>OY969122.1:0-2534965 GCA_963698085.1 uncultured Solirubrobacterales bacterium
GCAAGAGCGCGTGCAGAAATCCGAAGCCGTCCGAGGGCGACCGTAGAGTCGAACCCA
This sequence comes from uncultured Solirubrobacterales bacterium, assembly GCA_963698085.1. GTDB lineage: Bacteria > Actinomycetota > Thermoleophilia > Solirubrobacterales > 70-9 > VRUE01. Next base: position 58 of record OY969122.1, read on the forward strand.
TGTTCGATTCGAGAAAGACCGCAGCCACCCGCACGGCAGACGCCGTGGACCTGATCATCGACTTCGCCACCCTCGGCGAGTACGGCCTCGAGCCCGTCGACACCGCCCCCCGCCCCTGCGAGGGCCGGCAGCGCATCGGGTCCTCAAGACGCAGCACGGGGACCTGGAGCGCAGCGGTGGATCGCTTTGCCCCTCTGGGGTCACGATAAAAATTAGCGCGAGGCCGGGGAGGCAGAGGACCAAGCGGGGCGGTCACGAGACGACTCCCACGTAGCAGCGCTACGTGGGAGTCGGGGAGGGGCCGAATCCGCGCCGGTCATATGCCTCATCCGGACCGCGATTATTTTTCTCGTGACCCCAAATAAAGAACCGGCGGCGACCTACTCTCCCAGGGGGTTGCCCCCCAAGTACCATCGGCGCAGAGTGGCTTAACTGCTCTGTTCGGAATGGGAAGAGGTGTTTCCCACTCGCTATGCGCCACCGGAATTTTGCGAGACCGCGCCCCGGTGGAGCTTGAAAACTGCACAAGGCCGTTAATCAAATGGGTAAGAAATAAATATCCGTCAAGCCCTCGACCCATTAGTACCGGTCGGCTGAGCGCATCACTGCACTTGCACCGCCGGCCTATCAACCTGGTGGTCTACCAGGGGTCTTACTCCCTCGAAGGGATGGGAGAGCTCATCTCGAGGACGGCTTCCCGCTTAGATGCCTTCAGCGGTTATCCGTTCCGTGCGTAGCTAACCTGCGATGCCCTTGGCAGGACAACAGATACACCAGCGGCACGTTCATCCCGGTCCTCTCGTACTAGGGATGACTCCTCTCAACTCTCCAACGCCCACAGCAGATAGGGACCGAACTGTCTCACGACGTTCTGAACCCAGCTCGCGTACCGCTTTAATGGGCGAACAGCCCAACCCTTGGGACCTACTCCAGCCCCAGGATGCGACGAGCCGACATCGAGGTGCCAAACCGTTTCGTCGATGTGGACTCTTGGAAACGATAAGCCTGTTATCCCCGGAGTACCTTTTATCCGTTGAGCGACGGCGCTTCCACTTGCTACCGCCGGATCACTAAGCCCAACTTTCGTTCCTGCTCGACCCGTCGGTCTCGCAGTCAAGCTCCCTTATTGCCTTTACACTCTACGCACGATTTCCAACCGTGCTGAGGGAACCTTTGGGCGCCTCCGTTACTCTTTAGGAGGCGACCGCCCCAGTCAAACTGCCCACCTGACACTGTTCACCACCCGGATCACGGCATGGTGTTAGAAGCCCGGACTACCAAGGGTGGTATCTCAAGGATGACTCCCCGGCAGCCAAAGCCGCCGGTTCACAGTCTCCCACCTATCCTGAGCGAGATACCCCAGACTCCAATATCAAGTTGCAGTAAAGGTTCACGGGGTCTTTCCGTCTAGCTGCGGGTACTCGGCATCTTCACCGAGACTTTAATTTCACCGAGCCTCTCGTTGAGACAGCGTCCAACTCGTTGCGCCATTCGTGCAGGTCGGAACTTACCCGACAAGGAATTTCGCTACCTTAGGACCGTTATAGTTACGGCCGCCGTTTACCGGGGCTTAGCTTCATTGCTTCGCGCCGAAGCGCTAACAAGTCCGCGTAACCTTCCGGCACCGGGCAGGCGTCAGCCCCTATACGTCGTCTTGCGACTTAGCAGAGGCCTGTGTTTTTGGTAAACAGTCGGTTGGACCAATTCACTGCGGCCCCCTCGGGCTCCCTCCGTACGGAGTTCACCCTACCGGGGCGTCCCTTCTCCCGAAGTTACGGGACGATTTTGCCGAGTTCCTTAACGAGAGTTAGCTCGCTCACCTCAGTATGTTCTACTTGTCCACCTGTGTCGGTTATCGGTACGGGCACGCGAATCCTGCCTAGAGGATTTTCTTGGAGGCATGGGATCGGGGACTGGCCGGCGGTCAAGCCAGCTGGCATCGCACCTCGCGTCAAAACGCCGCTGCGGATTTCCCTACAGCGACTGGCTACGTGCTTGCCCCAGGACGACCATCGCCTGGGTTCCCTTACCCTTCCCCGTCCCCCCATCGGTCATAACGGAAACGACGTGGTACAGGAATATCAACCTGTTGGCCATCGGCTACGCCTTTCGGCCTCGCCTTAGGTCCCGACTAACCCTGAGCAGACGAACTTTACTCAGGAAACCTTGGACAATCGGTGGAGGGGAGTCTCACCCCTCTATCGTTACTCATGCCGGCATTCTCACTTCCAGCCGCTCCACGGAGGCTTACGCATCCGCTTCACGCAACTGGAACGCTCTCCTACCGCGTGCAGAGCCCGCAGGCCTGCACACCCATAGCTTCGGAGACTAGCTTGAGCCCCGTTGAATTCTCCGCGCCCGAACACTTGACCAGTGAGCTGTTACGCACTCTTTCAAGGGTGGCTGCTTCTAAGCCAACCTCTTGGTTGTCTCTGCACTCGGACATCGTTCACCACTTAGCTAGTACTTAGGGTCCTTAGCTGATGGTCTGGGTTGTTCCCCTTTTGCGTACGAAGTTTATCCCCCGCACACTGACTGCCGAGCTAACCGTAACGGTCTTCGGAGTTTGCCTGAAGTCGGTAACCTGGTAGGGCCCCTAGTCCAAACAGTGCTCTACGGCCGCAACGCAAACACTCGACGCTATACCTAAATATATTTCGGAGAGAACCAGATATCTCTGGGCTTGATTAGCCTTTCACTCCGATCCACAGGTCATCCGCCCAGTTTTCAACCTAGGTCGGTTCGGCCCTCCACGAGGTCTTACCCCCGCTTCAGCCTGCCCATGGATAGCTCGCCCAGTTTCGGGTCTACCGCCAATGACTGTGTCGCCCTATTCAGACTCGCTTTCGCTGCGGCTCCGCTCATCGCTTAACCTTGCCACTGACGAGTAACTCGCCGGCTCGTGATGCAAAAAGCACGCCGTCACACCCGAAGGTGCTCCGACCACTTGTAGGCTTACGGTTTCAGGTACTATTTCACTCCCCTTCAGGGGTGCTTTTCACCTTTCCCTCACGGTACTAGTTCACTATCGGTCACCAGGTAGTACTTAGCCTTGGAGGGTGGTCCCCCCAGGTTCAGACCGCGTTTCACGGGTGCGGTCCTACTCAGGAACATCAGTCGGCAGATCAGTGCGTTTTCGCCTACGGGACGATTGCCCTCTGTGGTGCGAGGTTCCACTCGCTTCGGCTAACACCTGATTTTGTAACTGCCGCCGAGCCAGGCACGGCTCGGGCATGATGTCCTACAACCCCCGACAGGCAACGCGTGCCCGCTTACATCTGTCAGGTTTAGGCTGATCCCCTTTCGCTCGCCACTACTAAGGGAGTCTCGGTTGATTTCTATTCCTCGGGGTACTTAGATGTTTCAGTTCCCCCGGTTGCCTTCCGGTGACTATGTATTCACCACCGGATGACGCCGCATTACCGGCGCCGGGTTTCCCCATTCGGAAATCCGCGGGTCAAAGGCTGTTCAGCGCCTCACCGCGGCTTATCGCAGCCGTCCACGTCCTTCATCGACTCCTGGTGCCAAGGCATCCACCGTAAGCCCTTACTATCTTGACGGTGAGCGACCCGTACGCCGAAGCGTTCGGGTCGTAATTAAATTACCCAGAGCCTGCTTTGCAGCAGGCTCTATTATTGGCCTTGTGCAGTTTTCAAGGTCCACCGAGGCACACGCAGCGGAGTACTTCCGCTGGCGGTCTCTCAAAACTGAGCAGCGTTCCCAGCGACATACAGTCACTGGGGAGCCCGGTCGACGTTCTAGAGAAATCTCCCTAGAAAGGAGGTGATCCAGCCGCAGCTTCCGCTACGGCTACCTTGTTACGACTTCACCCCAATCACAGGCCCCACCTTCGACGGCTCCCTCCAAAAGGTTAGGCCACCGGCTTCGGGTGTTGCTTGCTTTCGTGGTGTGACGGGCGGTGTGTACAAGGCCCGGGAACGTATTCACCGCGGCATTGCTGATCCGCGATTACTAGCAACTCCACCTTCATGGAGGCGAGTTTCAGCCTCCAATCCGAACCGAGACGCACTTTCTGGGATTCGCTCCACCTCGCGGTATTGCTGCCCTTTGTATGCGCCAATGTAGCACGTGTGTAGCCCTGGACATAAGGGGCATGATGACTTGACGTCATCCCCACCTTCCTCCGGTTTGTCACCGGCAGTCTCCTATGAGTCCCCAACTTAATGATGGCAACATGGAACGGGGGTTGCGCTCGTTGCGGGACTTAACCCAACATCTCACGACACGAGCTGACGACAGCCATGCACCACCTGTGATGGTGTCCCGAAGGAAAACCGTGTTTCCACGGCGGTCACCAACATGTCAAGCCCAGGTAAGGTTCTTCGCGTTGCGTCGAATTAAACCACATGCTCCGCTGCTTGTGCGGGCCCCCGTCAATTCCTTTGAGTTTTAGCCTTGCGGCCGTACTCCCCAGGCGGGGCACTTAGTGCGTTAGCGACGGCACGGGAGGAGTCGACACCTCCCACACCTAGTGCCCATCGCAGAAATCCGAAGCCGTCCGAGGGCGACCGTAGAGTCGAACCCATGTTCGATTCGAGAAAGACCGCAGCCACCCGCACGGCAGACGCCGTGGACCTGATCATCGACTTCGCCACCCTCGGCGAGTACGGCCTCGAGCCCGTCGACACCGCCCCCCGCCCCTGCGAGGGCCGGCAGCGCATCGGGTCCTCAAGACGCAGCACGGGGACCTGGAGCGCAGCGGTGGATCGCTTTGCCCCTCTGGGGTCACGATAAAAATTAGCGCGAGGCCGGGGAGGCAGAGGACCAAGCGGGGCGGTCACGAGACGACTCCCACGTAGCAGCGCTACGTGGGAGTCGGGGAGGGGCCGAATCCGCGCCGGTCATATGCCTCATCCGGACCGCGATTATTTTTCTCGTGACCCCAAATAAAGAACCGGCGGCGACCTACTCTCCCAGGGGGTTGCCCCCCAAGTACCATCGGCGCAGAGTGGCTTAACTGCTCTGTTCGGAATGGGAAGAGGTGTTTCCCACTCGCTATGCGCCACCGGAATTTTGCGAGACCGCGCCCCGGTGGAGCTTGAAAACTGCACAAGGCCGTTAATCAAATGGGTAAGAAATAAATATCCGTCAAGCCCTCGACCCATTAGTACCGGTCGGCTGAGCGCATCACTGCACTTGCACCGCCGGCCTATCAACCTGGTGGTCTACCAGGGGTCTTACTCCCTCGAAGGGATGGGAGAGCTCATCTCGAGGACGGCTTCCCGCTTAGATGCCTTCAGCGGTTATCCGTTCCGTGCGTAGCTAACCTGCAATGCCCTTGGCAGGACAACAGATACACCAGCGGCACGTTCATCCCGGTCCTCTCGTACTAGGGATGACTCCCCTCAACTCTCCAACGCCCACAGCAGATAGGGACCGAACTGTCTCACGACGTTCTGAACCCAGCTCGCGTACCGCTTTAATGGGCGAACAGCCCAACCCTTGGGACCTACTCCAGCCCCAGGATGCGACGAGCCGACATCGAGGTGCCAAACCGTTTCGTCGATGTGGACTCTTGGAAACGATAAGCCTGTTATCCCCGGAGTACCTTTTATCCGTTGAGCGACGGCGCTTCCACTTGCTACCGCCGGATCACTAAGCCCAACTTTCGTTCCTGCTCGACCCGTCGGTCTCGCAGTCAAGCTCCCTTATTGCCTTTACACTCTACGCACGATTTCCAACCGTGCTGAGGGAACCTTTGGGCGCCTCCGTTACTCTTTAGGAGGCGACCGCCCCAGTCAAACTGCCCACCTGACACTGTTCACCACCCGGATCACGGCATGGTGTTAGAAGCCCGGACTACCAAGGGTGGTATCTCAAGGACGACTCCCCGGCAGCCAAAGCCGCCGGTTCACAGTCTCCCACCTATCCTGAGCGAGATACCCCAGACTCCAATATCAAGTTGCAGTAAAGGTTCACGGGGTCTTTCCGTCTAGCTGCGGGTACTCGGCATCTTCACCGAGACTTTAATTTCACCGAGCCTCTCGTTGAGACAGCGTCCAACTCGTTGCGCCATTCGTGCAGGTCGGAACTTACCCGACAAGGAATTTCGCTACCTTAGGACCGTTATAGTTACGGCCGCCGTTTACCGGGGCTTAGCTTCATTGCTTCGCGCCGAAGCGCTAACAAGTCCGCGTAACCTTCCGGCACCGGGCAGGCGTCAGCCCCTATACGTCGTCTTGCGACTTAGCAGAGGCCTGTGTTTTTGGTAAACAGTCGGTTGGACCAATTCACTGCGGCCCCCTCGGGCTCCCTCCGTGCGGAGTTCACCCTACCGGGGCGTCCCTTCTCCCGAAGTTACGGGACGATTTTGCCGAGTTCCTTAACGAGAGTTAGCTCGCTCACCTTAGTATGTTCTACTTGTCCACCTGTGTCGGTTATCGGTACGGGCACGTGAATCCTGCCTAGAGGATTTTCTTGGAGGCATGGGATCGGGGACTGGCCGGCGGTCAAGCCAGCTGGCATCGCACCTCGCGTCAAAACGCCCCTGCGGATTTTCCTACAGAGACTGGCTACGTGCTTGCCCCAGGACGACCATCGCCTGGGTTCCCTTACCCTTCCCCGTCCCCCCATCGGTCATAACGGAAACGACGTGGTACAGGAATATCAACCTGTTGGCCATCGGCTACGCCTTTCGGCCTCGCCTTAGGTCCCGACTAACCCTGAGCAGACGAACTTTACTCAGGAAACCTTGGACAATCGGTGGAGGGGAGTCTCACCCCTCTATCGTTACTCATGCCGGCATTCTCACTTCCAGCCACTCCACGGCTGCTTACGCAGCCGCTTCACGCAACTGGAACGCTCTCCTACCGCGTGCAGAGCCCGCAGGCCTGCACACCCATAGCTTCGGAGACTAGCTTGAGCCCCGTTACATTCTCCGCGCCCGAACACTTGACCAGTGAGCTGTTACGCACTCTTTCAAGGGTGGCTGCTTCTAAGCCAACCTCTTGGTTGTCTCTGCACTCGGACATCGTTCACCACTTAGCTAGTACTTAGGGTCCTTAGCTGATGGTCTGGGTTGTTCCCCTTTTGCGTACGAAGTTTATCCCCCGCACACTGACTCCCGCGCTAACCGTGACGGTCTTCGGAGTTTGCCTGAAGTCGGTAACCTGGTAGGGCCCCTAGTCCAAACAGTGCTCTACGGCCGCCACGCAAACACGCGAGGCTATACCTAAATATATTTCGGAGAGAACCAGATATCTCTGGGCTTGATTAGCCTTTCACTCCAATCCACAGGTCATCCGCCCAGTTTTCAACCTAGGTCGGTTCGGCCCTCCACGAGGTCTTACCCCCGCTTCAGCCTGCCCATGGATAGCTCGCCCAGTTTCGGGTCTACCGCCAATGACTATGTCGCCCTGTTCAGACTCGCTTTCGCTACGGCTCCGCTCATCGCTTAACCTTGCCACTGACGAGTAACTCGCCGGCTCGTGATGCAAAAAGCACGCCGTCACACCCGAAGGTGCTCCGACCACTTGTAGGCTTGCGGTTTCAGGTACTATTTCACTCCCCTTCCGGGGTGCTTTTCACCTTTCCCTCACGGTACTAGTTCACTATCGGTCACCAGGTAGTACTTAGCCTTGGAGGGTGGTCCCCCCAGGTTCAGACCGCGTTTCACGGGTGCGGTCCTACTCAGGAACATCAGTCGGCAGATCAGTGCGTTTTCGCCTACGGGACGATTGCCCTCTGTGGTGCGAGGTTCCACTCGCTTCGGCTAACACCTGATTTGGTAACTGCCGCCGAGCCAGGCACGGCTCGGGCGTGATGTCCTACGACCCCCAACAGACAACGCGTGCCCGCTTGCATCTGTCGGGTTTAGGCTGATCCCCTTTCGCTCGCCACTACTAAGGGAGTCTCGGTTGATTTCTATTCCTCGGGGTACTTAGATGTTTCAGTTCCCCCGGTTGCCTTCCGATGGCTATAAATTCACCACCGGATGACGCCGCATTACCGGCGCCGGGTTTCCCCATTCGGAAATCCGCGGGTCAATGGCTGTTCAGCGCCTTACCGCGGCTTATCGCAGCCGTCCACGTCCTTCATCGACTCCTGGTGCCAAGGCATCCACCGTAAGCCCTTACTATCTTGACGGTGAGCGACCCGTACGCCGAAGCGTTCGGGTCGTATTAAATTACCCAGAGCCTGCCGTCGCGGCAGGCTCTAATTATTGGCCTTGTACAGTTTTCAAGGTCCACCGAGGCACACGCAGCGGAGTACTTCCGCTGGCGGTCTCTCAAAACTGAGCAGCGTTCCCAGTGACATACAGTCACTGGGGAGCCCGGTCGACGTTCTAGAGAAATCTCCCTAGAAAGGAGGTGATCCAGCCGCAGCTTCCGCTACGGCTACCTTGTTACGACTTCACCCCAATCACAGGCCCCACCTTCGACGGCTCCCTCCAAAAGGTTAGGCCACCGGCTTCGGGTGTTGCTTGCTTTCGTGGTGTGACGGGCGGTGTGTACAAGGCCCGGGAACGTATTCACCGCAGCATTGCTGATCTGCGATTACTAGCAACTCCAGCTTCATGGAGGCGAGTTTCAGCCTCCAATCCGAACCGAGACGCACTTTCTGGGATTCGCTCCACCTCACGGTATTGCAGCCCTTTGTATGCGCCAATGTAGCACGTGTGTAGCCCTGGACATAAGGGGCATGATGACTTGACGTCATCCCCACCTTCCTCCGGTTTGTCACCGGCAGTCTCCCATGAGTCCCCAACTTAATGATGGCAACATGGAACGGGGGTTGCGCTCGTTGCGGGACTTAACCCAACATCTCACGACACGAGCTGACGACAGCCATGCACCACCTGTGATGGTGTCCCGAAGGAAAACCGTGTTTCCACGGCGGTCACCAACATGTCAAGCCCAGGTAAGGTTCTTCGCGTTGCGTCGAATTAAACCACATGCTCCGCTGCTTGTGCGGGCCCCCGTCAATTCCTTTGAGTTTTAGCCTTGCGGCCGTACTCCCCAGGCGGGGCACTTAGTGCGTTAGCGACGGCACGGGAGGAGTCGACACCTCCCACACCTAGTGCCCATCGTTTACGGCGTGGACTACCAGGGTATCTAATCCTGTTCGCTCCCCACGCTTTCGCGCCTTAGCGTCAGTACCGTCCCAGCGAGCTGCCTTCGCTATTGGTGTTCCTCCTGATATCTGCGCATTCCACCGCTACACCAGGAATTCCACTCGCCTCTTCCGGACTCTAGCCCTGCAGTATCCATCGGCTTTCAAAGGTTGAGCCTTTGACTTTCACAACGGACTTACAGGGCCGCCTACGCGCGCTTTACGCCCAATGATTCCGGACAACGCTTGCCCCCTACGTATTACCGCGGCTGCTGGCACGTAGTTAGCCGGAGCTTCTTCTGGAGGTACCGTCAGTCCGGACAGCTATTAACTGCCGAACCTTCGTCCCTCCTGAAAGGGGTTTACAACCCGAAGGCCGTCTTCCCCCACGCGGCGTTGCTGCGTCACGCTTTCGCGCATTGCGCAAGATTCCCCACTGCTGCCTCCCGTAGGAGTCTGGGCCGTGTCTCAGTCCCAGTGTGGCTGATCGTCCTCTCAGACCAGCTACCCATCGTCGCCTTGGTAGGCCTTGACCCCACCAACAAGCTAATGGGCCGCGAGCCCCTCCCAATGCGGAGGCCGAAGCTTCCTTTAGCGAACAGGCTTACGCCTGTGCGCCACATCCGGTATTAGCCCGAGTTTCCTCGGGTTGTCCCGGTCATCGGGGCAGGTTACTCACGTGTTACTCACCCGTTCGCGGCTTTGCCCCAGGGCAAGCCCTGGTTCGTCGCACCACTTGCATGTGTTAAGCACGCCGCCAGCGTTCGTCCTGAGCCAGGATCAAACTCTCCGTGAAAGTACTTCTTACAGAGAGTGGTCATGCTTGGCTGGCCGCCGGGTACACAAACATGGCGGCCGGCATGACGGGTAAATCAGACCACTCGACACGCTGACGAGTCGAGTGGATCGGGCTCAAACAACCCACGGACACGAATGTCCGCGGGGTGCACGCTGCTCAGTTTTCAAAGACCGCTGCGCCTCTACTTCGGCGGGACTCGCCGTCATTTGCGCATGGGCCGGCACAGGGCCAATCCCAGAGGGACGCGGAGTATAGCGCTGCGGTGGGGCTTTGCCTAGTGCCTAACTCAGGCAACGGCACGCATGCGCCGGAAGCGGCGCTTGCCGACCTGCAGGACCCGGCCGTCGAGGTCGGCCGGCGACATGTCGAGCGTCTCCCCCAGCGTCTCCCCATCGAGCTTGACGCCGCCCTGCTCGAGCAGGCGCCGGGCCTCGCTGGAGCTGATCTCAAAGGCGCCGGCCATCAGCTGCGGCAGATGCACCGTCGCGCCGTCCTCGCCCAGATAGACGCCGAGGTCGATCTCCTCGATCTCCTCGGGTGCCTCGTGGCGCACGAAGAGACGGTCGAAGTGCTCCTCGGCTGCCGTCGCCGCCTCCTCGCCGTGGAAACGGGCGACGATCCGGCGGCCCAACTCCCGCTTGGCCTCGTTCGGCTGGCCGGTGGGAACGTCTGTGCCGAGCAGCAGGCGGAAGTACTCGGGCATTGCCTCGTCGGGGATCCGCATCAACTTGCCGAACATCTCCTCGGGCGCCTCGGTGACGCCGACGTAGTTGCCGAGCGACTTGCTCATCTTTTGCACACCGTCGGTGCCGACCAGGATCGGCAGCGTCATGATCGACTGGGGCTTCTGTCCGTAGGCCACCTGGATGTCACGGCCGAAGAGCAGGTTGAACTTCTGGTCGGTCCCCCCCAGCTCGAGGTCAGCCTCGACCGCGACCGAGTCATAGCCCTGCAGCAGTGGGTAGAGCAGCTCGAGGGCGGCAACCGGCTGCCCGGCCGCCATCCGCTTTTGGAAATCATCGCGCTCGAGCAGGCGCGCCACGGTCGTCTGCGCGAGGAGGCTCAACAGCTCCTCCGGCGACATCCTCAGCCACTCGCTGTTGAAGCGAACCTCGGTGCGCTCGCGGTCGAGCAGCTTGAAGGCCTGCTCTTGGTAGGTGGCGGCATTGGCCTCAATCTCCTCGGCACTGGGAACGGGGCGTTGCGCCGAGCGGCCGCTGGGATCGCCGACGCGGGCGGTGAAGTCGCCGACGATCAGCACCACGGTGTGCCCGGCCCGCTGGAACTCGCGCAGCTTCTCGAGCACGACGGTGTGGCCGAGGTGGATGTCGGCGGTGGTCGGGTCGATCCCCAGCTTGACCCTGAGGGGACGGTCCGCGTTGAGCTGCTCGGCGAGCATCCCTTCGGGCAGCACGTCGACCGCGTTACGCGTCAGGTCCGGCATGGCGGCAATGCTAGACTGCCGCCTCCTCTTGGCGGGCACACGCACCAAGCCGCGCCTGAAGAAGCTGCGCGTCCTCTTCGTCTTGCTGGGCCTTGCCGTCCTGGCCGTCGTCTCGATGGTTTTTGGCATGATCGTCGCCGTTTCCCAGGATCTGCCTGCGATCTACAACTTCGCCCAGTACAAGGCTTCGAAGAACAGCGAGGTCTTCGACGCCTCGGGCGAACCAATCGGCACCCTGACCAGCAACGAGAACAAGATCCTGCTCACCTCCGGGCAGATCTCGCCCAATGTCAAGAACGCCGTGGTCGCGGTCGAGGACGCCCGCTACTACGACCACGACGGCGTCGACTTCCAAGGCATTGGCCGGGCGCTGATCAAGGACATCCTCAGCCGCAGCGCCGCCCAGGGTGCCTCGACGATCACCGAGCAGTTCGTCAAAGAAGCGCTCGAGGCCCAGGGCGAACGAACGGTCTTCCAGAAGTTCCGCGAGGCGGCGCTCGCCTACCGGCTGGAGCACCATTGGAGCAAGGACAAGATCCTCACCGAGTACCTCAACACCGTTTATTTCGGCGAGGGGGCCTACGGGATCGAGGCCGCGGCGCGGACCTTCTTCGGCGCCGCCCACCCAGGCTGCGGGACCGAGACCGAGCCCTGCGCTTCGGTGCTCGAGCCCTGGGAGGCCGCGACGCTGGCCGGGATCATCTCCTCGCCCTCCCTGTATGACCCGAAGATCTTTCCGGAAAACTCGCTGGCGCGGCGCAATCTCGTGCTCGACCGGATGCACGAACAGGGCTACATAACCACGGAGCAGTATCAGGAAGGACTCCAGCAGGCCCTCCCCGCCCCGGCCGCGATCGAGCCGCCGTCGCTCGACTCCGAGGCGCCTTACTTCACCGCCTGGCTGCGCCAACAGCTGGTCGACCGCTTCGGCGCCGCGAAGACGTTTTTCGGCGGGCTCAAGGTCAAGACCACGCTCGACCTGCGCCTGCAGGCTGCGGCCGAGGAAGTCGTCGCGTCATATCTCAGCGGCCTACCGCCCACGTCTGCTGTCGTCGTGATCGACAACAGCAACGCCGGCATCAAGGCGATGGTCGCCGGTCCCGATTTCGAGGAAAAGCCGTTCAACCTCGCCACCCTCGGCCACCGCCAGCCCGGCTCCTCGATCAAGCCGATCATCCTCGCCACCGCGCTCGAACAGGGAATCTCGCCGGAAACCGTCTACGAATCGGCGCCCCAGATCTTCTCCTTCGGCAAGAAGAACAAGGAACAGTTCCCGGTCAAGAACTACGCCGACAGTTATCTCGGCTCGGCCTCGCTGGCGACGGCGACGACCTACTCCGACAACGCGGTCTACGCCCAGGTCGGGCTTGAAAGCATCGACGGCGGCCCGCGGGCGATCGCCCGCACGGCGCACAAGCTGGGCGTGCAGACGCACCTCTCGACCAACCCTGCGATGGTGCTCGGCGGTCTCGACGAAGGGGTGACGCCGCTCGAGTGGACCTACGCTTTCACGACCCTGGCCAACGACGGCGACCGGGTCAGCGGCACCCTCGCACCGATCCCCGGCGACAGCCCGATCGCCTACACCGAAGTCACCGATCAGGACGGAGACCTGGTCAAGGGCGGCGACAACGACTCGACCCACACCCAGGTGATCGACTCCGGCGTGGCCGAAGAAGCAAAGAGCATCCTGCGCACGGTGATCACCAGCGGCACCGGCGTGCGCGCCGACATCGGCGACGAAAGCCAGTGGGGCAAGACCGGCACCACCGACGACAACGGCGACGCCTGGTTCTGCGGCGCGACCGACGAAGTCACGGCCTGCGTCTGGGTCGGCTACGCCGACAGCGTCACGCCGATGCTGACTGAGTACGCCGGCGCGCCGGTCGACGGCGGCACCTTCCCGGCGCTGATCTGGGCCAGCGTGATCTCTGCATGGCAGGAGATTGCGGCCGACCGGGCGGCGGAACGGGAGAGCGAACGCGCCGAGGACGAGGACTCCGAAAGCGCTGACGAGACGACCTCGACCGAAGAAGAAACGTACGTGCCGCCACCAAGCGAACCCGAAGAAGTTGAACCGACGCCCGAACCGGAAGCTCCCGAATCGGCGCCGGCGCCAGAAGCAACCCCTGAAGCTGTCCCTGAATCAGGTGGCGGGGGTGGCATTACCGCCGGATAGAGGCCGCCCCGGTCTTGACACGTAGGCACTCCCCGTCAAACTGAACCGCCAGGGCAAGTCGACCGCTTTGGTGATGCCCACCCGTGGGCCGGTGACCACCCTCCCGCTCCAGCCGGGCTCGGGACTCAGCAGCAGGAACGGGTTGGCGCTGAGCTCGGCGCCGTTGTCGCCAAGTCCAATGCCGAGCGCCTCGGTGAGCTTGCCGGGGCCGGAGCAGAGGTCGGTGTCGAGTCGGTCGCCGCGGCGAGCGCGCATCGCTTCGAGGCCGGCGGTCGGCTCGAGCGCTCGGATAAGTACTGCTGCCGCCTCGCCCTCCGGTTCGGCGACCGCGTTGAGCAGGCTGTGGATGCCGTAGGAGAGGTAGACGTAGGCTCGCCCCGGTGGCCCGAACAGCACCTCGGTACGTTTGGTCAGGCCGACGTAGGCGTGGCAGGCCGGATCGTCGCGCTCGTAGCTCTCGGTCTCAACGATGGTGCCGCCGCAGTCGGCGTAGAAGAGGCGGCAGCCGATCAGCTCGCGAGCGACCGCGTGCACCGAACGGGCGAAGAAGCCGGCATCCAGCCGCTCTGCGGCGGCCGCCTTCACGAGCGCTCGTCGAGTACCCGCGCCTTGACTGCGGCCAGGGTCTCGTGGGCGAGGGAGATCTGATCGGCCAGCGCCGCCGAGCCGGTGCCGCCCTCGATCCGCTTGGACTCCAGCCAGCTCTCACGCCGCAACACCGTGTAGAAGGAGTCGTCGAGGTGCTCGGAGCGCTGTCGCAAGTCCTCCTCGCTCAGCTCGGAGAGCGCCACGCCGCGCTCGACCGCGTCGCGGACCAGACCGCCGACGATCCCGTGCGCCTCGCGGAAGGGCACGCCCTTTCGCACCAGCAGGTCGGCGACCTCGGTTGCCGCCAGCATCTCGTCGCCGGAGGCATCGGCGAGCCGCATGCGGTCGAAGGCGATGCCGGCGAGCATGCCCTCGGTGGCGTCGAGACAGGACTCGACCGTGTCGATCGCGTCGAAGAGCGGCTCCTTGTCCTCCTGCATGTCCTTGCCGTAAGTCAGCGGCAGCGCGTGCATCGTGCCCAGCAGGGTGAGGTAGTCGGCGGCAACGCGCGGCGACTTGGCCCGCAGCAGCTCGGCCGAGTCGGGATTCACCTTCTGCGGCATGATCGACGAGCCCGAGGAGAAGGACTCGTCGAGCTCGCAGAAGCCGAACTCGCTGCTCGACCAGATGACGATCTCCGAGCCGAGTCGCGAGAGGTGCATCGCGCAGATCGAGGCAGCGGAGAGGTAGTCGAGGACGAAGTCGCGGTTGGAGGCGCCGTCGATCGAGTTGTGGCTGACGTGTTCGAAGCCGAGATCGTCGGCGACCTCGTTGCGGTCGAACTCCCAGTTGACCCCCGCCAGGGCCCCCGACCCGAGCGGCATCACGCTGGCGCTGTCGAGCGCGAACTGGAAGCGCAGCACGTCGCGGGCGAGCATCCAGAAGTAAGCGAGCAGGTGATGACCCAGATAGACCGGCTGGGCCCGTTGCAGGTGGGTGTATCCCGGCATCGGCCAGTCGCGGTGACGCTCGGCCAACTCCAGCAGCCGCTCCATCACGCTGCCGGCGAGGTCGATCGCCTGCAGGGAGTGGACCTGGACGACCATCGCCACGTCGGTGGCCACCTGGTCGTTGCGCGAGCGACCGGTGTGCAACTTGCCGGCCAGCCCCCCGATCTCATCGCCGAGCAGGCGCTCGATCGCCATGTGGATGTCCTCGTCGGACTGTTCGAACTCGAAGCCGTGCGCGCCGATTCGCTCACGGACCCGGGAGAGGCCGGCCAGCATCTGCGCGAGCTCGGCATCGTCGAGAACGCCAATCTGCCGCAGCGCCCGGGCGTGGGCCTCGGACTGGTCGATGTCATACGGCGCCAGCCGCCAGTCGAACTCGAGCGAGCGGTTGAGGCGCCAGAAGCGCGGGTCGGGATCTTTGCGGAAGCGGGACATCAGCGCAGGGATTCGGCGAGAGCCTCGCACACCCGCCCGACCTGCGACTCGGTCATCGCCGGGAAGAACGGTAGGGCGAGGGAATGCGCTGAGGCGGCTTCGGCGACCGGGAACTGACCCTCGCGATAGCCGAGCTCGCGTAGATGTGGGAAGACGTGGATGCAGGGCAGGTAGGCCTTGGACGCGATTCCTCTCTCCTCGAGCCGAGTGATGACCGCGTCACGATTGATCTCATCGCCGAGGCGAACCACGTAGACGAACCAGCTGCGCCGCTCCTTGCCGCGCGCCGCGATCGGGGTATTGACACCCTCGAGGTTGGCGAGGCCGTCCTCATACAGCGAGGCAACCGACGCGCGTCGCTCGAGCAGCGTGTCGAGCTTCTCCATCTGGGCGACGCCGAGCGCCGCGGCGAGGTCGGAGAGGCGGTAGTTGAAGCCGAGCCCACCGTGGTCGAGCCAGCCCATGTCCGGCGCGCGCCCCTGGTTGCGCTCCGAGCGCAGGCGCGCCGCGATCTTCGGACTCGAGGGCATGATCATCCCGCCCTCGCCGGTGGTCAGCTGCTTGTTGGCGTAGAAGGCGAAGGTGGCGAGGTTGTCGCGGGTGCCGACCTTGTGACCTTCGGCGTCGACCGCGCCAAGCGCCTCGCAGGCGTCCTCGAGGATGCCGAGGTCGTGGCGGGCGGCGATTGCCTCCAGCGCCGGCATCGCCGCGGGAAAGCCGAAGATGTGAACCGGGAGGATGCCGGCGCTGCGCTCGTTGGCGCCTGCCTCGACCGCCGCGGGATCGAGATTGAGGGTGACTGGGTCAACGTCGCAGAAGACCGGGCGGGCGCCCTCGTACAGGAGGCAGTTTGCCGACGCCACGAAGCTGAAGGGGCTGGTCAATACCTCATCACCTGCACCCCAGCCGAGTGCTCGCACGCCGAGGTGAAGCGCGGTCGTGCCGCTGGACAAGGCCACCGCGTCCTCTGCCCCCAGCCACGTCGCCAGGTCGCGCTCGAAGCGCTCCCCCATCGGCCCCAATGAGAGTCGCCCGGAGCGCAGCACCTCGAGCGCCAGCTCCTCCTCCCGAGCGCCGATTTCAGGTCGTGCGAGTGGGATCTCGTTGCTCATCGCGGCTGGAAGGCGTACTCGAGCGAGTCGACGAGGGCCTCCCATGAGGCCTCGATGATGTTCTCCGAGACGCCAATCGTCCCCCACTCGCGCTCGCCATCGGAGGAGTCGAGCAAGACGCGCGTGATCGCGCCGGTCCCGTGGCTCTCGTCGAGGATGCGCACCTTGTAGTTGGTCAGCTCGATGTCGGCAAGGTGTGGATAGCGGTCGGCGATCGCGCCGCGCAGGGCGGTGTCGAGCGCGTTGACTGGGCCGTTGCCCTCGGCGACTCGCACGTAGCGCTCGCCGTCGACCTTGACCTTGATCGTGGCCTCGGTCTCGACCGCGCCGTCGGCGCGCTTCTCGACCAGGACCTTGAAGCTCTCCAGCTCGAAGAGCGGCTCATAACGCCCCCCCTCGCGGCGCAGCAGGAGCTCGAAGGAAGCCGGCGCGGCCTCGTAGTGATAGCCGCGGTGCTCGCGCTCCTTGAGCCGCTCGACCGCGCTTGCCGCCTCGTCCTCGCCCAGGTCGAGACCGGCGCTCGCCGCCTGGCTGCGGATCGTCGCCTTGCCCGACAGCTCCGAGGCGAGGATCTCGCGCTGATTGCCGAGCAGCGCCGGGTCGAGGTGCTCGAAGGTGCGGGCATCGGCCTCGACACCGGCTGCGTGCATGCCGGCCTTGTGGGCGAATGCGTTGCGACCAACGTAGGGCTGGTCCGGGTTCGGCGTCATGTTGCAGAGCTCGTCCAGGTAATGGCTTGTCCGGGTGAGGCCGGTGAGCTTCTCCGGCGCGACCACATCGAAGCCCATCTTCAGCTGCAGCGCGGGCAGGATCGTCGCCAGGTTGGCGTTACCGCAGCGCTCGCCATAGCCGTTGACGGTCCCCTGCACCAATCGCGCCCCCGCTTCCACCGCGGCGAGTGAGTTAGCGACCGCAAGGCCGGCGTCGTCGTGGGTGTGGATGCCAACCTCGACGTCGCCGAGCGTCTCGAGCACCGCCGCGGTCGCCTCGGTGACAAAGGTCGGCAGGCTGCCGCCATTGGTGTCGCAGAGCGTGACGTTCTCGGCTCCCGCCTCCGCCGCGGCACGGACGCATTCCAGCGCGTAGGCGGAGTCGTCACGGTAGCCGTCGAAGAAGTGCTCGGCGTCAAAGATCGGCCGCTTGCCACGCTCGCGGCAGAAGGCGATCGAGTCGGCGATCATCGCCAGGTTCTCCTCGGCGGAAACCTTGATCACCTTCTCCAGGTGCAGCCCCCAGCTCTTGCCGACCAGGCAGACGACGGGAGCGAAGCTGTCGACCAGGACGCCGAGCGCCTCGTCCTCCTCGGCGCTGCGGTCGCGGCGGCGGGTCATGCCGAAGGCCGCGATCGTCGCCTGCTCCAGCTCGAGCTTCGCCAGTTGCTCGAACAGCTCCGCTTCCTTGGGGTTGGAGCTGGGAAAGCCGGCCTCAATCGTCTGCACGCCGAGCTCGTCAAGGGCGCGCACGACTTTCAGCTTCTCGCCCACCGAGAGCGACATGCCGGGACCACCCATGCCGTCGCGCAAGGTGGTGTCGTAGAGCTTCACCTGTTCCATCTGTGCCTTTCGATACGAGGGAAAACCGGGTGTGCGCGCAGCGCTGCGCCAGCCGCTAGGCGGCAGGCGTAATTCGCCCGGTTGCCGCCTCGACGAAGTCAAGCCACTCTAGGTACTCCTCCGCCCGGCCGTGCAGGGCATCCTGGAACTTGGCCTGGATCACGCGGGTGATCTCGCCCGGCTCACCGAGCGGGTGGTCGTCGACCTCGCGCACCGGAACCAGCTCGGCCGCGGTGCCGGTAAGGAAGACCTCATCGGCGAGGTAGAGCTCGGCGCGGGCGATGCCGCGCTCCTCGACCGCGTAGCCGAGGTCGCGGGCGATCTGCACCACCGAGTTGCGGGTAATCCCGTCGAGGATCGCCGCCGTGTGCGGCGGGGTGCAGATCGTGCCGTCGCGGACGACGAAGACGTTCTCGCCGGAGCCCTCGGAGACGCAGCCATGCTGGTCGAGCAAAATCGCCTCGTCGTAGCCGGCGTTGGTCGCCTCGGTCTTGGCGAGGACCGAGTTGAGGTACTGGCCCGATGCCTTGGCGTGCGGGATCAGGCTGTCGCCCGAAATCGTCCGCCAGGAGGAGACCTTGGTGCGGATGCCGTGCCGCGAGCCCTCCTCGCCGAGGTAGACGCCCCAGGGGAAGGCGGCGACGATCACGTCGATTGGAGCGTCCGTCGCATACAGGCCCAGGTTGCCGTAGCCGCGGTAGGCAAGCGGGCGGATGTAGCAGGAGCCGAGGCCGTTACGGCGGATCAGCTCGTTGGTCGCCTCGCGGATCTCCTCCGCCGAGTAGGGCAGCTGGAAGTAGTAGAGCTCGGCGGACTTCTCCAGCCGCGCCAGGTGCTCGCGGTGGCGGAAGACCGCGGGGCCGCGCTCGGTCTCATAGCAGCGGATGCCCTCGAAGACGCCGGTCCCGTAGTGCAGGCCGTGGCTGAGGACGTGCGTCTTGGCCTCGTCCCAGGGCACGAACTCGCCGTTCTGCCAGATCAGCTCAGCCGTCTCCATCCTGCGAGAAGTATGCCAGCACCGCGTCGGTCATTTCATCCGTGCTGACCGTTGCATCTCCGCCTGCCGCCAGGTCGGCGGTGCGCAGGCCGCGCTCGAGTACGGCGTCGACTGTCACTTCGATCCGCTCGGCCTCGTCCGGCCGGCCCAAGCCGTGGCGCAGCATCATCGCCGTGCTGAGGAAGGTGGCCAGTGGGTTGGCGATGCCCCTGCCGGCGATGTCGGGGGCGGAGCCGTGGACGGGCTCGAACAGGCCGGGAGCGCCGGCCTCGCCGAGGCTGGCGGAGGGCAGCATCCCCAGCGAGCCGGTGAGCATCGCCGACTCGTCGCTGAGGATGTCGCCGAAGAGGTTCTCGGTGAGGATCACGTCGAACTCGACCGGGCGCGAGACCAGCTGCATCGCCGCGTTATCGACGAGCAGGTGGTCGAGGGCGACGTCGGGGTATTCGACGGCGAGACCGCTGACCACCTCGCGCCACAGCCGCGAGGTCTCGAGCACGTTGGCCTTGTCAACTGAGGTGACCCGGGGGGCTCGATCGCTGCCCTCAGCGCGCCGCTGGGCCGCCTCAAAGCCGGTGCGGGCGATGCGCTCGATCTCGCTCCGCGAGTACTCGCAGGTGTCGTGAGCGGAATCGCCGTCGCGGCCGCTGTCGCCGAAGTAGATGCCGCCGGTCAGCTCGCGCACGACCAGTAGGTCGGTGCCGGTGATGCGCTCTTCGCGCAATGGGCTGGCGGCGACCAGAGCCCGGCTCGGCCGCACGGGGCGCAGGTTGGCGTAGAGCTCCATTCCCTTGCGCAGCCCCAGTAGCCCTTGCTCGGGCCGTGGCGCGCTGGGATCGGTCGTGTCCCATTTCGGGCCGCCGACCGCCCCCAACAGCACGGCATCAGACTTCTTGCAGGCGGCGAGCACCTCCTCGGTGAGCGCGACGCCGTCGGCGTCGATCGAGGCGCCCCCGATCAGCCGCTCGTCGAACTCGAACTCCCCCAGGGCTTCAAGCAGGCGGCGGGCGGCACTGACGATCTCCGGACCGATCCCGTCGCCGGGTAGCAGGACTATGTGCGGGGGGTCGCTCATCGCGCGGGCACTCTAGACGTGCCGGTGCCCAGGTGTCCATATGGACCTCCCAGCACCGGCACGTCTACGCCGTCGCCTCGATGTTGAGGCGAACGTAGTCGAGAGTCAGTGGCTCGCCCGCCTCCTCCAGGACCGCCTCGGCGAACGGGCGCCGCAGCTCCTCGGGCAGCTGCGCCAGGTGCGGCCCGAGGGTGACGGTCGTGATGAACTCGAGCGGCTTGGCCGGCGTCACCGGCTTCGGCTGTAGCCAGCAGCGGGCCTCCGAGAAGCCGGCCCCTTGTAGCTTCGCCTCGGTCGCGTCCGGGGCGGCGAAGTTCCACATTCCGTCCATCCGCCCGAAGTGGACGGCGAACTCGGGGCGGGACATGGCGATGGCGATCGCTTTCGCGTACTCGGCCACGTTGCCTTCTCCCCCGCACTGGGCAACCAGCCGCCCGCCGGGGCGCAGCGCCGCGTGCAGGTGTCTGAAAAGGTGATCGTGGTTGAGGATCCAGTGGAAGGTGGCGGTCGAGAAGATCAGGTCCACCGGCTCGGCGATCTCGAGCTCCGAGAGGTCGGCGGCCAGATAGGTGACGCCGTCGCCCAGCCGCTCCTTCGCCTTGTCGATCATCGCCGCGGAGCCATCGACAGCGATGACATGGCCATTCGGCACACGTTTGGCCAGCTCGGCGGTTACCCGTCCCGAGCCGCAGCCGGCATCGAGAACGGCCTCGTCGCCGCGCAGATCGAGCCGCTTCAGCACCTCCGTCCCCCATTCGAACTGGGGGTCGGAGACCTCGTCGTAAGTCTCGGCATCCCACTCGAGCGGGCCGGTGTTTATCGCCCGTTCGCTCACAGCGCCGTCGTCGCCGGCCCTCGCTCGGCGCCGTCGGACGCCTCGAAGGCGTCGATCGCGGCGGCGTTCTCCAAGGTGATCCCAATGTCGTCGAGGCCGTTCAGCAGCCTGTGTTTGACGTCGGGCTCGATCTCGAACTCGAAGACGCCGGCAGCGCTGGTGACGGTCTGGTCGTCGACGTCGATCCGCGCTTCGCCGCTCTCTGCCACCGCCCGGCAATGATCCTCGTCGAGGATCACGGGCAGCAGTCCGACCTTGGTGCAGTTGACGTAGAAGATGTCGGCGAAGGAAGGGGCGATGATCGCCTCGAAGCCGAAATCCTCGAGCGCCCAGGGGGCGTGCTCGCGCGATGAGCCGCAGCCGAAGTTGCGGCCCGCGATCAGGATCGGGTTCGGCCGCAGCTCTATCTCGCCGTCGCGCAGCCAGTCGTAAAAGAGGAACTCGCCGAAACCGGTGCGCTCGACCCGCTTGAGGAACTGCTTGGGGATGATCTGGTCGGTGTCAACATCTGCCCTGTCGAGGAACGACACCTTGCCCTCGATCACGTCAATCGGCCTCATCCTCAGCTCCAATCCCTGATATCAACGAAGTGCCCCTCGACCGCGGCGGCGGCCGCCATCGTCGGGCTGACCAGGTGGGTTCTGCCGCCCTTGCCCTGGCGTCCCTCGAAGTTGCGGTTCGAGGTTGAAGCGCAGCGCTCACCCTCGATCAGGATGTCGGGGTTCATCCCCAGGCACATCGAGCAGCCCGCCTCGCGCCACTCGAATCCGGCGGCGCGAAAGACGTCGTGCAGGCCCTCTTCTTCGGCGGTTGCCTTGACCTGCTGTGAGCCCGGAACGACCATCGCCCGCACCGAGTCGGCGACGCGCCGTCCCTCAACTGCCGCAGCGGCCTCCCGCAGGTCCTCAACCCGTGAGTTGGTGCATGAGCCGATGAAGACGCGTTCGGGCTTGACCTCGGTCATCGGCGTGCCGGGCTCCAACGCCATGTATGCGAGCGCCCGTTCGGCCGACTCGCGATCGGCCGGTGACTCCATCGTCGCCGGGTCGGGAATGGAGTCGGTGACCTCGATCACCATCCCGGGGTTGGTGCCCCAGGTGACCATCGGCGCAATGCCGGCGGCGTCGATCTCGATCTCGGTGTCGAAGCTGGCTCCGGCGTCGGTGGGCAGCTGCCACCAGCGCTCGAGCGTAGCGTCGAAGTCCTGCGGAGCCGCCACACGTCCCTTCACCCACTCGAAAGTGGTCTCGTCAGGCGCGATCATCCCGGCCCGACCGCCACCCTCAATCGTCATGTTGCAGACGGTCATCCGCCCCGGCATCGAGAGCGACTCGATCGCCGGTCCGGCGTACTCGACCGCGTGGCCGACCATGCCGCCGGTGCCGAGACGACCGATCGTCGCCAGGATCAGATCCTTCGGCGTCACCCCTGGACCCAGCTCGCCGGAGTAGAGGATGCGCATCGTCTTCGGTCGCTTTTGGACCATGCATTGGGTCGCCAGCACGTGCTCGACCTCGGAGGTGCCGATGCCGAACGCGAGCGCGCCGAAAGCGCCGTGGGTCGAGGTGTGGCTGTCGCCGCAGACGATCGTCATGCCCGGTTGAGTGACTCCCAGCTCCGGCCCGATCACGTGGACGATGCCCTGCCGCTCTGAGCCCAGCGAGTAGATCGGTATCCCAAACTCCTCACAGTTGCGCTCCAGCGTTTCGACCTGGACGCGCGAGAGTTGATCGGCGATTAGGTTCGCCGCCTTGGTGCCGTCGGTCGGCACGTTGTGGTCGGCCGTGGCCAGGGTCCTGTCGGGCCGGCGCACCGGGCGGCCCGCCATGCGCAGGCCGTCGAAGGCCTGCGGTGAGGTGACCTCGTGGACCAGGTGCAGGTCGATGTAGAGCAGGCCCTCGGAGACCTCGTGCGCGCTCCAGATTTTGTCGAACATCGTCTCTGGCATTTAGGACCTCCTGAGCCCGGCGGCAATCACGGCGAGGAAGCGCGTCGGCTCCCCGCCCTCGTTCTCGAAGTGATGCGGCAGGTCGGCGTCGAAGGTGACGCTGTCGCCGCTGGAAAGGTCATGGCGGGAGCCCTCGACGAAGAGCGCCAGCGTGCCCTCGAGGACGACGGCGGTCTCACGGCTGCCCGGCTCGTGCATCGGCGGGTCGCCGGGGCCCCCGGTCGTGGCGCCGGGCTCCAGCTTGTGCAGGGAGACGTCGGCGCGCTGTCCGGGTAGAGGCGGGGTCAGCTCCTCGAAGCGATGCCCGCCACGCTCATAGCGGCGGCGTTTTCCCGCTCGGCTGACGGCGACATGCTCGCCCTCGTCGAGGCGCAGCAATTGCGAGAGGGTCAGCTCCAGCCCCGCGGCGATCTTCTCCGCCACCGCCAACGTCGGGCTGGTCTCCCCCCGCTCGACCTGGGACAGCATCGGCGCACTGACTCCGCTGCGCTCGGCCAAGTCGCGCAGGGACAACGCCATCGCCTCGCGCAGCGCCCGCACCCGGGCACCAAGCGAGGCAGTGCGGTCATCCGGTCCCGACGCCTTGGCGGGGCGTTTCTCAACCGTCGTAGATGCCATTACGCTTGTACGTTATCACGTACGGGATCGATCTTGCCAGGTCTCGGTTTCCCGCCTATACGGCGGGTAAGTGAGAGTTCGTTAGGCACATCGCGGACGCTGGCGGTTTTAGGTGCGCGGGTGGTGCGCTGGATGTGACTCTTGTGTGGCGGCTTGGCGCCGAAGGGCTTACGGGCCGGGGGTGCGTTCAACGGCGGCCTCGGCGGTGGCTGCCTCGGCCTCGCGGATTGCGGCGCCCTCGAGGGCGTTGGAGAGTGCCCGCACGTATGCCCTTGCCGAGGCCTCGAGGATGTCGGTGGCGACCCCTTGGCCGGTGGCGAGGCGTCCCGCGGCACGCAGCATCACGCTGACCTCGCCGAGTGCGTCCTCTCCCCCGGTCACCGCAGCGACCGTGTATTGCCGCAACTCGCACTCGGTGTCGGTGGCCTTCTGGATCGCGTGGAAGATCGCGTCGACCGGTCCATCGCCGCCGGACTCGCCAACCGACTCCTCGCCGGAGGGCAGGGTGACGGCGACTCGCGCCAATGGCTCGCGTCGCGAGCCCGCCTCGACCTCGAACCAGGCCAGCTCGTGCGCGTCGGCGCGCTCGCGCATCTCATCGGAGACGAGTGCCTCCAGGTCGAGCGCCGTGACCTGCTTCTTGCGGTCGGCGACCTCCTTGAAGCGCTTGAAGGCTGCGTTGAGGGCGTTGCCCTCGATCTTGAAGCCGAGCTGCTCCAGCGCGTCGCGCAAGGCGTGGCGGCCGGAGTGCTTTCCCAGCACGATCGAGTTCGACTCTAGGCCGACTTCGGTCGCGTCCATGATCTCGTAGGTGGTGCGCTCCTTCAGCACGCCGTCCTGGTGGATGCCGGACTCGTGAGCAAAGGCGTTGCGCCCTACCACCGCCTTGTTGGGCTGGATCGCGTAGCCGGTGAGACGGGAGACCATGCGGCTCGTGCGTGCCAGCTCGCGGCTGTTGAGCCCAGTGGTCAGACCGTGCACGTCCTCCCGGGTCTTGACCAGCATCACGATCTCCTCCAGCGAGCAATTCCCCGCTCGCTCGCCGATCCCATTGACCGCGCACTCGACCTGGCGAGCTCCGGCCAGGACACCGGCGTAGGAGTTGGCGACGGCCAGACCGAGGTCGTCGTGGCAGTGGACCGAGGTCTCCACCTCGCGCAAGCCCGGCACCAGCTCGTAGAGACGGCGGAAGTAATCGGCGTACTCCTCGGGGGTCGTGTAGCCAACCGTGTCCGGGATGTTGATCACGGTCGCTCCCTCGTCGACCGCGATCGCGCAGACCTCGGCGGTGAATTCGATGTCGGCGCGGGTCGCGTCCATCGGCGAGAACTCGACATCGTCGCAGTAGGAGCGAGCCAGAGCGACCGCCGCCCGTGCCTGTCCCTTGACGTCCTCGCGGTCGGTCTGCAGCTGGTGCTCAATGTGGATGTCGGAGGTCGATATGAAGGTGTGAATGCGCGGACTGTCGGCGTCGCGGATCGCCCCCCAGGCGGTGTCAATGTCGGCCTTGTGGGTGCGGGCCAGGCCGCAGATAGTCGGCCCCTCAACCTTGCGCGAGATCGCCTCGACCGCCTCGAAATCGCCGGGCGAGGTGATCGGGAAGCCGGCCTCGATCACGTCGACGCCGAGTCGCGCCAGCTGCTGGGCGATCTCGACCTTCTCGGCGGTGTTGAGCGAGATGCCGGGTGACTGCTCGCCATCGCGCAGAGTGGTGTCGAAGATGTGGACGCGGTTCGCGTCGGATTCAGTACTTGCGGCGCTGCTCATGGGACTGCCTCCTTCTCCAGTTCTTCCGAATGACCTTGTCTCTCGCGGCTCACGCGCCGCCCAGCGCTATTCCCCCCGAAGGGGGAGGAGAAGGAGTAGCGACAGGGTGTCGAGCCGGTGCGTCATTCGCCGTCCCAGCTTAGCGTAGGCTGCGCCGATCGCAAGGCTCGATCGAACCACCATCCTGGCGCTATTCGCGATGAGCATGAGCGTGCTCGTGATCGCCAATGACTTCTCGGCGATCAACGTCGCGATCCCAACGATGGAGAAGGATTTCTCCACCGGCGTCAACACGATCCAGTGGGTGGTCAATGCCTACGCGCTCACCTTTGGTGTGATGATCGTCACCGGCGGCCGGCTGGCCGACATGTTCGGGCGGCGGCGCGCCTTCTTCATCGGCACCGCGATCTTTGCCTCGATGTCGGCTCTTGGCGGCGCAGCGCAGTCCGAGGCCTGGCTGATCGCCACTCGGGTCGTGATGGGCATCGGCGGCGCGCTGATGTGGCCGGCGATCCTTGGCATGACCTTCGCCCTGCTGCCCGCCGAGAAGGCCGGACTGGCTGGCGGCATCATCCTCGGCGCCGCCGGGCTCGGCAACGCGATCGGCCCCTTGATTGGCGGCGTCCTCACTGACGCGCTGAGCTGGCGCTGGATCTTCTTCCTCAACGTGCCGATCGCGGCCTTCGCGGTGCTGGTCACCTACTACCTGGTCAAGGTGAAGGAGCCGGAAGTCGAAGAGCAGCGAATCGACTATCCCGGCATCGCCACGATCTCGGTTGGCTTGGTCTCGCTGCTGGTCGCGCTCGACCAGGTCGACGATTGGGGCTGGGGCGACCCGAAAACCATCGCGATGCTGGCGCTGGCCGCGGTGTTGATCGCGGCCTTCGTGCCGATCGAGCGCCGCGCCGGGATGAGCGCGCTGGTACCGCGGACGGTGATGCGCAACGAGAGCTTCCGCGCTTCTTGCGTGGCGATCACGTTGATGTCGGCGACCTTCTTCGCCGCCCTGCTCTACCTGCCCCAATTCATGCAGAAGCACCTCGGCTACTCGCCGCTGGAAGCGGGCGTTGGTGTGCTGCCCTTCCTCGCCACCTTTGCGCTGGTCTCCTTCATCGCCGGGCCGCTCTACAACCGGCTCGGGGCAAAGCCGCTCGCCGTGGTCGGCGCGGGCTGCATCACCGTCGCCCCGTTCCTCTTCTCGCAGGTCAACGATGGGTCTGCCTACGGCGCCCTGGTTCCGGGGATGTTCGTGCTCGGCATCGGAATCGGCAGCTTCTATCCGACCGCAACCACGGCCGGCGTCACCTCGGTCGACGAATCGCAGAGCAGCCTCGCCGGCGGCATCCTCTACATGTGCCAGATCGCCGGCGGAGCGATCGGCCTCGGCCTGACCACCACCGTCTTCTCCGCGCAGGACTCTTTCGTCGAAGGCATCCAGGCAGCCTTCCGGCTCGACGCGGGCCTCTCGCTGCTCGGCTTCCTGGTTGCCGTGTTCTTCGTCGGCGGAAGGCTGGTGGGCCGTCGCCCGCAGGAGGGGGCCGGGGTCTAGCCGGTCACCTGGCTGAGGCTGCGCACCTGATTTACCCCTGGACCCCCGGCGAGGGTGTCCCCGCCGGGGCCCCCACGCAGGACGTCCGCGCCGGGACCGCCGACCAGCACATCGGTCCCGGGGCCGCCGAAGAGGAGGTCGGTCCCACGCCAGCCCACCAGGCGATCGTCGCCGTTGCCGCCTACCAGCTTGTCCGGGCCGCCGCCGCCGATCAGGATGTCGTCCCCGGCGCCACCGCGCATCGTCACCGGCACCGTGACGTCCTTGGCGACGGTCACCCGGTCATCGCCACCGTCGGCGTTGACTTCGAAGCCAGCGATCGCGGGTGCCTCGCAGAGGAGCTCGTTGGGATTCTCCGGCGGGTGGGTGCAGACCGTGCCGCCGACCTCGAGCTGCACGACCGAATCGATCACGTATTCGCGCCCGTCGGGACTGAGCCAGACCTCGATCTTGTTGGCTTCCGCGCCGCCGGCCAGCAGGACCGTGTAGGTCTTCGGCGCGGCCTGGGCCCCCGCGGGCACCAGCATCCCCATCAGGGCAAGGGCAAACGAGATGAGTAGGAGCTTCTTCATTCGGCAAAGTCGTCCCCGCCACCGATCGGGTCGGAGCGTCTATGAAGGAAACAGCACGACCTTCCCTACGTTGCGGCGCTCGGCAATGAATTTGTGCGCATCGCCCGCGCGCTCGAAGGGAAACGCCTCGGCGACGACCGGCTCTAGGCGGCCGGCCTCGAGGTCTGCCATCAGCGGCTCGACCACGCGGTCAAGGTTGCCCTCGGCGTCCCACCACTTGAGCATGTTGAGGCCGAAGACCCCCTTGTTCTCGTTGATCATCATCAGGCTCTTCCACCAAGGCATCGTCGCGGTGGGCATGGCCGCGAGGCTCTTCAGGGTCAGCGGGATGTCGCGCTTGCCTTCCTTGGAATTCTCCGAGAGCCCGTACATCACCAGCCGCCCACCTGGTCGCAGCAGCCGGTAGTCCTTGCGGAAGGAGCTCGGGCCGAGGGCGTCCATGATCAGGTCGACCCCTTCGCCGTTGGTTATCCGCATCGTCTCCGCCTCGAAGTCTTGAGAGTGGTAGTCGATCGGATGGGTGACGCCCTGGGCCTTGATCGCCTCGTGCTTCGAAGCGGAAGCGGTGCCGAAGATCTCCGCGCCGGCGTTGCGGGCGATCTGGGTGGCAGAGATTCCGACGCCCCCCGCCGCGGCGTGGATCAGAACGCGATCGCCTTCTCGCAGACTGCCCATCACGATCAGCGCCGCGTAGGCGGTGCCGTAATTGACCGGGAAGGCAGCACCCTGCTCGAAGCTGAGCTGCGCGGGCAAAGGCAACGCTTGATTGGCCGGAACAGTGATCAGTTCCGCCTGGCCACCAAAGCGAGTGCCGGCGACGACCCGGTCGCCGGTCTTGTGCTCGGTCACACCCTCTCCCACAGACTCGATCTCACCGGCGACCTCGTAGCCGAGCACGCAGGGCGGCTTCGGTGCATCTGGGTAGAGGCCGACGCGGGCCAGCGTGTCAGCAAAGTTGATCCCCGCCGCCTTGACGGCGATCCTCACTTCGCCGGGTCCCACCGGAGGGTCCGGTCGCTCCTGCACCCGGAGCACGTCGTAGCCCCCCGTCCCGGTTAGCACCACGGCCTTCATGCGTTGAGCCTACTGTCCGCTACCCGTCTAGATCGACGGAGCGGCCGATCGAGAAGCCATCGAGCTCGAGGATCTTGCCGATCGTCTCCGCGCGTACTGGAGCGTCGGTGGTCAATGCCATCACCGCTCGCTCCTCTCCCGCAGCGGCGCCGACCGCGGCCGAGATGATGTTGACCCCCTCCTCGCCGAACACCGAGCCAACGCGGCCGATCATTCCGGGGCGATCGGCGTAGCGAAAGACGGCGAGGTGATCCGCGAAGGGCAGGTAGAAACTCTCACCCCAGACCGAGACCAGGTAGGGCTCGTTGCGTGGCCCAACACCGGTACCGGCGACCTCGACCGCGTCCTCGCCGCTGCCCAGTCGCACCGTGACCAGCTCGGTGAAGTCCTCCGACGCGGTCTCCTTGGTCTCGACCAGATCGATCCCGCGCTCCTCCGCCATCTGTGGCGCGTTGACCAAGTTGACCGGCTCCTCGGTGTGGCCGGAGAGGATGCCGACCAGGACGGCGATCCCCAAGAGTCGCGTGTCGTGGGCGGCGATGCGGCCGCGGAACTCCACTGTGACGCCGTCGACAGCGCCCTCCCCCAGTCCCTGCGCGAGACGGCCGAGCTTTTCGCAGAGCGGCACGAACGGGGCCAGGGCTTCCATCTCCTCGGGCCGGACCGCGGCGATGTTGACCGCGTTGGTGACGACGCCACCACTGAGTGCGGCGATCACCTGTTCCGCCGTCACCACGCCGGCCCGGTCCTGCGCCTCGGCGGTCGAGGCGCCCAGGTGCGGGGTGACGACGACGTCGTCGCGGCCAAATAGCGGGTGCTCGGTGAAGGGCTCCGCGGGGAAGACGTCGAGCGCGGCGCCAGCGAGCTTGCCCGACTCCAGTCCGGCCAGCACGGCATCGAGGTCTACGAGCTCGCCGCGGGCGCAGTTGACCACCCTGGCGCCCTCTTTCATCGTCGCGATCGCGCCGGAGTCGATCAGCCCGATCGTCTCGGGCGTCTTCGGCACATGCAGGGTGACGATGTCGGCTCGGCCGAACAGGTCGTCGAGCTCGTCCGTGCCCTCGACGCCGAGCTCGCGGAAGCGCTCCGCCGAGACGAACTTGTCGAAGGCGACGACGTTCATGTCGAAGCCCTGTGCGCGCTTGGCGACGAGCTGGCCGATGCGCCCGAAGCCGACCACGCCGAGCGTCTTGCCGTAAAGCTCGGCGCCCTTGAACTTCGGTCGCTCCCAGGCGCCGCCGATCAGCGAGCCGTGGGCCCGCGGCACGTTGCGGCAGAGGGCGAGCATCAGCGCCAGCGTGTGCTCGGCCGCCGCCACCGAGTTCGATTCCGGCGCATTGGCGACGACGATCCCGCGCCGCGTCGCCGCTGGGATGTCGACGTTGTCGACGCCGGTGCCGGCGCGGCCGATCACCTTCAAGCGCTCGGCCCGCGCAATCAGCTCGGGGGTCACCTGGGTCGCGGAGCGGACCAGGATCGCGTCGTAGGCACCGATCGCCTCGCGCAGCTCCTCGTCGCTCATCTCCAGGCCGAGGTCGACGTCGAAGCTCTCGCGCAGCAGCTCGACGCCGGAGTCGGCGATCTTCTCCTTGACCAGGACCTTCACCGCGTCACCTCGGCCGCGTTCTCGATCACCCAGTCGATGCAGGCCGTGAGCGCCTCGACGTCGGCTGGCTCGACCGCCGGGAACATGCCGACGCGGAGCTGGTTGCGGCCCAGCTTGCGGTAGGGCTCGACGTCGACGATGCCGTTGGCGCGCAGCGTCGCCGCCAGCGCCGCAGCGTCGACCGAGTCGGCGAAGTCGATCGTGCCGACGACGAGCGAGCGCTTCGCCGGATCGGCGACGAACGGCGTGGTGAAACCGGATGCCTCGGCCCAGCCGTAGAGATGGCCCGAGGAGGCGCCGGTGCGTTGTACGCACCAATCAAGGCCGCCACCCGAGAGCATCCACTCGACTTGGTCGGCCAGCAGCAGCAGAGTCGCCAGTGCGGGCGTGTTGTAGGTCTGGTTCTTGCGCGAGTTCTCGAGCGCGGTCTGCAGCGAGAGAAAAGCGGGCTGCCAACGCTCGCCGGTTCCGTCGAGCTGCTCGATGCGCGCGATCGCAGCCGGGCTCAGCGCCGCGAGCCAGAGCCCGCCGTCGGCGCCAAAGGCCTTCTGGGGCGCGAAGTAATAGGCGTCCGCCTGGGATGCGTCGAGCGGCAGGCCGCCAGCCCCCGAGGTCGCGTCGACCAGCACGAGCGCATCCCCGGCGCCCTCCGGGCGGCGCACGTCGACCATCACCCCGGTTGAGGTCTCGTTGTGCGCCCAAGCGATCACATCGGCGTCGGGGTCGGCAACTGGATCGGGCGCGTCGCCGGGCTCTGTCGTGACGACGATCGGGTCCTGAAGAAACGGCGCGCCGGCCGTGACCTTGGCGAACTTCTGCGAGAACTCGCCGTAGGCGAGGTGAAGGGCGCGATCCTCGACCAGCCAGGCCGCGGCGGCATCCCAGAAGGCCGTCGTGCCGCCGTTGCCGAGGATGACCTCGTAGCTGTCGGGGAGCCCGAGCAGCTCGCCAAGGCCATCGCGGACGCGGCCGACCAAGTCGCGCACCGGAGCCTGGCGGTGCGAGGTTCCGATCAGATCGGCCCGCTCGGCCAGCGCCGCCAGGGCCTCCGAGCGGACCTTCGAGGGCCCGCAGCCGAAGCGGCCGTCGGCCGGCTTGAGCTCGGCGGGGATCTGCACTGAGGTGGAGGTAGCCATCGGGCGGCCAAGGTTATTGACCCGCGCGGGTGGAGCTTGGCGACGCCCGCCGGAGCCAGTCGCGTACGATGCCGCCGATGTCGGAGACCAACGAGCAAGGAGTAACGAAAGGCGACGGCTACGCGGTCGCCAACCTCAGCAACCTCGGCGAGGGCTACGGTTTCCGCAAGATTCGCAAGGGGCTCGGGGTCAATGCCTTCGGCGCCAACGCGATCGTCATCCCGCCTTCCTATGAGACCGGTCGCCATCTGCACGAGAAGCAGGAGGAGCTCTACTTCCTGCACAGCGGCCGCATCGCGATCGAGTTCGGCGATGGCTCCAGCCACGAGCTCGAGCCCGGCGGTCTCGCCTGGGTCGACGCGCCGACCGTGCGCAAGATTCGCAACCTGAGCGATTCCGAGGATGCGGTCTACGTCGTCGTCGGCGGCAAGGACGGCTACGTTGGTCGCGACGGCAAGCTGCCCCCGGGCGAGGAGTCCCGCTTCGGCGGCGACGGTCCCCCGGGGGCGTAGCGGTCAAGAGAAGCCACAGCTCCTCACCCAAGGAGCGCGAGCTTCCGCGACAAAGCGGGGCACCTCTGAAGCTCAAAGCTGGAAGAGCGCGGACCTTTTACGAAAAGTTTGGGTACGGGTCCTCAGCGTAGATCTGAGGTGCTCGTGAGCCGGGGGCGGGGTCGCTCTCCCGGAATGTCGCGAAGCGGCGATATGCAATCTGTTTTCTGCGCGGCGGAGCCGCGCACCAACTCAGTCGCTAAGCGCGAAGCGCGTGCGACATCAATTCCCGGAGAGGCATACCGCCTTCCGACCCATTGGCCCTCAGAACTTCTGGTCGATCCAGGGCATCATGTCGCGAAGGTCCTTCCCGACCTCCTCGACTTCGTGCCCGGCGCCCTCCTCGCGCATCCGTGAGAGGTTCTCGCCCCCGGCACGGTTCTCGGCGATCCACTCCTTGGCGAACTCGCCCGACTGGATCTCGCCGAGGATCTGCTTCATCGCCGCCCGCGACTCCTCGCCGATCACACGCTTGCCACGGGTCATGTCGCCGTACTCGGCGGTGTTGGAGATCGAGTAGCGCATCCCCTGGATCCCCTTCTCGTACATCAGATCGGCGATCAGCTTGAGCTCGTGCAGGCACTCGAAGTAGGCGAGGCGCGGGTCGTAACCAGCCTCGACCAGGGTCTCGAAGCCGGCCCGGACCAGCTCGGAAGCACCACCGCAGAGCACCGCCTGCTCGCCGAAGAGGTCGGTCTCGCACTCGTCCTTGAAGGTCGTCTCGATGATCGCCGCACGGCCGCCACCGATTCCCGAGGCGTAGGCGAGGACAAGGTCGTGGCCGTTGCCGGTCGCGTCCTGGTGGACGGCCATCAGACAGGGCACGCCGGTCCCTTCCTCGTATTGACGGCGCACCAGGTGACCGGGGCCCTTGGGCGCGACCATGCCGACGTCGACGCCTGGCGGCGGCGCGATCTGCTCGAAGTGGACGGCGAAGCCGTGAGCGAAGAGGAGGAGGTTGCCGGGGGCGATCCCATCGGAGATCTCCGCCTCCCAGAGCTCAGCCTGCTTCTCGTCGGGGAGTAGCACCATGACGACGTCGCCGCGGCTGGCCGCTTCGGCGATGTCAAGTACCTCGAGCCCGGCGGCTTCGGCCTTGGCGCGGCTGGAGGAATCGGGGCGCAGGCCAACGACGACGTTGACGCCGGAGTCCTTGAGGTTTAGGGCGTGGGCATGACCCTGCGAGCCGTAGCCGAGGATGGCGACGGTCTTCCCCTCAAGCTTGGAGAGGTCGGCGTCCTTGTCGTAGAAGATGTCGTCGGTTTTCATGAGCGGTGAGGCTAGCGGAGGGCGCGCCGCAGCAGCTTGCCCGAAGGCGTGCGCGGCAGCGCCGCTGCCAGCTCGATCCGCTTCGGCACCTTGAAGCCGGCCAGCGACTCAGCGCAGTGGCGGCGCAGCTCGTCCGGCGTCGCCGCGGAGCCATCCTGCAGCACCACCACAGCGGTCACCGCCTGCTGCCACTCCGGGTCCTCGCGACCGACCACAGCTGCGTCTGCCACGTCGGGGTGGCGCAACAGCACCTGCTCGACTTCGGCGGGAACGATGTTCTCGCCGCCGCTGACGATCATGTCGTCGATCCGGTCCTCGACGTAGAGGAACCCGTCCTCGTCGATCCGGCCGAGGTCGCCGGTGTGCAGCCAGCCGTCGGAGTCGACCCGGCTCGGGGCGACGGTCGGGCCCTGGACGAGGATCTCGCCGTCGCTGATCCGCAGGTGGGTGGTCAGCAGCGGTCGCCCGGCGGAGCCGAACTTACGCTGCGCCTCATCCGGGGAGAGGGTGGTCACCTGCGAGCAGGCCTCGGTCAAGCCGTAGGTCTGCATGACCGTGGCGCCGCGGCCGGCCGCCTCTTCCAGCGGCTCCTCGGGCACGGGGCCGCCGCCGATCAGGATCGCCCGCGGTCGGGAGAGGTCGGCGTCGGCCTCGAGCAGCCGGGTCAGCATCGTCGTCACCAGCGAGACGACAGATATCTCGCCCCCTTCGAGCGCCGACGCGACCCGATCGACGTCGAAGCCATCGTGCACGTCGGCGCTGGTCCCGTAGATCACCGAGCGCATGACGATGCTGAGGCCAGAGATATGGCTGAGGGGAAGGCAGCAGAGCCAGCGGTCGCTGGGCTCGACACCGAGGTTGAAGGCCGAGCCGACCGCGCTCCAGAGGAAGT
Organism: uncultured Solirubrobacterales bacterium; assembly: GCA_963698085.1. Classification (GTDB taxonomy): domain Bacteria; phylum Actinomycetota; class Thermoleophilia; order Solirubrobacterales; family 70-9; genus VRUE01. Next base: position 34,079 of record OY969122.1, read on the forward strand.
TGCCGTAGGTCAGCTCGACCGGGTCCGGGGCGCCGGTGCTACCGCTGGTCAGCACCCGGCAGCAGGGCGCATCCATGTCGTGCTCGCCGAGCAGGGGAAGGTCGGCCTCGGTCTGGGTCAGCTCGCCGGGATCGCTGAGGTCGACCGTCGGCTCCTCGGCCGCGATGACCGCCGCCCGCTCCGCCGGGGTCAGGCGCGGGCTCAGCGGCAGCAGCACCGCCCCGACCTTCATCAACGCGTGGACGAGGACGACCTGCTCGCGGCGCGGCTCCATCGTCAGCGCGGCAACCGAGCCGCGGCGCACCCCATGGGCCTCGAGACGGCGCGCGACCCAGGTCGCCTCGGCCTCGAGCTCGGCGTAGGTCACCTCGGCGCCGTCCGCGATTAGGGCGGTGCGGTCGGGGCAGCTTTGGGATCTCTGGGCGAGCCAGTCGTCGAGCTTCATGGGGGCCGGGATATCGTGCCCATCATGCCGAAACGCCACAAGGACGCCCCTCCCGATCAAGACCTCTATGCCCCGATCGAGTGGGAGGCCGCCGCCGAGTACGACGACATCCGCTACGAGAAGGCCGACGGCATCGCGAAGATCACGATCGATCGTCCGCAGGTGCTGAACGCCTTTCGGCCACAAACCCTGATTGAGGTGTCGGCCGCGCTCGAGCTGGCCCGCGAGGACACCGAGGTCGGGGTGATTGTCCTCACCGGGGAGGGGCCAAAGGCTTTCTGCGCAGGCGGCGACCAGACGGTTCGCGGCGACAGCGGCTACGTAGCCGAGGGCGCCTCGCTCGGCCGCTTCCACGTCACCGACCTGCAGGTGCAGATGCGGCGCCTGCCGAAGCCGGTGGTGGCGATGGTGGCCGGCTATGCGATCGGCGGAGGTCACATCTTGCACATCTGCTGTGACCTGACGATCGCCGCCGACAACGCCGTCTTTGGTCAGACCGGGCCGCGGGTCGGCTCCTGGGACGGGGGCTTCGGCGCTTCGCTGCTGCGCGACCTGGTCGGGACCAAGAAGGCGAAGGAGCTCTGGCTGCTGTGCCGCCAGTACGACGCCGAGGAGGCTCTGGAGATGGGCCTGGTCAACGCCGTCGTCCCCCTCGGCGAGCTCGAGCGCGAGACGGTGGCCTGGTGCCGCGAGATGTTCGCCCTCGCGCCATTCGCCCTGCGCCTGGTCAAGGCCAGCTTCAACGCGCATGAGGACGGCTACGCCGGGATCCAGCAGCTGGCTCACGACACCAACCTGCTCTTCTACGGCAGCGAGGAGGCTCGCGAGGGCCGCGAGGCGTTCAAGGAAAAGCGCCAGCCCGACTTCTCGAAGTTTCCGAGACGGCCATGAGGATCTGGCTGATGGCAGCGCGGCCGCGCACGCTGCCGGCGGCGGTCGCCCCGGTCCTGGTCGGCAGCGCTGCCGCGGTCGAATGGTACGGCCGCCTGCCCCGTGTCGGCGCCTTCCTCGCCGCCCTGATTGGCTCGATCTTCATCCAGATCGGCACCAACCTCGCCAACGACTACTCCGACGCCAAGCGTGGCGCCGACACGGTCGACCGGCTGGGGCCGGTACGGGTGACCTCCGCCGGCCTGGTGACGCCGCAGCGGGTGCTCGTCGCGACCTGGGTGGCATTCGGCGTCGCGGTTGCCTGCGGGATCTACCTCACCGTCGTCGCCGGGATCGTCATCCTGCTGATCGGCGCCGTCTCGATCGCCGCCGGTGTTCTCTATACCGGCGGACCGCGACCTTACGGCTACGCCGGGCTGGGCGAGTTCTTCGTCTTCCTCTTCTTCGGCCTCGTCGCCGTCAACGGCTCCTACTACGTCCAGGTCGAGCAGCTCGACGCGCTGCCGCTCGGCCTCTCGATCTCGGTCGGCTTCCTCGCCACGGCGATCCTCGTCGTCAACAACGTGCGCGACATCGAGACCGACCGGCGGGCCGGCAAGAACACTCTCGCCGTGCGGGTGGGGCGCGACAACGCGGTCGTGCTCTACCGCCTGCTGGTGCTCGGCGCCTTCGTCGTGCTGCCGATCTCGCTGATCGGCGCCGAGGCCAGCCTGCTGCCGCTGATCGCCCTGCTCTCGCTGCCGCTGGCAATCAAACCGCTGCGGACGATGAGCAACCGCACCGATGGGCCGGCGCTGAACGCGGCGCTGGCCAGCACCGGTGCTCTGCTCGGCGCCTTCAGCCTGTTGGTCTCCCTTGGCTTGTTGATCGCGGCCTAAGCTGCTTCTATGCGCATCGCCTCGGTCGAGGTAGTTCCCTACGCGCTGCCCTTCCGCGAGCCCTACGTGACGGCCGCCGGCAGCCTCGAGCGGCGCGAGATGGTCTTGCTGCGGCTGCGCTCCGAGGAGGGCCTGGAGGGCCTTGGCGAGGCGGTTCCGCTCTCGCTGCGCGGTGGCGTGACGCTGACACGAGTGGTCGAGGAGCTTCAGCAGCTCGGCGAGCGCCAAGCGGTCGACGAGACGACCCTGCGCAGCGGTGCCCCCTTGCTCTCGGCACCGGCGCGCTGCGCCGCACTGACGGCACTGCTCGACCTGCGCGGCAAGCGAGCCGCTGCGGAGTTGGGCACAGAGACGGAGCCTCCGCCACCGATTCGCTGCAATGCGACGCTGACCGCAGACGACCCCGCCTCGGTCGTCTCGGCGGCCGAGCGCTGGGCCGCGGATGGCTTCTCGACCTTCAAGCTGAAGCTCGGCACAGGCGACGACGCGGCCCAGGTACGGGCGGTGCGCGAGGCACTCGGTCCGCGGGCTCGGATTCGCGTCGACGTCAACGGCGCCTGGGACGTCGAGACGGCCAAGCGAACACTCGGCGAATTGGAGCCCTACGAGATCGAGCTCGTCGAGCAGCCCGTTGCCACCCTGGAGGAGGCGATGGAGCTGGCGAGGTCAACTTCGATTCCGATTGCGGGCGACGAGAGCATCGAGAGCCGCGCGGACGCCGAACGCGCGGCAGCGATGGAGGCCTGCCAGATGACCGGGGTGAAGCTGTCCAAGGTCGGCGGACCCGAGGAGGCGATCGAGATTGCCGAAGTCCTCCCCGCCTATCTCTCGAGCGCGCTGGACGGACCGGTTGGCATCGCGGCTGCGGCGCAGGTTGCGGCGACCCTGGGTGAGGCTGTGACGGGTGGCGGCCCGGACCTTGCCCATGGCCTGGCCACCCAACGCCTCTTCACTTCGACCATTGCTTCGACCGAATGCGAGTTGCGGGGCGACCTGCTGCACGCACCCGCGGGGCCGGGCCTTGGCGTCGAGATTGACGAAGCGGCGCTCGACGCCCACCGAATTTGACAGGCCTTGGCGACTTACCCCCGCATAAGAGGGGGTAAGTCGCCATAGGCTCTAGGTAATGGACCCGACCAACGCCAACACCGCTCTTGCCTCGGCCTTCGCCGAGGAGTTGGCGCGCTGCGGGCTCCGCCATGCCGTCCTCTCCCCCGGCTCGCGCTCGACCCCGCTCGCCTTGGCCCTCTGGCGCCAGGCGGAAATCGAGACGACCGTGATCGTCGATGAGCGCTCCGCCGCTTTCTTCGCCGTGGGCGCGGCACAGGCCGGTGGTGTCCCCGTCGCGATCCTCTGCACGTCGGGGACCGCGGCGGCCAACTTCCACCCGGCTGTTTGCGAGGCGGATCACTCCGCGGTGCCGCTGCTCGTGCTCACCGCTGACCGTCCGCCGGAGCTGCGCGGCATCGGCGCCGGCCAGGCGATCGACCAACTGAAGCTTTACGGCGCCTCGGTGCGCTGGTTCTGCGAAGTCGGCACCCACGAGGCCGACGACGAGGGCCTGCTCCACTACCGCTCGACTGCGTGTCGAGCCTTCGCTACGGCCCGCGGCGAGCAACGCCCTGGGCCGGTCCATCTCAACTTCCCCTTCCGCGAGCCGCTGGCGCCGCTGCCGCAGGACGGCGGCGTGACCGCGACCGACCCGCTGGCGCTGAACGGTCGCGACACCCGCCCGCTGACCGCGGTGACGCCGATCGACCTAGAGCCCTCCCAGTTCCTCCTCGATGAGGTCTCCAAACACATCGCCGAGGCAGACATCGGCGTGATCGTCGCCGGCCGCCAGCTCGACCCCGAGCTGCGCGAGCCGCTCGCCCACCTCGCCCGAGTCGCCGGCTTCCCGATCCTCGCCGAGCCGACCTCGCAGCTGCGCTGCGGGCCTCACGATCGCTCCTACGTCATCACCGCCTACGACCTGCTGCTTCGCGACGAGCCGTTTCGCGAGAACGCCTCTCCGGACCTGGTCCTGCGCTTTGGCGAGATGCCAACCAGCAAGCCGCTGCGCTCATGGCTGGCGGAATCGGCTGCCGACCAGATCATCGTCGATCCGCTCGGCGGCTGGAACGAGCCGACCCGCAAAGCGGCGGCTTTGCTCCGCGCCGACCCGACCGAGCTGGCTTCCGGGTGGGCGGCGCGGCTTGGCGAGGACCGGCCGGCGCCGGCGATGTGGCTCGAGGCGGAGCGAGCCGCGCGCAAGGCGATCGATGCCGAGCTGGCCCAGTCCGACACGCCCAGCGAGCCAGCCCTGCAACTGGCGCTCGGCTCGGCATACGGCGAGGGCGAGCTCGTCTACACCGCCTCGAGCATGCCGATCCGCGACCAGGAGGCCTTCCTGCCTTCCACGGAGACCGACACCACCTTTCTCTGCAATCGCGGCACCAACGGGATCGATGGCCTGATCTCCTCCGGGATCGGCGCCGCCCATGCAACCGGCAGGCCGACCACGATCGTCACCGGCGACCTCGGCCTGCTCCACGACCTCGGCGGCCTCGCCGCCCTGCGCAACGTCTCGGTCCCAGTGCGAATCGTGGTCGTCGACAATGACGGCGGCGGCATCTTTCACTTCCTGCCGCAGGAGGGCGCGCTCGACGGCGACGAGTTCGAGGCACTGCTCGGCACCCCCAGGGGAGTCGATGCGGCAAAGGCCGCCGCCCTCTTCGACCTCCCCCACCGTCGCCTCGCCTCGCTCGCCGAGCTACCGGATGCGCTGGCCGCCGGAACCGGCCTGATCGAGGTCAAGACCAGCCGGCAGGGAAGCCTGGCGTTGCACCGAGACGTGGGAAGCGCCGTCGCGGCCGCGATCAGCAGCTGATTGGCCCGGCCACTCGCCCGATCCCTGGCTGCCAGGCGGCCGTAAAGGGTCAGGTCTGGGTCCGTGAATACCCTCGTCAGGCAAGTCCCGTCGGTGTTGATCGTCATCACCTTGTCGCCTTGTTCCGGAGTTGAATAGCCGTTTTCGACGACATCGGAAAGGGTGAAGGCCAGCCGGTCGCCGGAAGGGTCCCAACTCGGCCAGGCGAGCAGCTTGCGGCCGCGCAAGAGAGGCCGAGATCGAGGGAGGTGCCGACCCGCATCACCCGCAGCTCGTTGATCGGCGGCGAGCCATCGTCAATCCCGCTCGCCCGCCAGTTCTTCCAGCGCACGAAAGCCACTTCAGATCCGTCGGGCGAGTAAGAGCTGGGCGTGATGGAGGTGCCATTGCGGTTACGTGCGTTGTCTACTCGGCGACCAGCGGTAGCAAAGCCTGGAGCTTGACCTCGGTCTCCTCCAGCTCGGCCGCCGGGTCTGAGCCGGCTACTACACCGACACCCGCGAAGAGGCGGGCCTCGCGGTCGCGGAGGAGGGCGCTTCGCAGGGCGACGCAGAACTCGCCGTCCTCGGTGGCGTCCATCCAGCCGACCGGGCCGGCGTACCAGCCGCGGTCCATCCGCTCCAGCTCGGCGATCGTGCTTGCGGCATTGGGCCAGGGCTCGCCGCCAACAGCCGGGGTCGGGTGCAGCATTCCGGCCAGCTCCACCGCCGAGCGCGGTTCGGCGAGCTGGGCGATGATCGGCGTCGCCAGATGCTGGATGTTGGCGACCTTGACCACCTCCGGCTCGGGCGCCGTCTCGACCCAAACCGAGTGCGGGCGCAGCTTGCGGACGATGCGCTCGGCGACGATTTGCTGCTCGCGTCGGTTCTTGTCGCTGCGCAACAGCTGCTCGCCGAGGTGGTCGTCGACCGCCGGATCGGAGCTGCGCCTGGTCGAACCCGCAAGGGCAACGGTTGAGGCGCCCGCGCCGGAACGGCGGATCAGCAGCTCGGGGCTGGCACCGAGGAACGCCGCCTCCCGAGTGCCACAGCAGAAGCAGAAACATGAGGGGAACTGCTCGCGCAGGGCCCCGAAGATCGCTGCCGGGCTGTGCGCCGCAGCCGCCTCGACCGTGATCTCGCGGGCGAGGACCACCTTGCTCATCTCGCCCTCGGCAATTCGGTCTGTCGCCACACCGACGGCGGCTTCGAAGTCGCCCGGCGGTAGCACGCTGCGGATCTCCGGCCGGTCGGTCAGGCTCGGGTCGAGCATCGGCAGCGGGTTCGGGTGTAGGCCAACAAGCCGCGCTGCGACCCGATCGGCGGACGCAGCGGTATCGCCCGGGTGCACAACCAGGTTGACGGTGAGGAACGTCGCATCGCCGACGCGACAGAGCGAGAGCTCCGGCAGGATCATCGAGGCGGGCGCAAACGAGGACCAGGGCGAGGATCCGGCTCCTTGAGGGTCGAAGGCAAAGCCACCCGTCCAGACCGGCCCGGCACCGGAGGGCAGCCCTGGTGGCTCGTCGAGCACCGCGCCCTCGTTCATTCGCAGGCACTCGCGGGCCACATCCTCGAAGCGGTCCACACCGCGCGAGCTCGCTTCATGTGCAACTCCAAGCGCCCCCAAGGCAAAACCCCGATCCGGCTGCTCCCAGCAGAACCAGTGGTCGGACGCCAAGCGGGAAGCGAAAACTGCCGCGCAAGGGTCGATCCCCTCAACCGGGGCAGTGATGCTGACGAGAGTTTTCTTTTCGCGGGCGAGAGCGCGCTCGATCGCAGACCGGAGGCTGGGAAATGACGAGATCCAGACGTTGCCAGGCAAGGACGCAGGGAGCCCGAATAGCAGCGCTATTCGGGCGACTGAGGACGCCGCATGGCGGCGTCTGGGGCCGTCATTTTCAGTCTCCGCCTCGAGCAATTGCTATCTCGCCAGTCCGGACCATCTCGATCAGGCCGTGGGGCCGGATCATCCGCTCGAAGGCCTCGATCTTGTCGGCCGATCCGGTCACCTCGATCGTCATCGTGCGCCGCGAAACGTCGATGATCTTGGCCCGGAAGATCTCCGCGAACTGGATGATCTCGGCGCGGCTCTCGACCGCGGCGGAGACTTTGAACATCGCCATCTCGCGGGCGACGGTCTCCTCCGGCTCCATATCGCGGATTTTCAGCACGTTGACGAGCTTGTGCAGCTGCTTGGTCACCTGGTCGATCGGGTGGATGGCGCCGTCGAGGGTGAGCGTGATGCGGGAGATGCTGGGGTCATCGGTCGGACCGACAGCAAGCGTGTCGATGTTGAAGCCGCGACGCGAGAATAGGCCCGCGATCCGGGCCAAGACGCCGGGTTTGTTCTCGACCAGGATCGAGAGGATGTGCTTGCGCCCGCTCAGCTGGCCGGGAACGTGCAGGTCCTCCAGTTTCACCATCTGCGGGGTGCCGGCCTCCATCAGCTCACCGCCTTCGGCGCCTCGACCATATCCCTCGCCGCCTGACCCGGCGGAATCATCGGGTAGCAGTTCTCCTCCTGGGCGACGCGCACGTCGAGCAGGACTGGGCCGTCGGTCTCCAGCGCTTGCACCATCGTCCCTTCAAGCTCATCGGCTTTCTCGCAACGCATGCCGGTCGCGCCGAACGCCTCCGCCAGCTTCACCCAGTCCGGGCTGGCGCCCATCTCGACCGCGCTGTAGCGGCGGTCCCAGAAAAGCTCCTGCCACTGGCGCACCATGCCCATGTAGCCGTTGTTCATCAGGAAGACCTTGACCGGGATGCTTTCGGTCACGCAGGTCGCCAGCTCCTGGCAGTTCATGATCAGGCTGCCGTCGCCGGCGAGGCAAACAACGTCGTCGTCGGGGCGGGCGACCTTGGCGCCGACCGCGGCGGGAAGGCCGAAGCCCATCGTTCCCAGGCCACCGGAGTTGATCCAGTGCCGGGGCTGCTCGAAGCCGTAGTACTGCGCCGCCCACATCTGGTGCTGGCCGACGTCGGAGGTGATGATCGCGTCGCCGTTCGTCACTCGGTGCATTGCCTCGACCATGAACTGCGGTTTGATCTCGCCGTCGACGCCGGGCTCGTAGCGCAGCGGATGCTTCTCCTGCCACTCGCGCAACTGCTTCCACCAGGCGTCCAGCCGCGTGGCGTCGGTCTGCAGCGCCCGGTACTCGCGGGTCAGCTCCGGCAGCACCAGTTTGACGTCGCCGACGATCGGGATGTGGGCGCCGACGTTCTTGGAGATCTCGGCGGGATCGATGTCGATATGGATGACTTTCGCCTGTGGCGCGAACTCGGCGAGTTTGCCGGTGATACGGTCGTCGAAGCGGGCGCCGATCGCGACGATTAGGTCGGCGTTGTCCATCGCCCAGTTGGCGGTGACGGTGCCGTGCATGCCGAGCATCCCCAGCCAGTGCTCGCCCGATGCCGGGTATGCGCCCAGCCCCATCAGGGTCGAGGTGATCGGGAAGCGATCGGCGGCTGCCAGCTCGCGCAGCTCCTCCGCGGCGTTAGCGTTGACCACGCCGCCGCCGGTGTAGAGGATCGGCCGCTTCGCGTTGGCGAGCGCTTTGGCGGCGATCCGGACCTGTTTGATGTTGCCCTTGCTCATCGGTTTGTAGCCAGGGAGTTCGACCGGCTCAGTGCGCGGCGCGTAATCGATCTCGGCCCGCGAGAGGTCCTGCGGAATGTCGAGCAGCACTGGCCCCGGGCGACCCGTCGCGGCGACGTGGAAGGCCTCGTGCACGTACTCGGGGATCTGGCGCGGGTCGGTGACCTGGAAAGAGTGCTTGACGAAGGGCAGCGTCGCGCCGAGGATGTCGGCCTCCTGGAAGCCGTCGGTGCCGATCAGCTCGGTCCGCACCTGGCCGGTGACGAAGACGGTCGGCACCGAGTCCATCATCGCGTCGGCGATCGCCGTCACCAGGTTGGTCGCGCCGGGTCCCGAGGTGGCAAAGGCCACCCCCACCCTGCCCGACGCCTTGGCGTAGCCCTCTGCAGCGTGACCGCCGCCTTGCTCGTGGCGAACCTGGATGTGGCGGAAGCCGGCGTCGACGAGCGCATCGTAGGTCGGCAGGTTGGCTCCGCCGGGGATGCCGAAGATGTTCTCGACACCCTCGGCCTTGAGGCTTTTCATCAACGCGTCCGCGGCTCTCATCGGACCCGCGATGGTACCAGCGGGCCTATGCCCGGCCAGCAGGGGATTTAGCCGGGTTCCAGCGGGTGTGTGGATCGATCGACCCCTCGATCACGTTGCCCTTGTGGCGCTCGATCGCGTGAATCATCGACTCGACCAGCTCCTCGCCGAGCAGGGCCGGCTCGAGGCCGAGGTCGAGGAGCTTGGTGTGGATCGCGTTGTAATAGTGCTCTTCCTTCTCGACCCGCGGGTTGTCGCAGTGCTGGATCTCGACCGAGTAGCCGAGGTGCTCGCCGGCCTGTTTGACCAGCTCGGCCAGCTCCAGCACCGAGAACTGCTCGGTGAATTGGTTGAAGACGCGGAACTCGCCTCCCGCGGCGGGATTGGTCGCAGCAAGCTCGACGCAGTTGAGCGTGTCGCGGATGTTGAGGAAGCCCCTGGTCTGGCCGCCGCTGCCGTAGACGGTCAGCGGGTGGCCAATCACCGCTTGCAGACAGAAGCGGTTGAGCACCGTGCCGAATACCTCGTCGTAGTCGAAGCGGGTAATCAAGCGCTCGTCGCCCGCGGTCTCATCGGTCTCGATCCCGTAGACGACGCCCTGGTTGAGATCGGTCGCGCGCAGGCCCCAGGTGCGGCAGGCGAAGTGGATGTTGGTCGAGTCGTGGACCTTCGAGCAGTGGTAGAGCGAGGCCGGCAGCTTCGGGTAGGGCAGCGTGTCCTTACGGCCCCTGTGCTCGATCTCGATGTAGCCCTCCTCGATATCGATGTTGGGCTGGCCGTACTCTCCCATCGTGCCGAGCTTCACCAAGTGGCACGCGGGAACGTGGTCACGAATCGAGAAGAGCAGGTTGAGGTTGCCGATCACGTTGCCGTACTGGGTCTCGACCGCCTGCTCGCGGGATGCCATCGAGTAGGGGGCTGAGGCCTGCTGCCCATAGTGGACGACGACCTCTGGCCGTACCTCTGCAACGACGCCGTCGAGGAACTCGCCGTCCTCGACCGACCCGACGAAGCTCTGGATCTCCTTGCCGCTCACCTCCCGCCAGGCGCCGAGGCGCTCGTCGAGCGAGCGGATCGGGGTCAGCGAATCGCTGCCCACGCCCTCCACCCAACGGCGGCGGACGAAATTGTCGACGACCGCGACCTCGTGCCCGCGAGCCGAGAAGCGCAAAGCGGTCGGCCAGCCCAGGTAGCCGTCGCCCCCAAGGATTAGGACACGCATAGGTCGCGGCAGAGTAGCTGACGGGGGCGACATAGCATCCGCCCATGAGCGCGGAGCGACCAAGCGGCAAGGGTGGTTTGGTTGCGCTGGTCGCGATCCTGCTGCTGGGCCTGGGGCTGCGCGGCGCCGAGGCCTGGGACGGGCGCGCACCCGTCTATGACGCGCAGGGCTACGCAAGCATCGCCGCCAATTTGGAGCGAGGCGAGGGGTTCACGCTCGGTCCGGCTGCGACCCAGCCGGCGACCAACTACTCCCCTGGCCTGCCGCTGCTGCTGGGTGGCTTCTACAAACTCAGCGGCGGTATCCACGAACGCTCCGCCAGGCTCCTCCTCGTCTTGATCGGCTCACTCTCTGTCCTCTTCGCCTACCTGATCGGCCGGCGCCTATCCAGCCCGCTCGCCGGGCTGGTCGGCGCCGGCGCGGTCGCGATCTATCCAGCTCTCGTCGAGTACCAGGGCATGCTGATGGGTGAGCCTCTGGCCGCCACCCTGCTCTCGGGGGCGATCGTCTCGATTCTCTGGGCTGCGGATCGAAGATCGACCTGGGCATGGCTCGTCCCTGGTCTTCTCCTTGGGATGACCGCGCTGGTCCGCCCGGAGTACCTGGCGATCTCGCTGCCGATAGCGGTCGTCGTCTTCGCCCGCGGCGGTCGGCAGCGCTGGCGGCCCTGCCTCACCCAGGCCCTGGTCATGCTCGCCGGCCTGGCGGTCATCATCGCCCCCTGGACGATTCGCAATGCCGTAGCGCTCGACCGCTTCGTACCGATCTCCACGGGTGGCGGTCAGGTGCTGTTCGCCGGTTCTTATCTGCCGTCCGGTGGCGACCCAGAACGGGTCGGCGAAGAGGTGCTGGAGCGCCACCCTGGCTTGAGGCGGCGGCTGCCCGCCGATTCACGCCTCGAGCAGATCCTCGTTGCGCTGGCAGAGCAGCGTTATCCCGAGATGGAATCCGACGCGGCCTTAGCGCGGATGGGGCGGGAACGGCTCTGGGACGACATCAGCGAGCACCCCCTTGAGTACGGGGGCTTCGTTGCCGCCAAGGTCGGCCGGATCTGGTCGCACGGGCCGCGCGAAGTGATGCGCGAGCCGCTTTGGCAGGCACTGCACTGGGCGCTCGTCGCACTCGGCTTGATCGGGCTCGCGATTCTCGCGCTACAGCGTCGCTGGGAGGCGTTGTTGCTCGCGGTCGTGCTGCTCTCGGTGACGGCAACCGGAGCCCTGCTGGTGGCCTCACCGCGACGAGCGCTGGTGACGATCCCGCTGCTCGCTGCCCTCGCCGGGGTCGGCATCGCCTGGGCGGCGGCCAGTCTGCGGGGGAGGGCTCAGTCTTTGTAGGTGATCTTGGCACCCTTGTGCCGGATAGCCTGAGCCGCCTTGACCGCGATCGGCAACTGGATCCGAACCCTGCCCGAACGCCACGGGAAGACGACGCTGATCCTGCTAGCCGCGATCCTCGTCGTTGGCTTTGGCCTGCGCGCGTATCGCGTAGCGGAGCCGCTCGGCACGCCGGGCGATGACGCCCGCGCCTATTACGCCCTCTCAAAGGCCCTCTACGAAGAAGGCAGCTACGGCGGGCCAAGCTTCGACGATGCCAGCGATTGGTCCCCCGGGGCGCCGCTCCTCTACGCCGCTGCTTTCTACGTGACTGGCGGCCCCCGCGAAGGCACGGCGCGGATCGTCGAGCTGCTGCTCGGTCTGGCGGCGATCATCGTCGCCTACCTGCTCGGTCGCAAGATCAACTGTCGGCCCGCGGGCCTAATCGGCGCCCTTGGAGTCGCGATATATCCGCCCTTCATCCACTCGACCGGGGCCTTGTTCAGCGAGCCGCCGGCGATCTTCACCCTGCCAGCCGCGGTGCTCGCCTTTCTGTGGGCCAATGATCGTGACGGTCCCTGGCGATGGCTCCTGCCGGGCTTCCTCTTTGGCCTCACCGCGCTGGTGCGTCCCGAGTACCTGATCGTCGGCGCTGCCTTCGCCGTGCTCGCCGCGATCCGGATCGGGCGGCAACGAGGTTGGCGCCCGGGGCTTGCCAGGGTCGCGATCTTCGCCCTCGCCCTGCTCTTGCCGATCGTGCCCTGGACCGTGCGCAACCAGGTCGTCCTCGACCGCGCGGTGCCGATCTCGACCGGCGGCGGCAAGGCGCTCTACGTCGGTACCTACCTGCCCGGAGATGGTGAGTACCAGCGGGTCAAGTCGCTGCTGGCGCGGCGCTACCTGGGCCGAGACCTCGCACCGGACTCCGAGGCGCTCGATCGCGTCGACCCCACCCCCCTCTTTGATCGCGTCGCCGCCCGCTACCCCGACATGCCCCGCGACTCCGCTTTGGGCAAGATCGGCCGGCAGAACTTCTCCAAGTACTTCGACGAAGACCCCTTCAGCTACCTGGGGATGACCGGGCGCAAGGTCTGGCGGATGTGGAGCGGCGGGGTCGGTGAAGCTATGAGCAGCACGCTCGGTCGTTGCCTGCAAGTGCTGATAGTGGCCCTGAGCCTGGCCGGTCTAGGGGTGCTTGCCGCGCGCCGTCGCTGGTGGGAGTTGGCTGCGATGGCGACCCCGATCGTCCTGGTCACGGCGGTCGGCGCGATCTCGCTGGCGGCGCCGCGACGCAACGAGATCCTGATGACGCTGATCTTTCCTCTTGCCGGCGTCGCCCTCGCGCGGGCGGGTGCGGCCCTATCCTCCACCGGCCCATGGTCCTCCAGGCAGGGATCTTCCCCTCAGAGCTGACGGCACTGCGTGCCGCCGGCCTGCTCGTCGCGGCCGCGATCGTCGCCTACGCGGTCCTCCGCCGCCGAACCCTGCGCAACGTCGACGTCCTGATCCTGCTCGCGACCGGGCTTGGCCTGGCGATCGTCTCCGGGACCGAGCTGACCGACAAGCTGCTCTCCGCCTTCTCCTTCGAGCAGGGCAACGGCGGCCGCATCCTCGGCCTCGCCGTCTTCTCAATCTTCATCCTCTTTCTGCTCATCCTGCGAGCCCTTTCGCAAGCCGCTCGCAACACGCGCCAGCTCTCGGCGGTGCTCGAGGGCCTGGCCTGGGAGGAGTTCCGCCAGGCGAAGCTGCCGGAGCGCTTCCGGGGCAAGATCGCGATCCTCGTCCCCGCCTACAACGAGGCCGAAAACGTCGGCCAGGTGCTCGACCTGATGCCGAGCGAGGTCTGCGGAGCGCAGACCGCGGTCCTCGTCGTCGACGACGGCTCCCGCGACGGCACCGGTGACGTCGCCGCCAAGCACGGCGCGGTCGTCGCTCGCCACGTGATTAACCGCGGCGGCGGCGCGGCGCTGCGCACCGGCTACCGGCTGATGGTCGATTCGGGCGCCGAGGTCGTCGTCACGCTCGATGCCGACGGGCAACACCTGCCCGCGGAGATGGAGCGGCTGGTCAAACCCGTGCTCGACGGCGAAGTCGATGTCGCCCACGGCTCTCGGGTGCTCGGCGAGGCCGACGACAATCACTTCGCCCGCGAGTTGGGGATCGTCTTCTTCAACCGGCTCGTCTCGACCATCACCCGCACCAAGGTCAGCGACTGCTCCAACGGTTACCGCGCCGTCCGCACCACCGTCCTCCCCCAGCTTGTCCTGCGCCAGGAGCAGTTCCACACTTCCGAGTTCATGATCGAGGCGATCAAGCGCGGCATCCCCGCCAAAGAGGTTCCCGTAACCGTCGCCAAGCGCCTCCACGGACACTCGAAGAAGCCTGCGGTCGTTCGCTACGGCCTCGGCTTCGCCAACGCGATCGTCAGGACCTGGCTGCGCTGACGGGCTTGGCAGCGAGGCTCTGCCAGAGATGGATGACCGCGTAGGAGCGCCAGGGTCGCCAAGCCTCGGCCAGGCGTTCCTCGGTCCGCCGCTCGCTCGGGTAGCCCCGCTGCTCCAGCGCACGGTGCAGGCCGGCATCGCCGAGCGGATAGGCATCGGGGTCTCCGAGTGCCCGCATCGAGATGTAGGAAGCCGTCCAGGGGCCAATCCCCGGTACTGAGAGAAGGTTGGAGACGGTGGGTCCCGGCTCCGCCCCGACGTCCAGCCTCAGGTTGCCGGCGACAACCCGCCGGGCAAGCTCGCGCAGCCCCTTCGCCCTGCTCCGCGGCATCGGCAGACCCGCGAGATCGACCTCCGCCAAGGCGGAGCTGGTTGGGAAGCAGTGCGTAACCGGACCCAGCGGCTCCTCGAGCGGCTCACCGAAACGCTCGACCAGGCGCGCGGCGATCGTCCGGGCGGCGGAAACCGAGACCTGCTGACCGATCACAGCCCGTACCGCCAGCTCGAATCCTTCCGCCGAACCGGGGACGCGGAGTCCGGGCCGACCGCATACCAGCTCGCCGATGCAACGATCCAAGCCGAGCTGTGCCGAAATCGTCTGCGGATCGGCATCGAGATCGAGCAGGCGACGACAGCGGGCGACGGCGGCAGTCAGGTCGCGAAGATCGTCGAGGCGCAGGCGGCAGCGCACTCCGTCGAGCTCGGGCCGCAGCTCCACCACTGCACCGCCGTGGCGCAACGAGAGAGAGCGGCGGTAGGCGAGCCCGTCCATAGCCTCCACTCCAGGCACAGCTCTTGCCCCCAGGAAGCGGATCATGGACTCGCCGTCGAAAGGCTGGCGGCAGGCAAGCCGCAGCTCGATCGTCCCGGCGTCCCCTTTACCGGTCTGCCCTCGAGCTCGGCGCCGGAGCTCGGTCGGGGTGCGCCCATAGACCGATCGGATCGTGTCGTTGAACTGGCGCACGCTGCCAAAGCCAGCCGCAAGCGCCACCTCGGCAAAGGAGATCGCCGTTGACTTGATCAGCAACCTCGCCGCCTGCGCCCGCTGCGCCCGTGCCAGCGCAACCGGCCCCGCGCCGACCTCCTCGGTGAGGATGCGCTGAAGCTGGCGCTCGCTGTACCCCAATCGCCCGGCGAGGCCGGGTACCCCATCGCGGTCGACGGCGCCTTCGGCGATCAACCGGAACGCCCGCCCGGCGACGTCGGCGCGACGATTCCAGTTCGGGGAGCCCGGCGCCGCGTCCGGGTCGCAGCGCTTGCACGCCCGGAGGCCCGCCTCTTGCGCAGCAGCAGCGCTCTGGAAGAGGCGGACGTTGCGCCGCTTCGGCAGGCGCGCCGGACAGCTGGGGCGGCAGTAGATACCGGTCGAGAGCACGCCGACAATGAAGTAGCCGTCGTAGCGAGGGTCGCGGCTGCGCATGAACCGATAGCAGGCCTCGAAGTCCTCAATCACCGGCCCATCGTGACACGGCGGCGCGTCCAGCTCTGGCGGTTTTCGGACAGGTGAACTGGAGCGGTGATCGTGGCGGATTCCCGCCAGACGTGGTCGAGCAACCCGCATATGGTCGCTCCGCGATCACCAACCTACGAGAGGAACCCCGATGCAGGACGTCGAGCGATTCATCCAGGTCTACGAAGAAATCTGGCCGAGCTTCGATGCCGACAGACTCGATCAGTTCGAGATGGTGCACCCCGATGCGACGATCGACCATTCCGGCATGGAGCGGCCGATCAGGGGTGATGAGGAGCCCGACTACGTGCGTGGGATCAAGGCCGCGATGCCCGACATCTCGCTCGAAACGAGGAACTGGGCCGCGCGCGGGGACATCGTCTTCGTCGAGTACGCAATGGAAGCAACCTTGAACGGCGAGCGGCTTGCCTGGGACGGCATCGGCCGCTTCAAGCTCCGCGACGGCAAGGTGATCGACGCGATCGGGCGCTGGGACACGGCCGCGATCCAGGCCGCTCTGGCCACTCAGGAGTCGACGGCTGGGTGACGAACCGCCGCTGGGTCTGGCAGGAAGAGGTCGGTGCCACAGCGGGGACAGACCTGGACGTAGAGCTTCACCGCCTTGCCGCAGGTCGGGCACTGCCGTTCCGGTTCGTCCTTCTCGCGGCGGTAGAGGATGACGGCGATCAGGCCCAGCGGCGGCAGGACGGTGCCGATCAGGAGCCAGAGCCAGAACGAGCTGCCCTTGGCACGGCCGATGATCGCGGTCGCTAGCCCGAAGAAGAAGGCGATGATGAGGTACTCGAATCCCATGGCTCCATTGTCGCGCCCAGGCGCTGCGGATGCCCGATCGAGCCAACCTCGGCGAGGTCGCGGCGGAAGGGCAGGCTGGCGGTCCAGTCGATCACGGCGCGGGCCTTGCGAGCCACTCCCGGAATCTGGCTCATGTGGTAGGTCCGCGCCATCCACCAGGCGGGGAAACCGCGGAACTTGCGGCCGCCGACCCTCCCGACCGCCTTATAGCGGCCGAGGTTGACGAAGGCGGCGTTACCGCGGTACTCGAAGCGGCGGGGGGTGCCTACGCCCAACTCGGCAGCGATGTTGCGAGCAGCGACGGGGCCCTGTCGGACTGCGTGCTGTGCGGTCGGCGGGTAGAGACCGCCACGCGGATCGAGCGCTGCCGCGCAATCGCCGATCGCCCAGACCGAGTCCGAGTCCTGCACACGCAGGTACTCGTTGACGGGCACGCGACCGCGCTCGTCCAGCGGCACGTTCAGGTGGCGCAAGCTGGGATGCGGTGCTACCCCCGCGGTCCAGACAAGCGTCCGCGTCGGCAGCACCTCGCCGCTGGAGAGGCGTGCGTGGTCGGCGCCCACCTCCTCCAGAGTCGTCTCGAGGCGGATGTCGATGCCGCGGCCGCGCAGCTGCCGCAGGGCGTACTCGGCGAGGCCGGGGTCGATCTCCGGCAGGACCCGGTCGGTTGCCTCGACCAATACCCAGCGCATCCCGTGCAGGCGTGCGCGCGGATAGCTCTCCATCGCGTCGGCGGCGAAGTCCTGCAGCTCGGCGAGCGCCTCGAGCCCGGCGTAGCCGCCGCCGACGAAGACGTAGGTGAGCAGTTCTTCGCGGCGGGCTGGATCGTCGCTGGCATTGGCCGCCTCCAGGGTTTCGACCACGTGGTTGCGCAGCCAGATCGCGTCGGCAAGAGTTTTGAAGCCAACCGCGTGCTCGGCAAGGCCGGGCACCGGCAGCACCCGCGAGACAGAGCCAAGCGCGAGCAAGAGCTGGTCGTAGGGAAGCTGCTCGACCTCGCCTTCGCGGGTGCGGAGCTCGACCGTCCGCGCCTCGGGGTCATGGCCGGAGACGGTACCCAGGCGCAGGTAAGTGCGGTCGAGGATCTCGCGCAGCGGCGTCACCACGTGGCGCGGCTCCAGCGTGCCCGCCGCCGCCTCGGGCAGGAACGGCGTGTAGAGCAGGAAGTTGACGTCGTTGACCAGCGTCAGCCGCGCCGACTGCTTCGGCATGATCCGCTCTAACTCCCGCGCCGCCATCGCGCCACCGAACCCACCCCCGACGATGACGACGTTCCAGGCCATGAGCCCAACTTAGCACTTTGTAACAACGTGTTACAAAGTATCGGACCGCACTTTTTCAGCTCCAGTCTCTGAGCGCCGCAGCGTTGCCCTCGGTGGGGTCAGATCAGAGCCCGAGCTGCTGGCGGATCAGCCGGTTCACCTCGCCGCCGTCGGCACGGCCTTTGGTCTCTTTCATCACGGCGCCGACGATCGCGCCGATCGCCTTCTGGTTGCCGGAGCGGATCTGCTCGGCGGCCTCCGGGTTGGCCTCGACGGCCGCCGCGACGATTGCCTCCAGCTCGCCGCTGTCGGAGATCTGGGCCAGGCCCTCTCGCTCGACTATCGTCGCCGGGTCGCCGCCCTCGGCGACGAGGACCGCGAGCACCTGCTTGCCGCTGCCGTGCGAGATCTTCTTCTCGCCCACCATCGCCACGAGCGCCGCCAGTGCCGCTGGGGTGACCTTTGACTCCGCCGGGCTGTCGCCGTCGGCCTGGCGCAGTGCCGCGGCAAGCTCGCCGGTGACCCAGTTCGCGACCACCTGCGCCTCGACGCCGGCTGCGCTGCCGCAGGTCGCTTCGAAGTAGGCGGCTGCGTCGGGGTCGGCAGCAAGCTGAGCGGCGTTCTCCTCGGAGAGCTTCAGCTCCTCCTGATAGCGCTGCATCCGCGCCTCGGGCAGCTCCGGCAAGGAGTCGCGCGCCTCGCGCAGCATCGCCTCGGTTGGCGCCAGCGGCACCAGGTCCGGCTCGGGGAAGTAGCGGTAATCGTGCGCCTCCTCCTTTGAGCGCAGCGGGTGCAGGGTGCCGTCCTCGGGATGGAAGTGAAGCGTCTCCTGCACCACCATCCCCCCCGCCCCGATCAGCTCACGTTGTCGGGCCAGCTCCGCTTCGACGCCCTTTTCAAGGAAGCGGAAGCTGTTCATGTTCTTCAGCTCGGTCTTGGTGCCGAGCGTCTCGCTCCCTGCCGGGCGCACCGAGACGTTGGCGTCGACGCGCAGGCTGCCCTCCTCCATGTTGACGTCGGAAACCTCGAGCTGGCGCACCGTGGTGCGCAGCAACCGTGCCCAGGCACCGGCTTCGGCAGCGCTGCGCAGGTCGGGCTCGGTGACGATCTCGACCAGCGGCGTGCCGCCCCGGTTGAAGTCGACCAAGGAGGCGCCAGAGCCGTGGATGCGGCCCGACTCGCCGAGGTGGACCGTCTTCGCCGCGTCCTCCTCGAGGTGGGCGCGGTGGATTCGTATCCCTCCGAGCCTGCCGTTGACCGCAAGCGGTTCGTCGTACTGGCTGATCTGGTACGCCTTCGGGTTGTCGGGATAGAAGTAGTTCTTGCGATGGAAGGTTGAGCGGCCGGCCACCTCGCAGTCGAGCGCCGCGGCGATCTTCAGCGCGTAACGGATCGCCTCTTCGTTGGGCACCGGCAGGACACCGGGATGGGCGAGGCAGACAGGGCAGGTGTGGACGTTGGGCTCGTCGCCGAAGGAGAGCTCGCAGCCGCAGAACATCTTCGTCCGGGTCGAAAGCTGAACATGGATCTCCAGCCCGATTACCGCCTCCAGCTCAGCCACGGCCGTCCTCCACGGGCTCGGCGTCAAACCCGATCGCCTGCTCCAGCGCGAAGGCCGCCTCGAGCAGCCGCTGCTCGGCAAACGCCGGTGCGGCGATCTGGAAGCCGACCGGCAACTGGGAACCGCCGCCCTCGGGCTCCGCGAGGCCGGCCGGAATCGAGATCGCCGGGATTCCCGCCAGGCTCATCGGCACGGTGAAGAAGTCGTTCATGTACATCGCCAGCGGGTCGGCGGTCTTCTCGCCCAGGCCGAACGCGACCGAGGGCGAGGTCGGCGTGACGACGAAGTCGAAGCTGTCGAATGCGGCGGCAAAGTCCTCGGTGATCTTCGTGCGCACCTTCTGGGCGCGGCCGTAGTAGGCCTCGTAGTAGCCCGAGGAAAGGGCGTAGGTGCCGAGCATGATGCGCCGTTTGACCTCGTCGCCGAATCCGGCGGCGCGGGTCGATTCGTACATCTCGACCACGTCCCCGGCTCCCTCCACCCGCATCCCGTAGCGCACGCCGTCATAGCGGGCGAGGTTGGACGAGGCCTCCGCCGGGGCGATCACGTAGTAGGCGGAGATGCCGTGCTCGGCGTGAGGCAGGGGCACCTCGGCGATCTCCCCGCCGAGCTCCTCGATCCGCTTCAGCGTCGCCTCGAAGACGGTGCGCACGCCGGGCTCGATCGCGTCGTGGGCAAGCTCCGCTGGGACCGCGAAGCGTAGGCCGGCCAGGTCCTCACGGCTCGGCGCCTTCACCCCACCTTCGATCCCAACCGAGGTTGAGTCACAGATGTCGCGCCCCTGCATCGCGTCAAGCAGCAGGGCAGCGTCGGTGACGTCGCGGGTCAGCGGCCCGCACTGATCCAGCGAAGAGGCGAAGGCGATCATCCCGTAACGCGAGATCGCGCCGTAGGTCGGCTTCAGGCCAACGATCCCACAGAGCGAGGCGGGCTGGCGGATCGAGCCACCGGTGTCGGTGCCGATAGCGCAAGGTGCGAGGCCGCCGGCGACGACCGCCGCAGAGCCGCCGGAGGAGCCGCCGGGGACCCGCTCGCGATCCCACGGGTTGCGTACCGGTCCGTAAGCCGAGTTCTCGTTAGAGGACCCCATCGCGAACTCGTCCATGTTGGTCTTGCCGAGGACGCCAGCGCCGGCCTCGGCAAGGCGTCGCACCGCGGTGGCGGTATAGAGCGGCCGGTGGCCCTCGAGGATTTGCGATCCAGCCGTGGTTTGCACGCCCTCGGTGCAAAAGAGATCCTTGACCGCCACCGGAATGCCGGCGAGCGGTCCGTCCACCGCATCGATTTCCTTCTCAGCCCGCCAGAGATAGGCGTTGAGCTCGTCGCCAGAGGCGGCTCCCTGCCATGCCTCGAAGTACTCTCCGCGCGAGATCTCGCCGGCGGCGATCTTCGTCACCGCCTGGGCGACGGTCAGCTCGATCAGCTCGGCCATCAAGCCTCGGCCTGCGGCGAAGGAACCCGGAAGGCGCCGTCGGCCGGATCGGGCGCCTGCTCGAGCACGGCCTCGCGCGGCCAGCTCGGCCGCGGCTCGTCCCGACGCAAGACGTTCTCTAGGTCGACCACGTGCGCGGTCGGCCGTACCTCGTCCAGCTCCAGCTCGCCGATCCGGTCGACGTGATCGAGGATGCCCGAGAGCTCGCCCGCCATCCGCTCGACCTCCTCGTCGGACAGCCGCAGACGGGCCAGCTTGGCGACGTGCAGAACCTGCTCCCGCTCGATCACGCGCGTGATTCTAGGGCCGGGGACGCTCCAACGCGGCGGCTGACTAAGGCGCGGTGACCGTTCGCGAACGAGCCCCGAGACATTCCACCGGCCTGCTGGGCAAGTGGTAAGTCGATACCTCGGCGTAGATGCGCTCCCCGCGCAGGGCGGGAGGGGACTTCATGTGCCATTCGTTGCCGTAGGGGGTGAGGCGCGCCACGACCTTGTCTTTCCCCGGCATTACTTTCCGGACCCGCACCGTGCTCAGTTCGCAGAACTGACCTGGGGCATCGGAGGCGACGGTGCCGTCGATCTTGTGGGCGGCCCGGTCCACCGCAATCGTCAGCGTGACGGCATAGGTATGCGTGGTCTCACCGAAAGCAGTCGGCGTGATTGCGAGGATCGCCGCTATCGAGGCAACAAGTGCTCCTAGCAGTCTCCCCTTTCCCACCGATCCAAGGTAGCAGCAGGCCATAGGCCATCTCGCCTATCTGCCTCACACTGGCTATTCAGCCAGTTAGAGTGCTGCCAATCATGCGGGATGGGAAGGCAGAGGCGTTCGTAGTACTGAGCTTGCGCTTGATGGCGACCAGCTTCGCCGTCGTCGGCATCCTCTTCATCGCCGTTCCCAGCGGCGTCCTCGACGTTATCTCCGACCTCGGCAATGCGATCGGCAGCTTTCCCCGGGCCCCCCACACCGAGGAGAAGCTGTGGTTGGCCCTTGCCTTCGCCTACATGGTGGTCATCACCGGTATCTGCCTCGTAGCCCAGGCAGACATCGTTCGCTACCGGCCACTGCTGCTGGTGCTGGCTGCGGGCAAGACCGCCTCCTCGCTTGGCTCACTTGGCTTCTTCGTCTTCGACCAAGACGTCTTCATCTACCTGCTCAACTTCCTGGTCGACGGCTTCTTGGCGTTCGCGGCGCTCTGGCTATGGTCGCTCAGCGGCCGGGTCGAACGTCACGCAGCTCCTGGCTGAAAGCGCCCGCCGGGGTTGTCGGCCACCGAGCAGCGCACGCTGAGCGCAATCTGCGAAGCGATGGCTCCCGCAGTCGGCGGCCTGCCCGCGGCCGAGCGCGAAATCGAGGTCGCGGGGCCAGTCGGCCAGTTCCTCACCTCGCTCTCGCCGCGCGTCCTGACCCGGGTCCGGCTCGCCCTGCGCGCCTTCGAGTGGCTGTCGTTCCCGTGGCGTTTCAGCCGCCTCGACCAAGCAGCGCGCGAAGACTTCCTGCGACGGATGGAGAGCTCCCGCTTCAGTCTCTACCACGAGCTGTTGCTGATGGCGAAGACCTTCACCACGCTCGGCTACGCGGTCGACCCGCAGGTGGAGGAGCGACTGGGGCTCGAGACGAGCTGCCGGATTGCGGACGGCTCGATACCCGAGCCCAGCGGCTCGCTCGGTGACACCGACCCGTCCGGTGAGGGTGAGGAATGCGATGTGGTCATTGTCGGCTCCGGAGCCGGAGGCGCGGTGGCGGCGGCGACGCTGGCTGAGGCGGGCCTCGACGTGATCGTGCTCGAGGCGGGTAACAGCTACAGCCGCGACAACTACCCGACTGATCCGCTGGAGGCGATCGCCTCGCTCTACCGCGACGGCGGCCTGACCGTCGCCGAGGGCCGGCCACCGATCCCAGTGCCGGTGGCCAAAACCGCCGGCGGCACGACCGTGATCAATTCGGGAACCTGCTTCCGGGCCCCCGAGCCCGTGCTCGAAGGCTGGCGGGACCGCTACGGGGTCGCCTGGGCGGATCGGCTCGACCCGGACTTCGCCGAGGCTGAGGAGTTCCTGCGCGTGACGCCGCTCGATCCCGAGCGGATGGGTCGCAACGGCCAGCTGGCGATGGAAGGAGCCGCCGCGATCGGGGCCAGCGGCGGACCGATCTCGCGCAACGCCGGGCGCTGCGTGCAGTGCAGCTCCTGCCCCTTCGGTTGCCGTATCGACGCCAAGCGCGGCATGCACGTGAGCTACCTGCCCCGCGCGGTTGCCGCCGGCGCCCGGCTGCGGACCGGCGTCGAGGCGCGGCGGGTTCTGGTCGAGGACGGCCGTGCGATCGGGGTGCGTGGCGCCGTCGCGGCGCCGGGCGAGCTCAACGGCAGTCGTCGCCCTTACACCGTGCACGCCCGCCAGGCGACGATCGTCGCCGGTGGCGCCTTTGGCACTCCGGAGTTGCTGCTCCGCTCCGGCCTCGGTGGCGATCAGGTCGGTCGCAACCTCCACATCCATCCCGCCTGCTGGGTCGGCGCTCGCTACGAGGAGGAGGTGCGCGGCTGGGACGGCGTCATGCAGAGCTACTACGTCGACGAGTGGGAGCACGAGCAGGTCCTGCTCGAGGCGACGTTCACCCCGCTCCCCTTCGGCGGCGCTTGGTTGCAGGGCTCGGGGCGCGAGCACCAGGAAGCGATCCTCGACTTCGGCCACATCAGCTCGATCGGCGTCCAGCTGACCGACGAGTCAACCGGCCGGGTCGGGATAGCCCGCGACGGCTCGCTCCGTGCCAGCTACCGATTGAGCGACGAAGACGCGCAGCGAGTCGTCTTCGGCATCGCCCGCGCCGCCGAGATCCACTTCGCAGCCGGGGCGACCGAGGTCTACCCCAACATCGGCCGGGCCCCGGTCCTGCGCCCAGGCGAAGTAGCCGAGTTCGAGGCGACCCGCTTTAAGCCCTCGGAGCTCCGCCTCGAGGCGTTCCACCCACAGGGGACGACCAGGATCGCGAAGCCCGGCGAGGGAGTCTGCGCCAGCGACGGCTCAGTTAACGGCGTCAGGAACCTCCACGTCGCCGATGCCTCTCTGTTCCCCTCCGCGGTCGGCGTGAACCCGATGATGACGATCATCGCATTCGCCAAGCGAGTCGCCGCCGAAGTAGCCGAAGCCACCCCGACGGCGTAATACGCGCTACTGAGTTGGGGGTGGCGGAGGGGGAGGCGGCGGCGGATTCTGCGACTGCGGCGGAGGCGGGGGCTGCTGTGCTGGAGGGGGCGGCGGAGGCGGAGTGGTGCCGCCGGCAGGTGGCTGTTGGCCGCCACTGCCACCGCCACCAAGGCGGTCGGCGGCGTCGCCGAAGGTCATCCCTTCCTCGCGCATCGCGCTGTAGCCGCCGTAGGCGATTCCCGCGGCGGCAAGCAGGCCGAGGAAGATGCCGAACTTGAGCGTCGCATCGACCTCCACCCCACCGAAGGAGCCGAAATCAGGCGGAGAGATGATCCTGTAGAGAATTAGCAATACGGCGAATCCGCCGAGCGCGGCGACGATCGCGTTGAGCGAGACCGGGGGCTCGATGTCGGCGTCGGTGAGGCGAATCACGGCCACGCCGATCGCGACGACGATCGCCAGCATGAGGAAGATCGGGATCACGTCGAGCGCGTCCCACGCACTGCCGCCGCTGCCCGAGACGTCACCGGAGAAGCCGGGCACACCGGAGATCTCGACGCCGAACCAATCAAAGAACATGAATATGAAGAGGAGGACCGCGGAGGCCGCGGAGATCTTCTCCCCCGTGCTCAGCTTGTCTACTTCCATCTGCACATCCCTCCGAGGAGTAGGGGTCTAGCGCGACACTACACCCGGGTTCGGGCGGCAGCCAGCGTATTTACGAGCAACATCGCCCGCGTCATCGGCCCGACGCCCCCCGGAACGGGGGTGATCGCTCCCGCTCGCTCGCTCGCCGAGTCGAACTCGACGTCCCCGACCAACTTACCGTCGACCCGGTTGGTGCCGACGTCGATCACGGTCGCGCCCTCGCGCACCATCTCGCCGGTGATCAGGCCAGGCTGACCGGCCGCCGCGATCAAGATGTCCGCCTCTCGACAGACGGAGCCCAGGTCGCGGGTCCGAGAGTGGCAGTGGGTGACGGTGGCGTTGGCAGCGGTCAGCAGGGCCACCAAGGGCTTGCCGACGAGGATCGAGCGGCCGATCACGACGGCGCGGGCGCCCTCGACCTCCACGCCGGCCTCGTGCAAGAGCTCCATCACGCCGGCCGGCGTGCAGGGCGCGATCGCCTCGCGACGGTCCTGCACCAGCAGTCCCGCACTGAGCGGCGTCAGCCCGTCGACGTCCTTGAGCGGGTCGATCAGCCCAATCAGCGGGTCCTGGTCGAGGGGGCCGGGCAGCGGTAGCTGCAGGAGGATTCCGTGCACGCGATCGTCAGCGTTGAGCGATTCGATCAAGGCCCCGATCTCCTCCTGAGAGGCATCGTCACCCAGCTCGTGGTGGAAGGACTCAATGCCGACCTCGGCCGAATCCTCGCGCTTCATCCGCACGTATACCGCCGAGGCGGGGTCGTCGCCGACGAGAATCGTCGCCAGACCAGGTGGTGTGGACATCCGCACCACCTCCTCCCGAACCCGCTCGCGAATCCGCGCGGCGACCGCCTTGCCGTCGATCAGTCGCGCCGCCACTGCCTCACCGCTTGCGAATCGGGGCGTAGTCGGCCATCAACTTGCGCTCGCTGCCGTCGCCAGCGAAACGGACAACGACCACCCCGCCCGGCTCGACCGCGGTGACGACACCGTCGCCAAAGCTGGCGTGAATCACGTCGTCGCCGGTGCGCAGCTCCAGGGTTGGGCCGGGCTCGACCGGCGTCGCCGCCTCGATCGAGGAGCCTGCCCCCCAGCTTGCTCCGGCCCCAACGGCGCTCGAGCCGCGCTCGGTCAGCTCCTCGGGCAGCTCGTCGACGAAGCGCGAGGGCAGATTGCGCTCAGCGCGGCCGAAGAGCCGCCTTTCGCGCGTCCAAGTCATGTAGAGCCGACTGCGGGCGCGGGTGATGGCGACATAGCAGAGGCGCCGCTCCTCCTCCTCGCCACCCTCTTCGAGCGCTTTCATGTGCGGGAAGGAGCCGTCCTCGCAGCCGACGACGAAGACCGTCTCGTACTCGAGGCCCTTGGCGTTGTGCAGCGTCATCAGCGTTATCGCCGACTCGTCACGCAGGCCATCCTGCTCGGTGTAGAGCGAGATCTGCTGCAGGTACTCCTCCAGCGGCGGCACCTCGCTCTCCCCCTCCCGCTCGCGCTCGATGTCGAACTCGGCGGCGCCGGCGACGAGCGCCTCGAGATTCTCGGCCCGCCCTTCGGCCTCGACGGTTCGCTCCGCGGCCAGCGCTTCGAGGTACCCCGTCTCGCTGAGGACCGCCTCGAGCAGGCCGGCGACCGGCCCTCCGTCTTCGGCGCGTTCGCGCAGGCCGGCCATCATCTCGTAGAAGCGTGAGACCGACTTGATCGCGGCCCCACTCAGCCCCGGCACCTCCTCGACCCGCTCGATCACCTCCCAGATGGGCATTCCCGTCGTATTCGCGTGTGAGGCGAGCCTGCCCTGGCTGGTTTTCCCGATGCCGCGCCGCGGCGAGTTGACGCTCCGCGAGAAGGAGACCTGGTCGGCGGGGTTCGCCAGCAGGCTGAGGTAGGCGATCGCGTCCTTGACCTCCGCGCGCTCGTAGAACTTCGTCCCCCCGATCACCTGGTACGGAACGTCGAAGCGGTTGAGGGTGTCCTCCAGGACACGGCTCATCGCGTTGGTCCGGTAGAAGACGGCGACGTCCTCCCGGTCGATGTCCTCGTCCTCGCCAAGGCGCTCGATCTCCCCCGCCACCCAGCGTGCCTCCTCGTGCTCGTCGGAGAGCTCGTGCAACTGCAGCGGCTCGCCCCCCGAGAGCTCGGTCCAGAGCCGCTTCGGCCGCCGTTCGCGGTTGTTCTCGATCACCGCGTTGGCGGCGGTGAGAATCGTCTGGGTCGAGCGGTAGTTCTGCTCGAGCGTGACGACGTCCGCATCGGGGAAGTCCCGCTCGAAATCCAAGATATTCCTGATGTCGGCGTGCCTGAACCCGTAAATCGACTGCGACTCGTCGCCGACGACCATCAGGTTGCCGTGCTCGGAGGTGAGCAGCTGCAGCAGCCGGTACTGGGCGTGGTTGGTGTCCTGATACTCGTCGACGAGGACGTGGCGGAAGGTGCGGCGCCAGCGCTCCCGCACCTCCTCGAAGAGCTCCAGCGCGTTCACCGTGCGCACCAGCAGGTCGTCGAAGTCCATCGCGTTGGCCTCGATCATCCGCTTCTCGTAGAGGTTGTAGGCGCCGGCGACAGTTTCCTCGAAGACACTGCCCTGGGCCTGCGCGTAGGCATCGGCGTCGACGAGCTGGTTCTTCGCTCCCGAGATCTGCGAGCGAATCGCCCGCGGCGGGTAGCGCTTAGGGTCGACGTGCAGCTCCTCCATGCAGCGTTTGAGCATCCGCAGCGAGTCCGACTCGTCGTAGATCGTGAAACCACGCGAGTAGCCGAGCCGCTCGGCGTCAGCGCGCAGCATCCGCGCGCAGGCGGAGTGGAAGGTGGTAACCCACATCGCGCGCGTCGCCCGGCCGACCAGCGATTCGACCCGCTCGCGCATCTCGTTCGCGGCCTTGTTGGTGAAGGTGATCGCGAGGATCTCGCCCGGCCGAGCCTGGTCGGTCGCCAGCAGGTAGGCGATGCGGTGGGTGAGGACGCGCGTCTTGCCCGAGCCGGCGCCGGCTAGGACCAGCAGCGGGCCGTCGCCGTGGCGCACCGCCTGGCGCTGCGGCTCGTTCAGCTCCGCCAGCAGCCGCTCAGCCTGATCCGCGCCGGGCTCAGTTGGGGCGCCCGCAGCCTCCTCTGAGGAGTCCTTCATGGTCTCCGCGTCTGCCTGCTGGAGCATCGGCCGAGCATAGAGAGGCGAGCGGTTGGCTCTCTGGTGAGTTTCCCCTCGTATACCACCGGGAAAGTCGCCAGTCAGCCGCCGGCCGAGGAACGGCCGGTGCGAGGCTGCAGCTCCTCGCCATCACTGCCGGACGGCTCACCGCCGTCGAGCTCGGCGAGGCGCTCCTCCAACTTGGAGATTCGCTCGGCAAGCGTTTTGATTGCCTCGGCGATCGGGTCCGGGAGATGTATCCAATCGGCGTCGGGCCCCTCGGGACGCTTCCCTTCCACCTTCACCGGATGCCCGGGGTTGCCAACCACGGTCGAGCTCGGCGGCACGTCCTCGACGACGACGGTGTTAGCTCCGATCTTGGCGCCATCGCCGACCGCGATCGGGCCGAGCAGCTTGGCGCCGGAGCCAACGGTGACGTTGTCCCCCACGGTCGGGTGCCGCTTGCCGCGCTGGAAGCCGGTACCGCCCAACGTCACCCCCTGATAGAGGGTCACCCGGCGACCGATTTCGGCCGTCTCACCAATCACCACCCCGGAGCCGTGATCGATGAAGAATTCGGGCCCGATCTTTGCCGCGGGGTGCACCTCGACCCCGGTCACCGCGCGGCTCAGGTAGGCGATCGCGCCCGGCACCAGCGGCACACCGGCCTCGCGCAGCGCGTGGGCAACCCTATGGGCAAGCAACGCCTGCACGCCGGCCCAGCCAATCAGGATCTCTAGCGCGGAGACGCCCTGCGCCGCAGGATCGCGATCGCGCGCCGCGGCGACGTCCGCTTTGATCTCCTTGGCCACCCGGCGCAGCAAGTTCATGGAGCAAAGAAGGGTAGGGACATGTAGCGCTCGCCCGAGTCGCAGACCACCGTCACCACCCGCTTCCCCTCCATCTCCGGCCGCGCCGCGACCTCGAGGGCTGCCTTGATGTTCGCCCCAGCGGAGATGCCGGCCAAAACCCCCTCCCGCTGCGCCGCGACCCGCGCCGTCTCCAGCGCGTCCTCGTCGGAGACGGCAATCGTCTCCTCGATCACCGAGCGATCGAGGACCTCGGGAACGAAGCCCGCGCCGATGCCCTGGATCTTGTGCGGACCAGGGGCACCCCCCGAGAGAACCGGCGAGGATGCCGGCTCGACCGCAACCACGAGCGTCTCCGGGCTGCGCTCGCGCAGGACGCTGCCGACCCCGGTGATCGTTCCGCCGGTGCCGACGCCAGCGACGAAGGCACCGACCTCGCCGGCGCTATCGCGCCAGATCTCCTCGGCCGTGGTGCGGCGATGTACCTCGGGATTCGCCGGGTTGGAGAACTGCTGCGGGACGAACCCCCGCCGCTGCTCGCGAATCTCCTCCGCCAGCGCGACCGCCTCGCTCATCCCGCCCAACGAGGGCGTCTCGCGCACCTCGGCCCCGTAGGCGCGCAGCAGCTTTGCCCGCTCCCGGCTCATCCCCTCGGGCAGGGTGAGGATCAGCTCGTAGCCGCGCGCCGCGCAGACCATCGCCAGCGCGATCCCGGTGTTACCGCTGGTCGGCTCGACGATCACCGAGCGCCCCGGCGCGATCTGCCCCTCCTCTTCGGCTGCATCGATCATCGCCACCCCGATCCGGTCCTTGACCGAGCCGCCAGGATTGAAGTACTCGAGCTTCGCGCATACCTCGCCCGGCAACCCCTCGCTGAGCCGCCCCAAAGCGACCATCGGCGTGTTGCCGACAACGGCGGAAGCCTCCGCTCCGATCCTCATCAGATGAAGTACATGCCGAGTCGGGGGGTGCAATCCCGCATCAACAAGCGGCTTACTCTCATCGTGCGCCAGTCAGCACCCACGTCAGCCGAGCGGGCGGCTTCGCACCAACCGCTGCGGGATTCGCGGGGATCGGTTGTTGCTTCACTCGCCGTGATGTTCTCCCGGTGGGGACTCTCCCTCGAAGTAGTCCACGCCGTCGCTGCGCCTGAAAAACGCGCGCAGTCCACCGCCTCGAGGTAGACGCTCGCCAACGCCGATCTTTTCGGAGTCCGGGTAGACGACGACATCGGGACGACCATGGCTTGAGATCGCCAGAAAGGTCGCAGTCGTCTCCGTGCGGTTAAGAATCTGATGTGACCCCTCCTCACCGAGGGGGAAGCGCAGCGCCTCTCCCTCCTCTAGCTCCCGAATGCCCTCCGGGGTGCGGAGGCTAGGGCGCCCAGAGAGAACGATCACAAGCTCCTCGTCGGAATAGTGGAAGTGGTAGAGATAGGCCGCCTCGCCTGGTGGGACCTCCCAGAGACTGGCTCCAATCAACTCGGTACCGAGTTCGTAGCCGATGCGCGCACGCCGGGAGCGGAAGCCCGGAGGTCGCTCTCCGTCTTCAAATTTGGGCCTGTAGATGTTTGCCATTGGGTGGGCAATCTATAAGTCGAGACAGATGAATACGGGATACATCATGAGCGCCACGGCTGTCGGGATTGGAAGCGGCTTGTCGTCACCTATGCGCCAGCCAGCACCGCGCCAGCCGAGCGGGCGGCTTCCTCGGCCCGCTCTCGCTGGGCGTTGAGGTAGGCATCGAGCAGGCCCGCAGCCTCTGCCTCGGACCCCGGCATCAGGTGGCCGTAGCGATCCAGCGTGATCGAAATGTTGGCGTGGCCCATGAGCATTGCAACGCTTTCGAAATGCGGATCTCGCGGATAGGCTCGGCGGCTCACGCTATCCGAAACCTCGCCGTCGAACGGGCTCACCCGAGTTGAGACCGCCCGCAGCGCCGCCCAGGGCCCAAGAGAAAGACAACGCGCTGAACCTCGGCCCAATCATGAACCACGCTGCCTAACCAAAGACAGCGAGAGGAAGTACGACTAGCCTCGCGGGCGTCGCCGGACTGGCGGTACGCCCTCCGATCCAAGAAACTCGCGAGTTTCTGCTCGCGTTTGATCGAGAGGCACATCCCCGCTAAGACCCTCTTGGAGGTAGTCGATCAGCGCAGTAGTCTGATCCAGCGGCACTTCGGGTGCCACGTTGACTAGCTCCGGACGCTCTTCTGGATCGGTCATTTTTGATTCCCGTTCGGAGCGTCACGGCCCTCATAGTCAACGGGTGCCGTGGTCTGATCAAGCGGGACGCCAGGAGGCGGAGGTGAGGGATTAGGTGCTTTCGACATTTAGATCAACTCCACGATCAGGATACCAATGGCGAGAACGGAAAAGGCAAGGCCAGCGAGAAACGCATAAAGAGAGACATTGATCGCTTTGGCAGCAGCATTGCCGCCGTCTTGGGCGTTCCTGGTAGCGGTCTCCAATGCCCGAAGCGACCGAACGTGAACGCGCCAAAGATCAGGCTCGCTCTGGAATCGGTCGGAGACGTAGTTGGTGATCTCGTCTGCCGAGATCGATGCGAATGGCTGCGGCTTGATTACGCCCACACCGGCAACCAACACCGACACCGCCAGACAAAGAGAGGCACCGAGCAGCGCCAGCCCCATCGCGGTGCCGGTGCAACCGTCAACCGTTTCGAGAATTTTGGAGGCGTTACCCCCGATCAAGGCCAGAAACACAGCGCCGAAGCCCGCGACCTGACCTCCCCTCGTCCGCAAGGACTCTGCCCGACGCTGTTGGTCCTCCAGCAGCCGTTGGGCCTCTTCCACGTACCAGGCAATCGCTTCGGCATTCGGCTTGGTGGGCGACTGTTGCGGGGAAGAATCCATGGAAGCCGATCATTCATCACGCCGCGGACACTCCGGCGGTCCATGGCTCCCCATGCGCCACTGGTGCGCCAGTCGTGCGCCAGCCCGACCGGAAACAACCGGATTCAGCCGGACTGCGCTCCGCTTGAACAAGCGGAATCCCAATGCCGGTGCGGCCCGATCTAGATGAAATACATCCCGGAGCCGGCCTCCTCGGCCTCGCGGCGGGCTACTTCGGCGATCGTGGTCTGGCCGAAGACCTTGCGCAGGGCGGTGACGCCCTCGGCCCAGATCCCACCGGCCTCATCGGCCTCCTGGCCGACTTTGCCGTCGAGGGCCTGCACGACCTCCAAGACGGTGATCTCCTCGGCGGCGCGGGAGAGCGTGTAGCCGCCTTTCATCCCCCGGTGGCTGGTCAGCAGGCCGGACCGGCGCAGGGTCGAGAAGAGCTGCTCGAGGAACTGCTCCGGGATGTCCCGCCGCTCGGCCAGCTCCTTGATCGGCACCGGCCGCTCCCCCGAGCGGGCCAGCTCGGCCATCGCGACCACCGCGTAGCGCGACTTCGAGGTGATGGAAATCACAAGCCCTTTCTACCGCACGATGCGGACTTTGCTGGGTATAGGATCGAACGGTCTCGACCGAGCGCCCACATTGCCTTGTGATCGATACCCAGCCGCTGGTCCGGTTGGGCATGCGCGAGGCGCTGGCCGACGATTTCGAAATCCACGAGAGCGAGACCCGCGACGAGGCGATCGGCCTGATCCGCGACATCGGCAGCATGGACGTGGCGATTGTCGACCTGCGACGCGACCTGAGCGACAGCACCGAGGCGCTGTACGGCCACGAAGCAATCCGGACACTGCACAAGACTGCGCCGGGGATGGGGATCGTCGCCCACGGCGAGCGCCCGGAGCGCCATCTTGCCAGTGCCGCCCTGCAGGCTGGCGCAAGCGCCTACGTCGCTCGTACCGCCGCTGCCGAGGAGCTGGCGAGAGCGGTGCGCGCGGCGCTCGACCAGGAACGGTTCGTCGACCCGGCCGTACCACCCAGCGGCAGCCGCGGCAAGCTGACCCGGCGCCAGCGCGAGATCCTGCAGCTGCTGGCCGACGGCGGCTCGACCATCGCCGCCGCGCGCGAGCTCGGCCTCAGCGAGGAAACGGTGAAGACGCACACCAAGAACGTCCTCGCTCGCCTCGGCGCAAGAAATCGCACTCACGCCGTCGCAATCGCGCTGCGAGAGTCCCTGATCGACTAAATCCAGCCGCGGTCGCGAGCGGTGAGGACCGCCTGTGCCCTGTCCACTGCACCGATCTTGCCGTAGACGTTGTGCAGGTGGGTACGGATAGTCGAGACCGAGAGCTGCATCTCTCCGGCGATCTGCTTGTAGACCATTCCCTCTGAGAGGTGTCGGAGGACGTCCAGCTCCCGGCTCGAGAGCGGGCAGGGCTCGCTGATGCGGGATTCTGCCTCGCGGGGATAAGGAAGCTCGTAGAGCAGCTCACGCAGGCCGTCGGCGCCGAGGCCGCAGCGCTTGGCCGTCTCGCGCAGGCGCTCCGGCGTCACCGCCTCTCCCTGCGAGTAGTGGGCGACCATGTCGGCGGTGGCGATGATCGCCGCGAGCCCGTCCGCGTCCTCGGCGTGGTGGCGCTCGATCGCGACGGCAATCCGCTGCGGCACGTTCCAGCGCCGCGCAAGCACGCCGCCGACGAGCGCGTGATCGATGCCGAGCTGATCGCGTTCTTCGCGGATCCGCTGCTCGGGGGTGCGCGAGGTAGCGTCGAAGTAGGTCCTGCGGCCAGGGTGCAGCTTCGAGATAACCAGGCGACCGATGTCATGCAGGAGCGCAGCGACGACCAGCTCGTCGCGATCGGCCCAGCCGATCTCACGCCCGATCCGGACCGCCGCCTGTTGGGTGGCGAGAGCGTGTACGCGGAACTGCTCGGGGCGCAGCTCCCAGCCTCCGTTGGACTCGAAGAAGTCGAAAACCGGCGCGGTACCCGCGATGGCCAGCACACCGGAGGGCTTCAGTACTTCTACGGCCGCCGGCACGCCGCCGACGCCGCCACCGGAACTGGCGCGATTGGCGAAGCGAAGCACCGCTATGGTCAGCGCAACGTCGGCCTCGACCGCTTCGACCAGATCGCCCATGCGAGCGGTCTCGGCGGTCGCCGCCTGCATCACTCGGGCCCGAGACTCGATCAGAGCGGGGAATTTCTCGACAGCCTCGAAAGCGGCGGCCAAGCGGGCGCCGGGTGCGGGGGCCGCGGCGCCACGCGGTGCATCCGCCTTCGCCACCTTCCCATTGCTCTGTGTCTTGCTCGCCGACATGACAGGGGTTTCCGCCCCCCTCATCGGCAGCAAAGGACGCACGGTTTAGCTGCGGCCTCGTCAAAATTAGGTGTTGTTATGCGTGGAGGCGTACAAGCGCCGCGTCGATGCGCCGCAGCGATTCGTCTCGGCCCAACACGGCCAGCGATTCGAAGATCCCCGGTGAGACCGTGCTGCCACTGATCGCCACTCGAATTGGCTGATAGACACGACCGGGCTTGGTGCGCAGGCGCTCCGGCAACGGCGATAGGGCCGCCTCGACAGTGGCCGCGTCGAAGTCATCGGTGGCGGCGAGCGCTTCCCGGGCCGCTTCCAACGCCGCCGGCGCCTCGTCCACCATCGTCTTGCGCCAGGCCTTCTCGTCCTCGACCGGTGGCTCGAAGAGGAAGCGGATCAGCGGCCAGACCTCTTCCAGCGTCTGCGCTTTCTCCTGCACGATCTCGCAGGCCGCCCGCAGTCGCTCGTCCGCAGGGCGACCAAGGTGCCTCGCGACGACGCCGACATAGTCGTCAAGGGCCATCTCCCGCATGTAGCGGCCGTTGATCCAGCGCAGCTTCTTCTCGTCGAAGATCGCCGCCGCCTTGCCGACGTCGGCAAGGCGGAAGCGCTCGACCAGTTCGTCGGTCGGGATCAGCGTCGCGTCGTCATCGGCCCCCCAGCCGAGCAGGGCGAGGTAGTTGCGGACCGCCGCCGGCAGGTAGCCGGATTCGCGCAGCTCCTGCACCGAGGCGGCACCGTGTCGCTTGGAGAGCTTGCGCCCATCGGGTCCGTGCAGCAGCGGCAGGTGCGCGTAGCGGGGCACCGCGAAGCCGAGCGCCGCGAGCACGAGCAGCTGCTTGGGCGTGTTGGAGAGGTGGTCGTCGCCCCTGACCACGTCGGTGATGCCCATCTCGGCGTCGTCGACGGCAACGGCGAAGTTGTAGAGGACCGAGCCATCGCCGCGGGCGATGACGAAGTCGTCATAGCTACGGTTGGGGAAGTTGACCGGGCCGCGGATCAAATCCTCGACCACGGTCTCCCCCTCGTCGGGAACCCGCAGGCGCACCGCCGCGTCCGCTGCGTCGCTCGCTTCCCCGCGGTAGCCGCGACCAGCGCCGTGCTCTGCCTTCCAGGCCTCGACGTCCTTGGCCGTCGCCGGATCTCGATAGGCGGCGCCGCTTTCCAGCAGCTGGGCCAGCGCCGCCTCGTGGCGATCTGCCCGCGATGCCTGCGACACCGGCCCCTCGTCCCAGTCGAGCTCGAGCCAGCGCAGCGCGTCAAGGATCTGCTCGACGTTCTCCTCCGTGGAACGCTCGCGGTCGGTGTCCTCGATCCGCAGCACCAACGAGCCACCCTGGTGGCGCGCGGCCAGCCAGTTGTAGAGTGCCGTCCTCGCGCCGCCGATGTGCAGGGCACCGGTCGGCGAGGGAGCGAACCGCAATCGAACTGTGGAATCGGCCGTCATCGGATCGGCGCGGATGTTTCCACAGTGGCCGGAGTTCGACGCTCCGCCTGGATCTGGCGAGCACGAGGTAGGCTCGTTCACAGAAGAAGAGCACCCCACTGAAGGAGGAAGGCATGTACGCAAGAATCGTGCGCTGGGAGGGCTCTAATGCGGAGACGCTCGAGCGAACCGCAAGCGAGATCCGCGCCCAGGCCGAGTCCCGGGGAGGGCCGCCGGAGGGCGTCCCCGCAAAAGGGCTACTGATCCTGAACGACGGCGAGAACGGCCGCTCGCTCGCGATCAGCCTCTTTGAGACCGAGGACGACTACCGCGAAGGGGACGCGACGCTTAACTCAATGTCCCCGCCCGCAGACGGCTTGGGCCAGCGCGTCTCGGTCGAGAAATACGAGGTGGCGGTACAGCTGGAGGCCTGAGGAACCATAGGATGCGCCTCGATGCTCGTCGGGGCGCACGTATCGACCGCTGGTGGCCTGGCGAACGCGATCGAGCGTGGCACCAAGCTGGGCTGCGAATCGATCCAGATCTTCAACCAGAGCCCGCGGATGTGGCGGCCGACCAAATACGGCCCGGACGATTTCGCCGCCTTTCGCGAGGCGATGGACAACTCACCGGTCGAAGCGGTCGTGATCCACGCCGTCTACCTGATCAATTGCGCCACCCGAGATCGTGAGATGCGGGTGAAGTCACTCGACTCGCTGACCCACGCCCTGCGAATCGGCGACGGCATCGGCGCCGCCGGTGTCGTCCTCCACCCCGGCGCGCAGAAAGGCGAGCCACACGGGCCCTCGATGAAGCGTGCGGCAAAAGTCATCGCCGCTGCACTGAAGGCCAGCGAGAGCTGCCCACTACTGCTCGAGCAGACCGCCGGCCACAAAGGTCTGCTCGGCCGAGACTTCGATGAGACGGCCGAGCTGATCGAGCTTGCGGGCAGCGGCGAGCGCCTCGGCCTCTGCCTCGACTCCTGCCACCTCTTCGTCCAGGGCTACGACGTCACCGACCCAGAGCACCTCAGCGCCGTCGTCGACGAAGCCGACGAGAAGGTCGGCCTCGACCGCCTGCGTTGCCTTCACGTAAACGACGCCGCCGCCCCGTTCGGTTCCAACCGCGACCGCCACGCCAACATCGGCAAAGGCGAGATGGGCAAACAGGGTCTGGCCGCCTTCCTCTCCGAGCCCCACTTCGAGGGCCTACCGGCGACCCTGGAGACCCCGGGACCGAACAAGAAAGGGCCGGACAAAAAGGAAGTCCAGGCAGCCAAGCGTCTGAGGAAAGCCGGGCTCAAACGTCGTCAGGGGTAGGGGCGGCGATGTGCTCTCGCGCGAATTGATGTCGCACGCGCTCCGCGCTTAGCGACGGAGAAGGAGCGCGGCTGCCGCCGCGCAACCACCAGATTGCATGTCGCCGCTTCGCGACATTCCCGCGAGAGCACATCGCCGCCCCTCTCTCCAGCACCACGTCGGTGAGAGCTTTCGGCGCTCGCACCCAACAAGCTCACCGGAGACGAGTCAGCGTCGCCAACCCTCTCCACTCCAAGCTGGGGTGGCGGGATCAATGCGCGCCCTGCTTCGTGTTGATTGGGAGTCCGGCCTTTCCCTGGGCGAATGTCGCGAAGCGGCGATATGCAATCTGTCTCCTGCGCGGCGTCAGCCGCGCTCAGACATCGTCGCTAAGCGCGCAAAGCGCGCGTGCGACATCAATTCGACCAGGGAAAGGCCGGACTCCCCTACCTACGGCGCTTGGGCGTTATTTGATGTGGACGCCGGAGATCGAGCGGGAGATGACGAGGCGCTGGATCTCGGAGGTGCCCTCGAAGATCGTGTAGATCTTCGCGTCGCGGTGCATCCGCTCGACCGGGAACTCCCGGGTGTAGCCGTTGCCGCCGAGGATCTGGATCGCCCGCTCGGTCGCCCAGACGGCGACCTCGCCCGCCTTCAGCTTCGACATCGAGCCCTCGGCATTCTCGAACTTGTGGCCGTTGCGCCCCATCCAGGCCGCGCGCCAGACCAGCAGCCGAGCGGCATCGATCTCCATCTTCATGTCGGCGAGGGCGAAGGCGATCGCCTGGTTCTCGATGATCGCCTTGCCGAACTGCTGCCGCTCTTTGGCGTACTCGAGCGAGTACTCATACGCCGCACGGGCGATGCCGATCGCCTGCGCCCCGACCGTCGGCCGGCTCGCCTCGAAGGTCTGCATAGCCGCCTGCGATTTGGCGCTCTTGCCCTCGCGCACCCGAGCAAGCCGTTCGTCGAGCTTCTCTTTGCCGCCGAGCAGGCAGGAGCCCGGAATGCGGCAGTCATCGAGGTGGACGTCGGCGGTGTGGGAAGCGCGCAGCCCGTGCTTCTTGACCTTGGCGCCCTGCTCGCAGCCCTTGGTGCCGGGCGGGATGACGAAAGCGGCGTGCCCGCGCGAGCGCAGCTCGCGGTCGACCGAGGCGATCACGACGTGGACGTCGGCGATGCCGCCGTTGGTCGCCCAAGCCTTCTGGCCGTTCAACACCCACTCGTCGCTGGCCTCGTCGTACTTGGCGGTGGTGCGGATCGCCGCCACGTCGGAGCCGGCGTCTGGCTCCGACGAGCAGAAGGCAGCGACCTTGGGATCGTCCGCGGTGCCGAAGCACTGCGGAATCCACTCGCCCATCTGCTCCGGGGTCCCCTGCCCGAATATTGCGGCGACGGCAAGCGAGGTGCCCATGATCGCCATGCCGATACCGGCGTCGCCCCAGAAGAGCTCCTCGTTGGCAATCGGCAGGGTCAGACCGGTGTCATCGGCGAAGAACTGGCCGAGGGCTTCGAAGCTGTAGAGGCCGATCTTGGCGGCCTCCTGGATCACTGGCCAGGGCGTCTCCTCGCGCTCGTCCCACTCCGAGGCCGCGGGCCGCACGACGCCCTCGGCGAAGCCGTGGACCCAGTCGCGGATGTCCTCCTGGTCCTGGTTCAGCTCGAGCGTGAACTTGGGGCCCTCGGCCCCAGCGCCGTCTCCGGCCATGTCCGCTGCGAGCTGGTCTGCCTCCGCCACCGCTGAAGAATTGCTCATCGCGCGATCCTACACGGAACTGTGTCGTCTTAGCCCGTCTCTAGAGGCCCTGGAGACTCCGATGCAAGATCGCGGAGATCGAACGCCCGCAAGCCCTCCGGGCCGCCGTCGGTGTGGTCGAAAAAGCGGCGGTTGACGCAGTCGTACTCATCCCCGGAGCCCAGGTAGGCGCGCTCGACCGAAAAAGGGCAGTGCGGCAGCGCCGCGCCGGTCACCTTGACCCCGCCAAAGCCGCCCGGCTGCAGCACCGCGTCGAGCTCGACCTTAGCGCCGAAAACCTCCTGCATGCAGCCGACGTATTGGGTTCCGGTCAGCGAGTCGACGACGCTGTAGAGGTAACGACACCCGATCTCGACGCAACCACGCGGCTCGACCATCTTGTCGCAGAAGGAACGGCACTGACGGCACTCACCGGTCTTCTGGCGCGTAGCTGGCATGGGAGAAGTCTAGAGAGGCTCAGGGCCGTCTCAAGCAGCGAGCGCGTTGCTGCCCAGAACGTGATCGAGCTCCGCGAGCAGCTTGCTCGAATGCCGGATCCTGTACTCCTCACCAAGCTTCCACTCACGCGACTCGCCGTCCTCGCTGGGAATCGCCAGGTAGACGTCTGCGTCGCCCTTGTGCCCTTCAAAGACGGTCTTCAGTTCCTCGATCAAGTGTGGATTACCGAGGCTCGCCGCCCCGATCGCGACCCGCAGCGGCTCCGCCGGCGCGTTGGCGGCGACGCTCGCCCGTGCGATCTCCTCGCCATCGGGTTCGAAGCGCTCCGCCTCCTGCACGACGAGCTTCGTCTCCCCCCGCTCCTTGTGGTCGATCCGGCCACGGACGAGGACGACCGCATCGGTCTCGATCGCGGTGGCGCTCGCGGCCTCATCGGCCTTGAAGACGAGCATCTCGACCTGACCCTCGACATCGTCGAGGGTCGCGAACATCATCTGGTTGCCGCTCTTGGTGCGGATCTTCTTGCTCTCGGCGACGATGCCGCCAACCGTGACCCAAGCCCCGTCCGGCTTGCCCGAGAGCTCGGCCAGGCTGCAGTCGACGCGGGCGCGCAGCGCCTCCCGCACTTCGGAGAGCGGATGCGAGGAGAGGTAGGTGCCAAGCGTCTCTTTCTCCATCGCGAGCAGCTCGCGGCGCTCGAACTCGGCGGCGGAAATCGGCGGTCGGTGGTGGGAGCTCGAGGCGCCTTCCCCTCCCCCGCTCTCCGTACCGCTGCCAAAGTCGAAGATCGAGCCCTGGCCGAGCTGCGCGTCCTCCTGCGCTTTCTGACCCGCTGACTGCGCCGCCGGCAGGGCCTCCAGCATCCCCCGCCGCGTTGCCCCGGTCGAGTCGAGCGCGCCGCACTTGATCAGGCATTCGATCGCCCGTTTGTTCACTGCGCGCGAGTCGACGCGCTCGCAGAAATCCCAGACCGAGGCGATCGGGGCGTCCTCGCGAGCGTGCAAGATCGCCTCGACCGCGCTGTGGCCGACGTTCTTGACCGCGTCGAGCCCGAAGCGGATCGCTTTCTCGGAGACGACGAAGTCGTGGTCGGAAGAGTTGACGTCGGGGGGCAGCACTTCGATCCCCATCTCCTCGCAGCGGTTGACGAAGAAGGGCACCTTGTCTTTGGTTTTCATCACCGATGAGATCACCGCCGCCATGTACTCCGCCGGGAAGTTGGCCTTGAGGTAGGCGGTGCGGTAGGCGATCAGCGCGTAGCAGGCGGCGTGCGACTTGTTGAAGGAGTAGTCGGCGGCCGCCTCCATCAGCGACCACATGTCGCCTGCCACCTTGGCGGCGGTGCCAGAGGCCTTCATTCCATCCATGAACTTGGCCTTCATCGTCGCCATCAGATCGCGCTTCTTCTTGCCGATCGCCTTGCGCAGGTCGTCCGCCTCGGACGGACTGAAGCCGGCCATCTGCTTGGCGATCTCCATCAGCTGCTCCTGGTAGAGGACGCAGCCGTAGGTCGGCTCGGTGACCGGGCGCAGGCGATCGTCCGCGTAGGTGACCGCGGACGGGTTGCGCTTGCCTTTCGCGTAGACATCGATGTAGCGCATCGCTCCCGGCCGGTAGAGCGAGACGAGGGCGACGATGTCGTCGAACTCGCTCGGCCGCACCTTTTTCATCGCCTCGCGCATGCCCTCCGACTCGAGCTGGAAGACGCCGGTGCCGTCACCTCTGGCAAGCATCTCGAAGGTCTTCGCGTCGTCCATAGGGATCTCGGTCATCTCCAACTCGACCCCCCGAGAGCGGCGGATGATCTCGACCGCGTCCTCGATCACGTCGAGGTTGCGCAGGCCGAGGAAGTCCATCTT
Organism: uncultured Solirubrobacterales bacterium; assembly: GCA_963698085.1. GTDB lineage: Bacteria > Actinomycetota > Thermoleophilia > Solirubrobacterales > 70-9 > VRUE01. The sequence goes on from OY969122.1 coordinate 74,426, forward strand.
CAGCAGGCCGATCTCCTCGATCGGCCCCATCGAGTACTGGGTGACGACCTTGTATTGGCGCTCGCCCTTGCCGCTGCTGCCGTTGCCGTTGGCGGGGGCGCCGCGATCCTCCGCCAGCTGCAGCGGCACGATCTCCTGCAGCGGACGGTCGGCGATCACCACCGCGGCGGCATGGATCGAGTTGTTGCGGATGATCCCCTCCAGCCCTTGGGCGACGTCGAGGATACGTTTCGCCTCCGGCTCGGAGTCATAGGTCCGTTTCAGCTCCTGCCCCGGTTGCAGGCATTCCTCGAAGGAGGGATTTCGGCCGAGAATCGGCTCGGGAATCTGCTTGGCGAGGCGATCGCCGCTGCCATAATCGAAGCCGAGCACGCGGGCGGCGTCGCGGGTCGCCGCGCGCGGCGCCATCTTGCCGAAGGTGACGATCTGGGCGACCGACTCGCGCCCGTATTTCTCACCGACGTAGCGGATTACCCGCTCGCGTCCGCGGACCGAGAAGTCGATGTCGATGTCCGGCATCGATTTGCGCCCCGGGTTGAGGAAGCGCTCGAAGAGCAGGTCGTTGGCAAGCGGGTCGAGGTCGGTGATGTTCAGCGAGTAGGAGACGATCGAGCCGGCGGCCGAGCCACGACCCGGCCCGACCGCAACGCCGTTCTCCTTGGCGTAGCGGATGAAGTCCCAGACGATCAGGAAGTATGAAGAGAAGCCCATCTCCTCGATCACCCCGAGCTCGAACTCGAGCCGCTCGACCGCCTCGGCCGGAGGCGGGTCGCCGTAGCGGGCGCGCAACCCCTCGCCGGCGATCCGCCGCAGCATCGCCTCCGGCTCGGAGCCGTCGGGCGTCGGGTAGCGCGGCAGCAACAATTTGCCCAGCTCGATCTCGATCTGGCAGCGCTCGGCGATCTCCAGCGTGGTCGGGATCGCCTCGGGCCACTCGGCGAACGAAGAGACCATCTCCTCGTTGCTCTTGAGGAAAAACTCGTTGGTGTCGAAGCTCATCTTCGGCGCCTCGAGGGTGGACTTGGTCTGCACGCAGAGCAGCGCCGCGTGGTTGTCGAAGTCCTCGCGGCGCAGGTAATGGACGTCGGCGGTGCCGACTAGCGGCCGCCCCAACTCGCGGGCGAAGCGGACGATCCCCTGGTTGGCCTTCTCCTGCTCCTCGATGCCGTTTTTCTGCACCTCGAAGTAGACCTGCTCGGGACCGAAGGCCTGGATCAGGTCGTCGAGGTGGGCGCGGGCGTCGTCGGCGCGCTCTTCGACCAGGCGCCGGCAGAAGCGCGACGCCAGGCAACCGGTGAGGGCGATGACCCCTTCGGAGTGCGCAGCGAGCAGCTCCATGTCGACGTTGGCCTTGCCGCGCGAGAAGCCCTCGAGGAAACCGGCCGAGGTGAGCTTGACCAAGTTGGCGAAGCCGGCGTCGTTCTCGGCCAGCAGGGTGAGGTGATTGCGCTCGTACTTGGGCTTCTCCTTGATCGCCTTGACGTCGTCGACGAGGTAGGCCTCGAGCCCCGCGATCGGCTTGATCCCGTGCGCCTGGCAAGCTTTGTAGAGGTCGACGGCACCGTTCATCACGCCGTGGTCGGTCAACCCCAACGCCGGCTGCCCCAGCTCAGCCGCCCGCGCCGCCATCGCGTCGATCTTACAGGCGCCGTCGAGCAGCGAGTACTCGCTGTGGGCGTGCAGATGGACGGCGGCAGACGGACTCACGGGTCGCTCGATCATGCCAAGCGAGGCAGATGGCAACTGCCCCAAAACTCCCCTCTTCCCCGCTATCTCCGTGCCTAAATTCGCGCTAAAAGCCGGCGGGAGGGTGCCGAAGCCGGGCTAACATCGGATGATGCTTACCAACGGAGCCGACCAAGAGAGAGGTCGCGTCCTCGTCGTCGAGGACGACGAGGAGATCGCCGACGTGCTGCGGCGCTCGCTGCGCAACGAGGGCTACGAGGTGCGCACCTCCGCCGACGGGGTCGATGCGCTCGACGTCGCCGCCGGCTTCGTGCCGGACATCGTCGTGCTCGATCTGGGCCTGCCGCGCATGGACGGGGTCGAGGTCTGCCGGCGACTGCGAGCCGAGGGCGACGTGCCGATCCTGATGCTGACCGCCCGGGCCGAGACCGAGGACCGCGTCGACGGGCTCGATAGCGGCGCCGACGATTACCTGGTGAAGCCATTTGAGCGCAAAGAGCTGCTGGCCCGGATCCGCGCTTTGCTGCGACGACGGCCACCCCGTGGCTCGGCCTCGCTACAGGTCGGCGACCTCACCCTCAACCCGGACACGCGCGAGGTGCATCGTGGCAAGCGCGAGATCGAGCTGACCAACCGCGAGTTCGAGCTGCTCCAGTACCTGATGCACAACGAGCGCCTCGTCGTCTCCCGCGAGCGCCTCCTCGACGAGGTCTGGGGCTATGACCCGCTGGCGGCGACCAACACGATCGACGTCTTCATCTCCAATCTGCGCCGCAAGCTCGAGGCCGAAAACGAGGGCCGGCTTCTGCACACCAAACGCGGCGCCGGCTACGTGCTGAAGGCCTAGCCGTGCCGCGTCCTCGTAATTGGCCGGTGCGCTGGCGCCTCGCCGCCGTCTCGGCCGGGCTGACCCTCGGGATCTTGGTGCTGTTCGGGGCGATCGTCGGCAACCTTGCCGCACAACGCGTTCGCGACGACTTCAGCCGTGAGATGAAGGGCGCCGTCGCCACGCTTGCCTCGCAGGTGCAGATCGTCGACACGATCACCAACACGCTGATCGTCCGCGAGCCCGACCTCGGCGACTTCGTCAGCCCCAACGACGCCTCGGTGCGGATCTACGACGCCCGTGGGCAGCAGCGCGACGCGAGCCCAAACGCAGCCGAGCTTGGCCCACCGGTGCCCGGCATCCACGAGGTCGGCGAAATGCGGGTGGCCACGGTTGTCCTTCGCAGCCGCCAGACCGGGCGCATCGCCGGCTACGTCCAGTACGGGCGCAACGAGCAGCACGTGGACTCGACCATCAGTCGCCTCTGGCAGTTCATCGCCGCCGGGGTGCTCGGCGCCACCCTGCTGGCGAGCCTGGCGGGCGTGGCAATCGCCCGCCGAGCGATGCGGCCGATTTCCTCGCTGACCGCGACCGCGCGAACAATCGCCGAGACCGGTGACCCGTCCAGCCATATGCCGCCACCGCGCATCGACGACGAGGTCGGCGAGCTGGCAAGCACGCTGGAGCAGATGCTCCGCTCACTCGATGCCGCCCGCACCGAGCGGGAAACCGCCTTGAAGCGGCAGCGTGAGTTCGTCGCCGACGCCTCGCACGAGCTGCGCACGCCACTGACCAGCATCCTCGCCAACCTCGAGCTGCTCCAGGCCGCGCTGCGGGATTCAGACCAAGGCGAGGAGCGGGAGATGGTCGACTCGGCGCTGCGCTCCTCGGGCCGCATGAGTCGGCTGGTTGGAGACCTGCTGCTGCTCGCCCGCGCCGACGCGGGCCGGATCGCCGCGCGCACGCGATGCGATTTGGCGCAGGTGGCGCGAAACGCCGGCTCGGAGGTCGCGCCGACGATCGGCGAACGGGAGCTGCGAATCGACGAGCAACGGCCGCTTCCCGTCGACGGCAACCCGGACGAGCTGCACCGCATGGTCCTGAATCTGCTTGACAATGCCGCCCGTCACACCCCGCCCGGCTCGACGATCGAGCTGCGGCTGCGTGCCGAGGGCTCCGAGGCCGTCGTCGAGGTAGCCGATGACGGGCCCGGCGTGCCGGCCCAGTTGCGCGAGCAGGTCTTCGAGCGCTTCGTCCGTGGCGACGGACCGGCCGACACCGCGGTCGGCGGTGGCAGCGGCCTCGGTCTGGCAATCGTCAGCGCTGTGGCAAGGTCGCACGGTGGAGCTGCCGAGGCAGGCGAATCCGAGTTGGGCGGTGCCCTCTTTCGCGTCCGCCTGCCGCTGCGCGGCGCGAAGTCTGAGCAAGGAATTAACCCCGCTTTAGACCGGCTTTAGCGCCCCGACTTAGCGTCCCCAGCGGACGAGACACAAAGGGGCCCGCCGGTTCTCCCCAACGCAATCGGCGGGCCTCTTTTAATGCCCGCGAAACCTAGACCTCAACCACAACTGGCAGGATCATCGGTCGGCTGCGCAGCTTCTCGTAGACGAGCTTGGCGATCGCGTCATGGACGTCTTCCTGGATCAGGTGCAGCTCGCGGGTGCCAGCCTCGGCCGCCTCCTCGAGCGAGTCCTCGACCACGTCCTTCAGCTCATCGGCAAGGGCCTGCTCCCCGTCGGGCAGCGCAACGCCACGGACGATCACCTCGGGGTCGGCGACGACGCTGCCGTCCTCGGCGGAGATCGTCGCGACGACGATGAAGATTCCATCGGCGGAGATCTCGCGCCGGTCGCGCAGCGCGACATCGTCGGGCTCGCCGACGTTTACGCCGTCGACGTAGACGACTCCGGCATGGACCTCTTGGCCGAAGCCAGCGCCGTTTGCATCGATCTCCAGCGGCAGCCCATTACGACCCTGGAAGACGTTCTCCGGGTCGATTCCAACTGAGTGGGCCAGCCCGGCGTGCAGCCGCAGGCGCTGGTGGTCGCCGTGCACGGGCATCACGTAGCGCGGTTTGGTCAGGTTGAGCATCAGCTTCAGCTCCTCCTGCCAGCCATGGCCCGAGGCGTGGATAGGCGCCTCCTTTGCGGTCACAACCGAGGCACCGATCTCATAGATCCGGTCGATCGTTTCGTTGACCGCACGCTCGTTGCCCGGCACCGGCGTGGCCGAGAAGACGACGGTGTCGCCGGAATGCAGCTCGACGTCGCGATGGTCGTTGTTTGCCATCCGGCGCAGCGCCGAGAGCGGCTCGCCCTGACTGCCGGTGGAGATGACGACCACCTTCTCGTCGGGGAAGTCCTCAATCTCGCGCGGCTGGATGAAGAGGCCTGGGGGCGCACTGGCAATGTCGAGGTTGGAGGCGATGTTGAAGTTCTTGCGCATCGAGCGGCCGACCAGGGCGACGCGTCGGTCGAGCTTGACGGCGGCGTCGATCACCTGCTGCACCCGGTGGATGTTGGAGGCGAAAGAGGTGACGATGACGCGACCCCTGCAGGCTGAGAAGGTCTCCAGCAGCGCCGGCCCGACGCTCGACTCCGACGGTGCAATCCCCGGTCGATCGGCGTTGGTCGAGTCGCCGCAGAGCAGCAGCAGGCCTTCGCGCCCGAGCTCGGCCAGCCGTGAGATGTCGGCGGGACGACCGTCGACCGGGGTCTGGTCGAACTTGTAGTCGCCGGTCATCAGGACCTTGCCGACCTCGGTGCCGAGAATGACGCCGCGGGCATCGGGGATCGAGTGCGAGAGGTGGACCAACTCCAGCTCGAACGGCCCGGCCTGAACTTTCTGGTTGGCAGGGAGCTCCTCCAGCGGCGCCTCCTTCAGCTTGTGCTCGTCGAGCTTGGAGCGCACCATGCCGATCGTCAGCAGGCCGCCGTAGATCACCGGCGGCATGCCGATCTCGCGCAATACATAAGGCAGCGCGCCGACGTGGTCCTCGTGCCCGTGGGTGAGGACGATCGCCTCGATGTCCTCAACGCGGTCGCGCAGATAACCGAAATCGGGCAGGACCAGGTCGATGCCGAGCATCTCTGAGGTCGGGAACATCAGGCCGGTGTCGACGACGATGATCCGGCCCTCGTACTCGACCACCGTCATGTTCTTGCCGATCTCGCCCAGCCCTCCGAGCGGCAGCACTCGCAGCTTCGATGCCATATCGCTAGGAGACCACCGTGATGCCGACCGCGTCGAGCGCCTCGCGCACGGTGGCGCGCTGGTCCGCGTCGAGCTCGAACAAGGGCAGCCGCAGGCCGCCGTGGGGGATCAGCCCGGTCATCTCCAGCGCCGCCTTCAGCGGGATCGGGTTGGTGACGAAGCCCATCGCGTCGTAGGCGGGCCGCAGCTTGGCATCGATCTCACGCGCGCGCGCCAGGTTGTCCGCTTGGGCGGCATCCCACATCTCCCTCATTTGCGGGCCGACCAGGTGTGAAGCAACGAGGATTCCACCGGCCCCCTCCAGCTCCAGCGTTGGCAAGAAGCCGTCGTCATTGCCGGCAAGGAGCGCCAGCCCCTCAATCTGTTGCAGTTCCTGATTCTGGGCCTGCTTGACGGCGACAACGCTGTCGATCTTGGCTAGCTCCGCGAGTTCAGGGGGGCTGACGTTGATCACCACCCGCGAGGGGATGTTGTAAGCGATCAACGGCAGGCCGGGGACCGCGGCGGCGATCGCTTCGTAGTGAGCGCGGATTCCAGGGAAGGTGGGCTTGTTGTAGTAGGGCGTGACGACCAGCGCACCGTCGGCGCCGGCCTCCGCAGCAACCTTGGTCAGCTCGATCGAGTGGCGCGTGTCGTTGGTCCCGGTACCGCAGATGACCGTCGCCTCGCCGCCGATCTCGTCGACTATCGCCGCCAGCAGGGCGATGTGCTCCTCGTCGTCGAGAGTTGCCGCCTCGCCCGACGATCCGGCGACGACGACTCCGTGCGAGCCGTGCTCGATCAGGTAGGTCGCCAGCTTTCGCGCGGCCGTCTCATCGACCCCACCCCCCTCGTCGAAGGGCGTTGCCATAGCGGTTAAGACTCCTCTGATCTCACTCATCGCAGGCAGGGTATCGGGGCCGTTAGGTCGCGAACGTCGGTGGGGTGCGATCCGCCCACGGCACGGCTTGCTCGAGCTGGGAGGCGACCCGCAGGAGGACGTCCTCGCGGCCCAGTGGGGCGACCAGCTGGACGCCGATCGGGAGCCCGTCCTCGCTCCAGTGCAGCGGCAGCGAGATCGCCGGCTGTCCGGTCGCATTGAAGGCGGCCGTGAAGCAACCGCAGAGGAAGGCGCGCCCGAATGCCGCCATCGGGTCGGGGCCGGAGTCGTCGAAACTGCCCAGTGGCGGCGGCGGCTCGCCCAGCGTCGGCGTCAGCAGCAGGTCAAAGCCGGACTCGTGAACCGCCGCGATCATCCGGCTCAAGACCTGGTGCTGGCCAACGGCCTCCAGATACTCGCCAGCGCTGCGAGCGCGCCCGATCTCGGCCAGCGCCCAGGTCAGCGGCTCGACGTCATCGGGCCCGATCGGCTGACCGCCGACGACGCCGAGCTGCGCGAGCGCCTGCGCCTGGCCGGCCGCCCAGCGAACCAGGAAGGGCTCAACCATGTCGATGCTCTGCAAGGCGCTCATGTCCGGCTCCTCGACTTCATGGCCGAGACCTTCCAATGCCTTCACCCCCGCACGTGCGGCGGTGACGACCTCGGGGTCGGCGTCCTGCTCGATCACGGTCTCGGTCCAAAGCGCGATCCGCAGCTTGCCGGGATCAGCCCCGACCTCCTCGGTGTAGGGGCGCAGCGGTGGCGGGGCGACGTATGGGTCTCCCGGCGCCGGTCCGTGCACGGCCTCAAGCAGAGCAGCAGTATCGCGGACCGATCGCGAGACGCAAAGCTCCGCAGTCAGGCCCGACATGAAGTCGCCGGCCAGCGGGCCCTCGCTGGTCCGCTGGCGAGTGGGCTTGAGCCCGACCAGGCCGCAGTTGGCTGCTGGGATGCGGATCGAGCCACCGCCGTCGTTTGCGTGCGCCATTGGCACCATGCCCGACGCGACAGCGGCGGCGGAACCGCCGCTCGAGCCGCCGGTCGAGTGGCCCGTGTTCCAGGGATTGCGGCTCGGCCCGTGGGCGCGAGGCTCGGTCGTCGGCAGTATTCCCAGCTCGGGACAGTTGGTCTTGCCGATCGTGACCAGCCCGGCCGCGCGGAAGCGTTCTGCCAAGTAGGTGTCGAGCGGGGCACGGAAGTCGCGCTCCTTCAGGTAACTCATGCCCAGGTGCAGGGGCTGGCCGGCAAAGGCGGCGCCGAGGTCCTTGAGCAGGAAGGGGACGCCCTTGAACGGGCCGTCTGGAAGCTCACCGCGGGCCGCCGCGAGCCCTTCCTCAAAGAGCGGGTGGATCACCGCGTTGATCTCGCCGTTGGTCGCTTCGATGCGGGCGATCGCCGCTTCGGCCAGCTCGACCGGGGTCGCCTCCCCGTTTCGCACCAGCTCGGCCTGCGCGGTCGCGTCAAGGCGCCCCAGCTCCTCGCTCATCGCATGAACCTACAGCAGCTTCTCGAGACCGACCGTGAAGCGGTCGGGCAGCTCGGCGACCCTGCGCACGGCAAGCACGACGCCGGGCATGAAGGAGACGCGGTCGATCGAGTCGTGGCGGATCGAGAGGGTCTGTCCCTCACCACCGAAGATCACTTCCTGGTGGGCGACGAGGCCGGGCAGGCGCACCGAGTGGATCGGCTCGTGGACGTTGCCGCCGGCCGCACGGATTAGCTCAGCCGTTCGCTTCGCGGTGCCCGATGGCGCGTCGAGCTTGCGGTCGTGGTGGAGCTCGACGATCTCGCACTCGGACATGTGCCTGGCGATCTGCTGCGCCGCCTCCATCAGCAGCACCGCCCCGATCGCGAAGTTGGGGGCGACAAAGCAGTTGGCTTTGCCGGCCTCGGTGGCCTCCTTCAGCGCGTCCTGATCGAAACCGGTGGTGCCAAGGACAACGTGGACGCCGGCGTCGAGGCAGGCCTTGGCGTTGCCGAGCGCCGTGTCCGGAGTGCTGAAGTCGACGACGACGTCGACTTCGTCGACGATGCTCTCCAGTGCCACAGCGAGGGCGGGATCGGCCTTGGCCGCGAGCTCCATCCCCCCGGCGCCCTCCACCGCCTCGCAGACGGTCTGACCCATGCGGCCGGCCGCGCCGGAGACGCCGACCCGGATCATGCTGCGACCAGCTGCTCGCTCACGGGGGCGAGAGCCTTGCGGAAGCACTCCTCGTCCCCACCGACGCAGGCGGCGGAAAGCCGCGCGCCGGCGTAAAGCTCGGCCGCCAGCTCGCTCAGCTCCTCCACCCCCACCGCGTCGACTTTAGCCAGCATCGAGTCGAGACTTTCGATCGGCAGGCCGAAGAGGGTTGCCCGCGAGATCCGCGACATCCTCGCCGCGGTCGACTCCGAGGAGAGGACGAGACGGCCCTTGACGTTCTCCTTCGCCCGCGACAGCTCCTCGGCGGAGACCGGCTCGGAGCGCAGGCGCTCGAGCTCGGCGCCGATCACGGCGCACGCCTCCTCGACGTTGTCCTCGCGCGTGCCGACGTAGGTCGCGACCATGCCGGAGTCGGTGTACTGCTCGTTGTAGGAGCCGACCGAGTAGGCAAGGCCGCGCTTCTCGCGCACCTCGCGGAAAAGCCGCGAGGAGGTCGAGCCGCCGAAAATCGAGTCGAGCACGGCAAGCCCGTAGCGGCGCTCGTCATCGCGGACGATCCCGGGTGCGCCAAAGCAGATGTGGTACTGCTCGGTCTCCTTGGGGTAGAAGCGCAGCCGCGCCTCAGCGGGCACGTCAACGGGCGGCGCGCCGTCGCCGCCCGCAGGTGGCGAGACCAGCCGCTCGGCCAGGGCGACGATCCGCTCGTGGTCGAGGTGGCCGGCAGCGCCGACGACGACGTTGGCGCCGGTGTAACGCGCGCTGCGGTAGGCCTCGATCTCGGGGACGGGGACCGAGGAGATCACCTCGGCCTCGCCGAGCACCCGTCGCCCCAGCGGGTGTTCTCCGAAAACGGCGCCGGCGAGGATGTCATGGACGCGGTCCTGCGGCTCGTCCTCGTACATCGCGATCTCCTCCAGTACGACCTCGCGCTCGGAGTCGATTTCCGGATAGGTCGGCGCCAGCAGCATCTCGGCCAGCAGGTCGAAGACCTCCTCGGTGTGCTCATCGAGGAAACGGGCGTGCAGGTGGGTGGTCTCCTTGCCGGTCGCCGCGTTGACCGAGGCGCCGAGCCCGTCGAAGAGCTCGGAAATCTCGATCGCCGAGTACCGCTTGGTGCCCTTGAACAGCAGGTGCTCGAGGAAATGCGAGACGCCGGCCTGGGCCGGCGTCTCGTTCCTGGAACCGGTGCGAACCCAGAGCCCCAGCGCCACAGACCGGACCGAGGGAACCTCCTCGGTCACAACCCGGACGCCCGAGCCCAGCTCGCTTAGCTGCGCGCCGCTCAATGAACTAGTCGCGCCGCTCGCGCTCGCGCCTACGACCGCCGCCGCCGCGACCACCGCGGTCACGGTCGCCGCCGTTGCGCCGCGGGCCACCGTCGCCAGAACCCACATTGGCCAATTCCTCGGGCGATTTACCCTCGACCGAGGGATCGTCGGAGAGGCGCAGGCCGATGCGGCCGCGCTCGCGGTCGACCTCGACCACGGTGACGTCGATCACGTCACCGGAGCTGAGCACGTCGTCGACCGAGTCGACCCTCTCCCCCGGCTTCACGTTGGAGATGTGGAGCAGCCCATCGGTGCCCTTGACCAGCTCGACGAAGGCGCCGAAGGTCGTCGTCTTGACGACCTTGGCGGCGTTGTAGCGGTCGCCGATCTCGGCCTCCTTGGTCATCGACTCGATTCTCGCCACACAGGCTTCGACCAGTTCGCCGGTCGGTGCGTAGATGCGGATCGTGCCGTCGTCCTCGACGTCGATTTCGGCCTCGAACTCCTCGCACAGAGCGCGGATCGTTTCGCCGCCTTTGCCGATAACGGCGCCGATCTTCTCCTGATCGATCTTGATCGCTTCGATCCGCGGCGCGTGCTGGGAGAGCTTCTCGCGCGGGCCGTCGATTGCCTCCGCCATCTTGCCGAGGATGAACTGGCGGCCCTTGTTGGCCTGCTCGAGCGCGTCGGTGAGGATCTCGAAGGTGACGCCGGTGATCTTGATGTCCATCTGCAGCGCGGTGATCCCGTCCGCGGTGCCGGCGACCTTGAAGTCCATGTCGCCGAGGTGGTCCTCGACGCCGGCGATGTCGGTGAGGACGATGTAGTCGTCACCCTCCTTGATCAGCCCCATCGCGACACCGGCGACCGGCGCCGAGACCGGCACCCCCGCCGCCTGCAGCGCCATCGAGGAGGCGCAGACCGAACCCATCGAGGAGGAGCCGTTGGACTCCAGCGTCTCCGAGACGACCCGAATCACGTAGGGGAAGTCCTCTTCGTTCGGGATCGTCGCCACCAGCGCCCGCTCGGCGAGCGCGCCGTGACCGATGTCGCGGCGCTTCGGGCCGCGCATGAAGCCGGCCTCCCCGACCGAGAAGGGCGGGAAGTTGTAGTGGTGCCAGAATTTTTTCGACGTCTCCAAACCCAGGGTGTCGATCCGCATGTCCATGCGGGTCGTGCCGAGAGCGGCGTTGGAGAGGATCTGCGTCTCGCCGCGGGTAAAGAGCGCCGAGCCATGCACGCGCGGGGAGATGTCGACCTCGCACTCGATCGGCCGGATCTCGTCCTGGGCGCGGCCATCGGGGCGCTTCTTGTCGACGGCGATCGCCTTGCGGATCGTGTCCTTCTCGATCGCGCCGAAAGCGGCCTTGACCTCGGCCACGCGCTTCTCGTCGGTCTCTCCGTCGTCGTCCGCGAGGGCGTACTTGGCGACCACCTCGTCCTTGACCTTGTCGATCGCCTCGTAGCGCTCGAGCTTGCCCTCGGTGGCGATCGCGTCGACCAGGGCCTGGCCGTGAGAGGAGCGGATCTCGTCGAGCAGGCCCTCGTCGATGCTCGGGGCCTCGACCTCGATCTTCTCCTTGCCCGCCTTCTGCTGCAGCTCCTCCATCGCCGCGACGAGCTTCTTGATCTCCGAGTGGGCGATGTCGAGCGCGTCGAGGATCTCCTGCTCGGTGACGCCGCTGGCGCCTGCCTCTACCATCAGGATCGCCTCGTCGGTGCCGGCGACGATCAGGTCGAGGTCGAGCTCCGCCAGGTCCTCCTCGGAGGGGTTGACTACGAAGTCGCCGTCGAGCTTGCCGATCCGCACCGCGCCGACGTGGTCGGCAACGGGGACCGGCGAGATCGCCAGCGCCGCCGAGGCACCGTTCATCGCGAGGATGTCGTAGGGGTGGACCTGGTCCACCGACATCGGGATCGCGACGAGCTGGGTCTCATAGTGCCAGCCCTTCGGGAAGAGCGGCCGGATCGGCCGGTCGATCATGCGCGCGGTAAGCGTCGCCTTCTCGCTGGATTTGCCCTCGCGCCGGAAGAACGAGCCGGGGATCTTACCCGCGGCGTACATCCGCTCCTCGATGTCGACGGTGAGGGGAAGGAAGTCCACGTCGCGCAGGCTGCCGACGGTCGCGGTACACAGCACCATCGTGTCGCCGGCCTGGACCACGACCGCGCCACCCGCCTGCTTTGCGAGTTTTCCGGTCTCGAAGGAGATCTGGCTGTCGCCGATGTCCGCCGAGACGCGGGTTACGTCAAACATGCTCATTTAGTTTTCCTACCTCCGGCCGCCCGGATGACGGCCATCTGCATTCAGAACTCTCGTTCTCTTTCGCGAAGGAGACTACAGGGCGTCAAGCTCAACCGCGCGGCCGTTGCGGAAGATCGCAAGCGTGTCCGCAACGCCCGCGGCGAGGCCGGACTCGGTGTCCTGGCGGACCCGCGCGATCGTCTCCTCAGAGCGCCGCTCAGCCTCGAATCTGGCGAGGTCAAGGTCCAGGGTTTTCACCCTCTCCCAGAGGTGGGGATCGTCGACGCGAGAGCGATCGGCAAGCAGCGAATCGACCATCTCGAAAAACGCCCCTTGGGCACCGGCGGCCTCCGCTGCGGTATGCAGAGCCAGGGAACGGGGGTGCTTGGCGACGATCGGGAAGTGCCGGAAGACGAGCCTTGCCTCGAGTGCGGCGAGGCGCGGCCAGACAGCGGCGCAGTGCGGGCAGGAGAGATCGGCATAGACGATCGTCTCGACGCCCTCGCCCCGGACGTGGTCCCCTGGACCGACCGGGGTGACCACGTGGCTTACCTGCGCAGGCCGAGCTCGGCGACCAGCGCGCGGTAGCGCTCGAGGTCGGTGCGCTCCAGGTAGCGGAGCATGCGGCGGCGCTTGCCGACCAGCATCAGCAGGCCGCGGCGCGAGTGATGATCTTTGGCATGCGAGCGGAGATGCTCGGTGAGCTCATTGATCCGCTCGGTGAGCAGGGCGATCTGGACCTCGGCGGAGCCGGTGTCGCCGTCGGCGCGTCCGTACTTGCCGATCAGCTCGCTCTTTTTCTCCTTGGCCAGGCTCATGATGCGCCGGTGAAGCTAGCACAGACCTGCTTTGCGTCCTCGACGTCGATTCGCATCTGGGCGATCAGCTCCTCGACGCTGGAGAACCGCTTCTCGCCGCGCAGGCGCTCGACGAAGGCGACCCGCAGCGTTCGCCCGTAGAGGTCTTCGGAGCGATCGATCAGGTAGGTCTCGATCAGCACCCCGCGGCCGCTCTCAAAGGTCGGCCGCACACCGACGTTGACGGCGGCGGGAACGCCGTCGGCAAAAGCGGCGAAGACCCCGTGGCCGGGGATTACCAGGCGGTCGTCAGGGACGATGTTGGCGGTTGGGAAGCCGAGCTCACGGCCGCGCTGGTCTCCCTCGACGACGGTTCCCTCGACCATGAAGGGCGCGCCGAGGCAGTGTCGCGCCCCTTCCATGTCCCCCGCCGCTACCAGGGCTCGAATCCTGGTCGAGGAAACGGTCTCGCCATCAACCTCGACCAGGGGCACGACCCGAGTCTCGAACTCCTCGCGCACGGCGAGCATCGCCGGGTCGCCTTTTGCTTTGGCGCCGAAGCGGAAGTTCTCGCCGACCGCGACCCGCTCGGCCTGCAATCGCTCGATCAGCACCTGCTCGACGAACTCCTCGGCGGAAAGCCTGGCGAACTCCTGGTCGAACGGGATCATGACCAGCTCGCGCACGCCGAGGCCCTCGATCACGTCGCGCTTCACGCCGAACGGCATGATCAGCTTCGGCAGCGCCGAGGGATGGATCACCTCGAGCGGATGGGGGTCGAAGGTGAGCACGGTATCCGCCCCCTTGATTACCGCCTGGTGACCGCGGTGGACGCCGTCGAAGGTGCCGATCGCGACTTGGCGTGGCCGCGGTTCGACGTCGGGCAACCTGGTGACCTCCATCTTGGCCATCAACGCAGCGCCTCGGCCGCGGCCGGAATCAGCTCGCCGACCCGTTCCACGGAGACCTCAACGCCTGCATCCTCGACCCGGAAGGGCCCAATCGCCGTGCGCCGCAGCTCAAGGCAGTAGGCGTCGCCGAGGGCCTCGATCAGCGACCGCACGTAGGTGCCGCTGGAGCACTCAATCTCATAGCGGGCCGTATCAGCGTCGTGGTCGAGCAGCGCCGCCCGGTAGATCTCGACCTCGCGCAGCGGCGTCGTCACCGTCTCACCGCGCTGCGCCTTGCGGTAGAGGCGCTCCCCGCCGACCCGGACCGCGGAGGTCATCGGCACCCGCTGGCGCACCGTGCCGGTCGGCAACGCGAGCGATTCGGGCAGCCTGCCGGTCTTGTTCAGCTCGCCTTCGGGATCGCCGCTGCTAGAGCGCCATCCGAGCCGGGCCGTGGCCAGATAGGTCTTCGGCAAGGCAGTCAGGAATCGCTGCAAGCGCGTCGCCCGGTCGAGAAGAACCAGCAGCAGGCCGGTGGCAAATGGATCGAGGGTGCCGGCGTGACCGGCCTTGCAACCACGCTCGCGCCGCACCCTTTGCACCACGTCGTGCGAGGTGATCCCGGCCGGCTTGTCGTAGAGCAATACCGTCAAGAACCGAGCTGGGCCAATACCTCTGCGCAGAGGAAGGAGACCAGCGCCTCCAACTCGAGATCGGTGGAGAAGCCGGCGGCGCGTTTATGGCCGCCACCGCCGTGCATGCGGGCGATCGCCGAGACGTCGACCTCGCCGTCGCTGGAGCGCAGGCTGACCTTGCGCGCGGCCCGGCCGCGGTCGCCGAGGTCGCGGATCAGTGCCGCCACACGGGCACCCTCGACCGAGCGCAGATGGTCGATGATCCCCTCGGTCATCTCCTCGCCGGCACCACTTGCCTCGTAGTCGGCAGCACCTATGTAGGCGAGAACGAGCCTATCCTCGCAGTGGTACTGAATCCCATCCAGAGCGCGTGAGAGCAACCGCAGCTTCTCGATCGGCACGTGCTCATAGAGTCGGCGGTAGGTCTCGTCGACCTGGACCCCGGTTTCGATCAGGTCGGCGGCGATGCGGTGGGTGCGTGCATTGGTGTTCTCGTACATGAACTTGCCGGTGTCGGTGACGAGGCCGACGTAGAGCGCCGACGCCATCTCCGGCGTGATCTTCGCGCCGAGCAAAACCGCGAGCTCGTAGACGATCTCTGCGGTGCTCGAAGCATCGACCTCGACCAGGTTGACGTCGCCGAAGAGCGTGTTGTCGTGGTGGTGGTCAACGTTGATCGTGAAGACACCGTCGGCCGCGAGGAAGTCGACCGGCATGCGATCGATGTTGCCGCAGTCGAGGAAGATCGCCGCTCTGTCGGCCATGTCCGCGGGCGCCTCGTGGAAGACCTCCTCCAGCGGTAGGAAGCGGTACTCGATTGGCAGCGGGAACTCCTTCGAGGCGAGGAACATCACCGAGTCCTTGCCGAGCTGTTTGAGCAGGTGGTGCATGCCGAGCAGCGAGCCGAGAGCGTCGCCGTCGGGCCCCTCGTGGGCGGTCAGGATGAAGCGGTCGCGGCTGCGAATCTCGTTTGCCACCCGCTCGATCGCGGTTGCGCCGATGTCGGTCGTCTCGCTCATTGCCCTTCTTCTTCGAGCAGACGGGAGATCCTCATTCCCTGCTCAACCGTTGCGTCGTAGTGGAAGGACAGGGTCGGGGTCCGCTTCATCCGCGTCTCGGCAGCGATCTTTGACTGCAGGACGCCGTGCGATGAGCGCAATCCGGCCAAGGCCTCGTCGCGAGCGTCCTCGTTACCGAGCACGCTTACGTGCACCTTTGCGCTGCGGAGGTCTGGGCTGGTCTCGACCGAGGTCACGGTGACGAAGCCGATCCGAGGGTCACTCAGGTCGGTGGCGATCGCTGCGCCGATTACCTCGCGAAGCACCTCGTTGATGCGGCGCATGCGAGGGGTGGTCATCCTACTCCAGCGTCTGCTCGACCTGCTTGGTCTTGTAGAACTCGAGCACATCGGCCTCCTTGACGTCGGCGTAGCCCTCGAGCACGATGCCGCACTCCTGGCCCTCCTCGACCTCCTGCACGTTGTCTTTGAAGCGGCGCAGGGAACCGAGTTTTCCGTCCCATATAACGGTGCCCTCGCGGACCAGGCGGACGTTGGCGTCGCGGGAGACTTTGCCCTCGGTGACGACGCAGCCGGCAATGCGGCCGACTTTGGAGGCCTTGAAGGTCTGTTTGATCTCGGCCTCGCCGAGCGTCTCCTCGACCTCGACCGCCTCGAGCAATCCCTCCATAGCGTTGCGCAGGTCTTCGGTGATTTTGTAGATGACCGAGTAGGTGCGAACGTCGACGCCCTCGCGCTCAGCAGCACGGCGGGCGTCGGCCAGGGGGCGTACATTGAAGCCGATCACGATCGCGTCAGACGCCGAAGCCAGCATCACGTCGGACTCGTTGATGCCGCCGGTCTGCGAGTGGATGATGTTGATGCCGACCTGCTCCTGCGGCACTTTGGCGATCTCGTCCTGGAGCGCCTCCAGCGAGCCGGCAACGTCGGCCTTGAGGACGATGTTGAGCTCCTTGATGTCGCCTGCCTGGGCCCGCGAGAAGACCTCCTCGAGGCTGACCTTGCGTGCCTGGCGACGGGCCAGCGCCTCGGTCTTGAGCCGGTTGCCGCGCTCCTGGGCGAGCTGACGGGCACGGCGGTCGTTCTCGACCACGCGCACGTGCTCGCCCGCCTCGCAGACGCCGTCGAAGCCGAGCACCTCGACCGGCATGCCGGGACCGGCCTGCTGCAACCGCTCTCCGGTGAAGTCGTGCATCGCCCGCACCCGCCCCCATTGCGGACCGGCCACGAGCGCATCGCCGACCGCCAGGGTGCCGCGCTGGACGAGGATCGTCACGACCGGCCCGCGCCCGGGGTCGAGCTGGGACTCGACCACCGTCCCCGAGGCGGGAGCGTCCGGGTTCGCGCCCAGCTCCTCCAACTCGGAGACGAGCAGGATCATGTCGAGCAGGCTGTCAAGACCTTCGTGGGTCTTGGCTGAAACGTCGCAGTAGACCGTCTCACCGCCCCAGTCCTCAGGCGTGAGTCCATCAGCTGCGAGCTCGTTGCGGACCCGGTCCGGCTGCGCACCCTCTTTGTCGATCTTGTTGACCGCGATCAAGATCGGTACGTCGGCGGCACGGGCGTGGTCGATGGCCTCTTTGGTCTGCGGCATGACGCCGTCATCAGCGGCGACGACAACGACGGCGATATCGGTGACCTTGGCGCCGCGGGCGCGCATTGCGGTGAAGGCCGCGTGGCCCGGCGTATCGAGAAAGGTAATCGTCTTGCGGTCGTGGTGGACCTGGTAGGCGCCAATGTGCTGGGTGATCCCCCCCGCCTCGCCGGCGGCGACCTCGGTCTCGCGGATCGCGTCCAGCAGCGAGGTCTTGCCGTGGTCGACGTGGCCCATGATCGTGACTACCGGGGGGCGGTCGACGAGGCTCTCCTCAGCGTCGT
Organism: uncultured Solirubrobacterales bacterium; assembly: GCA_963698085.1. Classification (GTDB taxonomy): domain Bacteria; phylum Actinomycetota; class Thermoleophilia; order Solirubrobacterales; family 70-9; genus VRUE01. Next base: position 91,884 of record OY969122.1, read on the forward strand.
CGAACTCGGGCGCCTCCGGCTCCTCCTCGGCGGCGGTGACGATCTCGATCTTGCGATCGTACTCGTCGGCGATCGCTTTGATCGACTCGTCGGTGAGGGTCTGGGTGAGCGTCGCCATCTCCCCCATCATCATCAGCTTCTTAATCACCTCGGCGCTGCCCAGCCCGAGCAGCTCGGCGACCTCGCGCACGGTGGCGCCGGAGTTGACCCTGGTCGCCTCGGGCTCGGCCGGCTCCTCGGTCCTGACCGGCGGCTCCTCGAGCAGCGGTCGGCGCCTCCTGCCGCCGCGGCGCCGCGGCGGTCGCTGCGGCGGCGGCCCGCCCATCTGATCCCGCCGTGCGGCCTGCGAATCGATCACGACCCGGCGTTTTTTCGTCGAGCTAGCTGGTTTTTTCGCGCTCGGCGCCGGTTTGGCGGCTGGTTTCGCTGCCGCCTGGCCATCCTGCGCTGATGGCGCGGCTTTGGCCGCCGCTTTCGACTTGGCGGCCGGCGTTTTGGCCTCCGCCTTCGGCTTTGCCTTGGTCGCAGTCGCGGCGCCGGCCCCGTTGCCCAATGCCTTCAACGCATCGGCCTCCTCGACGCTGGAGGCGGCAGCTTTGGCTTCGATCCCGGCTTTTTTGAGCGCAGCGAGCAGCTCTTTGCTGCTCACCCCCTGGGCTTTCGCAATCTCGTGGACGCGCTTCTTAGCCACTAGGCCTGCTCAGCCTCCTCGGCGACCGCCTCAGGCGCCTCATCCTGCGGAGCGTCCTCCTCAGGCGCCTCCGCGACAGGCCCAGCGGCCTGAGGCTCCTCATCAACAGGCTCCTCGTACTGCGCCTCCGCCTTGGCGACGATCTCGCTTACCTGGCCCTCGTCCGCAGCTGGATCGGCGAGGATCGCAATCTCGGCTTCCTCCAGCGGCGCGATGACGGTGATTTGGTTGGTTTCGAAGCGACTCAGCGCCTGGTGGGTGGGAAGGCCGCAGTAGGAGGAGTCGCCGATCGCCGCGTTGGGGCAGCGGCGACCGTTTGAGAGGACCGCCAGGCAGTGCCCGTCAGACTGCTCCTCGCCCTCGTAGGTGACCTCCTCGTCCTCGGAGGCGAACTCGGTCTCGGACTTGATGTCGACCCGCCAGCCGGTCAGGCGGGCCGCCAGGCGCGCGTTCTGCCCGTCGCGGCCGATCGCCAGCGAGAGCTGGTCGTCAGGGACGATCACGGTCGCCTGGCGCTCCTCGTCGTCGACGATCACCTCGCGCACCCGCGCCGGCGAGAGCGCCTTGGCGACGAACCGAGCCGGCTCGTCATTGTGGGGAATGATGTCGATCTTCTCACCGCGCAGCTCGGAGACGACCATTCGCACGCGCGATCCGCGCGGCCCCACACAAGCGCCCACTGGATCTACGCCGTCGGTATGGGAGACAACCGCGATCTTGGAGCGGTAGCCGGGCTCGCGGGCGACGCCGACGATCTCGACCAGCTTGTCGGCGATCTCCGGAACCTCCATTTCGAACAGCGACTTGATCAGCTCGGGGCTGCGCCGCGACACCACAATCGCCGGTCCCTTAGTCGAGTCGGAGACGTCGGTGATCACGGCCTTGACCCGCATTCCGTGGTCGTAGCGCTCGTTGTAGACCTGCTCGGACTTGGGCAGCAGGGCCTCGACCCGCTCGCGCAGCTGGACCAGCGTGTAGCGCTTGTCGGACTGCTGGATGATCCCGGTGATCAACTCGCCGACGCGGTCCTGGTACTCCTCGAACATCATCATCCGTTCGGCCTCACGAATCCGCTGCAGAATCACCTGCTTCGCGGTCTGGGCGGCGATCCGCCCAAAGTCTTCGGGGGTTACGTCACGGGTCTCGATCTGGTCCTCGTAAGGCGCGATCATCTCCGGGTCGAGCTCGGGGTCCTCCGGCTCTTTAAGCTCACCGGTTTCAGGATCGATCTCGCGCTCTTCTTCCTCCTGGGCCTCCGCTGCCTCGGCCAGCAGCTTCTCCTCCAGCTCCGCCGGCAGGATCAGTTCGAAGACGCGGAAATCACCGGTCTCGTGGTCAAGATCAACGCGGGCGTACTTGGCCGCTCCCGGCGTCTTCTTGTAGGCCGAGAGCAGGGCGTCGGCAAGCGCGTCCATCAGCTTGTCGGCGGAGATGCCCTTCTCCTGCTCGAGCGCCTTGATTGCTTCGACGATCTCTTTGCTCACGGCTGCTCCTCGGTCGGCTCGGAAACTTGGTCGGTGCGGCGGTACTTGGGCCCCGGCGAGGAGACCTCGAGCGTGTAATCGACACGGAGGTGGTTGAGGTGTCTGGTCACGCGTTCGCAGAGAGCCAGATCGACCCCCGACGGGTGGTCGATGAAGAGGCGCAGCGATTCGGTCCCCGGCTGCTCGAGGGCAACCAGGTCAAGCTCGGCGTCGAGCTCGGTGAGCTGCTGTTGAATGCTGTCTTTGAGGTCTGCCATGCCTGGTTCCCCTGGTTTGGGACGAAAAAAAAGTGGGCCAGGCCCACTTCTCGCTACTGCACTAGGGACAAAAAGCTTGGGGTCAGTATAGCCCGCTGCGGTTGTGGGGAGGGCGGGGTGTACGGCGGCTTGCTGGGTTTTTCGCCCGCGTCGCCGCATACTCTCGATGACCGGTGGGCGAAAAAGGGGACGCCGCTGCGCCGCCGCACACCCCGCCCTCCCATACCGGCGCGGGCTAACTTCGGGAAAGATCCGTCTTGCTGCGGAGCTGGTCTACCCGGTCGAGGATCTGCTCGGCTATTACGTCCTTTGGGGCTTGCGGGAGAGTGGTCTCGTCCTCGGGGCTGATCAGGGTTGCGGCGTTTTCTTGGCTCTCGAAGCCGATCTCGGGGTTCGAGACGTCGTTTAGGACTATGAGGTCGGCGCCCTTGCGGGACAGCTTTTCGCGGGCTCGGGTGATGTCGTTGCCGTGTTCTGCCGCGAAGCCGACGATCGTTTGGCTCTCTGTGCGCTCGGCGGTAAGGCTGGCGAGGATGTCCTCGGTGGGCTCGAGGTGGAGGTCGAGGTTCCCCTCGCGCTTCAGCTTGTCGGCGGTGGGCTCGCTCGCTCTGAAATCGGCGGGCGCAGCCGCCATCAACAGGACGTGGGCGGAGGAGAACTCGGTATGGGCGGCTTCGGCCAGCTCGGCGGCGGTCTCGACGTCGATGCGGCGGACGCCGGCTGGCTCGGACAGGGCGACGTTGGCGGCGATCAGGGTCACGTCGGCGCCGCGGCGGGCCGCCGCGGCGGCCAAGGCGATGCCCATACGGCCGCTGGAGCGGTTGCCGAGGAAGCGGACGGAGTCGATCGGCTCGCGCGTACCGCCGGCCGTAACCAGCACCCGCAGGCCGTCCCAGGGGCGCTCGCCCGAGGGCAGGACCGCCTCCACCCGCGCCAGCAACTCGGCTGGGTCGGGAAGCCGCCCTCTGCCGAACTCACCGCGGGAGGCGAGCGGACCCTCAGCGGGCTCGATCACCTCGACGCCACGCTCGCGCAAGGTCGAGAGGTTGGCCTGCGTCGCGACGTCGGCGTACATGCGGTCGTTCATCGCTGGTGCGACCAGGCGCGGGGCGGCGCAGGCGAGGAAGGAGGTCGTCAGCATCGAGTCGGCCGTCCCACTCGCCAGCTTGGCGAGCGTGTTGGCGGAGGCGGGCGCGATCAGGTAGGCGTCGCAGTTGGCGGCGAGCGCCAGGTGCCCGATCGGGTCGTGCTCCGGGCGGGGATCACCGGGAAATGCACCGCGAAGCGGATCGCGCTCGAACTCCGAGGTCAACACTGGGGCGCCGACGATGCCCTCGAAGGACGCGGCGCCGACAAAACGCCCAGCCGCCTCGGTCATCACCACCCGCACGCCGTGCCCGGCCACGGTGGCGAGGCGGGCAAACTCCAATGACTTATAGGCGGCAATCCCGCCGCTTACGCCGAGCAGGATTCTGGCCATGGCTCCTCCTGGGAAGCGGTGCTAGGCGCGGTACTCGTATTTGAGCTTGCCCTCGGCAAGCTCCTCCAGCGCCATCGAGAGGTAGTTGCGATCACCGCGGGTCTCGACCATCGGCGGTGGGTACTCACCGAAACCACCCTCGCCGATGTTGTGGAAGTAGCTGTTGATCTGGCGGGCTCGCTTTGCCGCAACGACGACTGCCGCGTAATGGGAGTCGGCGTGCTCGAGCAGCTTGTCTACGCGTGGCTTGATCATTCGGCGGGGGAGTCTACCGGCAGGCCCAACTCGGCGCGCACGATCCCCTCCAGCTCGGCGGCCGCCTGCGCCAGATCAGCGTTCGTCACGCAGTAGGCGAACTCACCCTGCGCCGCGAGCTCCTGCTCGGCAACTTCGAGCCGAGCATCGATTGCGGCTGCCGAGTCGGCGCCGCGGTCCTCCAACCGCTGCCGCAGCACCGCCGGGTCCGGCGGGGCGATGAAGACCTGGATCGACTCCCGCATCGCGGCACGAACCTGGCGCGCCCCCTGCACCTCGATCTCGAGCACGACCGAATGCCCGGCGTCGAGCCGCTTGCGCACCTCGGAACGCAGGGTGCCGTAGCGGTTGCCGCTGTAGGTGGCGAACTCGAGGAAGTCTTCGCGTTCGATCCGCCGGTCGAACTCCTCGATGCTGAGGAAGTGGTAATCGCGGCCGTCGACCTCGCCCGGACGCGGCTCACGGGTGGTTGCCGAAACCGAGAGCTCCAGGTCGGGGATGCGCTCGAGCAGCTTGGAGATCAGCGTTCCCTTGCCGACTCCGCTGGGGCCGGTGATGACGAAGACTTTGGCCATAACAAATGTTCCGCTTCACTCCCGGCGCGAAGAATCAGATATGCACGCTTGATCGTTCCGCGTCACTCGGCCGGAGATATTGACCGCAGCAGCGGTCGGCTTCGCTATCTACGAAGCTGAGAGACCAGCTCGGCGCGCTGACGTTCGGAGAGGCCGCCGATCGTCTTCGAGGGCGAGATCCGGCACTGGTTGAGGATCCGGTTGGTCTTCACCCGGCCGTACTTGGGAACCGCGAGCAGCATGTCGAAGACCTTGGCGGTCATCACATACTCGGGTGGGTCGAGGAGCAGCGCGTGGATGCTCGCCTTGCCCGCCTTGAGGTCCTTCTTCAGCTTGGCGCGAGCAGTGCGAATGTCGTTAGCCCGCTTGAGTGCGTCCATTCGCTGGTCCAGCGACCTCTCGGGGGCCGCTGCGGAGGTCTTTACTGGGGTGGGCATGTGGGCGGCGAGTATAGCCGCGGCTCGCGGGCGTGCAAGGTCCCGGAGCCCGTTTTTTGCCAAATTCACCTAGACCTCCAGTCTAGGTTGAGGCTGGACCGCACTGTGGATACCGCTCAGAGAGCTCTGCGGCAATGCGAGCTCCCGCCCGCGGGTCGCGGAAGTTCTCGGTCCCGACCGCAACCAGGGTGGCCCCGGCGCACAGCATCTCGAAAGCATCGTCGCCGGAACAGACCCCGCCCATGCCGACGATCGGCAAGTCAACAGCACTTGCGACAGCACGGACCTGACCGATCGCGACCGGTCGCACCGCGGGACCGGAGAGCCCCCCTTGCCCCACTCCGATCCCCGGGGCACCGGTTGCCGGGTCGATCGCGCTGGCCTTGATCGTGTTGATCAGCGAGACGGCATCCGCCCCTCCCTCTTCCGCTGCCACCGCAATCGCCCCCGGGTCGGCGACGTTCGGGGTCAGCTTCACGATCAGCGGCTTTTGGGTCAGCGGTCGAAGCGCCTCAAGCAGGGCAAGGGTCTCCGTCGGCTGCTCGCCGACGATCAGGCCGGAATGGACGTTGGGGCAGGAGACGTTGAGCTCGATACCGGCAACCTCGTCACGATCGTCGAGAGCGGCGACCATTCGTCCGAAGTCGTCCCGGCCGGTCGCCATCACGGAGACGATCAAGGGCACTGGCAGCTCCCCCAACTGCTGCAGATCCTCAGCCAGAAACCCCTCCAGCCCCTTGTTGGGCAGCCCGATCGAGTTGATCATTCCCGCAGGCGTCTCCCAGATCCGCTGGGGCTCGTTCCCAGCCCGGGGCTCCAGCGTGATCGTCTTTGAGACGAAGGCCGCGAAGGGGAACTCCTCGAGCAGAGCGTCACCGTAGACCCGCTGTGCCGCGATCGCGTCGAAGGTGCCCGAGGCGTTGATCACCCGGTGCACAAGCTCGATGCCGCAGAACTCAACCACCGCGCACCACCGGCCCGTCGACGCAGAGGCGGATGAAGCCGTCGCTGCCGGGCTTGGGGACAGCGCAGCCGAAGCAGGCACCGAAACCGCAGGCCATCGGCGACTCCATCGCCAGCTCGCAGGCGACCTCACGGGCCGAGCAGAGCGTGGCTACCGCGTCGAGCATCTGCGACGGGCCGCAGGCGTAGACGGCGGCGCTCCTCGCATCGTCGCCCTCGAGCATCGCCGCCAGCAAGTCGGTGACGTAGCCGTGGTGGCCGACATGGCCGTCGTCGCTGGCGAGGCCGACCTCGCAGCAAGCGAACAGGTCGTCGAGACCGCCCGAGTGGGCCTCGTCGCGAAAGCCGAGCAGAACGCGAACCGGCACGCCGGCTGCGACAAAGCGGCGGCGAAGCAACGCCAGCGGGGCGATGCCGATGCCGCCACCGACAAGGATCGCGCCGGCGGCGCCCGGCGAGAGCTCGCGAGGGGTCGAAAAGGAGTTGCCCAACGGCCCATTGACCCAGACCCGCTCGCCCGGCACCAGGGCGCAGAGCCGGTCAGTCCCCGGGCCAATTCCCTCGATCAGGAAATCGAGGCGGGTGCCCTCGGCGGTGGACTCGGCCTCGGCGACCGAGAAGGCGCGCGGTAGATAGGGACGCCCGCCCCGCTCCTCCCAGTGCCGGGTGGCGGCCAACATGTAGAACTGGCCTGCCAACGGCTCGGGACCCTCGGAATCGAGCAGGGAGAAGACGCGATAGCCGCCGGAGGCGCGGCTCTCGGTCACCTCGCAGGCGCGGCGCCCGAAAGGGGCGGTCATCGGGCTTGCTTGGCCCTCGTCTGGCCGTGAATCTCCTGCAGGGAGAGGACGCCGGGGTCGCCCTGTTTCTGGGCCGCGATCGCCCGCACCGCGGCCGAGGCGCCGGTCATCGTCGTCACGCAGGGAATGTTGTGGCGGACCGCGGCTGTTCGGATCGCCTGCCCGTCGGCCCGGGCTCCCGAGCCGGTCGGGGTGTTGATCACCAGATCGCAGCGGCGCTCGCGGATCAAATCGACGACGTGAGGTGAGCCCTCGCCGATCTTGTTGATCCGAGTCACCGGAATCCCCATCGAGGAGATCGACTGGGCGGTGCCGCCGGTAGCGATCAGCTTGAAGCCAAGATCGTGGAAGCGTGCTGCCATCTGCGTCGCCGCCGGCTTGTCGGTGTCGGTGACGGTAATGAAGACGGCTCCCTCTGTCGGCAGCAGGACCCCCGCGGCTGCCTGAGCCTTGGCAAACGCCGTCGGGAAGTCCGCGGCGATGCCCATCACCTCGCCGGTGCTCTTCATCTCCGGTCCCAGCACCGAGTCGACTCCGGCAAAGCGGGCAAAGGGCAGCACCGCCTCCTTGACGCTGACGTGGCCGCTGGGGGCCTCGGGCAGGTCGAGGTCGACGAGCATCTCGCCCAGCATCAACCGGGCGGCGACTTTTGCCAGCGGCGTTCCGGTCGCCTTGGAGACGAACGGCACCGTGCGCGATGCACGGGGGTTGGCCTCGATCACGTAGAGGCGGCCGCCGGCGATCGCGTACTGGATGTTGATCAGGCCGATCACGCCCAGCTCCAGCGCGATCTGAGTCGTCGTCGCGTGGATCTGCTCCAGCATCTCCTCGCCGATGCTGAGCGGCGGGATCACGCAGGCGGAGTCGCCAGAGTGGACGCCGGCTTCCTCGACGTGCTGCATGATCCCGGCAACGTGGACGTCGCTGCCGTCGGCGAGCGCGTCGACGTCGATCTCGATCGCGTTCTCGAGGAAACGGTCGAGCAAGAGCGGGTGCTCCTGGTCGGCCTTGACGTGGGCCTTCAGGTAAGCGCCCAGGTTCTCGGTCGAGTAACAGATCTCCATCGCCCGGCCGCCGAGCACGTATGAGGGTCGGACCAGCAGCGGGAAGCCGACCTCCTCGGCAATCACCGTCGCCTCCTCGGCGGAGAGGGCGGTCCCGTAGGGCGGGTGCTCGATGCCGAGCCGGCGCAGCAGGGCGCCGAACCGACCGCGGTCCTCGGCCAGGTCGATCGCGTCAACCGGAGTGCCGAGCAGCGGCACGCCGGCATCCTCGAGGGCGCGAGCCAGCTTCAGCGGCGTCTGACCGCCGAACTGGACGATCACGCCCTCCGGCTGCTCCTGTTCGCAGACCGCAAGCACGTCCTCGGCCGTCAGCGGCTCGAAGTAGAGCCGATCGGAGGTGTCGTAGTCGGTGGAGACGGTCTCCGGATTGCAGTTGATCATCACCGCGTCGCGGCCCAGCTCGCGAGCGGTCATTGCCGCGTGCACGCAGCAGTAGTCAAACTCGATTCCCTGGCCGATCCGGTTCGGGCCGGCGCCGAGGATCACGACCGAGTCGTTCTCGCCGCGCCGCACCTCCGAGCCGGCGGTCCCATCCGGCCCGGCACGCTCGTACGCCGAGTAGTAGTAGGGGGTCGCCGCCTCGAACTCGGCAGCGCAGGTATCGACCGCCTTGTAAGTGCGAACGAGTCCATCGGTGCCGTCGCCTTCGACGGCCAGGGCGTGGAGCTCGCGCAGAAACCAGCGGTCGACTAGGCAGCGCTCGTGCACCGCCTCGAGGTCGAGCCCACGTCGGAAAGCCTCCAGGATGAGATCGAAACGCTCGGCACAGGGCACCGCGATCGCGTCCAGTAGCTCCTTGTCGGCAGCCGGTGGCTCGGCCGGCGTATCGAGCTCGCGTGAGCGCATCGCCTTGGCGAAGGACTCGCGAAAGGTGCGGCCGATCGCCATTACCTCGCCGACGCTCTGCATATGGGTCGAGAGCCGGCCCTCGGCGCCGGGGAACTTCTCGAAGGCGAAGCGCGGCACCTTCGTCACCACGTAGTCGATCGTCGGCTCAAAGGAGGCAGGCGTGGCCTGGGTGATGTCGTTCGGAATCTCCTCCAGCGCGTAGCCGACCGCCAGTTTCGCCGCCATCTTGGCGATCGGAAATCCGGTCGCCTTCGAGGCCAGCGCCGAGGAGCGCGAGACGCGCGGGTTCATCTCGATCACGACGATTCGGCCGCTCTCCGGGTCGACCGCGAACTGGACGTTGGAACCGCCCGTCTCGACGCCGACCGCCCGGATCACGCGGATTGCCTGGTCGCGCAGCTCCTGGTAAAGGCGGTCGGTGAGCGTCTGCGCCGGCGCCACGGTGACCGAGTCGCCGGTGTGAACCCCCATCGGGTCGACGTTCTCAATCGAGCAGATAATCACGACGTTGTCGTTGCGGTCGCGCATCACCTCGAGCTCGAACTCTCCCCAGCCGAGGACCGACTCCTCGACCAGGACCTGGTTGATCGGGCTGGCGGCGAGACCCTCGGAGACGACCTGGCGCAGCTCCGTCTCAGTCTCCCCCACGCCGCCTCCTTGGCCACCAAGGGTGAAGGCCGGGCGGACGATCGCCGGCAGGGTGACGCTGCCGTCGGCCAGCGCGGCCTCGACCTCGCCGAGGCTGCCGACGGTCATCGACCAGGGAATGTCCAGGTTGGCCGCAGCCATCGTGCGGCGGAACTCCTCGCGGTCCTCGGCGCGGCGAATTGCGGCGTGGTCGGCGCCGATCAGCTCGACCCCGAAGCGCTCGAGCGTGCCGTTCTCATACAGCGCCATCGCCAGGTTGAGCGCCGTTTGTCCGCCCAGCGTCGGTAGCAGGGCGTCGGGGCGCTCCTTCTCGATGATCTTGGCCACCGGACCGGGCAACAGCGGCTCGACGTAGGTCGCGGTGGCAAACTCGGGGTCGGTCATGATCGTCGCCGGGTTGGAGTTGACGAGGATGACCTCGTAGCCCTCCTCGAGCAGCACCTTGCAGGCCTGCACGCCCGAGTAGTCGAACTCGGCGGCCTGGCCGATCACGATCGGCCCCGAGCCAACCAAGAGGATCTTCTCGATGTCGGTGCGCTTAGGCATACAGATATTCGCTCCGCTCCGGTCGCAGAGAATCAGATATGGATGCTCCCTCCGCTTCGCTCATGCCGCCAGCTCCAGGAAGCTGTCGAAGAGGTGGCGGGCGTCGTGCGGCCCGGGCCCGGCCTCGGGGTGGTACTGGACGGTCGCCGCGGCAACGTCTTGGAGCACGAGGCCCTCGACGGTGCGGTCGTAGAGGTTGAGGTGGGAGAGCTCGGCGATGCCGAAGTCGGTCTCCCAGCGGACCGGCTCGTCGGCCTCGATCCGCGGCTCGCCGCCGGGTCCCTGCACGGCGAAGCCGTGGTTTTGCGAGGTGATCTCGATCCGGCCGCTGGCCAACTCCTTGACCGGGTGGTTGGCGCCGCGGTGGCCGAAGGGCAGCTTGAAGGTCTCCAACCCGACCGCGCGGCAGAGCAGCTGGTGCCCGAGGCAGATACCGAAGAGGGGCTTTTTCCCGACCAGCTCACGGACGGTGTCGACGACGTAGCCGAGCGCCCGGGGGTCGCCCGGCCCGTTGGCAAGGAAGACGACGTCGGGCTCCTCGGCCAGAACCTGCTCCGCGGAGGAGGTACAGGAAAGCAGGGTGAGGCGACAACCGCGCTCGCGCAGCTCGCGGACGATGTTGAGCTTTACCCCGGTGTCGATCCCGACCACGTGCGGCCCCTCGCCCTCGAAACGGACCGGCTCCGACGGGGTCACGGTGCGGGCGAAGTCGGCGCCGTCCATCGAGGGCTCGGCGGCGACCCGCTTGCGGGCTTCGGCTTCAGCGGTCGAGGCGGCGAAGATGCCGCCTCGCATCGCCCCGCGGTCGCGGATGTGGCGGACGAGGGCGCGGGTGTCGACACCACCGATTCCGGGCACTCCGCAGTCGCCGAGCCAGTCGAGCCAACCGCCCTCCGCGGTGGCGACATCCTCGCCGTTCTTCGGGTCGCGCATGACGACGCCGCGAGCGTGAGCGCGGTCGGACTCCATCGCCGCGGCGGAGACACCGTAGTTGCCGACCAGCGGATAGGTAAAGACGATGATCTGGCCGGCGTAGGAAGGGTCGGTGACCGACTCTTGATAGCCGGTCATCGCGGTGTTGAAGACGACCTCGCCGGTTACCTCGCCGTCGTGCGCGCAGAGCACGCCGTTGAAGCGGGCCCCGTCCTCGAGCAGGATGTAGCCGCTCACGTCGCTACTCCCAGGCTAAAGCTGCGCAGACGGTAGGCGACCTGGCCGCCGGCGACCGTCATCAGCACCCGTCCGGTCAGCTTGCGGCCGGCGCACCAAGAGTTGTGCGAGCGGCTCTCGTAGCCCTCCTCGCCGACGGTCCACTCGGCGCCGAGGTCGCAGAGGGCGACGTTGGCCTCGCTGCCCGGCGCCAGGGTGGGTCGCTCGAGATCGAAGGGGGCGGCGCCCCCCGCCATCCGCTCGACCAGCAGGCCGAGCTCGATCGTGCCGGGTAGGACCAGCTCGGTGTGCAGGGCGGCGAAGGCCGTCTCCAGCCCGGTGACCCCCATCGCCGCCTGCTCGAAGGGGACCTCCTTTTCCTCCGTTGCATGCGGGGCATGGTCGGTGGCGACGCAATCGATCGTGCCGTCGCGCAGGCCCTCGACGAGCGCCTGGCGATCGGCCTCCGAGCGCAGCGGCGGGTTCATCTTGAAGCGGCGCGGGTCAAGGCTGCGCACCTCCTCGTCGGTGAGGCAGAGATGGTGTGGGCTGGCCTCGCAGCTGATCTGCACCCCGGCGGCCTTGGCGGCACGCACCGCCTCCACCGACTCGACGGCAGACAGGTGCTGAACGTGAATCCTGCCCCCCTCGTAGCCAGCCAGGGCTGCATCGCGGGCGATCATCGTCGACTCCGAGACCGAGGGAATGCCGGCTAGGCCGAGGGCCGCGGACACGGGCCCTTCGTGCATGACGCCGTCGCCGGAAAGCTCCGAATCCTCCTCGTGGAGGGCAATCGTGCCGCCGCAAAGGCGCTGATACTGGAGGGCGCGGCGCAGTACGCGGGCACTGCGGATTGGCAGGCCATCGTCGCTGAAGCCGATCGCGCCGGCCTCCCGGATCGCCCCCATCTCGGTCAGCTCCTCGCCTTCCATGCCGCGGGTGACAGTCGCCATGAAGCCGATCGGGACCGAGGCCGCCTCGCGTGCCGCCTCGCGCAGCGCCTCGATGTCGGCCGGGGTGCTGACCGTGGGGTCGGTATTGGCCATCGCCAGAACCCCGCAGTAACCCCCGGCGGCCGCGGAGCGGCTGCCCGTCTCGAGGTCCTCTTTGTGCTCGTGGCCTGGGGTCCGCAGGTGGACGTGAGGGTCGAAGAAGGCCGGGAACGCGTGCAGGCCCTCGGCGTCGATCTCCTCCAAGCCCTCGGCCTCAGCGCCAGGAGCCGCAAGTTCAGCGATACGACCGGCTCGGATGACGACGTCGTGGACTCCGTCTATACCGGCGACTGGGTCCAGAACGGTTGCGCCGCGCAGGACCAGCTCCGCGCCCTCGCCGGAGCGCATGTCAAGCGCCTGCAAAAAGCTCACGCCGGCTGTCCGATCGACGTCGGGCTGGTCTCGTGGTCGCCGGTCGCCGGCACCGAGCGCTCAGGACCAGCGGCGAGCAGCTCATAGAGGATCGCCATCCGCACGACCAGGCCGGAGGCGACCTGCTCGGTCATCAGCGACTGCGGCGAGTCGATCACCTCGCCGGAGAGCTCAACCCCACGGTTGACCGGGCCGGGGTGCATGAGCAGCTGCCGCGGACCGAGGCGGCGGGAGTCGATCTGGAACCGCGCCGCGTACTCGCGGATCGAGGGCACGAAGCTCTCCGCCATGCGCTCCTTCTGCAGTCGCAGCGCGTAGACGACGTCGGCCTCGCCGAGCCGCTCGAGCGAGTGCGAGACCTCGCAGCCGAGCTGCTCGATCCCGCGCGGGAGCAGGGCGGGTGGGCCGCAGACCGTCACCTCCGCCCCCATCGCCTGGAAGGCGATCAGGTTGGAGCGGGCGACGCGGCTGTGCAGCACATCGCCGACAATCCAGATCTGCACCCCGTCGAGGCTGTTCAGGCGACGACGCAGGGTGAAGAGGTCGAGCAGCGCCTGGCTTGGGTGCTCGTGCTTACCGTCGCCGGCGTTGACGACCGCCGCCTCGGTCCAGCCGGCGACGAGCTGGGCGGCGCCGGCATACGGGTGCCGGATCACGATCGCCGCTGGGTCGTAGGCGGAGAGGGTCGCGCACGTGTCCTTTAGCGACTCGCCCTTGTCGACCGAGGAGCCGGCGGCCTTGAGCGAAATCAGGTCGGCCGAGAGGCGCTTCGCCGCCAGCTCGAAGGAAGCGCTGGTGCGGGTGCTCGACTCGTAAAAGAGGCTGACCACCGTGCGACCCCGCAGCGTCGGCACCTTCTTGATGTCGCGGCGGCCGACCTCGGCGAAGCTCTCGGCGCGGTCGAGGATCGCTTCGATGCCGTCGCGGTCGAGATCCTCGATCGCGAGCAGATGTCTCACGCCACCACCTCCGCCGTCTGCTCGGAGATCGTCACCTGGTCGACCTCGTCGGTCTCCTCCAGCCGCACGTTGACCCTCTGCTCGCGCGCGGTCGGCAGGTTCTTGCCGACGTAGTCGGGCCGGATCGGCAGCTCGCGGTGCCCGCGGTCGCAGAGAACCGCCAGCTGAACCCGCTGCGGCCGACCGTAATCGAAGAGGGCATCGATCGCGGCGCGCACGGTGCGGCCGGTGAAGAGCACGTCGTCGACGAGGACGACGGTGCGGCCGCTGAGATCAAAATCGATGTGGGAGGCGTGTACGACCGGCTGGTCGGCTGGAGACTGGGCACCGACGTCGTCGCGGTAGAAGGAGATGTCGAGGTCGCCGATCGGGGTCTCGGCATCGGTCAGCTCGCCGACGAGGGTGTGGAGGCGGCGGGCAATGACCGCGCCTCGCGTGTGGACGCCGACGATCGCGAGACGCTCGGGCTTCGGGTTGGCCTCGGCTATCTCGTGGGCGATCCGTCGCAGCGTTCGCCTCAGGTCGTCGCGCTTGAGCACGACCTTCTCGCTCACTTCTTTGCTCCTTCCTGGCCTCGCGGGACCGGGTTAAAGGACGGCCTCAGAGTAGCAGCGTGGTGGGACGGGTGGGGGTCCTCTCGGAGGTGCCTATCACCGCCTTTGGCGGTGAAATCTAGTGCCCCTTCGGGGCAGAATCACTCCGTGGTGCCGGGGGGAGGCACTCCGAGAGGACCCCCACCCGTCCCCTCATGAAACTCATCGCCCGGAAGCTTCTGGGACAAATCCTCCCCCCTCTCCCGTGCTCCGTTTTGCACGAGCTGTGGTTCTCCGCGCTCTGGGAAGGGAAGGTCGATCACGTCGAAATCGCGGGGGGCGAGCGTGGGTTGGAAGACCTCTTGTGCCTCCTCGAGGACTTTGCCTACGTGGTAGCGGGAGGAGATGTGGACTAGGGCTAGGAGCTTGACGTCTGCTTCGCGGGCTACCGCTGCGGCTTGGCCTACGGTTGAGTGACCGGTGTCGGCGGCACGCTGGGCCTCCTCCTCGGCGAAGCTGGCATCGTGGATCAGCAGGTCGGCTCCGTGGGCGGCCTCGACCGTCGCCCGACAGGGAGCGGTGTCGCCCGTAGCCACGAGCCTGCGGCCAGGTCGCGATTCCCCCATCACCTCGCCGGGCTCGACCGGGCCGGCTGCGCCCTGAACCGACTCGCCACGCTGCAGGGCGGCGAAGTCAGGGCCTTCCTTCACCCCGAGTCGCTTCGCGGCCTCGGGATCGAAGCGCCCCGGCCGCTCCTCCTCGACGAGCGCGTAGCCATGAGCGCGAACGCTGTGCTCGACCGGGAAGCTCCGCACCTCGGCACCCTCGAGAGGGACGGTGTCACCAGCGTCCAGTTCAATCAGCTCGAGCTTGTAGCCGACCCTGCCGATCACCCGAGCCATGCTCTGAAAGAGGTCGCGCAGGCCCCGCGGCCCATAGACCGTCAGCGGCTTCTCCCGCTCCGTTAGGTCATACGTTTTGAGCAGACCCGGCAGACCGAGGAAATGATCGGCGTGGAAGTGGGTGAAGTAGATCGCGTCGACCTGGACCAGGCCCAGCGAGCGCTGCATCTGACGCTGCGTCCCCTCCCCGCAGTCGAACAGCAGCCGTTCGCCGCCGCGTGAGACGAGCAGGCTGGCGGTGTTGCGCCGCGCCGAGGGCACGGCGCCACCCGTGCCGAGAAAGGCGACCGAGAGGTCCATGGCTCGCGAGCCTACGCGACAGTCAACAAAGGTTCATCGCAAGACGGTCCTCGCCGCAAGATCTCGCGAAGCGAATCGGCCGTCCAGCGGTCGATCTCGAAATCGGCGGCCCGCCTAATCCGCCGTCGCTGGTTGTTCAAGGCAGGCTCTAAACGAAGCCTGCCTTCGAACTGAGCGACCGCATCAATAGGGACCAAGTACACCGCGCGACTTGGCGGGAAGTAAACACCGAATATGTCTGCAAGCCCGACGTACGACTGAGGCCCACGCCCGTGATCGGTGGTCCTGCAGTTGAAGATAATGCAGCCCTGCCGCGGCCATGCGGTCTTGCACTGGACCCTGAGGAACTCGCCCTCCCCCAGATGGACGGCCAAGTCGTATGGCTGCCCCTCGCCGAACGGAACCAGAACGTGAAAACCTCGATCCACCAGCGCGGCTAAAACCATTGCCTCTCCAGTGTTGCCGCTCCCAGACGCTGCCATAGGGAAACTTTATGTCTTCACTAAGACGGAACATACGTTTGGGTCGGCACCCCTAACAGCCAGGAACTAAGCTGCATGTTCGGCGCCCGTAGCTCAGCTGGATAGAGCGTTCGCCTCCGGAGCGAAAGGCCGCAGGTTCGAATCCTGCCGGGCGCGTCATGGACGGGATCACGGATACTCGCCCGCCGCGCGGGGCGATCGCGGTGGTCGTGATCGGCCTGATCGCCACCCTTGCTGCCGGGGCGCTGGCTACCGACGAGGTGGGCGGCAGCTCGGTGGAGATCGAATGGGTGGCGCGAGCGCCGCTTCCCGACTCGCCGCCTGAGACGATCCCGGGTGGCGGCTCGATGCGCCTCCAGAACGGTGGGCTGCGGGTAAGCGAAGACAACATCGAAGGCGAACGGATCTTCCTTGCCACCTCGGTCTTGCGGATCGAGGCAGGCTCGGCTGTCGGACAGGCGCGGGTGCGCTGCAGGATGAGCGGCGGCGGTGCCGAGCTGGGCCGCACCGTTAACAGCCGCGGCGCCTTTCCTCGCTCCACCGGCGAATACAACCTGACCAAGCAGGAGGTCCCCGAAAGCGTCGGCGTCAGGTTGCCGATCCAGGGGGCCGAATTCGCCTCGCTGGAAATGGGTGACGCCTTTGAGGCCTTCACCGATCTGCCCGGCGTCGTCGTCAGCTGGCAGCCATACCGGACCAACTCGCAGGAATGGCAATGGGGCCTCCCCCCAGGTCGCCTGCAGGAGCCGCTCTCGCTCGGCTTCGCCGGCTTCTGGCGAACCGCACGTCAGCCGTCGGTCGAGATCGTCTGCACGGTCGAGACCGGCACCGGCGAGGCCACTGTTCGCGCCACGGGCGACCTCAGGAGCTAGGAGCCACCAGCAACTCAGGGCCCTCGATCCCTTTGCCTACTTTGTTCAGCTTCGGGTTGGCGGGAGAGCCCTCCATGCGCGATGCGGGGAGCGGCGCGCACATCGCGATCGCGTCCTCGACCTCGAGGTCGGGTCGCAGCCATGCTGCCTCAGCCTCTGCGCTCGGCAAGATCGCCGGCATCCGGTCGTGCACTTTGGCGACGACCTCGTTCGGGGTCGTGGTGACGATCGTGCAGCTGTAGAGCCAGCCGTCCTCGAAGCCGCGGTCCCCCTCGTCCTCCCACTCCTTGCGGGTGCAGATGCCGGCGAAGGCGAAGGGCTCGCCGCCGTCGACGGTGAAGCGCCAGGGCTGGCGCGGCTGCTTCGGGTCCTCGGCCCGCATCCACTCATAGAAGCCGTCGGCGACGATCAGGCAGCGGTGGCGGAACTTGCCGACCAGCGGCGCGTAGGCCCGACTCGAGGTCAAGTTCTCGGCTTTGGCGTTGATCATCCGGTAGCCGACCTTGAGGTCCTTGGCCCAGCGAGGAACTAATCCCCAACGCATTAGCCGGGCCTCGCGCTCGCCGTCAGCCGCCTCCTCGGGGTCGGGGGAAGCGCGCACGGTCAGCACCTCCTGGGTCGGTGCGACGTTGAAACGCCCCAGCCCGGATTCTGCTTTCTTCACCCGCTCCTTACTCGGCGGCGGCGCCTCGCCGGACGAGTTCCGCTCCAGCGAGCGTTCCAGCTCGACCTGAAAGCGATCGGCGATCGTCTTCGTGTCTTTGGCCGTGACGGTGAAGCGTCCGCACATGGCGAAGCAGCCTAGACCGGCCGGGCCTCGGGGTGCTCGCGGTACCACTCGAGGGTGCGGCGCAGACCTTCGCCCAACTCGACCTTCGGTCGCCAGCCGGTCAGCTCTCGCAGCTTGGTCGAGTCGACGAACTGACGGTCGATCTCGCCATCGGGATTGCCGGTGCCCCGAAGGTCGGGCTTGACACCGATGCCAGCGGCCTCGGCGATCAGCTCGACCACCTCCCGAACAGAGTGCGGCCGCTCGCCGCCAGCGTTGAAGGCCTCCCCCACTGCTCCGTTGCCGAGCGCGCCGGCAATCGCCAGATAGGCAGAGACGGCATCCTCGACGTGGAGGAAGTCGCGCTCGGGGCTGCCGTCGGAGCGGATCACCGGCGCTCTCCCGCCGAGCAAGGCGATGACGGTCTCCGGGATCAGCCTGGAGAAGTTGAGATCGCCGCCGCCGTAGACGTTGGCGAAGCGGGTCACCGCAAGCGGCAGGTCGTAGGCGGTCGCATAGCTGCGAGCGATCGTGTCGGCCGCAGCCTTGCTGGCGTCATAGGGATAAGCGGCGCGCAGCGGGAAGTCCTCGCGGTAGGGGAGCTCGGGGCTCGCGCCGTAGGCCTTGTCGGAGGAAGCGAAGACGACCCGCGCAACCTCGTGGGTGCGGCAGGCCTCAAAGACGTTCCAGGCACCCTGAACGTTTACCTCGAAGGTCTCTAAGGGCGACTTGCGAGCGACGCCCACAATCGTCTGGGCGGCGAGATGGAAGACCGAGTCCGCTGCCTCGACGGCCCCGGCCACCGCCTCCGCATCGCGCAAGTCGGCCTCGACCAGCTCTACCTCACCCCTGATCCCAAGCAGGTCCAGGCCAGAGCGGCGCTCGCCGCCGACATCGGCCAGGCGTGGCGCCGGACGGTCCAAAGCGCGAACCGCATCGCCTCGTTCAAGTAGGGCACGCGCGAGATGGGAGCCGACGAAGCCGTGGGCGCCGGTAACCAAGATCCGAGTCACGGAGCCCCCTGTGGCGCTTTTCCCGTGACATTGACGGGAGACTCGCCATAGGTCGCCCAAGGGGCCTCGCCGCTTGCCCAGAGGTCGTTAAGCACGACCGCGTCCTTGTAGGTGTCCATGCAGTCCCAGAACCCGTCGTGCCGGTGCGCGAAGAGCCGGCTGTCGGCGGCCAGGAGCGCCAGGGGCTCGCGCTCGAGCACGCTGCTCTCGTCGAGATAGCCGAGCGCACCTGGCTCAAAGCAAAAGAAGCCACCGTTGATCCAGTGCTCGCTGCGGGGCTTCTCGGCGAAGCCGTCGACCCGGCCACCGTCGCCGAGCTCGGCGACGCCCCACTGCAAGTGCGGCCGCACCGCGGTCATCGTCGCCAGGCCACCGTGGGAGCCGTGAAAGTCGAGTAGGGCGTTGAGGTCGATGTCGGCAACGCCGTCGGCGTAGGTCGCGCAGAACGTCCCGCCTCCAAGGCGATCGCCGAGGCAGGCGAGTCGGCCGCCGGTCGGCGTGTCCTCGCCGGTGTCGATGCACTCGACCGTGATTCCTTCAGGCCAGGGCTCGGCGGCAACGAACTCCTCCACCGCCTCGCCGAGGTATCCCGTCGCGAGTAGGAAGCGATCAAAGCCCTGCGCTGAGTAGATACCGATCACGTGCCAGACGATCGGCATGCCGCCGATCTCGACCAGCGCCTTCGGCACCGACTCGGTGCGCTCGCGCAGCCGCGTACCGCGGCCGCCGCAGAGGATGACAACCGGCGGTTTCAGCTGCCGCCGGCGACCGCCGGCAAAATCGTCACCTCGTCGCCCTCGCTGATCGCCGTATCGAGGCCCTGCTGGAAGCGAATGTCCTCACCGCTGACGTAGACGTTGACGAAGCGGCGCAGGTCGCCGTCCTGGGTAATTCGCTCGCGCAGGTCGCCATGGGTATCGAAGACCGCGTCGAGCACCTCGCCCACGGTCGAGCCGGAAACCTCAACCTCGGCGTCGCCGCCCGTCGCGGCGCGCAACTGGGTCGGGATCTTCACGGTGACGGACATCAGACGGCTACCTCCTGCTGTTCGAACGCGGACTCGAAGCTGTCGAGATCGGGGTCGATCTCGTGCATATGGAAGCTATCGCGCGCCGCGTCAAGCGTCTTTAGCCCCTCGCCAGTGATGTAGACGACGACCCGCTCACCCGCGCCGATGTCGCCTCGCTCGGCCAGCTTGGCGAGGACACCGATCGTGACTCCACCCGCAGTCTCGGTGAAGATCCCCGTCGTCTCCGCCAGCAGGCGGATGCCGGCGCGGATCTCCTCGTCGGTGACCGAGTCGATCGCGCCACCGCTGCGGCGCGCCTGCTCGAGCGCGTAGGGGCCATCTGCCGGGTCACCGATCGCGAGGCTCTTGGCGATCGTCTCCGGCTTCTGCGGCTTGCAGACGTCCCAGCCCTCGGCGAAGGCAGTGGCTACGGGACTGCAACCCAGTGCCTGGGCGCCGTTGAAGACCGGCTGGGAGCCCTCAACCAACCCCAGGTCGGTCCACTCCTGGAATCCGCGCGCAACCTTGGTGAAGAGCGAGCCCGAGGCGATCGGGCAGACGACCCGATCGGGCAGCTCCCAGCCGAGCTGCTCGGCCGTCTCGTAGGCGAGCGTCTTTGAGCCCTCGGCGTAGTAAGGACGCAGGTTGACGTTGACGAAGGCCCACGGGCGCGTTTCGGCGAGCTGGGTGCAGAGCCGGTTGACGTCGTCGTAGTTGCCGCGTACGCCGACCAGGTTGGTGCCGTAGATCCCCGTCGCGAGCAGCTTCTGCTCCTCCAGGTTGGCGGGCACGAGGACGTAGGACTCCAGGCCGGCAGCCGCGGCATGGGCGGCAACGGCGTTGGCGAGGTTGCCGGTTGAGGCACAGGCCACGGTCTTGAAGCCCAGCTCCTTCGCCTTCGCGACCGCAACCGCAACGACGCGGTCCTTGAAGGAGTGGGTGGGATTGGCGGCGTCGTTCTTGACCCAGATCTCGGCCTCGATCCCGAGTCGCTCGGCGAGGCGATCGGCGCGCACCAGCGGCGTCAGGCCCGGCTCGAGCGGATCGAGCGGCCGGCCGCCGAAGGGGAGGAAGTCGCCGTAGCGCCAGATCCCCTGCGAGCCGGCTTGGATCCGGCGCTTGACCTCCGCGGCGTCGAACCCCGAGTAGTCGTAGGAGACTTCCAGCGGCCCAAAGCAGTTCTCACATGCGTAGCTGGCACCGAGCTCGTAGGTCGCCCCGCACTCTTTGCACTTCAAGCTCTCGACTGACATCCGATCCTCTTTCTTGCCTAGAAAAAAACCTCCGCCTTGTGGGGCAGAGGTCCGATCGGACGCCTTCCCCACATCTTCCAGGTCCCCGGACGATCACGGCAAACCTGCTGGAGTTGGCACCTCCCCTCGAACCGATGGTTCGAGGTGGTTGCCGGGGCTTCTGCGGGCCAGTCCCTCCACCCCTCTAGATGTGGCGCTTATGTGGAGTTGACTATAGCAACGGATTCGACGCTGACAGCGATCCTGCTCCCTCTGGGCGAACGCCGTTTAACCTGCACATGACAAATGCCCGCGCCTGCCGACGAGAAGATGAGCCCGAACGATGCCGAACCTTCCGAAACCACGGCTGCGACGGGCTGCCCGGCGCGACGCGCTCGCCTCGGCGGCACCCCAGCCTGAGCCGCAAACACCGAACGTCGAGCAGATCGACTCTTCCGGCCTGCGCTGGGTCAACATTGAGCGGCCTGGCGCCCTTGAGCGTGCCTGGCTGGAGGACAACTTCAACTTCCATGCACTCGATCTCGAGGACGTGCTCTCGCGCAACCAGCGGCCGAAGATCGACATATACGACGACTACCTCTTCATCGTCCTCCACTTTCCGATCTTCGACCCCGCCGTTGGCCGCCTCGGCACCGGCGAGCTCGACCTCTTCGTCGGCCCCGGCTACGTCGTCACGATCCCGAACCAGCCGCTCCAACCGGTCGAGTACCTGTTCGAGCGCTGCCGGGCGAAGGAGGAGTTGCGCGAGCAGCTCTTCTCACGCGGTTCCGGCTATCTGCTCTACCGCCTCGTCGACGACAGCTTCGACTACTGCTTCCCGATGCTGCGCAAGATCGGCAACAAGCTCGACGCGCTGGAGGACGGCATCTTCGAGGGCCGCTCGGAGGAGGTGGTGCGCGACATCTCCAACGTCAAGCAGGAGATCATCAACTTCCGCAAGGTGATCCGGCCGCAGCGGCCGGTGCTGCGCGACCTGGAGAAGGTCAAGCAGCGCTATCTCGCCACCGACCTCGACCTGGAGATCTACTTCGACGACATCGTCGATGCACACGAGCGGATCTGGGACATGCTGGAGAACTACAAGGAGGTGGTCGAGGCACTGGCCGAGACCAACGAGTCGGTGATCTCACATCGGGTCAACGACATCCTCCGTGTCCTCACCTCGATCAGCGTCATCGTCCTGCCGCTGACCCTGCTGGCGAGCATCTGGGGGATGAATGTGGGGGTACCGGGCGAAGGCGATTTGACGGCATTCTGGGCTGTCGTCGGTGGGATGTTCGCGCTGCTGCTCGGAATGGTCGCCTACTTCCGCAACCGCGGCTGGCTCTGACCGGTCCGCGGACGTGCCGGTGCTCCGAGGTCCATATGGACACCTCTCCACCGGCACGTCCAGCATAGGATCGTCCGTGTGGCCAACTTTCGGATCTGGGCGCCCTGGCGCCTTGCCTACGTGAAGGACGCGTCCAAGGACAACGAGGAGGAGTGCATCTTCTGCGCCAAGCCGGCAGCGGGCGACGATGCCGCGAACCTGATCGTCCACCGCGGCGAGCGCTGCTTCGTGATCCTCAACCTCTTTCCCTACACCAATGGCCACCTGATGGTGGCGCCCTTCGAGCACATTGGTCGCATCCAGGATCTACCAGCTGAGACGACGACGGAGATGATGTCGCTGGCGCAGCGGGCGATGTCCCGGCTGGAGGAGGTCTACGAGCCGCACGGGTTCAACGTCGGCTTCAACCAGGGACGCGTTGCCGGCGCTGGCGTCGAGCATCACATCCACCTCCACGTAGTTCCACGCTGGGGCGGCGACACCAACTTCATGCCGGTGATCGCCGACACCAGGGTGATGCCGCAAACGCTCGAGCAGAGCCTCGAGGCGCTGAAGGGAGCGTTTTGAGCGATACCGCACCGCTTGCCCCCGCAGGGATCTTCAAGGCTTACGACATCCGCGGACTGCACGGCTCCGAGATGGACGAGACGACGGCGCTCGCGATCGGCCGCGCCTTCGCCCGGGTGCTGGCACGGCTGCGCGGCAAGCAGCCGGGTGAGCTGCGAGTCGGCCTCGGGCGAGACATGCGGCTGACCGCCCCCGCGATGGCCGCCGAGCTGCGCGATGGCCTGGTCGCCGAGGGGGCCACAGTGCTCGACGCCGGCATGGTCGCCACCGAGATGCTCTACCACTTGGTCGGCTCGCAGCGGTTGGACGGGGGCGCGATGGTCACCGCCTCGCACAATCCGAAGGCCTACACCGGCGTCAAGCTGGTGCGCGAGGGAGCGCTGGCGCTGTCGGGCGACGCTGGGATTGGCGACGTGCGGCGGGAGATCGAAGCCGGGCTCGGACTCGCTCCCGGTGGCGGCTCCTTCGAGCAGGTCGACGTCTGGGACGAGTACAGGCGGCACGCGCTCTCATTCATCGACCCGGCGGCGGTGAAGCCCCTCAAAGTCGTCGTCGACGGCGGCAACGGCATGGCCGGACCGACGGTCGGCCCGATTCTACGCAGCCTCGGCCTCGAGCTCGACGAGATGTACTTCGCGCCCGACGGCGAGTTCCCCGACCACGAGCCGAACCCATTGCTGCCGGAGAACCGCAAGCTGATCGAAGACCGGGTGCGCTCAGCCGGCGCCGACCTCGGCATCGCCTGGGACGGCGACGCCGACCGCTGCTTCTTCATCGACGGCGAGGGGTCGTTCTGCGACGGGGACTTCGTCTGCGCGCTGCTCGCCCGCGCGGCGCTGGCTAAGAACCCCGGCGCGACGATCCTCTACGACCCCCGCTCGAGCCGTGCCGTGCCGGATCTGGTCGCCGCCGAGGGCGGCCGCTCCGACCTCTCACGAGTGGGCCATGCCTTCTTCAAGATCCGGATGCGTGAGACCGGGGCAGTCTTCGGCGGCGAGGTCTCCGGCCACTACTACTTCCGCGATTTCTGGTGCGCCGACTCGGGCACGATTCCGGCCCTGCTGATGCTCGAGCTTCTCTCCGTAGACGGCCGTTCGCTCGCGGAGCTGATGGCCGAGTTCCGCTCGCGCTACTTCATCTCCGGCGAGATCAACTCCGAGGTCGACGATCAGGAGGCGAAGATGAGGGAGATCGCCGAGCGCCACTCGGATGGGGAGCAGGGCTGGCTCGACGGAATCTCGGTCGACTACCCGAACTGGCACTTCAACGTGCGACCTTCCAACACCGAGCCCCTGCTGCGCCTCAACCTCGAGTCGCTCGTCTCCCGCGAGGAGATGGAAGCGAAACGGGACGAGGTGCTGGGATTGATCCGGGCGTGAGCGGGCAAACTGCCGAGGGCGCCCTCGAACAGGCCGCCCTGGCCGGTATCCACCGCCTCCGCATCCCGACGCCGTTCGCCGTCGGCCGAGTCAACTGCTACCTGCTCGAGGACGAGCCGCTGACCCTGATCGATACCGGCCCCAATTCGGGTAAGGCGCTGGACGAGCTGCAGGGCCAGCTCGGCGAGCGCGGCTACTCGATCGACGACCTCGAGCTAGTCATCCTCACCCACCAGCACATCGACCACCTGGGCCTGGTCGAGATCGTCGTCGAGCACTCCGGCGCCGAGGTCGCCGCGCTGGGGCTCGCCGCCGAGCGGCTTGCGAACTTCGCCGAGGACGCCGAAGACGAGGATCAGTTCGCGGTCGAGCTGATGCTGCGCAACGGCATCCCCCAGGAGGTCGCGTTCGCCCTGCAGAGCGTCTCGCGCAGCTTTCGTGGTTGGGGCTCGAAGGCCGAGGTGACGCGGCCGCTTGTCGATGGAGAGGCGATCACCTTCCGCGATCGCGCCCTGCAGGCGCTGCACCGGCCCGGCCACAGTCCCTCCGACACGGTCTTCTGGGACGAGGAGCGGCGCATCCTGATCGCCGCCGACCACCTGATCGCTCACATCTCCTCCAACCCCTTGATTACCCGTCCCCTCGATGGCTCTCCGCAGCGAACGCAGGCACTTGTCACCTACATCGAGTCGATGAAGAAGACCCGCGAGATGCCGGCCGCGATCGTCCTCTCCGGCCACGGCGAGCCGATCACCGACCACGTCGCCCTGATCGACGACCGCCTCGCCAAACACGAGCGGCGCAAGGAGAAGATCTACGACCTGATCGCCGAGCGGCCCCGCACGGGCTACGAGATAGCCCAGGCGCTGTGGGGCGACGTCGCGGTCACCCAGGCGTTCCTCACCCTCTCGGAGGTGATCGGACACGCCGATCTGCTGCTCAACGAAGGCCGGGTGCGCGAAGTCGAGGACGGTGAGGTGGTCCGCTACGAGGCGACGGAGTAGCGCGCTGCACTCGCGGTAGATAGACCTCGCTCGAGCGGAACTCCGGGCAGTTGCTGGGCTCGTAGGGGGACGGACGGATCTGTGCTCCGAAGACGACGTAGTAGCGGCCGCCGACGACGGACTCCCTGTCCAGCTTCCAGAGGAGGCGTCCGCTGTCGGGCTTTGCTTCGGCACCGACGTCGCGCGAGACCGCTTTATCCGGCCCGGGAACTGCTTTGTAGATCTTCAGCAGACGAGGGCCCTCTGGGTAGTGCCGGTTGCCGACAAGGCATGCAAAGCCGTCCCCTGCGCTGGTGGGCGGCATCGACGCGGTGCCGTAGAAGAACTTTCTCTCCCGGTGGTAGCCGATCGTCGCGAACCCCGCATAGGGACCGGGCAGACCCTCGCAGGCAACGCCATCGCCGTCATCGTCGAGACCGCGGGCGTTCCGTGACGGATTGCCGCCCGAGAGAACGAAACGCTCTTGGGCACCGGCCTGGCTCGAGAACGAAGGGCACCCAAGAGGCGGCTTCTCTACACCGCCAGCGACCGGAGCACAGATCGCCAGCGTAGCGAGGGCCAAGGCAATCGCAAATGTCGGTTTGCGTCGCAAGGGAACGGCTGCACAATATCCGCGGCACATAGATTGCACGTCCGATGGTTCGCCTCGGCTCATCCAGAAAACCCGCCAAGAAACGGATGCTGCTGATCGTCAACCCGTACGCGACGACGGTCTCCGATCGGCTCAAGAACCTCGTCGTCTACGCCTTGCAGGGCCGCTATGAGGTCGAGACCGTCGCCACCGAGGCCCAGAACCACGCCACCGAGATCGGCCGCGAGGTACGCGACCACAGCTACGACATCGTCGTCGCCTTCGGTGGCGACGGGACCTTGAACGAGGTTGCCAACGGGCTCGCCGGAACCGAGGTGCCGGTGTCCGTTCTGCCGGGCGGCTCAACCAACGTCGTTTGCCGCACCCTCGGCATCCCCAACGACGTCGTCGACGCCACCGAGCACCTCCTGGCCCTGGTCGACGATTGGGCGCCCCGCAAGGTCGACCTCGGCACGGTCGACGAGCGTCATTTCGTCTTCTCTTGCGGGGTTGGAATCGACGCCACCGTGGTCAAACGGGTCGACGCCCACCCCCGGCTCAAGTCGCGCGGCGGCCCGTACTACTACAGCTGGGCAGCGATCTCCGCCTTTTACCGCAGCTACATCGTCAACCCGGTCAGGCTGCGGGTCCAGATCGGCAACGAGACGAGCGAGGGCATCACTGCACTGGCTCAAAACTCCGACCCCTTTACCTACTTCGCCAGCCGCCCGGTGCGTGTCTGCGAGGGGGTCGAGATCGACGACGGCACGCTCTCGATCGGGGTACTCAAACGAGCCACCCAGCGCGACATGCCGACCCTGATCCCGCGCCTCTTCAGCGAGAAGCGCCCCGCCGCCCGCCACCGGCAGATCGAGCATTTCGAAGGCGTGGGCGCGGCCAGCATCGCATCGATCTCCGAGACCAGGGACGGCGTCCCCCGTCCCTTCCCGATCCAGGTCGACGGCGACTACATCGGCGAGAGGACGCACATCGACCTGAGCGTCGCCCCGGGCGCGCTCACCGTGGTCGCCTGATCAGCTCGTTGGGGTAATCCTGTAGGCGTCGAACACGGACTCGACGTTGCGCAGGCGGGCGATGCACTGCTTCAGCTGCTCGGTGTCGCCTACCTCGACCACGAAGCGGTTCTTCACCATCGGGTGCTTGGTCATGCAGCTCGCCCCGAGGATGTTGATCCCAGCCTCGGAGAAGGTCCGCGAGAGGTCCTCGAGCAGGCGGGTGCGATCGTAGGCGTCGATCTGGAGTTCAACCCGGTATGAGGACTCGTTCTCGCCGTCCCAACCGACCTCGACGAAGCGTTCCGGGGCCTTCATCAGCGCCTTGACGTTCTTGCAGTCGGCGCGGTGGATGGTGATGCCGCGGCCCAGCGAGACGTAACCGGCGATCGTGTCGCCGGGCACGGGACGACAGCACTTGGCGAGGCGCACGGCGACGTTGTCGGCGCCCTTGACCCGAATTCCGTAGTTGGAGGCGTCCTTGGTTCGCCGCGCCTTGTCCTCGCGGGCGCCCTCGAAGCCAATTGGCTGCTCCTCCTCGACCGCCTCGCCCTCTTTGAGGCGTTGCATCAGCTTGTTGGCGACGGCCTTGGTCGAGATCTTTCCCTGGCCGAGGGCGATGTAGAACTCGGTCGCCTTGCGGAAGCCCATCTCTTTGATCACCTGGGCCAGCAGCGGCGACATCACCAGCTTCTGCATCGGCAGGCCGCGCTTGCGCAGCGCCTCCTCGAGCGCATCGCGGCCCTTTTTCTCTGCGTCCTCGCGCCGTTCCTCCCTGAAGAAGGCGCGGATCTTGTTGCGGGCGCGACTGGTCCGCACCAGCTTGAGCCAGTCGCGCGAAGGGCCGCGGTTCTGTTTCGCGGTCAGCACCTCGACGATGTCACCCGAGCGCAGCTGGTAGTGCAGCGGCACGATGCTGCCATTGACCTTGGCACCGACGCAGCGGTGGCCGACGTCGGTGTGGACCGCATAGGCAAAGTCAAGTGGCGTCGAGCCGGCGGAGAGGTTCTTCACCTCGCCCTTTGGAGTGAAGACGAAGACCTCGTCCTCGAACAAGTCGACCTTGAGCGACTCGAGGAACTCGGCCGGGTCCTGCTCCCCCTCGGCCTCGACCAGCTGCCGCAGCCAGGTCATCTTCTCGCGCTGCGGGTCGCCGGCGCTGCCCTCCTTGTAGGCGACGTGGGCGGCGATCCCGTACTCGGCCAGATTGTGCATCTCGCCGGTGCGGATCTGGATCTCCAGGGGCTTTCCTTCCGGCCCGATCACGGTCGTGTGCAGCGCCTGGTACATGTTGGCCTTCGGCATCGCGACGAAGTCCTTGAAGCGACCGGGCAGCGGCTTCCAGAGCGAGTGGATGACGCCGATCGCCCCGTAGCAGTCCTTGACCGAGCCGACGATCACCCGCATCGCGGTCAGGTCGAAGATCTCGTTGAACTCGCGCCCCTTCTTCGTCATCTTCGTGTAGATCGAGTAGAAGTGCTTGGCGCGGCCTGAGATCTCGGCCTCGATGCCGACGGCCTTCAGCTCCCCGCCGAGGAACTCACCGGCGTGGTTGACGTAGACCTCGCGCTCGTCGCGCTGTTGGGCGACGAGCTGCTTGATCTCCCTGTACTTGCGCGGGTGCAGGGTCGCGAAGGCAAGATCCTCCAGCTCCCATTTGATCGCGTGGATACCGAGCCGGTGGGCGAGCGGCGCGTAGATCTCCAGCGTCTCACGGGACTTCGCCATCTGCTTCTGCTTCGGCAGCGCCCCGAGGGTGCGCATGTTGTGGAGGCGGTCGGCCAGCTTGATCAGGATTACCCTGACGTCGGTGGCCATCGCCACCATCATCTTGCGGTAGTTCTCCGCCTGCCGCTCGTCGCGGCTCTCGAAGGTCATCCCGGTCAGCTTGGTGACGCCGTCGACCAGTTGCGCGATCTCGTCGCCGAACTCGACCCGGATCTCCTCCAGGCTGGCGCTGGTGTCCTCGACCGTGTCGTGCAGCAGAGCCGCGCAGAGCGTCTCGGTGTCGAGGCGCATGCCGGCACAGATCTGGGCGACCCCGACCGGGTGGGTGATGAACTCATCGCCGGAGCGGCGCAGCTGATCGGCGTGACGATCGCAAGCGAAGTCGAAGGCACGGGTCAGTGCGGCGCGATCGATCGTCGCGACCGCGACCACGGTCCCGCCGCCGTTCGACCCCGAGTCGTGCTCGGGTGCAGAGTCGAACTCCTCGACCACGGCGAAGAGGTCGGCGAGGAGCTCGCGCTGCTCTAGGGTTTCTTTCGTCGTTCGAGGAATTGCAAACCCTCCTGGTGACGAGCGCCGTAGGCCATATAGGAAGCCGAGCGCTCCAGATCTGTCTTCTCGGAGGATACGACGCCGACGCTGCCCGCACCCCCGGCCGGCGTTCCCTGGGCCAGCCCTAGCTCGATCAGCACGCGCAGGCAGCGAGCCGCGACCACGGCGCTGCGCGGATGCGAACCACTGCCACGCAGTGCGGCCAACAGCTCGGGCCCACCTACTTCGCCCGCCTCACGCAAGTCCTTGAAGAGCGCGATCAACACCGCTCTGCGGGCGAGCTGCTCATCGAGCATGGCAAGGGCGAAGCGGTGCTCTGCCTCGCCCCAGGCAAGGTGGACGTAGCCACCTTTGGGCGTGGCTCGGACAGCGAGGTTTTCGATATGGGCGAAGGGCGGCGGGTCGACGAGGACGACGTGCTCGAAGCCAGCGGCGAGCTCGGGGGCCGCTTCAAGCGCGGCGGCATCGGCCAGCTCGACCCCCTCCCCAGCCAAGGCCGCGCGGCGCTCGCGATCGGCGACGACGGCGAGCACCTCTTCCCCACAAGAGCTCAGCTCGGCGACGACCGCGGCCGGAGCGCTGCGCGGCCGAACTTCCTGCCGCTCGATCGACCCAGGAGAGGGATTGTGCGCAGCGATCCCCACCGGCGGCCAGGTGGCAAGGTCTGCGGCCAGCTCTTGCTCGAATCGCTGCCACCAGAGCTCGTCGGAGTTGCTCTCGATCCCCTCAGCGAGTGACTGATGGGGATAGAGCTCGCGCAGCACGACCCGGGGCTCGACCGAGCCGTTCCAGCGATTCACCTCAAGCCGCACCGTGGCGTCAACCGGGTCGTCCTCTCCCACGCCCAGCTTCGCCCGGCCGAAGGCGACCCCAAGCGCCTGGTGGGCGCCGCTGTGGAGGCTGAACCTGGCGTGCTTGCCTTCACCCATCGCGCGCACGTCACGGACCCGGGCGGAGGGGACCAGCAGGCGCACACCGGGATTTCCCATCCCGAACGGGGCAAGGCGCTCGATCTCCTCCGCAAGGTCGAGATCGAGCGCGGCGCCGCCCACCATCGCATCGATCCGCTCAGTTCGCTGCAGATCCTCCGGACCCAGCACCGAGGTCGCGTGCGCAGCGAAGGCCGCACGAAAGGCATCGAGATTCTCGACCCGCAGCTCCAGGCCCGCAGCCGCGCGGTGGCCACCGAAACCAGTGAGGTGCTCTGAGCAGGCCTCGAGGGCGGCAAGCAGATCAAAGCCCGGAATGCTGCGGCCGGACCCCCTCCCCCCGCCGTCGCCATCGAGCGAGATCACGACCACAGGCCGGTGATGCCGCTCGACCAGCCGCGACGCAACGATCCCAATCACGCCGGGATGCCACCCCTTGCCAGCAAGAACCAGGCCCCGCGCATCCCGAAGCTGCTCCGGAAGCTCGCGAAGCGCAGCCTCTGCCGCCGCATCGACCTCCCGCTCCGTAGCCCGCCGCTCGCTGTTTGCCCGGCTCAACTCCACCGCGATCTCGGCAGCCCGCCCCTCGTCCTCGGTGAGAAACAACTCAACTCCGGCGTCGGCACGATAGAGGCGCCCCGCAGCATTGATCCTCGGGGCCAACCGGAATGCAAGATCACCCTCGTCAAGCTGAGTCGGCTCGCATTTCGCAGCCTCCAGCAGCGCTCGTATCCCCGGCCTGCGCGCGCGCCGAACCTCCGCCAGCCCGCGCCGCACCAGCGACCGGTTCTCACCTACGAGCGGCACAACGTCGGCCACCGTGGCAAGCGCCACGAGGTCAAGGTCGGCGTCGGGTGCAGGGTCCCCCGGAACTCCTCGCGAACGCGAGCCGGGGGACCCTGTGCCCGGCGTCGACCTCAACGCACATGCGAGCTTCCACGCGACCGCCGTCCCGCACAGCTCCTCGAACGGATAGCCGTCCACGGCCGGGTGAAGGATCGGGCAGTCGGGAAGCTCCGGTCCCGGCTGATGATGGTCGGTGACGATCACGTCCATGGCAAGCGAACGGGCAAGCGCAACCTCCTCAACCGCCGCGATGCCGCAATCGACCGTGATCAGCAGCTGGGTGCCACGAGCGGCCAGCTGCTCGATGTTCGGCGCGCTGAGCCCGTAACCATCGGCGATCCGATCCGGGATCAGCCAGTCGCACTCGGCTCCAAGCCCGCGCAAAGCGCCGACGAGGATCGTGGTCGCGCAGACACCGTCGACGTCGAAGTCGCCGTGGACGGTAATCCGCTTGCCTTCGACAATCGCCGCCTGAATCTGCTCGGTGACAACGCCCATCGAGTTGAACTCAGCGGGAGCATGGGACTCGTCCGCATCGAGGAATGCCCGCGCCTCATCCGGCGTGCGGTAGCCGCGGCGCACCAGAGTTATCGCGACCGGCTCGCTCAGCCCCAGCTCCTCGGAGAGGGCCCGCGCCTCGGCGTAGGAGAACGGCTCGGCCTTATAAGCGTGAATGGTCTCCGCCACGCAGCCAGGCTAAGAAGCGCCTGGGACGGATTTAGGCGAGATTCAAGCCGCTTGTTCCGAGCGAACGCCAATCGCCCAGATCACCGCGAGTCCGATCGCGGTTCCCGGTATCGCCATCAAGGCGGTTACCGCGTCGGTCTCGCCGATCCCCCGGCCAAGCACCGTCTGGAACACCGCGCCGACCAGCACTGCCCCAATCGTCGCGCCGAGCAGAGCACCGACGATTCCCTGCCAGAAACGATCGGGCAGGAAGACGGTGAAATGCCAGAGGGCGATCCCCATCGTGAACCAGACCACGAGCGCCATCAGCGATTCCTCCCGTGTTTGCGGCGCTGTTTGCGACGTTCGCGGCGGCGCGCGTTGCGCTCCCGTCGCTCCGCCGTCGCGGGGTCGGTAGCGGCCGGCTCGCCGTTTGAAGAAAGGTCGGCTCCGTCACCCGCCGACGGCTCAACCGTCGCCACCGCCTGCGGTGCGGGCTGTGATTCCTGCTCGGCAAGAATCTCCTCGATCTCCGCCTCGGTCTCTCCATCGCCCAGCTTGGCCAGCGCGATTTCGTCGGCAAAGGCGGGAACGCTGCCATCGAGCTCGGCGATCTTTTCGCGCCTGCGGGCGAAGCTCGGCTCGCGTTCCTTCCAGGCCGTCAGCACGGGCGAGGCGATGAAGATCGAGGAGTAGGTACCGGAGAAGATGCCGACCATCATCGCGAAGGCGAAGTCCTGCAGGGTGGCGCCACCGAAGATCAGCAGGACGGTGACGAGGAAGACCGATGAGAGGCCGGTGATCAACGAGCGGGTCAGCACCTCGCTCATCGAGCGGTTGACGATCTGCGAGAAGGCGGCCCGCGGCATCCGCGGCACGTTCTCGCGAATACGGTCGAAGACGATCACGGTGTCGTAGAGCGAATAGCCGAGGATGGTGAGGAAGGCGGCGACCGTTCCGCTGCTTACTTCTTTGCCGAGCAGTGAGTAGACACCGGCGGTGATCAGGATGTCGTGGGCGACCGCGATCAGGACCGGTACCGCGTACTTCGCTTCGAAGCGGAAGGCGACATAGGCCGAGATCAGCAGCAGCGAGAAGATGATCGCGAGAATCGCGCTGCGCGCCACCTGCTCACCGAAGGTTGGGCCGACGCTGGTGTTTTCGAAGCTGCCGGGCTGGATCCCGAACTGCGAGGAGAGCGCCGCCTGCACCGCCGATACGCCGCCAGGCTGCAGCTCCTCGGTCTGAACCTGGAAGCCGCTGCCGAACTGGGGATTGTCGGTTTCCTGGATCTCGGCGTCGCCGAGGCCCTCCGCCTCGAGCGCGCTCCGAACATCCTCGGTCGAGATGCTCTGCTCGGGAGCGAAATTGAGCCGCGTGCCCGACTCGAAGTCGATCCCGAGGTTGAGCTGATTCACCGCCAGCGCCATGGCACCGACGACCAGGATCGCGCCCGAGACCGAGAAGAACCAGCGGCTGGCGCCGATGAAGTCGAAGCGCCACCTGACCCGCTGCTCTCCAGCCCCCATGAAACGTGCAGAGGTGAGCAAGCGGCCGCGGCCGAAGACGCCAAGCAGCGCCTGGGTGAAGATGACCGCGGTGAACAGGGAGACGATCGTGCCGACACCAAGGACGAAGGCGAAGCCTTTGACGCCGGCGGTGGCGAGGACGAAGAGGATGAACGCCGTCAACAGGGTGATGACGTTGGCGTCGATGATCGTCGCGATCCCTTTGCGGTACCCGACCGCGATCGACGCCGTTAGGCCGCGCCCCGCGCGTACCTCCTCTTTGATCCGCTCGAAGATGATGATGTTCGAGTCCGCGGCGACGCCGATCGTCAGGATCAGTCCCGCGATCCCCGGCAGGGTCATCGTGATCGGGATCAGCTTGATCAGAGCGAAGAAGACGACGGCGTAAACGGCGAGGCCGAGCGTCGCGACCACACCGAGCATCCGGTAGTAGGCGATCAGGAAGAGGATCACCAGCGCCAGGCCGATCAGCCCGGCTTTGAGGCCCTGGTCCAGCGCTTCTTCGCCAAGCGTCGCCGAGACCTGGGTCTGGCTGATCAGCTTCAGGTTGATCGGCAGGGCGCCGATCTGGAGGAAGGTCGCCAGGTCCTGGGCCTCGGTGATGCTGGTGAAGCCGCCGGAAATCTGGGCGCCGGTGCGGCCGTCGATCCCGTCGGGGTTCTGGGCGAAGTCGATGATCGGACGGGTCTTGACTTCGTTGTCGAGGACGACGGCGAAGTGGCCGGAGAGTTGTTCTGCCTGTTCGCTGGAGGCGGGGCCAATCGCCCGCGCCTGCCCACGCTGGGCAATCTGGCGGGTGACCTGCTGGAAGGCCGCCTGGCCGTCATCGGTGAAGTTGAAGGTGACGTTCGGCTGGTTGGTGAGTTCGTCGAATTCCTGCTTGGGGTCGGTGATGTCGGTCCCCGAGAGGGCCGGGCGATCCTTGAGCGCGTACCAGCCTGGATCGGCGTCCTCGATCACCTTGCCGCTGGGATCGGAGGGAAGCTCAGAGACGACGATCGTTCCCGGTGGCACCTCGAGCACCTCCTGACAAGCGCCGCTGAGATCGCCTTTACAGTCCTTCTTGCGAACCCGTTTTTCACCGGTGGCGGAGATGAAGAGGTCTTTTTCAGCGAACTCCGGACCGGCGACGAGCTTGCGCGGCTCCGGGCCTTCGAACAGGTAGTAGCGCACCCTGTTGGTCGAGCAGTCCGTGCAGTCCGGTTCCGGTTTCTGTTCTGACGCCACTCGCGCCGCGTCGTAGGCGGTCGGGAAGGCGCCGGAGAAGATCAGCTGCTGGCTCTCCTGTTTGGAGGTACTGCGACCCGCAGCGGCCCATTCTTTGTTCGCTTCTTCGACCACCGGCGCCGGCGGTTCGCGGCCTGGGTTGCCACCGATGATCTTCTCGCGACCAATCAGGTTCGGTTCCCAGTCATAGAAATGGAGCTGCGCCGTGCTCCCGACTTGGTCGATCGCCCGCTGGGCGTTGGTCACGTCGGGGAGGCTGACCGAAATCTCGGTGGTTCCCAGGCGCGAGACCTCGGGCTCGGCGACGCCGAGCTTGTCGATTCGCTCGCGGATGATCTCGATCGAGCGTTCGATGTCCTCGCCTTTGACCTCGGTCACCTGACCGGTCGGCGTGCCTTGGTAGATCAGTTCGACCCCACCCTTGAGGTCGAGCCCGAGTCGGGTCGGCTTGCTCACGACGACCAGCCCGGACACCACGATGAGGCCCAGCACGAAAATCAACACAAAGGCGTTGAGGCGGCGCCGGCCCATCGCTCAGCCCTCTGGGGTAAGGACGATCAGCAGACCGCCGTCGTCGTCGTAGGCAGGAAAGACATCCGCAACTGCTTCGGCGGGCAGATCGCCCTCGGCATTGACCGAGACCTTCTTGCCGAGTGAGCGCACGCCCCACTCGAGCGAGGTCTCAATTGGATCGGTGACGCCATTGGCGTCCTGATCGGCGCTCTCGCCACCATCGCCTGCCTGCAGCCACTGCAGTCCGAGGACCTCTTTCACGGGCCGCCCGATCACGTCCTCATCGGTCAGACCGGTCAGCTCGAAGCTGCCCCGCCCGGCGTCGATCACGCGCGCCTGCTGGTCACAGACGAAGAAGGCGGCGTTTGGGGCCGGGTAGTAGTCGTCGAGCAGCTCGAAAACGAAGCCGAAACCGCATTTCGAGCAGCCCTTCGGGCGCGTGCTGAACCCCGCTGTCCGGTCCCCGCTCAGCTCCCTGTTCCCGCAGTTCGGGCAGATGAAGAAAGGCATCCCCGCTCAGGTTACTCAGAACAGGCTTTTCGTTCCTTCGGGCGCCGGGATGCCCAGGTGCTCATATGCCCGCTCGGTCAGTACCCGGCCGCGCGGAGTGCGCTTCAGCATGCCCTGTTGGAGCAGGTACGGCTCCAACACGTCCTCGATCGTGTCCTGCTCCTCGCCGATCGCGACGGCCAGGGTCGAGAGGCCGACCGGGCCGCCGCCGAATTTGCTCGCCACGGTGTCGAGCAGGTTGCGGTCGCTGCGGTCGAGGCCGCCGGCGTCGACCTCGAGCATCTCCAGGCCGGCGGCAGCCATTGCCGCGTCGACGCTGCCTCTGCCCTTCACCTGAGCGAAGTCGCGCACGCGCTTCAGCAACCGGTTTGCCACCCGCGGCGTGCCGCGTGAGCGGGCGGCGATCGTCCGCGCCCCCTCGGGGTCGATCTCGACTTCGAGGATGCCGGCAGAGCGCTCGACGATCTCGGCCAGGTGATCCGGGCTGTAGTGCTCGAGGCGGTGGCTGACGCCGAAGCGGTCGCGCAGCGGCGTCGTCAGCAGGCCGGCCCGGGTCGTAGCGCCAATCAGCGTGAAGGGGGGCAGCGGCAAGGTCACGGTCCGCGCGCCGGCGCCCTGACCGAGCACTACCGGCAGCTCGCCGTCCTCCATCGCCGGGTAGAGCGTCTCCTCGACGGCGCGGCCGAGCCTGTGGATCTCATCGATGAAGAAGACGCTGCCCGGCTCCAACGAGGTGAGGAAGGAGGCGACGTCCGCCTTGCGCTCCAGTGCGGGACCGGCGGTTTGGACGAGCGGCACCTCCATCTCGGCGGCAACGATGTGGGCGAGCGAGGTCTTGCCGAGTCCCGGCGGCCCGGCGAGCAGCACGTGGTCGAGCGGCTCGCCGCGGCGCCGCGCCGCCTCGAGGAAGATGCCAAGCTGCTCGGTGACCTGTTCCTGGTTGACGAAATCGGCGAGGCTGGGTGGGCGCAAGGAGCGATCAAGGTCCTCGTCTGGAGCCTCCGCCCGAGCGTCATGAACCCGGACCTCGGCGTCGACCAGCACCGGCTCCTCGTCGATGCCGGGGGTCCTGATCCGCTTCTCGCTCATGCAGCCTTCCTCCCCGCGCCCGCCTTGCGCAAGGCAGTCGCCAGCAGGTCCTCGGCGTCGGAGCCGTCAACCCCTTCTAGCAGCTGCTCCGCTTCCAGCGGGGCGTAACCGAGGTTGACCAACCCATCGCGCGCCAGGGCGCGCGGGTCTCCGTCCTCGCTCGCGGCCAGCGCCACCTCTTCCTCCAAGGCTCCCGCGACCTTCTCGCGCAACTCGACGATGATCCGCTCGGCAGTCCGCTTGCCGATTCCGGGCGCAGCCTGGAAGCGTTTCGCGTCGCCGGCGGCGATCGCCCGCAGCAGTTCCCGCGCCGGGCCGCCGGAGAGCACCGCGATCGCCACTTTCGGCCCCACGCCACTGACCGAGACCAGCTGACCGAAGAGGTCGCGCTCCTCCTCGGAAGCGAAGCCGAAGAGCGCCAGCGAGTCCTCGCGCGAGACCAGCTCGGCATGCAGGAACGCCTCGCGGCCGGTGGCCGGAACGGACTTCAGCGTCTCGGCCGAGACCGTCAGCCGGTAGCCGACCCCGCCGGCGTCGATCACAACGTGGTCGGGGCGCCGCACCATCACCTCGCCTCGTACAGCGGCGATCACCGGGCGACTCCCTCGGCAAGCGCCTCGGCCTCACGGCGGGCGCTGCCGCCGCCGTGGCAGATCGCAACGGCCAAGGCGTCGGCGGCGTGGTCGGGGGTGGGTAGCTCGGGCAGGCCGAGCAGCGTCCCGACCATGCGCTGGACCTGTTTCTTGCCCGCCGCGCCGCTACCGCAGACCGCCATCTTGATCGCCTGCGGCGTGTAGACAAAGCAGCTCACCCCGGCCTGGGCGGCGGCGAGCATGGCGACGCCGCTGGCCTGGCCGACGGCCATCGCGGTGCGCACGTTCTTGCCGAAGAAGACGTCCTCGATCGCCAGCGCCCTCGGCTCGTGCCAGGCGATCAGCTCGACCAGGGAGCCGTGGATGCGCTCGAGCCGGCGCTCCATCGGCAGCTCAGCGGTGGTTTCGACGACGCCGCCGTCGAGCGCAACCATGCGGTTGCCCTCCACCCGCACGATGCCGAACCCGAGGTTGGCGGCGCCGGGGTCGATCCCCATCACGACTTGCATGGGGATTGATTCTGGATGGACGCCCGGATGCCTCCGTACCCCTGGGGGTACAGCTAGGCGGCTAGTTTCTGCAAGACCTCGTCGGGGATATCAAAGTTGGCGTGGACCTCGTTGACGTCATCGTCGTCTTCGAGCGCCTCGATCAGGCCGAGCAGCGACTTGGCGTCGTTGCCCTTGATCTCGACCGTGCTCTTCGGCTCCATCGTCACCTCAGCGGACTGGATCTCGATCCCGCCCTGCTCCAGCGCCGCGCGCACTGCGCTCAAGCTTGCCGGCTCGCAGAGCACGCGCAGCAGATCGCCCTCCTCGCGCACGTCCTCGGCGCCGGCGTCGATCGCGGCGATCAGGTCATCCTCGTCGTAGCGGCTGCTGTCGACTGCCAGCACGGCACGTTTCTCGAAGATCCAGGCGACCGAGCCCGGCTCACCGAGGCTGCCATTGTGCTTGCTGAAGGCGTGGCGCACTTCGGCGCTGGTGCGGTTGCGGTTGTCGGTCAGCGCCTCGACCAGCACAGCGGCGCCGCCCGGTCCGTAGCCCTCGAAGATGACCCGCTCGATCGCCTCGGCGTCGGCGCCGACGCCGGTGCCACGATCGATCGCCCGCTGGATGTTGTCCTTGGGCATCGAGGCATCGCGGGCCTTCTGGACCGCGGTGGCCAGCGCTGGATTGCCATCGGGATCGCCGCCGCCGTCACGCGCCGCAACCGTGATCGCCCGCGCGAGCTTGGTGAAGAGCTTGCCGCGCTTGGCGTCGGCCGCACCCTTCTTGTGTTTTATCGATGACCACTTCGAATGCCCGGACATCGTTTGCCATTCTATGAACAAGGGATGCCATCGGAGACGATCACCCACCCGCGCGGAACGAGCCCCGTTCGAGGCCTGGCGGCCAGCCTTGTCTTCATCGTGATGCTGTTCGCCGCGCTGGCTTTGTGGACGGCGATCCCGCTCGGCTGGATCTGGATTGGCTCGAAGGTCGCCA
This sequence comes from uncultured Solirubrobacterales bacterium, assembly GCA_963698085.1. Classification (GTDB taxonomy): domain Bacteria; phylum Actinomycetota; class Thermoleophilia; order Solirubrobacterales; family 70-9; genus VRUE01. Next base: position 130,071 of record OY969122.1, read on the forward strand.
CCTCGCAGTTCCCGGCCGAGGGACCCTACGCCGTGGTGGCGGTGGGGATCATCGTCACGATCCTGGTCGACGCCTGGCTGATCGGCCGCCTCAACACTCTCTATGTGCGCATCACCGGGACCAACCGGCTGGCACCGATGCGCCCTAGCTGGCTGAAAAGCATGCGCGACACCGGCAGCAGCGCCAACTCCACGACGGTGGTCGAGGCGGTGATGATGGGGTCGGTGCTGCTCGCCGGCGTCGTCTTCGTCGCCTGGTTCTTCCTGCTGGCGGGCTCACCGCTTCCCAATCAGTAGAGATTTCACTCGTTTAGTGCATATGATTTTGCGCCAATGGGGAGATCGTCCGGCGCTGACGAGCCGATTCACGTATGCCCGGTCGGGGCGACCTACTGGACGCCAGCCGGAGACGCAGCCCTGCCGGCGGAGTTCACCTACGTGGACCTTGCCGATCCCGCGGGCGTGCAGGCCCTCCAAGAGAACGCGAACGACACGGTATGGCTCGAGGCCAACCTCGCCGGCCTCGAGAGGGCGACCAAGGAATGGTTCGAGGGGAGGTACGACGTCTGGGAGACGATGCAAAACCCGGTCGTCGAGTGGGACGAGATGGAAGCGGCGCTCGAGGCGCTCGGGCTGCGGGCACCCGCAACTCGTGCGAGCTCGAGTGACACAGCGCTGGACCGCCTGCTACGCGCGATCCCATACGTCTACATGCGGGGAAGCTTTGGCACGATCCGCGACGCCTTCACCGAAGCGGACGCGACAAGCGACCTGACAGAGCTCGCCCCCGACGCCGATCGGATCACCGCGTTCCCCGTGGTGGGATTCAATCCAGGAGAGCGGCTGCAGGACGGATCGAGCCGCACCTACGTCGTCATCCGCACGGTCGTCGCCGCTGTCCAGCGGGTGGTGATCACGATACGCCTGCCCGACACGATCTGCGCGCCGGGGCCCGATGCCGAGGACGGATGCGTCGAGGCGGCAAGCGCGAGGCTCGTCGTCCCCCGTCGCTTCCTCCCGATGCGCGGTATGCCCGCGCCCCGCGAGCTGGCGGAGGCGATTGGAATCCACCAGGCGACCACGGCGCGCGCCATCCCCTACCGGATCCGCTCGCACCTTGCCGAGGACACGGCACACGCCGCGAAGCTCAGGCGGCCGGTCCCACGCGGCGCCAGCAAAAGGAGCACGCGGGTCGGCCGAAGCTCCACGAGGAAGTCCTCGAGGCGAGCCGAGAGACGGACGACCGCGCCGATGTCGCCAACCAGATCGATCGGCACATCGCCCTGATACTCCGCCGCTACGGGGAGCCTTCCGAGGACACCCCCGAGGCGGTCCGAGACCTCGTTCCACCCGAGGTCAGACGCCGCTACCGCTTCGCCATCGACGATATTCAGCAGCTCCACGCGGACTGCCGGCTGGCTTCTGAAAACGTGCAGCAGTCGCTCACCGTCTACGAGGAGAGTCGCCGGGCGCGCTTCCAGTTCATCGCCGCGCTGCTCGCCTCCGTTGTGCTCATCCCAACCCTGATCGCCGGCATCTTCGGCGCCAACTTCGACGTCCCCGCGTCCAAAGACCCGGCCGGCTTCCCGGTCTTCCTCGCGGTCCTCTTCACCCTCGCGGTAATCGCCTTCGTCACCCTGTGGATGGCGCAGTCGCAGGACTGGAGCCCGCGGCGCAGGAGTTATGTCGTCCCCGCGTTGGTCGCGCTAGCGATCGTCGTCGCCTTCGCGATCTACCTCATACGCTCCGACGCCGGAGCCGGTGAGCCTCAGGAAGTCGCTGCAGGGGCCGCTCAGACGACAAACTTGCCGTCTTCCTGCATCACCGTGCCGTCGACTTCGAGCTTGCCGCCGAGGCGCAGGTCGCAGACCAGGTCGGTGTGCACGGCCGAGTCGTTGACGCCGCCCGACTCGGGATAGCTCTTGCCGACCGCCATGTGGACGGTGCCGCCGAGCTTCTCGTCGAGCAACACCTCGCGGGTGCCGCGGTCGATCGCGTAGTTAGTGCCGATGCCGAGCTCGCCGAGGCGGCGGGCGCCAGGGTCGGTGTCGAGCAGCTCGATCAGAAACTCCTCGCCTCGCTCGGCATCCGCGTCGACGACCTTGCCGGCCTCGAAGCGAAGGCGCACGCCGGCAACCTCACGCCCGCCGACGGTCGCCGGTAGGTGGAAGGTGACCTCGCCTTCGACCGAATCCTCGATCGGGCCGGTGAAGAACTCGCCGTCGGGCATGTTGTGGCGTCCGTCACAGGGGATGAACTTGCGCTCCGCAATCCCCAGCTTGATGTCGGTGCCGGGCGCCACCACCCGCACCTCCTCATGACCCTCGATCCACTCGGCCAGACGCGTCGTCTCAGCTGAGGCCCGTTTCCAGGCGGTCAGCGGATCGTCGTCATCGGCAAGGCAGGCGCCGTAATAGAAGTCCTCGTAGTCGGACAGGCTCATTTCCGCCTCCGAGGCGTAGGCGTTGGTCGGGAAGAGCGTGTAGCACCAGCGGAACTCTCCCTTCGCGCTGCGCTCCATCGCCCGACTCAGCAGCTCACCGGTGGCCGTCTGGCGCCGCGTCTGCCGCTGCGGTGGCACGCCGGAGAGCTCGCGGGTGTTGGTGCTGGCGCCGACCGCGATGCGGACGTCGGCGTTGTCGAGCAGCCACTCGGAGGTCGGTGAGATCCAGTCGAGCTGGGCGTCTGAGGCAAGCTTGTAATAGAGCGCGCTCTGACCGTCGAGGGAGACGTTCATGATCGGATGGGCGCCGGCCCTCAGCACCTCCTCATAAACAGCCAGCAGCAGCGGTTCCGCCGCGCTCTCGCCGTCGATCGAGACGATCTCGTCCTCCTTCACCTCGGTCGAGTAACCGACCAGGATCTTGGCCAGCCGTTCCGCTCTGGGATCTCTCACGTCTCCGCCCCTTCCCGCGCGGCACTCCGCGCCTTGGTAGTTATCGCCATGAACAGCGCGTGCAGGCGCGAATCGTCGATCAGCTCGGGATGGAAGGCGCAGGCCAGCACACCGCCCTCCCGCACCGCGACCGGGTGCCCCTGATAGGAAGCGAGCACGTCCACCCCGGAGCCATACCGCTCGACCCAGGGCGCCCGGATAAAGACTGCCCGCAACGGCTCCTCACCGATTCCCTCGACCTCGAGGTCTACCTCGAAGCTCTGCCGTTGGCGGCCGAACGCGTTGCGCCTCGTCGTCACATCAAGCAGACCGAGGTGGTCCCGATCGCAGACGATCATCCCGGCGCAGGTGCCAAAGATTGGCCGCCCTTCCCCGTGGTGGGTGTGGATCGCTCCCTTCAGGTCGGCTGACTCGATCCCCTTGACGATCGTCGTGCTCTCGCCGCCGGGAATCACCAGGCCGTCGAGGCCAGCCAGATCAGCCGGAACACGAACCTCGCTCGCCACGGCGCCGAGCTGGCGCAGCACCGCCAAGTGCGCTTCGAAGCCACCCTGGATCGCAAGGACGCCGATCCGCAGCCCTGGACCCTCAGGCACCGCGGTCCTGCAGGAGCGCATCGGCTGCGGCCAGCTCTGAGATCTCCAGTCCGGCCATCGCCTCGCCAAGCCCGATCGACGCCGCCGCCACTCGCTCGGGGTCGTTGAAGTGCGTGGTCGCCTCGACGATCGCGCGCGCGCGCCGCTCCGGGTCGGCGCTCTTGAAGATCCCCGAGCCGACGAAATTCCCCTCGGCACCGAGCTGCATCATCAGTGCCGCATCTGCTGGGGTAGCGATCCCGCCAGCACAGAAGAGCGGCACCGGCAGTCGTCCCTGCGCCGCAACCTCCTGGACGACTTCGAGCGGCGCCTGGTGCTCTTTGGCGGCGCCCGCCAACTCCTCCGGCGCGAGCTGCGTCAGCTGCTTGATCCCGGCGACGATCTCACGCATGTGCCGTACGGCCTCGACCACATTGCCGGTACCGGCCTCGCCCTTGGAGCGGATCATCGCCGCCCCCTCCCCGATCCGGCGCAGCGCCTCGCCGAGGTTGGTCGCACCGCAGACGAACGGCACCTCGAAGGCGAGCTTGTCGATGTGGTAGCGCTCATCGGCAGGGGTCAGCACCTCCGACTCGTCGACATAGTCGACCTCGAGCGATTGCAGGACCTGGGCCTCGGCAAAGTGGCCGATCCGCGCCTTTGCCATCACCGGGATGCTCACCGCCTCCTGGATGCCCTTGATCATCGCCGGATCGGACATGCGGGCGACGCCCCCGTCGCGGCGAATGTCGGCGGGAACGCGCTCCAAAGCCATCACGGCGCAAGCGCCCGCCTCCTCGCTGATCCGCGCCTGCTCGGGCGTGACGACGTCCATGATCACACCGCCCTTGAGCATCTCGGCAAGGCCGGTCTTGACGCGAAAGGTGGCGCGCTCGGTCACCCGCGCAATATTACGGGGGCGCGGTCCTACTTCAGTTTGTAGGCGCGGATGCGATCTTTGTGCGCGGCTTCGTCGCGGGCGTAGAGACCGTGTGCGAGCCCTTGCACGAGCGCCATCAGCGCGGTGTTAGAGCGGGCGAACGAGGGGCTGTTGGAGGAGAAGTAAAGGGTCTGCTCGGCGTGCTCGCCTACCTCAGACATCGAGGCATCGGAGATCGCCAGGGTGCGGGCGCGGCGGTGGAGAGCAAGCTTCATCGCCCGTAGCAGCAACGGGTGGGCGCGGCCGCAGGAAAGGACGATGACCAGCGTCTCCTCGTCGATCCGTCCCAGCCGCTGCAGCGACTCGCCGCCGGTGCTGGCGACGATTTCGGCGCGGATGTCGAGCAGGCTGAGGATGTGGCGCAGGTAGCTGGCGAAGAAGGCCATCTGGTCGACGCCGACTATCACCACGCGCTGAGCTTCGGCCAGGGCGGCGACTGCGCCGTCGACCTGCTCGCGGGTGAGGTTGCGCGCGGTTTCCTCAAGGTTCGCGTAATCGGCGCTGAGCGAGCCCTCGAGCTCGGAATGGTCGAAGGAGAAGAGCGCTGCCCCGCCGCTGCCCGTGCCACTGCCGGCGACGGTCGCGCTGCGGTACTCCTCGATCGCGGCCTGTTGCAGCTCGGGGTAGCCCTCGAAGCCGAGGGCCTGGGAGAAGCGCACCACCGTCGATGAGGAGGTGCTCGCTCTCCGGGCCAGCTCCTCGGCGGTGAGGAAGGCTGCCTCGTCGAGGTGGTCGACGATGTAGCGGGCGACGTCTTTCTGTGAGCGCGAGAACTCTTCGAAGCGCTCCTGGATGTACTCGGAAAGACTTTTGAGCTGAGGGGATTTGGTTGCGGTCTTGGTCACGGCGGTCCATTTCGCCGGTTTGAATGCTTTCCCTTCTGATTCCCTTGCGATCTGGTTGGATGTGAGGCGAAATGACCCTCGAGCAGGCGCTTCGCCTCACCAACCGCAACATGGTTGCCTTCGACCTGATCCTTGGATCGGCGGCGATCGCGGCACCCGAGGCAACGCTGCGGGTCCTGGGACACGACGAGCCCTCCCCCGACGCGGCACACCTGTTCCGGCGCTGCGGACCGATCTGGCTCACCTTCGCCGCGGCCCATGCGATCGCCGCTACGCGCGGCGAGCAGCGCGACTGGTGGGCGCTCGCCTGGTTGCGTGGCACCGAGATCGCAACCGACGCGCTCTGGTCGGAGTCGCCGGCGGTCAGCAGGCCCGGGGCCAAGCTCGGCCTCCGCCTCGCCGGGGCGTCGAACCTGGCAATGGCCGCCGGCTTCGCCTGGCTCTCGAAGCGATGAACGAGGGCGCCGGGCTGCCCAGCAAGCGCTGGAGCCTGCGCGGCTACGACGACGAAGGCAACGAGGTCTGGCTGATCCGCAGCTTCGGGCAGAAGCTCTACCGCTGCCCAGGCTGCCACGGCGACATCCCGATCGGGACCGAGCACACCGTCGTCCAGTACGTACTGCGCTTGGGCGGTACGGAACACCACCACTGGCACCGACGCTGCGCCGAAGAACTGCTCGTTCCCGATCTGCGCGAGGTGAAGAAGATTCCCGCCTCTCAGTCCTCTCGCTCGAAGCTGGAAGCGCGGGGACGCCGGCCCTCCGGGAGGCGCCGGTGAATCGAGATTGCATTTACCCGTCTATATGGCGGGAAAGTGCAATCTCGCCAACTGTATGACCCTCCTCTCCACCTACCGGCGGATCGTCCGCACCTACTTCGCCTGGGCGCGCACGCTGCTGCCGCTCGCCTTCTGCGTCTTCGTGCCGCTGGGGCTGATCCACGCGATCCCTGTACACGTCGAGGCGACCTCGCTCGACTTCGACAGCGGCATCCAGATCGCCGGCGCGGCTTTGGCCCTGCTGCTGCTAGCGACGACCGGGCTGCTCGGCGAGATCTTCTACACCGGTGCGGTGGCGATCGCGCTCACGCACCCCCGCGACAGCGACGGCAGGCCGCTATCGCTGCGCCAGGTCGCGCGGGCGATCGACTACCGGGCGCTGATCATCGTCGACCTGATCTTCGGTGTCCTGGTCGCGATCGGCTTCGTCGCCTTCGTCGTCCCCGGAATCCTCGTCTTCGTCTACCTCGGCCTCGCCGCCCCGGTGGTCGAGATCGAGCACCGCGGCGTGCGCGCCGCCATCGCCCGCAGCTACCGGCTCGTCCGCGGCCACTTCTGGCTGGTGCTGGCGGTGCTGGTGCCGATCGAGGTCGTCAGCGACGCGGCAACCAGCGTCGCAACCCACACCGCCCACAACCTGCTCGGTGACTCGCTCGTGGCCAAGTGGGTCACCGACACCGCCACCAACATCCTGCTCACTCCGTTCTACGCGGTCGCCGCGGTGCTGCTGGCGGTCGGGCTGATCGACGCCCGGGACGGAAGCAGCCCGCGTCTACACTCGTCTCCACCCAGCCCATGATCGAGGCCTCGATCCTCAGCGACTTCTGGAACGACCAGATCCTGGCCGAAGAAAAGCAGGGCCTGTTCCTGGTCCTGGCCGGGTTCATCCTCTCTTTTGCCTTCATCCGCATGAGCACCCGGCTGATGCGCAGTCCCAAGGTCCCCTGGTGGCCTGGCAGCGTGGTCTCCGAGAGCGGTGTCCACCTGCACCACTTGGTCTTCGGCATCGTCACGATGATGATCTCCGGCGCGGTTGGCTTCACCGTACTCGGCGACGGCCCCTGGGCCGAAATCTGCGCCCTCCTCTTCGGCATCGGCGCCGGGCTGACGATCGATGAGTTCGCGCTCTGGATCTACCTCGACGACGTCTACTGGGCCGAGGAGGGCCGCGTCTCGATCGACGCAACCGTGATCGCCGCCGCAGCGATGGGGCTGATCCTGCTCGGCTACACCCCCTTCACCTTCGAGACCGGCTCACTCGACCAGGTGATCAGCGGCATCGTCAGCGCCCTAATCGTCTTCGGCCTCGTCGCCCTCTGCTTCGCCAAGCAGCGACTGCTGCACGGCACCATCGGCTTCTTCCTCGCCCCTATCGCCCTCTACGGCGCGGTGCGGCTGGGTAAGCCCGGCTCGCCCTGGGGCCGGCGCCGCTACGGCGAGCGCAACCCGGAGAAGCAGGCGAAGGCGGTCGAACGCTTCCGGCCCGACCGCCGCACCGAGCGCTTCAAGAACGCCTTCCGCGACATGGTCGGCGGCAAGCCGAGCGAGGGCGTCGCCGCGGCGACTCAGGAGGCCCTTGCCGCCGGCCGTGAGGCCGCCGAAGAAATGCGCCAGCGCGCCGACCGCCTCACCCACCCCGGTGAGCGCCGCGACGACGAGTGATTACGCGGGTCGGCTTCGAAGCCTGGATCGGCGGTTACGAGCGGGCCTGGCGGACGGCCGGGGTCGACGCGCTGGCGGGGCTGTTCAGCGAGGACGCCACGTACCGGATGTCTCCCTACGAGGAGCCAGTGCGGGGGCTGGCGGCAATCGGGGCGCTCTGGGAGCGAGAGCGCCAGGGGCCCGAGGAGGCGTTCACGATAAGCCACAAGGTCGTCGCAATCGAGGGCGAGACGGCGGTGGTCCGGATCGAGGTCGCCTACGGCAACGGTGACGAGTACCGCGACCTCTGGGTCGTCCGCTTCGCGCCCGACGGCCGCTGCCGGGCGTTCGAGGAGTGGCCGTACTGGCCGGGTCAGCCTCTGGCGCCGCCTACTCCCCCATCGCCTTGATCACCAGGCGCTTTGGGCGCCGCCCGTCGAACTCACATGTATGCAGTGTGGGTCTTCATCCATCCTCCTTCAGCTCTGGGGGGTGCTGCAGACGGTGAACCCGATTTTCCGCGCCAGGTCTTCGCGCAGCTCGTCCTCCGCGTCTCGCCGTTCGCGCGCCGCTTCGACCTCGGCCGCATCGCCCTCCCTTGCGCCCGCGAGTGCCTGCTTGTCGGTCGCGTAAACCCTCTCCTGCGCCTCGACGTATTCCTCGTAAGGGCCGGCGAGCCGCCGGGGCGGCGTCAGCTCGCGCAGTCCGCGGACGCGCGAGCGAGCCGTTCGGGCGAGGGCTTCCGCATAGGGAACGTCCGTCGCGTACTCGCTTTCGAGATCGCGGATTTCGGTATAGCGACGCTGGCTGTCGGCGCAGATCGCGTCGGCTTTGGCAATCAGCTCCGATCTAGTCAGCGGCTCGGGGCCGGTATCGGCTTTGGCTGGTTTGGACCCCGACCCAGCGGCTTTGGCCGTCGGCGTGGTCGTGCCGCCCCCCGAGCCGCCATCGCCGCCGCCAAGGGCGATCGCCGCCGCGATGACGACGGCGACCGCGGCGATCCCCACCGCGGCAATGAGGGGCGCTCGGCGAGAGGCCGGAGTCGTGTCGCCCCCTCCCCCTAGCCGGCGGGTGGCTGCGGTCGGCTCGCCGGACGGTTCTGCTTCCGGCACCACGGTCTCCCCCGTCTGCGTCGCCGCCGCACCAGTCGCCACCGTGCGCTCCGGCAGCTCGGGCCGCGATCCACTCAGCGCCGCCACCGCCGCCCGGCCGAGATCGCCGGCGGAGGGGAAGCGATCTCCGGGCTCCTTCGACATCGCCCGGATCGCGACGTCGTCGAGCGCCATCGGCACCGCGGTCGCCTGCAGCGAGGGGGCCGGCGGCGGATCGTTGAGGTGGGCGTAGAGGCGCGCCGCCTCAGCGTCGCGGGGGAAGGGAACCTCGCCGGTCAGGAGCTTGAACAGCAGGCAGCCTAGTGCGTAGACATCGGCGCGGGCGTCGACCGCGGCGCCGGAGATCTGCTCGGGTGCGACGTAATCGAGGGTGCCGACGAAGCGTCCGGTTTGGGTCAGGCCCGACTCGGTGGCGACGTTGCGGGCGACCCCGAAGTCGGTGATGTAGGCATGGTCGCCGTCTCCGGTCTCGCCCAGCAGCACGTTGGCCGGCTTGACATCGCGATGGACGAGGCCGGCCGCGTGGATCGCATCGAGGCCGTTGCCGACTTGGGCGATCAGCGCCGCCGCCACCGGCGGCTCGAGTCGACCCTCGCGTCCCAGCCGGCGACCGAGGTCCGACCCCGAGACATAGCGCATCGCGATGAACGGGATGCCGCTCTCTTCCCCCGCCGCGTAGATCGGCACGACGTTCGGGTGCTCGATCGACGCCGCGATCTTCGACTCCTCGGCAAAGCGGCGGGCAAAGACCTCATCAGCGGCCGCCTCCGGCGCGATCAACTTCAGCGCGACGCGGCGCTCCAACCCAGGCTCGATGGCCAGGTAGAGAACTCCCATGCCGCCGCGGCCGAGACTCCGCTCAATCCTGTAGCCGGCGAACTCATCCCCGGCGGAGAGATCCACCCAGCCTCCTCCGCTTTGCATGCCCGGACTCTAGCCCGCTGACAGCGACGCTCGAAGCCCACTCCTCGGGCCTCGGTCCTTAACCCAACCTCTGCGGGCAAGCGGTGGCGTCCTCATACACTTTCTCTGGGATCTAATGAGGCGCCTCGGCTTCACAAGCTTGCTACTCGCCATGGTGCTTTTCGGCACCACGATTGCCCATGGCGAGATATCCGGCGGCGATGGCCTCTTCGTCAGCTTCGGTGGCGGCTTCACCCCGCGCTCGCTCCCGCGCGATCGCGACGTGCCGGTGACGGTCAACCTCGAGACCAAGATCAAAACCACCGATGGCAGCCGCCCGCCGCAGCTGCGGCGGATCTCCCTGGCAGTCAATCGCTACGGCAAGATCTCTACCGTGGGCCTGCCGGTCTGCCGGCCGGGGTTGCTCGAGTCGACCGACCCCCAGACCGCCCTCGCCCGCTGCGGCCCCGCTCTGGTTGGCAAGGGACGTTTTGGCGCCAACGTCGAGTTCCCCGACCGGGCACCCTTTCCGGCCGAGGGAAGGATGCTCGCCTTCAACGGGCGCGTGCATGGACGACGGGCGATCCTGCTGCACATCCACGGTTCCAATCCAGTCGAGATCACCATCGTGCTGACCTTCACGATCCGGCACCCAGCGCGGGGAAAATTCGGAACCGTGCTCTCGACCAAGATCCCGCGGCTCGCATCCGACCTCGGTTACGTCACCAACGTCTCACTTGTCTTCAACCGGAGGTACCGCTATCGAGGTGAGCGGTACAGCTTCCTCAGCGCCCGCTGCGCCGCCCCCACCGGCTTCCCCGGTGCCATCTTCTCCTTCACCCGGGGGACCTTCACCTTCGCCGGCGGCAAGCAGATCGTCACCACCTTGACTCGCGACTGTCTGGTGCGTTAGCCAGCGGGCCTCCGACAGCCTTCGGCTAATTGTCCGGGGGACTTGCGTTTGCCGGAAAACGTGCCGATACAGGTTTTCGTGCTCGCGCTCGGCTGGAGATCTGCCCTCGGTCCCACCCTCTTCGCCGTCGTGGCGATCTCGCTGCTCGTCTACGACCATCTCAACCAGCGTGTGCCGGCGCTCGTCTTCTGGCTGACGCTGAGCCTGATCATCGCCGTCTTCGGTCGGATGATCGACACCCTGCGCATGCAATCAACCGTGCTGGAAAAGCACGAGGAGAGCGTCCGCAGCGACCAGATCACAGGCCTCGAGAACAGGCAGAAGCTGGAGGAGGACATCGCTTCCGTGGTCGAGGTCGGGACGGGCGGTCATGTGCTGGTCTTGTTCGAGCTCGAAGGCCTGCAGGCATACAACGACCGCTTCGGCTTCGAAGCCGGCGACGCGCTACTGCGTAGCTTCGCGGCCAACCTGGTCGCCTCAGTCGCACCGTTGGGCGGCACTGCGTACCGGAGCGACGGTGGTCGCTTCGCCGGCCTGGCTCCTGCCGGCGGCAGCCGCCTCGGCGAGATGGTGCTGGCGGCGACGGCACCGCTGCGGGACGACGACAGTGGCATGTCCCTCGGCACCACCTACGGCGAGGTGGCGATCCCCGAGGAGGCGCAGGACTCGACCACCGCCCTGCGGATTGCCGGACAGCGACTCGCGGCACACAAGCAGCGCCAGCACCGCTCCGCCAGGCGACAGGCCCACGCTGTGCTGATCGCAGCGCTGAGCGCGCGGCGGCCGGACCTGCGGGACCACCTCCGCATCGTCGCCTACCGGGCAATCGCACTCGGACGACGGCTTGGGATGAGTCGCGAGGAAATCGACGACGTCGCGTTGGCCGCCGAGCTGCAGGACGTCGGCCTGCTCGCGGTGCCCGAGTCGGTGCTGGAGAAGGAAGCCCTGGGTGAGGTCGAGCGGGCGATGGTGCGCAGCCACACGGCGGAGGGCGCGAAGATCGTCGCCGCGGCCCCGGGGCTGACCTCGGTGGCACGCCTGGTGCGCTCCAGTGCCGAGCACTTCGACGGCAGCGGCTACCCGGACGGCCTGGGCGCCGATGCAATCCCATTGGGATCACGGGTGATCGCCGTATCGGTTGCCTTCGCGGCTATGACCGAGCGACGGCCCTACCGCGAGCCGGTTGGCCCCGGCGAAGCGCTGGCCGAGCTGCGCCGCAGCGCCGGCAGCCAGTTCGACCCGCGCATCGTCGAGGCTCTGGCCGGAGATCTGGCCGAAGAGGCCGCCCCGGTGCCGACGCCCGCCTAAGGGGCGTATTCCTCGGCGTAGTCTTCGGCTTCTTCGATCCCCTGCTGCGCTTCCTGCTTGCCCTTTTCGAGTTTTTCCTGGGCTTCTTCCTTAGCCTTATCGAGCCCCTTTGCGCTTCGGCGGAGCCCTCGTTGACGCCCTTTTCCACTTCCTTTTCAGCCTTTTCGAAGCCCTTTTTGAGCTCCTCCTTGCCTTTTTCGAGCCCCTGCTTCGCTTCCTCTGCACCCTGTTCGATGCGTTCTTGAGCCTCGCTAGTGTTGTTCGAATCGCTGTCGTCCCCGCAACCTGCCCAGGCGACTCCTGCGATTCCCACGGACAGGGCAACCAGGAGCGCGGGGGCGCGTCGCGCCCACCTTCGCTTCAGATCTTCAACCGACACATCGACTCCTCTCGTTGGCGAACGGACACGAAGCAAAGCAATTCTCGCGCAGAAGACGGCGGGGCCCCGCCAATCGACTTAGTCTTCGCCGGGTGCCGGCTCTGCACGTCCTCCGCGTCTTCGTCAACGAGGACGGCGAGTGGGGCAATCCGCTCGGTGTCTTCCTCGACGGGACGTCGGTGCCCGAGAGCGATCGACAACGCGTTGCAGCGGAGCTCGGGTTCAGCGAGACCGTGTTCGTCGACGACCGTGCCGACGGACAGCTGCGCATCTACACGCCCGCGATAGAGCTTCCCTTCGCTGGCCACCCGCTGGTCGGCTCAGCCTGGTTGCTGGCGCGAGAAGGACGGTCGACTGGGTCGCTGCGCCCCCCGGCGGGCGAGGTCGCCACCCGCCGGGGCGACGATGCGACCTTCGTCGCCGCCCCACCCGAGTGGGCACCGCCGTTCGAATACCGGCAACTCGACTCGCCCGTGGAAGTACGAGCCCTAACAGCCTCAACACAGAGTACGAACACCTATGCCTGGTCCTGGATCGACGAGGCGGCGGGCACGATCCGCGCTCGCTCCTTCGTCCCCGAAGCCGGCCTCGCCGAGGACGAGGCAACCGGCTCCGCCGCCCTCGCGCTATGCGCCAAGCTCAACCGCCCGATCACGATCCACCAAGGACATGGGTCGGTCCTCCTCTGCCAACCGCTTGAAGGCGGGAAGGTCGAGCTCGGCGGCGCGGTCGTGCTCGACGAGGTCCGGGGGCATCCGGCTCACGACAGCTAGGCGCGTACGGCCTCCCTAAGCCGGATCCATCGGGTGAAGCTCGCCCTTCACCAGGGCCTCGGTGCGCAAATGCCCGATCGCCCGGTACTCCTCGGAGCCGACCATGTCGAGAAAGGCCTGGCGGGTTGGGTATTCGACCAGTAGAGCCATGTCCCACGAGCCCTTGCCGAGCAGAGGCGGCGCCGGCGATCCCATGAAGACCACCCGCCCACCAGCCCGCTCGAGCAACGGAGCAACCGCCTCGCCATATTCCCCGTAGCGCTCCCGCCCACCGTCCGGCTGGAAGGCGAGCAGGTTGAGCATTACCACGGGGGCGTCCTCGGCAGCACGCTCGGCAAACACCGAGAATCCCTCACGGTTCAGCGGCTCCTCCTGGGATGAAGCTTCCACCAGTCTCCCCCTACTGTGTCCAAACGACGACGGTCGGGCGAGTATACGTTTACGTATGCGAGGGCGCCTCGAAAGTCGGGTCAGAGGCCGAGACCCCCGACTCCTTCCTCCCCCCAACCGAGATGGTGGGCGAGCTCGTGACGCAAAGTCCGCTCGACCTGGCGGGCAAGCAGGTCGCGGTCATGACCAAAGTCACGCTCCAGGGTGTCGCGATAGATGACGATTCGATCCTCGTAGCGTTCGCGCGCGACCCCGTCTCCGGAGTACTGGCCATACGCATGTACCTCGGCACCGCGATCGGAGACCACGACCGCGACTTTCGCCAATACCTCCTGAAATTCCTCGGGCAACCGATCGATCGCATCGGCGACCAGCGATTCGAACTCGTCAAGGTCAGGGGAATCGGCCATCCCTCAACAGTAGAGCGACTGATTAGAGCGAATCACGTCCAGGGAGTTCGGCTGAGTTCGGTGGAGTTGGGGGCCAATTTCGGGACCAAGTTTCCGCGAGAAAGAAAGCTTAGGGGCAGCCGGTGGCGTCGCGGTCATCCGCCGCACTCAACCGGGCCTGCCCCGCGGCCCGGGCCCGGCTGCCAGGCGACACCGCCGAGGCTCTGGCGCCGAGACCGAGAAGTCAGCACCTTCGTCAAGCAGGTCCCGTCGGCGTTGATCTGCATTACGGAAGTGTCAGATGGCAGACGAAGGGGGCCGGGTCCCGGCCGATAGCTGTTGAAGGCAATCCTCTCGCCCGATGGGTCCCAGCTTGGCCACTCCTCAAGCAAGCGGGGACTACGGGTGAGTCGGGTGAGACCCGAACCGTCCGCGCGCATGACATAGAGGTCTTTGCGAATGATCGTGCGGTTGCGGCGGTGCGGAAAATGCTTCACGTGGGTATGCACTCGAACGAATGCGATCCGCGACCCATCGGGTGAATAGACCGGCTCTTCTGCATTCTTGGCAAGCAGGGTCGAACCGCTGCCGTCGAGACGAACGGCGACGGCCCTCGCCCTCGTGGAGCCGTTGAAAGGCCAAGCGGTGACGGCCAGGGTCGATCCGTCGGGCGAGTAGGAGGACGGGTACAGGACAGCGCCCTTGCCCCATGGGCGCCACGGGGTCACCATGCGCTGGGAGCCGTCTTCGATATCCACCGACCGGATTCCCAGGAGGACGCTGGCTCCATCCCGATCGAGAGGACCGTTGACGACCTTCAGGGTGGCGAAGGTAATCGTGTGGCCGTCCGGTGCGAAGATGGGCTCCGCTTCGGTAAAGGTCCCCCTCAGCGCCCGCAGCCCGGCCCCGTCCGCACCGACCACCAGTATCACTGGGCTTTCCACTTCTCCGCCGCCCCGACGGACGGAGCCGGTAAAGGCAATAAGGCTGCCGTCAGGCGAGAAGGTCGGGTGAGAATCGTTTATCCCGAAGGGGCCTTCGTTCCTCACCAGGTCTTCATCCCTCACCACCGTCTGGAGCGCACCACCAACAGCGTTGACGGTTGCGATTTCAGTCAGACTCTTGGGGTAGGGGAAGTCCCTGATGATCGCGAGCCGCGGGCCGTCTGGGACCGCCGCAACCGAGAAGGTCGCGCTGACGGCCAGCGCGATTGACAGGACCAGCCCCAACCGGAGCACACCGCGGATCACAGAGATCCCTTTGAGTCCCAATGGGTTTTGCGGGCGACCCCGCAAACCATTACCGCTGCAAGCACCGGCGCCTCATGAATCCAGTGTATTGGCAAGATGAAGCGGATTTCTTCATGGGGCGGGCAGGACTCGAACCTGCGCTCCACGGATTATGAGTCGCGCCGGAAGCCGTCCATAGAGCCGAATCTGGCTCGTTAGAGCGAATTACGTCCAAGGAGTTCGCCTGAGTTCGGTGGAGTCGGGGACTAATTTCGGGACCAAGCTCTGGGCGGCCTTTCGCCATTGATCGACCGGGGGGTCGCTACCCTCAACCGGAATGACCAGCTTCGCCGACCTAGAAACCCTCCCCGGAGCCGATCTCGTCAAGCGGGGCGCTGAAGACTTGGATGGCGGGCATGAATCGCCCGAGGCGCTGCTCGTATCGATTGGTGCTCCGCGGCTGCGATCGATGGGTATCGAGCTGCCCTCGCCGATTGCCTCTCCCGAGCACAAGCTCTACCTACTCCTCGCGCGTGAAAAAGGGGACGCCGCTCATTCTGCCTATAACGCCTTGATTCGCCGGCTCGTCAGCTTCGAGCGGGCGGCAGCATGCGTGAACTAGCCGACTCTGCTCGCATCGAGCAGTTCATGCGCGAGCTAGGGCGAGCCGTCCCGGTGGACGGTCGCGTCTATCTCACCGGGGGAGCGACTGCGGTTCTCTACGGCTGGCGAGACACGACCATCGACGTCGACATCAAGCTCATTCCCGACCGCGATGAGATTCTGCGAGAGATCCCCCGGCTCAAGGAGGCACTGAATCTCAATGTCGAGCTGGCTGCGCCATCCGACTTCATCCCACTGCCGTCGGGCTGGGAGGATCGAAGCCCCCTGATCCGCCAAGAGGGCAAGCTCTCGTTCCACCATTTCGACCCGGTAGCCCAGGCGCTCGCGAAGATAGAGCGCGGCCACGAGCAAGACATTCACGACGTCAAAGAGATGATTGCCGCCGACCTCATCAATCCGGCGGATGCCCTGGTCCAATTCAAAGCGATCGAGCCCGAGCTCTACCGCTTCCCAGCCATCGATCCAGTCACCTTCCGCAAAGCAGTAGAGGGGTTGTTCTTGGGGTGAGTGGGGCGGACAGAACTCGAACCTTCGACGACGGATTGTGAGTCGCACCGGAGCCCGTCTATAGAGCCGAATCTGGCCTGATTAGAGCGAATCACGTCCAGGGAGTTCGGCTGAGTTCGGTGGAGTTGGGGGCCAATTTCGGGACCAAGTTCGAGCTCAGCGATGCTCGCCTACTTGCCGGTCTACCGCCCGGCTGGAGTCGCCGGCAAGGAATCCTTTTAACTCGTCACTGGGATCGGCGTTGCCTTGTCGGCGGCGACTTCTCCCGCATCCAAGGCCCGCTCATAGACCCGGACCTCGTCGATCCTTCCTTTGAAGAACTCTTCGCCGTCGTTGCCGCCGAGGATCAGCGGGCCGACGCTGGCCTGGCCGGGAGACGAAAGTTCGGTGTCGACGAGCTCGCCGTTGACGTAGAGGCGCAGGTTGGCGCCGTCGTAGGTGAGGGCGAGGTGGTTCCAGGTCTTTGGCTGGAGGGACGCTTTGGCCTGCACTTCCTCCGAGCCTTCCGGTTCGTAGCCGAGGAAGCCTTCCGGAACCCCGTCTTCTTCGCCACCAGCGAAGAGCTGGTAGCTGTAGGAACCGCTGGCCTCCTTGGAGATGACGACCTCGTTGTCTTCTTTGCGGTCGGGGCGCACCCAGGCCTCCAGCGTGAATTCCTCGCGTAGCTGCAGCTCGGGGTTGTCAGGGATCTCGACGTAATCGTCGCTGCCGTCGAGATAGACCGCTGAGCCGTATTTGCCTTTGACCCATTCGGTGCCTTCGAGCGCGCCGTCGTGTTCGCCGGCGAGGTCTTCGGCGACTTCGCCTTCGCTTTTGTCGAAGGAGTAGGCGGCGACGGGACCGGTTTGGGGAGTCTCGATCGAGGCGCCCTTGTCGGCGGCGACTTCTCCCGCATCCAAGGCCCGCTCATAGACCCGGACCTCGTCGATCCTTCCTTTGAAGAACTCTTCGCCGTCGTTGCCGCCGAGGATCAGCGGGCCGACGCTGGCCTGGCCGGGAGACGAAAGTTCGGTGTCGACGAGCTCGCCGTTGACGTAGAGGCGCAGGTTGGCGCCGTCGTAGGTGAGGGCGAGGTGGTTCCAGGTCTTTGGCTGGAGGGACGCTTTGGCCTGCACTTCCTCCGAGCCTTCCGGTTCGTAGCCGAGGAAGCCTTCCGGAACCCCGTCTTCTTCGCCACCAGCGAAGAGCTGGTAGCTGTAGGAACCGCTGGCCTCCTTGGAGATGACGACCTCGTTGTCTTCTTTGCGGTCGGGGCGCACCCAGGCCTCCAGCGTGAATTCCTCGCGTAGCTGCAGCTCGGGGTTGTCAGGGATCTCGACGTAATCGTCGCTGCCGTCGAGATAGACCGCTGAGCCGTATTTGCCTTTGACCCATTCGGTGTTTTTGAGCGTGCCGTCGTGTTCGCCGGCCAGGTCTTCGGCGACTTCGCTTTCGCCAGCGTCGAAGGAGTAGGCGGCGACGGGGGAAGACTGAGTCCAGAACGCGACCTCCTCTCCTTCCTCTACCTCACCATCGTCAGTCCGGACGAACAGCCTCGCGTAATATTTCGTGTTCGGCCTGAGGTCGGCAACTGGTGCGTTCACGGAGACCTGTTCATTGGCCGAGCTGGATTTCATCGGCGTCGATTTCTGATATTCGGCGCCTCCCTGGGCAGGTTTGGTTCCGTAGCCGAACCACCATTCGTTCGTCGTTCCATCCCCGTCAAATTCGCCCAGGAGCGTCGCGGCGCTTTGTTTGGCGGAGGGCTTCATGGTCCTCGGATCGGTCTTACGGTTGACCCAAATCACTACACCCCACCCATCGCTCCCGGCCATCGCGCCGGTGCACTGAGTGAAGTTGGCACTGTTTCCCCAATATTCGTTTTCTACGTGATGGTTTCCACCATAATAATCGGCGCTAGGGTTTTTCTCATTAGGGTGGGAGAAGTAATACTTGAGCTCGTGGCGGGCCCAATCGAAGCCGCTGGCATTTGGCCCATGCTCTTCCCCGGCTGACCCGTTTGGATCAACGGCATGGTTTGGCGGGGAGCAACCGAAGATCACGAAGTCCTCATGGTGAGGCGTGCCGACAGTCATTTTCTCGGGGAACTCCGACCCCGGTATACCCCAGAGGCGAATATGAAATCGATCGCTAGTGGAGCCAGCGTTCGCGTTCGCGGTACTGAGAACTTTGCATTCGAGTTCTCCCTGAGCGTTGCGAACCCGCAGAGAATGCTTCTCCCCTTTTGCGTTCGTCACACCCACATTCCGATCCCAGCCATTGTGCTTCTCGATGTGCCATTCGACGTTTTCGACCCCTCCTCGTTTTCCAACGAAAAGCGCTCCAACTGGATCGGTGTGGCTGCCTTTACAGTCTTCACTTGGAAAGTCGTAATCACCGGCCGGACCCTCACCAACGCCCCATCCCCATTTGACGTTTTTATCTCCAATAGTTTCCGCCCTCACGTTCGACACCGCGAGGAAGGCCGCCCCGAGTAGCACGATCGCCGCGACAAGGGCCGCGAAGCCGGTTCGTGCAGAGCTGGTGCCTAGGCGTGGCATGAGAGATCCCCTTCCATTGAGCCCTCCGCGGGGGGTTCGAGCGTGCTAGGGCGTCCAGTCGCCAGATCATCTGGGTGCCTAGCGGGCGGTCTTGCTTCTCCCTCCAACTGGAGCATCTCGACCGCTCTGGTGGCGAGAGCCCGCTTGACGGCAAAAATGACCACGGTGGATAAGCCGGTGTAGACCTCGATCCGCTTGTCGAGCGCGAAGTTGAATTCCACTACTTCTGCGCCGTCCCGCTTCTCCAATCTCCTATGCGGAAGCGGCTTGCCTCTGAAAGAGTATTTGGCAAGAAAACGCTGGCACGCGGGCCAGGTCTGTATCTCAAGCGGCGGCTGACAGCCGGTCGCACCTTCGACGATTTCACAGTTGCCGTATACGTAAGAGAGGTAATTGACCCGGGTTGCTACCGGACCGCCGCCGCAGCGCCGCTCGGTATAGGTGAGCGGCAGCCCGTCAACAGAGGGGCCGACGGAAAAGGTTTCGAAGTTGACCGGCCGCTGGTCTCCGGTGCAGGGAAGTGCTTCGTCATTGAACGCAGGCTTCCAGCGACCGGAATCCGGGTCAGACGCTACCGCGGGGCGAGTTTCGCCCTCGAAGAAGTCGGATTCATTTCTGGAGAGAGCCTCTCTGGCGCCCGGAAGAGAGGCGGCTTTGTCTCGGGCAGTGCTCGCCTCGATGTACCAGGCAGGGTCGGAACCACCATCGGCAGCGGCCACGACGACAGCCACAACGACAAGAATCAAGCCCAGCGCGATCCCCCACCTCAACGTCGTGGAACCCGATGAGTTGTACTCCTCCCTCACGCCACAGAACGTATCGAGGCTTAGAAACCAAAATCAACTAATCTCAGTTATCTGTCCAATAAGACCCACAATTAATGATGAGAGAGGCAGCGATTCGCGAAAGCGCCATTAGTCGGGTGACTTGGATTCCACTTCTCGGTCGATGCGTGCTCTAACCCTCTCGAAAAAAACTCGCCCGCCGAGGCCGAGA
The DNA here is from genome assembly GCA_963698085.1 of uncultured Solirubrobacterales bacterium. Lineage (GTDB taxonomy): Bacteria > Actinomycetota > Thermoleophilia > Solirubrobacterales > 70-9 > VRUE01. The sequence goes on from OY969122.1 coordinate 149,808, forward strand.
GATACGACGAGTGCTTGGAATGGAGCCTGAAAGGCCATTCCGAGATAGAGCAGGGGCGCATCACTGCCTTGCCACTCCTCGGCATAGCCAAATGGAACTGCGATGGGGATAGCGAGAAAAGGCAAGATCATCGTCAGGGGGTGGCGGATGGTCCATCCCAGGACAAGCGAAGCAACCGACCAAACCAAAAGAGCCGTATTTCCATTAGCGGCATCGGCATTCACGGCAACGACCATCCCGAGGAGGATGGCGACGTAAGTGCCGATAATGGCGACACGCATGACCAGCAGAATGACATGTACCGAGGAGGGAAGACGAAGACTTTTCAATTTGCCGGATCGACGAGTTCGCTGGTCGAGGACCAATCTCGCGGTCGAGGTCATGTCTGGCTCCTGCTGGCGGCCTCTATTACGCAGTACGGCCCGAACGAACGCAACGATTTTGACTCAGCTACGCTTAGCACCATGGGCACCCACAGAATCACCCGCGTCGCCAGCCTGAGTCTCGTCTGTGGACTCATCTTCTGCGGCTGGGCCGCGGCTGCTGCGCCTAGCCTGAGTGAGGTCAGAGAGTTCGATGGCTATCACATCTACTACGCAGGCGACGAGGTCGCTGGGATTCCGTTCGAAGAGGTCGAAAAGTCAGAATGGCCAGAGAATCGACGATTTACCGGCTGGAGCTTCTATTACGGCGACTGCGCCCTGCCGGAAGGCGAGGGCGGCTGCTCTCCCCCTCTCCAGATCCAGAACTACAACACCTGCCGCCGCTGGGCAGCCGCGTACCCGGGCAAACCGCGCCTCTTCAACTTCCGCGGTGCGAAGGCCGCATGGGTCTCATCCGCGGGTAGCCTCGAGATCTATACCGGCCGCACGACGGTGGTGATCTTCGCCAATCGAAAGCGCGTCGCCAAACGGGCCGCCCGTCTCATGCGCAATGTCCGTCAGACCAAACCCTCTCGTCTCTCGCCTCCAGTGGCCGGCTCTCTTTGGGGCAAGCTGCCCTGCCAGGACAAGCCGGGCTAAGCATCCCGCTGGAGGCGATTAGCGGCAGCTCTCGCTCGCATAGCGGATCGCCTCGCGAACGTCCTCGACCTACAGCTCCGGGTAGGCAGCGATGACCTCGGACTCATCCATGCCGTCGGCGACCATGCCGACCACCGTCGCCACTGGAATTCGCAAGCCGCGCATACAGGCGACTCCACTCATTTGATCCGGCTGCACCGTGGTTCGCGTGAAGCTCATCGACTCAGGCTACCCACGACCTACCCGCCACACCAGCACCGCTCGGGCGAATGTCAAGGGCGCGGAGCGCCCGACCCCGCAGGGGGTTGACGGCCGCCCGAGCGGTGCTTCAATCGCCGGTAAGGTCGGGGCGCTGCCACTCACCGGCCGATGCTCGGTCCCCTACCGAGCTGGCGCGCCCTTGCCGCGTGCTGTCCGAGGCCAAGGGCTCGCTGTGCCTCTCGGATTCGCCGCCACGTCGCCTCCTGCCGCGCTCGCTCAGCTCCTCGTTTCGCCTCCCTGCCAAGGGCTTTGTTCGGGTCTTTGATGCCGTGCTCCTGGCGGTAGCGCTCGATCTGCGAGACACCGCGATCCCAAGCCTTCCGTTTGGCCGGATCGCTCGGCCTCTCCCCCAGCTCGGCCTTGACATAGGCGGGCGGGGAGATCCGCGCCGCGATGATCGCCAGCTCGCGCCGCTGCGCGAGAACCTGATCGGCGACGGCGAGCTCGCGGCGGGCGGCATCCCCGACGGCAGGCATCTCCTGCATCTCGGTTTCGAGCCGCGCAGTCTCCCGCCGCGCCCTCGCCTCCCAGGAGTCGATGCGGGCCAACTCCTCGCGGCGCGGTAGCGCCTGCACCGCCTCGCGCTCGGCCTCAAAGCCCTCGATGTGCTCGTGGGCTCGTTCGATCCGCTCCTGCAAGCTGCGCCGCCGTTCGGCCAGGACGGTCTCCCGGTCTGCGGCAGCCCACAGCTCGCTGCGTCGGGCGGCCAGCTCCACGGTCGGCAGGCCGGAGAACTTCGAGCGCAACGCCGCATCGTGCGCTGCGAGCTGCGCGCGGTCGCGCTCGGCGGCTTCGCCGATGTGCGGGATGCCCTCGCGTAGGTGGGGCGACTCCGGCGCGATCTCCTCGCGGTGGGTCTGAATCTCTGGCGTGGCGTAGATGAACGTCTCCTCGCGGCTGCGCGAGGCAGCGACGTAAAGCTCCTGCTTGTCCATCGAGGGGTCGGCGACGACGAATGCCCGGTCTACCGTCGTGCCCTGGCCGAGTAGGCCGTCACGGCGTAGGCGTGTTCGAGCGCCGGGGCCTCGGAGTGTGGGTTGGTCCGCACCAAGTAGTCGGCTCCGATCTCGACCGCCTTGGCCTGGTCAATGCCTTCGAGGACGACGCGCCGCTCGGCCCCGTCGACCTCGGCAATCCGCCAGCGCTCGCGGTTGAAGATTTCGGCGCGAAGGTCGTTGACACGGGTAATGACGAGATCGCCGGCGGCGAAGTTCGCCTCGCCGACTTCGATCTCCTGCCGGCCGAGCTGCCCGGACTGGCGGCGAACCTCACGGGCGATCTCGTTCAGCTTCCTGACCTCGGCGTTCTGCTTGGCGACCATCACCGCGTCCTCGCCGCGCTCGAATGCCTCGTGCCAGTCGCACACCATCGCCTCGCGACGCTCGTCGGCGTTCGGGGCGACCGTGACCCGCTCCTGCGACTGGTAAAGGGCAAGCGCCTCACGGCCCTCCCCCTCCCTGATCCGCTTCGCCGCATCGCGGTCGAGCTCGTGGCGGTGACGGATCGCCTCGTCAAGGTGGATCGGGTCGGTGCGCTCGGCGAGGGTGCGAAACAGGCCGCCCGCCTCGATCTCGCCAAGCTGCTCGGGGTCGCCGACGAGGACGAGCTTCGCCTGTGCCCGCTCGGCATGGGAGACGAGCCGCACCAGAGTGGCCGAGTCCACCATCCCGGCCTCATCGATCAAGAGGACCGATTCGCGCGGCAAGCCCTCCTCGCCTTCGTGCTCAGCGCGGTCGAGCCTCAAGCGCAGGCTTGCGATGCTCGAGGCTGGCAGGCTTTCGGCTCGCATCACGTCCGCAGCTCGCCAGGTCGGCGCTGCGGCGCGCAGCTCGATCCCGGCCTGCGCCCATCCCTCGGCCGCGGCGACGATGGCGAAGGTCTTGCCACTGCCCGCTCGCCGATCACAACGGCGACTCCCTCGGGGCTCGCCAGCAGGCGGCGGATCATCTCGCGCTGATCGTCCTTCAAGGTCGGGCGAGCGCCGATCACGCGCGCCGCGATCAGCTCGCCTGCAGGCGTCGGTCCCTGTACCCGCATTCGCTCCGCTGCCGCCAGGGGTTCGCGCTCAAGCTCCCAAATGCGGCGGGTCGTGTAGCGGGGGGCCTTTCGCGCCGTCGCGGCTCTATAACTGACTTTGCTTAGTGGGGCGGGAAGGACTCGAACCTTCGACCGACGGATTATGAGTCCGCTGCTCTAACCAGCTGAGCTACCGCCCCTCGCTGGATGAGGGTAGCGGGGGGCGCGAGCGATCGGGGGACGCTAGGCGCTGAAGAGCTGGGCGAGGGAGCGGCCCACGTCGGGGGGCTCTTCCTGTCCCTCGGCGGCGGCGTTGGCGCCTTCGGAGAGGGCTTTGGCGGCGTCGGCGATTTGATGGGATCGGCCGCTGCGCAGCTCGCCGGACTTCTTCGCTTCGGCGAGGTCGGATTCCATCAGGCCAGCGAGCTCGGCCAGACGGCGCAATCCGACAGCTCCTGCCGTCCCCTTTAGCGCGTGGGCTTCCGCCCGCAGGGTCTCGAAGTCTTCGGTCTCCGTCGCGAGGCCCGCGGCGATCACGTCGCAGCGGCGTTTTGCCTCCTCGGCAAACGATTTGAGCAGCTCGGAATCAGGCGCGGTCTTCTCGCTCATCCTCCCGTCACCTCTTTCACGACATCGGTTAGGAGATCGATGCCGAAGGCGCCCTCTACCTCGGCCCGGATCACACCTTGCCGATCAATCGTGAACAGCCATGGCTCGCTTGGCAGGCGGTACGCCCGCACCTGCGGCCTGACGCCCTTGTTCGGGTCGTTGTCGTTGTAGATCTCCATGTGGATGAACGCCGCCTCGTCGCCGTACTGCTCTTTGACCTCCTCGGCCACGTCGACGACCGGGCCGCATACCCGACTCTGGCAGAACTGGGGGGTCGCAAACAAGAGGACGACCGGTTCTTTGCCCAGCGCGTCGGCGTAATCGACGCGGTTTTGGGTGTCGGGCGGGAGGCGAGTGGTGATTTTTGAGAGGTCGCCGCCGGCGTCCTCAGCGGTCGGCGTGCTGATCTTCGGCGCCTTCTGTCCCACCCGGGGAACGCCCTCAAACTCGCCCACCGCAGCGCTGGGAAGGAGCGTCGCGGTGATTTCATCCCCCTGCTTTAGCAGCGCCGCAATCCGCCACTCACCATCGCTGGGGAAGTCGAGCTCAGTGCTGTAGACGACCGTGGCGGCGTCGGGATCGCTGGTCGTGGTCTGCGCGCGATACGCGGGCTGGGTGGTCAGGCTTTCGATCGCAGCCGGATAGGGACCGCGCGCCGGCTGTTCGAGTGCTTCGGTGCGGGCGCGCGCGAGGGCCCCTTTTTTCGGCTTGCCATTCTCTGCGGCTCCGGCCCCCCCAGACCTCACCCGCGGAACCCTGGCGACGTAGAGGGCGACTTCGGCGTCGTCGATCTGGCTGCGATCGGGATTGAAGACGCCGAATGGGTAGCGATTCTTTCCCTTGTAGAAGGCGAGCGCGGCTGGCGAAACGACGACTTCGGCATGGGAATCCGCGGCTTTGATGATCTCCCCCAAGGTCTTGCCTTCGGGGCTGGGAAACTCGCTCTTCGATGGTGCGGGCCGGCTGGCAACAGCGCCGCTGGTCGACGTTGAGGAGTCGGAGCCATCCCCGCAACCAGCCGCGAGGACGGCAATCGCGAGCAGGCAGGCAAGACCGTTTGTGGCATTGCGCCGGGGCATGCGGATCGGTCATGTTATTCGGCGGAGAGCGGCGGGTGCCCTATAGGGTGCGGGCCCGGCGAATCACGAGGACGAGGAGAGAGAGTTGGCGGATCGAGCGGCACTGATCACGGGGGCTTCGAGCGGGATCGGGCTTGCGATAGCCCGAACCCTCGGCGAAGAGGGATACGCCCTGACGGTCTCGGCGCGGAGGCCGGAGAAGCTCGAGTCTGCTGCCGAGGAGCTGCGCAGCGCCGGGCTCGATGTGCTCAGCGTGGCGGCCAACATGACCGACGAGGAGGACGTGGTCGGCGTCTTCGCCAAGCACCGTGAGGCCTATGGCCGCCTCGACGCGCTCGTCAACAACGCCGGTGTTGGGATCGGCGCGCCGATGGAGGAGATCCAGACCAAATACCTCGACATGCAGCTCGCTGTCAACCTGAGGGCGCTGGTCATCGGCACCCGCGAGGGACTGCCAATGCTGCGCGAGGCCGGCCGCGAGCACGGCAAGGCGCTGATCGTCAACACCGCCTCGATCGCCGGCAAGGGCGGACAGGCCTGGCTCTCCGTTTACGCCGCGACCAAGGGCGCGGTGATCAACTTCACCCAGTCGACCCACCGCGAGGTGGGCAACGACGGCATCCAGTGCACGGCCCTAGCGCCAGGATTCGTCGACACGCCGATGACCGAGTTCGCCAAGGGTCAGGTCCCCGGCGAGGAGATGATCCGTCCCGAGGACATTGGCGAGGCGGTGCGCTTCCTGCTCCACACCTCGCCCAACTGCCACGTGCCCGAGATTGTCTTCACCCGACCGGGTGAGGGGCTCGACACCCCCTAGCCGATTCCTGGTCGCCGCCTTCGGCGATCCGGGCCACGTCTTTCCGGCGATCGCCCTGGGAAGGGCGCTGGCTGGGCGCGGCCACGAAGTGACGATCGAGACCTGGGAGGAGCGCCGGGCTGCGGTCGAGGGAGCTGGGCTGGGATTCGCCGCGGCCGAGGAATACCGGATGTTCCCCCCGCCCGACCCCGACTCGCCTGAGGGTGCGCATGCGGCGGAGGCCGCACGGGCACTGCTTCCTCTGCTGGAGGAGATGCGCCCTCACGTCGTCGTCAGCGACATCCTCACCCTCGCGCCCGCACTTGCGGCCGAGCTGGTCGGTGTGCCACGCGCGACGCTGATCCCACACATCTACCCCGTGGTCGAGCCCGGGCTTCCCTTCTTTGCCGTCGGCCTGCAGCCGCCGCGCACGCCGCTCGGCCGCACGGTCTGGCGCGCCGGACAGCGGATGCTGAACGTGGGCCTGGAGCAGGGTCGCAGCGATCTGAACCGACAGCGTGAGCGACTCGGCCTGTCCCCCACCGAGCGCTTCCACGGTGGGATCAGCCCCGATCTGGCCTTGGTCGGCACCTTCCCCCAGCTCGAGTACCCGCGGCAATGGCCCGCCGGTGTCGAGGTAACGGGGCCGATGAGCTTCGAGCTGCCCCACGCGGAGATCGAGCTGCCGCCGGGGGACGATCCCCTTGTCCTGGTCGCGCCTAGCACCGCGCACGACTCGCGCAACCATCTCGTCCGCACGGCGCTCGCGGCACTGGCTCGGGAGCCGGTGCGCGTCGTGGCGACGACCAACCGGGTGGTACCGCAGAGCCTGATCGAGGTTCCCGCCAATGCCATGCTCGTCGACTGGCTCAGCTACAGCCAGGTGATGCCGGCTGCCTCGCTGGTGATCTCGCACGGCGGCCATGGCACCGTAGCCCGCGCACTCGCGACCGGCACGCCGCTGCTGATCAGTCCCTTCATCGGCGACATGAGCGAGACGGCGATGCGGGTCAGCTGGGCCGGGGCCGGCCTCTCCCTCCCCTGGCGCCTCTGCAGACCCGAGCCGTTGCGCTGGGCCGCGCGTCGCATCCTCGGCGACTGCTCCTTCGCCGACCGCGCCGGCGAGCTCGCCACGTGGGCTCAGCAGCACGACGGCGCCGAGCGCGGCGCCGAGCTGGTCGAGCAGCTGGCCGCCAAGGCGAAGGCCGCCGTCACCTCCTAAACTGCCGGAATGCCCGTTGTGTAGAAGAGGCGCGGTCCCCCGTGATGTAGCGGCAGCATGACTGACTGTTAATCAGTTCGCGGTGGTTCGAATCCACCCGGGGGAGCTCAGGATCGGCGGTCGTGAGCGACCACCGTCACTCCGTTCTCCACCTCGGTGTGGCAGTTTGCACAGAGCAAGGCGCACTTGGCGGCCTCGGCGCGAAGCTCGCCGAATGCGCGGGTACATCCTCGCCTCGAAAGCGCGAACGCTTGATATGACGTTCGCCGCGTTGCTTGGCTTCCCGCGTCTCTCGTCGGCGTGATCCTCCAGTGGCCTTGAGGCCGTACTGACGCAACCAGTAGCGGACAGTCGAGATGTCTCGGTTCACCGTCTTGGCCATTTCGTGGAGCGTTAGTCCATTCTCGACCGCCGGCTCCAATACCGCACGGTCAATTCCGCCGCGCGGGAAAAATCGATCCCGACCAATCGCCGTCAGCCCGTGCTTCTTCAGCCAGTAGCTGACGGTCGACGGATGCTTGCCCACCCGCTTCCCAATCGCTTCCAGCGACATTCCCTTCGCCAGGCAGCTCTCCAGAAACCGCTTGTCCATACGGAAATTCTGTCAAAATTCCTCAGACAGAAAGGTGCATCGCGACGCCTGCTAGCCCCCCACACGCTCGGTGCGGGCTATGCGCTCTACCAGTGCGGCCCGTTCGCGGCTTAGGGCAGCGCGGCGCTCGTAGTCGTCTGCTTCGCCGGCGGCGGCGATCTGGGACTCGAGGCGGCGCTGCTCGAGCAGGAGGTAGTTGAGCTCCATTGCCTCGGCCGAGGCGGGCTCGTCGTGGGCGACGATGACCAGCTCGGCAATTAGGCCGGCGAGCTGGTCGTCGTCGTGTGGGAGGTTGGATGCCGGGTCTTCGGGATGCTCGCGCAGCCAGGCGGCCGCGCGGGCGCCACTGGCCGAGAGGTGCTCATCGGTGAGGCGGGCCAAGTACTCCTTGCCCTCCGCCGGCAGGGCGATGCACATCGCCAGCAGCGCCCGCTCACGCCGTTCGCGCGAGGTCAGCTCACCGCCGCTGCGCACGGGCGCGGGGGCAGAGTCGCTCCGCCGCGGCGGCTCCGCGGGACCGCCGCTGAAGGGCTTCGCCGCAACCACCTTGCCCATGACCATCGCGGGATCCATGTCAAATCGATCGGCGACCCGTCGAATCAGCTCGTTCTGGCTCGCCCCCTCTCCCACGCCGGCTATGACCGGGGCAATTTCCGCGTTCAAGGCCCGATCGCGCTCGGCCGGATCGGAGCTGCTGGTCCTTTCCAAGACCAGGCCCACCTGGAAGGCGGGTAGGTCGACTGCGCCCTCGACCAGCCCTCCGAAGCGCTCCGCCCCACCCTCGGCAGCCATCATCTCGGCGGGGTCCTCGCCCGGCGGCATCGCCGCTACCCGCAGGCGCATCTTGCGCCCCGCGGCAACCCGCTGTGCCCGCAGCATCGCGTCCTGGCCCGCCGAGTCGGCGTCGAGAGCCAGCACCACCTCGTCGACCATGCCCGAGAGCGCCGCCACCTGCTCCTCGGTGATCGCCGTCCCCATCACCCCGACCGCCTCGCCGATCCCGCCTTGGTGCAGAGCCAGTACGTCGGTGTAGCCCTCGACCACCACGACCCGCCCGTTCCGCGCGATCGCCTCCTTGGCGAGGTCGATTCCGTAGAGCATCTGGCTCTTGTGGAAGAAGTCGGTCTCGGCGGTATTGACGTACTTCGCCCCCTGGTCGGAGCGCATCGCCCGCCCGCCGAAGCCGAGCGTGCGGCCACGACGATCGCTGATCGGGAACATGATCCGCTCGCGAAAGCGGTCGTACTCGCCGCCGCTGCGCCCTCGCTGGGCCAGCCCGACCGCGCGCAGCTCCTCGACCTTGAAACCCGCCCGCTGGCCACGCAGCAGCACCGTGTCCCAAGCGCTGGGCGCGTAGCCAACCCCGAACGCCCGCAGAGTCTCCTCGCCCAGCCCGCGCTCGGTCAGGTAGGCGCGCGCCTTGCCAGCCTCCTCGGAGTCCCAGAGGTACTGCGCGTAGAAGGCACCCGTGCGGTCGAGCAGCTCGCCCAAACGCCGCCGCTGCTGGCGCCGCGCCTCGGCTCGCGGGTCCTCCTTCTCACGCTGCAGCTCGACCCCGTAGCGATCGGCGAGCAACTCCACCGCCTCGGCGAAACCCAGCCCCTCCTTCTCCTCGACGAACTTGATCGTGTCGCCGCCCACACCGCAGCCGAAGCAGTGGTAGAGCTTCTCCTGCGCGTCGACCGAGAAGGAGGGCGTGCGCTCCTCGTGAAACGGACAGAGGCCGACCCAGCGGACACCCTGGCGGCGCAGGTCGGTGTGGGCGGAGACGACCTCGACGATGTCCGCCGCCTGCTTGACCCGCTCCAGGCTCTCCTCGGAGATCAGCGCCATTAGAAGCGCGCCGCCTCGGGGATCGTCAATTCCGAAAAGCGGGCGATGCAAAAGCGATCGGTCATTCCCGCCAGGTAGTCGGCGACGCGCTGGGCCTCGCTGGCCCCCGGCTCACCCTCCGGCACCTCGTTGGGGTGCTCCACGTAGTGGTCGAAGAGCCCGCGGATGGCCCGCTGAGCGCGTTCGTGCTCGCCGCGCGCCGCCTCGCCGAGATAGACGCGGTCGAACATGAACTTACGCAGGCGCAGCATCGCCCCGCCCACTTCTTCGCTCTGCTCGATGTCGCCAGCCGCTTCTGAGCGCTCGACGATGTCGCGCACCAACGTGTCAATCCGCGCCGAGCCGGTCGGGCCAAGGAGCTCGATCTCGGCCGCGGGGAGGTCCTCGGGCCGCAGGATCCCGGCACGCAGCGCATCGTCGATGTCGTGGTTGATGTAGGCGACGCGATCGACGAGCTTGACGATCCGCCCCTCCAGCGTCGCCGGCCGGTCCGAGCCGGTGTGATTGAGGATGCCGTCGCGCACCTGCTCGGTCAGGTTCAGACCTTGGCCGTCGCGCTCGAGGACGTCGACCACCCGCAACGAGTGGAGATTGTGCTTGAAGCCCAGCCCGCAGCGCTCGCGCAGGGCGGCATCGAGCGCTTCCTCGCCGATGTGGCCAAAAGGCGGATGACCGAGATCGTGGCCGAGTCCGATCGCCTCGGTCAGGTCCTCGTTGAGACCGAGCGCTCGGGCAACCGTGCGCGCAATCCCGCAGGCCTCGAGCGTGTGGGTGAGGCGGGTCCGGTAGTGGTCCCCTTCGGGCGCGATGAAGACCTGCGTCTTGTGCTTGAGGCGGCGGAACGCCTTCGAGTGGACGATGCGGTCGCGGTCGCGCTGAAACGGCGTGCGCAACGGGCTGTCGGCCTCCTCGACCCGCCGCCGCGCCGGGTAGGACCTGGTCGCCTCCGGTGCCAGGAACTCCTCCTCCCAAGTGCAGATGCGATCCTCGAAGGTGGCAGTTGCGGACACTGCTCGATCATAAGGAGACCTACGCCGCGGAGCGCAACTGCACGTGCGCATGGTGCTCAAGCGTCTCGCCGATCGCCCGTTCGGCCTGGCGCAACTCGCGCTCGCTCGCTGCGGGCACCTCCGCCAGCGGCTTGGCGATCGACTCGACCATGAAGCGGTGCGCCTCCTCGGAGAGCGAGAAGGACCCCGCTTCGCAGCCGGCGCAGACGACCCCTCCGGCCGCCCCGGAGAAGCCGACCAGGTGCTCGGCCTCGCCGCAGCTGGCACAGGAAGCGAGCTCGGGCGAGAAGCCGGCCACGAGAGCGAGCTTGAGCCTGAACGAGAGTGCCGTCTGCAGCGAGGTCGCTGTCGCCGCCGAGGGGTCGTCGAGCAGCGAGAGGTAGCGGCAGAGCAGGTTGTAGGCGGGTGGGTTGGGCTCGGCGGAGTCAAGCAGCCGCAGGACCGCGTCGCAAGCGCGGGCGCCCGCGGTCAGCGCCGCGCCGGAGGCACGCAGGCGAGGGTAACCATCGACGGTGGCGGCCTGGGTGACCGTGAGCAGCTCGCCGCGACCTTCGTGCAGCAGCAGGTCAAGCCGGAAGAAGGGCTCGAGGCGCCCGCCGAAGCGCGACTTGGGGCGGCGCGCACCCTTGGCGATCGCCCCCACCCGACCCCGCTTCGCGCTGTAGAGATGGAGGATGCGGTCGGCCTCGCCGTAGCGGATGCTGCGCAGGACGATCGCCTCCGTCTTCAGCGTCTTGCCGGCCATAGCCGCTTTACGTTGAAGGAGGGACCGGACGACGACGCCGGGGTTTGCGTCGCAGCCGCACCTGACAAGCGGGGCAAAAGTAGGTCGAGCGACCGGAGACGACGATCCGCTCGACCGTCCCGTCGCAACGAGGGCACGGCTTCCCCTCGCGGGTGTGAACCAGGAACTCGTCCTGCATCCGCCCCTTCTCACCACGCCCGTCACGGTAATCGTCGATCGAGGCCCCGCCGCCGTCGATTCCCGCTTCCAGGGCTGCGACGACGGCGTTCTGCAGCGCCTCGAGGTGTTCGGGCTTCATCGAGCCGGCGGGCGAGAGCGGATGCAGCCACGCTCGAAAGAGCGCCTCGTCGGCGTAGATGTTGCCGACCCCGGCAATCCCCTTCTGGTCGAGCAGGAAGGACTTGAGCGGTGCCGTGCGCCCGGCGACCATCTCGCCCAGCGCCGCAGCAGTGAACTCGTCGGAGAGCGGCTCGATCCCGAGCCGGGAAGCCAAGTGGACGTCGAGCTCGTCATTGTCGAGTAGCAGCGCCTCGCCGAACCGGCGCGGGTCGGTGAACCAGACCTCGCGGCCGCCGTCAAGGACGAAGCGGGCGCGCAGGTGCCGCTCGGAGGTCGAGCGCTCGCCCTCGTACAGCCTCATCCCCTCGGAGGGATCGAGCTTGTCCTCCCCCTCGACCAGGACCAGGTTGCCGGTCATGCGCAGGTGCATGGCAAGCGTCTGGTTCCCGTCGAGGCCGAGCAGCAGGTACTTGCCACGCCGACCCAGTCGCTCGATCGTCTTCCCCGACACCGCCGCCTCCAGCTGACTTGCCGGTTCCGGCCGGCACCAGCGCGCATCGAGAACCTCGAGCGCATCGATCCGCAGCCCTTCCAACTCGGGCTCGAGCTGGCGGCAGACGGTCTCGACCTCGGGCAGCTCGGGCATCGCCTGGTTCTATCAGTCGACTGGCGACTTACCGCCGCATATAGGGGGCTAAGTCGCCAGTCAGCTCTCGGTCGCCCGGGGGTGCGCCTCGAAGTAGACCTCCTTGAGGCGCTCGCCCGAGAGGTGCGTGTACATCTGCGTCGTCGCGATGTCGGCGTGGCCAAGCATCTCCTGGACGGCACGCAAGTCGCAGCCCCCTGCCAGCAGGTGGGTGGCGAAGCTGTGACGCAGCGTGTGCGGGCTCATCTGCCCGGCCAGGCCCGCCTCGCGGGCCTGGCGTTGGACGATCTTGTAGAGGCCTTGGCGGCTGAGCGGCCCGCCGCGGAAGTTGACGAACAGGCGCGCCTCGTGGCGTTCGCCGACCAGCTTTGGCCGGCCGCCGCGCAGATAGGCCGAGATCGCCGCGATCGCTTTGCGTCCCAGCGGGACGATCCGCTCCTTGGAGCCCTTGCCGCGCGCCCGCAGCAGGCCCTCGCGCAAATCGAGGTCCGACATCTCCAGTCCGATCGTCTCCGAGGCGCGCAGCCCGCACGCGTACATCACCTCCAGCAGTGCCCGATCCCGCAGCGTCGTCGGCTCGCTGCCGCGAGGCGCTGCGAGCAGCTTTTGCACCTCGGCGTAGTTGAGCACCTGGGGCAGCTTCTTTGCCCGTCGCGGTGCGCTCAGCGAGGCGGTCGGGTCGTCGCCGATCAGCTCGTCGCGGCGCAGGTGCTTGTAGAAAGAGCGCAGGCAGGCGGTCTTGCGATGGACGGTGGCGGCGGAGCAGGGCGGCCGGCCGTTGCCGGTGGCGAGGTCGGCGAGGAAGTCGCCGACATCCGCCGGACGCACCGCGAGCGCATCGAGATCGTGCTCGGCGAGGAAGCCGCCGTACTGGAGCAGGTCAGTGCGGTAGGCGTTCAGCGTGTTGCGGGAAAGCCCGCGCTCCAGCTCGAGGTAGGAGAGGAAGTCGAGGACCAGGCCCTCAAAGCGGGCATCGACGGCGGGCGGCGACTCGACTGCTACGACCATGGCGAGAGGTTCTCGCTGGTTCGTCAGTCACCTTGAACCGCAAGGGACCGTGCGCCAAGAGCACGTCCCGCGGCCAAGGGTGCGGCGAAGAAAAGTGGGTCCTCATCGATGCCCCGCCCCATCGTGCGGGCCGGAAGGCCAGAGGCGGCGTAGCCCGACAGGTCAGCCGCAGCTTCCTGGAGCTGGTGGCGGTCGCCCGCTGCGCCGGATAACTGCGCAGCCGCCTCGGGATTGCCTTCTGGTACCGGCACCTCCACCCCACCCAGCAGCAGTTCCATCACCGTCAGCGTGTGGTGGCTGACGCCACGATGGCGATCGCGGGGGTCGGCTTCCGACAGGCGGGGTGAGAGCAGGGTTGGAAGGCCCAGAGCGAGTGCGGCGTGAGCGCTGTCGAGCGCCGCCATGCCGCCGTGACCGAGACGCGTCTCCGAGCCGATGATGCCCGGGCCCGGTCCGACGAGTGCTGCGTCCCAGCTAAGACCGTGCGCAGCTGCGTCCAGCGCACCGGCAGTCGAAAGCGCCTCGTGCTGCGCGCTATAGGCGGGTGCCGCGGCGATGTGGTCGCAGATCAGGCCTCGCTCGCGCAGCTGTGCGACGTCGCGGCTAAGCGAACCGGGCAGGGCGCCGCCCGCGGTCTGGACGTAGCCGAGTCTCAGGCCGGTCGTCGCCTGAGCCGCCGCCCAGGCCGCCGGGGCAAGGTGGCCGTGCAGAGGCAGGACGAGGACCGGCATTGAACCCTTTGTCGCTTCCATTGTGACTTTTGCCTCTATGGGAGGCATAACTCCCTGCGGAAGCTCCACCGGTTCGACCGGGTGCTGCAGGGACGTGTAGTTCAGCTTGATCACGTGCTCGCGGCTCTCGCCGCTCGCGTCCAACCCCCGGGTCAGATTGACATGGACGACGTCGAAGCCGCCGGAGCCGAGCTGGAGATCGAGCGCGGCGACGTTGACAACGACCTCATCGCCCTCGCGCATCTCGCCGAGCAGGGTCGTGTCGGCCCAGGCCGCCCGTCGCTCACCCTCGACCTCGACCGTCAGCGGGTCCTCGCCGACGACGACGCCGCGACGCAGCTTCAGCCGGCCGCTCACCCTGGGGGCGGCTCGCCGGCCGCGGCGACGATGCCCTCGCAGACATCGAGCATCGCGTCGAGGTTGCGGGCGCTGACGCTCTCCTGCGACGTGTGGTTGGCCTCGGTGCCGTTGGCGAGCAAGACACAGTCGAAGCCGGCGGTGATCAGGGCGTTGGCGTCGCTGCCGCCACCGGTCGACGTCCGCTGCGGCTCGAACCCGGCACGCTGCAGACCGGCCTCGGCCAGCTCCAGCGAACGCGAGCTGGCGGCGAGCTGGTAGCCCCGAAAGTGCTCCTCGACCCGGACGTCGACGTCGCAGCCGTGCTCGCTCGCGCCCCAGGCACAGGCCTCGGTCAACTCGCCGGCGACCGCGGCGGCGCGATCGGCGTCGAGACTGCGCGCCTCGGCGGTAATCCGGCAGTGGCCGGGTACGACGTTGCCGGCGGTGCCACCGGCGATCACCCCGACGTTGGCGGTGGTCTCGTCGTCGAGTCGTCCCAGCTCCATACGCGAGATCGCCGCCGCCGCGGCAGCGATCGCGTTGTTGCCGTCCTCGGGTCGAATGCCCGCGTGAGCCTCGACCCCGGAGAAGTCGGCGAGGACCCCCTGCTGGGTCGGCGAGGTGACGATCACCTCTCCGATCGCGCTGGCATGGTCGAGGACGAAGCCATACTCCGAGCGCAGCTCGCTCGCATCGAACGCCTTCGCGCCCCGTAACCCGGTCTCCTCGGCGACCGTCAGCAGCAGCTCGATCCCGACCGGCGGCGGCGCGCCGGAGTGTCGGGCGACCAGCTCGATGAAGACCGCCACCGCCGCCTTGTTGTCGGCGCCGAGGATCGTCTCACCGCGGCTGCGGAAGACGCCTTCGTCCTCGACCACCTCGATCTGCCCCGCATGCGGAACGGTGTCTATGTGGGCGCAGAACATCGCCCATCGGTCAGACCGCCCCGGTAAGCGGGCGACGATGTTGCCGGCTCCGGCTTCGGCGGGCCCGGCGGCGTCGTCCTCGCTCACATCCAGGCCAAGCGCACCCAGCTCGGCGCTGATCGTGTCAGCGACCTCGCGCTCCTCCCCGGTCGGACTGCGAATCTCGCAGAGTCGGACGAACGTCTCGTGAAGCCTCTCCACGGCGGGACAGGCTAGCCCGTTCTAGTGGGCTACGGAGGAGTCCTCCGACTCGACCGCGATCTCGCCACCTTCCGCCGGCCGCGCACCGGCGTGGCGGGCGGCGGCACCGACGAACTCGCGGAAGAGCGGCTCGGGTCGATTGGGGCGCGAGTTGAACTCGGGGTGGAACTGCGAGGCGACGAAGAACGGGTGGTCGGGCAGCTCAATCATCTCGACCAACCGCTCGTCGGGGGAGGTACCGCCGCAGACCAGGCCCTCGTCTTCAAGCCGACGCCGCAGCTGGATGTTGACCTCGTAGCGATGGCGGTGGCGCTTGTAGATGACCGCCTCCTCAAATATCTCGCGCGCCCTCGTGCCCTCGTGCAGCTTCACCGGATCGGCGCCGAGGCGCATCGTGCCACCCATCTCGGAGACCTCCTTCTGCTCGGGCAGCAGATCGACGACCGGGAAGGGCGTCTCGGGATCGAACTCGGAGGAGTTGGCGCCCTCCATCCCGGCCACGGTGCGGGCGAACTCGACCACCGCGATCTGCATCCCAAGACAGACGCCGAGGTAGGGGATCGAGCGTTCACGGGCGATCCGCGCCGCTGTCACCTTGCCCTCGATGCCGCGCTCGCCGAAGCCGCCGGGGATCAGCACCCCGTCGACGCCCTCGAGCTTCTCGGGCTCGAAGTTCTCCGAGTCGATCAGCTCGACCTCGATCTCCACACCGTGGTGGAAGCCACCGTGCTCGAGCGCCTCGATCACCGACTTGTAAGCGTCGGCCAGCCGCACGTACTTGCCGACCAGGGCGATCCGCACCTTGCCCGAAGCGGCGTCGGCACGGCGCACCATCGCCTCCCACTCGCTCAGGTCCGAGGCGGGCGCCTCCATGCCGAAGTGGTCGAGCACTAGGTCATCGACGCCTTCGGCGCGGAAGACAAGCGGCACCTTGTAGATGTTGTCGACGTCGTGGGCGGAGATCACACCGTCGACCGGGAGGCTGGCGAAGAGGGCGATCTTGCTGCGGATCTCGCGGTCGAGACGACTCTCTGAGCGGCAGACGAGCGCGTGGGGCTGGATTCCGATCCGGCGCAGCTCGTTGACCGAGTGCTGGGTCGGCTTCGTCTTCAGTTCGCCGGCGTGGCCGACGTAGGGCACCAGGGTCAGGTGCATGAACATCGCCCGTTTCGGCCCGAGGTCGGTGTAGAGCTGGCGGATCGACTCGAGGAAGGGCAGCGACTCGATGTCACCAACCGTGCCGCCGATCTCGGTAAGGACGAAATCGACCGACTGCGACTCGGCGACGATCAGAATCCGGTTCTTGATCTCGTCGGTGATGTGCGGGATCACCTGGACGGTGGCCCCGAGGTAGTCGCCGCGCCGCTCGCGGTTGATCACCGTGTTGTAGACCGAGCCGGCGGTGACGTTGGAAGCACGCGAGGTGTTCTCGTCGGTGAAGCGCTCGTAGTGGCCGAGGTCGAGGTCGGTCTCGGCACCATCCTCGGTGACGAAGACCTCGCCGTGCTGGAACGGGCTCATCGTCCCCGGGTCGACGTTGATGTAGGGGTCGAACTTCTGCAGCTGTACCCGATAGCCACGCGAGACGAGCAGGCGACCGATCGAAGCGGCGGCGATTCCCTTGCCGAGGGCCGAGACGACGCCCCCGGTGACGAAGATGAAGCGCGTGTCTCCGCTCGTCCTGCTCATTACGCGAGTTCGAATCCCGGTCGCATCGCAATCTGATTCTCTGCGGACGGGATTCGGTCGAAGCCTTTACTCATCTGCCGAGCGAGTCTAGCCAGCGCAAGGGCGGAACCGACTCGACCGTCCGCGAAATAGATCGCAACTCGCCGAAAACGGTCAGCGCGACAACCAATCCCAGGGCAATCAGCCGCCCGGTCTCGTCCAGCGTCGTCAGCAACCAGACGCCGCCGATCGCCCCGACCAGATTGGAGCCGGTGTCGCCGAGCATCGCCCGCTCGCGCAGGGTGAACCAGGCGCCGACCAGCACCGGCCCGGCGAAGATCCCGAGCAGGTCCAAGGGAGCAAAGGTCCAGGCGCCGAGACAGAGCCCGGCGCCGAGCAGGGCCAGGGCCTTCTCGGCACGGCCGGGCCGTAGATCGAGCAGGTTAAAGGCGTTGGTGGCGAGAATCAGCAGTGCCACGTCGGCTATATAGCGCCACGACTCCAAGCCCCGTCCGGAGACGACGTAAGCAGCGAGAGCGAGAGCGCCAATCGCCTTGATCGCGCCGGTCGAGAGCCGGCCTTCGCGCAGCGCCTCGGCGTGGCCGCGCCAGCCACGCGGCGTGCCGGCCGTCTCCCCCTGGCCCAGCGAGTCGTCGAGGAAGCCGAGGAAGGCGAGCCCGAGCAGGTAGGGAAGCCAGCGGCGCAGTTCGGGATCGAGCAGGTCGAGGTCGCCCCGGTCGTCGAGGAAGGCGAGTGGCGCAAGGGCGACCAGTGCGGCGGTCGCCAACACCGCGCCGAGCGGAAAGGCAAGCCGCGAGCCGTGGAAGTTCTCGCGCACCAGACCCGCGTCCAGCAGGCCGCGGACGCCAGCCGGGACAACCAGCAGCGCCACCGCGACCGCGACCGGGAAGCCGACCCAAGTCATTCGCGCGGCGCGAGCAGGTCGGGCAGCAGGCGGTCGGCGCTGCCCTTGACGCCGAAGCTGCCCTCGGCACCAAGCAGGGCAAACACCGTCGCCAGCCGCCCGGCGACGAGATCGACGTCGTCGACGCTGGCGAGGTCGTTGCCGACGAAGAAGGAGATCGAGGACGGCTCGGCGTCGCTGGCCTCGACGCCCACCGCCGGCGCCCGGGTCCCGGTGATGCCGCTCGCCAGCCCCGACTCGAGCCGACCGACGACCGCGCGCTGTTGCGGTCCCATGTCCTCAGGCTGCTCGCGCACCACGATCACGCCGTCGATGGCGCCAAAGTTGCCACTCGCCCGCGAGAAAAGATGGCCGCGGACGGGCTCCAGCAGGGTCCCGCCGAGCACCAGCTGGCGACCGACGCCGACGCCGAGAGCCGTTTGCGTATCGGGGCTGCGAGCGAGGTCGGCGAAGCGGGTCTTGGCGAGATCACCGGCGAGGGCACGAGTGTCGACGGGCTCGCGCACCACGCCGACCGCTACCAGGCGCGCTCCCGTCGGCTCCAGCGCATCCTCGACCGCGCCCAGGACGTCGTCAGGCAAATCTCCGAAGGCGAGAACGCCGATCCGCCGGTCGCGCAGCTGGTCGCGCACCAGCACCGGGTAAACGCGGCTGGAGAACTCGTTGGCGCGAGATAGCTCTCCGCTGAGGTCGTCGGCGCGTTCGCGCGCGTCCTGCAGGTTGCCGGTGAGGCTGCGCTCGAGGTTCTCGCGCGTGTTGTCGATCGTGTCGCCGCCCAGGGCGGCGCCGATCACGATCCCCACGGCGAGGGCGAGGAAGACGGCGATCAGGGAGGTGGCGTGGTAGCGGCCGCTGTAACCCATGGCCGCAAGAGGCTAGACGCTGCCAGGAACCGCCGCTACAGCCCGAGCCAGATCTTGATCTTGAGCCAGATCAGGTCGACGAGGTCGCCTAGCGCCGGCGAGACGATCACCAGGATCGCCAACAGGATCGCGAAGGCAGCCAGGAAGAGAGGCAGCGGGCCGAATGCCGAGCCGGGGTTGTAGAGGCGGCTGACGCCCTTGGCGTCGACCAGCTTCTCGCCGATCCGCAGGCGGGTGAGGAAGGTCGAGGACATGCCGGCCCGGTTGCGATCGAGGAACTCGATCAGGTTGAAGTGGGCGCCGACGCTGACGATCAGGTCGGCCCCCTTCTCGTAGGCCATCAGCATCGCCACGTCCTCGCTGGTCCCTGCGGCCGGCACCAGCGTGTGATCCAGGCCCAGCTCGAGCAGCCGCTCGCGCCCCGGGGCGCGCCCGTCCGGATAGGCGTGGACGATCAGCTCTGCGCCACAGGCCAGGGCCGCATCGCCGGCCGAGTCCATGTCGCCGAGGATCACATCGGGCCGCAGGCCGACCTCGATACAACCCTCGGCACCGCCATCGACGGCGACGACGAGCGGCCGCACGTCGCGGATGTAGGCGTGCAGCGCTTTCAGGTCGCTGCGGTGGCCTTCCCCGCGGACGACGATTAGGACCTGCTGATCGCGGAACGAGGTCCTGGTCGGCGGGAACTCAATCGCGCCGGTCAGCAGGTCGGTCTCCTGACGGACGTGGGCGACGGTGTTCTCGGCGAACTCGGCGAGCGCCTCGTTGATCCGCTCGCGCTGCTCGGTCAGCCTGCGCTCGAGCTCGTCGACGCCGAGCACCCTGCCGCGGATCAGCTCTTCGCCTCCGACACTGATCGCGCCGGCGGCGATCGTCACCTTGGCGCCATCGTCGAGCTGCTCGAAGAGATCCGGGTCGGCGACGTCGACCACAGTCACGCCGGCGCGGACGAGCAGCAGCGGGCCGGTATTCGGGTAGCGACCATCGCTGGATTGCGAGGCATTGATCACCGCCCGTACGCCGGTTGCGATCAGCTCCTCGGCGGCGATCCGGTCGATGTTGACGTGATCGACGACGGCGACGTCGCCGGGATGGAGCCGCTTGACCAGGTCCTTGGTACGGCGCCCTAGCCGGGCGGTTCCGGTGATCGCCTGATTCGCGGACGCCCCATTCCGACGCGATAGCAGCGCAGGAAAGCGACGGCGATTGGCGGTAGCCACCGTGTGAGGTTAGCCGCTGAGCAGGGACGTGCCGGTGCGTAGAGGTCCATATGGACCTCTACGCACCGGCACGTCAAGCGGCGGCAAGCAACTCACGGGCATGGCGATCGGCCGCCTCGTCGGCGCTCTCGCCGCCGAGCATGCGGCGAATCTCCTCAACCACGCCCTCGCCGTCGAGGCGCTCCACCGTCGCGGCGGCGCGCTCGCCGCTGACTGCCTTCTCGAGCCGGAAGTGGGTCGGGGCCAGCGAGGCCACCTGCGGCAAGTGGGTGATGCAGAGCACCTGGCGGCTCTCGCCCAGAGCACGCAGGCGCTCACCGACGACCCGCGCCGTCTTGCCACCGACCCCAGCATCGATCTCGTCGAAGACGAGCGTTTCCGCGCCGGCGCCCTTGCCCAGACCGCTGAGCGCCAGCATCACCCGCGAGAGCTCGCCGCCGGAGGCGGCGTCGCGCAGCGGCGCCGGTGCCATGCCGGGATTGGGCGCGATGCGCAACTCCACCGTCTCCATGCCGCTGGGGCCAAAGCCGTCGGGGTGCGGCTCGAGCTCGACCTCGAGGGTCGCCCCGGGCATCGCCAGGCGCTCGAGCTCCTCGGCGACCTGCTCTCGCAACGGCCCAACTGCGGCGGATCGGCCCTTGCTCAGCTGATTGCCGAGCTTTTGCCGCCGTGCCTCGGCTTTGGCGAGGGCAGCCTCCACCTCGGCGCCACGAGTCTCGGCGCCCTCCAGTCGCTCGATCTCAGCCCGGCAGCGCTCGGCATGGGCAAGCACCGACTCGGTGCTGCCGCCGTGCTTGCGCTGCAGGCGATCAAGCGCCTCCAGCCGCTCCTCAACCGCAGCGAGGCGTCCCGGGTCTGCCTCAATCCCATCGAGGTAGCCGCGCAGCTCGCCCGCAACATCGCCCAGCTCGACCGCGAGGACGGCCAGTCGCTCGGCCAACGCATCAAGCTTGGCGTCGACGCCGCCCACTCCCCGCAAAAGGGACTCAGCCGCGGCAAGATCGCTCGTCGCACCGCCGCCGTCCTCGTCCGCACCGGCTGCTCCGGCGAGAGCGCCAAGCGCCGCCTCGCGCAGCGCCTCGGCGTGTCGCAGCCGCTCCCGATCGCTCGTCAGCTCCGCCTCCTCGGCTGGATCGGGGGCCACCTCCTCGATCTCGGCAAGCTCGTAGCGGTAGAGATCCAGGTCCCGCTCGCGCGAGCCGTCACGCTCGCGCAGCTCGGCCAGCTCCGCCGCGAGCCGCCCGCACCCCCGGTGCGCCTCGCGGTATTGCTCGCGCAGCTCCAGGTGGTCGGCGCCGGCGAAGCCGTCGAGCACCTCCATCTGGGCCGAGGAGATCGTCAGCTTGCGGTGCTCGTGCTGGCCGTAGAAGGCGAGCAACCTGCCACCGAGCAGCTTCAGGTCGGCGGCAGAGGCCGAGCGACCGGCGACGAAGGCGGCCGTGCGGCCCGAGGCCGAAACGCGTCGCCCCAGCACTATCTCCTCCGAGCCCTCGGGCAGCCGCGCGGCCACGTCAGCCATCTCCGGCCCCTCGAGCAGGCCCTCCGGCAAATCGAAGGCCCCCTCGACCCAGGCCTCCTCGGCGCCGGGTCGAACGATCTGGGGCCGTGCCTTGCCGCCCATCAATAGGTCGAGCGAGTGGGCGAGCACGGTCTTGCCCGCACCGGTCTCACCGGTGATCGCGTTGAGGCCCTCCCCCAGCCGCAGCTCGGCTTTCTCGATCAGGAGCAGGTTCTCGATGCGGAGCTCGCGGAGCACATCGTTCTTCTAGCACCTGGCGCGGCGGGGCCTACGCCGCCACGGGCTCGGTTGCCTCATCCTCCGCCGTAGCTGTGACGAAGTCGCTGGAGCGGACCAGGGCGAAGCCCAGGGCGGCGCCTATGAAAGCGATCACGGCGCCAATCAGGAGGATCTCGTTGAGGCCGCCTACGAAGGCGACCTTGGCAGCGTGGACTACCTCGACACGTTGGCCTGGCGGTGCGGCCTCGGCTGCCGCTCGCGTGCCGCCCGAAGCAACCGCTTCCGCGAGCCCAGACGGCGCCTTCGGCAGTAGGCCCGAGAGCTTTGAGTCGACCTGCGACTGGAAGACCGCGCCAAGCGACGCGACGCCGGTTGCGATCCCGACCTGGCGGAAGGTCGTGTTGATCCCCGAGCCCATGCCCGATTTGGCCGCGGGCACGACGGCGATCGCCGCCTGGCCGATGCCGGGATTGGTGATGCCGATCCCGATGCCGGCGACGAGGAAGCCCGGCAGCAGGGCCGAGATATCCGAATCCGGCTCGAGTCCGCGCATCAGCACCAGCCCGACTCCAACCAGTCCGAGGCCGAGGCCGACCAGAACGCGGATCGGCACCCGGTGGGAGAGTTTGCCCGCGATCGGCGAGGCGACAAAGGAGAGGACCGTCAGCGGCAGGAAGTGCAGGCCGGTCTCCAACGGCGAGTAGCCGAGCACTCCCTGCATGTAGATGGTCAGATAGAGGAACATCGCGAACATCCCCGCCGAGAGGCCGAAGGCCACGGCGGAGACGCCATTGAAGGCCGGCTTGCGAAAAAGGCCGAGCTCGAGCATCGGGTGGCGGCTGCGGGCCTCGACCGCGACGAAGGCGAGCAGGAGCGCCGCCGAGCCGGCTAGTGAGGTGACGATCGGCGCGCTCCCCCAGCCTTCGGCGTTGCCGCGGATCAATCCGAAGATCAGCAGGAAGAGACCGCTGGAGAAGGTGAGGAGGCCCGGCAGGTCGATCCGCTGCGGGTCCTGCGCGGCGACGTTGGCGAGCCTGGCCTCGGTGAGGAGGATCGCGACGATGCCGATCGGGATGTTGACGAAGAAGATCCACTCCCAGCCCAAGTGCTCGGTGATCAGGCCGCCGACGAGGGGCCCGATCGCGACCGCGCCGCCGACCGTCGCCCCCCAGACACCGAAGGCGGTCGCCCGGTCGCGACCGTGGAACTCCTGCCCGATCAACGCCAGCGAGGTGGCGAACATGGCCGCACCGCCGACACCCTGTAGTCCACGTGCCAGGTTGAGCAGGGTCGGATCAGCGGCGATCCCGCAGAGGAACGAGGCGAAGGTGAAAACGGCGAAGCCGAGCGAGAAGACGCGCCTGCGTCCCAGCCGGTCGCCCAGAGAACCCGCCGTCAGCAGCAGGGCTGCGAGCATCAGCGAGTAGGCGTCGACGACCCACTGCAGGCTGGAGAGGCTGGCATCGAGGTCGCGCTGGATGTCGGGCAGGGCGACGTTTACGACCGTGATGTCCAGCAGCAGCATGAACGTCGCGATCGAGATCAGAACAAGGGTCCACCACTTCCGCTCCATCGCGACACCCTAGATAAACGCTAAGGCCGCCTAAACAGCTAAGTGGCCGAACTTCTCGCGTATGCGCTGGTAGAAGCTCGTGCCCGGCAGCTGCGCGAGACGCCCGACGCCGTCGGCGAAGGCCACCTCCAGCGCCGCCCCCGATTCCAGCGTGCCCAGGAGCTCGCCGTCGATGGCGACGTCGACCGGCTCGCCGGCACCGGCGTTGCCGACGTGGAGGACGTCGCCTGGCGCGACCACGAGGGCGCGCGCGGTCAGCGAGTGCGGCGCTACATAGGAGACGACGTAGCCCTTCACCCCCCAGGCCAGGATCGGGCCTTGGTTGGCGAGGTTGTAGCCGGTTGAGCCGGCCGGGGTGGCGGCGACGAGGCCGTCGCAGCGCACGTGGCCGACCTCCTCGCCGGCGATCTTGTAGCTCAGCTCGGCGAGCCGCTCGTGAGGGCGACGGGTGACGCTGACGTCGTTGAGGGCCACCCGCGAGGCGCCGCCGACCTCGACCTCGAGACCGGGTAGGTCGACCGTCTCGGTCTCACCCGCGAAGGCCCGTCGCATCCCCTCCCCGGCATCCGCGCGCTCGACCGCCGCCAGGAAGCCGACGGTGCCGAAGTTGACGCCGAAGACCGGGACGCCGCTGTGAGCAAAGTGGCGGAGCGCGTAGAGAATCGTGCCGTCTCCACCCAGAACCAGGCAGAGATCGGCCTGACGGGGGAGCTCCTCCACGGTCTCGATCTCGGCTGCGGCGTCGCCGTGCTTGGCCACCTCCTCGGCGGTGGCCACCAAGCGCCAACCGGCCTCGCGCGCGGCGGAGACCGCCAAGGCCAGGGCTTCGGTCGTCGCCGGCGGATGCGAGTGCGTGATCAGGGCGGCGAGGCGCTCGCTCATGGATCGACCTCGGCGACGGCGGCCTCCAGGTCTGCCAGCGGCTCTCCTTCTCCCCCGCACCAGACGAAGGTCTCGCGGTTGCCCTTCGGCCCCGGCAGGCCCGAGGAGGCGACGCCGCGTACGGACAGCCCCAGTTCGCTCGCCGATCGGGCGACGGAGAGGATCGCCTCGTGGCGATCGGATGCGTCACGCACGACGCCCTTGCGGACGCGCTCGCGGCCGAGCTCGAACTGGGGCTTGACCATCGCCAGGATTTCACCGCCGGGGGCGAGGCAGGCGGCGACAGCGGGCAAGACCTTGCTCAGCGAGATGAAAGAGACGTCGATGGTCGCCAAGGCCGGCCGGAAGGGCAGGTCTGCCGGAGAGAGGGCGCGGGCGTTCCGCCGCTCGAGCACGGTCACGCGCGGATCCTCCCGTATGCGCAGGTCGATCTGGCCGTAGGCGACGTCGAGGGCAACGACGCGAGCGGAGCCGCGTTGCAGCAGGCAGTCGGTAAAACCTCCCGTAGAGGCTCCTACGTCGAGGCAGTCGAGCCCCGAGGCGTCGATGCCGAGGGCATCGATCGCGTGGTCGAGCTTGATCCCGCCCCGTGAGACGAAGCGAGGCCCCTCCTCGAGCCGGAAGTCGGCGCCTGGGTCCACGAGCTGGCTGGGTCGCAGCGCAATCGGTCCGTTCTCCCCAACCCTGACCTTGCCGGCACGAACTGCGCCGGCGGCAGCCGAGCGCGACGGAAACAGGCCTCGCTCGGCCAAAACCGCGTCTATTCGCGCCTTCGCCACGCAGGAACGGTACAGCCGCCCCTCCGGCATCCATAAAGAAGCCCTTGCCAGATGTTTACCGGGTCATTAGAATTGGGTAGAACAATCGCTTCCGCGAGTCGTTGAGAGACAGTTCAGAGCCTCTGTGACTCGCCTCACACACAAATCGCACGTATGTTCGTATCTTGATTCAAGGATTCGCGAGAGAGGATCGATAAAGGGCAAACGAAACTTCCTGGTCGGGCCTGGCGCCGCTCATATGGCAGTTGACTCCCATCGACTCGCCCCGCGGCACATAAGGGCCCACCTACCTCCCACGGATCCACATATATAGAGATACATATCTCTCCTCCCTGTAGTAACCCCAGAAACGCCCCGCCTCCCCGGTGGGGCGTTTTCTGTTGTGCGCACCGAGCGCGGACTTCGGGCTATCGCATGACCCAACCGCACCCACCGGCCTCCCGGCGGGTGCGGTTGGAACTAGAGCCAAGGCGGCGAATCAACCGATTCCGTATGTGCCTTCGTTGGCTTCGCTGACTTCCAGCGAGCCGACCGTTTTGTAGCCGGTGGTTTCGCCTTCGAACTCCATTACGGAGAATGCGCTGGGGGTGTCGAACTCAACTGTCATGCTCGCGATCGTCTTGTCGAGGTTTTCGATCGGGCAGCCCGCGCCGAAGGTGCGTTTGACGCGCCACCCTGTGACCGTCAGGTCCGTGGCATTGACGTCAACTTCCCAGGGAAGGTTTTTGCCCGTACCGGTGGCCCCTTCGCATTCGCTGAACGTTCCGATTCCCGCTGGGCATTCGGTGATGTTGAATTCGGTGATTGTTCCCGTTTCTCCGCCTTCGGTGGTGAGCGTGGCTTCCAACCCGCAGTTCATGCCGTTGCCTGAGCTCGTCTCGAACAATTCACCGCCGGTCAGGCTGATTTCGGTGAAGGTGGTGATGTTCGTCCCTTTGTCTTTCCATACAGCCGACAGAGCCAAAGCCGGAACCGCGAGCACCGCTACTGCGGCGATCGTGCCGGCAAGCATCAGCCGCTTCTTGCTGTTCATCTCCCGTTCCCTTCGTCGTAGGGTGATCCGCGCCCTCCATGGAGGGCGTCGCATTAGACAAAGTGGAGGATTATAGTCAGGTTATTTAGATTTATTGGCCAACCGGAGAACGACCGGCAGCACCGCGGTTTCGGCAGACCCCCCCACCGGCATGAAGGTCACCGCCACCGGGACGCGAAGCCTCTGGCGCCGCTTCAATACTGTGCGCGCTGCAGAGGTCGGGCGCAGGTGGAGGGTCACCGTCTTCGCGGTGGCGATCGGCAGCGTCGTCGGCTCGATCAGCCTCCATAGGGCGCTCAACCTGCTTGCCGAATCGGTCCCCGCTCGGCGCCGGATTCCTTTGGCCCTCAGCAAGCCGGCGCCCGAAACCCGCACCCGCAGCGTCGCGATTCCCTTGCCCCGCTTCACCGCTAGTCGCCCGAAACTGAACAGCACCGGCTTCCCCCCACGCCCGGTGCCCGTCTGCCCGGAAGAGCTCATTATCGAGACGGCATCCACACCGGCGTTGAGGACTTCCTCGGTGACGGCAACGGCGATGCGGATGCGAACCGTCTGGCCCGCGAAAGCGCTCAGGCCCGCGGTCAGCTTCGTTGGCGGCATTTTCAGCCTGTCGCCGAGCTTCGTCGCGAAAACGGTGCGAAGAAGATCGGCGGGGTCGAGCGATTCGAGCGACGCCTCCGGCCTGATCACGTCGATCCGGAACTGCTGGTTCTGCCGAAGTTTGCCGTTGGGGAGCCTCAGGGCTTCGTCACCGACTGAGAGCGTGTTGGGATTCGGGACCGCAATCGGACTGTAGGAGTCGTAGTAGGCGAACAGGCTGAGCTGGTGACTGCGCCCGGGCTCGAGGGCGACATCCTGATAGAGGATCAGGCTGTCTGGGTTGGCCTGGTCGGCGATCGCAGCAGAGGCGCCCTGCGGCGGAGGTTGAACCGGATCGGCTGGGTTGGGCCTCCGGCTGCCGATCGGGGCGTCGGTACCGGTGTACGCAAACCAGTCGCCCGCTCCGGTCGCGCGTCGCACTTGCCATCCGCTCAATGATCCGGACTCAAAGCCGCCGTTGACCACGCTCGCCGCACCGGCTCCGCTTGGCACAAGCAAGCCCACGAGGGCGACGAGAAGAAGAGCGGCTCGTCCGATCCGCGCCCGCGACCGCATGCTCAACCGGGAACCAAGAGCTTCTTCTTGGCGGGGCTCAAATCGACCCGGCCGAGCGGATCGATCGCGCGGACCCAGAAGACGTGCCTGCCGGCTTTCAGGCGGGCGTATTTCTTCGGCGGCTTGCAGAGGTCGAAAGGCTTGTCGTCGAGCTTGCAGAGGAAAGTCGAACCGGCCAGGTCTGATTTGAACACCAAGCGGACGACATGCTTGCGAGCCCTGACCCGGACGATCCTGGTCTGGGGCCGCTGCCGCTGAGTGGAGTCGTCGACGCCGACCTCCCCGCTACTCCCACTGCCTCCGCTCTCATCAAGGCACTCCGGTCCCCCAATGAACGCGCAGCCTCCATCTTCGACAACAACACCGGTGCCGGTGATGGCGAGCTCCGAAGTCGCCCCTTCTTCCGTCTGCGTGGCGGCGACGATCGTCCCGGCTGGGATCGCAGGCTCGTAGACGAGTTCCCAGCCGCCAGCGCTGTCGGCAACCACCGCGCCGAGGAACGAGTCGAGCTCGCCGGGCGATTTCGTCTGCTTGCCGAACACGCGCACCGTGGCGCCGGGTTTCGCGCCGCCGCTCGCCGCGGCCTGGGTCACGGTCGAGAACGTCGGCGGTTCGATTCCCCTGTTTGGATCTACTTCGGTGCCGGGAGCGATCGCGACCAGATCGATGAACGGGCCGCCATTGCCGACGCCGCTGTTACGGGCCACCTCGTTGTTGGTTTTTTCGAGATTGGAGATCTCGATCGCGGCACCGCCGCTGTCGGCGATGAAGTTCTCGTCCGCAACAGCGTCACCCCCGATCAGATTGCTCGACACTCCGAAAGGCGGCAAGCCCAGAATCCGAATCCCGGCGGCGCCAGCACCGAGGATTTCATTGCCGAGGATCTCGTTGAAGCTGGTTTCGAGCAGGATCCCGTTGGTCGCCGAACCTTCGATCAGGTTGCCCTCGACCACGTTGCCGTGCGCAACGCTCGATTCGAAGGTCCTGATCCCGACCTGCGAGCCGAAGATCTCGTTGTCGAGGATCCACGCCCCCTCGCCGCGTTGGGCGATCGCGACGCCTTCTTCCATCGCGATCGCGTTGCCGACGATCCGAGCTTCCACTCCCGGGCTGGGAAGCACCGCCGAATCGACGACGATCCCATCGGTCGGTGGGTCGACGATGCCCTCGCCCGCCGCATCGAGGCCAATCAGGTTGCTGCTGACAGAGAGATCCGGGGCGGCCGGGCCAGCAAGGACGGCGGCGCTTCCGCCCGCGAAGCGGTTAACTTCGCCCACGGAGGGCCCGCCGATCGCCGTGCTCGGTGCTTTACCGACGCGAACGCCGGCACCGGCGTTCGGAACCGCCACGCTCCCGCTCGCATCGAGGCCGATGTAGTTTCCAGCGACGGTCGTATCGACGGCGGGGGCCTCTGGCGCACCGTCGCCCTGGAGGTCGATGCCGTGCGACGCGGAGCCCGAGATCACGTTGCAGCCGCCGTCGCACTCCGGCGACGTCTCTGACGATTTGAAGGTGATCCGAGTGCCAATGGCCGTGCCCGTCACCCCGGACCCCCCGATCGAGACGACCTCGATCGCGTCGCCGCCGTTCGCGGCCGGCGTGATGCCGTCCGGCTCCACGCCGAAGTAGTTCCCGAAGACCCTGACTTCGTTCCCCCCGTGGACGTCGAGCCCGTCGCCCGCATTGCCGGCGAAGACGTTTCCCTGACCAGGGCCTTCGCCCCCGATGAGGCTGCGGTTTGATCCCGCGGCTACCAGGACCCCCGTGCCATTGCCGACGATGGCGCCGTCCAGCGCGACACCCAACCAACTGCCCTGCACTTTGCCGACCAGAGAGGTTTCCATGACGATGGCCGTCTGTGCGCCGGTGATGGCCAGGCCTGCGACTTCGAGTTTTTTGCCGGTGATGCGCAGCGCTGGAGCTTCGTTCACTCCGTCGATGCCGACGCAGGGGCCGCTGATCCCAGCCTCGGTCGCGCAGCTCTGCCCGTTGATGCGTCCGTTGATGAAAGTGGGAACGGTGATCGTGGGCAGGCTGCTACTCAGCACGATCACGTCGGCAACCTGTCCTTCGAAGACCGCCTCGTCGAAGTCGATCCTGCTGGATTCTCCCAAGCTGTTCCCCTCTTCGATCGCGGCACGAAGCGTGCACTCCGCGGCGGCCGTCTGGCAACTTTCGTCGCCGAGCGCGCTGTCGACCGCGTCGGCGGTGCTGTCGACTTCGAATCGTTCGGCGCCGGCCGCGGGCGGCAGGATCAGCGCGCAGGCGAGCGCGACCACGGCGACGGCCAGACCCCCGCCTCGACGCCTCCCAACAACCTCGCCGGACAGCACAGGCCGACTCTACCCACGGTCGTTTCGATACGCAAATGTTTTTGTTCGATCAAAGATCCAGAATTGATATAGCTCAGGTCCTTGGTGCAAACTTCAATGGGAGGTGTCATGGCTACCCGCCTACCTGCTCTGATCGTCGTCGCTCTCGTCCTCGCGCTGCTGTCCGCGGCTCCGGCAAGCGGCGCGCGCTACTCGACCAAGGTCATCGTCAGCCTCAAAGTCCCGGCGTTCCACGGCAAGCTGAAATCGAGCAGGAGCGCCTGCGCGACCAACCGGACCGTCAAGCTCTTTCGCAAAAGGTCCGGGCGCGACAGGCTTCTGGGCACCGACAAGAGCAACGCCAAAACCAGGTGGTCGATCCCGATCGGCAAAAAACTGAAGTCCGGTGCCTCCTACTACGCGAAGGCCCCGACCAAGGGCAGCTGCAAGGCGGCGAAATCAAAAGTGCTCACGATCGGTTGATAATGCGCGGGTGACGCGCCGCCGTGGACTGATCGCAACCGCAATCGCCTCACTGCTCCTGCTGGCTGCGATGTCGCCCGCGGAGGAGCGGATGAAGGACAGCGGCGGGCCGGGCATGGTCCCCTTCGAGCTGACCGGCGGCGAGGAGCGAGCCGATGAGATCCTCGCTGAATGGGGCGAGGAGGGCCAAGATGCGGCGCGCGAGTCGCTCTGGATCGACTTTGGCTTCTTGCTCGCCTACGGCGCTTTCCTCACTCTCGCTCTCGCCGCGACGCGCGATTTGGCCCGCGAACGGGGCTGGCGGAGGCTCGCCGCGATCGGCGGCGTCGTCGTCTCCTTTGGTGCGCTCGGCGCGGCCTTCGACGCGGTCGAGAACATCTGCCTCCTGCTTACCCTGGACGACGCCGGAGCAGTGGTCCCGCTTCTGGCGACGATCTTCGCGAGCTGCAAGTTCGTCCTGCTCGCGGTTGCGATCGCCTACCTGCTCGCCGGGCTGGCGATGCGGCTGCGCGGGCGCGGCGCCGCTATGCAGACGCCGTAGCGTCGCCTGGACGGTCGAACAGCTTGCCGGTGCTGATCCGCTTCGCCATATCCGCTGATTCCTCGCGGTAGGCGCTGCCGTCCTCGAACTCGATCGCCGGGTATTTGCGCTGGCCGGAGATTCGCTCGAGCTCGTCGCGCCTGCCAGGGAGCAACGGGCCCTTGACGACCTCGTACTCGATCCCCTGCTCGTCAAGCGCCTTCTGCACGCGGTGGCACGGATGGGCGCCGACCTTGGCCCACGTCGCCGAGCAGCGGTGAAGCTTGATCGCCATCGCCCCACCCTAGCCCGCGGTCGTCACCGGGGCAAGCACTTGCTTCCCTCTTGACAGGTGACGTGAGGGCGCCAACAACGAACTCGAGCTGGGTGGCGTGACCTATGCCCGACCCGCGGGCATAGGTCCGCCTGCCCAACGGACCCTGCATATCTAGAGATACGCGCCTCCTCTCCCTGTAAGTAACCCCAGAAACGGCCGCGAAGCGGAAACGAATCTGATGGCACCAAGGAGGCCGCCGCGGAGGCTAGCCGATTGAGCGCTTTGGTGCAAGCGCGGAGGAAATCCCTGTTTAGGGCCCGGACAAGCTCTTAGCTGAGAGCCGGCTCGCCCGACCGCAGCGCCGTCAGCACCCGCTCGGCCACCGACTCACCGGTCAGGCCGACCTCCTCGCGCAGCAGCGCCGGCTTGCCGTGGGTGATGTAGCGGTCGGGCAACCCAAAGCGCATCACCCGCGCCCGGTCTGCAGGGCGATCGGCGAAGGAGTCCTCGAGGTGCTCGAGCACCGCCGAGCCGAAACCGCCGGGCAAGACGTTCTCCTCGATCGTGACGACGAGGTCGTGTCCGAGCGCCAGGCGCTCGAGCAGCTCGGCGTCGAGCGGCTTGGCGAAGCGCGCGTCGGCAACGGTCGGCTTGAGGTCGTGCCCGGCGAGGATCTCGGCCGCCTGAAGCGCGACGCTCACCCCGTAGCCGTAGCCGAGCAGCGCAACCCGCTCGCCGCTTGCCAGAAGCTCGCCACTGCCGATCGGGATCTCGGCCGGCGCGGTCGGCAGCTCGACCCCCTCTGCCGCCCCGCGCGGGTAGCGCAGCGCCGCCGGACCGTCGTGGGCGATCGCCGTGCGCAGCATGTGGATCAGCATCGCCTCGTCGCGCGGCGCCATCACGACGACGTTTGGCAGCGGCCGGAAGTAGGAGACGTCGAAGGCGCCGTGGTGGGTGGGGCCGTCGTCGCCGACAAGCCCGGCCCGGTCCATAGCGAAGGTGACGTCGAGCTCCTGCAAGCAGACGTCGTGGATGATCTGGTCATAAGCACGCTGGAGGAAGGTCGAGTAGATCGCGCAGATTGGCTTCGCCCCCTGCAGCGCCAGGCCGGAGGCGAGCAGGACCGCGTTCTGCTCGGCGATGCCGACGTCGTAGTACTGCGCGGGGACTTCGTCGGCGAGCTTCTGCAGCCCAGTCCCCCCCGCCATCGCCGCGGTGATCCCGACCACGCGCCCATCGCGCTCGGCCTCGGCGACGATCGCGTCGGCAAAGACCTGCGTGTATTGCGGCGGCGCCCCGGCGGCCGGCGGCTTCTCCAGCCGCTCCGGTGCGATCGCCTCGGGCGAGTCGGACTCCTTGACCGGGACCGGCTTTGGTGCGGGCGCTCCATTGACGATCGACTTGGGCTTGGCGGCGTGCCACTTCTCCATTCCCTTGAGGCCGCCTTCCTCGGCCGGGGCAAAGCCCTTGCCCTTGACCGTGTGGATGTGGACGACAACCGGGCGGTCGGCCTCGAAGGCCTCCTTCAGCGCCTCGCGCAGGGCGTGCACGTCGTGGCCGTCGATCACGCCCATGTAGGCGAGGTCGAGCTCCTCGAAGAAGAGGCCGGGCGCCCAGTAAGCCTTGATCGCTGACTTGAGCTCCGGTCCCAGCCGTTCGATCCGCTTGCCAAGGCCCAGCGGCAGCTTGGTAAGCCGGTCCTCGACACCCTCGCGGGCGTGGTAGAGGCGCGGGTTGAGGCGCACGCGGTTGAAATAGCGCGAGAGCGCGCCGACGTTGGGTGAGATCGACATCCCGTTGTCGTTGAGCACGATCACGATCGGCGTCTGCAGGCCGCCGGCCGCGTGCAGCGCCTCGTAAGCGACGCCGCCAGTCAACGCCCCGTCGCCGATCACCGCGGCGACCCTGCCGTCCTCGCCGATCCCCTTGCGCATTCCCTCCTTGAGGCCGACCGCGTAGCCGATCGAGGTCGATGCATGGCCGGCGCCCATGATGTCGTGCTCGGACTCGAAGATCGAGCAGAACGGCGCCAGGCCCTCGTACTGGCGGATCGTCGGCAGCCCCTCGCGGCGACCGGTGAGGATCTTGTGCGGATAGGCCTGGTGGCCGACGTCCCAGAGGATCTTGTCGCGGGGCGAATCGAGCAAGCTGTGCAGGGCGACGGCCAGCTCGCAGGTGCCGAGATTTGCGCCAAAGTGACCGCCGATCTCGCCGATCGTGTCGATGATGTAGGTGCGCATCTCCTGCGCCACCTGCTGCAGCTGCCCGTCGTCGAGCTCGTGCAGGTCGACGGGGGAATCGATCCCCTCAAGCAGGGACTCCGCCGCGGTGTCTCCTGGCTTCTGCTCTCTGTCGCTCATTCGTTTCTGGTGAAGATGTAGTCGGCGATACCTCTTAGATCGCCGGTCTCGCCGTCGGCTTCGGCCAGTGCCGCCGTCGCCTTGGCGTGGGACTCGGCCGCCAGCTCGCGCGCCCGCTCGAGGCCGAAGAGGCTGACGTAGGTGAGTTTTCCATGTCGCTCGTCGCTTCCGTGGGGCTTGCCGAGTTGCTCGTCGCTTCCGGTCACGTCGAGGATGTCGTCGACGATCTGGAAAAGGACGCCGAGCTCGCCGGCGAACCGGCGGTAGGGGATTGTCTCAGGTTTGGCCACTCCCTCGAGGATGAGTACGACGCCGACGCCGGCAGCGATCAAGCGGCCAGTCTTCAGCCCGTGCAGCGCCCGCAGCGCCTCAGCGTCGCCAGCCTCGCCGGCAACATCCACATACTGGCCGCCGACCATGCCGTCCACTCCGGTCGCGGCCGCCAGCTCGGCCAGCGCCGCAAGCACACGGTCCGGTTCGCCGGGCTGCTCGCAGAAGAGTCGGATCGCCTCGGCGAAGAGCCCGTCGCCGGCGAGGATCGCCACGTCCTCGCCGTACTTGACATGCGAGGTGGGTTGGCCGCGCCGCAGATCGTCGTCGTCCATCGCCGGCAGGTCATCGTGGATCAGCGAATAGGTGTGAATCAGCTCGATCGCTGCCGCGACCCGCAGGTAGTGCTCGGGGTTGGCGCCCAGGGCGCGCGCCGTCGCCAGGGCAAGGGCCGGCCGCACTCGCTTGCCACCCGCCAGCAGCGAGTAGCGCATCGCCTCGACGAGACCCGCCGTGGGGGGCAGCGCGGCGAAGGACAGCCGCCCCAGCTCAGCGTCGACCAGGGCGCGCAGGTCCTCGGGGTAGCTCACAGCCGGACGCGATCCGCTCAATGCGAGCTCTCGGACTCGCGGATGCGGCGGTTCGCCTCCTCGACCGCCTCGCTGGAGAGCTCGGCGGCCTCGCGGGCCAGCTCGGCGGCGCGCTCGTCGCTTGCCTCGGAGCCTTCCAGTTCAGCGGCGATCGCCTGCAGGCGGCCCGAGATCTCGTGCAACCGGGTCGCGTCGCTCACTTGACCGCGCCCCCCTGGCGCTCGCGCACGATCGCGCCGAGGATGCCGTTGACGAAGCCCGGCGCCTCGGCGCCGCAGTACTCCTTGGCGGTCTCCACCGCCTCGTCGATCGCAACCTCGTCGGGAACCTCGTCGCTGTGCTCGATCTCATACAGCGCCACCCGCATCACGTTCAGCTCCAACGGCGCGATCCGCCCCAGCTCCCAACCCCGTGCGTGGCTGGCGATCGTCGCGTCGAGCCCCTCCCGGTGAGCGGCTACGGCCTCCGCCAATTCGCGGGTGAAGGGCCGCGCATCGGTCAGCAACTCAGCCAGCGGGCGTCCGGTGACGTCGCGCTGGTAGCAGGCAAAGACGGCGTCGCGACGCTGGTCGGATCTGCGCATCGGCCTATTCTCGCGCTTTGGGCGGCTGGCGCCTAGGCGCGCGAGATGTACTCGCCGCTGCGGGTGTCGACGCGGATCGTCTCGCCCTCGTCGATGAAGAGCGGCACCTGGACGATGACCCCTGACTCGAGCGTCGCCGGCTTGTTGCCGCCGCCGGAAGCGGTGTCGCCCTTGACGCCGGGTTCGGTCTGGGTCACCTTCATCTCGATTGCGCTGGCGACCTGCACGTCGCTCGGCCGTTCGTCGACGAAGAGCACGTCGACCTCGTCGTTGGGCAGAACCCACTGCATGGTCTCGCCGACGACATCGGTAGGGACTTCGATCTGCTCGTAGTCCTGGTTGTCCATGAAGACGGCAGCCTCGCCGGAGTCGTAGAGGTACTGCATCTTGCGGGACTCGGTGCGGACCGGCCTGAACTTCTCCCCCGCCCTGAACGTCTTGTCCTGCACCGATCCATCCTCGATCTTGCGCAGCTTCGTCCGCACAAACGCCCCGCCCTTGCCCGGCTTGACGTGCTGGAACTCGATGATCTTGAAGACCGATCCATCGATCTCGATGTGACTGCCGTTCTTGAACTGGTTGGTGGAGATCACGGCGGCGAAGGTTAGTCGCCTGCCTCGGGGGCCGCCTCCGAGGGTATGAGCGCTCCCTCCCCGGCGACGCCAGTCACTAACCTACGTCGTGCCTGGGAGATGAAGAGGTCGCTGGGGACACTCGCCGTCGTAATCGCCGCGCTGCTTGCCATCGCGCCGCTCGCCCGTGGCGAGGAACAGACGCGCGAAACCTACAAGACCCAGATCGAGCCGATCTGCAAAGCCAACCGAGCGGCCAACGAACGGATCATGGATGGCGCCAGGGAGCGCATCAACAAGGACGAACTGGTGCCGGCGGGAAAGCAGTTCATCCGCGTCTCGGCTTCATTTGGGGGGCTGATCAAGAGCATCGCGACGGTTCCTACCCCTCCCGCCGACAACCACCGGGTCGACCGCTGGCTCGAGCAGATGCGGCTGCTGAAGACGCGTCTGCGCAACGTCGGCAAGTACTACAAAGAAGGCAAGGAGATCAAAGCCACCCACGAGTCGATCCTGGCCGAACGCAGCGGTATCTCCGCCAACAACATCAGCATCGTCTTCAAAGTCCGCTACTGCCGCTTCGGCCGCTTCGACAAAAGCCGGTAAGCCGGCGGCCGCGACTCAGTCGACCGATTCGGCCGCGGTACTGGTGGTGAGGTTTGAGGCCGTGCCACCGGAGAGGACGCGGCGGACCACGCGGGGGGCAAGGATACGGGCCATCGCGGCAAGCGCGTAGGGGCGGGGCACGTAGCGCTCGGCCTTGCCGCGCAGGCCGGTGTCGACGATCGCCTCGGCGACCTTCTCCGGCTTGGAGACGGTCCACCGGGTCAGGGCGCTTTGCCGCAACTCGGTGGCGGGGAAGCCCTCGGTGGCGATGAAGCCCGGCAGCACCATGCCGACGTGAACGTTGTGCGGTCGCTCCTCGGCGTAGAGAGCGTCGGTCCAGCCGATCAGGGCGAACTTGCTGGCCGAGTAGGAGCCGGTGCGCGCCCGGGCGACGCGGCCGGCGGTGCTCGCGACGTTGACGATCGCGCTCGGCGCCGAGGCGCGCAACAGCGGCAGGAGCGCCTCGGTGAGGCGGACGACCGCGTCGAAGTTGAGCTCCATGTGGCGGTGCACGTTGTCGTAGCCCGCCTCGGCGAAGGAGCCACGCCAGGCGGCGCCCGCGTTGTTGACGAGCAGGGTGAGGCGGCCGCCGTGCTCGGCGGCAAGATGAGCGTGGACGCGCTCGGGCGCGTCGGGCTCGGTCAGGTCGACGCTGATCCAGGTCGCCCTACACGGCAGCGACTCGGCCAACGCCCGCAACCTTTCCTCACGACGGGCGACGAGGACGAGCTCCGCGCCAGGCTCCTTGGCCAGCCGTTTCGCCGTGGCCTCGCCGATTCCGCTCGACGCGCCCGTGACAAGAACCGTCATCGCTTCACTCATAGATAAGAAAACTATTCGAATCTGCTGATTGCGGACATCTGTTCGACTCGACATACTGCCGATCTTCATGGCTGAGACCCCTGCCCTCCTTGACAAGCTGCTGCGCACCGGCGCCCCCTCCGGCCACGAGGGCCCGGCGGCCGCGATCTGGCGTGAGGAAGCCGAGTTTGCGACGCTTTCGGTCGACGGGCTCGGCTCGTCGATAGCCCGCGTCGGCGACGCCGCGCCGCTGCTTGCGGTGGTCGGACACATCGATGAGATCGGCCTGGTCGTCACCCACATCGACGAGAAGGGGTTCCTCTGGTTCGCCCCGATCGGCGGTTGGGACCCGCAGATCCTGGTCGGGCAGCGGGTGGAGATCAGAGGGCGGGAGAGCCTCGTGCCGGGCGTCGTCGGCCGCAAGCCGATCCACCTGCTCGAGGCCGAGCAGCGCAAAAAGGTCGTCGAGCTGAAGGGCCTCCACATCGATGTCGGCGCCGTCGACCGCGAGGAGGCCGCCGCGATGGTGCGGGTCGGCGACCCCGTCGTCGTAGCCGCCGAGCCAATCCGCCTCGCCGGAGACCGACTGGTCTCGCGGGCGCTGGACAACCGCCTCGGCGCCTACATCGCCTTGGAGGCCCTGCGTCGCTGCAACGAGCGCGGCTCGCTGAGCGGCAGCTTCGCCGCGATCGCCGCGGTGCAGGAGGAGATCGGTTTGTTTGGAGCACGAACGTCGGCCTTCGAGGTGCGGCCGGATCTCGCCGTCGCCGTCGACGTCACCCATGCCACCGACGCACCGGGTGTCGACGAGAAGGAGGTCGGCAGCCACCCGCTCGGCTCTGGGCCGGCAATCGGGCGCGGCTCAACCCTCTCGCCGAAGGTGTTCGACCTGCTCGTCGAAACCGCCGAGGCGGCCGGGATCGAGCACACGGTGAGCGCCAGCGGGCGTGCAACCAGCACCGACGCCGACGCGATCCAGATCTCGCGCGCGGGGATTCCGACCGGGTTGGTCTCGATCCCGCTCCGCTACATGCACTCGCCGGTCGAGTTGGTCGACCTCGGCGATCTCGAGGCGACTGTGGAACTGCTCGCCGCCTTCGCCGCCCGGCTCGAGGACGGCATCGACCTCAGCCGCTGAGCCCCCAGCCAGTGGGGACCTCAGTTAGCGCAGACCTCGACCCGGTCGCGGCCGCCGGCCTTAGCCGCGTAGAGCGCCGTGTCGGCAAGGTCGACCAGCTCGTTGGCGTCGAGCGGTCCCGACCGGGAGACGGCGACGCCGACGCTGATCGTTATCTCGATCCCACCGGGGCGCCGCTCGCGCACTGCCCGGCGCAGGCGCTCGGCAACCCCAACCGCATCCGCTTTTGCGGCACCGGGCAAGACGACGAGGATCTCCTCGCCACCGATGCGGTAGATCGAGTCGCCGGCGCGCAGGACGGCGCGCATCGTGTAGGCGACCTCCTGCAAAACGGTGTCGCCGGCGGCGTGGCCGAGCTGATCGTTGACCCGCTTGAAGTGGTCGAGATCGCAGAGCAGCAGGGCGTGCGAGCGGCCGTCGTCCGTACCGCCCGGCTGCCCCTCGAGCTCACTGAGCCGCTGCTCGAGGGCGTTGCGGTTGAAAAGACCGGTGAGGGGATCGAGCGTCGAGCGCCGGCGGTGGGCGCGGTCGGACTCGACCAGCGCACCCGAGAGGACCACAGCGCTGAGGACGAGCGCGACCGCGGCGATCAGTTCCTGGTGGTGCTCGGAGGCAGTGGCGGAGTCGAGCCCGACCGTCCCGACCAGCATCAGAACCAGGATGTAGGCGGTGCCGATGACGATGCCGCGGGTCGAGAAGCGGGCGCCGAGGGTGACGGCGGGAAGCGCAAACCACATCAGCACCGGACTTGCGGCGCCGCCGGTCACCACGACCGCATCGGCGAGAAGCAACGGCAGGATTCCCCAGGCGGTCGCCACCCAGAGCGCCGGGTGCTCGCTGCTGCGCATGAAGCTGTCGGCGACGGCGAAACCTCCGAGCCCGGCGAGAAGCGGCACGATCCACCACCAGCCGATCTCGGCGCCGACAGAGGTCAGAGCCAGGGCGAGGATCGCAAAGCAGGCAAAGCGGTAGGGGCGCAGGCGCACCTCCATGTCGAGCAGGCGCTCGCGGCGGGCGGCGTCGCGCGCCGACACGAGGGACGCCGCCCTCGACCGGGCTTCGGAGTTCAGTCTCACCGGACGCGCATCGACCGCCCGGCGTGCGGACTTCGATCTTGCAGCTACTCGACCAGCTGGAGCTCTTTGGGCAAGCCGCTCAGATTGCGGCAGCCGCCCTCTGTGACGACGACGAGGTCCTCGATCCGAACCCCGAGCTGGCCGGGCAGATAGACACCGGGCTCTATCGTCACCACCTCACCCACCGCAAGCACATCGTCCGAGCGGGGCGAGACGCGCGGCGCCTCGTGCACCTCAAGCCCGACCCCGTGCCCGAGGCCGTGGCCGAAGCGCTCGCCATGACCAGCCGCGGCAATGGCCTCGCGGGCGACGCCGTCGAGTTCTTCGGCTCCCACGCCCGCCGCGACGGCATCGAGCGCGGCAGCCTGGGCCACCCGCACGGTCTCGTACACCGCCCGGGCGTCCTCGCCGGGCTCGCCGACGGCGAAGGTGCGGGTGCCGTCGGAGCAGTAGCCGTCGAGCTTCGCGCCCATGTCAAAGACGACCAGATCTCCATGCTCGATCTGCCGCTCCCCCGGCTCGGCGTGGGGCAACGCCCCGTTGGCGCCGGCGGCAACGATCGCCGGAAACGACGGATCTCCCCCCAGCTCGCGGATTCGCGCCTCAGCCGCCCGCGAGACGTCGCGCTCGCTGCGCTCGCCAAGGCCGCGTTCGAGGCTCCAACGCCAGACCTCGTCGGCAAGCTTCGAGGCCGCGGTGATCGCCGCCAGCTCGGCCTCGTCCTTGACCCGGCGCAGCTTCTCGACCGCGCCGCCGGCGGCGACCGGCTCCGCCCCATCCGAGAGCTTGGCCCGCAGGCGCTCGAGCAGCCGGACCGAGACGTGGTCGTCCTCGAAGCCGAAGCGGCCGCTGAGATGAGCGGCGATGCCGCCGAGCCAGTCGTCGGTGACGGTGACCGTCTCCCAGCCCTCGACCTCCGCCTCCGCCCGCTCGGTGTAGCGGAAGTCGGTCAGAAAGAGGCGCTTGTCAGGACCGCAGATGCAGGCGCCGTTGGTGCCGGTGAACCCAGTCAGGTAGCGGACGTTGATCAGCTCGGTGACCAGAATCAGGTCGAGCTCGCGCTCGGCCAGCGAGGCCGCGAGGCGGTCGCCGCGGGCTCTCATCAGGGGATGGAGACCCCGAGCTGGCGCGCCAGCGTGGCGAGCGCGTCTCGGTAGCCGTCGGGGCCCTTGCCAGAGACCTTCTCCAGCACCAGTCCGTCGAAGACCGAAACCCGGCGCCAGTCCTGGCGCGCCTCGACGTCGGAGAGGTGCACCTCCACCGCCGGCAGTCCGGTCAGCTCGAGCGCGTCGGCGATCGCACGGCTGTAGTGAGTCCAGGCGCCGGCGTTGATCACGATCGCGTCCGCCAGCTCCGGGGCGCGGTGAAGGTATTCGGCAAACTCGCCCTCAGCGTTGGTCTGAAAGAAGATCGCTTCCAGACCAAGCTCGCGAGCGATGCCCCCGATGCGCCGCTCCAGCTCGCTCAGCGAGAGCCCACCGTAGACCTCGGGATCGCGCCGCTCGAGCACGTCGAAGTTGACCCCGTGCAGGACGGCAACTCGGTTGTGAGCGGAAGTCATCCGTAGAGCTCTTTCACAGCGGCCTCGACCCTAGCCTGATCGATCGAGTGTCCGACCCGCGGGGCGCCGGGCTCGGAGAGGACGACGAAGCCGACCCCGGCCGCGGTGCGCTTCTTGTCGCGCTGCAACGCCTCGAGGATCGCGTCCATCCCGATGTCCGCGTCGAGTACCACCGGCAGGTCGTGGCGACCAAGCATCTCTTCGACCTCCTCGCGAAGCTGCTGTGCTTCGGAGAGCCGCAATGCCGCGAGCAGTCCGAGGCCCACGGCCTCGCCGTGGCGATAACGCCCGTAGCCGCTCGCCGCCTCGATCGCGTGGCCGACGGTGTGGCCGAGGTTGAGGCTCGCGCGCAGCCCTCCGTCCCGCTCGTCCGCCGCGACTACCTCGCACTTGTAGCGAGCGCAGGAGAAGACGACGTCCTCGAGCGCGGCAGGCTCGATCGACTCGATCGAGCGGACCCGCTCCCACAAGGCGCCCCCGGCTAGCAACCCGGTCTTAATCGCCTCGACGAAGCCGGCGCTGAGCTCCTCGGCGGGAAGGGTCGCCAGCGTGCCGGTGTCGGCGACCACCGCAGCCGGCAGGTGGTAGGCGCCGGCGTAGTTCTTGCCCTCCGGGAGGTCGACACCGGTCTTGCCTCCATAAGCAGAGTCGACCTGTGCGACCAGCGTGGTCGGAACCTGAACGACCGGCACCCCGCGCTGGTAGGTGTGTGCGCAGAACCCCGCCAGGTCGCCGACCACTCCCCCACCCAGGGCGACGACGTGGTCGTCGCGGGTCATTCCGGCTTGGGCGAGTTCACGTAGCACCCCCTCCGCCTCCGCCATCGTCTTCGCCTGCTCGCCGGGCTCGACCTCGACTTGTGCCTCGAGTGGCCCGAGGCGGTCGCCGTAGAGGGCTCCGACAGCCTTGTCAGTGACACAGAAGCGCCGTCCCCCCAGCGGCCACCAACCCGCCCCCAACAGGCCGGAGCCGACCAGCACCGGGTACTCGCCCGATGCGCTTGCCGCCCAGAGCAGCCTGGTCCCATCTGGTAGGTCCGCCAACGCCTGGATCGATGGCATCGCCCGCGCGACCTGTCCTCGGTCTCCCGCCGGCACGACCGTGTCGGCAAGCTCCTCGTACAACGGCAGCCTCACCTCGAGCAGCTCGGCCACGTCCGCGGCGCTCCGCGCCAGCGGCCGGTTGCTGCCCTCGATCCGACGCCATGCCTCCTCGGCGTCGATCTGCAGCCAGACGACTATGTGGCGGGCGAGGGCCTCGCGGATGCGAGCGGAGAGGACGCTGCCGCCACCAAGTGCGATCGCACCGCCGTCCGCCCGCTCGAGCAGCTCGCCGACGACTTCTGCCTCCCGCGCCCGAAACTCGCCCTCGCCACGCTGCTCGAAGGCCGCCTCGATCGGCATCCCAAGATCGGCTTCCATCAACTCGTCGATCTCGGTCGTCTGCAAGCCGACCGCGCGCGCCGCGGCGAGCGCGGTCGACTTCCCTGCCCCCATGAAGCCGATGAAGACGATCGCGGGCCGGCTCACGCGGTCACCCGCGGAAGTCGATGCGCTGCTTGTAGGCGTCGACCGCGGCGAGCACGTCGTCGATGTGGTCGCCACCGAACTTCTCCCGGTAGCAGCGGGCCAGCGTCAGGCAGACCATCGCCTCGGCGACGACGGCAGCGGCTGGGACGACGGTCGAGTCGGTTCGCTCACGCAGCGCCTGCGCCGGTTCCTTGGTCTCGGTGTCGACCGAGCGCAGTGGCTTAGTCAGGGTCGAGATCGGCTTGATCGCCGCCCGCACCGAGAGTGGCAGGCCGTTGGTCATGCCGCCCTCGAGGCCACCCGCGTGGTTGGTCTCACGGTGGTAACCGCGATCCTCGGACCAAAAGAATCTCATCATGCGCCTCGGAGCCGGGGCGACCGGCAACGTCCCAGGCTTCGCCGATCGCGACCCCCTTCACCGACTGGATTGAGGCAACGGCGCCGGCGAGCTGACCGTCGAGGCGCTCTTCCCAGGAGATGTGCGAGCCGAGGCCGGGGACGAGGCCGAAGGCGCGCACCTCGAAGCTGCCGCCGAGGCTCTCGTTCGCCTTACGCAAGCGGTTGATCTCCTCGACCATCGCCGCGCTCGCCTCCCGGTCGAGGCAGCGCACCGGGTCCTCGTCGACAGCGGCGAAGTCCTCGGGGGCGAGATCGGCGCGCTCGGGTGCCTTGACCGAGGCGATCTGGGTGACGTGGCTGTGAACGCTGACGCCGAGCGCCGTAAGCAGGCCACGGGCGAGCGAGCCGGCAGCCACGCGGGCCGCGGTCTCACGGGCACTGGCGCGCTCGAGCACGTTGCGAATATCGCTGTGGCCGTACTTCTGGGCGCCGGTAAGGTCGGCGTGACCGGGGCGCGGCAGGTGAACCTCATCCGGCTCGAAGTCCTCGACCGGCCAGGGGTTCATCCGCTCCTCCCAGTTGGCGTAGTCGCGATTGGCGACGAGAACCGCGATCGGGCTGCCCAGCGTGCGGCCGTGGCGGACGCCAGAACGGATCTCGGTGGAGTCGGCCTCGATCTTCATCCGCCCGCCGCGGCCGTGGCCGAGCTGGCGCCGTGCCATGTCGCGGTCAAGCGCCGCGCGGTCGAGCTGGAGCCCTGCCGGCATACCCTCGACGATCGCAACCAGGCCGGGGCCGTGCGACTCGCCTGCGGTGGTGAAGCGGAAACGCGTGCTCATCAGGCGCCTAGGCTATCTGCGCGCCGCGGCACGCATCGCTTCGAGCGATGGCTCCCGGCCGGTCCAGATCCGCAGCGAGAGCGCGCCTTGCCGGACCAGGACCTCGATCCCGTCCACAACGGTCGCCCCAGCTACCTGGGCTGCCTCCAGCAGACGGCTCGGCCGCTCGCCGTAGACAAGGTCTACGACGGTCTGCACCGGGGCGAATCGCTCGCGGTCAATCGGCAGCTCTGCGAACGGGTCCTCGCCGCGCAGGCCAGCCGCGGTGGTGTTGAGGATCAGCTCGTAGGCGCCCTGATCGGGCGCTGCCACCGCGGCACCGCCGAGCTCATCGCAGAGGTGCTCGGCGCGCAGCGCGGTGCGGTTCCAGACCGCGACCTCGGCGCCCTCGCGGAGCAGGGCCCAGACGATCGCTCGCGCGGCGCCGCCCGCGCCGAGGACGAGGGCCGGTTTGCCGGCAGGCGGCGCCGGTAACGCGTCGAGCAAACCCTGGGCGTCGGTGTTGTCGGCACGGATCTCCCCGGCGGCGAAGCTGAGCGTGTTGGCCGCGCCGATCTCACGTGCCGTCTCGGACACCGAGTCCGCAACGGCAAGGGCCGCGCCCTTGTGCGGGACGGTGACGTTGACGCCGGCGAACCCGTCGCCCGGCATCGCGCGCACCGCGGGCTCGAACTCGTCTGGCGCT
Organism: uncultured Solirubrobacterales bacterium; assembly: GCA_963698085.1. GTDB lineage: Bacteria > Actinomycetota > Thermoleophilia > Solirubrobacterales > 70-9 > VRUE01. The sequence goes on from OY969122.1 coordinate 193,503, forward strand.
AGGTCGACCGCGTCGTAGGTCCACCCGTCTGCGAGCCCCAGCTCGGCCAGCGCCGCGTTCTGCATAGCCGGCGAACGCGAGTGCGCAACCGGGTGGCCGATCACCGCGAGCCGCTTCATTCTTCACACGTATCGGGCGATTCTCCGCCGGCCGCTTCGCGCGCTTCGTTGTAGCGGGCCACGTCGGCTTCGAATTCGGCATTGGTCGAGGAGAAGGAGTGCTCGCCGCAGGTCCCCGGCTCGACCACGTAATAGAGGTAATCGGCCTTGGCCGGGCGAGCGGCCGCTTCGATCGAGGCCAAACCCGGGCTCGAGATCGGCCCCGGTGGCAAGCCGGCGTTGAGCCGGGTGTTGTAGGGCGAGTCGACGGCGAGCTCCGATTCGGTCAACGGCTGCTCAAAGTTGCCGGTGGCGAAGCGGATCGTCGCGTCGATACCGAGCGGGATACCTTCGCGCAGGCGGTTGTAGATGACGACGGCGACCAGGTCGCGCTCTTCGTCGAGCTGCGCCTCCTCCTCGACCATCGAGGCGATCGTCACCACGTCGTGGGTGTTGAGATTCTTGGAGCGTGCGTAGACCATGTCGACGCCAGCGACACGGCGCTTGAAGTCCTGCAACTGCAGCTGGACCAGATCGGAGACCGGAGCGCCCCGCTCGAGCTCGAAGGTGTCGGGGAAGAGGAAGCCCTCGTGGCCCTCGCTTGCCTTCATGTAGTCGCCGCGGAGACCGGCTTCGCGGGCGAGCTCGGCCGTCTGCTCGCGGCTGTAGCCCTCGGGGATCGTCAGCGTGATCGTGCGCAGCGGCGGTTCGGGCGGCGGGGCCTCTTCGCGGTTGGCGTAGACGATGGCACCTGCCATCAGGGCCACGGCGAAAAGCAGGAGCGCAACGACCCCAACAACGCGCCGACGTCGCTGCCGCTGTCGTTCGCGCAACAGCTGCCGCCTGTCGGCGCGCAGCCTGGCTGGGTCCTCAGTCATCGTCCTCGCCACCCTCGATCGCCGCCTGCCCGGCGAGATATGCCTGCAGGAGATGCGCGGCCGCGAGCGAGTCGGGGGGCGCCGAGGCACCTTCGCGCTTGCTCGCCTCGGCCATCCGGGTCGTCAACCGCTCGTCGTAGGTCTCGACCGGCACGTCGAGCAGGGCTTCGAGTTCGACGCAGAAACTGCGCGCCAGCGCCGCCTGGGATCCCTCCTCACCGCTCAAGTGCAGGGGCAGCCCGACGACCACGCGCTCGACCTCGTGCTCGGCGACCAGCTCTGCGACCAGGCTGGCGGCCGGCGGCTCGATCACTGGCAGCGGCGTCGCCAGGGTGCCACTCGGGTCGGAGATCGCACAGCCGATCCGGGCCGTGCCGTGGTCCAGCGCGAGGACCCGCACTAGGCGGCTCCCGCTTCGATCGCTTGCCGAGCCGTCACCAGCGCCTGCTCGAGCTTCGAAGCGTCCTTCCCCCCGGCCTGCGCCATGTCGTCGCGCCCCCCACCGCCCCCGCCGACCACCACGGCGGCCTCGCGCACGACAGCGGCGGCGGAGACCCCACTACCGACTGCGCCCTTCGAGACGAGGACCACCAGGCCGACCTTGTCGCCCTCGGCCCCGCCGAGGACGACCGCCGACTCCCCACCCAGCTTCGATTGGACCCGGTTTGCAAGCTCGAGCAACTGTTTCTGGTCGGCGATCGGCGCCTCGGCGGCAACGATGCCGATCTCACCGGCTTTGTCGGCGAGACCGGCAAGTCGCTCCGCCTCCTCGCCGAGCACCTGCTTCGCCGCCTGCTTGGCACCCTCCCCCGCTTCGCGCACCCGCTCGGCCGCTCGGCGAGCGCCGGTCAACGGGTCCTGCGGCGAACCGAGCAGCTCACCGACCTCGCGTAGCCGCTCCTCGCTGTCGCGGAACCAGTCGATCGCGGCGGGTCCGGTCAAGGCCTCGATCCGGCGCACATTTGCGGCGCTGGAACCCTCCGAGGCGATCTTGAAGATGCCCACCTCAGCGGTATTGGCGACGTGAGTACCGCCGCAGAGCTCGCGCGAGACGCCGTCGACCTCGACGACGCGAACCCACTCGCCGTATTTCTCGCCGAACAGGGCCATCGCCCCGAGCCGTTCGGCCTCTTCGCGCTCCATCTCCAGCCAGCGCACGGGCCGGCTCGCCTTGATCCACTCGTTGACCCGATCCTCAATCGCAGCCAGGTCCTCGCCGGTGAGCGCCTGGCCATGGGTGAAATCGAAGCGCAGCTTGTCGGGGCGGACGGCGGAACCGGCCTGCCGCACGTGGTCGCCGAGGCGTTCGCGCAGCGCCGCATGCAGGAGGTGGGTCGCGGTGTGGTTGCGCATCGTTGCGTGACGTACCTCGTGATCGACCTGCGCCTCGACCGCGACTCCGGACTCGACCGTGCCGCCCCGTGACTCGACCTCGAGCGCCTGGTCCTCACCGACCCTGTAGACGTCTAGGACCCGGGCCTCGCCGCCGTCCCATCGCAGGACGCCGGAGTCGGCAACCTGGCCGCCCCCCTCGGCGTAGAAGGGGCTCTCCTCGAGCTTGACCAGCGCCCGCCCATCGTCAGCGGCGACCGCTGCAAGGCCGGTAGTCGTCCGCAGCGTCTCGTAACCGACGAATCGCGTCGAGGGCGCCTCGGCGGCAAAAGCGATCACCTTCTCGTGGCGATTCTCAGAGCCGTGCGCGGTGGCCGCCCCGACCCGGGCCCGGTGCCGCTGCTCCTCCATCAGCTCCTCGAAGCCGCCGTCGTCGACCGAGAGCCCCCGCTCGGCGAGCAGCTCTTTGGTCAGGTCATAGGGAAAGCCGTAGGTGTCGTGCAGCTTGAAAGCATCGGCGGCGTCGATCCAGGAGGTTCCGGCCTCCTCGGCATCGGCGATCAACTGCTCGAGTAGCTCGGTGCCACGCTCCAGGGTGCGACCAAAGCTCTCCTCCTCGTCGCCAACCCAGCGGGCGATCGTCTCCTGCTCGGCGACCAGCTCGGGGTAGGCATCGCCCATGGTCTCGATCGTGCGCTCGGCGAAGCGGCCGAGCCAGGGTGCCTCGAGGCCCAGGGTGCGCCCCTGCTGGATCGCCCGCCGCATGATCCGACGCAGGATGTATCCGCGGTCCTCGTTGGAGGGGACGACACCGTCGGCAATCAAAAAGGCGGCGCCGCGCGAATGGTCGGCGACGATCCGCATCGCCCTCCTCACCGCCCCGCCCTCCTCGTAGGAGTGCCCGGAAAGCTCCTCTGCCAGGTCGACCAACGGTCGCAACAGGTCGGTCTCGAAGACCGAGGGCACGTTCTGGAGGATCGCCGCCATCCGGTCGAGGCCCATGCCGGTGTCGATGTTGCGCATCGGCAGCTCGGTCAGCGTCCCGTCCGCGGCGAGGTCGTAGGTCATGAAGACGTGGTTCCAGAACTCGAGGAAGCGGTCGGTGTCGTCTCCCGGCCGCTCGCCGGCAGCGCCGAAGTCCTCGCCGCGATCGAGGTAGAGCTCCGAGCAGGGACCACAGGGGCCGGTCGGTCCGGCCTGCCAGAAGTTGTCCTCGCGGCCGAGTAGGACGATCCGCTCCTCGGGCATGCCCTGGCCCTTCCAGATCTCGATCGCCTCCTCGTCTGGCCCGAGGCCAAGCTCCTCGTCGCCACCGAAGACGGTCGCCCAGATCCGTTCCGGGTCCATCCCGAACCCCTGCGTAACCAGTTCCCAGCCCCAGGCGATCGACTCCGCCTTGAAGTAGTCGCCGAAGCTCCAGTTACCGAGCATCTCGAAGAAGGTGAGGTGGCGGGCGGTATTACCGACCTCCTCGATATCAGTCGTGCGAAAGCACTTCTGCACGTCGGCGAGCCTGGGAGCTGGCGGCTGTTCGCGACCGAGAAAGTAGGGCTTGAAGGGCTGCATCCCAGCCGTCGTCAGCAGCACCGAAGGATCGTGGACGGATGGCACCAGCGAAGCCGAAGGCACGATTCGATGCCCCCGTTCCTCGAAGAAGGTCAAATAGGTCTCGCGGATTTGCTCGGCTTTCATCGGCAACGAAGCCTAAGCGACGGGCGCTGACACCCGGCCCGTTCGCCCGTTGAAGCGATGGATGAACTTCGCCCTAATCTTCAATCGATGCCTTCGCATGCTGAAACGGGTACGGCATGAGCCCGGACGACCGGCTCGCGCGCCGCGCGGCGCGGGGAGATCAGCGCGCCTTCGCGGAGATCTACCGTCGTTACAACCAGGACCTCTATCGCTTCTGCCTGGCGATGGTCGGCAATCCCCAGGACGCCCAGGACTCGCTGCAGAACACGATGGTCAAGGTCCTGCGCAGCCTTCCGGGCGAGGAACGCAGTATCCAGCTGAAGCCTTGGCTCTACCGGATCGCCCGCAACGAGTCGGTCGAAACCCTGCGCAAGAGGCGCGACAACGCCGAGCTGGAGCCGCACCAGGCTGCCGTGCTCGGGGTATCGGACGCAGCGGAGAGTCGCGAGCGCCTGCGAACGCTCCTCGCCGACCTGGAGCAGCTGCCAGAGCGCCAGCGGGCAGCCCTGGTCATGCGCGAGCTCTCAGGGCTGGACTTCGAGCAGATCGGTGCCACGTTCGGCACTTCGGCCGCGGTTGCGCGGCAGACCCTCTACGAGGCGCGGCTCAGCCTGCGCCAGCTGGAAGCGGGGCGTGAGATGCGCTGCAACGAGGTGATGCGGGAGCTCTCCGATGCCGACGGGCGGGTCACGCGACGGCGCGAGATTAGGGCCCATCTGGACAATTGCCCTGACTGCCGCGCCTTCCGCGACGAGATCGGGCGGCGCCACGAGGACCTCGCTGGGCTTGCTCCGCTGCCCCTCACCGTCTCGGCCGGCCTGTTGCAAGGCCTACTCGGCGAGGCGGCCGCGAGCGGCGGCACTGTCGTGGGTGGCGGTGGGCTCGCCGGTGCGGTAGGGCTGGGGACCGGCAAAGCGATTGCCACGTCGGCAATCGTCAAGTCGGCGGCAACCGTCGCCGTGGTGGCGGTGGTTGGCGTGTCGGCTGCCGATCGCGGCGGACTGATCGACGTTCCCCTTCCCGGCAAGAGCGGGTCCACGTCGGGCCAAGGTGCGGCTGAGCCGCAAAGCGCGAGTGGCGAAGTCGACCCAACCGCAGGTTCGGATGCAGCCTTGCAGGGTGCCACGCCGAAGCAGCCACCGGGCGGTGGCGCCGGGGCGGGAGAGCAAGGCAAGGAGGGTGGGTACGGCGTAGATGGCCCGAGCCAGCAGACGCGGGGCGATGCAGCTCCGGGCAAGGGCTCATCCAATTCGCAGGTGGGGTTGAGCCCGCCCGGCGGCGGCAATGGCCGTTCCGCCTCCGAGGGGCACGGGCAGCCCGAGGGCCTGCCGGAAGCCGCCGGACACGGACAGCAGACCGCTGCTGCCAACAAATCTGCCAATGCGGCGTCCCCGCCCGGCCAGAGCGCAACCGGGGGAAGCCAGGGCAAAGCGCCTAGCGGCCAAGCGCCTGCGGCGGCCAAACCGTCCTCGCCGCCGAAAGCCAAAGCACCAGCTGCGACGGACTCTCCCCAGTCCTCGGTCGAACCCTCCTCCCAAGCCAAAAACGATCTCACGCCGCCAGGCCAAGGCGGCACGCCGCCTGGGCACGAGCGCTGAGGCCCGGGACATCCGTCCAGGGCTGTGCCGGTCTCGCCTGACGAACCCAGCCAGGGTGCGTTTCAAGCGAAGACCGCCCCGGCCATCGCGCCGCAGGGAGAAGCACTCGAAGGAGGCACGATGAAGATATTGGTGAAGATTGCGCTCGTGACCGGTGCCCTCGCGCTGGCCTGCGGCAATGCTGCACTCGCCGCCGGCCAACCCGAAGGCGTCCCACCGCACGGCAAAAACGCCAAAGGCAAAGGGCCCGTCTACACGCCCGGCGAATCGACCCCTGGCCCCAAAAACGGCCTGCCCGCCCAGGCGAAAGCCTACGGTCGCCACTGCAAAGGCGAGAGCAAGAAACACGTCAAAGGCGAGCAAGGCACCGCCTTCTCGCGTTGCGTGAAAAACATGGCCCAGGCTGCCAGCCACGAGGGCATGGCCCCGGGCAGGGTCTGTAAAGGCGAGAGCAAGGAACACGTCAAAGGCGAGAAAGGGACCACCTTCTCGCGTTGCGTGAAAGGCGTTGTCGCACTGCGCAAGGAAGAACGCGAGAAAGAAAAAGAAGCGGCCGTCTAAGCGATCGTGCCGTGGCCGACGATCGCCTCACCACTGAGCAGGACCGCCGCCTGGCCCGGAGAGGCGGCATCGAACGACTCGCCGAGCTCGAGCTCGAGCTCGGCGTGGTCGCCTCTCTCTGCGTCAGACACCGTGGCAGGCACGGGCTGGGCGCGGTAACGCAGCTTGACCGCGTCAACCCGGGCCCCGTTTCGATGCAGGACGGCGTCGCGGATCGTTAACCGACTGGTCGCCAGCTCGGCCCTGGTGCCGACCGTGACGGTGTTTGCCGTGGCGTCGGTGGCGACGACGTAGAGCGGCTCGGGCGCGGAGACGCCGATCCCGCGCCGCTGGCCGACGGTGAAGTTGTGGTGGCCGCGATGGCGGCCGATCGCCCGTCCCGAGCGGTCGAGCACGGCTCCCTCCCGCTCGCCCAGCCCAGCGTGGCGACGCAGGAAGCGTCCCTTGCCCTGGCCAGCGAGGAAGCAGAGATCCTGGCTCTCCGGCTTCTTGGCAATGGAAAGGCGGTGACTGGCGGCGATCTCGCGCACTTCCGGCTTGCTTAGCTCGGTGAGCGGGAAGCGCAGCCGGTCCAGCATTGCCGGAGGCAGCGCGGCGAGCATGTAGCTCTGGTCCTTGTTCCCATCGGAAGCGGCGGCAAGCAGCGAGCCAACGTCGTCATCGACGATGCGGGCGTAGTGGCCGGTAACCAGATAGTCGGCTCCGAGGCGCTGGGCCAGGTCGACCATCGCAGCGATCCGCACCTCGCCATTGCAGACGATGCAAGGGTTCGGGGTCGCTCCAGCTCCGTATCCCTCGAGGAAGGCGCCGACAACGCGGCGGCGAAACTCCTCCTCCAAGTCCAGGGTGAGGTGCGGGATGCCGAGCGAGTGGGCGACGGCCCTGGCCCCCAGGACGGCCTCCGGAGAGCAACAAGCCTTGGCCCCATCGGTCTCCGGATCGGCCCAGAGCTTGAGGGTGACGCCGAGGACCTCAGCCCCCCGCTCCTGCTCAAGCAGCGCGGCCACGGCGCTATCGACGCCCCCTGACATCGCGACCAGGACGCGGCCATCCGTCGGCGCGGCAAGCGCCTGGGAGGATGCGGCGGCGCTTGCCAGCGCCCGATGCAGCGCGTCGGCAGCAAGTTGGGCGGCATGCCGCTTGGCAGGAGTGAGCCCACCCACGGCATCGTCCACCTCCTCAATACCGATCCGCGCCGCCTCGATCACCGGCTCGCCGTCGACCATCTCGGCAACAGCGGCAGTAGCGGCCCGCGTCGCCCCACATCCCTCGGCATCGAAGGTCGCCGCCGCTATGCGCCCATCCTCGAGCGAGAGAGAGATGCGCGACAGGTCGCCACACGCCGCCCCACCAGCCGCCCCGGTGAAGGCATCCTCGCCCGGCGGCCCACGCCGCGACGCGTCGTGAAGGTAGTGTTCGAACAGCTCCCGGCTCATCCTCCACAGCGTAGAGCGATACGCCCCAGGCCGAGCCCAGCCGGCAAAAGAGGCTCCAGTCCGCCGTTGCCGCCCCTGGCTTTGATCCCTTGAAGTGAAGGGCGGGCGCCTCCTCGCGATCCCACAAGACCGAGAGAGATCGGCCCCCTAGCCGTTTGTGTTGGGTCAAACGTTGGGACGGCTCTCGCACGGGCTCGAGCCTCGGTCCAACCGTACCACCGTGGGGCCGTGCTGGCGAGGGAAATCAATGCAGATTGCCTGCCGTCGTTCCGCCCGTCAATCGAGGTTGGAGAGCAAGAACTCGGCCTCGCTCCAATCCCCGGATTGCACCCGCAGCGCGATGTCGCCACGCCCGAAGCGATCGACCGGCCAGTCGGCCGTGAGGACCGCCTCAATCCCGGCCTCTTCCAGCGCCTGATGCCAAGTCCGCGCGGTGCGAACGTCGCCGAAGTCACGCACGACCTCCCACGAGTCGTATTGCGGGTCGTCTAGATGAACCGGCGTCTTCCCCGGGCCGGGCTGGCGCTGGACAAAGGCGAGCTTGAGGCGATCGAGGATGCTCATCGGGAGACATCTTGACCGCTTCGGCGCCGCAAGGGCAAGGGCTCAGAGTGAGTTGGGCTCAGTGACCGGCGAGACCGCGACGGTGCAGCGCTATCCCGAGTTCTTTCAACTGCATCTCCCCAACCGGCGCGGGGGCCCCGGTGAGGGCATCGGCGCCGGAAGCCGTCTTCGGAAAGGCGATCACGTCGCGGATCGAGTCGGCCCCGGCGAGCCGCTGCACGATGCGGTCGAGCCCGTAAGCAATGCCGCCGTGCGGAGGTGCGCCGTAGCGAAGCGCCTCGAGCAGGAAGCCGAAGCGGCCTTCGGCTTCCTCGGCGTCGATGCCGAGCGCGGCGAAGACCTTCTGCTGCACGTCCGCGCTGTGGATACGAATCGAGCCGCCGCCCATCTCCTGCCCGTTCCAGACGAGGTCATAGGCAAGCGCCCTCGCGTCGCCGGGATTGTCGGGGTCGAACTCGCCGGCCGGTGCGGTGAACGGGTGATGCAGCGGGTCCCAGCGCTCCTCGTCCGGACTCCACTCGAGCAAGGGCCAATCGACAACCCAGACCAGGCGGTGCTCGCCGTCGGGGATCAGCCCGAAACGCTCCGCTAGCTCGACCCGCAGTTGACCAAGCACGGCATCGGCAACGCGACGCTGATCAGCCACCAAGAGCAGGAGGTCTCCCTCGCCGGCGTCGAGGCGACGGTTGAGCTCCGCCAGCTCCGCCTCGGAGAGGAACTTGGCGGTGGGCGAGCGCCAGCCATCGCCCTCGCGGAAGGCCCAGACCAGCCCTTTCGCCCCCAGCTCCTGAGCCCGGGAGATCAGCCCGTCGAGCTCGGAGCGCGGCAACTCCCGGCGGCCGGCGTTGAGGCCGCGAACGGCGCCGCCGGACTCGATCGCACCCCGGAAGACTTTGAACTCGGTCTCGGCGAGAGCCTCACTGAGGTCGACCAGCTCGAGGCCGAAGCGCATGTCCGGACGGTCGGTGCCGAAGCGACTCATCGCCTCGTCGTAGGAGATTCGCTCGATTGGCAGCGCGAGCGACGGCCCGCCGACCCGCTCGAAGACGTGGGCAAGCAGCCGCTCGTTGACCTCGATCACGTCGTCGACGCCGACAAAGGACATCTCGATATCGAGCTGGGTGAAGTCGGGCTGGCGGTCGGCGCGCAGATCCTCGTCGCGGAAGCAGCGAGCGATCTGGTAGTAGCGCTCGAAGCCCGCCACCATCAACAGCTGCTTGAACAACTGCGGCGATTGCGGCAGCGCGTAGAAGGAGCCCTGCTGGAGGCGGCTGGGGACGAGGAAGTCACGAGCGCCCTCCGGGGTCGAGCGGGTGAGGACCGGCGTCTCGACGTCGAGGAAGCCCTCGCGGTCGAGGAACTCGCGCATCGCCGCGGTCACCCGGTGGCGCAGGACCAGCGCCTCGCGCATCGGCTCGCGTCGCAGATCGAGGTAGCGGTACCGCAGGCGGGCGTCCTCGCCGACCTCGCCGGAGAAGCCCTCGATCTGGAAGGGTGGCGTCTCCGCGTCGGCGAGCAGATCGGCGAGGCCCACGGCGAGCTCGACCTCGCCGGTGGGGAAATCCGGGTTGACCGTCTCCGGCGAGCGGCGGACGACGGCCCCGGTCGCACTCAGCACGTCCTCGGCGCGCAGCTTGTGGGCCAGCTCGAATGCCTCGCCCGAGGAATCGGGATGGAAGACAAGCTGGACGATTCCGGTGCGATCGCGCAGATCGATGAAGATCAGCCCACCGTGATCGCGGCGACGATGGACCCAACCGGCGACCCGCACGGTCGAGTCGACCACGTCGGCAAGCACCTGCCCGCACCAGGTATCGCGGAACCCGTTGGCACGCAGCGGGGGGACGCCGCTCATGCGCGCCTCCTCTCGATCTCAGCGACCACGTCGCCGGGATCGACTGGCTCCTGCTCCCCGCTCTCCATGTCGCGCAACTGGGTCCCCCCCTCCTCGCCGAGGACGACGACGATGCCGGCGCCGATCCGGTTCGCGTGCTTGAACTGGCCCTTAACGCTGCGCCCGCCGAGATCGACCTCGGCGAAGAGACCGGCCCGTCGCAGCTCCTCCGCGAGGGCCATCGCCATGCGCGCGGACTTGCCCGAGGCGGCGTGCGAGATGAAGACCCTGGGCGCGGCCTCCGCCTCGACCTCACCGAGGGCGAGCAGGATGCGCTCGATCCCGGCGGCCCATCCGATCGCCGGCGTCGGCGGGCCGCCGAGCTGCTCGATCAGGCCGTCGTAGCGACCGCCTCCCCCGATCTCGGACTGGGCCCCGAGCTCGCTGGAGACGAAGGAGAAGATGGTGCGGGTGTAGTAGTCGAGCCCCCGCACCAGGGTCGGATCGATCTCGAAGGGGACCCCGGCCACCTCGAGCAGGGCCCGGACCTCGGCGAAGTGCTCCGCGTCCTCGCCCTCGAGGCGCTCAACGATCGTCGGCGCCGCGGCCATCACTTCCCGCGTCCCCTCGTCATCGGCGTCGAAGGCCCGCAGCGGGTTGATCTCGATCCGCTCACGGACCTCCTTGGACAGGTCCCCCTCATGAGCACGGAGATGGGCCTTCAGGTCCTCGAGGTAGGCGCCGCGGGTATCCGGCGAGCCGAGGCTGCCGAGCCGCAGCTCGACACCCGGCACCCCGAGCTCGGCGAGCAGGTTGGAGAGCAGCATGATCGCCTCGGCGTCGGCGAGTGGCGAGTCAGTGCCGATCGCCTCGACGCCCAGCTGGTGGAACTGGCGGTGGCGGCCGGCCTGGGGTCGCTCGTGGCGGAAGAACGGACCGCAGTAGGAGAGCTTCACCGGCTGCGCCAGCTTGTGCATGCCGTGCTCGAGGTAGGCGCGGCAAATCGGCGCGGTGCCCTCGGGCCGCAAGGTGATGCTGCGGCCGCCCTTGTCCTCGAAAGTGAACATCTCCTTGCGCACGATGTCGGTGGAGCGGCCGACCCCGCGCTCGAACAGCTCGGTGTCCTCGAAGGCAGGCGTGGCGATCGGCTCGTAGCCCGCACGAGCGAAGATCTCCGAGGCCGCAGCTTCAATCCGCCCTCTCGCGTGGGCATCACTTGGCAAGACGTCGAAGGTCCCGCGCGGGGCTTGGTACTTACTCGCCATCGTGGGCGCGACCTTACCTGCGCGGCGCGTGGCCGGGACGGAGCCTTAGCGGGCCAGCTCAGCCAGGAACGGGTTGGTGGCTCGCTCGGCGCCGAGTGTCGTGACGCCCATGTGACCCGGATAGACGCCGGTCTCGGGCGAGTGAGAATCGAGCAGCTCGCGAATCGAGCGCATCAGCGTCGGGGCGTCGCCGCCTGGCAAATCGACGCGGCCGACCGATCCCTGGAAGAGCACGTCGCCGGAGAACATCGCCTCCTGATCTCGGACCGAGTAGGTGACGTGACCCGGGCTGTGACCGGGAGTGAAGATCACGTCGATGGTCATCCCCGCCAGCTCCAGCGTCTCCCCGCCCTTCACCGTCTCGTCCGCCTCGTAGCTCTCGAAGGGTCCGAAGCCCGGGTACGGGACGTAGGACATGATGTCGGCGAGAACGGGACGCTCCAGCTCCGGGCAGTAGACCGGCGCTCCGGTGACCGTCGCCACCGGCGCCACCGCGCCGATGTGATCGAAGTGGCAATGGGTGACCAGGATCGCCTCGATCTTCGTCCCCATCTGCTCGACTGTGGCGAGGATACGGTCGGGCTCTTCGCCGGGATCGACGATCAGACCGCGCCCGGAGCCCTCGGGCCGCACGACGAAGCAGTTCTCCGCGACCGGCCCGACGGTGAGCATCTGGATATCAAGGCTCATTCCTTCTCCCGGGCGCGGATTCGGGCCCGCTCGCGCCGTCGCCACATCATCGTGTCGATGTAGTAGCCGGCGGGGACGTAGAAGACGAGCATGAAAGCGCCCAGCCCGAGCGCCGCGCCGAGCGGGCGTTTGAAGAGCACCAGCAGCAGCGCCGTGAAAATGACGGCCGCGACCAGACCGCGGGTGACGGCGCTGCGCCAGGTCGGCGGCGCGTCGGTCCGTGCCGGGCTCTTGCGGCCGGCGCGAGCGCGTGCCTTGGCCTCGTCGCGATTGCGGGGTCGGCCGGCGCGCCGGTTTGGATCGACCCGCCCTCCCTGGGTACCGCGGTGCTTGCGGCGGCGCTTTTTCCGCGTCTGTGCCATACGCGGAATCTAGACGAACGGCGGGCTGGGGCTCAGGAAAGAGTCGCCAGCCGCCGCTCGATCGTGCGCAGCTCAGGGTCGAAATCCCGGATCGGCAAGTCGTTCGGATATCCGGCGAGCGAAGCGGCGGGGATCAAGCCAACCAGCTCCGCCGCAATCGGCCGCCCGCCGAGTGGCGCCGCAAGCGATCGGACACGCTCGACCACCGCCGCCAGTGGCACGGCGACTGGATCGTGAATGTTCGTCGAGATCTGCACCCGGCCGCTGGAGAGCGGTAGGCCGACCGCCCGCACGCCGACCAGTCCGCCGCCCGACTCGCGCAAGCCCGCTGCGACGGCCCGTGCCAGCTCCAGGTCATCGCTTTCGAGCTCGACGTTGAAAGCGCCCAGCGGCGGGCGGGCCGTGACCAGGGTCGCGCCCGCGCCGCGATGTGGCTGTTCCGGCCCTTGGTCGGGCAGCAGCTCACCGGCCTCCATCCTCAGCCACAGCTCGGCCAAGCCACCGTTGCGGAAATAGGCCCGCTCGGCCCGCTCTGGCCCTTGCGCCAGTTCGCCGTATAAAAAGACCGGCACGCCTAGGTCGCCGACCTCGGCGGCAACCTCGCGGGCCGTCTCCCGAGCTAGGGCGCGGTCGGCGGGCTCGGCCCAAACGACCGGGCAGACGTCGAGTGCGCCGATCGCTGGGTGGACGCCCTCGTGTGCGCTCATGTCGATCGACTGAATCGCTTCCGCAGCGCCCTCCACCAGAGCTGCCCTCAAGGCGCCCGGCTCGCCAGCGAGGGTAAGGACGGTGCGGTTGTGGTCCCGGTCGCTGTGGCGGTCAAGCAGCTCCACTCCCGGCGAGAATGCTTGTGACAGCGCCTCGATCCGTGCCGCGTCGCGACCCTCCGAGAGGTTGGGGACGGCAAGCAGCGGACTCAGGCGACCAGCTCTCCAGCTTGCACGATGGTCGAGCCGTCGATTTCCACGGTGGGTTGCAGCAACACGCAATCGAGGTGGACCGGCACCTGGACTGTGCCGCCGATGGCGGCCGAGGCGCCGAAGGCGACGTGAGCCGTTCCGAGGATCTTCTCGTCCTCGAGGATGTTGCCGGTGAGGATCGCGCTTTCGTTGGTGCCGATGCCGAGCTCGGCAACGTTGGTGCCCTCGGCGCCATGTTCTGTGAGCAGATCCATCAGGCGGGCTCCATCGACCCCAGCCGCCTCGGTCAGGTGCCCGCCGTGAACGGTCAGCTCGACCGGCTTGGCCAGCTTGCCGATGGTGGCGATCGAGCCATCGACGACCAGCGTCCCCTCTGCCGTGCCCTCCATCGGTGCGATGAAGGCCTCACCGCAGGGGATGTTGCCGAAGGCGCCGCGCATGTTCAGCGCGCCGGCGTCGACAATCGCGGTCCGGTCCTCCAGCCCGAGGCGAAGGTCGGAGCCACGCGAGCAGGTGATCCTCGCCTCCGCACCGGCGCCGAGGGCGCGGCCGACCGAGGCGCCTCGTTTGCGCAGCGACCTCAGGTCGGCTCCCATCACCCGCGCGAGCATCTCGCCGGTCACGCCGGGCATCGAGGCAATTCGCACGCCCGCTTCGGTCGCCGCGCGGCGCGCCTCGGTGTGTGAGATCGACTGGATCGTCGGCGCCACGACGATGTCCGCAGCGAGCATCGCCGCGGCAACCGCCCGCGGCGGCTCGGCGGCGTGCGATTCGCGCTCGGAGATCACAGCCAGGGTTGCTTCGCCGCCCTCGCCCTGGGCGTTGATCCGCAACAGAGCGCCGAGCTCCTCGGTGATCGGGTTGCAGATCACCAGCACCTCTTCGGATGGATTGAGATCCAGGCAATCCCGGATCAGCGTGCTGACTGCCCTATCCAGAGCGCTCCCCATCACACAGGAAAGGCTATCCGCAGTCTCGGCGTGCGGTCCGCACCCAACCGCCGCCTCGCTAGCATCCCCGTCCCGGCCGGAGTAGCTCAGCTGGTTAGAGCAGCGGAATCATAATCCGCGTGTCGGGGGTTCGAGTCCCTCCTCCGGCATCGCATCAGCAAGCGGAATGCGCCGCTTCCCGAGGTCCGAAGGGTCCGATTTGGCAGGGGGGTGGCAAGGGAAGTGGCAAGGGTCTAGCAGCGAACAGCCGCAAGTCACTCGGGATAGCGGCCGTGCAGACGACGATGAGCGCGCGAGTAGACCGGGTGCGTCCGCGGATTGGTCGGGTGGCGCTCGCCGAAGGCGAGCATCCGCAATACCAGCACCTCCTCCACCTTCCTGAGAGCAAACACGAAACCGTAGGGCGCCGCCGAGGCCCCCTCCTGGCCTAGCGGGATATAGAGCTTCACGCAATCCGCCAGCCTCGTACCTCGCGGGCCGTCCTCTTCGCACGGCTGCCACGGCACGGTCGTCGGGTGGGCCTCAATCTCCCGGCGGGCCTTCTCGGCCCAGGCGCGTGCGGGCGAGTGTTCCCGCAGACGGCCAACCTCCTCGGCCCAGACCTCGTCGTCTATCTCGACGCGGACATCAATCGGATTTCGTCGCCCTGCCACGCCCTGCACTTTTCCAGATCGGCTCGTTGACCCTCCCAGGGTCGCGAGCGCCCACGCCAGTGCGGGCCGTTAGCCCTCGCCGTCGGTCGGCAGGTGCCCGAACAGCCGGTCGAAATCCTCCCGGGAGGCTGGCTTGGCGCCGCGCCTCCGGTCCAACTCCGCCATCGGCGTGATCGTGGGCTCAAGCGTCAGGTCACCAGCCCCGTCCGGCACGACCTCGTAGCGACGGCCGTCGACATCCACCAACTCACCCACATGCAGGCTCTTCACCGCAGTTGCCATGCGACAAGTGTAAAGGGGGATTACGAGGGATGTGAAGGGGGGTGGTCAATACGAAGACCAGCCCGCCGACGTCGTCTCGCGCCTCTCCCCTGACGCAACGATTTACCTTCGTCTACCGGCAATTGTTCGGGCCGATCCCGCTCACCGACGCAGAGCCGAAATAGGCCGCTAAGCAGATTCTCCGAATCTGCCCTACGCCTTCCTTATTCAGCTATCAAGCAAACCGAGGCTCCTCGGGTGGGGGGGAAGTTCTTCCTCGGTCTCTCCGAGGCCCCATCCCTTGACACAAATAGAGAGCTATGGGTTCTTCGCCAGCCCGAAGCCGCCTCGCTTCCCTGGGCCTCCCCGCGCTCTTTTGGCCCAGGGAAAGCGAGGCGGCTACGAACGCTGCAATCGCAGCCCTGTTCGTAAGAAGAACTGAGTTCAGACGCGAGCAGGAATCCGGTTAGTCCATCGCCTTTGGGCGTCAGGAATGACTGTCCTCTTCACTCTGGAAATCTTCGACTTCCCAGACCTCAGCAGGCTTCGTGACGGTGTAGGCGTTCAAGGCCGCTTTCGCGAAGAAGCTGAGGGTGGCGGCTCCATCGATCCGGCACCTTCAACGGCAAGGGCAACCCGGAGTTCAAGGAGCTGCTGGCGAGCTGAGGTTCAGCGCTTCGGCCGCCGCTTCCTCTTGCGGCGCGCACCCGATTTCGCACCCCCACTCAGGGAGTTCGCCGGAACTGAGAGCACCTTGCCGTGCCAGTTATGGCCGCATCGGTCAGAGACCACATGCCGACCGCGAGCATCTGCGCTTTGTAGCTGCGACGTGAAGCGCCGCGACTTGGAGCGTCACTTGCGAGCGCATGGCTGTCGCGAGGTCGGCGGCTCGAAGCCGAACTAAGCCAAACTCACCCCATGCGGGCTAGCCTGCCCTTGCGATGTAGACAGCCTTCGTGTGAGCGTGCTCGTCAAGCGGCTGCCTCAGTATCCCGTCCGTATAGAGACCGTAGACATCGATCAGGGTGAGGCCGGCGCGCTCGACCGTTGACCGTATTTCGGCATCAGCAAAGTGGCGCTGCCGATGCTCATGCCTTTTCGTCGGTCCCCCATCCTCTTCAAGGACCGCTTCGCAGATCGACCCAGGCTTCGCATCGCTGGTGGTCTGACCACGCCAAACAAGCCTCCGCCCGGCGCGCTCGACCACGGCGGTTTCGGCGAAGAAGCTGCGATAGGCAACCAGCGTGTTGACATCGAATAGCAGCAGACCTCTCGGGGCGAGGTTTGCCCCCATCCCGCTCAGGGCTTTGAGCAGCTCGACCTCGCTGAGCAGGTAGTTGATCGAATCGTCCAGCGCCCAGACAAGATCGAACTTGCCGATCTCGGGCAAGCACCGCATGTCTGCCACCGACAGCGGCACCTCCTCTCCAACCTTTGCCCGCGCGCGCTCCAGCATCGCGGGCGAGATGTCGCACGCGGTGACCTCCCATCCCCGGTCGAGCATCGGCAGGAAGCTCTTTCCGGTCCCGCACGCCACGTCGAGCAGCCGCTCTCCACCCAGGCCGTTGCGCTCAAGCGCGGAGACCAGCTCGCCTATCCAAAGCTCGTCGTCATAGTGAGCGGTGAAGATGTCATAGACGGATGCCATCGCCTCATAGGTGGCCTTCGCGTCCCTGACGGTCCTCGGCATGCCTGAGATCAGCTTCCGACCGTCGCGCTGTGGGTCGTACTTCGCGCCGAGCTGCTCGCCAGGTGCCCGCAAACCGGGCAGTCCGGCTCCGGCACGACTGGATCGCGCTCGACCCCCATCGTGCGGAGGTCGTAGATATGACCGACGCCCAGGGTCGAGGGCTCGACAAGGCCGGTCAGGTAGTGCATCACGTCCATGCCTACCTGCCCTCCGATCAGATTGCAGGCCGGTCCCATCGTGGCGACGCGATTGCCGTTCCTGCGACGCTGCTCCATCACCAGGTCAAACGCCGGATAGCTGCGCCTGTGGCCTGCGAGCTGGCACCGGAAGCAGCCGGTCACCCCTGGCACGAATAGTGGCCCCACGCGAGCTATAGGCGGGAAGTGGCTCATCGTGATGAACGGGATGCCGGCGGCGAAGCAGGCCCCGTTGACCCATTCCTCGATCTGATGGATCGGCCAGTCGGCCGCGTCGATCACGAGGTCATAGCCCTCGATCGCCTCGGCGATGGCGGCTTCGCTGCCCATCTGCTCGGCGATCCTCCCCAGCCGTATCTCCGAGTTGAAGCCGCTGAGCCGGTCGGCAGCGGCATCGACCTTGAGCCTGCCGATGTCGGACTCGCCGTAGAGGTACTGACGATTCAGGTTGCTCTCCTCAACCCGGTCGCCATCGATCAAGAGCATCTCCCCGACCCCGCAGCCGGCCAGGGAGAGAGCCGAGCAACCACCCAATCCCCCGACGCCGAGGACGACGATCCGGGCTTCTTCGAGCCGCGCTTGACACTGAGAGGGCGTCGGCCCCGCAGTGATGTCGCTGAAGTAGCGGAGCTGGCGATCAAAGCGCCGGGCGGCTAACTCGGGAATCAGGTCGTCGTCGGCCGCATCCTCCAAGAGGCTCAGCTCCGCTAGCTGAGCGAGCAGGTCGTTGACCGCCCCCTCGCCGAAGCGACCTTCCAACTCGCCTCTCTCACGGCAGCCATCGAGCGCGTCGAGCAGGCGACGATCCTCATCTCCCGGCTTCTCGATGTGAATGTCGCCGCCGCCGCTCGGCCGCAGCAAGAGCAGATCTCCGTTCGGTGTCTCGATCTGCTCGGTGGTTCGCTTGAGCCTGGGCCTTTTCATGGACAACGAGACCCAACCATTACTGGAATAAGTTTCAGTAATGGGCGCAGCTAGTCAAGCACTTAATCTCGACGGTCTCGGCAAGCCGCTCTCTGACCTTCAGCATCCAGGCAGATTCTAGTCTTTACTCGATATTTTCTTAGTATTCCTCCCAGTGGGACCGCCTGCTGAAAGACGAGGAAGGGGGTGATTTGGGATGAAGGTCGCACAAGTCGGACGCGTCTCTTCGTGTGTGCATGTGCTGAAGCACGGCTAAAGCGCGCGATGCAGGGACCGGTCGTGGCCGCTGCGTGGTGGCCTTTGGCCAGTCCCCCAGTGTTCCTCCATCCGCCGAAGACAAGGAAGGGAGGTGATTGCAATGAAGGTCACGCAAGTCGGTCACGTCTTCTCGTGCGTGCATGTGGCGAAGCACGGCTAAAACGCGATGCAGGGGCCGGTCGCGATCTGCTGGCGTGGTGGCCGTGGCCGGCTCCCCCGTCTTTCGTCCAGAGGTGGCATAGAGGGGACGGAGTTTACGCAAGGACTTGTGAAGTTTCCTATGGCGGTTTCTATCTCGAGCGCAGACGATCCCGGCCGTGGCCGACTTCGGCACCAAACTACGGGAGGCGCGGGAACGCCTGGGGCTCACCCAGGAAGAGGTCGCGCAGCGCAGCGGCGTCCATGTCACGGAGGTCAGCCGAATGGAGGCCGGGAAGCGCGACCCGAAAATCTCGACGCTGCGGCGACTTGCAAAAGCGGTCGAGGTCAAACCGGGCCAGCTCCTTGACTAACTGCACACAACGACCTCTTAAGCCCGAGTCTCTCGCAGGTTGCGGCCGCGAGAGCGCACTATGCGCGTGATCCCTGGCCGTCGGCCGGGAGCTTCTCTGTGAAAGTTCACAAGTCCTTGCGTAAGCTCTCGCCTCCCCCATGCCGCTTGACCAGACAACGGCGAGACAAGGGCCGCCCCAGCCCCTACGCAAGCGGGCCGAGATCGGCCCTGTACATGCACGCGATCTAGCCGTGCTTGTAGATGTGAACGCAGGGAATCGCGTTGACGTTCCTGATGATCGTCACCTGTCCTCACCTCCTCTAGCTCCGGTGATTTCTCCCGCTGATTCCGGGAATCGCCGAATACTAAAGAAATACTGAGTGACAAGGGTTTATTGAGCTAGACACTCCTAATGAGCGCCCTGGCAAATATGATCGGTGAGTTCTGAATGTCCAAACTCGAATCGAGCGGAGGAGAAGCAAGTGATAGACCTCGTCAACTCAGCCCGCTGGCAGGAACTGGAGGAGGCTTTGTCTTATGCACTGGGACACCGCATCAGGATCGAAATCCTTTGCCTCCTTAATGAAGCGGTCTGCTCCGCCACCGAGCTTGCCGACCGTATGCCTTGGTCGCTACCAGTGGTTAGCTATCACGTCAGGGAATTGTTGAAAAAGGGCTCGATCGAATTAGCGAAAGTCGAAAAGGTCCGTAACGCGGATCAGCATTTTTATCGCGCTATAGAGCTGCCGGAGATAAGCGATGAGGAAGCGGCAAAGCTTCCCGAGGAGGTCAAACAGGAGTATGCGGCAGTAATTCTGCAGGCCGTGACGGCGGAGAGCCTAGCGGCGCTTCGGACCCACAACCTAACTAAGCCCAACGTCCGCATGATGTGGAGCTGGTTCAACCTCGATGAGGAGGGCCGCCAGGAACTTGCAGACGAGCAACGTGAATCCTGGGAGCGAATTGGCGATATCGAGGCACGTTCGATCAATAGACGGGGTGAGTCAGGCGAAGAAGGAAAGTCCATGATCGCCGTGACGCTTGGCTTTGAGCGAAGCAATGTAGGTCGCTCAACACCTCCATCGAACAACCGCCTTGCACCACAAGGGAGTAATGAATGTCAAGGGATTCCTGAGTGACAAAGAGAACCTCTTTGACGAAGAGAAATCGTTCAACTAAAGGCAACAGACTTACCCGTTCCTATCTGTAACTGTTCACTACTCAAATTAGAACTGACTGTTTGAATCGTGACAGTCGGGTCCGGTATTTCCGTGGGTGGCGCTCAATTGCCCCTCCTGCGTCCGGTGAACGGGAAGGGTGAGAAATGCCAAGAGGCAAGCCACGCGGGAACACCGCAAAGGGCGGGGAGCATCTGCCGGTGCTGGTGGACCCCCGGCTCGTCAAGGCGCTGGATCACGTCCTGCGCCAGCACATCTTGCTCGCCGCCGTGGCGGGAGAGGTCAGCCCCAACGGGCTGTCGAAGGCGCTCGATGAAGGGCTGAGCCAAGTCAGCTACCACGTCAAGGTCCTGCGCGACGACTGCGACGGGATGATCGAAGAGACGCGCACCGAGCCCCGCCGGGGGGCGGTCGAGCACTACTACCGCGCCAGCGCGAAAACCCTGTTTCCGGCGAAGGCATGGCGGCGGCTCAAGAAAGGGCTGCGCGCCGTGGTCGGCGCGGGCCAAGCGAGTGACCTGTTCAACGACCTGGCGGACGCCTTGAAAGCGGGCAAGCTGCAAGGAGCGCACGACCACATCACCCGCACCCCACTCGTCCTCGACGCTGAGGGGCAGCGCAATGTGCAGGCAATCGCGGAGCGCGCGATCAAGGAAGTCGAGAACGAGCAGCGGGCAACGGCGAAGCGCAGGGAGAAGGCCAACGGCGACGGCGGCGAGGCGACCGGCTACACCTTCGCCCTGCTGGCCTTCGAGGCGGCCTGGGAGCCTGCCGACCTGCACGCACTTGTTACGCAAGCCGAGAAGAAGGCAAGCGTATCGGCAAACGGTGCAAACGGCGCGGGTCGAAGCGGCGGCGGAAAAAAGCGGACTATGCGCAAAGCGCCAGTGGCGAGAGCTGCTGGGTGATGGGCACCGACAGAAGGCGACCAGCCGATCAGTTCGGAAAGTGCCTTCGTATATACCGGATGCGCTACGGGCTTTCCCAGGAGGAGCTTGGCTTTCGAGCCTCATTGCACCGCACCGAGATTGGCCTGCTTGAGCGCGGCGAGCGCGAGCCCAAGCTCAATACCCTCGTCAAGCTCACAGGCGCGCTCGGCGTGTCACTCAATGAGCTTTGCGGTGGCGTCAGTTGGAAGCGCGGGGGCTCTGGCCCCGGAGAATTCGAGTTCCGAGACCTTCACGATTCGCCCGCCATGTCCGCCACGCGGGGATTGGGCAAATGAGCGCTGACCGGGGGGCTCAGGACCGCGTGGCAGAACACTTCGGCAAGAACCTCCGCGCTCAGAGGAAGAAGGCCGGGATGTCCCAGGAAGCTCTTGGTAAGCGCGCCTCATTGCACCGCACCGAGATTGGGCTGCTCGAGAGGGGATCGCGGGTTCCCCGGATCGACACCTTGGTCAAACTCGCAAGCGCGCTGTCGGTCAAGCCCGAAGCGCTTCTCAAAGGGATCAACTGGACGCCTGAGACTGTTCGCCAAGGTGAGTTCGAGCTGGGAGGCCCCGAGAAACGATCGAGGCAGAGAAAACCAGGCGCAAGGAGTACCGGGCGGTGAACGGCCGTCGCATCTCACCGCAATACAACGTGGCGATAGTCGAAGCCGTGATCCTCCAAGTTGCGGCGGAACTGCACCCCGAAAACCTGACGGCCAGGGAGCTTTCGCTGAGGGTCATCAACAACGCCGATGACGCCAGAGAGGTCGAGACAGCGGCTCAGGCGATTCGCAACCTCCGCGAGTTCGGGTTATTCGCCGACCGCGACGACGAGATCGTGGAGCCGACACCGGCAGCGCTTCGGGCCTGCGTCCTACTCACGTAGCCGCCACTCACCAGCCCCGACCGTGGGGGTGGCAATCCGCGTGTCGGGGGTTCGAGTCCCTCCTCCGGCATACCTTCCTGCCCTCGTGAGGGCCGCCTCAGTGAGACAGCGGGGCGGCGGTGGTGCGGAACTGGGCGAGGGTTTCCTCCATCGCCTCGACCTCGGGGGCGACCATCTCCGGCCAGGGCTTGTCAGGGTGCTCGTCGAGGGTCTTGTAGCCGTTGCCGCTGATCACCGCGACGACCGTGTCATCGGCGCCCAGCTTGCCCTCGTTGGCTAGCTTGATCGTGGCGGCGACCGTGGTGCCGCCTGCCGGCTCGGTGAGGATTCCCTCGGTGGCGCCGAGCAGGTCGAGCGCCTCGAAGATCTCGGGGTCGGTGGCGGTCGCCGCCGAGCCGCCGCGCGAGGTAACAGCGTCGACCACGAGCGGGCCATCGCCGGGGGCGCCGATCGCCAGCGAGTGGGCAGCCGTCTGCGGACGCTGCTCCACGATCTCGCCGCTGCCGTCGAGGACGGCGGTGGCGATCGGGCCGCAGCCCTCGGCTTGGGCGATGTGAATCTTGGTGGCGGCGGTCTCGGCCATCCCCACCTTCTCCATCTCACCCAGTCCCTTGTGGACACGCGAGGAGAGGGTCCCTCCGGCGGCCGGGATCACGAAGTGGTCGGGGGAGACCCAATCGAGCTGCTCGACGACCTCGAAGGCCATCGTCTTCGCCCCCTCGGCGTAGAACGGCCGCAGGGTGATGTTGGCGAACTGGACGCCGGTCTCCAGGGCCAGCTCGCGGCAAGCGCGGTTGGCTTCGTCGTAGTTGCCGTCGAGCTGGATCACAGCCGCTCCCAGCGCCCGGCAGGCGCGTGCCTTGCCGCGCTCGAGGTTGCTCGGGTAGAAGACGTAGGCGGCGACGCCGGCCTTGGCCGCAAGCGAGGCGACCGCGGTGCCGACGTTGCCGGTCGAGACGCAGCCGATCTCCTCCTTGCCCAGCTCGAGCAGGCGGGCAACGGCCATCGAGACGACCCGGTCCTTGTAGGAAAGGCTCGGGCGTTGGGTGCTGTCGTCCTTGAGGTAGAGCTTGCGCAAGCCGAGCTCGGCACCGAGCCGATCGGCGTGGATCAGCGGCGTGCGGCCGCTGTAGCGGCCGACCCGCGCCTGCGCCCTGGCATCGACGATCGGCAGCAGCTCTTCAAAGCGCCAGATGTTCAGCTGGCGCTCGGCAATCGGCAGTTCGTCGATCCGCGCCTTGGCCAGCTCGTAGTCGTAATCGACGTCGAGGGTCTGGCCGCAACCAAGGCACCTGAAGGTGGTATCGAAAAGAGGGAGCTGAAGCTCACAGTCGTGGCAGACCAGCTCCGTCGCACAGGAGCGGGTGCGCTGGTCGGCCGAGAGGCTCATCGCCCCTCAGTGCCCCCAGCTAGCGACGGCAGGCCGCCCGCCTTCGCGAATCTACCTCTCCGCTTCCCGGTGATGCGCCCGATCATGAGCGACGGTGTATAGCAGTTGCGGGCATATCGATCAATTATTCCTGGCTATGGCAGGGAGATCGGCTCTCCTCCAGCCGGAAATCCTACAGAGGCGTCCCGCCCGAGCGCGATCAGCAGCTCCTCCGCTATGTGCGGCGCAAACGGCGAAAGGGTCCGGGCCAGCAGGGCTAGCGCCTCGAGCAACGCCTCGAAATCCTCGCTGCTGAGCTGCCCCCGCCGCTGGACGATCCGCTTCTCGTAATCCTTGATCCGCTCCAGCAGGCGGGTCACGTTGCGCACCGCCTTGTGCATCTGCAGCTCCTCCAAGTCGGCGGTGATCCGCTCCAAGCCGCTATCGCACCATTTGCCCAGCCGCTCGCGGATGAACGCGGTATCGGCCGCTGCCTCGACGTCCTCGGGTGCCTCGGCGGCGGCGGCGATGCGCTCGTGCGTGTAATCCCAGAGGCCGCGCAGGAAGCGGGAGGCAAAGCGCAGCGCCCCGTCGGTCCAGTTGAGCGCCTTGGCCGGGCCGGCGGCGTAGAGCACCGCGAGCCGCACGGTGTCGGCGCCGTGCTCGGCGACCAGCTCGTCGGGGTCGACGACGTTGCCCAGGTGCTTGCTCATCTTGCGGCCATCGGCGATCACCATCTCGTGGAAGAGGCAGCCGGCGAAGGGCTCGCCGTCCTCGAGGAAGGCGAAGGGCCCGATGTCACGCAGGGCCTTGGTCACCACCCGCTGGTCGAAGACGAAACCGCCGCTGTCGTTGCCGGCGACGAGCCGCTCGGCGGGAAGCCAGCGCTGTAGGTCGGGGTGGGTGAACATCTGCTCGTCGCGATCCGGCGGCGGCACGGCAGCGGGAACCCACAGCCAGAGGGCATCAAAGTGACAGTCGAGCGTGTCGGTCTCTCGCCTTGCCGGACCGCCGCAGGCAGGGCACGTCGTCTGCAGGAAGTCGGGGCTCTCTGCCAGCGGGTTGCCCTCGCCGGTCGGCTCGACGTCGCGGGGCAGCACCACCGGCAGCTCCTCGATCGGTACCGGGACCACGCCGCACTGCCCGCAGTGCAGAACCGGGATCGGCGTGCCCCAGTAGCGCTGGCGCGAGATCGAGAAGTCATAAGCGCGATAGCGCGTCGCCGGCCGGGTCTGCAAGGCAACGAGCGAACCGCCACCGAGCGGCTCGCTCGCGCTGCGGGGCATTCGCGCCGCGATCGCCTCGTCGGCCTCGTCGACCGCGGGAATGCCGAGCGCCGCGGTGGGGCCGTAGCGGGCGTCGACCAGCGGCGAGACGAAGAGCGGCAGGTTGCCGCCGCCGGCTACCTCGATCGAGGCGCCGGCGTCGATCACCGGCACCGCGGCGGCGTCGCGAGCGCTGCGCTCCCAGCCACCCGAACGCAGCTCGTCGAGCTGCTCCGCTACCGCCCCGTCGGTAACCCAACGCTCGACCTCAGGGTGACGCGGTGAGAGCAGCACGAACCGAGCCTCGCCGACGGCGTCGGCATGCGGGGTGAAGACCTCGAGGCCACCGGCCTCGAGTCCCGCCAGATCCAGCTCGACACCGTCACTGCGGCCGAGGATGTAGCGCTGGGTTTTGAGCGAAAGCTCATCCCAGTTGGAGAGCAGCCCGAGATTGCGGTCGTTCTCCTCCAGGTAGGGAGAGAGCCGCAGAAACCAGGTCGGCCGGCGGACCAGCCGCACCCGGTTGTGGCAGCGCCAGCAGCGACCGTCCTCGACCTGGAGTGCCGCTAACGTCGTTTGGCAGGTATCGCACCAGTCGACGGTGGTGTTGTCGCGGTAGATCAAGCCAGCCTCGAACAGAGTCAGGAAGAGCCACTGGGACCAGCGGTACTGGGCCTCGTCGGAGCTGTAGAAGGCGCGCTCGTAGTCGAAGGAAAAGCCGAGGCGCTGCATCTGGCTCAGCATCCGCTCGCCGCAGCGCTCGACCCACTCCGCCGGCCTCGTCCCGCGCTCAATCGCCGCCATCTCAGCCGGCAAGCCAAAGGCATCGAAGCCAAAGGCAAAGAGCACAGCATCGCCGCGGGCACGCCGGAAACGCGCGTAGGCATCGCCGATCGAGTAGTCGCGGACATGGCCCATGTGCAAGTTGCCCGAGGTGAACGGACTCGACGGCTTGACGTAGACGGCGGCCTGCCCAGGCGCTGGCACGGGCGTCACAAAGGCATTCCGCTCAACCCAATTAACCTGTCGATCCGCCTCGATCTCGGCCGGGTTGTAACTCCGTTTCTCGCGACTCATCGTCGTCGCAGTGTGCCAGGAACGTTGACCCTGGGCCCGAGGAGTCCTATGCTGGAAAACAATGGTCAAGCACCTTGAAGTATTCGAGTGACATACAAATGTGTGACTGTTGTGTAAAGAAAGTGGAAAAAGTCGCGAATGGGAGGTATTTGGGCGCTTCGGCGTCCGGTCGCGGGCCTAGCTTGACCCGCGAGAGATAAACGCGGCCCCGGCGGTGCTTGCGACACCCCGGGGCCTGGCCGAGACCTTAAGAGGAGGTCCCAACATGAGAGAGGGTACGAAAACCGCCCTGTTGGTAGAAGCGCGGTTGGACGAAGTGTTCGTTGAGCGGGCGATTGCTGCCGTCGAAGAGGCATCGCCCCAGCAACGAATCAGGGCCGGGCTGGTGGCGTTGATCGAAGTGGCCGAGACTGATCCCGCCGCAGCCCGGTCGACCCTGCAAGCATTTCGAACAGACCATCTCCGCCTGGCCCAGCTCGAGGCCTGGCTCGGCGGAGACCCCGCCCGGACGACATTTGGCCTCGGTGCGGCGATTCAGGTCGCCGATACCGAGCTAGCCTCGACCGCCCCAGCTTTCGACCGCCTCGTTCCCGAGGTGCTGCGGTGGCTGGAGGGCGATTGGTAGGCCGCCGTCCCAGGCCGGGCTATGGGGCGGACTCGCCTCCGGAGGCCGCGGCGCCGGAATTGACTCGCCGGCTTAGTTTCGTCACCCGCTGATTCAGTGCGGTGATGCGAGAGTCGATCGCGCCGACCTGGTTTTCCAGCGAGCTCACACGTTTGGTCAGCTTTGCCGTGCTCTGCTCACTCGCTTCAAGCGCCTTCGTCCTCTGCGCGAGCTTGTTGAGCCTGTTGGAGAGCTTGGTCACCGCGCTCTTCGATTCACGCTGTGCCTTCTTCGCTTTGCCCTTCAGGTTCTTCTGCTCACCCGTCAGGCTTTCCTCGGCGATGCCCAGCCGGCTGATCAGCAACGTCAGCTTCGTATCGACGGCACCCACTGATTCCTTACTCGCCGCGTCATCACCAGTGTTCTTCGCGTCAAAGGCGACGACCAGCGCGATCACCCCGAGCACTAAGCCCAGCGCAGCTATCGCGATCAGAAGCCAGGACTGCCGGCTATCACTCTCCACGGAGGTCCCCCCTCGATCGACGAGCCCACATTCCTCGCAACCCTCTCATCTCCCGTCGGACGGAAGCTGGACTCCGACTAGGCAAAGGTCCAGAGCTTGTTGCCGAGGAAGTTGAACGGCATGGCGACCGCGACCGCGATCGCCTGGGCGGGCAGATCATCCATCGAGGCCCCCGAGATGAGGATTTCGAGCACGGCCAGATTGACCAGCAAGGCCGCGACGCTGACGGCGAAGAAGCGCGCCGCTTGGAAGCCGGGATGACCGTGACCCGCCTCAAAGGTCCAGTGGCGGTTCCAAAGGAAGTTGTTGGCGAGGGCGACGCAGAAGGCTCCAACCGCGGCTGCGATGTGGTGCAGGCCGAAATTGCTAGCGAGAATGGCGAAGACGGCGAGGTTGATCAGGTAGCCAGATCCCCCGACCAGACCGAACTTGAGCAGCTGCATCCAGCTGGCCGGACGCCGCGCCGCAGCGCCGATCCTGTAGGCGAGTTCACTTGCCGGCGTCATGTCTATCCAGGCGTAGGCACTGTCTGTGCGTAAAGTTCCGACCCCCATGCGGCTCGGAATCGGCATCTTTGCAGCCTTGACGGCGGTTGTCCTCGCGGTCGTGCTTGCGCTCACGCTCAGCAACGGCGGCGACGATAGCTCGGGCCAATCGACGCTACCAGGGGAACCCAGTGTGGAGATCGTCTCTCCCCGCAACGGCGCCCGCCAGACGAACCGTGCGGTCGTGGTCAAGGCCAAGGTCCGCAACTTCAGCCTGGCGCCACTGAGTTTCGGCCGCGAACCGCAGTTGGGCGAGGGACACATGCGCTTCGGGCTCAACCGCGTGCCCGACTGCGTCGACCCGGTCAAACTCAAACGCGCCGAGGAGAGCCCGGTCGGCCGCGGCAGGCTGGTCGGCGCTTCCTTCGACTTCCCCCGCTACTCAGGCCCCAACGGCGTGCTCGCAGAACGCATCGGCTCCAGCGGCAGCTACTCACCCGCGACCCGCCCCGAGATCTACTACCGCGAACTCCCCGCCGGCTTCTACCGCCTCGTCGTGACGCTCGCCCGCAATAACGGCGCGACGACCCCCTACCACGCGGTCACGAACTTCCAAATCCTGCCGCGACCCGGCCACGGCCCGCCACCGTGCAGCGGCGGCAAAGTCTCCAGCGCCAAGGCAGCGGCCTTCGACTGACGGCTGTTCCGAGCGCCTCGAGCGCCTTTACTTCACTTTGTATAGTGGCCTAGTGCGGACCTATCGCCGCCTAATGGGCTTTCTGCGGCCGTATCGCCGCCAGCTTTGGGGCTCGCTCGTGTTCGCCTGGGCGGCGATGGGGATGACGGTGCTGATCCCCTGGCTGATCGGCCGCGCAGTCAACGCAATCGAGGCGGGTGACAAGCCGGACCTACTTCCGCTGGCCATCGCGATCGTCGTCGCCGGCATCCTGCGGCTGGGGCTGACGATGGTGCGTCGCGTCGTCGCCGGCAAGGTCTCGCTGGCGGTCGAGTTCGACCTGCGGCAACGGTTCTACGCCCACCTGCAACGACTCGAGCTGGGCTTCTTCGACGGACAGCAGACCGGGCAGCTGATGTCGCGGGCGACCGTCGACCTGCAATCGATCCGCTTCTTCCTCGGCTACGGCCTGATCTTCATCACCCAGAACCTGCTGACGATCGTGCTCGCCAGCGCGGTGATGTTCGCGCTCGAGCCCTGGCTGGCGCTGGTCGCGCTTGCGCCGGCGCCGCTGGTCATCTACACCGCTTCCCGCTACAACCGCGTCTCGCGCCCCGCCGTGCAGGAGGTGCAGCAGCGCCTCGCCGAGCTGACCGCGGAAGCGGAGGAGAACGTCTCCGGCATCCGCATCGTCAAGGCCTTCGCCCGCGAGGAGCACCAGCTGCACCGCTTTCGCCGCGCCGTCGGCCGCGTCTTCGACCAGAGCATCTACTCAACCCGCCTGCAGGCGACCTTCTCCCCTTTGCTTGGACTGCTGCCGCAGCTCGGCATCGCGCTCGTATTGCTGGTCGGCGGCCGCCAGGTGATCGCGGGCAATCTCAGCCTCGGCGACTTCACCGCCTTCTATACCTACGTCGCGATGCTGGCGGCGCCGATGCGGATGCTGGGCATGGCGCTGGGCATGGCGCAACGGGCGATCGCCTCCGGTAACCGCCTCTTCGAGATCCTCGACCGCGAGCCACAGATCGAAAGCCCACCTCAGGCTCCACCGCTGCCGGCGGGCGGAGGCCGGGTCGAGATGCGCGGCATCGGCCTGCGCTACGACGGGGGTGGGCCGGCCCTGAGCGGCATCGACCTGGCGATCGAGCCGGGACGTACCGTCGCGCTGGTCGGCCCCTCCGGCTCCGGAAAGACCAGCCTGGTGGCGCTGGTAGCCCGCCTCTATGACCCAAGCGAAGGATCGGTGCTGATCGACGGCGCCGACGTTCGCTCCGTCGACCTCGTCTCGCTGCGCTCGCAGATCGCCTTCGTCGGCGACGACAGCTTCCTCTTCACCGCGACCATTGCCGAGAACATCGCCTACGCGCGGCCAGAGGCAAGCCGGGAGGAGGTCGAAGCGGCGGCGCGGCGCGCCCAGGCCGACGACTTCATCGGCGACCTGCCGGGGGGTTACGACACTCTCGTCGGTGAGCGCGGCTTGACCCTCTCGGGCGGCCAGCGCCAGCGCGTCGCGATCGCCCGCGCCCTACTCGCGGACCCCCGCATCCTGATCCTCGACGACGCCACCTCCTCGGTCGATGCGACGACCGAGGCGGCGATCAAGGCCGGCCTGCGCGAGGCGATGTCCGGCAGGACCACGTTCGTGATCGCCCACCGCCTCTCGACCGTCTCACTCGCCGACGAAGTGCTGGTCATGGACGGCGGCGGCATCGTCGACCGCGGCACCCACGCCGAGTTGCTGGAGGGCTGCGGCTTCTACCGCGAGATCGCCGAGCATGGCCTCGCCGACTCAGTTTTCCTCCAGCGCGACCTCGAGCAACGCGAGGAGCTGGCGAGGCTGTGAGGCGGCTCTGGCAGGTCATCCGCGGCGAGGACCAGCGCGGCCGCAAGCTGCGCTGGATGATCGCCCTGCTGCGCCCCTATCGCCGCCGGGTCGCGCTCACCTTCGTGGCGATGCTGGCCGCAACCACTGCCGGGCTCGCCCCGCCCTATCTCGCCGGACAGGCGATCGACGTCGGCATTGTCGCCCGCGACAGCGAGGCATTGACCACGATCGTCCTCGCCTTCCTCGCGGTAGCCGTCCTCTACGCGGTGGCCACCTACGCCCAGACCTATTTGGTCGGCTGGGTCGGCACCCGCGCTCTGCAGGATCTGCGCGAGCGCGTCTTCTCGCACCTGCAGTCGATGTCGATCGGCTTCTTCACGCGGCGCAGCCCCGGGGTGCTGGTCAGTCGCATGACCAACGACATCGAGGCGCTCAACCAGCTCGTCACCAGCGGCGTCGTCACCCTCATCTCGAGCGGCCTGACCTTGATCGGGGTGGTGGCGATCATGCTCGTGCTCGATCCGATGCTGGCCCTGGTCACCTTCCTCACCTTCCCGCTGGTCGCAGTTGCCAGCGTCATCTTCCGGATCGCTTCGCACGGTGCCTACCGGGCGACGCGGGAGCGGATCGCCGCGATTACGGGATACCTGCAGGAGACCCTGAGCGGCGTGCGGGTCGTGCGCAGCTTCGGTCAGGAGTCCCGCCACGCCGAGGCGATGACCGAGTTGAACGAGGCCAACCGCGAGGCCAACATGAAGACCGTCTACCTCAACGCCTCCTACTTCCCGGCGGTCGAATTGCTCGCCGCCGTCGGCACTGCGGCGATCATCCTCTACGGCGGCAGCCAGGCGATCGACAACGCGATCCAGATCGGCACGATCATCGCCTTCATCGGCTACCTACAGGTCTTCTTCGGGCCGATTCAGGAACTCTCCCAGCTCTACACGACCTACCAGCAGGGGATGGCGGCGCTCGACAAGATCTTCGAGCTGCTCGATACCGAGCCCGACATGGTCGACTCCCCGGAGGCGATCGATCCCGGGCAGCTGCGCGGCGAAATCGAGATGGACGACGTCTGGTTCGCCTACTCGGACGAAGACTGGGCGCTGCGGGGAATCGACCTGCACGTCCCCCCCGGCCAGACCTTGGCTCTGGTCGGTGCCACCGGAGCGGGAAAGTCGACGCTGGCGAAGCTGGTGGCACGCTTCTATGACCCGCAGCAGGGCCGGGTGCGCGTCGATGGTCACGATCTGCGCCAGCTTCGGCAGCGGGGACTGCGGCGCCAACTCGGGATCGTTCCCCAGGAGGGGTTCCTATTCTCAGGCAGCGTGCGCGAGAACGTCGCCTTCGGCCGCCCCGATGCGAGTACGGAGGAGATCGAGGCGGCCGTGGCCGCCGTCGGCGCCACCGAGTTCGTCGCGGCGCTGCCGCTGGGAATCGAGACCGAGGTCGGCGAGCGCGGCGTGCAGCTCTCGGCCGGGCAGCGTCAGCTGGTCGCCTTTGCACGGGCGCTGCTCGCCGAGCCCCGCATTCTGATCCTCGACGAGGCGACCTCGAACGTCGACGTGAGGACCGAGCGCACGATCGAGCGCGGTCTCGAGCGGCTGCTCGCCGGCCGCACCGCAATCGTCATCGCCCACCGCCTCTCGACCATCCGCCGCGCCGGCAAGATCGTTGTGCTCGACGGCGGCCGGATCGCCGAGTCCGGCACCCATGAGGAGCTAATCGAGGCCAGTGGCCCCTACTCGCGCCTCTACGGCGCCTGGCAGGAATCGGCGGCTTAGCCGGGACCGATGCCGCCGGAGCTGCCGCCACCCGAACCGGCGGACCCGCCTTCGGTGCCACCGCCGACACCAGCGCCACCGCCGGCGCCTTCTTCGACCGGCGGAGCTTCTTCAGGCGCGACTTCGGCTTCTTCGGGTGCGGCTTCTTCGAGTTCGCCTTCTACGCCTTCACTCGCTTCTTCACCCGCCGCTTCGCCGACACCGCCGCCCGGCACCGGCGCGGCCGGCGCTTCGGCGCAATCTTCAAAGCCGAAGGTCGCGGCCGCAGATTGGAACGAGTCCAGCGCCGTGGACGCTTCCGCTTCAGCACCGGTCAGCGCTTCGGCGTCTTCGCGCGCGGACGCCAGCTCGACGTTCTCCTCAGCCTGAGCGAGTGCCTCGGCCGCGGAGATGAACTCCGCATAGCCTTCGCTGTCATCGCTGGGTGCACCAAGGCCCTGCAACCGCTCGACCATGCCGCTGTAGAGCCCGGCGACCTGGGAGGTCTCGCCCTCGACGGCGGAGCTCGTCGATCCAAGCGTGCCGACCGCCGCATTCACCTCGGCGCAGATCGCGTCGCCCTGGGCGATCAGCTCTTCCTTGTTCAGCGCCGCCGTCGTTTCGGTGGTTTCCAGCGGCGCCGCGGCAGTCGTCTCGTCATCATCGCCACCGCCGCAACCGGCGATCACGAGAGCAACGAGAGGCAAGGTCAAGAGAAGGCGCCTGGAGATCCCCATGCGTCGCGAAGGTAGCAGAGCGACTAGACGGGGTTATGCAGGGACTTTGCTGCGACTGCGCCCCAGGGACTCGAACCCCGACTACCTCGTCCAGAGCAAGGCGTGCTGCCAATTACACCAGGGCGCAACAAACGGACTCTGAGGATATCCGGCGGCGCGCGCCGGGTGCGCGCAGCTTTGCTTGCTAGGAGATTCCGCCCAGGTCACTGCCGGGGTGGGCGATCTTCTCGCGGGCGGCGGAGACGTCGACGCCGTCGGCGAGCAGGCGCCGTGCCTCGGCCAGGTCTTCTGAGCGGCCGACGCTGAGCGCGCCGGCGACCCTGCCGTCCTTGAGATACCAGACCGAGAACTCCTCGCCGTCGCGGTCCCCGCGCCAGATCTCCTCGTCCCACTCGGCCGCCGGGCCGACGTACTCGAGGCTCGCCCAGTCGGCTAGGTCGCTGAAGAAGTAGGGCACCACGTCGTAGTCGCGGTCCTCGCCGAGCATGTTGCCGGCGGCGTGCATCCCCTGCTGCATCGCCACGTCCCAGTGCTCAACCCGGATCCGCCGGCCATGGATGACGCTGTCGTACGAACAGCAGTCACCGGCGGCGTAGATCCCCTCGGCGGAAGTCGCCAGCTTCGAGTCGCAGACGACGCCGTCGTCGACCTCGAGCCCGGCGCGCTGGGCGAGCATCGCGTCGGGACGCACGCCGGCGCCGACGATGACCGTGTCGCACTCGATCGCCCGGCCGCTCTTGGTCAGCACCGCCTTGACCCGACCGTCGCCCTCGAAGGCCTCGAGCTCCTCGCCGCCGTGGACACCGATGCCGTGCGCTTCGAGCCGCTGCTGGAACCAGCGGCCGACGTCCTCGCCGAAGGTCCGTGAGAGCGCCACGTCCTCCATCATCACGATCGTGCACTTGACGCCCTTGGCGGTCAGCGAGGCGGCGACCTCGGTGCCAATGTAGCTGCCGCCGATCAGCACGACGTGCTCGGCCGCCTCGGCGTCGGCCCTGATTGCGTCGGAGTTGCCGAAGGCGCGCAGATAGTGGACGCCCTCGTTCTCGGCGCCCTCGACCCGCAGGATGTTGACCATCGCGCCGGTGGCAAGCAGGGCCTTGCCGAAACCGACCTCTTCCCCACCCTGCAGCTTCGCGCTGCGCGCCGTCGGGTCGAGCGACATCACGTTGACCCCGGTCAGCAGCTCGACCTCGTTTTCCTCATACCAGGCAGGCGGGTTAACGTAGGCATCCTCACGGCTGGCCTCGCCGCGCATGTACTCCTTCGAGAGCGGCGGCCGTTCGTAGGGCGGCTCGGGCTCGCGCCCGGCGAGGAGGATCGAGCCCTCCGCGCCGCGCTTGCGCAGCTCTGCCGCACATTGCGCGGAGGCGAGTCCCCCGCCAACAAGGAGGAAATCGACTTCGCGGTCGGCCATCGCTCAGCCGGTCCCGTTGCCGCCGGCGGCCGGGCCGAAGAGCGCCTTCAAGTCGTCCTCGCGACCGGGATCGAGCACCGCCAAGATCTCGTCGCCGACCTCCAGGACCGTCTCTGGACCGGGCACGAACCCCTTGCCGTTGCGAAGCACCGAAATCAACAGGCTGCCTTCGGGCATCGAGAGATCGCCCACCCGGCGACCGGTTACGCCGCAGTCCTTGCCGAGCAACATCTCGATGATCTCCAGCTGCTCCTCCTGCAGATCGAGCAGATGGACGAGCCCGTACTCGGGCACCTCGTGCTCGAGCAGGCGCAGGATCAGATCGGTGGCGGAGACGGACGGTTTTACCCCGAGCAGATCGAAGTGCGGCCGGTTACGTGGGTTGTTCACCCTGGCGATGATCCGCTCGACCGAGTACTTCTCGCGGGCCACCTGGCAGATCAGCATGTTGTCCTCGTCATCACCGGTTACGGCAATGACCATG
Source organism: uncultured Solirubrobacterales bacterium (assembly GCA_963698085.1). Taxonomy (GTDB): domain Bacteria; phylum Actinomycetota; class Thermoleophilia; order Solirubrobacterales; family 70-9; genus VRUE01. The sequence goes on from OY969122.1 coordinate 227,379, forward strand.
TCGGCCCGCTGGATCCCAGCGCGCTCGAGCACCCAGAGCTCGGAGGCGTCACCGTAGGTGACGTTGTGCTCGAGCTCCTGCTCGACGGTCAGGTAGCGGCGCCGGTTGCTCTCGATCACCGTCACCTCGTGATTCTTTTCGAGCAGCTCGCGGGCAAGGTTCCAGCCGACCTTCCCCGCGCCGACGACGATGATGTACATCAGTGCCCTGCCTTATGCCGTCGACCGGGCACTAGGCCACCTCGCGCTGGGCGCCCTCGCGGACGGCACTCTCGAGCATGTCGATCGCGACCCTGGTCGGGCAGATCGTGTGCATGCCCTGCTGCCGATACCACTCGGCCCGCAGCGGATCGAGGATCCGCGCGATCACGTTGGGCACCTCGTAGCGGCGCTGGGCTATCTGGGAGATGACGATGTTCGTGTTGTCGCCGTTGGTAGCGGCGATGAAGGCATCGGCCTTCTCGATTCCGGCTGCGAGCAGGGCGTCGGTCTCGAGGCCGGTCCCGACCGTAAAGCGACCGCCGAGGTCCTCCCAACCCTTGTCGAGGCCGACCTCGAGTCTGGTGTGGGACTCGGGGTCCTCGTCAAGACAAGAGACCTCGTGCCCCTCTTTGAGCATCGAGCGGGCAACGGAGGAGCCGACCCGCCCGCAACCGACAATCAGAATGAACACGTCTTCACCACGGCTTGGAGTCTAGTCAGCAGGGACGGCATCCGGCTCCGGCTCCACGGCAGATTCTGGGGGGGCCGTCAGCAAGACTTGACATGGCGCCTTCATCAGCACGTACTCGGTCGCCGCACCGATCTCAGCCGGCTTGGCCGCGCCGATTCCGCCTAGCATCGCCCCACCCCGAATCTTCGTCGGCGGCTCGCCGCCGATCACGATCGCCTCGGCACCGCTGCGTCTCGCCGCATCGACGATCCCAGCGCCAACCTTGCGGGCGCGGATCGTCTCGGTACTGATCGCCACGTCCTCGTACTCCTCCGCCACTTCGCGGGCCCGCTCGAGTGCCCGCCGCGCCTCCTCCTCGCGCTCCGGGGGCAACTCGGTCTCGAGCGAGGTCGCCAGCGGTACCTCGACCACATAGACGAGCGACAGGCGCGCTTTTTCCTCCTCCCCGTCAGCGTTCTCACTTTCTGCCGCGGCAAGGCGGCCGGCGGTGGCGACGATGTCGTCGTCGAGCTCGGTGCCGAAGACCGGCACGAGCAGGCTGCGATAGGAGATCTCGGGTACCTGCTTGGTCAGGGCCCGCTCGGTGACCGAGACTCGGCGGGTCAGCGTCGTCCCCTCGAAGACCTTGCGGTAGACGACGTAGAAGAGCAGGCCGAAGACCATCCAGCCGCCACCAACCCAGCGGGCCGTGTCGTGCAGGACGAGCACACTGAGGAAAGCGAGCACGCTGAGCAGCGCGGCGAAGAGCGTCGGCAGGGGAATCTGGGCGTTGCGCCAGGAGAAGCTCCAGGGCACGCGGAAGGGGCGCCGGCGCTCGGGCTCGGTAACCCGCAGCTTGAGGATCGAGAGGTGGGCGATCGTAATCGCCAGCATCGCCCCGAACGCGTAGAACCCGGCCAGGAGCTTGACGTCGGTCGGCAGCACCAGGCCGATGGCGATCAAGCCGGAGAGGACGATCGCCACCTGCGGCGTCGCGTAGCGACTGTTGAGCTTGCCCAGCCAGCTTGGGATCTGACGGTTGATCGCCAGCGTGTAGATGTGGCGGGAGACGCCCAGCATCGCCGTCGTCGTCGCCCAGAACAGGACGGGAGCCGCGACCAGAGCGACGATCCACCGCATCGCGTCCGCTAGCCAAGCCGGGTCATAGGCGGAGACGACACCGAGCACCGGCGCCTCGACGAACTCGCCGCCAAGCGCGGTTTCCGGGCCCTGGGGACCGGCGATGACCGGAACCGCCATCAGCGCAATCGCCGCCATCCCGGCGTAGACGAGTGGCACGGCGACGGCACCCAACGAGACGATCCGCTTCAGGTCACGCGGGTGCACGTCGATGTCGGGGGCGAGGTCGGAGGCGGCCTCGATCCCGGCGTAGGCGAGCATCGCGATCACCGAGGCATAGACGATGTCCTTGACGCTGGGCTCGGTGAAGAGGTGGATCTGGTCGGTGAGCCGCTCGGGGTGCATGACGGCGAGGACGCCGACGACGATCACCGCGACCTGAAGCGCGATGTCGGCAAGGGCGAGGACGCTGAGCGTGCGCTCGCGTCCGCGCCCGGTCACGTTGAGGATGCTGAGCCCGCAGGCGGCGACGATGACGGCGACGGCGACGGCGATCTCGCGCCATCCCGTGGAGAGGTCCGAAGCCACGGGGTCGAGGTAGTGGGGCACCGAGAGAGCCGCCAGCGCGGCGACGATCAGATAGTCGATCAGGATCGCCCAGCCGGCGATGAAGGCGATCAGCTCGTTGAAGGCGTGGCGAGCGAAGCTGGAGGAGCCGCCGCGTTCGCGGATCATCGCGCCGCCCTCGACGTAGCTGAGCGTGGTCAGCACGAACATCAGGCCCGCGGCGAGGAAGATCAGCGGCGTCAGGCCGAGGCCGCGGTCGGCGACGACGCCGAGGGCGAAGTAGATCGAGAAGCCGACGGCCGAGTAGACGGCGACGAAGAGGCCGGGGACGCCGACGCCCCGCCGCAGCAGCGGCTCCAGGCGCGAACGCGGTTGCCCGTCCTTGCTCACCGGCCCATCCGCGCCGCGAGCCAGAGCCGGCCGGCGCCGACGGCCAGGAAGGCGATCCCGATCAGGAACCCAACCGAGGCGGGGCCGCCGCCCGCAGCGAGGGTAGTGACGAGGAGCACGCCGCCGAGGGCGAGGAAGACAACCGAGAGGAGCCTGATCGAACGCTGATACACGCAGGCGATTCTAGGCCGGAGCCTAGGCGAGCGACGGAGCCACCTCGGCTCCGTCGCGGGCGCCTCTCTCGGAGACGACGATGACCCGACAGGGCCGTTCGCCGAGCACCGTCTGCAGGGTCTTGTCGTAGATCGGCTTGCTGTCGCGGTAGCGCAGCCAGACGACGACTGCCGCGGCGTTGATCAGCTTTGCCTCACCGGAGATCGAGTAGCCCGCTTGACCTGGGCGTACGCGCTCGACGTGACCGGTCACCCGCTGCCCGCCGATCAGCTTCGCCTGCTCGATCTTGCTCTGCGCCTCGCCTTCCCGCTCGCGCATCTCGGCGTCGAGCGGCAAGTCGGTGGGCACCGTCAGCAACGCGTGGATGTGGATGCCGCGACGGCGTTTGGAGGCGAGCTTGACCGCCGTGGCCACCATCTCCTCGGAGAACGGCTCGTCGTCCTCGAAGGCGACCATGACGCTGCGGTACTCGATCTCCTCGACGCCGAGCGGCTCGGGGGTGACGACTTTGACGGTCTCGGTCAGCGGCAGCTTCTGGTTGCGCCGGTAGAGGACGTAAACGGCGATGCCAAACACCATCCAGCCGAGGCCGACGGCGAGGGTGCGCGGGTTGAGCGCCATCACGACGATCCAGGCGGCAAAGGTGCCGAGCCCGCCCAGCACTGCGCTCAGGGGAACCTCGACCCCGAAGGCACGGAAGTTGAATGGGGGTTTCCACGTGCGTTCCTCAGTTGAGTTGCGGCGCCGCAGCTGGATCACGGAAACGTGGGCGATGGTGAAGGAGAGCATCGCGCCGAACGAGTACAGCGTCGCGAGGAAATCGGTCTGCCCCGGGACGAGCGTGATCATCGCGATGCCGGCAAAGACGAGAATCGCGATGTAGGGGGTGCGGTAGCGGGGATGGACCTGGCGCAGGCCCTCGGGCAGCTGGCGGTGCTGGCCCATCGAGTAGGTAAGGCGGGAGACGCCGATCAATCCAGCGTTGGTCGCGATCAGCAGGATCACCGCGGCGAGGATGCCGACGTAGTAGCGCATGACTTCGGTCATACCGGAGCCGAGGCCGAGGTTCTCGACGATGCCGAGGATCGGGTCGTTGGCGAACTCGGAGCCAAGCGCGGTCACGTAGTTGCCGGCCGCGTCCTGGGTGACCGGCATCGCCGAGAGCGCCACGACCGGGATCAGCAGGTAGAGGCCGAGGACAGCGGCGACCGTGAAGCCGACGCTGCGCGGAATCGTACGGGCCGCGTCCTTGGCCTCCTCGGCCATGTTGGAGATCGTCTCGATCCCGGTGTAGGCAATCATCCCGACCGCGATGCCGAGCGCGAAGTCGCTCCAGGTAGGGGCGATGCCGAAATGGATGTTGTCGACGAGGATCTCGGGGCTGAGCACGAGGACGACGCCGATCCCGACCAGGACGACCTGCGTCGCAAGGTCCGCCACGGCGAGGACCAGATTGAGCTTGGCGGACTCCTGCGAGCCACGGATGTTGAGCAGCGCCAACGCGGCGATCAGCACCGCGCCGGCGATGATGTCGCCGGGGCCATGACCGAGCGGCTCCCAGAAGACGGCCAGGTAATGCGGCACGAAATAGGCCGAAATCGCGACCGTGATCGTGTAGTTGAGCATCTGCCCCCAGGCGGCGACGAAGCTGACCAGCTCGTTGAAAGCGTGGCGGGCGAAGCTGGATGAGCCCCCCGCCTCCGGATACATCACGGTTGCCTCGGCGTAGGTCGCCGCGGTTGCGGCGAAGATCAGGCCGGAGATGACGAAGGCAACCGGGGTGAGGCCGAGGGCGAAGGCCGCGGTGACGCCGAGTGCGTAGTAGATCGAGGAGCCGACGTTGCCGTAGGCGGCCGAGAACAGCGCGCCGACGCCGTGCACGCGACTCAGCGATTCGTCTCTGGGAATCCGCTGGGCCATTGATCAGGTGGAGGGAGGGGTCACTCAGGCCGAATATACGGACGCCGCCGGTGCCCGCTGCACGTGGCCACGCGTCAACGCGCCGGGCGTGGCGCAACCGCAGAGGGCGAGCGTCAGCGCAAGCTCCTCACGCAGCAGCTCTAGCACCCGGCGGGCACCGGCCTCGCCGCCGGCGGCAAGCCCCCAGAGGGCTGGGCGGCCCACCAGCACGGCGTCCGCGCCGAGCGCCAGCGCGATCGCGATGTCGACCCCACGTCGGATGCCGCCGTCGACGAGCACGGTGCCCCGGCCTTCGACTGTGTCGACCACTTCCGGCAACGCCTCGGCGGTGGCCAGACAGCGATCGAGCTGGCGACCGCCGTGATTGGAGATGACGATCCCGGCAGCGCCGTGCTCGATCGCAAGCGCCGCGTCTTCGGCGGTCAGCACTCCCTTGACCAGCACCGGCACTCGGCAGTCGGAGGCAAGGTCCTCCAGGTAGGACCAAGTCAAGGCGGGCTCCATCAACTCGAAGGTCTCCTCGATCGTTATCGCCCTATCCGAGCCGAGCGCCGCTTCGACGTTCGGCACGCCGAGCTCCGCCGGAATCTTGAACCCGGTCCGCCGGTCGCGCTCGCGGTTGCCGCCGCGAGGAGCGTCGACGGTAACCACGATCGCCTCGTAACCACACTCACACGCCTCATCGATCAGCGCCCGAGTGACCCCCTCGTCCTGGAAGCAGTAGAGCTGGAACCAACGCCGGCCCCCTGGCGCGGCTTCAGCAACCGGCCGCGGCCGCATCGTGGCCAGCGTAGAGAGACACATCACCGTGCCAGCCGCATCAGCCGCCCGAGCCATCGCCGCCTCCCCCTCCGGATCGACCAGCCCCTGGTAAGCGACCGGCGCGACCAGCACCGGCATAGAGATTTCCTCGCCCAGCACCTCAACCCCGGTCTGCCACTCACGCAACCCAGCAAGGGTCCGAGGCCGCAAGCGCCAGTGCCCCCAAGCCGAAACGTTCTCCTTCAGCGTCAGCTCATCTCCGGCCCCACCGAAGAAATAGCCGGCGACACCGGCGTCCAGCTTCTCCGCAGCGACGCGCTCGAAGTCCGCGACGTTGACCAGGTCGTCCATCGACGCGACCCTAGTCGAGGCAGCGACGGGGGGCTCGCCCCTTACTGCGCGCCGATCGTCGACCGTTTGGTTGTCGGCATGGCTATCGCTGCTTCACCGAATTCGGAATGTTGAAGCGGGCGACAGCCGGAAAGGGATCGACATTGCCGGAGGCATCAACCGCGGTCACCCGGAGCACATGCCTTCCGGGGACCAGGTTCCAGTACTGCCTCGGCGAGGCGCAAGGGACATAGGAGCGTTTGTCGAGCTTGCAACGGAAGGTTGAGCCGCTCTCGCTGGACCGGAAGAAGAACGTCGCTCGCCGTTTCGCCGGCTTCAGGGTCCGTTTCGCGATCGCCGTGTCCGGCGGAGCCAAATCGGGCGGGGGCGATGCACTCGGCCGCGGAGGATCGCCTTTGGGCTGGACGGGCAATTCCATGAAGACGTTGATGGAGAAGCTCTGAAAATTCGGCTGGCCCGATTCCGTGTCGAGCTCGCCGTCGACGGCGATCCTGTAGACCACCCCGGCGACAGCTTCCAGGGTGACTGCACAGGAAGCGAAGTCGTGCGTGCCAAGGGATGTCAGCGCGCCGACCGAGCTGCCCGTGTAGGCCTCGACAAGCAGAGGTTTGCCGGCGCAGGTGGAGATCGACGCAGAGCCAGTCCCCGGCGCCGTCCACGAGTACCAGACCGAGGCGCCACCCGGGTCGCCGGCGTGTTCGGGCTCGCCTTCCTCTTTGCTCGCGTTCCAGTTATAGCCCGGGACGTTGGCCCAGTAGAGAGCGGATTTCGCACCCGGTTCTTCTTCAATCGAGCCGATCAACTGCGTCGCGTCAGCGAAGTCGTCGTTGGCAGGCACCGGCGTCGACGCGATCTGCAGGCCAAAGGTGCCTTCTCCCGACGGTGGTTCGGAAGGGGGAACGTAGAACGAATCGCCGTCGACGGCGATCGCATAGGTCGTGCCGGCGTTCGCCTCGAAGGTCACCTGCCGCCCCCAGTCCCCGTTGCCGCAACCGGGTCCTCCAGCGGTCTCATAGCCGCCAGCAACCTGGGTCAATGCATCGACAGCGGCGCCCGTGTAGACCGACAGCACGGTCGTGAAGTCGCTACCGCAATTCCCGACCGTCACGAACCCGGTGCTCGTCGCTTCCCACTCGAACCAAACCGAATGCCCTTTCGATCCAAACCCACCGTGAAAGGGCTCCCCTTCCTCTTTCGTCGCTTCGACGTTCGACCGCGTAACTTCGACCGGCAGGGCGTCGCTCAACGCCTCCCGGTCCGCAAAGTCATCGTTCGCGGGAGGCGCCGCAAAGGCCACCGATGCTGACAGCAGCAGCCCAGCTATCGCGAAGCTAAGCACGCCACCGACCGCTCGCCGACGGCCCACCTCAAGCGCCCGTGAGGGAGGGGCAGGGTGCCCTCCCGACGCAGCGGCGTCCTGTTTTTCGCCCCGCCTGCTCACGCGGCCAGCCTCGACCGCTTCTGGCGAAAAACCCAGCAAGGCGGGAGGGTACCCTGCCCCTCCCCCTCGCCGAGCTTTCTAGAAGTGGACAATTGGGATTATCAGGATGGCGACGATGTTCGCCACCTTGATCATCGGGTTGATCGCCGGCCCGGCCGTGTCCTTATAGGGATCGCCGACGGTGTCTCCGGTGACCGATGCGGCGTGGGCCTCGGAGCCTTTGCCGCCGTGGGCGCCGTCCTCGATCAGCTTCTTGGCGTTGTCCCAGGCGCCGCCGCCGGCGGTCATCGAGATCGCGGCGAAGAGGCCGACGACGATGACGCCGATCAGGAGGCCGCCGAGCGCGTTGACGCTGAGCAAGCCGACGACGATCGGAACCGCAATCGGGATCAAGGCGGGCAGAATCATCTCTTTCTGCGCCGCCAGGGTGACGATGCTGACCGTTTTCCCGTAGTCGGGTTTTTCGGTGCCCTCCATGATCCCCGGGTGCTCGCGGAACTGCTCGCGCACCTGTTCGACAACCTGACCGCCGGCACGGCCGACCGCCTCGATCGCAAACGCGGCGAAGAGGTAGACCATCATGCCGCCGATGATCAACCCGATCAGCACGTCAGGGCTGCTCAGGTTGAAGAGGGCATTGAGGTCGAACCCGGTTGGCGCCTCCTCCGCCAATTCGCTCTTGAAGGCTGCGAACAGGACCAGTGCAGCCAGCGCGGCGGAGCCAATTGCGTAACCCTTGGTGACCGCCTTGGTGGTATTGCCGACCGCGTCGAGCGGATCGGTCACGGCGCGCACCTCCTCGGGCAGATCGGCCATCTCGGCGATACCACCGGCGTTGTCGGTGATCGGTCCGAAGGCGTCGAGGGCAACGATCAGGCCGCAGAGCGAGAGCTGTGCCATCACGGCAATGCCGATGCCATAGATGCCCGCCAGGTCGTTGGCTGCAAGGATCGCCAGGGCGATTACCAGCGCCGGGGCTGCGGTCGACTGGAAGCCCTGGGCCAGGCCCTGGATGATGTTGGTCGCGTGGCCCGTCTCCGACGCCTTGGCGATCGACTTGACCGGGTAGAAGCGGGTCGCGGTATAAAATTCGGTGATGACAAAAAGTAGCGCCGTCACGGCGACGCCGATCACTGCGCAGAGCCAGAGGTCGGTGACAGTCACCGCATCGGCGGCGGTGCTGAGACCGAGACGTACTGGATCGCTCATCATCCAGTCGGTGATCGGGTAGAAGGCCGCGATCGAGAGGATCCCAGCGGCGATCACACCGGTGTAGAGAGCTCCCTCGACCCGATCGGTTTTGGTCCGCACTAAGAGGGCACCGATGATCGAGGCAATGATCGCGACACCGCCGATCACCAATGGGTAGAGCGCGACCTCGCGGATGAATTCGCCGCCAGCGCCGGTGAAGGTGAGGACGCCGAGCAGCATTACCGCAACCGTGGTGACCGCGTAGGTCTCGAAAAAATCCGCAGCCATGCCAGCGCAGTCGCCGACGTTGTCGCCGACGTTGTCGGCGATCACTGCCGGGTTGCGGGGGTCGTCCTCGGGGATCCCCGCCTCGACCTTGCCGACCAGATCGGCGCCGACATCGGCGGCCTTGGTGAAGATGCCGCCGCCCAGCCGGGCGAAGACCGAGATCAGCGAGCCACCGAAGCCGAGACCGACGAGGGCATCGACCGCGTGCTTGTCGCTGCTGCCGGTGAGGACGAGGATGCCGAAGTAGCCGGCGACCCCGAGCAGCGCCAAACCGACGACGAGCAGACCGGTCACCGAGCCGCCCTTGAAAGCGACGTCTAGCGCCGGGGGAACGCCACCACGCGCCGCCTCAGCCACGCGGGCGTTGGCGCGCACCGAGAGGTTCATGCCGATGAACCCGGTCGCGCCCGAGAGGACGCCGCCGATGACGAAGCCGATCGCAGTTTGGTAGTCCTGCAGGAGCCAGAGCACGACGGCGATCGGCACCGCAACCGCGGCGATGATCGTGTACTGGCGGTTGAGGTAGGCCTGGGCGCCTTCCTGCACCGCGCCTGAGATTTCCTGCATGCGCTCGTTGCCCGGCGACTTCGCGAGCAGGCGCTGCGTGATGATCAATCCGTAGAGAACTGCCGCCCCGGCGCAGACGAGCGCGACGACGACTCCGTAATCGGTCAAGAAGCTGGTCAAGTTGGGTTCCTCCGGCTGGTTTTAGCGGCGCGGGAGTCTATATGCGGCCGCGGCGGGTGCGTCTCGCGACCCCGCGCAAACGCCTCTACGCTGCCTGTTTGGCGGCGCCGTAGGTACGGTGCGTGTCGCGCACCGCGTCCCGATAGATGTCCTCGATCGAGACCCCGGCGTCGAGCGCTTCACGCGCCCGCTGGGCGCCGTTGCGCTCCGGCAACCGCGGCTCGATGCCCAGGGCCGAGCGCGCCGGCTGCGTCCACTCGAGCACCTCCTCGAGCACCGCGCGAGCCTCGACCTCCTCGCCACGGCGGAAGTCGATCAGCTTGCCGCTCATCCCGTGGCGGATCGCCCGCCAGAGGTTCTCCTCGATCTCGCGGTCGCGCAACGGCGCGCTGGAGCCTTCGTAGCCACGCTCGTCGTAATCGAGCGCGGTTTGAGCGATGCAGGCCGCGATCAAAGCCGCCAGCCCGAAGGACTCCTCTCCCCGCGTTTGCGCATCGCAGATCCGCACCTCGACCGTGCCGAAAGCGTGGTGGGGGCGAACGCTCCACCAGAGCTGGGTCGACTCGACGGCGCTACCGGTGCGCTCCAGCATCGCGACGAACTCGGCATAGCTGTCCCAGTCGACGAACGGGCTGGGCACGCCGCAGCGGGGGAAAGTGCGGGTGAAGATCTCGGTGCGGACCGTGTGCAGCCCGCTGTCGTGGCGATCAAGAAATGGGGAGTTAGCCGAGACGGCAAGCAGCAGGGGCAGCAGCTCGCGCATCCAATCGCAGACTGCGAGTGCCCGGTCGGCGCCGCGCACGCCCATGTGGACATGCATGCTCCAGGTGTTATTACGCTGCGCGACCCAACCCAGTTCTCGCCGCAGGCGGTTGTAGTGCGGGGTATCGATGATCCGCTGGTCGAGGTAGTTGGCCCAGGGGTGGGTGCCCATCGCCGCCAGTCCCAGGCCCATGCCGGCGGCCAGCTCGAAGAGCCGGCTGCGCCGATCCCGCTGGGCCTCCATCGCCGCCGCGAAGGTGTCCGACCGTCCGGAGCGGATCTCGATCTCCGAGGCGATCAGCTCGCCTGCCGCGGACTCGGCCAGCACCTCGTCTTTCTGGCACGCCGCGTAGAGGTCCTCGAAGCGATGCTCGAGCTCCAGGGTCGCCGGATTGACGATCGCGAACTCCTCCTCGAGGCCGATCGTGAAATCGGTGGATGACTCGAATCGCTCCCGAGCCAGGTCGAGGTCCATGGACAAGAGCCAGCGGCCTTTCTAGGTCAGATAGAAGTAGAGCGCGTAGAGAAGGTCGACGGCTGGGCTGGAGGTGTGCACCGTCACCTCCGGAGGCACCTGCAGCAGCTGCTCGGAATAGTTGAAGATGATCTTAACCCCGGCCTCGACCAGACGGTCGGCCACGGCCTGTGCGGCGTCAGCCGGGACGGCGAGCACGCCAACCACGATCTCTTGCTCGGAGACGACCGCCTCCAGCTCGCCAAAGTCGCGTACCTCGAGGCTGCCTACCTCGCTGCCGACCACCGCCGGGTCGATGTCGAACATGGCCACGACCTCGAACCCGTGGTCGGCGAAGATGTCGGAGCTGGCAATCGCCTGGCCGAGGTTGCCGGCGCCGAAGAGGGCGATGTTGTGCTGGCCCGAGGTGCGCAGGATCTTGCGGATCTCCGCCACCAGCGAGTCGACGTTGTAGCCGACCCCCCGCTTGCCGAACTTGCCGAAGCCCGAGAGATCGCGGCGGATCTGGGTCGGGTTGATGTGGGTGTAGTCCGAGAGTTCCTGCGAGGAGATCGTCTCCCGGCCCATCTTGCGCGCCTGCGTCAGCACCTGCAGGTAGCGCGAAAGGCGGGCCGCGACGCCCAGCGACAGCCGCTCGCCGTCGCCGATCAGTCCACCCGGCACCCCAAGCTCCTCCACGGCCTCCTCAATCATCGGCCCCCACAGTATCGAGACGCGCACGAACGGAGGTTTGGTCCAAGACCAGCTCCGAGACGATCTCGCCGTTCAGCTCGAGCACGGGTATGCGCTCGAGCATGCTCCGCAGCAGCGCTTCGTCGCTCTCGATGTCGACCTCGTGCAGCTCGAAGCGGTAGCCCTCGCCGTGCAGTGCGACGAGCTCTTCGAGCGCTTGCTCGCACAGGTGGCAGCCCGGACGCGAGTAGAGGACGAGCTGCGTGCTCATCGCAAACGTTCCTGCTTCGCTCCCGGCGCGAAGAACCAGAGATGCACGCTTGGTCGCTCCGCACTCACAGCGGGATCGGCGGTCGGCTGCTGGGGAAGGCGTCATAGGAGAGGTAGTCCGGATAGGGGAGCACCGGGGCGAAGCGGGCGGCGGAGGCGATCATCGCGGCGTTGTCGGTGCACAGCGACAGCGGCACCAGCTTCAGCCGCACGCCTTCTTTCTTGCAAAGCGCCGCGACCGCGGCGCGCAGCGGGCCGTTGGCGGCGACGCCGCCGCCAAGCGCCACCGCCTCCCAATCCCCCCGCTTCAGCGCCCGCTTCAGTTTCGCCGTCAGCTGCCCGACGGCTGCCGCTTGAAAGCTTGCCGCGAGGTCGGCGCGCCGTTCGCCCACCCCCTCGGGCCCTAGGTCGCGGCAAAGGTAGACGAGGGCGGTCTTCAGCCCGCTGAAGCTGAAGTCCAGTCCGGGGTCCCGCGCCATCGCCACGGGCAACTCGAATGCCGCGGGGTCACCGGCCGCGGCCAGCTTCTGCAGCGCCGGCCCGCCCGGGAAGCCGAGGCCGAGCAGACGGGCGACCTTGTCGAAGGCCTCGCCGGCGGCGTCGTCGAGCGTCTGGCCGAGCAGCTCGTGGCCGCTGTGGTCACGCACTCCCGCCAGCAGGGTGTGGCCTCCGCTCGCCACCAGGCAGAGGAAGGGCGGCTCGAGCGGCTCGGGGGCGAGGAAGTTGGCGGCGACGTGCCCCTGTAGGTGGTCGATCGGGATCAGCGGCAGCCGCCGTGGCGCGGCGATCGCCTTCGCCGTGCTGAGGCCGACCAGCAGCGCGCCGATCAGGCCGGGCCCAGCGGTAACCGCGACGGCATCGATCTCCTCCAGGGCGACGCCCGCCTCCTCCAGCGCCGCCTCGATCAGCGGCGTCGTCAGCTCGAGGTGATGGCGGGAAGCCACCTCGGGCACGATCCCACCGAACTTCGCGTGCGCCTCGTCCTGCGAGGAGATCAGGTTCGAGAGGATTTCCGCCCCGTCGACGACGGCGGCGCAGGTGTCGTCGCAGGAGGTCTCGACCGCGAGAATCACGAGTACGGGATTCCCTCTAGCCCAACCACATGATCAGGGCGTCCTCGCCGTTGTCCTGGTAGTAGCGAGGCCGCACCCCGGCCGAGCGGAAGCCGAGCTTCTCGTACATCGCGATCGCGTCGCGGTTGGATACCCGCACCTCGAGGGTGAAGGGAAGCTCGTCCCCCGCCTCGGCGATCAGCCGGGAGATCAGGCTGCTGGCGACCCCCCGCCGGCGCCGCTGCGGCGCCACGGCGACGTTCATCACGTGCCAGACGCGGTCATAGCGAGAACAGACGAGGTAGCCGAGCAGCTCGTTGCCCTCGGTCGCGGCGAGGCATATTCCCGACGACTTGGACAGCTCGAGGACGAACATCGCCAGCGACCAGGGCGCGGGGAAGGAACGCCGCTCGATCGAGATCACCGCCGGCAGGTCGCTGTAGGCAAGCCGCCGCACCGGCGGATCGCCGCTCAGCTCACTCGGCTGCTTGGAGAGAGTCTCGCTCACGCCACCGTTCTGCATCGGGGGGCCTCATGTAGTTCGGCGCCAGGGACCCGGATTCGTCCTCGCCCGACGTCGCCGCCGCGAGTGCGCAGATGTGCCGCGCGGCGACGCGATGCACGGGGTCGGCGCCGTCCGGGATCTCGACTTTCCGACTCGTCAGCTGCTGCCGAAATCGTACCGCGCCCGACCCCCCGCACAGGGTCGCGTCGTGCAGCCTCCTGATCCGCTCGCCGAGCTCCTCGGGGGAGCTCAGCGTCGGCCCCCAGAGCCGCTCGCCGCTCGCCGCGTAGAGCGCCGCGGCGACCTCGCCACGGCGCGCGTCGAGGGCGACGAGGCGGCCCTTTGCCCCCGCCACCTCGCCCAACCCCCGCGCGAGGGCGTCCAGGGTGCCGATTCCGCTCAACGGCAGGCCCCGGCTCAGCCCCAGCGCGCGTGCCGTCGCGATGCCAACCCGCAAGCCGGTGAAGGAGCCGGGACCGACGCCGACCGCAATCCGTTCGACCGCCGTCCAACCGCCGGCGGCCTCCACAGCCCGCTCGATCTCGGTGAGCAGCGCGGAGGTGTGCTGCGGACCCCCCTTCTCAGAGAGCCCGCGCAGCGCCTCGTAGAGGACTTCGCCCTCGCGTACCGCCGCGACGGCGGTGTCGCTGGTCGCGGTGTCGAAGCCGACTACGGTCAGCGGTTGGGAACGAAGAAGTTGAAGACGCCGACCCTTTTACCTTCCACGAACCAGGTCACCTGGTGTTTGCCGGGGATGTTGGTGGTGATTTTGTTGACGTAGAGCGTGCCTTTGAGCGCCTCCTGTTTCGGCGCGCAAAGGTTTTTTTTCGTCGGGAACTTGACGCACACCGTGTAAAAGACGTCGGCCTGGTTGCTGCGGAAGAACGCACCCTTTTTGCGCGGCTTCTGGCAGATGTGGGACGGTTTCGCTTTCTGGGAGAGACCACAGGCGACGTAATGCTTGAATGCGGCACCCTGCGCCGTGGCGGGAGCGGCACTGGCAAGGATCGCGATCCCCAGTCCAATCGCCATCAGCGTCTTCAGTCCCTTCATGTAGCGCGTCCCTCCTTCGGTTGCGTGGTCGCAGCGATGCTACAGGGCAACATCCCCCTCCGAAACACCTCTATTCGGGGGCCGATGCGCTGGCCACCTGAACCTTGCGCTCGTCCCCCCCGAGATGGGTGATGCGGACATCCAACACCCGCCGCCCGGCGAGCTCCGGCTCCGCTGCCGCCGGCCACTCGACAAAGGCAACCGAGGCATCGTCGAGATAGTCCTCGAGCAACGCCGGGTCCTCACCCTCGATTCCGCCGAGCCGGTAGAGGTCGAGATGGGAGACAGGAATCCGGCCGCCGTAGCGCTGCCCGATCGTGAAGGTGGGTGAGGTGACCGGTCCCTCGACCCCGAGCGCCCGGCAGGCGCCCCGAATCAGCGTCGTCTTGCCGGCGCCCAGCTCGCCGCTGATGACGACGACATCACCCGGGCCCAGACGTGCGGCGAGCTTCTGCCCGACCGCTTCGGTCTCGGCGGCGGAACCGCTGCGAACCGTCTCCACGGATCTCAACCGAAGAGGTCGAGCTGGTCGGCGGGAGGCTGCGGCGGACCTGGCGCCGGCGCCTCCTCGATCTCCTCCTCCGGGTCGGCGCCGCCCGGGGGCGGGCCGGCGAGAAGCTTGGGTAACAGCTCGAAGTCAGCGCGCAGGGTCTCCTTGACCGCCGGCGTGCGAAGCGCGGCTGCCGGATGGAAGAGCGGCAACAGGAAGACGGTGCAGCCGCCGAGCTCGTGTACCTGCGGCGTTCCCCGTACCCGCGTGATCCCGGCCGGGTTGCCACTCAGCAGCTTGGTCGCAAAGTTGCCCAGCGTGCAGACGACCCGCGGCTCGATCAGCCGCACCTGCTCGAACAGGTAGGGCCGGCAGGCCTCTATCTCCACGGGCTGAGGGTCGCGGTTTCCCGGCGGCCGGCTCTTCAGCACGTTGGCGATGAACACGTCCTCCCTCGAGAGGCCGATGCCTTCCAGCAACTGGTTGAGCAGCTGCCCGGCGCGGCCGACGAAGGGCAGTCCCTGGCGGTCCTCTTCGGCCCCCGGCGCCTCACCGACGAACATCACCTCGGCGTCCGCGTCGCCCGCACCGAACACGGCCTTGGTCCGGGTCTCGTGCAGCGGGCACTTGGTGCACGCCTGAACCTCTTTGTAGAGGTCGACCAGCTCGGCGCGCCGTTCCTCGGTCGTCAGACCCATCGCCGCTGGATGGTAGGCGCTAGGGCAGCGGCTCCCAGTCCCAGGCCTGCTTGGAGGACAAGCCGTCCTTCTGCTCCATATAGAGGCGGAACTCAGTCAGCTCTTCGGGCTCGACGCCATAAACGTGTTCGGCCTCGGGGAAGCGGTGCGAGCGAACCTCCTCTGCGTAACGCCCGACGCCCTCGACCATCGCGGCGTGGATCTCCGCGTAGCGCTTGACGAATTTGGGTGAGCGGCCGGTCGTGATCCCGAGCAGGTCGTGGTAGACCAGCACCTGGCCGGCAGTCGCCGAGCCGGCGCCAATGCCGATTGCCGGGACCTCGAGCTTCTCGACGATCGCCTCGGTAATTGCGGCTGGCACGGCCTCGAAGACGATCGCGAAGCAGCCGACCGACTGCAGGGCTAGAGCATCCTCGAGCAGCTGGATCGCACCCTGGGCGGTCTTGCCCTGGGTCTTGTAGCCGCCGAGGGCGGTAGCCGTCTGCGGCGTCAGCCCGACGTGGCCCATCACCGGGATGCCGGCACGGACGATCGCCCGTGCCCGCTCCACCGAAGTCCCCCCCGCCTCCAGCTTGACCACCTGGCAGCCGGTCTCCTTGACCAGGCGCTGGGCGCTCTGAACAGCCAGCTCGTTGCTGGCCTCATAGCTGCCCATCGGCATGTCGCCGACCATCAGCGGCGTCTTCAGGCCACGGCGAACTGCTTTGCCGAGCATGATCATCTCGTCCATCGAGACCGGCTCGGTCCCGGGGTAGCCGAGCACGACCATCGCCGCCGTGTCGCCGACCAAAACGAGGTCGACGCCCACCTCCTCAGCAACGCGCGCCGAGGGGTAATCGTAGGCGGTGACCATCACGATCGGCTCACCGGCCTCCTTCATCTCGGCCAGGCGGGGCAGGGTGACGGGCTGACGATCACTCATGAGAGCACCTCTTGTGAGAGCAGCACCTCCGGGTGGCTATCGACGGCGATCGAGGCGTTCTCATCGTCGACGTGGACGACCACCGGCGAATAGGTCTCGAGATCACTCTCGTCGTAGGCGCCGAAGGAGGCGACGATGATCTTGTGCCCGGGGCGGGTCAGATGGGCGGCGGCGCCGTTGACCTGCATCGTGCCCGAGCCCGGCTCGCCGTCGATCACGTAAGTAACGAAGCGAGCGCCATTGTCGATGTCCCAGACGTGGACCTGCTCGTTGGTGATCAGGTCTGCTTGGGCCATCAACTCGGTGTCGACCGTGATGCTGCCGATGTAGTCGACGTCGCAGTCGGTCACCGTCGCCCGGTGGATCTTGGACTTGAGCATCTGTCTCTGCATCAGGACCCTGCCTCTCTCGCGCCGTCGCCAGCGATTGTCACGTTGTCGATCAACCGCGCCGGGCCGACCCTGGCCGCGACCGCGATCAGTACCGGCCGGCCATCGGACTCGGCCACCGGCTGCAAGTTCTCTGCATCGCGAGCCTCGAGGTACTCGGGCTCGATTCCCGCCGCCTCCAGCTCGCTCCGAGCCGCCTCGATTCCGGCCGCGAGCGAGCCCTCCGCGGCGACTCGCTCGACCGTGCGGAGCGCCCGCGAGAGCGCCGTCGCCTGTTGGCGCTCAGCAGCGCTCAGGTAGGCGTTGCGCGAGCTCATTGCCAGCCCGTCGGGCTCGCGCACGATCGGCAGCGCCGCGATCCGTACCGGGATGTCGAGGTCACGCACCATGTGGCGGATCACGGTCACCTGCTGGGCGTCCTTCTGGCCGAAGTAGGCAACGTCGGGCTGGACGGAGTTGAGGAGCTTGGCGACGACCGTGGTGACGCCGCGGAAGTGCTCGGGGCCGCGCCGGCTCGGATCGCCGCAGAGAACCTCGGTGAGCCCGGAGACCTCAACCACGGTCGAGAAACCACCCGGGTAGACCTCCTCGAGGGCGGGTGCGTAGATCAGGTCGACGCCGGCTTCGGCGGCCAGCTCCGCGTCGCGGCCCTCGTCACGCGGATAGCGGTCGAAGTCCTCTCCCGGCCCGAACTGAGCCGGGTTGACGAAGAGGCTCATGACGACAACGTCGCACTCGGCGCGGGCGGCACGCAGCAGCGAGAGGTGGCCCTCGTGCAGGGAGCCCATCGTCGGCACCAGGCCAACCGACCGCCCTTCGCGACGAATGGAGGCAAGCTGCTGCCGCAGCTCGTCCTTAGTGCGGACGAACTTCACGCCTGCTCTTGCATGCGGTGGCTCAGTCAGTACGAGGTTCATGAGGGTCCATGCCCATCGGGGTCACGGCCGAAAGCTCAGTATAGGCACTTGGGGTTCGTCCTAAAACCCTCGCGCACGCCTGGCGGCGGCGGACCGGCACGGTGCGGCGTCCTCAGTCGGCCAAATAGCGCTGCTATTTGGCCTCCCTGCGTCCTTGCCCCGCTTGGCCCGGCGCTCGCCAGTCGCACACGCGGGTTTCATGACGAACCCCTAGCGGCGGAAATCTATGGGCTTGATCACACGGGCTGGAGCGCCCGCCGCTATCGAGCCCGCGGGTAGATCCATGGTTACAACGGAGTTAGCTCCGATCACGCAACGATCGCCGATCGTGACGCCGCTCGTCACCGCGCAGTTGACCCCGAACCAGCAGTTGGCGCCGATCTTCACCGGCCCCTTGCTGGTGAAGCCCTGCCAGGTGATCGGCGAGTCCGGGTTGTCGAAGCGGTGCTCGGCGTCGCCGACGAAGCAGCCGTTGGCGAACATCGTGTGGTCGCCGATCTCGATTCGCTCGTACGCGGCGAGCATCGTGTTGCGGTTGAGGAAGCAGCCGGCACCAATCTCGATCCGGGCCTCCGCGGCGAGGGTCAACCAGCAGCCCGGCTCAAGCAGCGTCCCCTCGCCGATGCGCAGGCGGCCCTCGTTGAGCGCCTCCAGCAACTCGCCCTCGACCGGCTGGCGGATGAAGAAGCCGCCGCGTGCAGCGTGCCGAGCCAGGCGCAAGCGGCGCAAGAGGCGCCGGTTGCGCTCGTACCAGCGCCGCTTTGCCCACCAGATGCGCCAGCCCCGATTCACGGCGACATAGACTGACGCACGTGAGCGACCTGCGCGGCGGCATCGACCTCGGCGGCACCAAGATCCAGGCCGCGATTGTTGAGCCCGGGGGCACCGTTCTCGGCGAAGCGCGGCAACCGACGCCGACCTCCGGCGGCCCGGCCGGCGTCGCGCATGCAATGGAGGACGCCCTGCGCGAAGCGGCCTCGGCCGCCGGCGTCAAGCCCGAGGACCTGGAGGGCGTCGGCGTCGGCTCACCCGGCGATGTCGCCGAGAAGACCGGCGTTGTCTCCACCGCCCGCAACCTGCCCGACTGGGAAGGCAGCTTCCCGCTGGGTGAAACGCTGGCGAAGGGGCTGGGGACCGAGGTGCGAGTCGGCAACGACGTCCAGGTGGCCACCGAGGCCGAGTTCCACCTCGGCGCCGGCCAGGAGTTTCAGAGCTTGATCGGGGTCTTCTGGGGCACCGGCGTCGGCGGCGGCCTTGTTCTCGACGGCAAGCCCTGGCTCGGCCGCGGCGCCGCCGGCGAGATCGGCCACATGGTGG
Source organism: uncultured Solirubrobacterales bacterium (assembly GCA_963698085.1). Lineage (GTDB taxonomy): Bacteria > Actinomycetota > Thermoleophilia > Solirubrobacterales > 70-9 > VRUE01. Next base: position 246,403 of record OY969122.1, read on the forward strand.
TCAAGCGGGGCGGCGCCAAGTGCCCCTGCGGGCGCAAGGGCTGCCTGGAGGCCTACGCCGGGCGCGCGGCGATGGAAGCCGAGGCGCACCGCGAGCACGAAGAGGGGCACAAAACCGACCTCTTCAAGCTGATGCACAAGCACGAGAAACCGCGGCTGACCAGCGGCATCTGGGAGCGGGCGATCGACCACGGCGACCACCTTGCGATGAAGCTGATCGACCGCGCGATCGAGGCGCTGGGGACCGGCATAGCGTCGGCCGTCAACCTGCTCGACCCCGAAGCAATAATCATCGGCGGCGGCCTGGGCATCCGCTTCGGCGACCGCTACATGGAGCCACTACGCAAAGAGATGGGTTTGCACCTCTTCGTCAACGAGCGGCCGCCCGTCGTGCGGGTCGCCTCGCTCGGCGACCTCGGCGGCGCGATCGGCGCCTCGCTCCTGATCGACCGCTAAACCCGACCCGCCGCCTGACGCTGCTGGCGGGCGATCGCGTCGACGATCACGGCAAGCAAGAGGACACCGCCGGTGACCATGAACTTGACCGCGGAGGAGAGTGCCAGCAAGTCCATGCCGTTGGAGATCGAGCCGATCACGAGGGCGCCGAGCAGGGCGGTCCAAACCGCGCCGCGGCCGCCGAAGAGGCTGGTGCCGGCGATCACGGGGCCGGCGATCGCGAGTAGTAGTAGTTCGCTCCCACCCGAGTTCTGGTTGACGGCAAGCAGGCGCGAGGCTGCCAGGAGGCCGCCGATCGCGGCCATCGTCCCGGCGATGCCGAAGACGATGATGCGCACCCGGTCAATCGCGATGCCGGCCCGGCGCGCCGCCTCGATGTTGCCGCCGATGGCATAGACATGGCGGCCGAAGCGGGTCCGCTTGGCGATGTATTCCATTCCGAAGACGAAGGCGAGCAGGATCAACAACGCCAGCGGCACCCCCCGGTCGGAGTTGAGGACCGCCACGGTGACAATTGCGATCGCGGCGACAATCGCAATCCGCAGTCCCAGCGTCGCAGGGTTCTCGCCATCCAGTCCGGCGGCGACACGCCGCCGGTGGCCGATTAGAACGATGCCGGCGTAGAGGCCGATCACGACCAGCGCCATGATCCAGCCAACCGCGTCGGAGTAGAAGGTATTCGCCAGCCCGGTGATCTTGGGATCGGTGATGTTGATCGAGCCGGTCGATCCAAGCACCTGCAACAGAGCCCCTTGCCAAGCCAGCAAGCCGGCCAGGGTGACGACGAATGACGGGACACCGAAGCGGGTAAATATCGCGCCCTGAATCAGGCCAATCGCCAGCCCGGCCGCGATGCCGGCGGCGATCGCCAAGTACGGGTTCCAACCGTGTTTGACGTTGAGCACGGCGATGATCGCGGCGGCGAGCCCGCTGATCGCGCCCACCGAGAGGTCGATCTCGCCCAGCAGCAGCACGTAGACGACGCCGATCGAGATCAGCCCGACGGCGGTGATCTGCAGCATCAGGTTGGTCAGATTCTCGGCCGAGAGGAAGCGGTCGTTCTGCAGCTGGAAGATCACCCAAATGAGGGCCAGGCCAAGAACCACCCGCAGCGAGGCAAGGTCGCCCTGGATGAAGCGACGCAGAGTGTCCCTACTCATTGCCGCCTTCGCCGGCGCCGGTGATCGCAGAAACCACGTGCTCCTCGGTCGTTCCTTCCGCTTCGAAGTTGCCGGCAGCCCGACCCAGGCGGAGAACGAAGATCCGGTCGGCGACCTCGAAGACGTCGGCGAGATTGTGGCTGATCACGACGACGCCCAAGCCCCGCTCACGCAGTCGACGGATCAGGTCGAGTACCTGCGCCGTCTGGGCCACGCCGAGCGCGGCGGTCGGCTCGTCGAGCAGGACTACCTTCGGCTCGCCCAGAAGCGAGCGCGCAACGGCCACCTGTTGACGTTGACCACCGGACAGGGTGCCCACCTCGCTGCGCAGGCTGGGAATCGTCACCGAGAGGCCGGAGAGCAGGTCGGCGGCCTGTTGCTCCATCCGCGCCTCGTCGAGCTGGCGCGAGACCTGCCCGGGACCCAGAGAGATCTCCTCGTGGCCGAGGAAGATGTTGGCGACGACGTCGAGGTTGTCGCAGAGGGCGAGGTCCTGGTAGACGGTGGCGATTCCCAGTTCGGTCGCATCCTGGGGACGTGAGATCGAAACTTGTTCGCCGCCGTAGTGGATGGAGCCGCCATCGGCCGTGTGGATCCCGGCGATCGTCTTCACCATCGTCGACTTGCCGGCTCCGTTGTCGCCGACCAGGCCGACCACCTCACCAGAATGGACGGAGAAGTCGACCCGGTCCAATGCCTGGACCGGGCCGAATCTCTTGCTCACCCCATCGAGCTCGAGCAACGGGGTGTCTGCGTTCATCGCGGCCGTTCCCCTCGTTTAGGAGATCCCCGCTTCTTTGCAGGCCTGGGCGTACGGCCCGGTGCAGAGTTCGTCGGGCGAGACTTCTTCGTCCGCGATCACAGTCGCCTTGATGTTGTCTTTGGTCACGGCGATCGGCGTCAGCAGGATCGAGGGCACTTTCTCTTTTTCGTTGTCGAGTTCGTCAGTGACTTTGTCCTGCGGGATTTCTTTGCCCTCCGCCAGGTCGACAGCGATTTCGGCGCTGATCGAGGCCTCCGGCTTGTAGGCCTTGTAGATCGTCATGTACTGCTGGCCGACGAGGATCCGCTGCAGGCCGGCGACCGTCGCGTCCTGGCCAGTGGTCGGACGTTCCGCCGGATTGATCCCAGCCGATTTCATCGCCGCGATCGCACCGCCCGCGGTGTCGTCATTGGCCGCGTAGACCCCGGCGAAGCCATCTTTGCCGAGTGCGGTGATCGCCTGCTGCATCTCGTTCTGGGCGTTGCTCGCCAACCAACCGGGGGTGTCATACGATTTCGCCACCTCGACGCCTTCGGCGTCGAAGACGCTTTCAGCGCCTTTTTTGAACAATGCCGCGTTGCTGTCGGCCGGATCGCCGCTGATCATCACGATCGGCCCTTTGGGGCTGCCGTCTTCTTTCAGTTTTTTCGTCAGCGATTCGCCCTGCAGTTCGCCGACTTTTTCATTGTCGAAGGAGACGTAGACGTCGACGTCAGCGCCGAGAATGAGGCGGTCGTAGCTGAGCACCGGCACGTCCTGCTGGCGGGCTTTTTCGACACTCGCCGCGGCTGAGGCAGCATCGACGGGGTCGAGGACCAGCACATCGGCGCCCTGGGTCAGTGCCGCTTCGACCTGACTCTGCTGTTTGGAGGCGTCCTCGGCGGCGTTGCTGTAGAGGATGTCGCAGTCGGGGCAGATCTCTTCGACTTTTTCTTCAAAGCGCGGCCGATCGGACGCCTCATAGCGTGGCGTCTGGTTCTCCGGCAAGAGCAAAGCGATCGTCGAACCGCCGCTACCCCCACCACCTCCCCCATCATCGTCACCGCAACCCACCGCAACCAGCGCAATCACAAATAACGCGGCCAGCACCAACGTGACTCGCCTCAACCCGACCAAGCTCGACATCGCTGCTCCTTTCGCCCCGTCCTGCCGCGTTTCTACCCGCAGCGAGCGCTTTTAAGCAGGCAAGGCGCCTCAGGCGGCGATCGGCTCGCGCGGTTTGCGCGCGCGCTTCGCCTTCGCCGGCTTTGCCGGCACGACCAGCTCGGCGAGGAACTGGCCGGTGTGGGAGGCCTCGACTGCGGCAACCTCCTCGGGAGTGCCGGTGGCGACCACTTCGCCTCCCTCTTCGCCCCCTTCGGGGCCGAGGTCGATCAGGTGGTCGGCGGTCTTGATCACGTCGAGGTTGTGCTCGATCACGACCACCGTGTTGCCCGCGTCGACCAGGCGACCGAGCACGTCGAGCAGGCGCTGCACGTCGGCGAAGTGGAGGCCGGTGGTCGGCTCGTCGAGGATGTAGAGGGTGTCGCCGGTGGCGACTTTGGAGAGCTCGGTCGCCAGCTTCACCCGCTGCGCCTCGCCGCCGGAAAGGGTCGTCGCCGCCTGGCCAAGGCGGATGTAGTCGAGGCCGACGTCGTGCAGGGTGCGCAGACGGCGGGCGATCTTCGGCACGTTCTCGAAGAACTCGACCGCCTCCTCGACCGACATCTCGAGTACGTCGGCGATGCTTTTTCCCTTGAAGCGGACCTCGAGCGTCTCGCGGTTATAGCGCCTGCCGTGGCACTGCTCGCAGGGGACGTAGACGTCGGGCAGAAAGTGCATCTCGATCTTGATCTGGCCGTCGCCGCGGCAGACCTCGCAGCGGCCGCCTTTAACGTTGAAGCTGAAGCGGCCGGGCTTGTAGCCGCGCGCCCGCGCCTCCTGGGTCTGGGTGAAGAGCTTGCGGATGTGGTCGAAGACGCCGGTGTAGGTGGCCGGGTTGGAGCGCGGCGTGCGGCCGATCGGCGACTGGTCGACGTTGATGATCTTGTCGATCTGGCTGAGCCCGTCGACGCTGTCGTGGGCGCCGGGGCGCAGCTTCGCCTGGTGCAGCCGGTTGGCGACCGAGTGGTGAAGCGTCTCGTTGACCAGGGTCGACTTGCCCGAACCGGAGACGCCGGTGACGCAGCAGAAGACGCCGAGCGGGATCGCGACGTCGATCCCCTTCAGGTTGTGTTCGCGGGCGCCACGGATCAGCAGCGCCCCTTGCGGCGTGCGGCGCTCAATCGGGACCTCGATCATCCGCTTGCCGGAGAGGTACTGGCCAGTGAGCGAAGCGGGGTCCTTGGCGACATCGGCCGGCGTGCCGGCGGCGATCACGTGGCCACCGTGTTCGCCGGCACCTGGGCCGAGATCGACGAGGTGGTCGGCCGCCCGCATCGTGCCCTCATCGTGCTCGACCACGATCACCGTGTTGCCGAGGTCGCGCAGGCGATCGAGCGTGCCGATCAGCTTCTCGTTGTCGCGCTGGTGCAGGCCGATCGAGGGCTCGTCGAGCACGTACATCACGCCGACCAGGCTGGAGCCGATCTGGGTTGCCAGCCGAATCCGCTGCGCCTCGCCGCCGGAGAGCGAGCGGGCCGCTCGGGCCAACGAGAGGTAACCGATGCCGACGTTCTCGAGGAAGGCGAGCCGTTCGGAGATCTCGCGCACGATCAGGCGGGCGATCGCCCGCTCGGTCTCGGTCAGCTCCAGCCCCCGGATCCACTCGCTCGCCGCGCGGGCGGAGAGACCGGTGTACTCGGCAATGCTGAGCCCGCCGACCGAGACGGCGAGGCTCTCGGGGCGCAGCCTCGCCCCGTCGCAGTCCGGGCAGGGCTGCTCGGCCATGTAGCTCTCGATCCGTTCGCGGTTTGACTCCGAATCGGTCTCCTCGTAACGCCGCTCGAGGTTGTTGACAATCCCCTCGAAGCGCACCTTGTAGGAACGGCGGCGGCCGAAGCGGTTGGTGTAGCTGACCAGATGACGATCGTCACCGGTGCCGTAGAGGAAGATCTCCTTCTCGGATTTCTTCAATTTCGACCACGGCTTGTCGAGGTCGACGCCGTACTCCTCGGCGACCGCTGCGATCAGGCGCCTCCAGTAAGCCGTGATCCCGCGGTTCCACGGCTGCAGGGCGCCCTCGCCGAGCGAGAGGGTCGGATCGGGGACGACCAGCTCGGGGTCGATCACGCGCTGGAAGCCGAGCCCGTGGCAGCGCTCACAAGCGCCGTGCGGCGAGTTGAAGGAGAAGATCCGCGGCTCCAGCTCGGGGATCGAGGTGCCGCAGCCCAGGCACGCGAACTGCTCGGAGAAGAGCATCACGTCCTCGCCGTCGCCCACGACCTCCACTTCGACGAGTCCCGCCGCCAATCCGGCGGCGGCCTCGACCGACTCGGAGAGGCGGCGGCGCAGGTCGGACTTCATCACCAGCCGGTCGACGACCACCGAGACATCGTGTTTGTACTTTTTGTCGAGCACGATTTCCTCGTCAAGGCGGCGCAGCTCGCCGTTGACCTTGACCCGCGAGTAGCCCTCGAGCCGCATCTGGTCGAGCAATTTCCCGTACTCGCCTTTGCGCCCGCGCACGACCGGCGCCATCACCATGAATTTCGTCCCCTCCTCTAGCGTCATCAGGCGGTCGACGATCTGCTCCTGGGTCTGGCCGGTGATCTGCTCGCCGCAGGTAGGGCAATGCGGAATCCCGATCCGCGCCCAGAGCAGGCGCAGGTAGTCATAAATCTCGGTTACGGTCCCCACGGTCGAGCGCGGGTTGCGCGAGGTCGTCTTCTGGTCGATCGAGATCGCCGGCGAGAGACCCTTGATCGAGTCCACATCGGGCTTCTCCATCAGGCCGAGGAACTGACGCGCGTAGGCAGAGAGCGACTCGACGTAGCGCCGCTGCCCCTCGGCGTAGATCGTGTCGAAGGCAAGGCTCGACTTGCCCGAGCCGGATAGCCCGGTGATCACGATCAGCGCATCGCGGGGCAGCTCGACGTCGATGTCCTTCAGGTTGTGCTCACGCGCACCCGAAATGACGATTCGCTCAGAGGCAGCCACTGTCAGCCGAGTCTACCCAGACGAACAGATGTTCCCCTCGGGTCGGCCGTCGCTCAGCGGCCGATCGACTGCTGGTACAGCGTGAAGCCAATGCCCGAGCAGACGGCGGCGATGATCCAGAAGCGGAGCATGATCTTCGTCTCCGACCAGGCCATCATCTCGAAGTGGTGGTGCAGGGGGGCCATCAGCAAAACGCGACGGCGGAAGGTCTTGAAGGCAAAGACTTGGGCGGCGACCGAGAGGGCCTCGATCACGAAGATGCCACCGATGATGATCAAGAGCACCTCGGTCTGGGTCATCACGGCGAGGGCGCCGATCGCGCCGCCGAGGCCGAGCGATCCGGTGTCTCCCATGAAGATCGAGGCCGGGAAGGCGTTGAACCAGAGGAAACCTACGCAGGCGCCGACGAGGCAGGCCGAGAGCAATGCCAGGCTCTGCTCGCCGTTGGTGACGAAGCAGATCGCGGTGTAGGCGAGGAGGACGATCGCGCAGGAGCCGGCGGCGAGGCCGTCGAGGCCGTCGGTGAGGTTGACCCCGTTCGAGGTGCCGGCGATGACGAGGAAGACGAGGACGAAGTAGAGGACCGGGCCGAGGTCGAGGCTGGCGTCGCCGATGCGGAGGAAGAGCGTCGGCTCGAGCCCGACCTCGTGGCGGGCGACCCACCAGAGGACGAGCGCCAGCCCCAGCTGGCCGACCAGCTTCCAGCGCGCCGAGAGCCCGAGCGAGCGCCGTTTGACGATCTTGGTGAAATCGTCGGCGAAGCCGAGCGCGGCGCAACCGAGGGCGACGCCGAAGACGGCGAGGCTCTGCGCGTCACGCTCGGAGAGGACCAGATAGGGAACGCAGATCGCGGCGAAGACAATCAGGCCGCCCATCGTCGGCGTGCCGGCCTTGGCATGGTGCTCCTGGGGCCCATCCTCGCGGATGTGCTGGCCAAACTCTTTCACCCGCAAGTACTCGATGAACTTGGGACCGAGGAAGATGCAGATCAGCATCGCCGCCATGCCGGCGATGAGGACCTCGCCCATCAGCGCAGCTCCGCCAGGGTCTCGGCGACCGCCTCGAGCCCGGCCGAGCGAGAGCCCTTGACCAGGATGGTGTCGCCCGGCTCGAGTTGGGCGGCAAGCAGCTCCGCCGCCTCGGCGGGATCGCCGACCAGCTCGTCGGGGTCGTAATCGCGGGCGGGCTCGCCGACACCGATCAGCAGGTCGATGCCCTCGCCGCGGGCGTGGGTGCCGACCTCGCGGTGGTAGGTGGGCGCACCGGGACCTAACTCGGCCATCTCGCCGAGCACGGCGATACGTCGTGCCCCCTCGATCGAGGCGAGGTGGTCCAGCGCCGCGCGCATCGACACCGGGTTGGCGTTGTAGCAGTCGTTCACCAGGACGATCCCATCACCAAGCTCGAGGCGCTCGCCCCGGAAGCGGGAGAATCCTATGCTCGCAGCGCGGTCGGCCATCCCCTCGAGCGGCGCGCCAAGGGCGACACCGGCGGCGATCGCGGCGAGGGCGTTAGTCAGGTTATGGCGCTCGGCGAAGGGAAAGTGGAAGCGCGCCCGGCCAGCCGGGGTGTCGATCGTCGCTTCGGTCACCCCGCCGTCAACCCGCTGCTCGGCGACCTCGACGTCGCCTCCGGGCCCGAAGCGGAGCAAGTTCGGCGCGGTGTCCAGATGGGGCTCGAGCTCACCCGCGTCGACCGGGACGACCGCGGTCCCGTCGCCGGGCAGAGCAGCGAGGATCTCGGCCTTCGCCGCCGCCACCGCCTCGATCGAGCCGAGCAGCTCGACGTGAACCGGGCCGACGTTGGTAATCACCCCGACCCGCGGCTCGGCTATCGCCGCTAGCTCAGCGATCTGGCCCGGCCCGCGCATCGCCATCTCTAACACCAGTAGCTCGGTGTCGGCGGGCGCTTCCAGCACGGTCAGGGGAAGGCCGATCTCGGTGTTGAGATTCTCGCTGTTGGCATGGACGCGGCCGGGCAGCAGCGCCCGCGCGATGTCCTTGACCGAGGTCTTGCCGACCGAGCCGGTGATGCCGACCACCGGGACGCCCAGCTCGCGGCGCCAGGCTCGTCCCAGACCCTGCAGGGCCTTCAGCGGGTCCTCGACTCCGAATATCCAGCCGTCCCCGGCAGCGCGTTCGCAGTTTGTCGACCCTGGCCCGACAAACTGCGAACGCGCGGAAGCCGAGGCCACGACCACACCCCATGCGCCCGCTTTGAGCGCCGCGGGGGCGAACTCGCCGCCGTCGACTCGCTCTCCGCGTAGGCCGAAAAAGAGATCGCCCCCCCCAGCCTCGCCAGAATCGATGACAGCCCGCGCTGGCGTGCCCGATGCACCCCTGATGAGGATCTCCGCTCCCATCGCCGCTGCGATCTGTTCGGGGGTCAGGTTCATCGCGATCTCGCAGCCGGCGGCTGCCCCTCGCCCAGCAGCCTGCGTAGCTCCTCCCGGGCCACCCCCCGATCATCAAAGGGAATCTTGCGACCGGCCTCAAACTCCTGGCCTTGCTCATGGCCCTTGCCGGCGATCACGACCGTGTCACCCGGCTCCGCCCGCGAGAGCGCCAGCGCGATCGCGGCGCGGCGGTCGATCTCCTCCTCGACCCCGCCGCGATCGTCGATGCCGGCAAGGATCTCGGCGACTATCGCCTCCGGCTCCTCGGAGCGCGGATTGTCGGAGGTGACGACGGTCAGGTCAGACAGCCCGGCACCGGCCCGACCCATCAGCGGCCGCTTGCCGCGGTCGCGGTCGCCGCCGGCGCCGAAGACCGAGATCACCCGTCCCGTTCCCAGCCGTCGCGCCGCACGCAGCACGTTCTCCAGCGAGTCGGGGGTATGGGCGTAGTCGACGAGGACCGAGAAGTCCTGCCCCTCGTCGACAGGCTCGAAACGGCCAGGCGGGGCCACCGCCTGGGAGAGACCCTTCGCCGCAGCCTCAGGGACGACGCCGAGCGCCAGCGCCGTCGCGAACGCCCCCAACGCGTTGGCGACGTTGAAATCGCCCGGCAACCGCGTCCGCACGCTGATCGCCTCGCCGAATGGAGGGTTTTGCCCCCCATAGGCGTGCTTTTTGCCCATCATCGGCAGGGTCACCTCGAACTCCGCTCCGTCGGTACCGAGGCGGACCTCACTTGCCACGAGGTCTGCCTCGGTACCGGCAGCCGAAAACGTCACGCACTCAAATTCCTCCGCGAGCCGCCGCCCGTAAGGATCGTCGACGTTGACGATCGCCGCGCTGGGCTCCATCTCGAACAGCAGTCGCTTGGAGCGGAAGTAGTCCTCCATGTCGCCGTGGAAGTCGAGGTGGTCCTGGGTTAGGTTCGTGAACTGGGCGACATCGAAATGGATCGCCTCGCAGCGGTGCAGGACCAACGCATGCGAGGACACCTCCATCGCACAGGCCAAGTCGCCCCCATCCGCCATCCGCCGAAAGGTCCTCTGCAGATCGATCGCCTCAGGAGTGGTCCGCTCGACCTCCTCCTCAACCCCGCCAACCACCTGCTTCACGGTTCCCAACAGCCCGCACCGCACCCCAGCCGACTCAAGAATCTCCCGCAGCAGAAACGCGGTGGTCGTCTTCCCATTGGTCCCCGTGATCCCAGCAACCTTCAACTCCGCGGTCGGATCGCCAAAGAACCGCGCCGCCATCGGAGCCATAGCCGCCCGCGCGTCGGGAACGACTACTTGCGTGACCCCGAGCTTGGGAAGCTCGCGCTCAACCACGAGCGCGGCGGCCCCAGCCTCAACCGCGGCGGCAGCAAACTCATGCCCATCAACTTTCCCCCCAGGCACGCAGAAGAACAGCGCCCCAGGCTCCACCCGACGACTGTCATAAGCAAGCTCCCCGACCTCGACGGCAGCGTCACCGACGATCCGGGCTTCCGCAGCTGCGCCCACAAGCTCATCCAATCTCACAGCGGCGATTCTAAGCCGGGGGTCGGGTGCCCCTCCTGCGCAGCGGCGTCCTCTTTTTCGCCCCGCAAGCGCCCACGGACGGCGATAGATCTCCCTGGCGAAAAACCCAGCAAGCAGGAGGGGCACCCGACTCCCGGCTCCGAAGCTCCCTATTCCTGCGGCACACCGAGATAAGGCAAAGCGAACTCGGCGATCTCACCGAAAGCCGGCGCCGCAACCGACCCCCCGTAGTAATCCCCCTGCGGCTGATCGACAATCACCGCAACCAACAACCGCGGGTCCTGCGCCGGCGCGAACCCGATGAAGGACGCCACGTACTTCGTCTCAGAATAAGTCCCGTTTTCGGCCACCTGCGAGGTCCCGGTCTTGCCCGCCAGGGTGTAGCCGGGAACGCTGACCTCCGAAGCGGTGCCGCCGGGTGCCAGCACTCCCTCCAGCATCGTCCGTACCTCGGCGGCGACGTCCCTCCCAATCACGCGTCGTCCGGGCGGCACCTCCAAGGCCTCGTCGCCAACACGGTCAATCAGCCGCGGCTGACGCCACAAGCCACCGTTGGCGATTGCCGCGTACCCGGCCATCATCTGCATCGGCGTCACCGCCAGCCCCTGCCCGAGTGGCAGGTTGCCCATCGTCGATCCGGAGTATTCGTCGAGCGTGGGCACGATTCCCTGCTCCTCGGCGGGATAGGGAACGCCGGTCGGTCGGCCGAAGCTAAGCCGATTGATCCAGCGGCTGAATTTCTCGCTGCCAAGACCGAGGCCGATCGTCACCGCCCCGACGTTGGAGGAATGGGCGAGAATTTCGGCGACCGACATCGTCGCCGTGCCGCGCGCGTGCGACTCCTCGATCACGCGGTCAGCGACCTGGATCGTTGGGGGTAGGGTGAAGTACGTCTCCGGGCTCACCTGCTTTTCCTCGAGCGCCGCCGCCACAGTGAACGCCTTGAAGGTCGAGCCGGGCTCGTAGGTGAAGCCGGTGGCGCGGTTGATCAGGTCGTCGGGATCGGCGCTTTCGAGGTCACTCGGATCGACCGGCGGCCAGTTGGCCATCGCCAGCAGCTTCGAGTTGCGCGGGTCCATCACGATCGCGGTGGCGCCCTGGGGGGAATAGGTTTCGCCGACCCCTCCCAGCACTTCCTCGGTCTTCTCCTGGATCGCCGGGTCGAGGGTCAGCCTCAAGTCTTCGCCGTCGCTGGCCTCGCTGACGGTTTCCAGCCGGATTGGCTCCCCGAGAGCGTCGTTGACAATCCTCCTCTCCCCGTCATTGCCGTGCAGAACCTCGTCCTCGCCCAGCTCGAGGCCGGTCAGCCCCTGGCTTTCGTCGCCGACGGCGCCGATCGTCTGCGCGGCCAGGGTGCCCTGCGGGTAGGTGCGACGGCTGTCGGGCAGCTCGCCGATCCCCGGCAACTCCAGCCGGGCAACCCGCGCCGCGCTGGGCAGGTCGACCTTGCGCGCCACGTAGGCGAAGCCGGAATCTTCGCTAAGGCTCTCCAGCACCTCCCCCTCGTCCAAGCCGAGGATCGGCGCCAGTTTGGCGGCGGTCTGCGCTGGGCGCTTGACCTGGTAAGGCGTCGCGTAGATCGTCTTCGCGTCTTCGGAGACGGCGAGCGGATTGCCGAAGCGGTCCAGCAGGCTGCCGCGCAGACCGGGCACGGTGACGACATCGGTCTGCTGGTAGGCCGCCTCGGAAGCCAGCTTGGCGCCCTGTACCCCCTGCAACCAGAAAGCGCGCCCGGCGATGACGAGGAAGCAGAGCAGGAAGCCGGCGAAAAGGAGGCCGATCCTGCGCTCAATCGTGCGCATCGCGCCTCAGTAAGCCGTTCCGGCAGCTGCCAGGCGCCGCGCCGCAGTCTCGACATCGTCAGGGCTTACCTGCACCGAGCCGACCTGGTCGAGCGCCGCGGCGCTCAGACCGAGCCCAGCCGCATCGTTGCGGATGCGCCCAGAGCCCGAGCGCTGGGCATCGATACCGCGCAGGAACGAGTTCTCTTCGTCGAGGGCCATGATGTTCTGATCGATGTGACCGGCGTTTGCAGCAAGGCTGAGCGTGACCACGTTGAGCCCGACGATCCCGACCAGCAGGACCCCCAGCACCGCGATCCAGGCACGGCCACGCGTCATCCGCACGATCAGGCTGGAGTCGGGCAGGTTGCGGACGGCGGTCGCGGTTCCCACCGCGATCGGGATCAGCTGGCCCCCTGGGCGGCGGACCGGGGCTTTGCGGGGAGCGGGCTTGCGAGTGGGCGCCTTGCGGGCCGGAGCGACGGCCAGCTGCGGGCGTTTGCGCGGCCGCGCTGGGGCCGGCGTCGCCTTGCGAGCGGTTGCGGCGGCGGCCATCAGGCAACACTCCCGGCGCTCTGCGCTTCGGCGATCTTCACCGCGGCGCGCAGGTGGGCGGATTTGGAGCGCGGGTTCGCGGCCATCTCGGCTGCCTCCGGCGCCACCGCGCGGCGGGTCAGCAGCTCGGCTTCGGGCTCGCGACCGCAAGCGCAGACAGGAAGCTCGGGCGGACATACGCAACCCCTGGCACGGTCGACGAGAAAGCGCTTGACCCGGCGATCCTCGAGCGAGTGAAACGAGATCGCCGCCAGACGGCCGCCGACGGGCAGCATCGACCAGGCGGTTGGCAGTCCATCGTCGAGCGAGTCGAGCTCGCCGTTGACAGCGATCCGAATCGCCTGAAAAGTTCGCTTCGCCGGGTGACCGCCGCCGAAGCGGGCCGATGCAGGCATTCCCGCTTTGACCGCGGCAACCAGCTCGGCGGTGGTCTGCAGCGGCCGTCGTCGCACTATCTCGCGTGCGATCCCACCCGCGTAGCGCTCCTCGCCGAGGCGGCGCAGCGCCTGCGCGATGCGCGACTCGGGCCACTCGTTGACGAGGTCGGCGGCGTTGAACTCCTGGCGCGTGTCCATCCGCATGTCGAGCGGCGCGTCATAGGAATAAGAGAACCCGCGCTCCCTGGCGTCGACTTGCATCGAGGACATTCCGAGGTCCATGAAGACCATGTCTGGGCGGATGCCTTCGCCGCGCAGGACACGAAGACCTTCCGCGTAGTCGGAGCCGAGGAAGCGGGTCCGGCAGGGGACCTCAGCCGAGAAGCGCTCGAAGCGGGCCTCGGCAGCCGGGTCGCGGTCAATGCCGATCAGCGTCCCCTGCGGCCCGATCGCGGCGCCAATCCGCCGCGCGTGGCCACCGCCGCCGAAGGTGCAGTCAACCGCGACCTGCCCCGGCTTTGGCGCCAGCAGGTCGACCAGCTCGTCTGCCAGAACCGGCTCGTGGCTCACGGCAACGACGCCGACGGGCCGATTTGTCGCCCCCGAGTGGACATTTCGTCCCGTCGGCGGGCTGTAGGCGATTGGCTTGGCATGGAGGTTCATGATCACGCAGACGCTCCGGTCGTGGCCAGGCCCTCGGCGATCTCCGGGGCGGAGGCGTCGAGCTCCTCCTCCTGCTTCGCCCAGGCCTCGGCGTTCCAGATCTCCAGGTACTCGCCGGCGCCGATGACGACGCAGGGGCCGGAGAGACCGGCGTGCTCGATCAACGGCTTGGGCACGCGGATGCGGCCGGCCGAGTCGAGCTTCTCGTCGAAGGAGCCGCCGTGGAAGCGACGGCGCAGGCTGCGCGCGTCCTTGCCAAAGGGGCTGTGCGGCGAGAGGAAGCGCTCGGACAGCTGCTCGAACTCACCGGTCGTGTGCACCCAGACGCAGGGGTCGAAGCCCTTGGACAGAACAATCCCATCGGAGAGCGCGGCCCGGAAGCGAGAGGGAACCGTGAGGCGATCCTTGGAGTCGAGACTGTGCTCGTAGAGACCCCGAAATGCCATCCCCGTGGGTTCCTTTCTGGCCTGGAAAAAGAGTTAGGACCGGAGTGATGAGGTGGGAGGAGCCTCACCACCCCGGTCCTGGGCTTCAACTCGCGGACCACAGTAACCCACTTTCTCCCACTTTGCAACACAACCTCAAACAGCCGTCCCATCCGCAACCCGCGTTGCAGCGGCGGGGACGGGCGGTTCACCGTCTAGGGTGCGCGCGATGAGCGACGCGGTAGCCGCCGGCGGCCTTCCCGACGACGCCGACGACTTGCGTGGCTTCTACTTCCGCGAGCTGTTGCGCAAGTCGCTCACCAAGGTGCTGCTCGCGATCGAGGTCGTCGGCGCCGGCGTCGCCGGCGCGGTCTTCCTCGGCCCTGCGATCGGAGCTGCGATCGCGGTGGGGGGCCTGCTGCTCGGCCTGCTCGTCGTCTTCGCGATCGCCGACTCGCACTCCGAGGACGCCTTCTTCAATGTCTATGGCGAGCAACGCGGCCTAATCGTCTACGGCAAGAGCCGCCTGCCGCAGGCGACGCCGCTGCTGCGCAAGGGCGATGACCGCTACGCCGAGCGGACGCTGGAAGGCCAACTCGACGACGGCGTCAAGGGGATGCTCGCCCTCTACACCTACGAGGAGGAGACGACCGACAGCAAGGGCAACCGCCAGACCAGCTACTACCGCTACACCGTCGGCATCGCCGAGCTGCCCGAGTGCGCCGGCTTCGTCCCCGAGCTCTACTGCCAGCGCAAGTTCGGTCTGCGCGCGCTGGAGAGGTTCGAGGATGCATTCCGCCGCTCCAAAGAGCGGGTCGAGCTGGAGAGCGAGGTGATGGACAAGCGCTACGAGATCTTCGCCGCGACCGGGCAAGACCCGAACCGGCTGCGCCAGCTCTTCTCCCCCACCTTCATCGTCTGGCTATCGGACTCGGCCCCGGAGAAGTTCGCCTTCGAGCTCGTCGGCGGCAATCTCTGCTGCTACGTCAGCGGCCACAAGAAGAAGGCCGACGAGCTGGACACGATGCGCGCGGCTACCGCCGCGGTCGCCACCCGGCTGCGCGAGGAGGCGCTGGAGTGAGGCCTAGCTAAAACCACTGAGCAGCACGTCGGCGTTGGCGATCAGGGCGGCGGCGATCATCAGCAGTACCGAGGGGACGAGGATCAGGGCCACTACGAGCTGAATCTTCGGGGCGGCGTGGGCGGCGTGCTCTTCTACCGTGCGGCGCTGGTCTTGGCGCAGCGAGGCGGACTGGCGGCGCAGCTGATCGGCGAGCGGCGAGCCGAGGCGGCGCGAGCGCTCGATCGAGGCGCAGAGACCGGCGACCTCGCTACCGGGCACGCGCGCGCGGAGCGCCGCCAGGACGTCGGCCAGAGGCCGGCCGCACTCGAGTTCGGCGACGGTAATGCGCAGCTCATCCGCGAGCGGACCGCTGCCTGCGCGGGCGATCTCGGCGAAGCCGACGACGGGGCCGCGTCCAGCGGCGGAACCGATCGCGAGCAAGTCGAGCGCGTCGGGCAATGCGGCCAGCAGGCGACGGTGGCGACGACGCGACTCGCGCTCGAGCAGCGCGTCGGGCAGGACGAAACCCGCAGCCGGCATCGCGATGGCGACCAGCAAAGACATCCGCCCTGGTGCCGCGGGGGCTGCCGCGAAGGCGGTAAACCCACCCGCGATAGCTGAGGCAAGCTTGCCGCCCAGCAATACCTCGGGACGCAGCCGGGACTCCAAGCCGGCGCGGCGCAGACGCTCCGGCAGACCGAGCCGCCGCACCGCGACCACCACAACTGCGCTCACTCGACGACCTGCGCGAAACGGCGGATCGCGACGAAGCCGACGACCTGCAGCGCCGCCGCCGTTGCCAACAGCATCGCCGACGCCGGTGCGGCGAGCATCTTGACGAGGAAGCCCGGCTGGATCAGCTCGGTGAAAAGGGCGCTGCCGCTCGGCATTGCGACGACGAGCAGGCCGGTGAACCGCGCCTGGGCAGTCGCCGAGCGAGCGTCATCGACGGCCCGGTCGCGCTCGGCGGCACCATCGGCGAAGCGGCGCAGCAGCGCCGCCAGATCGCCACCCGCCCGGCGCTGGCTGAGCAGCGCCGCGGCGAACGCATCGACCCTGGCCGACCGCATTCGCCGCTGCCATCCCTCGATCGCGTTGACCGTCGGCGCGCCGAGGTCCAACTCCGCGCCGAGACAAGCCAGCTCTACCGCCGCCGGACCGTCGACCGAGAACGCGGCGGCGGGCAGCGAAGCTCGCAGCGAGCGACCGGCCGCCAACGAGTCGGCGACCGCTGCGGCAACCTCGGGCAGAGATCGCTCGAGGGTACGCCGGTAGCGGCGACGGCGACTCGACACCGCCCACCCCGCCAGAGCGGGACCGGCTATCGCCAGCGGCACCGCGACTGCCGCCCCGCCCAGGAACCAGCCGCCGAGCAAAGCCGTGCCGACGCCTACAACGGCGAGCCGGCGGCGCTCCAAGCTCGAGGGCGCGTAGCCCTCCTCTCCCGCCCGGCGCAGCGGCTCCAGGGCCAGGCGCACCCAGCGAGCGATCGCGGGGCTCGCCAGGACGGCTTCACGGGCGGCAAGCGCCGCCAGTCCGCCGGCAAGGGCCCCGACCAGAGGCAGCAGCAGCCCGGCGGCGGCGCTCACGCGAGCGGCGCCAGATCGGCTATGTCCGTAACGCGACGTGAGCCATCCGGCTGGCGCTCGAGATGGACCACCACGTCGATTCCCCGGCGAACCTGATCGGCAATCGCACCGTGCGGAAGGCCAAGGCCCGCCATCAACGCGAGCGTCTCCAACCTGGCGAGCGCGTCGCTCGGCGAGTTGGCGTGCACTGTCGAGAGCGCACCGCGATGGCCGGTGTTGAGCGCGGTGAGGAGATCGAGTGCCTCGGCACCGCGAACCTCGCCGATCACGATCCGGTCAGGTCGCATTCGCAGGGCGTTGCGAAGCAAATCGCGGATCGTCACCTCCCCCCGCCCCTCAACGCCGGCCGGCCGGCCCTCCAGCCGGACCACGTGACGTCCCTGCAGGCGCAGCTCGGCCGCGTCCTCGATCGTCACCAAGCGCTCCCCTGGCGCGACGAAGCCCGAGAGGGCGTTGAGCAAGGTCGTCTTGCCCGAGCCCGTGCCGCCGCTGATCAGGATGCTGCGACGCTCGGCGACGAAACCCTCGAGCGACGCCAGTTGAGCTTGCGTCAGCGTGCCCAGCTCGAGCAGCTCGCGCGGTCCCGGCCGGCTGGCACCGAAGCGGCGAATCGAGAGCACCGGTCCGTCGATCGCCAGCGGCGGGATCACCGCGTTGACCCGCGAGCCGTCGGCCAATCGCGCATCGACCATCGGACTGAGCTCATCGATGCGGCGCCCGAGCGGAGCGAGGATGCGCTCGATCGCGTTGCGAAGCTCCTCCTCGTCGGTGAAACCCGCGTCCACCGCCTCGATTCGCCCGCCCCGCTCGACATACACCTGATCTGGCCCGTTTACCATCACCTCCTCGACCGTCGGATCGGCGAGCAGGTCCTCCAGCGGTCCGAGCCCGATCGTGTCGCGCAGCACCCGCGCCACCAGCGCGTCGCGATCTTCGCCGCCGAGCAGCGCGACCTCGCGGTCAACCAAGTCGCGCACTTGCTCTCCCAGCTCCTCCCCTGACCGAGAGCCGGAGGAGGTAGCTTCACGGCGCTCCTCGACCAGGCGTGTGCGCAGCGAGCCCGCGAGCTCCTCCAGGTAGCGCTGCTTCGCCTCCACGTCAGCCGCCCGGCAGCAAGGTCAGCTCGCGGGCGAAGCTCTCGGCGGCGATCAGCCGCAGCGCCTGGCCCTTGGTCAGCCCCAGGGTTGCCGCAGCGCTCGCCCCCGGACCAGGCCCTTCGGGTCCGGGCCTCAGGCCGAGCAGTGGGACGTGCGCCGCCGCCACGTAGGTTCGGCCTGCACCGGCACCCGCCGGTTCACTCGTAACTACGACATCGACCTTTGATCCGTTGGGAGCTGGACCGGCGGCGAGCAGGGCGTCAGCGCCGCTGACGAGGATCTCGACCGGCCGGCGATCGCCGCTGAGCCGGTCCGTGTCGTCCTTCTCCTTGGTGATGACGCCCAGTTGCCCTCTGAGCAGGTACGAGCCGGCCGGCAAAGGCGTGCGCGCCACCTGGCCCAGCGCTTCCTCCGGGACGGCGAGTGCACCCGGCGGTGTAAACCGAGCCGGGACGCGCCGAACGGTGAGGACCGAGCCGATCTCGCGGGGGCCGATCCGGCGCCCGGCAGCGATCTCCGCGCCGAGCACGACGACCGGTCGCAGGGGACCGTATCCACGAACGGCGCTCGCTCCGTAGCGCTCGGCGAGCGTCGCCGCTCCGGCCGCGGCGACGAACGCCAACAGGAGGAAACCGAGTGCCCGCCTGCGCCGGCTCATGCCACCAGTGAGCTGCGCCCGTCCGCCCGGGGAAGATCGAGCATTGCGAGCGAGCCGCGCTCAGAACGTCGCAGGGCGAAGCGCCCATCGTGCAACTCCGCCACTCGCTGGACGACGGCGAGCCCATGGCCGCGACGGCGGCGCCCGGAAAGACGGGCGATCACCTCGGCAGGGGTGTCCCGGCGCTCGACCGGGCGCGCCGCGCGACCCGAATCGGCAACGACGATACGCACGCTGCTCTTGTGCACCCGGGCGTCGACCGAGATGGTCGGGCCGCCGTGCTCGATCGCGTTGACGATCAGGTTGTCCAGGGCCTGGGCGAGCTCGACCCGGTCTCCGGTCACGACGACCCAGCCCGCGCGCCAGCGTAACTTCAGAGAGCCGCCGCCGAGGCTCGCCCGCGCCCGCCAACGCCGCACCGCCGCTTCCAGCAACGGTCGCATCTCCACTTCCTCGGGCGGGCGCTGCAGGCCGCCGCCGTTGACCTCGCGGTCAAGCCGATCGAGCGCAGCCGCGGCAAGCCGCACCGCGCTTTCCAGCATTGGCGGCGGGCCCGCGGTGCCACCACCCGTGAGAGCAATCGCCTGCAGCGGCCGGCGCAGCTCGTGCAGCGCCTCGTTGAGGGCACAGCGGCGCCGACCTGCACGCAGTCCCTGGGCAGCGGCCACCGCCGCCAACGTGGCGGCAAGCGGCCAACCGCTGGCAATCTCGACAAGCCCGATCATCCGTCGAGAAGTCGATATCCGACGCCCCAGCAATTGATCACGAAGCGAGCGCCCTCCGGGTCGAGCTTGCGCCGCAACCGGCTCGCGTGTGAATCCAGCGTGCGGGTCTTGGTCGGCATCCGCAGCCCCCAGACCTCACTCAGCAACTCGCGCTTGGAAAAGACACGGTGCGGATCGGAAGCGAGCACACCCAGCAGGGAGAACTCCTTCTTGGAGAGGTTCACCTCACGCCCACCGACCCAGGCCCGCCGCCGCCCCGGGTCGACGACGACGTCGCCGACGCGAACCGGCCCGCTGCGCCGCTGCTCGGCCCGCCGCAGCACCGCCGTGATTCGCGCGCGCAGCTCAGCGTGCACATACGGCTTCACCACGTAGTCGTCGGCGCCAAACTCCAGACCGCGCACCCGGTCTTGATCGGCGCCGCGGCCAGTCAGGACGATTATCGGTAGACGCGGATCGAAGCGCGAGACGACGCCGTCGGACTCGCGGATCTCGCGCAGCACGTCGAGCCCGGAGGCGTCGGGCAAGCCCAGGTCAAGCAACATCAGATCCGGCTGCTTGAAGCGGCAGAGCCGCAGCGCATCCGAAGCGCTAGGCGCCGGCAGCACGCCGAAGCAATCGGCGGCCAGGTTGTCGCAGAGCAGCTCGAGCGTCGACGCGTCGTCCTCACAGACGACGACGCTGGCGATTTCTCGTCTCTGGGGCAGCATGCAACGACTAAGGGCCTAGCGACAAAACCTCTCCCCCTTACATCTCTCATTGAGCCGCAAAGCGCGGGTTTTCGGGCAGCTCGAGGACCGCGCTTGCCCGACGATCGAAGGCGAAGCGGCGCGGCGGCACCCGACGCCTCACCGAGCAGAGCTCGCCATCGCAGTCGAGGAAGACGAGGTCGAGGGCGAAGCGCATGCCGAAGGTATGGACGCTGGCGCAGCGCGGGATCAGCAAACCCGGGCCGGCCTCGGCGAGGTCAAGGCAAGCGAGACCGAGCAGGCGCGCGCGGAGGCTGGAGGCAACGGGCACCTCGTGGCCAAGGACGGTCCTCGTCGGGAGAGCGCGGAGGCGAGGTGAAACCATGGCCCGTAAAGGGTCTAGGCGATCGGCTTCCTCCCCCTCCAGGCCAGGTCGATCACAGGGCCTCGAAGCGCAAAACCTATTTCAGTGGTCGGCCCCAGCAGGCACGGGGCTACGATGACAGGCATGATCCAGCACCTGCCGTCGCTGGGCTTGCGAGGGCGGATGGGCTTCAACTCAATGAATAAGAAGACGACCCGCAGAGGAAATTACGAGTCGGGCTCCGACTACGTGCTCGAGTACGGCGAGCTCCGCTTCGCCTTCAACGAGGAGGACTTCGGCCAGCGCGTCGAGCAGGCCGCGGTCAAACTCGGCTTCGTCCAGCAGGGATTGAGCCGCGAGGAGCTCGACGACCTGCTCGATCTCGCCGTCAACGGCGAGATCTCCGAGCCGACCTCGCTGCTGGGCGAGCACATCAACGACAACTGGGAAGACCTGGTCGGCCCCTCGAATCGCAGCCTCGTGCACTGGCTGCGCCGCCTCGTCTTCCGTGGTGCCTGGCTCGACCAGCGGGTCAAGGAGGGCGAGCTAGATGTGGTCTTCGACGATTCCACCCAGACCTTCGGCTACGTCCAGCCCGACCGCAGCAACGAGCTGATCGAGCTCTCCAAAGAGCCGAGCTGGCGCCGCATCGCCTACCGGCGGTAAGCGCCGCTAAGCGGGGCGCTCGACCGCGGCGACGACCGTCAGCGAACCTTGGCCGGCAGTTGCGCCGATACCAGCATCGAAGAGCTCGCGTGCCTCCTCGGCACCGGCGAATGACTCGGCAAAGCGGGTCAGGGAATCGATCAGGAGGATCACGTCCTCGCCGCCGCTTGCCCGCGTCCGGGCCTGCGCCAAGGCGTCGGCGGCGTGGTTGGCCTTGCCAGCGGAGACGATCTCGGCCTGGGGCGCCTCGCGCTTCCAGTCGGCGAGCTCCTCCGGTGTCGGGTCGATCAGCAGCGCGATCGGGTCCGGTCCGTTGGAGGCGCCGGACATCTCGGCGGCAATTTCGCGCAGCAGAGCGGTGCAGCCGGCGCGGCTCTCGGCGTAGACGATCGCCTGGCGGCCGGGTACGGGCGGCAGCAGCAGGTCGTGGACGCGAACGCCCTTAGGGCGGCGGCCCCAGCGGCGGCGGCGTTTGCGTTTCGGGCGGGAAGTGGGTGGCGGTGGCGTGGTCGCCGGCGCGATCGAGGGCTCGGGCTTCGGCCCGGCGCGCCGCTCCGCCTTTGGCTCCGGCTCGCGGCGCTGGGATTCGCGGTCGCCCTGCGGCTGGCGCTGGCGACGGGGCTCGCGCGGTTTGCGATCGCGCTGCCGAGCACGATCGGAGTCGTTGCGGCGCCCGCGCTGTGGCTTCTCCCCGCCTCCCGGCGCTCCGCCCGTGAGCTTCTCGATCAGCTCGGCGCGGGACAGCATCCGGTAGCGCTCGACGCCGGCGTCGGCGGCCAGCTCGTGCAACTCGGCAAGGTGCTTGGACTCCAGTTCGGATTTGTTCACGGGCGGCAGGCTATTCAACTGGGCCGTCGGGCCGCGCCTCAGGCTGCCGCGGCGGGATCGATCCCCGCCTCCGCAGCCGCCGCCGGCCAGGCCTCGGCCTCGCGCTTGACCTGCCGGCGCGACCATCCAAGCTCGTCGCCGAGCACCGCCGCGACCGCACGAACAGCGCTGGCCTCGCGCAGTTGCGGCGCCGCCAGCAGGCCGAGGCGGGTACGGCGCAGCATCACATCAGCGACGCAGCGCGCCTGCTCGAGCCGCGCCGCGATCGCGACCTCGGCCAGCAGGTCGGGGCGGCCGGGGACGATCGGCGCCGCCAGCTTTGGGTCCTCCCCGGCAAGCCGAAGAACGTTGCGGGCCGCGTAGCCGTAGCGGAAGGCGAGCTGGGCTACCGCCTCCTCCCCCACACCGTCCGGGGCCTCGAGCTCCTCCGACTGCGCCTCCCTCCCCAATGGCAGCTCAGCCGTGTGGCAGGTTGCCTCGCGACCCTCGCGCTCGACCAGCCGGTCGACCGTCTGCTTCGCCATCCGCCGCCAGGTGGTCAGCTTGCCGCCGGTGATCGTCAGCAATCCCGACGAGGTCTCATACAGCTCCGCTTTGCGCGAGATGTCGACCGACTTCTTCGGGTCACCGGTGGAGAGCAGGGGCCGCACGCCGGCGTAGGCGCCGACCGCGTCCGCAGCGCTCAACGAGACGCCAAAGAAAGCGTTGACCGCGTTGAGCAGGTACCCGACGTCGGCCTCGCCCGGTTGCGGGTGGTCGATATCGCCCTCGTAGTCGTTGTCGGTGGTGCCGATCAGCGTCCTGCCGTACCACGGAAGGGCAAAGATGTGGCGACCCTCGCCGGCGGGGACGATGCAGGCGGCGTTTCCGGTGGAGAGGCTGTCACGGTCGAGCAGGACGTGGGTACCGCGGCTGGGTGAGATACGCGGCACGTCCTCCTCGTCGGCGACCTCGGCGCCGATCCGATCGGCCCAGACGCCGGTTGCGTTGACGACGCTCTCGGCCTCGACCTCGAAGCGTTCGCCCGAATCGGCCTCGACCGCGGCGACGCCAACCGCACTGCCGTTACGGGTGAGGACCTCGGTCACCTCGGTGCCGTTCAGCATCACGGCGCCGAAGCGCTCCGCCTCGCCCAGGATCGTCAAGACCAGGCGCACGTCGTCGGTCTGGCAGTCGTAGAAGAGGTAGGCGTCGTTCGGATCGCGCGGCTCCAGCGAGGGGACGAGCTCCAGCACCTCGTCGCGGTCGATCGTGCGGTGACGGTCGGGCGACCAGTAGAAGTCTTCGTCCTCCTGCTTGGAGGAGCGCATCTCGCGACGGCTGCGGCCGACTCGCGTCGTCGCCATCACGTCGTACATGTTCAGCCCCATCCCGAGTTTGCGATCGCGGCGCTCCTCGGCGAAGGAGGGAACGAGGAAGGGGGTCGGGTAGACCAGGTGCGGCGCCAACTGCACCATCAGCTGGCGCTCCAGCAGCGCCTCGCGGACCAGGCCGAGGTCGAAGTTCTGCAGGTAGCGGAGGCCGCCGTGGATCATCTTCGAGGAGCGGCTGGAGGTACCGATGGCGTAGTCGCCGCGCTCCAGCAGCGCCACCGAGTAGCCGCGCGAGGCTGCGTCGAAGGCGACCCCAGCGCCGGTGATGCCGCCCCCGATCACCACCACCTCGAAGCGCTGGCCGGCGATCTCCTCCAGGGCTGCGGCGCGGGTCAGCATTAGCGTCCTCTCGCTAGTCCAGGTAGGTCGTCGTCTGCTCGACCGGTGGGCGAGCCGGCGGCTGCTTTTCCTGACGCGGCCAGCCTAGGTGCAGGAGACCGACGAAGCGCTCTGAATCCGGCAACTCGACCGCATATCTGCCCTCGTCGGACCAGAGCAGCGCGGGCGTGCGCCAGTAGCCGGCCATGCCGCGGGCGTGGGCTCCGAGCAGGACGATGTAGGAGGCGACGGCGGTGGCGTGCAGGTCCTCCTCGCGCTGAACCGGGTCGTTGCCGAGCGCACAGGAGACGACGATCAGGGTCGGAGCCCGGTCGAGCTTGGCGGCTTCCTCCGGCCCCGCCACCTCTTTCAGCCGTGCCATCGAGTGCGGCCCGATCACACGGAAGCGCCAGGGAGCGGTCAGGTGGTGGTTCGGCGCCCAGCGCGCCAGCTCCAGCAGTTCCTCAATCTGCAGGGCGGAGAGTGGGTCCGGCTTGAAGGCCTTGTGGGTACGACGCGTGCGGATCGCGGTCTCGACATCCATGGCTCTGAGCCTAGTGCGGTCGAGGTTTGGGTCGCATAGCGGTCGAAAGCTCGACCGCGCGGCTACCAGCCGAAGCGGCGGCCGAAGAAGAGGACGCTGCCGAGGGCCAGGCCACCGGTGCCAAGGCCGATGCCGAGCGGCGCCCATGGCTCGGGGCCGGAATTGTCGCTGGCCTCGAAGGTCGGTGCCGCGGCATCGTCGGCAGGCTCGGGTTCATCGCCCTCAGGGGCGGTGCCGGGGGCCGGGGTCGGAGCTGCGCCGGCGCCCGGCGGCACCGAGGGGATTCCGCCGGTCGCAGGCGGGATGGCGCCCTGTCCCCCAAACGATTCGGACAAGCCGGGGACCGTTTCGCCCGTCGAAGGCGCGACCGGCACGGCCGGTGCCACCAGAGAGGGGGCGCTGCCCGGGTCCGCACCCCGCGAGTCGGGCTTCGACGACCTGGCGACCGGCGGCACCGGGTAGGAGTCGCCGGCCACCGCCGCAAGCACTTGGCTGGTCACCCAGACCGGGGTTTGGTCGCTCGAGGGCGAGTAGCGGTAGTGGCCATCGGCGTCCTGACGGTCGGCAAGGTAGTCGAGCGCGCTCTTGCCACCCTCCTGAACGGAGGCTGGGTCGACGCCGACCGCGAGCATTCCCTGGACGGCCCAGGCGGTCGCCTGGGAATTGACCGCGCCGGAGCCGCCGAGCGGGAAGCCACCGCTGGGCCGCTGCGTCCGACGCAGGTAGGCGAGTCCGCGCTGGGCCGGGCTCGTCGTCGGTATCGCCTGCATCACCGCGGCGGTTCCCTCGGGAGTACTCGGCGGCTTCGGCAGATCGCCCCAGCCCCCATCGCGGTTCTGGGCATCGACGAGCCATGAGATCGAGTGCTCGACCCCCCCACCGCCCCCGACGCGCAGGGCCATGATCGAGAACGCGGTCGAGTTCGGCCAACCTTCGAAGGAGCCGTTGTTGCGACGCTGCTTGGCGAGCGCCGCGACCAGGTCGTGGCCGCCGAAGGAGCGCGGATCGACCCCGGCTCCGTAGAGGGCAAGGATCGTGCGGGCGTAGTCTCCGGGGCTGCCTAGCTGCCCGACGTTGGCGCGCAGGTAGTCGACCGGGCTGTGCCCGCCGCGGGAGATGTCGAGCGGGTTCCTTCCCGCTGCCTCCAGCCCCAGCATCGTCCACGCCGTCATGTCCGGCGCCGAGGCGTCCTCGGGCGAAGAGCCCCAGCCACCGTCCTCGTTCTGCGCCGCGACGAGCCAGTTAGCGGCGCGACTCACTTCCGAGGCCCCGGCGGTAGTGGGCAGAACGCTGAGGAGGGCGAGGGTCAGAAGCAGCGTCGAGGCGACGGCTGGGGTGCGCCACTCGAAGCGCTCGCGGAAGCGGACCAGCATCCTCACGATCGCCGGCCCGGCGATGAGGGCGAGGGTCGCGTTGCCGATCGCGTGGGCGGCGTCGAAGGGAACGGCGCGGGACTCGAGCGCGAGGAAACGCTCCAACGAAAGGTCGCCTCCATAGGTCGCCATCAAGGAGAAGTTCAGCAGAGCGCCGTAGGCAATGCCCGCCAGGGCACAAACGGCGGCCAGCGTGAAGCGGCCGGCGTTGGGACGGATGACGGCGAGCGCCGCGCCCAGGAGCCCGCAAAGGCCCCAGCCAGCCATCTGCCATGGCGTCCAGGGACCCTGGCCAAACCAGAAGTTCGAGACGAGCGCGGTGAGGCCGCCGACGGCAAACCCGGGCGCCGGCCCGAGCGCGTAGCCGGCGAAGATGACGATGTCGGTGGTCGGCTTGACGTTGGGGAAGGCGGCGAAGGCGATCCGACCGGCGATCGCCAGCGCCGCCAGGGCAGCGACCAGCGCCACCACCTGTGAGGTCGGGCGTGAGCGCTCATACCACGCGAAGCCGCTGAGCAGGCCGGCGCCGAGGACTAGGAAGCTGGCCAGCTCCCAAGACATCAACTTCGCGCCTCCCTCTGTCGCAAAGAATCAGATATGGATGCTCCGTCGGTCGGCGCTCGCCGTTCACCCAGAGCCGCAGCGCCGCACTCTGGCGTGATCACGCCGGGAAGGTCGAGAATGCGGGCGACCTCGGTTGCGAAGTACCAGCCGCCGGAGAGGATCTCGGCGGCTTCGCCGTCGGCGATGACGACCCCGTCGCCGAGCAGCACCACCCGTTCAGCGAACGAGGCGGCGAACTCGACGTCGTGGGTGGCGACGACAACGCCGGCCCCCCTACCGGCCAGCCCCTCGATTAGCTCAATCAAGTCGTTCTTGCGCGCCCGGTCCATGCCACGCGTGGGCTCATCCAACGCAACGAGGCCTGGCAGCTCATCGCCCTCCATCCGACCTGCCAAGGCGATCGCCAGCGCCAGCCGCTGCCGCTCCCCTCCAGAGAGATCGCGCGGGTCGGCGTCGACCGCATGCTCAAGACCGACGATTCGCAACGCCGCCATGCCGGCATCGCCCGGCAGCTCGTCGCCTACTCGCTCGCGCACGAAGTAGTCACTGGGGTTTTGGCTCAGCAGGGCCATTCCATCCGGGGTCGTGGTCTTGCCACGTACAGGCTCGACAAGTCCGGCGAGCACTCGCAGCAACGTGCTCTTGCCAGCGCCGTTGCGTCCCATTAGGGCAACCGTCTCTCCACGATCGATCCGCAGGTCGATCCCCTTCAGCACATCGTGGGGCTCATCGCTCCAACTCAGCTCGACCCAGAGGTTTCGTGCTTCGGCAGCTGCGGTGGGGGGAGAGGGTCGGGGGTCCCGGCCGCGTGCTGGGTTTTTCGCCTCGGAGCCTGTGTCTCTCGCCAAGTGGTCCGTGCGAAAAACAGGACGCCGCGCGCGGCCGGGACCCCCGACCCTCTCCTCTCGATCCCAGAGGGTGGCTCGCGCGTCTCGGACGCCGACCGGTAGAGATTCGATTCCAGCGAGCGAGAAGAGGCGAGCTGCGGGAGTCTCCAGGGCGGCGTCAGCTTGTTGCGCCCATGCCAAAAAGTCTTCCGCAGAGCCGTCGAAGGAGATGGCTCCTGAGTCCATGGCTACTACTCGATCGGCGGCGGCCAGGCAACGCTCAAGGCGGTGCTCGGCGAGCAAGATCGCCACCCCCCACTCCTCGTTGAGCCTTCGTAGGAGCCAGATGAGCTCGTCACCGGCTACGGGGTCGAGCTGGGACGTGGGCTCGTCGAGAAGAACCAGCTTGGGGCGGGTGACCAGGGCCGCGGCGAGAGCAACGCGTTGGAGCTCTCCCCCTGAGAGGGTGTCGACCGTGCGACCGAGGAGATGTGGGATTGCGAGGGCAAGGGCTACCTCCTCCACTGCGCGGGCGCGGGATGATGCCGGGTCGCCACGCATCTCCAAAGGCAGCTCGATCTCCGCGGCGACGGTGGTCGAGACGACCTGGGTCTCGGGGTCCTGGGCTAGGTAGCCGACCGCTGCGGCAAGCTCGCTCGGGCCGCTGGCAATCGCGTCGAGGCCGGCGACCTGGACGCTGCCCTCGATCTCGCCGCCATGGAAGTGGGGCACCAGCCCACAGGCGGCGCGCAGCAGGGTCGTCTTGCCGCAGGCCGAGCGGCCGGCGAGCAACGCGAACTCCCCGGGCGCCAAGGTCAGTGAGACGTCGCGGAGGGCACTGCTTGCGCCGGGATAGGCATAGGTGAGTCCCGCGATCTCCAGGGCCGGTGCCGCGCGTGGCGGAGAGTCGAGCTCAGGCATTGCGCCTCCACGGAGCCAGGCCGGTGAGAACGATGAGGACCGAGAGCACGACCGTCGCGCGCTCGGCGCCGATCTCGATCGTCGGGTAAGCGCTAAAGCCGTCGGCGCCGATCACCTTGGCGGCGATAGCCGCGACGAGCACCAAGCCGCCGACGAGGTAAAAGCGACGGTCGTACCTCGAACGCCTCCTGGCGCGTGCCAGACCAAGCGGGGCTAGGACGCAGGGAGGGCGGTGAGGGGAGCGCACTCTTCCGTGCGTGACCCGAGCCAACCGACCGAGGACACCGCCCCGCGCAGCGTCTGGCGCCGCCAGCGAGTAGCCGCGCAGCTCCAGCGTCGCCGCCACGTCGACGGCCCGGTCCAGAGAGCCCGCCATCAGACGGCGGACCAGGGCGGCGCGGCCGAGCGGGGCCGCGGCCGGGCCGCGCAGGCGTCCGGCGTCGCGCAGGCGCGAAGCGTCGGCGGCTGCGACCGGGACGAGGCGTGAGATCAGCGCCGCGGTCAGGGCCGAACGTCCCGCCAGCGGTCGCAGCGCCCGCAACACCCGGTCGGGATCGACGCAGGCCGAGTAGACGGCGAAGGCGATCATCACGACGACCGCCCGCAGCCCGAAGATGGCGCCGTCGGCAATCGCCTCCGCGGTGACGTCAACTTGGCCGAGCAATGGCCACTCGCCGAGCCGCAGCAGGACCGTCGCGCCACGGTCGACGACGAGCGCGTTGACGACGACGATCGGCAGCGCGATCGCCAAACCCAGCTTGATCGCCGCCCGGACCGCACTCCCGGCGCCCGCCAGAGCGCCGGCAAGACCCGCCGCAACCCCAACCGCGGCCAGCACCAGCGGGCTCGAATAGAGGAAGGCGACGACGACGAGGGCGCCGAGGTAGACGACAGCCGCGCCAGGTGAGGCCGCCTGCAGCGGCCCCCGGCGCGGCACGTAGGCAAAGGGCGACCTCATCGCGGTGCCTGAGGCAAGGGCAGCGGCGTCTCCTCGCCGCCTTCGGTGACCACCGCGTAATGGTCGCGTAGGTGGGCTGCGCTGAGCAAGCCCGCCGCGGCGAGGGCGCCGCGCGCCGTCGCGCCACTGATCAGCCAGACGGGGGGCGCGTCGTAGCGACGCACCGCGGCGACCAAGCCGGCACTCGGGCCAAACTTCTGCGCGGGCCCACCGCCTTCGTCCAACCCTTCGAGGATGTACCCGCCGTCACCACCTTGCACGAACTCGGCAAAGACACCGCTTTCATCTGGGCCGTCCTCCAGCTGTGCCGCCGCGGGGTCCTCGCGCAGCCGTGCCCAGGGGCCGACCAAGACCCGGATCGCGGCATCCGGCGACCCCCCGGCCAGCGCGACTCCCGCCTCGTCCAGCATGCGGCGTACCACCGCGCAGGCAGGGCCGCCACCGCGGCACTCGAGCACTACCGGATGGGCCTCGCTCTCATAGCCACCGACAAGTGGCTGGGGCCAAGAGCCGACGACAGCGGGCACCCGCGACGCGGCAGACCAGTCGCGGTAGTCCCACCAAATCGCCTCACCTCCGTTGAGGGCAAAATCAGCAGCTCCCACCGGCGACTCAACCCCGTTCACGTAGAAGAACCAGTCCCAGGACCGACCGCTCGCTCGCTCGGCTTCGACGCCCTCGATCGCGCTGACGAAGCCACCGCCGTAGCTGGTCGAGATCTCGGCGTTGCGGTCGAGCACCCGCATCACCGTGTCCGATTCGGTTGCCTCGTCGGTCATCACGGGCAGAACCGGTGCAGCGCCGTAGTCCCGGGTCACGGTCAGCGATACCTCGCCGACCTCCGATCCGGGGCCGACGCCGCAGCCGGCGGTCGCGAGCGCTGCGCCGAGCAGCGCGATCGCGACCGCCGTGCCACGGGCCCGTCTCAACGAATCAGCCCGTGGGGCACGCCCCGCTGACACAGACCGCGACCTGGTTGGACGGGATGTCCTTGCCGTGGGTTGCGCCCAGCGTGGCGGGCTCGGTGAGGACCACGGTCGTACGGCCTTCGGCATTGGTAGGGGTCAGCCCGCCCGTCACCGTCGCCCCCGCGGCCGGTTTGCGTTTGCCCTTGTCGCTGTAGGAGAAGACGCGGACCTCGAACGGCACTCCGGTGGTCGCATCGGTCGGTGCGACCAGTGACAGCTCCTGCGGGTACGGGTAGCCGGCCAGCGCCCAGAGCACGTCGTCGCCGGCTTTCAACTTCACCGCGTCGCCGCCAAGTTCGGGGTTTTTGTGGTTGACCTTCAGGTACCAGGAGAGCTTGGCAGTCGCCTTGTAGCCGCCGACGCCGCAGATCCCCAGGCCAAAGTCGAAGGCGTCGGTAAGCAGCAACGGCTGCAGCGATTTGGTCGACTTTGCCGCCTGGCCGAGCAGACCGAGGGCGGTGGCGCCTTTGATCGTCGCCGCTTTGCCGCTGCCGGCGGTGCCTTTGCCGAAGCAGTTGGCTTTGCGGCTGGTCGGCACCGAGACCGTGCCGGTTTTGAGCGTCTCTTCAGCGAGGACCTTGCCGCCGGCGACAACACGCAGATCGGCGGGGACCTTCGCCACGGCAAGCGCAGCGGTCGAGAGCAACAGGATCAGAGCCAGCGCGCACGCTGCGACCAGCCGGAACGGGATGAGTCTTGGCATTTAAGCCACCCTTTCCTCGAGGGTTGTCATGGCTGGCCGGGGACAGGTCTCCTGGCTTCCGGGAATCGGTCGGCCGCACCTTCCCGGGAGCTCTGTGTCGCCCCCAGTGGCTGACGCAAACCATCGCGCCTGCAGCTTCCTTCGCCCCGGTCACAGTGGCGGGACCGCGCCGGCATCTCACCGGACTTCCCTTGACCACCGACCGTATTTACGCGAGCGAGTCTATCCCGCGGGCCCCGGTCGCGGGCCGGCGTTCCCCCGACCTGACCGGCGGCGACTCGAAGGCGAGTAGCGCGACGGTCATCGCGATCGACTCCTCCCCGGACTCAGCCATGCGGGCCCTGGCCTCGTCCTGCTCGCGAGCGAGGGTTTCGAAGACGGCGTCGACGCGTGCGATCACAGCCTCCCAGCCTTGCTGGTCGAGCTCGAGCGCCGACCAGGAGAGATGAGCGTCGTTGCGCGAGAGTGTGCCAGCCTTCTGCGCTTCTTTGGTGCGGATCGCGAGCGTCTCCAGCACCCGCCAAGCAACCAGGGCGCGCGTCGACTCGGGAAGCACTTCCAGCGTCTCCTCGTCCCAGACCGCGGTTTCGGGCGCGCGATAGAAGCGCTCGACTCCGTCGGGCTCCCCGTCCTCGCCTTCGTCGACCCGTGTCAGCTCGAGCCAGCCGTATTGCACGAGCATCTCGAAGGCATGCGAGACCTTGTCCAGGGTGGCCCCGCCGATCAAGTCGTGGAAGCTCCGCGGGCTCATCTCGCGCAGGTTGCACTCGCCGACGATCCGGCCCCGCAAGGGATCGGCATACACCTTCGAGAGGCGCGCCGCGCGCCTCTCGATCTCGCTTTCGGCCTGCCGGTCGTCGAACATGAAACCGCCTCCCCTGCTTCCGCGTATCGATGCCGCTCGAGTGTAGAGCGACTCCGCGCCGCAAGCCAGTCAGGCTGCTCGTCGAACTACGATCGGGCGGTTGATCGAACTCGACCTGCCCCAGGACTGCTCACTTCGCCCCGCGAATGCGGGCGATGCAGCGGCACTCACCAAGCTCGTCGATGACGCTTACCGTGGCTACGTGAGCCGCATCGGCCGCAAGCCAGGACCGATGACCGAGAACTACGCCGACGTGATCCGTCACAGCGACGCCAGCGCAGTCGAGAGCGACGGGGAGCTCGTCGCCGCGATCGTCCTCAGCACCGGCGAGGAGGGCTTCCGCGTAGAGAACGTCGCCGTCCACCCGTCCCGACAGGGCGAAGGCATCGGCCAAGCCCTACTCCGCTTCGCCGAGCGGGAAGCGCGCCGTGCTGGCCACGACTCGCTCTACCTCTACACCCACGAGAAGATGACCGAGAACCAGGCGCTCTACGCCCGGATCGGATACATCGAGTACAAGCGGCAGCAAGAGGACGGCTTCTCCCGCGTCTTCATTCGGAAGCAACTCGAGTGACAAGTTCAGGATCAGCGTTGCCCGGACGCTTGCGCAGAGGCGACTAGATCATCCGCAGCAAGAGAAAGGTCCCGAAGGCGAGCATCATGGCGCCTAACGACCAGACCCAAATCCGGGCGTAAGCGCCGACCAAACCATAGTTACGGGGCTTCCGCCCTCCCGTCTCTTTCGCATAGAGATCGCTTTCAACCCAACCCTCTAGTTCGCTCGGGACTACCGCCTCCGCGAGTAGGGCCCGCGCTTCCTCGGCCTGAGCTGAGCGAACCATCACTCTTTGCGGGGGACCACCCGGGTTCAGCAAGCCGATTCCCAGCCGCGGACCGTCAATGCCCATCTACTGCAGAACGCTTGGGATGCCGGCGTCATGCAAAAGCCCTTGAATAATGTCTCCCTCCGCCCGATCACGGGTGAAGGCGACGCTAACCAAATGCCCTTCCTCAAGTACATCCATGCAAGAACCTAGCTCAGTGATTCCTAGAATCAACCGTGAAAACGACGGGATAGTTCGACGTTGTCACAGCTCGATCATCGCTTAACCGAATGCGCGGTGAAAGCGACAAGCCTGCCCCACCCGGCTGCTAGTCATCGTCATTCTTCCCTCGCCTGGACTTGCCTGTTCCGACTACAGAGGCTATCGCCTTAATTGCGATCATCCGCATCGGCCGAGAGAGAGTCGGAAGGCTCAACCCGCCATGCCTCAATCTCGTTTGAATCAACGATGGACTCGATCAATGCGTCACTGCCACCCACAAGCGTTGAGTCGAAGTCGATATCGCTGGCCAAAAACCATGAGCGATCTGCGGGCCAGATGAGATTGGGTGAAGTGGGTCCTAGTCCACCCGATAAGTCGGCTTCCGCGATTTCCACGGCGGCTGCAAGCGGGCCGCTCAGTAGAAGGTAGTCTCGCCCAGACTGCGGCGGAAGCCCAAAGCGCGGACCCGGAATATCGGCTATTGAAGAAACCTGCTCCACCTCGTCCCTAACCGATCCGCCCGACGAAAACACCTGAAATACAACCGAGGCCCAACCGGTCCAGAGACCGAAAAAACAATGTCCAGCAGAACCCGTGTGCCGTTCAAGCAAGGCAGATAGTGGCACGAGAATATCCAGCGCGAGGTCTCCCCGTTCAGGCTCAGAACCATCCCACTCTGAATCGCTGAGATCATCCGGATCAGCTGAACCGACCAGTGCGTGCCACTGCGCAAGCGCATGCATCTCACGCCCCAGAACAGCCGCTACTTCAGACCACCTAGCAAGCTGTCCGTCACGGGTCCAGGCGGGATGGAAGATCCTGGCGTAAACCTCGAAGCAATCGGGAATAGTACCCGTTACTGAACTAACATCTCCGGTTAGTTCGGGTTCGATCCATCCCGCAACCGAACTGTCCTCTGGAATCTCTAATTGCGTAGATTTTAGTTGCATAGAAGCTTTGTGACTGGCGGTATTGGCTAGCGCAAGCCAATAACGACCAGCAACATGGCAAAGCGGCGTATCATTGAGTGGGCAATCACATCACCCATCACCAAGGGCGCCAATTTCGCGGATCTTGCTTATCTTCCTCTGATTTATGTCAGAGGATTTCCGAGTGCCACACATAGAACTCGCCAAGGTCGAGGGCTAAACCAGCAATTCCAAAAGCAATTTCAGATGACATTGCTCGTCCTCTCGCAGAACTCGAAGCGAACGCTGCTAGCGCCAGCGCGACAAATGCGACCACAACTCCACGAACATTCGCTATCCCAAACATAAAGTCAGCTAATGACTCACAATGCCGTGGACGTTTCGGAGCCGAATCGATTTAACGCCCGTTGCATCTTTTCTGGGCCGTAAAAGCGGCGCGCCCACCAAGACGATGGGTCTGCGAGACGACACGCGATCACCGTCCAGATCAATCCCGGAAATAGGAATCCGACAGCAAATGCCAGCCTCTGGCCCTTTAGCCACGTTATGACCGCAGGAAGCACGAACAAACCGAACAATATGATTCCCGCCTGAAGTCGCTCAGGCATATCTCCCCCCGTTCATCGAGCCGAAGCCGGCGGCTCTCCATTCCAGATCTCCCACGGATCGCAATCCCCAAACCCACGCCCAGTGCCGGCGACATATTCCCCGCACTGCCAGGCTTGGATTAGCCTATCCGGAGACCATGCATTTGCCAACGTAAATGCCTTGGCGGCAGCCCTGTACTCAGGACCCGAGAGAGTGAGGCTGGCAATACCATCCCCAATCTTCTTTACTCCACCACCAACCTTGTCATGCACGTAATCTAGCGCATCTTCAAGAGCGCCCCCAATACCGGATGCTCGCGCACCGCCGCCGCGCCTTTCGATCAGCACTATGGTGACACTCCTCCGGGACACTGACTTAGCCCTGCTCCTTTCTCTCCTCTTCATCTGTCTGTTGATCTTCTGGCACTGCTTCCGCCAGCTACTGTCGGGCGACTCGCATGCTTCCCCAGTCAAATCAAAGCTGTTGACCGGATCACCTGCGGCATAGTCATAGGCGTTTGCCGAACCGCCACGAATCGGATCTGGTGAAAGGAACCGCCCCAGCGCCGGCACGTAGCTCCTCACCCCCATCTGGATGACGCCTGAAGGCAGCTCGGTACGGCGCTGCTTGCCGCCGAGCCACCCATACTTCGACGTCGACCCCTGTTTCGGGTTGCCGTACTCGTCGAACTCGAAGGTGGCGAGGAGTCCGGTCGCTTCGGGATTGGTGCTGGCGGTGGCGATGACATCGCCGTGGAGGTTGGTGAGTTGCAGGGTCGTACCTTTGGAGCTGTCCTGGATCGCTCCAAGGTTGCCGATGCCTGGGATGTGGCGCTGCCAGCTCGAGCCCCGGTCGATCCAGGCAGGCGAGTCTGAGTCGCCGGCATAGTGGTAGATCTCGGTTCCTGGGTTGGCGCCACCGGTCTGGGTGCGGCGGCGCTGGCGCAGCGAGGAGTCGAGCGCGGAGGTGTTGGTGATCCCGTCTTGGGTCTGGCTCTTAAAGAGGACTGACCGTTAGTAAGGCCGCGCATACTTGTTGCGATTGACGTTTGTTATTCGTGAATACGATTTACTACTCGCTCGGCTATATCTTGAGGCACTTCTTCTTCTAGGTGCTCTTTGAGGATCTGCATGACGGCTAGCGTCAACTGCTCAGTACTGCTCGAAGCCATTGCGTGCCTCTGGATGTCACCGGCCATCGCCCCATATGTCCTGGTCAACTCGGTTGACGAGAGCTCCGTGCTTGCCACCTTCACCTCCGCGGCCAGCACCTCCATGATCATCCGCCTTCGCTGGCCAAATGCTTCCAGCTCAATAGCGCAAACTCGCGCAGCCTCTTTACGCGTTTGATCGGAGGCACCGTCCGGCAGATTACCTACCAGAGCTTGGACTGCGGCATCAGTGGTGGGCTCAATGCTCGAGGTATCTGCGATTTCCTCAACGCTCACCCCACGGCATATACCCCGAGCCCATTCCAGAACAGCATCATGGTCCGAAAGCTCCACGCTTCTGACAATAATTCGCCCACTTTCAGGTGGCGTGTCGCTGCCCATTCCATCGTAATTTGCATAACCCGATGACATCAATAAACAGACTATCACGAGCACAAGCATTCGTCACATCCTTTTGACCGGAATTTACCGGCAGATATGATCAACGGTTATGGGATAAGTGATTTTCCTAGAAACGGATCGTCGTTTAGTCCCGTTGCGTGGGCGCCATGACACAGTTGCTCGAATGGTTATGTTCCCTACGGTTCGCTTTCCACATATGTAAAGGAACGAAGCAGTTCCACTTGCACTATGCATGCAGCGCAATCGGGGGCATGACGTAGTTGAGCTTGGCGTGATTGGAATCCGCTGACGTCGTGCAGGCGCTGGCGGCTGAATGTAGCCATCAGTGGTTGAAGCGCAGCGTCGAGCGCTCCTGCTCGGCCGGTTTGCCGATCTGGGGCTCGTGCCTTAGCTGAAGGCGCTGAAGGCCGCTGGAGGCACAACCCCAGTTGGACTGCTGTTGTCCCTCGTTCTCGTGGACGTCGTACCAGCAGTCGAGGCTCGGGCTCGGGAGGGTCAGCGTCGGGTCAATCCTCACCGGCCAGGCCCGCTCGGAGGCGGCGAGCCACTCATGGTCGGCTTCGACGAGGAGGCGCCAGGCCTGGGCACCTCCCTGCTCCAGGCGGTAGTGGATCTCTCCGGAGACAGAGGCGTTGTCGGCCATCGTCGGCGGCGGCAGCAGGGCCACCGGCTCTTCCTCCGCGTCGCGGAACTCGACCGCGCCCGCCTCAGTTAGCCTCGGCTCGATGCCCGCCGAGGCATCAAGTTCATACGCGAAGGTGGCGGGCTGGGATGGGTCGGCGATCTCGATGTCCTCCTTGATGCCGTTGGGGAGGTTGGTGAGCTCGAAGCTGAGCCCTTTGCTCGCGCCCTCGTAGGTGGCGGACCCACCTTCGAGTTGGACTGCCTCCGTGGACGGCCCGAGAAGCTCATAGGAGACCCAATCCTCGCTCGTGTCCAGCCGAACAGGCCCCTCCCCCATCCTCGCCGGAAGCCTCACTTCAAAGCCGTTCTTGCCGTTGGCAAGACCGGAACCAGAGGGCTCGAACCTTCTTCGATCGGCTCCCAGGAGCCGTCCGCATCCCGGTAGTTGACCGGTGCCTCGTAAATCCTCGTTTCAAGCGCCCCACTCGGAAGTTCGAAAGTCTGGGAGGTCGCGGTTCGCTTGGCCTCTAGCTCCGTGCTCCGCAGCTCTGGCGGAGCAGATAGCGCTTCGGCAGCGACCGACGGGCTCTCTCCCGCGGGGTCGCTCTGCGCCAAGGCGATGCCCGTTCCACCCACGGTGAGCGCAAAAAACACTGCCAAGCTCGTCCTGATCCCCTGCATTACCCCTCCCCCGCGATTGATTTTCGCGGCACCCTAAGAGGGGAATTTTTTGGACAAAGGTGCGATCAGTCTCTACTAGTGATCAAATATCCCGCAGTCGATAAGTGACATAACGCTGGATGTTCGTCCAACTTTCTTGGGTATTCGAGTCGCATCGGCTTAGGCTCGCCTCTGGATCTGGAAACCGTCACGTTTATGGGGGAGATATGAGGCAGGGGATCTGGCGGAACTCGCCGGCGTTGGCGATCTCGGTGATCGCGCTTTTTGTCGCGCTCGGGGGCAGTGTCTACGCGGCGAAGAAGGCGAAGATCGACGGCACGGCGATCCGGGCGAAGTCAATTCCCGGCAACCGAGTGAAGCCACGCTCGATCGCCGCCAACCGGCTCAAACCCGGCGTGTTGAAGAGCGTCACCAGCTCGGCGCCGCTGACCGGTGCCGAGATCAACGAGCTGACCCTGGGTCAGGTGCCGAGCGCGGCGCACGCCGACTCAGCCGACTCGGCGTTGAGCGCGGTCGACGCGCAAACTGCGCTCAACGCCGTCAACGCGGTCGATGCGCAGACGGTCAACGGACACGGTGTCGGTTGCCTGCCGGACACGCAGACCTTCGCCGGCGCTTGCTGGGAGAGCTCGCCGAGCAGCGCCGTCAACGCCCCCACCGCGGCGCGCAAATGCGCCGCCCGCGGCGGCTCGCTACCGGAGGCGCTCGAGCTAGCAGCCTTCGCCGAAGAGCAGGGGGTCAACCTCGATTCGGGCGACGAGTGGTCGAGCGACGTCCCGGTCGTTTCGGGTCCCGATGCTTATGCGGTGAGCATCGTGACTGCTAGTAGCGTGATCTCAAAAGACCTCTCCACCACCACCCACGCCTACCGCTGTGTGGTGCCGCTGCTGCGATGACATTATTCTCGTCTCGATGCAAAGTGGCCCGCACAGCGCCCGGCCTCGCGCCGCGGGCGCACTGATCGCGCTCGCCTGCCTGCTCGCGACGCTGCTCGCGATGCCGGCCGGCGCTGCCGGCTCGGCTCGCCTGCAGGCGGCGAGCAGCGTGGCCGAGGGCGAAGCCGCCCGCATCGCCCGCTACTGGACGCCGGCGCGGATGCGCTCGGCGCTGCCGCTCGACCAGCCGCGCGGCGGGCGCCTGACCGCGCTCGCGAGCTTCGCCCAGATCGCCGAACCGACCGTCCCCCCCAACTCCGTCAACGGCCGCCTCTTTATCCGCCAAGGAAACAAGCGCGGCTACTGCTCGGCGACGGCGATCGATTCGCCCAGCCGCCAGCTCGTGCTGACCGCCGCCCACTGCCTCAACTCGGGCCCGCTGCCGCCCTACGGCCGGCGCAGCGTTTGGTCCAGCTTCGCCCAGTTCGTCCCCGCCTACAGCGGCACGACGGCCCCCTTCGGCGCCTTCATCGCCTACCGAAAATCGATCTTCGCCCTGCGGCAGTGGGTCAAGTTCGGCAACCCCAACTTCGACGTCGGCGCGATCATCACCACCCCCAACGCCGAAGGGGTCAATGTCGCCGACGCGGTCGGTGGTGGCGCCGCGATCGCCACCGACCTCAGCCGCCGCCAGGACTTCCAGACCTTCGGCTACCCCGGCAAGACGCGCTGGATGCAGGGCTGCGAATCCCCCTACGTCGGCGACGACAGCATCACCTACCGCATTCCCGGCCCACCGACGATCGCGATCCGCTGCCACTGGGCTCCCGGCGCCAGCGGCGGCGGCTGGCTGATCGAAGGAGGCGCGGCGATCAACGGCGTGACCAGCTACGGCAAACGCCTGGACCGGCTCCACACCTTCAGCCCCTACTTCAGCAAGCGCAACGTCGGCCGCCTGGTCGCCGGCCTGTAGCGACCGCTCAGGTCCCGAGCAACTCGCGGTAGAAGCGGTAGTCGCGGCGATCGGGCCGCAGGTTTGCTGCGAGCGCCAGGTGATGGCGAGCGCGCTCGGTCTCGCCGGTCTTGGCGAGGGCACGGCCGAGGCAGAAGTGGGCGAAGTCGTTGACCTGGTGGGTGTCGACGACGGCCTCGAACTCCGCCGCGGCGGCGGCGAAACGGCCGCAACGGAAGTAGGCACGCCCCAACGCCTCGCGCACCGAGGACTTCTCTGGCGCCCGCCTGGCCGCCGCCTCCAGCGGCTCCATCGCCTGCTCGAAGTCAGCCTCCTCGAGCAGCTCGATCCCCCTCCTATAGAGGACAAAGGTCGACTCGCTCTCGCTGATCGCCATGCCGTCGGAGTTTAGGGACCCGTCTCGGTAGGGATGGAACGTCTTGTACTTTTTTTGCGGCGACGACCTCGGACGACCGCCAACTGTCTTCAAAAAAAGTTAAGTGGAATCCCTACCGAGACGGGTCCCTAGCCACCACGCACCGCGGCGATCGTTTCGCGCAGCGTCCCCCGGGCGTCGTGATGCGGCATCCAGTGCAGCTTGCGGCGGGCCCGCGAGGTGTCCATCAGCACCGGGCGGCGGACCGTCTCGATCCAGGCGGCCTCGGCGGGCAGGAACGGCAGGAAGGGCGCCACCGCCTCGGCGGCGACCCCGACGGCGAGCTGCGGCGCCGGCACCGAGTGCCAGCCGAGCTCGTCGGCGAGGTCGGAGACGGTCAGCTCGCCGGGGCCGGCGAGGTTGTAGACGCCGGGCTCGCCGTGGCCGATAACCGCGGCACAAAGAGCGGCGGCGACGTCGTCGTGATGGACGAGCTGGAACGGCACGCCGGGGTCGGGCAGCACCGGCCGCAGCGAGGGCGCCTTGCCAAGCGCCCAGCGCACCGGCCCCGGCAGCTTCTGGCCGAGCGTCAGCAGCGGCACCAGCTCCAGCAACAGCGGCGCCCGCGGACCGGCGACGATGCAGGGTCGGAATACGTATGCGTCGGTCGCCGAGCCCGCCAGCGCCTCCCCCAGCTCCGACTCGACCTCGGCCTTGTCGGCCGAGTAAGGGTGGCGGGCAGTGCCGCGCACCGGCTCGTCCTCGCTGAGCAGCTCGGGCAGGCTGCGGTGGAAGCCGTAAGCGGCGACCGAGGAGGTGTAGATCAGGCGCTTGGCGCCGGCGATGGCCGCCGCCTCGAAGACGTTGCGCGAGCCAGTCAGGTTGATCTCACGGCTCTCCCCCTTGCCGGCGACGATGACGAAGGCGAGGTGAACGACCACGTCGGCATCAGCGACCAAGGCATCGACGGCCTCGCGATCGAGGATGTCGCCGCGCCGGTATTCGGTCTTCTCCCAACCCTGGGCGCCGAGGTCGAAGGGGCGCCGCGCCATGCCGATTACCCGCTCAACCTCCGGTGCCCGCTCGAGGGCGGAGATGAATGATTTGCCGATCTCCCCCGTTGGGCCGGTGACTGCAACAGTCAACATGGCCAGCAATTCTCCCGAAACTGCGGGGTAAACGATCCAAGAGCCCGGCTTGGCAATGCAAAGTTGTCGCGATTAAGCAAAGATGCCCGATCGGGCAGTTCAGTCAACTACATTCAGTTTTTCAGTCAACTGCGTTCAGTACAAAGAGGAGAACTCGTGCCGACCCAAGAGATGAGAGCACTCTGGCATCCAACCAGAGCACGGATCCTCGAGCTCCTCAAGGCTGAGCCGGCGACCCGCTCACAGCTGGCCGAGGCCGTCGGCGCTCCCTACGCGGAGATCGCCTACCACTGCCGCGCCCTGCACCGTTCAGGCTGCATCCAGTACGCCGAATCGTCGGGCCCCGACGCCGACGATCCGCTCTTCGAAGCCGTCTAGCCCAGACGAAATCCCTGCAACCGCCCGACTTGGGAGGTCGCAGGGATCTTTGGCTGGACATGACTCGGGTTCCGTTGTTACACTCCAAAATTATTGAATAGTTACTCTGCTATTTGATAAACAAATACGCACCAGTACCTCAATCGGTTAGAGGATCGGGTTTGTAAGCCGAGGATCCGGGTTCGAGCCCCGGCTGGTGCATCGGCGCTGGGTTTCGCCGGGACTATGGACATCAATCTCTTCGACTACTTCGACGAAGCGGGAGGCGGGGGTGACGCCCAAGCGCACTGGACGCTGCGAGCGCCCTACCGCCCGCACGAGCGCTTCGACCTGATGCTCGTGCCGCGGGTGGACGGCTGGCAGGAGGACCCGGGCGCGCTTGCCGCCCTGGAGGAGGTCGAGCGCCAACCGTGGGTGGCGTCGGTCGCCCGTGAGGGCAAGCAGGCCTGGCTGCGGCTCGACGACGGCTGGGTGGCGGAGCGAGGCGCGGCGCTGGAGGAAGGCGAGGAGGCCGTTGCCGGCTGTGGCGATATCGCCTCGGGCCGGCGCTTCTCACTCAACTTCTGGGACGCCAACTCGACCAAGGCGCTGCACATCGGCCACCTGCGCAACCTGGCGCTGGGCAACGCGCTCGGCAACGCCCTGGGCGAGGCCGGTGGCGAGGTCGAGCGCCGCAGCATCATCTGCGACATCGGCCGCAGCATGGGCGAGGCGATGGCCGGCGTCGTGCGCAGCGGCAAGTACCCGCAAGGGTCCGGTGAGGCAGGCGGCGTCAAGAGCGACCACTTCGTCGGCTACTGCTACGCCGACTACGTCAAGAACGGTGCCAACGGCGCCGCTCTTGGCCTCGCACAGGACCACCCTGCCGACTCGCTCACGCGCGAGGTCAATGTCCAGGAAGACAGCGCCGATGAGCTATTGCAGCGGGTGCTGAACGGTGACCAGACGGCGCTGGAACTGTGGTCACAGACGCGCGCCTGGGTGATCTCCGGCCAGCGCAAGACCTTGGCTCGGCTCGGCATCTACTTCGACCGCGTCTTCTTCGAGTCCGACTTCCTGCCCGAGGTGGCGGAACTGGCCGAGCTCGGCCTGCAGGAGGGAACGCTGGAGAAACGCGTCGACGGCACGGTGATCTACATGACCGACCGCGAGGAGTTGGAGGAAATGCCGCTGGTCCGCTCCGACGGGGTGCCGACCCAGCACATGCGCGCCCTCGCCTACTGGCTGGCCGACACCGGCCTCGACGGCTCGACCTCGGTCCAGGTCTGCGGCCAGGAGTGGTACGCCCACGTGACATGCCGCCGGCAGCTGATGGCCGAGCTGGTCCACACCGACAGCGGCAACGGTTTCCACCCCTACCACGACATCTTCCACGGCATGGTCGCGCGCGAACGCGAAAAGATCGCCTCGAGCAAGAAGGACGCGGTACTGATTGACCATCTGGTCGAGTGGATCGACGAGCAGATCGAGGCCGATCCCGAGCGCGAGGCGATACGCCGCGGCCACCCCTCCCCCGATCGCGTCGCCTCGCAGGTCGCGCTCGGCTACTTCCTCCTGCACACGGCGACCAAGCGGGTCGATTTTGAGCCGGAGAAGCTGCTCGCCGACGACAAGGCGCTCGGCTGGGACCTGGTGCGGGCACGATCCCGCGACGGC
Organism: uncultured Solirubrobacterales bacterium; assembly: GCA_963698085.1. Classification (GTDB taxonomy): domain Bacteria; phylum Actinomycetota; class Thermoleophilia; order Solirubrobacterales; family 70-9; genus VRUE01. The sequence continues at coordinate 288,493 of OY969122.1, forward strand.
AACGGCGCGGCGCCGGCCGAGGCGCCCGAGCTCGATCCCGACTATCGCTTCGCTGTCGTCCAAGCGGAGACCTACGGACGCTTGCTGGGCCGCGTCACGGAGAGCCTCCAGGTGGCGCCGCTGGCACGCTACGCCTCGCACCTCGCCCGCTGGCAGCTCGCCGAGAAGCGGGCACCGCACGTGCGACGGGTCGTCAACTCGACCCTCGACCGCACCGCGCGCGGGCTCGGCCTGGAGGCAGCGGCATGAGAACGCTGCTCGTCGACAACCACGACTCCTACACCTACAACGTCTTCCACCTGCTGGCAGGCGTCAGCGGCGAAGAGCCGATCGTGGTCGACAACGACGCCGTCTCCTGGCGAGCGCTCTCGCGCTGGGACTTCGACGCGATCGTCCTCTCCCCCGGCCCCGGCAGCCCCGAGCGCTGGCATGACTTCTGCGTCTGCAACGACATCCTCCGCTACAGCGAGATCCCGGTGCTCGGCATCTGCCTCGGCCACCAGGGGCTCGGCCACCTGCTCAACGGCAAGGTCTCGAGCGCGCCGGAGGCGATGCACGGCCGGCTCAGCCGCATCCACCACTCTGACGACGGGCTCTTCGCCGGCATCCCACAGGATTTCCCAGTCGTCCGCTACCACTCGCTGCAGATAACCGACATGGGCCCGGACGGCCAGATCACCGCCTGGGCCGACGACGGGGTCGTGATGGGGATCGAACACAAGCGGCGGCCGATGTGGGGCGTCCAGTTCCACCCCGAGTCGGTGGCCACCGAGCACGGCGCCAGACTGGTCGAGAACTTCTACGGGCTCGCCCGCCGCCTGCGCTCGCCGCGCTGGCGCGGCGCCAAACGGCCGCTGCAGCCACGGCGGCGGACCGAGGTGCGTCGCAGCCGCAGCGCAGCGGGCGGCGAGAGCGAGCTGCGCCTGCGCCGCGTCCCGGGCGAACCATCGACCGAGGCCCTCTTCGAACGGCTCTTCGGCGACGCCGAGCACGCCTTCTGGCTCGACAGTGCCGACGCACCGACGCGACTCGCCCAGCGCTCCTTTCTCGGCACCAGCGCCGGCGCCACCCGCTGCGTGCTCGAATACGACGTCGAGTCCGGCACCGCGATCCGACACGGCGCCGGCGCCACGACCAGCGAGCGCGCCTCGATCTTCGACTTGCTCGACCGCGAGCTCGCAGGGCACGCGATCGAGCCTCCCCCCGCCGACCTCCCTCCCGGACTGATGGGCGGCTTCGTCGGCTATCTCGGCTACGAGCTCAAGGCGGACTGCGGCTCGCCAAACGCGCATCGGTCGGACACGCCCGATGCAGTGATGATGCTCGCCAACCGCCTCGTCGCTGTCGATCACTTGCGTAGACGGACGCATCTGGTCGCGCTCTGCCACGGCGACGAGGCGGAAGCCGAGACTTGGCTCGACGTGGCCGAGGAAGCGGTGCGGGACATCATCGCCAACCCGCCCGAGCCGGCGGTTCCGCTCGCCCTCAGCGGCGGGCCGACGGACTCGGAGGTGAGCTTCAAGTGCGGCCGTGGTCGCGAGCAATACCTCGCCGACATCGCCCGCAGCCAAGCGGAACTCGCCGCCGGCGAGTCCTATGAGGTCTGCCTCACCGACCAGATCTCAACCAACGCCAGCCCCGACCCCTTCGACCTCTACCGCCTGCTGCGGCGCCGCAATCCGGCGCCCTTCGCTGCTTACTTGAAGCTCGGCGAGATGGCTGTGGTCAGCTCCTCGCCGGAGCGCTTCCTCTCGGTCGACCGCGAGCGCCGCGTCGAGGCACGCCCGATTAAGGGCACGACCTCGCGCTCGGAAGACCCCGAGCGCGATGAGGCGCTGCGCGCCGAGCTGACCGAAGACGAGAAGACCTACGCTGAGCACCTGATGATCGTCGACCTGCTGCGCAACGACCTCGGCCGCGTCTGCGAGGTCGGCAGCGTCGGCGTCCCCGAGCTGATGATCGTCGAGGACTACGCCACCGTGCACCAGCTGATTTCGACCGTCAGCGGCATGCTGGACCCGGAGCGGACGGCAGCCGAATGCGCGCGCGCCTGCTTCCCGGGTGGCTCAATGACCGGCGCGCCGAAGGAGCGCACGATGGAGATCATCGACGGCCTCGAGGACGAGGCGCGCGGCGTCTACTCGGGCGCGATCGGCTGGTTCGGGATCGACGGCGCGATGGACCTCAGCATTGTCATCCGCACGATCGTGATGCGGCCGGGCCGGACGACGATCGGGGCCGGCGGCGCGATCGTCATGCAGTCCGATCCCGAGGACGAGTTCGACGAGATCCTGCTCAAGGCGCGGGCGCCGATGGCGACGATCGCCGAGGCGGTCACCGGCTCGCGCTCGCCAGAGGCCTGGACGGTGGAGCTGGAGCCGCAGGCGGAGGCCGCCGGGGCACTATGAGCGACGGCGTTCCGAGCGTGCCCGAGGCGCCACCCCGCCCCGAGGCGGCGGCGGACGCCCGCATCCGCGCGGCGACCGAGGAGGACGCAGCCGGGGTGGCAAAGGCGGTCGAAGCGCTGCTGATCGAGCTCGGCGGCGAGCGTCCTTCGACGGCGGCGCTGCAGGAGGGGGCGCGGACCCTGGCCACGGACCCGCGGGCCGGCGCTCTGCTGGTGGCGGAGTACGAGGGAACGATCGTCGGCATCCTCGCCGCCAGCTGGCAGTACGCGATCCACGTGCCCGGTCACTACGGCACGATCCAAGACCTCTGGGTTCACCCCGAGTGGCGCAGCCGGGCGCTCGGCCGGGAGCTGATTCTCGCCCTGGTGAGGCAAGCGACGGAGAGTGGCGTGCCGCGACTCGAGGTCGGCCTGCCGCAGGAGAGCTTCGGCCAGCTCGCCGCCACCGAACGCTTCTACCGCGAGAACGGCTTCATGCCACTTGGCCCGCGCATGCGGCGGCTGCTCTCATGAGCGCCGAGCTGTTGATGGTCGAGCAGCGGGGCGGCCACGTCGACGGCGCCCCCTGGATTCTCGAAGGCGGTCGCAAGCTGCCGGGAATGGACGACCGACGGCGGATCGCGGAGCTGCGCAACGGGCTGGTCTGCCACGCCGGAGTGCGATCGTGCGCCGCGCAAGCGGAGATGACCGAGGTCGAGCGGACGCTGGCCGAGCTGCACGAGCCCGACTACCTGCGGACGCTGAAGGAGATCGAATCCGAGGAGCCGGTGGTGATGCCGGAGCTGGCCGCACCCGGGTTGCCGCCCGACGTACCGGTCAGCGCCCGCCTCGTCGCCGCCGCACACGAGGGGGTACGGACGGCGATCAGCGCCGCGGACCGGCTGCTCGACGGCGCCCGCTTCTCTTACGCGTTGTGCCGCCCGCCGGGCCACCACGCCGGCCCGGATTGGTTTGCCGGCTACTGCTACCTCAACTCCGCCGCAGCAGCGGCGCTGACCCTGCGTGAGGGAGGAATGGTGCCGGTCGGGATTCTCGACCTCGACCTGCACTACCCCAACGGCACCGCGGCGATCGTGGCGCGGATGGGCGACACCAGCCTGCACTCGCTGCACGCCTGGCCGGTGACCAATGTGGCCGCCCAGACCGTCACCCCGAGCAATGACCGCGAACGCGTGGTCGAGTTCACCGGCAGCCCCGACGCCGCGACCTACCTGGACGCGGTCGCGCGGTCGGTCAAGTCGCTCGCCACCAGCTCGGAGGCACTGGTCGTCTCGCTCGGCTACGACACGGTGAAGGGGGACCCGCACGGGGACTGGGGGTTCTCGCCGGCGATCTTCGCTCAGATCGGCCGCCTGCTCGCGGCCTCGGGGTTGCCGATCTGCGTGGTTCAGGAGGGCGGCTACGCGCTGCACACGCTGGCCGCCTGCAGCTACGCCTTCGCGGCGGGGCTGCTCGACGAGGCGGTGGCGCCGGTATGAGCCAGGACGGACTCGAGCCCCACCGCCGCCGCCTCGACGGGCTCGATGACGAGATCGCCCGCCTGCTCGGCGAGCGCTTCGAGGTCTGCCGACAGATCGCCCGCTACAAGCGCGCCAACGACATCCCGATGATGCAGCCGCAGCGGGTGGTCGCGGTGCGCGAGCGCTACCTGGCGCGGGGCGAGGAGGCGAAGCTACCGGCCGAATTCACCGCCGACCTCTTCGAGCTGCTGATCGCCGCCACCTGCAAGGAGGAGGACGAGCTGATGGCGGCGCTGGAGACTTCCTCAGAGGGTGGGGGCCAGTGAAGGGAAACGGGAAAGAGATCCGCGGGGCCGGGGGACGGACGGGGTTACCACCCGGCCCGCGGATGCCCAGCGCCCTGCAGGCGATCGGCTGGGCACGGCGACCATACCCGTTGATGAAGCGCTGCCAGGAGCGCTACGGCGACACCTTCACCTTGCGCATTCTGCACTCGGGTACCTGGGTCTTCCTCTGCGATCCCGCCGACGTCAAACGGGTCTTCACCGCTCCCGCAGGCAGCCTCGGTGTGGCGCTCGCCAACCCGTTGCTTCTGCCGGTGCTCGGGCCACGTTCGGTGATGCTGATGGAAGAGCCGGCCCACATGACCCGCCGTCGCATGATGCTGCCGCCGTTCCACGGCAAGCGGATGGGGGCGGACACCGAAATGATGGCCGAGGTGGCGCGCAGTGAGGTGCGCAACTGGCCGGTCGGCGAGCCGTTCGAGCTCTGGCCGCACATGCAGGCCGTCACCCAAGAGGTGATCATGCGCTCGGTCTTCGGTCCCGACGACGAGGGCAGGCTGGAGCACCTGCGCCAGCTCCTGCACCGCCTGACGGCCGCCCTGAACGAGCCCAAGCGGCTAAGCAGGGCGGCGGCCTTCGGACCGGGCTGGCTCGCCCGCAACGCCGGCTTCCGCGCCGCGATGGTGCCGGTGGAAGAAGCGCTGCTGGAGGAGGTCGACCGGCGGCGGCGCGCCGGCGAGAACGGGCGCAAGGACATCGTCTCGATCCTGATCGACGCGCGTTATGAGGATGGCTCGCCGCTCGGCGAGAGCGAACTGCGGGACGAACTGATCACCCTGCTCACCGACGGCCCCACGTCCTCGTCGCTCGCCTGGGTGTTCGAGCGGCTGCTGCGCCATCCGCAGAAGCTGGCGCGCCTGCAGGGGGAGGTCCTCGCCGGCGAGGATGACGCCTACATGGACGCGGTGGTGAAGGAGACGCTGCGCCTCTGCCCGCCGGTGCCGGTCGTCGTCCGCCGCCTGCTGAAGCCACTGGAGCTGGGCGGCTACAGCCTGCCCGCCGGCACCACGGTCGCCCCCTGCGTCTACCTGATCCACCACAACGAGCGGATCTACCCAAACCCGCGCCAGTTCCGGCCGGAGCGCTTCCTCTCACAACCTCCCGGCACCTACACCTGGATCCCTTTCGGCGGTGGGACGCGCCGCTGCCTCGCCGCGAGCTATGCCGAAATGGAGATGAAACGGGTCCTGCGAACGGTGCTGAGCGAGGTCGATCTGCGACCCGTCGACTCCGACTCCGAGCACGCACGGCGAAGCGCGATCTCCTTCAGCCCGGACAAGCGGGCGAGGGTCGTCGCCGAACCCCGCACCCCCGCAACCCCTCCCCCCACCGACCAGCCATGGCAGCCGAGTCCGATCTACTCGTAGTCGGCGCCGGCGCCAAGGCCGCCGGGTTGGCGACCAAGGTGCATGCCTTCAACTCCCTCGGCCTCGGGCCGATCTCGATGCGGGTCGTCGAGGGGACCGAGGTCGCCGCCTCCTGGAAGGGCCGCAACGGGATGACCTCGGGCGAGGAGCCGCTGGCGGTGACGCCGATCAAGGACGTCGGCTTCCCCTACCAGAGCTTCAGGGAGTTTGGCGAGGCGGGAGAGGCGATCGACGAGTGCGTGATGGGCTTCTCCTGGCAGAGATACATGGTCGCCAAGCGGCGCTACGCGCGCTGGATCGACGCCGGCTCGCCCTCGGTGCGGCACCGCGACTACGGCGAGTACCTGACCTGGGTCCTCTCGCGGGCGAGCGAGGGCATAAGTCACGTCGAGGGCAAAGTGACGCGGATCTCGCTCGAGGGCGCAGACCGCTGGATCGTCGAGGTCGCCGAAGCTTCGGGCAACACCAGCTTCGCGGCGCGGGCGCTGGTCCTGACCGGCCCGGGCATCCATCGCGCCTTCCCGCACGAGCCGGGCATTGCCGAGCGGGTCTTCCACTGCGACAGCAGGCGCGAGGAGTTCGCGCAGCTGCCGGAGGAGAGCGCCTGCGACGTCGCCATCGTCGGCGGCGGCGAGAGCGCACTCAGCTGCATGATGTTCCTGCGCGGCTTCCGCCCCCATTGCCGCTTCACCGTCTACACGCCGATGCTGCCGATGAGCCGCGGCGAGAGCTTCCTCGAGAACCGCGTCTTCTCCAACCCCGACGAGATCGAATGGACGGCGCTCGACCAGACCACGCGGCGCGACTTCGTCAAGCATTCCGACCGCGGCGTCTTCGACCCCCCCAGCCTCGCCGCGATCGCATATGACGATCGTTGCCGTTTCGTCACCGGCCGCATTACCGACGTCGCCTCGGCACGCGGTGGGGCGGGTGTGAGGCTCCGGCACGAGTCGCCAGAGGGAATTGCCGGTCCCGAACACGACTACGTCGTCAACTGCACGGGCTTCGACCTGCTGGCCCAGCTGCGCACCCTCTTCGACGCCGAAACGCGGACCGCGATCGAAGCGCAGGTCGGGCCGCTCTGGGAGACCCCGGCCGGGAGCGAGGTGCCGATCGGGCGCCAGCTGGAGCTGCGCGGCATGCAGCCGCGCCTGCAGATCCCCGGTCTGGCGGGGCTGAGCCAAGGACCCGGATTTGCCAACCTCGGCGCGCTGGGCTTGCTGGCAAACCGGGTGCTGCAGTCGTTGTTCGAGGAGCGAGCGCCGGCGCCAGTTTCGGATAGTGTCTCTGCGAATACTTGACAGGTTTTGTCCTATCCAATAGGGTCGCGAAGATGATGGTCAGCACCGGCGGGTGGGGGTACCACAGGGTCGTCGCAGTGCTCGTCGCCATACTCACCGCAGCGGTGCTGGCGACGGGCTGTGGCGGCTCTTCTTCGGGCGAAGAGGCGAGCTTCAACGGCTCGGGCTACCCGAACGGCGACCTCGCCAACTCCCGCAACGAACCCGGGACGATCAAAGCGTCCAACGTGGGTCAGCTGGAAACGGCGTGGACGGCGCCGATTGCCGGCCAGAGTGCCTTCGGCAGCTACGCCTCGTCGCCGATCGTAAGCAATGGGGTCATCTACTCCCAGGATCTGGCCTCCAACGTTCAGGCGATCGACCAGGAGAGCGGCGAGGTGCTGTGGACCAAATCCTATGAACAGCCCAGCCTCGGACCGAACGGTGTAGTCGTTCAGGACGGCAAAGTGTTCGCCCCCACTCCTATTGGTGTAGTCGCCCTCGACCAGGCAACCGGAAAACAACTCTGGACCACGACGCTCGCCCGCAACGAAGTAGAGGGAATCGACCTCGCCCCCGGCTATGACGACGGCATCGTCTACGCGTCGACGGTACCGACCAACGCGAACTCCCTCTACGAACCCGGTGGCGTCGGCATCCTCTGGGCGCTGGACGGAAAAACCGGCAAAAAACTATGGAGCTTCGACACCGTCCCCAAGAACCTCTGGGAGAACCCGGACGTCAACTCGGGCGGCGGCGTCTGGTACACGCCGGCCTTCGACGGCAAGGGTTCGATGTACTTCGGCGTCGGCAACCCGGCTCCGTTCCCCGGTGGCCCGAAGATCCCTGGGGCTCGAGTAGACCGGGACCCAACCTCTACACGAACTCAATCGTGAAAATGGATGCGAAGACGGGCAAGATGGACTGGTACTTCCAGCTCAATCCCCACGACCTCTATGACTGGGATCTGCAGGGCCCGCCGATCCTGATCGATTCGGGCGGCAGGGAACTGGTGGTGGCGGGGGGCAAGGTCGGCTACGTGATCGCCTTGGACGCAAAGAGTGGAAAGCTGGTCTGGAAGCGCGCCGTCGGCAAACACAACGGCCACGACGACGACGGGCTGCTGGCTATGAAGGGCGAATACTCGAAGCTGAAAACGCCCTTTGAAATCTATCCGGGGAACCTGGGCGGCGTGATCGCGCCGATGTCAACCAATGGCTCACGTGTCTTCGTCCCGGTGGTCAACCATCCGGTGACGCTTTCCTCTGGCTCGCAAATCGAAGAAGCAAGTGCGGAAAACGCTGGCGAACTCGTCGCACTGAATGTCAAAAACGGCTCACTCGCTTGGAAAAAAGAATTCCCCTTCGCCCCCGCCTTCGGCGCGACGACCGTGACCAACGACGTCGTCTTCGCGACGACCTACGACGGAAAAATCTACGGGTACGAGACCGAAACCGGCCGGCCCGTTTGGCAGAGCCAGCTCCCCGCGGGCACCAACGCAGGTGTCACCGTCGAGGGGGACACGCTGATCGCCCCAGCGGGCGTTGCCTCCGCCGAAGGGCAGACCCCGCAGATCGTCGCCTACCGCCTCGGCGGCTAGGTGACTATCGCGGCGATCGTTCCTATGATCGTCGCGGGATAGGAGCTAGGCTTTGCCCATGCCAGCGACGGAGTCATCGACCGAGGCGGGCGCCGTTGCGCGCGCCTACTTCGAAGCGGTCGGCAAGCGGGACCTGGAGCGGATGGTGAGCTTCTACGAGCCCGGCGGGACCGGTGAGATCCACGGCCTGGTCTCGCTCACGGCGCCCGATACCTATCGCGCCTGGTTCGCCAACCTCTTTGCCGCCTTCCCCGACTTCCGCTTCGAGATCCTCGACGTCGTCGCCGAGGGCGAGCAGGCAGCGGTGCGCTGGCACGCCACCGGCACCTTCGACGGCACTGCCCGCTTCGAGGGCATGGACCCGACCGGGGCCAAGGTCGACCTCACCGGGTTCGATCTGCTGACGATCCGGGGCGGCAAAATCCAGCGCAACGACGCCTACATGAACGGCGCCCAGATGGCCCAGCAGCTCGGCGCCCTGCCGCCGTCCGGTTCGCTGCCCGAGCGGGGAATGCTGGCCGCCCTCAACCTGAAGACGCGCCTCCTCGCGGCGCTGCGGCGCTAATTCCGACCCCGGCGTACGATCGGATCGGCCGCGGGCGGCAACGCGGAGTCGCCTCGTAGGACCGGCATGATGCCAGCGGCCAGCGAGCAGCATCTCCCCCACGTCGACGAACACTCGGTCGAGATTGCGGCCGATCCGGCGGCGGTGTGGGATGCATTGCTTCGCGTGGTCGAGCGCTCGTTCGGTTCATCCACGACCGGCGGCGTCGCCCGCCTGCTCGGCTGCGCGGACGTGAGCCACGCCGGCCCCCGTCCCCTTGCCACCGGGTCAACGTTTCCTGGTTTCCATGTGGAAGCCGCTGACCCTCAGGGCGAGCTGGCGCTCAGAGGCATCCACCGCTTCTCGGACTACGCCCTGATCTTCCGCCTCGACGAGCTGGACAACCAGCACACCCGCCTTCGTGCCGAGACCCGCGCACTCTTCCCCGGCGTAAAGGGGGCCTTCTACCGAACGCTGGTGATTGGCACCCGCGGCCACGTACTCGTAACCCGCCGCCTGCTCAACGCCGTCAAGCAACGCACCGAGCCCTGAACCAGCACCCTAGTCGTCGTTCGAGAGGCCGACCTCGTCCTGGGCCAAGGCCGTCGCATCGAATACTTCGCTCGGCTCCGGCACGTCGATCTCGGGGACGACGCCGAAGTCGAAGAAATCCATGCGCATATCGATGGTCATAGATCCCTCGCCCCCCTCTCGTGGCTCTGATTTGACGAGTCTCATGCGCCGCACCAACCCGTCGGCGTCGATCCATGCCTCGACCTGCAGAGGCGTGCCCTCCTCCTCGATATGCGAGGCGAGATCCTCCTCGCCTTCCTCCCTCACGTCGCCGGTCACCGCTTCCAGGAGCTCCAGTTCCCCCTTCGCGTCGCCGTTGGCAGGGAGCGGCGTGTCCAACTCTTGCCCGAACGATAAATCGAGCGCCATCCACTCGTGCCCGCCCGGCAGCGAGCCGCTCGAGCGCATGTACATAACGGTTCCGTCACCCTCCATCTCCGCCGAACCGTCCGACTCGGGGTGCGGGAACATCATGACCACCCGGGTGCGACCCGTCTCAGCGTCGAAGACGATCTGGTCCGTGTCGTCGTGCCTAGCAGAGTGCTGGAAAGGTATCGGGTAGGTGCTCGACCCACCGAATGCAGTCAGTACCCCTACGGGGATTCGAACCCCGGGTTCCGGACTGAGAATGGCCTGGATGCGTTGCGGCCCTTTTCGGCTGTTTGGCGATTTCGCGGTCTGATCGCGAATAGCGGCGACAAAACGGCAATTCGGCAACGATCCTTTGCGGCTATTTGCGGCTGTCAAGGGACCTCCTGTTGCCTTTTTGTTGCCGAGCGGCAGCATGCTGTTGCCGAGGGGGTGGCGCCGGATCCAGCTCATCCGTGTAGGGGCCAAAGACTCAGCGCCTGGGCAACACCCGGGCGCGAAAAGGAGAGACGATGACCCAGCTAGCCAAGACCTCCTCACCCGGCATCTACCGGGCGCACGGAAACAAATGCGACGGCAAGGGCCGCTGCGACTGCCCCTACCTGATCATCTGGCGCCACCGTGGGCGGCAGCACAAAGAAACCTGCCGCACCTTCAATGAAGCGCGAGAGAAGAAGTCGCTCCGCGACTCCGTCGACAGTAAGCCTGTCGAGAGGACCCGGTTCGGGGACTACTTCCCGCAGTGGATCGAGAGCTACGCCGGACTGACGCATCGGGGCTTCTCGGAGACGACCAGGCCCGAGTACCGGCGGCCGATCCAGAACTTCGCGATGCCGCGGTGGCAGACCTGGAAGCTCAGCGCGATCAGCCACGGGACGTGCGGGAGCTCTTCATGTCGCTGCGAAACGAAGGCAAGAGCACGTCGTCGATCAGGAAACTGCGGGCGGCGCTCTCGGCCCTCTTCGCGACCGCGATCGAGGACAACCTGATCACCTCAAACCCGGTCCGCGGTGTCCGCATTCCCAAGCCCCTGGAAGAGCACATCCCGCCCGAGCGGCGAGCCAAAGCCCTGACCCGGGCTGAGCTCGCGACCCTGTTCTCAGCGATTCCCGAGGACTGGCACCTCTTCTTCGAGTTCATGGTGCACACGGGCCTGCGGATCTCAGAGGGGATCGGGCTGGTGTGGGAGCACATCGAGCTGGAGGGCAAACCTCGCGTGAAAGTGCGCGAGCAGGTCTACCGAGGCGTGCGCAAGGAGCTGAAGAGCGGCGCGGGCCGACGGGACATCCCGCTGGCCCCGCGGATGACCGCGCGCCTCGTGGCGCACCGCGCGGCGACCTACGCCGGCCCGCGAGCGCCGGTCTTCCCCTCCGATGTCGGGACGGAGCTGATCCGCGGCAAGGTCGCCGACCGGGTCCTCAACCCGGCACGCGACCTCGTGCAGATGGAATGGGTGAGCTTTCACGCCTTCCGCCACACCTGCGCCTCGCTGCTTTTCGCCGAGGGCAAGAACATCAAGCAGATCCAGACCTGGCTCGGCCACGCCGACCCGGCCTTCACCCTGCGCACGTACATCCACCTTCTCGACGACGGAGTGGGCGGCGCTGACTTCCTCGATGACGCAGTCGAAGTCGGCCGCGGGCCATGGACCAAAGATCCGGAGGACCCGATGGACCAGGAGAACTGAGGCAAACGCCGAGAGAGCTACCCGGCGTCGGAGACGTCGGGTAGCTCCTCATCTGGACAGTCCTCCTCGAACAGCACCCCGCCGATCAACGGCCCCGAGGCCGCATCGGCGTAGCCAACGCCGTCGCATCGCTCGCAGCGAAACAGCGCCTCCTCCCCGTCGCGGAGCGCGACCTTCAGGGCATGTCCGTGAAGTCCAGCCCGCGACTTGAGGTCGTTGAGCAGGCGGAAGTAGCGCTCCTCCTCCCCCAGCTGAGCCTTAGTGGCGGGCCCCTCGAGAAACGCCCAGAGCTTGTCGCCGGTCCGGCCGGTCCGAACTTTGATGCGATCGGCGCGCGCCTGGCGTTTGATCGCGGCGCGCCAAGCGTCCGCGTCGTCGATCCGCTCGACCGGCTGAATCACCTCGCCGGCGGCGAGCAGCCTGCCATAGTCATCGCGCCTGCGGACCCGCTTGACGAGGCGCTCGATTCGCCGGTTGATCTCGACCGGATCCTCCACACCCTCGATCCTATGCCGGGCGACACCTCGGTCCTATCCCAGGACCTCAACTTCACAGCGAACGCCGCTCGCCTTCCCCATCGCGCCGTCGGCGGTGAGCAGCAACGCATCCAGAGCCTCTGCCAAGGCAACGTAGGCCGCGTCGTAGGCGGTGAGGTTGTCGCGCAGTTCCCACACGCGGCCCAGGAGCGGCAGGTGCGAAACGCGTCGCAACGGCAGCGTCGCGAGGTCGTCGAGAGCCTGACCCGACCGCCTCTCATCGAGCCTGCCACCGCGAGCCGCGCGTCGAAGCGTCGAGACAACCTCGAGATCCACTAACTCAGGCGCTGCCAGCTGCTCTCCACGCAGCCGATCACGAGCCCGATCGCCGTCGGCCCCGTCGTCGGCAAGAGCGGGCGCGAGCACCGAAGCGTCGACGACGATCACGCCGCGCGCATGCGCTCAGTTCTCAGCGTCTCAGCCGCGAAGGCAAGACCTACTGAGCCCCCCGCCCGCCCACCGACACGCTCGAGAACCTCATCCAGGGTCTCTTCTTGGGCCTGCTGCTTGAGCTCGGCGAGCAGATACTCCTGCAGCGACTGACCAGCCGCGGCGGCCCGCTGCCGGAGGATGCGGTGTACGTCAGGGGGAACGTTCTTGATCTGTACGCTCGGCATGAAACCAGGATAGCGCCAATTTGGCGCTACTACATGCACCATGGCGTAAAGTCCTCGAACCAACCAGGCTCAAGGAGGAGCGAAACCGCTCCCATCATTGCGGCAGCTTTGCTTGAAGGATGTCGAACTTGGATCCGGACGAGCCTAATTCCCGCTCATTGCAGGGAAGTTGAAAACGAGAACAGCCCCACCCTAAACACAGCCGCTCAATTTTCTAGTCTCTCCTGATGGCTCCAGGGAGTTCGACCGTTGACCTGCTGCACCCCTTGACGATCCCGACGCTCGCTGTCGTGAAGGTCAACTGGGACGAGAGGCACGACTACATCCAGAACTTCGTGCCGCTGATCGCTCACTCCCTCGCCCAAGATAAGGAGGAGGCAGTCTCTCTTCCTGACATCCAGAGCCAAGTAAGGACAGACTGGGGCTTAACCATCCCCCAAGCGGCGCTGAAGACGATCCTGTCGCGAGCCAGGCGCGATGGCCTGGTCCGGAAAGAGCACAACGTCTTCAAAAAGAACTTCGAGGCCCTCGAGGATTCCGACCTGGGCTCCCTCCGTGAGAGCGCCCTGCGCGAATACTCGGCCCTGATCGCCCAGTTGGCGGGCTTCGCGAATGACCGCTTCGGCCGGAGCTGGACCCCGGAGGAAGCCGAGAAAGCGCTGACGACCTTCATCGACCTACAGATCGAGCCGATTCTTGCCGCATCGATCTCCGGCGAGAAGTTGATCGAGTTGCCGAAGTCCGACGGCTTCGGATCGGTGGTCGTCAACCGCTTCGTTCTAGAGGTCGCCGGCAACGATCCATCGGCCTTCGGCTATCTGGAGACTGTCGTCAAGGGAACCGTGCTCGCCAGCGTCGTCTACCTCGACGAGGCCTTCCGCAGCGGAACGGCTCATCTCGGAGAGGTCGAGATCTTTCTCGACACTCCATTCCTGCTGCTCGCCCTCGGCTTCGCCGCTGCGGAGCTCCGCAGCCCCTGCACTGAGATGCTAGATCTGCTGCGTAATCAGGACGCGAAGCTGCGGGTCTTCGACCACACGGTGAAGGAGATCGAGGGAGTCCTCGATCACGCAGCCCGCTGCTATCGCACCGCAGGGAAAGCCGAGTTCCCGGGGGACGTTATCGAGTACTTCTTGAGCGAGAAACTCGAGGCGAGCGATGTCGAGGTGATGATCGCCGGACTCGAGGAGCGACTTCAGGCCCTCGGAGTCGAGAGGGTAATGACCCCCGAGCACACCGAGGGACTCGCACTCGATGAGGCCGAGCTCGAGAAGAGGCTTGGCGAGGAGATTGCATATCGCAACGACGAGGCCCGGGTTAAAGACGTCAACTCGCTGACGGCAGTCCATCGCCTCCGCGGCGGGCGGGCCTGCCATCGGATCGACAGCTCTAAGGCCATATTCGTAACGACCAACACCGCGCTGGTCAACTGGTCGCGGGGTTACTTCCGCAGTGCCTACGGGGTCGACGGCTTCCCCCTCTGCCTCTCCGACTCGGGGCTAACCGCGATCGTCTGGTTGATGGAGCCGCGCGAGGCCAATGACCTCCCTCGCAAGCAAATGCTGGCCAACAGCTTCGCGGCGTTGAATCCGCCAGACAAGCTATGGAGGCGCTACCTGGCAGAGATTCGGCGCCTGCACAGCGCCGGCGACATCACTGACGAGGATGTCGGTCTCCTAGTCTTCTCCAGTGAGGCCCGATCTGAGTTGGTCGACCTGACGTTGGGAGAGGTTGACGCCTTCGCCGAGGGCACCGTGCCGGAAGTTCTGGAAGCCGCACGAGCAAGCGCACGAGCGGGTGTGGAAGCCGAACTGGCTGACAGAAGCCAAGAGGCCGATGGCGAGCGCAAACGGCGCGAAACGGCAGAGCTCCGAGCGGAGGCGGAGGCCACCGAAAGGAAACGGGCGGAAGAGCGATCGGCCAGCGCGCACGCCGCCCACGACAGACGGAGACAGCAGGTTGCGAAGAAGATCGCGGGCGTCACGGCCTGGTGCATCTTCGGCGTACTCGCGGCGGTCCTGCTCCTAGGCTCCACGGCCCTCGCGCTGGGAGATATCTTTGGCGATGCGCCACTCATCGTCCGGGGTCCGGTTGCCGCGGCTGTCGTTTTCACCCTCATCTTCGGCTGCGCGAACGCGATCTTCGGGTGGTCCGCACAACGCGTCGCAGAGGTACTTCGCGACAGACTCCATCCGCGAATCGCGAAGATCCTAGAGCGTGTCCTCTCTGTTGAGGACGAAGGTACGCCCTGAGTCCTGCGCTAGCGTCTACCTGGCGGACTGCGTGCTCGCCGCCCCCTCCTCCGCGAATCAGAATCTCACTCGGCGCATTCCATGAGGCATGAGCCGTAACTGGACTCTGCTGCCCACCTCTTGAGAGGGCAGGCCTCACATCTCGTGGACTCAGCCGTCCCCGCTTACAAAGCCGAGCAATGCCTCCTGGTCAACACTGCCCGTTGCGGCCCGATAGTTCGCATCGAGGTCCGGACCGAGTAGGACCAGCTCACTCAGCCTCCGCACGATGCTCTGGAATTGGCGGGCCTCCTGCAAGGTGAGCGCCCGTCCGAGGACCGGCTCCTCCCGGTAGGAGAGCCACTTGCGCAGTACCTGGAAGCCCCCGACCTTGTAGTGCCAAGCCGACTCAGGGACTCCCCGCCAACAGCTACTGGCATTTAGGTAGATGTCCAACACCTCCTCGCCGAGCAGTTCCACCTGTGACGAAGTCAGTCCCGCTCGTTCCACCTCCGTCCTCATACGCCTCACGATGCGCCCACTGCCCGGCATCACAATCCTGCTAATCGCGCCACTTTTCTGCTCCCGCATCTGCACACTGGACCAGCCTGCAGTTACCGCCAGATCCTTCGACCGCGGCTTCTCGCCGTCATCGCGTACCAAAGTGCTGAGCGACCGAAGGTACGCAATCGTTGAGGTATCCAAACCTGGTAGCGGCACGCCGATGTCGAGCAATCCGTTAAGTCGCATTCCTAAGGCTGCTGAGTCCTCGAGCAACTCACGCCTGTGAGGCAATGGGATTCGTGGCCAGTCAGTACGCACCGCATCGGCATTCTCCTCGAGATACAGAGGGGAATAGCCGATCGCCAGCGCGTGCAGCCAGACTAAGCGGGCGGTGTGTCGCGAGGTCATTAGATCGTCATAGCCCAGTTCCGCCAGGTAGCCGATGGAGAACCGAGAAAGATTTGGCCGCCATGCCGCAGTCTTGGCTCCCTGATCGTCAACGCTGAAGAGTCGGTCTCCGTTCTCCGAGTCGCAATCCTCGGCGAGCAGGAGCGGAATTGCGTATGCATCTTTGTGCAGTACGTGCTGATCTGCGAGGTTCGCCGAGATCAGAAGGGCGGCCCCATCAAGGGCGCGCGGTGATCGCTTGCGGAGGAGAAGAAAGTCACTGCCGACTTGGGCCGCTTTCTGGAACTTCGGCCGTGACCGGTTCCAGAGTTTCGCTCGACCGTCGAGGTATGCCCATTTCTGATCAAAGGGCCGCACCGTGAATGCAGCTATCCGGCTTTCGTCATAGCCACCCTCCTCCAGCAGCTCCTTACGCGTTTTCCTTGCGTCGTACCCGGACCATCCTTCGAGAAGCCCTCCAACAAGATCAGGATCAAGATCGTCAAACTCAACTTCCCCGTCCAGAAAGTGCCTTAGTCGTGCCTCCAGCACTTCGTGATCACCATTAACCAGGGTCTCTCCCCGATTTTCGTTCAAGCCCAGCTCAGGCTGAACCCGGGCCAACTCCACCAGAGACGGCCAAGCGTCATAGCCAGGCCTTGGACGCCACCGTCGTAGTCGATACCAATTGCTCTCGGCGGGCAGTAGCTTCTCGTACGACAGCTCATCCATGCGTTGTTGCAATGAACCTTCTAGCTCGGTCGCCTTTTCGGATCCCCACAGGTCCCGATACATCACCTCCGGGCTGCCTCGTGGCCCCTCTTCCTCGGTGCGCACCAACAGCGAGATGGCCGCGCCAACCTGAATTCCGCTGGGACTTAGCTTGCTCGAGAAGATGCTCGGGTCAGACTTCCCATCGGGAGTCTTCTTTCCGGTCTCGCGACTGTCGCCGTTCAGGTTGTCAACGTAGATCCGATCGAACGCGTTAAGCAGGTGTCGGCGCATCAATACTGCGGAGGGATCACCTAGCCACCCAAAGTTTGAAACGAAGCTGATGATGCCGCGACCGGTTCGCTCGGCGATCCGCCGCTCCGCGATTCGGAAAAAGCGAATGTAATAGTCGTCGAGCTTGTTCTTCGTGATTTCCCAGGGCGCGTCTGAGAGGCCGTCCTTATATGGAGCGACTAGATCGCTCTCCGGCTCCTCCCCCACTCCGGTGAAGCCGTTGTACGGAGGGTTGCCAATTACAACGAGGATCGGTTTCGCGCGCTTAACGTCTCCGGCTGCCTGGCGCTCCGTGCGGAACTCCTCGAAAGGCAACAGCTGTTCAGGGTCCTGAACCCAGCCAGTCAGGGCATTAGTCAGATAGACGGAAGGGCGCTCGTCAGTCTCTCCCTCTAAAGGCGCCCCTAGCTCTGACAAGAAAAGGCCAAGCTGAAGATGAGTGATGATAAATGGAGCTGGCAAGATCTCAAAGCCGTGAAACCGGCTCAGCGCGGCTTCCTTCACCTGCTGCGCGACGAGCTCATCAGCGTGCTCTTGCTCGAGCACTCCCACGGCAGTCCGCAATGCCTCGATAAGAAATGAGCCGGTCCCGGTACATGGATCGAGCACATGCACACGTTCGTCGGCAAGACCAAGCTCGATACCCAAGTCTCTCTGCAGTGACTCGTGGACACGGGCGACCATGTAGCGCACGACCTCAGGCGGCGTGTACCAGACTCCGAGTTCGCGCCTCAGCTTTGGGTCGTAGGCCTCCAAGAACGGCTCGTAGAAATACTGGACCGCCTCGCGGCGCTCAAAGCTCTCGAAGAATTTGGCTCGCTCGATACGAGCAAAGACATCCTCGGTCCAGTCGAGGATCTCGTCGAGCCCCGTGGGAAGATTGCGTGGCGTTGCGAGCTGGTCAAACAGCACTCTGACCATCGGCACCTTGAGCGTCCAGGCCGCGGTTCGCCATGAGAATCGTGATGCGACACCCGCTGGCTGCGCGCTACTCCAGTTAACCCAGGAAGCAAAGACACCGTAGAAAAGGGTCTGCACCAGTGCGGATCGAAAGAAATCGTCCCCGCTCTCGCCTTCAAACCGGAGCCCTAGGGCATCCTCCAAGGCTCTCTTCAGGCCGTCTAGCTCGGGCGTCATTCCAGCCTTCTCGATTCGGCTTCGGGCGATACGTGCATATGCGGCCAGAAAACCGGCAAGGTCCTTAGGTGAAGTCAGAGGTGCGTCGGCCAACAGTGCCCGGCCCAGGAACTCCATAAGTTCGTCCTCTGAGCTCGCAATCGCTTGCTCTTCCAAATTCCAAAAGGCATGCTCGCTGTCGGCAAGGGTGAAGGCCTCAGCCTTGACAACCTCCCCGCTGGCCACCAGCCGCACCAGCTGGAACTCTCTGTAGTTCGTCAGCAGCGCTTGTCCGTAGTGCTTCAGATATTTATTGACCTGCGCGCTCTTGGCGAGTTGATCAAGGTTTGCCTTCAACCCCTTCACCTCGATCACACCGCGCTCCGGGGCTCGAATCGCATGCAGATCGCTCTCGTTCTCTGACTGCAGCCTTCTCTTCAAGAACAGGGCGCCATCGGGAATTCCGCCGCCTCGGTTCTTGGGGGTGAGCACGCAGTGAACGGCCGGACTCAGCCCCGATCCAATCCGGTTTAGCAACCCTGAAAGGGCTGGATAGAATGAGGTCTCATCGCTCGCCTCGCCCGAATCCTGGATGCGACTCATCTCGCTGAAGTAGCTCGCGAGGGCTCGCATCCCCCCCAGTTCAAGTCAGCTGTTGTATTTCATGCCAGTCTCAGTCTTTGACAGGCAAATTGCACGACCCTTCCCTTAGCGTTCAGAGCCCGAAGTCGGCATCACCCTGTCAGGCTGTTAGGTGATTCTCACAAGGGCTTGGCGACCGGCTCGGACCAGGGCGTTTGAACCGAAGCATCTACTTTTTGATGGTTGACGGGGTTGACGCTATCCTCTGGTAGTCCATGGCAACAAAACCAGCCCTCCTAGATCGCACTGTCGAAGAGTTCCGACGCACTCTCGCCGAGATCGGCGGCCAGCCGAGCTCGCCCGATGACGCCGAGGTGCTCGGCCGCCGTGCAGCAATGGTCGTGCTTGCCGGCGGCGCCTGGGAACGAGCTCTCGGGGAGCTGCTCACCAGTGCCGAAGCTCGCATCCTGCTTGGCGGGATTAGTCGCGAGGCTCTGCGGAAGCGGGTACTCAGCGGTTCGGTGATCGCCCTGCGCGACGACGCCAACCTGATCCGCTACCCACGCTGGCAGTTCGATGCCGCGAACAGCGCTCCCTTTGGGGCGATCAAGAAGCTCAATGAGATCTTTGGTGAGGCGGGGCTCGACGCCTGGACGCTTGCCGCGTTTGCCACTGCCCCGCAGCCGGAGCTGGATAGCCGGGCCCCGGTTGATGTCTTTGGCGATGCGGACCTCGAGCCTCTGCTCCTCTCGGCCCGGCGCACCGTTGCCGACCTGACGCGTTGAGCCCGCGCGGCCTGCCCGCTCCCCCGGACGATCTCCCCGAGCTTCCTAGCGCGAAGCTCGAGACGGACGCCCTGTGGCGGATCCACACTGCCGATGTCGCACCCTGGTTCTTCGATGCTGGTCCCGACGGCAGGTTCAACCTTGCCGATTCGGGCACTTGCTACCTCGCCGAGGAGCCAATTGGCGCCTTGGTCGAGAAGTTCGGGCGCCTACTGCGGCCAGGCGGGGTGATCACGGAGCCCCTGGTCGATGCGCAACGGCTATCTAGGCTGCGCCCGCCCAAAGCAAACATCGTTGACTTGACAGACCCAACCGTGCTCGGACTCATCGGCCTCACCGCTGAGATCCACTCAACCTCCGACTACAACCTGAGCCAGGGCTGGGCACTCGCCCTCCAGGAGGCCGGCTATGACGGCATCCGCTACAAGGCCCGCCACGACCCGCGCGGGCGACTGGTCTCCATCACCCTTTTCGGGTCAGGCAAACCACCGCGGAGCGCTGCCAAGACGACGACCGTCCCAGTCGACCTGATCCATGAGGCCTCCACCACTTTCGCGATCACGGTCCTGCCCCGTCGCCACTCGCGGCGTCGTTAGGCAACACGACGGCGGCCTCACAGCCGTTGCCCCAAAACTTGTTGCCGATGTTGCCAATGCGGCGGCGCCGAGCCGCTTCAGGGTGGGGAAAATTCTCACCCTTGACAGGCGCCCAGTTGTTGCAGCGGCAGCGCCCTGTTACCGAACTGTTGCCCTACAGAACTAGAAAAACCCCGGCAAAACCGGGGTTTTTGGCTTTCTAGAGCCGTTCCAGCGAAATACCGCTACGGGGATTCGAACCCCGGTTTCCGGACTGAGAATCCGGCGTCCTAGTCCCCTAGACGATAGCGGCGCGTGGGCGCCCATTCTAGCGATAGCGGGCGGCGGCGTTCTCTGGCCGAACCATCCGATGAGCGGGCTACTGTACGAACATGTGTTCGATGCTCACCCATGCGCCGGAACCGATAGATTTCAGCTACCGGCGGCTGTGGCGAAATCTGGTATACGCGCGAGCTTCAGGTGCTCGTGGGGGCAACCCCGTGGAGGTTCGAGTCCTCTCAGCCGCATGGCAGGAGCACAGCAGTGCATAGCCAGGCGACCGTTGCCGAGGCGCTGAGACTGCGCGACGAGGAGGGGCTTGGGGCACGACGAATTGCCCGCCAACTCGAAGTTCCCTTACCAACCGTTCGAGACTGGCACGCGGGGAAGGTGCCCCACCATTCTCGCCCAACCGGTTCTGGACAGAGGCCGGTCCTCTGTTCGATCTGCAAACAGTCCGAGCACCGCTTAGAGCAGCTTGGGCCAGCCTACGTTCATCTTCTCGGCCTCTATCTGGGCGACGGCAACATCGCCGCGCATCGACGTGGCGTCTTTCGGCTTCGGATCTTCCTAGATAGAAAATATCCACGGATCGTCGATGAGTGCACCAAGTCAATGCAGGCCACGGCACCCGACAACAAGGTGCACGTGCTTCTCACGCCGTCCAATTGCTACTCGGTCTCTTCCTACGCTCGATCATGGCCCTGCCTATTCCCGCAGCACGGCCCAGGTCCGAAGCACACGCGAGCGATCTTTCTCACCTCTTGGCAGCAACAACTCGCAGAACAATGGCCAGAGCATTTGCTCAAAGGACTGATCCAGTCCGATGGCTGCCGCTTTGTCAACACCGGCCGAGGAGGCTGGCGGCATCCTCGCTATGCCTTCACGAACGTCTCCACCGACATAACGAGCATCTTCTGCTCGGCGTGCGACTGCCTCAGCCTACGCTGGACAGCGTCTTTTCCGACTGACGAATCGGCCGCGGTGTCGATCTACGTCTCGCGCAAAGCCGACGTCGCCAGGCTGGACGAGTTCGTCGGGCCCAAGCGCTGAGCGGTCTGGTCGCCGGCGCGGGCGGCCGTTGCGCTGATCTCCTCGACAAACTCGGGCCAGAGCGCCGGCGGCAGATCGTGGCCCATGCCCGCGAAGATGCGCAGGCGGGAGTCGCGGATGGCGCGAGCAGTGGCGCGGCCGGCGGCGGGGCGGATCAGCGGGTCGCTGCCCCCGTGCAGGACGGTCGCCGGCAAGCGCAGACGTTCCAATGCCGCGGTGCGATCGCCCGAGGCGGTGATCGCGTGCAGCTGGCGGGCGACGCCGGCGCGGCTGTGGGAGCGATCGTAGGAGGCGGCGGCCAGCTCACGGAACCTCGTCTCGTCCATCGGGTAGGCGGGCGAGCCGATCGTCTTGAAGGTCCTCACGGTCTGCTCGATCGCCGCCTCCCGCCCCGCGCTGGGCCGTGCAAACAGCGTGCCGAAGGCCTTCCAGGCTGGTATCCCGAGCCAGCGGTTGCCCGTGGACGACATCATCGAGACCAGCGAGCGCACCCTTTGCGGGTGCTGGATTGCAATGGTCTGGGCGATCATCCCGCCCATCGAGGCGCCGACGAGATGCGCCGAGTCGATCTCCAGGTAGTCCATTAACGCGGTGGTGTCCGCGGCCATGTCGCGCAGCCGGTAAGGCGCCGTGCTGCGGCGGCCCAGCAGCATGTCGGTTCGCTTCGGCACCCCGGCAGAGTCGATCTTGGTCGAGCGGCCGATGTCGCGATTGTCGAAACAGACGACGCGGAAGCCATGCTCGGCCAGCATCGCGCACAACGCCTCGTCCCAGGCGAGCATCTGCGTCGCCAGCCCCATGATCAGCAGCAGCGGCTCCCCGTCCCGCTCGCCAATCTCCTGGTAGGCGAGGTCGATCCCGTTGGCGGGTGCGAAGCGCTCTTCGCTTAGGCCGTGCATCCGGCCAGCTTAGTCCCGCCAGCTAAGTTGCTAGCGATGCGGACCGCGATCGTCTCCGACATGCACCTCGGCAACGCCTTCGGCGAGGACCTGCTGCGCGACGCCGGCATCCGCCGCGTCCTGCTCGCCGAGCTTGCCGAGGCCGACCGGCTGATCCTGCTCGGCGACGCATTGGAGTTGCGCGAACTGCCTCTCGCAACGGCGCTCGAGAGCTCCCGGCCCTTCTTCGAAGAGCTCGGCGAGGCGATGGCCGGTCGCCCCGTGATCATCGTTCCCGGCAACCACGATCATCGGCTCGCCGAGCCCCTGCTCGAGCGCTTGGCACTGGCCGGGGAGCCACTCGGACTCGACCACCGCGCCGGGCCTGCCGATGAGCCGGCGACCCGCATCGCCACCTGGCTGGGCGGCGCCGAGCTGCAGCTCGCCTACCCGGGGATCTGGCTGCGCGACGACGTCTACGCCACGCACGGCCATTACATGGACTGCCACATGGCGCTGCCACGGCTCGAGTGCATCGCGGCCGCCGCGACGATGCGGGCGCTGCGGCCACTACCCGGGCGGCCCGGTCCCGCCGACTACGAGCGCGTGCTGCGACCGGTCTACGGCCTCACTTATGGGCTCGCCCAGGGCGGAGTGGCACGCAAGGCGGCTCGTCCCTCCGAGCGCATCTGGCGCGCGGTCGCGAGCAGCAACGGACGGGCCGGCCGAGTCCGCCGGGCAGCGCTACGCGCGGCGGTGCCAGCCGGTATCTGGGGCATCAACCGGCTTCTTCGCGCCGAGTTCGACGCCAACCTCTCGGCGACCTCGATCTCCCAAAGCGGGATAGCCGCCGCAACCGAGCTGGCCCGCAGCCTTGGCTTGGAGGCGGCCCACACGATCACCGGCCATACCCACCGGGGCGGCCCGCACGACGCCGAGGCGGAGTGGACGCTGCACAACGGCGGTCGGCTACACAACACCGGCAGCTGGGTCTTCGCCTCTGCCTTCCACCACCCCGGCACGCCGCCCGGCCCGTACTGGCCGGGGACGATCACCTGGCTGGAGGACAGCGGCCCGCCGCGCCGCCAACGGTTGCTACTGGAGCGCTCTCGCGAGGAGCTGGGCGCGGCCGTGGTCGGCCTCGCTGCCTCGATCGGCTAGCCGGCCGAGAGCCACTCGGCGACGATCCGGCCGATCTCCTCGCCGGCGTCCTCCTGCAGGAAGTGGCCGGCGTTCTCGATCGCCCGCGGCGGCGGGAAGTCGAGCTGCGCGGAGACCCTCTCGCCGACGGAGAAGGGCAACACCGGGTCGGAATCGGCCCAGAGGACTAACGTCGGACGGTCGTCGGTCCGAAGCGCATCGGCGACCCGTTTGCCCTCCTCGGCGCCGGGCGCGTCGGGCTCGGTCGGCAGGATCAAGGGGAAGGCGCGGGCACCGGCCTTCGACTCCGGGCTCGGATAGGGCGCCTCGTAGGCGGCGATAACCTCGTCTCCTGGGTCGTTCTTACAGCCGCCACGCACCAGCATCCCGACCGGGACATCGGCGTTGTTGCGGACGAACTCGCGGAATTTGAGCCAGGTCTCGCTCATCCGCTGGTGGCCGGTGAAGGGACCGGTCTCCATGATCACGAGGCGGGAGAAGCGATCCGGGTGCTCGACCGCGAGCCGCAGCCCGATCGGCCCACCCCAGTCGTGGACGACCGCGGTCGCGTCACGAACGTCGAGTTGCTCGAGCAGCGCCGCGATCAGCTCGACATGGCGGTCGTAGGTGTACCAAGCGAGGTCGGTGGGCTTGTCGGAACGGCCGAAGCCGGCGTAGTCGGGTGCGATGCAGCGGTAGCCGGCGTCGCGCACCGGGGGGATCACCTTGCGCCAGAGGAACGACCAGGTCGGCTCGCCGTGGAAGAAGACGACCGGCTTGCCCTCGCCCTCGTCGAGGTAGGCAAGCCGCAGCCCATCGACCTCGCAGTAATTCGAGTCGAAGGGAAAATCGGGCAGCCCCTGCAGGCTCTCCTCGGGCGTCCTCACCACGTCGCCGCTCACGCGACGATCATCGCAGTTGGTGCAGGAGGTTGCTTATCCCAGGGAATCGCGCGATCGTATGAAACGCAGGAAATGCCAAAGGAACAGCGAAATTCCTGCGGAGTTACTTCTCCTCCATCTCACGCAACGAAAGGGTTGCTATGAACGACGACAGCCTGATAAGCGGCTGGTGGGTCTTCGCCGGTGTGCTGCTCCTGGTCGCCGGTGTGCTCAACATCATTTACGGCATCGCGGCGATTGGCGATTCGAAGTTCTTCACCGAGAACGCCACCTACATTCTCAGCGGTCTGAACACCTGGGGCTGGATCATCTTGATCATCGGCGTGCTCGAGCTCATCGCGGCCTTCTCGCTCTTCTCAGGAGGAGAATTCGGCCGCTGGTTCGGCATCTTCATCGCCTCGCTCAACGCGATCGGCGCGCTGCTCTCGATCCCCGCTTACCCGTTCTGGTCGCTGGCGATCTTCGCCCTCGCGATCATCATCATCTACAAGCTGGCCGAGGGACCGGAAGGCAACCCGGTCACCTAGCGCCGCAGCTCAGCCGCTCAGCGGCGAGCCCGGCACCTGCTGTGGACGAAGGCCCTGGGCTCCCGGGGCCTTCGTCGTTTCGGCATGCGCCGCGGTGAGCGACTCAGGCGCACCGAGGGTCGACCACGGCGCCGGCGTCTGCTCACGCGCCTCATAGAGGACATCGACGCCGGCAAAGCGGTCCTGCCAGCCGCGCCGGCGCTGGTCGAAGAGGATGCCGATAAAGCCAAGCCCGAACGGAATCGCAGCGAGGAAGAGGCCGAGTAGTCGCTTCACCGACTTGCGCGGCTTCAGGCCGCGCCCATCGACGCCAAGCCTGATGCCAAAGAAGCGCATGCCCGGCGTCTGCGCCGCCAGCGACCAGAAGGTGACCATGTAAAGGCCGGCCAGCGCGACCCAGGTCGTGCCGCCGAGCGCCAGGGCGAAGCCGGAGACGCCGTTGCCGGTGCCCGAGAAGAACGAGCCGATCAAGGCGACGATCGCAGCCAGGCCGGAGAAGGCGAGGTTGACGATAAGCAGGTCGAGTCCGAAAGCGAGCGCCCGGGTCAGCGCTCCGGCCCGTTCGGTCGGCTCGCTGCGGCGCTTGCGGAAGGTAACGCGCCGCGCGACGCCCTCGACTACATCATCGAGGCGGCGGGTCGTATCGCCGATCGTGTGGCCGATGTCCTCGATGAAGCCGACGCTCTGGGCGCTGATCGCGGCGCGAATCTCCGGCGCCTCGGCGATCCGCTCGACCAGCCGCTGTGCCTCGTCGCTGGCCAGCAGCCGGCGCCAGACCTCGCCGACCATCTCGCTGTCGAGTGCCTCGATCAGGGCCTGCTTCACCGTGTCGCTCTCGAGCGCACCACGCGCCGCGTCTTCGACCAGCGGTCCCTGCAGCACCCGCGTCAGGGCGCGTTCCACAGCCTCGCTTTCGACCGCCGCGACCATCGCCTCCTCAGCGGCGACCTCGACCGCACGGTCGATCCCGGTGGCTTTGCCGACAGAGCGCGCGCCGCGAACCCCGGCTCCGAGCAGCCGCACCGAGAGCGGAAGCGGCTTGCCGGCGGGACCTTCGCCAGCCCTGGAATCCTGCTCTGGAGCGGGTCCATCAGCCATTGCCGGCGAGTATACGTCCGCTTTCGGGGTGCGCCCTAGCGCGATGACGCTGCGAGGTGCTCGAGCAGGCGATCGAGCAGCGGCGTTTGCGCGGCAAGGATCTTGCGATGCGCTGTAGCCGGGTCGAACCACTCGGCTCGGTCGACCTCGGGGAACTGGCGCTTAATACCCGAGCGAGGCGGCCACTCAAGCTCGAAGCTGTTGCTGTCTAGCGCCGCAGGGTCGAAGTCGCCCTCGCCAGCCCAAGCGTGGACGAGCTTGCCGCCCTTCTGGCGGATCGAGCCGAGCTCGATCAGGTTGCCCGCCGGCAGCAACGGCGCGGCCGGGCCCAGCTCCTCCCCCAGCTCCCGCAGGGCGCAGAGCTGGGGCTCCTCCCCGTCGTCCAGTTCCCCCTTCGGGATCGTCCAGGCGCCGAGGTCTTTCTTGGTCCAGTAGGGACCGCCAGGGTGAACAAGGAGCATCCGCGGCTCGGCGCGGTCACGGAAGAGAAGTATTCCGGCACTTTCCTTCGCAGCCACAGGCCTCAGGCCACGGCGCGCAGCCGTCGCTTTGCCTGCTGGGCGATAACGGCGGCCCATTCGGAGTCGTCGATGCGGACCGGCGCCGTCGTCGCGAGGAAGTCGGCGAGCGTTGCGGCAAGGCCCTCGGGGTCTTCGAGGTGGGGAAAGTGCGCTGCGCGCGGCAGCGTCTCGAAGCGGCAATGCGGGATCGCCTCATGGGCAGCGCGTCCGTGCTCGATCGGGATCGTCCGGTCGCGCTCCCCCCAGACGATCAGCGTCGCCATGTCGCCGAGCAGGTAGAGCCGGTCGACTGCGCTGACGTGCTGGCCGTGGACGTCGATCACCGAGCGCAGGGTCTGCAAAAACGCCCGCCGAGATCCCGGGTCCTGCAGGGGGCGCAGCGCCCGCGCGATCGCCTCCAGGTACACGCCCTTGGAGTTGCCACGGGTGCGCAATCGCCCTCCGGCCGTGTCGATCGCATCGACCAGCGGCCGCTGCGCCGCAAGTCGCAGCAAGGGCGAAGCGCCCGGCAGCGCCGCCCCCCGCAGCAGCGGGCTCACCTTTCGCCCGAGCCCACCACTGGAGATCAGCACCAGCCGCTCGGTGCGCTGGGGGAATTGGTAGAAGAACTGCATCGCCACGCCGCCGCCGAGTGAGTGGCCAACGATGGTCGCCCGCTCGACCCCAATCGTCGTCAGCAGGTCGCGGATGGTGGCTGCGTGAGCGCCGAGCGAGTAGTCGCCCCGCGGCGTCGCCGAGTCGCCGTGCCCGATCAGGTCGGGAGCGACCACCCGGTAAGAGCCGGCGAGCCTCTCAGCGACGCCCTGCCAGTGGCGCGAGGAGTTGATCATCCCGTGGATCAAGACCACGGTCGGGCCGCTGCCGGCGACGCGATAGATCGCGCGGTGACCGTGAAGGTCGACCTCGTTAGCCTCGAAGCGGCTGGCCACTTCCACGCAGAGACCCTAGCGCCGGCGGCAGAGGATTACCTGTACTTACGATTGGCTGGGGTGCTGGGCGGCTCGCTGGCGAGCCTCGGCCTTCTGCTCGAGGGTCATCGCCCCCGGGTGCCCGTCGCCTGGCCAGGGGGTGAGGATCAGCAGCAGGCGGGCGTCGGACCGGGCGGAGACCGTGTGCCGCTCGGCCGGGTCGAACTCGAAGAGATGCCCGGCGCCCGCCGACACGGCCTCGTCGCCGAGCGTCGAGACCTCGACCTCGCCATCAATGACGACAAGCCGCGCCCGCTCGTGCACCTCGTGCTCTTGCAGCTCCTCCCCCGCCGGCAGGTGCAGGACGATCGTCCGCGCATCGTCGGCCGAGGCCAGGATCTGCGGCTGGTGCGGCTCCGCTTCGATGGTCTTGAGGTCCCAGCTCTGCATCTCCAGCCCTTTCTCTCCCTATGACTTTCCAGTCGCGTCGCTGCGATTGTTGTACCAGGGTCGACGCTGATGGGCCAGTGCGCGAAGATGCCCGCGTCATCTCCGGGCGGAGCCCGGAGGCCAACGCAGCGCACGCTCTCCCGAAAGGAGCAGCCACCTTGCAACACAAGATCCGGCTCGCAGCATCGATCGCCCTCGCCAGTCTCGCCCTCTTCGTGGTGGGCTGCGGAGACTCCAGCTCCGATGACAGCGGCTCGGACACGTTCCGCGTCGGCCTCGAGGCGCCGCTTTCCGGCGAACAATCGGTTCTCGGCAAGGGGATGCTCAAGGGGGCGCAGCTGGCCGCGGCGCAGCTGAATGCCAATGGCGGAATCCTCGGCAGGCAGGTCGAGGTCGTGCCGATTGACGACGCAGCCGACCCCGCTACCGGAGTGAAGGCGGCTAAGTCGGCGATCGCCGACGGGCTCGACGGCATCGTCGGCCCCTACAACTCAGGCGTCGGCATCGAGACCCTGCCGCTCTACCTCGATGCCGGTCTCGTCCCGATCCGCCTCACTTCGGATGCCTCGACCAACGGCCTCGGCTTCACCCTGCAGCCAATGACCTACCAGATCGCGCCGGTTGCCTCGCAGGCCCTGACCGGGTGGCTCGGCGCGAAGACGGTCGCGATCGCCTACGACCCGACCCAGAACTACACCGTCTCAGTGTCCAAAGCTCTGAAAGGGTCGCTGGAGGCGGTCGGCGTCACCGTGACCGCTTACGAGAAGGTGCAGCCCGGCAAGAAGAGCTACGCCGACGTGGTCGACAAGCTCGCAGCCGCGAAGCCCGACGTCATCTACGCCGCCGTCTACTTCCCCGAGGGCGGCCTGATCGCCAAGGAGATGCAGCAGGGCAACGTCGATTCCCAGTGCATCGCTGACTATGCCTCCTATGACACCGGCTTCGTCGAAACCGCCGGCGTCAGCGCCGCGCGGGCCTGCCCCGTGGTCGGGGTACCCGCACCCGAGGACTTCTCCGGCGCGGCCCCCAGGGTGACCGAGTACCGCGATGAGTTCGACCAGGACCCGGGCACCTGGAGCCCCTACACCTATGACTCGTTGAACTTCCTCGCCGAAGGCGCAGAGAACGCGGGTGGGACCGGTGCCAAAGAGCTCACGGCTGCGCTCAACGGGGTCAAAGGCTGGAAGGGCTGGACCGGATCGGTGACGATCGACCCCAAAAACGGAAACCGCCAGCCCGCGACCGTCGTGATCGTCGAGACGGATGCGAAGGGCCAACTGCGCGTCGACAAGGACTGGGCGAAGGCGGTCGGCGCCCCGTATTAGGCCGAGCCGACCAGAGGATGAAGATGGCCCAGCACCACCGCCGAAAGAAACGCGCCGAGCCTGTCGACTACGGCTGGGTGATCTCGTTTGGCTGCAAGCCCACCGGCACCCTCCGACGTCTCAAAGTCGATCTTGACCCGGCCGCTGATACCCGGCCGATCGAAGTCCCCTGCGTCTGCGGCGAAGTCCACCGGGTGACCGTTTCCCCATACCGGCGTCGCCGCTCCGCCGACGAACCGTTCGACCTCGAGGTCGCCTCACTCGACGAGCTGCGCTGATCAGCCGGATCTCAATCGGGGAGACAGGATTTGAACCTGCGACCGCTCGGCCCCCAGCCGAGTGCGCTACCAGACTGCGCCACTCCCCGTGGCTGCTCCGCATTCTGACGGATTAAGGCAAACTGTCGAGGCGCCGCGGGTCGCACGCGGGAGGCGACTCGCGCACGCGGCGGTAGCTCAACGGTAGAGCCTCGCCCTTCCAAGGCGATGATGCGGGTTCAATTCCCGTCCGCCGCTTAAAGGGACAGCCGCCGGTCGGTCGCAGCGGCGGCTTCAGGTCGACTCTCAGCTGCCGATACTCGCCTCGATGCGGTCCACCGTCCGATCACACCTGCTCGCAGCCTGCCTCGTCTCGGTGCTCTGTCTGGCCGGGGCGGGATGCGGCGGAGGGCCGGACAGCGGCGCGACCAGCGCCAACGCGGACGAAGCGCCGCTGATCGACTGGCCGCTCTTTGGTCGTGTGCCGCAGCGGACGCACTACCTGCCCAACGAAGGGCGCGAGCTCGATCCACCGCTGCGCGAAGCGTGGTCGGTCAACACCCACGCGCTGATCGAGTTCCCGCCGGCGATCGCGGGCGGCGTCGCCTACGTCGCCAACAAGTACGGCAACGCGAAAGCGATTCGCCTGCGCGACCGCAAGGTGCTCTGGGAGAGGACTACCGACCGCCGCCTCTCCGGGCCACCAACCTTCGTCACCGCCCCCGTCTACCACCGGGGTCGGGTCTTCCTCGCCTTCCTCAACGGCGGCCTGGTTGCGGTGGACGCAAGTAGCGGCAAGGCCGACTGGAAGCGCAATCTGCACGCCCACCTTGAGTCCTCACCGCTCGCCGTCGACGGCAACCTCTATCTCGGCGACGACAAGACGAACCTGATCTCGGTCGGCGCCTCCGACGGCAAGATCCGCTGGCAGTTCAACTCGCCAGGAGCGATCAAAGCCAGTCCCAGCTACCACGATGGCCGGGTCTACATCGCCGACTACCAGGCCGCGATGTTCTCTGTGGACGCTGACAGCGGCAAGCTCCTCTGGCGGACCAATACGAGCAAGGTCCCGCCCTTTGGCAACGGCGGCTTCTACTCCTCTCCAGCCGTCGCCTTCGGCAACGTCTACGCGGCGCGCGACGACGGCACCGTCTACGCCTTCAACGAGAAGAGCGGCAAGGTCGCCTGGTTCTTCCCAACTAATAACTTCATCTACGGCTCTCCCGCCGTCGCCCACGTGCCCCGCACCCCGCCCAGCGTCTACATCGGCGGCTACGACGAGCACTTCTACGCGCTCGACGCCCTGTCCGGCAAGCGGCGCTGGCGCGTCGACGTCGGTGGTCCCGTTCCCGGCACCGCCACGGTGATCGGCCATACCGTCTACACGTCGAGCTTCAAGACGCGTGAAACGATTGGCATCGACGTGCGCAACCACCGCAAGACCTTCTCCCTGCGCCAGGCCGGCTACACGCCGGTCGTCTCCGACGGGCGCCGTCTCTTCGCGGTCGGCTACTACGAGTTGGTCGGGCTGGGGCCGACCCACCGCTGAGCGTCTGCAGGCGGATCTCACATTTATCCGTCAGCCTTCGTTGAGCCTGAGCTACCAGGCGTCGACGAAGCGGTGGCCGCGCTCGGGCTCCGCCGCAGATGAGGCGGTCGCCAGGGTCGAGGCGATCAGTGGGCGGGTCTGGGCGGGATCGATGACGTCGTCGAGCTCGAACAGCGTGGCGGCGTTGAGCGCCTTGGCATTGCGCTCGGCTGCCGCGGTCAAATCACGCACCCGCTGCTCGCGTTCTACCTCGTCCTCGATCGCATCCAGCTCCTTGCGCAGCGCCAGCTTCACCGCGCCCTCGAGGCCCATCGGCCCAACATGCGCCATCGGCCAGGCGACCGTCAGCAGCGGCTCGTGCAGGCTGCCCCCGGCCATCGCCTGGGCACCGAGGCCGTAGCCGCGGCGCAGGATCACGGCGATCAGCGGCACGCGTAGCGTCGCGCCGCCGATCAGGAGCCGCGACGCGTGACGCACGAGGCCGGTTGCCTCGACCTCGGGGCCGACCATGAATCCAGGCGTGTCGATCAGCGAGACCACCGGCAGCCCGAACGCGTCGCACAGCTGCAGGAAACGAGCAGCCTTGTCGGAGGCGTCGCCGGTGATCGCGCCTGCGGTGTGGCGGGTGTCATTGGCGAGGAAGCCGAGCGGGCGTCCCTCGATTCGCCCCAGCGCCGTCACCATCTCGGGCGCGAAGCGCTCGCGCAGGAAGGTGACCGAACCGGTGTCGGCGAGCGTCTCGATCACGGGCGCAACCGCGTAGGCACGCCGCTCACGCTCGGGGACGATCTCGCGCAGCGCCGCCTGATCGGGTTCGGCGCCGGGCGGCGTCGCCCCCTGAAAGTAGGCGAGCAGGCGCTTGCTGGCGGCAACCGCCTCCGCCTCATCGGCAACCGCGAGGTCGACCACGCCGTTGCGCGTCTGCATCTCCAGCGGACCGACGTCGTCGGGATCGACCTTGCCCAGGCCACCGCCCTCGATCATCGCTGGGCCGCCCATGCCGAGTGAGACGTTCTCGGTGGCGACTATCAGGTCCGAGCAGCCGGCGAGCACGGCGTTGCCGGCGAAGCATCGCCCAGCGACGACGGCGATCCGCGGCACTAGTCCGGACAAGCGAGCCCAGAGGGCAAAGGCGCGCGTGTCGAGCGCCGAGACGACCGGGTAGTCGGTATCGCCCGGCCGGCCGCCGCCACCCTCGGCGAAAAGCACGGTCGGCAGCCGCATCCGCTCGATCAGCTCGAAGAGCCGGTCCTTCTTGCGATGGCCGAGCGCTCCCTGCGTGCCGGCCAGGACCGTGTAGTCGTAGGAGAGGACGGCGCAGGCGCCGCGCTCGCCGAAGAGCTCGCCGTTGATCCGCGCGGTGCCGCCGATAAACCCGTCGGCGGGGGTCCGCTCGATCAGCTCCTCGAGCTCGCGCCTCCCCCGCTGTGCGGCGATCGCGAAGCGGCCGTACTCGACGAACGAGCCAGGGTCGACGAGGTCGTCGATGTTCTCGCGAGCGGTGCGACCACCCGCCTCGTGGCGGCGGCGCACTGCCTCCGGCCGTGCGTCATCCCGAGTGAGCGCCTCGCGCCGCACGAGCTCGGCGAGATCCTCGCGTTCCCCTCCCCCGCTTTCCTCCTCCTTCGGCACACGCCGATCTTCTCAGGTCAGATTGAGGCCTCGCGGCCGACGCACGTCATACGGCCACCGGACCTGGGCGCAGGACGTCGGGGTCGTGCCCTGGCATCACCGTGAGGCCCGTGTCGCGCAGGCCGCGCAAGCGGTCCGCCGAGAGCCCCTGCTCGTCGTGATCGTGACCGAACAGGGGGAAGCGGTGGTCGTCCAGCCCACCGGCAAAGTGCACGACGTCGCCACCGATCACCAGATCACCGATGCGCACCGACTGATGACCGGGCGTGTGCCCGGGCGTGAGCAGGAGCTCGATCGAGCCGTCGCCGAGTAGATCGTGGTCGCCGTCGACGAGGACGAGGCGGCGCTCCTCGCCCGCGTAGTCGCGGGGGAAGAAGAAGTTGCGCTCGACCTGGGTGCGATCCTGCCCAGCGGCCCACTCGCGCTGCTGGATCACCAGTGGAATCGACGCCGGCACGAGCGGCAGGCCACCAACGTGGTCCCAGTGCAGATGGGTGAGAACGACCGTCGTCACGGTGTCGAGGTCGACCTGCTCGGCGAGGCTCAGCTCCTGTTCGAAGTCGAACAGGCCAAGCGCATCCGATTGCCCGTAGAAGCCAGCCGGGTCGGCGATCGCGGCCGGATTCAGGCCGGTGTCGATCAGGATCCGCTGCTCCCCGGTCTCGACAAGGTAGGCCGGGACGGGCAGTCGGACCGACGAGCCCTCCGGCTCGCCCCGCCGCATGAGCGAGGCGGGCGCCGTCAACCAACCGACGTTGAGAAGCTCGACTCGCACGAGCGGGGCAGCCAGGACTCGAACCTGGAATCGCCGGTTTTGGAAACCCCGCGCATAACCGTTAGCTCACTCCCCCTGGGGCACTACAGAGCCCAAATCCTAGTCGAGCCCTTCTCCAGGGGAATGAACGGGTCCGCCGTTCCTCAGTTGAGGACGGCAATCTCGCAGCGAATGCCGGCCGCTCGCTCAAGCCTTCCGTCTGCCGTCAAGAGGACGGTACCGAGCGCCTCGGCGAGTGCGACGTAGGAGGCATCGCAGGCGCTGAGGTTGTCGCGCAACTCCCAGACTCGGGCGAGCAGCGGCAGGTGCGGGACGCGCCGAAGAGGAAGCGCGGCGAGGTCGGTGAGCGCCTGTGCGGATCGACGCTCATCGAGCCTCTTTGCCCTTGCCGCGCGGCGCAGGGTCGAGACCACCTCAAGGTCGATCAGCTCCGGCGCCGCAAGCTGCTCGCCGCGCAGACGCTCGCGGGCGCGGTCGCCGTCGCTGTCGTCGTCGGCGAGCGCTGGCGCGAGTACGGATGCATCGACGACGATCACGCCGCGCGCTGGCGATCGTCGCGGAGGCCCTCGGCGGCGAAGGCGAAGCCAAGCGAGCCGCCAGCGCGGCCACCTGCTCGGTCTAGGACCTCCTCCAGCGTCGCCGTCTCGGCCTGCCGGGTGAGCTGGTCGAGCAAGTACTCCTGCATCGACTGCCCTGCGGCAGCGGCTCGCTCGCGCAAGACTCGGTGCACATCGGGCGGGACGTTCTTGATCTGGACGCTTGGCATCGCTTGAACCTCCTGGAGGATTCTAGCGCCATTTTGGCGCCACGACAGGAACTTTGGCGTTGGAACTCCCCACCCCATCCGGCCCCGGGTTAGCCTCACGGCGATGGCCGAACAAGCACTTCATGGCCACTCGCACGGCCTGATCGACGAGAACATCAAACGCTCGCGCGAGGGGCTGAAAGCGGTCGGCCTATCACTGGCAGTGCTGGGGCTCACCGCACTCGTCCAGGTAGCGATCTTCCTCGCCAGCGGCAGCATCGCCCTGCTCGCCGACCTGATCCACAACTTCGGCGACGCGGCGACCGCGTTCCCCCTCGGCGTTGCCTTCTTGCTGCGCTCGGCACGCGCCGAGCGGATCGCCGGCCTATTCGTCGTCGCGGCGATCTTCGTCTCGGCCTGCGTTGCTGGCTATGAGGCGGTACTGCGCCTCGTTCATCCCGAGAACCCGACGCATCTCCTCGCCCTGGCTGGAGCCGGGATTGCCGGCTTCGCAGGCAACTGGATCGCTGCGATCATCCGGACCCGTGCTGGCCATCGCCTCAACAGTCCGGCGCTGATCGCAGACGGCAATCACGCCCGTGCTGATTCCTACGTCAGCTTGGCCGTTGTCGCGAGCGCCGCTGTTGTCGCCCTCGGTGCGCCGGCCGCCGATCCCCTGATCGGCCTCGGCATCACGGCAGTCATCCTCAAGATCACCTGGGACTCCTGGTGGACCGTGCGCGGCCACCGGCACGTTCACTGATCTGACTTTCGCCGACCTTCGTTGAACGGGGCAGCCAGGACTCGAACCTGGAATCGCCGGTTTTGGAGACCGGTGCCTTAGCCAGTTGGGCCACTGCCCCGTGGCTGCGAATTCTATGCGGGCGGAGGGACTTGAACCCCCACGGGCCGAAGCCCACCAGGACCTAAACCTGGCGCGTATACCAAATTCCGCCACGCCCGCTTGCTGCTTAACCGGCGGCCAATGCCGCAGTGTCGCGCATAGATTCTATGATCGTTGGCGTGGCGGTAGGAGAGGTAACGCCGGGCTACGAGCTCTGGCACCCGAATCGGGAGAAGGCCGACGTGATCACGACCAAATTCGTGGTCGCGTTCCTGATGCTGGCAACGGCAGTTATCGCCGCACTAGTGACGATCGGCGGCTTCTCTCTGCTCAGCGGTGGCGGCGGCATGGGCCTCGTCTGCCTGATCTTCGCCGTGCTCTACGCGTTCTTCTCCTTCCTCGTCTGGCGCTGGAGCCGGGGGATCCTCCCGGTCGCCGCCTCGCTCTCGACGATCCTGGCGATTTTCTGCGCGGTCGGCGCCAACAGCTGGTTCGCCCGCGACAAGGCCGGCTTCGAGGATGGTCTGATCCCGGTCTCGCTGATCGGGCTGCTGGTCGTGATCCTGGCGCTGCTCCAGATCGTCCTGATCGTCGCTTGCTTCTACGGCTTCAGCCAAGACTGGCACGTCGAGGAGGAGCGTCCGATCGGCTCGGGCGAGGACTACGGCGCTGGCGCCCCACAGCCCGCGTAGCGCGAGGCGATGCCGGAGGTGGGACTCGAACCCACAAGCCCGTAAGGGCAATCGATTTTGAGTCGATCGCGTATGCCAATTCCGCCACTCCGGCGCGTGGCGAACGATAGACCGCCGGGTGCGGTCGAGGTTTGAACCGCATACCGGATCAAACCTCGACCACTGACGATGGGCCCAGCACTAGACTGCGCCGCGGGATGCGGGTGCACCACCTCAACTGCGGCTCGTTCTGCCCTCACGGGCGGCGCTTGATCAACGGCGAGGGGGGCTTGCTTGAGCGCGGCAGCGTCATCTGCCACTGCCTGGCGATCGAGACGAACGACGGCTTGGTCCTGGTCGACACCGGCTTCGGGATGGAGGACGCGCGCAACCCCGGCCAGCTCGGCGGGGCCTTCCGGCTGATGATGAACCCGCGCCCGAAGGAGGAGACGACGGCGCTGAGGCAGCTCGAAGCCCTCGGCTTCGGCGCCGGCGATGTGCGCCACATCATCACCACCCACCTCGACCTCGACCACGCCGGCGGCCTGCCCGACTTCCCCAAGGCGGAGGTGCACCTGCTGGCCGCCGAGCTGGAGGCCGCCCTCCACCCCGCCCTCAACGACAAACTGCGTTACATCGGCGGCGCCCACTGGAAGCACGACCCTCGCTGGGTAACGCACGAGGCCGGTGGCGAGGACTGGCTCGGCTTCGAGAGCGTGCGGGTCCTGCCCGGGCTCGAAAGCGAGATCGTGCTGGTGCCGCTGATCGGCCACACTCGCGGGCACACCGCGGTCGCGATCCGCTCGGGCAACGGCTGGCTGCTGCACTGTGGCGACGCCTACTTCAACCACGGCGAGATGCGGACGCCGCCGAGCTGCCCGCCGATGCTGCGCTTCTTCCAGAACCTGACCGCCGCCGACAACAAGGCACGCAAGGAAAACCAAGAGCGCTTGCGTGAGCTGGCCGCCCGCCACGGCGACGAAGTGACCCTGTTCTGTGCCCACGACCCGCACGAGCTGGAGCGCGAGCAGGCCAGGACGAAGGCCGTCGCCACCGGGTGACCGGCGCGGCGCCGGAAAAGCTCTGGGAGCCGCCGGCCGAGCTGGTCGAGCGGGCGCGGATGACCGAGTACATGCGCTGGCTGGAAGCCGAGCGCGGGCTCGAGTTCGACGGCTACCACGACCTCTGGCGCTGGTCGGTCGAGGACCTGGCGGGCTTCTGGTCCTCGATCTGGGACTTCTTCGCGGTGCAGGCGGACGGCGGCTACGACCACGTGCTGGGCAATCGAGAGATGCCCGGCGCCGAGTGGTTCGCCGGCAGCCACCTCAACTACGCCGAGCACGTCTTCTCTGGCAAGAACGAGGCAGAGCCGGCGATCCTCCATGCCTCCGAGCTGCGCGAGCTCGGCGAGCTGAGCTGGGGCGAGCTGCGCGCCCAGGTCGCCGCGATCGCCGCCGCACTGAGGCAACTCGGGGTCGAGCCGGGCGACCGCGTCGTCGCCTACCTGCCGAACATCCCCGAGGCGATCGTCGCCTTCCTCGCCAGCACCTCGATCGGCGCCGTCTGGTCGAGCTGCTCGCCCGACTTTGGCCCGGCCAGCGTGATCGACCGCTTCGCCCAGATCGAGCCCAAGGTCCTCTTCGCGGTCGACGGCTACCGCTACGGCGGCAAGGACTTCGACCGACGCGACGTCCTCGCCCAGCTACAGGAGGCGATGCCGAGCCTGGAACAGACGGTCGTTCTCCCCTACCTCGACCCCGATCCCGACCTCTCCCAACTTCGTGACGCGACCCGCTGGGACGACCTGCTGGCCGCCGGCGAGGGCGCGAAGCTCGGCTTCGAGCGCGTCCCCTTCGACCACCCGCTCTGGGTCCTCTATTCCTCCGGCACCACCGGGCTGCCGAAGGCGATCGTCCAGGGCCAGGGCGGCATCCTGCTCGAGCACCTGAAGAAGCTCCACCTCCACGTCGACTCGCACCCGGGCGACCGCCTCTTCTGGTTCACGACGACCGGTTGGATGATGTGGAACTTCCTCGTCTCCGGCCTGCTCACGCGCGCCGCGATCGTGCTCTACGACGGCAGCCCCGGCCACCCCGACATGAGCGTGCTCTGGGATCTAGCCGCCGAGGCGGAGGTGACGATGTTCGGCACCAGCGCCTCCTACATCGCCGCCTGCATGAAGGCCGGGGTCGAGCCGGGGGACGGCCGCGACCTGGGCCGGCTGAAGGCGGTCGGCTCGACCGGCTCTCCTCTCTCCCCCGAGGGCTTCGACTGGATCTACGAGCAGCTCGGTGCCGACACCTGGCTCTTCTCGACCAGCGGCGGCACCGACCTCTGCACCGCCTTCGTCGGCGGCACGCCGCTCTTGCCCGTCTACCGCGGCGAGCTGCAGGCGCGGGCACTCGGCGCCGCGGTCGAGGCCTGGGACGAAGACGGCAACTCGGTGATCGACGAAGTCGGCGAGCTCGTAGTCACTGAGCCGATGCCGTCGATGCCGGTCTATTTCTGGGGCGACCCCGACGGCAGCCGCTACCGAGCGAGCTACTTCGAGCACTATCCCGGCGTCTGGCGCCACGGCGATTGGATCGAAATCACTTCCCGTGGCACGGCGGTGATCTACGGCCGCTCCGACTCGACCGTCAACCGCTCCGGCATCCGCATGGGCACCAGCGAGATCTACCGGGGGGTGCTGAGCGTCGACGCAATCGTCGATGCTCTCGTCGTCGACATCCCCCGTCCCGGCACCGAGGGCTGGATGCCACTCTTCGTCGTCCTGCGCGAGGGCGCCAATTTGGATGACGATCTGCGCCGCGAGATCGCCCGCCGCGTGCGCGAACAGTGCTCGCCCCGGCACGTCCCCGACGAGGTCTTCGCGATCGCCGAGGTTCCCCGCACGCTCAGCGGCAAGGTGCTCGAGGTTCCGGTGAAGCGAATCCTCATGGGCACCCCCCCGGCCCAGGCGGCCAGCCGCGACTCGCTCGCCAACCCGGCGGCGCTCGACTGGTTCGTCGAGTTGGCCGGCTCGCTCGACGCTTGACGTGCCGGTGGATAGAGGTCCATATGGACCTCTATCCACCGGCACGTCCTATGCGGGCGTGACCGGGTTGCGGCGCTCGGCGAAGGAGCGGTTCTTGCCCGCCGCGTGGGCGAAGCGGCGAATCAGCTCGGCCCTCAGGTCCTCCGGCTGGATCACGGCGTCGACGACCATCTCGGAGGCGAGGTGGAGGATGTCGATGTCGGCCGCGTACTCCTCGCGTTTGCGCTCGACGAACTCGGCCCGCTCGGCCTCGTCGGAGATCGCCTGGATCTGGTTGTAGAAGACGGCGTTGATCGCCGCCTCAGGCCCCATCACCGCGATCGAGGCGCTTGGCAGGGCGATGCAGCAGTCGGGCTCGAAGGCCGGCCCGGCCATTGCGTAGAGACCGGCGCCGTAGGCCTTGCGGACCACCACCGAGAGCTTCGGCACGGTCGCTTCGGAGACGGCGCTGATCATCTTCGCTCCGTGGCGGATGATCCCGTGGCGCTCGACCGCGGTGCCGATCATGAAGCCGGGCACATCGGCGAGGAAGAGCAGCGGCACGTTGAAGGCGTTGCAGGTCTGGATGAAGCGCGCCGCCTTGTCGGCCGAGTCGACGAAGAGCACGCCGCCCTTCTGGCGCGGCTGGTTGGCGACGACGCCGACGACGCGCCCGTCGAGTCGGCCGTAGCCGACGATCAGCTCTTTTGCCCAGCGCTTGTGGACTTCGAGCAAAGAGTCGGCGTCGAGCAGGACGTCGAGCACCTCGCGCATGTCGAAGGGCTGGTTCTCGTCGGCGGGGACGATCTCGGCGATCGGGGTCGCGGAGGCCGGCGCCACCGGGTCGGCTGCCGGCGGCCCCTCGCGCCAGTTCCCCGGCATGTAGGAGAGATAGCGCTTGGCGAGGTCGATCGCCTCCTCGTCGCCCTTGACCAAGAAGTGGCCGCAGCCGGAGACACCGGTGTGCATCTTGGCGCCGCCCATCTCGTCCAGCGTCACCTTCTCGCCGATCACCATCTCCGCCATCCGCGGCGACCCCAGGTACATCGAGGCGTTTCCCTCGCGCATGATCACCACGTCGCAGAAGGCCGGAATGTAGGCGCCGCCGGCGGCGCTCGGCCCAAACAGCAGGCAGACCTGCGGCACCTGGCCGGAGAGCCGCACCTCGTTGTGGAAGATGCGGCCGGCGCCGCGGCGGCCGGGGAACATCTGCACCTGGTCGGTGATCCGTGCCCCGGCCGAGTCGACCAGGTAGACCATCGGCAGCTGCAGCGTCAGCGCCCGCTCCTGGATGCGAAGTATCTTCTCCACCGTCTTCGGCCCCCAGGAGCCGGCCTTGACGGTCGGGTCATTGGCCATCAGCGCAATCTTGCGACCGTCGATCGTGGCTAGACCGGTGACCACGCCATCTGCCCCGAGGCCCTCCTCGTTCCAGTTGGCCAGCAACCCCTCCTCGGCGAAGGAGCTGAGGTCGACCAAGCGCTCGACCCGCTCGCGGACCGGCAGCTTGCCCTGCTCGGCGGTCTTCTCGTGGTGGCGCTGCGGGCCGCCGGCCAGCGCGGCCTCCAGTGCCTTGGCGAACTCGGTCACAGGGCGGAGACTATTCGGACGCCTGGCCCGCGAGCCAGTCGACCGGGCCTGCTTTCAAGACATGGGCGCCGAGCGGGCGGCCAAGCACCTCCTGGGCGGCACGGGAAGCCTCGATCAGCCGCGGCAGGTTGACTCCGGTCTCAATCCCCATCTCGTGCAACATCGAGACCAGGTCCTCGCTCGAGATGTTGCCGGTCGCCCCGGGCGGCACCGGGCAGCCGCCGAGCTCGCCGAAGCTCGACTCGAAGGAATCGATTCCCCGCTCCAGCGCCGCCAGCACGTTGGCGAGGCCCTGACCGCGCGTGTTGTGGAAGTGCGCCGTCAGCTCGACTCCCCCAAGCCGCTCCTCTGCCGCCGCGAAGAACTCCCCGACCTGGCGCGGGTTCGCCATCCCGGTGGTGTCGCCGAAGCCCACCTCGGCGCAACCGGCGGCGGCGAGCCGCTCGGCGATCGCGAAGACGCGCTCTGGCGGCACCTCGCCCTCATAGGGACAGCCGAACGAGGTGGAGATCACGCCCTCGCAGCGCAGCCCCGCCTCGCGTGCCGTGACCAGCGTCTGCTCCAGCCCGGTAAGCGAATCCTCGATCGAGCGGTTGACGTTCTTGCGGTTGTGGGTCTCCGATGCGGAGACGAAGACGTTGATCTCGTCGAAGCGGTCCCGCAGCCCCAGCGCCCGCTCCAGCCCGCGCTCGTTAGGGACCAAGACTGAGAAGGAAACGCCGTCGCGACGCTGAACCGCGCTCAGCACCTCCTCCGCGTCGGACAGCTGCGGGATCACGTCCGGCCGCACGAATGAGGTCACCTCGAGACGCTCCAGTCCACTACCGGAGAGCAGGTCTATCAGCCGTACCTTCTCCGCGGTCGGGATCGTCTCCGGCTCGTTCTGGAAGCCGTCGCGGGGCCCGACCTCGCGGACGCGGACGCTGCTCGGCAGTGCGGTCATCCGGATCGAGGCTACGCCGTCGGCGGGCCGGCCTGGCCGACCACTCGCCGCTCGTGGGTGCCGACGCCGATCGTTCGCTCGCCTTCGGTGACATCGACGTCGAAGCGGAGCTTGCGCCCTTCGACGACCTCGCGCAGGGTTGCGCGCGCCCGGCAGGTCGCGCCCTCCGCGGCCGCCGCCACGTGCTTGATGCAGACCTCGAAGCCGACAGTCGCCCGCCCCTCCGGCAGGTGCTCGTAGGCAAGCATCGAAGCGGTTCCCTCCATCATCCCGATCATGCCCGGCGTCGAGAGAACGCCGGCGCCGATCGTGCCGCCGACGTCGGTGACCAGCGGGGGCGCGACCGTGAACTCGTCGCTGCGCTCGATTCCAGGCGCGAGGCTCAGCTCGGAGTCGGCCATCAGACCATTCCCAGGCCGCCACTTACGCCCAGGGTCTCGCCGGTGACGTAGGTGGCGTCGTCGGAGGCGAGGAAGGCGACCGCGGCGGCGACCTCGTCGGGCTGGCCGAGGCGCTTCATCTGGGTGCTCGCCTTCATCGTCTCGATCACTTTCTCGCCGATCTCGCCGAACTCCTTGGCGCCCATCAACAGCGGCGTCTCAATCGGGCCGGGGGCGACCGAGTTGGCGGTGATCTCGTAGCGGGCGTTCTCACGGGCGATCGCCTTCATGAATGCGACGATGCCGCCCTTGGCGGCTGAGTAGACGGCAGAGCCCTTGGAGCCGACCCGCCCCGCCTCCGAGGAGAGGC
Organism: uncultured Solirubrobacterales bacterium; assembly: GCA_963698085.1. Taxonomy (GTDB): domain Bacteria; phylum Actinomycetota; class Thermoleophilia; order Solirubrobacterales; family 70-9; genus VRUE01. Next base: position 330,315 of record OY969122.1, read on the forward strand.
TGACGATGCGCCCGTACCCCGCCTGTTGCATCCCCGGCAGCGCAGCGCGGGTGCAGTTGAGGACGCCGCCGAGGTTGACGTCGAGCACCCGCCGCCACTGCTCGGGCGTGGTGTAGGTGAAGAAGCCGAACTCGTCGGTGCCGGCGTTGTTGATGAGGACGTCGAGCGTGCCGGTCTGCTCGAGCGCCGCCTTGGCGGCCTCGGGATTGGTCACGTCGAGCGACAGCGCGTGGCCGTTGACCTCGCCGGCGACCTTCTCCGCGCCCTTCATGTCGATGTCGCCGACCCAGACCTCGGCGCCCTCGGCGGCTAGCCGCGCCGCTATCGCGGCGCCGATCCCGCTCGCTCCACCGGTGACCAGCGCCTTTCGTCCCTCCAGTCGCATCGCGGCGGAGCATAGACTGGCCGGCCTTGGCAGCGCTCGAACCAATCCCGATCGTCGGCGGCACCGGCGCCCTTGGCGCCGGCCTGGCGCTGCGCTGGGCCACGGCCGGGCGGCCGGTGATCATCGGCTCGCGCTCGGCAGAGCGCGCCGAAGAAGCGGCGGCGAAGCTGCGCGACGCCGTGCCCGGTGCCGAGGTTGAGGGCCTGCTCAACGAGGAGGCGGCGAAGCGAGCGGAGATCGTCTTCCTCACCGTTCCCTTCCGCGCTCAGTCGGAGAACTTGAACAACCTGCGCGAGGCGATGCAGCCGGGCCAGATCCTGGTCGACTGCACGGTCCCGCTCGCCGCCGCCGTCAGCGGCAAGGCGACCCGCTCGCTTGGCGTCTGGCAGGGATCGGCGGCGCAGCAGGCGCAGGAGATGGTCCCTGACGGCGTCACCGTCGTCGCCGCCCTACACACCGTTGGCGCCCCCAGCCTCAGCGATCCCGACGCCGAGCTGGACGAGGACGTCCTCGTCTGCGGCGACCGCAAGGCGGACAAGGCACGGGTCGCACGGTTGATCGAATCGATCCCCGGTTTGTGCGCGGTTAACGCCGGCCCGCTGGAGATTGCGCGGATCGTCGAGCAGCTGACCCCGCTGCTGATCTCGGTCAACGTCCGCTACAAAGCCCACGCTGGCATCAAGCTGACCGGCCTCCCCGAGGGAGACCACTGGGCGTGACCCGCCGGCGATCGCGATGAGGGTCGCCCTGCTCGCCGGCGGCACCGGGGGCGCCAAACTCGGCGCGGGGCTGCAGGAGGAGATCGGCACCGATCTATCGGTAATCGCCAACACCGCCGACGACATCGAGATCCTCGGCGTTCACGTATCGCCCGATCCCGACCTGATCACCTACTGGCTCAGCGGCGAGATCGACGCCGAGCGCGGCTGGGGAATCCGCGACGACAGCTTCACGGTCTTCGAGCGCCTCGCCAAGCTCGGTGCTCCGGACTGGTTCGGCCTCTCCGATCGCGACCTCGCGGCCTGCCTGTACCGGCGCCAGTTCCTCGACGAGGGCGGCCGTCAAACCGACGCCCAAGCGCAGATCGCACGCGCGCTTGGCGTCGAGGGCCGGGTGCTGCCGATGAGCGAGGAGCAAGTGCGGACCAAAGTGCTGACGGCGGCTGGCAGACGCGACCTGCAGGAGTACCTGATCGTCGACGGCGGCGCGGCCGAGGTGCAGGGTGTGGAGCTGGAGGGTATCGCCGAGGCGAAGCCGACCGACGAGGTCGTGGCGGCCCTGCGTGGCGCCGAGGCGATCGTGATCGGGCCCTCCAACCCGGTGATCAGCATCGGCCCGATCCTCGCCGTGCCGGGCATGCGCGAGGCGATCGCGGCCTCCGGAGCGCCCGTCCTCGCGGTAAGCCCCTACGTCGCCGGCGAGGTCGTCAAGGGCCCGACCGAGCGCTTCATGGCGGCCCTGGGCAGGCCGTCGACCGCGGCGGGGGTCGCCTCCCTGTACGCGGGCTTGATCGATGCGATGGTCGTCGACGAGGGCGACCCCGATCCGCCCCCCGAGGGGATTCCGACCATGGCCGCGCCAACGCTTATGGACAGCGCCGCGGCCCGTGCCCGCCTAGCCCGGATCGTCCTCGACTACGCAGCTACCCTCGACGGCAAATGAGAGCGACCGCGGTAGTGCCGGTGAAGCGCTTCGGCGACGCCAAGCGCCGCCTTGGCGCCGGCATCGACGATGAGCGGCGCGTGGCGCTGGTCGCCGCGATGCTGGAAGACACGCTCGAGGCAATCGAGGGAGCACGCTCGATCGAGCGGACGATCGTCGTCAGCGGCGATCCGAGGGCCCAGGAGATCGTCGCCTCGAGCACGGCGGAGGTGCTTCCCGATCCCGCTGACGAGGGTCACGTAGTGGCCGCGCTGGCGGGCATAGCGCGAGCGGAAGTGGATGATGCCAGCTGCGTTGCCCTCCTCCCGGGGGATTGCCCGCTGCTCGACCCGAAGGAGCTGGACAAACTCCTCACCGGCATTCCGTCGAGCTTCGTCACCGTCGTCCCCGACCGCCACGGCACCGGTACTAACGCCCTCGTCCTCTCGCCGCCGGATGCGATCCGGCCGGCATTCGGTGAGGGTAGTTGCGCCCGCCACGTCGCCGCCGCGCGCGAGGCAGACATCCCCTTCGCGGTCGAGAAGCTGTCATCGCTGGCGTTGGATCTCGACACGCCCGCCGACGTGATCGCGCTGACGCGTGCGCACGCTGGTGGGTCCAAGCGCGCCCGGCGAACCGCCAAGGTGCTCGGTATATGAGTCAGCGATGAGTGAGCTGCGGGTCCTCGGCGTCACCGGCATGCCGGAGGTGACCGAGGGCATGAGCGTGGGAGCCGAGATCGCCGCACGCGCCGATCTGCTCGATGGCGACGTCGTCGTCGTCTCGCAGAAGATCGTCTCCAAGGCCGAGGGTCGAATCCGGCACCTCTCCTCGGTAGCTCCCGGCAGCGAGGCACGGCGTCTTGCCGAGGTGCTGAACAAAGAGCCGGAGTTGGTCGAGCTGATCCTCGGCGAGAGTCGCGAGGTCCTGCGCGCCGAACGCGGCGTTCTGATTGCCGAGACCCACCACGGCTTCGTCTGCGCCAACGCCGGCATCGACAGCTCGAACCTGCCGGGGGCGGGAACCGTCTCGCTGCTGCCCGAGAACCCAGACGCGTCTGCCCGGCGAATCAGAGCCGAAATAGCGGAGGAGTCGGGGGTGGGGGTCGGCGGACAAAAAGGTGGAGTGTCCGGCGACCCCCACCCCCGACTCCCCACGATCGCAGTCGTGATTTCCGACAGCTTCGGCCGGGCGTGGCGACTCGGCCAGGCGGAGATCGCGATCGGCTGCGCCGGCATCACCCCGCTCGACGACTGGCGCGGCCGCGCCGACGCCGCCGGTCGCGAGCTCGAGGCGACCCTAATCGCGATAGCCGACGAGGCATCGGCAGCAGCCGACCTCGTCCGAGACAAGGCAAGCAACACCCCGGCAGCGATCGTCCGCGGCCTCGACCGCTACGTGAGCCCAGACGACGGCCCCGGCGCCGCAGCCCTACGCCGCCCGCGCAGCGAAGACCTCTTCCGCTGACGTGCCGGTGCTCCGGTGCCCATATGGACCTCGTAGCACCGGCACGCCTAGGGAGCCACTCGTAGGACGGCGGCGCCTTTGAGGCTGCCGTCGCGGATTGAGCCAAGCGCCGCGTTTGCCCCCTCGAGCGGGTGGACCTCGACCTCGGTCCGGATCGGCACCTGAGGGGCCAGCGCGAGGAACTCCTCGCCGTCGCGACGCGTCAGGTTGGCGACCGAGCCGAGCGATCGCTCGCCCCAGAGCTGCTCGTACGGAAACGCCGGGATGTCGCTCATGTGAATGCCGGCGCTGATGATCCGCGCCCCCTTTGCGCTGACCCGCAGGGCCGCGGTCATCAATGGCCCGACTGGGGCAAAGACGATCGCGCCGTCGAGCTCTTCCGGTGGAGTCTCCCCGGAGGCGCCGGCCCACTCGGCGCCAAGGCTGCGGGCGAACCGCTGCCCCCCCTTGTCGCCTTCGCGGGTGAAGACGAAAACCCGCCGCCCTTGGTGCACGGCAAGCTGGCAGAGGATGTGGGCGGAGGCGCCGAAGCCGTAGAAGCCGAGGCGTTCGGCGTCGCCCACCAGATGCAGCGCCCGGTAGCCGATCAGCCCAGCGCACAGAAGTGGCGCCGCCTGGTCATCGGGGTAGCCGGCCGGCAGCGAAAAGCAGAAGCGCTCGTCCGCTACCGCGAGCTCGGCGTAGCCCCCGTCGATGTCATAGCCGGTGAAGCGAGCACGATCGCAAAGGTTCTCGCGGCCGCTGGTGCAGTAGCGGCACTCGCCGCAAGTCCAGCCCAGCCACGGCACACCCACCCGGTCGCCGACGGCGAAGCGCTCAGCACCCTCCCCTAGACCGGCTACCGTGCTGACGATCTGGTGGCCGAGGATGAGCGGCAGCTTCGGCTCGGTCAGCTCGCCGTCGACGATGTGGAGGTCGGTTCGGCAGACGCCGCAGGCAGCGACCGAGAGCAGCACCTGCCCGGGCCCGGGCTCTGGCTCCGGCAGCTCAACGAGACGCAAGGGCTCGCGCTGCCGCTCCAAGACCATCGCCCGCATCGGCTCAGGGTATGACCGACTCCAACGTTTCGCCGAGGCGGGCCGCCCCGAAGAAGATCTCCGGGCTGCTCTCGACTCGTTCGCCGTTCCGGAACAGCCCCGCCTCGAGCAAGCCGTGATCGCTCGCGGGGTCGATCAGGCTTACCCAGGCGCCCGTATCGATCGGCTCCCCGTCGAGCAACAGCAGATAGAGCCCGTCGTCCTCGCTCGACGCCTCGAAGTAGAGCACCACCTGGTGCCAGGCCCTCTGCGCCACCGGGGCAAGGAACCGCTCGCCGCCCATCGCCTCGCCGCTCGCCCAGAGGCCCCGCTGCGTGCCGCTGCCGTCGTCCCAGAGCTGCAGGCCGAGGCTGTGCTCCTCCCCGGCTTCGTCGGCAAAGCGGAGGATCAGGTTGTCTTCGCCCGGTGCCCGATACGCCTCCGGTCGGATGTAGAAGGAGAAGGAGTAGGCGTACTCGTCGCCGTCGTAGACCTCGACCGGGCCAAGGATCGTGCCGCCTTCTGGGGCCGGTCCGCCGGCGCTGCCGGGGGGACGGGTCGGCTGACCGCCGTAACCGGGACGGGTGGGCGTCGCGCTGGGCGGCGGCGGAGAGGGCGGCGGGGCCGAAACCGGCATCGCCACCGGTACCGGTACTGCCTGCGGGGACGGAGGGGGTGCGGGTGGCTGAGTCGACGGTGGCGGCTCCGCCAGATGCCCCTTCGCCGGGCTCGCCACCGCGTGCGCCGGCGCGATTCCCGCCTGTGCTCGAGGGTCCGCTCCGCCAACGGGTATTCCACCAGCGACCAAGCGCGTCGCGCCAGCCCGGGCGGGCCGGGCCGGGGAGACGGCGAGCTGTCGCTCCGGCGTCACGGCGACGGCTTCGCCAAGGCCGATCCCCAGCCGAGGGGCAACGCTCAAGTGCGGGATGGTCGAGTCCTCCTCGCCGGGCTGCAAGCTGATCAGCGCGGCGATTGCGAGCGCGATGAGCAAGGCGATCAGAGAAACGACCGCCAGCCCTGGGAACCCATTCCCCGCCGCTACGGAACGCGAAGCGATCCGCTCACGATACCGCTAGATCAAACGTCCAGCCAGTTGCTGCTTAATAGGTCTCGACAACCTCGTAGAGCGTCGTCCGCTGGGCGGGTGCCCTGCCGGCTGCCCGGGCGGCCTCGATCAGCTGCTCGGGCTCCAACCGCACGCCGTGCTGGGAGCCCGCCATGCGCGAGATGTTCTCCTCCATCAGGGTCCCACCGAGATCGTTGACGCCCCAGCGCAGCGCCTCGGTCGCAGCCTCGAGGCCCATCTTGACCCAACTTGCCTGCAGGTTGGGGATGGTCGGCCCCAGCGCCAGGCGGAAGGCGGCGGTGTGCTTAAGGTTCTCCCTCGCCGAGATCTCCTCGATGCCGTGGGTGCGGCCGAGCATCGTGTTGAAGGGGATGAAGCTAAGCGGCACGAACTCGGTGATGCCGCCGGTGCGCTCCTGCAGGGCGCGCACGACCCCCATGTGCCGGGCCAGCTCTCGCGGCTCCTCGATGTGTCCGAACATCACGGTCGAAGTCGAACGCAGGCCGGCGCGATGCGACGCTTCGATGATCTCGACCCAGCGCCCCACCGGCAGCTTGTTCGGAGAGATTCGCTGGCGAACCCCATCGTCGAGCACCTCGGCAGCGGTGCCGGGGGTCGAGCCAAGCCCGCACTCGAGCAGGTACTCGAAGACCCCCTCCGGCTGCTTGCCCGAGCGCTCGCACATGTAGTGGACCTCCATCGGCGAGTAGGCATGGAGGTGCAGCTGCGGCGCCACTTCCTTCGCCAGACGCAGCCACTTGCCGTACTCCTCCAGGGTCAGGTCCGGATGGATTCCCCCTTGCATACAGAGCTCAGTCGCGCCAAAGTCGACTGCTTCTTGGATGCGAACAGCAAAGTCCTCCTCGGAGACCTCGTAAGCATCCGGCGAGCGCCGCCCCTGCCCGAACCCGCAAAAGGCACAGCCAACGACGCAGATGTTGGTGAAGTTGATGTTCCTGTTGACCACAAAGGTCACCCGATCCCCAGCCAGCTCAGCTCGAAGCTCATCCGCCGCGACTCGCATCTCCTCAATCACCTCAGGCCGGGTCTCGGCAAACAAAGCCGTCAGCTCGTCCTCCGTCAGCTCGATCCCGCTGCGCCCTTTCTCGATGGCCCGTGGAGCAAGCTTTCCGTCGATCACCTCTTCGCTTCGCCGCCCGGACCCACGCCGCGGGATGAAGCTCCAGTACTTGAGCTTGATCACGTCCAGAACCCCCTGCTCCATCCACTCGGAGTCCATGTACTGCGGGTAGACGCACAACCGCTCCGTAAGCGCGTATCCCTTCGGCGCAAGCCCCTTGCGCACCTCGTGGGGACTGGGAAACGCATGCTCGGGAGAAATATGATCGCCATTGGCCGACAGCCCGCCCAAATCAGTCGCCCCCGCCTCAACAAGCTCAGCCCATGCATCGGAAAGATTCGGGGGAACTTGTATTCCCACGTCCGGCATCAGCCGGCGACACTCGGAGATCAGCCGCTTGATGTCGTCCACTGAAACGGGACTGGCCCACTCCGGGCCCGGCAGGTCTGACCCTGACGCGTGTGGAGGGGATGACGGGGACCCCTCCGACGGGAACTCGCGGAGCGCCAAACCTTCGAGCCCAGAACCGCCATTGGACGGAGCCCCGGCGGAGGGGTCCCCGTTGGCCCCTCCCCACCGCGCCAGCGACGCCTGATCGGCGATCTCAGCAACCTCACGCCCGTAGTAGCGGGGATGCGGGACGAAGTTCTGGAGGATGACCTCCTGGAGGTGACCGTATTCGGCGTGCAGGTCTGCGAGAGCTTCCAATGATTCGACCTGCTCCTCTGGGGTCTCACCTATGCCGACCAGGATGCCGCTGGTAAACGGGATTTTCAGCTCCCCCGCCGCCGCAATCGTTGCCAGGCGTTTAGCCGGATGCTTAGTCGGAGAGCCGGCGTGGACGGTGTCCATCAAGCGCTCAGAGACCGACTCCAGCATCAGACCCTGCGAAGCGGTGACCTCTCGAAGGCGACCTAGGTCCTCCGGGCTTAGGACGCCGATATTCGTGTGGGGCAGGATGCCGCGCTCGAGAGCTCGCTCGCAGGCCCAGACAACGTAGGAAGTGAAGTCGTCGTGGCCCCACTCGGCCAGCCTGGCAGCGACGCGGGGATTAACTTCAGGCCGCTCGCCGGTGAGGACCAGCAACTCCTTCGCGTTGCGTCGCTCGGCCTCATCGAGCCGCTGCTCGACCTCGTCGGGAGCGTAGATGTGCGCCCGATGAGTCGCAAAGGCGCAGTACTTGCAGTAGCACTGGCAGGTGCGGGAGAGGGAGAGGGTGTAGTTCCGCGAGAAGGTGACCCGGCGCACGATGCCCAAGCTACTGCAAGGGTGCCGCCGCCGGACCCAGCGGTCCGGCGGCTATGCAACTAGAGGATGCCTCCGCTCAGGCGGTGCTGCCGGCGCCCGGCTTCGGCGCCACGGGTGCCTTGACCCGCTCGGGCGGTTCGGTCGGTGCGGCCCCGCCGGGCTCCAGCACGAGCTTGTAGACGACCGCCGCAAGCAGCGAGCCGACGATCGGGCCGAGAAGGTAGGGCCAGACGCCGCCCCAATCGTTGCTGACGAGTGCCGGGCCGAACCAGCGGGCCGGGTTGAAGGAGCCGCCGGTGAGCGGCGCGCCGACCATGACGATGAACCCGAGCGTGGTGCCGATCGCCAGCGGCGCCCAATCCTTGACGCTCTTTTTCGAGTAAACCGCGGCGAGGATGACGAGGACGAGGCAGAAGGTGCCGATCCCCTCGATGATCATGCCCTGGAAGTTGCCGCCGAGCAGGCCGCTTACTTCGGCCGCGGCATAGTTCGTCGCGCGCCCCTCATCGAGTAGCAGTCCCTTGGCCAGCAGAGCGCCGAGAACGCCGCCCGAGAGCTGGGCGAGCATGTAGATGACGGCGTCGACCGGCGCAATCCGTTTGATCGCGAGCGCTGCCAAGGTGACGGCCGGGTTGAAGTGACCGCCACTGGCCACCCCGAACATCACGATCAGTCCGAAGAGCAGGAACGCGTGGACGAGGCCAACGACGGCGAAGTCCGTGCCGAACTGGGGGTTGTTGCCGGTCGCCACGAACAGAACGACCACGCTGACGACGAAAAACACCAGCAACAAAGTGCCGATCAGCTCTGCCAGATATGCCGCAAGTCCTCGTTGCTCCACTGACTATGCCTCCTCTAGTCCCGTAAATCCCTCGGTTTCGAGGCGGGAGTGTATCCGGAATGGGGATCGAATAGTTTTCCCTGTCGAATGAGACGGGTTGCCGCGCTGCTGGCGGCCGTTCTCCTGCTCACCGGCACCGCCGGTTGTGGCGAGGACGGCGCTGAACCGGGCGCGCCGCGAGGCGTGACGCTCGTGCTCGATTTTGTACCCAACGCCGTCCATTCGGGCATCTACGCGGCGCTGCACCAGGGCTACTACCGCGATCGGGGAATCGACCTGACGATTCGCCAGCCGGGTGAATCGACCGACGCGCCGAAGCTGCTCGCGGCTGGTCGCGTCGACTTCGCGATTCTCGACATCCACGACCTGGCGATCGCCCGCGAGCGTGGCCTCGATGTCGTCGGGACGATGCCAATCGTGCAGCGGCCGCTCGCGGCGGTGATCGCCCGCGACGACGGGTCCGTGCGCCGCCCCCGCGACCTTGTCGGGCACACGGTGGGTGTTACCGGCCTGCCCTCCGACGAAGCCGTCGTCGACTCCGAGGTGGCAGCCGATGGCGGCAACCCAGCCCGTGTCGATCGAGTCACGATCGGCTTCAACGCCGTCTCCTCGCTGGCGGCGGGCAAGATCGACGCCGCAACCGGGTTCTGGAATGCGGAGGGCGTCGCGCTGCAACGCCAGGGCATCCCCGTGCGGATCTTCAAGCTCGACCGTTACGGCGCCCCGCCGTATCCCGAGCTTGTCATGGCGACCTCACGCCGGACGCTCGCGCGCGATCCGCAGCTGATCGACTCGCTGACCGCCGCCACCGCGCGCGGCTACGAGCTCGCTTTCGAGCGTCCAGTCCAGGCGCTCGACAACCTGCTGGCCGCGGTGCCCAGACTCGACCGCGCCGACCAAGCGGCACAGCTCCGCGCCCTGCGCCCCGACCTCCACCCCGCACCCTTCGACCGCGGGGTGCTGCGCGAATGGATGGCATGGGACCTCAAACACGGGCTGCTCGAACGGCCGCTGATTGTCGAGGAGGCGTTCCGGTTGAGCGGGACCGGGCTGACTCCTGCCGGACACTCAGCCGAAGGCGTCCGACAGGAGTCAGCCGGTCCCGCCGCCCAGCAGCCCCTCCACTAACTCCGGCAGCTCGCGAGCCATTCGAGAACGCGGAACCACCAGGTTGACTCCAGCCGCATCGGCGGCCTGCTTGGTCTCAACATCGACGTGCGAGTAGTAGCCGAGGACCGGGATGCCGAGTCCTACTAGGTCTTCGGGATTCTCGCTGTCGAGATCCGCAACGATGAGCTCTGCGCCGTCAAGCGGCGCTTCGGCAAGCGCCGGCGAAAGGGTGACCTCGTGACCAGCCGCGGTGAGTATCGCTTCAACCTTGCTGCCCAGCAGCAAGTCGGCTGCCACGGCGACGACGCGGGCCACTAGATCGCGCGGCGCTGGCGGAACTCTTCGCGGACGCTCTCCGGCCGGCCCCACATCGGCACGATCTCGGCGCGTCCCTCGCGCACCTCTCGCACCTGCATCTGCCCGGTCACGCCTTCGGCGTCCAACTTCTCCAGCACCCCGGTAACGCTCTCCGCAGCGGCTGCATGCCCAAAGCTATGGGCGACGAGCAAGCGCCAGTGCCAGTCCGCTTCCGAGTAAGGCTGAGCGTTGACCTGACTCAACGCAACCGCGGTATCGATGTACTGACGCTCGTCATCTATCCGCAGATCCACCTCCAGATCCGTCCAATCGGGCGGAAGGGAGTCGAGCACCTGCTTGAAGTCGCCGGCCAAGCTCACAGGCAAAGAGCGTATCGCTGCTAGACCTCCTAGTCGGCCGGCAAGCTCAGGTCGGGACCTGGGATCGGCGTGCCGTGCGGATCGTGGCTGGGCTCGCCGAGCTTGGCGGCGATCAGCTCCTCCAACTCCTCGGAGATGTGGTGCTCGAGCACCTCGGCCTCGGCGTGAACAAGGTCGGCCGGCATGCCAAGCGCCTCGGACAGGTAGGCCTCGATCAGCCGGTGATGGCGGATCACCTCCAGCGCGACCTTCTCGCCGGCGGGCGTCAGCGTCACCCCCTTGTAGGGCACCAGCGCGACCAGGCCCATCTCGTCCAACCGTTTCAGCATCGCCGTCGCCGTACCCGGCGCAACGCCAAGCCGCTCAGCGACCTCGCCGTTCAGCACTGGACGCCCCTCGCGATCGCGTGAGAGCGCATAGATCGCCTTTGCATAGTCCTCGATCGCCTCGGTGTTGGACGATCGCCGCAGATGGTCGCCATCCCCCAGCACGCCCATCAGACGCTCACCAGCAGCCCGGTCACATAGAGGGCGGCGATGCCGGCGATAATGCCGGCCACCGATAGGGGGTGCAGGAAGCGCCCGTCCTCGTCGCGCATCGAGGGTGCAAGCTGCACGATCACGCGGGCGATCGCGCCGACGCCAACGCCGAACAGGAGCGCAGCCAGGCTGGGGTCAAAGGCGGCGGCGCCGATCCAAGCGCCGAGGACCGCCGGAGCGCCGGCAAGCAAGCCGAGGCCGAGCAGCTGTCGGAGGCGTGGCCGCGCACTCGCGGCGTCACCGCCGTTGCCGCGCAGAGGCGCCACGATCGCCAGCCCCTCGGTGGTGTTGTGGATCGCGAAGCCAACCACCAGGAAGGCGCCCAGTGCCAGGGCGCCGGTCGCATAAGCGGAGCCGATCGCCAGCCCCTCCCCGAGGTTGTGCAGGCCGATCCCCAAGGCGACCAGCAGGGCCAGATAGAGGCCACCGCCCGCGCCGGCAGCTCCGGCTGCCATATCGCCACGGCGGCGCAGGTAAGCGTCGACCGCCGCCAGCACCAGGTAGGCGACCAGCGCCCCAGCGAAGACGAGGGCGCTGCCGCCGAACGCGGCGGGCGCCTCGGCGGCGATCTCCAGCCCCTCCAGCCCTGCGTCGATGCCGAGGAAAGCGAGCAGGCCGACGGTGAAGGCGATTAGGGCACCGATCCAGCGCGCGTCGATCCGCCGGACGAAGGGCAGCCAGAGCATGCCGAGGCAGACAGGAATGACGCCGACGTAGATACCGAGCAGAGCCATCAGCCCGTAGAAGTCGAGATCGGCGTCCGGCGTTTCAGCAGCGACCGGGATCGCAGCGTCGACGGTGCCGCCGGTGGAGGTGAGGACAAAGATCTCATACGCCTCGCCCTCAATCCATGGGTAGGAAATGCGCAGCGTGGCCGAGCCAAGCCGGCCAATCTCGCGGCCGCCGTCGGTGCTGAAGGGGGCGAAGCCGTCGTTGACCGCGACCTGCGCGACTTCGACCGGGTCGGGGCCGTCGTTGCGCAGGGTCAGCTCGATAGCCCCCGGCCGCAGCACCGTCCGTTCGACGCTCAGCTCCTCGACCGGCGGGCCGGTGCGCTCACCGAGGCCGGGGCCGCCGAGCAGGGCGAAGACGCCAATCGCGGCCGCGATCAGGCCCAGCGGGATCAGGCCCAGCGCCCAGGCCGGCAGGCCGCCACCAGGCCGCTCGGCACGCGCCGCCGCCTCGATCAGGCCGCCCCCCCTTCGCTGCCCCAGGGCAGCTTGCAGTAGGCCGCGGCCGCTGCTGCGGCACTCAGCCGCGAAGGCTCGCCGACGCGGAAGAAGCCGGTCCAGCCGAGCTCGGCGAACTCGCTGACGTGGGCATGGAACATGTAGTCGCCATCGAAGGGGAACTTCAGCTCGAGGATCGAGCGCTGCCCCTGTCCCTGCACGATGGTGTCGGTGTATTCGCTCGACTCCAGCGAGGTCCCGGTTGGGTAGTGCTGGAAGAAGTTGGCGTGAACGTGAAAGGAGTTGAGCGGGTCGTACTCGAGCACGTTTACGAGGTAGATCCGGGTGAGCTCGTCGCGCTTGACCGCGATCGGCTCGTTGATGTAGTGGAAACCGACGGTGTTGACCGCGTAGACCTCGTTGGCGAGGTCGAAGTTGGTGTCGAAGCCGTTCATCACCATCACCATCTCGTCTGCTTCCGGGCGCCCCCCCTTTGGGTCGATGACGAAAGCGCCGTAAAGGCCACGCGCGATGTGGGCGGCAAGCGGCATCACGTGGCAGTGATAGAGATGGAGACCGAAGGGCTCGGCCTCGAATTCGTAGGTGAAGCTCTCCCCCGGTTCGATCTGACCCCCTCCCAGGCCCTCACCGATCCCCGGCATGCCATCCATCTGCGCCGGGTGGATGCCATGGAAATGGATCGTGTGGGGATGATTGGAGGAGTTGACCAGGCGGATTCGCAGCTTCTCGCCCTCGCGGGCACGCAGGGTCGGCCCGGGAACGCGACCGTTGTAAGTCCACGCTTCGTACTTGACGCCGGGTGCGACTTCAATCTCCTTGTCCTGGGCGACGAGCGTCCATTCGCGCAGCAGGCGGCCGCTGGCCAAGCGCCGGGTCTTGCCCCAGTCGAAGTTGCGCAGGAGCTCGCTCGGGTTGAAGCCGTTGGCCCGGTGGTCGACGCTGCGCCCCGGAGCGAAGCTGGCATGGGCGAAGCGGCCGTGACCAGCATGGGCGGCCGCAGCACCGTTCCCCATGCTCGCCTCGGCCAGGGCTGGCTCGCCACCGAGCCCACCGCGCGAGACCAGGCTGTGCAGGCCGGCGGCAGCGGGGACCGTGGCGGCGGCGCCGAGCAAGGCGCGACGGCTGAGGCGGCGGTCACTCATCTGAGGCTGAGGGGTCGATGCAGAGATTTTGACACATCTAAATCTAAATTTCGATCCATCAAAATCTGCCGGCGAGGGAGCGCTCTTAGAATCGGGTCCAGATGGCACATTCCGTCGCAGTCGAGCTCGATGCCCAGTACCGCCAGCTGCGCGAGGAATGCGGCCTGCTCGATCGTTCCACGCGCGGCAAGCTGATGATCAGCGGCAGCGAGGCGGCGGGGTACCTGCAGGGACAGCTGACCAACGACATCGAGGCGCTCGCGCCGGGCGAGGGACAGTACGCCGCGCTGCTCGACCGCAAGGGGCACCTGCAGGCCGACATGCGGGTCCTGCGCACCTCGGCAGAGGAGATCTGGGTCGACACCGAGCCGGAGGCACTGGCGGCGGCGCGGCGCCACCTCGAGACCTACAAGATCGGCCGCGAGGTGGCGATTGCCGACCTCACCGACGAGCGCGCGGTCTTCTCGCTGATCGGCCCGCGCAGCGTCGAGATCGCCGCCACCGCGACGCTGCCGGAGTTCGCCTCCCAGCCGCTGAGCGCATACGGAGTCGAGTGCCTTGCCGTTGGGAGCGCCGGTGGAATCGACCTGATCGTCAAGTCGGCCGACGCCGAGCGCCTGCGCGACGCACTCCTCGGCGCCGGCGCGGCGGAGGTCGGTAGCGAGGCCGCTGAGATCGTGCGGATCGAGGCCGGCACGCCCCGTTTCGGCACCGAGATGGGAACGGAGACGATGCCGGCCGAGGCCGGCATCGTCGAGCGCGCGGTCAGCTTCACCAAGGGCTGCTACATCGGCCAGGAGCCGGTCGCCCGGCTCCACTACAAGGGCCGGCCCAACCGCCATCTGCGGGGCCTGCGGCTGAGCGCGCCGGCGGCCCCCGGCGCAGGCCTGCGGCTAAGCAATAAGGAGGTCGGCAAGATCGGCAGCTCCTGCGTCTCCCCCGCCCGCGGTCCGATCGCGCTGGCGATCGTCCGCCGCGAGGCCGAGCCGGGCGCGGAGCTGGCAGTAGGTGAAGATGGCGTTACGGCTCGCGTGGTCGACCTGCCGTTCGGCTAGATTCCGCTCCGATGGGTGCATGGCGAGGCAGGCGACTGTTCGCGGCGCCGCGGGCGAGCGCCCTGGCGGCATGCGCGCTTGGCTCCATCGCCCTGATCGGCGCGGGCTGCGGCGCCGAGTCGCACGTCAACGATCCACGCCCCCAGCCGCCGACCCGGGTCAGCGTCGCGATCAGCGAGGATGAGATCACCGTGCAGCCGACGCGGATCGCCGTCGGGCCCGAACCGACGCAGCAGATTCCCCAGAACGTTCACGTCAAGCAGCCGCAGATCCGCTCCAAGGTGCCGCTGAACGTCGTCTTCGTCGCCGCCAACCTGACCGATGCCGATTCCCGCCTCGAGGTACGTGGCGGCGGCAAAGACTTCAGCTCCGAGCCGCTCTACGCCAACTCCAACGTGACGCTGCCGACGATCCTCCCCACCGGCGTCTACATGGTCAGCGCCGCCGACATCCCCGGCGCCAAATCGGCAAAGCTCGTCGTCGGGCCCTATCGCTCGTCGTCCGAGAACGACGTGCTGCTTCCATAGGCCCATGGCGCAGTGAATTGTCTGTAAGCTAAAATACCTCCATGGAGGGTTGAAGCAGACAGGCGTACTGCGTGCGACTGACAATCGCAACGTCCTGCTTGACCAGCAGGATCCGGTTCGAGTCCGGTGCCCTCCGCAGATGCTCAAGCCGGCGCGGAGGTCGAGTGCTAATGCGGCTCATCGTGCTAGTCTCATGGTGATTGTCAGTCGCATGCGGGGTGGTTCCCGCTTCAACAGGCTCGACCCGCTCCGGCGGGTCGTTTGCTTTTAGGATGAACTTCCGGAGAAGTCCCGTTGGCCGTGGCGTCTGCCCGGTTCGTCACGATCGGTGAGTGACCGTTGCGCTTGCAATAGCCGTTGTCCTTCTCGCCGCGGGGCTCCTCTACACGATTCTCTTCCGCCCTCGCGAGGAGATGCCCGAGGCTCCCGATCTCAGCCCGCTGATCCAGGAGGCGACCTCCAAGGCAGTCGCCGATCTGCAACGGATGAACGAGGAGTCGCGCAAAGTCGACGCCCAAGCGGCCGAGGCAACGCTGGACAAACGCCAGGCGGAGATCAAGGCCCTCGCCGAGAGGATCGCCAAGGGCCAGGAGAAGATCGAGAAAGAGGTGCAGCGGCGCGGTGAGACCGACCTGCAGACCCGCACGCTGCTGGAGCAGATGGGGCAGACGGTCGGCAACCTCAACTCCGAGACCGCCGGCCTGAAGAAGGCGCTGCGCCAGCCGCAGACGCGCGGTCAGTGGGGCGAGCTTCAGCTGCGCCGCTGCGTCGAGATCGCCGGCATGACTGAGCACGTCGACTTCGAGCTGCAGGAGACGATCCACACCGAAGACGGCCGGCTGCGACCGGACGCCCGCTTCCTGCTGCCAGAGGGACGCACCTTCGTCGCCGATTCGAAGGTCCCACTCGACGCCTTCCTCGACGCCCAGGAGGCGGAGGTCGAAGCCGAGCGGCTGATCCAACTCGAGCGCCACGCCAGGCAGGCGCGGGAGCACATCCGCAGCCTCAGCTCCAAGGACTACCAGGGCCAGTTCAAAGCCGGCGAGATGCCCGACCTGGTGCTCTGCTTCATTCCCAACGAGCCGGCGATGCACGCTGCCTTCGCCGCCGACCCGACGCTCTTCGACTACGCCCTGGAGCGCAACGTGCTCGTCGTCAGCCCGACCTCGCTGATCGGCCTGCTGCGCACGATGGAGCTCGGCTGGCGCCAAGAGCGGATGGTCGCCGAGGCGGCCGAGATCGCCGAGGCCGCGGGCACGCTGCACGCCCGCTTCGCCAAGTTCCTCACCGAACTGGACAAGGTCGGCAGGGGCCTCACCTCGGCCGCCACCGCCTACGACTCCGCCATCGGCTCGATGCAGAGCCGGCTGCTACCGCAGCTGCGCAAGGTCGAGGACCTTGGTATCGCCCCAGGCAAGGAGATCAAGCCGCCCGAGCCGATCGAGATCACCGTCCGGGAGATAACGGCCCCAGAGCTGCGCGAGGCCGATACCCCCGTGCTTGACTAGGATTGCCTCCGCCCGCAAACGAGCTACGGAGGACCTGGTTTGGCCGTCGACACGAGCGCAGTCGCGAAGTTGGATGTAGAGCCCGGAACGCTGCCGGAGACGATGGCGGCCTGGGTGATCCGCGAGGAGCGCGAGGGCGAACCGACCGACGCCTTTCAGCTCGAGCAGATCGAGGTGCCCGAGCCCGGCGCCTTCGAGGTGATCGTCCGCGTGATGGCGGCGGGAGTCAACTTCAACAACGTCTGGGCGGCACTGGGCAAGCCGGTCTCGGTCTTCAGCTACGGCGACCACCCCGAGTACGGCCATCACATCGGCGGCTCCGACGCCTCGGGGATCGTCTGGAAGGTCGGCGAGGGCGTCACCCGGTGGAAGCCGGGCGACGAGGTCGTCGTCCACTGCAACCAGGCCTCCTACGAGGACGTCGAGGTGCACGGGCTCGACCCGCTGGCCGCGCCGAGCCAGAGGATCTGGGGCTACGAGACGACCTGGGGCTCCTTCGCCCAGTTCACCAAGGTGCAGGCGCAGCAGCTCCTCCCCCGCCCCCAGAACCTCTCCTGGGCCGACTCCTCCGCTTACGGCCTCACCTACTTCACCGCCTACCGGATGCTGATCGACCAGTGCAAGCTGCAGCCCGGCCACAACGTGCTGATCTGGGGCGCCGCCGGCGGCCTCGGCGTCTTCGCCGTGCAGCTCTGCAAGGCGGCCGGGGCCAACGCGGTCGGCGTCGTCTCCTCCGAGGAGAAGGGCGAGCTGATCAAGCAGCTCGGCGCGGTCGACTACATAAACCGGGCCGAGTTCGGCGCGATGATGCGCACCCCCGAGAACCTCGCCGACCCGGCCGCCGATAAGGAGCGCTTCAAGGCCTCGCGCGGCTTCGCCAAGCGGGTCAAAGAGATCCTCGGCGACGCACCTGACATCGTCTTCGAGCACGTCGGCCAGGCGACCTTCCCGACCTCTGTATTCGTCGTCAAGCCGTTCGGCAAAGTCGTCATCTGCGGCGCCACCTCGGGCTTCCAGCTCGACTTTGACGTGCGCTACCTGTGGATGCGCCAGAAGCAGATCATCGGCTCGCACTTCGCCAACGCGTATGAGTGCATGCGCGCCAACCAGCTGATGGCGGAGGGCAAGGTGCGCCCGGTGATCTGGCAGACGATGGGCTTCGAGGGCGTCGCCGAGGCACACCAGCTGCTGCACGAAAACAAGCACCTCGGCAAGATCTCGATCCTGGTCGGGGCCGAGTCCGAGGACGAGGGCAAGAACGAGGACGGCCCGGGCGCGATCCGGGCCGAGGTGGGAGCGTAGAGATGGCTGAGGTATGCACGCTTGACTGGCACATCGCCCCCTTCAGGGCGGACCGCTGGCTCGACCTCTGGGAACCGGCGGCGGCGCGGATGCCCGCCTTCGGCGCCAAGAGCTGGTCGCTGACCCGCTCGATCGACGACCCGCTGGCCTTCCAGCAGACCTCGCTCTGGGAGAGCCGCACCGATTTCGAGCGCTACTGGTTCTCGGAGGAGATCGAGACCGCGCGCGCCGCGATCATTGACCTGCACGACCTGCCGATCCTGCCCAGCTGGCACACGCTGGTCGCAGCCGAGTAGCTACAGCTAGCTGCGCTCGAGCGGGGCCAGCGTGAGACCCGCCGCGTTGAGCTGCTCCCAGTAGTGCTCGGCTGGCTCGCGGGCCCCCGACCAGACGATCGCCTGGCCGCTGCTGTGAATCGTCTCGGCGATCTCATGGCCGCGGGCCACACTCACGCCCGGCAGCACTCGGGCCAGGGTCTCGGCGACGTGGTCGAAGGTGTTGTGGTTGTCGTTACAGACGATCACCCGCCACTCACCACCCAACCCCGAGTCCGGTCCAGCCACGCGAGGTTTCTCAATCGTCGTCGTCATCGGCCCGCATTATCCGCTAGGGGCCTAGAAAGGGCTTGGAACGCGTACCACAAGGTCGTCGAAGCTGCCCATCGTTCCCTTGGCGTTGCCGTTCGCGCCAAGGGAGACGCCCGCGGTGCGGCCCTGCAGCTCACCCGAAGCCGCATCGCTGACATCCGCCACCTGCTGCCTGCCGACAAAGGCGAGAACGCGGCATTTGCCTTGCTCCGGTCCTTTGGTGATGTTGAACGCTTGCAGGCGAATCTGGTTGGCCTGATTCAGGCCGTTGGTTTTGATCCCCTTCTCTACCGCCAGGTAGGTGATCTTGCCGTCGGCGCTGATCCGACGCAGCTGCGCCTTGCGCTGCAGGGGAAAGACGGCGATTTGGTAGCGGGCTCCCTGGGCGCCGGCGCGCAGATTGACGGCCAGGAACGCCTGGCGCTGGACCGCTTTCGGCGTGCCCTCGAGCAGGCGAGCGGTGACGGCCACTTCCAGATCACGCCCAATCACCGGCGTCCTGTAGGCGCACTCCCTGGTTGCTTTGCCGACGAGGACGCGAAAGGCGTGGTCGGAGCCGCCGCGGCCACAGTTATCCCCGATCAGCTTGACGATCTGGGCCCGCTGGTCCTTCGACTCCATGCCGTTGCGATAGATGCCGATCAGGGCGCCACTCGCGCTCGCGGCGAGGCCGAGGGCCGCAGCGGCGGCGAGGCAGGCAGCTGCTATTCGCAGTCTCATCGTTCGAGCAGCCTAAACACAGCTTCGGGGAAAAGATGCGCATCGTGACGGATGAACGCTGTCTTTCCCGTCAGGCCAAATATCATTGGTCACGATGGCCGAGCACCGACTGCCTGAACGCGATCGCCCCTGGGTGATGCGCACCTATGCGGGCCACTCCGACGCCCGCCGCTCAAACGAGCTCTACAAAGGCAACCTCGCTAAGGGCCAGACCGGCCTCTCGGTCGCCTTCGACCTGCCGACCCAGACCGGCTATGACCCGGACCACGTTCTCGCCCGCGGCGAGGTCGGCAAGGTCGGCGTCTCGATCGCCCACAAGGGCGACATGCACCAACTCCTCGACGGCATCCCGCTCGACGAGATGAATACCTCGATGACGATCAACGCAACCGCCGCCTGGCTGCTCGGCCTCTACGTCACGGTCGCTGAAGAGAACGGCGTCGACCGCGCCGAGCTCAAGGGCACGACCCAGAACGACATCATCAAGGAGTACCTCTCGCGCGGCACTTACGCCTTCCCGCCCGAGCCCTCGATGCGGTTGATTGCCGACATGGTTGCCTTCTCGGTCAACGAGGTGCCGAGCTGGAACCCGACCAACATCTGCAGCTACCACCTGCAGGAGGCAGGGGCGACGCCGGTGCAGGAGATCGCCTACGCGCTCTCGACCGGGATCGCCGTACTCGACGAAGTCAAGGCCCGCGGCCAGGTTGCCGACGCCGACTTCGCCAAGGTCTTCGGCCGTATCTCCTTCTTCGTCAACGCCGGCATCCGCCTGGTCGAGGAGATCGCCAAGCTGCGCGCGATGGGCCGGCTCTGGAACGAGATCGGCCGCGAGCGCTACGGCGTCAGCGACGAGAAGATGCTGCGCTTCCGCTACGGCGTCCAGGTCAACTCGCTCGGCCTTACCGAGGCCCAGCCGGAGAACAACATCCAGCGGATCGTGCTCGAGGCGCTGGCGGTAACCCTGAGTCGCGACGCCCGCGCGCGGGCCCTCCAGCTGCCCGCCTGGAACGAGGCGATGGGCCTCCCCCGCCCTTGGGACCAGCAGTGGAGCCTGCGCATCCAGCAGGTGCTTGCCAACGAGACCGACCTGCTCGAGTACCCCGACATCTTCGAGGGCTCACTGGTAATGGATGGCCTGGTCGAGGAGCTGGCCGAGGGAGCTCGGACCGAGATGACGGTGGTCGAGGAGCACGGCGGCGCGGTAGCCGCCGTCCCCTACATGAAGGCGCGCCTGGTCGAGTCCCACCGCGAGCGCGTGGCGCGGATCGAGAGTGGCGAGCAGAAAGTGATCGGCCAGAACAGCTTCACCGAGAGCGAGGATTCGCCGCTGACCGCCGGCGCCGACGGCGGCATCCTAACCCCCGACCCAGAGGTTGAGCGCGAACGGATCGAGGCGCTTGAGCAGTGGAAGGCAGAGCGTGACGAGGACGCGGTCCAATCAGCGCTGCAGGAGCTTGGCCGCATCGCTGCGGATGAGGCCGCCAACGTGATGCCGGCGACGATCGCCGCGGCGAAGGCCGGGGCGACGACCGGCGAGTGGGCCGCGGTGCTGCGCGACGCCTTCGGCGCCTACCGCGCGCCGACCGGGGTCGACGGCGCCGCGCCTCCCGGCGACCGCGAAGAGCTGGCGGCGATCCGCAGCAGGGTCGACGAGGTCTCCGCGCGGATCGGCCACCGGATCAAGATCCTTGTCGGCAAGCCCGGCCTCGACGGCCATTCGAACGGCTCCGAGCAGATCGCCCTGCGGGCTCGCGACGCCGGCATGGAGGTGATCTACCAAGGCATCCGGCTGACGCCTGAGGAGATAGCGGAGTCGGCGCTACAGGAGGACGTCGACGTGGTCGGCCTCTCAATCCTCTCCGGCTCTCACCTGGAGCTGGTCCCAGAGGTCGTGCGGCGGCTGCGAGGCGAGGGGGTCGAGGTCCCGGTGGTCGCCGGCGGCATCATTCCGCCGGCCGATGCCGAGCGCCTACGCGAAGCCGGCGTCGACGGCGTCTACACGCCTAAGGACTTCGACATCAACAAGATCATGGGCGAGATCGTCTCCCTGGTCGAGCAGCGCGCGACGGCCGGCGCCGCCGCCTGAGCGCTCGCACCCAGCGTCGAATTGCGGCCCGCGCCACAATGGAACCCATGAGCGAGCTCAACGGGGACCGCTCGGCCTGGCTGCGCTGCTACCGCTGCTGGTCCCAGAACCTAGAGATCCAGATCCACTACGACGCGATTCGTCGCGTCGACCCCGAGACGGGAATCCCGGCCGAAGGGATCGATGAAGTGCAGGAATCGGTTGTGCAGTGCCTCGACTGCATGCACGACCAGCCCCACCTGACTTTCCAGGACGACCGCGTCGTCCCGATCGAGGACCGCTGGGAACGAATGGTTGCCGGCACGCCGTGGGTCGCCTCTTGCACGGTCACCGTCGACCAGGACCGGGTCGAGAGCTGCGCCGGCCCGGAAGCGGCCGAGCTGCTCGCCTACGGGGCCCTCGGCGAGGCCGGCGTGCGCGAGTTCTTCGCCCATGTCCGCTTCCACAAGCACGATGACGAGCGGATCGTTGTCCACATGCTGGTCGAGTTCTACGCCCGCTCAGCCGAGGAGGCGACCGAGGTGCTCGAGGCAGCCGCCCACGGCCCGCTCGAGATCACCTCGCTGGCGGAGGAGTCGCGCCCGCCGGCACACGCTTCAGACGAGGCGCACTGAGCCGGGCTTCAGGCGCCGGTCGCCCGACGATACTTAGCCCGTGAAGCGGCTCTCGAGGTTCAAACGGGGCTTCGTCTCGACCTTCGCGCTCGACATCGTGGCGCGTAGCATGAGCGCGTTGACGCTGGTACTGCTGCTGCGCGCCCTTGACGTCGAGGACTTCGCTTTCATCGTGCTGCTCTTCAACGTCGGCAGGTTCCTGGGCAGCGCGGCGACGGGCGGGATACGCCTGCGCTACACGCGACTCGAGGCGGAGCGGGTGTCGCGGGGGCACGAGGAACCCTCGGCCTTTTACTCCACCCTGCTCAGCGGTAACGGGCTGGTGCTCGCGGCGGGCCTCCTTGGCCTCGCGGGTGCGACCGCGCTGGGGGTCGGCGAGGACAGCGGCGAACGGCTCGCCTTCATCGCCCTGGGCACCGCCTTCACCTTGGGCAGCGCCACCGTGGAACTGGCGACCTTCCACTACCAAGCGCAGCTCGCCTTCATGCGTGCCGGCCTGATCCAAGTCGCTCGCGCAATCGTGCAGCTGGCCGTGGCGGCGATGGCGACGGTCGGTCTACTGAAGTCTGGCACGGTGGTGGCGCTCTACCTGGCGATCACGACCTGCCTGGTTGCGGCAATCGTCGCCGGCCCGCTCGTCCGTTCGACCTGGGGATCGACCCACGGCAGGGAGGGGCGCTTCGGCTTCGGCAGGGAGTCCGCGTCCCTGACCCTCTACTCACTCGCCTCCGCGGGCTGGGCGTACATCGACCTCTTCCTCGTCGCAGCCCTGCTCAACGACGTCGCCGTCGCCGCCTATGGCATCGCGCTCCGCTATATGTCGATCGTCATCGGACCCGTTCCGGCGATGGTCTCGGTGCTGCGCGTTCGAACCGCGCAGAGCGACATAATCGACTCCGATGAGGCGCAGATCGCGATGATGAAGCGCTGGGCGAAGCAGTCCGGACCGCCCACTGCGGCGGTCCTGGGGGTCGCGGCGATCGCGGCGATCTGGGTGATCCCCTGGCTCGACGGCGGCCGCTACCCGGACTCCGTGCCGATCTTCCAGGTGCTGATGGTCGTCGCCTTCGCCCAACTGGTGACGCTGCCGAACTCGAGCCTCTTGATCACCCAGGAGCGCTACACCACGCTGGCCTGGGTCAACGCGGTCGCGATCGGCGTGAACGTCGTCGTCGCCGCGATCGCCGCCGAGCTGTTCGGCGTGATCGGCATCGCGGCAGCGCTGGCGGTCGTGACGATCGGCCAGGTCTCGATCGTCACCTATCTGGCGGCACACCCGCCGCCACGAGACCCAAGCCTGAGGAACAAAACGGGGCGCGCCACGCCCCTGCCGGAAGATCCGTCCGCTCCAGTTGGCAGATAAAGGCGCGATGAGCAAGCTTCGGCGGCTGAGGGAAGTCGGGCCCGGCGCGGCGGTTCGGGCGGCTTCGAGGCGTGCAGCGAAACGGGTGAAGGGAAGCTGGCTCAACTGGCGACGCAGGCGGAGCCCGCTGCGGGCAAACGCTGCAGAAGTCCGCTCCGCGCTCGGCGGCCTCAGCTTCGAGGAGGCGCTGCGTGGCCCGGCGCTGGCGGCGCTGCCCAGCGTGGCCGATTTCGAGCGTTCGCTACCCGGGCTCGACGAGGCGCAGCGTCGCGACCTGCTCGAGCGCGCCGACGCGGTCGCCGCGCATCGCTTCGACCTGCTCGGCTCGGGGCCCGTCGAGCTGGGACCCGTGATCGACTGGAGCCGTGACTTCAAGACCGGCCGGCGCTGGCCGCTATTGCATCGCCTGCTGTTGAGGACGTTCCATCGCGACCGCTCCGACGTCAAGGTCCCTTGGGAGCTCTCGCGCTTCCAACACCTGCCGCTGCTTGCCGCCGCCTTCGTCCTCACCGGCGAGCTCCGCTACGTAGACGAGATCGGCGAGCAGCTGGACAGCTGGATTGCCAGCAACCCGGTCGAGATGGGGGTCAACTGGCTCTGCACGATGGACGTCGCGATCAGGGCCACGAACTGGATCGCGGCCCTGGCGATCTGCGCCCACGAGGCCGCGCGGCTCCCCTGGGCCCCTCGCGTCGCCGAGAGCCTGCTCCTGCACGGGCGCTTCATCCGCACTCACCTGGAGACGGACGGGCCGCGGACCAACCACTATCTCTCCGACGTCGCCGGCCTGATCGTCATCGCGGGACTCTTCGCGCGGGGAAAAGAGGGTGAGGATTGGGGACGCTGGGCGACCGACGAGCTGATCGCCGAGATGGAGACCCAGGTGCGCAGCGACGGCTGCGACCACGAGGCCTCGATTCCCTACCACCGCCTCGTCTCGGAGCTGTTCATCTGCGGCACGCAAGCCGGCGATTCGCTCCGCCCCGGCACCTTTCCCGACGGATACCGGGAACGGCTCGACCGGATGCTCGAGTTCACCGCCGCCTACACCCGCCCCGACGGCTTAGCGCCGCAGGTCGGCGACAACGACGACGGGCGCTTCCTCCCACTCGGTGACTACGGCGCCGACTTCCGCTCCCATACCCACCTCTTCCGGCAAGCCTTGCGTCCATATCGCCCGGCGACGGACTCGGCGGCCTTTGCCGCCGGCGGCTACTACGTCATGCGCCACGGTGACCTCTACGTGCTCGCGCGCTGCGGCGACACCGGGATCTTCGGGCTCGGCGGCCATGCCCACAACGATCAGCTTTCCTTCGAGCTGTGCTGCGGCGATGTACCGCTGATCGAGGACCCCGGCGTCGGCACCTATTACGAGGACGAAGAGGAACGAATGCGGTTCCGCTCGACCGGCTACCACGCGACCCTTCGCGTCGACGGCGGAGAGCAGAATGAGCTGCCGCCGTGGCCGCGCTTCCCGATCGGCAACCGCAGTCGCGCCGAGGCGATTGAATGGGAGGCCGGACCGGGGCGAACGGTGTTCGCCGGCCGCCACAATGGCTTCGAGCATCTGCCGGACCCGGCGATCCACCAGCGCCGCCTCGAGCTCGATGGCGGCGAGCGCCGCCTGACGGTCGTTGACACCGTGATCGCCAATGCCGAGCACCAGCTCGACTGGGCTTTCCCGCTGGGCCCCTGCGACAGCGCATCGGCGAGTGGCGGCGAGGCCCGGGTCGAGTTCGGCTCGCTCCGCCTCTCAATCGAGAGCGAAGGTGCCGAGCTGCGGGTCGAGGAGGGCGGTTACTCCCCTGGCTACGGCCGCAGCGAACCGCGGCCCTTCATCAGCGCCCACGCCCGCAGCAAACCCGGAGAGCAGGCGACGACGTTCCACCTGCGGGTCGAGTAGACCTCAGTTCGCTAGAACATCCGTCCAGAACGCTTGACGAACGGTCAACTGAAGGCCGCGGGAACCCGACCCCCGGCATGTGCCACGTACCGCTCTCAGCAAGGTTCTCGTCCTCGTCGCCGCCAGCCTCTTGGCGCTCTCATCTGGCGCGGCCACCGCTCTCGCGGGGTCGCAGTCCGCTCAGCAAGCAGCTGATCGCGCCGGCGCCAGTGCCAGCAAGAGCCGGGACGGGGGCCGGAAGGCCCACAAAGCCGCGCGGCGCAATGCACGCCGGGCCAAGCAGCGGCGGCGTGCCGCCCGTCGACGCCTGCTGAGGCAGCGCCGGCAAAGCGCAAGGCGCGGCGTCAGCGACCGGGTCGCCTTGACCGGCAAAAAGGTGAAGGTGCCGAGTGAGAACCCCGAGATCCTCTTCCGCGGCGACTTCGAGTCCGGCTTCGACGGTTGGCACGTACAGTCCCTCTCCTATCGAGCGAATCTCTTCTCCGGCGGGACCTTCCAGGGCAGCGGCGCGGCGCGCTTCGAGGTCCAAGACGGCGACGTCGAGCCGGAGACCGGCTCGCCCCGCTCAGAGGTCTCTGGGCCGACCTACAACGAGGGCGAAGACCTCTACTTCCGCGACGCGATCCGCATCCCCGCCGCCAGCAGCTACGACGGCGCCTGGCAGATCGTCCAGCAGCTGCACGAGGAGAACTGGGGCGGTTCGCCCGGCATCGCCGTCTTCCTCGACTCCGACGACGCGCTGAAACTGGGGCGCGGCGATGGTGACGCCACCTACTGGGAGAGCGAGCCCCTCCAGCGCGACCGCTGGTATGACCTCGTCTACCGGGTCTACCTCTCGCGTGACTCCAGCGCCGGCTTCGTCGAAGTTTGGCTGAACGGGGTGCAGCAGACCCTCGAGGACGGCGGCACGCGCGCCTACGGCGAAACGATCCAGACCGCCCAGACGTATCTCAAGGCCGGCATCTATCGCAGCCGGTCCAGCAGCGGCACCAGCCTGGTCGAACACGACAACATCGTCGTCGGCACCAGCCTCGCCGCCGTGACCGCCGGCTGATTCCCGATTAGATTCGCGACAATCGGGGTAGGGACTCGACGTATGTTCGAGTAATCCCTACACTCAGAGGCCGCCCTTTTCGCAACTGCACGCGGCTACAGGGAGCGCCACATGCGGGATCTGTTGCTCGATATCTGGGATTCCAGTCGGTTCCTCGCCGGAGCCCTTGTGCTTGCCGTAGCGTTGCTCCTGACCGGGCTGCTGGCGCTGGCGCCGGGGGCTCTCCACGGAGGAGACGGGCGGGTAAACAAGGCGCTGGACGGATCGCGCTCCGCCGCACCACCCCCTCAGCGGGGGCTGGCGAGGAAACGCGTCGCCTCGCTCGGCAAGCGCGGGCACCTCTCCCGGCAGGCAGCCGTGGCACGCCCGACCCGGGGCCAGCCGATCGACGGCGGCCCCGGCAACGCCGACTCCGATAGCCCCGAGCCTGCCAGCCAACTGGTCGCGGCGGTGACGCCGACGGCGAACCCCGATGGCCCTGCTGCCCCCACCCCTTCACCCAACCCGCCGGCGGCCCCGAACCCGCCGCCGGCTCTCGAACCGTCGCCTACCCCCGAACCAGAACCGGGCCCACCGCCCGCCCCCGAACCGCCGCCGGCGCCACCATCACCGCCGCCCCCGCCGCCGCCCGCGCCGGAGCCGCCCGAAGCGAGCGGTGAGGTCCTCTTCAAAGCGACCTTCGACTCGACCGGCTTCAAAGGGTGGTATGTCCAATCGCTGCCCGGTCGTGCCACGACCACCTCGTCCGACCCCTTCGAAGGTGGACAGGCGGCGCGCTTCGAAGTCCGTGACGGCGACGTCGAGCCCGACACCGGCTCCGAGCGCTCCGAGGTCTCAGGGCCGACCTTCAACGAGGGCGAAGACCTCTACATCCGCGACGCGATCCGCATCCCCGCCGGCAACACCTACTCGGCGCCGTGGCAGATCGTCCAGCAGCTGCACGAGGAGAACTGGGGCGGTTCACCCGGCATCGCCGTCTTTCTCGACAACAAACCGTCGCTCAAACTCGGAGCGGGCGACCCACCCCCCACCTACTGGCAGAGCGCCACGCTCGAAAACGACCGCTGGTATGACCTCGTCTACAGGGTGAACCTCTCCCAGGATGCGCAGAGCGGCTTTGTCGAAGTCTGGCTCGACGGCGTCCAACAGACGTTGCTGAACGGCCAGACGCGGATGTACGGGCGGACGATCCAGGCGCCGCAGACCTACATCAAGGCCGGCATCTACCGCTCCAAATCGAGCACCGGCACCAGCATCATCGAACACGACACGATCGTGATCGGCACCAGCCTCGACGCGGTGATGAACGGCTGAGCAGCCGCCAAGCCCCTAACCTGTCGCGGCACCCATGCGCAAGCTCAGGGAGTCGCACCTCCTTCTCGCCGGCCTCGTCGTCTTCGCACTGACGGCGCATCCACATCCCGCCTTCGAAGGCCGGGTCCTCTTCAGCGAAGCATTCGACACGACCGAGTTCGTCGGCTGGCAGCTGCAATCGCTGCCGGGGCGCGCCACCACTGTCTCGTCCGACCCTTTCCAGGGGACCGGCGCCGGCCGCTTCGAAGTCCGCGCCGGCGACGTCGAGCCCGACACCGGCTCGCAGCGCTCGGAGGTCTCTGGGCCGACTTTCCACGAGGGCCAGGATCTCTACATTCGCGACGCGATCCGCGTCCCCGCAGGCAACACCTACCGAGCCCCCTGGCAAATAGTCCAGCAACTGCACGAGGAGGATTGGGCCGGCTCGCCGGGGATCGCCGTCTTCCTCGACAACGGTCGCGCGCTGAAGCTCGGCGCCGGCGACAGCTCACCGATCTTCTGGCGCAGCTCTCGCCTTCGGGTCAACCGCTGGTATGACCTCGTCTACCGCGTTCATCTCTCGCGCAAGCCACGGGCTGGCTTCGTCGAAGTCTGGCTGAACGGCCTCCGACAAACGCTGCGCAACGGCCGCGGGCGTGCCTACGGGCAGACCATCCAGGCCCGCCGCACCTACATCAAGGCCGGTATCTACCGCGCCAGATCAAGCACTGGAACCAGCATCGTCGAACACGACGCGATCGTGGTCGGCACCAGCCTCGCCGCCGTGACGAGCGGTTGAGGGGCCCACGGTGGGCAGTTGCTTGCATGGCCTGGATATGCGTCCAGCCGCCGTGCGTGAAGATTCGCGCCGGGCCGCGCCCGCGACGACCAGAGGCGCATGCGAAATCTGGTCCACGCTCTCCTCGCTGCCGCCGTGCTCAGCCTGGCGCTGGCGGCAGCCGCCCCGGCAAGCTCTAACGCCGACGCGAGGACCAGCGCAACCGTCAAGACCCAGAAGGGCGACCGTGGCGCCCGGGCCAGGGGCGCGGTGCGCACCCGGCGCGCGAGGGCGAGCCGCCGCGATCGCCGCCGTGGCAAGACCCGCCCGAATGCCGTCCCTGCCCCCGAGCCGGCCCCGACTCCCGAGCCAAGCCCGGAACCCGCCCCGGCACCGGCTCCAGAGCCCGAGCCAGCCCCAGCTCCCGAGCCGACTCCCGCCCCAGCACCGGCTCCGGCACCCACGCCGGAGCCCGAGCCGGCGCCCACTCCGACTCCCGCACCGGCCCCCGGTGGCACGGTTCTCTTCCGCGGCGACTTCGACCTCGGTTTCAAAGGCTGGTACGTGCAGTCGCTCTCCTCGCGGGCGACGCTCTTCTCCGGCGGGGTCTTTGAGGGAACCCAGGCCTCGCGCTTCGAGGTTCGCGCCGGCGACGTCGAGCCCGATACGGGATCGCAGCGCTCGGAGGTCTCGGGGCCGACCTACAACGAGGGCGAAGACCTCTACTTCCGCGACGCGATCCGCGTGCCCGCGACCAACACCTACTCGGCCTCCTGGCAGATCATCCAGCAGCTACACGAGGAGAATTGGGGGGGTTCGCCGGGAATGGCGGTCTTCCTCGACAACAAACGAGCCCTGAAGATCGGCCCCGGCGACAGCTCGCGGACCTTCTGGCAGGGACCCTCGCTGCAGAGCGGACGCTGGTATGACCTCGTCTACCGGGTAAAGCTCTCCCAGAGCACGAGCGTCGGCTTCGTCGAAGTCTGGCTTGACGGCGTCCAGCAGACGATGGCCAACGGGCAAACCCGGATTCACGGCCGCACGATCCAGACCCCGCAGACCTACATCAAGGCCGGTATCTACCGCTCCAAATCGAGCACCGGTACCAGCATCGTCGAACACGATGCGATCGTCGTCGGCACCAGCCTCGCCGCGGTCAACGCGGCGGGCTGAGCCAGTTGGGTCAAAAGAACCGGCCAGACCGCTACGAAGCGGCATCTGATGTGTCTCAACACCTAGTGGCTCAATAATTCGTCCGCCCGTCTCGCCCCTTGCGGCTTTTGCAAGGCCGATTGCCGACATCGTCAATGGGCCTCATGTTGCCGACTTGTTGATCGCTATGGAGATTTCCCCGCTTCCCCACTATTTTCTAGGCACTAGAAACTCCGCCTTCGCCGTTGTGCCGTTGCGGAGCACGGTGTCCTCGTCCGTCCTCCATGAAGCTCGGAGTTTCGAAAGACTTGCCCATGCGTAGTAAGACCCACCTCAGTGCAAAGCCCTACAAGAACGATCAAATCCCCCTGACTAACGACTGACCCGTGGAGAGCTCAACCGTCACCCGATCCAGCACCGACCGGCCCGTAGAGATAGCGGCCGGCGAAGCTCGCGATGAGAGGAACCGCGCCCGACACAGGGGGGCGGTGCTGGCGAGGATGCTCTTCGCCGGTGACTCCCTGGCCGCCCTGGCCGCTGCCGCGGTCGCGCTGCTCGTGCTCGGTCTGACCCCGACCTCGACCCTGGGGCTCGAGTACATCCTGGTGGCCGGCCTGATCTGGCCAGCCGTCGCCTTCAGCATCGGCCTCTACCGCAGCGATCAGCTGAGCGCCTGGGCGTCGGCGATCTCCGAGCTCCCCCGCGCCTTCGTCGGGGTGATGCTGATCACCTGGCCGCTGTTCGGTGTTGCCTCGCTGATCGGCCTCGACAGCGTCGTCTCTCTCACTTTCCTCACCGTAGCCGCGACCGCCACTTTCGCCGGCGTCTCCAGGACTGTCGTGCGCGCGGGCCTCCACCGTGCTCCCGAGCTGCGCCAGCGCACCTTGATCCTGGGCTCGGGCGTGGTCGCCGGCCAGGTCGCGAAGAAGCTCGAGAACAACAGCCAGTTTGGGCTCGTCCCGGTTGGGATGGTTGACGATGAGGTGCACGACGTGGGCACGCCCGATCTCCCCTGGCTGGGACGGTTCAGCGATCTCGACACGATCATCGAGACGCAGCAAATCGACCGCGTCATCATCGCCTTCTCGCGGGTCAGCCACGAGCAGCTGCTGGAGTCGATCCGGGCCTGCCGCGACGCCAGGGTCGCGATCGACGTCGTCCCGCGGCTCTTCGAGTTCCTCGACGGCGTCCGGGCGCTCGACCAGGTCGGCGGCCTGCCCGTGCTCTCGATCGGAGCCGCCCACCTCTCCTCGGTCTCGATGGCGGCCAAGCGCGGTCTTGACTTGCTCGGCTCGCTGCTGATAATCACGCTGCTCTCGCCGCTGATGATTGCGATCGCAATCGCGATCAAGCTCGAGTCCCGTGGCCCGATCTTCTTCCGCCAGCCGCGCGCCGGACGGCTTCGCTCGAGCTTCCAGCTGATCAAGTTCCGCTCGATGTATGTCGACGCCGAGAAGCGCAAGGCCGAGATGGGGTCCCTAAATGAGGCCGCGGACGGGGTGATGTTCAAGATTCGCGAGGATCCGCGAGTCACCCGCACGGGCCGGTTCATCCGCCGCTACTCACTCGACGAGCTGCCGCAGCTGTTCAACGTGCTGAAGGGCGAGATGAGCCTGGTCGGTCCGCGACCGCTGATCTTCCCCGAGACCGATGCGCTCGATGAGCATTGGCACCTACGACGCTTGGAGCTG
The DNA here is from genome assembly GCA_963698085.1 of uncultured Solirubrobacterales bacterium. Lineage (GTDB taxonomy): Bacteria > Actinomycetota > Thermoleophilia > Solirubrobacterales > 70-9 > VRUE01. Next base: position 361,354 of record OY969122.1, read on the forward strand.
CGACCCGGGCTCACCGGGCCCTGGCAGATCTACGGGCGCTCGCAGAGCCCCTTCCAGGAGATGGTTCGCTTCGACTACCAATACGTCGCCGGTTGGTCCCTGGCCCGCGACATCGAGATTCTCTTTGCCACTTTGCCCGCGGTCCTTTCGGGTCGCGGCGCCTACTGACCGAACGGCTGCACACCCGTTCGCACGACCGAGTTCCCCCGAACCGCTAGCTATCATGATCCGATCCTCTCGCAGCTCGCTGAATGGGCAGAACGGTGGCGCTGGGCGCTACGGCGGCAGCGGACGAGCATCCATACCCACTCGACAATTGGCTAACTCCCCCACCCCGCCACCGGGCAGCTACTCCACGCAAGCCACGGCGAGCAAGCGTCCCGCCTTCGAGCGCGGCATGACGATCGCCCGGCGCAACTGGGTCCTGCTCTTGATCTGCTTCGTCACGGTGCCCGCCGTGGCGCTCGCCTATTCGCTCCTGCAGACCCCCCAGTACACCGCGTCGGCCTCGCTGCTGTTCGGATCGACGAGCCTCGACCAGCGGCTGCAGAGCAGCTCGAACACCGAGGAATCCGACCCCATACGCGCAGCCGCGACCAATCTCAAACTGGTCTCGCTGCGGCGGATCTCGGTACTCACTGCCGAAGCGCTCGATCAGGCCGGCCTCACCGCCGACGAAGTCAGCGAAAAGGTCAAAGTCAATCCGGAGGGAGAATCGGACCTGGTCTCGGTCGAAGCAACCGACGAGAGCCCCGAGTTCGCCGCCGAGCTGGCCAACACCTTCGCCCGCCAATACATCGCCTTCCGGCGCGACTCCGACCGGGCAAAAGTCACCAGGGCCCAAAGCCTGATCGACGCCCAGCTCGCCGACCTCTCGCCGGAAGTGCGGGCTTCGGAGGTCGGTGACCGGCTGGAAGAAAAGAAACGGCAGCTGGAGGTCGTCGGTGCCCTGCAGACGGGCAATGCGGAGCTGGTGCAACCGGCCGTCGCTCCCGACTCCCCCTCCTCGCCCCAAACCCAGCGAAACGTCGCTCTCGGCATTCTGCTGGGCATCTTCCTCGGCGTTGGTCTGGCGCTGCTACGCGAACAGCTCGATCGGCGGGTGCGCGACATCGAGGACGTCGAAGACGTCTTCGGGATGCCGGTGCTGGGCACGATCCCGCAGAGTCGCAACATCCCCAAACTGGGACCCGGGGTCGAGCTGCCGCCGACCGGGATGGAGGGCGAGGCGTTCCGGATGCTGCGCGCCAACCTGCGCTATTTCAACGTCGACCGGGAGATCAACACGATCCTGATCACCTCGGCGGCGCCGCAAGACGGCAAGACCACGGTGTCGGTGAACATCGCGTTGGCCGACGCGCGGGCGGGCGAACGGGTGCTGCTCGTCGAGGCCGACCTGAGGCGCCCCACCGTTGCCCAAAAACTCGGCGTGAAGAGTCGGGACAGCGGGCTCAGCCTCGTCCTCGCTGGCGCCCGCAAACCCGAGGACGCGATCGAGAGCCTCCACGGCGTCGACGTCCTCCCCGCCGGCCCGCTGCCGCCGAACCCCGCCGAGCTGATTGAGTCGAAGCGGATGCAGGATCTGCTGAGCTGGGCAGAGCGGGAGTACGACCGGGTGATCATCGATACGCCCCCGGCGGCCGTCGTCGCCGACGCCCTCTCGCTCTTCGGCCAGGTCGGCGGCGTGGTCATTGTCACCCGCCTCCAGCAGAGCCCGCGCGGCGCAGCCGAGCATCTTCGCGACCAGCTCGCCAATACCGGCGCACCGGTCCTCGGAATCGTGGTCAACGGCGTGCCCGCCCCACCGGAGAGCAGCTATTACCGGCCACAGGAAATCTCGAAATCGTTCGAGGCCAGTGCCGCCATCGATCGGGTCGCTGACAAACCTTCCAAGGCTCCCACGGCGTCCAACGCCGCGGACCGACCGCCCTCCAGCGGCTGAGGCCAAAAGCCATGCACGACAGCGAGCCTGCCCGCGGCGCTCGGCTGCAACTGCTTGGCTCGCCGGTCGACGCCGTGGACATGGAGGAAGCGGTCGAGCTCGCCGAGGGCGCGATCTCGGCACGGCGCTACCTGCAGCAAGTCAGCGTCAACGCCTCGAAGTTCGTCGCCATGTCCGAGGACCCGGAGCTGCGCGCGATGGTCGCCGAAAGCGACCTGGTCACCGCCGACGGGCAGAGCGTCGTCTGGGCCGCCAAGCTGCTCGGAGCGCGGCTGCCCGAACGCGTCGCCGGCATCGACCTGATGGCGCGGCTGCTGGCTGCCGCCGGCAGCAATGGCTACCGGGTCTTCGTGCTCGGCGCCCGCCGCGAGGTCCTTGATACGGCGCTCGAACGACTGCGGGAGCAATACCCGGATCTGACGATCGCCGGGGCCCGCGACGGCTACTACCGGGATTCCGAGGTCGAGGCGGTCTGCGAGGAGATCCGCGCCGTCCGTCCGGACATCCTCTTCATCGCGATGAGCTCACCGCGCAAGGAGCACTTCCTCCGCGATCACGGCAAGGAGCTGGGTGTGCCGTTCGCGATGGGCGTCGGTGGCTCGATCGACGTGATCGCGGGGCTCACCCGGCGCGCCCCACAGGCACTGCAGCGACTCGGCCTGGAGTGGGCCTACCGGCTGGCGCAGGAGCCCCGACGGCTCGCCTCGCGCTACCTTCGCACCAACGTGCGCTTCGCCTGGATGGTCCTCCGCGCCCGCCTCACTCGGCGTGGGAGTGCGGGCGACGCCGGAGCGCCCTCCGAACCAACGGTCTGAGCGGAGAGAACAACGCCACGCGGCCAGCGGGGCTGAGCTTGGCATGAAACCGCCACGACGCGTCGCGGTCGTCGACCATGACCCGCGGGATCGACATCGGCGTAGCCTGCAACTGCTGGCCGAAGGGAAGCGAGAAGGCAAAAGAGTAACCCGCGTCGGCCGCCGCCTCCGCGACCCGCGGATCCCAGGAGCCGAAGGGGTAGGCGAGCAGCTCGCAGTGGCCGAGGCGGTCGGCAATCAACCGTCGCGAGTCGAGCAGCTCCTCTCGCAGAGCCTCGTCGGGGAGCGTGGTCAGGCGAGCGTGGGACAAGCTGTGGCTGCCGACATTCCAACCCGCCTCGACCAGCCCTTCTGCCATCGGCCAGTCGATCGAACGCATCAGCGTCGGCCGCCGCGTGGCCTCGCCGGCAACCTCGGGCCAGTCGAGCGCGGCGCCACCCTCCAAATGCCGGGGTAGGACAAAGACGATTCCGGCAAAGCCCCGCTCGGACATGCGCGGCAGGGCGTTCGTCACGGTGTCGAGGAAGCCGTCGTCGAAGGTGAGGAAGGCGCGGCGCTCGGGCAGGCGCTCGCCGCGCGCGAGGCGCTCCAGGTCCGCCCCGTTGCCGCTGCGGAAGCCCCTGCGGGTGAGGATGTCGAGCTGTTGCTCGAACGTACTCGGCTTCAGCGAGAGATACGGCGGCCCGTCCTCGGTGACCGAGTGGTAGCTGAGGAACACGGCCCGGCGGGACCGCCCACGCAGCGCCGCATTCATCGCAGTACCTCTTGATAGATGGAATCGAGCCTGCCGTATACCTCGACCTCGTTGAGCGTCGCGGCGCGCTTCCGCGCCGCCCGTCCGAGGCGCAGCCGCTCCCGCGGGTCGCCGAGCAGGCGGCCGATCGCGGCGGCCAGCGCCGCCGGATCAGCTGGGGGAACCAGTAGAGCCTCGACGCCATCGTCGACGACCTCGGGCACGCCCCCCATCCGCGTCGCCACGATCGGCCGTCCCCAGGCCATCGCCTCCAGCAGGGCGACCGGCAGCCCCTCGGAGAGGGATGGCAGGACGAAGACCGCGCACTGGGCTAGCTGCTCGCGCTTCGCCGCCTCGTCCAGCCAACCGGCCCAGCTCGCATTGGCCAGCGCCGAAACAGCCGCGGCCTCCGGTGGCGGCTCACCGGGACCGGCGAGGACGAACTCGGCCTCGGGAAACTGCGGGGCGACCGCCGCGACCGCCTCCACGTAGACCTCGCCGCCCTTGACCGGGTTGGCGAAACCGCCGAGGAAGAGAACCCTTCCGTCCCCTTCGACCGTGCCATCGGCGGGGCGCCCGTCCGGCACTGGTGGGGCGGCGTTGGGGACGACCAGGATGCCGGCGACGCCGAAGCAGCGTTCGGTCGCCTTGGCGGTCTCGGCGGAGACGGCGAGCACCCGCGTCGAAGCGCGCAGCGCAGCGCCGAAGAGGCGGCGGCGAAGCGGATCGAGCCGCGCTGCGAAGGCCTCGATGTCGCCGCGCCCGGCGTGGATGTGGAGCAGCACCGGCCGCCTCAGCAGACGACCGAGGAAGACGTAGACGGACTTGCGGTAGAGGCTGCCGCGGGCGGCGGTGTGAATGTGAATCAGGCTCGGCCCACGGCGCGACAAACGCCAGCGCAGCAACCGCCCGACCCCACTGAGAAAGGCGCCGACGCGCGCCAGCGGGCGCTCCGAGCGGTAGGTGACGATCATCTCGAGCTCGTAGCGCTGCGCCAGGCTGGAGGCGAGCAGACTGCGCAGAACGGCCGCCATGCCACCACCCCGTGCCGGGTCCGGGCCGAGCTGTGCGACGGGGGTGCGCTTGGGGGGAGATCCGCTCAATTGCATCGGGGTGTCGGGCGCGCCTTGGCCGCCGAGACGTAACGATAGTGTCGCCGCACGATGAGAGAGCGTCGACCGGGCCCGATGCGCAGGGCGATTCGCGAGCTGCAGGCCGGCTACTGGGCCGCCGCCGGCCGCGGCGTCGACTTCACCCCCCAGCCGCTCGGCCATAACATCGACCCCGACGGGCTCGCCGGCTACTACTCCGAGCTGCGACACAAGACCTTCCGCACGATCGACGGCCTGCCCGTGAACAGCTTCGACGAGCCGAACGACTGGGTCATCGAGGTGGCCCAGGCGGCGCTCGGCTTCTGGGAGCGCCGGGTCGAGGGCGAGGACGTCGAGCGCGAGTTTCTCTTCCTCGCCGACTGGCTGCTCGAGCATCGCTCCGAGGAGGAGGGCGAGGTCGTCTGGCGCACCGACCTACCGGTGCCGAAGTACGGCCAGGAGCCCGGCTGGATCTCGGCGATGGGACAGGGACAGGCGATCTCGGTGCTGCTGCGCGCCCACCGGCTCACCGGGGAGACCGTCTATTCGGAGGTCGCCCACGCGGCTTTTCCCGCGCTTTGCCGCCCTGTCGCCGACGGTGGAACCCAGAGCCTCATCGATGGCTACCCGGTGCTTGAGGAGTACCCGACCGAGCGCCCCTGCGCCGTCCTCAATGGCTGGATCTTCGCCCTCTTCGGCGTTCATGAGCTGGCCGTGGCCGGCAGCAGCGCCGAGGCTCGCGAGCTGTTCGAGCGCAGCGCCACCGGTCTCGTCGAGCTGCTGCCGCGCTACGACACCGGCTGGTGGTCGCTCTACAGCCTCTACGACCACGGCCGCCCCGACCTGGCCAAGCCCTTCTACCAGCGCCTCCACCCGGAGCTGCTCGAAGGCCTGGCCCTTATCCACCCCGACTCTCGGCTCAAGGCCTATGCGGAGCGCTGGCGGGCGCAGTACAGCCGCCGCGGCATCGCCCGCGCCTCGCTCGACAAGCTCTTCTTCCGCCTCTATCGCGCGGTCAGGTAGGCGCGGGCTCGGACCGGCGGCTCACGCACACCGCGGCGAGGAAGATCCCGCAGGTGAGCGGGCCGACGTACTCGAGGCTGCCGTTGACCATCGCGAAGGCGAGAATCGGCAGCAGCACTATCGCCCGCAGATGCGAGGTAAGCAGACCGAGCCAGAGCCCGATCCAGGCAACGAAGCCGACGACGCCGAGCTGGACCAGCACCTCGACGATGTCGCTGTGACCGACGATCGCCGACCCCAGGGCGGCGAGCTCGAATTCGACCGTCGAACGCAGGCCAGTGCCGAAGAGCCAGGCCCATGGCCCGGCCGCGCCCCAAGCGTCGAAGGCGATCGACCAGATTTCACCGCGCCCTGACCCGGCCGAGGAGAACGAAGAGAACTCGCCAGGGTGGGCGCTGAAGCGGTTGAGGACCACGTCCAGGCCGCCCGCCGCCAGCGCCACCGCGCCGATCCCGCCCAACACGAGCAGGGCGCGGCGCTTGTTCGGCGACTGGACGACGTAGATGACCAGGATCACGACCAAGCCAAGCAGGGCGGAGCGCACCCCGGTGAGCGCCACCGGGATCGCGCCGAGGGCGAAGAAGGTGACCTGCATCCAGGTCCGGCGGACGGTCAGCCCCGCCGCCGCGATGATCATCGCCATCAGGGCCAGCGCGTGCGGGCCCTCGGCGGCGAAACCGAGCTTCTCCCCCGCTCCGTAGTAGGTCCCCGAGGCACCGGCGCCGGCGGCGACCACACCTAAGTGAAAGACCATCGCGGCAAGGCCGCTGGCCAGGACCGGGGTCTTAAGCGGCGGCAGCAGCTCGCGAGCGCGCGTGGTCGTGACGGCGAGGACGATCGCCGGGAAGGCGATGTACTTGCAGGCCTGGATCGCCTGCTCGCTGTCGGCTATGTACACCGCGTGCCCGAGCACCACAGCGACGAAGATCGCGGTGGAGATCGGCAACAAAGGAGAGCGAAAGCTCAGCGGGGCGACGTAGAAGAGCAGTGCCCCGGCGGCGACCGCGGCGGTGAGCGTTCCCATCGCGTGCGGAATACGGCCCTCCAGAATCACCAGCCAGGGCAGCGCCGCAAAGGCCGGGATCGCGGCGCCGAGCGCGCCCCAGCGAATCACCGAGATGCCAAAGCCGAGGAGCAGGATCAGCGCGCCGGCGAGCAGCGGCGCGCGCGCGATCAGCACGCCCATCACCACCGCAGCCGCGGCCGTACCTGCCGCCAGCGCTATCGCCCGCGGGTAGTCGTCGAGGGCGAGGGACCTCACCTTCCCTCCCCTCCCGGCTGTGAGATACAGCGCTCGACGAACGCCGCGACGGTGTCGGCCACTCCCGGCCACGCCTCTGCCGGCAGCGGACGCAGGCTTTCCTCGCTCCAGCCCTCGGCCAGGTGCTTCTCGACGAGCCGCCCTGCTTCGGGGTCCCCGGACGCGAGGGCAAGCCAGCCCGGCTTGTCGCCCACATAGGTCGCCAAAGAGTCGTCGGGCGAGCCGTCGGTCACAGCGAGACGCGGAACCGGCAGGGTCAGGTACTGCACCGCCTTGCTTGGGAGCTGGTCGGGGTTCAGGTTGCCGACGACCAGGGCGAGGTCGTATTCAGCCGCGCGTTGCACCACCTCTTGCCAAGGATAGGAGGGATTTCGCTCAATCTCCACACCCGCGGGGGGGTTGTCGAGCATCCCGGCGAAGTCGTCGCCGAACTGCGCAAACACGACCCGTTGCCAGATCCCGGAATCTCCCAGTCGCCCGAGCAGGGGGCGGAGGTCGAGACGGTAGCTCGAGAGCATTCCGAAGTGGGCGATCCTCAGCTCGGAGGTATTGGTGTCCCGGACCCGCCCGGGGGGCGGCCCCGGCAACGGGTCGTAGCCGTTTGGCCGCACAAGGGTCGGCAAGTCAGGAAAGAGGGCGGTGAGCCGGTCGGCCTGCTGGGGCGTGGTGAGGATCCCGCCCGCCGCCCCCTGCCAGAGGCGCGGCTCCAGCCGCCGCGCACGGCGCAGCGAGAGACCCTTGCTGTAGGGAGAGGGATTGGTGATTGCCCAAGGGTCGCCCTCGTCGATCACGTAGGGGATACCCGTGTCGAGCAGGCGGCGACTCGCGTAGACGAGCGGCGAGACCGGGTGGCCGATCAGCAGGGCGGCGTCGGCGTCGGGCTGCCAGCGGCGCAGTCGTTTCACGCTCCAGGGCTCCCACTTGTCGAGCAGCACGCGATCGACGGCGGCGGCGGCAAGCCGCCGCGCCGGGTTTGAGCCGCCGCTCCTGCCGGACGCCCCGCCAGTGGGGACCGAAGGCGGTGGCGCAATCACCTCGACCTCCCAATCCTCTTCGAGGCGCCCGACCAAACGCCGCGTCCGCTCCCCCCGCGGAGCGAAGGGGCGATGGGCGTGAAGCGAGACAACCGCCAGGCGTCGCCGCCGAGCGGGGGGCACCGGCGAGCCGATCAGCCGACCCCGCCGAAGACCGCCGCCCCGTGCACGATCGAGTTGGCGTAGAGCACCCAGCCAAGTGAGGTGGAGCCGCCCTTGCGCAGGACCTTCGCCGCCTTTTGCACAAGCGAATCGGCGTAGAGCAGCCAGCCGAGGTGGTAGGAGCGGCACTCGCGCAGGACTTCGAGCTCCTCCGGCCCGGCCGCGTTGCGATCGGCGATCGCCTTGGGGGCGACGGAGCGAGCAACCACGCGGATGACGTTCCCGCGCGAGATCCCGTAGGCGCGGTCGGCATGGCTGCCGGCGCGCTGGATGCAGCGGTTGATCAGCGGCGGGTCGGTGTCGACCAGGCCGATCCCCAGCTCGTTGGCGCCGTCCAGCCAATCGAGCCCGAGGCAGAGCGGCTCGGCGAAGCTGCCGACGCCGAGCTTTTCCAGCTCCAACAGGCCGAGGAACGCCATCCCGTCCTGGTGGACCGAGTAGACCGGGTATCCCTCGAGCACCTTGCGCGTGCGGCTCGAGTAGATCCACCACCACTGGCCCAACGGTCCCTGGGCCTCGACTATGCGCTCGGCGACCTTGGCGACCGCGTCCGGCGGGCTCGCGCCGGTCGCCAGATGGAAAGCAGCCAGCCCGTGCAGGGGATACACCTGGGCGGCGAAGTGGGTGAACCTCGATTCGACCAGCTCGCGGTGGGGGATCAGGCGCCGCCGGGGGGTGGCGCGGAACACGTCGGCACCGGGACGGAAGCGGTGCAGCAGCTCGGCGGCGCACTCCGCGGCCGCGTTCATCGCCAGGTCGCGCTTCGAAGCGAAGGCGTCGGCGCCAGCGACGAGGCCGTAGAGCACCTGGCCCAGCTCACCGCTCGGAGACAGCCGCGGCTGCGTCTGTGCCAGCCGCGCTAGCAACTGCTCGCCCCGGCCATCGCCGGCGAGCGCCGAGGCCCAGACCAGGTTCGCCTGCTCACTCGGCACGCCGCGGCGGTCGACCGCTGCATGGGCCCCGTCCATCGCCGGCCCCAGCCGCAGCACGGAATCCACCGGCCGGCGCTGCTGGGAGAGCAACCCGACCAGCGTCGCCGTTGAATAGAGGACGTTCGGCTCCTGATTGACGTAGGCACCGTCCCTGATGAAGGTCTTGTGCGAGAAGAGCCCGCTGCCCTCGTCCTGCATCGCCGGAATGACGTCGAGGGAGAGCCCGGCGAGCTCGCCGAGACGGCCGTCCATACGCTCCAGCGCCCCCGCCGCAGCGCCCTTCTGCGACTGCGCCGATCTCGCTTCTAAAGCCGCACTCTCGTCAGCCATGAAGTGCCCAAGATATCCGAACCGGCGGATCGCCCGTCTGCGGGATCGACGCCTGCACGAGTCCGATCTCCGGCGGCAGGACGTGCGACCGCCGCCCTGCCTACACTGCCGCGCATGAAGATCGGAATCGTCGGCCTCGGCTACGTCGGCCTCCCCCTCGCCGTCGCCTTTGCGGAAGCTGGGCACGAGGTGGTCGGGCTCGACGCCGACTCGCGCAAGATCGAGTCGCTGAACGCCGGCCGCAGCTACATCGAGGACATCCCCAGCTCCGCCTTGGAGCCGCTTGGGGACCGCCTGCGGGCGACGTCCCGGCACGCCGATCTGGCCTCCTGCGACGCGGTGGTGATCTGCGTCCCCACCCCGCTCACCAGTTCGCGCGAGCCGGACCTCACTTACCTCCTGGAGGCGGCAACCGGCCTCTCCCAGGTTCTGCAGGCCGGCCAGCTCGTGGTGCTCGAGTCGACGACCTACCCCGGCACGACGCGGGAAAGGCTGGTGCCGATCCTCGAGGAGTCGGGCATGTCCGCGGGCAAGGAGTTCCACCTCGCCTTCTCACCGGAGCGGATCGATCCGGGGCGCACCGATTACACCGTGCGCACGACGCCGAAGCTGGTCGGGGGCCTGACCGAGAGCTGCACCGAGCGGGCGCGCGAGCTGTACGAGCTGATCTGCGACCAGGTGGTTGTCCTCTCCAGCCCCGAGACGGCCGAGCTGGCGAAGCTGCTGGAGAACATCTTCCGCTCGGTTAACATCGCCCTGGTCAACGAGCTCGCCCAGCTCTGCGACCGACTGGGGATCGACATCTGGGAGGTGGTCGACGCAGCCGCGACCAAGCCCTTCGGCTTCATGCGCTTCGACCCGGGCCCCGGCATGGGCGGCCACTGCCTGCCGGTCGACCCCTTCTACCTCGCCTTCAAGGCGCGTGAGCACGACTTCTACCCGGAGTTCATCGAGCTGGCGGGGAAAGTCAACCAGGACCAGCCAGCCTTCTGCGCGGAGCGCATCCAGCGCGCCCTCAACGATGCGAGCAAGCCGGTCAAGGGGTCCAGCATCCTCATCCTCGGCGTCAGCTACAAGGCCGGCATCGGCGACGTGCGCGAGTCGCCATCGCTGAAGATCGTCCAGCAGCTGCGCGAGCTGGGCGGCGAGGTCTCCTACCACGACCCGCACGTCCCCGAGCTGGGCAAGCTGGGGCTCTCATCGGTCGACCTGGACGAGGCGCTGGCCAGCGCCGACGTGGCTGCGATCGTCACCGCCCATCCCGGGATCGACTACGAGGAGGTCGTCGCCACCGCCCCGCTCGTGGTCGATTTCCGCGGCGTCACGCGCAACCTCGACGCCGCCAACCTGGTCCGCCTCTAGCCCCCGGTACCGGGGGCTACTCGCCCGGCTGCCGCCGCGGCACCAGCACGAGGCGCTTGAACTCGGCGACGAGGACGCCATCCTGGTTGAGCACGCGGGTGTGCACCTTGACCACGCCGCGGTCGGGCTTCGATTTCGAGGGCTTGACGTCGAGCACCTCGGTCTCGCAGAAGAGCGTGTCGCCGTGGAAGACCGGGTTGGGGTGGCTGAGCTCATCGGTGGCGAGGTTGGCGATCGCCTTGCCCGAGACGTCGGAGACCGACATGCCGAGCGCCAGCGAGTAGACGAGCGGCCCGACGACGACGTTGCGACCCTGCTGTGACTGCTGCGCGTAGACGTCGTTGATGTGCAGCGGGTGGTGGTTCATCGTGATCAGGCAGAAGAGGTGGTCGTCGGCCTCGGTCACGGTCTTGGCCGGCCAGTGCTTGTAGACGGCGCCCACCTCGAACTCCTCGAGATAGCGGCCGTAGCTGTGGGCGCCGGACGCCTCGCGCTCGGCCTGGTCGGTGGTCAGCTCGTACTTCTGCTCGCTCATCGGTTTCGCGGTCTCCTGTTGGTTGGAAGCCGGGCGATGCTAATCGACCCGCGCGGTCGAAGCCCTGCTACAAAGCGACGGGAGGCCCTATCGGCCTCCCGTCGCGGTAGCTCTTGCGGTATCGCCCTAGAGCTACTCGTGCAGAATCGCCAGGCGCCCGACGCCGAGGCTCCTGGTGCTGTTGGTCAGGGTGCTCACCGCAAAGGTGTACCCGATCGTGCTCGATGCACCAGGCAGGTTCGTGGTCCGCGTGGCAACCAAAGCGCCGTTGATGTACCCCTTGCATTCTGAGGCGTTGCAGACGACCCCGAACGTGAGCGCCGTACTCGTCGCGAAGCTCACCGCGGTGTCGGTGCATTCCGCGTTGCCTCCACCCGACGCGTCGGTGCAGAACTGCCACGTTCCGCCGCTGGAGCTCCTGAACGCGGCGAGATTGGCATCTGGGGTATCGCTGCCGCTGAGATCCGCACCGGCAAGGCCGATCCAGTAGCGCACCGTGGTGCTGGAAGCGCCGGTTTTCACCCGGGCATAGAGCTCGGGGTCCCAGTCCCGCCTGAGCAGCGACGTGTTGCTGATGATGGCGTCGTTGCCGTTTTCGTTGTCCGACGTGATCGTGAGGAACGGCCCGTCGGCGTCGTCACCGTTTGCAACCGACTCGCTTCCACCGCCACTGATGGTGGGAAGCGCCATGCCGACCGCCGTGAAGCTGGTCGACATCGTCGCGCTGCTGGCGCCGAAGTTCTTGGTCAACTCCATGAGCCGCTTGCCGGGGTTGCCGGTGATAAAGACCGTCCCATCGGGCCCAGTCGCGCCTTCCGGTCCTTTGTCGCCGTCAGCGCCGGTCGGGCCTTTGGCGCCCGTGGCGCCTTTGTTGCCGGCACTGCCGGTCGGACCTTTCACACCGGTGGTGCCTTTGGTACCCGCGGCGCCGGTGGCGCCGGCCTGGCCAGTTGCGCCCGTGGCGCCGTCAGGACCTTTGTTGCCTACCGGCCCCTGCGCGCCGGTCGCGCCTTTCTCGCCGTCGGGGCCTTTGGCGCCGGTGGCACCATCAGGGCCTTTGGCACCCGTGGCGCCAACCTCACCGTTGGCACCCGTGGCACCTTTCTCACCATCGGGTCCTTTCGCACCCGTGGCACCAACCTCGCCTTTGGCGCCGGTCGCGCCTTTCTCACCGTCGGGGCCTTTGGCACCCGTGGCCCCAGTCTCGCCTTTGACGCCGGTGGCACCGTTCTCACCGTCGAGACCTTTGGCGCCGGTGGCACCCGCGGCACCAGTGGCGCCGTCGGGACCTTTGTTGCCTACCGGTCCTTGCGCGCCGGTGGAGCCTTTCTCGCCATTGGGTCCTTTGGCGCCGGTGGCGCCTTTGGCGCCGGTCTGGCCAGCTGCGCCCGTCGCGCCGTCGGGGCCTTTGTTGCCTACGAGCCCCTGGGCACCAGTGGCTCCTTTGGCCCCGTCGGGGCCTTTGGCGCCCGTGGCGCCTTTCTCACCGTCAAGACCTTTGGCTCCAGTGGCGCCTTTCTCGCCGTCGGCTCCAGTGGCGCCGTTCTCACCGTCGGCGCCGGTCGCGCCTTTCTGCCCTTGTTGACCCTGAGCGCCCGTAGCCCCTTTCGCGCCCTGTTGACCTTGGGCACCAGTGGCTCCTTTGGCACCTTGCTGACCCTGAGATCCAGTTGGACCTTTGGCGCCGGTCGCGCCTTTCTGACCCTGCTGACCCTGCTGGCCGGTCGGACCTTTCGCACCCTGCTGACCCTGTGCCCCGGTGGCGCCAGTCGCGCCTTGGGGGCCCTGGGGGCCGACGGGACCTTGCGGCCCAGCGGGGCCCTGCGGGCCGGCTTCACCGCTGCTGCCTTCGATCCCCAGGACACCCTGACTACCGGAGCCGCCGACGACCTGCACGAGCAGCTCGCCTTTTTTACAGCGTTTGGCGGGGACGAAACGCACCGTACCTTTTTCGGGCCCGGTTTTCGTGATGCAGAGGTTGATGGTCGAAACGGTTTTGGTCGCCGCCTGGGCGGTGCCGGAAGCGGCAATTGGCATCACGAAGGCGAGGCACGCCACGAGGGCGAGCGCCAGCCAGCGAGTGCGATGCAGAGCGATCGTGGGGGCAGTCATGCGAGTGAGTCTCCTTACTGGTGAGTTGAAGCCTGCGCCGTCACTTTCGAAGCTCGCACCGGCACTGGGCAGGTGGCTCAAAGTACAGACCCACTAGACGTTTGACCAATTTACTCAGTCATACATATGGCCAATCTAGTTACTTTTATTTAAGGCGCCCCCAAAAAGTGCGCGGCGCAGGCGCAAATGGGACCTGCAAGTCCCCATCCAGATCTAAACCCAGCCGCCGCTTATTGAACTTTTCGCAGGCGGGAACGCTGCTCTTGGCGCTCCACCACCTGGGCGACGAGTTTCTTCACGTTGGAGTCGCCGGTGGCCTTGATGTGACCGGTTTCAACCGCCTTGCGGTAGCTCTTCAGCGTGCCGCGCTCGGCCAGCTCGTTGAACTGTGGCCTGTCGATCTGGACCAGCACACGCTCGTCCTGGGCCAAGTCCTTGCTGATCTTCGGTCCCGGCAGCTCGACCCGGTAGAGCTGAACGTCCCCCCTGCCTTTCAACTCCAGCCCGAACACAAGCTTGAGCTTCTGCAAGGCGGGGACCTCCGCCTGGAAACGCTCGACCGCAGTCCGGATCAGGTCGGAGGTGGACGCCATCCGACTACACCTTGTACCGCTGCAAGAGCTTCTTGCCGATAACCATGCGCTGGATCTCGGAGGTCCCCTCGCCGATCAGGAGCAGCGGCGCGTCGCGGTAGAGGCGCTCGATCTCGTACTCCTTCGAGTAGCCATAGCCGCCGTGGATGCGGAAGCACTCCTCGACGCACTCCTTGCCGGTCTCCGAGGCGAGGAGCTTAGCCATCCCCGCCTCCAGGTCCGAGCGCTCGCCGGCGTCCTTCAGCCGCGCCGCTTTGCGGGTGACAAGGCGGGCCGCCTCGACCTTGGTCGCCATGTCGGCGAGCTTGAACTGGATCGCCTGGTGCTGGGCGATCGGCTTACCGAAGGTCTTGCGCTCCTGGCTATAGCGGAGGGCCAGCTCGAGCGCCCGCTGGGCGATGCCGACGCCGCGCGCGGCGACGTTGACGCGGCCGACCTCGAGCGCGTCCATCATCTGCACGAAGCCCTGCCCCACGCCAGCCTCCTCGCCACCGAGGACGCGGTCAGGCGGGCACTTGTAGCCGTCGTAGACAAGCTCGGTCGACTCGACCCCCTTGTAGCCCATCTTCTTGATCTTGGGCGGGACGACCAAGCCCGCGTAATCGCCCTCGTTGACTTCCTTCCAGGGCTCCTTCTCGGTGATGAAGCAGGTCATTCCCTTGTATGGAGGGTCGGCCTTGGTGTCGGTCTTCATCAAGACGAAGACGACGCTCGAGCCGAGCCCGTTGGTGACCCACATCTTCTGGCCGTTCAGCTCCCACTTGCCGTCCTCGGCCTTCTTCGCCGTCGACTTGATCCCCTGCACGTCGGAGCCGACCTCGGGCTCTGAGAGCGAGAAGGCGGCGCGGATCTCGCCGGTCGCCATCTTCGGCAGGAAGTGGTCTTTCTGCTCGTCGGTGCCGAACTTCATCAAGAGGTAGGAGCCGATGAAGTGGGTGTTGACGACGCCGGAGATCGAGATCCAGCCGCGCGAGAGCTCTTCGACGATCATCGCGTAGGTCGTCAGGTCGAGCCCCATGCCGCCGTACTCCTCGGGGATCGTGACCCCAAAGAGGCCGAGCTCTTTCATCTGCTCGACGATCGGCTCGGGGAAGGAGTCCTCGTGGTCGTACTTCTCGGCGGTGGGCAGGATCTGCTCGTCGACGAACTGGCGCACCATCTCGGTGATGTCGCGCTGGATGTCGGTCTGCTCGCTGTAGGCGGCGGTCTCTACGGCCATTTCTCCTGTTTCGGTCGAGTTCTGGGCGGGGCCGAAGGATATCGGCCAGCCCTGCTCGTACGTCCGTCCACCGGGGCTGGACCAAGACCGGAAATACGCCTGATCTGGCGACAAGGGGACAAGTGGCGCGCGTGCTTTCATCCCTGCTGCTCCTTGCCCTCCTCCTGCTTGCCTTGGCGGCTGCCCCGAGCGCCAGCGCGGTCGGCCTGCAGGATCAGCGCGTCGTCTCGCAACCCAACCGGGTGGCGACCGCGAGCTCGCTGGTCGCACCGCCCGCTGCCTGCCCTAACCAGGAGGACCTCGGCGCACCCGCCTCGATCCAGGAGCGTGCGATGACCTGCATGGTCAACTTCGCCCGCCGGCAAGCCGGCCTCGGCGAACTGATCGACAACGCCGCTCTGGCGCAGTCGGCGCACGACAAGTCGCTCGACATCCTCCGCTGCGACAGCTTCAGCCACTTCGCCTGCGAGCGCGAGTTCACCTTCTGGATGAAGGAGACCGGATACACCGCAGCTCCTTGCTGGCGGGTCGGCGAGAACCTCGCTTGGGGAACCGGCGCTCAAGGCTCGGTCCGATCGATCCTCGCCGCCTGGCTGCGCTCCCCCACCCACCGAGCCAACCTGCTCGGCGACTTCGGCGAAACCGGGCTCAGTCTGCAGGTCGGCACCCTCGAAGGCCTCGGGGGTACGAGGGTCTGGGCCCAACACTTCGGCTCGCGCTGCGACGGCTAAGCAAGTCCACCACTCCCTGGTTCAAGCAGAGAGAGGCAACCGCTGCAAGCGCTGCAGGCGTTCGGCGACACGGTCGGCTCGGGCGGTGAAGTCGCCCATGCCCCAATCCTCGGGCGGCGGCGAAAGCCGCTCTGGCCCGTCCCCGTTCATCGTGCGGCTCGCCCGCTCGGCAAGCTCGGCCGCCCGCTTCGCCTGCTCGGCGGCATCGAGCGCCGCCGCACCGACGGTCATCACCGCCGCCTCGGAGGCTCGCGCGGTGGCCAACGCCTCGTCGATACGCTCGACCAGCTCCCCCAGCAACGGCGGTCGGGCCCGCTCTGGCAGCGTCCAGTCCTCGGCGCTCGCGCGCTCGTGGTCGCTCATCCCTCCTTCTACGGCGGCGGAGCCCAAATCCCTGCGGCGCCCGGACGGACGGTCGATTAGATTTCCGCCCCGACCGTCCCCGACCCGAGGAGCAGCTTGAGAAACCCCAGAGACTTCTTCCAGCCGCAGGCGATCGGCGCCCCCGAGCCGCTGACGGAGATCCCGGTCAAGCCGTCGCGGATGATCCACTTCCTCGACTTCTCGAACGAGAAGATGGTCGCCAAGGCTGCCGATATCGCCAGCAAGACGGACATTCTGCTCGGCAACCTCGAGGACGCGATCCCGGTCGACCGCAAGGAGGCGGCGCGCGCCGGCCTGATCAAGGCGGCGACCGAGTCGGACTTCGGCCAGACCTCGCTCTGGACCCGCGTTAACTCGCTGGAGAGCCCCTGGGTACTCGACGACCTGACCGAGCTGGTGGCGGCGATCGGCGACAAGCTTGAGGTCGTGATGGTGCCCAAGGTCGAGGGCGCCTGGGACATCCACTACGTCGACCGCCTGCTCGCTCAGCTCGAGGCCAAGGCAGGGCTCGAGCGGCCGATCCTGGTGCACGCAATCCTCGAGACGGCGCAGGGGGTCGTCAACGTCGAGGAGATTGCCGCCGCCAGCCCCCGCATGCAAGGGATGAGCTTCGGGCCCGCCGACCTCGCCGCCTCGCGGCGGATGAAGACGACCCGGGTCGGTGGCGGCCACCCCGGCTACCGTTCGATGGAAGACCCGGCCGATCCCGAGAACCCCGAGGCCGACCGCATCACCGCGCAGCAAGACCCCTGGCACTATTCGATCGCCCGCATGGTCGACGCCTGCGCCTCAACCGGCATCCTGCCCTTCTACGGCCCCTTTGGCGACATCAAGGACACGGCCGGCTGCGAGACGCAGTTCCGCGCCGCCTTCCTGCTCGGCTGCGTCGGCGCCTGGTCGCTGCACCCGGTGCAGATCGGCATCGCCAAGAAGGTCTTCAGCCCGCCCCCCGAGGAGGTCAAGTTCGCCAAGAAGGTGCTGGAGGCAATCCCGGACGGCCGCGGCGTTCACATGATCGACGGCAAGATGCAGGACGACGCCACCTGGAAGCAGTGCAAGGTGATGGTCGAGCTGGCCGAGATGCTGGCTGCGAAGGACCCGGAGTTGGCTGACGCCTACGGGATGTAGGCGTCTGCGGGCGGGTCCTGTCGCGGCGGCCCTCCCCCATGTGCTCGGACGCCGCTTCGCGGCGCCCTCCGCTATGGGGGACCCCCGCCACCGCGCCACCCGCCCGAGAGGACTACTGCTCGAGGCGTTGCTCTAGATCCTTCAGCTGCGCTTTGAGCTGGTCCGGGAGCTTGTCGCCGAAGCGGGCCAGGTGCTCCTTTACCTGCGGCAGTTGCTGCTTGAAGAGCTCGGCGTCGACGGAGAGCAGCTCTCGCATCTGCTCCTCGGTGACGTCGAGGCCCCCGGTGTCGATCTCGCCCTCGGCGGGCAGCAGGCCGATCGGCGAAGAGACCGTCTCACCCTCGCCGTCGCAGCGGCGGAAGACCCACTCGAGCACGCGACTGTTCTCGCCGAAGCCGGGCCAGATGAACTTGCCGGCCTCGTCCTTGCGAAACCAGTTGACGAGGAAGATCTTCGGCAGCTTCGCGCCCTCGCGCTCGCCCAGCTTCAGCCAGTGGCCGAAGTAGTCGGCCATGTTGTAGCCACTGAAGGGCAGCATCGCCATCGGGTCGAAGCGCAGCTGGCCGACCTCGCCGGCGGCCGCGGCCGTCGTCTCGACCGACATCGTCGCGCCGAGGAAGGTGCCGTGCTCCCAGTCGATGGCCTCGGACACCAGCGGCACCGCCGTCGCCCGGCGCCCGCCGAAGAGGAAGGCGTCGATCGGCACGCCGGCCGGATCCTCCCACTCGGGCGCGATGCAGGGGCACTGCGACGCCGGGGTCGTAAAGCGGGCGTTTGGATGCGCGGCGGCGTTCTCGGAGTCGGGCGTCCAGTCCTCTCCGTGCCAGTCGATCGCGTGCGCCGGCGGCTCGCCGGTCATGCCCTCCCACCAGACGTCGCCCTCGTCGGTCTTGGCGCAATTGGTGAAGATCGAGTTGCGCTCGACCGTCTCCATCGCGTTCGGGTTGGTCTTGTGACCGGTCCCCGGCGCGACACCGAAGAAGCCCGCCTCGGGATTGACCGCGTAGAGGCGGCCGTCGTCGCCGAACTTCATCCAGGCGATGTCGTCGCCGATCGTCTCGGCTGTCCAGCCCTCGAGCGTGGGGATCAGCATTGCCAGGTTGGTCTTGCCCGACGCCGAGGGGAAGGCGCCGGTGACGTACTTGACCTTGCCCTCGGGCGAGGTCAGCTTGAGGATCAGCATGTGCTCGGCCATCCAGCCCTCGTCGCGCGCCATCGCCGAGGCGATCCGCAGCGCGAAGCACTTCTTGCCGAGCAGCGCGTTGCCACCGTAACCCGAGCCGAAGGACCAGATCTCGCGCGTCTCCGGGTAGTGGACGATGTACTTGTTGTCGGCGTTGCAGGGCCAGGAAACATCCCCCTGGCCCTCCGCCAACGGCATCCCCACCGAGTGCACGCAGGGGACGAACTCGCCGCTCTCGCCGAGCACGTCGAGGGCGCCCTTGCCCATCCGAGTCATGATCCGCATCGAGGTGGCGACGTAGGCCGAATCGGTGAGCTGGACGCCGATGTGGGCGATCGGTGAGCCGAGCGGGCCCATCGAGAACGGCACCACATACATCGTGCGGCCCACCATGCAGCCCTTAAAGAGTCCCTCGAGCTTCTCGCGCATCTCCCCCGGCTCGCACCAGTTGTTGGTCGGGCCGGCGTCCTCCTCGCGCTCGGAGCAAATGAAGGTGCGGTCCTCGACCCGGGCGACGTCGCCGGGGTCGGAGGTCGCGAGATAAGAATTGGGGCGCTTCGCGTCGGAGAGGCGCTCGAAGGTACCGGCCTCGATCAGCTGCTGAGCGAGAGCGTCGTACTCCTCGGCCGATCCGTCGCACCAGTGCACGGCATCTGGCTGGGTTAGCTGGGCGATCTCCCCAACCCAGTCGAGGAGCTTTGTGTGGGTGGTCGGCGCGTTTGCCGTCGTCATCTGGCTCATCCGCGGCACTTTACTTATTGGGCTGGAGGCTGACCAGAGTGAGATTGGCGTCCTCGTCTCTGATCAACAGCGTCGCCGTTTCGGTGCCGCCGTCGGAAAAACGCACCGTGCAGGTGAACTTCGTCTGCGGCTCGACCTCCACGTCCCCCGGGCAATCGACAGAGGACACCTTCTTGTCCGGTGATTTCTTTTCGGCTTCGGCCTGGATCTGATCCTCGGTCTTGCTCAGGTCGATGACCGTCCCGCAGCCGGCGGCAAGCAGCGCCGCCACGAAGAGCGCCACGAGCGCGACAGATCTGACCGACAAGCTCATCCTTCTCCCTTTGATTGGACCATGGAGGGAGTATCCCAATGAGACGATTTCACCCGGGTCACTCTTCGAACAGCGGCGAGAGCGGGTTGAGGGAACGCGCCCGGCGGTAGTCCTGAACGGCCGCCTCAGAGTTGCCAAGGCGTGCCTCGAGACGCGAGAGCACGAGCCACGTACGCCAGTTGGTGGGCTCGCGCTCGCTGGCCTCGCGGGCGGCTGCCGCTGCCGCCTCAAGGTCCCCCATGGTCTCGAGCAGGACCGCCCGCTGCAGCCGCGGGCTCATCGCCCCGGGCAACACGTTCTGGGCGCTGCGGGCGTCGCTCAGGGCAGCATCGAGGTCGCCGGCACGAGCCTCGGCTTCGCTTTGCCGCAGGAGGCCGGTCGAGGCGAGCGGGATCGCGATCGCGGCGATCGCGAGAAGGGCCGCCGCCGCGGTCGCGAACCGCAGGGGAAGCGCGAACGGCGCCGGCTCACTGGCAGAGCTGGCACGCGAGCCGGGGCTGAGCAGCACGACAGCCAATAGCAGCAGGGCAATCGAGAGGACCGGGATCTGCCACAACCAATCGAAGATGGCGCCGAAGCAGAAGGCGGTGCAGCCGGCGAGAGCGGCTGCGAGCAACGGCCGCTCCGGTCCACTGGAACGCAGCGCGTTGCGAGCGCCCCCGATCAGGACGGTCAGCAGGAACGCGGAGAGCAGCACGATCCCGACGATGCCGAGCTCACCGAGGGTCTGCATGTAGAGCGAGTGGGCATCGCGGACGGTGCCCGATCCATCGCTGTTTCGGGTCCACCAGAATTCGAAGGTCCCCGAGCCGGTACCGATCAGGGGGTCGTCGGCGTTCTGCTTCGCCGCGACCTTCCAGAACTCGTAGCGGCTCTCGCCGGCGGCGCTGCCGAGGCGGCCGGCGCCGCTGCCCGGACCCTCTTCGGCCTCCTTGAATTCGCTCCAGGCGTCCGACGCACGGCTCGGGGCATCCAGGGCCACAGCCCCAACCAGCAGCACGGCGGCGGTGGCGGCCAGCGCAATCCCAGCGCTGTGGCGGGGGACGTGCGTCCAGTCCGGGCGCCGCTCGCGCAGCGAATCGAGCGAGAGCGCCACCTGCGCGAGGCCGACCACGATGCAAACGCCGATCACGATCCAGAGCAGCTCGTCACCCTGCTGGCGGGCGGTGGCGTTACGCAGCCCTTCCTCGAGCGCATCGCGTTGGGTCGCGGCGAGGATCAAGACCCCCGCCCCGGCGCTGGCGGTGAGCAGCGTCAGCAGCTTCGGAAGTCGGTTCGAGGTGACGGCGAAGAAGACAGCGAGGGCAACGAAGGCCGCGGCGATGCCAGCTCGGGAGAAGGTGAAGAAGGCGGTCAATCCCATCGCGGGAAGCGCCGCGGCCGCCAGCGCACGCCAAGCCGTCGACTTAGCGGTCGTGGCGACGGCGAGCAGGAGCGGCAGGCCGATCGCGACCAACGCCGCGAGGCCGTTCCAGTAGTTGAGCGGATAGGAGAGGCGCTCCTCGCCGTTGGAGAGGAGTTCAGCGGTCTGGTTGGCGTCGGGGAACCACGCGGGATGGAGCCTGGAGAGCAGGGCGACAGCGGCGACCACGGCGGCGCCCACACCGACCGCGGAGACGATGCGGCGCGCGCTGCCGCTGCCGGACCCAAGCAGGGCGAGGACGAATACGCCGAGAAACCCGGACAGTCGGGCGAGGTCCGCGGCCGTCCTCTCCGTGCTTTCGGTCCAGACCAGGCTCAGCGCCGTCCACACCGTGAAGGCTGCGAACAAACCGAACGCGGTCCAGGCAAGGGGCGAAGGGCGCAATCGCGGTATCGCGCCAGCCAGGGTAAGGGCCAGAACGACCCACCAAACACCGATCCCGACCCGGTCGTAGACCACAGCGTCATAGCCGCCGCCCTTGACCCCGAGATAGACAACGAGGGCGAAGCAGAGCGACCAGATCGCCACGGCGCTCCAGTCGGCTCTGCGGATCAGATCCACGTGCTCGGCCTGCCGCCGCATCGAAGTCGCCGTCATCTGGTTCTATGCTACGAACGAACGCCGGACGGACAAACAAAGAGATGAGAAAGCCCATAACTGCAATCGCCGCCTTGGCAGCACTACTTCTGCTCGGCATGCCCAGCGCCGCAACGGCCGAAGAAGTGATCCCGCCCGGCAACTCGGCGGTCAACCAGTACACCGAGTCGCTGCCGACCCCGACCGGCCATACGGACACGGAGAAAGGCGGCCAGAAGGTTCACCGCTCGCCCGACAAAACCCTTGGCTCCCGTAATGCGGAGAAGCTCGAGGCGCAGGGGGCCGATGGCCGCGCGGCCGCCAAGGCAGCTGCCGAGACGGCCCCTGCCAGTGTTCCGCCCGTAGTCGACAGCGAGGAAGAGGTCATTACTACCCCGCCCGCTGGCGATAAGGGGAACGGTGGCGGCGGAAGTGGAGCCGACAGCGGCAAGAAGGCCGCAAACGGCGGACAGCGGTCCAGCCGCGGGGAGGACCGCGCCGATACCGGCAAGGCCGTCCTGCTCAGCGCTCAGGTCGAGGAGCCGAGCGGCTCCTCGGGCCTCGGCGAGGCGCTGGGCGAGGCAACCGGGGCCTCTTCCGCGGGTCAAATGGGCTGGCTTTTGCCGCTGCTGATCGTCGCCACCGCCATCTGGGCATTCGCTTACGCGATGCGTCAGAGGCGACGGGTCGGCTAGTCCTCGTGAGACTGCTCGGAGCGCTCACCGCCGTCGCCCTGCTCCTTACCGTCCAGGTTGGGACGGCTTCGGGTGCAGTTCGTCCGCTGAAGACCGGTGTCTCCTACGTCTACGACGAAGAACTGCCCGTCTCCTTCCAGCACGTCAAGGACGCCGGGGCACAGCTCGCGCACACGCCGATCCGCTGGGGCAGCGTGGCGCCCTCCGAGCAGCCCGCCGCCTGGCAACCCGAAGATCCCGCCGATCCCCATTACGAATGGGAGGAGATCGATCGCTGGGTGCGTGAGGCAGTTGCCGCCGGCTTGACTCCCGTACTGCAGATCCGCGGCGCTCCGCGCTGGGCGCAGCGCTGCCCGCGGGCCTTCAGCAACGACACGCCGTGCGATCTCGACCCCGCCCACCTCGCCACCTTTGCGACCGCCGCCGCACGACGCTACAGCGGCCAGTTCGGCGGCCTGCCGCGGGTCAAGTACTGGCAGGGGTTGAACGAGCCCAACCTGAGCCTCTTCTTCCTGCCCCAGTTCGAAGGCGATCGCGCCGTCTCGCCGGAGCTCTACCGGGCGCTGCTCAATAGCTTCTACGCCGCGATCAAAGGCGTTGATCAGACCAACCTCGTGATCGCCGCAGGCCTCGGGCCGATCGCCGTGCCGAAATACACGATCGGGCCGATGCGCTTCACCCGCGAACTGCTCTGCATGCGCGGTCGCGACCGCTTCCGGCCAGCGCCGGGAAATTGCGGCGGCGGGGTCAACTTCGACATCTTCGCCATCCATCCGTACACGACCGGCGGTCCGACTCACGAAGGCGGCGCCAACGATGTCCAGCTGGGCAGCCTCAAGAAGCTGCGCTCCCTGCTCGACGCGGCCGATCGCGCCGGACGGATCAACGGCGAGTTCAAACGTACCCCGCTCTGGATCACCGAGTTCTCCTGGGACTCGAAGCCACCGGACCCGGGGGGATTGCTGATGGAGATCGAGACGCGCTGGGCAGCGGAGGCGCTCCACACAGCATGGAGGGCTGGGATCGACACCTTCTTCTGGTTCACGCTGCGCGATTTCGACCCCCAGCCCGGCGAACCGTCGCACGTCTCGATCCAGGGGGGCCTCTACTTCCGGGGTCCGACCGTCGCCCAGGATCAGCCGAAGGA
This sequence comes from uncultured Solirubrobacterales bacterium, assembly GCA_963698085.1. Classification (GTDB taxonomy): domain Bacteria; phylum Actinomycetota; class Thermoleophilia; order Solirubrobacterales; family 70-9; genus VRUE01. The sequence continues at coordinate 384,819 of OY969122.1, forward strand.
CGTGCTCTACGCGTTCCGCTTCCCCTTCGTCGCCTATCCAGGCAAACGAGGTCTCTCCTTTTGGGGACGGACGCCGAACAGCGGTCCGGGGAAAGTGCTGATCCAGATCCGCAAGCCGAAAGGCGGCTGGAAGCGGGTGCTCGTAGCCAAGGCCGACAAGGCCGGGATCTTCCGTGGCATCGCCAAGACTGGCTATGGCCGAAACAAAAAAGGCTTCGTCCGCGCCCACTACTGGGGGGCCGATTCGGTGCCCTTCTCGATGAAGCCGGTTGGCGACTTTGCCTATCCGCCTTTCGGTGCCCCGGTCGGTTAGCGCTTCCTGGCGGCGGTCGTCTCCGGCCCCCGCATAGCTGGCGCCGGGCTCACGCCGGGACCGAATGCCCGCATCGTCGCGCTCCCCTTCAACAGCATCTCCTCGTACTCGTCCTCGGCGCTCGACTGCATCACGATCGCACCGCCGGAGCCGATCGTGGTTGAGTCGCCGTCGACGACGATCGTCCTGATCGCGACGCTCAGATCGCAGCCGCCACCGAGCCCCAGGTAGCCGATCGCCCCGGAGTAGACGCCGCGGGGCTCGCCCTCGAGCTGATCGATGATCTGCATCGTCCGCCGCTTCGGCGCGCCGGTCATCGAACCGGCTGGGAAGCAGGCGCGGATGCAGTCGGATGGGGTGAGCTCCTCGCGCAGCAGCCCCCGCACAGTGGAGACGAGCTGGTGCACGGTCTCATAGCTCTCGACCTGCATCAGGTGGGGAACGTGGACGGTGCCGACCTCGCAGACGCTGCCAAGGTCGTTGCGCAGCAGGTCGGCGATCATCAGGTTCTCGGCCCGGTTCTTTTCGTCGTTGCGCAGGCGCTCTGCGAGGCGCACGTCGTCGGCCGCCGTCGCCCCGCGGGGACAAGTCCCCTTAATCGGCTTCGCCTCGACCCAGCGATCGCGCCCGACCTTCAGGAAACGCTCCGGAGACGAGCTCAACACGGCCACGTCGCCGAAGCGCAGGAAGGCGGAAAAGGGCGCGGGGTTGACGCGGCGCAGGGCGCGATAGAGCACGAGCGGCTCCGCGCTCGAGTCGGCCTCGACCCGGTTCGTCAAGCAGACCTCATATGTCTCCCCTTCAGCGAGGCGCTGCTTGCACTCCTCGATCTGCTCGAGGTATCGCTCCCGCGAGTGCGCTAGTCGGAACTCGACCGGATCGCCGGCGGCATCGTCCGTCGTCGGATCCGGATCGATCGCCCCCGGCAGCGAGCTCAGGTGGCGCTCGGTGGCCTCGATCCAGGCCTCTGCCTCACGCTCCGCGCCGGCCTCGGCGAGGCTCAGCAGGTAGGTATGTCCCTCGGCATGGTCGAAGGCGATCATCCGGCCAGCGAAGACGAAGGCCGCGTCGGGCAGGTGCGATCGGTGAGCAGCGTCCCCCCCGCACTCGGCCTTCAGCTCATAGCCGAAGTAGCCCGCGAAGCCACAATCGAACTCGAACGGCAGCACCGGCGACGCTACTTGCAGGCGCTGCGTCTCGGCGGCGAGATAGTCGAAGATCGATTCTCGCCTCAGCTCGACTTCGCCCCCACGCTCAATCCTGACCTCGCCGGTGGAGACGTCGTAGGTGACGGTCGCTCCCAAGGGACCGCTGTCGTCGCCAATGAAGGAGAACCGCGCCTCTTCATCGACACGACTGCTGTCGAGCCAAAAGGCGTTCTCGCTGCCACTGTAGAGCGCGGCGAATACGCGCTCAGGGTCAATCGGCCGGTCGAGTCGTCTCACCAGGAGCTGTGGCGAAGGAGCGATGGGGACACCCCCGAACGGGCGGATACTCAGAGCGGCCGGTCGCTTGGATTTCGAACCCAAAACCGGGTTCCGGCCCGGCCGCGAGTCCGGGCGGGGGTGTCCCCATCGCTCCTCTCGCAAAACGCCTGAAGCAGCTCCGAGAAATCGCTCGCTGATGTCACGGAAGTTCGCAATCAGGCGACGCCCGTGCTCTGTGCAAACGGACTCCGGGTGAAACTGGACGCCCCAGAGCGGACGGTTGCGGTGTTCGACCGCCATCAGCACGCCATCGCTTGTCCAGGCGATGCCACGCAGGTCGGGTGGAAGCGGCTGCTCGACACAGAGCGAGTGGTAGCGGACGGCCTGGAACTCGCGAGGGATGCCGTCGAACAGCGGGGAATCGTCGTGGAGGATCGCGCTGAGCCGGCCGTGCACGGGCTCCGGCGCGGCGACAACCTGCGTCCCGTGAAGCCATCCCAGACCCTGATGGCCGAGACAGACGCCGAGCAGCGGCACGGTCGCGCTGCGGATCGCGTCGGCGCAGACGCCGAAGTCCCCGGCCCGCTCGGGGCGGCCGGGCCCTGGTGAGATGACGACGTTGTCGAAGTCGAGGGCGGACAGCTCCTCCCAGCTCGCCTCGTCGTTGCGGACGACCAGCGGCTCCTCGCCGTTCGCCTCCGCCAGCAGCGGGAAGAGGTTGTAGGTGAAAGAGTCGTAGTTGTCGATCAGCAGCGTCTTCAAGCCCACCCGAGGTTGCCACAATGGCCACCGTGCCCGATCCGCGCCAAGGCATCTTCGAGACCCTGCTCGTCATCGACGGCCGCCCGGTCGAGCTCGACGCCCACCTGGCGAGGCTAAGTGCGAGCGTCGCGGAGCTCTTCCCCGGCCACCCGTCCCTGGACGTGCCGGTGGAGAGAGGTCCATATGGACACCTGCGCACCGGCACGTCCGACGAGACGCGACCGCGCGAGGAGGCGCTGCGCATCACCGTGGCCCCGGGCGCCGGCCGGCAGCTCGAGGTCTCCACTGCTGTTCGCGAGATCGAACGACGGCAGAGCCCGGTCGCGCTGCACAGCCTGCCGCTCCGCGGGGGCCTCGGTGCTCACAAGTGGGCCGACCGCACTCTGCTCGACGAGGCGCAGGCAAGCCTGCCGGCCGGCGCGCTGCCGTTGGTCGCCGACCTGGACGGCGCCGTGCTCGAGGCCTCGCGCGCCAGCGTCTTCGCGGTCCGCGACTGCGCGCTCTTCACACCCCCGCTCGACGGACGCATCCTGCCCGGCATAACGCGCGCACGGATGCTGGAGATCGCCGCCACCTACGGAATCGAGACTCGCCAGGAGCCGCTCTCGACCACCGATCTGCTCGGCGCCGACGAGGTCTTCCTGACCGGCTCGGTACGCGGCATCGAGCCGGCCATCTCGGTGGACGGAGCGGCGCTCGCGGGCGGCGGGCCGGTTGCTTCCGAGCTCGGCACTGCGCTGCGCTGCGCCTGGCTCGGCGCTCCGGTTGGGTAGCCCGGTCGGATAGGGTTCCGCGCCGCAATGCGCTTCTACGAGTACGAGGCACGCAAGATCGTCGAGCTGGCGGGTATCCCCGTCACCAAGTACGGCTTCTGCAAAACGGCCGATGAGGCCCGCAAGGCCGCCGAAGACATCGGCGGGCCGACCGTGATCAAGTCGCAGGTTTTGAGCGGCGGCCGGATGAAGGCTGGCGGTGTCAAGTTCGCCGACACGCCGGAGGAAGCGGCCGAGCACGCCGAGGCGATCCTGCAGCTCGAAATCAACGGTCACATGCCGCGCGGTGTCCTAGTCGACCCGAAAGCCGAGGTCAAGCAGGAGTACTACGCGAGCGTGGTCTGGGATGGCACCGCGAAGCGGCCGCTGATGCTGTTCAGCGACATGGGCGGCATCGACATCGAGGAGGTCGCCGAGACCCACCCCGACCACGTTGGCCGCGGCCATCTCTCCAATCTCTTGCCGATCGCCGATTTCGAGGCAAAGCAGGCGGTCGCCTCGACCGGCGTCACCGGCTCGCAGCTGAATCGGGCGACGCCGATCCTGGCCAAGCTCGCCCGCCTCTTCCGCGACTACGACATGACCCTGGCGGAGATAAACCCGCTGGCCGAGCTGACCGACGGCAGCTTCGTCGCCCTCGACGCCCACATGGAGATGGAGAACGAGGCGGTCGGGCGGCAGAAGGCGCTGCTGCGCAAGCACCTCGAGATCGCCGAGGAGGACACGCGGGAGACGTACGAGCCGTCCGACTTCGAGCGCAACGTGGCGGCGATCGACGCCGCCGACCACCGCGGCGTGATCCAGGGCAAGGACCACGGCTTCGAGGGCAACCTCGGCCTCGTGATCGGCGCCGGCGGCGGCTCACTGACGCTGACCGACGCGGTCCGCAGCCAGGGCGGCAAGCCCGCCAACTACTCCGAGATCGGCGGCAACCCCTCGGTCGCCAAGGCCTGCGGCCTGGCTAAGGAGGTGCTGGAGAAGGACGGTGTCGAGAAGATCGCAGTGATGATGTCGATCGTCTCCAACACCCGCGTCGACATCGTCGCCCGCGGCGTGATCAAGGCCTGCCTCGAGCTCGGCAAGGACCCCGGCGAGACGATCGCGATCTTCCGCATCCCCGGCGCCTGGGAGGACGAGGGCTTCAAGATCCTTGACAAATACGGGGTCGAGTATTGCGACCGCTCCGTCTCGATGTGGGAGGCGGCCGGACGCGCCGTCGCCAAGATTCAGGGAGCGCCTGCCTGATGTCGATCCTGCTCAACAAGGACACCACTTTCATCGTCCAGGGGATCACCGGGCGCGAGGCGGTCAACCTGACCAAGGAGTGCCTCGACTACGGCTCCAAGGTCGTCGGCGGCGTCACCCCCGGCCGCAAGGGCCGTGAGGTGCACGGCGTGCCGGTCTTCGACACCGTCGCCCAGGCGGTCGAGCACTACGGCGGGCCGATCGACGGCTCGGTCGTCACCGTCCCCCCCGCCTTCACCAAGGACGCCGTGCTGGAGGCGATCGAGAACGGGATCAAGCTGATCGTGATCGTCACCGAGCGCATCCCCCGCCGCGACGTCGCCCAGATGGTCGAGCTGGCCGAGATGCGCGGGGCGCGGATCATCGGCCCCAACTGCCTCGGCCTGATCGTGCCCGAGGTCTGCAAGATGGGCGGAATCGGCGGCCCGGCCAAAGACGCCGCCAAGGCCTACGCTCCCGGCCCGGTCGGCGTGATGAGCCGCTCCGGCGGGATGACCACCGAGATCTCCTCCTCGCTAACCCAGGCCGGGCTCGGTGTCTCAACCGCCGTCTCGATTGGCGGCGACGCGATCATCGGCTCCACCTACGCCGAGCTGATGCCCTACTTCGAGGCCGACGAGCAGACCCAGGCGATCGTGATCTACACCGAGCCCGGCGGCCGCATGGAGGCGCAGCTCTCCGAGTGGGTCAAGGAGAACAACTCGCGCCTGCCGATCGTCGCCTTCATGGCGGGCAAGTTCATGGACGACGAGGAGATGAAAGGGATGAGCTTTGGCCACGCCGGGACGATCGTCGAGGGCAAGGAGGACACGGCGACGGAGAAGATCGCCCGCCTCGAAGCCGCCGGCATCCGCGTCGTCGAGCGGATCGACGAGATCCCCGACGCGGTCAAGGAGAAGTTGGGGGTCGCAGCCTGATGGCCGAGACGCTGGACAAGGTCTTCATTGACGTCGAGGTTGACGCAGCGGTAGCGGGCGATGCCGAGCTCGCCAAAAAGCTGGAAGAAGTCTGCCCCGTCGACATCTTCGCCGCCACCGACTCCGGGGTCGAAATCGTCAGCAAGAACCTCGACGAGTGCGTCCTCTGCCGCCTCTGCATCGAGGCCGCGCCCGCGGGCACCGTCCACGTGCGCAAGCTGTACGACGGCACCGAGCTCTCCTGACGACAAGGCTTACCTCGCCGGCGTGAAACTCGCAGCGCTGCGAGTGTGCGACCGATCACGTAGACCTGGACATCGATCGATGTCTCGGTTAATGTTACATCGATTCATGTAGCGGGTAACGGCGGCGGGAGGCCTTTGCGGCCCTTGCACGTCTCCTACGCACTCTAAATCGAAAGGCATCGACGTTGACTGAGAGTCCCCGTCGGGTCGCCATCCTCGGCGGCAACCGAATCCCCTTTGCGCGCTCCAACTCGGTCTACTCGCGCGCGTCCAACCAGGACATGCTCACCGCTGCCCTCGACGGCCTTGTCGAGCGCTTCTCGCTCGGCGGCGAGGCGATCGGCGAGGTGGCGGGCGGTGCCGTCCTCAAGCACTCGCGCGACCGCGACCTCACCCGCGAGAGCGTGCTCGGCACCCGGCTCGCCCCCGAGACCCCCGCCTACGACGTGCAGCAGGCCTGCGGCACCGGGCTGGAGACGACGATCCTGGTCGCCAACAAGATCGCCCTCGGCCAAATCGACTCCGGCATCGCCTGCGGCGCCGACACCACCTCCGACGCGCCGATCGGCGTCAACGAGGACCTGCGCGAGGTGCTGCTCGACGTCAACCGCGAGAAGTCGACGGCGGGCCGGCTGAAGCAGCTGACCCGCCTTCGTCCCGGCCACATCGTCCCCTCGATCCCGCGCAACGAGGAGCCGCGCACCGGCCTCTCGATGGGTGAGCACTGCGCCGTGATGGCGGCCGAGTGGGGCGTCGGCCGCGGGGAGCAGGACGAGCTCGCTGTCACCAGCCACCACAACCTCGCCGCCGCCTACGAGCGAGGCACCATGGACGATCTGGTTAGCCCGTATCTCGGCCTCGAGCGCGACCAGAACCTACGCCCCGACTCCTCGACCGAGAAGCTGGCCAAGCTCGGCCCGGTCTTCGGCGGCGAGGACGGCACGATGACGGCCGCCAACTCGACCCCGCTCTCAGACGGCGCCTCCGCTGTGCTGCTGGCGAGCGAGGAGTGGGCCAAGGAACGCGACCTCCCGATTCTTGCCTACTTCGTCGACGGCCAGACCGCGGCGATCGATCACGTCCACAAGCGCGAGGGCCTCCTGATGGCCCCCGCTTACGCGATGCCGCGCATGCTCGTCCGCAACGACCTCAGCCTGCAGGACTTCGACCTTTACGAGATCCATGAGGCCTTCGCGGCCCAGGTCCTCTGCACGCTGCGGGCCTGGGAGGACGAGCGCTTCTGCCGCGACCGGCTCGGCCGCGATCAAGCGCTCGGCGCGATCGACCGCGAGCGACTCAACGTCAACGGTGGCTCGCTGGCGGCGGGCCACCCCTTTGCCGCCACCGGCGGCCGCATCGTCGCCTCGCTGGCCAAAGAGCTGCACGAGCGCGGCTCCGGTCGCGGCGTAATCAGTATTTGCGCTGCTGCTGGCCAGGGCGTCGTCGCGATCCTCGATAGCACTGGAGGTGACGGCAAATGAGCGACCTCTACGCACAGCTGGTCAACTCACCACCAGGCAAGCTGATCGCTCCTCGCGTCGGCCTGCCCCGCCCGACGACGCTGAAGCGACACTCGGCGCGTGAGCACGACGCCGCTGGCGCCATCCTGGTCGGCGCGGCGCCGGCGGGCCGGCTCGGCAAGGCAATCGAGCGACTGCTGGGAGAGATCGGCGCACCGAGGCCGCAGAAGTCCGACAGCCCCGTCCAGGCGCTGGTCTTCGACGCCACCGGAATCTCCGACTCCAGCGAACTGGTCGAGCTGCAGCGCTTCTTCCACCCCAACGTGAAGCGCGTCGAGCGCTCCGGTCGCGTCGTCGTGCTCGGTACGCCTCCTACAGAGTTGCCGGCCCGCGCGGCGACCGCGCAGCGGGCGCTCGAGGGCTTCACCCGCTCGCTCGGCAAGGAGATCGGCCGCGGCATCGCCGTGCAGCTCGTCTACGTCGCCGAGAGCGCCGAGGATCAGGTCGACTCGACGCTGCGCTTCCTCCTCTCCCCCCGCTCAGCCTACGTCTCTGGCCAGGTGATCCGGGTCGGCAAGGGAGTCGTGAAAGCGCCACGCCCCGAATGGAAAAGGCCGCTGGATGGCTGCCGGGCGCTGGTCACCGGCGCCTCACGCGGCATCGGTGAGGCGATAGCCGAGACGCTGCACCGCGATGGCGCCGAGCTGATCCTGCTCGACGTCCCAGCCCTGTCCAGCGATCTCTCCGCGGTTGCCAAGCGACTGGATGCCGAGGCGATCGAGCTCGATATCACCGACACAGACGCGCCGGCGACGATCGCCGAGCGGCTCTCCGGCGGCGTCGATCTGGTCGTCCACAACGCCGGCGTCACCCGCGACCGCACGATCGCCAAGATGCCCGAGGACCGCTGGGCCTCGCTGATGGAGATCAACCTCTCCAGCGCGGAGCGGATCGACGACGAGCTGCTGCACCGCGACCTACTGCGCGAGAACGGCCGCATCGTCTGCGTCTCCTCGATGAGCGGCATCGCCGGCAATTCCGGCCAGACCAACTACGCAACCTCGAAGGCGGGCGTGATCGGGATGGTCGAAGCGCTGGCGCCTGAGCTGGCGAAACGGGGCGCGACGATCAACGCGGTCGCCCCCGGCTTCATCGAGACGCAGATGACCGACGCGATGCCGATCACGATCCGCGAAGCCGGCCGCCGCATGAACAGCATGTCGCAGGGTGGATTGCCGGTCGACGTCGCCGAGACGATCGCCTGGTTTGCCAGCCCCGCCTCGACCGGCGTCAACGGCAACGTCGTCCGGGTCTGCGGCCAGAGCCTGCTGGGAGCCTGATGTCGACGCGCACGCTAGACAGCTCGCCAGCCATCCTGCCGCTCTACGCGCGGGCGGCGGCGCCGCTGATCCCGGGCGCCTCGCGGTTGCCGTTCGTGCCCGGCCGCGGCGCGGACGTGCCCGATCTGGAGCTGAGCCTGGCCGACGTCAGACCCGATGCCGACGCGATCGCCGCCTACGCCAGGGTCTGCGGCTTCTCCCTGCGCGACGACCTCCCGCCCACCTATCCCCACGTGCTCGCCTTCCCCCTGCACCTGGCGGTGATGGCGGATGGCAGCTTCCCCTTCGGCGCCGTCGGCCTCGTCCACGTCGAAAACCGGATCGTGCAGCACCGGCCAATTGGCCTAGATGAGGAGTTGAAACTTTGCGTTCGGCCGACGCCCCTACAGCCTCACAGGAGCGGCCAGACCTTTGGCCTCGTCACCGAGGCCTGGGCCGGACAGGAGAAGGCCTGGGAGTCGGTAAGCACGATGCTGCGCCGCGGCAAAGGCAGCGAACAGCCCGCCGGTGGGCCGAAAACGGGAGCCCGAGTTGCGATTTCGGCCCATCGGTCTGAGGAGGACGACCTCACCCCGAGCGCCGAGTGGCGACTTGGCGGCGATCTGGGCCGGCGGTATGCCGCCGTATCCGGTGACCGCAACCCGATCCACATGCACTCACTGACCGCGAAGCCGCTCGGCTTCCCCAGCGCGATCGCGCACGGGATGTGGACCAAGGCCCGCTGTCTCGCCGCCCTCGAGGGGCGCCTTCCCGACGCCTTCACGGTCGACGTGCGCTTTCGCAAGCCGATCCGGCTGCCGGGCAAAGTCGAGTTCCTCAGCGACGCAGGCCGCGAGGCGATCGACTTCGCCGTGCGCGACGCAAAGCGTCAGATACCCCATCTCGACGGCCACCTAGAACCGGTCGAGGCCACGTCCAACAGCGGGAGGAAATCGAAGTGAACGGCAACGACAAAGGCACGGGAGTGGCCGAGCGCAGCATGGGCTACGGCCTGCGGGCGCTGAACTGGCTAGCCGGCTCGGACCTGCTGGACCGGATTCGCGTCCGCAAAGGGGTCGAGCGGGCGCTCTTCCAGGGCACCAAGAGCGGCTTCCGTTCGGCGACCGCCGCCGGGCGAACCTTCAAGGCGGCCCAGAAGCTGACCCGGCCGGCCCGGCAGGCGACCGGCAAGCCGCGCAGCCTCTTCGACATCAGTCCCGACGACGAGCAGCAAATGTTCCAGGAGGCGGTGCGCGACTTCGCCGCGGCGAAGGTCCGCCCGGTAGCGCAGGCGGCCGACGCCGGGCGCACGATCCCTTCAGAGCTGCTGGCGCAGGTGAACGAGCTCGGCGTCAACATGCTCGGCATCCCCGAGGAGCTCGGCGGCGTGATGCACGAGCAGGCGGCGACGACCAGCGCCCTGGTCGGCGAGGCGCTCGCCCACGGCGACTTGGGGATTGCCTACGCCGTCCTCGCCCCCGGCGCCGTCGCCACCGCGATCGGCCACTGGGGTACCGCCGAGCAAGAGGCCACGTACCTGCCCGCCTTTGGCGCTGAGGATGCGCCAGCCGCGGCCCTGGCCATGCTCGAGCCGCGCGCCCTCTTCAATCCACTGAAGCTGGAGACGACGGCAAGGCGGGACGGCGAGGACTGGGTCCTCAGCGGCGCCAAGTCGCTGGTCGCCCGCGCCACCGAGTGCGAGCTCTTCCTCGTCGCCGCTGAGGCCGAAGGCCTGGGCCCGGCGTTGTTCGTGATCGAGTCCGGCGCCTCGGCGCTCTCGGTGCAAGACGAGCCGGCAATGGGCCTGCGGCCCGCAGCCACCGGCCGCCTGCTGCTCGACAACGTCCGTCTGCCCAGCAGCGCCCTGCTCGGCGATGGTGACCGCGATTCCTACGTCGAGTGCGTGCAGCGGGCCCGAATCGCTTGGTGCGCGCTGGCGGTTGGCGCCTCGCAAGCGGTGCTCGACTACGTCATCCCCTACGTCAACGAACGCACTGCCTTCGGCGAACCGGTCTCCAACCGCCAGGCGGTCGCCTTCGGCGTCTCCGACATTGGCATCGAGACCAACGGCATGCGCCTCGCCACCTACCGCGCCGCCAGCCGCGCCGACCAGGGCCAGTACTTCGGCCGTGAGGCCGCCCTGGCGCGCAAGCTCTGCGCCGCCAAGGGGATGGAGATCGGCTCCGAAGGCGTGCAGCTGCTCGGCGGCCACGGCTTCGTCAAGGAGCACCCGGTCGAGCGCTGGTACCGCGACCTCCGCGCAGCGGGCGTGATGGAGGGCGCCCTGCTCGTCTAGCCCACCCGGCAGAGCGAAAGGCAGAACGATGATCAATCTCGAGATACCGAAGAAGTTCAAGCCACTGGCCAGCCAGGCCAACCAGGTCGCGACCGAGGTCTTCCGGCCGATCTCGCGCAAGTACGACGAGGCCGAGCACTCCTACCCCAAAGAGCTCGACATGCTCGCCTCGCTGATCGACGGGATGAACGAGGGCTCCGACATCGGCGGGGCCGGAGCTGCCGGCGTGCGCCGCGAGAGCGACAACGGCGACGGCGGCAACCGCAACGGCTCCAACCTCTCCACCGTGCTCGGCATCATCGAGCTCTGCTGGGGCGACGTCGGCCTGCTGCTCTCGATGCCGCGCCAGGGCCTCGGCAACTCGGCGATCGCCTCCGTGGCGACCGAGGAGCAGCTCGAGCGCTACGGCGGCAAGTGGGCGGCGATGGCGATCACCGAGCCGGAGGCCGGCTCGGACTCGGCGGCAATCCGCACCACCGCGAAGCTCGACGGCGAGGAGTACGTGCTCAACGGCGAGAAGATCTTCGTCACCTCGGGCGACCGGGCCGACCTGATCGTGGTCTGGGCCTCGCTCGACCCCTCCAAGGGCAGGGCGGCGATCAAGTCGTTCATCGTCGAGCGCGACAACCCGGGACTGAAGCTGGACCGGCTCGAGCACAAGCTCGGCATCCGCGCCTCCGACACCGCCAACTTCACCCTGCAGGACTGCCGGGTGCCAAAAGAGGCCCTGCTCGGCAGCTCCGAGGTCGAGGACAAGCAGGGCTTCGGCGGCGCGATGCAGACCTTCGACAACACGCGGCCGCTGGTCGCCGCGATGGCGGTCGGCGTCGCTCGTGCCTCGCTCGAGCGGGCGCGCGAGTGCCTGGCCGAAGCCGGAGTCGAGATCGACTACGCGCTGCCGGCGCTCTCCCAGCCGGCCGCCGTCTCCCGCTACCTGGAGATGGAGGCCGACTACGAGGCGGCGCGCCTGCTCACCCTGCAGGCCGCCTGGATGGCCGACAACGGCAAGCCGAACTCGCTGCAGGCCTCGATGGCGAAGGCGAAGGCGGGCCGCACCTGCGTCGACGTGGCGCTCGGCTGCGTCGAGCTCTGTGGCGCCGTCGGCTACGGCGAGGACGAGTTGCTGGAGAAGTGGGCGCGGGACGCCAAGATCCTCGACATCTTCGAGGGCACGCAGCAGATCCAGCTGCTAATCGTGGCGCGCCAGCTGCTCGGCAAGAGCTCGGCCGAACTGCGCTAGGGCAATCGAGATTAGGCGACGGCCGGCTGGCCCTCTGCGACGAGTTCGAGCGCCGCCTGGCGCAACCGCTCGGGCAGGACGACCCAGGCACGCAGTTCCTCCAGCGCGCCGCGGTCGCCTTCGACCTCGATTTTCTCCTCGGCCGTATCGCCGGCGACCAGAGCCCCCAGCACCTCGGCGGGTTCGCCGATCAGGACCAAGTCGGGGTCCTCCGCCTCGCCTCGCCCGGCGCTGATCCAACCCTCCTCGACCCGCAGCCAGTAGACCTGCTCGCCGCTGCGCAGCCCGATCGTCAGTTGCGCGTCGGTTGGCGGCTGGGCGATCGTCCGGATCGCGTTCGGCAGCGAGGTCGGCGCCAGGTCGACGACGTCGTCGACCCGCTCGAAGTGCAGGCCCCAGCGGCTCAACTCCAGCATCGGCCGCTCCAGCGCCCAGCCGACGTCGGTGAGCTCGTAGGCGACGCCGGTCGCCGGCGGGGAAAGCTCGCGACGGCGGACGATCCCGTGCCGCTCGAGGTCGCGCAGGCGCTTGGTCAAGACATCGGTCGGCGCGCCACCGACGTTGCGGACCAGGTCGGAGAAGCGAAGCGGGCCAAGTGAGAGCTCGCGCACGATCAGCAGCGACCAGCGCTCGCCGATGCGGTCGAGCGCGCAGGCAAGGCTGCACGACTGGTCGTATTCACGTCTCCCCATCGATTCGATGGTAGCGATCGTAGCAACGTTAATTTGTTTTTCAAAGTGACCACTTTGCAATCTGGTACGGTCCGGCCGATGCCGATCTCACGTCTGGTCCCCGCGGCGCGTTTCTCCCCCCGATGAACCGGATCGCCGACCTCACCTGGAAGCATCCGAAGCTCGTCCTCGCCGCGGTTGCGGTCTTCGTCCTCTTCGCCGCCGCCGCCGGCAAAGACGTCGAGAGTCACCTGAAGGCGGCCGGCTTCGCCGACTCCGCCACCGAGAGCGAGCGGGCGACCGTCCTCCTGCGAGACTCGCTCGGCTACAACCCCAACCCGGCGATCGTCCTCGTCGTCCGCAACCCGAACGGCGGCAAGCTCGATACGACCGACCCAGCGGTCCGCGCAGAGGTAGTCCGGCTGAGTCGAGAAACGGCCCAGGTCGAGTACGTCGGGCGCGTCCTCAACCCGCTGCGCAACCCGCGCGAGGGCGCCCGGCTGATCGCGCGCGACGGCGAATCGGTGGCGATCGCCGCCTACCTCTCCACCGCCGACATCGAGGACGCCGGCGGCATCGCCGCCGAAGGGGTCGCGCCGCTGGCCGCCTCGAGCTCGCTCGACGTCGCGATGGGCGGCTTCGCGCCCGGCTTCAACGAGACCAACGACCAGACCCGCGAGGACCTGACCAAAGCCGAGCTGATCGCCTTCCCGATCCTGGCCCTGCTGCTGCTCTTCGTCTTCCGCGGGGTCGTCGCCGCTTCGATCCCGCTGCTGCTCGGAGTGATCTCGATCATCGGCACGCTGCTGGTGCTGCGGATCATGGCGAGCTTCACCGACACCTCCCTCTTCGCCCTCAACATCGCCACCGGTCTCAGCCTCGGCCTGGCGGTCGACTACGCCTTGCTCATGGTCTCGCGCTACCGCGAGGAGATAGACGGCGGCGGTGCGTCGCGGGAGGCGCACCGCCGCACCGTCCAAACGGCGGGCCGCACGGCGGTCTTCTCCGGCCTCACCGTGGCCGCGGCGATGGCGGCGTTGATCGTCATGCCCCAGCGCTTCCTCTACTCGATGGCAGTTGCCGGCGCCTCGGTCGCCGTCCTCTCCGCGCTGATGGCGATCCTGGTCGTGCCCGCGCTGCTGGCCCTCCTTGGCCCTCGCATCGATGCGCTTTCAATTCGTCGCGGGCCGGCGGTGTCCGACACCTCCGACGGGTGGTACCGCCTCGCTCGCGGCGTCATGCGCCGCCCGGTCGCCGTCGCGCTGGCAAGCTCGGCGCTGCTGCTGACCGCGGCGGCACCGCTGCTGTGGACGACGCTGACCGGCCCCAGTGCCGAAGCCGTACCGCCCGACCAGCCCTCGGCTAAGGCATACGACTATCTCGAAGCGCACTACCCGCGCGACGTCACCGAGGCGGTCACCGTCACTGTTGACGGCGGCGCCAAGCCGGCCCAGCTCGCCGCCTTCCAGCGGCAGATCGAAGCGATCGACGGAGTCGCCGGCGGCGCCCCCTTCGTCCCGGCGTCCGAGCGGGTCGCCTTCGCCAACTACGCGCTCACCGGTCCGGCGCTTGACCCCGACACCCAGGACGTCGTGCACGAAATCCGCGCCCTCGACCCGCCGACCACGACCGCGACGCTCGTCTCCGGTAACACCGCCGGATTCATCGACCAGAAGCAAAGTCTGATCGACCATGCGCCGATCGTCGTCGGCATCGTCGTCCTCACCACGCTCTTCATCCTCTTCCTCCTGACCGGCTCGGTGCTGCTGCCGGTGAAGACGCTGGTGATGAACTCGCTGACCCTCGGCGCGACGCTCGGCATCCTCGTCCTCGCCTTCCAGGAGGGCTGGCTTCAGGGACTACTCGACTACACCGGGCCCAATGCGATCGAGGTGACCAGTCTCGTCTTCCTCTTTGCCGTTATCTTCGGCCTCGCCACCGACTACGCCGTGCTGGTGATGGCACGGATCAAAGAACGCTATGACCTCGGCGATAGCAACGAGGAGGCGGTGGCGATCGGAATCGGCCGCACCGGCCGGGTAATCACCGCCGCGGCGCTGGCGATCGCGGTCGTCTTCCTCGCCTTCAGCGTCAGCAGCGTCTTCTTCGTCAAGCAGATTGCGATCGGGATGGCGGTCGGGGTGATGCTCGACGCGACGGTCGTCCGCGCCCTGCTCGTGCCCTCGTTGATGCGGCTCTTCGGCGAGTGGAACTGGTGGGCACCCCGCCCTCTGCGCCGCCTGCAGGAGCGCTTCGGATTCTCCGAGGCCGAGCCGACCAGCGAATCGACCTGATCTTGGCTAGCCGTCGCCCAAGCTTGCCCTCAGCCACTCGGCGAGAAAAGGCTCGGCGATTCGGTAGGCGCCACCAGCGCCGCTGACGATTTCCCGCTGCTCCAGAGCCCTCAGGGCCTTCTGCACGTTGGTCGGCGCCGGCAGGTTGTGACGGCTCCTGTAGGAAGCGGTGAAGGGTCGGCCGGCATCGTGGGCGAGCGCCTGAAGCAGAAGCCTCTGAACCGTCGACGCGTCTTCCCACAAGAGAGTGAAGTGCGCGTGCTCGGAGCGAAGCACGGCCGCCAGGGCCTCACGCAATCGCTCGGGCGACGCGCCCTCGCCGGCAGGCACCTGCTCCCAGAGGAAGTAGGCCAACTCCTGCGTCGCGTACGGATGCCCCCCGGTGATCGCGAGCAGCTCTCGAACCGCGGCCTCGCCCGCCTCCTTCCCCGTGGCCTCGAACCGCTCGGCGATGAAAGGAGCAAAGGCGTCAGCTGCAATCAGCCCCAACTCGATCGACTTGGCACTGCGCCAAAAAGGCTCGTTGGCATCGCTGAAGATCTTCTCCATCACGTGGCGCTTGCTCCCCAGATAGACGTGCGCCACCTCGGGCTGCTGCTGGAAGACCGAGCGCAGGAGACGGGGTAGGTGGGGGTCCAGCTCGACGATCTCCTGAAACTCGTCGAGGACGAGGGCAGTTCGCCGCTTCCCCGCCCCGCCCAACTCGGCCGGCAGCTGCAGTAGCCGTTCGAGCGTCGCGTCGATGTCTGCATCGCTGCGATCCAGCGCGAAGCTGAAGGACAACGAGCCGTCCTCGGGGTCGACGGTGACGGTCGGTTGAATCTGAAGACCTCGAAAGGGGGCGAGGGCACGCTCCTTCAGCCGCTCCAACGGAGACGCTATCTCCTCGTAGATCGAGCGAGCCAGCGCCGCCGCGAGCCGCTCTTTCGTCGGAGTGGTCATCAGGTCGACATGGCCAACTAGGACCCCCTCCCGGCCAAGGGCCTGCGAAGCGCTCCAGACCAGCGATGACTTGCCGCAACGGCGCGGAGCGAAGACGACGACGTCCTGGCCGTTCCGTACGTCGGCGACCAGCTCGGCGCGCTCGCCTTCGCGATCGGCAAACGACTCGTCCAGCGCCAGCGCACCGAATCGGAATGGGTTGGACTGGGCCACCGCCTGCATACCTAACGGTATTATACCAAACAGTATATAGGTTAATCAAGAATGAACTTATACCTACAAGTATTATACCTGTTGGTATAAAGAGTCCAATCCCTGCGCGCCCTGTTCTTTGTAAGTTCGCTCTGCCGATGCGAGCCCCTGCCCAATGAACTTCATCGAGGACGTGATGGAGCGCTCCCCTGCCTCGCGCCTGGGGATCGTCGCCGTCGATGCCGAAGGAAATCGGCGCGACTGGTACTTCGGCGAACTGATCGCCCGCTCCGCCGGCCTTTCCGGTGCCTTCGCCGCACGTGGCGTCAGGCGCGGCGACGTGGTGATGACGTTGGTCGGCAACCGGATCGAGTGGGTGCTGAGCCTGCTCGCCTGCTGGCGAATGGGCGCGGTCGCCCTGCCCTGCAGCCCGCAGCTGCGCCGCCACGACCTCGAGCTGCGCTCGAGTGCCGCCGCACCCGCGCTTTGCGTCGCCGGCGAGGAGCTGCTGGACGAGCTGCCCGACGAGGTACCGGCGATGACCCTGGGGGAGATTGCCGAGGTCCTCGACGAGGACCTCCCCCAGGAGACCCCGGCGGCGATTGAGGAGATGGACCCAGAGGACCCGGCGCTGATCGTTTTCACCTCGGGCACGACCGGCGAGCCGCGCGGCGTGGTCCACGCCTACCGCTATCTCGCCGGGCAGCGGGGCCAGGCTGAGCACTGGCTTGGCTCGCGCCCCGGCGAGCTGGTCTGGTGCACGACCGCCCCCGGCTGGTCGAAGTCGGCCCGCAACGTCTTTCTCGCTCCCTGGCTGACCGGTGCCACCGCGGTGATCCACGAGGGCCGCTTCGACCCCGCCGAGCGGCTCGACCTTGCAGAAGCGCTGGGCGTCAACGTGCTCTGCCAGGCGCCGACCGAGTACCGAATGTTGGCCAAGCGCACCGGGCTGCGGCCCCTCCCCTCCCTGCGCCGCATGGTCTCCGCTGGCGAGGCGCTGGAGGCCGAGACGATCGCCGCCTTCCGCGAGGCGACCGGCTTAGAACCGGCCGACGGCTACGGCCAGACCGAGACCGGCCACATCTCCGGCAACCTCGAAGGCGAAGCGGTGCGGCCCGGTTCGATGGGCAAACCGCTGCCTGGAATCGTCGTGCGCGTCCTCGACGGCGAACTCCAGCTCAAGCCGTCCAGCTCCCCCACCTTCTTCTCGCGCTACCTCGACGGCGAGCGCTTCGAGGGCGAGTGGTGGCCGACCGGCGATCTCGTCCGCCAAGAGGAGGACGGCCATCTCTGGTTCGAGGGCCGGGGAGACGATGTGATCGTTTCCGCCGGCTACCGGATCGGCCCGGTCGAGGTCGAGGCGGCCCTGCTCGCCCACCCGGCCGTCGCCGAGGCCGCCGCGGTCGCCCACCCCGATCCCGAGCGCGGCGCCGTCGTCCGCGCGATCGTCGTGCCCCGCGGCCGCGAGCCGAGCGACGAGCTGGCCCATGAGCTGCAGGAGCACTGCAAGCGCGAGACCGCTCCCTACAAGTTCCCCCGCATCGTCGAGTTCGCCACCCAACTACCGAAGACGGCAAGCGGCAAGATCAAGCGGGCCGAGCTGCGCGGCTGAGCAGAACTGCTTAGGCGGTCTCGGCGAAGGCCTCGTCTAGCCCCATCGGCCGTCCGAGGTGGTAGCCCTGGGCCATATCGACGCCGTACTCGCGCAGCATCTCGGCCGTCTGGTCGTCCTGGACGTACTCGGCGATCGTCGTCTTGCCGAGACCGCGGGCGATCTGGACGATCGCTTGGACGGTGAGCTGGTCGGCATCGCTGCGCGGCATGTCGCGGACGAAGGAACCGTCGATCTTGATCAGGTCGAAGGGAATCCGCTTCAGGTAGTGAAACGGGCCGAAGCCGGCACCGTAATCGTCGATCGCGACCTGACAGCCGAACTCGGTCAGCCGGTCGGCGAAACCGGTTGCCCGCTCGTAGTCGTAGACGTTTGCCGTCTCGGTGATCTCGAAGGTGCAGCGGGAGGGGTCGGCGCCACCTTCGTCGAGGCGGCGTTCGATGAACTCGAGCACCGAGATGTCGGTCAGCGAGGCGCCCGAGATGTTGACGTGGAGTGAGAGCGGCGCGCCCTGCTGTTCGCGCTCGGCAAGCAGCTCGAGCGCCCGCCCCACGACCCAGCGGTCGAGCTCCTGGATCATCCCGGAGCGCTCGGCCGCCTCAATGAAGGAGGCGGCCGGCAAGAGCTCCCCCTCTTCGCTGGTCATCCGCAGCAGCAGCTCGTAGCGTTCGATCCCGCCGGAGGCGAGGCTGCGGATCGGCTGGGTATGGAGGCTAAGGCGATCGTCGGTGAGCGCGTCGCGGATTCTCGCCGCCGTCGTCTGCCGGCGCTCGGGGTCGCGCTGTGGCTCGCTCGGATCGCGGAACAGCGCGATCTGGTTGCGACCCCCCTCCTTGGCCCGGTACATCGCTTGGTCGGCGGCGACCAGGACCGCTTCTGAGCCGGTGCCCTTCTGGCCGCTGCCGAACATCGTCACCCCGACGCTGATCGTCGCCGCGTCGGAGTCGGAGGTCGGCCTGACGCTCTCCGCCACCTGGGCGCGCAGGTCCTCGCCGAGTTGCATCGCCCCCTCGACGTCGGTTTGCGGCATCAGGATCGCGAACTCGTCCCCGGAGAGGCGAGCGATGATGTCGGTGGCGCGCACCCGTTCCCGCATCACCTCGGCCACCTGACGGATCAGGTTGTCGCCCGCGTGGTGGCCGAGCGAGTCATTGACGCCCTTGAGGCCGTCGATGTCGATGATCATCATCGCGCCGCGGCCGCCGTAGCGAGCGCTGAAGGAGACGTATTGGTCAAGTTCGGCGCGGAAACGCCTGCGATCGAGCAGCCCAGTCAGCGAGTCGTGATCAGCCAGGTAGCGGAGCTCTGCCTCGGTCCGCTCGGCCCGCACCAGCGCGGCCAGCACGACCCGGCGGTCCTCTTCCTCGAGCTTTGCCAGCACAGCCTCAATCGCCGGCTCGCTCTGAGCGGGGAGTCGTTCGTTCGCCACTTGAGGAATGTAGGTATATCCGGACATAAATTGGTGTCGGTAACACGGGGATCGCCGACTGCAACCCACTTTCGGCTATCCCCGAACCCCCAAAAGTTGGCCTCCTTGGTCCGCGGGTAATGTGGGGGCATGGCCAACCGCTTGGCGCAGGAGACCAGTCCCTACCTGCTCCAGCATCGCGATAACCCGGTCGACTGGTATCCGTGGGGCGAGGAGGCATTGGGACGAGCGCATGAGCTTGACCGTCCCATCCTGCTCTCGGTCGGCTACTCCGCCTGCCACTGGTGCCACGTGATGGAGCGCGAGTCCTTCGAGGACGCCGAAACTGCCGCCTACATGAACGAGCACTTCGTCAGCGTCAAGGTCGACCGCGAGGAGCGCCCCGATGTCGACGCTCTCTATATGGAGGCGGTGCAGGCGATCAGTGGTCACGGTGGCTGGCCAATGACGGTCTTCTGCGACCCCGAAGGCGTGCCCTTCTACGGCGGCACCTACTTCCCGCCCGACGAGGGCCGCGGGATGCCGAGCTTCCGCATGGTGATGGAAGCCGTCGTCGACGCCTTCGAGAATCGCCGCGAGGAGCTGCGCGAGCGGGCACCTGAGACGCGGACCCGGCTGGGCGCGATCGGTGCCGTCGAGCCGACGGAGGAGTCGCCCAGCGTGGAGCTGCTGGCCACCGCTGTGGACACGCTCGAGCAGGCCGCAGACATGGAGCGTGGCGGCTTCGGTGGCGCCCCCAAGTTCCCGCCTTCCTCGGCGCTGGAGCTGTTGCTCGCTCGGCACGTCGAGGCCCCGGTCGAGCGCACCCTCGACGCGATGATGGCGGGGGGCATCTACGACCAGGTCGGTGGTGGCTTCGCCCGCTACTCGGTCGACGCGAACTGGCTCGTTCCCCACTTCGAGAAGATGCTCTACGACAACGCGCAGCTGGCTCGCCTCTACCTGCACGGTTGGCAGGCGCTTGGCCACGAGCGCTATCGCCGTGTCTGCGAGGAGACGCTCGACTGGGCACTGCGCGAGATGCGCGGTCCCGAGGGCGGCTTCTACTCGGCGCTCGACGCGGACTCCGAGGGCGAGGAGGGGCGCTTCTACGTCTGGACCGAAGGGGAGATGCGGGCGGTGCTGGGGGATCGTACGGACGCGACCGCCAACTTCTACGGCGTCACCGGGGGCGGCAATTTCGAGGGGCGCAACATCTTGCACCGGGCCCGGGGCGCAGCGGCGCCGGAGCCCGAGGGGCTCGACGAAGCCCGCCGGGCGCTGTATGAGGCGCGTTCGCAGCGGCTGCGCCCGGGGCTCGACGACAAGCGGCTGACTGCGTGGAACGCGCTGATGCTGGCGGCGCTGGCCGAAGCTGGCGCCGTGCTGGGACGCGATGACTACCTCGACGCGGCGCGCGCCTGCGCCGAGTTCGTCCTCCGCGATCTGCGCGGCCCCGACGGGCGGCTCCTGCGCACCTACAAGGACGGAGAAGGGCGGCTCAACGCTTATCTGGAGGATCATGCCTTCCTGCTCGAAGCACTGCTGACGCTGTACGAAGCGACTTTCGAGGTGCGCTGGTTTGAAGCGGCACAAGCGCTTGCCGAGACGATGATCGCCCGCTTCGGCGACCGCGAGCGCGGCGGCTTCTTCTCAACCTCCAACGACCACGAGCAGCTGATCGCGCGTCGCAAGGAGATCGGTGACCACCCGATCCCATCGGGCAACTCCGCCGCTGCCCTGGGCCTGCTGCGGCTCGAGGCGCTGACCGGAGAGCGCTCTTACGGCAAGCAGGCCGAGGGCGTGCTGCGCCTCTTCGCCAAAGCGGCGCCGCGACAGCCCGACGCCTTCGCCCACCTGTTGCGCGCGCTCGACTTCCAGCTGGCCCGTACCAAGGAGGTGGCGCTGATCGGAGATAACCTGGCAGAGCTGGCAGCGGTCGTCCGCTCCGGCTACCGGCCCCATGTGGTCCTCGCCGGCGGTGGCGAGGGAAGCGACGTCCCGGCCCTGCTCGCCGGCCGCCCCGAGGTCGACGGCATGGCAGCTGCCTACGTTTGCGAGCAGTTCACCTGCCGTGCACCGGTAACCACTGTGGAACATCTGACCGACCTTCTTTGAGAGGATGGCCGCAGTGCGCGGCTCACTGTTCACCTTCGCTGCCGGTCGCCGAACCAAGTGGATCGTCTTCGGGATCTGGTTCCTAGCGATCTTCATCGCCTCCGGCCCGGCCAACCTGCCGGGCAAGTTCGAAGACGCCGAAAGCAACGAGGCGACCTCCTATCTGCCCGGCTCGGCTGAATCGACCGACGCGCTGGACGCGACCGAATCGCTGCAGGACGGCGAACTTGCGCCGGCCGTGATCGTCTACAGGCGTGAGGCAGGCCTGACCGCAGCCGATCGCCGCCAGATCGTCGCCGACGTCAAGGCGATGACCGAGGAACGCTTCCCCGGTGTAGTGCCGGACGGCGAAACGGCTGCCGCCGGCGGCAAAGCAAGCGGCGCCAAAGCCGAAGCACCACCGCCCGATGCGCCACCTGGGTGCGGAACGTCGACCAGCCCGGTGCCCGGCCAGCCAGCCGACTACGCCCCCTTCGTGGGCCCGGTCTGCTCCCAGGACGGCAAGGCGGCGATCGTCACCGCCTACATCGCCGGCAACGGCGAGGGCGATCGCATCCTCGACCCGGTCAAGGCCTGGCGCGATGAGATCTCCGACCCGGGCGGCGGCCTCGAGGTGAAGATCACCGGCGGCGCCGGCTTCTCGGCCGACGCAATTGAAGTCTTCGAAAGCATCGACGGCACGCTGCTGCTGGCGGCGCTCAGCCTGGTCATCTTCCTGCTGATCGTCATCTACCGCTCGCCGTTCTTCTTCCTCATCCCGCTGGCGGCGGTGGTGTTCGCCGAGACGCTCTCGCGCTCGATCGGCTACGGCGTCTCTGAGCTGGGGGTGACGATCAACGGCCAGTCGAGCTCGATCATGTCGGTGCTCGTGCTCGGCGCAGGGACCGACTATGCCCTGCTGCTCGTCTCGCGCTACCGCGAGGAGCTGCACCACACCGTCGACAAGCACGAGGCGATGCGCACCGCGCTGGCCTCGGCCGGGCCGGCGATCTTCGCCTCGGCTGCCACCGTGATCGCGGCGCTGCTCTGCCTGCTGCTCGCCAAGGTCAACGGCACCGCCGGACTCGGCCCGATCGCCGCAATCGGCATCGCCTGCGCCGCCCTCTCGATGCTTACCCTGCTGCCGGCGCTGCTGACGATCTTCGGCCGCCGCGCCTTCTGGCCCTTCGTCCCGCACACGCCGGAGACCGCCCCCTCGCCCGACTCGGTGTCCCCGTGGGCGCGGAGGAACATCGTCGAGGGTGGCGGCTTCAGAGCGCTGCTACCGGTGATCGGCGCCTCGCTGCTAATCGTCATCCCGCCGGTGCTGGCGCTGGTCCTGCTCAACTGGCTCCTGCGCCGTCTCAGCGGCCGCCGCATCCCCTCACTGATCGTTGGGCCGCTCGACCGGGCGATCTTCACCCCCTACGAGGTGCGGCGACACCGGCTCGAGCACACCGCTGACGCCACCCACGGCTTCTGGAAACGGGTCGGCGACCGGGTAGCCGCCGGCCCGCAGCGGGTGATGCTCGGCGCGATCGCCGTGCTGCTCGTCTGCTGTGCAGGCTTTGCCTTCTTCTCGACCGAACTGACCGCCGAAGACAGCTACCGCACCGAAGTCGACTCGACCGAAGGCCAGCACCTGCTCGACAAGAGCTTCCCCTCGGGCACCACCGCGCCGACCGACATCGTCGTCACCGAACCGGCCAAATTGGAGCTCGTGCGCAAAGAGGCGTCCCAGGTCGAAGGCGTCGAGTCGGTCTCGCCCCCGGTAGCCAAAGGCCCGGAGGGCATCCTCGTCCAGGCCACGCTGGAGCCCAATCCCTACTCAACCGAGGCCTTCGACTTGGTCGAGCCGATCCGTGATGCGGTCCACGAAGGGGCGCCGGGGACGCTCGTCGGCGGCCCCAGCGCGATCGAATTCGATGTGCGTGACGCGGCTGCCCGCGACTCGATCGTGATCCCACCGATCGTCCTCTTAGTTGTCTTCCTGATCCTGATCGCGCTCTTGCGCGCTGTGGTCGCGCCGCTGGTCCTGATCGGCACCGTGATCGTCAGCTTCCTCGCCGCTCTCGGCGTCGGCTACTTCGCTTTCGACGTGATCTTCGGCTTCCCCGGCTCGGACCCCTCGCTACCCCTCTTCGCCTTCGTTTTCCTGGTCGCGCTGGGGGTCGACTACAACATCTTCCTGGTCGCCCGCGCCCGTGAGGAGACGATCCAGCACGGCTCCAAAGAGGGGATGCTGCGCGCCCTCGCGGTCACCGGCGCAGTCATCACCAGCGCCGGCATCGTCCTCGCCGGCACCTTCTCCGTGCTCGGCTCACTGCCCCTCACCTTCCTAACCGAGATCGGCTTCGTAGTCGCCTTCGGCGTCCTCCTAGACACCTTCCTAGTCCGCAGCATCCTCGTCCCCGCCGCAGCCCTGACCCTAGGCGACAAGTTCTGGTCTCCATCTGAGCTTTCAAAGAAGGGACGCGCTACCGGAACCCTCGGCGAGCCCGAGCCCGCACCAGCTGCCACCTCAAGCGACAGCTAACCCAAGCCTGGGCGCTGGCGGAGGAGGGGTCGGGTGTCCCTCCTGAGCAGCGGCGTCCTCTTTTTCGCCCCACAAGCGCCGGCGGGCAGCGACTAAGTCATCTGGCGAAAAACCCAGCAAGCAGGAGGGACACCCGACCCCTCCCCCTACAGCACCGGCAAAAAGTTCTCGATCTCGTAAGGCGTAACCTGAACGCGGTACTCGTCCCATTCCTGCCGCTTAATCTCAACAAACCGCCGAAACGTGTGCTCCCCCAGCGTACGCAGCACCAGCTCCGAGTCGGCGGCGATGTCGATCGCCTCGCCTAGCGTCTCGGGCAGCTCCTCGATCCCCCGCTGCGCGCGCTCCTCCGGCGAGAGGTGGTAGAGGTTCTGCTCCATCGGCTCGGGCAGCTCGTAGCCCTTCTCGATCCCCTCCAGGCCGGCCTGCAGCATGCCGGCGAAACAGAGATAGGGGTTGCAGGCGGGGTCGGGGCAGCGCAGCTCGGCCCGCGTCGCCCCCTCCTTGCCGGGGTGGTAGAGCGGCACCCGGATCAGGGCGGAGCGGTTGCGCCGCGACCAGGCCAGGTAGACCGGCGCCTCGTAGCCGGGGACGAGGCGCTTGTAGGAGTTGACCCACTGGGCGAAGAGCGGTGAGATCTCGCGCGCGTGGCGCAGCTGGCCGGCGATGAAGGCCTTCGCCGTGGCAGAGAGGAAGTACTGGTCGTCGGGATCAAAGAAGGCGTTTTTGCCGTCCTTGGTCAACGACTGGTGGACGTGCATACCGGAGCCGTTCTCGCCGAACAGCGGCTTCGGCATGAAGGTCGCGTGCCAGCCGTATTTCATCGCGTACTCCTTGACGACGATGCGGTAGGTCATGCAGTCGTCCGACATCTGCAGCGCGTCCTTGTAGCGCATGTCGACCTCGTGCTGGGAGGGGCCGACCTCGTGATGGGTGTACTCGACGTGGATGCCCATCTTCTCCAGCGCCAGCACGGTGTCACGGCGCACGTCGGAGCCGGCATCGAGCGTGGTCAGGTCGAAGTAGCCGCCCTCGTCGAGCACCTCCGGCGTGCCGCCCTCCGGCTTGGCCGAGCGGAAGTAGAAGAACTCGAGCTCGGGTCCGATGTTGTAGGCGTCGAAGCCGAGGTCCTCAGCGCGTTTGAGCGCTCGGCGCATGATCCAGCGCGGGTCGCCCTCATATGGGTCGCCGCCGGGGACGCGGACGTCGCAGAACATGCGTGCGACGGCGTTCTCCTCCTCCGGCCGCCAGGGGATGATCGCGAAGGTCGAGGGGTCGGGCATCGCGATCATGTCCGACTCCTCGATCGGGTTGAAGCCGGTGATCGAGGAGCCGTCGAAGCCCATCCCACCCTCGAGCGCGTCCTCGAGTTCGGACGAGTTGATCGAGAAGCTCTTCAGCTGGCCGAGGATGTCGGTGAACCAGAGCCGGATGAAGCGAACGTCGCGCTCCTTGACGATCTCGGCTACATCGGCGGCGCTGGTCGGTTGCTCTGCCATTCCCCGGTCTCCTTCGTGGCGGTGTCGGCGCGGTCGGGGCAAAGATAGGCGAAGTGAACCCAGATGGTCGGTTCCGCGGCGGGAACCGACCATCCGAGGTGCAGAAAGACGTAGTTACGGGTATGTGACGAGCGTCGCAGATGGGTTGCGAGGGCGTCCGAATCTCGGTATAACTTACTTCGCGTAAGTTAATGGCTTAAAGTAAAGTAAAGGCCACATAAAAGGCTCTGTGAAGCGGAATTCCCGACGGAGCCAAAGGCGGGATGCAAGTGACGGTAAAAACGGCAGTAAGCAGATTCCAGATCCACGACGAGCTGACGGCTCCCGACGAGAGCGCTCCTCTGATCAAGAGCATCCAGGCGGCCGGCGGTGCGGTGACGAAGTTCGTCGGCGTCCTCGCCGGCGCTCCGGCCGTGCTGCGCGCTTACACCCGGATGCGCTCGGAGCTCCGCGGCGGCGTCTTGCCGCTCGCGACGCGCGAGCGAATCGCCCTTGCGGTCGCCGAGCACCGGCACGACTCCTACAGCATCGCCCAGCACGCCAAATCGGCGCGGCGCGCCGGTCTCGGACTCGATGAGGTCTCCCGCGCGCGCAGCTTCAGCTCTGGCGACGCCAAGGAGCAGGCATTGCTCGACTACCTGAAGGCGACCCTCGACGCCGACGGCGCTCCCCCGCACCACCTGCACGAGGAGGCGCGGGAGATCGGCTGGAGCGACGAGGAGTTGCTCGAGGCGGTTGCGCATCTGGCGCTCAATGAGTTCCAGAGCTTGATTGCCAGCGCTGCGGCTCTACCCAAAGATCAAGCGACGCCTGAAGTACTCCCCTCGGCCGCGTAAGTAATAGCGGTCGGGGGTCCCTCCCGCGGGCTGCCTTTTTCGCCTCTAAGCGAGTTCCTCTCGCTGAGCGGCACTGCGAAAAAGGTAGCGCCGCCCGCGGGAGGGACCCCCGACCGCCTTCCCCTGTAAGCGCCCGACTGACGTGGCTATGCGCTGCGCCAGGGCGCGTCAGTCAAGTACTACCGTGGCGGTGTAGAGCAGCCGCGCCGTTGAATAGCGGCAGCCGTAGGTTGATCGGGTGCCTGCTTTTTCGTGGGGCTTGCCCTGGCGGACGTCGGTGGTGTTGGTGCATTTGCCGGGCTCGCGGCTGGCTCGCCAGGCGTTTTTCGCCGAGAGGTCTTGGGCGAAGGCCGGGGCCCAGGTGGGGATCGTGAGGCCGACTATGTCGCCCTTCTCGACTCGCAGGTTGGAACCGAACTTGACCGTCTGACCCAAGTAGGGAGTGAGCACCTGTACAGAGCCCTGGCGCCGCAGGTTGTAGCGGGGAGGATCGGTGTCGGGGACGCGCCGCAGGATCGCCAGCCGCGCCTGCGGCGGGGTGCCGAAAAAGCCGTTGAAGAAGGAGCGCTGTTTGTTGGTCGGTTGGGCCAGGGTCAGCGTCCAGGCCTTCACCTTGCCGGCACGCGGCACGCGGTAGGGCAGGCTCGACTGGGTCGTGCTGACCTGAAAACCGGTAACGCTCCCGACCGCTTGGCAGGGCAGCTCGGGGCAAGACGGGTCGGGCGTGCTCGCGGTGCTGCCGAGCACGACCGTCGTGCGTGAGTTGGTCGCGGCGCCGGCGCCGGCGACCATCGCAATCAGTGCGGCCAGGCACGCGGACAGGCCAATCGCAACGGCAAGGCGACCGCGCCAAGCGACCCGATCGTCGACACCAGCTATTTGGGATGACCTCGACATGCCCGCGCTCCTCTCGTGAAAAAGACCTGCTTCGAGCGGAAAAGACTAGCCGCAGCGGCGGCCGTCAGCGTGAGCCGCGCTTGGCGCGCGAGCTTCGCGCGTACTCGCGCGAGACCGCAAAGCCGACCATGTCGGCCCCAACCTTGTCGAAGCGCAGAGCGCGCGCGGCGGCGTAAGTCAGATCCCAGTCGTTGCCGTAGCTGTAGGGGCCGCGGTCGATCACTCTGGTGACGATCTGCCGCCCGCGGTAGACGAACTTGACCGTCGTGCCGCAGGGCAGGCTGCGGTGGGCCACGCCGACGGTGTTGGCGCGCAAGACCTGGCCGCAGGCGGTGCCATTGCCGTAGAGGCCGGGGCCGTACCAGGTGGCGCCAGCCCACTGCAGTGGCGAGAAGGCGATATCGCTACCGGCGTTGGCCTTGCTTGAGGCAAGGGTCGAGGCACCGCCGGTGGCCGCCTGCGCCGGCGTCGCGCCAAGGGCCAACGACGCTGCAATCAGCAGCAGGGCCGCACGGGAATGATCTTTCCGCCGGGGGCGGTTCGTCGCTCTCTTCATTGCTCTTTCGGACGCTTACGGGGTTAGCTGACGGGCTCGCGCTGGAAAGAGCTGCGCTACGCGGCAGATGCCGGCGATTCGCCCCAACTTGTGGGTCCCCCGCTCCCCGCGATATGTGGCGGAGATTCAGCGGAAGTTGGCGGCACGTTAGCAGACGCTAAGACAGGAAATTGTGAAGAGGTTGAAAAGGCCCCCTCCTGAGAGGGGGCCTTTTCGTAGCGGGCCTGTAAGCCGGATCCTGTCGTGAACGACCATCTATCTCAGCGGGACCACGGTCCCGAGGGGCCGCTGATGCGGCCCTGCGGCCTACCTGGATCTCGCCGGGCAGGGTCGACGATCCTGTTTGGCCTTGCACCGGGCGGGGTTTGCCTGGCCGCCGCGTCACCGCGGCGCCGGTGCGCTCTTACCGCACCTTTTCACCTTTGCCTGTACGCGGCTCACGTGTGGCCGCGCCATCGGCCGTATGTTTCTGTGGCACTTTCCCGCGGGTTTCCCCGGGTGGGCGTTACCCACCGCCCTCGCCCTTTGGTGTCCGGACTTTCCTCGAGGGGTTTTCTCTCCCCCCGCGGTCGTTCAGCCCGCCTCTCGATGCTAGCGCGCGAGCCGAGCCGCCAAGCCCACTCGCGACAATTGCATCGAATATCCTGCGCGGCAATGCCGGTAGCGGTCGTCACCGGAGCGGGCGGAGGGCTCGGGCGTGCGATCGCGCTCGATCTCGCCAGCCGCGGCTATCTGATCCACGCAACCGACGTGGACGCTGCCGCCGCGGCCGAGACGGCAGCTGAGATCGGCGCCGGTGCCAGCTCCGCCGAGCTCGACGTCACCGACGGGGAGGCGTGCCACTCGGTTGCCGCAGCGGCGGCGACCCGGTCAGGCACGCTCGACCTCTGGGTCAACAACGCCGGCGTTCTGATCACCGGCCAATCGTGGGAGCAGGACGAGGCGACGCGCAGGACGATGCTCGACGTCAACGCGCTCGGCACGATGAACGGCACCGTTGCGGCGCTGGAGAAAATGCTGCCGACGGGCAGCGGCCACGTGGTCAACGTGATCTCGCTTGCGGGGCTCGTGGCGGCTCCCGGGGAGGTCAACTACTCCGCCAGCAAGCACGCGGCGATGGCCTTTACCCTCGGCACGCTCTTCGACCTGCGTCGCTCCGGGGTCGCCGGTGTGCAGATCTCCGCCGTCTGCCCCGACGGTATCTGGACGCCGATGCTCGAAGACAAACTCGACGACCCGGCAGCGGCGGGCTCCTTCTCAGGCCAACTACTGACGCCGCAACAGGTGGCGACAGAGGTGGGCAAGCTGACCGAACGACCGCGGCCGCTGCTCGTGCTGCCACGCTGGCGCGGGCCGTTGTTGCGCCTCTTCGACCTCTTCCCCCGTCTCGCCCTGAAACTGCTGCCGCTGGTCATGCGCGACGCCCGGCGCAGGCAACGCCGCTACAAGCGACTCATCGAATCAGGGAAGTGGCCCTGAATCAGACCTTACGGACAACGCCGATCACGCGACCGATCACGCCGACCTCGGCGCTGCGAATCGGCTCCATCGTCTCGTTCTCGGGCTGCAGCCGGATGTGGTCCGCCTCGCGGAAGAAGCGCTTGACGGTGGCCTCCTCGCCGATTAGGGCGACGACGATCTCGCCGTCGGTCGCGTCCTGAGCTGGACGAACGACTACGTAGTCGCTTTCGAAGATGCCCGCTTCCTTCATGCTTTCGCCGCGCACCCGGAGGACGTAATCGCCTTCCTCGCCACCGATGACGTCGGGGATCTCGATGTACTCCTCGATGTTCTCCTCGGCGAGGATCGGGGCTCCGGCGGCGACGTGGCCGACCAGCGGCAGGCCGGCGCCCTCGGGCCGGATCGTCTTCTTCGCCTTGTCGAAGAGCAGCTCGATCGCGCGCGGCTTCGACGGGTCGCGCCGCAGCAGACCGATCTTCTCGAGGTTGGCGAGGTGGGCGTGCACGGTGGAGGAGGAGTGCAGGCCAACTGCTTTGCCGATCTCGCGCACGGTCGGCGGGTAGCCCGTTTTCGCCGCGTAGCGGCGGATGAAGTCGAAGATCTCCTTTTGCCTCTTGGTCAGGTCCAGGTCCACCAAGCGATCCTCCTCGTCGACAAACAGACGCAGACGTCCGAACACTTGTTCGCAGAGTACCGCCCGATTCGGACACCCGCAAGCGGCGAGCCACCCCGCAGACCACCACCCGGCCCCGCTACACCCCCGCACATCGCCAAACATCTAGAATCGACGGCCCTCGAGCGGCTGTGGCGGAACTGGTAGACGCGCAAGGTTGAGGGCCTTGTGTCCCTAACGGGACGTGATGGTTCGACTCCATTCAGCCGCACTCGGAAGCCCCCGCAAATCGGGGGTTTCCGCGTTGTAGAGCGGACTGGTCGGGAATCGTCGGGCGGCTCTGGTGCGCCAGTCGGTGCGCCAGTCAGACCTCCAGGTGCCTGGAGGCTGCTTCAAGCGCGCGTCTCGCCGTCCTCGCGCTCGTCCTCCCAACCGCAATTCGCGCAGAGCGTGACGTAGCCACCCGCGTCACCAAGCTCCGGCCGAAAATCAGAAACGACCCGATAGGACTCGCACTCAGGGCACCGGTCAGGGGCGCCCCGCTCATAGCGTACGAGCGCATCCGAAAATGCCGCCAGGACAGTCTCGGTCGCTGAGACAGCAATCTCAGCGTCATGACGGGTGGCATCCTCATCGTGGGTTAGGGCCGCAACAAAATCCCACGTGGCCTTCGCAGTGGTCTTGAGATAGGACCGGAGGGACTTGTTGCTCTTACCTGAAGCAGCAGCGTCGGCAATGACCTTTGACCAACCGACGAAATCGCCCTTTTTTAGGTCCTCCGCACCGACAGAAATTTTCTTGGACCCGGCCGCGTCACGGGCAAATTTCACCAGGGCCTCCCGACAGCGCATCCCTACGGCCTGAAACTCCTCAGCCTCGTTGGCCTTGTCGATTGCGTCTGCCGCCTGAGCGAACTTTCGCCAAGCGGCCGGAGTGCGATCTTGCTGCTCGTCCGTCGCAGTTGGTTCCCGTGCGCTCCTAGCGACCAAGCGCGCCATGAGACCAATGTGAAACGACAACACGACCTCCATGCTCGGAAAGTCGTCTTGCCTGTACAGATTGGTCGGATTGGTTACGACCCACCATCTGCCGCTTTTCGCCTCGACCTCCCAAACGTCGTGGTGTTCGCCATAAATCGACTCGGTCGCGATCTTCTCCGACCGGAGAATCTCATCCTCATCCGGACTCTCCAGGCGAAAGTATTCCTCGACATTACGGCGCTCATGCTCCGGACTTTCCATCCGGAACACGCTATGGCAAGACCGCCCTTGCCGAGCAACCCATCCCAGATCTCAAGTCACAGCGGCGAGAGCTAGATGTCCGACTGGCTTGACGACCGGGCAATGTAAGCGTCGACCAGCTCGCGGGCCTGCTCGCGAGCGCCGGGCATCAGATGGCCGTAGCGCGAGAAGGTCTCCTCGATGGTGGCATGACCCATGAACTCCTGAATCGCCTTCGGGTTGACTCCGGCGTCGATCAGCAGCGACGCGAAGGTGTGGCGGCACTCGTGGAACGTGAGCGACGGTAGAAGGTCGGGATTGCGTCCCTCCCGCTCGGCCTCTTCTCGCTCGCGCTCGTTGACCGCCGCCCAGGCGCGCTTGGCAGGGTCCGCGATGGCCTTCGGGCTGAAGGGTGCGTCCGGCCTGCGCCCGAACACCAGGTTTGAGCCGATCCCGAGAGCACGCGCGTCGAGGTGATCGCGGAGGACGGCAAGGATGGGCACCGTGCGAATACCCGCCTTCGACTTCGGCGCAATCGGCCCCTCGCATTGGTCCCAAGAGCGCTCGACGGTGATCTCGGATCGGCCGAGGTCGATGTCGGAGCAACGAAGCGCTTGCAACTCGCCGCGTCGCAGTCCGGCGTAGAAGGCCGTCGCCCAGATCGCCCGATCCGATTCCGGGACGGCGGCAATCAGCCGCGCGGCTTGCGAGGCCGTCGCGATTTTCTCCCGTCGTCCGCGCGCCGCCGGGAGATCGACTTCGCGCGTTGGGTTGACGACCGCCAGCTCGCGGCGAACAGCGTGGCGGTAGATCGCCTGAAGCGGGTTCATCGTGTTACGGATCGTGCTCGCTGCGAGCTTGCGGCCAAGTAACCGATCAACGAAGTCCTGCAGGTCGGCCCGCGTCAGCTCCGAGAGCCGGGTGCCTCCAAACTCCGGGAGCACCCGCAAGTTGAGAGCCCGTCCGTATTCCCGCAGGGTGCCCGGCTTGTAGTGGTGGCCGGAGCGATCGCGAACCGCCCCGGTTCGCGCCGCCTCCAGCCAAAGCCAAGCTGCCTGCTCGACCGTGATCTGAGATGGCGTGCGCAGGCTGCGTGCATTGGCTGCCGCCAGCGCATCTGCTCGCCAGGTTTTGGCCTCCGCCTCGCGGGCGAAGGTGCGCCGCAGCTTCCGACCCTCCCTGGCCAGGTAAACCGATGCCTCCCACCCCGCATTGCAGTTGCAGCGCCCGCCCTCGCGGGTGCTGCAACCCTTCGAGTGCCGCTTTCTGATCCCCTCGGCCATCCTCCCGTCACGCCCCTGCGGCAGATGAGCCTGGCAGCCCGAACCCGCCCCGCTGGACACTGCCGGGGTTCCAGACGATGCCCTCGATCAGGTCGTCAACGGAGGTGTCGAGGGCGGAAGCAAGTTTGACCACGGTGTCGATTCGCGGGCATCGTTCGCCTCGCTCCAGCAGCCCGATCTCGGTCCGATGGAGCGAGGCGAGGACGGCCAGGGATTCCTGGGAGAGGTTCGCCCGTTCTCGCTGGCGGGCCAGGTTCTCACCGAACCTGACGGCTATGGGGTTCACACGAATCACGGCAACTGCTCCGCGTCGTCTGGGCCGGGCACGGCGAAGCGCCCCATTTGCGCGATAGCCGGTGGCTCCCACTCGATGCCCTCCAACAGCGGGCAGGCGAGCGGCAGCTCCAGCGCAGCAGCGAGCTTGACCAGAGTGTCGACGCGAGGCACACGGGTCCCGCGCTCCAGAAGGCCGACCTCGGTCCGGTGAAGGGACGCACGCCAACCGACCTCTTCCTGGCTGAGGCCAGCGGCCTTTCGAGCCCGAACCAGGTTCTCGGCGAAGCGCCCCGCCACTGCCAGGGCGGGCTCCATCAGTCCCGCTCCAGTCGCGCAAAGTAGATCGCCGCACGAGCCGGCAGGACGAAGCCGCCCTGGCAGTGCAGGAGTCCTGCACCGACCAGTTCGCGGATCGCCCGCTCGACTGCGTCCTCACTGCCGAAGTCACCCGGCTTCGCGTTGAGGGCGCGGGAGACCTCGGGAATCGTGAGCTGGTGGTCGGGATGCTCGCCGAGAAGAAATCCCAGAACAGCGCTCTCGACTTTTGCGTCCTCCTCACTAGGGAGGACAGGATCGCGCTCGGCGCAATCCATAGGATCGTCGCAGGACATGGGAGCTGATACCTCCTGTGTCTCAGGCGGCCCGCTCGCGCTAACCCCGCGGCGGGTCGCCGCTTTTGTTTAGTCCCGGCGAGATTACCAGGTCTGTATGTAGCTACATACAGACGCTCATCGACCGCTGACGATTTCCCTGATCCGAGTCCAGTGAAGCCCAACCGCCTCACCGATCTCGCGCAGAGTTGCGCCGGCATCCTTGGCGCGCTCGAAGCTATCTCGCCGAGTCCGGCCGTCCTGGTCGAGCTGGTTTTGGGTCTTCTCGTACCGTGCCTGAGCGCGCTGTGCCTTTCGCAGCGCCTGCTTCTTGGGGTCGGCCATGACCGGCAGCCTAGAAGCTGCTCGCAGTTCCGCGCCGACGGGACCTCGTGGTGAAGCACGGCCGTCACGTCCGCTCCCCCAGCACCCGGCTCGCGTTCTCCGCCGCCCAGCGTTCGAGCTCTGAGACCGGGACAAGCCGCTTGCGTCCCCTTCGGATCAGCCGCAGCTCGGGCGCGACGTTGGCGTCGAAGAAGTCCGGCCCAACGCCGATCGCGGCGGCGGCCTCCGGCGGGGTGAGCGCGATGCGAGGGATCGAAGCGGCGAGCTTCTTCATTACTTCTGTTGTCCACCGGGAGCGCCCATTGCATCGGGTATGTCGGAAAAGTCCCGCGATTGCATCGGGTCGACGCGTTTCGGGCCGGCGGCACGAAATGGTCGCGACTCCCCAACAGCACGTCAAATCAGTCATCCACCAGGCATCAGCCAGCCAAAAGTCAGAAGACGCCAGATAGGCCAAGAGAAAGACAGGACAAGAAGCAAGGCCAGGCCCTCAGGGCAGCCATCCAGCCACCAGAGCACCCCAGCCAGAGCCCCAAACAGCCAACAGCAACCACCCTCACGCCGCATCACTTCCGAAGTGAGCCGATGCAAAACGCCGCCCCGAGAGACAACAGGGGTGGAATGCTCTCGATCGGCAAGCTCGGCAGAGGACAGGCGCGCTACTACCTCGACAAAGTCGCGGAAGCAGACGAGGACTACTACACGGGCGCGGGCGAGGACCCCGGCGAATGGGTCGGCGACGCCGCCGCCAAGCTCGGCCTCGAAGGCGAAGTCGAGGCCGACCAACTCGAAGCGATGCTCAGCGGCCGAAACCCGGTCGGCGGCGAGCCACTTCTCGGGATGCGCGGCGTCCCGGCCAATGGCGCGGTCCCCGGCTTCGATCTGACCTTCTCGGCTCCCAAGTCCGTCTCACTCCTCTGGGCGTTAGGTGGAGCCGAAGCCGCCAGCGAGGTCAAAGCCGCCCACCGCGAAGCCGTCGGAGCTGCCCTTTCTTACATGCAGCGCGAGGCGTGCTGGACCCGCCGGGGCGCGGGCGGCTCCGAATTCCTCAAGGGCGATGGCTACCTGGCCGCCGCCTACCGCCACCGCTCCTCCCGAAACGGCGACCCCCAGCTCCACACCCACGTCCTCGTCGCCAACGCCACCCGCGCAGACGGACGCTGGACCCGCCTCTACCACCCGGCGATCTACGACCACGCGACCACCGCCTCCTACATCTATGAGGCCCACCTTCGCCACGAGCTGACCCGCCGCCTTGGAGTCGAGTGGCAGCCCACGCGCAAGGGCATCGCCGAGATCGAGGGCTTCTCTGACGAGCACCTACGCTCCTTCTCCACGCGCCGCGCGGAAATCCTCGAGGCGGCCGGCGAGAACGCCTCGGCCCGCTCGATGCAGGTAGCCACCCTCGCCACCCGCAAGCCGAAGGACGCCGACATCGGCAAAGGCGAGCTGCTTGAGCGCTGGCGCACGCGTGCCGAGGAGATCGGCCTCGATCGCGAGACGATCGAGGCAACCTTCGACCAGCGAGCGGGCCATCTGAATGCCGAGCCGAGCCGTCCAGCGCTCATGGAGGAGGCCCTTGGCCGCAAGGTCACGGAGTCCGCCTCGCACTTCAACCGTTGCAATGCGATCCGGGCCGTCGCCGACTCCCTTCCCGCGGGAGCGCCGGGGGTCGAGGTCGAACGCTTGGCCGACGCCTTCCTCGACTCCGAGGGGGTGATCCAGATCGGCACCTCCCGCAACGGCCCCCGCTACACGACGCAGCGCATCTGGGAGCTTGAGCGCGAAGCGCTGGCAGCGGTTGAGAAGATGAAGGCCGAGGGACCAACCCCGGCCGGGGACCTCGCCGCCGCCCGCGTGATTTCCGAGCGACCGAACCTCAAGGCCGACCAGCGCGAGCTTGTCCGGCATCTGCTTACGAGCAGCGAGGGAGTGGTCGTCGTGATCGGCGAGGCGGGCACCGGTAAGACCTATGCATTGGTCGCGGCTGCCGAGGGATGGGCGGAGGTCGGGACCCAAGTGCAGGCCGTAGCGCCAACCTGGCGAGCGGCGGACGTGATGCGTGCAGACGGCCTACCGGCCACGACCGTCGCCAGCTTGCTTGGTCAGCTCGACCGGGCGGAGCACGAAGGCAAGGTGGACCTCGCCGAAGGGTCCGTGCTGTTGGTCGATGAGGCAGGAATGGTGGACTCGGCGAGCCTGGCGAGACTGATCGAGCACGCCAGAGCGGCTGAAGCCAAGCTCATCCTCGTCGGCGACCCCGAGCAGCTCGGCGAGATTGAGGCGGGCGGGTTGTTCCGCGCCATCGCAGATCGCACCGATCCGATCCACCTTGACGAGGTGATCCGCCACGAGCACGAGCTTGAGCGTGAGGCGGCGAGGTTGATCAGGGAGGGCGAGGGGCGCGAGGCGCTGCGCCTCTATGAGGCCGAGAGCCGCGTCACCGTGGCCCGTAACGCCGAGGAGCGCCGCGAGGCGATAGTGCGCGACTGGCACGAGTCCTTCGAGAAGGGCGAGGACGCGATGATGATCGCCAAGCGCAACGCCGAGGTGGCGAAGCTGAATGAGTTGGCGAGAGAGGTCCGTCGCCAGGAGGGCCGACTCGGCGAGCAGGAGATCGAGGTCGGCGAAGGGACGTTCGCCGCCGGCGATCGGGTGATCACCCGCGTCAACGACCGGCAGGCGGAGGTCTTCAACCGGGAGCGCTGGGAGATCGCCGAAGTCGATGCGGCCAAGAAACGCGTTGTGCTTGAGGGCATCGACCAAGCGAAGCGAGTCGAGCTTGGCCGCGAGTACCTCTCCCAGACCAACCCCTACTCAGACGCCCCGGCGCTCGAACACGCCTACGCCGTGACCACCTACTCGGCGCAGGGCTCGACCGTCGATCGTGCCTTCGTCGCCGCCGACCCCTCGATGGACAAGCAGGAGATGTACGTCGCGACCTCGCGCAGCCGTGGCGAGACCCACCTATACGCGATGCCAGAGATCCAGTCCCATCGCGAGGAGATCGCGCCCACCTCGCCCTACCTGCGCGAGGGCATCCCCCACATCGCAGAAGCCGCCGAGCGCGATCGAGCGCAGCTCGCCGCGCACGAGGTCTCACTGCGCTCCCGCTTCGAGGGCCTGCCGATCGGGGGGCTGGTCGCGAGGCATCGCGAGCTTGAGAGCGCGGCGTTCCACGAGGAGAGCAACCAGAGGGTCTATGACCGCCTCGCGGAGCGGATCGAGCAAGTCCATGCGCGGCGACGCGAGCGCGAGGATGAGGCCCGGCGGATGGCTGCGGTGCGCCAGCCCGATCGCGAGGAGTTGAATTGGCTGGAGGTAACGGGGAGGCAGTCGCGCCGCGAGCTTGAGCGCCTTCAGGCGGAGCTGGCAACCACGCCGGCGCCAACCGACGCGGCGCGGCGCGAGCTCGCCGTCGCCGATCAGGTCCTCGCCGAGCGTGAGCGGCTTGCGGTCGCCGCCGCTCGCGCCGCCCCACCCGCCTACATCCAGGCGGAACTAGGGCAGAGGCCGAGCGATCCGGCAAGGCAGAAGGTCTGGGATCGCGCCGTCGCCGACATCGAGAGCTTCCGCCTGCGAAACGGCGTCCACGACCCGAAGAGACCGCTGGGCCGCGAGGTTGAGAGGAGCGCACAGCGAGAGCGGCAGCGGCAGACGCAGCGACAGATCCGCGAGGCCAGCCGACAACTCGGGCGTGGCGAGTTCGCGGCCCAGAGACGCAACATCGAGCGAGGAGGACTCAGCATCGGCCGGTAGGCCCCGACCTACTTTCGATTGAAGCGCCGCTCGGGCGGCCGTCAACCGCCTTCGGCGGTCGGGCGCAAGCGCCCTTGACCGCCGCCCTCCGCGGCGCTGTTCGGCGGGTAGGTCGGGGGGCACATTTCGTTCAGCGATTGGCGCACGCCTGGCAGGGGACTACCATTGCCCTATGGCAACTGCCGTTAAGAAGCTCGATCTGCAGATCGGCGAGATCGTTGAGGTAGGCGGTCGTCGGTACGAGGTGGTTCCGGATCGACAGGGTGGCCTCACGCTTGAGCCGCCGATCACGCCGTTGGCCGAGCTTGAAAAGGACTGGGGAACGAAGCCCGCGTCGGCAGAGGACTTCGAGCGAGTCGCCGGCGACTTCCCGACCGACGGCGAGGGATAGCACCCTCCCGACTCCCGGGACCAGCCGGTTTTTATGCGGTAGCGATCCTGCCCGACGCATATCCTGCGCCGGTGGATTCTGCGAGACAAAAGGTGCCGCCCGTGTCCGTCAGGTTCCGTTCGCCTGTCTGGGAAGAAGAGGTAGAGCGCTTGGACGCGCAATCGCCGGCACGTAATCAAGCCCAGCGCGCTCGCACGGAAATCGAAGCCGGCAAGACGACCCTCGCATGGAAGCGATGCCAAGCAGAAGGCCACGACGGTACGGAGCTGGCCGGGTGCAGCAAGCTCTACGTTCCACTCGATGCGACAGGAGCTTCAGCCGCACCTTATGGATTCGTCTTCCGACTAGCCAAGACGGAGGACCACGAACTTGTCTGGAACTTCATCGCCTTCGGTGAGCGCCACCCGGAGAACCTGAACACCCGCAGCGTCTATGAACGGGCGCACAAGCGCCTCCACGGCCGCTACCCGGATCAATCTCGCTAAGGCCAGCGAAACCCGTCCCCTCCCGATCGTCCTAACCCTCGACATCGGTCGGCAGCCATTCCGGTAAAAAGCCCGGAAACTGCGAGAACACGGGGGACCTGGACCGACACCAGTCATTTCCTATCTCTACGCTGGCCCGTCGATGGTCCTCAAGTCCTACAGAGTCACCGACTTCAAGAGTGTCACCGATTCGAACCCGATCAGCGTCGATGACGACGTCACCGCGTTGGTTGGCAAAAACGAGAGTGGTAAGACGGCCTGCTTGGAGGCGCTTTACCGCCTCAATCCAGTGCCCACCGGGCACCCTGAAGATTTTGACCCCCTCCGCGACTTCCCTAGGCCGCGACTATCCGAAGAAGAGAAAGTCGGAGATATACAGGCTATTGAGGCAACCTTCAGCCTGCAGCAAGGAGATATAGAGGCCGTCGCCGCCAAGGTTGGCGAAGGAGTGCTCCTTAGCAAGGAGCTTCGGGTAACCAAGAACTACAACAACTTTCGCCGCTTCTTTTTTGACACTGACGAGAGCAAGGCGATCCCACATTTCCTAGGGCAGCATGAGATCGATCCGAGTCTGGTCACCGGCGCTGAAACGATGGGTGCTGCAGTAACCAAACTTGAGCAGACCGGCGGCGTTGCGGATGAGACGCTTGAGGAGCTGCGAAACGTAAACGTCAGGAAGCAGGCTCGGCTAGCCCTACAGGCCCGACTCCCAAAATTCTTCTACTTCGACGAAT
This sequence comes from uncultured Solirubrobacterales bacterium, assembly GCA_963698085.1. Lineage (GTDB taxonomy): Bacteria > Actinomycetota > Thermoleophilia > Solirubrobacterales > 70-9 > VRUE01. The sequence continues at coordinate 423,513 of OY969122.1, forward strand.
ACAGCGAGCTTCCAGGACGCGTCTCAATTCCGCATCTGCAGAGTACCGAGGAGGCTGAACTGGACGCTAGCCACGCCACTGCGCTGGCCCTCCTACGCCTCGCCAAGGTTGAGACCGAAGAGTTCACGCGTGAGGTATACGAGGAACGTCGCGCTTCGCTTGAGGCGGCGAGCAGCTTGATCTCCAAGGAGGTGTTCGAGTTCTGGTCTCAGAACAAAAATCTCCGGGTCACCTTCGATATCGACTGGCCAACTGAGGGGGAGGAAAATCCGGCGGACGAGAACCAAAAGCCGGTACTTGAGATTCGGATCGAGAATCTCCGTTACTACGTGTCGCTTAATTTCGCCGAGCGCTCCGCCGGCTTCCAGTGGTTTTTCTCCTTTCTCGCAGCCTTCTCACAGTTCCGCAATCGTGAGGGCATTGTGCTGCTCCTCGACGAGCCGGCGCTCGGTCTCCACGCCACCGCCCAGGCTGATCTACTTCGCTACTTCGAGGAACGACTCGCACCCGATCATCAGGTGATCTACACGACCCATTCACCATTCATGATCGACCCAACGAAATTGGAGCGGGCCCGGACCGTCGAAGACCGCGAAGATGAGGGGACCAAGGTTGATGCGGACGTTTTAAAGACGACCCCGGAGACGGTGTTTCCTCTACAGGCTGCACTGGGCTACGAGCTCGCGCAGTCGCTCTTCATCGCCCCGGACAACCTGGCTGTCGAGGGGCCTTCGGACTTCGTCTACTTACAGACCCTAAGCGCCAAGCTGTTCGAACTCGGACGCGAGGGCCTCGACCCACGCTGGTCAATTGTCCCTGTTGGTGGCGTGGACAAGCTGCCAACCTTTATCGCGCTCTTGCGGGTTCAGCTAAACGTTGCGGTGGTCCTCGACGGCGCGGCTGGTGGCTCGCAGAAGATCAACTCGATGATTGAACGCGGCCTCATCAATGCCAATTCTGTGGTTCCCTTAGCGAGAATCACGGGTGGTAAGGAGGCTGATATCGAGGACATGTTCGACGAGGCTTGGTATTTGAGTCTGGTCAAAGCATCTGGGGTCGGCAGCATCACCAAGTCCAAACTTGGTGCGGGACACCGACTCGTCCCGAGAATTGAGGCAGTCCTTGGCATCTACGACCACTTCAAACCCGCCCGTCACCTCCTTGAGCACCCAGACCTCGTGGAAAAGCTGAGTGACGAAACGCTAGATCGCTTCGAGGCGCTGTTCAAAAAGCTGAACGAGCTGCTGTCTAGTCCCCGCAATTAGGCTGGTCGTGCGCCAGTGGTGCGCCAGTCAGCCCCCGAAACAGCCGGTTTCAGCCGGACTTGGCCGGATGAGATTTGGCTCTACAGGTCGTTTTCCGCTCTAGCAAGCGGCACGGCCTCGGCTTGAGGGCCTTGTGTCCCTAACGGGACGTGATGGTTCGACTCCATTCAGCCGCATCGAAAGCCCCCGCAAGTCGGGGGGTTGCGTTCCAGGGCATAGCCACTCTGCCGCAAGCGCCGGTGAAGGTGTCCACCCGGGTGCCTAGCCTGCCTGCGTTGAGCTCGCTCGCCAGATCCCGCGCGCCGATCGTGATCGCGCTTGTCGTCGGAATCGTCCTCGGCGCCCTGCTGCCCACCGCCTTCGGCAAGACCGTTACGCCACCGACGGCTATCCGCAACGCGCTGGCGCAGACCGATCGTGTGCAGGGCGCGCCCGGGCGCACGATGGTGCTGAGCCGGGTTGTGGTCGAGCCGGGAGCCGAGCTGGCGACCCACCATCACCTCGGAACGCAGATCGCCCACGTCCAGTCCGGCGTTCTCCACTACACGGTCAGGCAAGGGTCTGCGGTCGTGCGCAGGGGCGAGTCCGACCAGAGCCCCGTGCTCGCGCGCAGGATCGAGGCGGGCGAGACCGCCACCCTGCGCAGCGGCCAGTGGATCGTCGAGCAGCCCTCGGACATCCACGAAGCGGCCAACAGGGGCTCGGCTCCGGTCGTCCTCTACCTGGCGACGCTGTTGAGGGACGACGCCCCGCCCTCGACGCCGGTCTCGCTCTCGCCCTAGCCGGGCTCGGCGCTCGCCTCGACCCGGCCCGCGGCGACCGCCGCCTGCAGCGTTTCGTAGTCGCGTTCGCTCTGGTCGGCGTAGCTCTCGGCGAACTCGGCCATCGCCCGGTCGAAGGCGTCGCCCTTGCCGAGGTAGGCGCCGATCGCGATCCGATCGCCGCCGCGGGCGTGGGCATGGGCCAGGGTCATGCCGCAGATCTCCGCATAGGCGGTGAGGGCGCGCGGGTCCATCGACTCGACCCGCGCCGAGCCCTTCCAGTCCCAGAGCTGGCGCACGTAGAAGTCGCGGCTCTGCCCGTCGATCCCCTCGGCGCGAACCCAGCCGAGCATGACGTCGCTGGCAGCCTGCATCAGGCGCTGCCCATGGACCACCCGCTCCCCCTGGTGGTCGAACTCGCTTGCCGCTGCATACGGCTCCACGACCGAGCGCTGCGCCTCCTTGATCTGCAGGAAGAGCGGGTCGCCCTCGTCCCTGCCCAGCATCAACGCGATCCAGGCACGGGTGCCGACGCTGCCGACACCGACGACTTTGAAAGCCACATCGACGAGGCGGTAACCGTCGAGCACCACGCGACGCTCGATCGCGAGCGATTCGCGGTAGTCGGAGAGGGCGCGCAGCAGGATCGCCTCGACGTCCAAGCCTCCCCCAACCTCGTCGGCAAGTGTCTCGACTGGCACGATCAGAGGCGGATCGTCGGCGATGCGCAGCTTCCCATCAACATCCTTCACCAGCTTCGAGAAGGCACGGCTGCTGTCCTTGGCTCGCGCCTTCGCCACATTGCGCTCGAACGCCTGCCGCTGTTTGACGGTCACGGTTTCCACCCAGCCCTTGCGGATCATCTCCGCGTCGAGCTGCCAATACCACGCCTCGAGATTGCCCATCGTGGCCAGGCGTCGCATCGTCTGGCGATACTCGCGCGCGGCCGCGCGGACGATGCGGGACCGCTGCTTCCCGTTGCAGCCGCGATCCCGGCCGGCGAGGGCGAAGCTGGCGACAAGGCGCTTCAGGTCCCACTCCCACGGCCCCGGCAGCGTCTCGTCGAAGTCGTTGAGGTCGAAGACGAGGCGTCGCTCGGGTGAGGCGAAGGCGCCGAAGTTGGAGAGGTGGGCATCGCCGCAGAGCTGCGTCTCGAAGCCCGAGCGGGGGCTGTCGGCCAGATCGGCAGCCATGATCGCGGCAGCACCGCGGTAGAAGGCGAAGGGCGAAGCCAGCATGCGGGCGTAGCGCAGGGGAACCAGCTGCCCCACCCGCGAGGTGGCTTGGTGCTCAAGCAGGTCGACCGGGTCCGTCCGGTCGGCAGCCGGCTGCCACTCGCTGTGGCTCGACCGTGGCACCGCGGCGCGTGCGGCTTTACCTGCGGCGACGCGCTCGGCGGGAGTCCCAGGATGACGCTGGATCGAAGCGGCCACCGAGCCAGGATATGGCCGATCCCCGCGTTGTAGTTTTGCGCGCATGGAAAAGACCGGCCGGTGAGGGCGTTGGTGCAGCGGGTCAGCCAGGCGGCGATCAGACGACCAACTCAGCGCGGTAGAGGTTTGGCCCGCATAGCGCACCAAACCTCTACCGCGGTCTGAATAGGGGCCGGAAAGAACGCTATTCGCGGCCGAGCGCCTCGTCGATGAAGGGGCCGAGCAGCTCGCCGGTGTGGGCGGCCGTGGCGTCCGGGGAGTCGCCCGGAGCGGTGACGTGGCTGATCGCTAGGCGGACCAGGGTCTCGGCCAGGAGGCGCGCTTTCTGCGGCGGCGCCTGCGGCCAGCCCGCTTCGATCGTCGCGGTCAGGCGGGCGGTCGCCCACTGGACCACCGGCATGCCTTGGGTAGTGACGAAGGGCAGCAGGCCGGCGGTGCCGTCGTCGCTGAGCAGGATGCGAACGAGCGGGTCCTCGCCGGCGGTGCGCAGGAAGGTCTCCAGCGCGGCGTCGATCGCAGCGCGAGGGTCGTCGAGGTGCTGGCGGACTGCCGTGTCGACCGCGTCGAGGAAACGCTCCCCCTCGTGGATGACGAACGCCTGGGCGAACTCGTTGCGGCTGCCGAACTCCTTGTAGAGGGTCTGCCTGCTCACTCCCGCCGCGGCGGCGATCTCGGCCATCGTTATCTCCGACCAGGCGCGCTGCTGAACCTCGTCGCGGGCGGCCGCGAACAGGGTCTCGCGCAGCAGCTGCCGGGCCGCCTGGGGATAGGGGGTGCGCGCCTCCACGGTGCCAATCGTGCCAGCGGCGGCGGTCATTCGTCAGCGGCGGTGACCGGCTCGAAGTCGACCTTGTCGCGCACGCCGCAATCGGGGCAGTGCCACTCGTCGGGAACCTCGCTCCAGGGCGTGCCGGACGGGAAGCCCTCGCGTGGGTGCCCGACAGACTCGTCGTAGACGTAGCCGCAGCCGGGGCAGCGGAAGGCGCTCACGATGCTGCCGCCCCATAGCGCGCCAGCACCTTGCGCTGCGCCCGCGGCTCGATGTTGGCGCGGTCGAGCTCGCCGCCATAGTGGTCGAGCAGGCGCCGGTCCATCACCCGCCGCCAGACCGGCGGGAACCAGGCGAGCACGATCATCCCCGCGTAGCCGGTCGGCAGCTGCGGCGCCTCGTCGACGTGCCGCAGCGACTGGTAGCGGCGGGTCGGGTTGGCGTGGTGGTCGCTGTGGCGCTGCAGGTGGTAGAGCAGAACGTTGGAGGCGACGTTGTTGCTGTTCCAGCTGTGCTCCGGGCGGCAGCGCTCGTAGCGCCCATCCTCTTTCTTCTGCCGCATCAGGCCGTAGTGCTCGAGGTAGTTGACGACCTCGAGCAGGGAGAAGCCGAGCACCGCCTGCAGCAGCAGATAAGGCAGCACGACCGGCCCGAAGACGATCGCCAGCAGGGCGAACAGCCCCACCGTCATCGCCCAGGCCTGCAGGATGTCGTTGTGGATCGACCAGGGCGAGTGGCCCATTCGCTCCAGGCGGGCCCGCTCGAGACCCCAGGCCGAGCTGAGGCTCCCGGAAACGGTGCGCGGCAGGAACGCCCAGAAGCTCTCCCCCAGGCGAGCGCTGGCGGGGTCCTCGGGCGTGGCGACGCGGACGTGGTGGCCACGGTTGTGCTCGATGAAGAAGTGGCCGTAGCCGCTCTGCGCGAGGGCGACTTTGCTCAACCACCTCTCCAGGTCGGCCCGCTTGTGGCCGAGCTCGTGCGCGGTGTTGATCGCGATCCCACTGACCATGCCCATCGTCAGCGCCAGGCCGATGCTGTCGAGGGTCGAGAGACCGCCGTCGGCCCACAGCCAGCAGGCGAAGACAAGCCCCGCGTACTGGACCGGGATGAAGACGTAGGTGCACCAGCGGTAGTAGCGATCCTGTTCTAGCCACTTGATCACGCTGTCGGGTGGATTCTCTGCATCCACACCGACGATGAAGTCAAGCAACGGGAAGATCACGAAGACGAGCACGGGACCGTAGAACCAGAACGCGCCAAGGCCGGTCAGCTCGACCCCAGCCCAAGCGATGAACGGGAGCATCGGCACGATCAGGCCCAGCAGCCAGGCGTAGCGCTTGGGATCGGACCAGGTCGCGGGATTCACCTCGACGTCCGCATGATCGTGATGGTGATGATGGTCGTGGGCGGCTGCCTCCACGGGCACTCCTCCTTGTCAAATCGCCATGAATCGTCTGCTTGATTGACAGATTAGCCTAGTTTGTCAATTAACGCAACACAGACACGCGTTCTGTCCAGAGCGTGCTGGGCAGGCGCAGCTCGCTACCATGCGGCTCGTGTACACGCTCCTCGCATTTCTCCAGGTGATCATCGCCGGCATCGTGATCTTCCTCGTGCTCCTGCACTCGGGCAAAGACGCCGGCCTCTCCGGCGCCTTCGGCATCGGCGGGGGTGGCAGCTCCTTCGGCGGCGGCTCGATGGTCGAGCGCAACCTGGATCGAGCGACGATCTTCTTCTCGATCCTCTTCGTCGTCAACACCCTGGTGCTGCTGAAGATCTGAGCCGGGCCGGGCCTACCGGCCGCGCAGAAGCAGGGCTTCAAACGATGAGTCGGCCAGGGGCACGCCGGGGGCGCCAAGGAAAGAGACGGCAAGCGGGCCGGCGAAGCTTTTCTCTCTGCCGCTGCCGTGCCGGAAGAGGGCGGTGCCACTGAACGGGGCAGGCGGACTGACGGAGGCCGCGGACAACGTGTCCTCGGTGCGGAAGGCAGCCACGGGAGCCGGAACCGAGACGAAGCGGAGGATGCCGACCGAGCCGTCGACCCCCGCATCGAGGGCAAGGAAGCGAGCCTGTCCCTGGCCGCGGTTCAACGCCACGAAAACCGTCCGCGTCAGGGGAGTTTTGCGGTGGGCGATGAGAGCGGTGGTTTCGTCACGCTCCGACGGTTGGGTATCGACCCCGGGGATCTCAGGCGGGTCTTTGCCGAAACCCTCGACGTAATTCCGCAAGGTCGCGAGGCCTGACGGCTGCCGGCCCGCCGGCGAGGGCGAGCCTTGTCGAGTGGGGTCTACGGCCTCGACCTGACAGTCGACGAACGCGGCGGGATCGAGCGAGCCACCGTGTACGCGGTGGACCTCGGCGCTGGTGTACCCCCCTTCGCCGCGAAAGCGAAGAGTGCCGACGAAGAGGCCGAGATGGGCCGCAACCGGGTTGCCCGACTTCGTGCATCTGACCCGTCGAGTGGCCCGAGCCGGTCGCCGCGACGACCTGAACCGAAGCGAGACCCGACCGCGATCGGCGAACGAAGCCTCGATCGAGTTTGACGTGACGACTCCGCGGGCGAGATAGGTGGTGCTCGACGGCCGCATCTTGCGATCGCGGCGGATCACGGACAGAACGACGGTCTGACCGAAGGCGAAGAGCCTGAACGTGTAGCCGTCGTGGTTGACGAACCTGATCGCAAGCAGATCGTCCTCGTCCGAACGGCCCGCGTCCGACGAGCTGCCCAGCAGGGCCAGCTGATCGTCCAGCTGGGCGACACCGGCGAGCAACGCCTGCGGCGACGCCGTCCCATGTGCAGCGGCAGTCGCCGCGGGGGCGCAGGCGAAGGCAACGGCGGCGAGCCCGACGATCGCGGCGAGCGTCCTCATCTCACCTGCGACGCACGGTGATACAGAGCCCGCACCGCATCACCGAAATAGGGGCCGAAATCGGTCGTCATGTCGTCTTCGTAGGCATAGCTGGTGACGCTGTTCAAGGTGTCGCCTTCGATCGTCCAGGCGCCGCCCGACGCCCCGCCCGCGACGCTGCACCGAGCCGCCAGGTTGAGCGGTCCCGACCAGAGGAACGAGACCAGGTCGTGACCGAGGAACGGAGTGGCGGAGCAGACTCTCTGGCCGGCTCCGTCGAACGGCGCTTCCGCGGGATAACCGTGGATGTCGAATACCTGGCGTGGGGGACGATTCCAGGCGATGTCGTAACCGCCAACGACCGCACCAAGACGCCGGCCTCGTTCGTTGCGCGAGACCACGGCGACGCCGACGTCGGCGTTGGCGCTGCTTTCCTCGATCCAATCCTCGGTCGTGCCCAGCCACTTGGCGACGAAGACCCCGAACGGGCGCACGCCGTCGTGGTAGCCGGGGACGAAGACCCAATCACGGTTGAACCAGTCGCCCGGTCCACCGTCGTTGACACAGTGGCCGGCAGTGAAGACCAGGCTGAGGTTGGGTGCGTTGACCGAGGCGCCCGAGCAGCGACCGAGCTCGAGCCCGTCGGATATGAAGATGACGCCGTTCCGCCTGAAGCCGGGCGCGGTCGGATCCGATACTTCGGCGAAGTCAGAGAGGGCTCGTTCGACTTCGTCCACTGCCTTCGCGTCGCCCGCCGGCGCAGCGGACGCAGAAGCGAGGCCTCTCCTCCCCCATCGCGGGGCTTGCAGGGGCTTGGCCGCCCGCATGCGCGACGGGGTCCAGAAACGTAGGGCTTGGCGCAGCATCGCAGAGGAAGGCGCTCGCCACGACTCGGTGGCGGGCGCCGCCGGGGCCGGGCCGAGAATCGCCAATCCCGCCAACAGCGAGACCAGGGCGGAGCGAAATAAGTATCGCGATGCACCCATGGCGGGCGACAGTCTAGACCGGCTCGGTGGGCCTCGGAGCGGCCGTCCGGTTGCCGTTCGCTAGGTCGAGGATCTCGACCGCCTCCTTGCGCAACTCGGCGTCGAGCAGGGCGAAGTCCTCGTCGGAGAGCTTGCCGGCGGCGTGGTCGAGTTCGGCGTCGCGGATCTCGCGGTACTTTGCCTCCTTCGAGGCCTCCAGCTCGGTCTCGGCGGCGGGGCGGCGGCGGGCGCTGCGCGCCGGCCAGACCGCGATCAGGGCACCGCTGAGGGCGATCAGCCCGCCGATCCAGATCCAGGTGACGAGCGGGTCGACGATGATCCGGAAGGTGGCGATCGCGCCATCGGCCAGGTAGCTCCGCGCGAGGCGCTCGGCAATTGCAGCCTGGAGGTTCTCGATCTGCGCCAGGGCGACCGGGCGCAGGCGCGGATCGGCCGCGGCGGCGCGCATCAGGCGCCCGACCGCGCGGCACTGCGGCGGCGCCCCGGGCGCGCCAGAGATACAGGCCCGAAAGCCCCGATCAGCCGCCCGCGCCCGGCGTTTCGTCGCCGAGACGTCGGGTTCGGGAGCAATCCAGAAGTCGCTGCCGGCGCCCGCCTTCAATCCCACCTCGCTGGTCGCCTCACCGTCGAAAAAGCTGCTGATCGTCCCCGTCCCCTGGCCGGTTGGGCGGAAGTAGCGACGGCTGGGGCGCAGCGTGAAGCGCTCCCCGCCCTGCTCGACGGCAACCACAGCGCCGAAGGTGAGGGCGTTGTCGTCGAGGTTCACCGTCGGCCGCTCATAAGTGACCGTGCGGCCGTCGACGACGGCGTTCTCCCCCGGCCCCAGCCGCACGTCGCGATTGGTCTGGAAGCTGGAGGAGGCGGCGACGCCGACCAGCAGCACGGCGACGCCGATGTGGACGATGTAGCCGCCGTAGCGGCGCCGGTTGCGCGAGACGACCGCGACCAGCGCGGTCGCGATCGAGCCGCCGCTCAGCGAGCGACGCGCCGCCGCGCCACGCCAGAACTCCTGCGACAGGCCGGTCAGAGCAAAGGCGGCAAAGACGAAAAGGGCCAGCGCCCAGAGCGAATCGGCGGCGTCGGTGAACAGCACCAGCGCCGCGCCAACCGCCAGCGCGACGATCGCCGGCGCCAGGAAGACCCGCTTTGCCGAGCTCCAGCTGATTCGCCGCCAGGCAAGCAGCGGCCCGATCCCGGTGAAGAGGACGAGGCCGATCGCCAGCGGCGTCGTGTAGCGGTCGAACCAGGGAGCGGCGAGCGACGCCTTCTCCCCGGTGAACAACTCGGAGATCAACGGGAAGAAGGTGCCCCAGAAGATCGTCACCGTGAGCGCCACCAGGAGCAAGTTGTTGACGAGGAAGACGGCCTCGCGCGAGGCGAGCGAGTCGATCCGCTTTGGCGAGCGCAGGTCGTCGAGCCGGGAGACGATCAGCGCCGTCGAGCCAACCAGAACCACGGCGATCAGGCCGAGGATGTAGGGGCCGACCGTGCTGTCGCCGAAGGCGTGGATCGACTGCAGGACGCCGGAGCGGACGAGGAAGGTGCCGAGCAGCGCCAGAGTGAAGGTGGCGACGATCAGGCAGGCGTTCCAGACTTTCAGCATGCCGCGCTTCTCCTGGACCATGATCGAGTGCAGGAACGCGGTCCCCATCAGCCAGGGCATCAACGCCGCGTTCTCGACCGGGTCCCAGGCCCAGTAGCCGCCCCAGCCGAGCTCGGTGTAGGACCAGCGGGCGCCGAGCAGCAGGCCGAGGCCGAGGAAAGCCCAGGCGATCAGGGCGAAGCGCCGGGTCGAGCGGATCCAGGCGGCATCGAGGCGACGCGCGATCAGGGCGCCGACGGCGAAGGCGAACGGCACCGTGAAGGCGACGTAGCCCGAGTAGAGCATCGGCGGATGGATCATCATGCTCGGGTGCTGCAACAGCGGGTTGAGCCCGACTCCGTTGGCGGGCACCGGGCTGAGCTCGGAGAACGGGTTTACGCCGCCGGCGAACAGCATCAGGCCGGTGAAGAAGGCGGCGATGCCTGCCATTACGGCGGTCGCGTAGGGGACGATCTCGCGCAACTTGGCGCGGGTCGCGTAGAGCGCCAGCGAGGAGGCGATCGAGAGCACCCAGGCCCAGAGCAGCAGCGACCCCTCCTGGCTCGACCACATCGCCGCCAGCTTGTAGAAGGTCGGCGTCTCGATCGAGGAGTGCTGCTGGACGATGTTGAGCGAGAAGTCGTCGTTGGCGAAGGCGATCTCGATCAGGACGACGCAGAGCGTGAGCAGGGCGAGGAGGCCGTAAACGGCGCGGCGGGAGCGGTCGACCCAGCGCTGCTCCCCGTTGCGGCCGAGCAGGGCCGCGACGGCGGCGCCGATCGCGGTGAGGAAGGCCAGCGCCAGCGCGGCGCTGCCGAGGCTAGCCGTCATCCGTGCCGGAGCTCTTGGTGGTGAACTTCGACGGGCACTTGGTGACCAGGGTGTCGGGCTCGCCGACGAAGACTCCGCCTCTCTCGACGGTGCCGTTGAGGATGATCTCGCGCCCGCCGCGGAAGGGGTCGGGGACGGTTCCGGTGTAGGTGACGGGGATGCTCTTGCTTGCGTCGTCGCGATCGGCGACGCGGAAGCGCAAGCCGTCGCCCTCTCGAGCGATCGACCCCTTCACCACCCTGCCAGTCAGCTGGGCGCTGGTGCCTGGAGCGGCGTCGATCAGCTGCGAGGGCTCCTTCGCATCGGTCGCGGCGCTGAACGAGGTGTAGACGAGGCCGACGGCGAGCAGCACCGCGACGCCGAGCGCGACCACGAGCCGGATCTGTCGCTTGCGCTGGGGATCCATGGACGCCGGATTATCGCAAGGAGGCTGGGCGGGGTGGGTGCCCCAGGGTCGGCGGACGCGCTTCGCGCTGAGTGTCCGGCGACCCTGGGGCACCCACCCCTACGCAAGCTGGGAGAATCGACGGGATGGACGGCAGCAACAGCGATTCGGTGATGCTGATAACCGGAGCTTCCAGCGGCATCGGCGCCGCCACGGCGCGGGCGGCTGCTGGGACGCACCGGCTGGTGCTGGCGGCGCGGCGGTTGGAACCGCTGCAGGAGCTGGTCGAGGAGCTTGGCGGCGAGGAGCGGGCGATCGCGGTCCAGTGCGACGTCACCGAGTGGGACCAGGTCGAGGCGATGGCCGCGTCCGCCCTGGAGGCCTTCGACCGAATCGACGTTGTCTTCGCCAATGCCGGCTTCGGTGCCACCCGCGGCTTCCTCGAGGAGTCGCCGGAGCACTGGCGCTCGATGGTCCTGACCAACGTCTACGGCGTGGCGCTGACGATCCGCGCCACTCTCCCCCACCTGCTCGAGCGCGGCGAAGGGCATTTCCTCGTCACCAGCTCGGTCGCCGGCCGCCGCGCCCTGCCCGGCTCGCTTTACTCGGCGACCAAGTGGGCGGCGACGGCGATCGGCGAGGCGCTGCGGGCAGAGCTGCGCCAGATGCACGAGAACAGCGGCATCAAGGTGACGCTAATCGAGCCGGGGATGGTCGACACGCCTTTCTTCGACAACAGGCCCGGCGAGTGGGCGCTGCAAGGCGAGGACATCGCCCGCGCCGTGATCTTCGCCCTAGAGCAACCGGGCAACGTCGACGTCAATGAGATTCTCATTCGGCCCACCTCGCAGCCGATCTGACTCTGTCGATTGATGCTTTCCCACCCTCCAGTGGGGACAAGCCATCAAAATCAGCCGCGTAGGGCGAGGCGGACGAGGCGCCAGTAGCCGCGCAGGAGCGTGCGCGCTGGAGCGGAGCGGGCCGCCGCCGGGATGAAGGGTGAGTCGAGGTCGGGGGTTAGCCAGGCGGCGAACTCGGCGGCACTGACTTTGCGCGTGGCCTGGACTTCGCGGCGCTCGCGCAACAGGCGCGGCAGCCAGCGGACCACTTCGCCGATCGCCGCGAGTTTTTGCCTCCCCCAGCCAGCGGCGACCGAGGCCGGGATCAGCGCCAGCTCGGTCAGGACTAGCGCCGGCGCGAGCAGCACCAGCAGGCTCGCCGGGTAGACGCGGATCAGAAAGGCCCAGCGGTTGCGCTCGAGCCAGCGCCACTTGTGCTCGCGGGCGCCGAACTCGTAGTCGTGGTCAACGACCGCTGCTGGCTCGATTCCCAGCGCTCCCCCGCCGAGACGCAGGCGCAGCGAGAGATCGACGTCCTCGTGGTAGAGGAAGAAGCGCTTGGGGAAGCCACCGACCCGCTCCCAGGTGCGGCGGGGAACCGCCAGGCAGGCGCCCGACAGCGCCGCGACCTCGCCCGCCGGAGGCGCCTCGCCGAGCGGACGCCCGTGTCCGCCCGCCCAGACGATGCCGGTGAAATGAACCGGGTTGCCCGCTGAGTTGATCGTCCTCCCGTCACCGTCGGCGACCAAGGCCTGCCAGGCGGCCCAGCCACGCTCCTCCAGCCAGGGACGCCGAATCGCCTCGCCGAAGCCGGGCCGTGGCGACGCATCGGGGTTGAGGATCACGAGCAGGTCCCCCGAGGCGTGCCGGGCCCCCTCGTTGCAGCCGGCGGCGAAGCCGAGGTTGCCGCCGCTGGGCACGATCCGCGCCGCCGGCGCCAGTGCGGCCGCAACATCCGCGGTCCCATCGCTGGAGTCGTTGTCGACGACGATCAGCTCGTCCCCCTCCCCCAGCTCAGGCAGCAAGGCGGGCAGGGTCCGCGCCAGCTCCTCGCGGCTGTTCCAGGCGACTATGAGAACCGAAAGCGTCGGGCGCACCGACGCGGGAGGCTATTCGGTCCTCGCCGACGTGCCGGTGGAACGAGGTCCATATGGACCTCGTTCCACCGGCACGTCCGTTCGCGCTACCGCCTTTTCTTGCCGCAGGGTGCGCGCAGACGCAGCCGCATGTTCCGTTTCTTGCCGTTCTGGGCTTTGAAGCGCACGATCGCCCGCGGCCCTTTGCGCTTGGTCTTGCTCGTCTCGGCGCTGTTGGATTTTTTGGCGCCGGCGCGTTTGCGAGGGCATTGGTTGCGGGAGTTGACGAGGAGTCCTTTGGGCCCGCCGCGCAGGGTGAGGATGAACTTCGAGACCGGCACGTCGGGGACGATGTCGAAGGTGTTGCGGATGCGGCCGCGGACACTGTCGGTGCGGCTGACCAGCTCGAGGTCGACCTGACCGTGCAGGTCGAGAACGAGATCCGGCAGGGGGTTGTCGGAGGAACGCAGGTAGATCGGCCCCTTCACCGGGTCGTCGAGCAGCGGCGAGAAGGCGCGGGCGTTGCCGTAGATCGATTTTTTCGGGCAGTCGTTGGCGGCGAACTGGACCCGCGTGCAGACTTTCGCCAGGTTGGCCTGGTCGAGGATCAGCGAGGGCGGCAAGATCGTCGCCGCGCGGGCAATGTTCGCGTCACCCTCTTTTGGCAGCAGCACGGCGCGCAGCTTCGGGTTCTTGGCCCGCCGCATGCCGCCAAAGAGGCGCAGGAACAGTTTCGGTTTGAAGCCGAGTTTCTCGCAGCCGTTGACTTTGAACGGAGCCGACAGCGGGGCGCGGGTGAAGGCCGCCGGGTCGAGCGGGTTGGCGCCGCCGCCGAGCAGCGCGCCATCGAAGCTGAGCTGTGAGCAGTTGGTCGGGTTGAGCGAGAAATCTTTGCGGTTGAGCACGACCGCAACCGAACGGATGTCGAGCGTGGCGCCGCCGTAAACGTGCGGGATCGGGTCGGACACCGCGTGGACCCTCGCGGTACGCGGTTCGAGCGACAGCGCCACCCTCACCACAACCGTGCCGAGATCGAACGGCCCGGCCGTGGCGGGGGTGATCACTGCCAGGGAGAGAGGAGCGCCTTTGTAACGGCCGGCGAGGAAGACCTTGCCGCCGATCTCGATCGGCGAAGGGCCGCTGCCGGCTTTGACCTCGGCGCGGCCGATCAAGCTCGAGGACGGACAACTCGAGCTGGCCGCCTCGGCGACGCCGCTGTTGGCTGCTGCCGCCGCGAGCGCCGCCGGCGGGCAGTTGCGGACCCCTTTCAATTTCGCCACAAGTCCTGGCGGCAGCGTCACGTCAACGCCTTTCAACTCCTGGTTGCCATCGGAGCGGGCGATGCTCATACGCAGGGGGCTGAAGGTCGCCGCTTTGGCGCTGTTGGTGTCGGCACCAAAGCCCAGAGAGAACGGACGCTCGGCCATGGTTTTGGGGCAACTTCCGCCGCCGGGAGCGGCGGACAAGGAGAAGTTGGACGAATCCCCCACCGAAGAGTTGGCGGAAGGGCCGCCGTCCTGGCCCACCGGGACAGTGCCCAAGGCGCTCGACCAGGGCGTCATCTGGGTGGACGTCGTGTTGGGCCCACAAGTCGGCGGGCTGGTCAGAACGGCGGTCGGGCCAGCGTCCAGTTTGATCCGGAACGACTTGAACGGCACCTGCGGCAGGCCCTCCAGGGGGACTTTGCCGAGCGCGCCATCGTCGAAGAACGTCGTCACCTGACCGGTCTGCGGATCGACTTTGGCCTTGCCGAGCAGGCGAGCCGAGATGTCGTAGCGGCTCGATTCGGCGACGACGAAGATCCTGTATAGGTTGCCGGAGGTGGGATCGCGGTCGAGCTGCTCGCCGACGTAGACCGGGCCGCTGAGCGAACCATCCGGAAGTGGCGGCGTGTCGACCTCGACCGTGCCGATTCGGGAGGCCTCCGGGCAGGCGACCGGCTCTCGGCTGCCCTTGTTGAACTGATCGTCGCTGCATGCCACGAGTCCGTTCGCAGCCGAGGGGTTTAGCCCCATGCCGGCGGGCAGCGTCACGCTGGCGCTACGCACGTGCGAAGTGCCCTGGTTGCCGCCGCCTTTGACCTCGGGCAGCTCGACGGTGACGGTCGCCCCGGCCGGAGAGTCGGTCTGGGCGGTATTCGGATCGGTCGCGATCGAGGGTTCGAAGGGGATCGAGTCGCATTCTTTCGGCGAGGTTTCGAATGCGGGCGGTTTGCGCGGGATCTTCGACTCGATGAAGCTGGAACCGTCGGGGAAGTTCGGATCCATGTTCGGCGCCTCGTAGGCATCGGCTCGCAGGTAGGTCGAGTAGATGCGCTCGACCGGGGACCCCGGCGCGGCCGGGCCCAGGCAGGTCGTCGGCGTGGTGATGAAAGTGCCGTCCGGACCAGACGTGCCGTCGAAGACGAGGCGGTTGACCGCGACCCGCGCCAGTTCCGCCGGGATTGGCGGTAGTTCCAGTTTCGCTACGTGGATCGTGAAGTACTCGTGGTAGTCGCTCTCCCAAGCTACGTCAGCCTCCAGGAAGACGTCGTTGCCGAGCAGGCTGAGGCCGAAGCGCGCCGGTTCGCCCACTTCCGGCACCAAGTTGAAGACATCGACCGCAGGGAACGGAACCGAGACACCCGTGGTTTGGTTGGTCGCCGTGACTTCGCTGATCCCCACTTTCGAGCCCGGCGGGCAGGTGCTGGGGCTCTCCCCGGGTCCCAGCTCGCACTGTTCGGCCGAGGATTGGGGGTTGACGGTGAGACCCGCTGGAAGGTCGACGCGAACGGTGCGCAGGTTGCCAATCGGTGCCGGCCCGAAGGGCGGCAGCGGCGCGGGTTCGGTGTTGACGATGAACTGGGTGAAGCCGACCGGCGGGTGCGCGGCGGCCGTTTCGAAGAACTGCGCCGGCGTGTCGACGCTACAGGTAGGCGTGTCGATGGTGCAGGTTCCCGCTTGCCAGGGACTGTCGGCCTGCGGGTCGTCCGGGTTCTGCGGACCGATGATGTCCGCGCCGGCACCTGGGGCTGCCAG
Organism: uncultured Solirubrobacterales bacterium; assembly: GCA_963698085.1. GTDB lineage: Bacteria > Actinomycetota > Thermoleophilia > Solirubrobacterales > 70-9 > VRUE01. The sequence continues at coordinate 439,306 of OY969122.1, forward strand.
GGCTGCCCCCAAGGTCAAGATCGCGGCTATCAATGCCGCACGACCCCCCGCTACCCGCCTCATCTGATCTCCTTGTCTCGGGTCATACCTAAAATTAGATTACCCGATTTTGATGATCTACGTTATTATTTTTAGGTATTCCCCAGTCAACGAAAGTGAGGTAGTTGTGAATTGGGAACGCCTGGCTCGTGCCAATACCCACCCACTCCGAGTGTCAATCCTGGAAGTGCTGAGCATCGACAGAGGCAGGACGCTGTCGCCAAAGGACCTCAGCCTGGAGCTGCAGGCGCCACTGAGCACGGTCAACTACCACGTGACTGAGCTGCGCCACTCCAATCTGGTCGAAGTCGTCGACGAACAGCAGGTCCGCGGCGCGATCGAGCACTTCTACCGCGTGGTCGAGAGCAACGAGAAAAGGGCACGACAGAACGGAGGGCGCAGAGTCGCCCGTAAGGCCCGCGTCTGACCCAGGCGGGCTAAACGGCGAGGAAGAAAGCGGACGACGGGTCTCGAACCCGCGTTTAAGCGCCTCTTTCGAACCAACTAGACCCGCTTCTCGAAAGCTCGAGGAACGGAAGGTTGGATGTTTTCGGCTCTGCAAGCGAGGCTGCGACATGACCGAGATTCGGCGGGGCGATCATGCCCCATTGCCGGACATCTCGGCCATGCTCGCAGCTTGCAAGGACGCGCAGCAGCTCGACTCAGCTCCGGCCTTGTTCCTCGACCAATTCGAGGAGCTACGTTATGGAGCTGTCCAACGAGCAGTTGATCGTCGAGGCGATCGAAATCAATCACGCAGGTATCGGCAAGGACAAGACGCTTGAGCGATACCGCGATCACCTCGTCCATTTCAGCCACTACCTCGCGAGCGTCCACGGCTCGACCTTCTACAAAGCCCGCCGCAAGCAGATCCGCCTTTTCATGGGCCACCTCGAAAAGCCTGGTGGCGCCAAGCCGCACGACTCCCGATTGCGCCGCGAGTGGTGTAAGGCGAGGGGCTACCCGGACGGTCGCTCGGGCCAGGGTTGGTCGGCCTCGTACCGCAAGAGCTACCTGTCGGCAATCAAGTTCCTCTATCGCCACTTCCTAGCTGAGGACGATCTGCTAGACCTCAACCCGGCCGCGTTGGAGTCCTCACCGAAGATCGTCCATAAACGCGGATACACACCGACGAAGGACGAGATAAAGCGGCTGCTGGAGGCGCCGGGCTCGGCAAGGAAGTGGTTGGCAAGGGCGATCAGGTTGACATTTTCGCGCTTGCCCCCCCCCCCCCCCCCCACTGCTGCGGGAGCTGCGGCTTTATCGCCGCTGGCAGCTCTCGCAGGCGGAGAGAAACCCGGCAATTCGAGACGCGCTGAGCGACCCGCGCGCTTGGGCGACGATCGCGCTCAACGACGAGGAACTTCCGATTGACGTGGTTTCAGAGGTCTTGAAGCACAAGGACATAGCGACGACCCGCCGCCACTATGCGTCAACGAAGTCGGATCGAGCGCCGGCGCTGGTCAACATGCGAGTGGCCTGAGCCGCAGTGGGCAGTCAGCTCGTCAAGCTGGCCGCTGATCAGTGCCCGGGCGGATGCCGCGATTCAAAACGCGACAGATAGGCGGCGTCAAAGGTGCTTTCAGGAATCTATCCTGGGCCGTATCCGCCGCCTTCAATGAATCCCGATGTGCCCCAATAGCGCTGCGCCCTAGTCCGTCGGCGGGATCTTTTCGCCGCCAAGAGATCGCACGCGGCGAGGCGCAGCGATCAAGAGAACAATGATTACAACGCCGCCCAGTATTGGAATCACTTGAACCCCTAAAGAAACAAGCACGACGACTATCAGGGTCAGACAGCCAGCGGCAATCCATACTGCTCGGCTAGGCCATTTTAGAGGTCCAAGATACATTGATCCTCCCAATGTAACGTATAAGCACGCTGATACCAGCAATGCGCCATACAAGACTGAAAGACGGTGATCTCGGCATGACCACTCTATTTGCTGCATACGAGGCGCCGCACAATCGCTTCCCCTTACGCCTCGCTGTCATTACCGTGCTAACCGTAGCTCTTTCCGCAGTACTGCCCGTTGGTCTGTCGGATAGTGCTGGCGCAGACCGACACCCTGCGCTGCCAGCCATGAACTTCCCAGCGGGCACTGACGTGCAGCGCATCGGAAGTCCAGAGCTTCTTGCCAGTGACGACACCATTCTCGGGCCGAGTCAGCTCGTTGCATTCTGGTCAACCAGTGGCCTGTGCATCGAGTTCGACCATCTCAAACCACGTAGGTCGACTTCCGCGTCAGCTACGAAAGTCTGACGGACCATCCTCGGCTAGCTGGTTTGGAGCTAACTTACGAGGGTGCGTCGGCGGTCGTAGCGTGACGATTCGGGCATTTGGTCCCAAGGGGAATCAGCTGGGGAAGCCTCTGGCCTCCTCCAGCACGCAGCATGCAAAGCCGGCAGCGGGTACAAGGTGCGTGGATCAGTGATGTTTGGTTCTCTTCCTAGCCTAGCCTAGTTCTGTTTTACGGTGGGGGAATGCTCTTGATGTGCTCACCCTCATGCCCGCTTCCATACAGATGGTCCTGAATTTGATAGTAGTCTGCTACCGGACCGTCCATGGTGTTCCATCGATTAACACGGAACGAACACCAAAAGTTTAAGTACTTTCCATAGCCGTATGGCGCGGGGTTTGGTCCTGACCACCCGTACCGTCTTCGTAGACTACCTCGGCATCTAGCGGATCGATTGATCTAAGAGTCTGACCTTCAGCCAGGGACACTTCCCATAGTAGGTCTCCGGGGCAGTTGCATCTCGTATGCTCTGGAAGGTGGTAACTCCACTAAATATCGGCCTCACGATGCTGTCAGTATTCTGTAGGCTGTTACTGGCGATTGCAGCAGAATCTTCCACTATCTCCATTTCAGTAATTCGTTCTAAGCGCGTCTGAGACGCCGCCATACACGCCCACCAATCTCCTGACAGCTGCCTCTCCATTTCGCGGCGAACGATCCGAGGGCCATAGCCCCTTCAAGCACCATGGTCGCCGCGCCACCCGTCGTTGGAATATCGAGCAGCTTGGCGGCCAGAATGGCGCACTTGAGCGCACACTTCGCCCCGGGGCCGATGTCTCCAGGCTGGAACTCCCCTTCCCGGAGGCGCTGTCGCTTTTTCTCAACTGATTCGATCTCTTGAGGCAGCTGATCTTCCAGGTAGCTGCAAGCCTCAAGGACGAATTCGTGCACGGTGTATTTGTCCAGCAGATCGGCCAGGTCTTGGCGGTAGTGGACATCGAGCTTTGGGTAGCCCCGCGCGATCTCCTGCAGCGCCAACTCGATCTCTTCCTCGCCGGCCGCCCTGAGCATCTCGTGCAACCGTGCGACCGACCCACGCGCCGAATCAAGAGCCTCGATCAGTCGGCCGGCCAGCTCGTCAAGTTGCTCTTTTTGGTGCTCGACATTCTCAGCCGTGGCGCCGTCTAGGTAAGCAGTCCAGAGGTCGTCGACTGCGTCGAGACGACCAAGGTTGATCTTGATCTCAGTCAGCGCCAGCCCTGCACTGAGGTCGAAGGGGTTTCCGGGCCCGCCTTGCATGCTCGGCGGCGAGCCTAACACTCACCGTCCTTTTACACATAGAACCTTCGAGCGCTATAGGGTCGTCGTGCTCGAGCGCTATAGGGTCGTCGTGCAGATCAGCTAAGAGGAGGCAATGTGGATATCCGAGTCGGCACTTGGAAGTTGTCTCTCGCGGCACCATCGGACCCGACGGCAAACTGCGGTGGTATCGCACTTACAAAGACAAGCTGGTTCGCGCGAAGGACCCCGAGGCACAGAAGATGCTGACGAAGCGGACCAAGGCACTCGATGTCGACGTGCTGGCGGTCCAGGAGGTAGAGAACCTCGTTCCGACCTATGGCGCAGGCTGCTTAGAGCGCCTACCCGGTGGACGACCGGATTTGAACCCGGCGACCGCCTGGACCACAAGAAGGCGCCCCTTCGTTCCGCCCGTCACAACGGTAGATTTCATGTTGTAAAGCGAGAAGTGGGTCTTGCAAATCGAGCTGTAGAGCCAAGTCTGGAACGAGTCTCGAACCACTCCCGATTTTTTGGCTCTACAGAAGGGCGAAGAAAGCGGACGACGGGTCTCGAACCCGCGACCTCGAGCTTGGGAAGCTCGCGCTCTACCAGCTGAGCTACGTCCGCAGTTGCGCCCTGATTCTACGGCCAGGCCGCGGCTTTGCGGCGGCTAATGTTGCTGGCCATGAGCGCTCGCGCCTTCCTCGCCTTTCTCGCCGTCTGCGCCGTGATCGGCCTGCTCGGCTTCGGCTTGCTGAGCAAGGGCGAGACGCAAATCGCCCTCGGCGAACCCGTGCCCGACCGCGCTCTGCCGGTGCTCGGCGGCCCCGGTGAGGCCTCGATCGGCGACTATCGCGGGCGCTGGGTGCTGGTCAACCTCTGGGCCTCGTGGTGCGGGCCGTGCCGCCAGGAGGCACCGGACCTGGACCGCTTCGCCCAGCACTATCGCGGACGTGGCGTCAGCGTGCTTGGCATCAACGTCCAGGACAACAGCGACGATGCCCTCGCCTTCTTGCGCGAAAACGACGTCGCCTACCCGCAGCTGCGCTCGGTCGGCGACGAGCGCAGCGCCGCCTTCGGCTCGACCGGGGTCCCCGAGAACTTTCTCGTCGATCCGCGGGGTCGCCTGGCGCTGATCTGGCGCGGGCCAGTCGACGAGCGCTTCCTCGCGGAAAACGTCGTGCCACTGGTCGAGGGGCGCTCGTGAGGCCACTTGGCTGGCTATCCGCCGTCGCGCTGATCCTGGCGCTGGCGCCAGCGGCCCTCGCCGCCCCGCAGACGAGCATCTCCGATGTCGAAGACGAGGTGATGTGCCCGATCTGCGGCACCCTGCTCGAGCTGGCCGAATCGCCGCAGGCACAGCGCGAGCGCGTCCTGGTCAAGCGACTGATCGCCGCAGGCAAGACCAAGGCCGAGATCAAGGACGCCCTGGTCGCCGAGTACGGACGGCAGGTGCTGGCGTTGCCCAGCGGTTCCGGTTTCGACCTCTCGGCCTATCTGGTGCCGGCGATCGCTTTCGCCATAGCGGTCGTGGGACTGGCCGTCGGGGTGCGCCGCTGGCGGCGAGCGGGAAGGGGGCCTGACTCGGGCGACGACCCGCCCGTCGGCCCGCAGGGAGAGGACGCCGAGCGACTCGAGGCCGACCTCGCCCGCTACGACCTGTAGGAGGGTCTAGACCCTCCTGGCTCAGTGCTGGATCACCAGCCCACTCACGGACACCGGCAGGCTCCGGGGGTCCGATGGGCCGAGGCAGGCGACCGTCGAGTCGGCCAGCATTAGCAATGCCCTGAGCGAGTGCTCGTCGCGCAACGGCGGGCCGTCGATAACGACGAGGTCGTAGCGCGCGCGCAATCCCGATAGGGCCCGCGCGAAGGCGTCGGAGGCGAACAAGCCCGCCCCGTCAGCCGAGGGCCGTCCGGCCACCACGCAAACCAGCGGCTCGGTCGCCGCGACGGACCCGGGGCCAGCGAGGACCACGGGCTTGAGGATCTCCGCCACCTCAGCGCGCCCGCGCAGGTACTCGTGGAGCCCGGGAGCGTTGGCCAGGCCGAGTGAGTCGGCGAGGCCGGGGTCGGCCAGGTCGCACTCGACCAGCGCCGTGCGAGTCCCCGCCGCTGCCGCCGCTGCCGCCAACCCGGCTGCCGCCTGCCTGCGCCCCGGGGCATCGCCGGTCATCAGCACGGAGCGGGCTCCGTCAAGCTTTTCGAGCAATCCCCCGAACGCGGTCAGGTCACCGCGGCGCAGCGTCCCCGTCCGCAGATCGGGGGAGCTCCGGGCGGGGATCTCCGCCAGGACCTTCACATCTTCTCGGGGGCGGAAATTCCGAGCAGGCCCAGCGAGGCGGCGATCGTCCGCTGCGCCAGCTGGCAGAGGCCCAAGCGAGATCGCTCGACCCCCTCGCCCTCGGCACCGACCACCTGGCAGTCGCGGTAGAAGGCGTGGAAGTCGGCGGCAACCGCGGTCGAGTAGGCGCAGATGCGGTGCGGTGCGCGGCGGGCAGCCGCCTCGCGGACCTCGTCGGGGAATTCGAGTAGACGCTTGACCAGGTCGCGCTCGGCCGACTCCAGCGGCGTGCCGGGCGTCGGCGCGCCGGCCTCCCCCGCGTCGCCCCCAGCTTTGCGCAGGATGCTGCTGATCCGTGCGTGCGCGTACTGCACGTAGTAGACCGGGTTGTCGCTGGACTCTCGCCGCGCCAGCCCCAGATCGAGGTCAACCGTGGTGTCGTGACTGCGCCAGAGCATGAACCAGCGCGCCGCATCGACCCCGATGTCGTCGACCAGTTCGTCGAGCGAGACAAAATCGCCGCTGCGCTTCGACATCTGTGCACGCTCCCCCGATTCGACGATGTGGACCAGTCGCATGATCAGCGCCTCGAGCACGTCGGGGTCGGAGCCGAGGGCGGCGATCGCCGCCCGCACCCGGGGCGCGTAGCCATGGTGGTCGGCACCGAGCACGTTGATCAACCGCTCGAAGCCACGCTCGAGCTTGTCGCGGTGGTAGGCGACGTCGGCCGCGAGGTACGTCGGCTCGCCGTCGGCCCGGATCAGCACCCGGTCCTTGTCGTCGCCGAACTCGGTGCTGCGCAGCCACAGTGCCCCCTCGCTCTTGTAGGTGTGGCCACGCTGCTCAAGCCGCGCGAGCGCCGCCTCGACCTCGCCGTTCGCGTAGAGGCTGCGCTCGGAAAACCAGCTGTCGAAACCGACGCCGAAGCGCTCGAGCGTGGTGCGCACGCCGTCGAGGATCAGCTCGACGGCGCGTCGCCCGACCGCATCGGCATCCCCCGAATCGACGCCCTCGGCTCGCAGTTGCTCGGCCAGCTCGGCTATGTAGGCACCTTCGTAGCCGTCCTCCGGCGGCTCACCGCCGGACATGGCCGCAACGATCGAAGCGGCGAACCGCTGCATTTGGCCGCCGGCGTCGTTGACGTAATACTCGCTCTCAACCTCGTGCCCGACGGCCTTCAGCATCCGCACGAGCGCATCGCCGTAGGCGGCGTGGCGGCCGCCGCCGACGTGGAGGGGACCGGTCGGGTTGGCGGAGACGTACTCGACCAAGATCCGCTGCGGCGCCTCGACCGGGGCTGGACCGAGAGCCTCACCGGCAGCCCCCAGCCGCGCCATCGCCCGCCGATACCACTCGTCAGAGAGGAAGAGGTTGACGAAGCCGGGCCCGGCGACCTCGATCCGCTCGACGCTGCCCTGGGCGCCCAGCTCGCGCTCGAGCTCGGTGCTGAGGCGTGTCGCGACGTCGCGGGGAGCTTCCCCCAACGGCGCCGCCAGCAGCATCGCCGCATTGGAGCTGTAGTCGCCCAGCTCGGCCTTCGGCGGGCGGTCCAGCGTCGGCTCCGGCCCCGTCGCCTCACCGTCCCGCAATGCCCGTGCCGCTGCCTGGACGGCGGCGCGCAGCTCGGCTATCGAGTCGGTTGCGGTCACGGCCCCATCGTATGGACCGAACCCGAGCCCGGGTACGCTGGCCGCCGTGCGCGTAGCCGTGATCAGCGACATCCACGCCAACCTGCCAGCGCTCGAGGCCACCCTCAAGGCGGTCGACGAGGCGGCGGTCGAGGAGATCTGGTGCCTCGGCGACGTGATCGGCTACGGGGCCGAGCCCGACCGGTGCGCGGAGCTCGTCCGCGAGCGCTGCGCGGTCTGCCTGGTCGGAAACCACGATTTGGCGGTGCTGGGCGCGCTCGACATCGCCGCCTTCTCGGAGGCCGCGGCAGCCGCGGTCGCCTGGACCAGGACGAACGTCGCCGAGCGGACGCTGGAGATGCTGCGCGAGCTAGAGCCAGCTGGCGAGCGCGAGGGCGTCGCCCTCTTTCACGCCTCGCCGCGCGATCCGGTCTGGGAGTACGTCCTCTCCGCTGAGCAGGCCGACGCCTGCTTTGACGTGCAGCGGGCGCGGATCGCCCTGATCGGCCACTCGCACGTCTCGCTGTTCTTTGTGCGGCCGACAAAGGACGAGTCGGCCGGGGAGATTCGCGGAGCTCAATCCAGCGACGACACGCTGCTCGATCTCGCAGCGGGCTGCTGGCTGATCAATCCCGGCAGCGTTGGCCAGCCGCGCGACGGCGATCCGCGGGCAGCCTGGCTGGAGCTCGACACGGAGGCTCAGACTGCCCGCTTCCATCGCCGGTCCTACGACGTCGAGCGAGCGGCTGCGGCGATCGCTGCGGCCGGCCTGCCGAGGCGCCTCGCCGACCGACTTCACGTCGGCTCATGACGCGCCCATCCGCGGACAAATGCAGGGAAATTCCGCGCCGGGGACCGTTGTCTAGACTCGCCCCGATGCCTCGCTTCCCCGCATCGCTACTCGTTCTCGCATTTGCGGCCCTCGCTGCCCTCGGGCTGGTTGCCTGCGGCGGCGAGGACGCCCAGCTGTTGCCGGGCGAGACCGCGCGGGAGATCACCGCGAACCTCGACACCGTTCAGCAGCTCTCCGACGAAGGCGACTGCGTTGGCGCAGAAAGCGCCGCGCAGCAGGTTGGCGAACAGATCGAAGCGCTGGAAGGCGTCGACCGCAAGCTCAAGTTGGCGCTCGAAGACGGCGCCGCGCGGCTCGAGGAAGTGATCGTCGAATGCGACGAGGAAGTGACTGAATCGGTCGCGCCGGCGGAGATCCCGCCCGAAGAAGAAGGCGACGAGGAGGAAGACGAAGGCAAGGAAAAGAAGGCCAAGCCCGACAAGAAAGAAGAGGAGCCCGACACGCCGGCCACCTCTCCCGCGCTGCCCCCGCAGGCAAACGGCGAAGGCAAAGGGCCCGACAACGAAAACGGCCCGCCCCCGAGCGAAGAAGAAGCGCCGGAAGAAGGGGGCGGCGAAAGCCCATCGGGCGGGGTCAGCCCTGGCAGTCCCGCGGGCGGAGGTGAATGATGGAGGCGGGAGCTCTCTCAGGACGTTACGACCTCGGCGACCGGCTCGGCTCGGGCGGGATGTCGAACGTCTACCGGGCCACCGACCTGACCCTCGAGCGCACGGTCGCGGTCAAGATCCTCGCTGAGCACCTCTCCGACGACGAGCGCTTCGTCGCCCGCTTCCGCCGCGAGGCGCTCGCGGTCGCCAAGCTGATCCACCCCAACATCGTCCAGGTCTACGACACCGGCATCGACGAGGGTCGCCACTACATCGTCATGGAGTACGTCGAGGGCCGCTCCGGCGCCCAGATCCTGCAGCGCCAGGGTCCGGTCGACGCGGAGGCCGCAGCGGAGGCCGGAATCCAGGCCTGCGCCGGGCTCGACTACGCCCACCGCCGCGGGATCATCCACCGCGACGTCAAGCCGGGCAACTTGATGGTCGTCGGCGGGCCGGTAGGCGGCGGACCGATGACGGTCAAGTTGACCGACTTCGGCATCGCCCGGGCGCTCGCGCAGACCCGGATCACCCAGGTCGGCTCGGTGGTCGGCACGGCTGCCTACCTCGCCCCCGAGCAGGTGCGAGGCGAGGAGGCGACCCCGGCAACCGACGTCTACGCGCTCGGCGTCGTCCTCTACCAGTTCCTCACCGGCCGCCTCCCATACGAGGGCTCGACCCTGGCCGAGCTCGCGGTGCGCCAGCAGAACGAGCGTCCCCTTCCTCCCAGCACCTACAACGAGGAGGTGCCGGAGACGCTGGGCGGCGCAGTCCTGCGGGCGCTCGAGGGCGACCCGGCACGGCGCTACGCCAGCGCCGACGAGCTCGCCGGGGGATTGCAGCTGGGCCTGCAGGGCGAGGACGTGACCCTGCCACTGGAGGAGGGCACGGCGGCAACCAGCGTCCTCGGGGGCGAGGAGACAACGCGACGCCTCGACCAAACCGAGCGCACCGAGTGGCGGCCGGCATCGCCAAGCCGCCGCCCGGTTGCCCGAGCTCCACAGCAAGCTTCCGCCCCCCCGCCGGTGGCGCACCCGCCGGCTCCCGCGAAGCGCAGCGTCTTCTCCCGCTTCGCGCGTTTCGTCTTGGCGGCTGTCGCCCTTGTCCTGATTGCCGCCGCCGTGGCAGCAGCAGTGATCATCGCCACCGATCAGGCCACGGGCGTACGAGCAACCGAAGTCGCCGGTGACTCAGTCGATCGGGTCGTAGAAGAGTTCAAAGAACTGGTCGAACGAAACACCGAATAGGCGAGGCGCTGAGGTCCCCTCAATCAACAGCCCAAGGCGCGGCGCCGTTGAGGATCGAAGCCGAATAGGAGCTGAAGGTTTCGGCCTCAATCGCGGTTCGCGCATGCATAACCAGCTCGTTTAGATAGGTCAGGTTGTGGAGGCAGAGGAGGCGGACGGCCGTCAGCTCCTCGGCGCGGGAGAGATAGCTGAGGTAGTCGCGGTCGTGGTTCTGGCACGCCACACAGGGGCAACCGTCGGCGATTGGGTTTCGGTTGCCTTCCCAGCCCGACTTGCGCAGGTCTAGGCGGAAGCGGTTCTCGGGGTCGGGGATCAAGGCCGTGCCATGCCGAGCTAAGCGGGTTGGGATCGCGCAGTCAAAGATGTCGAGACCCAGGGCGATGCCGCTGAGAAGATCGTCGATGTCGCCGATGCCGAGCAGGTGCTTGGGTGCCTCCTCGGGCAGCAGCGGTGCGGTCAGCTCGAGGACACCGCGCATCTCCTCCTTGTCGCGGCCCAGGGTGCCGCCGATGGCGGCGCCGTCGACTCCGGCCTCGGAGACGGCCTGGGCCGAGGCACGGCGGAGGTCCTCGTGGATGCCCCCCTGGACGATGCCGAAGACCGCCTGATGTGCCGGCCCGTGCGCACCGTGCCAGTCCAGGCAGCGAGCGAGCCAGCGGTGCGTTCGCTCCATCGAGCGCGCGGTGTAGTCGCGGTCGGCGTGGTACGGCGTGCACTCGTCGAAGACGAGGGCGATGTCGGACCCCAGCTTCGCCTGCATCTCCATCGAGACCTCGGGCGAGATGAACAGCGAGCGGCCGTCCTTGTAAGAGCGGAAGTGAACCCCCTCCTCGTCGATCGAGACGACCGACCCCCGGTCGCCACCGGGTCTCCCCTTCCCCTTCACCTCGTCCGCCACCCCACCGTGCGCGAGCGAGAAGACCTGAAAGCCACCCGAATCGGTGATCAGCGCCCGCTCCCAACCCATGAACTCGTGCAAGCCGCCGGCATCGACAATCCGATCGGGCCCGGGCGAGACGAACAGGTGATACGTGTTCCCCAACACCAGCTGGTATCCCAGCCCAGCTACCTCGCGAGACTCCAACCCGCGCACGGTGGCCTTGGTGGCGAGGGGGATGAAGGTAGGCGTTTGGACCTCTCCGTGCGGGGTGTGAAGCACACCCGCGCGGGCGCTTCCGTCCTTCGCCTTGATCTCGAAGCGCAACCTTTCCGGCTCGACCCTCATCGGTCGGGGAGGCTGTCGGCCCTCTCGATCAGAGACCTACCGGTCATAGCGGCAGGCTGGGGAATGCCGAGCAGCTCTAGTGCCGTCGGCGCGACGTCGGCGAGGATGCCGTGCTCGCGCAGCTCGAACCCCTCGGCGGTAACGATCAACGGCACCGGATTTAGCGAGTGCGCCGTGTTGGGCGAGCCGTCCGGCTCGAGCATATGGTCGCAGTTGCCGTGGTCGGCCGTAACGATGCAGGCACCGCCGCTGCCCTCGACCGCGGTGACGACGTCGCCGAGGCACCGATCGACCTCCTCTACCGCCTGCACAGCGGCCGGGATGACTCCCGTATGACCGACCATGTCCGGGTTGGCGAAGTTGATGATCCCGAAGCGGTACTCGCCGCTCGACCAGCGTGAGCTGAAGGCCTCGGCGGCAGCTCGGGCGCTCATCTGCGGCTTGTGGTCATAAGTGGGGACATCGCGCGGCGAGTCGACCAGACAGCGCTCTTCCCCCTCCCACTCTTCCTCGCGGCCACCGTTGAAGAAGTAGGTGACGTGCGCGTACTTCTCGGTCTCGGCGACATGCAGTTGGTGCCCGCTCGCCTCCGCGATTACCTCAGCCAGCGTCGTCTGGGGGCGCGCCTCCGGAAAGGCAACGGGATACGGCCACCCCTTGCGGTATCCGGTCATCGTCGTCAGCTCGAACAACGGCCCGCCGGCGCGGGAGAACTCGTCGAAATCGGGATCGGCCAGCGCCCGGGTCATCTGCCGCGCCCGGTCGGGGCGGAAGTTGATGAAAATCCCCACGTCGCCCGTGGCGACGCCGTCGTAATCGCCGACCACCATTGGCTTGACGAACTCGTCGGTCTCGCCACGCTCATAGGCCGCCTCGATCGCCTCCGCAGAGTTGGCCGCGTGCAGTCCGCGGCCGTGGACAATCGCGTCGTAGGCGAGCTTGGTCCGCTCCCAGCGCGTGTCGCGGTCCATCGCGTAGTAGCGGCCGCTGACCGTGGCAACCCGACCGGCCTGTCGCAGCCAGCGCTCCAGCTCGGCGAGGTAGCCGCGGCCGCCGTGCGGCAGCGTGTCGCGGCCGTCGGTGAAGGCGTGGAAGACGACGTCGGGCACGCCCTCCTGCGAGGCCAGCTCAATCGTCGCCTCGATGTGCTCCCAGCCGGAATGAACACCGCCGTCGGAAACGAGGCCGAGCAGATGCAGGCGCCCGCGCGGACTGCGGCGGGCGCGGTCGCAGGCAGCCAGCAGCGCCTCGTTTTCGAAGAAACTGCCGTCGGCGATCGCCTCGTCGATTCGAGCCAGATCCTGCTTGACGACCGCCCCGGCGCCGAGGTTGAGGTGGCCGACCTCCGAGTTGCCCATCTGCCCCTCCGGCAGGCCCACGTCTGGCCCTTGGGCGGAGAGCTGCGTGTGCGGGAACTGCGCCCAGAGCCGGTCGAAGACCGGCGTCTCGGCGAGCGAGATCGCGTTCCCCGGCCCCGGCGGCGCCAATCCCCAGCCATCGAGGATGATCAGCGCCAGTGAGGGAACCGAAAGGGACAAGCTAGCCAGCCGCCTCCACGATCGCGGCGAAATCCTCGGGGTCGAGACTCGCGCCGCCGACCAGCGCCCCGTCGATGTCCAGCTGCGACATCAGCTCGGCGGCGTTGGCGGGCTTGACCGAGCCGCCGTAGAGGATCCTCACCGCGTCGGCAGCGGCGCCGCGCTCGCGCAGCACGTCGCGGATGAAGGCGCATGCCTCCTGCGCCTGCTCGGGGGTCGCGGTGCGGCCGGTGCCGATCGCCCAGATTGGCTCGTAGGCGACGACCACTTCGGCCAGCCTGCCGGACTCCACGCCGGCCAGGTCAGCCTGAAGCTGGCGCTCCAGCACGCCCTTGGTCTGATCGGCGTCGCGCGCCTCCTCGCTCTCGCCGACACAGAGGATCGGCTCCAGCCCGGCCGCCAGCGCTGCCGGAACCTTGAGCGCCAGCGCCTCGTCGGTCTCGTTGAAGTACTGGCGCCGCTCGGAGTGGCCGAGGATCACCGCATCGACATCGAGCTCGACCAGCATCGGCGCCGAGACCTCGCCGGTCAAGGCGCCCGCCTCCTCCTCGTGCATGTTCTGGGCGGCGACGCGGACGGCGCTGCCGCGCGAGCGCTCGACGACCTCGCTCAACGCCAGGTAGGAGGGGCAGATGACCACGTCGTTCTGCGTCGCCGCGATCCGCGGCAACAGGGCATCGACGAAGCTGGCCGCCTCGGCGACGGTCTTGTGCATCTTCCAGTTGGCGGCGATGTAGGGGGTTCGATCAGGCATCTAGCAAGGCCTCCACTCCCGGCAGCTTTTTTCCTTCCAACAGCTCCAACGAGGCTCCTCCTCCGGTCGACACCCAATCCACCTTCTCAGCCAGCCCGAACTGGTGCAGCGCCGCGACCGAGTCGCCGCCACCGACGACGGTCGTGCCGGGCGCGGCGGCAACGGCCTCCGCCACGGCCCGCGTCCCCGCCGCGAACGGCTCCAACTCGAAGGCGCCCATAGGACCGTTCCAAAGGACCGTGCCCGCGCCGGCGATCGCCTTCGCGTACGCGGCAGCCGAGGCCGGTCCGATGTCGAGCCCCATCCAGCCGTCCGGGACGACGACGCCCTCAGCGAGACGCACCGCGGTGCCGGCGTCGAACTCCTCGCCGAGCACGAGGTCGGTCGGCAGCAAGAGCTCGCACTCGGATTTTGCCGTCCGCTTCAGCGCCTCGGCGGCCAGGGACACCCCGGCCTCCTCGACCAGCGAGTTCCCGGTCGGGACATCCTGCGCGCGGAAGAAGCTGAAGCACATCGCGCCGCCGATCAGGATGCTGTCGGCGATTTCGAGGAAGCGGTCGATGACACCGATCTTGTCGCTCACCTTGGCGCCGCCGAGGACGACGACGAGCGGCCGCTCGGGCGATTCGACCACTTTGGTCAGCTCGGTCACCTCGCGCTTCAGCAGCAGCCCGGCGTAGCCCGGCAGGAGGTGAGCGACGCCCTCGGTGCTGGCGTGGGCGCGGTGGGCGGCGCCGAAAGCGTCGCTGACGTAGAGGTCGGCAAATGCCGCCAGCGCCTCGGCCAGGCCCGGATCGTTCTTCGTCTCGCCCGGCTCGAAGCGGACGTTCTCGAGCAGCATCACCTCGCCCGGGCTCAGCTCGGCGGCCATCGTCTCGACTTCTGCGCCGATCACCGCCGGCGCCTGCTTCACCGCGACACCGAGCAGCCCCGCGAGCCGTTCGCCGACCGGCCGCATCGAGAGCTCCGGTTCGGCCTTGCCCTTGGGCCGGCCCAAGTGGGAGACGAGGATCAGCGCCGCGCCGCGCTCTCGCAGCAGTTCGATCGTCGGCAGCGCCGCCCGGATACGGGTGTCGTCGGCAATGCAACCGCCGTCCAATGGCACGTTGAAGTCGACGCGGACGAGCACCCGCTTGCCGGCGACCTCCGCCTCGCGCACGCTCAGCTTGGAGAAGCTCACGGCGCCCTCCAGGCGGGGCTCAGAGGACCTTGCCCGCCAACTCGACGCAGCGGTTCGAGTAGCCCCACTCGTTGTCGTACCAGGAGACCGCCTTGATCATCTTGCCGTCGCCGATCGCCATCGTCTGGCCAGCATCGAAGATCGAGGAGTGCGGGTCGCCGACGATGTCGGTGGAGACAATCTCATCCTCGGTGTAGGAGAGGATGCCCTTCAGCGGGCCCTCCGCGGCGTCCTTCACAGCGGCGTTGACGGCCGCGGCGTCGGTCGACTGCGAGGGCGTAAAGACGAGGTCGACGACGGAGCCGGTGGCGACGGGGGCCCGCATCGCGAAGCCGTTCAACTTGCCGTTCAACTCCGGCAGCACGAGGCCGACGGCCTTGGCGGCGCCGGTCGTCGTCGGGATCAGGTTGAGCGCCGCGGCGCGCGCCCGCCGCAGATCCTTGTGCGGCATGTCCTGCAGGCGCTGGTCGGCGGTGTAGGCGTGGATCGTCGTCATCAGGCCCTGCTCAATGCCGAACTTCTCATGCAGCACCTTGGCCAGAGGCGCCAGGCAGTTGGTCGTGCAGGAGGCGTTGGAGATGATGTGGTGGCTGCCCGGGTCGTAGTCGCTGTCGAAGTTGACGCCGAGGGCCACCGTCACATCCGGTTCGGAGGCCGGGGCCGAGATGATCACCTTCTTGGCGCCCGCCTGCAGGTGCTTGCCGGCATCGTCGCGACCGGTGAAGAGGCCGGTCGACTCGATCACCACGTCGGCGCCGAGGTCGCCCCACGGCAGTGCCGCGGGATCGCGCTCGGAGAGCACCTTGAGCTCCTTGCCATCGACCTTGATCGACCCCTCCCCAGCCTCGACCTCTCCCGGGAAGCGACCGAGGATCGAGTCGTACTTGAGCAGGTGGGCGAGCGTGCCGGTGTCGGTGATGTCGTTGACGGCGACGAAGTCGAGGTCCGCGCCCGCCGCGTGGGCGGCGCGGAAGAGGTTGCGCCCGATGCGGCCGAAGCCGTTGATGCCGACCTTCACAGCCATGAAGTCATGTCCTCCTGGAGTCGTGTCTCTTTGAGGCTAGTCACTGCCGACCGTCACCTCGATTTCGTACCCGTCCGGGTCCTGCAGGAACGCCGAGTAGGAGCCGGAGCCGTGCGAGCGTCGCTCACCGGGCTCGCCGACGGCCTTGCCGCCGGCCGCAACGCCCTGCTCCCAAGCGGCCTTGACCGCAACGATCCCCAGCCCGGAAAAGCTGAGCAGGCCAAAGCCGGGTTTGGCCGGATGGTGAGCGGCGATGAAGAAAACCGGTTTGGCGATGCCCCAGCCGATCGTCTCGTCCTCCTCGAAATGGCGCCGCCAGCCAAGCGGCGCGAGCAGCGCGTCGTAGAAGGACGCGCTCCGCTCGAGGTCGGAGACCTCCAGAAGAACGTGGTGAAGCATGAGGCGGAGAGGCTATACGGGGGTCCGGGCGGCGGGTCGGCCGGTCAGCCGCCGCGCGGGGTCCAGCGGAAAAAGCGGATCGCGAGAAGCAATCCGGCGACGCCCCAGATCGCGACGACGGCGAGATGGTCCCAGGCGAGCGTGTGCCCGGCCCCCGGCACGTAGGCGTCGAAGAAGGCCTGGAAGAAGGGGCGGATCGGGAAGTGGTTGGCGAAGTCGATGACGCCGGAGGGAAGCTCGTCGTCCGGGATGAAGACGCCGGAGAGGAAGTAGAGCGGCAGCAGTAGGGCGTTGACGATCGGCGCGGCCGCGTCCTGCGAGGGGATCGCCGCGGTCAGGGCGATGCCCAGGCAGCAGAAGGACGCGGCGCCCACCGCAAGCACGACGAGCAGCTCCGGTGCCCGTGCCCAGGGAATTGGCACGCCGTAGAGCAGCTTGCCGAGAGCCGCCACCAGCGCCAGCATCAGCGTCGCCACGACGATCGAGTTGCCGATCCGGCCGGCGATGAAGACCCAGGAGGGCAGCGGGGTCGCGCGGACGCGCTTGAGCCGGCTTTCCTCGCGGGCGAGCACTAGCGACATCGCCAGCGTCTGCATCGTCGCTGAGACCACGGAGAGGGTGATGATCGCCGGCACGTAGTAGGTGGTGATCTCGATCCCGCCGGCGACGTCGATCGTCTGGTCGCCGAAAACGGTGGCGAAGATCAGCAGCAGAATCACGGGGAAGGCGACCGTGAAGAAGACCGCAGCCGGGTTGCGCCAGAAGACCTTCTGGTCGTAGCGGAGCTGGTGCAGAACGAGGCTCATTCCGCTTTGGTCAGCTCCAGGTAGACGTCCTCGAGGCTGGGTCGGGTGACCTCGAGCGCCTCCAGCTCCCGTCCTTCGGCCAGGGCGCTGCCGGTCAGCTCGTTCAGCGTCTTAACCGGTGTGGTCGTCTCGAGCTCCATCTCGCGGCCGTTCTCGCGGTAGCTGATCCTCGCCGGGCGACTCTCGCGATTGCCGAGGTCATCGGGGGTGCCGCGGGCGACGACCTCGCCGCCGGCGATGATCGCGACTCGGTCGGCGAGCCGTTGCGCCTCGTCCATGTAGTGGGTAGTGAGGAAGACGGTCTTGCCGAGGTCGCGCAGCGCGGCGATCACGTCCCAGGCCGCACGCCGGGCCTCGGGGTCGAAGCCGGTCGTCGGCTCGTCGAGGAAGAGCAGGTCGGGATCGCCGACCAACGCCATGCCGACGTCGAGGCGCCGCTGCTGCCCACCGGAGAGGCGGCCGGCGCGCTCGCCCGCCTTGCCGCCCAGCCCGATCGCCTCGATCACCTCCTCGACCGGGCGCGGCGCCCGGTAGTAGCCCGCGTAGAGGGCCAGCGACTCGGCCACCGTCAGATACGGCTCGAGCCGGCCACTCTGCAGCACGACGCCGATCCGCTCACGCCAGCCGCGACCGACACGCTGGGGGTCCTCGCCGAGCACGGACACCTCGCCCCCGTCGCGCTTGCGGTAGCCCTCGAGGATCTCGACCGTGGTCGTCTTGCCGGCGCCGTTGGGGCCGAGGAAGGCGAAGATCTCCCCTGGGCGCACATCAAGATCGATGCCGCGGACCGCCTCGACGTCGCCGTAGCTCTTGCGCAGGCCGCGGATGGAGATGACCGAATCAGGCACTCGGCGATTCTATGGTTGACCAGTGATGACGCCTGGGGTCGTCAGAGGTCGCGGTGCTTGACCCGCACCACAACCCCCTCGCGACCCTCCAGTGCACGGCGGATGCGGTCGGCGACCGTGACCGAACGATGACGACCGCCGGTGCAGCCGACTGCGATCGTCAGGTGGCTCTTGCCCTCGGCGACGTAGGCCGGAACGAGGAACTCGAGTAGCGGCAGCAGTCGGCCGTAGAACTCGCCCGCCTGGGTCCCCGACTCGACGTAGGCGCGGACGGGCTCGTCGAGCCCGGTCTGCGGCCGCAGCTCGTCGACGTAGTGGGGATTTGGCAGAAAGCGGACGTCGAGGGTGAGGTCGGCGTCGCGCGGCGGGCCGTTCTTGAAGCCGAAGGTGAGCAGGGTCAGCGCCAGCTTGCCGCTCTCGTGGTCGCCGAGCATCTCTTCGCTGATCCGCCGCCGCAGCTGGCCCCCGGTCAGGCCGCTGCTGTCCATGACCATGTCCGCCCGCTCGCGCAGCGGCGCCAGCAGCTCGCGCTCGGCGCGGATGCCGTCGACGATCCGCCCTTCGGGCGCCAGCGGGTGACGGCGGCGGGTCTCCTTGTAACGGTCGAGTAGCGTCTCCTCGTCGGCCTCGAGGAAGAGCACGGTTGGCTGCAGCCCATCCGCCTTGAGCTCGTCGAGGACCTGCAGCAGGCCCTCGAAGTACTCGCCGCCGCGCACGTCGGAGACGACCGCCGCCCGCTCGACCCCGCTGCCCTCGTGGCGGAACAGCTCGCCGAGGCTGCCGATCATCCGCGGCGGCAGGTTGTCGACGCAGAAGTAGCCGCTGTCCTCGAAGGCCGCTATCGCCTCCGACTTGCCGGCGCCGGAGTGACCGGTGATCAGGATCAGCTCCACCGCCTTGCCGGCCCGGTGGCCGTCGCGATCCACGCCCGCCTCACTGTTTTTGACGGTCTTCGCCATGCCTCAGCCGCCAGTCCGGTGCAGCTGCTCGTGGATATCGCGCGCCAGCTTGCCCGGCACGCCCGGTACCGCCTCGAGCTCCTCGCGCGTCGCCGCCAGGAAGCGCTCGGGCGTGCCGAAGTGCTTGAGAAAGGCGCGCTTGCGAGCGGGACCGACGCCCTTTAGGCCGTCGAGCACCGAGCCCGTCATCGCCCGGTCGCGACGACCGCGGTGGTGATCGATCGCGAAGCGGTGCGCCTCGTCGCGCACCCGCTGCAGCAACTTGGATGCCTCCGAGCCAGCGTCGAGGTCGATCGGCACCGACCTGCCGGGGATGAAGACCTCCTCCTCTCGCTTGGCCAGCGAGACGACGGTGAGACCGCGCTCAACGAACGGTCCGAGCGCCCGCATCGCTGCCGCCAGCTGGCCTTTGCCGCCGTCGACGACGACCAGTGAGGGAAGCGCGGCAAAGCTCTCGTCGCGCTTGCCGTCGTGGGGAGAGAGGTCGACCTGCTCGAGATGGCGAGTGAGGCGGCGTTCCAGCACCTCTTCCATAGAAGCGAAGTCGTCGGACCCGTTGCTGCGCTCGCCGCGCACGCGGAAGCGGCGGTAGTCGGCCTTCTTCGTCGCGCCACCCTCGAAGACGACCATCGAGGCGACGGTGTGCTCGCCGCCGAGGTTGGAGATGTCGAAGCCCTCAATCCGCACCGGCAACTCCTCCATCGCCAGCGCCTCGCGCAGGTCCGCGAGCGAGTCGACCCGGCGCTGGCGTCGGTGCTCGCGCCGCAACCGGTCCTGGTCGAGGGCAAGGCGGGCATTGCGCTCGGCCAGCTCGCGCAGGCGGCGCTTGTCGCCGCGCTCGGCAACCCGAACCTCGACCGGCGAGCCGCGCCGCTCCCCCAGCGCCACCGCCAGCAGCTCGGCTCGCTCGCGCAGGTAGGGGCCGACGACGATCGTCCGCGGCATCGCCGGCGAAGCCGAGTAGTACTGGCCGATGAACTCCTCGGCGACCTCGACCAGCTCGCGTTCGGCCTGGTTGTCGAGGTAGAAGCTCTGGCGCTCGGCGAGGATGCCGTCGCGCACCTGGAAGACCTGGGCGTTGGCGTCCGCGCCTTCGCTAGCTACGCCGATTAGGTCCGCAGTGCCGACCGAGCCGCCGGCGATCCGCTGCCGCTCGAACAGGGACTGGATCGCCTTCAGCCGGTCGCGGTGCACGGCTGCGCGCTCGAACTCACGCGCAGCCGCGGCCTCCTCCATCTTCGCCTGCTCGTCCGCCTCGACCCGCCGGTAGCGACCGGAGAGGAAGTCGACGATCGCCTCGATGTTGCGCCGGTAGTCCTCCTGGCTGACGTAGCCGACACAGGGCGCCCCGCAGCGCTTGATGAAGTAGTCGAGGCAGGGGCTGCCGGAGCGGCGGCCGGGCTCGGCCCCCTCGCAGGTGCGGAACTGGAACAGCTTGCCGAGCAGGTCGAGCGTCTCCCGCACCCGCTTGGCGCTGGAGAAGGGGCCGAAGTAGGCGCGGCCAGCGCGGTGCTTCTCGCGGGTGAAGTAGACGCGCGGGTAATCCTCGTCGAGGCTTACACAGACGTAGGGATAGGACTTGTCGTCGCGCAGGCGGATGTTGAAGCGCGGCCGGTGGCGCTTGATAAAGCTCTGCTCGGCGAGCAGCGCCTCGGCCTCGTTGGCGGTAACGAGGAAGTCGATGCGATCGACGCGGGAGGTGAGGCGCGTCTCGCCACCGGAGAAATGCGAGCCGACGCGTTTGCGGATCGAGCGAGCCTTGCCGACGTAGAGCAGCTCATCACCCGCCTCGTAGAAGAGGTAGACGCCGGGGGCATCGGGCAGCTCGCGCCGCTGCCGTGCGATCCGATCCGCACGGCTCGTGTGTTGCTCGTCTTCGCTCACCAGGCCAAAGGGTAGGCTCCTGGCCAGTTGGCCAACCTTCCAAACGGAGACGGAGAGAGCGAGATGACCACCGATACGATCAGCCCGCCCGAGCTGAACACGCTGCGAATCGAGGTCGACGGCGAGATCGGCACCCTCACCCTCGATCGACCAGACGCCTTCAATGCGATGAGCCCCGAGATGATCGGCGAGCTGGGGACCGCCTTCGCCTGGCTCGCCGACCAGGCGCCGCTGCGCGGGCTGATCGTCACCGGCGCCGGCAAAGCCTTCTGTTCCGGCGGCGACGTCAACTGGTTCAAGACCGGCGTCGAAGACAACTCGATCGACCTGCCAGCGCAGGTGCGGCGCGGCGCCGAGGCGCTGCACGTCGCGATCATCGACCTGCGGCGCATTCCCTACCCGGTGATCGGTGCGCTCAACGGGCCCGCGGCAGGAGCGGGCTTCTCGCTGGCGCTCGCCTGCGACTTCCGCATCGCTTCCGAGGCGGTCTTCCTCGCCCCCGCCTACGGCCGCATCGGCGCTTCGCCCGACGGCGGCATGACCTACTTCCTGCCGCGCGTCGTCGGGCCGAGCCGGGCGCTGGAAATCCTGCTCGAGGACCCGAACATGACCGCCGCGGACGCCCTCGAGGAGGGCCTGGTCTCCGAAGTCGTCACGCCAGACGAGCTGATGAACGCCGCGCGCGCCAAGGCCGAGAAGCTCGCCGCAAAGGCGCCCCACTACGTGAAGATGGCGAAACGCCTCTGCGGCGTCAGCATCGAGAACAGCATCAACGACCACCTGCAGCTGGAGCGGCACGGGATCGCCGACAGCATGGCGACCGAGGACCTGCGCGAAGGCGCGATCGCTTTCTTCAGCGGCGAGACGCCCGAGTTCAAGGGCCGCTGAACCGGCTCGCGCCGGCAGCCGTATTCCAGGCGTGAACCGTCTAGAGTCTCCTTGAGCATTCCTCCAGGAAAGGATCGAAACTCGATGAAGAAGCTCGCCGCCCTTCTCGTCCTCGCACTTGCCTCGCTGGCCCTCGTCGCCTGCGGTGGCGACGACGACGAGACCACCACCACGACCACCAACGAAGCCACCTCCGGCGCTGCGGCCGAAGGCGGCAAAAAAGCCGGTGGCGGCGCCAGCCTCCCGTTCGAAGCCGACCCCAGCGGCGAACTCGCCTACACCAGCACCTCCGAGACGGCCGAAGCCGGCGAAGTCACGATCGAGTTCAAAAACCCGCAGGGCCTCAGCCACGACGTCGCGATCGAAGACCCCAAAGGCGAAACGGTGGCCAAGACTGAAGTGATCGGCGAAGGGGAAACCTCGGCCAAAGCCAGCCTGAACCCGGGCAAATACACCTTCTACTGCTCCGTCCCCGGCCACCGCGAAGCAGGTATGGAAGGGACTTTGACCGTCAAGTGAGGACGGTCCCTGACCGGCGCATCTCGGCGTCCTCGGTCGCTCGCGTGCAGAGCACGCCACGCTCCCTGCGTCCTTGATCTGCTTGGTCAGGAGCCGTCTGGCTCAAGCGCCCAGAAACCGCACTTTGTGGATTTGGGCGGGCGTGTGGCTGGCGACGCGTGCTCTGATCGTCGGCGACGTCGGCTTCTGGCATGACGTTGGCCCGCGGCTACAGGACGTCAACAACTATGAGGTCTGGTCGCACTATCTGACGACGAACCACGCGATTCCGGGCGGGGAATCGTGGCAGTACCCGCCCGGCGCGGCCTTTCTGATGCTCTTGCCGCGCCTCGGGCTCGGGGCCTATGGAGAGTCTTTCGTCGGCCTGATGCTGCTCGCCGACCTCGCCGGCCTTGCCCTGCTGGCGCTGCTCGGCCGCCGTTCGGGCAACTACACCGGCGTCTGGGTGTGGCTGCTAGGCATGCCCCTTCTGGGCACCTTCTCGGTACTGCGCTTCGACCTCGTCCCCGCGGTTACCGGGATCGCGGCGCTCGTCGTCATTCACCGCCGCCCCAACTGGTTCGGCGTCCTGGCGGGACTGGGGGCGTCGATCAAGGTCTGGCCGATAGTGCTGCTCTTCGGCGAGTGGGACCGGCGCCGGCTGATCCACGCTGTCACCGCGGCCCTCGGCACGATCGCACTCGTGGTCGTTATTTCGACGCTTGCCTTCGGCGATTCCGACTCGTTCCTGAGCGAACAAAGCGGGCGCGGGCTGCAGGAGGAAGCGGTGGCGATCGTGCCGTGGCACGTTGAGGCGATCGTCACGGGGGATGCTCCAGCCAGGGAGATCCGCTACGGCGCGTGGGAGATCGCCACCCCCGGCGCCGACACGGTCGCCAACCTGCTCAAATGGCTGACCGTCGCAGCCCTGGGCGCGGCCGCCGCCTGGTGGTGGTGTCGCGCCAGGGCAATCGGCGCCGGCCGAGCCGACCTCGCCGACGCGGCGGTGAGCCGGGACTTCGTCTTCACCATCGTCCTGCTTCTCGTCGTCACGAGCCGGGTGCTCAGCCCTCAATTCATGGTTTGGCTCCTCGGCCTCTCGGCAGTGATCCTGACGGCAGGAAGCACCCGGCTCGCGCGGCCAGCCTGGCTGGTGCTCGGGGCGACGATCCTCAGCACCAGCCTCTTCAAAGCACCCGAGAACATCGTGATCCGAAACCTCGCATTGCTGACCGCCACTGTGGATGCGTCGATCGCGATGATCTCCCTGCTGAGAAAGCCAGCGCCGCCAACATATCTCACGACGCCCGAGCCCAGAGCAGCTCAGGCCGAACCGCCGCAGATCACCGAGCAGGTGCCATCACGCGGGTGACCGACGTGTATCGCTCGGCTCAAGTTGCGGAAATGCCGGCCAGCAGGCTTGCATTGTCCGGACAAAAGCCGTACATTGCCCTCGTGAAGCCGACGGCAAGTGCCAAGACCCGCCGGATCGAGATCCGGATGACCGACGAGGAGCGCGACCTGGAGCAGGCCGCCGCTGCCACCTGCGGTCAGACGCTCAGCGAGTTCGTCCGGCAGGCGGCGCGTCGCGAGGCCGAGCAGGTTCTGGCCGAGCGGACGAGCATTGCGCTCAATCCAGAAGAGGCCGACCGCTTTCTCGCAGCGCTGGACGATCCCTCTTCCTTTGAGGCCGGCCTCGGCGCTCTGACCGAGCGTCCGAGCGTCCTCGGCGGTTGAGCACCGACTTTGGAGCGGCCGAGCCGCTCGAACTGCGTCACAACGTCGATCGCTTTGAGTGCGGTCGTGGGCAGCTTGACCGCTGGTTGCGCGCCTATGCTAGGCAAGGCCAGCGGCGGGACACCGCCCGCACCTTCGTGGTCTGCCGACAAGGAAAGACTGACGTGGTTGGCTACTACACGTTGGTCGCCTCACAGATCGAGCAGAGCGAGGCGACGGGTGAAGTTCAGAGCGGCACATCCAAGCACTTCCCGATCCCCATCTGCCTGATCGCCCGGCTCGCCGTCGACCGCTCCGAGCAGGGCATTGGCCTTGGACGAAGCCTCCTCCTCGACGCCCTCCAACGCACCGAGCGCGCCTCGCGTTCAATCGCCATGCGAGCCGTCCTCGTCCACGCTCTCGATCAAGAAGCGGCCGGCTTCTACGAACGCTTTGGCTTCAAGCCGGCAAGCGCGGAGCCGCTGACGCTGATGGTCCCGCTTGAGGCCGCCCGTCGAACTCTGGGCACGTTGCGGTCGAGCAGCGACTAAAGATTCGCGGGGCAGTGAGGAGGCACAACGAGGACCCTTCACCACGGTCGATCATCCCGACCAGACCGCCGACCCACGCCTACACTTCCTCAACCAACCTGCAGGAAGGAGCCGCGCAAATGAACGATGGGTATTCGAACCAGGGGTCTGACCGCGACCGGCGCATCGCTTTCATCCAGTCGTGTTGGCACAAGGATCTCGTTGACCAGACCCGGACGACGTTCATCGCCGAGCTTGGGCAGCTCGGGATCGCAGAGTCGAGGATCGACTTCTTTGAGGTCACCGGGGCTTTCGAGATTCCGCTCCATGCCATGCGGCTCGCCCAAAGCGGAACGTACGATGCAATCGTCGCAGCGGGACTCGTCGTCGATGGCGGCATCTACCGGCACGAGTTCGTTGCAGATGCAGTGATCAGCGGGCTGATGCGGGTCCAGCTCGACACTGGCGTCCCGGTCATCTCGGCCGTCCTCACCCCACATCACTTCCACGAGCACGAGACTCATCGCGCATTTTTCTTCGAGCACCTTGAGACGAAGGGGGCCGAGGCCGCGCGTGCTTGCGTTCACACGATCAACGCCCTCGAACGACTACCAGCGTCCCCCTTCGAGCCTGCGGAATAGTCGAGCCGCTGGCGGCCCGGCCGCCAGGTCGAGAACCGTCAGCCGGTCGGCGCCATCACTCGGGTAACGCTGTCGCCCACGAAGCACGGCTTTTCGTTGCCCTCGACCTCGAGGGTGAAGCGGGTCACGACCTCCCACCAGCCGCCGCCTTTCTCGTCGATCGAGACGACCTCGGCCTTGCCGCGGACCTTGGAGTCGACGGGGACCGGGGCCGGGAAGCGGATCTTGTTCCAGCCGTAATTGACGCCGAGGGTGAAGCCGGTGGAGGAGATCAGCCGTTTGCGGAAGCCGTCGACCAGGGACAGGGTTAGGTTGCCGTGGGCGATCGTGGTGCCGAAGGGGCTCTCGTTCTTCGCCCGCTCGACATCAACGTGAATCCACTGGTCGTCGCCCGAAATCTCAGCGAAAGCGTTGATGTCGTCTTGGCTGACAGTGCGCCACTCGCTCGGGCCGATCTCCTGGCCGAGCAGCGCCTGCATTCCCTCGACTCCCTGTACCTCGACGGTTGCCATCAGGGCGCAGTTTATGCGACTGGAGTCAGTCCGACCACCAGTCAGGGACGATTTCGCCGTCGCCATCGTGACGTGCCCCGACGGCAAGCACTTCGAGCCCGTCGGAGCCAGCCTCGAAGGCACGCATCACCTCGGGCGCGACGCGGATCGCGTCAAGCGCCTCGACCTCGATGATCTCGTCGTCGAGCTTCATCCGCCCTGAGCCACTCAGCACCACGTAGACCTCCTCGGCGTTGTCGTGCTTGTGCCCGAACGGCGAGCGCTGGTCCGGCTTCAATCGCACGTGGCTGACCCCGGTCTCCTCGGCCTCGAGATCGCCCTTCGCGAATCGTGCTTCCTGAGCGTCGCTGTATCCGAACTCGGCCGCCGAGTCCTTGACGTCGAGGAGCTTGGTGTGCGTGTATGGATCGGCCATTTTGCGCCTCCTGGGTCGTGGGCTGGGGCGTTGATCAGGCTACCCGGCGTGCGGCTGCCCTATGCAGCCAGCAGCGGCAGCGGCGCATGCTTGGCGATCACCTGGAACGGTGAACCCGTAATGTCCATCCGCCGGCCGCCTTTCAGAGCAGTTCAGCTGGATGGGAGAACTGCAGGCCGGGGACGCGCTCGAAATGGGAGATATTGCGAGTTACCAGCGTCGTTCCTGTTTCGAGGCAGATGCCGGCCTGCATTGCGTCGCGGATGTCGATCGCAGCACCGCTACGACGCAGTTCGCCGAGCAGAACCCCGCCTCGAAGTCCGGCCTTGCGTGTCAGCGTCAACAGGGGAGCGGCAAGCAGAGCATGGACTGGGTGTGGGTTCTCTCTGTAAGCGCGTCCGAGCGCCAACTCGAACGCGGACACAGCCGTTACCCGGTAGCCAGCCCCTCGGATCAGGGCTCGGATCAGATCGCGTCCCGGTCCCGCGCCGCGTAGGTAGTCGATCAGGATGTCGGAGTCGAGTACCGGTCCGCCGGCCAAGTGGCCCACGCCTCCTCACGCGCCTGCTCCCACTCCTTGACGTCGCTCTCACTCCAAGCCCCTTCGGCCCCTGCCAGCGCGGAGGCAAGATCGCCCTCGCCGCCCTCCTCGAGGAGGCGCTCGAGCGCCTCCTCGACGATCGGAGAGAAACCGCGTAGTCCCCGTTCCGCCGCCCTCGCCCGAAGACGGACGTAGGTGCGGTCGCTGAGCTCTATCGTCGTGCGCATATCTAGATGCATTTTAGCATTCGTATGCATCATTGATCAAACGTGGCTCTCATTTCATGCCACCAACCTCACTTCGAAGCTGGGGACCATGAGTACGCCGTTGCCGTCGAGCAGAGCGAGGATGCGGCTGACGTAGGCCTGGGTCTCGGGATAGTCGGGGATGCAGTCGCAGGCTTCGACCGGCGCTGGGCCGGCGTTGTAGGCGGCGAGGGCGAGGGAGGGATCGCCGAACTGGCGCAGCAGGTCCGACATCAGGTGGGCCTGGGCGTCGATCGCTTCGATCGGGTCGTAGGGGTTGCGGAGGCCGTAGGCGGCGGCGGTCGAGGGCATGAACTGGGCGATGCCTTGGGCGCCGGCGGGGGAGCCGGCATTGGGATCGAAGTTCGACTCGGCCATCAGCTGGCCGGCGAGCAGCGCGGCGGAGACGTTCCAATGGGTCGCTGCGCGCAGCAAGGGTGCGCGGAACCGTGGCGGAACAAAGGAGGGAAGGCTGCCGGTGCCAGCGAGGGCGCCGTCTCCCCCGCCACCGATCGCGTCGACGGAGTTCCCCGCCTCGGAGCACGGCGGCGGGCCGGCGGTGAACCCGTAATGCCAGGCCTCCCACAAGTAGCGCTGGACGAAGCCGAAGCGCGCGGCGTTCTCGGCCAGCCAGAGATACGCCGTTTCCGGTCCCAAGTCGAGCTCGGTCGCGCAGCGGTGCAGCGACTGGCCTGGCGGCGCGACCCAGGTCGGGTCCGGGTTTGCGGCAAAGAGCGCCGCCTGCTCGGCATCGGAGCGGAAGCCCGAGTTGACGATCAGGGTCAGGCCGGCCTGTGATGCGGCGGCGGCCATCCGGTCGAAGGCTGCAGCCACGTCGGGGCGCATCCCCTCCCCCGACCTGTAGACAAGCGGGCCGCTGTAGCCGCCACCGCTGGCCATCGACGGCGCCAAGTCACCGCTCATCGCCGGCGCGGCGGCTTCGGCCACCGCCGATGCCTCTACCTCGTGCGCCTCGATGCTGCCGGTGACCACCGCCTTGACCCGCACCGGGGCGAACGACGCCTCGTCCGGAAATGAGACTTGCAAGCGGGCCGCGGCGACCTCATTCGCCCGTGCCACATCCGTTGCTGTTTCCCGTGCGCGCGACAGATAGACCGCCTTCCCCATATGAGCCGGGTTGCGCAGGCCATTTGGCAGAGTCGGCGGCGCCAGCAGGCGCGGCAGGTCGTCGCGCATCGATCGTGCCGCCGATATCGCAGCCAGATCAGCTGCGCGCTGCGCCCGTCCCTTGCCGGTGACCGCACCCGCGATCGCGACCAGCGTCATGGCTGCAAGGATCAGCGCGAATGCGCCCGCGAGCGCCAGCAGCAGCGCCTGCCCCTCCTCCCTTCGGGTCGCGGCGATCAGGGTGAGACCCCTCCGTCGAGCAAGCGAGCCACAAGCCTGGGCGGAAGCCCAGATCCGACAGGTAGCGCCCCCAGGTCGGCAGCGCGAGCGGCAAGCCAGCCGAGCGGGCTCTTGAGCACCGCCACTCGAAGATCTCGCGCCACTAGGTCGCGGACCACTAGAGCGGTAAGAGCGCGATCCCTCGCCAGGTCCGCCCGCAGCAGCGCCGCCGTCGGCTGCATGCGCGTCTCCTCGAGAAGTGGCTGGACCAGCCGTGGCGGCAGGTGCACGACCACGGCCGACTCGCGAACGAGCGGCAGCGCCGCAGCCACCTGCTCGACCGTGGCTGAATCGACCGGCAGCTTCAATTTGCAGATGCAACCTCGGGAAGCGACGGCAGCGCCAGGCAGGTGAGCTGCCACGCGCTCCTCCAGCTTTCGGGCGCCCGCAGTCGCAATCAGCAAGGGACGAGGCGGACGGCCATTGTCGAGATCGATCAGCAGAGCGGCACGATCCGGCTCGGACGCGGCGCAGGTAAGCGCCGCCGCGGCCGCTCGGGCCCCACTCGCAGTGCCGACCGCAGTGACCAGGACGACTGGCCCCCGCTCGCTGGCAGCCGTCCAACCGCGAGTGGCGCGACTCGCGTTCATTTGGGCCTCACGGCAGCAGACGAGGTGACCGTCAGGCGATCGGCGATTGCCGGCAACGGTGAGGGCGGCCGTAGGTGCACGGTGACCCGCCCGCCCTGGACCGAGACATCGAGTTCCTCCTCGGCCCAGCCGGGCAGTGCGTCCCGTGCGGCGACCGCCGCCGGCTCTCCTGCGGCCAGCGCCAGCGCTCCCGCCTCGGCAGCGCCGTCGGCGAGGGTCAGGGCGTAGCCGGTTGCGAGCAGTTGCAGGGCCAGCAGTCCGGCCAGCAGCAGCGCCGGCAGGGCGGCGACGAGCTCGACCGTGCTCTGGCCGTCTTCCCTACCCATCGCCTCGCTCCAGCGCCGCCTCGGCGCCAACCTTCAGCCGTGGCATCCCGGGAAGCAGCCGCGGTATGACCACCCGGACCGAGACTCCGTCGCCATCGCTCACCTCCACCCCATCCCGCATCGACGGCGGCAACGCTTGCCGTGCCGCCGTCGATGCGTCCCGCCCGACGAGCGCCGCTCGCGCTCCGGCGCGCGCCGCTACCCCGGCCGACCACAGCGCCTGTCCTGCGAGCCCAATCTGTGCCGCTACCAGGACCGCCAGCAGCAGGAACGGGATCACGGCGACCATCTCGACCGACGCGGTCCCGTCCTCCCTGCGAACGCTGCTGGCGGCCTGGCGCGACACGCGCTGACCGTCCCAGGCGTTAACCCGCAGGTGGCGCGCTCAAACGAAAAGTTTCGTGACGATTCTGCGCCGTCTCAGAGACAGCACCCTCAGTACGTGTTCGCCTCGGTCCAGACTTTCCAGATCGCGGCAACGGACGCGCCGAGCAGGAGAATCCAGGCGAGCGTGCCGCCGCCGCTCGCGAACATCTCATCGCTGCCCGCAATCAACAGTGCGATCAGGCCGAGGGCGGCGTAGAGGATCGCGCGGCGGCCGTCGCTCAGCGTTGCCAGGGTCAGCTGGTTCTGGCGACTCAGCACATACAGGGTCCAGGCGATCGCGGCGAGGAAGCACATCGTGATCGCGGTCAGGATCGTGTCGGCCGCGTTGCCGCCGGCAGGCACGAACGCCACCACTACGGCAAGCAGCATCACGATCGCGACGTTGCGCAGGGTCCGCACGCGAGAAATTGTACGGCTACTTACTGGTCATCACGACGATGCCGATCACCACCGCAGCCAGCGTCGAGGCCAGCGCCAGCCCGCCGAGCGCGGCAGCAGCCGCAGCCGCCAAGTGACGCCCGCCGCGACTGAGGTCGGCGAAGCGCGCACCCCCCCAGATCGCCACCGAGAAGACGAAGGTGACGCCAACGCCGGCGATCAGCGAGGCGATCACCGTCTTCACGAGATCCCCGGTCTGGACGAGCGTAGCCACAGTCAGCCCGCCGGAACCGGCGATCCCTGCTGGGCGCGCCGGACGAATATCGCGACGATCAAGGCGAGCGACATCAGGGTGACCAGGACCGGGCCCAGCGCGCCGCTGCCGAAGACGTGGGTGAAGCCGTAGACGGCCGCGCCGATCCCGGCGGCCGCCGGCAGGGTCAGCAACCAGGCCATGAAGATGTTGCCCGCCACGCCCCAGCGCACCGCGGAGAGCCGCTTCCCGGCCCCGGCTCCCATCACCCCGCCGTTGATCACGTGCGTGGTCGACAGCGGGAAGCCGAAGTGGGTCGAGGCGAGGATCACCGTCGCGCCGGCGCCCTGCGCGGAAAAGCCCTGCGCTGCGTCCATCTTGATGATGCGGCTGCCGGTCGTGCGGATGATCCGCCAGCCGCCGAAGTAGGTGCCGAGCGCGATCGCAGTGGCCGCGGACGCGATCACCCAAAACGGCGGGTCGGCGTTGGCGCCGAGGGTGCCGTTGGCGATCAGCGCCAGGGTAATAATGCCCATCGTCTTCTGCGCGTCGTTGGTGCCGTGGGCGAGCGCCAGCAGGCCGCCGGAGACGATCTGGCCGTAGCGGAAGCCGCGTGTGACCGGGCCCGGGCGCTGGCGGCCGACTATCCGGTAGGCGATCCCGATGCCAAGCCCGGCGACCAGGAAAGCGACCAACGGGGCAACGACAGCCGGAACCAGCACTTTGCCGACCAGGCCTTCGGCAAGCACCGCGTCGAAGCCGACCGCCGCGACCGCGGAGCCGACCACGCCGCCGATCAGCGCGTGCGAGGAGCTCGAAGGCAGCCCGAACCACCAGGTGATCAGGTTCCAGGCAATCGCCCCGATCAGACCGGCGAAGACGATCGTGGGCGTGATCACGGCCGCGTCGACGACGTCGTTGGCGACCGTCGCGGCAACGGATATCGAGATGAAGGCGCCGATGAAGTTGAGCAGCGCGGCCATCCCGATCGCCACCTGGGGCCGCGCCGCTCCGGTCGAGATCGAGGTGGCGACGACGTTGGCCGTGTCGTGAAAGCCGTTGGTGAAGTCGAACGCCAGCGCGGTGCCGACGACGATGACCAGGATTAGGTCAGAGTCCATGCGCCCTTCACGAATTCTTGATGACTATGCCCTCGAGTATTTGGGCTGCGGTCTCAGTAGCGTCAATCGCGTTCTCGAGCACCGCGAACATGTCCTTCCAGCGGATCACCACCATTGGGTCGATCCCGTTGGAGAAGAGCGAGGCGACGGCGTCGCGGGAGATCCGGTCGCCCTCGTTCTCGAGCCGGTGGATCTCGATCCAGTAACGATCGAGGCCCTTCAGCTCGCGCAGGTGCTCGAGCCCCTCAGCAAGCTGCTCACAGGCACTTACCAGCACCGCGGTCAATGCCTGCGACTGCGCCATCGGGGCTTCGATCTGGTAGAGGCCGAGCAGGTCCGCGGCTTCCTCGGTGAAGTCGACGATGTCGTCCATCTGCGTCGCCAGGCCGTAGATGTCCTCGCGGTCGATCGGCGTGACGAAGGTCGAGTTGAGCCGCTGGATGATGTCGTGGGTGATCCGGTCACCCTCCTGCTCGGCCTTGAGGATCTCGCGTGGAAGGTCGCCGCCGTCGGGCCAGCGGCCGATCATCTCGTCGAGCAGGCGGGCGGCGTGGAGGGTGTTCTGGCCGGCCTCGATGAAGAGGTCGAAAAAGACGCTGTCCCGCGGCAGCAGGGAGAGGCGGATCACGTCCTCATCCTATTGATTGGTTCGGGTCCGACAACGCTCAGCTGGCGGCCGCCGCGAGGTGCTCGGCGGCGCGGGCGCGGTGGCGCTCGCGGAGCTCCTCCTGGACGCTGCGGCGCTCTCCTTCCGGCGGGCTGAGCCTCGTCCAGACGCCGTCCGTATCGAGCTCCCAGGCGTTCGTGTTGTCGGCGAAGCAGCGCTCGAGCACGTCGAGCAACTCCGCTTTCAAAGTCTCGTCCTCGATCGGGGCGACCAGCTCGACCCGGCTGTCGAGATTGCGCGGCATCAGATCCGCCGAGCCGGTCAACACGCGGGTCTCCTCGCCGCGCTGGAAGGCGTAGATGCGCGAGTGCTCGAGGAAGCGGTCGACAATCGAGACGACGCGGATGTTCTCCGAGACACCGGGGACTTCCGGCCGCAGGCAGCAGACGCCGCGCACGTTGAGGTCCACCGGGACTCCGGCCTGCGACGCCTCATACAAAGCCTGGATGCAGCCGGCATCGACCAGGGCGTTCATCTTCAGCGCGATTCGAGCCTCTTCCCCGGCGCGGTGCGCCGCGACGGTCGCCTCGACCTCCTCGACGATGCGGTCGCGCATGGTCGTCGGCGAGACCAGCACCTTGCGGTACTCGGCCGGGCGCCCGTATCCGGTGAGGAAGTTGAACATCTCGGCGACGTCGGCGCCGATCTCCGGTTCTGCCGTAAACAACCCCAGATCGGTGTAGAGGCGAGCCGTCGTCGGGTTGTAGTTGCCGGTGCCGATGTGGACGTACTCGCGCACCCGGTCGCCCTCGCGACGGGCGACGAGGATCGCCTTGACGTGCGTCTTCAGGCCCGGGATGCCGTAGACGACGTGAACCCCCGCCTCCTCCATTGACTTCGCCCAGTGGATGTTCGCCTCCTCGTCGAAGCGGGCTTTCAGCTCGACCATGCAGACCGCCTGCTTGCCGCGTTCGGAGGCACGGATCAGCGCCGGCACCAGCGGCGAGTCGTCGCTGGTCCGGTACACCGTCTGCTTGATCGCCAGCACGTCCGGGTCGGCGACCGCCTGCACGACGAAGCGCTCAACCGAGCTGGCGAAAGAGTCATAGGGATGGTGGACGAGGATGTCGCCCTGGCGGATCGCGGCGAACATGTCCACCTGCTTGTCGTCCTCCCCCTGCAGGCGGGGTTGGGTGACCGGGGTCCAGGGCTCGTAACGCAGCTCTGGATGGCCAGAAGTATCGACGACGTTCCCCAGGTCGGCGAGATCGATCAGACCATCGATGTCGTAGACCTCGCGGTCTTCGAGCCGCAGGGCGTCGACCAGCTGGGCGCGCAGCTTCGGGTTCATCCCCGCCGCGACCTCGAGCCGCACCACCTCGCCGAAGCGGCGGCGGCGCAGCTCGTCCTGGACCGCCTGCAGGAGGTCGTCGGCCTCGTCGCTGATGGTGAAGTCAGCGTCGCGGGTAACTCGGAAATAGCCGTGCTCGACTACCTCGGCGCCAGGGAAGAGCGCGTCGAGGTTGGCGGCGATCGCCTCCTCCAGCGGCACGAAGACCTCGTTGCGCTCGCCGACCCGCAGGAAACGTCCGAGCAACTCCTTCGGCACCTTGACCCGGGCGATGATCTCGGTGCCGCTGTCGGGGTCACGCAGCAGCACGCCGAGGCTGAGCGAGAGGTTGGAGATATATGGGAAGGGCCGGCCGAGCCCGATCACCAGCGGGGTCAGCGTTGGGAAAACCTGCTCGTGAAAGCGGTTGTCGATTTCGCGCCGCTCCTGCTCGCTCGCCGTCTCCAACGAGATGATGCGGATTCCCTGCTCGTCGAGGGCCGGACGCAGGGTGCCGTCGAAGCAGCTGTGCAGGCGCGTGTCGAGCTCCAGCACCCGGGCCTGGATCGCGTCGATCTGCTGGCTGGAGCCGAGGCCGTCGGGGCCGCGAGCGTCGATGCCGGCATCGAGCTGGTCGAAGAGCCCGGCGACGCGAACCATGAAGAACTCGTCCAGGTTGGAGGCATATATGGAGCAGAACCTGACCCGCTCCAGCAACGGCACCTCCGGATCCTCAGCCAGTTCGAGCACCCGCTGGTTGAAGTCGAGCCAGGAGAGCTCGCGGTTGAAGTAGAGGGCCGGATCGTCGATCGGGCAATCGTACTGCCGCACCGCCGTCCCTTCCCCGACCCTCAGGCAGCCCGAGAGCGAGCTTGCCCAGCCACCGCGCTCTCCCCGAGCACTCCCCGGTAGCCGCTCGCCAACTGCCCCAGCGCCCGCTCCCAGGAGCGCGAGCGAGCGCCGCGCATCGCCGCCTCGCCGAGCCGCTGCCGCAGGGCCGGGGAAGAGGCAAGCTGTAGCACCGCGCCGGCGAGGTGGTCGGCGTCGGGGCGGCAGAGGATGCCGGTGTGGCGGTTCTCGATCAGTGCCGCGGGCCCTCCCTCGCCGACAGCGACGACCGGCAGGCCGCTGGCGCCGGCCTCCAGCACAACCTGGCCGTAGGTGTCGGTGCGGGAGCAAAAGAGGAAGAGGTCGGCGCTGGCGTAAGCCCGAGCCAGGTCCTCGCCCTCGAGCCAGCCGAGGAAGGTCGCGTGCTCGCCGAGCCTGGCGCGCAGCTGACCCTCCTCAGGACCGCCGCCGGCGAGGAGTAGGTGCAAGCGCGGCTCGATCCGGTGGGCGCGGAGGAAGCTCTCGGCAAGCAGCTCGACGCCCTTCTCACTCGTCAGCCGCCCCGCGTAGAGAACCCCCAACTCGCCGGGATAGGCGTCCCGGGCGGCCTTGTCCGGCGTGAAGCGATCGACGTCGACCCCGCGCTCCCAGCGATCGATCCGACTCTCCTCAACCCCGAGGGCCAACAAGGAGCGGTCAGCCGCGGGGCTGGGCGAGAGGACCCGGGAGGGCGCCATGTAGAAGGCGCCGAGCGCAGCCCTGGAAAGCGCTTCGAGGCCACCATCGTGGCTGCGCAAACCGGCGTAGACGGCAAGCTCGGTGTGGTAGCTGCCGATCAGCGGCGCGCCCGAGACGCGGCTGAGCAAGGAGGCGGTGATGCCAGATGGGCCGGGCGCCGTGACGTGAACGAGGTCGTAGCGGCCCTCGGCGAGCGTCTCGGCCAGATCGGGGAGGCCGGGCACGCCGAGGGTCATTCCCTCGTAGAAGGGCACTTCGAGCGACGTCGCCGCGGGCAAGCGCCGGTCGACCCAGGGATCGGTGCCAACCACCTCGATCTCGAAACCCGGGACGCCCCGCTCGCGGATCTGTTCGATCGTGTGGGTGACGCCGTGCATCGCCTCGATCCCGTCGGCGATCAGGGCGACCCGCGGACGCTCACCGGAACGACCTGCCAGCTTCGCCTTCTCGGCGCCGAGGAAGACCGTCGGCGGCGCGTAGGGGATCGCGGGAAGCAGGGCCTCGAAGAGCTTGCCGACGGCGGACTGCATGTCGCCGCCGGCAATCGCCGCCGTCCCCTCGCCGATCGCCGTGCGCAGGCGGCGATCGTGGATGCGACGGGCGCGACGGTAGAGGTCGGTATGCGAGAAGTCTTCGGACTGCATCCACTCGATCAGGGCGCGCCCGCGCTGCTCGATCCCGAGCGAGCAGAGCCATGACTCCAGCAGCGCACGAGCGTCGTCGGGGCCGATATCCGCCGCCACAGCGCCCTCCCGCGCGGCGCCTTGACCAACGACACGCTGGGCGATCTTCAGCACCACGGCG
The DNA here is from genome assembly GCA_963698085.1 of uncultured Solirubrobacterales bacterium. Lineage (GTDB taxonomy): Bacteria > Actinomycetota > Thermoleophilia > Solirubrobacterales > 70-9 > VRUE01. The sequence continues at coordinate 474,832 of OY969122.1, forward strand.
GGGTCGGGACCCGTCCCGCCCTTCTCCGGACGTGCCGGTGGAGAGAGGTCCATATGGACCTCTCTCCACCGGCACGTCTCGTCGTCCATCGCAAGCGCGCGGGTGGCCAGGGCCATCGCCGCGTGCGCCCACTTGGCAGCGCTGCCCTGCTCGCCCCCGGCCTCGGCCTCACCGGCGCGAATCCGGGCGAGAAACTCTTCCGGCGTGGATGCGGACGGCACCTCGGTGTAGGTGCGACCGATGTCCACGCCGGCATGGTCGTCGGAGCCGCCGACGCCCGTGCTGCCGTGCGTCTCGACGTAGATCACGGCGGGCATGTTGAGCTCCGGTGCGCGCGACCCATTGCGAACCTCCCAGACCGGGAAGAGCTCGGCGAGACGGCGGCGGTGGCGCGGGGTGAGCGGCGCCGCGACGTTGTAGAAGGGGTGCGCCAGGGCAGAGGTGATCTCGTTCTCGTCAAGGTATGCGGCGCAGGCCTCCACGTCGCCGGCGTTTGCCTGCAGCCACTCGTGGTCCCCCGGAGTGATCCCGTAGCAAAGGACGTGAACCGCCTGGGGCTCGCCGGCGAAGCGGGCGGTCAGCTCCTCGGAGACAAAGCAGTCGGGACGGTCGGCCAGCTCGAGGCAACCGTCGATCGTGTCGTGGTCGGTGATCGTGACGAAGCCCATCCCGCAGCGCTTCGCCAGCTCATAGACCTCTTGCGGGGGCGTCGCGCACTCGGGCAGCCCGAGCGAACGCTGAACCCCGAGCCGGGACAGCTGCGAGGCGGTGGAATGACAATGCAGGTCAACTCGGGAAGTCATCGGTGTCTTCCTCTCTATCTATCGATCAGGTCACCTCCAGATTCGCCGCCGAGCAGGCAAAAGCTGTGAACCTGCGGGGAAAACGCGGTGAAGATCCCGTAAACGGTCGGCGTGCCTAGGCCGCGAGACGGGCCGGCGAGGAGCCGTTGGCGTCGCCGTTGAGAAGATCGAGGATCACGCCCTCGCGCAGGCCGCCCTTGCCGATTTGCAAAGGCTGCCCGAGCAGCTCGGAGAGCTTCTCCAACAGCAACACCCCGGTCGCCAAGATCCGCACCCGTTCCGGATCGAGCTCGAAGCGTCGCGCGACCTCCGCGGCCGGGTCGCTGCTGAGCACCCGTACCCCCCGCTCCAGCGTCTCGTACTCCAGCACCGCACCGACCAGGCGGCGCAGCGAGGTCGCGCTGCCGCCGACGGCAACCGCCTGCGCTGGCTGCTCGACCTCCACCCCGTCGAAAAGGTCGTCGATGCGGTCACGAATCTTGCGGATCTCCGCCGCCGAGGGCGGGTCGGAGGCGATCAACTCGTCGGCCAGCACGCCGGAACCGACGCGCCAGGAGCGCACCTCCCGCACCCCGTCCGGCACCGTGCCGAGGATGATCTCGGTCGAGCCGCCGCCGACGTCGACGACGCCGACGAGGCCCTCGGCCGGATGGCCAAGCGTCTTGGTCGCACCGATGAAGGAGAGCCGCCCCTCCTCCTCGTCGCTGAGGATGTCGACCGGCACGCCGGATTCTTCGCTGATCTTCTTTGCCACAGCCTCGCCGTTGCTTGCCTCGCGAATCGCAGCGGTCGCGACAGAGCGAGTCGTCTCTGCCCCCATCTCGCGCGCCAGGCGCACCTGGGTCGCCACGACCTCGGCGACTTCGGCCACCTTCTCGTCCGGAATCTCACCCGAGTCACGGATCGCCTTGTTGATCCGCGTGTAGGCCCGCTGCTCCATCACCTTCTTCAACTGCCCGTCCACCGGCTCCGCCACGAGCAAGCGCGTCGTATTCGACCCAATATCTATGGCGGCGCAGAGCATCCCGGGACTCGCGCGTCATATTCCCAAACGACTCGGATCTCAACCCGGAGCCGAGCTACTGGTTCGGGTGAGACGCGTCCTCGAACTCGCGGAAAAGGCCAGTGACGACAAAGGCGACCTGCTCGCCGATGTCGACGGCGTTGTCGCCGATCCGCTCGATCGCCCGCGCCGACAGCAGCATCGTCATCGCCCACTCGCGGCGGTCGGGGTCGTCGCCGATCTCCAGCGCCAGGCCGAAGCACTGGCGGTTCAGGTTGTCGACGACGTCGTCTTGCCGGACCAGGTCGCGCGCCATCTCGACGTTGCGCTCCTCGAACGCCCGCTTCGATTGGCTGATCAGGGTCCGAGTCTGCCGGCCCATGGTCAGGATCAGCTTCACCATCTCCGGATCGGCCGGCGGCTCGTTGCCGGTCAAGGGGATCAGCTTGCAGATGTTCACGCACTGGTCGCCCATCCGCTCGACGTTCTTCAGCACGTGCAGCAAAGCAGAGATCAGCCGCAGGTCGGTCGCCACCGGCGACTGCGTGGCCAGCAGCGTGATCAGCGCCTGGTGCACCTCGAGGTAGCGACCATCGATGCGGTCGTCGTCGGCGATCACCAGCTGCGCCAGCTCGACGTCCTGCTGCTCGACGGCTTCCAGCGTCCGTCCAAGCGCCCCTGTGACCAGGTCGAGGCCGCCGAGGCCGCTGGCCTCGAGCTTTTCCAGTTCCTCCTGGTAGTGAACCCTGGTCTGCTCTGGCATCCGCGCCGTCACCCGACTTTGCCCGAGACGTAGTCCTCGGTGCGCTTGTCGGTCGGGTTGGTGAAGATCTTCTCGGTCTCGTCGTACTCGACCAGGCGGCCCCAGCGGTTGTCCTCGTCGGCGTCGAGCTCGACCATCAGGAACGCCGTGCGGTCGGAGACCCGCGCCGCCTGCTGCATGTTGTGGGTGACGATCACGATCGAGAACTCCTTCTTCAGCTCGATCATCAGGTCCTCGATCTTGCCGGTCGAGATCGGGTCGAGCGCCGAACAGGGCTCGTCCATCAGGATCGTGTCGGGCTGGACCGCGATGCAGCGGGCGATGCAGAGGCGCTGCTGCTGACCGCCGGAGAGGCCGAAGGCGTTGCTGTCGAGGCGATCCTTGACCTCGTTCCAGAGCGCGGCTCCTTTGAGCGCTTCCTCGACCGTCTGGTCGAGATCCTTCTTGCGGCCGAGCACGCGCGGGCCGAAGGCGACGTTTTCGTAGATCGACTTGGGGAAGGGGTTCGGCTTCTGGAAGACCATGCCGATCAGCTTGCGCACCTGCACCGGGTCGACCTCCGGTCCGTAGAGGTCCTCACCGTGATAGAGCAGATGGCCCTCGACTTCGGCCGCCGGGATCAGGTCGTTCATCCGGTTGAGGCAGCGGATCAGGGTGCTCTTGCCGCAGCCGGAGGGGCCGATCAGCGCGGTCACGTCGTTGCGGCGGACGTCCATCGAGATGTCTTTGACCGCGGCGACGCCGCCGTAGTTGACGCCGACGCCCTTCAGCTCGAACACCTTTTCACGCCCGCTCGAGGAGCGATGCTGGAACTCGTCCGGCCGCACCGCGATCGCCGCCCGCTCAGCCGCCGCCTCGCGTGCCGCACGTCCCGTCCCGGCTCTGCTCTCGTCCTGCGCCATCTTCTCGATCACTCTATTCCTCTCACCATTTCTGCTCGTAACGATTTCGTAGCCAAATCGCGAAGGAGTTCATCGCCAGCAGGACGATGAGCATCACGATCACCCCCGCCGCCGCCAGCGTCTGGAACTCGTCCTGGGCGCGCCCGAAGTACTGGAAGATCTGCACCGGCATCGCCGAGAAACCGTCTTCGGAGAACGGCGTCGGGTCGAAGGTGACGAAGACGGTCGCGCCGACCAGCAGCAGCGGCGCTGCCTCCCCCAGCGCGCGCGAGACGGCGAGGATGACGCCGGTGGCGATCCCTGGGATCGAGGCAGGCAACACCTGCCTGCGGATCGTCTGCCACTGGGTCGCGCCGAGCGCCAGCGAGCCTTGGCGGATCGAGTCGGGCACGGCGCGGATCGCCTCGCGCGAGGCGATGATCACCAGCGGCAGGACCAGCAGCGCCAGGGTGAGCGAGCCGGCGACGAGGATGAAGCCGAGGTCGAGCGGTCCGCGGACGATGAAGGCGAGGCCGAGGATGCCGTAGATGATCGAGGGCACCGCGGCGAGGTTCTGGATGTTGACCTCGATCACGCGGTTCCACCACTTGCTGCCGTCGGCGTACTCCTCGAGGTAGATCGCGGCGCCGATACCGACCGGGACGACGAAGAGGATCACGCCGGCGATCAGCTCGAGCGAGCCGAGGATCGCTGGGCGGAAGCCGGACTCGTCTGGGTGGAGGGTCGAGGGCACGTTGGTGAAGAGGTCGAGGCTGAGTGCCGGGGCCCCCTTCACGAAGGCCTGTATGAGCAGCGCCCCCAGCCCGGCCAGCGCGATCAGCACCGCTAGCAGGAGCAGGCCGGCGAAGACGGCGTTGCGGATCACGTCGCCGCGCGGCTGATCGCTCAGCATCGCCCGCGTCGTCGCCCGCGCTCCGGCTACCGCGAGCCGGTTTCGCGGCGCGCTCGCGCCGGGCTCGGCCATCACTCGTAGACCTCGCGGTACTTGCGCACCAGCCTGATGCTGATCAGGTTCATCGTCAGCGTCATCGCAAACAGCACCGTGCCGACCGCGAAGACCGATTTGTAGTCGAGCGAGCCGGTCGAGATGTCGCCCGTCGCGGTGACGCCGATGTACGCGGTCATCGCCTGGATCGCTTCGTTGAACCAGAGGGTGAAGTTCGGCTGCGAACCGCCGGCGATCAGCACGATCATCGTCTCGCCGACCGCGCGCGAGATCGCCAGCACGACCGAAGCGACGATGCCGGAGAGGGCGGCGGGGAAGACGACCCGCGTCGCCACCTTCATCTTCGTCGCGCCCATCGCGTAGGCGCCCTCGCGCAGCCCGTGCGGCACCGCCGACATCGCGTCGTCGGAGATCGAGGCGATTATCGGCACGACCATCAGGCCGATACCCAGGGCGGCAGCGCCCGCCATGAACGGTTTCTCGACGCCGCCGTGGAGATCGCCCGGCCAGAGCGGCTGGATCAGCTCGGGCAGCAGGAAGCTGACGGCGAAGATGCCGATCGCCACGGTGGGGATGCCGGCGAGGATCTCGAGCACCGGCTTGAGCGTCTTGCGCACCCGCGGCGAGGCGTACTCGCTCAGGTAGATCGCCGCGCCGAGGCCGACCGGGACGGCGACGACCATCGCCCAGAGGGCGACGTTGAGCGTGCCCGCGACGATCGCCAGCACGCCGAAGCTAGGCGGCTCGAACTGCGGCGTCCAGTCGATGCCGAAGAAGAACTCGTCGCCCGGGACGATCTCGAAGAAGCCGATCGTCGGCCCGAGCAGCGAGATCACGATCGCCGTAGTGGTGACGACCGAGAGCAGGCCGCAGAAGGCAAGCAGGCCCTGGATGACCTTCTCGCCGTAGCGCGGGCTCGGAGCCCGCAGCCGGCGGGACAGCTCGCCCGCCGGCCCGGCTCCGATCTCGCTGCTCACGCGACCCGCTCTCCCGCGCCTAACCGGTCAGCTTGGCGGCGGCTTTTTCCGACGCTGCGAGCTGCTCTTCGGTCAGCGGGATGAAGCCAACCGCTTCGGCGAGGTCGTTGACATTTTCCAGGTAGAAGTCGACGAATCCCTTCACCTCGGGCTTTTCCAGCGCTTCGGCGCTGGGGTAGATGAAGAGCGGCCGGCTGAGCGGCACGTATTCGTCAGCCTGCGCGGTTTCAACGGAGGGGGCAACGCATCCTTTGCCGCCGTCGACTTCGAGCGCCTTCAGGGTGTCTTCGTTTTCCTGGTAGAAGGAGAAGCCGAAGTAGCCCATGCCGCCAGGAGCGCCCTGGACGCCGGTGACGGTGGCGTTGTCGTTCTCGCCGACGTTGTTGTAGTCCTTGCGCGAGGCGCCCTCCTCACCGTTGATTTCCTCGGTGAAGTAGTCGAAGGTGCCGGAGTCGGTGCCCGGGCCGAAGAGCTGTAGCTCCTCGTCGAATTCCTCTTTCAAACCGGGGATTTCGCTCCAGTTAGAGAGCTTCGAGTCGGGGCCCCAGATCGCGCCGAGCTGGTCGACCGTGAGGCAGTTGACCGGGTTTTCCGGGTTGACGACGACGGTCAGTGCGTCGGTCGCAACCCGCACCTCCTCGAAGTCGATCCCGCCCTTTTTACAGGCTTCGACCTCTTCGGGCTCGATCGCGCGCGAAGCGTCGGAGATCGCGGTCTCGCCCTCGCAGAACTTTTCGAAGCCGCCGCCGGTGCCCGAGGTGCCCACCGTCACCTTGACCCCCGAGTTGGCAGCTTCGAATTCCTCGGCGATCGCCTCGGTCAAGGGCGCCACCGTGCTCGATCCGTCGATGCGGATCGATCCCGAGAGGTCGCCGCTGCCGCTGCCACTCGCTTCGTCGTCGTCGTCTCCGCAGGCCGCCACTCCAAGCGCTAGGACGGACACGCAGGCGACAATCGTGAGCCACTTAGAGCTAGTCACTCTGATCTCCTTCTCGTTTGTTCACTCCGACGGGCCGGCAGACGGGCCGGCCTCGGCGCCACCCTCGCAGCGGCCCAGGCGAAGCTTGTTACTCGCCTGTATCGCGGATGTGAAAAAGATGTGAAAGAAGAATCCGCCGGTTACGCGATGGTGAGGTCGCTGCGAACCGGCTCGGTCGCAGCGGTCGCGGCGGCGGGCGCCGGGGGCTCCAGGGCAACGCCGTCGGCGGGCTCGGGATCGAAGCGGTAACCGACCCCGAAGTGGGTGTGGATGTAGCTCCAGCCCGGCGAGAGCTTCTCCAGCTTCTGGCGCAGCTTGCGGATGAAGACGTCTACAGAGCGATCGCCGTGGGCCATCGCGTAGCCCCAGACGCGCTGGTAGATCGCCTCGCGCTCCAGCACTTGGCCCTGCGAGTCGGCGAGAAGCTGCAGCAGCTCGAACTCACGCCGCGTCAAATCGAGGCTGACTTCACCGACGAAAGCCTGGAAGCGGTCGGAGCGGATCTCCAGCTCGCCGGCGACGAGCGGGCCCGCTTCGACCTGCGGACGCGCGCGGCGCCGTCGGCGCGAGACTGCTTCGAGGCGGGCAATCGCCTCTTCCGGATGGCAGGGCTTGGTGATCCAGTCGTCGACCCCTAGTCGCAGGCCGCGCACCCGCTGCGCCACAGTCGAGCGCCCGGTGCAGACGACGACCCCGAGGTCGGGGAGCATCCCGCAGATGCGCTCGAGGTAGGCCCAGGCGTCTTCACCGAGAACAGCGGGATCGACCAGCAGCGCGTTCAGCTTCATCGCCACCAGCTCCTCCGGTGGGATCGCTCCAGCCAACGTCCGCTGCTGCCAGCCGGCGGCGTCGGTGCGCTTCGCCAGCACCGTGACGAAACCACTGTCGTCATCGATAACCGCGAGCCTGATGGTCTGCTGCGGGTTCACAGGCATAACGATTGTATTCACATGGGTCGTCGGACCGCTGGGGGAAATCCCTGCTTTTACAGGTTTTTCACAAGTGGAAACCCGTAATTTGCGGGAACGCCGGGCAAAAACCGTCTCCAGGGCTTATCGGAATGTTCACCGACGGCGGTCCCCACGGGGGCAAGATGAAGTCCTCACGAGACTCCTCTCTCGTCGCAAACGGCCCGCCTGCCCCGGGCCGTTTGCATTTCTCGGGGTCACTTGTTCAAACCGGCGCCACCGCGCCGCTCGCAACCAGCGCCAGCACGAGCGCGCCGAGCACGACCCGGTAGACGATGAAGATCGAGTAGTTATGGCGGGCGATGTAGCGCAGCAGCCAGCTGACGGCGATAAACGCGACGGCGAAGCTGACCAGGGTGGCGACGATCGTCGGCCCCCAGCCGACTCCGCTGCCGATGTTGTCGAACTCGTCGATCGCCTGCAGGATCCCGGCGCCGGTCAGCGCCGGGATCGAGAGGAAGAAGGAGAGCCGGGTCACGGCAACGCGATCGATTCCGCGCAGGAGGCCGGCTGACATCGTCGCCCCGGAGCGCGAGACACCGGGGATCAGCGCCAGGCATTGGACGATGCCGATGATCAGCGTGTCGCGCCAGGTCACGTCCGACTCGTGGCGCTCCTGCGTCGCGCGGCTGTCGGCAAACCACATCACGCCGCTCCAGAGGATCAACGCCCAGCCGACGAACCAGAGACTGCGCAGCGTCGTCTCGATCTCGTCCTTGAAGGCGAGGCCGACGACCACGATCGGCAGCGATCCGAGGATCACCGCCCAGGCGAAGCGGTAGTCGCGCACGGTGCGCTGCGCCGGGTCTCTCAGCCCACGTGCCCAGGCGCGCGTCAGTTTGACGATGTCGTGGCGCAGGAAGAGCAACGTGGCCGCAACCGCGCCGACCTGGATGATCGCCGTGAAGGCGGTGATGTCCGGATCGTCGGTCGAGTAACCGAGCAGCCGCTCGAGGATCGTCAGATGGCCCGTGCTGGAAACCGGCAGGAACTCGGTGAACCCCTCGACCGCGCCAAGGAGGATGGCTTCCCACCAATCCATGGCGGGGCATCCTATGGAGAGGCCCGGGCATCCCCCGCCCCTTGCGCTAGATTCCCGGACGTGACGAGGCTCTCCTGCCGCTCCCGCATCGCTGCCGCCGTGGTGGCTTCGCTGACGATGCTTTTGCTCAGCGTTCCCGTGGCCCTAGCTGAGAATGGCGAGGGGTTGGCGGGGCGGGTCACCGACAAGACCGTCACCTTTTTCTGCTTCGGTGTGATCGCCTTCTTCGCGATCCTGGTGATCGTCCTCTCGCTGATCCAGGGACGGCTGGAGAAGCGCAAGGAAATGCGCCAGCACACGCTGAACCGGCTTGGCTAGCCGAGCCGGAAGCCGCTGAGCAGGCGTTTCTCGGTCTCGCCCTCGATCTTCGCCGCGACTTCGACCCTGCCCTCGAGCGGCGTGCCGCGGATCTTGGTCGCGAGTAGATCGTCGACCTGGAAGATCCCGGCGGAGTTGTTGAGCTCGATCTCGATCCGCACCGGGCGCTCCTCCCCCACCTCGATCCGCACCTCGTCGACCGCCGCCGCCGAGATCGAGTGGATCCCCTCCTGGCCCGCCTCGATTGGAAGCCGCGTGCGCCCCTGGGCCATGTCGAGAGCGTCGGCAACACGAACCACGCCAGCCTCAAGCGTGTAAGGCTCCCCTCGCCTCCGATGACCGATGATCGCGTGCAGGATCTCGCTGGCAACGATCGTCCGCTTCGGCTCCTTATAGACACCGGCAAGCAGGCGCTCCAATGCTCCATTTGCGAGGAAGAGGCTGTAGGCCTCATGGTCGGCACGGTGGATTGACATGCCAACGTCGTGCAGCAGGGCTCCACCGGCCACCACGACCTCCGCGTCGCGGGCTGACATCCCGTGATCGGCGACGACCGCAGGCTCCTCCCCAGCCTTGACCAGCAAACGCAGCAGGCGCAGGGAAATGTTGAGCACGATCTGGGTGTGCACCCAAGAGTGGTCCGACATCCCCAGCCGTTCTGCATGCACCTGAGCCATGTACCACCACGCCCGAACCTGCTCGTCACCGTTGACCGCCTCCAGGAACTGCTCAAGCTTGCGATTCCCGCGAGTCGGGGCTCGAACTTTCGCCTCTGCTATCGCCTCTGCGGGTGGCTTGCGACTCGGACCTTGTGGATCTGGGGCCGGGACTGCCTCGTCACTCATGGGGGCATCGTAGGACGTCGTCCTATGTCGCTCTCAGCTGCCGCAAACAGGCCAGGGGCTGGAGCCCGACTGCGCGTAGAGGAGAGCTGCACGGTAGTCCTGCTCGTCCTCTGGAGCTGCTGCTGGGTCGCCGGTGCCGCCAACCGCTGCCCAGGTTTCGAAGCTGAACTGGTATTTGCCGCGGTAGCTGCCATCGCTCGAGACGATCGTTGGGTCGCCACCAGACTCGCAGGAGGCGATGGATTCCAGGGTTGCCATGGACACGCCGGCTGGGAGGGTTGCGAAAGCTTCCTCGCGTTCGCGGCGCAGACGGGCTCGGCGAGCTGCCCGGATTCGCTGGACATGGACCTGGATCGTGCGATGGAAGCTGCGGACCGGTGCGACGAATGGGGTCGGCGCGGCCGGTCGCGCCGGCGCTATAGCGGCGCGCTCGGTCTGCTCCCGATCATTCCCGGGCGCCGCCAGGGCGACCGCGGGGATCGCCAGGACGGACAGGACAAGAACGGATATCGAGTATGTGCGTTTTGTGAGCAAGCGCGGAACCGTGGCGGGGTTCCGGCTGCTGCAGGGTGATCGCGCGCACAGATCTCACATTTGCGTGCGGATCTGCACTAGCTCAGGCGCGAATGGCCGCTCCCAGGCCGGGCGATTGAAAGCGATTGTGCGCGCAAACGCGCGATCATCCGCACATCGACGGCCAGCCTCCCACCTCGCGACTGCTCCTTGCCTGTCCTGATCAACCCGGCCTGATCGCCGCGGTCAGTGGCTTTCTCGCCGATGCCGGTCGCAACATCGTCGACGCCGACCAGCACTCGAGCCGCGAGGGTCGCTTCTTCATGCGGATGGCTTTCGATCCTGCGCCCGCGGGCGAGCGGGAGGCGCTCTACCGCCGCTTCGAGGTGGAGATCGCGGGACGGCTGAAGATGGACCATCGCTTCGCCGAGTCGAGCGAGCGCAAGCGGGTAGCGATCATGGTCTCGCGCGAAGACCACTGCCTCTCCGACCTGCTCTGGCGCTGGCGCAGCGGCGAGTTGGGCGCCGAGGTCCTCGCCGTCGTTTCCAATCACCCTGACCACGCGGGCCAGGTCTCTTCGCTCGGACTCCCCTACCACCACGTGCCGGTCGAGGGCGGCGATCGGGCCGCCACCGAGGCACGAATACTGGAGCTGCTCGGCGGGGGCATCGACCTGCTTGTCCTCGCTCGCTACATGCAGATCCTCTCGGCCGACTTCCTCGAACGGCTGGGCGCGCCGGCGATCAACATCCACCACAGTTTCCTGCCTGCCTTCGTCGGCGCCGACCCCTACGCCCGCGCCCACGAGCGGGGCGTCAAGCTAATCGGCGCCACCGCCCACTACGTCACCGAGGATCTCGACGCCGGCCCGATCATCGACCAGGACGTGACCCGGGTCAGCCATCGCGACGAGGTCGACGACCTAATGCGGATCGGCCGTGACATCGAGCGCCTCGTCCTCGCCCGTGCGGTCAAGGCGCACCTCGACGATCGCGTCCTCCTCGACGGCGACCGAACCATCGTCTTTTAAGCCATCCTGGCTGGTCAGCCAGTTTTCCCGGTAAGGTGCGATTGATGGAGCAAGCGACGATTCCGCGACGCGCCGCGGCCACGCCGGCGCGGGCGCAGTTCCCTCCCGGCCCTCGGCTGCCCGCCGCAGCCCAGATCGGTCTCTACGCCCGTGACCCACTCGGCTTCCTGATCCGCTACCAGCGCCGCTACGGCGACATGTTCACTGTCTCCTTCCCCTTCTTCCGGCGACTCGTCTACGTCGCCGACCCGACACTGGTCAAAGAGCTCTTCACCACCTCCCCCGAGCAGGCGCACGCCGGCGAGGCGAACGCGACCATCCTCGAGCCGGCGCTCGGCCCGAACTCGGTCCTCACCCTGGACGAGGCGCCCCACATGCGCCAGCGCAAACTGCTGCTGCCGCCCTTCCACGGCGAACGGATCCAACGCTACGGCGAGCTAATCCGCGAGGTGACGTTGGGCGAGATGGAGAGCTGGCCGGTTGGCGAGCCATTCGCGCTGCGTCCACATACGCAGCGGATCACCCTGGCGGTGATCATGCGCGCGGTCTTCGGTGTCCACGACGAGGAGCGCCTTAGCCGCTTCGAGCACCTGATCGAGACCTTTGCGGGGCGGCTCAGCCTCGTTACCGCGATCCCGCCGCTGCGCCGTAGCTACGGCCGCTGGAGCCCTTGGGCGCGCTTTGTCGCCGCCCGCGAGGCGCTCGACGCCTTCATCTACGAGGAGATCGCCCTGCGCCGCGCCGAGAACGCCGGAGGGCACGAGGAGGCCGACGACGTGCTCTCGCTACTGCTCGCCGCCCGCCACGATGACGGCAGCTCGATGAGCGACGCCGAACTGCGCGACGAGCTAGTCACGATCCTCGGCGCCGGCCACGAGACCACCGCGACGGGGTTGGCCTGGGCGATGGAGCGCCTGCTGCGCAACCCACAGGTGCTCGCCCGACTGCGCGACTCGATCGCCGCCGGCGAGGACGACTACCTCGACGCGACGGTCAAGGAGACGTTGCGGACCCGGCCGGTGATCGTCGACGTGGCTCGCAAGCTGACCGCGCCGAAGTCGATCGGCGGCTATGAGCTGCCGACCGGGACCTTCGTGATGGCGGCGATCGCCGCTCTGCATTACCGCGCGGACCTCTTCCCACAGCCGGAGGAGTTCCGGCCCGAGCGCTTCCTCAGAAATAAGGCCGACACCTACGCCTGGATCCCCTTCGGCGGCGGCGTGCGGCGCTGCATCGGCGCTGCCTTCGCCGAATACGAGATGCGGATCGTGCTGCGCGCGATCCTCGAGCGGGCCGAGCTCAGCGCCCCCGACCGCAAGCCGGAAAAGGTAAAGGTCCGCAACATCACCCTTGCCCCCGGCAAGGGGACGCTGGTCAACCTCGATCGCCCGCTGAGGTAGAGGCCCCCTCAACCTCGGCTTCGGCCTCCCCCCACTGCGCGTAGAGCTCGGCAACCACCTGCTTCGCCGCGGCGTGGCGCGCTTCAGCCCGCTCGGCGCGACCAGGACTTGACCAGGCTTCCGGGTCGGCGAGCTCCTCCTCGAGCTCGCGCAGGTCGGCCTCCGCCCGCTCGATCTGCTCGGCCAGCCGACCAGCCTTCCGCGCTGCCTTCTTCGCCGCCCGCCCGGCGTTGCGCCCGTCGGCCGACGCGGGCGCGGACTTCGCGCCCTGTGCGACCGCCTCCGCCACGGCTTCCCTTTCGTCGCGCTCGCGCTGATAGGCGGCCCAGCCGCTCGAGTGGCTGTGCAGCTCGCCGTCCTCGCAGACGAGCGTTCGGGTGCCGACCGCCTCCAGCAGGGCGCGGTCGTGGGAGACCAGGATCACCGCCCCTTCAAAGGCCGAGAGCGCGTCCTCGAGTGCCTCACGGCTCTCCAGGTCGAGGTGGTTGGTCGGCTCGTCGAGGATCAGCACATTGGCGCCGGAGGCGACCAGGATCGCCAGCGAGAGCCGCCGCTGCTCTCCGCCGGAGATGTCGCCAAGCTGCTTCTCGGCGTCGCCGCCGGAGAAGAGGAAGTTGCCGAGCAGGTCGCGTGCTTTCTGGCCACTGAGCCCCGTTTGCCGCTGGGCGGCGTCGAGGACGGAGCCCTCCCCTGCCGCCGTGTCGGCGTGCTGGGAGAGGTAGCCGACCTTGACGTTGTGGCCAAGCCGCACCGAGCCAGTGGATAGCTCGCGCAGTCCCGCAAGCGTCTCGATCAGCGTCGTCTTTCCCGCTCCGTTGGGCCCGACGAGGACGACGTGCTCGCCGCGCTCGACTTCGAGCCGGGCGTCGGCGAGCAGGGTGCGACCAGGCACCTCGATCGTGGCCCCGACGAGCTTGAGCACGATGCGACCGGGTCGCTCAGGCTGGACGAATGAGAAGCGCAGGTTGCGGCGGTCGCGCTGCTCGGCCTCGACTCCGTCGCGCTTGATCCTGTCGATCTGCTTCAGCCGCGACTGGGCCTGGCGTGCCTTCGTCGCCTTGTAGCGGAAGCGCTCGACGAAACGCTCCATGCGGGCGATCTCGGCCTCCTGGCGCTCGATCGCCTTGCCGCGGGCGATCTCACGGGCAGCCTGTTCCTTGCGCCAGGCATGCCAGGGCCCAGCGAAGAAACGTGCCTTCTTTGCCTCCAGCTCCAGCACCGAGGTGCCGACCGCCTCGAGGAACCAGCGGTCGTGGGCGACGAGTACAACGGCAGCGTCGAGATCGCGCAGGTAGCGCTCCAGCCACTCCAGCGAGGGGATGTCGAGGTGGTTCGTCGGCTCGTCGAGCAGCAGCAAATCGGGTCGGGTCGCCAGCGCCCGAGCCAGCGAGGCCCGGGTCAGCTCGCCGCCGGAGAAGGTCGACAGTGAGCGCTCCGTCTCCTCGCCGCCGAAGCCGAGGCCGCGCAGAACAGAGAGGACGCCGTCGCGCCAGCGGTAGCCGCCGCCGTGCTCGAGTCGCTGCTGGGCGACGGCGTAGGCGCTCAGCGTGTCGTCCCCGGTCTCCCCGGCGGACATCGCCGCCTCGAGCCGCTCGAGCTCGGCCTCCGTCCGCAACATCTCGGCACGGCCGGAGAAGACGTACTCGCCCAATGAGATCTCTGTCTGCCGTGGCGGTCGCTGGTCGTGCAGAGCGACCCGCGCGCCTTTCTGCAAGACGAGACTGCCAGCATCGGGCGAGAGCTCCCCCGCCAGCAGCCGCAGCAGGGTCGACTTGCCGGCGCCGTTGCGGCCGGACAAGGTCATCCGCTCACGCGGCTCGAGCTTGAAGGAGACGCCGGCGAACAGCAGCTGGCCGCCCATGTGGACGTCGAGGCTGGTTGCGGTCGCGATTGCCATCCCGTCCAGAATGCCGATCGGCAAGCCCCCGCGTAACCTCAGCCCATGGAACGAGACGAGCTACGGGCGATCCAGGCACCGCTGAAGGAGCGCTACGAGGAGGAGCCGGAGGCCGCTCTCGTCACCTTGAATGCAAGCGGCAGCCTCGGCGAGGGCGTCTCCTGCTCTGTCGATACCGGCCGAGCGATGGCGCAGGCGGGCCTGCACCCGGCCTCCGGCGGCGATGGCTCGCTGCTCTGCTCGGGCGACATGCTGCTCGAGGCCCTGGTGGCCTGCGCGGGGGTGACGCTGCGTGCGGTAGCAACCTCGCTGGGCATCTCAGTCGAGACGGGCACCGTCCGCGCCGAGGGCGACCTCGATTTCCGCGGCACGCTGGCGGTCGATCGCGAGGCGCCCGTTGGTTTCCGCGCGATCCGACTCAGCTTCGAGCTCGAGACGGAGGCAAGCGAGGAGGAGCTGGACACCCTGCTCAAACTGACCGAGCGCTACTGCGTCGTCTTCCAGACGCTCTCCACGCCGCCCGAGCTTTCGGCGTCATTCGCCTGACGGCAATAGCCGTCAGGCGAAGTACTTGGCGGCGATCTGGTCGATCGTGCCCTTGGTCCTGATGGTCATCGAGCCGAGCATCGTCGCGAGGACCTTCAGGTCCAGCTCGGATTCGGACATGCCGCCTTTGGGCAGCCAGAAGAGCTCGCGGCCCTCGACTGCGAGCCGGTCGGCATCGGTCGATAACGCCAGGGCCTTCCTCGCCGTCCCCGCGGACGGCTTGCGGGTCAGCAGCGCCACCTGCAACTTTCCCTTCGAGGCGGCGAGCTGCTTTGCGTCGAAGGGCTCCTGCGTGGCAATCGACAGCAACTGCTTCACCGAACGCAGGAAGACCGGTACCTCATAGCCGAGCGCCACGCCCAGGCCCTCCTCGAGCTGCATGCTCAGCTCGGAGGGCCGCCCCTCCTTGGCGAAGACCACGTTGCCGCTGGCGCGAAAAGTCGCGACATCCTCACAACCCAGCGCCTCAAAATGCGAGCGCAACTCCTCATTAGTGATCCGTCGGCCACCGAGATTCATCCCCCGCAGGAAGGCGACGTAGCGATTCACCGACTTGGCGCCTACGAGATCGACTGGTCGATGCGGACGTGGAGCGTCTCGGGGGCTATGTCCGCCCCGTTTGGCCAAACGATCGTTCCCAGCTCCTCATCCAACTTGACTTGTCCGAAATAGCTCGGATCCCGCAGCGGCTCAAAGATCCCTCGCCACGCGCGAGCCGAAAAGTCGATCTCTCCTTCACTACCGTCCTCAAAGCACAGATGGATTCGATGATCCCCTACTACCTCGACGCGCGTGACGTGGACGATCGGCTCCATGCGCTTAATGCTACGGCAGCGGATCGACCGAGGCCAAAGGCTGTTCGTTCCTTGCCCGCTCCCAATTGATTTCAAGCTCGTCGCGGTGAATACGCGCCCATTTGCGCACCATGGTTAGGCGTTTATGAGGCAGGCGGCCTTGCAGGATGCTGAGGTCGTCGATCGCAATCGAGGCATCATGCTCCGCATATCGAGCGTGGAAATGCGGCCGGCCGTGCTCCTCGTAGTACATCGTGATAACGATCCCGTAGAAGCAGCTGATTCGTGGCACGCACCAGACGCTGCTGATCGCAGACGCACCTGTGGCACGCACTTCGTGCCATCTCTGACAAGACGAGGTGCAAAACCAATGGAGGCGGTCGGAATTGAACCGACGTCTCTGGCCGTAGCGCGAAGGCTTCTACAGGTTTAGCCGGCGCTTGATTCTCGTCTCCCGGGGTCCGCGCCGGCGGGCACTGCGGGAGACAAAGCCCTCTGAAATGTCCCCCGGCGGACGGGGCGATCCGCCTGGGTAAGCCCGCAATTGAAGCCGGAACCCCCCTCCGCGGGCGGGAGAGGGCCGACTCTCACTCACTTAGATCTAACTAAGCAGCGAGGGCGAACTCATGGTCCGCACGTATTGGTTGGTGCCGGTGTTTAACGAGGCCTCCGGCAACCTCGACCTGCAACCGTTCGCACGGATCGACCAGATCGAAGCCTGTCGCCCCCGTGCTATGTGCCTCGATTGTACGGTGTGCTGGATGCCGGAGCGCGAATTCGACGCAATCGTGATCGGCGCTGGCGCTCCAGGCGAGGTCTGCGCGGGCCGACTCGCCGACGGCGGGCTCTCGGTCGCGATCGTCGAGAGCCACCTGGTCGGCGGCGAATGTTCTTACTACGCCTGCATGCCATCGAAGGCGCTGCTGCGTCCGGGCGAGCTGCTGGCGGAGGCACGCCGGGTGCCCGGGGTCAGCGCCGCAGTAACCGGCGACCTCGACCCACAAGCGGTGCTCGACCGCCGTGACGAGGTGATCCACGATCTCGATGACTCGGGCCAATTGCCCTGGCTGAAGGAACGCGGGATCGAGCTTTTTCGCGGCGAGGGACGCCTGAATGGAGAGCGACAAGTGGTTATCGGCGAAAAGACGCTGGTCGCGCGCAAGGCCGTCGTCGTCGCCACGGGTAGCAGCGCCGCGATGCCGCCGATCGAGGGGCTCGACGCAGTGCCCACCTGGAACAACCGCGACGCAACCACTGCGAAGCAGGTGCCGGAGAGCATGGTCGTCCTTGGTGGCGGCCCGGTTGGATCGGAGCTGGCTCAGGCCTGGTCAACGCTGGGGACGTCGGTCACCCTGATCGAGGGCGAGAGCAGGCTGCTGCCGCGCGAGGAGCCCTTCGCCGGCGAGCAGGTCGCCGCCTCGCTGCGCGACGCTTACGGGATCGACGTGCGCACCGGCGTACTCGCCGAGCACGTCTCCTCCGGCGGCCCCGGGATCGTCGTCAAGCTGAACGACGACAGCCGGGTGGAGGGAGCGGAGCTGCTGGTGGCGGTCGGCCGCGCCCCCCGCACGAAGGAGATCGGGCTGGAGTCGGCCGGCGTCGAGCCCGGCGAGCGTGGTTTTCTCGAGACCGACTCGCGCCTACGAGTCGGCGGACGCGGGTGGCTGTACGCCGTCGGCGACGTCAACGGCAGGGCGCTCTTCACCCACATGGGCAAGTACCAGGCCTGGGTCGCGGCGGAGAACCTGCTCGGCCGTGACGCGGAGGCACTCGCCGAAGACAATGCCCTCCCTCGGGTCACCTTCACCGACCCCCAGGTAGCCGCCGCCGGCAAGACCCTCGCCCAGGCCGAAGAGGCGGGAATCGATGCACGCGCCGTCGACGTCCCCACCGACGGCACCGCCGGCGCCAGCTTCTACGGCAAGGGCACGGGTGGAATCTCGCGCCTGGTCGTCGACCGGGCAACCGAGACGATCGTCGGCGCCACCTTCACCGGCTTCGAGACCGCTGACTTCCTCCACGCAGCCACGATCGCAATCGTCGGAGAAGTACCCCTCAAACAGCTACGCCACGCCGTCGCCGCCTACCCAACCCGCTCCGAGATCTGGCTAAAGCTGATCGAGGCTGCGGGCCTGTAAGAGCCGGATGGGCTCTTAGATGCGAGAGCGGCGCTTCAGATCTTCTGCGAACTCCCTGGGCAGGCCGGGAATCTCGTCAAGCTCGTCGATTGACTGGAAGCGGCCGACCCGCTCGCGGTGAGCGAGCAGACGCGTGGCCTGGGTGACCGAGAGCCCCTGGGCCCGGAGCTGCTCGAAGCTGACGTTGTTGAGTTCGATCGTCTCGCCTGCCTGCACCGCGGGCGGCGTCGGCTGCGGGGGCGACGGGGGGCCCGGCTGCGGATCGGGCTGCGGCGGAGTTGGCGGCGGGCCCGGCTGGGGCTCCGGGGCTGGCGGCGGCGGCTGCGGTGCTGGGGGCTGAGGCGTCGGTGCTGGGCTGGGCGGCGGCGGACCAGGGGGCTGTGGGGCCGCCTGTGGGGGCAGCGGCTGGGGGTTCAACGATGCCTCGCCTCCGCCCTGCACTGACCCGAGCACGGCCTGCTCGGCTTCGGCGGCGCGGCGCTCTGCCTCGCGGGCCCGCTCCTCTGCCTGGGCCACGCTTTGCTCGATCTCGCGCAAACGTTGCTGGCGCTCGTCCTCCTGCGCTTTCAGCTTCGAGAGGCGCTCGGCCTCGGCTGCACGCCGTTCCGCTGCTTTGGTTCTCTCCTCGATCTGGCGCAGCCGCTCCTGTGCCTCTGCCAACGAGCGCTCCTGCGCTTCGCGTTCCTGCTGCAGTCGCTGTTCCGCGGTCTGCAGATTCGGTGCCGGGGCCGACGGAGCAGGTGGCACCGGCGCCATGCTCTGCGTCGTCTGGGCTGCCTCAGCCTGCGTCCGACGCGCCTCAGCCTCGCGCTGGAGCCGCTCGGCCTCCTCGATGCGGCGATCTGCCTCAGCGCGGATCCGCTCCTCCTCGCGCTGAATTTCGGCCACCTTGTCCTGTACTCGCTGTTCGGCGGTCGCGGGGTCATAGCCACCCGGTGGAGGAGGAAGCGGCGCACTCGGCTGTCCAGGCACCGGCGGCTGCACCGGCGGGGCCGGCGGCGGGACCGCAGCAGCCGGGGCCGGCGGGATTGGCGGGGGGACTGGCGGTGGCGCAATGGCAGGGGGCACCGGCTGGCCCTGGGGCGGCGGCGGAGCGACCTGCTGTGCCTGCTGAGGGGTCGCTGAGCTTTCCTGCTCGAACAGCGCTCGCTCCTGGGCAGCACGCGCCGCCGCAAGGTCACGCTCGGCCTTTGCCGCTTCCTTCTTAGCTCGGCGGCCCGAGCGGCCCGCCTTGGTCGGCTTATGACGGCGTTCGACCCGCTTCTGGGCGCGTTCCTGGCGGCGCCGCTTCGCCTCTTCTCCGCGCCGCTTGCGGTGTTCGCTACGCGCCGCTCGCTGCTGCGCACGCGCCAGCTTGCGCTTCTCCTTGGCGCTCGTGGGCTTGCCACCCAAGGGAGGCGGGGGGGGCGGCGGGGCGCCTGCCCCCGTCGCCCCGGAGGACTGAGGGGCCGGGGATGCGCCCTGGGCCGGGGACGGCTTGCCGGCCCCGGCCTTTTTGTGCCGGTCTTTGCTGCGCCGTTGGACGACGCTGATTACCAGCAGGAGAAGAAGGATCGCCACCACGAGTCCTGCGACGAAGTACGCGACGTTGTCGCTGACGAAGTCAGCCATGGATCTCGACGCTACCTCATTCTGCCTTTGAATTCGCGCTCGAGCTCACGCCGCACGTCGCGATCCGCGATCTCGCGCCGCCGGTCGCGTCCCTCCTTGCCTCGCGCCAGCGCCAGCTCAACCTTCGCCCGCGACCCCTTGAAGTAGATCCTGGTCGGGATCAAGGTCAGGCCGCGCTCGGCGGTCTTGCCGACAAGGCGCTCGATCTCAGCACGGTGAAGCAGCAGCTTGCGCGCCCGCTCGGGCTCGTGGTTCTCGCGGCTTGCCGGCTCATAGGGCGGGATGTGGAGATTGCGCAGCCAGACCTCGCCATCGTCGATCACCGCATAGGCGTCGGTCATCTGCGCCTTGCCGTTACGCAGCGACTTGACCTCAGAGCCGCGCAACACCATCCCGGCCTCGACCTTCTCGATCCACTCGAATTTGTGCCTGGCGCGGCGGTTGGTGGCGACGTCGCCAGATGCCGGGGCGCGTTTCTTCTTAGAGGCCATTCGGAACCTCCGCGTGTGTGGCTGGCGCGCGCCGGACCAAGCGGGGCAAGGACGCAGGGCGCAGCCCTTGGTGGTGCCAAGGGCAAGCCCGAGGACGCAGCACCGCGCAGTGTCCGCCGCCGCCAGGCGCACGCGGGGGGGGTTCGGATGGCCTCTTCTTCTTAGCCATCCGCCGGCTCCAGATCGACGCGGCCGCGCGCCGCTTCGACCCCGCTCACCTGGACGGATATCGGGTCGCCGAGCCGCAGCTTGCGCTGCGACTCGAGGCCGACCAGGGCGGTCTCGCTCTCGTTCAGCTCGAAGCGCTCGGTACCCCCGATTCGGCGGGCGGGCAGAAAGCCCTCGTAAACATCGCCCAACTCGCCGCCGAAGCCGACGAAGGCGCCGGCGCGAATCAGTCCCGACACCTCCCCTGCGAACTCCGTCTCGACACCCCGCTCGCGCAGCTCGCGCTCGAGCAGGAAAGCGGCGCAGATGTCGTCGGCCCGGCGCTCGATCCGCATCGACTCGCGCTCGCGCTCGCTGCAGTGCCAGGCCACCTCGCGCGCTTCGGCCGCGCTCGGCGCCGGCTCGCCCTCTCCCAGCGTCGCCAGCAGGGCGCGGTGGGCGATCAGATCGGGGTAGCGCCGGATCGGCGAGGTGAAATGGCAGTAGGCGGCGCTGCCGAGCCCAGCGTGGCCGCTGTTGCGCTCGCTGTAGGAGGCTTGTTTGAGAGAACGCAGCACGAGCGATGTATACGCGTCGCGGCCGTGTCCGCGTCGCGTCGCCTCACGCGCCACCAGCCGGCTTGCCTCCGCCGCCAGCTCGGCTGCCTCGCGTGGCGCCGGCGTACCGCGCAGCGGCGGAGTCGGGATCTCGAGCTCGTGCAGCTGCTTGATCAACTGCTCGATTCGCAGCGGATCGGGTGGCGGGTGGACCCGGTAGATCGTCGGCACCCGTTTTCGCTCCAAAAGCAGGGCGACCTGCTCGTTGGCGAGGATCATCAGCCGCTCAATCAGAGCGTGCGCCTCGGTCTGGGCGACGCCGCGCGCGCCAACCACGTTGCCGCGAGAGTCGAAGCGGAACTCGGGCTCAAACGACTCCACGTCGAGGCTGGTGGCGCCGCGGCGCCCGCCGAGCGCGGCGGCGGCCTCGCGGGCGACGGCCAGCGGCTCGGCGACCGTTTCCGGCGCTTCCGACCGGCCCGAGAAGATCACGTCGAGCTCGTCGTAGTCGAGCCGGGCATCGGAGCGGATGCGGCTGCGGTAGAAGGCGACTGCGCCCGGCCGCCCGTCTCGATCGAGCTCGATCTCCGCCGTCACGGCAAGGCGCTCAACTCCAGGCGCCAGACTGCAGGCCTCCGCGCTCAACGCATGGGGCAGCATCGGCTCGACTGCCCCTGGCACGTAAGTGCTGTTACCGCGGCGCCCTGCCTCGCGGTCGAGCGGCGATCCCGGGGGGACATGGGCAGCTACGTCGGCAATGTGGATCCAGAGCCTGGTGCCCTCGCCCTCGCGCTGCGCCGACACCGCGTCGTCGAAGTCTCGTGCGGTCGCCGGGTCGACGGTGAAGGTCGGCAGCCCAATCAGATCGCGGCGCGGGCCACTGCGCGACTCGGCTACCGCACTTGCCTCAGCGGCTTCGACCTCGAGCGAAGCGCGAAAGCCGCGCCCGCCGAGCTCCTCGCGCAGGAACATCTCGACCGCGTCGCGGGCCGTCTTCGGCACCGCCTGCTTGCGGCCGCGACCGCGGCCGCGCTGCCGCCGTTCGGGCTTGCTCACTGCGCCGCCAGCACCCCGAGCGCGCGTTCGATCGCCTCGTCGCGGCTCGTCCCCAGCATGTCCCGGGCCGGCACGTCGGGCTGGATCCCCTTGCCGGCCAGGTTGGTCCCGTCCGGGGTGAAGTACTCGCCCACCGTCAGCTTCAGCGCGCCGCCGTTGGAAAGATCGATCTCCTGCTGGAAGACGCCCTTGCCGAAGGAGCGCGTGCCGACGACCTTCGCCCCGGCCTCCTCAGCAAGGGCGGCGGTGAGTATCTCCGCCGCTGAGGCGGTGTTGCGATCGATCAGGACGGCGATCGGCAGAGCCGCCAGGTTGCCTCCCTTGGTCTCGTAGACCGCCCGGCCCTGGGTGCGGGAATCAGTCGAGACCACAGTTTCCCCCTCGGGCAGGAAGATGCTCGCGGTCAGCACCGCCTCCTCGAGCAGGCCGCCGCCGTTGCTGCGCAGGTCGAGCACGAGGCCCTCGGCGCCCTGCCGCTGCAGCTTGCGTACTGCCCGCCGCAGCGCTCCGTGGGCACCTTCACTGAAGGCGGCGAAGCGAATGTAGCCAAGCTTCTTCCCGCCCTCCGTCTCCATTTTGCTGCTCACGACCGGGACCGAGATCTCGGCACGAGTGAGTCGGACCTGGCGAACGTCGTCTCCCTTGAGGCTGCGCACGCCGATCGTCACCTCGGTCCCTTCCGGCCCCTTGATCAAGGCGGTGGCGGCGTCGGAGTCGAGACCCGCGATCGAGCGACCGTCGACCGAGACGATCGTCTCGCCGACCTCGATCCCGGCCCTTTCCGCCGGCGAGCGCTTAAAGACCCGTTCGACCCGCAGGCCGCCCTCAACCCCCGTCACGCTGAGCCCGATCCCCGAGAAGCGGCCCTCGATTTCTTCGGTGAAGCGGTCCAGCATCTCGGCCGAGAAGTACTCGGAGAAGCGATCGCGGTAGCGCCGTCGCAGTCCCCGCACCATGCCCTGCAGCGAGGAATCGGTCAACTCCGCCTGCGGGACCGAGCGGAAGTAGTTGTCCTCAATCAGTTCGCTCGCTTCGGCGCTGAGGCCGGCCGAGTCGTCGACGAAGAGGTCGCGCAGCGGCGGCGGCATCTTCGCCGGGTGCCCCCCGAGCCAGAGGCCTGCCCCGAGCACTGCGAGCAGCGCGGCCACCAGACCGAGCGTCCGCGCCAACCTCATGCGGAGCTCAGACCTTGAGGAAGCGGCGCAGAGTGATGCCGGAGCCGATCGCCGAGACCAGCACCGCAGCCGCAAAGAGGATCGCCACCAGGGCGGGGAAGGAGAGGGTGGTGCTGTTCTGGGCGGCGAGGAAGCCGATGCTGTCGCTCAGCGGGTCGACGATCGTCAGCTTGCCCAGCCACAGGATCAGTATGGCTACCAGGCCGCCGAAGAAGCCGACGACGACCCCCTCGATCATGAACGGCCAGCGGATAAACCAGCGGGTGGCGCCGACCAGGCGCATCACCTCGACCTCGCGGCGGCGGGTGTAAATCGAGAGCCGGATCGTGTTGCCGACCAGCATCAGCGAAGCGACGATCAGCAGTGCCGTGATCACCGTGAGAACGATCTTCAGCGCGCTCGTCACCTGCTCGATCTTCCGTGAGTCTTCCTGGCGGTCGAAGACGTCCTGGATGATCGGCGAGATCGGCTGCGGCTTGCCGTTTGCACCGGGCGGCGTGACCGCCGCCCGCACCGAGTCGAGGTTGCCGGCGTCGTCGGCCTTTACGCGGAAGTTCGCCGGCAGCGGGTTTGAGTGCAGCTGGGCCAGCAGCTCGCCGCTCTTCTCCTTGCCGAGGTCCGCCGTCAGTTCGTCAAGCGCCTCGGACTTGGTGATCAGATCGACCGACTCGACGTGCGGGATCAGCAGCAACTCGCCTTCCAGCTGGTCTTTTTCGGCGTTCGTCGCGTCGTCGAAGATCGCCACCCGGAACTCGAGGCTGTCGCGGACCTGATCGCTCTTGGCCTGCGTCGTCTGGAAGATCGGGATCAAGACACCGAGCAGGATCACGGTGACGACCGTGGTGACGACCGCGGCCATGCTCGGCGCGCCGTTGCGGCGCAGCGCGCGGAAAGCCTCCTGGGTAAAGAAGAGAAGTCTTGACATCTAGAAGAGCGACTCGCTGGTGTGACCGTTGGTCTGACCCTCGGGCGCGACGCCCATCTCCGCCCGCATGCGCAGGCCGAACTCGGACGTCGACTCCTCGGTGTAGCCGCCTGAGACCTCATCACGGACGACGCGGCCCTCATACAGCTCGATCACACGGCGGCGCATGTTGTCGACCATCTCGCGGTCGTGGGTGACGACGACGACCGTCGTACCGGTCTTGTTGATCCGGTAGAGGAGCTGCATCACGCCGATCGAGGTGACCGGGTCGAGGTTTCCGCTGGGCTCGTCAGCGAGCAGCAGCGGCGGGTGGTTGACGAAGGCGCGGGCGATCGAGACGCGCTGCTGCTCGCCGCCGGAGAGCTCGTCGGGGTAGCTGTGCAGCTTGGTCGAGAGGCCGACGAGACGCAGGATCTCCGGCACCTGGCGGCGGATTTCGCCGCGGTGGGCGCCGAGAACCTGCAGCGCGTAGGCGACGTTGTCATAGACGGTGCGGTCAGGGAGAAGCTTGAAGTCCTGGAAGACGGTGCCGATGTTGCGCCGCAGCTGCGGAATTTTCTTCTCCGGCATCGCGCCGATGTCGCGGCCGGCGATACGGACGCTGCCGTCGGTCGCCGACAGCTCGCGAATCAGCATCTTGATCAGGGTCGACTTGCCGCAGCCGGTCGGCCCGACGAGGAAGACGAACTCGCCGCGGTCGACAGCCAGCGAGACCCGGTCGAGCGCCATGTGACCGCCGGGGTAGACCTTGGTCACGTCGCGCATCTCGATGATCGGCGCGCCGCCCTTGCGGTTGTGCGTCGCCGGCGGCTCATCGCCCTTCTTTTGCTTTCTGCCTCTGGCCATGCGCGGGGGTCCTTCTCCGGCTACAGGGTGACTCCTGCGCAACGGATCGTGCGCAACACCCCGCCCAAGAATGATGTGCGACAGCTTAGCGAATTGTTAGCTGCTGCTCGTATTCATGACCCGGACGTCGTGTATGCGTAGATCTCCTTAATAATCAAGCGCCTTGAATGATGCGCCGACACAAGGGCCTGGTGATAGAGAGGAACCCCCCGCCCTAGCGTTCGCCACCCCAAACGCAGTCAGCCGGATCAGCGACGGCTTTCGAGACCGGCTGGCGGAGACCCTCGCCTCCACCCGGCAGGTGCTTGCCGCGGGTGCCGGGCTCGGGGCGTTCTTTCTCGGCGCCGGATACTTCGTCGAGTGGCAGCGCTTCAGCCAAGGGCAGCTGCCGCCGGCGGAGGTCTTGCCGCTGATCCCCAAGGATCAGATTGCGGCAGCCGGGGTACGGGAGCTGGTGATCTCGGTGCTGTTCGTCGTCCTCACCCTCGGCCTGCTGGGGTTTGTCGTCGTCAAGATCGCCAGGGCGGCGGAGACCGGGAGCGGTCGCATCTCAAGGGGTGTGAGCGTGGTCCTCTCCAAGGAAATCGGCTTCCCGACCGCCGTGATCGGCATCTTCACGCTGCTCGTCGTTCCCTTCGACGTCAGCGGTGTGCTCGTCGCAGTGATCCTAGCCGGCCTGCTGTTCTATGGATTGCGACTCGTCCGCGACTTCCTCGAGATGGGAGACGACGCCCGCTTTCCGCTCTGGCGCCTCGCCATTGCGGTTGGCATCGCCGCCTTCGTGCTCAGCGTGGCCCGCCAGACGGAGTTCCCCGAGCGCCGTCCAGATGCGGTCCTGCTGCTCGTTGGGGGCGATGAAATCAAGGGGGAGTACTTGGCCAGCGATTCCGACAAGATCCTGATCCGGCAGAAACCCCCAAGCGCGGGGGCGCAGTGCAACCTGGAAAAAAGAGACTGCCAGATGAAATGTAAGGGCGATCAGCTTTGCATACGCGAATGCCGGCTCGATCACCAGCGCTGTGGCCGGCCGCGACTGATCGTCGTGCCGGCCAGCGAAGTGAAGGAACTTCAGGTGACGCAGTCCCCATGGCTGCTCCGGCAGGACTCCTCGCTGCTCGACCGGATAGCGGACCCCCTGGCGCCCGGCCTGGAATTCAGGTGCATTCCGCCCGAGTGCAGATGGGGCGGCGAGACCCGGATCGGGCCATCCGCTTTTCTCTAGGCCGGCGGGTCGAGCGTTCGGCCCACGGCCGCGACGATGCTTGCGGCGTCGATACCGGCCGCCGCGAGGAGATCCGCCGGTGGGCCGCTGCCGGGACGCCCGCTTACCGCGAGACGGACCAGCGGCGTACTCGAAGCCGCTTCGGCAAGGACACCGGCGACAGTCTCGCCAATACCACCCTCGGGCCAGTGGTCCTCGACCGTGACGAGCGCCCTGGTCTCTCCCGCTGCGGCGAGGATTACGGCGGCGTCAACGGGCTTGACCGAGTAGAGGTCGATCACCCGCGCGGCGATCCTCTTGGCCGCCAGCTCGTCGGCAGCGGTGAGGCATTCGCGCAGGGTGATGCCCGCGCCGATCAGCGTCACGTCGTCTGCATCGCCGGAGCGAACCGTGTGGCTGCCGCCGATCTCGAAGCTCTCCCCGGGCCCATAGAGCACCGGCGTCGCCTCTCGCGTCGTCCGCATGTAGCTGATCCCGCGGTGCAGGCGCATCGCGTCGAGCAGCTGCACCGCCTGGTTGGCGTCGCTCGGGTAGAGGATCACGCTGTCGAAGACGGCGCGAAGCGAGGCGATGTCTTCGAGCGCCATCTGCGAGGGACCGTCGGGGCCGATCGAGACGCCGACGTGGGAGCCGCAGAGCTTCAGGTCGGCAGCGGAGATAGCCCCCATACGGACGAAGTCGTAGGCGCGGCTGAGAAAGGCGCCGAAGGAGGAAGCGAAGGGCTTCCAGCCGCGCGTCTGCAGGCCGACCGCCGCGGCGACCATCTGCTGCTCGGCGATGAACATCTCGAAGAAGCGGTCGGGGTGTTTGGCGGCGAAACGTTCGGCGTAGGTCGAGTTGCCAACCTCGCCGTCAAGCGCGACAACCTTCTCGTCGATCGAGCCGAGCCAGGCGAGGGCGTCACCGTAGGCCGCCCGGGTTGCGACCTTCTCGCCGACCTCGTAGGTGGGTTTGTCGACCGGTGCCCGCGCGATCTCGTACGGCCTCGCCTCGGGGGGAGGCTGAACCTCGACCCCCAGCGAGCGCTCGCCGCCCAACTCCTCGACCGCCGCCTCCGGGTCGGCCAGCGGCTTGCCGTGCTGGTTCGGCTGATCCTCGACTGCAGCTACCCCGGACCCCTTCTTGGTGCGAGCGAAGATCGCCGCCGGGGCGCCCGCTTCGAGCGCCCGCGCGTAAGCGGTGTCGATTGCCTCGGGGTCGTGCCCGTCGATCTCCTGCACATCCCAGCCGCAGGCGGCGGCCCGAGCGGCCCACGAGGAGGTGTCCCATTCGTGCATCGTCGGGCCTCGCTGGCCGAGCCGGTTGACGTCGACGATCGCGATCATGTTGTCGAGGCCGGCGTGGCCGGCGTGCTCGAACGCCTCCCACATCGATCCCTCGGCCAGCTCGGAATCCCCACAGAGCACCCAGACGCGGTAGTCCGCGTTCTCGAGTCGCTTGCCGGCGAGCGCAATCCCCACCGAGATCGGCAGCCCCTGGCCGAGCGAGCCGGTGGCGACATCGACCCAGGGGATTTCGGGCGTCGGGTGCCCCTGCAAACGCGCGCCGAACTGGCGGAAGGTGAGCAACTCCTCGTCGTCGATCGCTCCGGCCATCTTGTACATCGCGTAGAGCAGCGGCGAAGCGTGGCCCTTGGAAAAGACGAGGTGGTCGTTTGCTCGGTTCTTGGGCGCGTCGAAGTCGTAGCGCAGGTAGCGCGTCAGCAGCACCGCCGTCAGGTCGGCGGCCGACATCGACGAGGTCGGGTGGCCGGAGCCGGCGGCCGCGGCAGCGCGGACCGAATCGACACGCAGCTGTTGTGCGAGCTCGTGCAGCTGCTCGCGATCGACGGGGTCCGCGGACGTCGCCTGGGCCATGCCCCGGACTTTATCTAGCGCTAGCCGATCGCAACCATGCGCTCGATCGGCAACCGCGCCCGCTCCGCGATCTCGGCCGGCACGCTGACCTCGAACTTCATCTCGCGCAGCGAATCGCGCAGCTTCGGCAAGGTGATCATCTTCATGTACTTGCAGTAGGCCATCCGGTTTGCCTCGATCAGGCTCGCCTTTGGAGCGGCCTGCTGGAGCGGATGCAGCATCCCGTTCTCGGTGGCGACGATGTACTCGCCGTCGGGTCGCTGCTGAACGTAATCGAGCATCTGCCCGGTGGAGAGCATGTGCACGCCCTCCTTCTCGACTTCGCCCGCGGCGACGAACTCCATCACCTGGGTCACGCAGCCACACTCGGGGTGGACGAGGAACTCGGCGCCAGGATGAGCGGCGCGCTGCGCCTTGATGTCGTCCGGTCGGATCCCGGCGTGAACGTGGCACTCCCCCGGCCAGACGTGCATCGAGTGTCCCGTCTCGCGCTCGACGTAAGCGCCCAGCCACATGTCGGGGCCAAAGAGGATCTCCGTGTCCGGGCCATGCTCGCGCAGGATGTGCTCGACCACCTTGACCGCGTTGGAAGAGGTGCAGCAGTAGTCGGTCTCGGCCTTGACCTCGGCTGAGGTGTTGACGTACATGACAACGACCGCGCCAGGACTGTGGCGCGCCTTCCACTCGCGCAGCTCATCGGCGCTGATCGAGTCGGCCAGCGAGCAGCCGGCGTCGAGGTCGGGGATCAGCACCGTCTTCTCCGGCGAGAGGATCGAGGCGGTCTCGGCCATGAAGTGGACGCCGCAGAAGACGATCGTCGAGGCGCCAGCCTCGGCGGCAACGCGCGAGAGGCCGAGCGAGTCGCCGGTGTAGTCGGCCACTTCCTGCACCTCGGGCACCTGGTAGTTGTGAGCGAGGATGACGGCGTCGCGCTCTCGGGCGAGCTCGCGCACCTCGCGCGAAGTCTCCTCGACCTCCTGCGGCGTGAGGTCGAGCATCGGGACCGGCTCGTTGATCGTCGGCAGCTCTCTCATTTCCGGTTGCCTCGAAAGGCCCTTGATCAAAAGGGGGGCCTCGATGGTCGTATGTTCGCTGGCATGGCCTTGGCCTAAGTCCAGTCGAATGAACTAAGCGCAAGTCTACTCTCTCCCCATGCCCGAGCTTCCCGAGGTCGAGATCACGGCACGCAGGCTGGACTCCGCCCTGGCAGGCGCCAGCGTGGAATCTGCTTTGGCGCCGGGGATGAACGTGATGAAGACCTTCGAGCCGCCGCTGGAGGAGCTGGCTGGCCGCGAGATCACCGCGATTCGTCGCGTCGGCAAGATGCCGATCGTCGAGTTCGGCGACCTGGCCCTGCTGATCCACCTGATGTCGGCCGGGCGGCTGCGCGCCTTCGACAAACGGGCGTCGCCAAAAGACCGCGCCTCGCGGGTGCTGGTGCGACTCGAGGATGGGCGCGAGCTACGCCTGCGCGAGTTCGGGACCAAGCAGCGTGCCTGGGCGAAGCTGTTGGCGACGGGCGCGGTGGAGGAGGACGAGGCGGTCGCGAGGCTCGGGCCGGAGGCCTGGCCTGCACCGCCGCTCGACGCCTTCGCCACCGCGATCGACCTTCCCCGCCACCTTCACCCGCTGCTGCGGCACCAGGGAGACATCGCCGGCATCGGACGCTCCTGGGTCGACGAGATCCTCTGGGAGGCGCGCCTCTCGCCCTTCAAGCAGGGTTCCGAGCTCGACCCGGAGGAGGTGGAGCGCCTGCACGCCGCGCTGCACGTGCTCGGCGACGCGATCGACCACTATGAGCGGACGGTCGGCGAGGAGCTGCCAGACAAGCTGCCGATGCCGCTGCGAATCCACAAGCGCGAGGGCGAGCCCTGCCCGCGCTGCGGCACGACGATCGAGGCCGTCTTCTTCGCCGAGCACCAAACCAACTACTGCCCGAAGGAGCAGACCGGCGGCCGTGTGCTCAAGGACCGCCGCCTCTCCCGTCTGCTTAAGTAAGCGCATGGGCAGGCGAGCAATTCTCGCGTTGACCGTGACGGCCGTGGCGGGCATGATGGCGCTCAGCGTCGCCCAGGCCGCCCCGGAAGCGACGATCACGGTCGGCAACAACTTCCTCTCGCCGTCGAAAAAGACCGTGAGCGCAGGGACCAAGGTCCGCTTCAGATGGGCAGGCGGCGAACGCCACAAAATCGTCAAGTCCAAAGGGCCCGGCGGCGAGATCCGCTCTCCGGCGACGAGCGCCAAAGGCGTCAACCTGGCGAGGGTCCTCAAAAAAACCGGTACCTACCGCTTCACCTGCGTCTTCCACCCAACCGAAATGAAGACGAAAGTGATCGTCCGCTGAGCCCAGCTCAGGCGGGCTCGATCAGCATGCTGAAGTCGAGCGCCGGCGCCGAGTGCGTGAGCGCCCCGACCGAGAGGAAGTCGACGCCGGTCGCGGCGATCTCCGCCACCGTCTCCAGCGTCACCCCGCCCGAGGCCTCAAGACGCGGCCCGTCCGGCCCGGCTTCGGCATCGCGCAGCTCAACCGCACCGCGCAGGGTCGCGACGTCCATGTTGTCGAGCAGCAACCGGTCCGCGCCGGTGCCGAGCGCGTAGGCGACCTCGTCGAGGTTGCGGCACTCGACCTCCACCGGCAGCTCCGGGTGCGCGGAGCGGCAAGCGTGCACGGCTTTGGCGAGACCGCCGGCCAGCGCGATGTGGTTCTCCTTGATCAGGATCGCGTCGTAGAGGCCAATGCGGTGGTTCTGGCCGCCGCCCGCCGCCACCGCGGCCTTCTCCAGGGCGCGCAGGCCGGGAGTCGTCTTGCGCGTGTCGAGGATGCGGGCGCCGGTGCCAGCGACGGCCTCGACGAAGCGCGCGGTCAGGGTCGCAATTCCCGAGAGATGGCCGAGAAAGTTGAGTGCCGTGCGCTCGGCCGCCAGCACGGCAGCGGCCGGGCCGCTCGCCAGCGCGACCTCGGCCGGCACCTCCTCGCGCCACTGCCCCTCGACGGCGAGGTTGTCGACGTCCTCGACCCCGCACTGGCGCATCGTCTCGGCGACAGCGGCGAGCCCGAAGGCCACGCCAGGCTCTTTTTGCACAATTCGCGCCCGCGCCCTGGCACCCTGCGGGACGGTCGCCTCCGAGGTCACATCGCCAGCGCCGACATCCTCGGCCAGCGCGCGGGCGACCAGATCGCGCAGCTCGATCATCGCCGCACCCTAGCGTCGGCAGGAGAGAGACGGGTGTCCCTCCCCGGGAGGCTCAGGGACCACGCCGCGAAGCTTGGCAAGCGATCTGCTGCGCAACGGCCTCACGGGGAGGGACACCCGTCTCTCTCACACCTGGGCTCTCCGAGGCGTTTAATCCCATAGGTGACTGCCTTGCCGCCCTTCCAGGTGTTGATCGACGAGCACGCCGCCGACGTGATGGCGGTGCTGCGTGGCGCCGTCGGCCGCGTCGATGCCGAGGATTGCTTTCAGGAGACCTTTCTGGCAGCGCTGCGCGCTTACCCGAAGCTGGGTGACGACAGCAACCTGCGCGGTTGGCTGCTGACTATCGCTCACCGCAAGGCAATCGACCACCACCGGGCGAACGGGAAGCGACCGTTGCCGGTTGCCGAGCCGGAGGAGCTGGCCGCGGTGACCGCCGAGCCGGATCTCGACGAGGGGCTATGGGAGCTGGTCGGAGCGTTGCCGCCAAAGCAACGCGCCGCGGTGGCGCTGCGCTACGCCTGCGACCTCCCCCACGCCGAGATCGCCGCAGCGCTCGGCTGCACGCCCGAGGCGGCGCGACGCAGCCTGCACGAGGGAATCAAGCGACTGCGAAAGGAGCTGGCATGAAGAAATCGCTGGAACAACTCGCCGACCGCGCCTCCGCCGATGGGCTTCTCGACGTCGCCTACGCGACCGTCGACTCCCCCTTCGGGCCGCTGCTCATTGCGACTACGCCCCAGGGCTTGGTCAAGATCAGCTTCCCGGTGGCCTACGATCCTGACGAGACGTTGCAGGAGCTGGCAACCCGGATCTCACCGCGGGTGCTCGAGGCACCGGCACGGCTCGATGACGTCCGCCGTCAACTCGACCTCTACTTCGAGGGCAAGCTGCACGAGTTCGACCTGCCGCTCGACTGGCAGCTCAGCAAGGGCTTCCGGCGGCGAGCGCTGCGGGCGATCGACCGCATCCCCTACGGCAAGACCCGCAGCTACACGGAAATCGCGCGCAGCGCCGGCAACGAGCGCGCGGTGCGCGCCGCCGGCACCGCATGCGGCTCCAACCCGATCCCGATCGTCGTCCCCTGCCACCGCGTCCTCCGCAGCGGCGGTGCCCTCGGCGGCTACGGCGGCGGGCTGCCGATGAAGGAAGCCCTGCTCGAACTGGAGGGTGCGGGTACACGCTGATTTGGCCAGGGCCGTAGCCAAGGTCCTAAAGGAGGCGCCTCGCGAAGCCGATGGATGCGCCTATGTCAAGCAGGCTCCCCGTGTTTTTCATCCTTCTTCTCCTCTCTGGACTGCTGCTCGCAGCAACTGGGGCACAAGGCGCCTTGGCTGGACCCCTAGCGTCTACCTCCGCCCTCGAAGAAGACTTTGAAAGCCTCGAAGACGAACTTGAAGAAAGCGAGGAAGGCGACTACACCTGCGAGGAAGCCGAAGTGGAATTCGAACTTGGCGAAATCGACGAAGTCGAAGCCGAGGAGGTCTGCAGAGAAGCCGCCGAAAGCCGTGGGAAGAGGGGCAAAGGCCGCTCGCAAGACGCACCGGAAGAGTGCGTCCTGCGGAGCGCCCGCGCCCACGCTGCCCTCGATGAGAAGAGCAGCAAGCTGAAGATCACCCTCGGCTACACGACCTACGAACCGGTCAACGCCAAGATCAAGATCGGCAACCTCACCACCCTCCAACGCCATCTAGGCCGCAGCGGCGTCCTCCGCATCGTCGAGCCCGTGAGTGAGAAGCGTCTCAAGCGACTCGTGGTGAATCTCAAACTTCGTGCGGTGAAGAGTGCCGGGTGTCCCTTCCGGCGGCTTGTACTTTTTCCGCGGTAGCTCCCTCGGACGGCTGCGAACTGTCTTCGGAAAAAGTTGAGCCGGAAGGGACACCCGGCACTCTCTAGCGCGCCGTCTTGTTGAGGTAGTCGCGGATGAAGTCGTCCAGGTCGCCGTCGAGGACGCGCTGGGCGTCGCCGACCTCGTGCCCGGTGCGGTGATCCTTGACCCGTTGGTCGGGGTGGAGGAAATAGCTACGAATCTGCGATCCCCAGGCGACTTCCTTGACCTCACCGCGCTCCTTGGCCAGCTCCTCGGCCCGTTTGCGCTCCTCCAGCTCGATCAGCTTCGAGCGCAGTAGCTGCATCGCGACCGCCTTGTTCTGGGTCTGCGAGCGCTCGTTCTGGCACTGCACCACAACCCCAGTGGGAATGTGGGTGATCCGCACCGCGGAGTCGGTCTTGTTGACGTGCTGACCGCCGGCACCGGAGGCGCGGTAGGTGTCGACGCGCAGGTCGGCGTCGTCGATCTCGACCTCGACCCCCTCGTCGACCAGCGGGCCGACGTCGACCTGGGCGAAGCTGGTGTGGCGACGGGCGGAGGAGTCGAAGGGGGAGATCCGCACAAGCCGGTGGACGCCGCGCTCGGCGGCGAAAAGACCGTAGGCGTTCTCGCCGCGGGCGACGAAGGTCGCCGACTTGAGACCGGCCTCCTCGCCGGGGGAGGCCTCCTTCATCTCGACCTCGAAGCCACGACCCTCCGCCCAACGCAGGTACATCCGCAGCAGGATCTCCCCCCAGTCCTGCGAGTCGGTCCCACCGGCGCCGGCGTGGACGGTTACCACCGCGTCCCCGGCGTCGTACTGACCGCTGAACAGGCGCGCCTCTTCCAGCTCTGCGAGCCGCTCTTCGACCGCGGCCATCTGGGTCGCCAGCTCGACGGCCATCTCCTCGTCCTCAGCCGCCATCTCGGCCAGCTCGTCGAGGTCACCGGCCTCCGCTTCCAGCTCCTCGAAGGTCTTCAGCTTGCGTTGGGCCCGCGCGTGCGCGGCCGAGGTACGCGCCGCCGACTCCTGGTCGTCCCAGTAGCCGGGTCGCCCCATCTCCTCCTCGAGCCGCTCTGCCTCCTGCTGCAGCGAAGCCGGGTCAAAGGTAGTCCGCGAGCAGCTTCAACTGCTCGCGGATCTCGGCGAGCCGCGCCGGTACCGATTCGGTCGAGGCGACATCGGCCATTAGTGCAGCTTACCCAGCGCCTCGGCACGATCCTCGAAAGGCCTCCAGCTGCGTATTCGGCGATCGCGTAGCTCGAAGAACCACGCCATCTCGTCCGTGGACGCGTGGGCCCCGTCCTCGTCCCAGCGCCAAACGCGTTTGATCAACGCCACGGCCCTGTCCGTGTCCTCGTACAGCTCCTCCAGCTCAATCGTCTGCTGGACGCCGCCAGGTGGCCGAGTAGCCCAGATTCTGGCGGCCTCCCGGCCCTTCCTCACGCCCCTCATGGAATGCAACTCAACCTCAGGATCGAGCACGCTGACGAACGCATCGAGATCGCGCTCGTTGAAGCTCCGGATGAATTCTCGAACCGGGTCGTGGATCACAAGGCCCATCTCGGTAGGGGTGGAACGTCTTGTACTTTTTCCGCGGCGAGGCTAGCGGACAGCCACCGACTGTCTTCGGAAAAAGTTAAGTGGAACCCCTGCCGAGATGGGCCTAAGCCCCATGGCACTTCTTGAACTTTTTACCCGACCCACACCAGCACGGATCATTTCGGCCTAGGTCTTTCTCCCGCTCGTCCTTGACCACGGTCTCGATCGCCTCCGGCGCCGCAACGCCACCCCCGTTCGGCCGCGCCGTCCCTTCGGTCACGCTGACCGCGCCGGTGCCGGCCGCGACCTCCTGCAGCGCCGAGGGTTGCGCGTCGGGCGTGCCGCCGGAGTAGTCGAGCGCGGTGGGCGCCCGGTTGCCGTTGCCGCCGAAGGCGCCCTCGAGCCGCGAGGGGTCGACTTCGATCTCGGCGTTGAAGATCAGCTTGCTGAATTCCTCCCAGATCGAGTGCATCAGCTCCTCGAACATCGCGAAGCCTTCGTTTTTGTAGGCGACCAGTGGGTCGATCTGGGCGAAGCCACGCAGGTGGATGCCCTCACGCAGGTAGTCCATGTCGTAGAGGTGCTCACGCCAGCGGTTGTCGATGACCTGCAGCAAGATCGAGCGCTCTACGTAGCGCATCAACTCCTCGCCGAGTTTCTGCTCGCGCTCGTCGTAGGCGTTCATCGCGTCTTCGTCGAGCTCGTCTTTGAGCTTTTCGCGGTCGACCGTCTCCGGCGCCATCGCGCCGACCTCGACGCCCACCGGCCAGATCTGCCGCAGCTGCTGGTCCATGCCGGGCATGTCCCATTCGTCGAGCTCGTCGCCGGGCGTGTACTCGTCGACCAGGCGCTCGATCACGCCCTCAAGCTCGTCGCGGGCGATGTCGGACATGTCGCGCCCTTCGAGGATCTCGCGGCGATATTTGTAGACGACGCGGCGCTGCTCGTTCATCACGTCGTCGTACTCGAGCACCCGTTTACGGATTAGGAAGTTCTGTTCCTCGACCTTCTTCTGCGCGCCCTCGACCGTTTTGGTCAGCATTTTCGCCTCGAGCGGCATCTCCTCCCCCTCATCGTCGACTGGACCGAGGCGGTCGAGGATTTTGTAGATGCGGTCGCCGGCAAAGAGGCGGATCACGTCGTCTTCGGCTGAGAGGAAGAAGCGCGTCTCGCCCGGGTCGCCCTGGCGACCCGAACGACCCCGCAGCTGGTTGTCGATGCGCCGCGATTCGTGGCGCTCGGTGCCGCAGATGTAGAGGCCGCCGAGCTCGCGCACTTCGTCAGCCTCCGCCTTGCACTGCGGCTCCAGCTCGGCGATTTTCGCCTCCAGCGCCTCCTCATAGCCCTCATCACCCAGGCTCAGATCCTGCTTCTTCAGTTCTTTGTGGGCCATGTGCTCGGGATCGCCGCCGAGCTTGATGTCGACGCCGCGTCCGGCCATGTTGGTGGCGATCATCACTGCGCCCTTGCGGCCGGCTTCGGCGATCCGCTCGCCCTCTCGCTGCGCGTGCTCAGGCTTTGCGTTCAGCACCGCGTGCTCGACCCCGTGGCGTTTCAGCTCGCCCGAGATCATCTCGGAGACCTCGACCGAGACGGTGCCGACGAGGATCGGCTGGCCTTTCTCGTGGCGGGCCATGATCTCCTCGAGCACCGCCTTCCACTTGCCGTCCTTGGTTTTGAAGATCTGGTCGTTGTGGTCGGCCCGCACCATCGGCTGGTTGGTCGGGACCTCGACCACCGGCACTTTGTAGATCTTCATGAACTCGGTCGCCTCGGTCAGCGCCGTGCCGGTCATCCCGCCGAGCTTGTCGTAGAGGCGGAAGTAGTTCTGCAAGGTGATCGTCGCCAGGGTTTGGTTCTCCTCGCCGATCGCCACCCCCTCCTTTGCCTCGACCGCCTGGTGCAGCCCCTCCGACCAGCGCCGGCCCTCGAGGATGCGGCCGGTGAACTCGTCGATGATCATCACCTGGCCGTCGACGACGGCGTAGTCCTTGTCCTTTTTGTAGAGGGACTCGGCCTTAAGCGACTGGCTGAGGTGGTTGACGAGTGAGCCATGCTCGCTCAGGTAGAGGTTGTCGACGCCGAGGAACTCCTCCGCCCGTTTGACGCCGCGCTCGGTTGGCGAGACCGTCTTGTGTTTCTCGTCGAATTCGTAGTCGTAGTCGGCCTCGGAGGTGTCTTTCGACTCGCCCAGCGAGCGCAGCCGGCTTTTTGCCGGCACGCCCGCCATCTGGCGCGCGAGGCGGGCGAACTGGTAGTAGATCTGCGCCGCCTGTTCGGGCGCTCCGGAGATGATCAGCGGCGTCCGCGCCTCGTCGATCAGGATGTTGTCGACCTCGTCGACGATCGCGTAGTGATGGCCGCGCTGAACGCAGTGCTCGAGCGATTCGGACATGTTGTCGCGCAGGTAGTCGAAGCCGAACTCGGAGTTGGTGCCGTAGACGACGTCGCATGCGTATTTGACCTGCCGCGCTTCGTGGTCGTCGGCGTCCTGGAGCGCGGCGACGCTGACCCCGAGCGCGTCGTAGATCGGCTTCATCCATTCCGCGTCGCGGCGCGCCAGGTAGTCGTTGACGGTGACGAGGTGGACGCTGTCGCCGGCGAGCGTGTTGAGGAAGACGGCCAGGGTCGCGGTCAGCGTCTTGCCCTCCCCCGTCTTCATCTCGGCGATGGCCCCCTCGTGCAGGGCCATGCCGCCGACCAGCTGCACGTCGAAATGGCGCTGGCCGAGGCTGCGCCGTGCCGCCTCGCGGGTCAGGGCGAAAGCCTCCGGGAGGAGGTCGTCGAGCGACTCGCCGCCGCGGGCGCGCTCGCGCAGCGAATCGGCCTCAGCGCGCAGCTCCGCGTCGTCGAGCAGCTCCATCTCCGGCTCGATCGCGTTGATCTTCTCGGCGCGCTTCTCATACGCCTTGAACTTGCGCCCCTCTCCCACGCGCAATGCACGCGTAACCATGTCCCTGGCATTGGCCATTGGACGAAGGGTAGCGATGGGGGTGCGAAGGGTCGGGCGACCCTTCTAAATCTCTGCGGTGCGCCCCCTCATCCGGTTGACCAGCTTGCGGGTCTGCCGGCGCTTGCGGCGCTTCTCCCGGTGCTTCTTAACCTGGCGTCGGATGTCCTCGGCGAGCTCGTGGACCGTGTGAGTCATCTCCGGCGATGCCTCCTTGGCGTGAAGCGTCACGCCCTTGAGCCGCAGCGTCGCCTCCGCCACCTGGCTATCGGCGATTGCAGGGTTGCGCTCCTCCCAAACCGTGACGTCGAGCATGGCCAGCTCGGAAACCTGCCTGCCAACCCTGCGGAATCGCTTCAGGACGTGTTCCCGCAGCTCCTCGTCAACCTCGACGTTGCGCCCGCGCACCTCGATCCGCATCTTTGGCCTCCTCGTTTTGGTCCTTCGATGCTACGCCTCTACCCGGCTTGCGGCAAGAGGATCTATAGGCGCCGGGTGAAGGTGATTGCTGCGACCCGGACGGCGCCTGCTTGGCGGAGGGCCCTGGCGCAGGCGGAGAGCGTGGCGCCAGTTGTTAGGACGTCGTCGATCAGCAGGACGCTGCGAGGAACCTCACCCTTTGCATGAACGCAGGGTGGGTGGCCGATGCGCTGTGCTCGGCGCTTGCCCACTTGGCGACCGCCGCCTCGGCGGGCCAGACAAGCTTGAATGGACAGGTCGGTGCGCTCGGCCAACGCCGCCGCAATCTCCGCTGCCGGATCGAAGCCCCGTAGGGCGGAGCGCAGGGGTGCGGTGGGGACAGGGACGATCGTGCCGCTGAGCGTCGCCCGAGGGGC
This sequence comes from uncultured Solirubrobacterales bacterium, assembly GCA_963698085.1. Taxonomy (GTDB): domain Bacteria; phylum Actinomycetota; class Thermoleophilia; order Solirubrobacterales; family 70-9; genus VRUE01. The sequence goes on from OY969122.1 coordinate 512,916, forward strand.
GAGCCAATGGATGCGGTCCGCCATCAGCTCGGCCACCGACAGCAGGCGACGGAACTTGAGCGCGGCGACCAGCTCTCGGGCCACGTCCTCGTGCGACGCCGACGACCAGGCTCGGTCGAGCCCGGGCACTCCGGCGCTGGTCAAGGGATCGGTCGCGGCGAGCCGCCGCGCGCAGCGGCTGCAGATAGCGGCCTCGGGACGACAGGCTCGTCCGCAGGCGGCGCAGAGAGGAGGGGCGAGGCCGGCGGCGACGGCTTGGAGGAGCTTCACGCGCCGATCGTCGGCGCACTCGACGCGCGGGTGGCGCGCCAAAGGTCAAATGTCTGTCAAGTCTTCGCTACGCGAGCCGCGATGGCGCCGACCAGGATCGCCGCGGAGGGTAGCTCGGCCCCTTCGAGCAGGATCGAATCGCGGATACAGGCGCCGTCGCCGATCCGGCAGCCGTCGCCGACGATCGCCGGCCCCTCGATCCGCACGCCGGCGCCGACCGAGACGTCGTTGCCAACGAGGACCGGCGCTGTTACCTCCGCACCGTTCAGCGGGCTTGCCGCCCGTACCCCCTCCGCCACCTCGGGTGCCCCCGGATCGACCGCGACCGCCCCGTGCAGCGCGTCGAGATTTCCCTGCCGCAGCTCATCGAGGTTGCCGATGTCGTTCCAGTAAGCGTCGATCTCGTGCGAGTAGAAGGGAACGTCCGCCTCCAGCAGGGCCGGGAAGACGTCCTTCGCCCAGTCGGCGAACTCCGGCGGGTCGTCGGGACCGGCGTCGTTGCTGGTTCCCGGCTCCGGGAAGTAATCGAAGACCTCGGCGCGGAACATGTAGATACAGGTGTTGGCAAGGTCGGAGAGGGCTTCGGCGGGGTCGGGCTTCTCTTGAAACCCCTGAATCCGTCCGTCGCCTGCGGCGATCACGACGCCGAACTGGTCGGTGTCAGCAACTCGTTTGGTCGCCATCGTGACCAGGCCATCGTGGGATTCGTGGAACTCGCGCATGGCCGTGAAGTCGATGTCGGTGAGCGCATCGCCGGCGACGACGAGGAACGAGTCGCCGAGAAAATCGGCGACGTTGCGGACCCCGCCGGCGGTGCCGAGCAGCTGCTCCTCATGACTGTAGGAGAGCTCGATGCCGAACTCCGAGCCGTCGCCGAAGTGGCTTTCGATCAGCTCCGGGAACCAGTGCAGGTTGGCGATTGCCTGGCGGAATCCGTGTCGAGCCAGCAAGCGGGCCGCGTGCTCCATCACCGGGCGGTTCAGCACCGGCACCATCGGCTTCGGCATGCCGTAGGTGATCGGTCGCAGCCGGGTGCCGAGCCCGGCGGCGAGGATCATTGCCCGCATCCGGCTCAGTAGCGGTAGTGATCGGGCTTGTAGGGACCCTCGACCGGGATACCGAGGTAGGCGGCCTGCTCTTCGGACAGCTCGGTCAAGTTGACGCCGAGCGCCGCGAGGTGCAGCCGCGCGACCTTCTCATCGAGGTGCTTGGGCAACACGGTGACGTCCTTGGCCGTGAACCCGTCGGGCTGGCCGTAGAGCTCGATCTGCGCAATCACCTGGTTGGTGAACGAGTTCGACATCACGAAGCTCGGATGTCCGGTCGCGTTGCCGAGGTTGAGCAGGCGGCCCTCGGAGAGGAGGATGATCGAATGGCCGTCGGGGAAGCGCCACTCGTCGACCTGCGGCTTGATGTTGACCCGCTCGGCCGGCGAGGATTCGAGCCCGGCGACGTCGATCTCGTTGTCGAAGTGGCCGATGTTGCCGACGATCGCGTTGTGCTTCATCCGCGCCATGTGGTCGGCGGTGATGATGTCCTTGTTGCCGGTGGCGGTGATGAAGACATCGGCGGTCTCGACGACGTCCTCGAGCGTCCGCACCTCGTAGCCCTCCATCGCCGCCTGCAGGGCGCAGATCGGGTCGATCTCGGTGACGATCACGCGGGCACCCTGGCCGCGCAGCGACGTGGCGCAGCCCTTGCCGACGTCGCCGTAGCCGCAGATGACGGCGACCTTGCCGCCGATCATCACGTCGGTGGCGCGGTTGATCCCGTCGATCAGCGAGTGACGGCACCCGTAGAGGTTGTCGAACTTCGACTTGGTGACCGAGTCGTTGACGTTGATCGCCGGGAAGAGCAGGTCGCCGGTCTCGGCCAGCTGATAGAGCCGGTGCACGCCGGTGGTCGTCTCCTCGGTGACCCCCTTGATTCCCTCGGCGATCTGGGTCCAGCGCTGCGGGTCGGATTCGAGCGAGCGTTGCAGCGTCTCGAGCACGACGCGGAACTCCTCCGACTCGGCCGAGGCCGGGTCGGGCGCGGCGCCCGCCTTCTCGAACTCGACGCCCTTGTGGACGAGCAGGGTGGCGTCGCCACCGTCGTCGAGGATCATGTTCGGCCCCTCGCCGTCGGGCCAGAGCAGGGCCTGCTCGGTGCACCACCAGTACTCCTCCAGGGTCTCGCCTTCCCAGGCGAAGACCGGGATGTCGGCGGCGGCGATCGCGGCCGCAGCGTGGTCCTGCGTGGAGAAGATGTTGCAGCTGGCCCAGCGGACCTCGGCGCCAAGGGCGACCAGGGTCTCGATCAGCACGGCGGTTTGCACCGTCATGTGGAGCGAGCCGGTAATCCGCGCCCCTTTTAGCGGCTGCTGCGCCGCGAACTCCTCGCGGGTCTGCATCAGGCCCGGCATCTCCACCTCGGCGAGAGCGATCTCCTTACGCCCGAAGTCGGCGAGGCCGACATCGGCGACTTTGTAGTTTGAGGTGGCGGTTGCCATCGATTCCCTTTCGTCTCTATTGGTCCGGGCGAAGGATACGTAGAAAGCGTCAGCCGGACGTGCCGGTGGAGAGAGGTCCATATGGGCACCGGAGCACCGGCACGTCAGGAACGAGCCAGGGAGGCCTTGAGCCGGTCGATTGCCTCGATCGGCAGCGGGTCGACCCCGTGGACCGCGGCCAGCTCAAGCGAGACCAGGTCGCCCAGCATGACCGACCAGAACAGGCGCTCGCTGCGGCTCTCGCCGACGGCCTCAAGCCGCACAACGGGCGCCCCGGATGCCTCGATCTCCTCGGCGGTCAGCCCAAAGCGGCGCCTCACCCGGGGATGCTGATCGGCGTCCTCGAGCAGCACCGCGCCAAAGCCGGTTGCCGCCTCCCAGCCGCAGACCTCGTTGTGGTTGGCCTCGGGCAGCTCCGAGAAAAAGGACGGGAGCTTCGCGTTCTCGTTGATCTGCGTCTTCCAGCGCCGCGCAGCGGAAACGGTCAGGTCGGCACCGTAGATCACCGGCGTCGCGGTGCCGAGCTGGGCCGCGATCTCGCTCGCAAGGGCCTGCAGCCGGTCGCTGCGCTGCTCGAGAAACGCCGCCGCCGCCTCGAGCTCCGCCTGGATGCGCGGCGCCACCCCGGTCGAGGCGGCGACCTCGGCGGCGCAGACGACCATGTAGGCGACGCCGGTCCGCGGGGCAGGCAGCAGCCCCGGCAGCCCGATGACCGGATCGCCCGCCGCCCGGGCAGCCTCGACCAGCGAACCGCCGGTGCTGGCAATCACCCGCCGAGCGCCGAGCGCCTCGGCCGCGGCGAAGCAGGAGAGCGTCTCCTCGGTCTCGCCGGAGTAGCTCGAGCAGAGCACCGCCCACTCCGCCGTCGCCCAACCCGGCAGCTGGTATCCGCGTACGGTTACCAGGGGTTGCGAAAGGCGATCGCCCAGCGCCGCCGCAGCGAGGTCGCCGCCGATCGCCGAGCCACCCATCCCGCAGACGAGCAGGCCGGCGGACTCGCTCCGCTCCAGCCTCGCGGACTCGACCCGCCAGAGCGCGTCGCGCAGGTGATCGGGGATGGCGAGGACGTCGTCGAGCATGGAGCTAGGCGGAGACTCTTTCACCATCGGCGGCCACGGCGCCTTCGACGACGACGCCCTTCGGGACGTCGGCGCCCGGAGCGAGCACCGAGCCGATGACCCGGGCGTCCTCGCCGACGGTGCAGCCGTCCAGGAGAACCGATTCGATCACTTCCGCCCCAGGCTGCACGCGGCAATCTCGGCCGACGACGGCACGCGGGCCGATCGTGGCCTCATCGGCGACCTCAGCCCGGTCGTCGACCAGCACACCGGGGGCGGTTGGCTCGACCCTCGTCGCCACCCGTCCCTCGAGGATGTCCCAGCTCGCCTGCAGGTAACGCTCGGGCGTTCCGATGTCGACCCAGTAGCCCTCGAGCAGCAAGGCGTGCAGGCCTTTCCCGACCAGGCGCGGGAACACGTCGCGCTCGATCGAGACGTTCTGGCCGGCGGGTATCAGCTCGAGCACGGAGCGCTCCAGCACGTACATGCCGGCGTTGACCTCGCCGGGCACGCTCTCGCCGGTCTTCTCGAGGAACTCGAGGACAGCGTCGCCCTCGCCGCGCTGGACCAGCCCGAACGCCGCGGAGTCCTCTACTGGGTGAAGTCCGATCGTCGCCGCCCTACCCCCCTCGCCGTGTGCGCGCAGCAAGGCGCTCAGGTCAAGGTCGGTGAGAACGTCTCCGTTCAGGGCCAAGAAGCGGTCCTCCAGCTCATCGCCAAGCTGGTCGGCGGCGAAGCGGATGGCGCCGGCCGTGCCCAATGGCTCCGGCTCGGCGACGTAGCGGAGTCTCACCCCGGCCTTCTCCTCCTCACCGCTGAGCGCCCCGCGCAGCACGTCGGGCAGGAAGCCGCAGGCAAGGACAACCTCGGTCACACCGTATCCCGCCAACCACTCGATCATGTAGGCGAGAAAGGGCCGGTCGACCAGGGTCAGCGCCGGCTTCGGGGTTGAGTTGGTGAGGGGACGGAGGCGCGTACCTTCGCCGCCGACTAGGACGATCGCCTGCATCTGCTCAGTCGGCAGTTGCTGGTGAGGGGGCGCTTTCGGTCGCCCGGCCTATCCCCTCGTACTCGAAGCCCACCGCCCGCAGGGCGCCCGAATTGAGAAAGTTGCGGCCGTCGATCAGCAGCGGTCGCGCCATCCGGCTCGCCGCCTCAGACCAGTCAACCTCGGCGAACTCGGGCCACTCGGTGACCAGGACCGCCGCGTCGGCGCCCTCGAGCGCCTCCAGCGCCGAGCCACGCAGCTCGACGCCTTCGAGCAGATCGCGCGCCGCATCGGCGGCGACCGGGTCATAAGCGGTCACCTCCGCCCCTTCGCCCTGCAGTCGCGCAGCCAGTACCAGACTCGATGCCTCACGCATGTCGTCGGTTTGCGGCTTGAAGGCGAGGCCGAGCAGCGCCACCCGGCGCCCAACCAGAGAGCCCAGGTGAGCGACCAGCTTCTGCACCACCCGTCGCTTCTGCAGCTCGTTGACCTCGATCACCGCGTTTAGCAGCTGGAAGTGGTATCCCGTATTACCCGCAAGCATCTTGAGCGCGCTGACATCCTTCGGGAAACATGAACCCCCGTAGCCGATCCCGGCGCGCAGGAACGACGGGCCGATGCGCTGGTCGAGGCCCATGCCGCGGGCGACCTCGCCGACGTCGGCGCCGACCTCCTCGCAGACGTTGGCGATCTCGTTGACGAAGGAGATCTTGGTCGCCAGGAAGGCGTTGGAGGCGAGCTTGATCATCTCGGCGCTGGCGACGTCGGTCCGCACCAGCTCCCCGCCCAGGGGATCGTAGAGTGCCGCAACCGCGTCGCTCGCACCCTCGCCGCCGGGGTCGGCGCCGATCACGACGCGGTCCGGGTGCATGAAGTCCTCCACCGCCGAACCCTCCTTGAGGAACTCCGGGCAGGACACATAAGAGAGGCCGGGGCGATCGCGCCTGATCGCCTCCCCCGTCCCCGCCGGCACCGTGCTCTTCATGATCAGCACGTGGTCGCCGTCGGCGGGAAGCTCCTCGACGACGGCGCGGACCCGCGAGAGGTCGGCGTCGCCGGAGCGGGTCGGCGGCGTGTCGACACAGACGAAGAGCAGCCGCGCCGCGCCGAGCAGCTCGTCCATCTCGGTGGTGAAGGTGAGGCGCTCGGCGTTGCGGGCCAACAGCTCGTCGAGCCCGGGCTCGTGGATCGTCGTCTCGCCGCGCGAGAGGGCTGCGACCTTTTCCGGCAGGATGTCGCGCGCGATCACACGGTGGCCGAGCTCGGCGAAACAACTGGCCGTGACCAGGCCAACCCAGCCAACGCCGATCACCCCGATCGTCTCCCTGCCATCGCTCAAGGTGCCGCCCTCCTTTGTTTCCTTGCCTTCTTGTTCGGAACCTTCACGCGGGCCGAGCGGGCGATTCCGATCATCTGGTCGTTGGTGAGCACGCGCAGCAGGCTATTCGCGACCCAGTAGGTGTTGTCGCCCCGGTGCCAGGCGACCAGCCGCACCCTGTCGCCGTCGAGGAAGATCTCGTACTCGCGGTCGCGAATCGTTTCCGTGATGCTCGGGCCGCTGAGAATCGGTGGGTCGCTCCAGCCCTGGATTCCCTGAACGCCGAAGTAGTGGACGCCGTCGGGCAGTTCCAGGGTGAGGACCATCCGGTAGGCGCCGTGGCGGTTGCCGTCGCTGTCCTTGAAGTGGTAGACGCGCGGGTCCTGGATATGCAGTTCGGGATTGCTTTCCTCGAAGGCCGCGCCCGAGGGCAGCCGGCTCGGGTAGAAGACCGGGAATCCACTGCTCACCTTGCGAGCGACGATCCTCGCCTCCTCCTCGCCGGCTTCGGCGGCGGAGACGAGCCCGTCGTCGCCGGGCGGCTTCGTCCGCAGCTTCGGCTTCGGCTTGCTCTTGCCGCCGTCATCACCCTCGCCCTTCTTACCCTTCCCCTTCTTCTTCTTTTCACTGGGCTCAGCCTGGTCAAGCGTGCCGCGGGTACCGCCGCTTGCTTCGATCCCGAGGAAGCGATCGACTGCTTCGTCGATCGCACCTTCGGAGGCGTAGACGAAGCTCGGCCCCAGTTCGGCCGGGAAGTCGACCTCCTTGATTTCCGCGTTGCGCGAGGCGATGAACAGTTTCAACACCTCGAGCATCGACTTCGTGTCGCTGATGTCCGAGCTGGTGTATTCGGTGAAGATGTCGATCAACTCGCCTTCGCCGAGGACGTCGCGTGCCAAGTCGGAGATCGGCACCCGCTGGCGGGCAGCGCTGAGGAAGTCCTGCTGGCGCGCGGCACGCACGAGGTCGGTGTCGGTGTGGCGGTAGCGCACGTACTCCAGCGCCCGCTTGCCGCACATCAGCTGGTAGCCCGGCTGCACGTTGATTTCCGAATACTGTTCGGAGGCCGGCACGCCGACGTTGGAGTGGTAGTAGCGGCGGTCGACGTCGACGTAGACGCAGCCGATCGCGTAAACGGCGCGGACGAAGCCAAGGTAGTCGACGTTGACGATGTGATTGATCGGCAGCCCGGTCAGTTCCTTAACCACCTGCAGGGTCAGCTTGGGGCCGCCGTAGGCGAAAGCCGAGGAGAACTTTTCCGTGCCCACCCCCGGGATTTCGACCTTGAGGTCGCGGGGGATCGACATCAACGCGATTGCGTCGTTGTCGGGATCGAGGCGGAGCAGGATCGTCGTGTCCGAGCGCCCCGGGTCTTCCGGTTCGTTGGCGCGTTTGTCGGAGCCGAGGATGAGAATGTTCTGCGCCTCACCGCCCGTGGTCTCCTTGAGGACACCCTCGACCGCGTTCCTCAGTTTGTTGTTGTGCCCGAGCGCCTCGGCGATGTTGTCGATCTTGATCAGACCGCTGGCGGCGACCGCGCTGGCGGTCGCGAGGACGATCACGAACGAGGCCAGCGTGAAACGCCACCAGTAGCGCTTCGGCTTCGGCGGCGGCTCGTGGTCGCCTGAGGGCGGCGGCTTCTTGAACGGCTCCTCGATCATCGCCTCGGCCTCACGCGTCGAGGCGGTCGGGAATCGCCAGCAGGAACCCTTCGAGCGCCTGCCGGTAGGCGATCAGGGAAGGGACAGAGACCCACTCGGAGGGCCCGTGGTGACCTTCGCCGACCGGGCCGAACTCGACCGCCGGCACCCCCACTCGCAGAAAGGAGACCGCGTCCGAGGCGCCGTCCCGACCGACGCTCATCGGCTCGCCCTCGTGGTGCGCGGAGACCGCCTCGCGCAGGCCGCGCACGAAGGGGGATTCGCGGTCGACGACCGCTGGTGGGCGTGTGAACAGCGCGGTCACCTCGACGTCGGAAAGGTTCCGCACCTGCTCGAGCACGGTGTCGGGATCCTGGTCGGGCAGGTAGCGGATGTCGACGTCGATCACGCATCGGTCGGGCACCTTGTTGAGCGCGTCGCCACCCAGAATCCGGCCGAGGTTGATCGAGGGGCGGTCGAACAGCTCAGAGCTGTGCCGGGCAAACGGTAGCGACTCGATACTGCGGAAAACGTCGTGTGCCTTCAGCACGGCATTGTCGCCGAGCCAGGGCGTCGCACCGTGCGCGGCGACGCCGCTTACCTCCAGGCGCAGCGCCAGCACTCCCTTTGCCTCGACCCCAATCTGCAGATCGGTTGGCTCACCCGTGATCGCGAAGTCGCCGACAAAGCCACTGTCGACAAGGCGATCGCTGCCCCGTTCGGCCTCCTCCTCGGACTCCTCATCGCCGACGATGCCCAGCCGCACCCGCACCCCGTCCTGCTCGCGCATCGCCGCAGTGGTAACCAGCATCGCCGCCAGCGCACCCTTCATGTCATAGGCGCCGCGCCCATAAAGCCGCTCCCCCTCAATCTGAGGGTCGAACTGGCCCGCTCTGCCGGGCACCACATCCAGGTGCCCATGCAGGACGACAGTCGGCGCGCCCTCCGGCCCGACTTCCGCTCTCAGCACGGGCAGCCCACGCACCTCGTCAGTAGCGACCTCGATCCCGCGCGCTTCCAGCCAGCCCTCGACGAACCCCGCCGCTTCCAACACCCCGTCGGGCTCGGAGGTGTCGTAGCCGATCAGCCGCGTGGCGAGGGCTACGAGCTCGTCGCTCATCCCTGGGCGATCGCCAGGAACGCTTCGCTCCGGTCGCGGTCTTTCTGCGCCCGCCTCCAGGCGCCGCTGCCCTGCTCGGCATCGGATAGCCGCTGCTCGGCGTCCGCCAGCTGTTCTTTCAGCGTCCCGGCATCAAGATCCTCCGGCGCGATTGCCTCCTCGATCAAGAGGCGGGCGTGGTTGCCGAACACCTGCAGCCAGCCGTGCGCCTGAGCGTAGCGGCGCGGCTCTGAGCCATCCTCATACAGGCGCAGCTCGGCCGGCTTCAGCGCCGCCAGCAGCGGCGCGTGGTTGGCGAGGATGCCGATCTCGCCCCCCGCCGTGCGGGTCGAGACCTGGCTCACCTCGCCACTGAAGACCTCACCCTCGGGGGTGAGGATCTCGACCTCGAATTTGGTCTCGCCGGCCATGGTGGCTTACGCCGCTGCCGCTGCTCCGGCGTTCTTGGTCACCTGGTCGATCGAGCCCTGCATGTAGAAGGCGCCCTCGGGCAGATCGTCGTGCTCGCCGTCGAGGATCTCGCGGAAGCCGCGCACGGTCTCCGCCACCGGCACGAACTCGCCGCTGCGGCCGGTGAACTGCTCGGCGACAAAGAACGGCTGCGAGAGGAAACGCTCGATCTTGCGAGCGCGGGAGACCGTCTGCTTGTCCTCGTCGGAGAGCTCGTCGATGCCGAGGATGGCGATGATGTCCTGCAGCTCCTTGTAGCGCTGCAGGACCTCCTGAACCTCGGTCGCGGTGCGGTAGTGGTCCTCGCCGACGACGTCGGGCTTGAGGATCGTCGAGGTCGAGTCGAGCGGGTCGACCGCCGGGTAGATCCCTTTCTCGGAAATTGCCCGCGAGAGCACCGTGGTGGCGTTGAGGTGGGCGAACACCGAGGCCGGCGCTGGGTCGGTGAGGTCGTCGGCCGGGACGTAGACCGCCTGCACCGAGGTCACCGAGCCGCGCTCGGTCGAGGTGATCCGCTCCTGCAGTTCGCCCATCTCGGTCTCCAGGGTCGGCTGGTAGCCGACCGCCGAGGGCATGCGGCCGAGCAGCGCCGAGACCTCGGAGCCCGCCTGGACAAAGCGGAAGATGTTGTCGATGAACAAGAGGACGTCCTGACCGCCCTGCTCGCGGTAGTACTCGGCCATCGTCAGGCCCGAGAGCGCTACCCGCAGACGGGCGCCCGGAGGCTCGTTCATCTGGCCGAAGACGAGCATCGTTTTGTCGATCACGCCCGACTCTTTCATCTCGAGCCAGAGGTCATTGCCCTCGCGCGAGCGCTCGCCGACGCCGCAGAAGGCGGAGAGGCCTTCGTGCTCCTCAGCGATCGAGCGGATCAGCTCCTGGATCAGCACCGTCTTGCCGACGCCGGCGCCACCGAAGAGCCCAACCTTGCCGCCCTTAGCGTAGGGCGCGAGCAGGTCGATCACCTTGATCCCGGTCTCGAGGATCTCCTGGGTCGGAGCGAGATCGGAGGCTTCGGGGGCAGGACGGTGGATCGGCCAGCGCTCCTCGGACTGAATTGGCTCGCCCTGGTCGATTGGCTCTCCGAGCAGGTTGAAGATGCGGCCGAGGGTCGCGTCGCCGACTGGCACGCTGATCGGGCCGCCGGTGTCGACCACCTTGTCGCCACGCTGGAGGCCGTCGGTAGCGTCCATCGCCACCGTGCGCACGCGGTCGTCGCCGAGGTGCTGCTGGACCTCGCAGACCAGTTCGGTCGCTTCGCGATCGTCGTCGCCCGCCATCTCGATCTTCACCGCCGAATAGATCTCCGGCAGCTGATCGGGGAAGACGGCGTCGACGACGACACCGGTCACCTGCTCGACCCGTCCCACATTCGTTCCGTTCGTGTCAGCCATTGGTTCCTTTTCGTAGATAACAGTCGCGCTCGCTCACGGCGCGAAGAATCAGATATGCACGCTTGTTCGCTCGCGCTCCCGTCTTATCCAAGTGCCTCTGCACCCGCCACGACCTCGAGGATCTCCTGGGTGATCTCTGCCTGCCTGGCCCGGTTCATCTCCAAGGTCAGGTCGTCCATCATCGTCTCCGCGTTCTCCGCGGCGTTCCGCATCGCGGTCATCCGCGCTCCCAGCTCGGAGGCGGCGGACTCGAGCAGCGCCCGGTAAACCGAGATGTTCACGTACTCGGGGATCAGTTGCGCCAGCAGCAGCTCGGCCTCGGGCTCGTACTCCCACAGCGCCTGGCTGTGGGCTTTCTCGATCTCGGTCTCCTCGGCATCCTCTTCCTCCCCCTCGACGCCGGCGCCGATCACGTCGGCCTGCTGCAGCGGCAGCAGCGTCTGCCGCCAGACGTGCTGGGTGAGCGGCGAGACGTAGCGGTTGTAGACCAGCTCAACCCGGTCTAGCTCCTCGTCCACGTAGCGGGCGGTTAGCTCCTCACCGATCTCGCGCGCATTGGCGAAGCCTGGGCGGTCGGTGAAGCCGGTGAAGGAGGTGCGGACCTCCTGCTTGCGGAAGGTCAGCGCGGAGACACCCTTGCGCCCTACCGCGGAGAAGGCCGTCTCCACGCCCTGCCCGCTGAGCTCGTCGCGCAAGCGCAGCCCGTCGCGGATCACGTTCGTGTTGAAGGCGCCGGCTAAGCCGCGATCGCCGGTGATCAGGACGACGCCGACCCGCTTGACGTCCTCACGCTCGACCATCACCGGCACGCGCGGCATCCCGCCCGCCTGCTCGGCGGCACGGCGGGTGAGCTTGCGCATGCCCTTCGCATATGGCCGCAACTGCTCGATCCGCTGCTCGGCGCGGCGCAGCCGCGCCGCCGCCACCATCTCCATCGCCCGCGTGATCTTGTTGATGTTCTTGATCGACGCGATCCTGTTCTTGACGTCCTTCTGCGAGGCCATGGGCTAGCGGACCCGCGCCGTCAGGCGGGGGTGGCCTCCTTCTCCTCGGTGGCGCTCTCGGCTTCCTCGGTGCGGCTTGGCTTCGAGCGCTCCTCCTCGGAATGGATGCGATCCGACTCGCCCGCCTCGAGCGGGTCGCCGTGCTCGTCGAAATCGGGACCGAAGTCATCGACGAACTCGCGGATCGCCGTGCCCAGCTCCTCCTCGTCGGCCTCCTCGAGCTTGCCGGTCTCGCTGATCCGGTCGAGCAGCTCGGACTCCTCCGAGCGAAGCCGGATGCGCAGGTCGCGCAGGAACTCGCCAACCCGCTCGGTTTTGATCCGGTCGAGGAAGCCGCCGGTGCCGGAGTAGATCGCGGCGACCTGGTCGGCCATCTCGAGTGGTTCGCGCTCTTTCTGTTTCAGCATCTCGACCAGCCGTTCGCCGCGGTTCAACGTTTTCTGCGTCTCCGGATCGAGCTCGGAGCCGAACTGGGCGAAGGCCTCGAGGTCGCGGTACTGGGAGAGGTCGAGGCGCAGTTTTCCGGCGACCTTCTTCATCGCCTTGGTCTGCGCGTTGCCGCCCACCCGGGAGACCGAGATGCCGACGTTGATCGCCGGCCGCACGCCCGAGTTGAAGAGGTCGGACTCGAGGAAGATCTGGCCGTCGGTGATCGAGATCACGTTGGTCGGGATGTAGGCGGAGACGTCGGAGGCCTGGGTCTCGATGATCGGCAGCGCCGTCAGCGAGCCGCCGCCGAGCTCGTCGTTTAGCTTCACCGCCCGCTCCAGCAGGCGCGAGTGCAGGTAGAAGACGTCGCCGGGGTACGCCTCGCGGCCGGGTGGGCGCCGCAGCAGCAGTGACATCTGACGGTAGGCGTAGGCGTGCTTGGTGAGGTCGTCGTAGACGCAGAGCGCCGCTTTGCCGTTGTAGAGGAAGTACTCGCCCATCGCACAGCCCGCGTAGGGGGCGATGAACTTGATCGGCGCCGCCTCGTCGGCGGGGGCGGCGACGATGATCGTGTTCTCCATCGCGCCGTTCTCCTCCAGCACCTCCTTGAGCTGGACGACGGTCGACATCCGCTGGCCGATTGCGACGTAGATGCAGACCATGTCCTTGTCGCGGTTGTTGATGATCGTGTCGATCGCGATCGCGGTCTTGCCGGTCTGGCGGTCGCCGATGATCAGCTCTCGCTGGCCGCGGCCGATCGGGATCATCCCGTCGATCGACATCAGCCCGGTCTGCACCGGTTCGGTCACCGGCTGGCGCTGGACGACGCCGGGCGCTTTGAACTCGGCCGGGCGCGTCTGCGTCGTCGCGACCTCGCCCTTGTCGTCGAGCGGGCGGCCGAGCGGGTCGACGAGGCGGCCGAGCAGCTCGTCGCCGACGGGAATCCGCAGCAGGTGGCCGGTGCGCTTGACCGTGTCGCCCTCGACGACCTTGTCCCACTCGCCGAAGAGCACGGCGCCGACGTTGTCGGCCTCGAGGTTGAGGGCAAGGCCGGTGACGCCGTGGGGCAGCTCGAGCATCTCGAGCGCCATGCAGTTGTCGAGGCCGTGGATGCGGGCGATGCCGTCAGCCACGGACAGCACGGTCCCCACCTCGGAGAGGTCGGCGCTGCCGGTGTCCAGTCCCTCTATCCGCTCTCGCAGAATCGATGCGATCTCGTCGGGCTTGATCTCCATAGGGGTGCTCTATGCCTCCTTACGCCGCTTGGGCGACGCTCTTTCGAAGTTTCTCCAGGCGACTGCGGATGCTCGCGTCCAAAACCATGTTGCCGACCTGCAGCACGATGCCGCCGAGGATCTCGTCGTCGACGCGGCTGGCCAGCTCGACCTTCTGGCCGGTCTGGCGTTCGATCTCCTCGCCGATCTTGGCCACCACGGCCGGGTCCAGTTCAACCGCGCTGGTCACGGTCACGTCGATCCGTTTGTTCTCCACCTTCCACAATTTCTCGACTTCGCGGCGGATGCGGAAGATCTCCGTCATCCGCCCCTTCTCGATCAGCAGCTCGAGGAAGTTGACCAGCTCGGGGTCGGCGCCCTCGATCGCGCGCGTCAACCCCTCGATCTTCTCGGCTGAGGAGAAGTGCGGGCTGAAGAAGAAGACCTGCAGGTCGCGGTCGGCTTCGAGCGCGTCGGCGAACTGGCCGAGATCAGTTCCGATCTTGTCGAGCTTGCCCTTGTCTCTGGCAACGTCGAACAGCGCCTCGGCGTATACGCGAGCTGCCTCGGGCACCGTTTAGCTCTCCGCCCCCGAGAGGCTGCTGAAGTCGACCTCGCTGAGCGCCTCCTCGACCAGCCGGCGCTGGTCCTCGGGGGTGAGACTTTTGCGGGTCACCTTCTCGGTCGCCAGCACGGTCAGGTCGGCGACCTCCTTGCGGATCTGCTCGAGCGAGCGCCGCGTCTCGGCTTCGATGTCGCGCTTCGCCGCGGAGACAAGCTCCTCGCGTTTCTCCTTGCCAGCCGTGGTCGCCTCCGTTTCGGCGACCTCTGCCGCCCTACGAGCGCGGGCCATGATGTCGTCGGCCTGCTCACGGGCCTCGGCGAGGCGCTTGCGGTACTCCTCGAGCAGATCGTCGGACTCCTTGCGCTGCCGTTCGGCCGCCTCGATCGACTCGGCGATCGCCTTGGCGCGTTTGTCTAGCGCCTCCTGGATTTTCGGGAAGGCGACCTTGCTCAACACCCACATCGTGAAGAGGAAGATGACCAGCGTCCAGATCATCAGGCCGAGGCCCGGAGAGACCAGGAAGCTGCCGCCTTCTTCCTCCCCGTGCGCCGCCTCCGCGGCCAGGGCGATGAAGCCCGCTATGTCGCCAAGAAATAGCTCCACCTGGTCGACCTAGAGGAAGAAGGCGATCAGGCCGAAGATGAAGGTGTAGAAGGCGACCGCCTCGGTCAGCGCGAAGCCAAGCCAGCGGATGCTCTGCAGCTCGTCTTTCATCTCGGGCTGGCGGGCAACCGACTCAATCTCCTTGCCGAAGATGAAGCCGACGCCGATGCCGGCGCCAATCGAGCCGAGTCCAGCGCCGACGCCGAGCGCGATCGCCTTGCCAGCGTCCGTCACACCTTCGTCGGTGACCTCGGCAATCGGTAGGGACATGAGATCCATCGGGTCTGACTCCTTTGTTTTTAGTGACTTGCGGCGGTTGCTCCGCCGATGTAGATCGCGGTGAGGGTCGAGAAGATAAAGGCCTGGAGCGTCGCCACCAGACCGACCTCGAAGATGAAGAAGACGAAGGCCATCGGGAAGGTGAGCGCGCCGAGCGCGGCAATGCCGAGCAGCACCGCCAGGCCGCCGCCCATGAAAAGCAGCAGCAGGTGGCCGGCGAGGATGTTGGCGAAGAGACGCACGGAGAGCGAGATCACCCGCACGAAGTGGGAAATCACCTCGATCAGGAAGATCGCCGCCTTGCCAATCGGGTTCATCTCCTCCAGCCCGGGAGGCAGCCAGCCGGCGAAGTAGGGAATGAAGCCCTTGGCCCTGATCCCTTCGACGTGGTAGGAGACCCAGACCACCAGCGTCAGGACCAGCGGGATCGAGATGTTCGCGGTCGCCGCGTAGAGGGCGAAGGCGGGGACTTCGACGCCGAGGATGTTGACCGGGTGCTCGGTGTTGGTCGGCAGCGGCAGGAAGCCGATCATGTTCGAGAACCAGATGAAGAAGAAGAGCGCGGCGAGGAAGGGGAACCAGCGCGCCGCCAGCTTGGCGTCCATGTTGCCGCCGGTGATGTTGTTCTTGGTCAGGTCGTAGGCGACCTCGATCGCGGTCTGAACCCGGTTCGGTTTCTCGGCCATTCGGCGTGAGATCCAGACCATCGTGAAGATCGTCAGCCCGCTGGCGAGGGCGAGGTAGACGACCGCCTTGTTGATGCTGAGGTCGATGCCGCCGAGGTTGATGTTGATCCAGGTCTCGAGTTTGAACTCGTTCTGAGGCTGGAACGCTTCGTTTTTGCCGTCGCTGCCGAAAATCAGCAGCAGCAGGATCGTCACCGCGAAGTAGACGCCGAACCCGATCAGGACCTTGGCTTTGGTGCTCAACCCGGAGCTGCCCTCGGGCGGGGCGACGGCTACTGCCTCGGCGCTCATCGAGCCCCCTGTCCCTCGGGCTCGAAGAGGTGAGCGATACCCGCTGCCGCGAAGGAGACGGTGAAGAGGACGGCGAGTAGAACTGCGGCGGCAAGTCCCGCCTCATGCGTCACGAGACCGGCGACCAGCGCCGCCGTCACCATCAGCCAGACACGACCGAGCGTGGTCGCGGCAAGCGCCCCCATCGCCCGCTGGCGGTTGCCGGCGGCGAGCTCGGCGGCGATGCGACGGCCGGCGAGCACCTGGATGCCCCGCTGGGCAAGCCAGGCGGCGGCGGCGATCGCATAACCGAGCAGGGGCAGGGCCCCGATTACGAACACGGCCAGGGCGGCGGCTAGCACCACGAGATCAACATGCTTGGGAGGGGACATAAGTCCGCTTCGGGGCCCCATATTGGAAGGGACCAGCGGATGAGTCACTATATCCCAATGACCCGACGATCCGCTTTCTAGAGCCAGTTCGTGAGGCTTGTCACAACCTCGCACAAAGTGTTGGCGAGGTGTAAGACCCCATCGGGGCAGCCTTCCACTTAACTTTTTCTGAAGACGGTTTTCGGCTGTCCGCGAACGCCGCCGCAGAAAAAGTACAAGACGTTCCAGGCTACCCCGATGGGGTCTTCTCGGGGGGCAGGAGAGCTTCGAACTCGCCGGTCTCTGGATCGATCTTGCTGAAGCGGCGCAGCTTCAAGATCTCCAGCACGTAGACGAGGTAGACGCTGGCGGCAAGCGCCAGCAGTCCGAAAGCGGCGATCACCAGACTCCAGAGGAGGTCGAAGTTGCCGTGATCATCGCTGTAGGGGACGAAGCGCAGGGCGAGGGCGAGGGCGGCCATGATCGTCGTCCAGCCGTACAGGTAGGCGAGCGTACGGCGCTGGGAGAAGCCGATGTTCTCCATTCGGTGGTGAAAGTGCCAGCGGTCGCCCCGGTATATGGGCCGCCCGTATTTGAGCCGCTTGGCGACAACGAAGCCGGTGTCGAGGATCGGCACGGTGAGCACGATCAAAGGCAGGAAGAGGGCGATGACGGCGTTCGTCTTCAGCGCTCCCTGAACCGCGACCACCC
Organism: uncultured Solirubrobacterales bacterium; assembly: GCA_963698085.1. Lineage (GTDB taxonomy): Bacteria > Actinomycetota > Thermoleophilia > Solirubrobacterales > 70-9 > VRUE01. The sequence goes on from OY969122.1 coordinate 529,777, forward strand.
CGAGCAGGAAGCCGAGCAGGTTCGACCCGGTGTCCCCCATAAAGGTGCTCGCGGGCGGGAAGCCGTGGCGGAGGAAGCCGAGCGAGGCACCGGCGGTGAGCGCCGCCAGTATGCCGGCCGCAGTGCGATCGAGAGAGAGGGCGATCACGGCCAGGGCAATGCCGGAGATCAGGCAGACGCCGGCCGCCAGCCCGTCGACCCCGTCGATCAGGTTGATCACGTTGATCATCGCGACGATGCCGATCGTCGTGCCGACGTCGCCGAGGTCGATCGAGCCGCCGCCCGGCAACCCCACGAGCTCGACAGAGCCCGGATTGAGCTGACCGAGGAAGGGCACGGTGAAGCTGTCGACGGTCACCCCAGCCGAGACCGGCACGATCACCGCAGCGGTCTGGCCGAGCAGCTTCGTCGCCGCGTTGAGCTCGTAGACGTCGTCGAGCATGCCGACCGCGGTGATCAGCGCCGCGCCGGCGACGATCGCCCGCGTCTCGGCATCCCACGGCAACCAGATCAGCGCCGCGGCGAGGACCGCGGCGAAGATCGCCAACCCACCCAGCCGCGGGGTCGGCGCCGCGTGCAGGGAGCGCTGGTCGTCGGGGTAGTCGATCGCGCCGATGCGCCGCGCGAGGCGGTCGGTGAGCGGTACCAGCAGCAGCGCCAGGATTCCGGCGAGGAGGAAAGCGAGGATGGCTTCAACGCCGGCGGACATCGACTCAGGCTAGTTCGCGTACATGTCGAACCAGAGAGTGAAGGCAATCAGGCCCCAGAGCTGGCGGCTGAGGTCCTCCTGGCCGGCGCTGTGGCTGTCGAGCAGCCCGGTCACCGTGCCCGGGTCGAGCCAGCCCTGCCTTGAGAGAACCTCTGCGGAGAGCACTTCGCGGGCGAAGCCCTGCAACGGGCCGCGCAGCCAGGCGGCGACCGGGATCGAAAAACCCTGCTTGGGCCCACTCAGAACCTCCTTCGGCAAGAGCGGCGCCAGCGCCTGGCGCAACAGCCGCTTCTTGGCCAGGCCGCGCACCTTGAGCGGCGTCGCCAGGCCGAGCGCCATCGTCGCGACCTCGTTGTCGAGAAAGGGGACGCGCAGCTCCAACGAGTGGGCCATGCTCGAGCGGTCGGTCTTAACCAGCAGGTCGTCGACCAGGTAGATGCCGAGGTCGACGTCCTGAAGGCGGGCGAGCGCCTCCGCCCCCGCGGTCTCGGCGTAGCGCTCGCGGTAGAGGTCGACCGGGTCCCAGCCTGGGTCGCGACCGCCGAGCAGCGACGCTTGCAGCGGCCGCGAGAAGATCTCCTTCCAGGCATGGTGGCGCTCCAACGGCGGCAGCCGGGCGCCGCGGGCGAAGCGCTTCGCTTTGTAATCGAGGCTGACCTTGCCGTCGGAGCTGGGCAGGCGTTCGATCAGCGGCGCGGCGAGCGCGGCGAGGCCGCCGATGCGTGGCGCCAACAGGTCGGCGACGTAGGTGTAGTAGCCGCCGAACAGCTCGTCGCCGCCCTCGCCCGAGAGGGCGACCTTGACCTCGCCCGCGGCGAGCTCGGAGACGAGGTAGGTCGGCAGCGCCGAGGAATCGCCGAAGGGCTCGTCAAAGGCCTCGATCAGCTTGGGGAAGAGCTCGACTGCGTCGGGGCGCAAGACGATCTCGTGGTGGTCGGTGCGGTAGCGCTCGGCGACGAGCCGCGCCCGCTCGAGCTCGTCGAAGCTCGCCTCCTCGAAGCCGACCGAGAAGGTCTTCACCGCGTCGCCCTGCTCGCCGGCGGCGAGCGCGGTGAGCCCGGCCGAATCGACACCTCCCGAGAGCAGCACGCCAACCGGCACGTCGGCGACGAGGTGGGCGCGGACGGAGTCGCGCAGGGTCTCGCGCAGCTCGCCGGCCAGCTCCGCCGCCGGGCGGCGCCGGACGTGCTCGGCCTCGACCGGTGCCGGGCGCGCGTAGCGCGTCAGGCTCAGCGCGCCGTCGCGCCAGGACGCCAGCGTTCCGGCGGGTAGCTTGCGCGCCTCGGCGAAGATCGTCAGCGGCGCCGGTATCGAGTTGAAGGCGAGGTAGGCAGCGACCGCCCGCGGATCGATCTGGCGCGAGAATCCTGGCTGCTCCAGCATCGCCTTGAGCTCGGAGGCGAAGGAGATGGTGCCGCCGACGTCGCGGTAGTAGAGCGGCTTGATGCCGAAGCGGTCGCGGGCGAGGAGCAGCCGCCGCTCGCGCGCGTCCCAGAGCGCAATCGCGAACATCCCGCGCAGGCGCTCGACGAAACCGGCGCCGTGCTCCTCGTAGAGGTGGACGAGGACCTCGGTGTCGGAATGGGTGGCGAAGCGGTGGCCGTGTCGCTCGAGCTCGGCGCGCAGCTCGCGATAGTTGTAGATCTCGCCGTTCTGGACGACGGTGACGCTGCCGTCCTCGTTGGAGATCGGTTGATCGCCGTGCTCGAGATCGATGATCGAGAGGCGGCGCATCGCCATGGCGACGCCGCCGTCGTGAAAGACGCCGTCGCTGTCGGGGCCACGGTGGACGAGCCGGGCGTTCATCCTCTTCACCGCCTCGACGTCCGCCACCGCGCCGCGCTCGGCGACCGCGATTCCACAGATCCCGCACATGGCGGCAGTCTCTCAGGACGATCTGCGCCCAGACCGACGTGCCGGTGGAGAGAGGTCCATATGGACCTCTCTCCACCGGCACGTCCAGAGGGAAACTGATCAGCTAGAGGCGGCCGGGCCGCGGCCCAGGACCTTGACCACGGTGGCGAGCAGGACACTGATGTAGAGGGAGACCGAGCGGTCGGCGATGTACTCCATGTCGTGAGCGAGCTTGTCGGCCCAGGACTCCTCGCGGGTCATCCGCGTCTGGGCAAAGCCGGTTACACCGGGGCGGACGACGAGCCGCTGCCAGTACTGCGGGATCTCCCGGCAGAGCTCGGTGAAGAAGGCGGGACGGATCGGCCGCGGCCCGACCACGGCCATGTCGCCCCGCAGCACGTTCCAGAGCTGCGGCACCTCGTCGAGGTGGAGCTTGCGCAGCAGCCGGCCGATCCGGGTCACCTCGAGCTCGGTCAACCGCGAGAGCTCCTCGCCCAAGTACGGCCCAAGGCGCGTCTCCGCATCGGGCTTGAGGGTACGGAACTTGTACATGCGGAAGAGCTGCCCGCAGCGGCCGACGCGAGCGCCGTGGTAGAAGAGCGGCCGGCCAGAGGTGAGCAGGATAGCCAACGCGGTCAGCAGCAGCAGCGGCGCCAGAATCAACAAAGAGAAAAATGAAATAGAGATGTCCAAGCCCCTGAGGAGAGGATTCTACGGGGCGCCTCTCCCCATCACCGGCAAGCGCGATGAAGTGCTCCAGCTCGGCCTCGACGTCGGCGGGCAGAGCGAGGGATTCAGCTCGAGATTTGGCTTGCTGCTGGATGGTCGGCTCCGACGGTACCTAGGATCGTCTCGACGAGGAGACTAGGGTCTCGCCTAGTCGGAGTCGCGCTTGCGGTGCGCTTCTCGAGCGCGATCGCGCGCGGGTCGGTCAGCGGCCGCAGGCGGCCGGAGCGGATCAGCGCTTCGTCGACCCCGCCGAGCCGGCCGCCGTAGGTCGTGTAGACGGGGGTGCCCAGCGCCGCCGCCTCGCGGTTCATCGTGCCGCCGGCGGAGACGACAAGGTCAGCGAGAGCGACCAGGCTCTGCGCCTCCACCGCACCTGGCGGCAGGATCAGCGAGGGCAGCGCCAGGCTGCCGACCAGCTCGCGCTGCGCCTGCGTGCGGGGCAGGACGACCGCGTGCACCCCTTCGTCGCTGCCGAGCCGCTGCAGCACTTTCGGGAAGAGCGGGTTGGACTTGCGGTGGTAGAGGGAGACGTCGGGGGGCGGCCGGACGACGACGACGATCCGCCCGGTGTCGACTGAAAGCCGCCGCAGCGCGTCCGGATCGGGCTCGAAGTCGTAGAGGTAGTACTCCTCCTTCAGCCCGGGGTAGGGAAGGAGCTTCTCCGGGCCGACCCCAAAACGGCGCAGCCGCTCGGCCGGAACCGAGTCGGGGAACATCACCCGCTTTGCCAAGCGGCAGCCGATCCGGTGCTGGGTCACCGCGTACTCATAGTCGTGCATGTTTGCCTCGGGCACGCCAAGCATTCGTGCGGCGATCGCCAGGTCGTTGGAGCCGTGGGCGAGGGCGAGATCGAAGGAGCGACCGCGACCGAAGCGGACCATCGCCGTCGTCCGGGCACCAAGCCGCTGCGCCTTGCGCAGCCGCGAAGCGCCGCCGTGCCTGCCGATCGGCGTGTGCTCCATCCCATGCAGCTCGAGCAGCGCCTGGGTTTGGGCGTAGTCGCGCGAGGTGACCTCGACCGTGTGCCCCGCCTCGCGCAGTCGCTCGATGATCGGCCGCAGCACCAGCACGTGCGCAGGCGCGCTCATGTCGACCCATATCTTCAGCGAGTCAGACAGTTGCCGCGGCCAGCTCGGGGTACAACGGGTAGCGGTCCATCAGGACCTTCGTGCGCTCGGCCAGGCCGTCCTTCTCGGCCTCGAAGTCGCCGGTCAGGGCGATCGCGATCACGGCGGCGATCTCGGTCAGGTCGTCCTCGACCAGGCCGCGGGTGGTCAGCGCCGGGGTGCCGATCCGCAGGCCGGAGGGGTTCATCGGCGGCCGCTCGTCGAAGGGGATCGCGTTGCGGTTGACCGTGATCCCGACCTCCTCCAGGCGGGTCTCGGCGGTCTTGCCGTCGAGACCGCTCGGCGTCAGATCGACGAGGACGAGGTGGACGTCGGTGCCGCCGGTGAGCACCGGCACGCCGCCCGCTTCGAGGCCAGCGGCAAGCGCCTGCGCATTGGCGATCGTCTGCTTCTGGCGGATCGCGAACTGCTCGCTGGCGGCGATCCGCAGGGCCACTGCCTTGGCCGCGATCGTGTGCATCAACGGCCCGCCCTGCTGGCCGGGGAAGGTCGCTTTGTCGATCGCTTTCGCGTGCTCCTCGCGGCAGAGGATCATGCCGCTGCGCGGCCCACACAGGGTCTTGTGGATCGTCGTCGTGACGACGTCTGCGTGTGGCACGGGGTTGGGGTGCTCGCCGGCGGCGACGAGGCCGGCGAAGTGCGCCATGTCGACCATCAGCTTGGCGCCGACCGAATCGGCGATCGCGCGGAAGGCGGCGAAGTCGAGCTGGCGCGGGTAGGCCGACCAGCCGGCGACGATCAGCGCCGGTTCGTGCTCCTCGGCGAGGCGGGCGACCTCGTCCATGTCGACCCGCAGGTCCTCGCGCCGGCAGTGGTAGGGCACCGGGTTGTAGAGCTTGCCGGAGACGTTGATCTTCATCCCGTGGCTGAGGTGGCCGCCGTGATCGAGCGCCATGCCGAGGAAGGTGTCTCCCGGTTCGAGCAGCGCCATGTAAGCGGCGTTGTTGGCCTGGGCGCCGGCGTGGGCCTGGACGTTGGCGTGCTCGGCGCCGAACAGCTCCACGGCCCGGTCGATCGCCAGCCGCTCGGCGACGTCGACCTCCTCGCAGCCGCCGTAGTAGCGGGCGCCGGGATAGCCCTCGGCGTACTTGTTGGTCAGCACAGAGCCGACCGCTTCCAGCACGGCCTGGGGCACGAAGTTCTCCGAGGCGATCATCTCCAGCGTCCCCTGCTGGCGCCGCAGCTCGGCGTCGAGCACGGCCGCGACATCCGGATCTACCTCGGCCAGGGGGGCGCTCTGGAAGTTCTCGGGAAGCTCGCTCACAACTCGGCCGACGATACCAACGAACCGGGATACCCTTGACCGGTGAGCCGCTCGACGGTCATCGTCGCGGCCGCCGTCGGGTTGCCGGCGGCCGGATTCGTGCTCCTCCTCGCTGGACCGGAGCTGGACGTCGCCTGGGAGGACCACCGGGCGCACTTCTGGCTAGTACTGGCGGCGGCCGGCATCACCGCCGGGCTTGCCTACGCCACCGGTGAGGCGGCGGAACGTCGCGGCGACCTGCGCCTGGGGCTGGTCTCGCTGACCTTCCTCTGCTGCGCCGGCTTCCTCGGCCTGCACGCCCTGGCCACTCCGGGAGTCCTCGTCGACGATGCAAGCCTGGGGTTCGTCATCGCGGTGCCGGTCGGGCTCGTCCTCGCCTCTGTGATCGCCGCCCTCTCCGCCTCGGACCGGCTTTCGGCGCGCTACCGCACCCTCACCGCGCGCCGCCGCACCGGCGCCGGGCTGCTGCTTGCAGCAATGGCCGCCTGGGCGGCAGCGACGCTGATCGGCATCGGGCCCCTCGACGAGCCCACGGACATCGAGCGGACGAGCGGTGCGCTCGTGATCCCGGCGATCGCCGCCACCGCCCTCTACCTCGTCGCCGCCGTCCGCTACGCGAGGCTCGGGGCCGGCTCACCGCCGGGCCTGCCGCTGGCGGTCGCGGTCGCCTTCGTCCTGCTCGGCGAGGCGACGCTGCAGACCGCCCTCTCGCGCAACTGGCACACGAGCTGGTGGGAGTGGCACGTGCTGATGCTGGCCGCCTTCGGGCTGGTGGCGGCGACCGCGCGCCGCGAGTGGCGAGAGGAGCGCTTCAGCGCCCTCTACATGGAGGAGACGGCCCGCGGCAAACACGAGGTCAGCGTCGTCTTCGCCGACCTGGCTGGTTTCACCGCCTTCTCGGAGGGGCGGGACCCGGCCGAGGTCTCCGAGATGCTCAACATTTACTTCGAGCGGGCGATCCCGCCGGTCGTCCGCGAGCACGGCGGCGACATCGAGCGCCTGATGGGCGACGCCTTGATGGCGACCTTCAACACTCGCGGCGACCAGCCCGACCACGCGGTCCGCGCCGCGGCCGCGGCCCTGGCGATTCGCGACGCCACCGCCGCGGTCGCGGCCGAGAACCCTGGCTGGCCGCGTTTCCGCGTCGGCGTCAACAGCGGCGAGGCGCTCGTCGGAATCCTCGGCGCCGCCGGCGGCCGCAGCTACACGGTGATCGGCGACGCGGTCAACTCGGCCTCCCGGCTGGAGTCGGCCGCGCCGGTGGGAGAGATCGCGATCGGCGCGACGACCCTGCGAGCGCTGCCCGGAGCGACGACGCGATCGCTGGGTGCGATCGAGGTGAAGGGACGCCGCGAGCCGCTCGACGCATACGTGCTTGAAAAGCTCGACGCTGGGTAGCCTGCCCGGCGTGAAACGACTCTCGGCAGCGGCGCTGGCCGTCACCGCCCTGACTCTGGGAGGCCTTGCCTCGAGCGCAGGCGGCGCGCCGGGCGGCGCATCGCCTCCTGGTGGCGACAATCCCTGCGAAGGCACCGGCTCAGGCGAGCTGCTCTGCCCCGACCTGCGGGTCGGCCCCGCCGCGGACCTCTTCGCCCGGCGCCACGGCGGCAGCTACGGCTACGGCGGCGGCACCCGCCTCTACGCCGGCAACGACATCCGCTCCCGCGGGCGCGGGCCGATGGAGCTGCGCGGGCGTCGCTACAAGCGCAACTGGATGCGCGCCAACCAGGCGATCTACAGGGTCGGCGGCGGTGTCGAGGTCTTCCGCACCGAGACCAAGCTCCACTTCTACAGCGTCGGCTATGAGTTCGGTGGCTCCTACTGGAAGGTGCACGACCCGCTCAGCATGGAGATCTGGTCACTCGACGAGCAACGTCAGCCACTGCGCCGGGTGCGCAAGGGCCCGAAGGTCTTCTACTGCTTCCGCGACCTCGAGCGAACCGGCGGCGGCCGGCGCTCGCCCAGCGGTCCCGTCTACCCGGCCTGCAGCCAGGACCCGAGCCGCAAGCGGGTCACGCTCGGCACCTCGGTCGGCTGGTCGGACATCTACCCCTCGACCTACGACCGCCAGTGGGTCAACGTCAGCGGCCTGCGCGGCTGCTTCGCCTTCGTCATGCAGGTCGACCCGAAGAACCTGCTCTTCGAGGAACACGAGGACAACAACCGCTCGGTGCGCATCATCCGGCTCCCGTACCGCGACGGCGCTCAGCGCTGCTGATTGCTTCCACTGTGATTTATGCCTCTATAGGGGGCATAACTAACAGTGGAAAGATCAAACCAAGGCCTGCGCCGCGGCTTCTGCTGAGAGGGCGCCCTCACGGAGGATCGTCCACTCGCCACTCTCGTCGTAGGTGGTCAGGTCGACGACGGTGGACGGCATGCCGGTCAGCTCACCGCCGTCAATCGCCAAATCGACGGCGGTGACGATCTCGGCCGGAACCGCGTCAAAGCTGCCGGGCGCCGGCGCGCCGCTGCGGTTGGCCGAAGTCTGGAAGAGCGGGCACATCGCGCCGGCAAGCGGCCCGCCAGTCAGGCGGACGCCGAGCCGGGCCGGGTCCTCGCGGCAGGCAAGCGGGTAGCGCCCCTGCGGATTGGCGACGACCAGCGTGACCGGGCCTGGAAGCAGAGCACCGACCGCGCCGCGGGTGCGCGGCCCGAAGCCCTCGACAAGCTCGCGCATCGCCAGAGGCGAGAAGTACATGACTGCCGAAGGCTTGCCATCGTCGCGTCCCTTGATCCGGTGGATGCGCGCGATCGCCGCGGCGTCGAGGGGATCGCAAGCGAGGCCATAGAGGCCGTCGGAGGGGAAGAGAGTGACGCCACCCGCGGCGATCGTCCGATCAAGCGCGCCGCGCGCCGCTTCCGCCCCGTCGCGCTTGATCGAGACGACCTCGCTCATCGCCGCCTTTCTTGAAGCTTTTTCCCCTCCATAGGGGGAAAAGTGAACAACATCATCGCCGGCCCCAGACAACGCGCGGAATGCCGGCCAGATCGGCGCGGGTCTCCACCGTCGCGAAGCCGGCCTCGAAGAGCATCTCCCCCACCGCCTCGGCCTGGTCGATGCCGACCTCGAGCGCCAGGACGGGTGCGGCAGCTGCGACCGCGGGGATCGCCGCCCGCAACACGTCGAACCCGTCCGGCCCGGCAAGCAATGCCTCGCGCGGCTCCCACTTCGTCACCTCCGGCTCCAGCCCTACCCATTCCCGCTCAGCGACGTAGGGCAGGTTGGCGACGATCAGGTCAAGCCGTGGCGGCTTGGTCGGCAGCATCGCCTCGACGAACTCGACTCGCCCCGCGAGCCCAAGCCGCTCGGCGTTCGCCCGAGCGACTTCCAGCGCCGCGGCCGAGGTGTCGGTGGCGATCAGCTCACAACTGGGCAGCTCGGCGGCGATCGCCAGCGCGATCGCACCGGAGCCGGTGCCCATATCGAGCACGCGACGTGGGCGCAGCTCCAGGGCCAACTCGACCAGGAGCTCAGTCTCCGGCCGCGGAACCAGGACGCGTCGATCGACCGCCAGCTCGATCGAGCGGAAGCCTTTGCGACCGAGGATGTATGCGACCGGCTCGCGGCGCAACCGCCGCCGCACCATCTCGCCGAAGCGCCTAGCCGCGGCCGGTGGGATCCCCGCCTCGGGGTCCGCGGCCAGCCGCGCCCGATCCCACTCGGTCGCCTCGGTGAGCAGGACTTCCGCGTCGAGTCGCGGTGTTTCGACCCCGATCGCCGCGAGCGCATCAACCGCGCCCCCGAGCGCGTCGCGAACGCTGCCGGCCGTGACCGCATCCGACATTCGCCCCACCCTGCTGTGGTGAATGTCGGATGCGGTCACGCGGCGGACGCCGCAGCTGCCTCGAGGCGCTGCCTCTTCTCCTCGGCCGCAAGGGCCTCAGTGAATTCGGATAAACCCCCGGCCAGCACACCGTCGATGTTGTGCGAGGTCAGCTTGATCCGATGATCGGTGACCCTGCCCTGGGGGAAGTTGTAGGTGCGGACCTTCTCCGAGCGCTCGCCGCTGCCGACCTGTGCCTTGCGCTCGGCCGCGACCTTCGCCTGCTGCTCAGCCAGCTCGCGCTCGTACAGCCGCGCCCGCAGCACCCGCATCGCCTTATCGCGGTTCTGCAGCTGCGACTTCTCGTCCTGCATCGAGACGACGATCCCGCTCGGCTTGTGCGTGATCCGCACCGCCGAGTCGGTCGTGTTGACCGACTGCCCGCCGGGTCCCGAGGAACGGTAGACGTCGATCTGGAGATCGTTCTGGTCGACCTCGACCTCGACCTCCTCGGCCTCCGGCAGCACGGCGACGGTCGCGGTCGAGGTATGGATGCGGCCCTGGGACTCGGTCTCCGGCACCCGCTGCACGCGGTGCGTGCCGCCCTCGTACTTGAAGACCGAGTAGGCGCCCTCCCCCTTGACCGCAAGGGTCACCTCCTTGAAGCCTCCCACCTCCGCCGCCGACTGCGACAAGACCTCAGTTCCGAAGTCGCGCTCCTCCGCGTAGCGGGTCAGCATCTTGTAGAGGTCGCCGGCGAACAGTGCCGCCTCGTCGCCCCCGGTCCCGGCCCGGATCTCGACCAACACGTTCTTGTCGTCGTTGGGGTCGCGCTCGACCATCGCCAAGCGGATCTCCTCTTCGAGCTCCCCCAGCCGCGCCGGCGCCTCGTCGACCACCTTGCGCAGTTCGGCGTCCTCGCCTTCCTCCAACAACTCCCGCGCCCCCTCGAGGTCGTCCTTGAGGGTCCTGTACTCCGCCGCCAGCGCCTGCGCCGGCTGCAGCTCCCGATACTCCCGCCCCACTTCGGCATACCTCTCGCGATCGTTGATCACAGATGGATCGGACATCTGAGCCTCGAGCTCCGAAAAACGAGCTTCTATCTGCTCGACGAGAGAGTCGATCATGGAGAACAACATAAAGGGAAGGAGGTCGGGTGCCCCTCCGGCGGAGGCTCAAGGGACCACGCCCGAACCCTTCACCCACGATCAGCTGCGCGACGGCCTCCGACGGAGGGGCACCCGACCTCCTATGCCCTAGGCCACGATCTCGATCGGCGACTCTTCCGGCTCGGCGTGCTCTTCCTCGGCGAGAACCTTCTCCAGCGCCGCGATCGCCACCGCTAGTTGCTCTTCGTCGGGCTCGCGCGTGGTCAGGTTCTGCAGCATCAGGCCCGGCCACATCACCGCCCGCACCCAGCGTTTGCGGCGGTTTTTGCCGGCCCACTTGATCACCTCGTAGGAGAGGCCGGCGATCAGCGGGATGCCGAGGATGCGCGAGGCGAGCAGCCAGTACCAGGCGGGCAGCCCAATCGGGGCAAAGACGAAGATCGCAAGCACCATCACGATCAGCAGGAAGCTGGTGCCACAACGCGGGTGCAGGCGCGAGTAGAGCTTGGCCCGCGAGGGGACGAGCTCGTCTTCGGCCTCATAGCAGGAGATCGTCTTGTGCTCGGCGCCGTGGTACTCGAAGACCCGGCGCAGGTCCGGCAGGCGGCTGATCAGAACGATGTAGCCGATGAAGATCGCCGTGCGCAGAACCCCCTCGACCAGCCAGAAGAGGAATGCGTTGCCGAGCTGATCCTTGATCAGGCTGGTCAACCCGACCGGGACGACGAAGAAGAGGCCGATCGACAGGGCCAGCGAGAGGGCGATCGTCAGTCCCCAGATCCAGCCGCCGATCTCTTCCTTCTCCCCCTTCTCGTCCTCCTCCATCTGCGCGTTGGCGGAGATCGCCAGGGCGCGGAAGCCGATCTTCAGCGACTCGCCGAGGGCGACGACGCCACGGAGCACCGGCACCCGCCAGAGGCGGTGGCGTTTCGCCCACGGCACCAGCGGCTCGGAGCTAATCTCGACTTGGCCCTCGGGATTGCGCACGGCGACCGCCCAGGTCGAGACGCCGCGCATCATCACGCCCTCCAGCACCGCCTGACCGCCGACCGGCGCGTCGCGCTTGGCGACCAGGGCGCCGTCGGGCATGCGCAGTGGGTCAGCGCCGTTCGAAGAGGCAGCCTCGGTCGGCGGAGAGCCTGTCTCCGCGCCCATGGCTTATTTAGAGGCCTTGGCGTGCTTGGCGGCGCGCCGCTGGAAGCGCTCGACCCGCCCGCCGGTGTCGACGAGCTTCTGCTTGCCGGTGTAAAACGGGTGGCACTCCGAGCAGAGCTCGACGTGCAGATCCTCCACCGTGGCGCGGGTGTAGAACTGGTTGCCGCACGAACAATGGACGTGGGAGAGCGTGTAATCGGGGTGAATTCCTGCCTTCATCGCCAACAAGTCTAGAGAAGTGCGCAAATACGCAGCCAGGGCCTTTGGGAAGGCGTCGAGCCTGCCGATAGCAGAGCAATGACGCCTGGTCAGACGACGGTGCCCGACACCGGGCTCGCACGCGGTGTGCGGATCGCGCTCACGGTGCTGCTGCTCGGCGGCACCGCGCTCGTCGCCGCCCACTACTGGCTCGGCATCGGCGACGCGCTGCACGGCGTCATCGTCACCGCCGTCTACAGCGGTGTTGTGCTCGGCGCCGGCCTTGCCTGCCTTGCCCGGGCCTCTGCCTTTGGACGCGAGCGCAGGGCATGGATCCTGCTCGGCCTCGCGATCCTCGCCTGGGGCGCCGCCGAGGTTTACTGGGCGATTGCGATCGAAGACAACCCCGGCGCCCCCTATCCCTCGCCGGCGGACGTCGGCTATCTCGCCTTCTACCCGCTTGCCTACGCCGGCCTGATCCTGCTGGTTCGCGCGCGCGCCCAAGAAATCAACTGGCGACTCTGGATGGATGGCTTGATCGCCGCGCTGGGCACCGCCGCCCTCGGCACGGCCTTCGTCTTCGACTACATCGCTGGAAAGACCGAAGGCAGCGCGATCGAAATCGCGACGACGCTTGCCTATCCGCTCGGCGACATCGGCATGCTGGCATTGGTCATCGGCGTGGTTGCCCTCACCGGGTGGCGGCCCGGCCGCACCTGGTCGCTGCTGCTGGCGGGGCTTGCAGCGCTGGTGATCGCCGACATCGCCTACACGCTGCAGCTGACCGAAGAAGCCATTCCGGGTGGCAGCTGGGTGGAACCGGTCTACCTGATCGCCGCGGTCTGCCTCGGCGCGTCCGTCTGGCAGCCGGCCGCGGCGGCCGAGATCAGCTCGCCCAGGGAGCAGCGCCGCGAGATGGTCGTGCCCGCGGTCTTCGCCGGGGTGATGATCGGGCTCTTCACGATCCAGTACTTCAGCGCCACCGGCAGCCTCTCCACCGTCCTCTGGGCGGCGACGATGACCGCCGTGGTCGTCCGCCTCGGGATGAGCGACCGCGAGAACCGCGAGCTGCTCGAGCAGGTCCGCACCGATGCCCTGACCGGGCTAGGCAACCAAGGCCGCATGCAGGTTGACCTGCCGATCCAAGTCGCCAACGCCAGCGAGGCGAGCCCAATCTCGTTGCTGCTCTTCGACCTCAACGGCTTCAAGCACTACAACGACACCTTCGGCCACCCCGCCGGCGACGAGCTGCTCGTCCGCTTCGGTGCTGCCCTGCGAGACGCGGTCGGGGAGAACGGGGACGCGTACCGGATCGGCGGCGACGAGTTCTGCGTGCTGCTCACCTGTGATCGGAGCCACTTCGACACGGTGAGCAAGGCTGCCGCCCAGGCACTGACGGCCACCGGCCCGGGGTTTGCAGTGAGCTCCGCCTGGGGAGCGGTCGAGGTTCCGACCGAGGAGAGCGAGGCCTCTGCTGCACTGCAGCTGGCCGACACGCGGATGTACGCGCAGAAGGAGTCACGCCGCCTGGCCCATGCCGAGCTGCTCGAACCGACCGTCACCGCCGGCGAAGAGGGGCAGGCCGACGGGGAAGCCACCTCGCCACTGATCCGCCGCACTACCCAGCGCTGAGGCCGGCAAGCAGCGAGTCGAGCGTGCGGCCGACGTCCCGGCGCATCTGCTCGGGGTCCTCGGCTCGCGCGACCAGCATCGCCGCCTCGTCGAGGGCGCCCATCAGGACGTGGGCGAGCGGGCCCACCGGCTGCTCGGGGATCGCGCCCGCCTCGATCGCGGCCTGCAGCGTTGCCTCGATCAGGCCGAGCCCGTGCTCGGCGGCGATCTCTCGCCAGCGGTCCCATCCGAGCACCGATGGGCCGTCGAGCAAAGCGATCTGCTGCGCCTCCGGCTCGGTGCAGGCCTGCAGAAACATCTCGGCGCCGGCTCGCATCGCGTCGAGCGGCGCCGTCGCCCCACCCGCGAGCGCCCCAGAGGCGATCCGCTCCGCCAGCTCGGACTCGACCCGCTCGTAGACCGCCTCGAAGAGGTCCTTCTTGCCATCGAAATGGTGGTAGAGCGCTCCCCGGGTGACCCCGGCGGCGCGAACGATCTCCTCAGTGCCGACGCTGGCGTAGCCGTGCTCGGCGAAGAGGGCGCGCGCTGCTCCGATCAACGCCTCGCGAGTCGCCTCGGAGCGCTCGGCTTGAGTGCGGCGCGTCGATGCAGTGGACTGGTCGTCTTTCTGTTTGACATTCATACTGTCTGTATGTAGCTTACCCCTCCCGCCCGCCGGAAACAAAACGTCTTGGAGGATGCAATGAGCCAGCCAGACCAACGCCACGAGATCGATCTGCCCGCTGGAAGGGTCCGCTACCGCGAGGCTGGCGAGGGCAAGCCGGTTGTCTTCGTCCACGGCTACCTCGTAGATGGCCGGCTCTGGGACGGCGTCGTCGACCGTCTATCCGATCGTTGCCGCTGCCTCGCCCCCGATTGGCCGATCGGCGCCCAGCAGGTGGCGATGAAGCCCGAGGCGGACCTCTCCCCCTACGGCATCGCGGCGATCGTCAACAGCTTCCTCGAGGCGCTCGACCTCAGGGACGTGACGATCGTCGGCAACGACTCAGGCGGGGCGATGTCGCAGGTCCTCGCCACCCGCCACCCGGAGCGGATCGGGCGCCTCGTGCTCACGAACTGCGACACGCACGAGAACTTCCCACCGGGGATCTTCCGGTACCTCATCTCCCTCGCCAAGCTCCCCGGGGCGGTTCCGGCGATGGTCGCTCCGCTGCGGATCGGCGCCGTGGGCCGTGCCGCCTACAAGCCGTTCTCGAAGACGCCAATTCCGCCTGCTCTGATCGACTCCTGGGTCGAACCGAGTCTGAAGGACCCCGCGGTGCGCCGCGACCTGAAAAAGGTGTCGGTGGATATGCATAGGCGCTACACGCTCGAGGCTGCGGAGAAGCTGCGCTCCTCCGAGCTGCCGATCCTGCTCACCTGGGCGCCGGGCGACCGCCTCTTCCCGCTCAAGTACGCACAGCGGCTAGCCGCGGACACTCCCAACGCACGGATCGTCGAGATCCCCGACGCGTCCACCTTCGTCCCGCTCGACCAGCCACAGCGCTTGGCTGACGAGATTGCCGGCTTTGCCAGCAGCGAGTAGCAGTTCGCCCAAACTGCGGAGGTTTTCCGCTAGTTGCGGGTTTTTCGTCCGATCCAGGCGAGATTGTTCCCCAACGCCCCCTACAGGACGGAGAGGGATTTCATGCCCAAGGAGATCTTCGACCAGGATCGGCCCAAAAGCTCGATGGCGAGACGACTCGACGAAGCCTTCGCCGGCTGTGACGAGTGGACGCTTGCTCCTGTCGCACCGCGTAGGAGCGATCTCGACATCGCCCCCTGGCTCGACCGCCAGCCTACGTCTCTTGGTATAGAGGACCGTCGCCGCCCTCGGGCAGCGTAAGTCGGCCGCCCTTGGCGGTGATCGCGCCGCACTGGACGCAGTTCGATGCGGTGACGTGAACGTCGACCTCCCCCGCGCCGTTCTCCAGCTGCTCGTCGGGGATCTCGTAGACCTGGGCAGGGCACATCGAGACCCAGGTCTGGGCGATCTCGCGCGGCACCTTGGTCTGAATGCGGACGTGGTTGGGCGCGTCGTCGCGGGTCGCGTTGCCCGATAGGAAGACCGAGTCGAGCTTGTTGAAGGTCAGCTCATTGTCTGGCTTGGGGTACCTGTCCGCGGCCTTGCCGAGGTGCATCGCCGGCTCGGCGTTGTCCTCGACCTTCCAGTGTCCGCCAGGGAAGGCACCTTTGGTGGCGACCATCGCCGAGCCCATCATGCCACCGAAGATCAGGCCCTTCGAGAGCGGCTGCTTCATGTTGCGCGAGCGGTAGAGGTCCTTCTCGATGATCGAGCCGCGAATCTTCTCGTCGTAGGACTCGAAGTTGACCGAGTCGGCGTCCTTCTTCAGCGACTCGACGATCGCTTCCGCCGCGTACATGCCCGCGTGCATGGCGTAGTGGATGCCGGCGAGTTCGGCGATGTTGACCATGCCGGCGGCGTCGCCGGCGACCAACATGCCGGGGACCGAGAAGCGCTTCGGCAGCGCCCAGTAGCCGCCCGAGGGGATCGTCTTCGCGCCCCAGCCGACTCGCTTGCCGCCCTCGAGGATCTTCTTGATGAAGGGGTGGGTCTTGAACTGCTGCACGGCGTCATGGACGCTGAAGGTGGCGTCGGTGTAGTCGAGGCCGACGACGAGGCCGAAGCAGACCTTGTCCTCGCCCATCGGGTAGATGAAGCTGCCGCCGGCCTCCTTGTAGCGGGGGCTCCAGCGCAGCGGCCAGCCGAGGGTGTGGATCACCTTGTCGAGTGGCTTCGGCACCTCCCAGACCTCCTTCACGCCGAGCTCCCACGCCTGCGGGTCGGAGCCGTTCATGTCGAAATAGTCATAGGCGGAGTAGGTGAGGTGGCCGATCGTTCCCTCGGCCAGCACCGTCGCCTTGGCGACCACGTCGGAGCCCGGCTCGAAGTTGCCGAGCTCCTCGCCGTCCTTGCCGCGACCGCGGTCGCCCGAGCGCACGCCCTTGACGATCCGGTCCTCGACCAGGAGCTTGGTCGCTGCGGTCTCGGAGAGGATGTAGACGCCGGCCTCTTCGGCTTTGTCGGCGAGGAAGCGACCCAGTTTCGAGACCGAGAGCGTGTAGGTGCCCTCTTTGCGAAAGTTCGGCGGCGGCGGCTTCAGCGGGATCGCCGCCTTCGAGGTGAGGAAGTAGGTGGCGTCCTTGGTCACCTCTTGATAGACCGGCGGCCAGTCGGCTGGGTCCATGTCCGGGAACAGCCTGGTCATCGCCGAGGGATCGACGTTGGCCCCGGAGAGCAGGTGCGCGCCGGCGACTTTGCCCTTCTCGATCACCGCAACCGGGACTTCGCCCAGCTTCTCGGTCAGCTCGGGCTCGTCCTCGAGCAGCTGCATCAATTTGTTGGCGCAGGCGAGGCCCGCCGGCCCCCCGCCGACGATCGCGACACCGACCTCGATCCGGTCGTCTACCGGATCGGTCGGCGGGCCGATCACGTCGGCGGAATCGAACGGCGGCGGGTAATCGATGGGCTTGACGGCGGGCATCGCTTGCTCCTTTGCAGCGGTTGAGCTCTGTGCTCAGCCGCCCTTCTTGGACTTAATCGCCTCGGTCAGCTTGGGGACGATCTTGTGTAGATCGCCGACCACGCCGAGGTCCGAGAACTCGAAGATCGGCGCGTTCTGGTCCTTGTTGATCGCGAGGATGTTCTCCGAGTTCTGCATCCCGACCTTGTGCTGGATCGCGCCGGAGATGCCGGCGGCCAGGTAGAGCTTCGGTGCGACCGTCTTGCCGGTCTGACCGATCTGGGCCGCATAGGGGTACCAGCCGGCGTCGACCACGGCGCGGGTGGCAGCAACCGCCCCGCCCATCGACTCAGCCAGTTCCTCGCACTGCTTGAAGCCCTCCGCGGCACCAAGCCCGCGACCGCCGCCGACGAGGATCTCGGCGTCCTCGATGTTGACGTCGGCGCCGCGCTGCTCACCGCGCTGGACCAGCTTCGCCTTGGAGGACCAGGGCGAGAGCTCGACGTCGACGTCGACGACCTCGGCGCTGCCGCCGCTCTCCTTGGCGTCGAAGGCGTTGAGGCGGCCGATGATGATCCCCGGCTCACTGACGTAGCCGACGTCGGCGATCTGGGAGTCCTGCAGGATCGGGCGCTCGACGACCAGCTTGCCGTCCTGCACCTTGACCTGCGTCACCTCCATCGTCACGCCGGCGTTGAGGCGGGCGGTGAGGCCGGCGCCGATCTCGAAGCCGAGCAGGCCGCCGCCGAACAGCGCGTAGCCGAAGCCCTCGTCCTGGATGACCTTGGCCATCGCATCGACGATCGGCTGGGCCAGGCCCTCGGGCACGCTCTTGGCCCGGTAGACCTTGGCCGCGCCCCAGTTGCCAAGCGAAGCGCAGGCGTCATCGGCGACCTCGCCGACGACCAGCGCGGCGGCCTCGCCGCCAATTTCGCCGGCCAGCTTGGCCGCCTCGGAGATAGCCCCGAGTGAGTTTTTGTTGAAGTTGCCCTCGTCGTCGTGGAGGGCGTAGACCAGAATGCCTGCCATCTAGATCAGCTTCCTCTCGTCGAGCCAGGCGACGATCTTTTCGACCGTCTCGTTGGTGTCCTCGTCCTCGATGATCTCCCCGGCCTGCTTGGCAGGCGGCGGGTTGAGCGCGAGGACCGCGGTCTTGGAGCCGGCCTCGCCGACCATTCCGCCTTCGATGCCGACGTCGCCGGTCGCCTTGCCGTCGAGGGGTTTTTTCTTCGCCCCCATGATCGCTTTCAGGCTCGGGTAGCGCGGCTCGTTGATCGCGTCGCCGACGCTGATCACGGCCGGCAGCTCGACCTCGACCGTGTCGTAGCCGTACTCGGCCTGGCGCTCGCAGCGCAGCTTGCCGTCGGTGACGTCGATCTTGATCACCTGCGTCAGCGAGGGCATCTGCAGGTGGTCAGCGACGACGGCACCGATCGTGTAGCACTCGCCGTCATCGGACTGCTGGCCGAGCAGGACCAAGTCCGGGCTCTCAGACTCGAGCACTTTCGCCAGCGAGTAGCCGGTGGCGCAGACGTCGGAGCCCTGCAGGGCATCGTCGGAGAGGTGGACCGAGCGGTCGGCGCCGAGCGCCACCGCCTTGTGCAGCGCGCGGACCGCCGAGTCGGGGCCCATCGTCACCGCGACGACCTCCTCGACCGGGATCGCGCCGCCCTCCTTGATCTGCATGGCAGCCTCAATGGCATGGGTATCGAAGGGGTTGAGGTTTTTCTCGCCGCTACGGTCCAAACGCATCGTGTTGGAGTCGATGCGCTTCTGGACGGCGGCGTCCGGAACCTCCTTGACCAGGACGCAGATCTTCAAGTTACAAGCCCTCCTTGGCAGTTGCTCAGGCTGGTTGACTGACCAGTCAATCAGTCTATCTATTACACGTGACGGTGTGAAAGTCGGCGGTGATCGATATCACACGACAACTCCGGTCGTTTGAACGATTTTCCCCCTATAGGGGGGACAAAGCATCAATATCCGCGAGGGCCGTCAGCCCTCTTCCCGCTCGTGGCGCTCTTTTGCGCCCTCGCGGATGAAGTCGACGATCTCGTCGGTGCCGGCCCCCGGCGTGAAGACGGCAGCGACCCCGAGCTGCTTCAGCTCGGGGATGTCCTCGGCCGGGATCGTCCCCCCGACCGTGACCAGGACGTCCTCGACGCCCTGCGCCTTCAGCAGCGCGACGACTTTCGGCACCAGCGTCATGTGGGCGCCAGAGAGAATCGAGAGGCCGACCGCGTCGGCGTCCTCCTGGATCACGGTCTCGGCAATCTGCTCCGGCGTCTGGTGCAGGCCGGTGTAGATCACCTCCATGCCCGCGTCGCGCAGCGCCCGGGCGATGATCTTGGCGCCGCGATCGTGCCCATCCAGGCCAGGCTTGGCAACGACGACGCGGATCTTGCGGGCGATTGCTGCCTCCATGCGGCCGGGAACCCTAGCGCCTGCCCTAGAAAACGGGCGACTCCGTGTAGGTGCCGAAGACCTCTTGCATCGCCGAAATCATCTCGCCCTCAGTAACACGAGCACGAGCCGCCTCGATGATCGTCGGCATCAGGTTCGCGTCGGTAGCGGCGGCGCGCTTCAACTCGGCGAGTGCCGCCTCGGCCGCGGCGCCGTCACGACGGGCGCGGGTCGCCGCCAAGCGGTCGGCCTGCTTGCGTTCCAGCGCCGGATCGATGCGCAGAATCGGCGTATCGGCCTCGTCCTCCTGGACGAAGTCGTTGACGCCGACGACGATCCGCTTGCGCTCGTCGACTTCGCGCTGGTAGGTGAAGGAGGCATCGGCGATCTCGCGCTGGGGGAAGTTGCGGCGGATCGCCTCGACCATCCCCCCCAGCTCGTCGATGCGGGCGAAGTACTCGTAGGCGGCGCGCTCCATCTCGTCGGTCAACTGCTCCACGAACCAGGAGCCGCCGAGCGGGTCGGGCGTGTTGGCGACGCCCGATTCGAAGGCGATCACCTGCTGCGTGCGCAGTGCCACCCGCACCGCCTCCTCGGTTGGCAGGGCCAAAGCCTCGTCGAAGGAGTTGGTGTGCAGCGATTGGGTGCCGCCGAGCACCGCCGCAAGCGCCTCCAGCGAGGTGCGGACGACGTTGTTGAGCGGCTGCTGCGCGGTCAATGAAACGCCCGCCGTCTGGGCGTGGAAGCGCAGCCGCATCGACTCCTCGCGCTTGGCGCCGTAGGTGTCGCGCATCTCCCGTGCCCAAATCCGGCGCGCAGCGCGGTACTTGGCGATCTCCTCGAAGAAGTCGATGTGGGCGTTGAAGAAGAATGAGAGGCGGGGGGCGAAGTCGTCGACGTCGAGGCCGCGCTCGAGCGCTCGCTCGACGTAGGTGAAGCCGTCCTTGAGCGTGAAGGCGAGCTCTTGCTGCGCGGTCGAGCCGGCCTCGCGGATGTGGTAGCCGGAGATCGAGACCGGGTGCCAGCGCGGCATGCTCTCCGTGCACCACTCGATCATGTCGGTGACCAGGCGCATCGCCGGCTCGATCGGGAAACACCACTCTTTCTGCGCGATGTACTCCTTGAGGATGTCGGTCTGGATCGTGCCGCCGAGCTTCTCCGGTGGCACCCCCTGCTTCTCGCCGACGAGGACGTAGAAGGCGAGCAGGATCGCCGCCGGCGCGTTGATCGTCATCGAGGTGGTGACGCCGCCGAGCGGAATCCCGTCGAAGAGCTGTTCCATGTCGTCGAGGCTGTCGACGGCGACGCCCTCGCGGCCGACCTCGCCGAGGCTGCGCTCATGATCGGAGTCGTAGCCCATCAGGGTTGGCATGTCGAAGGCGGTCGAGAGCCCGGTCTGGCCGTGGTCAAGCAGGTAGTGGAAGCGCTCGTTGGTCTCCTCGACCGTGCCGAAGCCGGCGAACTGGCGCATCGTCCAGAGCCGCCCCCGGTACATCGACTCATATGGCCCGCGGGTGAACGGGTACTCGCCCGGATTGCCGATCGACTCCTCGGGGTCGGTGGGCGCGGTCTCGGGCCCGTAGAGCGGCCCGACCGGCTGGCCGGACATCGTCTTGAACTCGGCCTCACGCTCTTCGAGTGGCCTCTGCCGAGGCTCGGTAGCCATGGCAACAGTCTAGGCCCGGGCCGAGGACGTGCCGGTGGAGAGAGGTCCATATGGACCTCTCTCCACCGGCACGTCTAGCGGCGAACCGGGAAACGGCGGGGTGGGGGCTTGCGGCGGGCGGCGATGCGGGAGGCGCCGAAGCCGGCGACCGTCGCCAGCAGGGTGACGGCGAGGGCGACGAGGCGGCGGCCGAGCTGCTCGAAGCGCATCGTCTGCCACCCTTCCTCGCGGGCGAGCTCGGCGAGCGGGGGATCGGGATTGACGACGACCGGATGGCCTACGGCGCGCAGCATCGGCAGGTCGGAAACCGAGTCTGAGTAAGCGAAGGACTCGGCCAGGTCGATGCAGTGCTCGGCGGCGAACGTCTCCATCGCCTCGACCTTGCCCGGTCCGTAGACGAAGGGGCCGCTGAAGCGGCCGGTGAAGGTCCCCTCCTCACCGATTTCGTAGCTGGTGCCGATGCCGCCGTCCATGCCGAGCACGGCGGCGAGCGGTTCGACCACGCCGTTGCCGGCGGCGCTAACGATGAAGGTGGCACGGCCGGCGTCTTGGTGGGCGTAGACCTCGTCGAGCATCTGCGGGTAGACGCGCGGCAGGATCGCCGCCATCACCTCGGGGTTCATCCGTTCGACCGACCGCGCCGGGACGCCAGCGATCAGCTCTTGTGCCGCCCTCAAGACCTCATTCGTGCGCTCGTCAGTGGTGCCGCGCAGGCGGTAGCGCAGGTGCTCGACCGCCCAGCTCGCCAACTGCCGCCGCCCGACAACCCCGTGCCGCGTCGCGACCCGGGCGAACTGCATCCCACTCGACCCCGCCATCAGGGTCTTGTCGAGGTCGAAGAAGGCCGCGGCGCGGCTCACGAGCTTAGGAGCCGTTGACCTCTATGACGATCGCGTCGCCTTGCCCGCCGCCACTGCAAATGGCGGCCACGCCTAGGCCCCCGCCCCTTCTGCCCAACTCATGGACTAGGGAACCCACAATCCGAGCGCCCGAAGCGCCGATTGGGTGGCCAAGCGCGATCGCGCCGCCGTTGACGTTGACGTTGTCCTCGTCGACGCCGAGCATGCGCATCGAGTTGAGCGCGACCGAGGCGAAGGCCTCGTTGATCTCCCAGAGCTCGACATCCTCGGGGCTCTTGCCGATCTTCTCCAGCGCCTGCCTGGCGGCGTTGGCGGGGGTTTTCGCCAGGTAGGGAAAATCGTCGGCGACGGTGCCGTAGGAGAGCACACGGGCCAGGACGGGGCGGCCTTCCTTCTCAGCCCACTCCTCAGAGGAAACAACGATCGCGCCGGCGCCGTCGTTGACACCCGGCGCGTTGCCGGCGGTGTGGGTGGCGTCCTCGCCACCGATCGCGCGCAGTCCGGCGAGGGTCTCGACCGTCGTCTCGGCCCGGATCGCCTCGTCGGCCTCGATCGTGTTTTCGCCCTTGCGCGACTTGACCGTGACACCGACGATCTCGTCGGCGAGGCGGCCGGCGTCGGTGGCCTCGGCGGCGAGCCGGTGCGAGCGCTCGGCGAAGCGGTCCATGTCGGCGCGGGTGATCTCGAGCTCGTTGGAGACCTCGCTCGCCTCGTTGATCATCTGCTTCTCGGTGAAGGGGTTGGTGAGGCCGTCGTGGACCATCGCGTCGATCGTCTCGACGTGGCCCATGCGGTAGCCGAAGCGGGCACCGGGCAAGAGGTGCGGTGCGCCGCTCATCGACTCCATGCCGCCGGTAACGGCGACCTCGGTGTCACCAGCGCGGATCGCCATGTCGGCGATCCCGAGCGAGCGCATGCCCGAGGCGCAGACCTTGTTGATCGTCTCCGAGGGGACCTCCTTGGGGATGCCGCCCTTGATCTGGGCCTGGCGCGAGGGGATCTGCCCCTGGCCGGCCTGAAGGACCTGGCCGAAGACGACCTGATCGACCTGCGCGGGGTCGACGCCGGAGCGCTCCAGGGCGGCTTCGATCGCGTGACCACCAAGGTCGGTAGCGTCAAGAGAAGAGAGGGTTCCACCCATCTTGCCGAAGGGCGTGCGTGCAGTTCCAAGAATTACGGTGCTGGGCATCTGGCGGCCTTTCTACTCGGTTTATGCCGGATCTCGGCTCGGTTGGGCCGCATGGCCCTGATCGAGAACGATAGCGAGAGGACGCGCCGAGTTCATAGACTCGGCAGCGGTGAGAGTCGAAGTCAGCCAACACCCCGCCTCAGAAGTCGATGCCGATCTGCTCGTTGTCGGGCTCTTCGAGGGCGAGGAGCTGCCGGCGGATCTGGCTGCGGCGCCTGGAGCCGCTGACGTCAAGCTCGGCTTCCAAAAGCTCACGCTCCTTCGCCCCGGGCGACCCAGCCGCGCGCTGATCGTCGGGCTTGGCAAGGGCGCCGATGCCGATGCCGAGCGCATCCGCCTCGCCGCCGCGGTTGCAGCCAAGGAGGCGGTCAAGCTGGAGGCGGCCTCGCTCGCCTGGATGCTGCCCGACTCCGACGACGACGGGGCAACCGCCGCCGCGCTCGCCACCGGCACGATCCTCGCCGCCTACCGTTTCGACCGCTTCCGGAGCAGCGATCCAAGCGATCCTCCTCCACCCCAGCTCGAGTCGCTGATGCTGCTGGCGCCCGCAGCCGTCGCCGAGGCAGCAGAGGGCGCCCGTATCTGCGCCGAGGCCCAGAACCGCGCCCGCGACCTGCAGAGCCTGCCCTCGAACGTCGCCACCCCGTCCTTCCTTGGCCGCCGGGCGCGCGAGATCTCCTCCCGCCATGAGGGAGTGACCGCCGAGGTCCTCGGCCGCGATGAGATCGCCGCCAAGGAGATGGGCGGCTTGGTGGCGGTCAGCCAAGGGACGGCGGAGGAGCCGAAGCTGATCGTGCTGCGCTACTCGGGCGGTGGGGCGGGTCCGACCCTCGGCTTCGTCGGCAAGGGCGTCACCTTCGACACCGGCGGCATATCGCTGAAGCCGTCCCCCTCGATGCACGAGATGAAGATGGATATGTCGGGTGCCGCCGCGGTGCTGGAGGCCGTCGGCGCGATCGCCGAGCTTGGCCTGCCGCTGAATCTGATCGCGGTCGTCCCCTCAACCGAGAACATGCCGTCGGGGACCGCGATCAAGCCTGGTGACGTGATCACCCAGTACAACGGCAAGACGGTCGAGGTCAACAACACCGACGCCGAGGGCCGCCTGATCCTCGCCGACGCCCTCGCCTACGCAGTCGAGCTCGGCGCGGAGCGGATCGTCGACGTCGCCACCCTGACCGGGGCCGTGCTGATCGCCCTGGGCTCGACCTACGCCGCGGTTATCTCCAACGACGACGACCTGGCGGATGAGGTCGAACAGGCGGGTGAGACGAGCGGCGAGCTGGTCTGGCGCCTTCCACTCCATCCCGAGTACAAGGAGCTGACCAAGGGCACGGTCGCCGACCTCACCAACGCCGCCGCCAAGCGCAAGGCAGGGACGATCTACGCCGGCTCCTTCCTCGAGGAGTTCGTCGGCGAGACCCCCTGGGCCCACGTCGACATCGCCGGCACCGCCTGGGACGTCGGCCGCCCTTACACCGGCAACGACGCCAGCGGATTCGGCGTCCGCCTGCTGGTGGAGCTGGCGCGAATCTCTCCGCCGCCTGACCCGCCTACTCGTCGGCTTTGCCGAGCCGCTTCTGCTCGTCGGCGATGACGATGTACTCCTCGACCATCAGCTTGTCCTTGGTGCGGCCGGCGGCGCGCTTCATCGCGATCAGGTGGTCGATCGAGGCAACTTTGACGACATGGCCAAACACTTCCTGTTCGACGGCCGCCGACTTCAGCTCTGAGTAGGAAGGCATTCCCGCCGCGTCCGCCAGTACGTCGAAATCTCCATATGGAGTGATGAAGGTGAAGTTCACACCATTCTCGATCGTCCTCGCATCAAGAACGAATGGAAGATCCTTGGGAACCCCCCGGAGTCGAACACCGATCTCGTCGAGGGCACCAACCAGGCGCACCACGTTGTCGTGGTCGCGTGCGTAGAGCACGTCGAGGTCGTAGCTCGGATAGCTGGAGCCGTGGGAGATTCCCGCCTGCCCGCCGATTAGGACGAAATCGACGCCGTGGGTGATCAGCGGTCCGAGCAGCTTGTCGGCTTCCGGTGCCTTCTCGGGCAGCGATCGCGCGTCGGTCACCAGGCCTCCCTGCGAGGAAGCGGGCTGTTGGAAATCACCTGGTTGGCGAACGCCATGCCGTAATCGAGGCGTTCCGTCGAGGAGAGCGACAGGTTTCTTGCGTTCAGGGTCCGGTCAATCCCTGAATCGCGCCGCAATGCCCCCAGCTCCAAGTCCTCGCCGAGCAGATAAAGCAGCTCGCTCAGCGTCTCCACCGAAGGCGAGACACGGTCCCGCTCGATCCGCGAGATCGCGGACTGGGTCGTGCTCGCCCGCATCGCCAGTTGCTTCTGGCTGACGCCGTGTCGCGCACGGGCCTCTTTCAGCAGCTCTCCAGGCGTTTTCATGCCTGGAGTATAGCGGATATGCACTTATCGCAAATCTGCTATCAAAGCGCGAGGATCATGCAGGTGGCGACGCCGTGGGCTAGGAGCTTGCCCGAGTCGGCTGCGGTGAGGCTCGCCTCGGCGGTTGCCTGGCGACGACCCCGTAGAGGACGACGCCGATCGGGTTAGTGACCATCCGGGAGCCCGCGTGCAGGCGTGCGTGGGGACTCCCGGATAGTCACGAGTGCTCCTCACCGGGCTCGCCGGCGAAGACGGCGCGACCCTCGCCCAGATCGCCATTGCGAGCGGCCTCGGCGACCCTGGCGGCGACGGAGTCGCCGTTAAGTCCGGTCTCGCTCACCGACGAGCCCCGCGGGGCACCGGAACCGTGGCCCTGCTTCCAGGGCGTCGGCTCGCCGGATAGTGCAGATCCGCGGCGATCTCCTCCTGCGTGAACGAGATCCGCGGGACCTTGAAGCGTTGGCTTCTGTGTCTGTTGATCAGCCTCATCTCGGGCCTCCAATCGGGCATAGGTTGCTTCAAGCAACCTTCATGCCGCCAACCCTAGCCGACTCGGTTGCTTGATGCAACCTTGTGTGCGAAGATCACTCTGTGCTCCGCCACGACTACCCGGGCCAGATCTGCTCGATCGCGAAAGCGCTCGAGGTGGTCGGTGAGCGCTGGACCCTCTTGATCGTTCGCGACGTGATGAACGGCAACCGCCGCTTTGGCGAGTTGCAGAAGAGCCTCGGGGTCGCCCGCAACGTCCTCTCCGCCCGCCTGCAGCGGCTGGTCGAGGAGGACATCCTCGAGCGGCACCCCTACCAATCGAGCCCCGAGCGCTACGAGTACTTCCTCACCGAGAAGGGGCTCGACCTCTGGCCGGCCCTCGTCGCCCTGCTCGCCTGGGGCGACCGTCACTCCCCGGAGCCCGATGGACCCCCGATGCTGATCGTCCACAAGGAATGCGGAGGCGAAGTCAACGATCGCGGCATCTGCGAGAGCTGCGGCGAGGTCCTGCACGCCCGCGACGCCCGCCCCTTCCCCGGTCCCGGCGCCTTGGCGCGGCAGGATGTGCACTTGTCCCCTCTATAGGGGGACAATGGTTCAATCGACATGACGAGGGACGACTAGGAGGGCGAGATGGCGACTGCGGCTGAGGTACGGACGAGGGACAAGATCTTCATCGGCGGCGGGTGGGTCGAGCCGCAGGGGTCAGAGGCGATCGAGGTCGTCAACTCGACCACCGAGGAGGTCTTGGCGACGATCCCGGCCTGCTCCGCGGCGGACGCCGACCTCGCCGTGCGCGCCGCCCGCAACGCCTTCGACTCCTGGTCGCAGACCTCGCGTGAGGAGCGCGCCGGCTATCTGTCGGCGATCGCCGCCGGGCTGGGCGAGCGCTCCGAGGAGATAGCAGCGACGATCGCCCAGGAGCTGGGCATGCCGCTGAAACTGAGCCAGATCATCCAGGCGGGTCTGCCCATCGCCCAGTTCGCGGCGATGCCGAAGCTGATGGAGGAAGTCGCCTGGGAGGAGGAGATCGGCAACTCGCGGGTGCTGCGCGAGCCGGTCGGCGTACTGGGTGCGATTACCCCGTGGAACTACCCGCTCAACCAGATCGCCGCCAAGGTCGCCCCCGCCCTCGCCGCCGGCTGCACGGTCGTGCTTAAGCCAAGCGAGGTCGTGCCGCTCAACGCCTTCATCCTCGCTGAGGTGATCGAGGCCGCCGGCCTGCCCGCCGGCGTCTTCAACCTCGTAACCGGCACCGGCCCGATCGTCGGCGAGGCGATTGCCGGCCACCCCGGCGTCGACATGGTCTCCTTCACCGGCTCGACCCGGGCCGGTCGCCGCGTCTCCGAGCTGGCCTCGGCAACGGTGAAGCCGGTCGCGATGGAGCTCGGGGGCAAGTCGCCGAACGTGATCCTCGACGACGCCGACCTCGCCAAGGCTGTGCCCGACGGCGTCGCCAAGTGCTTTCTCAACTCGGGCCAGACCTGCAGCGCCCTGACCCGGATGCTGGTCCCGCGCGAGAAGCTCGCCGAGGCGGAGGAGATCGCCGCCAAGACCGCCGAGAGCTTCACCCCAGGCGATCCCTTCGAGGACTCGACCCGACTCGGCCCGCTCGTCTCCGAGGTCCAGCACGAGCGCGTCCGCGGCTACATCGAGAAGGGCGAGGCCGAAGGCGCAAAGCTCGTAACCGGCGGTGCCACGCCGCCCGAGGGCCTCGAGCGCGGCTACTTCGTCCGCCCCACCGTCTTCTCCGAGGTGACGCCCGAGATGACGATCGCCCAGGAGGAGATCTTCGGCCCGGTCCTCGTCATCCAGCCCTACGACGACGAGGACGACGCGGTGCGAATCGCCAACGAGACGGTGTACGGCCTCGCTGGCGGCGTCTGGTCTGACGATCAGGAGCGGGCGATCTCGGTCGCCAAGCGCATCCGCACCGGCCAGATCGAGATCAACGGCGGGGCGTTCAACCCGCTGGCGCCGTTCGGGGGGTACAAGCAGTCGGGGCATGGACGGGAGAACGGGCGATATGCGATCGAGGAGTTGCTGCAGGTGAAGAGCTTGCAGCTGTAGTGGTTGGACGGGCGGGGCGCCCGGTGGCTTGCTGGGTTTTTCGCCTGCGACGGTTGCGGCCGTCCGAGATCGTCGGCGGGGCGAAAAAGAGGACGCCGCCGCGCCACCGGGCGCCCCGCCCGTCCCCTCAGCAGCTGACAGAGCTGCAAGCTTCCTCGAAGTCCGAGCGCATACTCTCCCCGCCGTGAACTTCGACCTCTCTGACGAGCAGAAGCTTCTTCGGGACACCGTTCGGGATTTCGCCCGAGCTGAGGTTGCTCCTGTAGCGGAGGAGCTGGATCGCGCGAAGCGGTTCCCCTACGAGATCGTCGAGAAGCTTGGCGGGCTTGGGCTAATGGGGATTCCGTTTCCCCAGGAGTACGGGGGCGGCGGGGCCGACACGCTCTCCTATGTCCTGGCAGTGGAAGAGCTGGCGCGGATCGACTCCTCGGTCTGCATCACGATGGCGGCGCACACCTCGCTTGGCACGATGCCGATCTACCTCTGGGGGACGGATGAGCAGAAAGACGAGTGGCTGCCGGTGCTCTGCAGCGGCAGGAAGCTGGCGGCGTTCGGGCTGACCGAGCCCGAGGCGGGCTCGGACGCCGGCAACGTGCGGACCAAGGCAAAGCTGAACGACGGCGAGTGGGTCGTCAACGGCGCCAAGCAATTCATCACCAACTCGGGCACCGACATATCCGGCTGTGTCTCGATCACCGCAGTCACCGGCAAGGCCGACGGGCGCAAAGAGATCTCAAACCTGATCGTCCCCACCGGCACGCCCGGCTACGAGGTCGGCGAGTCCTACCGCAAGATGGGCTGGAACGCCTCCGACACCCGCCCGCTCAGCTTCGAGGATTGCCGCGTCCCCGAGGGCAACCTGCTCGGCCGTCGCGGCGAGGGCTTCAAGAACTTCCTCCACATCCTCGACGGTGGCCGTATCGGCGTCGCCGCGATGGGCGTCGGCCTCGCCCAGGGCGCCCTCGACGAGGCGATCTCATACGCGAAAGAGCGCCGGGCCTTCGGCCAGCCGATCTCCAAGTTCCAATCGATCCAGGCCAAGATCGCCGACCTCTCCGCCCAGATCGAGGCCGCCCGCCTGCTCACCTGGCGCGCGGCGCTGGAGAAGGACGCCGGCGAGCCGTTCACCCTCACCGCGGCCCAGGCGAAGCTGATCACCGGCCGCCTCGCCGTCCGCGCCACCGAGGAGGCCGTGCAGATCCACGGCGGCTACGGCTACATCGAGGAGTACCCGGTCTGCCGCTTCTACCGCGACGCCAAGATCCTCACCATCGGCGAGGGCACCGACGAGGTGCAGCAGATGGTGATCGCCCGCCAGCTCGGCTGCTGAGGCGGGCCAACCGGTAGCCCGGTCGGCCCGCCCCGGAGATCACCCTTCGGGAGTAACGGGGTCCGGAGCGCGCAGCAGCACGCACTCGGGCGATTCCGGCACTGGCCGGACTCGGAGCTCGCTCCCTTTGTCCGCGATGAACCACTCCTGCGCCTGGCGGCATTGGATCAGCGATCCGTCTTCGTGTTCAAAGCGGTGCGCCAGCTGACAGCGGACCCGATGCGCGGAGACGCGACTGCACGGACCTGACTTCCAGGCGACGCAAGTGCCGATGTTTGGGTCATCGACGATGTCGTTGCACACGGCCCGCGTCACCGCCTTGTTCGCGTTAGCCGCCCGCGCGACTTTCAACACGTGGGCGCTGGCCGTGGAGTTGAATCCGAAAACTGCTAATGCGGTAGTCACGGCAAGCGTCGTTCTCATGGATATCAATGAGCCCCCCCTCCTAGATGGCGTGCTACCGAGTGTCGATTCGGGCACGTAGACCGCGGTACCCTAACGGTTCTCTTTGGGAAAGATATGGGTCAGGCCTAGTGCAGCGGCTGCGAGCTCACCGAGCCGGCCTCTAGGCCGGCTGCGCGGTGATCGAGGCGGCGGGACGATTGGCGACTTCGGCGTGGCGACCGATCTGCTCGCCGATGCCGTAGTGGATGCAGATCGTCAGCTCATGCTCGCGCAGCAGCGACCGGGCCGGGTCGACGCTCGGCGCGTCGCGCATGACCTGGCGTCCTTGGGCCGTCCAGACCCGGCCGGGCATCGCGGCGCACTCACGCAGGGGCACGACGACCGTCTTCGTACCGCGGCGACCGAACGGAAGCCTCCTGCGGCCGCCTCCCTCGACGAGGACCAGCCAAACCGGGCTGCCGCTCTCGGCGTCGGCGTAGACGCCGGTGATGAGGCCGACAGTCTTGCCGGCAACGTCGTCGAGCCGTGATCCAATCCAGCTGCGCGCCTCAGCGAGATCGGGTGGCGCGGCGGGTTGGGCCTCACTCACCACTCTGACGCTCCATCAGCTCGCTCGCGGCGCTTGCCGGGTCGAGCTCGCGGCGCACGACCCGATCCAGCAGCGCTGCCGTCTCCGGATCGGCCGCGGCCCTCGCCTCCATCCGCCGCCGCATGCGCGAGGTGGCGATCCCCAGCACCTCGTTGCGCAGGTTGCGGGCGCGGCGCTGCTCAAGCGTCCCCTCCGCCTCGATGTGGGCGCGGTGCTCGTCGATTTTCTCCGCCAGCTCTTCAACGCCCTCTCCGCGCGCTGCCTCGGTGCGGAGGATCGGCACCTGCCACTTGCCGGGCTCGTGCGAGAGGGCGAGCACGCCGCGGACCTCGCGCACCATCGTGTCGGTCATCGGGTGGTCGGCCTTGTTGACGACGATCACGTCGGGGATCTCCATCACGCCGGCCTTCAGCGCCTGGATCGAGTCGCCCGAGCCAGGCATCAGGGCGAGGACGATCGTGTCGGCGTGGTCGACGATGTCGATCTCGGCCTGACCGACGCCGACGGTCTCGATCAGCACGTCGTCCTTGCCGGCAGCGTCCATCGCCAGCGCCACCTGCAGCGCCGCCTCCGAGAGGCCGCCGAGCGCCCCCCGCGAGGCCATCGAGCGGATGAAGACGCCGGGGTCGAGGAAGTGGTCGGAGAGGCGGATGCGATCGCCGAGCAGGGCGCCGCGGGTGAAGGGGCTCGAGGGATCGATCGAGAGCACCGCCACCTCGCGCTCGGCTTTGCGCAGCTCGGCGGTCAGCGCCCCGATCAAGGTGCTCTTCCCCACCCCGGGCGGACCGGTGAAGCCGACGATCCTGGCGCTGCCGGTCCGCGGGTAGACCTCGCGCACCAGCTCCCAGCCGGCGGGGTCGTCGGACTCGATCAGCGTGATCGCCCGCGCCAGGGCTCGCTTGTCGCCGGCGACGAGGCGCTCGGCGAGCGACGCGGATTTGGCGGCGTCGGGCATGCGCGGCGGAGTCTAAAGTGCGCCCCGCTGTGATCCGCTCCCTCCGCTTCTGCGCCCGCAACCGGATGCTGACGCCCAAATACGCGCTGCTGGCGTTGCGCTACCTGCGGCGCCGCTTCCTCACCAGCGCCGGCTGGCGCTGGCGCACCCGCGGGCCGCTCTTCCTCGGCAGCCGGCTCGAACTGCAGATCGCCCGCCGTGGGCGGATCGAGTTCGGCCGCTTCGTCTGGATCGGCCACGGCACCAAGATCCGCTGCCACGAGGGCGTCGTCGAGATCGGCGAGAAGACCGTGCTCGGGCAGGAGTGCACGATCTCCGCCTATCAGCGGGTGCGGATCGGCGAGCAGTGCGTGATCGCCGACCGGGCGATGTTCATCGACTTCGACCACGGCGTGGTCGAAGTCGAGCGGCCGATCCGCCAGCAGGGCATCTACACCCGCGAGGTCGAGGTTGGCTCCAATGTATGGATCGGCTACGGCGCCTGCATCCTGCGCGGGGTCCGCATCGGCGACAACGCGATCGTCGGCACCAACTGCGTCGTCACCAAGGACGTGCCGGCGAACGCGGTCGTCGCCGGCGTCCCGGCCCGGATCGTGAGGATGCGCGACGCTCCGGAACAGCTGCGCTGGCCCAACCCGGTCGAGCCCGATCCGGCCGCCTGGACCACCCTCCCCCAGCCACAGCAATCCGCCTGAGCGTCAGGCGCGAGCTGTACTTTGCAGACAACAAAACTCCAGCCGAGAGACTCGGCTTCTCCTGACAGAGAACTGTAGATTTTCCAGCTCACAGACAAAAGAATTCCAGCAATGGACGTCGCCAGACGCTTCGGCGAGAACCTGCGCCGCTGCCGTCGGCGGGCAGGCTTCTCCCAGGAAGAGCTCGGAATGCGCTCGTCCCTGCACCGAACCGAGATCGGGCTGCTCGAGCGCGGGGCGCGCGTCCCCCGCATCGACACCCTGATCAAAATCTCCAGTGCACTGCAGATACCGCCCAGCGAACTGATCGAGGGCATCGGATGGACGCCCGGCAACACAACCAGCGGCAGCTTTGCGATCGCGCCGAAAGGGGACCCGCAGTCGAACTAGGCGCGGCGGCCCCCGCCGGTGACGATCAAGCCGGGCTGGGATCGCCGGCGAGCTCGGCGTAGACGGCGGCGGTCTGCTCGGCGACGTCGCCCCAGTCGAAACGACGCAGGTGCTCGTAGGCTTCGGCGACGAGATTCTGTCCAAGCTCGTCGTCGCGCAGGACGCGGATCGCGACCTCGGCCAGCGCTTCGGGGTCGTGGGAGCGGAAGCGCAAGCCGACCTCCTCGTGAGGGACGACCTCGCGCAGGCCGCCGGTGTCGGCGACGATGCAAGGGCATTCGGAGGCCATCGCCTCCAACGCCACCAGGCCAAAGGGCTCATAGATGGAGGGCACCACGGTCAGGTCGGCGATCCGGTAGAGCGAGTGCAGGACGTCGTCCCCGATCCAGCCGAGGAATGTGCCGTGCTCCATCAGGCCCAGCTCTTGCGCCTGGCGATGCAGCTCCTCCTCGTGGGTGCCCGAACCGGCGACGAGGAAGCGGGTCCCGGGCGCCTCTTCGATCACCCGTGGCATCGCCTCCAGCGCCAGCTGAAAGCCCTTCTCGTAGACCAGCCGCCCGATCAGCAACACCAGCTTCTCTTCCGGCGCGGCGAACTCGGCCCGCATCCGCGCCAGCTCGGCTGGATCCTGGACCGGCAGGTCGTCTGGATCGATTCCGTTTGGAATGACGCTGACCCGCTCCTCCTCGACCCCGAAGATGTCGACGATCTGCTCGCGCATGTAGTGGGAGCAGGCGATCGTGCGCTCAGAGCGGTTGCTGATCCAGCGCTCGACCCCGTGGATGTAGCTCTGCGGATGCTTGTCGACCCAGCCCTGGTGGCGGCCGTGCTCGGTGGCGTGGATCGTCGTGATCAGGGGCGCTTCGAAGCGCTTGGCGAGGTGGTCGCAGGCGTTGGCGACGAGCCAATCGTGGCCGTGCACCAAGTCGAAGCTGTAGCGATCCCCGAGTTCGACCCCGGAAGCGAGCATGTCGGAGTTCATCCGCTCGACCCAGGCGACGAACTCGCCCAGCTCTGTAGGGCGCTGCGGCTCGCGGATGCGGTGGATGTGGACCCCTGCGCGCTGCTCCTCAGCGGGCGACTCCTCGCCCCCGCGGGTGAGGACGTGGACCTCGACGTCGCGCTCGACCAGCGCCTCGGAGAGCTTGCGGACGTGGCGCGCCAGGCCGCCCTCGATCAGCGGCGGGTACTCCCAGGAGAGGATCAGGACGCGGGTCATCCAGTGCGGTCTAGGGCTCCAGCAGGGGAGCGAGGCTCAGGTCCGGGGCTAGGGCACGCATACTCGGGTCGCTGCTGGCGGGAGAGTCTATGGCCTCCAGCATCGCCTCAGCGTGATCGGTGCTGCGACGGTAGGCGTAGTCGCCCGCCTGGCCGCGCTTGTCGAGGAAGGCCCAGTCGCTGGCTTGGACTGCGAGCAGCTCGCGGGCTGCCCGCAACGCCGCCGGTCGCGGCAGCCCTTGCCCGAGAGCTCGCAGCAGGCGCAGCTCGAGCCGTCTCGCCCCCCAGGCCAGGTCGGCGACTGGTGGGGAGTCCCAGGTCCTTAGGTCCTTCTCCTCCCCCCAGCTCGACGCCGCGAGCGGGCGTTCGAGCGGCTCGTGATCGGCCAGGGCCTCTGGCACGGTGAGCAGGCGAACTCCCGCCGCCGCCGCCCCGGCGAGGACCCCGCGCAGCCAGGTCGGCCCCTCCGACCACCAGTGGCCGAGCAACTCGGTGTCGATCGCGAAGACCAGCAGACCGCGACGCTTCCGCTTGGTCGCGAACTCGCGCAGGCGCGCCGCGACGGCGGCCAAGAACTCATCCGCCTGGCGTCGCGCCGCCGCCTCGGCGGCGTCCGGGTCATAGGCGCCGCCCCCCACCTTCCATAACCTCACCCCGCGCAGCGATTTGCCCGCGAACTGGGCGTGGGCGGGGTCGGAGGGGTAGCCGTCGAGCGACCAGAGCCACTGGATCGCCTCCCAGTCGATCGGCAACGCCACCGGACCGGCGTCCGTGGCGACGGGAGTCAGGGCGTCGAAGGAGTCCTCCTCGTGGGCGCTCTGGTCGATACAGAACCAGCGCACGCCGTGCTCGGCCAGCCGCCACTCCAGCCCAGGTGCATAGGCGCACTCGGGCAGCCAGAAGCCGCCATCCCAGCTGAAGCGGCGGCGGTGCGAGCGCAGCCCGGCGTCGAGCTGCAGTCGCAGCCCGGCCCGGGTCGCCAGCAGAGGAAGCACCGCGTGGGTAGCCGCCGAGGGCACCAACGCCACCCGCCCTTCCTCAGCCGCCGCCTGGAAGGGGTGCAGCGGGTCGCCGCCGGCGCCGTCCAACAGCTCCAGCGCGTGCCGGTACCGCGCCAGCTCCGCCTCGCAGGCGGCGCGGCACTCGGCCGGAACCTGCTCGATGTCCGCCTCGGCGGCCCCGATCCTCCACTCGATCAGGAACTCCCGCAGGCGCGCGGCGGCGGCCCGGTCCTCGAGCTGGTCAGCAAGGACGGGCGTGACCGTCATCGTCAGCTGGTCCGCCACCTCCAGCACCGGCAGGTAGGACCGGATCACGGCATCGAACAGCCACTCCTCGCCGAAGGGATAGGTCCCGAACCCCTCCACGTAGGGCATGTGCGAGTGCAGGACGATCGCAAGATCGCCGGCGCTCTCCTCAGGCATGGCAGACGGCGAGAAAGTCCAGCGCGCGGTCGAGGTCGCTCTCCCCCAGCCTGAAGTCAGCGGTGGCGATCGCCGGGGTGAAGCGGTCGTAGAAGGGCTTGGTCAACCGCAGTGCCTTGTGTACGTGGTCCCAGCCCAGCTTGATCGCGATCTCGTGGACGCGCAGCTTGCGGGCGTGGAAGAGGCCGTACATCTCCACCCGGCCGAAGTGCGCTTCGCAAAGCTCCTGGAACTCCGCGGCGCGGTACTCGCGCACGTGCCAGGGGTTGTCGGACTTGTCCGCGCCAGGGGGGGCCAGCGTCAGCAGGTTCGGGGTGGAGGCATAGACGGCGCCGCCCGGCGCCAGCATCGACTTGAAGTGCTCGAGGATCGCGCCGGGGTCCTGCACGTGCTCGATCGTCTGCAGGAAGACGACCGCGTCGCAGGGCTCGGCGAAGCTCTCCACTAACTCACGCTCATAGCGCAGATTGGGCCGCACGTAGCGCAGCCGTGCGTGCTCGTGCGCCTCCGGGTTGG
Organism: uncultured Solirubrobacterales bacterium; assembly: GCA_963698085.1. Taxonomy (GTDB): domain Bacteria; phylum Actinomycetota; class Thermoleophilia; order Solirubrobacterales; family 70-9; genus VRUE01. The sequence goes on from OY969122.1 coordinate 565,391, forward strand.
CGTCGACGCCGACCACGCTTGCCGCGCTCCCGGCCAGCACGTCGGACCCATAGCCCTCACCACAGGCCATGTCGACGACCCGCTTGCCGGCCACCCGCGTTGCGATCCATTCGTAGACCGCCAGGTGGCGACGGAACCAGTAGTTCTCCTCGGGCACGTCGGGAAGCGTCCGCTCCCCGGTCAGCGGCAGCGGCGGCACACCGGGGGGCTGGTTTTCTTGCACGTACTCGCGGGCCATGACCCGGGACGCTATTGCGGCTCCGCGTCCAGTGCGTTGCGCCGATCCGTGTACCGTTCCCGGCCCAATGCCGGCCGCGCCGACCGCCACCCCAGAGCACATCAAGGACGTCAACACCCGCTACCACGACGCGGCGGCAGGCGAATACGACGCCAAGTGGGGCATCGACTTCGGCGCCACCGGACAGCGCCAGGTACGGCTGAAGCTTGCCAAGGCGCTGGGTGAGCCCGTCGAGGGCCTGCGCTTCGCGGACGGGCTCGAGATCGGCTCCGGTACCGGTTACTTCTCGCTCAACCTGTTGCAGATGGGGACGATCGAGCGGCTGACGGCGACCGACATCTCGCCGGGCATGCTGGGCCGCCTCTCTGAGACCGCGGGGGCATTGGGGCTCGAAGCGGAGACCGTGACGACCGAGGCCGAGGAACTGCCCTTCGAGGACGAGAGCTTCGACCTCGTCTTCGGCCACGCCGTCCTCCATCACATCCCAGACTTAGAGCGAGCCTTCGCCGAATTCCGGCGGGTTCTGCGCCCCGGCGGCGCGATCGCCTTCTGCGGCGAGCCCTCGCGTTACGGGGACCGGCTAGCGGCAGCACCGAAGCGGGCGGGAATGCTCGCGGCGCCGGCGTGGCGCCGCCTGGTCGGGGCAAGCCCCCGTGCCGTCCCCGAGTCCGAGCAGTCCAACGGCCACGCCCTCGAGGGGGAGGTCGACGTCCACGCCTTTGCCCCCGCCGACCTGCGGCAGCTGCTGCGCGCGGCCAACTTCGAGCAGCCACGGGTCGGCGGCGAGGAGCTGCTCGCCAACGCCTGGGGTTGGGGGCTGCGCACGGTGGAGTCGACCGCCGAGCCCGAATCCGTCTCCTGGAGCTGGCGCCGCTTCGCCTTCAACAGCTACATCGCCCTGCAAAAGGTCGACACCCGCCTCCTCGAGCCCCGCCTCCCCGCCGAGCTCTTCTACAACCTCTTGCTTTCCGGCCGCAAGCCAGCCTAGGTCCCCACCGCCAGATTGATGCTTTTTCCCCACCATAAGGGGGAAAACCATCAATCGGGGAGCCCTAGGGGGATAGCCGGGCGACTACGGCGGTGAGAGTCCGCCGCACCTGGTCGGGCTCATAGCGAATCTGGCTTTCGGCGAAGCGCACGGTGGTCAGGCCTGAGGTCGTGTGGGCCTGGTCACGGCGGTGGTCGCTCGTTTGCTCCCCGGCGGTCCGGTGATAACGCCAGCCATCTGTCTCGACCACCAATCCCAGATTCGGCCAGTAGAAATCGACCCGGTAGCCGTTCACGAGGGCCTGTGTCTGGGGAAGCGGCAGGTTCGCCGCGCGCACGATCGCGAGGAACTTACGCTCGAGGCCAGTGTCGGTGAGGGCATCGAGGCCAAGCACACGGCGCATGCAGGCCATGCCAGGCCGTGGACGGAGGCCGGTAACGGCGGAGCGGAGCGTTTCCGGATCGACCAGATCGAGGCGATCTGCTTCGTTGATCGCTCGCTCTACCAGCCATTCCGGAGCGCAGGCGGCGAAATCGACGAGCGTGGAGACCGGATCGGTCGCCGGTATCCCCGCTAGCTCCCGACGGTGCTCCGGCCCTAGGTCAACCCGCCGGTGGACTTGGATTCCCACGCGCCGGGGTATCCGTCCCAGCGGCACGACGACCTCAATTGACCTCGCACGAGGGTGCGGCGGCGCGAGACCCCAGAGCGCCGCCGCGCTGCGGTGGCTGAGCAACGCACCTCGACCGCAGCTAAGTACAGCTCCCATCCAGCGTCCCCTCTGATCCACTTCTGGCCTCCCGACCGCGTAGACGCCGCGCCACAAGGGGTGCAGGCGACCCCTTGAGATGCGATGCTCGATCGAACGAGAGCCGACGCCGAGGTCGAGCAGCTGGGCCCGGGTCACCACTCCGTGCTGCTGGCGAACCAAATCCCAGACCCGTGCCGCCGCATCTTGATGCTTTTTCCCCACAGTCGCAGGGATAAGCATCAATCGGGCTGATCTCGCCCCCCCTCACCTGCTCCGCAGGGCGAGGAGGGCGCTATTTCGGCGCGGCGCGGCGGGCTCGGTAGAGCTTGGTTCGGGAGTCGAAGCCCTTGAGGCGTTTCTCGCCGGCGTAGGAGTAGTCGAAGCCCTCGGCCGCCGCATCCTTGGTCGCGGCGTCGACTAGGACGCTGCCGGGTTTGGCGATGCCGGTCAGGCGGCTGGCGAGGTTGACGGGACGGCCGTAGTAGTCGCCTGCCTGGACGTGGACAGAGCCGTGGGCGATGCCGGCGCGCAGGCGGGGAAACTCGTCGCCTTCTTCGTCCGCTGCCTCGACCATCCGCAGCCCCGCCTCGAGCATCGCCGCGGCATCGGTGGAGACGAGCATCGCCGCGTCGCCGATCAGCTTCACCAGCCGCACCGGCGGCTCCGCCACCGCGGTGGCCAGCTCGTCGAGGCGGCCGGCAATCAGCCCCAGCTCTTCGGTCTCGACCTGCTCACCGAGCTTGGTGAAGCCGACCAGGTCGGCGAAGCAGACGGAGACGTCGGTCGCCGTGCCCGGCTGGCCAGAGGCGATGTCGCCGGCGCCGAGCACGTCGCGGCGGATCTGCTCCAACATATGGGCGCGGAAGGCGTAGGAGAGGGTCGGCTCGAACAGCGGCAGCATGTGCTCGGCGGCGGCGGCGAAGCGCAGCCCGAGGTCGCGCTCGGTGTCGCCCGGCTGCATCAGGGTGCGAATCACCAGGTCTCGGTTGGCCTCGGCGATTCGCGCCGTCGCCATCCCCACGGTCCGCGCCACCTGCAGCATTCCCTCTTCCGGCAGGCCGGCGTCGTAGAAGGCCTTGACCCGCCGCGCCGCCTCCAGGTCCACCTCGCTCACCGCGCGCTCGTCGGGATCGGGGTAGGGGACGCCGAGCGCGGCGCTGGTCCGCTGCAGGATCTCGAGATCTATGCCGACCTTCTCCGCCACCTCGCGCGGCGTGTAGCGGGGGCCGTCGCCGGCGACGGCCCGCTCGACCGGCAGCAGCGCCAGGCGCCCCCCTTCGACCGCCTCGCGCAGCTCCTCCAGCGGCACTCCTTCGGCGGCGAGCCGCTCGAGCAGCTCGCAGCGTGCTTCGCGCGCCTCGCCCTCGACACCCTCCAGCAGCCCCTCGGCCTCGAAATCGATCGTCATGCGACCGCCACGCTACCGCCGCGGCGGGGATCGCCGCCGCCGCTCGTCTCGCCGCTGGACGGATCGCGGGCAACTGCCTGTACGCCGCCGAAGAAGAGGTTGATCCGCGGGCGGCGCAGGACCGGTATCCCGCGGCCCTCAATCCGTGCCAGCGCCTCCTCGTCGATCCCAGGCTCTGCCTGGACGATGCCCTGCTCGACGTGCAGGCGCGGCGCCCGCACCGCCTCGCCGGCGCTCATCCCCTGCTCGACTGCTCGCACCACGGTCTGCACGATCGCCGAGCGGATCCGGTTGGAGCCAGCACTGCCGAGGCCGAGCTCGATCTCGCCGTCGCGCCGCACCACCGTCGGGGCCATCATCGAGGGCACCCGCCGGCCCGGCGCAATCGCGTGGAAACCGAGCGGGTTGAGGTCCTCCTCACCCAGCATATTGTTGAGGATCACACCGGTGCCGGGGACGAGGACGCCGGACCCAGAGCCGTTCGAGCAGGTGACACTGGCGCAGATCCCGTCGCCGTCGAGGACCGAGATGTGCGTGGTCGAACCGAGCAGGTCGCCGGCTCGCAGATCGAGTCGCTGTGGGTCGAGCAGCGATTCCGCCAGGCCCTCGCCGTAGAGGCCTTCGGCGAACTCCTCGTCGCGCACCCGGTTGGCGGCATCGATGGCGGCAACCAGTTGCTCGGGTCCACTGTTCTCCCCCAGGCGCTCGAGCAGGCCGAGCGTGTAGGCAATCAGAATCCCGCCTGAGGAGGGCGGCGGATTGGTCAGTACCTCAGCCCCCCGGAAAGGCGCCCGGATCGGACGGCGCTCGATCGCCTTGTACTCGGCCAGGTCGGTGTCGCCGAGGGTGCCGCCGTGCTCTCCCACGTAGGTGCTCAAAGCCGTGGCCACCTCGCCGCGGTAGAAGGGCTCGGCCCCCTCGGCGCCGAAGCGCTCCAGCGCCTCGGCCAGCTCTGGGAAGCGGAAGAGGTCGCCTTCGCCCAGCGGGCGCCCCTGCGGCGCGTAGAGCGCGCGCGACTCGGCGAGGCGCTCGTGGATCGGCCAGAGGATCTCGAGGATGTAGGCCTGCTCGGCGTTGACCGGCGCGCCCTCGCGGGCGAGCCGCACCCCGGCGGCGGTCAGGTCCGCAAGTGGAGCGGTGCCGAAGCGTCCCAGGGCAAGCTCCAGCCCGGCCGCCGTCCCCGGCACGCCGCAGGACGCGGGGCCGACGTAGAACGTCTGCACGGTCTCCTCGTCGAAGTGGACCGGAACCGGAGCGAGCTCGGCCCCGCGCTCGATTCCGTCCTTGCCGGGAGCGGCGACGAAGAAGTCGATCAAGACCGTCTCCTCGCCGCGGCTGATCATCATGAAGCCGCCGGCGCCGAAACCCGTCAACGGGCTCTCGACCGCGAAGGATGCGAGCACCGCGGCAACCGCGGCGTCGACCGCGTTACCGCCTTCACGCAAGACGTCAGCCCCCGCCTCGGCGGTAAGGGGGTGCCCCGCCGCGACGACGCCAGTCATCGGCGGAGGGTTAACCAGGGAGGAACTCGGGCACGTCCAGCGAGCTCAGCTCGCCGGCTTTCTCGTTGCGGGGCGCACGGCCGCGGCCGGCGTCCTTGGTGCGACGGATCGTCGGCTCGGCAGCGCGCCGCGGTGCCGCCTGGCCATCGAAGCGGGTAGCGACGACGGTGATCCAGATCTGGTCGCCCAACTCCTCGTCGATGTTGGCGCCGAAGATGATGTTGGCGTCGGGATGGGCGGCCTCGCCGACCAGCTTCGCCGCCTCGCTGACTTCGACCAGCGAGAGGTCGGGCCCGCCGGTGATCGAGAGCAGGATCGCCCGCGCGCCCTCCATCGAGGTCTCCAGCAGGGGCGACGAAATCGCTTTCTCCGCCGCCAGCAAACCGCGTCCCTCGCCGTGGCCCATGCCGATCCCGAGCAGCGCCCGGCCGGCGTCGGACATGATCGTCCGCACGTCGGCGAAGTCGAGGTTGATCAGCGCCGGCAGCGTGACCAGGTCGGAGATGCCCTGTACGCCCTGACGCAGCACGTCATCCGCGACCTGGAAGGCCTCGACCATCGAAGTGTGCTGGTCGAGGACCTCGAGCAGTCGATCGTTGGGGACGACGATCAGCGTGTCGACCTCGGCGGCGAGCTCTTCGATGCCCTTTGTCGCCTGACTGCCGCGACGTGAGCCCTCGAAGCTGAACGGCTTGGTGACGATGCCGACGGTGAGCGCGCCAACCTCGCGAGCGAGGCGGGCGATGACCGGAGCGGCGCCGCTGCCGGTGCCGCCGCCTGCGCCGGCGGCAACAAAGACCATGTCGGAGCCCTTGAGCAGGCGCTTGATCTTGTCCTGCTCCTCGAAGGCCGAGCGGTGGCCGACCGTGGGGTCGGCGCCAGCGCCGAGGCCGCGCGTCTGCTCGTCGCCGATGTGGACGGTGACGTCGGCGACGCAGAGCTGCAGCGACTGAAGGTCGGTATTGACGGCCATGAACTCGACCCCGGGCACGTTGGCGTCGACCATCCGGTTGACCGCGTTGATGCCGGCACCGCCGACGCCGACGACCCGGATAACAGGCTGATGCGGCTCGCCAGACCCAGGCGGCTCGTACTCAGGTTCCTCTCGCCCATACCGCGGCGTCTCAGAAGCTGGTTCAGCTCGTGGAGCAGGCTCCTCGGAAAAGACTCGCTTCAGTCGCTCCGGGGGCGTCTCCTCCGCCGGCGGTTGCGGCGCGGGGGGAGGCTCCGCTGCCTCAGGCGGATCGGCAGGAGCGTCATCGGAGGTAGAGCGGAAGAGGTCGGCGAGGGGACCCTCGCGCATACTCGCCCGCTTACGCCGACTCATTTGCCAAGACCTCCTCAGCCAAGTCTCGATAGTAGCCCGCGGCGTTGCTTTGCGGATCGTACTTGAGCACGCTGGCGCCTTTGACCGGGGCCTCGGCGAACTTGATTGCCTTGCGGATGCGCGAGCGGAAGACGAGGTCGCCGAAGTTCTCTTCGAGGATCTCCACCGCCTCCTTGGCGTGGACCGTGCGCGAGTCGAGCATCGTCGGCAGGATGCCCTCGATCCGCACGTCCGGATTGAGGTTCTCTTGGATCATCTTCAGCGTGTTCTGAAGCTGGACCAGTCCGCGCATCGACAAATACTCGCACTGAACGGGGACGATCACCTTGCTGGCGGCGGTCAGCGCGTTGATCGTCAGCAGCCCGAGGCTGGGCGGCGTGTCGATGCAGACGAAGTCGTAATCGCCGGAGACCTCCTTCAACGCCTTCTCCAGCGAGCGCTCGCGGCCAATCTTGGTGCTCATCGCGATCTCCGCTCCGGCCAGGTCGATCGAGGAGACAGCAATGTCGATCTCGCGGTGCTGAATGATCTCTGAGATCGGCATGTCGTTGACAAGCACGTCGTAGAGGCTCTTCTCGACCTTATCCGGATCGATCCCCTGGCTCATCGTCAGGTTGCCCTGCGGGTCGAGGTCGATACAGAGCACCCGGTGCCCGGACTCGGCAAAGGCAACGGCAAGGTTCAGCGTGGTGGTCGTCTTTGCAACCCCACCCTTCTGGTTGGCAAAGGCGATGACCTCAGCATGCTTGGTGGGCACCTCGGCAGCAGGCTCCTCGACGACCGTCTCGTGGCGGCTCGGCGCAATCAGGTCCCTCGGCATGAAGCGCTCGGGGGCGTCCTCCTCAGACTCCTCTGCCGCGGGTGGCGCGGCAGGGGGACCTCCCCCGAGGAAGCTTTAGCTACCGCAGGGGGAGGTGGGTCCCCTGCCGTGACAGGCCCCGCGGCCTGAGGCCTCTCGGGCACAGCCTCCTCCATCGCCTGCAACTCCTCGACGATCGGATGGTCGCCCTCGACAGGGGCGGGCGCGGACTTGGTTCTGCGGCTAAGGAATCCCATTGCGCGGGTATTCGCACGGGTGCCCGCTTTTCCTGCCGGCTCTCGAAATTGCTAGGAATCACCCCGATCCCAGACTTTCTCGACAAGCGACTGGTCTTCGTGACCGGCAAGGGAGGAGTCGGCAAGACCACCGTCGCGGTCGCGCTGGGGCTTCGTGCTGCCGAAGCCGGCAAGCGCACGATCGTCTGTGAGGTCTCCTCGCAGGAGAACGCCTCGCGGATCTTCGAGCACACCGAAGTCGGCTTCCACGAGGTCGAGATGGCCGAGAACCTCTGGTCGATCTCGATCGACCCCGACGAGTCGATGCGCGAGTACGTGCTGCTGCAGCTCAAGGTGCGCGCGATGCGCGACATGCTCTTCCGCAGCCGCATCTTCTCCTACCTCGCCGCCGCCACCCCCGGCCTCAAGGAGCTGGTCACGATCGGCAAGATCTGGGAGCTGGCCCAGCTCGACCGCAAGGTAAAGAGCGGGCGCAAGTACGACCTGGTGATCGTCGATGCCCCTGCCACCGGCCACGGGATCGGCTTCCTCCAGACCCCGCGCACTTTCGCCGCGATCGCCCGGGTCGGCCCGATCCACTCCCAGGCACAGCAGCTCGACCGCCTGATCACCGACCACAAGCACACCGGCACCGCGATCGTCGCCCTGCCGGAGGAGATGCCGGTCAACGAGTCGGCGGCGCTGGAGCGGGAGCTACGCACCGAGGTCGGCGTCGCCGTCGACCGCGTCTACCTCAACGGTCTCTACCCGGAGCGCTTCTCCAAAGAAGAGGCCGAGCGGCTCGCCGAGCTGGCCGGCGGCGAGAACGGGAGCGTGCGCGCCGCCGCCCGCGCCGCCACGTCCGAGCACGGCCGCGCCCGCTCGCAGCGTGCTCAGCTCGCCCGCCTGCGGCGCCGGGTCGAGGCGCCGGTTAAGACCCTCCCCTTCCTCTTCGAGCCGGAGCTCGGGGTCGAGGCAGCCCGACAGCTTGCCCGGAGGCTGAACTGATGCCAGCCGTCAACGAGATCCTCGAAGGCAAGGACATCTGCATCTGCGCCGGGTCGGGCGGCGTCGGCAAGACGACGACCTCGGCGGCGATCGCCGCCGGCATGGCGGCACGCGGGCTGCGCGTCTGCGTGCTGACGATCGACCCGGCCAAGCGACTTGCGGACTCCCTTGGCCTGCGCGAGCTGGGCAACGAGGCGACGCGAGTCGACCCCGGTCTGTTCGAGCAACACGGAATCGAGATGAAGGGCGAGCTGTGGGCGATGATGCTCGACGCCAAGGCGACCTTCGACGAGCTCGTCGCCCGCCAGGCCCCGGACGAGGAGTCGCGCGATCGGGTGCTCAACAATCGCATCTACCAGCAGATCTCCAACGCGCTGGCCGGCTCGCAGGAGTACATGGCGATGGAGAAGCTCTTCGAGCTGCACACCGAGGGGCGCTTCGACCTACTCGTCCTCGACACCCCGCCCAGCCGCAACGCGCTCGACTTCCTCGACGCACCGAAACGCCTCACCCAGTTCATCGAAGGCCGCTCGCTGCGCGTCTTCATGAAGCCGACCGGATTGGCGGCGCGGGTCGCGGGCCGTGGCGCCTCGGTCGCTCTCTCGGTCCTCAAGCGCATCGTCGGCTTTGACCTGCTCGCCGATCTGGCCGAGTTCTTCAACGCCTTCAGTGGCATGGTCGACGGCTTCCAGGCCCGCGCCAAGCGGGTCAACAAATTGCTCGCCGATCCCCACACCTGCTTCCTCGTCGTCTGTGGCCCGCAGGGCGAGCCGATCGAGGAGGCCGTCTACTTCCACCGCAAGCTGGTCGAGGCGAAGCTGCCATTCGGCGGCGTCATCGTCAACAAGGTGCACTACCCAGCGGAGGACCTGCGCGGCGACGGCGCAGATCTCAAGGCGGCGCTGACCGCGAAGCTGGGAGACGGGGATCTGGCAGAGCGGGTCGCACGGAACTTCGCTGACTATCAGGCGCTAGCCGAGCGCGACGCCCGCAACATCCAGCACCTGGCCGCCGAGCTACGCACCAAGGGCGTAATCCGTGTCCCCTACCTGGACGAGGACGTCCACGACCTCGGCGGCCTCGCCGAGATCAACCGCTACCTCTTCGCCTCGAGTGAGGAGCGGATCGAGATTGCCGCGGGTCGCGCTTAGCTCGCGCTGCGGCGGTCGTAGTGGTCGTAGCGGAGCTCGCTGACTTCCCAGTCGGCGTTCTCGGGCACCGGGAACAGGTGACGCACGCGGGGGGTGTCGATCCGCTCGCGGTGCGAGACGTCTCCCTCGACCGCCGGGAAGTCGAGCGTGCTCTCCTCTACCTCGACCTCGTCGAGCCAGTCCGTGGCGGTGATCCGGATCTCGTCCTCGGCCGGAACCGGCTCGAGGATGCGGGTGTCTTGGTCCATGTCGTGCTCCTCCTCCTCGTAGCTTTCGACTTCGACAGCAGGCGCCTCTCCCGCGGGTGGCGGCGTAGGGGGGACTTCCCCCGAGGAAGCTTTAGCTACCGCAGGGGGAGGTGGGTCCCCTGCGCCGACAGGACCCGCGGGCCAGGAGGGCTCGAGATCCTGTGCCGTGACCGCGATCTCGACGTCACCTCCGTCGAGGCCGGTGGCAATCAAGGTCTCATCGGCTGCCTCGTTGAGATCCGTGCCCAGCTCGCCGAGAGCTGCCTCGCGGAGGATCCGGCGCACGCATTCCTCGACCCAGCTCGCCAGCTCGGCGGCGTTCTCGCGCGGCGCCCCTGACATCTGAGCGCTTTCCAACTCCATCGCGGCTTCGACCCGCTCGCGTGCTCCAAGCCGATCGGTCGAGCCGTCGGCGATCAGTGCCGCGGCACGCATCGGCAGCGAAGCCCCGACAGGGCCCTGCCCGTCGAGCACCGCGCGCAGCGCCAAGAGGTGGTCGCTCAGCCCTTCCAGCGCAGACGGGCGCTCGCAGCCGAGCTCGAAGCGGCGCACGGCCCAGGCCAGCGGTCCGGTCGGATCGGGCCGTGCCTCAAGTGTCCCGGCGAGCTCGACCAACTGCGCCGCCTCCTCCTCATCAAGGCGGTAGCCACCGTCCCGGGGCGCCGGGGCGCCGGTCGCGATGCGGCGCCAGCGACCCTCGCCGGTCGGCGCGAAGGCGTGCGGCCCGAGCCCGATGCCGCCCACTTTGAAGAGGCGCATGACACTGATCAGCTCGCCAAGCGAGTGCAGCGCGGCGGCAGCGCTGTCGGTGCCCTCGCCCTGCTCGGCGACCGCCAGGAACTGCGGCTCCCAGGCTGCGCGGCCCATTCCCTCGCTGCGCATCGCCTCGATCGGCGCCTCGAAGCTGTCGGCGCGAACGAGCTGCATGCCGTGCGGGAGTTGCAACCGGGCCAGCGGCATCTGCAGGCCGATGATCGGCACGACGACGATGTCGGCCTCGTCGACGTCGCCGGTCTCGGCGTCGAGCACGGAAAGGGCGCCCTTGAGCCGCTCGCGGTCGAGCGAGAACTCGGTGCAGCCGTCCCAGAGGGAAGCGACGAAGACCGTGAGGAAGCGTGCGGCACGCTCGCCGGCCTCGGCCGGAACACTCTCACCGCGCTGTTCCAGGTAAGGCGCGGCGACGCCGGCCAGGGACACGGCTTCGCGGGCGGGATCGAACGCCGGCAGCGAACGCAGCTCGGCCTCCCGTTCGCGCACAAATCGCCCGGTCAGGGGAACGTAGCTGTGGAAGAAGGCGTCATCGGGCCCTGCCGATTCCGCCACGTCGAAGGGAATCTGATCACCGCTGGCAACGAGCGTGGCGAAGTGGGTGGCCGACTCGGCGGCGAGCCGCCGCAGGGCCTCGTTGAGCAGGGGTTCACGCACGTCCCAGCCTTCCCCCCCACGCCTGGCGCTCCTGCGCCTGCACGACGCCTTGCAAGACGTGCCGGTGGATAGAGGTCCATATGGACCTCTATCCACCGGCACGTCTAAGCGGGGACGGGCTCTGTCTCTTCTTCGAGCAGCCAGCGGCTGCCGTAGCGGCGCATGTCCTCGATCAGCGGCACTAGCGCTTCGCCCTTCTCGGTCAGCGCGTACTCGACCCGCGGCGGCACCTCGGGGAAGGTGTTGCGGGCGACGATGCCCTCTTCTTCGAGCGCCCGCAGGCGCAGCGAAAGGGTGCGCGGGCTGATCCCCTCCAGCGAGCGCTCGAGCTCGCAGAAGCGGCTGCGGCCCTCGGCGAGGTCGCGGATAACGAGGAGGGTCCACTTGCCGCAGACGACGTCGGCGGTTCGGCAGACAGGACAGCGGGAGTTGCTCTCAGCACTCATCGTAAATCGAGGCGATAAAACGAATGCCTCGCTTCAGCGAGTGTAGCGCCATAGCTTCATTTACTGAAGCTATGGAGATTCCAGGTAGTGGGTCAGTTTGGCCAAATGGGTAGCTTGAGAAGCGAGACCGGAGAGCCGCCCCGCCAAGAGCAACCCTCCGGTTCCGCTGAATAGATCGAGGACGGCGCCCGTCCTCTAGAGAAAGAGTTCTCCCCGGGTATGGACCCCGGGCGATGGCTTTGGGGGCCACCGGTCCTTCTGTCTCTCCTCCCTAATCTACGAGCGCGGCCCGTTGACCCTCCAAAGCTCAATTAAGTAGCGCCGCGGTTCCTCTATCCCGTCCCGGCAGAGCCGTTGCGGTACCTAAATAGTGCAGGAGGTGGACCCAATGGGTCAAAGCCCACCGCCGATGACTCAGAGCGGGGCACTTTTCTACGGCGACAACCTCGATGTCATGCGTCGCCACATTGACGGCGAGAGCGTAGATCTGGTCTACCTCGATCCGCCCTTCAACAGCAACGCTAACTACAACGTCCTATTTGCGGAGCAGGACGGCTCTCGCTCTGCGTCCCAGGTCAAGGCGTTTGGCGACACGTGGCAATGGGACCAGAGTGCAGCAGCGGCTTACGAGGAAGTCGTCGAGGGTGGCGGCCAGGTGTCCCAGGCGATGCGGGCATTTCGGACGCTCCTAGGGCCCAGCAACATGCTTGCCTACCTCTCGATGATGGCTCCTCGGCTAGCCGAGCTTCGCCGTGTCCTCAAACCCACTGGGTCCATTTACCTGCATTGCGATCCGACGGCCGCCCACTACCTAAAGCTGCTGATGGACGCCGTGTTCGGTCCCGAGCTGTTCCAGAACGAGATCATTTGGCATTACCAGACGGGTGGTGCCTCCAAGATTCGTTTCTCCCGGAAGCACGACAACATCTTTTTCTACACTAAGTCGAAGAACTGGGAGTTCCGCGGGGATCGAATTGCTGTTCCGCGCACGGAGAAGTCAATCGCTCGTGCCCAGAATCCAAAGGGTGCGCGGATTGCTGCCTCTGACGACACCAAGAACCCGAATGACGTCCTGACGATCCAGCAGATGAATCCGATGGCGCGGGAGCGACTCGGATATCCGACCCAGAAGCCTGAAGCCCTGCTGGAGAGGTTCGTACTCGCGAGCAGTAACCCAGGCGACGTTGTTCTGGACCCGTTCTGCGGATGCGGCACCGCTATCGCGGTTGCAGAGCGTTTCGACCGACACTGGATCGGCATCGACATCACCTGCCTCGCAACCAACCTAATCAAGAACCGCCTCATCGATGCGTTCGGCGAGGGCATCGATTTCTCGGTTACGGGCGAGCCGACGAGCACTGAGGATGCGGCAAAGCTGGCTCGTGAAGATCCGTTTCAGTTCGAGGTTTGGGCTCTGGGTCTCGTCGGAGCGCGACCGGCCATAGCCAAGAAGGGCGCTGATAGGGGCATCGACGGTCGTCTCCTGTTCCATGAGAAGCAAGGTGGCAAGACTCGTCAAGTGGTTATTTCAGTGAAGGCTGGCAAGCCCGGCGTGCATCACGTCCGCGACCTCAGGGGCGTCGTGGAGAGGGAGGAGGCGGAGATTGGCCTCCTGATCTGCATGCGCGATCCGACTCAACCAATGCGACAAGAGGCGGCATCCGCTGGCGTCTACCAATCGGGCTCAGAGGGGGTAGGCACGTGGGGCAAGCATCCGAAGCTCCAACTGCTCACGGTCAACGAGCTACTGGAGGGTCAGCGCATTGATATGCCGCCGCTAACCGGCAACCTCACCTTTCGCCGTGCACCACGATCCGAACCGCGCCGCCCCACGACGGAGCCTCTGTTTCGCAATCTTCCGGATGCCCCGGACTTCAAGAAGATCTTCCCAACTGTCCCCAAATAGCACTCAGCCGAGAAGTGCCGCGATCTCTTTAAGGCTCCAAATGTGATCCGCAACCCCTGCCGCCATCGCCGGCGTCCGGGGATAGCGCTCCTTCAGCGCCGTGTGAGGCCGCGCGAAGTTGTAATGCATGAAGTGCAGGGAGACCGAGTGGGCCAGGTTCTCGACCTTCCTCGAGAAGCCGTTGGTAAGCCGCGTGAAGCGCCGCATCCCCATCCGCATCGTGAAGTTCTGCCGCTCGACGTAGCTGGTTGAGATGCGGTCCGGGTCAGGCTCGCCCTTGAGGACACGGCGCTTCGTCCCGATGCAGACTGGCGGGCTGTATTTGCCCGGCTCGCCACCTGCGTAGTGCTTCTGGATCTGCGCCCACTCGACGTCGTTGGCAAAGGACGGCCCCACAGTCCCTTCGTAGATCCGGTGCCCGTCCGTGCTTAGCTGGATTCGCCCGGTCATTCGATTGGCGAGGTCGGTCAGAAAGATTTCGGCGTCGTCCATCGTCCGCTCCCCGACAAGCCAGGACGGAACTAGCTTCGTGTCGGCACAGAGGGCCGTGTAGGTCCATACGTCGCCATAGCCTGGCGTCCCTTTGAACTGCTCCGGCACGTTCTTCTGCTTGGTGTAGCAATAGGCCCATATCTCGTCGGCCTCGACCACCTTGCAGGGGAGATCGACCAGCACGCCGTCCTGATACTCGGCGCAGGCTTCCCCGAGATCCACGAGCAGCTTGGTGATCGTGTTCTTGGCCGCACCCGTCATGTGCACGGTGGCGCGGATGCTGTTGCCCTCTACGAGGCAGCCGATGATCTGGGCGCGCTTCTCGGTGCTCAAGCGGTTCATATTGACTATTATGCTTGAGTAGGCGGACGGAACTTCTCAGAGTGGCCCTCCGCTCCAGTCCGTGAAATACTGACCTGAGTCAGCGGCTTCAGGAGGCTCTCTGGAATGAAGGATTTAGACCCACACGCTATTCAGCTACGCCTTGGAGGCGGGGCTACCCCTGCGGTTCCCAAGGCAACAACTCCGGAGCCCGTACGGCCCCAAATTGTCTTCTTTCCCATTTCTGGGGCAACGGCTCCGCTGAAGCAGAAATAGCTGCGTGCCTAGCTGGAATGACCTCCTAACTGAGGTTCAGGCTGCCGGAAGCACCCACGATCTGGTTCGCCGGAAGTATCTCCAGGCTCTAAGCAAGAAAACCGGCCGCAACACGATCGTCTACTACTCCGGCTGGCTCGATAAGGGCGCGCTGTTGGATCAGTTCCCTGAGCCGTTCCTCGTTAACGACAACGACAAGAACTCCTTCATGTCCGTGATCCACGGAATGGACAGGGACAAGGGACTGGATTTGGTCCTGCACACCCCCGGAGGCGACATTGCCGCCGCCGAGTCGCTGGTGCGCTATCTGCGATCAATGTTCGGAACGAACATGAGAGCGGTCGTTCCCCAGCTCGCCATGTCCGCCGGAACCATGATTGCCTGTTCGTGCCGCGAAATCGTCATGGGTCTGCATTCCAGCCTGGGGCCCATCGATCCCCAGCTAGGAGGGCGTCCTGCTCATGGGATCGTTCAGGAGTTCAAGCGGGCGACGGTGGATATCGAAACTAAGCCGGCTACTGCGCCGCTGTGGCAGCAGATTATTTCCCGGTATCCGCCGACGCTCATCGGGGAGTGCGAAAAGGCCATCAAATGGTCTGAGACGGTCGTCAAAGAATGGCTTGAGACGGGCATGTTCAAGCGAAGCCCAAAGGCCAAAGAAAAGGCAGAGCAGGTGGTTCAGGAGCTTGGTGATCCGCTTTTGACGCTGTCGCACTCACGGCACATCGACTTCGATGCCGCCAAGGCTGTGGGCCTGAAGGTCGTTCCCTTGGAGAAAGATGACGACATCCAGAACGCCTTTTTGACCGTCCATCATGCCTGCATGCTGACGATGTCGGCCACCTCCGCGGTCAAGCTGGTCGAGAATCAGAATGGCGTGGCGGTCGTCCAGGCAGCTAGCCTCGCTGGGGGGTAACGCCCTAGGCTTTTCGCCAGCGGGCGTTCGCAGCCGCTCGTGCGATCTCCGACCGTCGCTCGGGAGAGAGTTGCTTGGAACGCTGAACGCCTCCCTTTAAGCCCCCGAGCCTCCCCGCCTTGACCTGTTTGCTCTCGGACTCCGGCGGAGTCTCGTCGGTCGCCTCGTCCACGATGGCGGCGGCGAGGCGGTTGAGATCGGCGGGCTTCTTGGACCGCTTAGGCATGGTCAGAGGGTAGCTCGCCGTTCAGCGTGAACCGGCCGGGGCTGGCTTCTCCAGGCTCCCAAGTGATGCCGTCGAGTAGATCCTCGATCTCGGCGGGGAGTGCTTGGGGCAGCTTTAGAAGCGTGTCGATTCGCGGCGTCCTCGCCCCCCTCTCCCAAGAGGCCGATGGCGGTCCGATGGAGGCCGGCGCGTGCGCCAAGGTCTTCTTTGTGACAGTCCGCCGTGCTTGCGAGCGCGGCGCAGGTTGTCTCCAAGCGCCGCGCCACATCGACGCTCACCACGCCTCCAGCCGATGAGCCTGGCGGGCCGGGTTGGTCGGCCACAGGGACTGCGTTCGGTTGCCCCCGATTTCGAGCAGACCGCATTTCTGAAGGGAAGTGACTGCTCGCCAAACCGCTTGCGGTCTCCAAACTCGCGAATGAGTTCTGTACGCATGCGCGCTACGGGATCACCCGCGAGCATCAAGGCGAGGATCGCCCGCTGGACCGCAAAGCTCCGCCGCGACTCACCCCGCTTAGGATCTGGCTGCATCGGAAGGTTCCGCCTTGCGGTGCCAGGCGGGGGGCCGTTCCACCGGCGCCCCCGCCGCTTTGACTTAGGGACGGGGCGAAGCTAGCGCGGATCTACCTGCGTTTGGGCGATTTTTGAAACTGACCCACTACCCGTATCGAAGGCTACGTCTGGCTGCGAGCGCCCCAGCACCGCGCGCGAGGATCGCGCCCCCCGGCCCTCGCGGGCGGGAATCGCATCGACGCGCGTCACCTTGATCGCGTAGCGGGCACCACTCGGCTCGTAGACGAACTCGAGCAGCATGCCGAGTTCGACTTCAAGCAGTTCGCAGACCTCGCCACGGGTGACGCAGGCGTACTCGCCGCTGATCGCCTTGACCTGGTGAGACACCAGGAAGAGGAGCCTTTCCTTGCTGAAGTTGGCTCCCATCGTCGTGACGACCGGCGTTTTCTTGCCCGGTAGCTGGGTCAGGACCGGCACATTCTTGCGCACTTCCACCTCACCCGTCTTCTCTTTGCCGTCGGCGGTCTTTTCCGTGCGGGAGATCTGCACGTCGATCACGAGTTCGTAGGGCCGTGCCGTAGCGCCGCCGTCACTGCCGCCGCCGGATGGGGCGCCGCCCGAACCACCTGGCGAGGAGCCGCCGTCTGCTACGGTGCCGGAGGACGATTCGGGGGTCGTCACCGATTCGCCGCCCGAGCCGCCTAGGGCTTCCGAGTCGCCGCCGGTGCCCGTTTCGACTGCCGATTCGGTGCCGATGCTCTTCAGCTGCGACGTGCTTGGCACGCCGGTGTACCGCTGCACGAAGGGATCGGTTGGCGACCCGTGCAGCCGCTTGCGGTAGTCGCGCAGGCCGGGAGCGGACTCGACGACAGTGAGCTCGAAGCCGTCGGCCGCCGTGCCCGCCGTGCCGGCTTCTGGCGCCGGGGCCGGAAGCGCCGGACCTTCGCCATCATCGCCGAGCAGAAATGGGACGGCGGCGATTGCGACCACGACCAGGGCAACCAGCGGCAGCAGGCGACGGTCGCGCAGGTCGTAGTAGAAGTCGACGAGAAAATCGGGCGCCTTCAGCTCGGAGGACTTCAGCTTGGACCCCAAGCTGTTTCCCTTCAGGTTCAAGTTCGATCGCTTCAGGTTCATGGCGTCCCTCCCGTCGTGGTTGCCGCCGGCGTGGCTACCGGTGGCGCGCTCGGCGAAGCGCCCGCGGTGACACCCTGGTCGGGCGGGGTGAGATAGGTCGTCAGCGAAAAGCTCGCCTGCAGCGCGGGGAATCCCTTTTCCTGATCGACCTCCAGCGTGAAGCTGTCGATCGTGACCAGCCGCCCGTCAACCATGACCTTTTCCCTGTCCGTCTTCACCAGGGCGTCGAGACCTTCTATGAAGTCGGCGATCTTGGAAAAATCGCCGTCGAAGGTGACTTCGTAGGGCATCACGGCGAGGCCGGCCGGGCCGATCGAGGCGCCGAGGGGCAGCAGCGATGCGGCCACCTCGGTGGGCGAAGCAGGTTCGCCGCCGGCGCTCGCCGGCGCAGCTGCCGATTCTTCTCCCCCGCTCGCGGTCAGCTGGAGGTTTCGGAACGTGCCTCCTGCGTCGCGTGCGATCCGATTCAGCTGGACGAGGAGCGAGGCGACGTCATCGTCCCCCGGCACCGCCTTGCCGAGCACGACCAGGCGCTGGTACTGCCCCGGGAAATCCTCGCGCGCGTCTTCGGCCTCCGCCACTTCGGCCTCGTGCTGGGCCAGCGACGACTCTAGCTGGGTGATCTCCGTGCTCAGTTTCTTCGCTTCGTCCCGCTTCGGGCTCAGCAGCATCATCCAGAAGGCGACGGCGAGAACGGCGAGTGCCGCGATGGCGACGATCGTCCGGCTGGAAGAGCTCATCTCGAGTTTCATCTCAGCCGCCTTCCGTGCCTTCGGATGAGCTTTCGGAGCTTTCACTGCTCGTGCTTTCGGTCGTTCCAACCGGCGGGGAGACCGGCGCCGCTTCGGCGCTTGGCACTGGGGCGGCGTCGAAGGCGACGACGATCTCGAACTTGGCGATGAACTCGCGCGTCCGGCATTCGTCGCTTGAATCGCCGCCTCCGCTCCCCGCCTGACCAGAGGCTTTGTCGGGCAGTTCGGAGGACTGCACGCCGACCCTCGTGACGCCGTCGATGTCCTTCAGCGCGGTGACGAACCCGGCCACGGCCTCCTGGCCCGCCGAGCAGCCGCTCAGTTCGAGGGTCGGGCCCAAGGCCGATGCGCCCAAGCCGGAGCCCCCTCCCCCGCCGCCTTCGGTTTCGCCGCCCGCGCTGCCGGTGAGGCCGGTCAGCCAGGTGTCGCCAGGCAGGACGAGCGCCAGTTCCCGCATCACGCGCTCCCAGTCGAAGCGGCTGTCGGCGAGGCTGCTGACCGTCGCCACCCGCTGTTCGCTCATGCTGCGGAACTGGGTGTAGGCAGCGAGGCGCTGTGCCTTTGCCGCTGCCGCGGAGTCTTCTGCCTTCAGCTTCGCGACTTCGTCTTCGCTGGCGGAGATCTTGTTGCCGACCAGAACCAGAGCCGTGACGCCGACGAGCAGGGCGACGAGCCCGGCGAGGAGGACGTAGGGAAGTGGACCGGTGCGCAGTGGCGCCTGCTCACCACGGCGGTCCTCGGGCGGGATGAGGTTGATCGGACGCACAGCTCAGTCCTCGAGTGAGAGTCCGAAGGGAACGGTCAGCCGCGCGGCAATCGGCTCGTCGAAGCCGCTGAGCGCAGCTGGGCGGGCAACGGACACCGGCATTCCGAGCCCCGCTTCCATCTGAGTCGGGACCCCGGCGATTGCGCTGCCCGGACCGCAGAGGACCACACGCTCGACCGGAAGCGCAGACTCCAGCGCACCGTAGTAGTCCAGCGAAAGGCGAAGTTCAT
This sequence comes from uncultured Solirubrobacterales bacterium, assembly GCA_963698085.1. Lineage (GTDB taxonomy): Bacteria > Actinomycetota > Thermoleophilia > Solirubrobacterales > 70-9 > VRUE01. The sequence continues at coordinate 584,453 of OY969122.1, forward strand.
CGACCAAGGAGGTGACGCCCTGTTCCAAAATCCGCCGCGCCTCGGCGACCAGCTCGGCGTCGCCCTCCAGCTCCTCGACCGCGGACTCGAGGCCAACGTAGGAGAGCCATTGCGTGCTGTGCTCAGGGCTGAGGTCGTGGGCGGAGGCGAACTGAGCGGTCATCGCTCCCAGGCCGGCGCTGGAGATGCGCGTGAACAGACAGGCCCGCTCCCTTGCGACGGCGAGGTTGGCGACGTCGCCGAAGTTGCAGTAGAGAACTGCGCGGGCTGGGCGCTGAGCAGGATCTCCAGAGCCGTCGGCGCCGCTGGCTTCGGCGGCGTCCTCCGAGAACGCGCCGGCGCCCACCAGCGCGCGGATCATGCCGAAGGCGGCGAGGTCGACCCCGACCGGTTCAAGGCCGGCGCGGCGGATCGGCTCGATGAAGGAGGAGACCATGTCGCGGCGCGCAGCGACGACGACCACGTCGACCTGGGCGGTGCCGCCCTCCTCGGCAGGAACGCCGCCGACGACCTGATGCTCCAGAACCGCCTGATCGAGAGGCATCGGCACCTGCTCCTGAGCCTGGAAGCGGATTGCCGCATCCATTTCCTTCGGGTTCTCGATCGCGGGCAGACGCAGCGTCCGCACGACGAGCCGTTGGTTGCCGATGCCGAGCCGCACGCGCTTGGGAAGCTTGTGCTCGGCAAAGAGAGACTTGAGGGCAGCGGCAAGGCGGTCTGGGTCGAGCACCTCGCCCTCGTGAAAGGCTCCCGGCTCCAGCGGGCCGATAGCCGAACCAGTGACCTGCAGCGATCCGTTCGCCGCGACTGAAGTCGCGGCGATGCTGCCGGCCTCGATGTCGAGGCCGGCAACGGGGCCGGTCTGCTTCTTGGTCAGGCTGAAGGAGGGCACGCCTCCCATGAATCGACAGAAAGGGCGTAAACCTTTCGCCCTGCAACTACTCATTTATCGAAGAACCTGGCCGGACGTACGAGCCAGCGGGCCGGGGCGAACCGGCTCTAAAAGGTTCCGAGATACCAGTCGATCATCTGCTCGCCCAGAAGCAGGCCGGCGATCCCGCCGAGAGCGAGAAAGGGCCCAAATGGGATCGCCCGTTTTCTCGCCGAGGCACCGTGGCGGGCGATCATCGCTAGGCCGACAAGCGAGCCTGCTAGCAGAGCGATGAACAGCGCCGGCCCCACCTCGCGTCCGAGGAAGAACCCCATCGTCGCCGCAAGCTTGACGTCACCGAGCCCCATCCCCCGCGGGTAGGCGAGTGCCGCGGCGAAGAGGAGGCCTCCGGCCCCGACAGCGGCGAGCGCCCGCTCGGGCAGGCTCTCAGGATCGGTGACGGCGACGATCCCCACACCGAGGATCGTTCCTACGAGCAGAATCTTGTTGGGAATGATCCGCCGCTCGAGGTCGGTCAGGGTGACTGCGAGCAATATCGAGACGAAGACGAGGCCGAGGACGAGTTCCGCCGGTTCGTCGGCCAGGACCAGCCCGGTCGCCGCGAACAGCAGGCCAAGCGCCAGCTCGGTCAGCGGGTAGCGCACCGAGATCGAGGCTCCGCAGCAGCGACTGCGCCCCCGCAGCAGCAGCCAGGAGAGAACCGGGACGTTGTCGTAGGCGGCGATCTGGGCGCCGCAGGCCGGACAGTGAGACCTCCCACCTACGACCGATTCCCCGCGCGGCACCCGGTGCGCCACTACGGTGAGAAAGCTGCCGAATATCAACCCGGCCGGGAAGAGGAGGATCGCTGCCATCGCCTGTCGCAGGTTATGGAGGGCTGCGGCGGCTCAGGAAGCCGGCCAGGTCGGCAGCGTGCCGGTGGTTGCGAAGGAGATGCGGCTGTCGAAGCTCGGCTCGTCATAGAGGATCTGCACGCCGCTGCCCGAGCCGTCGTCGACGCTGAGCGCCAGCCCCAGCTGGGATCCCTGCGGCAACGGGATCTCGCTGCCGGAGCCAGATTTGAAGTCGAGTGAGACGGTGAGCTCGGTCCAGCCGGTACTCGGCCAGGTTGCTGCGCTCAAAGTGGCATAGGGAAGGCCTCCGAGAACCTGCGTCATGGCAGTGTCCGTATCGCCCACCCGGACGAAGATCCAGATACAGATCTGCGCCGGGTAGATCCCGTGTTCGATCGACTGCGTCCAGAGGCTGAGGGTGCCTTTTCCGGTCAAGGCGAGGTCGGTGGTCCCGATCGGCGGCGTCACCCACTTGTGCAGCTGCTGGAACATCGTCGCGTCGGCCTCGGGTGCGCTCGCCACGGTGGCGGCGGGCATCGCGCCGCAATCGCTGCCACGCAGCACCTGCAGTCCCTTGTCGAAGTCCGGAGCGGTTTTGGGCTCGACGTCGGTGGCGTAGTCGTAGACGGGGCTCTCGTCGGTAATCGGAGGTGCCTCAGGCCAGAGCAGGTCTGGAGGACCCGGCTCGTTGCCGGTCTTCGCGGTGCTCGCGCAGCTCCCCCGCGTGTTGTGCGCGAGGTGGTCTCCGATCGCCGTCCGTTTTTCCGGCGTCAGCGGTTCGGCCTCATCGCAGGTCGTGTCGGCGAGCCAGAGGATCCACGAGGTCACCGCTTTGCCGCCCGGCGTCGGACCCGGGTTTTCCGTCGGCTCCGCGTGGGGGTCGACGATCTGGCTCTGGATTTCCTGGTAGCGGCGATTGGTGCCGCCGGAGGCGGTCGAGTCGAGCTTGGCGACGACGATCGCCCGCTTGAGGAAGTCGCCCACGCAAGTGTCTTTCGGGCCGGAGCAGTCGTCCCAGACCACGTAGCGGTAAATCGACCCTTTCACGTCCTCGACCTGGAACGTCCCCGGTCCGGCGATGACCGCCCCACCGGAGATCATCGGCTTCAACCCGGTTCCGTTGCGTTTGCTGTAGAAGGCCGTGCCCGAGACGCGCGAGTTGGGATTGTTCTCGCCGGTTTCGTTCGCCGGCAGGGTGGCCAGGCCGACGTCCTCGTAGGGAAGTTCGCGGATCTTCTCCAGCTCCTGCTGCAGCACGTTGTTGATGGTCTGGCTCTGCTCGGCACGGAAGGTGTTGCGAGTCGCGGTGTCGACCATGCCGAGCACACCGAGGCTGCCGACAACCAGGATCATCCCGGCGACTACGACCTCGACGACCGTCAGGCCGTCCTCTCCCCGCGCCAGCCGCCCCGCTGCTCTCCGCATCGATGCTCGCATCACAGGCCCACGTTCCGGAGCGTGGTGCCGTCGGCGACCACCACTGGACCGCCGCCTTGAGTCGCGAAGGAAAGCTCCACGCCGATGTAGTCGGGTTGCGGTTCGCCGGACGAATACGAGTAGGTGAACACGTCGCCTGAGGAGAGCCCGCTGACGAGCTGGCTCGTCGTCGCGGCCGAGCCGAGGGCAGGCTCTTGGACCGTGCGCGTGCATTTGGCGCTGGTGCAGGCGTAGGTGACGCGACAGGCTTTGGCGTTGGCCGCAGCCGCACCACCGCACGGCGACTCCTTGACGTAGGTGATCAGCGACAGCTGGCTGGGCGTCGCGGTCGAGACCTCGAATCCCTGCCGCAGCTCACGCGTGATCCGCTCGACCGCGACTCGGCCCTGCTGGATCGCCGTGACCTTGGAGCTGGTGCGGGGCTCGCTGTGGATCGCGCCGATGAACACGGTCACCGCACCGCCGACCACAACCATGCCCATCGTCGCCGCGACGAGCAGCTCGATCAGGGTGAAGCCCCCCTCGGAGCGACGCAGCGCTCTTGCCCTCTCGCCGAGCCGCGCCATGCTCAGCAGCCTTCGCTGGGAGGGCCGGCGACGACCGCGGCGGTGCAGTCGACGAAGCGGGTCGCTTCGTAGTGCGGGGCCACCAGGGGCAGGAAGAATTCCTGGACCCCGCTGCTGGTCCAGACCTCGGCGTGCGATTTGAGGTTGACCGTCTTGCCGGCCATCGCACCGCAGAACCAGGTGTTGCTGTCGAGGTTGATGTCGGTGTAGGGGGCGTAGATGACGAAGTTCTGCTGGCAGACAACGTCTTCTTCGACCGAGGTGTTGCTGTTCAGCAAGATGTTGGTGCTCCTGTCCGGCGAGCCGACGAAGAGCAGCGCCGCGCTGCCCGATTTACCCGCGATGGGCGTGATCCGGGTGTTCGACTGAAGTTCGAGCTGAGTCGCCCCGCTGCTGTAGTTGCACGCCTCGGGCGAATCGAAGTAGATCAAAACTTCTTGTCCCTCGGCGATGTACAGCGAGCTGTTTTGATCCATCCGCAGCTTGCAGAAGCTGTAGACCGCGCCGCCCAAGGTGACGGAGCTGTTGTGGCCTACCACCAGCTCGCGCGCACCACACGATTTGTCGGCTTTGCCGCTGCCGCTGAAGCCGTTGAAGCAAGCGGTGTTTTTGTTGCCGCTGATCTGGTCCAAGGCGAAGAGCCTGTAGTTGTCGTTTTCAGTCGCCGCGCCGCCCTGGTTGACCGGCGGCAAGTCGATTTCGTCTTCCCCGGGTTCGCCGCCCGCGATCCCGCAGTCGATGTCGGAGAAGTAGCCGCCTTTGCCATTCAGCCCTTTGCCGACGCCGACGGTCGCCGCACCGCACTGCAGGCCCTCCAGGTTGATGTCGCCGTTGGTCGCGGTGCCCGCGTGGATCTCGGCATTCGAGGCGACGTTGATCCCGTCTTTCGATTTGACGGTCGCGTTCACGAACATTTTCTGGCCCGCGGAGGAGTTCGCAGTGACGTCAACCCGCCGAGTCACCCCGGCGAGGGCGCCGACGGAGACGACCTCCATTTCGGTCCAGGCGATTTTCCCGCCGGACATTTCGGTGCTCGTCGGCTTCACCCGGTAGCTCACCGCACCGCCGTTTATCGTCGTGCCGGCGACTTCCGGGCACCAGCCTTCGACGTCAGGGGCGGTACCGCCAACCGGCGCGCAGGGAGCGGTGTCCGGCACAAGCCCGTAGCGGTTGTACTGGAGCAGCGCCTGTTCGACACCCGACTCGGCAACTCCAAGCGCGGTCTTGATGTTCTGGTCCCGCACAGCTCCGCCCTGTCCCCCGATCGAGGTCGACACCGCTACGCCGGCCATCGCCAGCGCCGCCAGCAGCATCAGGGTCACGGTCGGCACCGCGAAGCCGGCCTCCGAGGCGAGGCGGCAACGCGCAGCAGAGGCGCGGCTCCGGAGAGCCTCGCCTATCGAAGCAAGAGATCGAGCGCGCATAGCCATACGTCCATATCTAGATCGACGCTTCCGGCTCACCCTTGAGCGATGCCCCTCGTATGTGCACCTTAAGTAGCGGCTGCCTGGACGCATCGGCCATCCGTCCAGGCAAAAAATGGGTAAAGAAAAGGCGGGCCCGAAGGCCCGCCTTTACCGCTGAGCGCAAGCTCAGCGCGGAATTCAGAGGCGAAACTTAGCCCGCCCAGTTTCCGCCCGTCGGACAGCCAGCCTCACCGCCCGTTTCGCAGGTGTAGCTCACGACGCCGTTCCCATCTCGTCCAATGCTGAACGTGTTCCCGGTGTCAGGAGAGCTGGTGGTAACCGTGTAGGTATCCGCCGTCGCATCGACTTCCGACAGATAGACGTCAGTGGTCACGTCCACTTCTGGGGTTTCCGCGGTGACGATCGTTTCCTCGATCGCCCTAAGCGCCTCAGGGTCTCCATCGGCGTCTAGGTAGGACCCGCCGTTATCGGTGGCGAACGTCTCGATCGCGGTCTGTGCCGAGCGCACCATTGACTTGGCCTGTGCGTCGGTGGCCTTGTCCCGCTGGTTGAAGAACGCGGGGATCGCGATTGCGGCGAGGATGCCGAGGATCAGCATGACGACGAGAAGCTCGATCAGCGTGAAGCCGGCCTCGCCTTCGCCCTTGAGCCGGGCGCTCATCCTGGCCCGGAGATTCTGGAGCAACATTAGTGACCTCCTATGGTCCTAATCGATTGAGCCAGAGCCCCGTCGCGTGAAGCCACGTGGTGTCTGTCGACCCCGGTGGTAGCCCGGCCGGCTCCCGCAAGGAAGCCCCGCAAGCTTTGCGCCCCCGCCTCACGGCGGGTTTGCCTTTTGCACCGAGGCACTGGCAGATTCATCACAAACCCCTAATCGACCACGCCCGAGATTCCTAAATCCCCGAAATTTGGGCTGCGTCGAGCAAAAACTCAGGCGAGCAGCCCTCGGCGGACCGATGGCCTACCGGATAAGCCGTAACCGCCCGCCGAATCGGCATACCCGCATCGTCACCGTACTCGCCATTCTCACCTCCGCCTGCCCAACGATCCACCCGATGATCGGTGCCTTCCTCCCCTGGTCGCTCCAGTGCGCTCTGAATCCTCACCGGCCGCGACGTCTGCGGTCGATCCAGCGACCGGCTGCCGGGATGCCAAAGGCCACCAACAGGCCCATGACCACAGCCGTCGGAAGCCACAGGGTGACAAATGCCTCCCAGCCGGCAAGGTCATCGTTCAGGTCATTCAAGGCAACCCGGTACGACCAACTCATGAACGCTCCGAGGCAGAGAACAGCGAAAAGTCGCCGGTCCCACATTCAATGATCCGTCCTCGGGGATGCTGATGACGACCTGTGAACCCGACTCCCTAATGCCTTCCTGACGTAAACGATAAGGAGACCCGCTAGGCAAGCGAGAACAACCACACTGCTGATGGAAGCAATGGGTCCAGTGGTTATGAAAGCTCGGCCGGCAAATGCAATGACGGCGCCGAGTGCCAGTCCTACCTCCAGCTGATAGCGCCGCTCATAGAACAGACGCCAAAGCGACGCCATAATGAGCATAGTAGTGACAGCCCAAAACACTCCAACAGAGACATATGCGCCGGCCGTACCGCCGCTTCCGAAGACGAGGATGCGAGAAGCCAAAGCCACGACCCATGCAATCAGAAGCAGGCGGAGAACTAGGTTAAACCTGCTCATAGCAGCAGGCTAGCAGCCATGAGACTCAGCCCAATTGTCCCGATGCAGGAGTTCGATGCGGGACTCCTGGGGGTCCAGTGGGAGGGAACTGCGGACTGTCTGGTGGGTCTTCGAAGTCAGTTGGGTCAAGTGGATCTTTGGGTGGGTCCGGGAGGCAATCCTGATCTTCCATTGGATGACGTACCGCTCTGGCGAGGCAATCGGCAGCGCGATTGACGACCTTGACGAAGTCAGATGCTCTGTCGCTCACGTAGTCCGGCGCACCGCGGACGACTCCCGGCGTCTCGCTGAGGGAGCCTCCGTTTCCATCACCGGCAATACCCACGGCAGTGCGCGCTCCTGCTGACGCGTCCCACGCCCTGCCACCGGTGGCGTTCCAAGCGTCTCCTGCCGCATCGGCTACGTTGCCGAAGATGCTCCGACCGGTGAGGTCGAAGTACAGCAGCGGGTTGTTCCAGACGTAGGCGTAGCGATTGAACGACATACCGTGGCCGAGATGGCCGAGAATCGGGTCTTCGGTGATGAAGCTACCGAGAGCGGTGCTGTAGGGGCGGATGCCCATCTGGACCAGACCGGTCGTGGGATCGCTGCGGCGCTGCTCGGCGCCGAGGTAGCCCATCTCCAGTTCGGGGCCCGAGAGCTGGGCTCCCCAGGGGTCGTACTCCTGCCTGGAGGAGACTTCGCCTTCGGCGTCGATCAGTGCGGTGATGTCGCCGTGAGCATCTTGTAGCGGGAAGGCGATCCCTTCGCCGGAGCGCTGCTCGGCCAAGCCCTCAGGCCCCTGGACGTAGCTCGTCGCAATCGCTCCTTCGGCGTCCGTATCAATGATCGGAACGTCCGTGAGATCGCCGTAATGTGCGCTTCGCGCACCCGAGCCGCCTGCGCGCAGCGCACGCCTGCCGAGAGCATCGTAGGTATAGGTGACTTCCTGGCTGCCGTCGTCGGCGCTCGTCAACTCGTCGAAAGGGTTCCAGCCGTAGGTGGTGGCCTGGTCTCCTTTCGCGACTTCGATCAGGCGGCCGGCGCCGTCGTATTCGTAGCTCGTGCCATCGGAGGCGCCGGTCAACTGGTTGAGGGCGTTGAACCCGTAGGTCGTCACCGCCGCTTGGACGCGATTACCGGCGGCATCGTAGGCATAGCTCGTCGATCCTTCCCCCGGCGGGTCGAATTCGGTCAGGCGGTTACGCGCGTCGTATGAGTAGGTCGTTTCCTCGGCGAGGCGGTCAACCTTGCTGATGCGGTTGCCGAACGGGTCATAGCTATAGTCGAACGACTCGAGGATGGCTTCTGCTTTCTGAGACGTGGTCTCCGTCAACCGGCCTGCGTCGTCATAGGCGTTGGTCGTGAGAACGCCATTGGGGCGTTCGATTTCGGTCAAGTTGCCCTCGGGGTCGTAGTCGAAGCCCAGCGTTTTGCTCTGCGGGTCGACCAGCGAGGTCATCTGGCTCAGCGGGTCATATCCGTATTCGAGCGTGCCGCGGCCGTCGGTCTGCTCGGCCAGGTTGCCGCGCGAGTCATATTCGCGCAGCACCGTCTGGCCGCGGCCGTCGTCGATCGCAATCACGTTGCCGTCGTCGTCGTAGCCGAGTTCGATCTCGTCGCTCTGGGTGTCGGTGGCGCCGATCATGCGGCCGGCGGCGTCGTAGTCGAAGGAGCGCAGCGTTGATTCTCCTTCGGCAATCTCCTCTAGTCGGTTGGAGGCGTCGTACTCGAATTCGAGCGTGCCTGCAGCCGTCGTTCGGCTCAGCCGGTTGCCGACGCCGTCGAAGGTGAAGCTGGTCGTCTTTTCGAGCGGCTGGTTGATCTCACTCAGGCGGCCAAGCTCGTCGTAAAGAAGGCCGGTCGTGTTTTCGCGCGGATCGGTGTAGGAGGTCAGGTTGCCTGCGGGGTCGTAGCCGTAGTTGCTCACAGCTTCCAGCGGTTCGGCGACCTCGGTCATCCGATCGAGCAGGTCGTAGTCGTAGGTCGTTTCGTTTTTGCGGGGATCGACCACGCTCGTGCGGTTACCCCGGGCGTCGTAGCCGAACTGCCAGTCGCCTCCTTCGGGACGTTCGACGCCGGTCAGCTGATTGGCCAGGTCATAGCCGTAGCTCGTTTCCTTGCCACGCCGGTCGATCTGCGCCACCGGGTTGAGGTTGCCATCGTAGGCGATTTCGGTGCGTTGTTCGAGGGGGTCGATATAGGCGGTCGGGCGCTCCATCGCGTTGCGCTCGATCTCCCAGACGCCTTCGGCTGGATCGGTGAGCTCGACGAGCATCCCATTGGCGTCGTAGTCGTATTCGGTCGTGTGGCCCTCCGGCGTCGTCCGCGAGAGCAAATCACCAAGCGCATTGCGCCCAAATTCTTCCGGTTCTAGACCGGGCGCCGTCTTCGAAATCATGTAGTTGCGGGCGTCGAAGCCGAAGCCGGTCGTGTGTTCCAGCGGATCTTCGGCGCTCAGCCGGTTACCCCGGCCGTCGTAGGTGAAGGTCGTCGTGTGTTCGTTGGGATCGGTGATCTTCAGCGGCTGACCGGCTGCGTTGTAGGTGGCGGTCGTTTCGCCTTCGGCTGGATCGGTGATTTTGATCAGGTCGTTGGCTTCTGACCATTCGTAGTCCCAGGTCTCTTCGCGCTCGTCGGTAAAGCTCGTCAGCCGATTCTGGCCGTCGTATTCGTAGCTGCGCTGCCCTTCTTCGGGATTGGTCGCCGAGATCAGGTTGCCGGCCGTGTCGTAGCCAAGCTGCCATTTGGCGCCCCCGGGCAGCACAATTTCATCGATGTTGCCGGCCGCGTCGTAGCCGGTCGTCGTTGTATTCCCGTGCTGGTCGGTTTCCGAGACAACCCGGCCCTGTTCATCGAAGCCGTAGGCCTTTTCCCCGCCCTCCGGTTCGGTGACGACCGTTTCGCCTCCTTTGTATTCGAGGGTCCAGAAGTTTTCGAGGCCGTCGACCTGCTCGATCACCCGCCCGTGACCGTCATAGGTGTTCTGCAGGATGACGTTGCCACGCGGGTCTTTGATCGAGGTGATCCGATGCTGCGGGTCGTAGGTGTATTCGGTGACGCCGCCGATTGCGTCGGTGACCGTTTTCAGGTCCCCAGTCACGGAGTAGGTGTATTTGACTTCCCGCCCGGTCGAATCGGCGACTTTGGTGATGTGGTTGGAGGCGTCGTAGGAGAAGATCAATACCTGGGCCGATGGATCGGTGATCGTCGCCAGCCGTCCGTTGATGTCGTAGCCATAGGTGGTTTTCAGGCCGTGATCGTCGGAGATCGACGCGATGCGCCCGCTCTGCTCGAAGTCGTAGACCATTCCATCCAACATCATCAGGGAGAAGGTCCCGTCTTCATTCTTTACCAGGGTGTCCGACACCCCTGCCGGCTGTGAGTACCCGCCTCCTTCGCCTTTGGCGAAGAGATCCTGCCGACCGTCCTGGCGCCGCACCAGCACATCGCCGGTTTCCAACTCCGTGGCAGTCGCCAAAGCACTGTGGGACCAGGCCGGTCCAAGACCCGCATCCGAGCCGTCACCAGAGCTGTAGCTGCGGACGAATTCGAGCGGCACTCGGCTCTTGTTGGTCAAGAACAGATCACGATGCGAGTAGCTGAGTTCTCCCGTCGCCAGGCTGACCGGATCTGCGCCGTGGGGGCAGTCCGACTTCTTGCCTCGGCATCGACCCTGCTTGTCTGCTTCGCTTTGCAGCGGGTACGGATTGACCTTGGCGCTGACTGGATCTCCGCAGCCAGCCGGACGTGGTCCGCTCAAGCAGCCGTAGTCGTTGTACGGCGCACTCAGCGTGGTGCTTCCACCCTTTTCGATCGCGGTTCCGTTTTTCGCGAATCGATTCCATGAGATGTCAGGCGGTTCCTGGTTTGGGAAGTCCCCCCCGACGGAGATGGCGGGGCGCGTGGAGAATGCAAAGGCAGAGTGGTTCACAGTGGAGCGGGTAGAGGTCGGTCCGGTGGAGCTTGAGCTACCGAAACTGAACATCGGCCCCGTCGTGCATGAGCACGGCCCCCCATATCCTCCGTAGCGAGCATGCACGTAATCGAGAGTTCCCCGGCCGGGTGCCTGCGTGGAGGTGCCGGCAGAAAAGCTGAAGCCGACGAAGTCACCCGGAGCCGGCTGGGTCGCTGAGCCGTCTTGGTTGGTGTCGCCGCCGATCGAGTCGTCCTTGATCGAGGTGATGGTGATTGGTTGGGTTTCGGTGCCTTCTGCGATCAGCTCGCCGACGACCCCGATCTGGGCGTTAGCTTGATAGGGCTTTAGCACCAGGCCTGGACCCAGCGTGAGCGTGACTCCTTTGACGACACTGAAGTCGTAGCCGCCCCTTGGCACGATCACGAAGCCGCGGTTCTCCCAGGTGGTCGATTCGGTCAGCTTGCCGGCGACCCAGACTGCATTTGAGGCGTTGCCGGCGATCGTGTTCTCGTCGATGTCGGGGGGGATCGTGCTCGCGGCATTGACGTAGTAGTCGATTGCGCGGCCGTTGCCATCGGTGATCGTGTTGCCGGCGACCGTCACGCCGGTGAGCACTGGGCCGAAAGCTTCGTCGTTGACGTAGATCGACGCCTTGCTCAAGCTGCCGCATTCCTCGATGACGTTGTCGTGGATGCTGACAGTGCCGGTGGCGCCACTTCCACCTAGCGTGCGCGAGATGCCGTAGCCGCTGCAGTCTTCGATCGTGTTTTCGGCGATCTCCGGGTTGCCGCTGCCGGAGGTGAGGATGCCGTTGCCGTTGTCGGAGAGGGTGTTGCCGGTGATTTGGGGGTTGGCGGTAGCCGTAATGGAAGCAGCCGTCCCGTTGGAGGCGAAGGTGCTGTCGGTGATCTGAGAGATCGGGCCACCCGACATGGCCGTTCCCTGAGCGTGTTCAAACTCGGAGTACTGCACCGAGGAGGAGGGGGAGGTTGGCCCACTTGAATTCGGAGCGCCAAAGCTGACCATTTTGCCGTCGCTGCATCCTCCGCAGGCCACCCCAGACGCGCCGTAGCGGAAATGGACGTAATCGAGAGTCCCCCAGCCCGGTGCTTTGCTCGAGGTCCCGGCGGTGAAACTAACCCCTCTCCAGTCGCCCACCCCCGGCTGAGTCGCCGAGCCATCCATGTTGGTGTCGCCGCCGATTGAGTCGTCTTCGAGCGAGGTAAAGGTGATTGGTTCGCTTTCGGTGCCTTCGGCGATCAGCTCGCCGTCAATTTGGATCTGAGCATTGGTTTGATAGGGCTTCAGCACCAGGCCGGGCCCAAGGGTGAGAGTGGCTTCGGCGGCGACTTTGAGGTTGTAGCCGCCCCTTGGCACAATCACGAAGCCGCGGTTCTCCCAGGTGGTCGATTCGGTGAGCTTGCCGGCGACCCAAACCGCATTGGAGGCATTGCCGGTGATCGTGTTCTCGTCGATGTCGGGAGCGATCGTGCTCGAAGAGTTGACGTAGTAGTCGATCGCGCGGCCGTTGCCATCGGTGATCGTGTTGCCGGCGACCGTCACGCCGGTGAGCACTGGGCCGAAAGCTTCGTCGTTGACGTAGATCGACGCCTTGCTCAAGCTGCCGCATTCCTCGATGACGTTGTCGTGGATGCTGACAGTGCCAAGGGCGCCGCTTCCCCCTAGCGTGCGGGCGATGCCATAGCCGCTGCAGTCTTCTATCGTGTTTTCTGCGATCTCCGCATCACCGCTGCCGGAGACGATGATCCCGTCGCCGTTTTGGGAGAAAGTGTTGCCGGTGATCTGAGGGTCAGCCGTAGCCGACACCGAAATCGCCGTGCCGTTGGAAGAGAAGGTGCTGTCGGTGATCTGAGAAAGAGATCCTCCTGAGATAGCCGGTCTCACCGAATGGTCGAAGGCAGAATGCGTCACCGACGACGGCGGGGACGTCGGCCCTTCGTTGGCCGGTGCGCCGAAACTGAACATCGGGCCGCATGAGCCACAGCTCGATCCCCGCCCGCCGTAGCGAGCATGCACGTAATCGAGAGTTCCCCGGCCGGGTGCCTGCGTGGAGGTGCCGGCAGAAAAGCTGAAGCCGATGTAGTCACCTGGAGCCGGCTGGGTCGCTGAGCCGTCTTGGTTGGTGTCGCCGCCGATCGAGTCGTCCTTGATCGAGGTGACGGTGATCGGTTCGCTGGAGGTGCCTTCGGCGATCACCTCACCGGCGACCGCGATCTGAGCATTGATTTGAGAGGGCTTTAGCACCACTCCTGGACCCAGCGTGAGCGTGGCTCCTTTGACGACACTAAGGTCGTAGCCACCCCTTGGCACAATCACGAAGCCATGGTCCTCCCAGGTGGTGGATTCGGTGAGCCTGCCCGCGATCCAGACCGCATTGGAGGCATTGCCGGTGATCGTGTTCTCGTCGATGTCGGGGGGCACGGCGCCACCCCCGGAAGGCGTGTAGTAGTCGATCGCGCGGCCGTTGCCATCGGTGATCGTGTTGCCAGCGAGGGTTACGCCCGTCAGCGGAGAACTGCTCGAAAAGACATAGATCGACGCGTTGCTTGAATTGCCGCAGCGCTCGACCACGTTGTCGTGGATGCGGACCTCACCACTCTGGTTGGTTCCAATGGTGCGGGAGATTCCGATACCGCTGCAATCTTCGATCATGTTTTCGGCGATCTCCGGGTTGCCGCTGCCGGAGGTGAGGATGCCACTCGGATTGTTCACGACGGTGTTGGCGGTGATTTCCGTATTTCCAGCGCTAGCCGAAAGGCCGGCGATCGAGTTGTCTCGAATCAAAGAATTTGCGATGACGGGTGAGATCCCGCCGCTGATTGCAATTGCCGTTTTGGCATACCGAACCTCCGCGTATGCCAGATTGGAGCCGCCAGCGCCAGCCTGAAGGACGATTCCGGTCCACTGCCCGGCCGCCGTATTGGTTGATGAAGTGAAGACCACCGATTCTTCGGCCGTGCCGTTGACGTCCAGGGTGCCTTTGCTCGTCAGCGTCCCGGTGAGCTTGATCACGGCGCCCGGTTCGGCGGTGACGGTCACTCCTTCGGAGATCGTCGTTGAGGTGCCGGTGTAGGGGCTGCCTTCGGCGGTCAGCGTCATGTTTTCGTTGATCGTCGTAGGGAGGGCGGTGGCGCTGGCTTCGGTCGGAGCGATTGCGACGGCCGCGAGGAGCGCGACAACCGCTGCGAAACAGGCGCGGGTAAGCAGCGCAGGCTGGACGGGGCGTGACGAAGACAAGGCGATCCTCCCTGGCGTTAGGTACTTGAAAAGTCCTTACAGGGAACGACAATAGATTGCGCGTGGGTGACGTGCAACTCGCTAGCCGAATGACTGAGCAGGTCAGACAGCCGCTGGTCTGGCTGCTTGATCGTGACCTTGGGGAGTTGCCAGATGCTGCTCGAATCGATCAAGCAAGTTCCACAGACCCCTGGCCTGCCAAACCCTGCCCCAATTGCGCTTGGTCACCTGCTTGAGCACGCCGCGTTCTGCGAGGACGTTTAAAGCCTGACGTGCCGCCTCCTCCGAGGTGCCGGCCAGCTTCGCCGCCACCTTCACATCTATCACCGGTTGGGCCGGCAGGGCTTCGATTATCTTCTCCGCAGTCGAGCTGCGACGAACTTCGGCTTTCTCCAGCCACTCCCCCTGCAGTGCAGTCAGACGCTCCCCGAAATCCGTAGCCGCGCGCGTCGCCGCCACCGTCGTCTGAGCGAAGTAGGTCGTCCATTCGGCTTCATCCTCACTGCGGTAGGCGGTCAAAGCCTTGACGTAGCGATCGACATCGGTCGCCATCAGGAGGCTTATCGGCGGCACGTGATGTTGAGCAAGGCCGCGACGCCTGAGGATTACATGGATCAGACAACGCCCAACCCGGCCATTCCCATCCGGGAAGGGGTGGATAGTCTCAAATTGGGCATGGGTGAGCGCGGCCTGAAGCGTCGCCGGAAGGTCGTCGAGATTCATGAACTGCGCCAAATCCTTCAGCAGGGGCTTGACCTCATCTGCCGGAGGGGGGACAAACTCCGCACGGACGGGGGTGTGGACACGACCCCTCACCCAGTTTTGCGTCTCCCGGATGGCGCCAGCTATGTTCGGCTGGGTGACTCCCATCAGGATGCTGTGGATATCGACGATCGATTGCGCCGTGATCGACTCGCCCTTGGCGCCGATGCGTATCGCCTGGTCCATCGCTTCGATATTGGCCAGCACCTCGCGCGCTCTCTGGTCCGCGGTCCCCCTCGGGTCGAAGTCGGCCTCGCTGATCCGCTTGTGGGAGATCGCAAGACCCTCGATCCGTGAGGATGCAAGGGACTCTTGCCGCAGCAGTTGCCTGGCCAGCGGCTCGATCTGATGTGCTCGCCCGAGGTCGAGGCGGTTCAGTTCTCTGACAGCGCCATCAGCGTCAGACAGGAGCCGCGAGAGTGCTCCCGTCAGTTGAGGCTCGTAGCCTGCAATCGGATTGGGGACGTACGCTTTGAAGCGACCAGGACTACGCTCAGCACGGGTCTGCCCGGCCGGATTTCCAGCCCATACCTGCTCTACGTAGCGTCCTTTGCTCTCCACCTTTCCTTGGAAGGATAGCGCGGCTTTACAAGGTTGTTCTACTTTCCTTGGATTGCTGCACAGCCTTTCCAGGGTTATGAGCCTGGGCCTCAGCCGATCTTGTCGTAGAGGCTGAAGATCGGCAGATACATCGCGATCACGATGAAGCCGACGACGCCGCCGACGAAGACGATCATGATCGGCTCGATCAACGAGGTCAGTGCTTTGACCTTGGCGTCGACCTCGGTCTCGTAGAAGTCGGCGATTTTGCTCAGCATGTGCTCCAGCTGACCGGTCTCCTCGCCGACCGAGACCATGTGGCCGACCATCGGCGGAAAGATCGGGGCGCGCTGGATCGGCGCGGCCAGCGAGCCACCACGCTTGGCCGAGGCGTAGACCTCGTCCATCGTCTGTTCGACGACGACGTTGCCGGCCGTGTCCCCGGTCAGTTTGATCGACTGCAGCATCGGCACGCCTGCCGAGACCGCGCCGGAGAAGGTGCGCGACCAGCGTGCCAGCGCCACCTTCTGGATCACGTCGCCGATCATGAACGGGACGCGCAGGAGGAAGCGGTCCCAGATCTCTTTGCCCCGGTCGGTGCGCTTCCATTTGAAGAAACCAATCGCGGCGGCGATCAGAACCGGGAAGATGATGAACCAGTAGCTGGTGATCGCGTCGGAGGCCGACACGCAGACCTGCGTTGGCAACGGCAGTGCCGAACTCTCTTCCGGGTTGTCTTCGGCGAGTTCTTCGAAGATCCCGGCGAACACCGGGATGATGAAGGTGACGATCGCGAGCAGGGCGACGATCGCGAAGCCGAAGACCAGCGCCGGGTACATCAGCGCCGATTTCACCTGGCGTCGCAGCGCGTCGGATTTCTCCACCTGGTAAGCGATCCGGTCGAGCGCGTCTTCCAGGCGGCCCGACTCCTCGCCTGAGCGGACCATCGCGCAGAAGAGCCGGTCGAAGACCTCGGGATGGCGCTGCATCGCCTGCTCGAGCGTGCTGCCGGACTCGACGTCGGCCCGCACCCCCGTCACCGCCTCCTTGATCCGCTCGTCCTCAGTCTGTTCCTCCAGGGTGTGCAAGGTGCGCAGCATCGGCATGCCCGAGGCGACCAGGGTGGCGAACTGGCGCGAGAAGATCGCCAGCTCGCGCATGTCGACCCCCTTCCAACGCCGCCAGAGATCCTCGACTTTGAACGGCACCTTCTTCTCACTGACGTCGAGGACAATCAGGCCGCGCTGGCGCAGCTGCTCGGTGACCTGCGCCTTGGACTCGGCCTCGAGCTCGCCGGCGGTGGCGGCCCCGGCGACGTCCATCGCGCGGAAAGCGAAGGTGCTGGCGCTCGCCATCGGCTATGCCCCCTGGGTGTAGGCGGGAGGGGGCGCGCCGGGAACGCCCTGCGCGCCGTTGGCCTGCATCGCGGCGGTCGGCACCGCGTCGCCGCCGAGCAGGCGTTTGAGCTCCTCCGGCACCGAGGCGCGCTGCTCGGCCAGCGAGCGGGTGATCGACCCAGCCCGCACCAGCCGCGCCAGATCGGCATCCATCGTCTGCATCCCGACCGCACCCGAGGTCTGCACCGCAGCGTAGATCTGGTGCGTCTTGCCCTCGCGGATCAGGTTGCGGATCGCCGGGGTCGGCACCAGCACCTCGGTGGCGACGACGCGGCCGCTCCCATCGGCGGTCGGCAGCAGTTGCTGGGTGACGATCCCCTGCAGCGCGATCGAGAGCTGCGTCCGCACCTGCCCTTGCTGCTGGGGCGGGAAGACGTCGATGATCCGGTCGACCGTCTGCGCGGTCGACTGCGTGTGCAGGGTGGCGAAGACGAGGTGGCCGGTCTCGGCCGCGGTCAGCGCCGTAGAGATCGTCTCGAGGTCGCGCATCTCGCCGACCAGGATCACGTCGGGGTCCTCGCGCAGGGCGGCGCGCAGGCCGAGGGCGAAGTCGGGCGCATCGCTGCCGACCTCGCGCTGGTTGACGATCGAGCGTTTGTGTTGGTGCAGGAACTCGATCGGGTCCTCGATCGTGAGGATGTGGTCCTGGCGCTCTTCGTTGATCACGTCGATCATCGCCGCCAGGGTCGTGCTCTTGCCCGAGCCAGTCGGGCCGGTGACGAGGACGAAGCCACGCGGTTTGTCGCAGAGCTCGCGCAGCACCTGCGGCACCTTGAGCGAGTCGAGCCCGGGGATGTCCTGCGGCACGAGGCGAAAGGCGGCGCTGACCGAGCCGCGCTGGAAGAAGCAGTTGACGCGGAAGCGGGCGACGCCGGGGATCGCGTAGGCGAAGTCGAGCTGTTTGGCGTTCTCGAAGCGTTTGCGCTGGTCGTCATTGAGGATGCTGTAGACGACCTCGCGGGTCTCCTGGCCGGAGAGCACCGGGAAGCCCTCCATGTGGACGATCTTGCCCTTGTCGCGCATCGCCGGCGGCACCCCGGCAGTCAGGTGCACGTCGGAGGCGCGGCTCTCGACCATGCGCGAGAGCACCTCTGCGAAATCGAAGGCCATAGTCAGCTAAATCGACCCGGAAGGCCGATCCCTTTAGGCGGTGACACGAACTACCTCCTCGAGGCTGGTGAGGCCGGCGCGTACCTTGGTCAGGCCGTCCTCGCGCAGGGTCAGCATTCCTTCTTCGCGCGCCTTTGCCGCGACTTCGGCCTCCGGCGCCTGGGCGACGACCATCTCCTTGAGGTGCTCGCTCAGCGCCATCACCGAGTAGATCCCAACCCGGCCGCGATAGCCGCTCTGGTTGCAGCGCGAGCAGCCGACGGGCTCGTAGCCCTCCACCTCTCCCCCGACCCTAAGCTCGGCTTCGGCCAGCGCCTGCGGGGCGACGATCGTGCGCCGCTTGCAGTGGCTGCAGAGCTTACGCGCCAAGCGCTGGGCGACGACGCAGTCGACGGAGGAGGCGATCAGGAAGGCCTCGATCCCCATCTTGGTCAGGCGGGTGATCGCCCCGGGGGCGTCGTTGGTGTGCAGCGTGGTCAGCATCATGTGGCCGGTCAGCGCCGCCTCGATCGCGATCCGCGCGGTCTCGCCGTCGCGGATCTCGCCGACCATCACGATGTCGGGATCGGCACGCAGGATCGAGCGCAGGCCGGTGGCGAAGTCGAGTCCCGCTTTGCGGTTGACGTTGATCTGGTTGACGCCGTTCAGCCGGTACTCGACCGGGTCCTCGATCGTGATGATGTTTTTCTCCACTTCGTTGATCTCCTGCAGCGCCGCGTAGAGGGTCGTCGACTTGCCCGAGCCGGTCGGGCCAGTAACCAGAACCGCGCCGTAGGACTGGTGGAAGGCGCGCTCGAAGCGCCCCCGCCCGTCGCCGTCCATCCCAAGTTCGTCGAGCGTGCGCTGCGCGTTCTCCTTGTCGAGGATGCGGATCGTCGCCCCCTCCCCCCGCTGGGTCGGCAGGGTCGTGATACGCAGATCGACCCGGCGATCTTCGACGGTGACGCTGACGCGGCCGTCCTGCGGGACCCGCTTCTCGGCGATGTTGAGGTCGCTCATGATCTTCACCCGCGAGACGACCGCGTTGACCATCCGTTTCGGCACATGCGCCGCCTCGCGCAGCACGCCGTCGACGCGGAAGCGGACCCGCATCTCCCCCTCGCCGGGCTCGAAGTGGACGTCGGAGGCGCCCTCCCCCACCGCCTGGCCGAGGATGCTGTAGACGAGCTTGATCACCGGCGCGTCCTCGGCGCTGACTTCCATGTCGGCGACCTCGGCCAGCTCCCCCTCTTCGGCCTCGGCCTCGCCCTCGGTGACCGCCTCGCTGACGGCGCTCTGCAGCGTGTTGAGGCGACCGATCAGCGCTTCGATGTCCTCCTCGGCGGCGACCGCGACGCGGCAGTCGAGTGCGGTGGCGATCTGGATGTCGTCGACGGCGAGGACGTTGGTCGGGTCCCCCATCGCCACCAGCAGCGTCTCCTTGTCGACGAAGCCGACCGGCAGCGCGCGGTAGCGGCGCGCCGTGTTGACCGAGATCAGGTTGGCCGCCGCCATGTCGACCTGGTAGGCGGAGAGGTCGATGTGGTCGAGGCCGTAGCGCTCGGCGACGGCGCGGGAAAGCTGGTCGGCGGTGATCGATCCCTGCTCGATCAGCAGGCGCTCAGGGGGGCGGCCGGCGGTGCGCGCCGCCTCGATCGCCTGCCGCGCGACGTCGTCGGTGACGTAGGCGAGGTCGACGAGGACGTCGGTGACGAAGCCGCTGGAGCGGCCGCGCACCTGCGGCGGCGTCAGGCCCAGCGTGCCGCCCGCCTGCGGATCGAGCGCGGGCGCGGTCGAATCACCGGAGTCGGGGACCGGCCGCAGATGGCTCGGGAAGTCCCGCGGGTCCATGCTCATCCGGTCACGGGTGGTAGTCGAGCGTCTTGCCCTTGTAGCCAGCGTCGATCACGGCCTGGGCGACGCTCTGCGGGCTCTGGAACCCGTAACTGACCGAGGCGGTCGGGACCGTCTTCTTCAGGCTCTTAGGACGAACCACCACGAGGGCGGGCACACGGTCCACGCCGACGCCCTCGGTGATCGCCGCGTAGCGAGAGATCTTGGCGGCGGGGACGACGAAGACGTTGGCCTCGGAGAGCCCGTCTAGGCCGCTAGTGGCGTTCTTGACCAAACGGTCGTCGATGCCACCGTCGCGGACGAAGAGCAGGACAAGGGTCTGGTTGGCCTCCCAGGCATCGAGAACCGGACGGGGAAGCGGGTGCGACACTGCGGCGGGCGGGCTCACCGCCGACGGTGCCGAGGGGAGCGATTCGCCGACAGCTGCTTCGGTTGCGGGGGCGGTGGCTTCGACGCTGACCGTCGCTTCGGTCGCACCCGCCGATTCCTCTTCTTCGCCGCCCCCGCTTGAGGACATGAAGAAAAGGGCAACGCCCACAAGCAGCACGCCGACCACGGCGAGTTGCACAAGCGGGTTGCTGTTGAGCTGCTCCCTCATTGGAGATCCTCTCCCTGTTCTTCCTGAGATTTAGATGGAGAGGCCGAGCGAAGCGAGGCCGACGCAGAATCCCGGGAAGCACAGATAGCCGACCCCCGCCGGGAGAGCGCCAGCGTCCCTAGCCGCCTAGACGGCCCGTATGAGATCAGCGCCTCCCGGCGGTGCGAGGCGCCCGAAGCGCCAACAGGGCGTGGCGAAGACGATCGCCACCCAATGAGGAAGCGCAGAGGCACCTCGCGGCCGGCATTCAGCCGAGACAAATCGACCGAGGAGGAAGCATGGCAGGAATCAGGACCGCAGGAGTCGACTGGGCCAGCGAGGCCCATGAGGTCTGCGTCAGCGAGGAGGGGCATGTGGTGGCGCGCTTTTCGGTGACGCATGAGGAGCGAGGTCTCCAGAAGCTTGTGCGAGAGCTCGCCGCCCACCGGGTGGACCGGGTCGCGATCGAGCGGCCAGACGGCATCCTGGTCGAGCGGCTGCTCGCCGGGGGCCTGGAAGTGCTGGCGATCCACCCCAACCAGCTGAAGGCCGCGCGCCCGCGCTACGCAGTCGCGCACGGCAAGTCCGATCGCTTCGACGCCTTCGTCTTGGCCGAGCTTGCGCGAACCGACGCCCACCGCTTCCGGGCGCTGGTCCCCGACAGCGATGAGACCAAGGCGCTGCGGGCGCTCACACGCGCGCGCGAGGACCTCGTCGGGGTGCGGGTGGGGCTCGCCAACCAGCTGCGCGCCCAGCTGGAGTCCTTTTGGCCCGGTGCGCTGATCTTCGGGGCAGTCGACAACCGGGTCTCGCTGGCTTTCATCGCGCGCTACCCGAGCCCGGCCGATGCCAGGGGCTTGGGGGGCGAGCGGATGGCGGGCTTCCTGGCGCGCAACCGCTATACCGGGCGCACCGATCCCGCCGTGCTGGTGGAGCGGATGAAGGCGGCGCCGGCGGGGACCGCGGGTGACGCGGAGTGCGAGGCCCGCCGGGCCGTCGTGCTCGGCCTGGTGACTGCGCTCGAGTCCGTTGTCTGCGAGATCGCCGAGATCGGCGACTGCAGAGGGCGCTACCCCACCGAGGCCGCACTGGCGGCCGACGCCGGGATGAGCCCGGTGGCGCTGGAGTCGGGGAAGATGCGCGTCGCGACCTTCAGGCGCGCCTGCGACAAGCGGCTGCGAAAAGCCGTCACGGTCTTGGCCGACTCGACCCGCCACTGGCATCCGTGGGCCAAGGAGGTCTATGAGCGAGCTCGGGCCAGAGGTCAAGACCACCCGCATGCGACCCGCACTCTCGGACGCGCCTGGATCAGGGTTCTGTGGCGCTGCTGGCAGGACGGAATGCCCTACGACCCGTCCTTGCACGGGAACTTGAGCGGCCTGCAAACGGCGGGGGGTTGACACAGGGCATCTCATACGTTCGCTTATTAGCTCGACAGCGAGGGCCGACAGCTTGAGTCGCCGCACGTTCTCGCCCGGGCGGTCGCGCCCAGCGCCAGCCCGAGGACTTGGGAAGTTTCCAAAAAAGATCGCGAAGTGACACAATTGCCACGAACTGACGGGAGGTCATTTCAGCGTGAGCAAAGGGAAAATGCGCGCGGGTGCGCAACTGCTCTTGATGGCAGCAAATCCGGTCAAACGCCGGATCCTGCAGGAGATGATCGAGCACCCGCTAGACGCCGGGCCCGGCCACGAGTACAGGGTCACCACCAGCGGTCGCGAAGCGCTTTTCGTCGGGTTCGTCGTCGAGCGCTGGTTGCAAAGCGCTCCACGGGGACCGTTGCCATTTGAGAGCCAGGACGCCAAGAGGGCCGTCGCGGCTCTGGCCGAAGGCTGGTCGACGACCGTCATGCACGTGCTCGCCCGCGAACCGCTTACGTTCGAAAAGCTGCACAGCCAGGTCGAGGGGTTGGGCCGGCGCCCGCTGAAACGCCACCTCACCGCGATGCTGGGGACCGGGCAGGTCGAGGAACGCGTTGGCGGCAGTGGCGAGGCCATCTACACGATGACCGATTGGCTGCGGGCCGGCATCGCTCCGCTGATCGCCTCGGCGCGCCTCGAGCGCCGCGAGCCGAAGGAGGGCATGGCGCCTATCGACGCGCTCGACGTCGAGGCCGGCTTTCGCTGCGGCCTATCCCTGGTCGAGCTGCCGCGGGAGCTTTCCGGCGCCTGCCGGCTCGGCATCAACCTGGCAGCCGACGAGAGCGGATGCCTCACCGGCGTCGTCGCCCAGGTCGAGCAGGGTCGTGTCGTCGCCTGTGCTGCAGGAGTCGATGGGAAGGCCGATGCCTGGGCGGCGGGCTCCATCGACGGCTGGCTCGACACCCTGATCGAGCCCGACGCGGATCGAGTGCGGACCGGCGGTGACGACTGGCTGAGCCAAGCCGTGCTCGACTCCTTGCACAGAACTCTGTTCGGCGTCACGATCGTCTAGCGCGTTGACCGGCGCGCCCGAAAGCGGCACCGGCGAGGGAGCCTTCAGGGCGCGAGCTGGCGCCCTGACCCTCCTCTACCTCGCCATCCCGATGAAGCGCCGCGTCCTATTGGGAATGCTGGCCGAGGCCGCCACGGGGGCAGACGTCGTCGACGAGGCCGACGTTCCCGACCCAGATGCTCCTGTGGCACTCGAGATCATCGCCGACCCCTACCTGGTCGAGCCGGTCGATCCTGACGTGGACCCTGACGCGATCGACGAGAACACCCTGCTGCGGCCCTCGCAGGCCGGACAGGACCTGCTCTTCGTCAGCTCCGTCCTCGAGCGCTGGCTCGGCGAGTGCCCCGCCGGACCGCTGGCGCTCGGCCCCGATGCAGCGCCGGCGCTCTCGGCTCTCCTCAACGGCTGGGCATCCACCGTGATCCATGCGCTTGCCGCCGCACCGCTGACGGTTACCGAGATCACAGAGGCCATCGGGGTCCTCGACTACGACACCGTCGATGAGCGGATCGAGGAGATGGTGGACGCCAGCCTCCTCGTCCTTCTCGAGGAGGCTGGTGAGGAAGAGCGCTTCGCCGCGACCGAATGGCTGCGGACGGCGATCGCTCCGCTCGCGGCGGGAGCGCGCCAGGAGCTGCGCCACCCGCTCGAGGACACGGCCCCGATCGCGGCGCTGGACGTCCAGGCTGCCTTCCTGCTCACGCTCCCCTTGCTCGAGCTTCCGGAGGACCGCTCCGGCACCTGCTCGCTGGCGGTCGACCTCGAAGAGGGCGTCCCCGGCAGCCCTACCGGGGTCACCGTGCGGGTCGAGGGCGGCCGTCTCGTCTCTTGCGACGTTCGCCTCGACGAGGAAGCCGATGCGTGGGCCTCGGCATCGGCCGCCGCCTGGCTCGACACCGTCATCGAGAAGGACACCGGCCAGCTCCGCTCGGGAGGAGGCTGCCACCTCGCAGCCACGTTGCTCCATGCGCTGCACGAGCGACTCTTCGGCCTCCCGCGAATTCCCAAATAAAACTGATTAATGCCATAATGGCTTGGCTTGACTGCGAACACGGTCAACGGGAGCGGGAACGGGGCGCGCTCCGGGGCGCAGACCCTCCTCTTGCTTGCCGCGCCGTTGAACGTCGTCGTCCTGCGAAGCCTCGCCGGTGGACCCAGGAAACAGGCTGAGCTTCAGCGCCAATGCGGGCTCCCTGCCCAGACGACCTTGCGGGCACAGCTGAAGCGCCTGGCCGAGATCGGCGCTCTTGAAAAGCACCGGCGCAACCGCTTCCCCGGCGTGCTCGAGTACGAGCTGACCGCAGGCGGCAAGGAACTGCTGCTCGTCGCGGCGGCTCTGGAACGCTGGCTCGGCATGACGGAGGACGGCCCGCTGGCCCTTGGCAGCAACGCGGCGAAGGCCGCGATCAAGGCGCTCGCCGAAGGCTGGTCGACGACGATGCTGCGGGCGATGGCCGCCCGGCCGCTCTCGCTCACCGAGCTCGACAAGGTGATCGGCTCGCTCAGCTACCCCTCGCTGGAGCGCCGCCTTAGCGCGATGCGCCTCGCCAACCTGATCGAGCCGCAGCCGAACAACGGCCGCGGAACTCCTTACGCCGTGACCGGCTGGCTGCGGCACGGCGTAGCGCCCGTCGCGGCCGCAGCCCGCTGGGAGCGCCGGCACCAAGCCCCGGCCACCCCGGCGATCGGCAGGCTCGATGTCGAGGCCGCCCTATTGCTCGCCGTGCCCCTGCTGAGCCTACCTCCCGAGACCTCCGGACGCTGCCGGTTCGGAGCGGAGGTGGAGAACGGCAAGAGCAGCCTTGCAGGCGCCATGGTCGACGTCCGGGACGGGCAGATCGTCTCCTGCACCACGAAGCTCCAGGGCAATCCCGATGCGTGGGCCCTGGGCTCCATCTCCGCTTGGCTCAGCGCCTTGCTGGAGGGCGATCTCGCTTCGCTCGAGCTGGGGGGCAACGGTCGGCTCGCCCGGACCCTGATCGACGGCCTGCATCAAACGCTGTTCGAGGTACCTGTGCGCGATCGTTGATGCAATCGCCTTGACTTGCCCAGCAGTCGAAAAGCTCTTCGATCGATAGAAAGGGGCCGGGTTCTGCCCCGACCCCAGCGTCGCGAGTTTTCTCCCCCACTGCAGCAGCGTCAGAATGCATCCTGCAGTGACATATCAGCTACTTGAAGACACAACGCTTCAGACCATACTCTTTAGCAAGCTTAGCCGTGGGCGGAAGGAACTTTTCAGCTTGCGGGAATGATGAGGCCCCCCTTTCCTTGATTCCGTCTGCTGCCTCCTGGAAAGCCACGACGATTCCTTCCACCTCGGCTTCGTCGCCCACTGGGGCACCAAGGCGGCGGATACCGTCGGCGACACCTTCAAGCGCGGGGATCAGTCCCTCGACGATCGTCGCCTCTTCGATCTCCTGCTGAGACAGGGTTTCATCCTGCGGGTTGAATATCCGGGCTTCGGCGCGGCTGCATATCTCTTCCGCCTTCCTCACGAAGATGGGTTTCGGCCTAGAAGAGGTCGCAATAGGTGGTTCGGTTGACCCACTAGAGTCGCCTCCCTGGCTTTCATCGCCTTCCGAACCGGAATCGGCGGTCGCCGCAGCCGTCTCAGCCGAGCTGGCCCCTTCGCTCTCCTCATCGTCTCCGCCGCAGCCCACGGCTATCGCCGCGACGACAAGCGCGGCAATCAGAATGAATATCGCTCTAGCGTTCAATCTCTCTTCCCCTTAATAAACAGGAAAACTAGCTCAATAGAACTGAATATAACCCATGCTCCCTCCTCGAGCAACGTCCCCGGGGTGGCACTACGCCGTCCTCTTTGCCAACGTCGCGCTGCCTTGGCCCAGATGCCCTAGAAACAGGGTCGGGATCGCTCCCGGCCCTGTTTTGCAAAGTACATGCCGTTTGTTCTGATATGCACTATCTCTTCAGCAACCACGGTCGCTATCTGTCAGTGTCAGGTCGACCTGTACTACGTGGGCTTCGCCCGAGTAAGCGCGCAGTGTGGTGCCGCCAACGTAATCAGACATCTGGTTGGCGCCGCCGCATTGCAGAAGCGTGCCGAACACCCTCGTAAGCGCGACACCTGTCCATTCCGATGTGACCTCAACATCATCGGTCCCGCCCGGAATGTTTTCAGCTGTGTTGTGCAGCTTGTGCGTCGTGAACGGGGTGACGACGTATTCGCACCGTCGGTTACCCTCGCTGTGATCCCCGCCGTGGGCAGAGGTTTTGTAGACTTTGATCCTAGGGCCTCCACCAGGACATATCAGGCTGGTTGTTATGCCTTCGAAATGGTCTGGTTCGCCCGGTGTCTGGTTCCCGCCTGTGAACCGGTATTCACATCCTTCCATTAAGACTGTGGTCGTGAACGAGCCACCGATTATGGGGAACGTTGTGCATGTGTTGTATGTGGGTTCGATGGATAGTTCGGTATCGCCGTCTTCGACTGTGCCCTCGAACAGTGTTTCTTCGCATGTGATCGTACCGGCACCCATTTCGAATCTATGGTGAGGGCTTCCGTCATGCGTGATCGGAACGCCTGTTAGAAACGCATGCCCCCCGCCGACGTCGGCTTCGATCGTGCCGAGGTTGGCCTGCACCCCCGCGGCGAGCACCGCGCTCATCGCGCAGGCCGCCACGAATGCCAGGCCGAGAGTTCTGAGATTGCGAGTCATGCTCTTCCTCCTTCGGTTGACCTTGCACTGAGCTTGCGCCGCTTTTGGGGCCGCGTCAAACCGAGCGGCATTTCCCAGCCGCCTAAAGGCAGCGATCTCAGCTGACCCGTGTCTTTTAGGCTGCAAATCACACGGTGTGCCTTTTACGTGCGCGCCGATCGGAGCGCTGCCGCATAGGAGCTACCGGGTGTTTGCGGGGACCCCCGCCGTGAGGCTTGCCGCGCTACCGCTGCTTGCAGCCGCGGGCTCTGACGATCGGCCCGAAGTCGTGCGTGCGGCCGTTTTGCCCGTCGAGCTTCGTGTCGGCTCGTGACTTGCGCCCGCAGAGATTTCGCGAATTGACGATCAGGCCCTTTTTGCCACCCTGCATTTCGAATACGAAGCGGCTGACCGGGGCGTCTGGGATTGTGGAGAAGGTCGAGCGAATGCCCCCTCGTACCGAGTCGACGCGGCTGGAGAGCTCGATGTCGACCAAACCGTGCAGGGCGACCACTATATCGGGCAGGTTGTTGTTGGATGAGCGTAAGAAGACAGGGCCGCTCAGCGGCTCCTCGAGCAGCGGGCTCCAGGCTTTGGCCTGGCCATAGATCGCTCCTTTGGGACAGAGGGCGCCGTTACCCGGGCCGGCTGCGAACTGCACGCGGGTGCAGATCGTGCGGATGTGGCCCTGGTCGAGGAAGGCCGAGCGGGGCAGGGTGACGACCGCCTTGGAGAAGTTGGCATCGCCGGGGCGGGGGCGCACTACGGCCCTGAGCGCCGGGTGATCGCCCCTGCGGGTGCCACCGCGCAGGTCGATGTTCAGACGCGGCCTGAAGCCGAGGCGGGCGCAGTTGGCGGCGCGGAAGGGGGTCGAGCGCCCGACCGGGGCATCGTCAAGGAGGCTGAAGGGATCGGCTCCCCCGCCCCAGATCGATGCCTCGACCTGCTTTTTGCGACAGCCGGTCGGGTTGAGGGTGAACTCGGGGCGGTCGACCTTCACGCGGATGTCTCGCACCTTCAGCGGGATACCGGCGAGGATGTGGGGGATCGGCTCAGAGAGAGCTCCGTCGACCTGGGGCTGGGCGGTGATCGGGTCGAGGGTGAGCGCCTGGCGGGTGGAAACCACGCCGACGTCGAAGGGGCCGGCCACCGCCGGGACTACGCCCACCACGGAGAGCGGGGCCTCTCCGAAGGGGCCGGCGAGGTAGACCGAGCCGCGTACGTAGGTGAGCTGGGAGCCGACACCGGCTCCGCCGACGACCTCACCGATCCGCGAGCTCGCCGGGCAGGAGGGGTCAGTCAGCTCCTGGCGACCGGTCTTGGTCTCGATCTGGGCGATCGCGCCGTCGGGGCATTTCGCGACGCCCGCCAGCTTTGCCAACGCCCCCTGAGGGAGAGTAGCGTCGAAGCGGACCAGGTCCTGGTCGCCGTCGCGCCTTTGCAGCTCCAGCAGGAAAGGCGAGTAGGCGCCGGCGTTGTTGTTGAGGGTGCCGGCCGAGAAGCCAGGCTCGAAGGGTGGCGTCGTGCCCACCGGGCAGGGCCCTCCGTCCACCCCCTTGGCGATCTCGAAGCTGGAGATCTTGGTGAGCGGGCGGTCGGGATTGGCGTAGGGAGTGAAGACGACCTCGGTCTCATAATCCCCGCAGAGCGGCGGGGTGATCAGCGGGCTGCGGCCGCCCTGGCGCAGGCGGATGTGGACCTCGCCCAAGGGGTAGGGGGGCAGTTCGTCGAAGCTGCTCACGATCTGGCCCGTCCTGGGATCTGGCTCGACCTTACCCGCCAGCTTGAAGAAGAGGCCGAGCTCGGGTTCGCGGATCACCATGTAGAGGGCTATCAGCGAGTCGAAGGGGTTGTCGAACTGAGAGGCGACAAAGAGCGAACCGCGCAGCACCCTGCCTTCCAACAGCGGCGTCCTCGCTTCGACCGTCCCCACTTTGGAGGCTTCCGGGCAGCCCTCCCCCGGCTCTGACTCGCGGCTCTCGGCTTCGAAGTCCGCCGGGGTGCAGACGGCCAGGCCTTCTGCGATCGAGGGATTCAGCGTCACCCCCTCGGGGAAGGTGACCGCCGCCTTCTTGATGTCCGATTCGGCGGTGCCGGTGGGATTGTCCAGTTCCTCGTCGTCGACTTCCAGAGTGAACTCGAGGCCCGAGGGGCTCTCGGCCCGGTCAGTGGTCGGCTCGGCGGTTACCTCGGGGGAGAACCTGACCCCTATGCACTCGGTGAAGCCGAGCGGGTCGCCGCTCAGTACGTCTTCGGCAAAGGTATCCCCTTCCCAGGAGAGGCCTTCGAAGCGGGTGAACAACGGCCCCTCGCAAGCCCTCGGCACAGTGAGAAAGGGAACAGGGGCCACACCGGCGGGGGCCCCCCGCTCAGCGTCGTGGCTCGGGTCCGCGGGCACTCCCCAGAGGGTCAGCTCCGCACCGTAGAAATAGACTACGTTAGGGATGCTGATCGAGCGGGCAATCAGGTTGTATGGAGGGGTGGGCTTGACTTCGACCTCGACCACCACCCGCACGCCGGCCACCTCGAGGCCGAACTTGGCTGCCTTCCCCGGTGGCGGGACGAGGTTGTAGACGGGGGAGGACTCGACGAAGGTTGGGTCGAGGTAGTGGATGACCGCTACGCCTAGGTAGGAGGCCGGCGCACATTCCGGTTCGGAGCCGCCGGCGAAGTCGACAGAGGAGCAACGCGGCACTGCGGTCGGGTTGCCGGCCAGGCCGGGGATCTGGGTGACGAACAGGTCTCTGAAGGCCCCGTCGGGCACCAGGACTTCGGCCAGCGGGTCTTCGACAGTCTTGGCGTCGAAGTCGACCTTCATCTCGAAGGGATGCTTACCGGCATGAGACAGCGGCTCCCCACCCTCTTCGGTGAAGGTTACTTTGGGGTTCTCGATGCCGAAGGTGGCGCTCGCGGGAGCGGGCATGGCGCAGGCCAGAATCGCGGCCATCAGCAAGAGGCTCGCCCGCCTCATCGGCGCGACCTCCTGCCTTTGCGGTTGCGCTTGGCGCTGCGCTGCTTTCGCACGCAGCGCGTCTTGCCGCCGCGGCGCACCCTGCGCTTGCCTTTAGGGCAGGAACGCCGCGTGTTGGGCATGTCGCCCTCGCCCTCGAAGACCGCGCTTGATGGGGTCTGGCGGGCGGGCGGGGCCGGTGGGCTCTGACAGGCTTCGCCTTCGCATTCTTTTTTCTCTTCTTCTCCTTCTTCGAAGCCGCCGCCAACGCGCGCGTCATAGATGTCGACTAGGCCGTAGTCAGCGCCGATCAGGCTCGAAGCGGTGCGGAAGAAGACATCCGACCCCGAGGCTGAGGCATCGAGGAATTCTGCGTCCCCTGCGCTGGTGCCCGAAGAAATCAGACTGAGGCAGCCTTCGCTCGCCTGCACATAGCGCTCTGCCCCGGCCGCTATGCACTCGGCTTTGCCGTGGGCCTCCTGCCACTGATAGACGTCGAGTTTGCCGTTGCCGTCGCGCGGCACCAGGCCCTCGAAGCTCTCAAAGAAAAGGTGCGAGCCGTCCGCAGAGAGGACGCGCGAGGGATGCCACTGGGTCGCCCAACCGGGAATCTGGGCTGCGACCCAGACCGGCAATAGGGTCGTGCCCACATTTTCGCCCTGGGGCCGCGCCCCGCTCGGGTTGCACGAGGCGCAGCGCAGCTCGGCCTCCGCCGCGTCATAGAGGAAGACCTCGGCCGCCGGTTCGCCGCTGCCGCCCGCGTCGGTGTTGTCGTAGTCACTCAGTCGCGCCCGCGACATGAACGTTGCGTGTAGTCCGTCGCCACTCACCCGCGAGCGGCGACGGAAGGGCTCTGGGTCGATCACCAAGAGCCCGTCGCCGCCGGTGACGTCGTCCTCCCCAAGCCCGGCGACGAAGGTCATCTCCCCCGCTCCGCAGCTCTGCCCCGTTTCGTAGAGATAGAGGTTGGGCTCGCCCGCCTGGGCGGCCTCGCCCTCGCTGTTGGTCGCCGCTCCGCTGCAGAGCGCCTCTGAGACCAGGTAGACGCGCGAGGTGTCCTCGCTCGCCCCCAGCACGCCCATGACGTCGCCGGCGATCTGGGTCGCCGCGCCGGCTTCGTATGCGATCGCTTTCTCCACGTCCAGTTCGTAGAGAGCCTCGCCTTCGCTGAAGAGGACCTTGTCCGCCTCCGGGTCGGCGCCGAGAAAGCGTGCGACGCCTTTGCTGATCGCGACCGTGCAGGCTTTTTCGGCTTCGGTGCAGTGGAACTCACCCGCCACTTCTTCGACTTCGCTCTGCGGCTCCATCGGGTTGAGCCGCAGGTAGAGGCGGCTCGCCCCAGCCGAACCCCTGGGCACGAGGACGTCCTGGTTTTGGTGGATTGGCTGCGGCGGCTCTTGGGTTGCCGCCGAGAAGAAGATCCGCGAGCCGTCCGTGGAGACCGCGCCGAGGACGCTGTCGGTGGCGTTGCCGTCAGACGCTCCGTCTCGCGCCCGCGTCCCCACCGAGGCGTGCGTGTGTGCCGCTTCACCGCTCGGCAGCACGCTCACCAATGACAGCTCGCTTCCTTTCTTTGCGTAAACCCGATAGATGTCGAGCACGAAGGCCCGCGGGCGCGGCGGCGCCGGTTCGGGCCCCGGCCCGCTCGTCACCACGTTGGCGCTCTCCTTGCTCACGGCCCCGCCGGTGTTGCTCGCCGTGACCACGCACTGGAAGGCCGCCGCCGTGGCCAGGTCTTCGGCGCTAATCACGTAGGTCTGGGCGGTGGCGCCGGCGATCGGAATCCCGTTGCGCTGCCACTGGTAGGCGAATGCGGTCGGCCCGTCCTTCCAGCTCGCTTCGCGCGGATCGCAGCTGAGCGTCTGCCCTCCCGGCCCGCCGGGGAGGAGCGGCGCGCTGGCCTCGGGGGCCGGAATGAAGGTTGGCGCGAGTGGCGGCTGGACTTCGGGCGGTGGGGCGACGACCATCGCCGGGCCCGAGAAGGCGACCGCCCCCGCTTTGTCGCCGCTGTTTTCGTCTTCTTCTTCGTTGGTCGCGATCGTCCGGCACTGGATCGCTTTGCCTTTGTCGGCGTTGACCGTCGTGTATTGGGCGGTTTTGACTTTTTCCGCCAGGCCCGCTATCGGGGCGCCGTTCCTGAGCCACTGGTAGGCGATCGATGCGCCGGGAGTGGAGGCCGCGGCCAGATCGCAGCTCAAGAGTTTGCCCACCCCCACCGTCCTTGCCTCTGCGGTCAGCGCCGCCCCCGCCTTGAAGACCGAGAGCTCCCCGTCATGGCTCCAGCCGCCCACACCCGGGTAGTAGTGGCTTCCCAGGTCCCCCTCGCTTTCGTTGGTCCCTTCTTCGCCCTCCCGGCTGAAGCCGGGCGGCGCCACCGTGGTCAGGAGCTCATAGGGATCCCCGCCGCAGTTGCGGCGTCGGTAGAAGTTCGGCACCCCCTCCGGCGCCCCCGGCACCAAGGCCAGCTCGGTGTTCTGGGTCAGCCAGCCACTGCAGAGATCCTCGCTGAAGCCTTTGAATACGGGGCGGCCAAAGACGCCGGCGTAGAGGTTGCTTCCGCCCAGGGGGGGATCGAGTGAGTTCGAGGACCAGCCGGCTTCCGGGTCGCGGCGGGCGAGGTACTGTGAGAAGAAGGGTGAGGAGACGGCGTCGCCGAATGCGCGCGAGGAGACGTAGGCAAGCGCGTCCCCTCCCGAGGCCGCCTGTTCGGTGGGCACTCCCTGACGGCTGCCTTTCCCCGCTGGCAGCACGTCGCCGTTGCCTTTGTCAAGCGGGCTGACCAGCTCATAGGCGCGGCAGTCGGGCAGCGAAGCGGCTGCGCCGATGCGGAAGGCCTGGTTGGCGCAGTCGGTCTTTGGCGGCAACGCTTCCACGAGCGTCGTGAAGGAGCGCACTTCCGGGCCTTCGAACTCATCGAAGAAATTGGTCGCGAAGTAACGAAAGTGGTAGGTGGTGTCTTCGGTGAGCGAGTGGATCAGGATGCTGCGGCTGGTCATCCCTTCGCCCGTGCCGAAGTCGACCTCGGGGGTGACCGTCGCATCGTCGAAGCCGCTTTCTTCGAAGCTCGCCTGATCGACGTATTCGAAGCGCACGCTCGCCGGCACCCCGGTCGGGTCCAGTTCGGCGTGCAGCCTGGCGCTTTCGGAGCCGACCACCGTTGACCAGGTGGGGCCGAGCTGGATCGGCGGCTGGGTTTCGAAGCTCGCCTCGGGGCCTGTGTCCTCGCCGGAGGCGTTTTCGGCCACGGCGCGCAGGTGGTAGACGGTTTCCGCCTGTAGGCATTTATCTTCGGCCAGTTCGCTCTCCGGTTCGGGACAGGCGAGAGCGACGCTTGCCTCGTGTGCCACCCATTTACCGCTGTCGGGTGGGATCGAGGGGTCCTCTGCCGTTTCTTCGGGCGTCCGTTTGGCTTCGGCGAAGCCGCTCACCTGGTAGGTGGCGTCATCGACGTACTCGAAATGCACCTCGGTCGTCTCGCCCTCGGGGTTGACCCTTGCTCTGAAGGTAGCCCTGACGCTGCCGACCGGCTGTGCTTCTGCATCCAGCACCACCGGGCCCGGGGGCGGGAAGGCGATGTGGGCGAGGCGGCGCGGGCTCGGCGGGTCCGACTCCTCGACGACGAAGATGTCGCCCGTCGCGCTCGAGTGCGGGGCGAGCGAGATCGGCGGCTCTACGAGCGTGCCGTTGCCGTAGAAGGTGCGAACGGGGGCGCCGCTGGAGTCGTACTGGTAGATGTCGGTGTTGGTGGCTGACGGCGCTGCGAAGAGGTTCCCTTCCCCGTCGACCGCCAGCGCCCCGGCCGAGAGTTTGGGGAAGGTCTCGGGCGCGAGCAGGTTCTCGCAGGCGAAGTACCTATGCACCAGGCCGCCCCGCTCGTTGACGTAGCAGTCGCCGCTCGTGCGGTCGACGGCGAACGCCCTAACCTCCTTTACGGTGAGCTCGGGCAATGCGACCTCGTCCAGGAACGTGCCATCGGCTGCGAACTTCTGCACGCGGTTGTCGAAGCCGTCCAATTCGCTCGCCCCTTTCGGCGGGCCGTCGGCGACGTGGACGAGGCCGCCTGGCCCGATGCTGACGAAAATTCTTCTCCCTTCGAATTCCCCTGTCCCTTTGCCATTCGCCCCCGCGCCGCAGATATCGCCGTTTGCGAGGTGTTCGGCCGTGCAGAGGTTGCCCGGGTTGGCCGGGGTGCCGCCGCCTTTGTTGACACCACCGCCGATCATCCAGACGAATTCCCCCGTGGGGGTGAACTTCTGCACCCTGAAGTTGTCCAGGTCGACGACGTAGACGGCGTGCTGGGAAAGGCTCGACGGATCGTTGTCTACCGCGATCGCATTGGGGCCGTTGCCTTTGAACTGCCCCGCGCCGCTGCCCTCGCTTCCCGCTTTGCAGCCCGTCGCCGTCGTGCAGACCTCGAGGCCCGTGCCCGTGTCGCCCGGGGCTCCTGAAGGGATCACATCCCAGCCGAATGCCCGCACGAAGCTGCCGTCCTCGGCGAAGACGTCGACGCGGCGGTTGCCCGTGTCGATGGTGTAGACGACAGCGGTTTCTTCATCGACTGCGACCGCGTCGAGGGCGTTGCACTGCCCGGCACCCGAGCCCGGCGCGCAGAAGGTCATGTCGGCGCTAGCGGGTGCCGACAGGGCCAAGAGGGCGAGTAGGGCCAGCACAGTTGCCAGCGCCCAATGGCGCCATGCGCGGACGGCACTCACCGCCCCTCCATAGAAAACCCCCTCCCCCATCGTCGATAACTCTATAGAAACGCATACGTGCTTGTCAACATACGCTTTGATATTTCTCTATGCAAAAACCAGGGCCGGGATCGCTCCCGGCCCTGGGTTGACTAGATGCGAGTGCCGCGTAGCGGCGCTTTGCATCCTCTCTAGCCGACGTCTGTCAGTGTCAGGTCGACCTGTACGTCGTGGTCCTCGTCTTCATAGGCGCGCAGTGTCGTGCCGCCGACATAATCAGACATCTGGTTGGCGCCGCCGCACTGCAGAAACGTGCCGAACACCCTCGTGAACGCAACACCTGTCACTTCCGATGTGACCTCGATGTCATCGGTCCCGCCCGGAATGTTTTCAGCTGTGTTGTGCAGCTTGTGCGTCGTGAACGGGGTGACGACGTATTCGCACCGTCGGTTACCCTCGCTGTGATCGCCGTTGTGGGCAGAGGTTTTGTAGACTTTGATCCGAGGGCCTCCACCAGGACATAGCAGGCTGGTTGTAATGCCCGTGAAATGGTCTGGATCGCCCGGTGTCTGGTTGCCGCCTGTGAACTGGTATTCGCATCCTTCCATTAAGACTGTGGTCGTAAACGAGCCACCGGTTATGGGGAACGTTGTGCATGTGTTGTATGTGGGCTCGATGAGCAGTTCGTGATCTCCATTAGTGACTGTGCCCTCGAAGAGGGTTTCTTCGCATGTGATCGTACCGGCACCGGCTTCGAACCTGTGGTGATCGGATCCGTCATGCAGGATCTGAACGCCTGTCACTGTTGCGGCTTCAGTGGGTTCGGAGTTGCCGACATCAGCCTCGATTGTGCCGGTGTTCGCCTGCGCCCCCGAAGCGAGCACCGCGCTCATTGCGAAGGCTGCCATCAGCGCCAGCCCGAGCGCCTTAAGATTGCGAGTCATCTTCTTTCCTTTCCATCGATTGCACGGCCCCGCGCTTCCTTGCGCAGCGCCGGAGTCCCTGGCAGGGACAGGTCGAGCCTCGATGGATCTCAAGTGAAAGTCAAAAATTACTGAGCGGTTTTAGTTCTGGATTGACATGACGCTCTCGTTCGGGGGCGTATTGCCCTGCAAATCGCGTTTGCGGTATCGGCGCACGCGCCGATTCGTGCGGCGCGTCTTTCGGCATTATTTGGTCTCAATGCGAGCGCGCGTGACCTATGCCGTGGATGGGTCAGCCCTTGACTTGCGTCCGCAGAGGTTTCGCGATGCTGCGAACTGCACGCGGGTGCAGATCGTGCAACTCTGGCCTGCACCACCGACAGGCCAGAGTTCACCCGGCCCTGTCGGTGCAGGTTGGGAGGCTTTCAGCTACCTACTAAGGGGCGGTCACGGCCCAAGATCCGAAGCCGAACCCACCTGGTTCGCCTGCGTACTGTATGAGATAGCCGCTCATGCCCAGCGTGACCAGCGTACTCAACGTTGCTTCTTCTTCTTCTCCCTTGTAGAGGCAGAAGAAGCCGTTTGCCGCATCTGGTTCTTCCAGGGTACCTGGACAGTCGGCGTCTGGCGCAGCTTCCGGGGGGACGATTTTCTCCTGCAGGGAAACACTGTTCACGGGAGCTGCAAAGGACGCATTACCAAAGCCGACTTCGAATGCTCCAACCACAGCGGTCCACGTGCCGGTCTCCGTGCAGCCGCTAGCGAGGAAGCCGGTGGATTTGGGGAAGCAGGTTGCTTCGCCAGATCCAGTGGCGCCAGTGGCGCCTTTGACGCCTGCGGTGCCGGTGGCACCTTTCGGGCCAGCGGGTCCGGTGGCGCCGGTCGCACCGCCCGTGGGTCCTTTGGCGCCAGTGGGGCCTTTGTCACCTTCATCGCCAGTGGGGCCTTTGTCACCTTCATCGCCAGTGGGGCCTGCCGCTCCGGTCGGGCCTTTCGCGCCGGTCGCTCCACCAAAGCCGGTGGCACCGGTTGCGCCTTTCAGACCCTGAGCTCCGGTCGGGCCTTTCGGGCCCTGAGCTCCGGTCGCGCCTTTCAGGCCCTGAATACCCTGCGAGCCGGTCGACCCTTTGGCGCCGGTCGCGCCTTTCGCGCCCTGAATACCCTGCGAGCCTTGCGAGCCGGTTGCGCCTTTCGCACCCTGCTCACCTTTCGGACCTTGTGGCCCTACCGGCCCAGCTGGCCCCACGGGGCCAGCTGGGCCGGTAGGGCCGGAGAGGGCAGCTTTTTTGATCATCGCTTCGACCTGTTGTTTCTGCTTTTTGCTGAGGCTTGAGTTGCCTTTTTTGGCCGAAGCCGTGGCGGAGGAACCTCTGTCCGCGGCGAGGGCGCTGCTGGTGGTCGCAAAAAACACGAAAGCCATTACCGCCGCGGCGGCCAGGCCGGCGACGATGGGCATCTGCAGCGCTTTAGGCGTACGTAGGACTGCTGGCATTGAGGCGCCTCCTGTCGTTCCCTGTTCCGTAAACCCCTGTCCGGACCCCCGGACTCGTGAAATACCTTAACTGAACTGATTGCGTACCGCAAGGAAAATCCGTCCCCAGAGCCCATGCGTCGCCGCCCAGCTCCAGCCTGTCGACATCGTGCTCGAGCAGGGCGCTGAGCCAAGTACGGCGGCCTTGCCCGCTCTGATCAACGAAATGCACGCTGTCTTTTAGGTACCTATCAAGAGTTATTGAGGTATGGAGCTTGACTTGCCAAAGTCGATCAGAGATGATGAACCGAATTGATCTTTTCGTAAGATCAGGGAACTACAACGTTTATGGGAGGCATTTTCTATGACCCATTCGAGAACCCTTGCCAGGCTGCTCACCGCGGTCGGCGCGGCGATCGCTGCCCTGGCGCTTCTCGTCCCCACCGCGTCAGCGGCGGAACCGAACCCGGGCTATACCCAGTTCAAAGGTTGTCCCAGCAAAGCTGAAGTGCCGATCGTCACGTTTTGCCAGCGAGTCAATATCAACGGCGGCAACTTCAAAATGGGCACCAAAAACGTGCCGATCGAAAACCCGATGGATCTGATCGGCGGCCTCGACGAAAACGGCAACTTCGTCGGCGGCGTCTTCCCGCCGGTCAAACAGACCGTGCCGGGCGGAGTCATCGGCCTGACCGGGCTGACCTGGTTGCTGGAATTCTTCGGCATCAACGCACTGTCGCTGTACGCGACGACCGAATTGGCGGGCGTACCGGGGAACGCACTCCAGGAACCGATCAAACTCCCGGTCAAAGTACACCTCGAGACCCCGTCGGGAGTCCTCGGTAAAAATTGTTACGTGGGTTCAGTCACCAACCCGATTAACCTCAATCTGCAGCTCGGCACCACCAACCCACCGCCGCCGAACGAACCGATCACCGGAATCGAACCCGAATTCAGTGAAGACGAACTCGGGATCGTCCACCTCGATAACGGCCAGTTCGTCGACAACTCCTTCGCCGCGCCTGGCGCGAGCGGATGTGTGCTGACGCTGTTCGGCTTCATCCCGATCAGCATCAACGGTCTGGTCAACTCGCAGTCGGGACTCCCGTCTGCGGCAGGCAAAAACGAAACGAGGCAGAACTTCGACATCGAACTCACGTTGGAGGAACTCGTCTACTAAGACGAGTCTCATTTCGAGCCTCATTTGACTTGAAAGGGCCGGGCATTCGCCCGGCCCTTTCTACATATAGGGAAGTTCGCCCGTGTCGTGCAGCTCGTGGCGCAGCGAGTTGATCGTCGCCCCCACAAGCAGCGCCAGGCTGAGGACGTAGAACCAGAGCAGGGCGATGAGGACGAAGCCAACGGTCGAGCCGAAGCGGGAGAGGCTCGAGACGTTGGAGAGATAAAAGGGGAAGGCCCAGTTGGCGATGCCGGCGGCGACGGTGACGAAGGCCGCCCCCGGCCAGACGTCGCGCCAGGGCATGTGGCCTTTCGGCACCGCCCAGTAGATCACGCAGCAGATCGCGAAGACGATCGCCACCGCGAGCCCCAGCAGCAGCGCCGTATCAATCACCTTGATGTCGGAGAGGCCGAGGGGCAGGCGATCGGTGCTTGAGACCAGCGTCGCCTCGATCGTCGGCAGCAGGATGCTTGCCGCGATGAAAAGCAGCACTACCCCCAGCATCGCGAAGGAAAAACGCTTCTGCTCAACCCAGCTGCGGCTCTCGACGTGGTAGATGCGGCCGAAGGCGGTGTCCATCGCACCCCAGAAGGAGGCGCCGATCCAAAGCGAGCCGAGAAAAGCGGCGATTCCGATCGTGGTCGAGTTGCCCTCGATCCGCTCCAGTACATCGGTCAGCGTCTCCTGCTCGGCATTGGGGAAAAGCCGCTGCAGGTCGTCGAGCACGCCCGCCTCCACCCCCTGGATCTTCAGCACCTGGCCGAAGACGAAGAGGACCAGCAGGGCGAAGGGGAAGACGGCGAGCATCAGGTTGTAGGCGACCATCGCCGAGAGGCCGGTGACGTTCTCGCGGTAGGCGCGCTGCCAGAAGGCACGCAGCCAGGGGCGTGGATTTCTCACCGGATCGGGCACGGATTGCCTTGACTTCAGAAACTGAAGCGCCTAGAATGCGAACAGACGTTTGAGGCTTTACCTACTTCGCGGACCGTGCCTCCGGTCCGCTTTTTTGACGCAGAAAGACGGGTGCAGAATAGATGCTGGTTGCAGAGCTTCAGGAGCTGGAGGAGGTCAAAGGGCTGATCCATAGGGGTCAGCAGCTCGGCGTGCTCACCTTCGGCGACATCGCCTCCGCGGTGTCGGAGGTCGATCTCGACGAGTCCGACGTCGAGGACCTCTACGGCCACATCGAGAAGCAGGGCATCGAGCTCGTCGAGGACATGGACCCGGCCCAGAAAGCGGCAGCCGACGCGATGCCCGCCGACACCGGCCGCAAAGGCCGGCGTCGCGCCAAAGCGGCGATCGACCTGAAACCGGACATGACCACGGACAGCTTGCAGCTGTTCCTCAAGGACATCGGCAAAGTCCGCCTGCTGACCGCTCAGGAGGAGGTCGAACTCGCCAAACGGATCGAGCGCGGCGACCTCGACGCGAAGCAGAAAATGGTCGAGTCCAACTTGCGCCTGGTCGTCTCGATCGCCAAGAACTACCGCAACCAGGGCCTCCCCTTCCTCGACCTGATCCAGGAGGGGACGCTGGGCCTGGTCCGCGCGGCGGAGAAGTTCGACTACCGCAAGGGCTTCAAGTTCTCCACCTACGCGACCTGGTGGATCCGCCAGGCGATCGCCCGCGCCCTCGCCGACAAGGCCCGCACGATCCGCATCCCGGTCCACGTGGTCGAGAAGCTGAACAAGATCGGCCGCGCCGAGCGCAAGCTGGTCACCGAGCTGGGGCGTGAGCCAACGCCAGAGGAGATCGCTGAGGTGACCGGGATCGACCCCGAGGAGGTCGACTCGATCAAGCGCTCCGCCCAGGCCCCGGTTTCACTAGAGAAGCCGGTCGGCGACGAGGAGGAGTCGGAGTTCGGCCAGTTCATCGCCGACGAGAAGGCAGAGTCACCATTCGACCGCGCCGCCGACCTGCTCACCAAAGAGGCGCTCAAGGAGGCGCTCGAGAACCTCTCCTACCGCGAGCGCCGTGTGCTCGAACTCCGCTACGGCTTGGGAGGGGAGCACCCCCGCACCCTCGACGAGGTCGGCCGCACCTTCAACGTCACCCGCGAGCGAATCCGCCAGATCGAGAATCAGAGTCTAAAAAAGCTCCAGCAGCTAGGCGAAGCGCAGAAACTGCGCGAAGTGACCTGAGTAACAAGGCCCAGCGATCCCGGACGGTACCGCTGCCATGGTTGCTGTGGCTCCTAGACGTGAAGTTCCATTTCTTTGCCCTGCGGGCAGACGAAATCCCTGAGAGCTGCCATATATCTTCTGAGGTAGCTTTGTC
Source organism: uncultured Solirubrobacterales bacterium (assembly GCA_963698085.1). Taxonomy (GTDB): domain Bacteria; phylum Actinomycetota; class Thermoleophilia; order Solirubrobacterales; family 70-9; genus VRUE01. Next base: position 624,266 of record OY969122.1, read on the forward strand.
CGTTGTCAGGCGAAATAGTGACAGCAATTCATTTTGACTGTCGCTACGCTCCCACCCAGTTACAAGCTCATGAACAGAATGAACCGTCACTGTCTGACCTTCACCTGCCCTATTTATTACGCTGTGGAGCTCTGGCCACTGCCTATGATCATTATGGAACGACGGACGTACACGCAACTCTCATCCTTCAAGCGTCACCGGATATTGTTACTGTGATCATCGCCGGCACTCCCGTCTGTGCCAAGGTGCCGCGAAGGCGGTCACCAGGTGACCTGAAAGCAAAGGGCCAAAATCGCTCTTAGCCCTTTGCTTTTCTGCCGGTCAGGGCGTAGCTGTGCTCACTGTGATGCCGACGTCGTTTTCATCTTCATCTGTGCCTTTCAAAGTCGCCTGCCCTTGTAGCTTTCCGTTGGTCGTTCCAGGGCAAGCAAGTATGCCGCCGTAGCCACCGGTGCGCGTGATGACGATCCCCGTAAGATTGAAATCGACTGTAATCCAGTCTTTAGGCGTTACTTCATCCGGTTCTTTATTTGTGAGTTCTATCACGGTTTTACCACTCTGCTGTCCAAGACTGTACGTGCAGAGAGCGGTGCTACTTTCGTGATCGCCTTCATTTCCGTAGATATGGACTTCCATTGGTTTCCCTTCTGGGCACAGAATATCTGTAACTGCTGTGAATTTGTCGAGCGGATCAGCTGTGAAATGATATACGTAGTAACAGCCATTCATTGTGACTGTAACGGGTGTTGTAAAAAGCCCAGAAACACAATCTGTATAAGAAGTCTGTGCGAATCCAACTGTCTCTCCGCTGCTGGATTCAGTTATTTCCCCTTGAAACGTTGACATCTGACATGTTACGTTCAATCTAAAGCCAACGATGGCAAGCACCGTAAGCGACCCCTCCTGTTCTCCGTCAAGAATCACTGGATACTGTTCGGCTATGATCGTTGCCGGATTTTCTGCCTGCGCCGCGGGGACAGCGAACGCGCTCGTCGCAAAGACGGCGAGAAGAGTGAGGCCCACGGTCTTAAGATTACGTACCATCGTCATGCTCCTTTGATTTAGGTTACGCACGATGCAGTCCGTAGTGCCTATGCATAGCACCTCGGAGGCATTTACTCAAAGGTTTTCTAGTTAAGACCTTGAGACGCAGGGTCGCGAGAAGCTTCCGGCCTTTGCCGTTTGCTCGCACGACGGATCCTAAAGCTCCAACAGCTCGACGAGGCCAGAAGCTACACGAGGCGACCTTAGCAAGCGAAAGGGCCGGGATCGCTCCCGGCCCCCTTTAGTCGACATGCCTGCTCAACGCGGCCGCGCCGTTCAGCGCTGAGGGCGCATCAGGATGCTGTGCTCACTGTGATCCCATTGTCATTACCTTCATCATCTGTACCCTTTAGAACTGCCTGGCCTACTAGCGTGCCGGTGGTATGGTTTTCAGAGCCACAGCTGAGAATGCCACCGTGGCCATGGGTTGTGTTGTTAGGACGGGTTGAGACGATCCCGCCGACGTTTATATCGGCTGTGATCCAGTCCTTGGGTGTCTGTTCACCCGCCGCTTTGTTTGTTGTGTGAATCGTGGTCTTATTTGTCTGTTCCGGGAGTGTGTATGTGCATTGCGCTGTACCAGCTGTATGATCCGTATGGTTGTTGTAGACATGGATCTCGATTTTGTCACCTAGGACTGAACAGTGTACGTTGGTAATGGCCGTGAATGTGTGATTCATATCAACTCTTATGTGGAACTCATAACTACAGGTGTTCATTGTAACTGTCACCGGGAGCCCCAGATTTGCGTGACAATTTTCGTAAGTCGGAACTGCCGTAATCGTCTGACCCGCGGCAGCTGAAGCGACTTCAGCGTGAAGGTTAGTTACTTCGCATGTAACCGTCCGGGAACCACGGGTAAACACCGTCAGTTCACCCTCTTGGAACCCATCAATTGTGACCGGATACTCTTCGGCTGTCAACGTGGCTGGTTCATCTGCCTGTGCCGCAGAGGCCGTAAAAGCGCTCATGGCGAAAACGGTGACTAAAGCAAGGACAGTGGGCTTGAGGTTGTGAGTCATTCTTGCTCTTCCTTTCCCTTTTGTTGTGCTGCGGACACACGGCCGAGGCCAGTAATCCGCTCCCTATCAGGGCGAGCATCCATATAGCGATTAGAGGTCGGTTGAGCAAGATTTCTTTAGCACTTACCAGCCTGCCGCTCCATCAAAAGCCCAGTTAGTCGCCTCCGTCGCTGCAAACTGCGCGTGATCCTTTCTCGCGTGCGCCGATCGGCGCAGGACAGAAAACGGCGATGTCCGCACCTTCCAACTCAGTTCCGCTTCCACGACAAGGCCATGATCGATCCTGGTTCCTGTCGTGATCGAGGGGGCTAAAGGTACTATGCTGACTTTGCTGGCTGTGTGATCAAGCCTCGATTGCTTTAGCCGTGGATTTCTGCGCATCGCGATAATGACAACTGTTCATTGTGACTGTCACCGGGGGTCCTAAGGTTTAAGGGCTTTGCGTGACAATTTTATGGGTCGGGAACACTGTGGTTGTCTGACCGGCAGCAACCGAAAGCGACTTCTGCTCAAGGATGGCCACTTCGTACGTAAACGTGAATGAACGGATACTCTCGACTGCCTCTAGGATTACGAGCCACGCCATGCCCTTTTGCGTTGGTTTGCAGCACCATGCAGTGCATGACGTCTAGGCATAGCGCCTTGGAGGCACTCGCTAGAGGATTTAGTCAGACCTAGGGACGCCGGTGTCGCGAGGAACTCCCAGCTTTGCAGCTGCTTGCTCGCACAACGGGTTTGATCGTGTGGCGGCGCCCGTTGTGGCCAGACATGCGCGCGCCCGCGCGACTCTTGGCGGCGCAGAGGTCCCGGGAGTTGATGATCAGGCCCTTTTGCCGCCCTGCATGTTGACAACAACTTTGGTTAGTGGTGCATCGGGCGTGTCTTCGAAGGTAGCGCGGATGCCGCCACGTTTTGAGTCGATGCGGGCGACCGCTTCGACGTCGACAAGACCGCGCAGGTCGGCAACGAAGTCGGGGAGATTGTGGTCAGAGGAACGCAGGTAAACGGGTCCTTCAAGGGGCTCGTCGAGTAGCGGCGTGATCGCCCTGGCATGACCGTAGATCGCGCCCTCCGGACAGGCGTCGGCGGCGAACTGCACACGGGTGCAGATCGTGCGGATGTGGGCCTGATCGAGGAAGGCCGAGCGCGGCAGGCGCAGGATCATGCCCTCGAGGTTCGCGTCACCCGCGCGTGGAGTAAAGACTCCGCGCAGGGCTGGATGGTCGCCTCTTTTGGTGCCACCTTTCAAGGTCAGGGAGAGCTGGGGCTTGAAGCCAAGAGCGGCACAGTTGGCGGCCCGGAAGCGGGCGGTGCGGAGGACCGGGAAGTCATCGGCGGTGCTGAAGGCATCCAGACCCCCGCCCCAGAGCTCGGCCTCGGTTTGGAAGGGGTCGCAACTCGTTGGGTTCAGGGTGAAATTGGGTCGGTCGACGTGAACCCGGACGTCGCGGACCGCCAGCGGGATGCCAGCGAGGATGTGGGGGAGCGGGTCCGAGGAGGCGCCGTCAGCGCGCACTTCGGCGGTGCGCGGGTCGATGCGCAGGGCCTGTTGGGTGACCACGGTGCCGACGTCGAAGGGACCGGCTACCGCGGGGACGATCGCAACTACTGAGAGCGGCGCACCTTTGTAGGGGCCGGCCATGTAGATCTTGCCGGGCACGTAGGTGAGTTGGGCACCGGCTCCCGCTCCACCGAGAACATCGCCGATCTCCGATGAGACGGGACAGCTCGGGCTGGCGAGCTCATCCCTGCCGCTGCTGGCCTTGGCCTCAGCGATCTGTGCATCGGAGCACCGCGATACCCCAGCCAGCTTTGCCACGACCCCCGGCGGCAACCTGGCCGAGAAGCGGGTCAGGTCCTGGTCACCGTCACGGCGGGTCAGACGCATGTAGAAGGGGGAATGCTGCCCGGCGGCGTTGTTGATCGACCCCGCTTCGAAGCCGGGCTCAAAGGGCGGCGTGCCACCCGGTGGACAAGGGGCCCCACCGACGCCGTTGGTGATCTCAAAGGAGGAGCTCACCTCGACTGGGTTGTCGGGGTTTGCCCAGGGCGTGAACAGCGCCTTGGTCTCGTAGGTCCCGCACAAGGGTGGCGCGATCAGCGGACTGCGACCACCCTCGCGCAGGTGGACGTGCACGCGCGAGAGCGGAAACTGGGGCAGCTCGTGGCCAGGTTCGCCGAAAGTGGTGGTGAGCTGGCCGGTCTCGGGGTCGGGCTCGACCCTGCCGGCCAGCTTGACGATGATCCCCAGATCCCTGTCCTTGACCACCATGTAGAGGGCGAGCAGGGAGTTGAAGGGGTTGTCGTTCTGGGAGGCGATGAAAAGCTCGCCCTTGAGGACCTCGTCCTCCAGCAGTGGCGTTTCGGCTTCCACCGTGCCGACCTTGGAGGCTTCCGGGCAGCCCACGCCCGCTCCGGCGCCGATCGCCTCGCCCTCATATGCGGCCGGCGAGCAGGTCGCGAGCCCCTCGGCCAGAGAGGGGTTGGCGGTCATTCCCTCGGGCAAGGTGACGACTGCCTTCTTGATGTCTGAATCCGCGGTTACGTCGGGGTCTTCGTAGCCCTCGTCGTCGATTTCCAGGTCGATGTCGATGCCGGTGGGCGAGGAGGCGGCCTTGCTGGTCGCCTGGGCGTCGAACTCGGGGGCAAGGAGGAGTTTGGAGCAGAACCCAAAGCCCGGCGTCAAGGCTTCACCCGTCTCCAAGATCCCGGGCTCCTCCCAAGAGCGAGCCGAAAAGAGGGTCGGGAGGGATCCCTCGCAGGCGCGCGGCACGGTCAGGAAGGGGGGGTCGCTGGGGCCACCCGGTTTGCCGAAGATTTCGGTTCTCGAGCCGTAGACGGGCAACACCTGCGGGATGTTCTTGAGCGAGGCAACGATGTTGTAGGGGGGGTCGGGGTTGACGCCGGCCTCGACCGTCACTGGCACTACGGACACATAGAAGCCGATTTTGGCAGCCACGCCGGGGGGCGGGGTCAGGTTGTAGACAGGGGCGACCGTGGAAGTCACGGGGCTCTCAAAAGTGACCCTGGTGAGGCCCACCTGGGTGGCCGAGGAGCATTCGCCGCCGAGACCGGCGGCGAACTGCAGCGTCGTGCAGCGCGGCGTCGCGGTCGGGTTGCCGGCAAGGCCGGGCACCGCCGTGATCGTCAGGTCGCGGGGCGAGCCGTCGGGCACTTCGAAGGGCAGGTCGAGTTCCTCGTCTTCTTTGGTCGCGAAGGCGAAGCTGGTCACGAAGGCATCGGGGTGGGAGCCGGCCTGCACCACCGGGGAGCCATCGGCTTCGAAAGCGACTTCCAGGTCTTTGAGTTCAAAGGCGGCGTCGGCGGGCGCGGCAAGTGCCGCCGCCCCGAGCACGCTCGCAATCAGGGCGAGGAGCGACCGTTTCATCGGGCGGCCCTTCCGGACGTACGCTTGGCGCGTTTACCGTTTTGCCGCTGTTTTTTTACGCAGCGTGCTTTGCCGCCGCGTACCACCCGCCGCTTGCCTTTTCCGCAGCGGCGGCGCGCTGGGCCCGGTACCACGTTCCCCTGGCCTTCGAAGGTCGAGGAGGCCGGGGTCTGCCCCTCCGGCGGCGGAGAATAAGGCTGGCAGGCTTCCCCTTCGCACGGAAGCGGTGGCTCCTCGGGCGGTGGGAAGCCGCCTCCCACCCGGGCGTTGTAGGCGTCGACTAGGCCGAAGTCTTGAGGCAGCAGGCTGCCGGCGGTCGAGAAGAGGACATCGTTTCCCCCCTCGGAAGCATCAAGGAATATGGAGTCCTCGGCGCTCTTGCCGGAGGTAATCAAGCTGATGCAGCCGCCTGCTTTTTCGACGAAGAGTTCGGCACCGACTGCTTCGCACTCGGCCTCGCTGCCCGCTCGCTCCCACTCATAGACGTCCGCCTTGCCGTTGTTGTCGCGCAAGACCAGCGCGTCGAAGCTCTCGAAGAAGAGGCGGTTGCCGTCGGCAGAGAGGGCGCGGGAGGCATAGAGCTGGTAGGGCCAGCCGGGGATGCGGGCTGCGTGACGGATCGGGCTGCTGCTGGAACCCACCGCTCGCCCATGCGGCCGCGCCCCACTCGGGTTACATGAGACGCAAGTGAGCTCCCCTGCCCCTCCTGATTCGGCGTCATAGAGGTAGACCTCGGCGTCGGGTTCACCAGTGCTCGCATCGGCGTTGTCATAGTCCGTTAGCGTCCCAGCCGAGGTGAAGGCGGCATGCAGACCGTCGCCGCTCACCCGCGCTGCCCGCCACCTGGGCAGCGGCGCGATCGCAGCAAGCCGTGAGTTGATGCTCACCGCGGTCACCACATCGCGGCTCGAAAGCATCCCGACGAAGGTGAGCCCGCCACCCCGCTCGTGCAAGTAGAGGTTTGGTTGGCCGGCGATCGCTTTGGCGCCCTCGCTGTTCGTCGTTTCTCCGGTTAGGACGCTGGCCGAGACGAAGTAGATGCGACTCGCGTCGTTGCTCATCCCCATCACGCCTTGGACCCCAGTCGCAGCAATCGTCGTGCTCGTTTCGTCATCGACGTCGAATTCGAACAGGCCGCCGCCGGCGGTGAAGACAGCGGTGTTGCCCGCTGGGTCGGCGCCCCAAAAACGGGTGCTGCCGGCTTCTGAGATTGGGACCGTGCAGGCTTTTTCTGCTTTTTCGGTGCAGGTGCTCCAGGCGCCGAGCGACGTGCCGACGTGTTCCTGGGTCCCGGCAAGCGAGAGGGTCAACGAGCTGGCACCCACCGCGGTGATCGTCGTTCCGGCCGGGATGCCTTTGCCGGCAATCCTCTGCCCCACCACGAATGCGCCGCTTGCCGTGCTCAGAGCGCTGACAATTTTCGAGCCCGCTTTTACCGTGCCGCTGCCGACGGCGCTGCCGAATTCCTGCGCGCTCGGGGGCGCACTGGGGTTGAGGCGGACGTAGAGCGGGCCCTGCTCGTTGGCCCGTCCGCCTTTGGCTTCACCGAAGGGGGGTAGAACGTCTTCGTTGTCTTCTTCCGCGCTTGCCGACCAAAAGACGCGCGATGCATCGGCGGAGAGCGCATGGTAGACGTTGTCTTCGCGAAATTCGCCAGGTTCGCCCTGACCGGTCCCCGCCGAGGAGTGCACGCAGGCCGGCTCTTTCCAGGGCAAGACGCTGACCAGTTGCAGATCGTTGTCTCCTGGCCCGTGCAGGTACACCTGGTAAAGGCCTTTTCCGGCTCCGGGCGTGGTGTCACATGCATCGGACGTGAGCACGGCGTTGACCCGCAAAAGCGTCTGGCCCGTGTCGGCCGAGATGCCCTGCACCTGCGGGTAGTAGTTGCTCTCGGGCACTTCTTCTTTGAAGTCGAAGCCGGGTGGCGGTACCGGGGTGAGCAGTCGGTAGCCCTCTGCCCCACAACCGCGATCTTCGCGCTGGTAGACGTTGGCCACGCCGGAAGGCGCCCCTTCGACCAGCGCGACGTTGCTGTCTTGCAGCAGCCAGCCCTCGCAGAGATCCTCCGTGAAGGCCTTGAACTGGAAATTGTTGGGGGTACTGAGCGGGGGGTAGAAGGCAATCGAGTTGCGCGGTGGGGAGATCGAGTGGGCCGACCAGCCCGCCGCGGGGTCGCGTTCGGAGATGTAGGGGTGGTTGAGCGGCGCCCCCTGCGGTTCGCCGAAGGCGCGGAAGGAGGTGTAGGTTGCGCGGGTGCCGTCGGGCGAGATCAGGCCGAAGAAGTAGTCTCGGTCGGTCTCGATATCGCCGTTGTTTTTGTCGAGCGGGCTGACCAGCTCGTACCCACGGCAGTCGGGAAGCCGTGCCGCGAGGCCGCCGCGGAAGATCTGATTGGCGCATTTCGTGTTCTCTGGGAGTGGCAGCGGAAAAGTGTGGAAGCTGTCTTCGCCGCCGTCCAGGCCGACCTCGCCGCCCGTGCCGCGCACTTCAACCACTTCTCCGCTGGCCGGCGGTGGCTGAAACACGGTCCTGGCAGCGAAGCGGAAGTGGTAGGTCGTGTCCGGCTCAAGACCGTCGAGGAAAACGCCGGGAGTGGGGAGGGGGGCGTTCTTCACCTCATCGGTCAGCGAATCCCCGGGCGGTAGCGGCACCTTGTTGGGACAACCGCCTTCTGAACATTTGCCGGTGCCGTATTCCACCCAGAAGGTCGTGGTCGGCCAGAAGTGGGGGTTGATCTGCGCCCCCACGGTGGCGCCATCGCTGCTGACCGTAAGCGCGAATTGATCCTCGATCGTCGGCGGAACTTCGGGTGGCGGGCATTTTTCCGGATTTGGCGGCGGACCGTAGATGCGCACGAAGCTGCTGTTAGTGCCACCCGGATTTGCGAGGAATAGATCGGGACTCGGGAGGTCACAGGCGGAGCTGGTTGCAAGGGCAGTCGACGGGGCGCTGAATCCGTCTCCACTGTCGAAAACAACAGGTCCATTACCCTCGGAATCAAACTGCAGGATACGCAGAACGTGATTTCCGGGAGCGCTCGTGTTGCCCGGCGCATCGTCGTCGAAGACGTACACGTTTCCCTCCGTGTCGACGGCAAGGCCAGTCGGAATGCCGACAGTAAGATTGTCCAGCACTTCGCCCGTCGTCTGATCGAGCCGGTATACATCGGGCGGATTGGCTTTACCCCCGGTGGTTCCTTTGTTGACAAAAGAGACGTAGACATCGCCGCTATTGGGATCCCTAGCCAGCGACCTCACGGTGTTCACAGCCAGCAGGCCAGTGGGATCGAGTAGATCACCCAAGTAGTTACCGTCAGTGTCGAATTGCTGGATCCTTCCCTGGTCGCCCACATAGACAATTTCTGAAGGTTCGGAGGAGATCGCAATGAAGGTGCCGGCAGGCCAATTGCCAAACTGCCCGTTCCCCGTGCCTTCGGTGCCCACCTGACAGACGTGGCCAGACGCAGCCGTGCAACGGTTACGTTCGGCTTCGGTTGCTCCTCCTTCTTCAACTTTCGTTTTATTAACGTCGCCGCCGAACATCAGTACGAACTCGACTGGTGCTTCAGGGTCGACTGGTGGGTGAAACTTCTGCACCCGATGATTCTGCCTATCGACGACGTAGACGTCGCCAGCGTTGTCGACTGCAATGCCGTGCGTAGCACTAAACTGCCCGGGCCCTGCACCTTCCAGTCCTTGCTCGCACCCGGTACCCGCGGTGCAGGTTTGTAGCTCGGGTGAGCTGTCGAGGACACCCCAGCCCCAGGCGCGCACGAACTTCCCCCAAGCATCAAACTCCTGAACGCGGCGATTGTTGGAGTCGGCTACATAAACATGCCCACTGCTCGAATCAACGCCTATCCCACGCGGGTTATTGCATATTCCGGCCGCAGTGCTTACGACATCAGGGTCCGATAAGCAGAAGCTGCCCAGTTCAGGTTCAGCTGGTTCTGCCCCCTGAGCGCTGCCTTGAGCTGCCACCGCAACGATCGCCAGCGTCGCAAGCAGCGCCAAACCGCGTGCCCACCGAGGCAGCTCCCCCAAACTCCCTGACGTCACTCCACCCATCGCGTGGCTCCCTTAGTCCTCTGCCCTGTCCCGTCCCCGTCCCTCGGCCAGGACACTCAACTTGACGACCAACTCTATCGGAATATTAGTCGCTCTGTCAAGGAACGTTTAGGTACCTCTCCAAGCTGCAAGCTCATCAAAAGGGGCCGGGATCGCTCCCGGCCCCTTTGCGAGGCGGTCTGCCCTAGAGCAGTCCGGCCATTTCAGAGCTATTGAGTTATTACTATGTGCTTAGCTTACTGTGACGCCGACGTAATTTTCTTCGTCGTCTGTACCTTTCAGCGATGCCTGGCCAACCAGCGTGCCGGTGGTGTGATTCTCAGCACCACAGCTAAGAAGGCCGCCGTGACCATGGGTTGTGTTGTTGGGACGGGTGGAGACGATACCGCCGACGTTGATATCAGCTGTAACCCAGTCTTTGGGTGTTTCTCCTTCTGCTGGTTTATTTGTCAGCTCAATGGTGTTTTTATTGCCCTGCTCACCGAATGTGTATGTGCATTGCGATGTGCCAGCTGTGTGATCGGTATGGTTGTTGTAGACGTGAATTTCAACTTTTTCGTTAGGGTCAGCGCATTCGAGACCCGAAACAGCTGTAAAAGTGCCGCCCGAGTTTTCTGTAAGGCTGAAATTGAAGTGACAATCGTTCATTGTGACTGTCGCGGGCAGGCCTAGATTCGCGTGACAATCTTCGTAGGTTGGGAACGCTGTGATGCTCCCTGCCCCATTCGTGACGTCAGCGTGGAGGTCAGCTGTTTCGCATGTGACAGTCCGGGCACCGCGGGTGAACACCGTCAGTTCCCCCTCTTGGAGCCCATCGATTGTGGCCTGGCCCCCTTCGGCTGTCACTTCGGCTGGTGACGTCGCCTGTGCCGCGGAGGCCGCAAAGGCGGTCATCGCGAGAACAGCGACCAAAGCAAGGCCAAGGGCCTTGAGGTTGCGAGTCATCTTGTGCTTCCTTCCTTTCGTTTTACCCCAGGCATCACGGCTGAAGCCGGTGCCCGCTCCCCGTCGGGGACGCGCAATCCATAGCGTTTAGAGAATGGTTAAGCAAGATTTCTTTAGCGTTCGCAGTCAACTGCCGGCTCAAACGCCAGCCAATCCTCGCCGTCCCTGCAAATCGCGTATGACGCTTTCGCGCGTGCGCCGATCAGCGCGGTACAGGAAATGGCCCCGCACGCCCTCTGTGGTCAATTCCACTTCGCCGATAAACAGGCAGCAAGGGCCGGGATCGCTCCCGGCCCTTCGTCGCCGTGACTAGGGCGCAGCGCTTACTGTGATGCCGTTGTCGTTACCTTCGGTGTCTGTACCCCTCGCGCCATCTGGCCAACGATAGTGCCGGTCGTGTGGTTTTCAGAACCGCAGCTCAGGAACCCGCTGGTGCCGTGGCCATGGGTTGTGTTGTTGGGGCGGGTTGAGAAAACGCTGCCGATGTTGATATCGGCTGTAATCCAGTCTCCCGGTGTTGTTACTTCCTCATTAGGTTCGCCCTCATTATGAATTTCAGGGTCTTTGTTTGTCAGCTCGATTGTGGTTTTGCCGCTCTGCGGACCGAATGTGTATGTGCACTGCGATGTTCCGGCTGTGTGATCGGCATGATTGTTATAGACGTGGATTTCTACTACGTCGCCCGGTTCGCACACTAGGTCAGAAATGGATGTAAATGTGTTACTTGCGTCCGCTGTGAGGTAGAACAAGAAGTGGCAGCTGTTCATTGTAACTGTTGCCGGTATACCAGCAATAAAAGCCCTTACGTGACAATTTTCGTAGATGGGGAATGCTGTGATTGTCTGACCAGACCCAGCCGACGCGATTTCGGCATGGAGATCAGCCACTTCGCATGTAATCGTCCGGGCGCCGCGGGTGAACACCGTCAGTTGACCCTCTTGCTCTCCGTCGATGATGGCCGGGTATTTCCCTGCCGAAATGAACGCGGGAGATTCCGCCTGCACCACAGCAGGCGCGAAAGCCTGCATCAGCATGGCCAGAAAGCCAAGCGCTAAGCCTTTGAGATTGCGAATCATCGTCATGCTCCTTTGCATTGGGTTTGCAGCACCATGCAGTGCATGACGTCTAGGCATAGCGCCTTGGAGGCACTCGCTAGAGGATTTAGTCAGACCTAGGGACGCCGGTGTCGCGAGGAACTCCCAGCTTTGCAGCTGCTTGCTCGCACAACGGGTTTGATCGTGTGGCGGCGCCCGTTGTGGCCAGACATGCGCGCGCCCGCGCGACTCTTGGCGGCGCAGAGGTCCCGGGAGTTGATGATCAGGCCCTTTTTGCCGCCCTGCATGTTGACAACAACTTTGGTTAGTGGTGCATCGGGCGTGTCTTCGAAGGTAGCGCGGATGCCGCCACGTTTTGAGTCGATGCGGGCGACCGCTTCGACGTCGACAAGACCGCGCAGGTCGGCAACGAAGTCGGGGAGATTGTGGTCAGAGGAACGCAGGTAAACGGGTCCTTCAAGGGGCTCGTCGAGTAGCGGCGTGATCGCCCTGGCATGACCGTAGATCGCGCCCTCCGGACAGGCGTCGGCGGCGAACTGCACACGGGTGCAGATCGTGCGGATGTGGGCCTGATCGAGGAAGGCCGAGCGCGGCAGGCGCAGGATCATGCCCTCGAGGTTCGCGTCACCCGCGCGTGGAGTAAAGACTCCGCGCAGGGCTGGATGGTCGCCTCTTTTGGTGCCACCTTTCAAGGTCAGGGAGAGCTGGGGCTTGAAGCCAAGAGCGGCACAGTTGGCGGCCCGGAAGCGGGCGGTGCGGAGGACCGGGAAGTCATCGGCGGTGCTGAAGGCATCCAGACCCCCGCCCCAGAGCTCGGCCTCGGTTTGGAAGGGGTCGCAACTCGTTGGGTTCAGGGTGAAATTGGGTCGGTCGACGTGAACCCGGACGTCGCGGACCGCCAGCGGGATGCCAGCGAGGATGTGGGGGAGCGGGTCCGAGGAGGCGCCGTCAGCGCGCACTTCGGCGGTGCGCGGGTCGATGCGCAGGGCCTGTTGGGTGACCACGGTGCCGACGTCGAAGGGACCGGCTACCGCGGGGACGATCGCAACTACTGAGAGCGGCGCACCTTTGTAGGGGCCGGCCATGTAGATCTTGCCGGGCACGTAGGTGAGTTGGGCACCGGCTCCCGCTCCACCGAGAACATCGCCGATCTCCGATGAGACGGGACAGCTCGGGCTGGCGAGCTCATCCCTGCCGCTGCTGGCCTTGGCCTCAGCGATCTGTGCATCGGAGCACCGCGATACCCCAGCCAGCTTTGCCACGACCCCCGGCGGCAACCTGGCCGAGAAGCGGGTCAGGTCCTGGTCACCGTCACGGCGGGTCAGACGCATGTAGAAGGGGGAATGCTGCCCGGCGGCGTTGTTGATCGACCCCGCTTCGAAGCCGGGCTCAAAGGGCGGCGTGCCACCCGGTGGACAAGGGGCCCCACCGACGCCGTTGGTGATCTCAAAGGAGGAGCTCACCTCGACTGGGTTGTCGGGGTTTGCCCAGGGCGTGAACAGCGCCTTGGTCTCGTAGGTCCCGCACAAGGGTGGCGCGATCAGCGGACTGCGACCACCCTCGCGCAGGTGGACGTGCACGCGCGAGAGCGGAAACTGGGGCAGCTCGTGGCCAGGTTCGCCGAAAGTGGTGGTGAGCTGGCCGGTCTCGGGGTCGGGCTCGACCCTGCCGGCCAGCTTGACGATGATCCCCAGATCCCTGTCCTTGACCACCATGTAGAGGGCGAGCAGGGAGTTGAAGGGGTTGTCGTTCTGGGAGGCGATGAAAAGCTCGCCCTTGAGGACCTCGTCCTCCAGCAGTGGCGTTTCGGCTTCCACCGTGCCGACCTTGGAGGCTTCCGGGCAGCCCACGCCCGCTCCGGCGCCGATCGCCTCGCCCTCATATGCGGCCGGCGAGCAGGTCGCGAGCCCCTCGGCCAGAGAGGGGTTGGCGGTCATTCCCTCGGGCAAGGTGACGACTGCCTTCTTGATGTCTGAATCCGCGGTTACGTCGGGGTCTTCGTAGCCCTCGTCGTCGATTTCCAGGTCGATGTCGATGCCGGTGGGCGAGGAGGCGGCCTTGCTGGTCGCCTGGGCGTCGAACTCGGGGGCAAGGAGGAGTTTGGAGCAGAACCCAAAGCCCGGCGTCAAGGCTTCACCCGTCTCCAAGATCCCGGGCTCCTCCCAAGAGCGAGCCGAAAAGAGGGTCGGGAGGGATCCCTCGCAGGCGCGCGGCACGGTCAGGAAGGGGGGGTCGCTGGGGCCACCCGGTTTGCCGAAGATTTCGGTTCTCGAGCCGTAGACGGGCAACACCTGCGGGATGTTCTTGAGCGAGGCAACGATGTTGTAGGGGGGGTCGGGGTTGACGCCGGCCTCGACCGTCACTGGCACTACGGACACATAGAAGCCGATTTTGGCAGCCACGCCGGGGGGCGGGGTCAGGTTGTAGACAGGGGCGACCGTGGAAGTCACGGGGCTCTCAAAAGTGACCCTGGTGAGGCCCACCTGGGTGGCCGAGGAGCATTCGCCGCCGAGACCGGCGGCGAACTGCAGCGTCGTGCAGCGCGGCGTCGCGGTCGGGTTGCCGGCAAGGCCGGGCACCGCCGTGATCGTCAGGTCGCGGGGCGAGCCGTCGGGCACTTCGAAGGGCAGGTCGAGTTCCTCGTCTTCTTTGGTCGCGAAGGCGAAGCTGGTCACGAAGGCATCGGGGTGGGAGCCGGCCTGCACCACCGGGGAGCCATCGGCTTCGAAAGCGACTTCCAGGTCTTTGAGTTCAAAGGCGGCGTCGGCGGGCGCGGCAAGTGCCGCCGCCCCGAGCACGCTCGCAATCAGGGCGAGGAGCGACCGTTTCATCGGGCGGCCCTTCCGGACGTACGCTTGGCGCGTTTACCGTTTTGCCGCTGTTTTTTTACGCAGCGTGCTTTGCCGCCGCGTACCACCCGCCGCTTGCCTTTTCCGCAGCGGCGGCGCGCTGGGCCCGGTACCACGTTCCCCTGGCCTTCGAAGGTCGAGGAGGCCGGGGTCTGCCCCTCCGGCGGCGGAGAATAAGGCTGGCAGGCTTCCCCTTCGCACGGAAGCGGTGGCTCCTCGGGCGGTGGGAAGCCGCCTCCCACCCGGGCGTTGTAGGCGTCGACTAGGCCGAAGTCTTGAGGCAGCAGGCTGCCGGCGGTCGAGAAGAGGACATCGTTTCCCCCCTCGGAAGCATCAAGGAATATGGAGTCCTCGGCGCTCTTGCCGGAGGTAATCAAGCTGATGCAGCCGCCTGCTTTTTCGACGAAGAGTTCGGCACCGACTGCTTCGCACTCGGCCTCGCTGCCCGCTCGCTCCCACTCATAGACGTCCGCCTTGCCGTTGTTGTCGCGCAAGACCAGCGCGTCGAAGCTCTCGAAGAAGAGGCGGTTGCCGTCGGCAGAGAGGGCGCGGGAGGCATAGAGCTGGTAGGGCCAGCCGGGGATGCGGGCTGCGTGACGGATCGGGCTGCTGCTGGAACCCACCGCTCGCCCATGCGGCCGCGCCCCACTCGGGTTACATGAGACGCAAGTGAGCTCCCCTGCCCCTCCTGATTCGGCGTCATAGAGGTAGACCTCGGCGTCGGGTTCACCAGTGCTCGCATCGGCGTTGTCATAGTCCGTTAGCGTCCCAGCCGAGGTGAAGGCGGCATGCAGACCGTCGCCGCTCACCCGCGCTGCCCGCCACCTGGGCAGCGGCGCGATCGCAGCAAGCCGTGAGTTGATGCTCACCGCGGTCACCACATCGCGGCTCGAAAGCATCCCGACGAAGGTGAGCCCGCCACCCCGCTCGTGCAAGTAGAGGTTTGGTTGGCCGGCGATCGCTTTGGCGCCCTCGCTGTTCGTCGTTTCTCCGGTTAGGACGCTGGCCGAGACGAAGTAGATGCGACTCGCGTCGTTGCTCATCCCCATCACGCCTTGGACCCCAGTCGCAGCAATCGTCGTGCTCGTTTCGTCATCGACGTCGAATTCGAACAGGCCGCCGCCGGCGGTGAAGACAGCGGTGTTGCCCGCTGGGTCGGCGCCCCAAAAACGGGTGCTGCCGGCTTCTGAGATTGGGACCGTGCAGGCTTTTTCTGCTTTTTCGGTGCAGGTGCTCCAGGCGCCGAGCGACGTGCCGACGTGTTCCTGGGTCCCGGCAAGCGAGAGGGTCAACGAGCTGGCACCCACCGCGGTGATCGTCGTTCCGGCCGGGATGCCTTTGCCGGCAATCCTCTGCCCCACCACGAATGCGCCGCTTGCCGTGCTCAGAGCGCTGACAATTTTCGAGCCCGCTTTTACCGTGCCGCTGCCGACGGCGCTGCCGAATTCCTGCGCGCTCGGGGGCGCACTGGGGTTGAGGCGGACGTAGAGCGGGCCCTGCTCGTTGGCCCGTCCGCCTTTGGCTTCACCGAAGGGGGGTAGAACGTCTTCGTTGTCTTCTTCCGCGCTTGCCGACCAAAAGACGCGCGATGCATCGGCGGAGAGCGCATGGTAGACGTTGTCTTCGCGAAATTCGCCAGGTTCGCCCTGACCGGTCCCCGCCGAGGAGTGCACGCAGGCCGGCTCTTTCCAGGGCAAGACGCTGACCAGTTGCAGATCGTTGTCTCCTGGCCCGTGCAGGTACACCTGGTAAAGGCCTTTTCCGGCTCCGGGCGTGGTGTCACATGCATCGGACGTGAGCACGGCGTTGACCCGCAAAAGCGTCTGGCCCGTGTCGGCCGAGATGCCCTGCACCTGCGGGTAGTAGTTGCTCTCGGGCACTTCTTCTTTGAAGTCGAAGCCGGGTGGCGGTACCGGGGTGAGCAGTCGGTAGCCCTCTGCCCCACAACCGCGATCTTCGCGCTGGTAGACGTTGGCCACGCCGGAAGGCGCCCCTTCGACCAGCGCGACGTTGCTGTCTTGCAGCAGCCAGCCCTCGCAGAGATCCTCCGTGAAGGCCTTGAACTGGAAATTGTTGGGGGTACTGAGCGGGGGGTAGAAGGCAATCGAGTTGCGCGGTGGGGAGATCGAGTGGGCCGACCAGCCCGCCGCGGGGTCGCGTTCGGAGATGTAGGGGTGGTTGAGCGGCGCCCCCTGCGGTTCGCCGAAGGCGCGGAAGGAGGTGTAGGTTGCGCGGGTGCCGTCGGGCGAGATCAGGCCGAAGAAGTAGTCTCGGTCGGTCTCGATATCGCCGTTGTTTTTGTCGAGCGGGCTGACCAGCTCGTACCCACGGCAGTCGGGAAGCCGTGCCGCGAGGCCGCCGCGGAAGATCTGATTGGCGCATTTCGTGTTCTCTGGGAGTGGCAGCGGAAAAGTGTGGAAGCTGTCTTCGCCGCCGTCCAGGCCGACCTCGCCGCCCGTGCCGCGCACTTCAACCACTTCTCCGCTGGCCGGCGGTGGCTGAAACACGGTCCTGGCAGCGAAGCGGAAGTGGTAGGTCGTGTCCGGCTCAAGACCGTCGAGGAAAACGCCGGGAGTGGGGAAGGCAGCGTCCTTCACCTCATCGGTAAGCGAATCCCCGGGCGGTAGCGGCACCTTGTTGGGACAACCGCCTTCTGAGCATTTGCCGGTGCCGTATTCCACCCAGAAGGTCGTGGTCGGCCAGAAGTGGGGGTTGATCTGCGCCCCCACGGTGGCGCCATCGCTGCTGACCGTAAGCGCGAATTGATCCTCGATCGTCGGCGCTTTTTCGGGCGGAGGGCATATGTTTGGGTCCGGCGGCGGGCCGTAGATGCGCACGAAGCTATCGTTGCTGATCGCGTTCGCGATGAAGAGGTCGGGGCTCGGAAGACCACAGGCGGAACTGGTGGCGATTCCGGTCGAAGCGCTGAAGCCCTCATCCTCGGCGTTGAATGTATTTGTCAGGGTGCCCGTGGAGTCAAACTGGAGGACCTCGGTGTCAAAGTGCGGCGGAAGTCCATTGTGATTGTTCTTAAGCTGGAACACGTAGACGCCGCCTTCTTCATCGTCCGTGGCGATCGCGGTCGGAGCCGGAACGTTGAGCGTGTCCAGAACTTCGCCGGTAACAGGGTCGAGCCTGTGGACGCCGGGTTGCACGGGCTGATTGCCGGCCAGCTGGCGCACATAGGAGAAGTAGAGGTCGCCGAAGTTTGGACTGGCCGGGGCGGCGGCATTATCGACCGCCAGCGCGGCGACAGTGCCATCCTCAGGCAGGGGCGTGCCGCTAAAGGGAATTTCGCCGACGTGGACGCCACCGGGACTGAATTTCTGAATCCTCCCTTGATCGCCGACATAGACCACTTCCGGCGAGCCCGAGAAAACCGCGATGAAGCTTCCAGGAATTGGCCAGTTATTGAACTGACCATCGCCAGTGCCTTTGCTACCTACCTGACAGACATCACCCGATGCCTCAGTACAAAGATTTCGTTCAGCCTCCGTTGCTCCCCCTGCTTCGACTTTCGTTTTGTTGACATCACCACCGAACGTCAGCACGAACTCAACTGAGCCTTCAGAGTCAGCAGGAAGACTGAACTTCTGCACCCGATTGTTATTGAAATCGACGGCATAGATATCCCCAGCGCCGTCCACCGAGATGCCCTGGGGTCCAAAGAACCCGAACTCGCCGGCTCCATCTCCTTCCAGACCCGTCAAGCAGCCAGTACTCGGGGTGCAGGTCTGCAATTCAGGCGAGCCGTCGAGGACACCCCAGCCCCAGGCGCGGACAAACTCGCCCCAGGCATCGAACTCCTGAATGCGGCGATTACTTTGATCGCTTACATAGACGTGGCCGCTAGCCGAATCAACTGCCATCCCGCGCGGAATTTTGCATTGGCCGGCCGCGGAGCCCGTTGGGCAAAATGCCGGACGCAGCTCCTCCGGTACAGCCGCCCGAGCACTGCCTTGAGCTACCGCTGCCGTAGCGACCAGCACGGCGACCAGCGCTAAGCCGTATATCCACCGAAGCGGCACTGGCAAATTCCCTGACATCCCTTTGACCATCTCCCCTGGCTTCCCCTGTTCCTCTGGCACTACCCGCGCCAGCCCTTCATCGGCGGGGATCTCAACTGTGACTACCATATCGGAACATTGGTCGCCTTGTCAAGGAACAGTTGAGAGTCTATTTATACAAAGGGCCGGGATTACTCCCGGCCCTTTGCTCGGCGCCGCTGCTCTATCGCAGTCCGGCCCGTCAGCGCTAACTATCGGTTAGGGCGCTGTACTTACTGTGATTCCGTTGTCGTTACCTCCGGCGTCTGTACCCTTCAGCACTGCTTCCCCAACCAGCGTGCCGGTGGTGTGGTTCACAGGTCCACAGCTGAGGAGGCCGCCGTGACCATGGCTTGTTTCGTTGGGCCGGGTCGAAACGATACCGCCGACGTTGATATCGGCTGTAATCCAGTCTTTCGGTGTTGTTACTTCCTCAGTAGGTTCGCCCTCATCGTGAATGACAGGGCCCTCGTTTGTCAGGTCGATCGTGGTTTTACCGCTCTGTGCACCAAATGTGTATGTGCACTGCGATGTGCCGTTTGTATGATCGGTGTGGTTATTGTAGACGTGGATTTCTACTTTGTCGTTCAGAACTTCGCACACCAGGTCAGAAACGGATGTAAATGTGTCACTTGCGTCCGCTGTAAGGTGGAACACGAAGTGGCAACTGTTCATTGTCACTGTCGCCGGGAGTTCCAGATTCGCTTTGCAATTTTCATAGGTTGGGAACGCTGTGATTGTCTGACCAGCTGCAGCCGAAGCGACTTCAGCATGGAGGTCAGCCACTTCGCATCTAACCTGCCGGGCACCGCGGGTGAACACCGTTGGTTCGCCCTCCTGGAACCCGTCAATTGTGACCGGATATTGTTCGGCTGTCAACGTGGCCGGTGACGTCGCCTGTGCCGCGGAGGCCGCAAACGCCGTCATCGCGAAGACGGCCACCAAAGCAAGGCCAAGGGCCTTGAGGTTGCGAGTCATCTTGCTCTTCCTTCCTTTCGTGTTTTTACCGCAGGCATTCCGGCTAGAGGCCAGGTGCCCACTCCCCCTCGGGGACGAACCATCCATAGCGTTTAGAGAAAGGTTAAGCAAGATTTCTTTAGCGATCGTAGCCAACCGCTCCATCTAAGGCCCCAGTAACCGCCTCCGTCCCTGCAAATTGCGTATGATGCTTTCTCGCGTGTGCCGATCGGCGCAGGACGGAAAACGGCGATTTTCCTTTCCGATTTCAGTCCGCTTCCACACAAACCAGGAGCGATCCGGGCCCCTTGTCGTGGTCGTCGTGTCTAGGACGCTGTGCTTACTGTGATGCTGTTGTCATTGCCGGCAGCGTCTGTACCCTTCAGCGCCATCTGACCCACGATAGTGCCCGTCGTGTGGTTTCAGGACCACAGCTGAGAAGCCAGCCGTGACCATGGGTTCTATTGTTAGGGCGGGTTGAAACTGTTCCACCCAAGTCTATGTCGGCTGTAATCCAGTTTTCGGCGTCGACTGATCTACCTGGTTTGTTTTTCAGATCGATCGTGGTCTTACCGCTCTTGGGTCTAATGTGTATGTGCAACTGTGATGTGCCAGCTGTGTGGTCGGTGTGGTTGTTGTAGACGTGGAGCTCTACTTTGTCGCCTGGGGTTTCACAAGGGTATGAGAAGTGCTGAAGTCAGCTAGGCGCCCGCGCGCCCAAGCTCGAAGGCCCGCGGATACGCAAGGCAGTCGCTGAGTCCATACTGAAGCGCCTTGCGGTTGTAGTCGTCGAAGAAGCTCGCCAACTGCCTTGCATTCGTAACCCGTTTGGCCTGGCCGTCCAGGACCGCGAGCTGCAGCGTTTCAAGCATGTCTTCCAGCACACGTTTGTCGCCTTCGGGCGCACCCATCCAGCTGATGTCGTCGAACCAGAACTGCAGGTGCGGGAAGAGGCTGTTTTTGCTGGCATAGGCGAAGACACGGCGGTCGCTCACTTTCGGGCCAAATTGCTTTCTGCGATAGATCACCAGATCTTTTCGCATGTCGGCAATACTCCCACGGCAGAACTCGTCGACGCGGATGATGTGCTCTGCCCTGGTGAGGGAGTTGATGGTCAGCGGGAGCCCCGCTTCATCTATGGCGGCAAGGCTACGAGTCTGTTCGGGCTTGTCCGCCTCCTCGCCGCAGCCGGCGAAGATCGCGGTGGCCGCTGCGATAATCAACACCGCTCGGGCCAGGCAGGTGTTCTCAAGCATATGCGCACCCGACAAGGCCGTACTTACGCGCTAACTTGCTGGCATCGCGAAAGGGGTATCCCAATTCCTGAAGAGATGAGATGGATGCCCTTTCCTCTTCGAGTGAATTGACTCCTTCCTGCATGGCGCGGAGAAACGCTTCCATCTCAGCCTCGTCGCCTTCTGGAGCACCGAGCTCGTAAAGCCTGTCGACGGCCTCCTGCAAGGCGGGCGCAACCGAGACTTCAATCGCCTTCGCGAAGCTGACGTCTTCAGTGGGGTCCGACGGCTGATATTCGAAGGCTCGTTCGGCTCCGTCGATACAGATAGTACGGGCTTTTTTGATGAAGGCGGCCCGTGCAAGCGATGACGCGGTAACAGTTTGGGTGTCTCCCCCACTATTCTCATCGTCTCCACCACACCCCGCGATAAGCACGGTGACGGTAAGCGTCGCTACGAGTATGGCCGTCCAGCGAGTAGTCAATGTCTCTCCCCTTTTGAGTAGGAGAGATAGTTTAATAGATTTTTATTGATCGTGGCTTTCTTGCCATCGCCTATCAAAGAACGAGGGCCCGGCTTTCAGCCGGGCCCTCGTTCTCAAAGCGTCGGTGGTGGGCAGCTACCTGCTTAGGGGTCTTCGGTGTTGACTGCCCAGGAACCCCTGGCGTACCCACCTGAGGTCGCCGGAAGGGAGAGATTCGGCAGCGCTTCAAGCGTGAACGGGATGATCACGCCGCTCCCGGGATGGGGGCTTTTCCAAAGAGCTGATTCGCCCCCGCCTTCCAGGGTGGGAGAGATGGCAGGGTTGATCTGTTCGGTGGTGGCGAATACGCAAACCAAACCGGGTTCGGCCTGCGGATTCGCGTCGCTACTGCCAGCGCCACAGACGCCTTCTACTTCGGCGGCAGAGAACAAGATCTGCGGCCCCGTCAGTTTGCCTTCGCCGGTATCAACAACGATCCCAACTCCCCCGAGGAGGCTGCCCGGATCGGAGGCGTAGACCAGATCGGGAGCTGGATCGATCTCCTGCAGCCAAAAGATCGATGCCTGCATGGGAACGGTCCCCCCGGCGCCGCCTTCTTCGCCCTCAGCGCTCCAGACGCCGGTCAGGACTTCAAGGCTGGTGCCTTTGCCCGTGGCGCCTTTGGGCCCGGTGGCACCGGTTGAGCCTTTCTGTCCCGCGGGACCGGTCGCACCTTCATCGCCGGTTGGACCTGCCGGGCCGGTTGAGCCTTTAGCACCGGTTGCACCGCCGGTCGGACCTTTGGCGCCGGTCGGACCTTTGGCGCCTTCATCGCCGGTCAAGCCTTTGGCGCCTTCATCGCCGGTCGGGCCTGCAGCGCCGGTTGGTCCTTTGGCACCCGTGGCCCCTCCAAAGCCGGTCGCGCCTTTGGGACCAGCCGCACCGGTCGCGCCTTTCGCGCCCGTGGCGCCTTTGGCACCTCCGGCACCCGTTGCGCCTTTCAAGCCCTGGGCGCCGGTCGCGCCTTTCAAGCCCTGGGCGCCGGTCGCGCCTTTCAAGCCCTGGGTGCCGGTGGCCCCTTTCGGGCCTTGCGAACCCGTAGCGCCTTTGGTGCCCTGGGCGCCCGTCGGGCCTTTTAAGCCCTGGGTGCCGGTGGCGCCTTTTTTCCCGGTCGCGCCTTTCTGACCTGGGGCGCCGGCGTCACCTTTATCCCCCTTATCCCCCTTGGGGCCCTGGGGGCCGGCAGGACCCACCGGGCCCTGGGGACCAGTCGGACCGGTGAGGGTGGCTTTTTTGATCATGGTGTCCACCTGCTGCTTCTGCTTTTTGCTGAGGCCCGAGTTGCCTTTTTTGGCCGAGGCCTTGGCTGAGGAGCCCTCATCCGCTGCGAGGGCGCTGCTGGACGTCGCAATAAACACGAAAGCCATCGCCGCGATCGCCAAACCGGCGGCGGCAAAGGGCATCTGCAGCGCTCTAGCGCGCGTACGTAGGACTGCTGGCATTAGGTGCCTCCCTCTCGTTCCCTGTTCATAAAACTTGCCCGGACCCCCGGACTCGTGGGTACCATAACCGAGCATCGTCGTTTACGCAAGATGCATAGTCCGTTCCTCAATCGACGCGATCGAGTGTGCCGAGATTCGGACATTGCAATCGGCTACGCTGGACGGCTGATGGATGCGGGGGAGCGGACGCGTTTCGCGGAGGACATCCGGCGGACGATCGTCGAGCAGTCCTATCGGGCAAACGTTGGGCACATCGGCTCGGCCCTGTCGATCGCCGACCTCGTGGCAGCCGTGACCGGCGGGCCGGCTCGCATTGACCGCGGGGCCGAGCGCGACCGCGTGGTCCTCTCCAAGGGGCATGCAGCTCTTGCGCTCTACGCGGCCCTCCATCTACAAGGGCGCCTCGAGGACGGCGCGCTCGACACCTTCTGCGCTGACGGCACGCTGCTCGGCGTCCATCCCGAGCATGCCCTCGACGGTGTTGACTTCTGCACCGGCTCGCTCGGACAGGGCCTCTCTCTTGGCGCCGGCGCCGCGCTTGGCGCCAAGCGGCAGGGCTCGGACCGGCGCGTCTACGTGATCATGAGCGATGCGGAGCTGAACGAGGGGTCGACCTGGGAGGCGGTGATGTTCGCCGCCCAGCACCAACTCCACAACATCGTCTTGCTCGTCGACCTGAACGGCCAGCAGGCGCTCGGCTACACCCGCGACATCATCGACCTCGGCGACGTGGCGGAAAAGCTGTCGGCGTTCGGCTGGTCGGTCGAGACGACGCCGGGTCACGACCAAGCCGCGCTTGGTGCCGCGCTGGAGACGACAAGCGAGGGAAGGCCGCGAGCGATCGTCGCCGAGACCACCTTCGGCTACGGGGTCTCTTTCATGGAGTCGAAGATCGAGTGGCACTACCTGCCGCTCGACGACGAGTCCTATGCCACGGCGATCGCTGATCTGGACGCGCGGACGGCGGCGTGAGAAACGAGTTCCTCGAGGAGCTGGTCGCTCTCGCCGAGGCCGACGAGCGAGTGATGCTGCTGACCGGCGACCTCGGCTTCATGGTGTTGGAGGAGTTTCAGCGCCGCTTCCCCGACCGCTTCGTCAACTGCGGCGTAGCCGAGCAGAACATGGTCGGCGTCGCGACCGGACTTGCCGAGGCGGGCTTCGTGCCGTTCGTCTACTCAATCGCGACCTTCTCGACGCTGCGTCCCTACGAGTTCATCCGCAACGGCCCCGCCCTACACGGCCTGCCGGTGCGCGTCGTCGGCGTCGGCGGTGGCTTCGACTATGGCCACAACGGGGTGACGCACTTCGCGCTCGAGGACTACGCGGTGATGCGCGCCCAGCCCGCGATCACGACCGTCGTCCCGGCTGACGCCGCGCAAGCGCGGGCCGCCCTGCGGGCGACCGCGGACCTGCCTGGCCCCGTCTACTTCAGGGCGAGTAAGCGGGGCGAGGAGCTGCACGGGCTCGACGGCCGCTTCGCGCTCGGCCGTCTCGAGCTGCTGCGCGACGGCAGCGACGTTGCGATCCTGGCGATCGGCTCGATCGCCCACGAGGCCGTCGCCGCCGCCGAGCAGCTCGCCGAGCGCGGCGTCCAGGCAGCGGTGGGGCTGGTCTCCTCCTTCAACCCGAGCGCTGTCGAGGACATCGCCGCGCTGCTAGCGGAGGTACCCGCGGTTTTGACCGTGGAGGCGCACTACCGGGACGGCGGGCTCGGCTCGCT
Source organism: uncultured Solirubrobacterales bacterium (assembly GCA_963698085.1). Taxonomy (GTDB): domain Bacteria; phylum Actinomycetota; class Thermoleophilia; order Solirubrobacterales; family 70-9; genus VRUE01. The sequence continues at coordinate 648,559 of OY969122.1, forward strand.
GGTGGCCGAGACGACCGCCGAACACGACCTCGGCTGCCGGCTGCTGCGCGCCGGCGTCGAGCGCATGCCCGGCGGCGAGACCGGCTCCCAGCAGTTCCTCGAGGATCGCCATGGCCTCAGCGCTCCCCGGCTCGTCGCGCAAATCGAGCAGGCCTTGATAGCAAAGCAGCACAAGTAGGCTGCGCGCCGATGAAGATCTCGGCCGTCATCGCCTGCTACCGCGACGCCCCAGCGGTGCCGGTCATGCACGAACGCCTCGTTGCCGTCTTCGAGCAGATCGGTGCCGACTACGAGATCGTCTTCGTCAACGATGGCTCACCCGACGACGCCGGCGAGGTGCTCGCCGAGCTGGCCCAGCGCGATCCCAAGGTGGTCGTCGTCAACCACGCGCGGGCCTTCGGCTCGCAGAGCGCCTTCACCTCGGGGATGCGGATCGCCAGCGGCGACGCGGTGGTGCTCCTCGACGGCGACCTGCAGGACCCGCCCGAGGTGATCCCCAGCTTCGTCGAGAAATGGCAGGAGGGATACGACGTCGTCTACGGCGAGCGCGTGGAGCGCGACGCGCCCCGCTACATGCGCTGGTTCTACAAGGCCTTCTACCGGGTGTTCCGCCGCTTCGCCTACGTCGAGGTTCCGCTCGACGCCGGCGACTTCAGCCTGATGGACCGCCGCGTGGTCGACTCGATCAACGCGATGCCGGAGGCGCACCGCTTCCTGCGCGGCCTGCGCGCCTGGGTCGGCTACAAGCAGGTCGGCGTCCCCTACGTGCGCCCAGAGCGGATGTTCGGCACGACGACGAACAGCTTCCTCAAGAACCTCGGCTGGGCGCGGCGGGCGATCGTCTCCTTCTCCTACGCCCCGCTCGAGCTAATCACCGGCGTCGCCCTCGTGGTCGTCGCCGGCTCGTTCATCAGCCTCCTGGTCCAGCTCGTGCTGCGCATCGTCGACCCAGCGGCGGCGCCAAAAGGGCTGACGACCCTGATCATCCTGATCCTCTTCCTCGGCGGCATCCAGCTGCTCTGCCTGGCGATCATCGGCAGCTATCTGGGGCACATGTACGAGGAGGTCAAGCGGCGGCCGCCGTTCGTCGTCGGATCGATCCTCAACCCGCCCGAGGGTGTCGAAGCGGTCCCGCCCCCACGCAGCAGCGATCAGGCGGCGGACGCGGTCGCGGTCCAACCCAGGCAGTCGTCTCCGCCCCCGCCGCGCAACGAGACGTGAGCTAGAACCGCCAGCACGGCGACGAGCGGCAGAGCAAGAACAGCGGCGATGCGAGCGGGGCTGAGGCCGCCGTCGGGAGGGAAGAGCGCCGGCAGTGCCAGCGCGATCAGCTTGTAACAGGCGACGGTCGCCTCGTTGCCACGGGCGTGGACGACGACGTCAGCGAAGCCGGCTGCCTCGAGCATGCTGCGCAGGCTCGACGGCGTGAACCGCCAGTAATCGTGGGGAATGTAGTGCCAGCGGGCGGCGAAGGGGACGGTGAGGACGATCCGGCCACCAGGCCGCAACACCCGCCCCGCCTCGGCGAGGAATGTCGCCGGGTCGGGCACGTGCTCGAGCGTCTCGGTGGCGAGCACGACGTCCACCACGGCGTCCTCGACCGGCCAGCGATTGCCCTCGAAGTATTCGGTGTCGGGCAGGTCGTAGCCGAACGCCGCGTGCGCCGCCGCCGTGTCGATCGCCCGGTAGCGCGAGCCCGCTGGCAACAGCGGTCGGTAAGGGTGGGCGCCCGCGCCGACGTCGAGCACGTCGCCGTGAGCGCTCGCCAGCTCGATCTTCAGGTCGCGCCAGATCGACGCCGCCTGCAGGTCGAGCAGCCGCCGCGCCGCGGCGAGGAGGCGGTCGCGGCGCGTCCGCGGCGGCCGGAAGGCCGGCGGCTGCCAGCGCTCTGCGGTGCGCAGGGCGAGGTTCTCCCGCTCAGGCACGAGTGCCCCAGGCGAGGAGGTTGCCGACCGGGAGCGAGACGGGGCGATCGCCGATGCCGATTCGCTCCAGCGCACGGGAAAGGAGCGCTCCGGGCCGCTCCGGCAGGGGCAGCAAACGGACCCAGTAGCGAAGCGGGTAGCAGTTGCGGATCGGGTGCCGGCGGACATCGCGCAGCCCGGCACCCCGCAGCAGCGCCTCGACGCTGCGCGGCGAGAACAACTGCATGTGCTCGACGTCGACGATCGGCGAGCGCATCCCCAGCGCACGGTTGACGGGAGCGCGCCGGTCGTGGCAGACGAGCGCGAAGGCCCCTCCCGGCCGCAGCAGCGTGACCGCGTCGCGGACCAGCGCCGCCGGATCGGGCACATGCTCGATCGTCTGGAAGCAGGTGACGAGGCTGAGGCTGCCCGGCTCGCGGATGCCGGGATGGAAGATGCCGTGCTCGATCAGCTCGGCAACGGCGGGGTCCGCTGCCTCGATCGGCGCGCGCGAGGGCTCCACCCCGCCGACGTCGTCGAAGCCGAGCGCGAGCAGCTCGCCGAGGAAGGCGCCCTCGCCCGTGCCGATGTCAAGCGCGCCGCGGCGCTCCGGCAAGCCGGCGAGGACCTCCGTCAGCTCGTGCGCGTAGGTGCGGGCGGCGTAGCGCGCCTCCTCGGCGCTGTCGAAGGCGGCGGCGTTGTAAGCGCGGGCCAGCACCTCCGGCGCGGGGACAGGGCTGGCGTAGACGAGGTCGCAGCCGGGGCATTCGACCAGACGCAGCCGCATGTGCTCGGGCCGCTTGCGCGAGGCGAAGGCATGCTCATCGAGGAGCTCGAAGTCGAGGCGCTGCTCGGCGAAGATGCGCCGCTCGTCGGTCGATCCGCAGGTCGGACAGCCGCGCTCTCTCAGCTCGCCCAGGGGCCCGGCGGTGGCGCTCGGCGTCACGGCGGCAGAGCATATGATGCGCCCGATGAGGGCGCTCGTCACCGGGGCAGGCGGCTTCGTCGGCGCCAACCTGGCCACGGCACTGGCGGAGGCCGGTCACGAGGTCGTCGCCTGGACCCACCCGGGCAGTCCGACCTGGCGCCTCGATCACTTGGTGGACGCGATGGAGATCGTCCCGGTCGAGCTGCTCGACCCGGATGCCGTCGAGACAGCCTTGCGCTCGGCGCAGCCCGAGTGGGTCTTCCACCTGGCCGCCCACGGCGCCTACTCCTGGCAGCGCGACCCGGAGCTGATCATGCAGACGAACCTGGTCGCCACGGTGCGCCTGCTTGCCGCCTGCCAGGAGCACGGCTTCGCCGCCTTCGTGCACGCCGGCACCTCTTCGGAGTACGGCTTTCAAGACCACCCACCCAGCGAGGGCGAGCTGCCGGAGCCGAACAGCGACTACGCGACGATGAAGGCAGCCGCGACCATGCACTGCCGCTTCGTCGCCCAGCGCGACGACCTCCACGTCCTCACCCTGCGCCTCTACTCGGTCTACGGGCCGTGGGAGGAGCCCGGGCGGCTGATGCCGACCCTGGTCGCCCGCGGGCTGGAAGGACGTCTTCCCCCTCTGGTCTCCCCCGACACGCCGCGCGACTTCGTCTCGGTACGCGATGCCGAGCGCGCCTTCCTGCTCGCCGCAGAGCGCTCTGACCTGCCGCGCGGCAGCGTCCTCAACATCGCCTCCGGTCAACAGACGACCCTGCGCGAGGTGGTCGAGGTCGCGCGGGCGGAGCTAGACCTCGTCGCCGAGCCCGAGTGGCGAACCGAGCCGCAGCGCTCCTGGGACGCCGCCGTCTGGGTCGGCGACGCCCGCCGCGCTCAGGAGCAGCTCGGCTGGAGCGCCGAGGACGACCTCCCCTCTGGCTTCGCTTGCCTCGCCAACTGGCTGCGCGAGCATCCCGAGCTCTGGGAGCGCTACGGAATTGACCCCGAGGCAATCGGCTGACGCTTAGCACCGGCTCTCGGTGTCAGCCGCACAAGCGCGAGCCCATCGGGTGTCTGCACCACGGGCTCGAATTCGAAGCGTCGCCGCAACACCGACAGGGCGAGCAGCTGGAGCCCGTTGAAATCCCGGCTCTGCCCGATCGGTGAGAACAGCCCCGAGCGGCTCGGCGCCGGCGAGGTCAGCAGCAAGGTACCGGCCGGCAGCTCCTCGCTGACGGCGCGGACAATGCCCGCGCTTGACTCGATCAAGGCGTCCTCGTTGGGATTCGATATCGGCAGCAGGTTGCGCCGCTCCGCCCTCAGCAGGATCTCGGTCGTCAGCTCGGGCTCGGTCAGGACTGCCGCTGGGGCGCCTTGCGGCAGGTGTTCGGCCAGCAGCGCGGCGGCCCCGGGCGCCCGGGGATCGAGTACCGGATTCTCCGCCAGGCGTTCGAATCCGGTGCGCAGCGACCCACCTCCGACGACCATGCCAAGAGCGGTGTCGCCCCAGGTCTGTTTCGAGGACGGCCAGCTTGCTACCGCAATCATCGCGGCGGCAAGCGCCAGCGGAGCGGTAACTGCCGCTCGCCGGCGCGAGGGCGCCGCGCTCAGCGCCAGCTGCATCCAGAGGCCCCCCAGGGCCACGACGGGGACCAGCAGCACGAGGAGGTTGTTCGGGTGTGACCGTCCGAGGTAGTAGGTGAAGGTCGCCACGGCGAGCCCGGTGAACCCGGCGATCGCGATCCGCATCGATGGCGCGATCGCCTGCGGCTGCTCGCGGACCAGCCAGAGCAGGGTCGCCGCGCTGAGGAATATGGCAGCCGCCATCAAGGGGCCCGCGGAGAAAAAGACGACCGGGAGCTGGCCGAATTCGTCAGACGTATAGAGGCGGAGGTACTCGAGATACGGGCCCCAGTCGACCCGCCCGGAGACGAGCAGCGTGAATAGGCTGAACACCGCGATCGCGGCGGCACTTGCGGCAAGGCCAGCTGCGGCGCCGCGGACAGCCCGGCGGATGACACCAGTACCCGCACCGAGCGTCTCAATCAGCACCAGTGAGCCGTAGGTGACCCCGCAGTAGACCCACGCCTCAAAGCTCCAAACCGCCGCGATCGCGAGCACCGCCACGATAAGCCGGCGCATCAGCTTCAGCCTCCCTGGGTCGCGGGCGCCGAGGACGGCGCAGAGAATCATTAGGTAGGGGAGCCCGAACCGCAGCGCCGTAGCGCTGGGAAACGTCACATAGACCTCGATCGGGTAGAACAGATTGCCCAGTACGGCGACGGCGACGGTGAGCGCGGCGAGCAGCTGCCCGAGGCCGGCCAGTCGCAGCGTTCCATACACACACAGGTACTGGGCGGTCGTCAGTGCGACGACGATCAGGCTCAAACCGCCGTAGCCGACCGGGATCAAACGAAAGGCCAGCGCCAGCGCATTAATCGAGCCCACCCCGTACTGCGACCACGCCTCACTGAGCATCTCCCGCCCGTGCAGCACATCGTTCGCCGGGCCGAGGAAGAAGCCATGGTGGTGAATCAGGTTCTGAGCATATGCCTGGATGTCCGGAAGCTGGATGACCAGGAGGGCGACGAGAACGCATGCGGCGGCGTCCAGCGCGTCCTTCATCTGTGCGGGCGGACGCCAGGACGAGCGCGCATGCAGAAGCGCCAGCGCCAGCGCGGCGATCGCCAGTGCCGGGAGCAGTGCGCCGGGACGCAGTGCGGAGCTTGGGACGAAGAGCAGGGCAAGGACGGCCAGCGAGACGAGGGCGAGCACTCGCGCCCCGGTTGCCGAGCGGTCACTCGCGTCCCGCCACTCCCGGGCGGCGACGAAGGGCGCCGCTAGAGCGCCGGCTGCGGCGAGCACCAGGATCAGGTGATGGAGATCATCACCGCTGCCGCCGCGGCGCAGGAGCAAGCCATACGCAAGCAGCGCCAACCCTCCGGCCAGGCCGCGCGTTGCGGCGGCCGGCGCAGCCGGGGCAAGCGCCCGCTGCTGACGCGTGGCCAAGACAAACCCGGCGGGAAGCGCAACGGCGAAGGCAAGAAGCCAGGAGAGCGTCTCGCTGGACTCCGAGGGGCCCGACTGAAGCACAACAAGGCTGATCAACAGCACCGCCAACGCCGAACAGGCGAGCAGCCGCAATCCACCTCCCTCGACCATTGCAAATGTCGACAATACTCATCATGTTCGATGTCCCCTCTGGACTATGAGCCCGGCTGCTGAGGTACGGAGCGCAGGGGTGCGTTTGCCGCGCCGCAGCCGTCGGGGTCGAGGCCGCCACGGACGCCCCAGACGGTGACGGTGCCGCTGGTTTCGATCGGTTCCACGCCCGGTGAGCCGCGCAGCCAGCCCGCCTCGGGGGAGGTCACCGGTTCGCTCGCGTCGGCGAAGTTGAGGAAGGGTGAGGTGACCAGGTAGTCGAGATCGGCGTTGTCGACGGCAGTGCGGAAGCCACGACAGTCGGGGATTGGGTTGAAAGCGGCGTGCGGGCCCTTCTCCCCCAGGTAGAGAACGCGGTTGGAGAGGTCGGTGCCGTAGAACCCGTACTGGTAGAAGCCGGCGGTGGTCCCCGCCAAGCCGATGCGGGAATCCTCCACGTCGCGGGCCCAGAGGTAAGCCGAGGTCAGTTCCTGACCGGGAAGCCCGGACTGCGGGCCGAAGCGATCGCGCAGGTAGTCGCGCTGGAGCGGGTAGCCGATTGCGACGACGAGCAACGCCACGAGCGCGAAGCTCGCCGCGATCTCCCCCTTCGAGATCCCCCGTTGCCCGGCAAAGATGAGCAGCGCCGGGATCGCGACGGCAACGAGCGCCACCAGCAATCCGAAGAGACGCTCCGGATCGTCCAGCACGGCATCGGCGCCGTTGGTGACCCAGAGGACCACAACCAGCGCGACGAGCATGGCCCACTGCCGGGCGGCACTCTCCAAGCCCCGTGCCAGCGGCAAAAGGACAAGGCCGACCAGCAGCGCCGGGATCGCGTAGCGCACGTTGATCCAGAACTGGAAGGGAGAGCCCTCGGGACCGGGGGCACTGAGCGGCGTAGCGAGGTAAGCGAATGCGCCGAACAGCACGATTCCCCCCAACCAGCGAAGGGTGCGATCACCGGCCCATAGCAAGGCCAGCGCACCACCCGCGATCGCCCCGACGACGACGAGCGGCCAGAGCGATCCGAACGCCAGCTCCATGCCGGGGCCGAAGTAATCGCGCCAGACCGCGGTGTCGGTCGCGTAGTGGAGGATGCTGAAATCGGGCCAGGCGCGCTGTACTTGCTCGGGATGGGGCAACCCGACCGGGCCGAGCTTTTCGACTTGGGGAAGCGGGTTGCCAGCGACGATCAGGTTGCGCAGGTACCAGAAGCCGCCGCCGGCCAGGGCAGGTAGAAACCACCAGCGCGCGGCCGCCCATCTCCTGTCCGGCCCCGCCAGCACGATCACCGCAACGGTCAGCGCCGCGACCATCGCCAGCACGGTTGCCTTGGTCCCAACGGCGAGGCCCGCGGCGAGACCGGCGGCGGCAAGGGGCCAGCCGAGCGGCAGCGACCTCGCTTCCCCATCGGGGGCACTCGCCTGCGTCCGCGCGTTGAGCAGGATCGCGATCGCCGCCAGCAGCAGGGCGGCAGCCATCACGTCGTCTTTCGCCGCCCCCGGCAGGCGCACGATCAGCGTTTCGCACTCGAGCACGATCGCGGTGGCGACCACCGCCAGCGGCCCACGGCCGTAAGGGCGACCGATGCACCAAGCGGCGAGGAAGGTGACCGCCAGCCAGCCGAAGTTGATGAAGATCGAAAGCGTGTCGCGATCGGTGAGCAGGATGCCGGTGGCGTGCATCAGGTGGGAGTTCTGCGGATAGAGCCAGTTCAGGTTGGTGAAGGCGGTCTCGGTGTAGTGCAGGTCGACCACCGAATGGCTCTGGACCATCGCCGCAGCGGCGGGCATGTAGGACCAGAGCGAGTCGAAGTTGGAGATGCCGTTGTCCAGGACGAACTTGGCGAAGAGGCCCCAGTGGGCGAAGACGAGCGCGACGACGACGAGCGCGACGAGGGTCATCCCCTTGGGCGACGGGGGCGGCGCGGGCGCCTTCACGACGCTCTCGTCCTCGGATCGGGCACCGATCGGCCACGCGACCACGGCGGCCGCGAGGAGCAGCGCCTCGGCAATCAGGGTCCAGGCATAGAAGAGGCCGACCAACCCGAGCAGCTCGCATAGCCAGATCAGGAGAGCGACGGCGAGCACGACCTCGACCAACCGGGCGGGGGCGCCGTCCCAGGCGGGAAGCAGGTGGCGGCGGATGCGGAAGGCGGAAAAGCCGACCGATGCCGCCAGGAGGGTCAGCTCGATCACGCTGAGGATGTAGGAGCCGGCGCTAACCATCCCCGGGCAAGGCTCCCTCGCTCATTCGGAGACGACCGACTCGATCCAGTCCCAGCGCTGCCCGCAGAGGCTTCTCGCTTCCCCAGCCGGAACCGAGACGATCTCGCCCCCTTCTTCTTCTGCGGGGATGAAGATAAGCGGGCCGACTTCGGGCCGCGGGAAGCCGCCGCTGCCAGGATGCAGGTCGGCGCCGCCGAAGCGCAGTTCCGCCTCGTGCTTGCCGGCGCTCAGCTGGGTCTCCCCCATATAGATATAGCCGCCTTCGTTATTGATCTGGTGGCGCGCCTCGCCGATCTTCCCGCCGTCGACGTAGAGCTCGTCGGCGCCCCGCACCGAGCCCTTCAGCCACGCCGCGTAGCGACCCCCGTCGGGCACTTCCAGGTTGCCGTCGGTCGCGTCATACAACGGTGCGTGGCGCGCCGCGAGCAGGCGGGCGTCGCCTTCGCCCCCCGCTTCGGCACGCTCGGCGAGAGCGAGGATGTCGGCGCACTCGGGCACCGCCGCCGGTTCGTATTCCCCGCCCAGCGGCAAGTGCTCGGGCGGGTCACCGGCGAGGACCGCGGGTCGCTGCCAGACCTCGTAGGTCTCCCCGTCCCAAACAAGCCGATAGGGCGAAGGCGGGCGGCTGCGCACCGGCGAGCGGCGCAGGACGAGGGTGCGGTATTCGAGCAGGCCGTTCAGATCGAGCTCGTCGGTGTCGGCGGCGTAGCCCTTTTCCACCACTCCACCGCCGCGCAACGGCACCGTCCGTTCGCGCAGCTCCGAGGCGGCTTCGCCGTCGAGCTCACGCAGGAAGTGGCGGGCTCCGTAGGGGCTGTACTCGGTCATCAAGGCCGGCCCCTGACCGGCGTACTCTTCGCCGATCTGGTCCAGCTCGCGCAGCTGCTCATAGGGAGCGAGGCTGACGCCGCCGTAGGCGACGACGCCCGACCACAGCACTCCGCCCGCGACGACGACGATCAGCGCGCCGCCGACGAAGCGGTCGATGCGCAGCGCCACCAGCGCCCCCGCAATCGCCAGGCTGAGCGCCACCGGCGAGGCCGTGGCGAGCGCTTTCGCACCCGCCCAGGGGGAGCCGACGATGAAGATCGCCGCACAGGCGAGAAGGCTGGTCGCGTAGAGGGCCAGGGTCGCGTCGCGTCTTCGCCCGGACCAGGCCGTCCAGAGACCGACGGCCGCGGCGACAATCGTCAGCGCGATCAAAACCACCGTGACGACGGTGCCGTCGGGGTCGAAACGGAAGTCGCCCGCGGGCCAGACACCGAGAACCTGCAGGCCGTTGAGCGGCCCGCGCAGGTTGCCTTCCGCGTTGGGATCGGTCAGCGGCGAGGAGGTGGGCGGCACGAGGCCAGAGCTGATGACCGGAAAAACCAGTACCACGAGCGGCACCAGGAAGGCGAGGGCCTGCCAAGCGGCCGGCACGGGTCCGAGGCGCAGCCAGGCGATCACGGCCAGCAGGCCCAGCATCGGCAGCAGCCAGATCATCCCGCCGGCGCTGATCACCCCGACCAAAGCGGCGGCCGGCAGCGCGAGCAGGGCGGCGTCCTGACGGGTCGTCCCGGTGCGGACCACGGCCGGGGCCAGCGCCGCAGCGAGGGCGATCAAGGCGGCGGCGGCGACCTCCTTCACCCCGCCCCAGAGCGAGTAGCCGATCAGCAAGGCCGGCTGGGCGGCGATCAGCGTGGCAAAGGCGCGCGGCCCAGGACGGCGCAGCACGCCGCCGAGAATCTGCCAAAGGCCGAGCGAAAGCATCGCGGCGAGAAAGCTGACGTAAGGCTGGAAGACCCAGGCGAGGTCGCCGCCGACCAACTTCTGGGCCGACCCCAGAGGGATGAAGACGCCGATCGGATAACCGTCGGCCAGGTTGAAGTCGAGCGTCGCCCTGTAGGTGGAAGGCCCCAGCCCGTCAAGACTGCGGCCGTGCTCCATCACCCGGTCGGTGAGCGCGAACCAGGTAGCGGTGTCGTCGAGCATGATGAAGCCGGGGAAGGTGGGATCGCCGGAGAGGATGATCGGCGCCCCGAAGACCAGAAAGACCGCGATCGCGACCGCTGCCGGCCAGGGGTCCGGCCGAGCGAAGCGCCAGGGCAGCGAGAGCCCGCCGCCGGCGATGGCAAGGGCGAGGAGGAGCGGCACGGTCAGCTCGGCCGTGCCGTCGGAGAGCGTCGTGAACTGGCCGACGAGGATCAGAGCGGCCAGCCCCACTGGTGCGACCAGCACGCCGGGCAGCCGGCGCCCGCTGAGCACATCGACCAGCAGCCCGAGGCCGACGCAGAGCGCCAGGAGGACCAACGGGAAGACGATCCAGGCTGCGAAGAGGCTCACGGGCCGTGCGCCGGCGGACGCCGGTCAGCCGACCGGGCGCACCTGATCCGAGAGGGCGAGGCTCATGGCTCGTTTGTAGCTGGGGTCGTAGACCTCGACCTGGACGTCGCCCTCGGCGCCGGTGAAGTAGACGCTCGTCGGCTTTTCGAGGCTGAAGGCCACTTCGCGTCCGTCCGGAGAGCTGCGCGAGATCGAGCCTTTGCGCTCGGCAAAGCCTTCGAACGCCTTCGATGCGTCGGCAAGCGGATAGCTGCCGATCGTCAGCACCGCCGCACTCCCTTCGCCCGCTTCGGTGCCTTCGTCCAGGTAGCGGATCTGAGAATTGCCGGCGGCGGTTTCACTCACCTCGAGGACTTTGCCGGACAGCGGCCCCGCCCAGTAGACGTCGTGGCCGGCGGCGTCGGCGAATTCTTCGAGTTCCTCGACGCTGACGATCTTTGCCTCAACCCCAGCCGAGGCGGGTTCGGGGGTCGACTCGTCATCGTCGCCGCTGGTCGCCACCCAGGCGATCACACCGACGATGAGCGCCAGGGCGATGATCCCGATGCGCAGCATGCGCCGGTTGCCATCCGCTTTAGAGGAGCTGCCGGCATCCGTTTTCTCGGACTTCAGCGCCTCTTTCTCAGTTTTCTGAGGGCCTTCCGCGCCCTCGGTTTTCCCCGCCTCGTCCTGCATCGGCGGAGATTATATGGGGCGGAGCGGCGAGCGGGCCGTGAGGAGATTCGCCGCGGACCTAGATAGACCCGAGGTCAGGCCTGCACCCGCGAGCTAATTTTCGCACGCATCTGCGTAGCGGGCCACTTCAGCGGCGTCCAAAGATTCCAAGTCGATGACCGACTGCAGAGAGTCCATCGCCGTTTCGATGCCCTTCGGGTCATTCAAGTCGTATTCGGCTGACGTGTAAATCCTGCCAACGACGTAGCTGCCGGTTTTCAGCTTGGAGGCTTCTCTGTTGATGCCTATCTGCCAGGCGAAGTAGCAGAACGCATCGACCACGACTTTCTCGGCGGGCGGCAGGGCTTTGGCGCGCTGGACGGCGTTGTAGGTCGTCGAGCCAGAGGAAGCCGCACTCTTAAGTCCCTCCAGGACTTCAATGTATTCAGGGCTGGACTCAGGGCTGGGTTTAGGACTGTTTGGTTTAGGACTGCTGGATTCAGGGCTGCTGGGTTCAGGGCTGGCACTGCTACTGACGTCGCCCCCGCCTTCCCCGCCGGCCCCACTTGCATCGTCGCCGCCGCCGCCGCAGCCACCCAGCGCGATAGCAAGGACGAGAGCGAGGCCGACGAGGAAAGGCGACGTGGCACGCCTGAGCTTCATCGCGAAAATCCTATATCATTTTTGATTAATGGGGAGCGTAGTCGACGTCCCGCCCGACTGGTACCGCTCGGGCTTTCCGCCGATCACGGCGGCAATGCCCTGGGCCGACCGGACCGAGGCCGAAGTCGACCGGGCGATCATGATGTTGCGCCCCGAGGGCGGGGAGCGGGTACTCGATCTCGCCTGCGGCATCGGACGCCACTCGCTGGAGCTGCGGCGACGCGGCTTCGAGGTCGTCGGCGTCGACATCTCGCCCGACCTGCTCGAGATGGCCGAGCGCGAGGCGAGCGAGCAGGACCTCGAGGTCTCCTTCATGCAGGCCGACCTGCGCGAGCTCGACCTTCACGATGAGTTCGACATCGTGCTCAGCCTCAACGACGGCGCCGTCGGCTACTTCGAGACCGACGAGGAGAACCACCGCACCTTCGAGGTCATCGCCCAGACGCTGCGGGCGGGCGGCGGCCACCTGATGCAGCTGCCGAACGTGCTCCACGCCGAGAAGAACCTGCCGAAGAAATCGTGGATCGTCGGCGAGTCGACGCTCGAACTGAGCGACCACCACTGGAACGCCGACGACCGCTACATCGAAGGCTCGACCGTGCCGATCCGCTTCGGCGAGGTCTTCGAGAAATACGAGGAGATCCCCTTCCGCCAACGCCTCTACACCGCCGAGGAACTGTCCGAAATCTACGACTCGGTCGGCATGCGCCTGGCCCACACCTTCGCCGGCAGCGGCAAAGCCCGCAAGCCAAAGCCCAACCAGTTCGAGATCTTCGTCGAGGGCAGGAAGTAGGTGCGAACCTCACTGCCCTCAATCGCGGCGCTCGCGCTCTTCGTCCTCTGCACGATCGCACCGTCGGCGGCCGGCCAGTCCGCCTTCACGATCTCCAAGCCCGGCACGGTGAGAGGCGAACAGACCGGGTCGGACCGATTCTTCGCGAATGGCGTCGAAGCCGACTGTGGGAGAGTCTTGTTCAAGGGCGCGCTGGAGAAAAGGTCGACGACGCTCGCACTGGCCACTGAGAACTACGATTGCCGGGCGAAGGTGCTCAGCGGACTCCCGGCCGATTTCTACCATGACTACGCCTGTGACTACGTATTGCACGACTTGCGGCCCGCGGGCGGAAGCGCCCGATGGAAAGCCGATGTAGACATCAGCTGCCCCGGTATAGACACCGGTTTCGGATTTGAAATCTACGAAACGAGCTACGAACGCGAGCAGATCTGCGTCATTTGGTTCTTGGAGCAGCCCGATGCGGGAACTGCCGAACTCAGGAATCTCGATGGACGGCGAGGCGGAATCGAAGTGCGCTGGGATCTCCGTGAATTCGAATACGAGCTTTATACGGGGGAGGGCGGCCGATCGAGCTTGTTGTGCGGATCGCTGCCGACGGACACCGGAACCGACGCGACCTACACGGGAGTCTCGACTGTCTTCGCCCATGACCGTAAGGGGAACCCCCTCGATCTTCAGTTGACCGGCTGAGCTCCAAGACCATGAAACAGCTGAGGCCCCACAACTCACTGCTGGCTGTCCTGATCGCGCTCGCCACGGTCGGTGCCGGGGTTGGATGCGGCGGGAGCGACGCGCGGGAGCTCTCCACCACGTCGATGACCAAGGCGGAGTTCGCCGACCAGGTAGAAGCGATCTGTTCCCGCGGTCGCCGCGAAGCGCTCCGCTATCGATCAGTCAGCGAAGGTGAACTCCAAGGAGACGCCCTGATTGCAACCATCCAAGACACCCTACTGCCCTCTATCGCCGAGGCGATAGAGGAAATCTACGAGCTGGGAGCCCCGGCCGACGAGATGGAGCAAACGGAGACCCTCCTGGTCGCGATGCAGCGAGGGGTGGACAGAGGGGAAGGTCTTGAGAGTCCGACGGTGGAGAAAATCGAAGACCTTTTTGCCCCTTCGGGACGACTGGCCCGCAAGGCCGGCCTCGTCAGCTGTATCTACGGCTAAGGAACCCTCGCGTCGCGGCCGATAAAGGTCGCGATGTTCGAGATCGACTCAGCTTTGCGCACCCTCGTCGAGCGGGGCGGCTCCGACCTGCACGTGAAAGTGGCAGCGCCGCCGACGATCCGCCTGCACGGCGAGCTGACGCCGCTGGAGGGCCACGAGCCGCTCAGCGGCGAGGACACCGAGAGGGCCTTCCACGACATTGCCGAGGTACGTTCGGTGACCGAATTCGAGGAGGAAGGCGAGGCCGACTTCTCCTACGCGATCCCCGGCCTCTCGCGCTTCCGCGTCAACACCTTCAAACAGCGCGGCTCAACCTCGATCGTCTGCCGCGCAATCCCCTTCGAAATCCGCTCGGTCGAGGAGCTGGGGCTACCCGAGGTGGTCACCAACCTGGCCGAGGAGCAGCGCGGCATCATCCTCGTCACCGGTACCACCGGCTCGGGCAAGAGCACGACCCTGGCGGCGATGATCGACCACATCAACCGCACTCGGGCGCACCACATCGTCACGCTCGAGGACCCGATCGAGTACCTGCACGAGGACAAAGGCTCGATCGTCAACCAGCGCGAGGTCGGCTCCGACACCAACAGCTTCGCCCGCGCGATGCGGCGCGTCCTGCGCCAGGACCCCGACGTGATCCTGATTGGCGAGATGCGCGACGAGGAGACTGTGCGTACCGCGCTTTCGGCGGCCGAGACGGGCCACCTTGTCCTCTCGACCGTCCACACCCTCGACGCGACCGAGACGATCAACCGCATCATCGACTTCTTCCCGCCGCACTTGCAGCACCAGGCGCGGGTGATGCTCGCCTCGACCCTGAAGGGGGCGATCGCCCAGCGGCTCGTCCCCGACATCAGCGGCGAGGGTCGTGTCCCGGCCTCCGAGGTGTTGGTCGTCACCGGCCGCGTCCAAGATCTGATCCTCAACCCTGAGGAGACCGGCAAGATCACCGAGGTGATCGCCGAAGGCGAGTACTACGGCATGCGCACCTTCGACCAGTCGCTGCTGGGTTATGTGATGGAGGGCAAGGTCGCCGAGCAGGTGGCCCTCGACTACGCCTCCAGCCCGCACGACTTCAAGCTGATGCTGGCCGCCGGCGGCCAGCGCGCCAGCGGCATTGAGCAGCTCGAGAGCGCCTAAGTTCGCCGAAGCAGCACGCTCGCGATTGCTTTAAGTTTCTTTCATGCTCTGTAGGAGTCGTGCCTTTTTGCTCGTTTTTGCGACTGCTCTCTCGATCGGCGGCCTGCTTGCATCGGTTGCGGCAGCGAAAGTGGCTTTCAAGACGCCCCCGTCGGCGGTTCTGCAGGGAACGACCTTGACGGCGGACGTGGTGACCGTCGGGGGTATCGACATTGAATGCAAGGAGGTAACTTTCGACGGAGCGCTTCGCGATGCGAAAACGCTCGAGTTGGAGCCGGTCTTCGACGATTGCTCCGCGAAGGCGTTCGCCGGGCTGCCCGCCAAGTTCGTGATGAGCGGATGCGTCTACGTGGTCCACCCCGTCGAGGAGATGGGCGGGGGCGAACGCTGGCGAGCTTCCGTCGATATCGAGTGTCCGGGCGAATACACCCTTGAATGGCACGTTTACGAAACCGAGGCGAAATTCGCAGCAGGGTGGGCGATGTGCACGCCAGTACTGCTGCCTCAGACTGACATCGGGCGGGCTGTGCTGACTAATCTGGGCGGCTCCCGAGGCAAAGTCTCGATCCGCTGGGATCTCACTGAGATCACATATAAGGCCTACGGATTGCCGCTGTTCTGCGGATCGGTTTTCGGCGCGACGAAGCATGGCGCCACTTATCGAGGTGACGCCGTCATCGGGGCCGAGACCTACGGCGGAAAACCCGCGGACCTGAGCTTGAGAGATTGAAACGCTTGAAGGGGACGACGGTGGTTAGACGATCTCTAGTCCCACTCTTGGTAATCGGGTGCTTTGCCCTTACCTGGGGCGGCTGCGGGGAGAGCGAGACCGAGGCCATAACCGAAAACGACAAGGCCTCACCGCCGCCACTCGCTCAGTCAAAGTTCGTCAAACAGGCCGAAGCAATCTGTGCGCGCGGCAGGCTGCGAGGCCTTCGCTTCGATCTCAGTCTCGGCGGAGAATCGGAAAGGGAGGCGTTCACGAGAGGACTGGAAGACGCTCTCCTGCCGGCACTCCAAGAAGTGATTGACGAACTTTCCGCGCTGAATGCGCCTCCCGGCGAGGAGAGTCAGATTGATGAGTTGCTCGGCGACTTACAGAAAGCGGTCAACCAGGCAAACGCACTCAAAAAGCCGACCATGGTCGCGATTAATGACCTGTTGGACAAGCCGGGTAGGCTCGCCCGACAGCTCGGACTCGAATCCTGCGTGTATGGCGAAGTGACCTAAGCCGACGCCAGCTCGGCGAGCAGGGTGAAGTCAAGATCGAACTTGTCGGTGAACTTCTTCACCGCGGCGACCTCGTCGGGTGAGACGCCGATCACGCGGGCACCCGCCTTCGCGTAGTCGGGGCCGCGGTCGCGCACGCCGCAGGCCTGGGTCGTGCAGCCGGGGGTATCGGCGCGGGGATAGAAGTAGAGGACAACGGTCTCGCCGCGCAGGTCGGAGAGGGTCAGCTCCTCGCCGTCCTGGTCGGGCAGGGTGAAGTCGGGGGCAGCCTTGCCTGCTGCGAGCATCGTCGGCCCTCAGTCCTCGCGGCCGGGCTCCTGGCCGTCCTCGTCCTCGTCGAGCTCCTCGTCGCCCTGTTCGAGCGCGGTTTCGGAAACCGATCCGCTCGAGCCGGGGTGGTAGTGGGTCTGGAAGTGCTCCAGCGCCCGGTCGCGGCGATCCTCGTCCACCGGCACGTCATCGGAGATCCGCACCCAGTCGGCACCCTCGTAGTCCTCGAGGTTGAAGACCTCCTGGTCGAGCGAGACCGAGTCGTCGACCACGACGAGCACCTCGGTCTGCGGATTGAAGTAGGTCCCGGGCTGGTTGAGCAGCTCCTCAACCTCGTAAAGGTTCTCGCGGTCGGCGGCCATCAACTCGATCCTACAAATCTGCGAGCTGGCGCTCTATCTCGGCCTCGACCTCAAGCGGCTCCTCGCCGCGACGCATGCGCCGTTCGTTACGGGCGACGACGAGTTGGCGCACCTCGGCGCGCAGCTTTTCGTCGATCGCCGGCCCGGCGGCACCAGGGGAATCGAGCAGGCGCGTGACCTCGGCCTCGACATCGAGCGCCGCTTCGCCGCGCTGCTGGCGCCGGTAGGACTTCGCCTCCAGCATCTGCCGTGCCTCGGCCTCCTGCAGCTTGCGATCGACCGGGGGGTCGGGCTGGGCGAGTCGGCTCGGCGGCGGCATCTCCTGCTCGATCGCGAACCGACCTTTGCCGACGCTCTGCCAAAGCGGGCCGGTGCGGGCGAAGGCAATCAGAGCGACGGGCAGGGCGATCAGCGTGATCAGCATGAGCACGAAGCCAGCCTGGATGTCGAGCAGAGCCATCGCCAACCCAGCCTACATCCGCTACCCTTTGGCGCTGGTTGACTGACCAGTCAATCGGCCCCTCCCACCGAGAAAAAGGAGCTTCGTGCAGTGGTTGACTTCACCCTGACCGACGAGCAGAAGGATCTGCAAGAGCTGGCGCACAACTTCGCGGAGAAAGAGATCCGCAAGGTCGCCTGGGAGCACGACAAAGAGGGAACCTGGCCCCAGGAGATCATCGACAAGGCCTGGGAGGTGGGGTTGATGAACACCCACATCCCCGAGGCCTACGGCGGTCCCGGCCTCGACTATCTCTCTGGCTGCTTGATCGAGGAGGAGATGGGCTGGGGTTGCTCGGGCATCGGCACCTCGCTAATGGCCAACGGCCTCGCCTCCGCCCCGATCGCCCTCGGCGGCTCCGAGGAGACCAAGAAGAAGTACCTCGGGATGCTGACCGAAGACAAGAAGCTCGCCTCCTTCTGCCTGACCGAGCCCGATGCCGGCTCCGACGTCTCCGGGATGAAGACCCGCGCCGTCAAGAAGGGCGACAAGTACGTCATCACCGGCTCCAAGTGCTTCATCACCAACGGCAGCTACGCCGACTACTTCACGGTCTACGCCAAGACCGATCCCGAGGCCGGCCACCGCGGGATCAGCGCCTTCGTCGTCGACGCCGACCTCCCCGGGGTCACCGTCGACAAGAAGGAGGACAAGATGGGCCAGCGGGCATCCAACACCGCGACCATCTCCTTCGACGAAGTCGAGATCCCGGCCGAGAACCTGATCGGCGAGGAGAACAAGGGTTTCAAGCTGGCGATGATGACCCTCGACCGCACCCGCCCGGGCGTCTCGGCTATGGCCGTCGGCATCGGCCGCGCCGCCTTCGAGTACGCAGCCGAGTATTCGAAAGAAAGGGTTCAGTTCGGTGTGCCGATCGCGATGCACCAGGCGATCCAGTTCATGATCGCCGACATGGCGACCAAGGTCGACGCCGGCCGCCTGCTGGTCTGGAACTCGGCGGTCCTACTCGACCAGGGCAAGCGCAACACGCTCGTCTCCTCCGAGGCGAAGCGCTTCGCCGCCGACTCGGCGATGGAGATCACCGTCGACGCCGTGCAGGTCTACGGCGGCTACGGCTTCATCAAGGAGTACCCAGTGGAGAAACTGATGCGCGACGCGAAGATCATGCAGCTGTACGAGGGCACCAGCCAGATCCAGCGCCTGGTGATCGCCAAAGAAGTGCTGCTGCCGCGCAACGTCGATGAGCCCACTCCGGAGGCCGAAGCGCAGGCCAAGGCGTCCGAGGGCAGCCAAGCCGAGCAGGCCGCGGCAACGGTCTAAAACACAGCCACGGGCTGCAGATTGATGGATTGTCCCCACTCCACGGGGACAATCCATCAATTGACCTCCGCCGAGCTAAGCGACGTGAGCGCCCTGGCGGGCGATCTTCTGGCGCTTGGTTTTGTCGAGCTCGACCTTGCGCAGGCGGATTGAGTCGGGCGTCACTTCGACGCACTCGTCGTCGCGCAGGAACTCCAACGCGGCTTCGAGCGAGAGGCGTTTTGCCGGTGAGAGGCGGACCAGGACCTCGGCGCTGGCGGCGCGCATGTTGGTCTGCTGCTTTTCCTTGATCGCGTTGACGTCGAGGTCGTCGGCGCGGCTGTTCTCGCCGACGATCATCCCCTCGTAGACCTCTTCGCCCGGGCCGACGAAGAGCGTGCCGCGGTCCTGCAGGCTCATCAACGCGTAGGCGGCGCTCGACCCGCGCCTGTCAGCGACGAGCGAGCCGGTCGGGCGGGTGCGCAGCTCCCCAGCCCAGGGCTCCCAACGGTCGAAGACGTGGTGCATGATGCCGGCGCCACGGGTCTCGGTGAGGAACTCGGTGCGCAGGCCGATCAGGCCGCGGGCCGGGACTAGGTAGTCCATCCGCACCCAGCCGGTCGAGTGGTTGACCATGTGGTCGAGGCGACCCTTGCGTCCGGCGAGCAGCTGAGTGACGACGCCGACATGCTCCTCTGGCACGTCGATCGCCAGGCGTTCGACTGGCTCGCAGAGCTCGCCGTCGATCTCACGGGTGAGGACACGTGGCTGGCCGGCGGTCAGCTCGAAGCCTTCGCGGCGCATCAGCTCCAGCAAGATGACCAGCTGCAGCTCACCCCGTCCCTGTACCTCCCACGCATCGGGCCGGTCGGTGTCGGTGACGCGGATCGAGACGTTGCCGACCAGCTCGGCATCGAGCCGGTCGCGGACCTGACGCGCGGTCAGCTTGCTGCCCTCGGTGCCCGCCAGCGGCGAGGTGTTGATCCCGACGACCATCGAGAGCGACGGCTCATCAACGGTGATCACCGGCAGCGGGCGCGAGTCCTCAGGGTCGGCCAGGGTCTCACCGATCGTCACCTCCGGCAGGCCGGCGACGGCGATGATCTCCCCCGGTCCGGCCTCATCGGCGGCGACCCGGTCAAGCGCCTCGGTCACGTAAAGCTCCGAGATCGTCGCCCGCTCGATGCTGCCGTCGGCTCGGCACCAGGCGATCGGCTGTCCGTTGCGAACTGCCCCGTGGTGAACCCGGCAGAGTGCCAGGCGGCCGACGTAAGGATCGGCATCGAGGTTGGTGACGAGGGCCTGGAACGGGTGCTCTGGGTCGTATTCCGGCGCCGGAATTCGCTCCAACATCAAGTCCATCAAGGGCGAGAGGTCGGTGCCCTCAACTCCTTCTTCCAATGCCGCCCAGCCAGCTTTGGCGTTGGTGTAGACGATCGGGAAATCGACCTGCTCGTCGTCGGCATCGAGGTCGAGGAAGAGCTCGTAGACCTCGTCGACGACCTCGGCGATGCGGGCGTCGGGCCGGTCGACCTTGTTGACAACGAGAATTACCGGCAGCTTCGCCTCCAGCGCCTTGCGCAGGACGAAGCGGGTCTGGGGCAGCGGGCCCTCGGAGGCATCAACCAGCAACAGCACTCCGTCCACCATCGTCAGCCCGCGCTCGACCTCGCCGCCAAAATCGGCGTGCCCCGGCGTGTCGATGATGTTGAGCTTGACGCCGTCGTAGTTGACGGTCGTGTTCTTAGCGAGGATCGTGATCCCCTTCTCGCGCTCGAGATCCATCGAGTCCATCACCCGCTCGGCCACGTCCTGTCCCTTGCGGAAGGCGCCGCTCTGCCACAGCATCGCGTCGACCAGCGTCGTCTTGCCGTGGTCGACGTGGGCGATGATCGCGATATTCCTCAAGTCGTCTCGGGTGGTCATCTCGCAGGCAGGGTAGGGAGCGTCGGGCAAAGAAGAGGCCCGCCGGAGGCGGGCCTCGGCACAGCTAAGAGCGGTGCGACGCTACGAGGTCTGCTGGACGCTCGCGGCGGCCGGGCCCTTGGGGCCTTCCTCGGACTCGTAGCTCACCTTGGATCCCTCGGTCAGGGACTTGAAGCCCTCACCCAGGATCGCGCTGTGATGAACGAAGACGTCCTTCGAGCCGTCATCGGGAGTAATGAACCCGTAGCCCTTGTCGTCGCTGAACCACTTGACAGTTCCAGTTGGCATGCAATTGCCTCCACTTCATGTGCTGCGAACGCGGCACATGCAGTGAAGCAACGACGCGAGCGCTAGACACAACTTTTGCCGGTTCTTCCGGCCTAACGCGAGGACCGTAGCAGGGTCTGCTGCCCGGAGGCGCGCCGAAGCGCCAGAGGCGTTCTGGTGTTCCTTATCTACGTCATAGACGTATAAGGCCACCTTGAGACCCAACCGCTACCAGCCGATACCGTAAATCGTGATGCCGCCCGGGAAAACGGCCCCTCGCCTGGCGGGGGCGTGCTCGATCGCCGCCCTCGTGCTGCTCTGTGCCTTCGCACCCACGCCAGCCACGGCCGCCAAGAACCGCGCCGGCGCAAGCAGCCTCTCCCATCGCCTTGCATCTGCGATCGCCCCAGGCAACAACGCCTACGTCCCAGGCGAGGCGATCGTCCGATTTGCGCGCGGCACCTCGGCAAAGACTCGTCAGAAGGCGCGAAATGCTGCCGACGTCGAGTTCGAGGACACGTTGGGCCTTCCCCGGGCGCAGGTGGTCGACGTCGACGGACCCGTCAAGGCCGCGATCCGTCGCCTCGAGAGCCAGCCCGGCGTGGCGTACGCGCAGCCGAACTACCGCTACGAAGCTCTCGCCCTCAGCGAAGACACCTTCTCCGAAGAGCTCTGGGGGCTCGACGATCCGGCGATGGAAAACCCCGGTGTGAGCGTCGCCGGCGCGTGGAAAAACAACCGCGGCGGCGGGCAGGTGATCGCGGTCCTCGACACCGGCGTCGACCTCACCCACCCAGATCTGGTCGACAACCTTTGGGAAAACCCCAGCCCGGACCCGATCGAGGAAGACCTGCACGGCTTCGACTTCGTCGACGATGACGGTGACCCCGACGACTACAACTTCCACGGCACGCACGTGGCCGGCACGGCGGCCGCGATCGCCGACAACAGCCTTGGCATTGCCGGCGTCGCCCCCGAGGCGCAGATCATGGCCGTGCGGGTGCTCGACGGCGACGGCAGCGGCTCGACTGCCGGCATCACGGCGGGAATTGTCTACGCCGCCGACCGCGGAGCGGACGTGATCAACATGAGCCTCGGCGGCCCAGCGGGGTCGGGGGACGAGGCGATGGAAGACGCGATCGCAGCGGCCGGCACCGAAGAGAACGTCGTTGTTGTTGCGGCTGCTGGGAACGACGGCGCGAATATGGAGACTGAACCGGAGTCCCCCTGCGTGCTGCCTCAGGCGAACTTGATCTGCGTGGCCGCCCTGAATCAGAAAAGCGGCACGCTCGCGGGCTTCTCCAACTACGGGGCGAAATCGGTCGACCTGGCGGCGCCCGGTACCAACATCCTCAGCAGCAAGCCGGGCTATGGGCCAGCACTGTTCAGCGACGACTTCAGCTCGGGGCTGGGTCTGTGGACGAAAAAAGTTTTCGACGGCGGAATCGAATGGGGAACCAGCTCGGCGGCGGCCAGCCCGCCTCTGTCCGCCACCGACAGCCCCGGTGGAGACTACGGCGTAGCGCCGGATTTCTCGAAAACGGCTGAGTCCCAGCTACTCACCGAAGCGGCGATCGACCTGAGCGCCGAGCGCGGTTGCCGGATGCATTTCAACACGAAATACGAGATCGAGCCCTTCTTCGACCTCTTCGCGGCGGGCGCCATATCGGAGTCCCCGCTCTTCGACGTCGCAGAATTCGACGGCACGTCGCCCGGATATCCAACCAGCTTCATCGGCGAGGGGGCCTCGGTCTCCGGGCTCGATGGCCGCACCGACATCCACCCGATCTTCGCCGTCCTCTCTGACTTCGAAGTGGAGCTCGACGGAGCTTATGTCGACGACGTCCACCTCTTCTGCCGCGACGAGACCTACGATGACGCCGTCGCCACCGCGAACAACTACGACCTGCCGGAATCGAGCAGCTACGTCCGCTTCCAGGGCACCTCGATGGCGACGCCGCACGTCGCCGGCGTTGTTGCGCTGGTGCGCACCGCCGCACCCGCGCTCGACGCCGTCGAAGTCGTACAGGCCGTGCTCGACGGAGCATCGGCAATTCCATCGTTCGCCGAAGGCAGGCGCACCGTGACCGAAGGGATCGCCGACGCATGCAAGGCGATCGCGCTGGCAACGGGCGGCGATGTCGAGGCGGAATGCCCGGCGAGCAGCGACCCTATCCCGCAGTCGTCCGATGGTGTAGGGGGCGGTTCGACCGGGACTCCGGTGCAACCGACGGGCCCGAATCCACTGCCACCACCCGAAGAACCCGGGCCGCCCCCAAAAGCGCCGAGCACCGTCTTCCGCCAGCGGCCAGCCAAGATCCTGCGCACCGACGAAGAGACCGCGAAAGCGGTGTTCCGGTTCGACTCGAACGAGTCCGGCGTCATCTTCCTCTGCAAGATCGACCGCGCGCCTTACCGCCGCTGCGGCAAGCGGCTGGTGCGGCGCTTCGGCCTCGGTCCTCACGTGCTGCGAGTCAAGGCCCGCGACGCGGACGGCAACGCTGACCGCACGCCGGCGGTCTACCGCTTCCGCGTTGAGCGGGTCAAATAGCCGGGCCTACGCGTCTGCCACGTAGTCGTGTTACTCATTCTTAGTACTTAATACTTACGTTGCTATTCAGCTTTGCAGGGAAGAGAATGGCGCCGCTGTGCCAGTCCCTCAGCCCATCCATTCTCGGAGGAGTCAATGAACATCCCAGATGCATCGATCAATCCCGTCGACGCGACTTTTGTCCTGGCGGTACTTGTATTGGCTGCCGGTGTCGTTCTGTCGGCCATGGCCCTCAAGGCCCCAACCACCAACGAGAAAGGCAGCCAGCAGGTCTTTGCGGCGGTAGGGGTCCTGTTCGGGCTCTTGGCCGCCGGCGGCATCGGCACCCTGTTCGCCCAGCAGAACGCTGAGACGGCCGAAAAGGCTGCGGTCACGGCGGGCGAAGAAGCCGCGACTCAGGTTTCCGAACAAGTGCCGGGCCAAGTGGAAGAAGCCCTCGAAGCTTCACCCGCGGGCGGCTCGGGGAACAAATCCGGCGGCAGTGGCACGGGTAAAACCCCCTAAATGACGTCTAGGGCGACGCTGCCGATGCCTGCCGTCGCATGATCCAATGACCGGCCAGCAGGAGCACCAGCAGCACGGCGGCGCTGCCCCAGACCAGCGGGTCGGTGAGGCTTAGGCCCTCGAGGCGGGTGCCGAAGTAGACCGAGAGCGCCGTGATCGGCAGATAGCCGACCAAGGTCGTCCAGACGAAGCGCCAGACCGGGACGCGGGCGGCGCCCGCCGCGTAGGAGACGAGGCTGAAGGGGACGATCGGGATCAGCCGGATCGCGAGTAGCAGGGTGGCGCCGCCACGCTCGATCGCGGCCTCGGTCCGCTCAAAGCGCTCGACTCCAAACCAGCGGTCAAGCAGGGGCCGCGCCACTGAACGGCCGATGGCGAAGCAGAGCAGGCCCGAGAGCAACCAGCCGAGCATCATCAGCGCCAGCGCCGGGAAAAAGCCGTAGACAAAGCCGGCGGCGGCGTCCACTATCTCCGCCGGGTAGAAGACGACCGCGTGGATCAGGGCCAAGGCGAGGATCAACAGCGGGCCCACCAGCCCGAGATCCTCGATCCGGCTCCGCACTTCGGCCGTGTCGCCCCGAACCGCCGCCTCGAAGGCGTCGCGCAGCTCCGGAATCGCGAGCACCATTGCCGCCATTAGGGCGATGCCGCCGAGCGTGACCGCAATGGCGAGGAGCGAGGGTTTCGGCGACTCCATCAGCCGCGCAGGCGCTCGGCGAGGGCCGAGTGGCGAGTGCCGCTGTCGTCGCGGCGGATCGCCATCTCCAGGGCGGCGGGGTCGCCGATCAGGACGCAGCTGCTGCGGGCGCGGGTGATCGCCGTGTAGAGGAGGGGGCGGGTGAGCATGCGGGCGTGGGAGCGGTGGCAGACGCCGACCACGACAGGCACCTCGCAGCCCTGCGCCTTGTGCACCGAGATCGCGTAGGCGAGGCGCAGGGTCGCCGTCTCGCCGTAGGGGATCACCAGCGAGCCACCCTCGTCGGTATCAACGACGATCGACTCTTCCTCGGGGTCATCGGCGCGCAGGAAGACGATCGAGCCGTTCATCAACCCCAGCTCGTGTGAGTTGCGGGTCTGTATCAGCCGGTCGCCGATGCGGAAGCGCTCGCTGATCGCTGCCCGCCCATCCGGGTTGAGCCGCGCCTGCAGGCGCTCGTTCAGGGCGTCGATCCCGACCGCCCCCTTGTACATCGGCGCCAGCACCTGCACCTCGCGGATCGGGTCGACGCCGAAGCTGCCCGGCGCCCGCTCGGCGACCACCTCGACCACGGTCTCGAGCGCCCGCTCCGGACTGGGTCGATCGATGAAGAAAAAGTCGCGGTTCTGGTCCGCCTCCGGCTCCAGGTGCGGGCGCCGGCCCTGGTTGATCTCGTGGGCGGCGGTGGTGATCATCGAGCGCGCCGCCTGGCGGAAGATCTGGGTGAGGCGAACAACCGGCGCGATCCCAGAGGCGATCAGGTCCTCGAACGGCTTGCCGGCGCCGATCGGCGGCAGCTGATCGGCATCGCCGACGAAGACCACGTGGGTCGACTCGGCGAGCCCGCCGAGCAGCACCTCGATCAGCCGCAGGTTGAGCATCGAGGACTCATCGACGATGACCAGGCCCGCCGGCAGCGGCCGGCCGGCCCTGTAGGCGGGCTCGCGGCCGGGCATCCACTCGAGCAGGCGGTGGATCGTCTGCGCCTCGTGGCCGGTCGCTTCCTCGAGTCGGCGGGCGGCGCGGCCGGTCGGCGCGCAGAGCGCGATCGAGACGTCGGCACGCCGGGCCTCGGCGACGATCGCCTTCGTGCAGGCGGTCTTGCCGACGCCGGGGCCGCCGGTCAGCACCGAGATCCGCGCCGCAAACGCGCCCCGCACCGCCGCCCACTGCTCGTCGGTGAGCTTGGCCTCGTCCTCGACGTCCTGCGGGGGGGAGTCGCCCGGGTCGTGGTCGAGATGGGGCTCGGCGGCGGCTCTGGCCGCCAACGTCTCGGCAACGGCGAGCTCGCTGGCGTGGGTCGGCTCACGGTAGGCCCTGCCTTCGTCGAGCAGCAGCCCCCGCGCCCGCCCGGGTACATCGGGATCAGGCTGCAGGCCGATTAGCTTCGCCGTGCGCCGGTTCAGCTCATCCAGCGGCAGAAAGGTGTTGCCCTGCTGCTCGGCCTCCGAGAGGGCGAAGACCGCGGCCGCCTGGGCGCGACGATCGGACTCGGGCGGCACGTCGGCGGCGAGGGCGATCTTGTCGGCGCGGGCAAAGCCGACCCCGGCGACCTCGGTCAGCCGGTAGGGGTCCTCGTGCAGGACCACCATCGAGCGCTCGCCGAAGCGGGCGTGGATCGGCGCCGCCAGATGCGCCAGCCCGTGCGGTGCCAGCTGCACGTGCAGGTCGCGGATCGCCCGCGAAGCGTGCCAGGACTCGGTCGCCGCCGCTGCCTGCGCGGCGCTGACTCCCCGCAGCGCGCCGAAGACGCCGGCGGGGTCGGCGGCGATCGCTCCCAGCACCTCCTCGCCGTGCTCGTCGACCAGCCGCTCGGCACGGGCGGGGCCGATATGGCGGAGGCTGGTCAGGTAGGCGATCTGGCCCTCGCGGTCAGCCGGGTCGAGCGGCAGCGCCCCGCGCGCCACGAGCTGCCGGCCGTAGCGCGAGTGGGTCTGCCAGTTGCCGCTCACTTCGGCCCGCTCGCCGGCGCTCAGGTGGGCGACCGGACCGACCAGGGCAAAGCCTTCGCCAGAGTCGGCGTCCTGCACCTCCAGCACCGCGTAGCCATCGTCCTCGGCGCTGAAGATGACCCCCAGCACCTCGACCGTGCCGCTGAACGCCGCCGCGTCGGCATCAAAGAGGGTCGCGGCTGCGTCCATTGCGTCGAGGCTAGCGGCCACAATGGCGGCATGGGTGAAACGATCCTCTTCGCCGTCGTGGCGTCGAGCGCCTTGCCGCTCGGGGCACTGATCGCGATTTGGCGCCCGCCGCCCCGGCCCGTCACCGCGGCGCTGCTCGGCTTCGCCTCCGGCGCCCTGATCACCGCCGTCGCCTTCGAGCTCTTCGAGAAGGCATTCGAGCACGGCGGCGCCTGGCGCGCCGGGGTCTCCTTCTTCGCCGGTGCAACGGCCTTCATCGCGGTTGACAGCTGGCTGGAGCGGCGCCAGGCGCGCCAGCGCGAGCGCGGCGGCATCGTTGGCCTCGCCCTGCTCGCCGGTGTGACCCTCGACGGAGTGCCCGAGAACCTGGCGATGGGCGTGGCCCTGCTCGAGGGCAGCGCCGTGACGCTGTTGGTGGCGATCTTCGCCTCGAACCTGCCGGAGGCGATCGTCGGCGCCGAGAAGATGCGTAGCGAACGCAGCGCCGGCGAGGTGGTGGCGATCTGGACCGCGACCGCGGTGCTGCTGGCGCTCGCCGTCGTCGTCGGCTACGTCGCCCTGGAGGGCGTCAGCCCGGACGGTCTCTCTTGGGCGCTCGGGTTCGCCGCCGGCGCCGTCCTCGCCTCGCTCGCCGACACTCTGATGCCCGAGGCCTACGGCGAGGGAGGCCCGCCGGTCGCCTATGCGACGGCCCTCGGCTTCCTCGCCTCGTTCCTGATCTCAGCCGCCTGAGCCATGTGGCGCGCGGCGGCGGATACTTACTTTGAAGTCCAAAGTGCGAAGATACCGGCCGATCCAGCCCAACCGGGGCCGGGCAACTGGGAGGAGCGGCGATGAGCACCCACGCGGTGAAGAGAATCGACGAGATGGAGGCCATCTATCTGGGCTCCTTCAAGCGCGCCCGGGCGGAGCTTGGAGTCGAGTCGTTCGGCATGCAGATCATCGATCTGCCGCCGGATTACGAGAACTACCCCGAGCACGACCACGCCGAAGACGGCCAGGAGGAGGTCTTCATGGCGCTGCGCGGCCGCGGCGAGATCGAGATCGACGGCGAGCGCTTCCCACTCGACACCGACCACGTCGCCCGCGTCGCCGCCGGAACGAAGCGCAAGCTCTGGCCCGGACCCGATGGCGTTCGCGTCCTCGTCATCGGTGGCGTCCCCGGCGCGATCTACGAGGCCCCGGATGTATCCAAGCTGGGCGAGCCCGACCCGATGGCGCGCTGAGGAACCGTCGGCTCAAGCCTCCTCAGCGCGCATCTGAGTGCCGCGCTGGTCCCAAAGGCCGATTAGCTCCTCGGGCAGCAGCTTGAACAGCGGCTCGTGTTCGTCGGTCTCGATCAACATTTCCATGTCGTACTCCCAGACAAGGATCTGCCGGTCGAGATCGACGAGCAAGCCGGCGTCGAGCTCCTCCTGCAGGAGGACGTAGTCGTCGCGCACCGCGATCACGTTGGCGATCTTGTCGGCGGCGAAGACCCGCTGCGCGTCGAGCCCAGTTGCGGCGACCCGGCCACGTAGCTCGCGCTTGCGCTCCTCGTAGTCGTCGATCTCGAAGTCTTCGCTCAGCGCGCAGACGATCAGCGCGACCCTCATCCCGAAACGCTCGCGCAACGGACCGAGGCCGAGCCCGGTGTACTCGAGCGTGTCGTGGAGCAGGCCGGCGGCGATCAACTCCGCGCCCATCCGGTGCTCGGCCAGCAGCTCGGCAACGGCCAGTGGGTGCTCGATGAAGGGAACCTCGTCGCCGATGTCGCGCACCGTCCCCTCGTGCAACTCCCGCGCCGTTGCGAGCGCCTGGCGAACCAGCTCTGAGCGCTCAGCTACCTCCTCGACCCTACAAGAGAGGGACATCGCATCTCACCGTAGCGCACGCGGGGAGCCGCGGAAACCCCCTCGGTACTAGTCAGTCTCAGGCGGTGACGATGACGACCACGATGAAGGCGGCATAGAGCGCGAACCAGCCGATCACGGCAGGCAATCCGAAGCGCCCGCGACGGTGCAGCATCTCGTAAGCGAGGAAGCCACCGATCAGCCCGAGCACGACCGAGAGGGCCGCGTTGGTGCTCAGCGCCCAGTCGGTGAAGAGCAGACCGATGCCAAACGGCACGGTCGATTGGAAGACCATCGCTCCGGTGATGTTGCCGAGCGCAAGCGAATCCTTGCCCTCGCGCACCCAGAAGAAGCTGTTGACCTTCTCCGGCAGCTCGGTCGCCAGCGGGGCGAGGATCAGGGCGAGCACGACCGCCTCGACGCCGAGGCTCTCGGCGATGTGGAGCAGCTCCTCGACGAAGAGGTGGGCGCCGCCGACCATCGCCCCCAACCCGACCAGGAGCTGGATGATCGAGAGCACCAGGCTCGGGTTCATTTGGCGCTCCTCGCGCCGCTCGAAGAGCAGCGGGTTGAGCGTTCCGTGGTCCTGCACCTCGCCGCCCCGGCGCAGGGTGCGCCAGATGTAGAGCGGGTAGGCGAGCAGGACGAGGACCGCGAGCGGGTAGCGGAGGGCGTCCGGGGCGCCCCAGGCAACCGCCAGCGAGAGCCCGAAGAAGATCAGGAAGAAGATCAGGTCGCGCTCGAGCGTCGGCTTGTGGGCGTTCAGCTCCAGGCCCTGCTCGCGGCGCTCCCTGTAGAGATAGGCGAAGAGGCCGACCAGGCCCATCGCCAGGGTGCCGAGCAAGAAGGGAGCCCCGACGATCGCCCCGATCGCGACCTGGTCAGCTCCCTCCTTCGCCCCGATCAGGGCGACGATCGCGATCAGCGTCTCCGGCATCGCGGTGCCGACTGCGGCGAGGACGCTGCCAACCGCCCCCTCGCCAAGCTCGAGCCGGTGGCCGATCCACTCGACCGCGTTGGTGAAGAGCAGTGCTCCGGCGAGGATTACGGCGAAGCTGACGAACAGCAGTAGGACGTCCACGGGTGGCCGCGCTCAGCCGGCCGAGCCGCTGGGCAAGCCCAGCCCTTCGAACAGCTCCCCGAGGTCTTTCAGGCCTTCGCCGCCCCCTTCGCCCTGTAGCAGGCCGAGCAGTTCGATCGGGTTGACGCCGAGCTTGATGAAGAGCCTGCTGAGCGGTTTGGCGTTTTCGGGAGCGGAGATCTTCTGTTCCTCGTTGACCCCGCTCAGGGTCAGGTCGAGGTCGATTTCGACCCGCTTCGGGCCGCTGCCGCCGTTCTGCGGCTCGATCTTGAGCTGCAGCTCGAGCCGCCGCACGATGTCGTCGTCACCGACGTAGACGGATGCGTGGGCGGTCTTGACCGCGCTGCCGACCTCGTCCTTGGCCGCCTCGATTTCCGACTCGGAGGGCAGCGGGCCGGCGGCGGCAAGCTGGGCTCGGCAGGGCCGGCTTTCGACGACTTCGAGCACGGCGTCGATCGCGCCGGAGACTTCGAGGTCGCCGCTGACCTTGGTCGTGCTGGTGCCGTCGACATCGGCGCTGCCTTCGTTGGCGCCGTTCTCGACAAAGTCGGCGACTTTCAGCTTGCCGAATTCTTCCTGGCAGGCGGCGGCGCCGGCCGAACCGACATCGGCGCCCGCTTCGCGCTGGGCTTGATTGAGCGCCGATTCGATGAAGCTGAAGGTCGTCGGATCGACTTCGTACTCGGTCCCTTCGTAATTGACGTAGGCGCTGTTGGGCAGCAGCACGACGCCGCCCTCGAAGTCGACGTTCTCGCCGTCAATCGAGCCGTTCGCCTTCGCCGTCATGTCGAGCTGGGGAAGGCTGCCGGCGCCTTCGCCTTGGAAGGGACCGGAGAGGCTGACGTCGAGGTTGCCACCTTCGGGCCCCTGCGCATTGAGACCGAGCGAGAGGTCGATGTCGCCGCTTTCGATTCCCTCCAGGGTCGCTTCGTCGAGCACCGTCTGCGGGCTCTCACCGCTCTTGTCGCTGTCTCCCCCACAGGCTGCCAGGGCGGTCGTCGCAGCAACCATTACCGCGAGGGCGGCGAGGGCGTAGAGGAAACGGAGTCGGCTCAAGGCGGGGGCCTCCTGGGTCAGTGACGCGGTTGGCGGATCGCGGATGGTAAGGCTAGCGGCACGCCTTAGCGGTTCCTAAGCTCGGGCGGCGTCGACTCGGTCAGGTTTAGCGCCAGCGGGAAGAGGAAGGCGCCGAGGAAGATCAGCACGATGCCGGCGACGATCAGCCAGCGCGAGGTGCTGAGGTGGCCGAGGATGGCGACGGCAAAGCCGATCAGCACCAGCGCGATGTAGGGGGTGGCGCTGTGCGGCAGCAGCGAAGCGAGGGAGAGGACGAGGTCGGGCACCGGGGCGGATTATCATCGCCGCATGAGTGAGACGCAGGCTCCCGCCTCGGTGGCGGAGACCAAGGAGGCGCTGGCAGCGGCCAGCTACCTCGCCGACGAGCCGGCGGCGCTGGTCTCCTTCCTCGCTCAGCAGCTAGGCAAGCCGATCCTGGTCGAGGGCCCGGCGGGCGTCGGCAAGACCGAGCTGGCCAAGGCGCTCTCCCGCGCCAGCGGTCGCGAGCTGATCCGCCTGCAGTGCTACGAGGGCCTCGACGAGGCGAAGGCGCTGTACGAGTGGAACTACCGCAAGCAGCTGCTGCGGATCCAGGCCGGCGGCGAGTCCGGCTGGGAGGAGGTCCACGGCGACATCTTCGGCGAGGAGTTCCTGCTGGAGCGGCCGCTGATGCAGGCGATCGCCAGCCCCGAGCCGGTCGTGCTCCTAATCGACGAGATCGACAAGACCGACCAGGAGTTCGAGGCGATGCTGCTCGAGCTGCTCTCCGACTTCCAGATCAGCATCCCCGAGTTGGGCCAGGTGGCGGCGACCTCGATGCCGATCGTCGTTCTCACCTCGAACAACTCGCGCGAGCTGACCGAGGCGCTGAAGCGGCGCTGCCTCTACCTATGGCTCGACTACCCGGAGCTGGAGCGCGAGATGGAGATCGTCCGCCTGCACGCGCCGGAGCTGCCGGAGGCGCTGACCCGGCGCCTGGTCGAGGTGGTGCGGATGGTGCGGGCGCTCGACCTGAAGAAGCCGCCCTCGATCGCCGAGACGATCGACTGGGCGCGGACGCTGCTGCTGATGGGCGCCGAGGACATCGACCGCGAGACCTTCGAGCAATCGATGTCGATCATCGTCAAGCACCGCACTGACATCGACCTGGTCGCCGAGCGGGTGGGGATGAAGCTTGCCGAGTCCGTACGGCCCCAAAGCTGAGACCGGCCCACCGGGCCTGGCCGCGAAGCTACTTGGCTTCTGCGAGGAGCTGCGCAGCGAGGGGGTGGCGGTTGGCACCTCGGAGATCCTCGACGCCTTCGCCGCGCTCGATCAGGTGCCCTGGGAGTCGCGCGACGACTTCCGCGAGGCGCTGGCGGCGACGATCGCCAAGTCCCAGGAGGACCGCCGGCTCTTCGAGCTGCTCTTCGAGCGCTGGTTCTTCCGCGCCGCCGAGGCCGAGGCGATTGAGCGCGAGATCGTCGAGGGGGGCCAGCGCCACGAGGGCGCCGAGCGACTCGACATCGACGAGCTGCGCGAGCAGATCCGCCAGGCGATCGTCGAGGGCAACGACGGCGAGATGCGCGACCTGGCGCGGCTGGCGATCGCCGCCTTCGGCCGCCAGGGCGAGGGCTCGGGCGTGGTCGGTGTCGACGTGCAGCGGATTAGGCGCACGCTGGAGCTCTCGGCCGGGACGCAGCCGCAGGGTGAGGCCGTGGACGGCGCCGCCGAGCTACCCCCGATCGACCGCGACCAGCTCAACCGCTTCGAGCGCCACCTGCGCCGCGAGCTCGAACGCGACCTGATCGAGCGCACCGAGACCCTTCCCCCCTCGCGGCCGCTGGCCGAGCTCGACCGGGCGCTGCCGACCAGCCCTACGCAGGACCTGGCGGCAGTCCACCGCGCGGTCTCGCAGATGAAGCGCCGCCTGGCGACGCTCGGCCAGGAGCAGCGCGGACGGCGCAAGGGCCGCACGGTCGACGTGCGGCGGACGATGCGCGCCTCGCTGGAGACCGGCGGCGTGCCGATGCACCTGCGCTACCGGCCGAAGCGACCGCGGCGGCCCGAGATCTACGTCCTCTGCGACGTCTCGACCTCGGTCACCTCGGCCAGCGTCTTCTTCCTCTCGGTCCTGCACGCCCTGCACGACTCGTTCCGCAAACTGCGCAGCTTCGTCTTCATCGAGCGCATCTCCGAGGTGACCGAGATCTTCGAGCACGAGCGCGACTTCCGCGAGATCGCCCGCCGCGTCTCCAGCGAGGGCGGCGTCGCCGACGTCTCCGGCTACACCGACTACGGCCGCGTCTGGCTCGAGTTCCTGACCGAGATCTCCGATGACCTCGACCCGCGCTCGACCGTGATCGTGCTCGGCGACGCCCGCACCAACGGCCGCGAGCCCCACGCCGAGGTCTTCGCCCAGGTCTCCGAGCGGGCCGGCCGACTCTTCTGGCTCAACCCCGAGCCGAAGCTCTACTGGAACTACGGCGACTCGGTGATGGCCGCCTACGAGCGCTACTGCGACGGCGCCTTCGAGTGCTGGACGACGCGGCACCTGGAGAACTTCGTCAACGTCGTCGCCGGCGGCGTCCCCGCCGCCGATTAGTGACGGTGAGCGCGTCCACCCACGGCCTCTGCGACAGCTGCATCCACCAGCAGCTAGTCCCCAACACCCGCGGCTCGGTCTTCAGCCTTTGCAAGCGCTCGCGTGAGGACCCGGCTTACCCCCGCTATCCCCGCGTCCCGGTGCTGAGCTGTCCGGGATATGAGCTGCGCCCCGCTCGACGCAGCTACTAAGCGGCAAGCGCCGTGGCCAGGTCGGCCGCAGACGTTTCGAGTCGATCGGGGACGGCAGCCTCCTCGGGGATGGTGACCGTGATCCTGCCGTCCCGCTCCGCCAGCCACCTGGCATTCACCACCGTGATGCCAATGATCTCCCCGGCCTCATTCAGCCTGATGGCGTGTCCCTCCGGCGATGCGAAAGTTTCCTTCGCGGGAACGGGTTTCCCACGACTCAGGTAGAGGACGTCGCCCCGGGTGTCGTAAACGACGTCATCAAACTCTTGATCCCCCAGACGGACGATCATCGCCGACGCCTCGACTGCGGATTGTTCCTCTGAGGAAAAGCAGTGACAACGCAGTCGAAATCACCGTCGAACTCAATGACCACACGCATCCAACCATCGGGTACCTGCCTGAACAACCGTTCCCGCCCTGGCGTCGAGTCAGGCTCTCGGTAAGTCGGATGTTCGATGGTCAGCACGATGTCCAGCAGCAATCTGACGATCTCCGGATGTCGCTTACGGGCATGATCCCAGGCGTACCAGCCAAGTTTGGCGGGGCGCCCATCCGGGCCTCGGACAAGAAGTATCACACACGCTGACGCTAGGAGGCGTCAGCGCACGCGTGGCGCGCATATTCAAAGAATTGCGCAACGAGCTTGTGGCGAAGTTCCGCCGGTACGTAGGCGATCATCGTCGCAACTCGCGAAAGGGGAGCAGCGTGGAGACGAACAGCATCGAGGCACGTCCTAACGGTTACCCGGTCACCTTCTCGGTCGAGTACCCGGAGCGGCAGCTCAACCGGCTGACGACCTTCTTCCGCATCTTCACGGTGATCCCGATCGCGATCCTGATCGCCCTGCTGCCCGGCGGCAGCATCGGCAGCTACGACTACGGGGTCGCGGCCTCAACCGGCACCCTGATCTTCGTGCCGCTCGTGCTGATGCTGCTCTTCCGCAAGAAGTACCCGCGCTGGTGGTACGACTGGAACCTCGAATTCCTGCGCTTCGGCAATCGCATCGGCGTCTACCTCGCGCTTATGGATGACGAATACCCCTCAACCGACGAGCGCCAGGCGGTCCACCTCGACTTCCCCCACCCCGACGCAGAGCGCCTGGAGAGAGCGCTGCCGTTGGTCAAGTGGCTGCTCGCCATCCCCCACTACGTCGTCCTCTTCTTCCTCTCGATCGGCGTCTTCTTCGCCGTGATCGGCGCCTGGTTCGCGATCCTCTTCACCGGCCGCTACCCGCGCGGCATCTTCACCTTCATCGAGGGCGTGATCCGCTGGCACAACCGCGTCATCGGCTACGCCTTCACCCTCGTCACCGACCAGTACCCGCCCTTCCGGCTCAAGCCCTGAGCAAGAGCCCGGACCGCGCCCGCCAGGGTTAGCGCGGTCCGGATCACCTCGTCCCCACTCGAGCCCTAGCGCTGGGGGCGCACAAGCGAGTCGCCAAGGATGAGGCGGGCTCGGTAGTAGATCGCCTCATCGACCTGTGACTGGGTGTGGGCGCGGCTGGCGCGGTTCTGCCCGGTGCCGGCGGGGGCCTCATCGCGGACCAGGCCGGCCAGCCTGCCCCGCGATCTGAACCTGGTTACATCCTTCGAGCTCATTTCATCTCCTTTCTAGAGTTTGTTGAGTTTGAAAGTCAAGAATAGCAGTAGGCATAGGACTCACGGATTCGGGGAAGAGAGAGGCGATGAGAATGGAGGAGAGAATCAGTGGCTGACCTGCTGCTCGGCCCAATGCTTCGCTACGTCTCCGAAACCGAGGCGACGGTCTGGGTCGAGACGAGCGAGAGCTGTGAGGTCGAGGTCCTCGGCCATCGCGAGCCCACTTTCGGCGTCGCCGGGCACCACTACGCCCTCGTTCGCATCGAGGGTCTTGATCCAGGCGGCTTCTACGAGTACGAGGTCTGCCTCGACGGCAAGCAATGCTGGCCTCTCGCCGACCACGACCTCCCCCCCAGCGCGATCCGGACCTTCGCCCCGAGTCAACCGCTCGACATCTGCTTTGGCTCCTGCCGGGTCGCCCTACCCCACGCGGAGCCCTACACGAAGAGCAAAGACGAGGACGAAGACGGGCACGAGCTCGATGCGCTCTGGGTCCTCGCTCGGCAGATGATCCGCGATAACCGCGACAACTGGCCCGAGCTCCTCTTCCTGCTCGGCGACCAGGTCTACGTCGACGAGGGCTCGCCGGAAACCCGCGAGCGCATTCGCGCAAAACGCGACACCAGCCAACCGCCCGGAGAGGAGGTGATCGACTTCGAGGAGTACACCTGGCTCTACCGCGAGTCCTGGCAGGACCCGCTGATCCGCTGGCTCTTCTCGACCGTCTCGACCTCGATGGTCTGGGACGACCACGACATGAGCGACGACTGGAACATCTCGCGCTCCTGGCACGAGGAGATGGACCGCAAGGAGTGGTGGCACGAGCGCGCGGTCGGCGGCATCATGACCTACTGGATCTACCAGCACGTCGGCAACCTCTCGCCGCGCGACCTCGACGAGGAAAACGAGATCTACGAACAGGTGCGGGGTAATCCCGACGCCACCGAGGTGCTGCGCGAGTGGGCCAAGAGCATCGACTCGACCGCCGCGGGAACGCGCTGGAGCTTCTGCCGCGATATCGACGGCGTACGAGCGATCTTCATGGACTCCCGTGCTGCCCGCGTACTGACCCGGGAGCGCCGCTCGATGTTCGACGACGAAGTCTGGGACTGGATCGTCGACCACACGAACGGCGACTTCGACCACCTGCTGATCGGCACCACCGTCCCCTACCTCCTCTCCCCCGGCTTCCATCACCTCGAGGCCTGGAACGAGCGCCTCGCCGACGGCGCCTACGGAGGCGTCGTCGCCAAAGCAAGCGAGAAGCTACGCCGAGCGCTCGACTTCGACCACTGGGCCGCCTTCCAGTTTTCCTTTCAGCGCATGCGCAAGCTGCTGGAAGAGGTCGGCTCAGGCAAGCGGGGAAAGCCCCCCGCGTCGATCGTGATCCTCTCCGGCGACGTCCATCACGCCTACCTCTGCGACGTGGCCTTCAAGCCGAGCGCCGAGATGAAAAACCCGGTGCTGCAGGCGGTCTGCTCCCCTTACCGTAACCCCCTCGACGAGCGCGAGCGCAAGGTGATCCGCGCCGGCTTTTCCCGTCCCTTCGAGGCAATTGCGCGTGGACTAGCCCGCATGGCAGGAGCGCCGGACCCGGGCATCCGCTGGCGTCTACTCGAGGGTCCTTACTTCGACAACCAGGTCGGCACCGTGCGGCTCGACGGCCGCGAGGCAATCGTCCGCCTCGACAAGACGATCGCCGGCGAGGAGGACGAGACGGCACTGGAGAAGACCTTCGAGCGTCGCGTAACTTAGTGGTGAGACGGGGCGGGACGCCACCCGGCAAGAGGACGCCCCGCCCCCGTCACCCCTTCAGGCAGCGACCATCTCGTCGCCGCTGAAGCTCTTGGTCTGGCCGGGGCGCAGGTAGACGATCTGACCTTCGCGCAGCTCGAGCTTTTGCAGCTCGGCGCGGGTCAGCTGCGCCCAGACCTCGGTGCCGTCGCCGAGCACGAACTCGACCCGGATCTCGAAGCCGAGGGCGACGATGCGCTGCACCATCGCCTCCTCGGTGCGCTCGTCGGCCTCCAGCACGACGTCCATGTCGTGCGGGCGCACGAAGTGCTCTCCGAGGCGGTTGACCTCGCCGACGAAGCTCATCACGAACTCGTTGGCAGGATGGTCGTAGAGGTCGTCGGCGCTGCCGGACTGCTCGACTCTGCCGTTGTTCATCACGACGAGCTGCTCGGCGACGTCCATCGCCTCCTCCTGGTCGTGGGTGACGAAGATCGTCGTCACGTGCATCTCGTCGTGGAGGCGGCGCAGCCAGGTGCGCAGGTCCTTACGCACCTTGGCGTCGAGCGCCCCGAACGGCTCGTCGAGCAGCAGCACCTGCGGTTCGACCGCCAGCGCCCGGGCAAGCGCCATACGCTGGCGCTGACCTCCGGAAAGCTGGTCGGGGTAGCGCTCCGCCAGGCCGTCGAGCTGGACCAGGCGCAGCAGCTCGTGCACCCGGTCGCTCGTCTTCGCCTTGTCCCACTTGCGGATCTTCAACCCGAAGGCGACGTTGCCGAACACGGTCATGTGCTTGAAGGCGGCGTAGTGCTGGAAGACGAAGCCGACCTCGCGCTTCTGCGCCGGGGTTTCGGTCGCGTCGGTGCCATTGATCACGACCTGCCCGGCATCGAGCTCCTCGAGCCCGGCGATTGCCCGCAGCAGCGTCGACT
Organism: uncultured Solirubrobacterales bacterium; assembly: GCA_963698085.1. Lineage (GTDB taxonomy): Bacteria > Actinomycetota > Thermoleophilia > Solirubrobacterales > 70-9 > VRUE01. The sequence goes on from OY969122.1 coordinate 686,210, forward strand.
TGCCGCTGCCGCTCGGCCCGAGCAACGCCGTCAACGAGCCGTCCGGCACGTCGATCGAGACGTCGTCGAGAGCCTGAAAGTCACCGAAGCGCTTGAACGCTCCCTCGACTGCGATTCCCATCAGGAACCCTCCTTGTTGTTGGAAGTGGATACCGCCAGCTCCGCTGCTGGCAGCGTGCCGCCGCTGCTCGCCTGTGCCTTGCGGCCGCCGATGCTCATCAGCAGCAGCGTGGTCAGGGCGAGCAAGGCGAGGACGATCGCCCCGGCGTAGGCCGCTTCTTCGTTGAACTGCTCGAAGGCCTTGGCGACGAACAGCGGCAGGGTCTCGGTCTCACCCGAGATTGAGCCGGAGACGATCGTCACGGCGCCGAACTCGCCCAGCACGCGGGCGGTGGTGAGGACGACGCCATAGGCGACGCCCCACCGTATCGCCGGCAGGGTGATCCGCCAGAAGGTCTGCCAACCGTTTGCCCCCAGCGTCGAGGCCGCCTGCTCCTGCTCGGTGCCGATCTCCTGCAGCACCGGCACCGTCTCGCGGACCACGAACGGCAGCGAGACGAAGATGCTGGCGAGCACCATCGCGGGCCAGGAAAAGAGGACCTGGATGCCCGCTTCTTCGAGGCTTGGTCCGAACCAGCCGTCGCTGCCGTAGAGCAGGAAGAGCGAGAGGCCGATCACGATCGGGGAGATCGCGAAGGGCAGGTTGAGGATCGTGTCGATGATCCGGTTGCCCCACCAGCGGTGGCGCACCAGCAGGATCGCGCAGCCAACCCCAAAGACGGTGTTCAGCGGCACTGCGACGGCGACCATCAGCAGGGTCAGCTGGATTGCGTGCAGGGCCTCCGGGCTGGTCATCGCTTCGACCGGAGGCCCCAGCCCGTGCTCGAAGGTCTTGTAGAAGATCATCCCGACCGGGGCGAGCAGCAACAGGCCGAGGTAGCCGAAGGCGACGGTTCGGAGTCCCCACTTGCTCATTTGCGAGCACCTCGGCGGGCGAAGAGGCTGACCAGGACCAGCATCAGGACCGAGAGCGATAGCAGCACGACCGAAACGGCCGAGGCGCCGGGGACGTTGCCGGACTCGATCTGGCTGCGGATGAAGACCGAGGAGACCTCGGTCTCGAAGGGGATGTTGCCCGTGATCAGGATCAGCGAGCCGTACTCGCCGAGCGCGCGCGCGAAGGCGAGCATGATGCCGGCGATGATGCCCGGCATCAGGTTGGGGAAGATGACCCGGCGGAAGGTGGTGAACCCGCTGGCGCCGAGCGAGGTCGACGCCTCCTCCATCTCCCGGTCCATCTCCATCAGCAGCGGCTGCACCGAGCGGACGACGAAGGGGAGGGTGACAAAGCAGAGCGCCACCACGACCGCGATCCTCGTCGCCGCTATGTCCAAGCCGATCGGGCTTTTCGAGCCGTAGAGGGTGAGCAGCGTGAGGCCGGCGACGATCGTCGGCAGCGCGAAGGGAAGGTCGATCAGCGCGTTGACTGCGCCCTTGCCGGGGAACTCGTCGCGGACCAGGACCCAGGCAATGATCGTGCCGAAGACGGCGTTGATCGCGACCACGATCAGCGAGCAGATCACGGTCAGTTTCAGCGCCGCCATCGCCTGCTCGCCGGTGACCGATTGCCAGAAGGCGTCGACCCCGTTGGCGAGCGACTCGTCGACCACCGCTGCCAATGGCAGCATCACCATCAGCGAGAGGTAGAGGACGACCATGCCGCGGCCGAGGCCGGCGCCGAGCCCGGGCAGGCGGATGCCCGCCCGGGGTGCTGCGGATACAGGGGGAACGCTTGCCGGGTGAGCGCTCATCAGCCGCTCGTCGAGACTCCGAGTTCCTTCTCGATCTCGGCCACGGAGCCGGTTTCGTCGTCGAAGAACTCATCGTTGACTTTTTCCCACCCGCCGAACTCGGCGATCGTGAACAGGTCCTCGGGAGTGGGGAACTGCTTCGGGTCGACCAGGCTCTTGTTGGCCGGGCGGTAGCCGTTCTCGGCCCACAGTTCCTGGCCAGCGTCCGACCAGACGTAGTCGAGGAACTTCTGGGCGGCGTCGGGCGCGTCCTTGGTGACCGCGATCGGGGTCTCGATCAGGATCGTGCTGGGCGGGATCACGTAGTCGACGTCTTCACCCTCTTCCTGGGCCTTGATCGCCTCGTTCTCGTAGCCGAGCAGAACGTCGCCCTCGCCCTGGGTGAAGGCCGCGAGCGCGTCGCGGGCGCTGCCGGGCTGCACCACGGTCTTCTCGAGCACGGTCTTGACCGCGTCGAGCGCCTGCTGCGGCGATTTGCCCTCGTGCAGCTGCGAGCCGTAGATCGCCATGATGTTCCAGCGGGCGGCGCCCGAGCTGAACGGGTTCGGGGTGACGATCTCGACGTCTTTGGTCAGCAGATCGTCGAGCGACTCGAGCCCCTCGGGGTTGCCTTTGCGGACGGTCATGACGACGACCGAGTCCTGGGCGATCCCCTTGTACTTGTTCTTGTCCCAGCCGGGCGCGACTTGGCCGGATTCGACCAGCCGGAGCATGTCGCCGCCCTGGGCGAAATGGACGACCGACGCGGGCTGTCCCGCCTCGACCGCGCGGCTCTGGTCGCCGGAGGCGCCGAAGGAGTTGCTGAAGCTGACGCCTTCCCCATCGGGGGTAGCCTCGAACCCGGGCTCGAGCGCTTCCTCGTAGACGGCCTCTGGGGTCGAGTAGCCGACCACGTCGAGCTTGCCGCCGCCGGAGCCGGCGGCGCTGTCGTCGCTGCCGCCGCAACCGGCAACCGCCAGCGCGATCACCGCGAGCAGAGCGGCTATCAAGCTCGCTCCAGCCGTCCTTTTGCCCTTGCCAGGGTTCGTCATCTAACCCTTCCCTTCTTTCTTGATGAAGTTGATCCGGAATAAGTTGGGCACCCTAGCACAAAGGTGATCAGCAAAGTCAAGATTGTCAAGAAAGCGCGGCTGGCCCGCGGGAGGAGCACTTGAGTGGAAAGGCCTAGCGGGGGGCCCAGGCGTCTGCTGGGGCTGCGAGGTCCTTGACTGCGGCGGGGAGCTCGCCGTTGACGAGGTCGGCGAGCGTTACGTGCTCTAGGACGGCGCGCAGGTTGGCGCGCACGGCGATCCAGACCTCTTGCAGGTGCTCGGCGTGACCCTTGTACTCGATGTCCTCAGGCGGCGAGGACTGTACGTGTGCAATCGGGCCCTCGACCGCGCGGACGACGTCGGCGATCGTGATCGAGTCGGCGGGCTTCGCGAGCCAGTAGCCGCCCTTCGCACCGCGGCGGGCGCGGACGATGCCGTGGTGCTTCAGCTCGAGCAGGATGTGCTCGAGGAACTGGAGCGGGATGTCCTGTGCCTCGGCCAGGCGCTCCCCCTTCACAGGTTCGTCGTCGGCGGCCGCTAGCTCAGCCGCGGCCCGCACCGCATAGTCCGCCTTGGCCGAAACGCGCATAAAGGCAAGTTAATCAGGCGAGCCCTGGCGCGCGGGTCCTGTCACGGCGGCCCTCCGAGAGGCCTGCTCAGCTGGCCGATTCGAAAGCTGGAGTAGCTGCTTCCCTTGCAACGCGTCTTGCATTCCACCAGCGCGGGAACCAGATGAGGAGGCCGAGGCCAATGCCGGCAACCGCGGCGGCGATCGGCCAGACCACCGGATCGCCCTTCTGCACGGTGACGATCCCCGAGGCGACGAGGACGACGCCGAGGGCGGTGCGCAGGAACCCGGTCGGCGCCCGCGCGGCGAAATGCGAGCCGACAATTACCCCGGGCACCGAGCCGAGCAGGATGTTGCCGGCCAAGACGAAGTCGACGTTGCCGCCGACCCAGTGGGCGATGCCCGCCGCCCAGAGCAGAATCGCGGCGTGGAAGACGTCGGTGCCGACGACTTTTTTCGGCGCCAGCCGGTACACCGCGATCAGCAGGATCGCGATCACCGTGCCCGAGCCGGCCGAGGTTATGCCGATGACGAAGCCGGTGGTGGCACCGATCGTCACGGCGGCGACTTTGTGGCGCCGCTTCAGCTCGAAGTCCTCGCGCTCTTCGATCAGGTCGCTGAGGATCAGCGCGCGGGCGAGGGTGATGAGACCGACCATCAGCAGGGTCCCGCCGAGCAGGGCATAGACGATCGAGTCGAGGCGCTCTTCGCCGACTTTGCTCTGCAGGACCGAGATCGCCCAGACGCCCGTGACCGACGCCGGCACGCTGCCAGCAGCGAGCCAGAGGGAGAGACCCATGTTGACCGTGCCCATCTTCAGGTGGCGCCAGCCGCCCACGGTCTTGGTCACCGCGGCGTAGAAGATGTCGGTGCCGATCGCGGTCACCGGCTTTACCCCGAAGATCAGGATGAGCAGGGGCGTCATCAGGGTGCCACCACCCATGCCGGTCATGCCGACCATTGCTCCGATGCCGAAGCCGAAGATGACTATTGCCGGGTCCATCAAATTGCCGCGCGGGGTGCTTATCGACTTTCCTGACCTCTTTGGTCAGGAGCGCGGAGTGCGCCAGGATACCAAGGTGGCCGTTGAGAACAGTCGATTCGCCATCGAGGAGCCGATGCCTGCCGAGCGCGGTCCGGCGGCCCCGAGCGTCTCGATCCGCAACCTCGAACACACCTACGGCGAGCTCGTCGCGATCGAGCGGCTGGACCTCGAGGTCCCCGCCCGGGGCGTGCTCGGCCTTGTGGGCCCATCGGGCTGCGGCAAGTCGACCCTGCTGGAGCTGATCGCCGGGCTGCAGCAACCGAGTTCCGGAACGATCGCCGTCGGCGAGGCAAGCGACCCGGCAGCGCGCCTCGCCCGCTGCGCGTTCATGCCGCAGCGCGACATGCTTCTGCCCTGGCTGAGCGCGGTCGACAACGCGGCCCTGGCGCTGCGTAACCGCGGCGTTCGCCGCGGCGCCGCGCGCGAGGAGGCGGGGCGTCTGTTCGAGCGCTTTGGCCTCGCAGGTTTCGAGCGCAGCCACCCGGCTGAGCTCTCCGGGGGGATGCGGCAACGGATCGCCTTCCTGCGCACCCTTGTCGCCGGCAAGCCGGTGCTGGCGTTGGATGAGCCCTTTGCCTCCCTCGACGCGATCACGCGCGCCGAGATGCAGGGCTGGCTCGCCGCCGCCCTGGCTGCAGAGCCGCGCGCCGTCGTCCTGGTCAGCCACGACGTCGAGGAGGCTCTCTACCTCTCTGACCGTGTCGCGGTGCTCTCCGCGCGGCCGGCGCGCGTGGTTGCAGAGATGAGCGCCCCGGCGCCCCGCGCCCCCGACCGCGATGCCGCGGTCACCGACCCCGGCTTTGTCGCGGTGCGCGAGCGGGCCCTCGCCGCCCTACATGAGGGTTCAAAGCGATGATCAAGCGCCTGCTGCTGCCGACGGCGTTGTTGGCCGTTCTGATCGGCATCTGGCAAGTCGCCGCGTCCACGGGGGCGCTCGCAGACCTACTTGGGCTCGAAGCGTTCCTCGTCCCCTCCCCCGCCGAAATCGCCTCGGCGCTGTGGGAGAGCCGCTCGCTGATCGCCGAAGACGCCTGGGTGACCCTGCAGGAGATCGTGCTCGGCTTCTTGCTCGGCCTCGCCGTCGGCCTCGGCTTCGGCTTCTTGCTGCGTCCCTTCGAGACGCTGCGCCTGACCTTCTACCCCCTGATCGTCGCATCGCAGGCGATCCCGATCCTCGTCTTCGCACCGATCCTCGTGATCTGGTTCGGCTTCGGGATCGGGCCAAAGCTGATCGTCGTCGCCCTGGTTTGCTTCTTCCCAATCGCCGTCGCGACCGCCGACGGCCTGCGCTCGGTCGACCCCGAGGCGACCAAGATGATGCGCACGCTCGATGCCTCGCGGTGGCAATTGCTCTGGCGCCTGGAAGCGCCGACCGCCCTCCCCTTCACCTTCAGCGGCGCCAAGATCGGCGCCACCTTCGCGCCGATCGCCGCAGTCTTCGGCGAGTGGGTCGGCGCAAACTCTGGCCTTGGTCATCTGATCCTCCAAGACAACGCGCAATTGGAGACGGCCCGGGTGTTCGCCGCAGCCTTCGTGCTCTCCATGATCGCGCTGGCCCTCTATGGCCTCCTAGCACTCGCAGAGCGTCGCGTCGTCACTTGGCGATAGAAAGCAGGGATGAAGCCGCCCCGCCTGCTGGCGCTTGCCGCCATCTTTGCCCTCCTCGCCCTCGGCCTCGCCGCCTGCGGCGAGAAGAGCGAGGACGGAACGAGCGCCGCGGCTGAGCCGTTCAGCCTGACGCTCGACTTCTACCCTAACCCCGACCACGCGGGCATCTACATGGCCGAGAAGCTCGGCTACTTCGACGACGCCGGCCTCGACGTCTCGATCCAGACCCCGTCCGACCCGGCGGCGCCGATCAAGCAGGTCGCGGCGGGCCGCACCGATCTGGCGATCTCCTACGAGCCCGAGGTGCTCCTGGCGCGCGAACAGGGGCTCGACGTGATCGCCGTCGGCGCGATTGTCGACCAGCCATTGACCTCGCTGATCTGGCTGAAGAAATCGGGCATCGGCGGCGTCGCCGGCCTGCGCGGCAAGACGATCGCCACCGCCGGCATCCCCTACCAGGACGCCTACCTGGAGACGATCCTCGCCCGCGCCAAGCTGACGCCCTCCGACGTGAAGGCCGTCAACGTCGGCTATGGCCTACTGCCGGCCCTGGTCGGGGGGCGCGCAGAGGCGATGCTGGGCGGCTTCCGCAACGTCGAGGGGGTCGACTTGCGCCTGCGCGGCCAGAACCCGGTCGTGACCCCGGTCGACCGCCTCGGGGTGCCGACCTATGACGAGCTCGTCCTGGTCGCGAACCGCGAGCGGCTCGAAGAAGATGCCGAGCCGGTTCGCCTGTTCCTCGGTGCGCTCGCGCGTGGGACTGCGGCGGCAGCGGAAAACCCAGGTGCGACGACCAAGGCGCTGCTCGAGGCAAACCCGGATCTCGACCCGCGTCTGACCAAAGCTGAGGTGGCTGCAACGCTGCCATTGCTCTCCAAAAGTGGCCGGATGAATCCAGCCAAGTGGAAGGCGTTCATCGCCTGGGCGCAGGAAAACGGCGTGATCTCCGGCCGGCCGAACACCACTGACGTACTCAGCAACCGGTATCTAGCGGGCGAGATCCCCGAGTAGCTCGAACCCACCCTCATGCAGCAGGCTGGTCACCTTTGCCGGGGCGAGCGGACGCGAGAAGAGGTGGCCCTGGGCGAAGTCGCAGCCGAGCCGGCGCAGCTCGGAGAGCTGGGCCTCGTTCTCGACCCCCTCGGCGATCGCGTCGAGGGAGAGCGCGCGGGCCATCCCGATCACCGCCTCGACGATCGCGGTGCGCTCCTGTTCGACGCCGAGCCCGTCGACGAAGGAGCGGTCGATCTTCAAGGCGTCGAAGGGGAAGCGGTTGAGATAGGCGAGCGAGGAGTAGCCGGTGCCGAAATCGTCGAGGACGAGGCGGACGCCGATCTCGCTCAGCGCCTCCAGCGTCGCCGTCGCGCTGGCCGACTCTTCGACCAAGACGCTCTCGGTCACCTCGAGCCGCAGGTTGACCGGGTCGAGGCCGGTGCGGGCGAGGATCTCCCTCACCGAGTCGGCGAGGTCGCGGTGGGCGACCTGACGCGCCGAGAGGTTGACCGCGACATCGAGCGGGCGGTGGTCGGGGCGTAGATCGTGCCAGCCGATGGCCTGGCGGCAGGCGGTCTCCTGCACCCAGCGGCCGATCGGCTCGATCAGGCCGCTGTCCTCGGCGATCGAGACGAACTCGCTCGGGTCGAGCAGGCCGCGCTCGGGATGGCGCCAGCGCACCAGCGCCTCGAGGCCGACGATCTCACCGCTGCCCAGCCCGATCACCGGCTGGTAGTGCAGCTCCAGCTCGTTGCGATCGACCGCGTGGCGCAACTCGCGCTCGGTTTCCAGCCGGCGCACCGCCCGGGCCCGCATCTCCGCGTCGAATACCTCGCAGCGCCCCCGACCCCGTTCCTTCGCTCTGTACATCGCCGCGTCGGCGTCACGGATTAGCAACTCGGCGTCGACCGGCTCGCGCCCTGTCGGCCGGGCGACCGCGATGCCGATGCTGGCGGTGACGAAATGATCGGCTCCACCCATTGAGTAGGACTCCGAGAAGGCTCCGGCGACCCGGTCGGCGATCGCCATCGCCTCCTCCTCGTCGGTGAGGCGGTCGACGAGGATGCCGAACTCGTCGCCGCCGAAGCGGGCGACGATGTCGCCGGGCCGCAGGTGGGCGCGCAGGCGGGGGGCAACGGCCTGCAGCAGGTCGTCGCCGGCGTGGTGGCCGATGCTGTCGTTGATCAGCTTGAAATGGTCGAGGTCGAGGAAGAGGATGCCGACCGGCGAGCCCGAGGCGAGGCCGCGTTGCAGGGCGTCCCGCAGCGTGTCGACGAAGCTGAGGCGGTTGGGCAGGCCGGTCAGCGAGTCGTGCAGGACGCGGTGGCGCAGCGCCTCGTCGGCGCTGTGGCGCTCGAGGGCGTCGGCCAGCACGTTCGCCGAGGCCTGCACGAAGTGGACGTCCTGGGGCGTGAAGTGGTTCGGCTCGGTGGAGTGGATGTCGAGCACGCCGTAGGGACGGTCCTTACCGGCAATCGGAACGGCGAGGCTGCTGCGAACACCCAGCACCCGTAGCGCCGGGGGCATCGAGAAGCGCCGCTCGCTCGACCAGTCGTCGACGATCACGTGCAAGCCGGACTCGAGCGCAGCGCCGGCGTGGGAATCGCGCGCCGCCGAAGCGCGGCGCTCGGCGCCGCTACGCTCCTCCAGCCCGGCACGAAGGTGGAGGCGGCGTCCCTCCCGACCCGCCTCCCAGACGCAGGCCGCCTCGACCCCCTCAATCTCGGTCATCAGCGGAACCGTCTGCTTGGCGAGCCTCGCCGGGTCGCCGTCCTGCAGGGCGTAACGGCCCAGGCGCGCCACCGCCGCCTGCTGGGCAGCTGCCCGCTGCAGCTCCTGCTCGGCGATCTTGCGCTCGGTGATGTCGTAGAGGACGCCGTGCCAGACCTGGGTTCCTGTGCCGTCGGGCTCGAGCACTGCCTCGTCGAGGATCCAGACGACCGAGCCCTCGCGGGTGATCATTCGATAGTCGATCGGCGGGCCACCGGCGGCGGCGCCGCGCCCCTTGCGCGTCTCCTGCTCCAGCGCCCGCTCGCGGTCGTCTGGGTGAAGCCGCTGCGCCCACAGCCCCGGGTCGGCCATCCACTCCTCCGGGCTGTAGCCGAGGATCTCCTCGACCTGCGGGCTGACGTAGCGCCAGCGGCCGCGTTCCCCCAGCTCACAGGAGTAGACGATCGCCGGCAAGCGCTCGACCAAGCGGCGGTAGTCGTCTCCCGCCGAGGAGATCTCGTCGAGGAACTCGGTTACCCGCTCCTCGGGCCAGCCGTCACCCGGCGCCGCTTGATCCATGCGGGCCTATCGGCACCGCCGCCGCCTCCTTGAAATCTGCCCCTATCTGTACAGGCCGATCGTCCAAAGGCCGGCCAGGCCCCTGAACGGCTCATAGGGAGCGTAGAACTCCCCCACCTCCTCGACGCTGGCACGGCGGCCGAGGCGGGCCAGGCGGCCAACCAGCTTCAGGTAGACCAGATCGCCGGCTGGAAGCGAGTCGGGGTCGCCCCGGCCGAAGAGGGCCAAGCACTGGACGGTCCAGGGCCCGATTTCGGGCACGGCGAGCAGCCGCCGGTCCCCCGCCGGGTCTCCCGGGCTACAGCGTCCCGTGGAGATCTCACGGGCGACGGCTCGCAGGGCGATCGAGCGAGCGGGTGAGAGGTCCATCGCGGCGAGCTCAGCCGGGGCCCGACCGGCGATCGTCTCCGCGGCGGGCACGTCGCGCAGGGCGCGGTCATGCGTCAGCCGCATCCCCCAGCGCCCGACGATGCGACGCTGGATGCGGGCCGCCCGCTCGGTCTCGATCAACTGCTTGACCACCGCCCAGGCAAGCGCCTCCCAAGCCCAGGGCCGTCGGCGCGGCCGCAACCATGGCCTGCGGCGCAGCAGCGGGCCCAACAGCGGGTCGCGGCGGAAGCGGCGGTAGAACTCGCGCAGGTCATCGTCGACGCCGAGGGAGAAGCGCATCCGCTCTATCGCCAGGCTCAGCTGGGCCGGGCCAGCGGGGCGGCTCGGCGGTGGCGGGATCGCCCGCGGCGCCGCAACCACGGCCGGATCGACCGGCTCGGCCCTCAGCAACACCCGGCCCCGCCTTGGCTCCCAGGCTCGAATCAGGACCGGACTCTCTTCGACCCGCAGAAGACGGGAGACGACGCCGCCGCTGACCCTCATCACCCGGTCCTCGCTGCTGTAGGCCGGCAGCCGGAACGGCGACGGCGGACGGACCTCGACCTCGAGGGCCTTCACTTCCCGAGCAGGTGCACGTCCACGAGGAACGAGCGGCTGGCCACGACCTTTGGCTGCCGCTTCCGTCCCGGCAACAGGCTCCCGGAGGACTTCTTCGCCGCGGCCCCCACCGCGCGCACCGCGACCACAGTTGCAGCTCCGGCGAGGACGCCGCCGACGGCGGCTATTGCAGCCGTCCGTGCCTCATTGCGGATGGCGAGCGCGGAGGGCGCCTCGTGCGGCAAGACCCTGACGCGAACCGGCTCGAGCTCAAACTCACTCACCGGGCCGACCTTAGCGATGCGAGCAGCGCGATCCAACGGAAAGGCCGGAACTTGCGCTTTTAAGAGGCAGCCTCAGCGTTGCCGATCGCCTTCTCGTATATCCGGTACTTCTTGACCACCTTGCCGCCCATTCCCTCCATCGCCCGGTTCATCGGCCCGTTGGTCTCGAGGATCCAGCCGGTCTCCCCCGCCGGGACGCCGTCCGGACTCGCCGCCTCTAGGTGCTTCAGGTAGAGCCCGGCGGCGACGCCGCTGTGGCGGTAGTCGTTCTTGACTCCGAGCGCGAAGACGCGCACGCGGTCGATCTTGCGTTTCGCCAGCAGGAACCTGAGCCAGCCAAAGGGCAGGAGGCGACCGCCAGTCTTCGCCATCGCCTGGTTGATGTCGGGCAGGGTGAAGGCCACGCCGACGGTCTCGTCGCCTCTTTCGGCGAGGAAGCCCCAGTCCTCGTCGAGCACCTGCTTGAGCAGCTTTGCGTGGAACTCGATCTCGGCATCGGTTGCTGGGACGAAGCCCCAGTTATCGGCCCATGCCTCGTTGTAGACCTCGCTGAAGCGGCGCATCTCCTCGCCCAGGTTGCCCTTATCGAAGTTGCGAATCGCGATCCCTTCCTCGCGCAGCGCTTTCTCCGCGGCGGCGTGGATCTCCGGCGCGAACTGGTCGCCTTCCTTGAGCTTGCCGAGCTCGAGGTACCACATGAGCAGGTCCATCGCCTTGCCATAGCCGAGCTCCTCGAGCAGGTCCTTGTAGAAAGGCGGATGCCAGTTCTGGAGGATCATCGGCCGCAACTCGAAGCCCTCGATCAAAAGCCCGACCTCATCGTTCGTGGTGAAGTCCATCGGCCCGAGCAGCCGTTGCCGGCCGCGCTCCCCGACCCAGTCCTCGGCGGCACCGAGCAGCGCCGCCACCACCTCGCGGTCCTCGACGGTCTCGAAGAAGCCGAACATTCCGTCGCTGCCTCCTTGCACCTTGTCCCAGCCGCGGTCGACCTGGGCGGTGATGCGCCCGACCGGCTCGCCGTCGCGCTCGGCGAGGAAGTACTCCGCCTCGCCGTGCTCGAACCAGGGGTTGCGGCCGCGGTCGAGGAACTGCATCCGCTCGTAGATCAGCGGCGGCACCCATTGTGGGTGGTCGCGGTGCAGCCGGAAGGGGACCTTGACGAAGCGCTTCAGGTCGCGCCGCGAGCGAACGGGGCGGATTTCGACGGTTGACACGGGGGCCTGAACCTACACTTCGGGCATGAGCGAAACTGCCAAGACCCCGGTCGACGTATTCGAGAAGGCGCGCAGCCACGAGCGGCTCGAGCAGCTCGAAGCGGCCAAGCAGCACGACCTCCTCCCCTACTTCCGCCTGCTCACCTCGCAGGCCGGCCCGGTGGTGGAGATGGAGGGCCGGGAGACGATCATGCTCGGCTCCAACAACTACCTGGGCCTGACCGGGGACAACCGGGTTAAGGAGGCGGCGCGCGACGCGCTCGAGACCTACGGAACCGGGGTCACCGGCTCGCGGCTGCTGAACGGGACGACGCCGCTGCACGTCGAGCTCGAGCGCGAGCTGGCCGAGTGGATGGGAACCGAGGAGGCGATCGTCTACACGACCGGCTACCAGTCGAACGTCGGCTGCATCGGCACGATCCTCGAGCCCGGGGACACGGTGATCTGCGACTCCGGCGACCACGCCTCGATCCTCGACGGCTGCAAGCTCTCCGGGGCAAAGCTGCGGCCCTTCCGCCACAACCGCATGGACAAGCTGGAGAAGATGCTGCAGCGGGCCGGTGAGGACGGCGGCGGCGTGCTCGTCGTCGTAGACGGGGTCTTCTCGATGGAGGGGGATCTCTGTGACCTGCCGCGGATCGTCGAGCTCTGCCGCGAGCACGGGGCACGGCTGATGGTCGACGAGGCGCACGGGGCCGGAGTGCTCGGGGCGCGCGGCGCCGGCGCCAGCGAGCTGTTCGGCCTCGAGGACGAGGTCGACCTGCGGATGGGGACCTTCTCCAAGAGCCTTGCCTCCTGCGGCGGCTTCATCGCTGGCCCTGCCGACGTGATCGAGTACCTGCGGATCTCCTCGCGCTCCTTCATCTTCAGCGCCTCGGCGGTTCCTGCCGCAGTCGGGGCAGCGCTGGCCGCTCTGCGCGTGATCCGCAGCGAGGGACCCCAGCTCTTCGAGTCCCTGCTCGGCAATGCCGCCTATCTGCGCGAGGGCCTGCGCAACCTGGGGTTGCAAGTGGTCGAGCCGGGCACGCTGCCCGACGGCACGATCGCGACCACGCCGGTGGTCCCGGTCATCGTCGGCGACGACTGGCAGGCGGTGCTGCTCTGGAAGGCACTGTTCGATGCGGGCGTCTACACCAACGTCGCGATCCATCCCGCGGTGCCACCCGGAGGCGCCCTTTTGCGGACGAGCCTGATGGCAACCCACGAGCGCAAGCACCTCGACCGGGCGCTGGAGGTAATCACGCGGACTATCCAGGACTTCCCTGAGCTTCCGCGTACGTGAGTGGCTATCCATCCCCCTGTGGGGGTAGTTTCGGCCTTGTCCGATATCGGACAAGGCCGGGTGCCGCGAGAAAAAGATGCTCTTAGCGACCGGGCCGTCGGCTCATCGCTGACTCCGGGTTGACGCTTGCCGCCCCGAGCACGTAGCTTGCTCCCGCGCCGCGCATCCGGGTCAGGAGGAAGCGGCGGCAGTAACTCAACTCGACCGGGCCGGGCAGAGCCGGCCGGTGCAGAAGACCAGTCAATAATCCTTAGAGGGAGGACTCTCAGTGGAAGCTGTATCGATCGCCCCTGCTTTGCCGACCGCAACCGCGGCCCAGACACCGCAGCACATGCAGGCTCTGGCTCGCGCCAACCGGGTGCGGCTCGCCAGGGCAGAGCTGAAGCGATCGATCGGACGGGGTGAGGTGGACGTGGCCGAGATCATCCGCGACTGCCCCTGGGAGACCGAGAGCATGACCCTGGCCGAGCTGCTGACCAGCCAGCGTCGCTGGGGCCGCACCCGCGCCCGCAAGCTGCTGCAGACGCTTGCTTTGAGTGAGAACAAGCGGCTCGGGACGCTTACGCCGCGTCAGCGGGCGCTGTTGAACAGCGCTCTCAGTCCACGGTCTCGGGACGCGGTCCTCGTTTGAGAGAGACCGTCCGGTAGGGCTTCCACTTAACTTTTTTTGAAGACAGCTTGCGGTCGTCCGCTGATGCCGTCGCAAAAAAAGTACAAGACGTTCCAGCCCTACCGGACGGTCTCTTCTCGGGGCGTGGTCAGCCCCTCAGGCCGCCGGCTTTGAACGAGAGTCCTCCCGAGGCCTTCTGGAAGGCGCGGCGTAGGGCGTAGAAAGAAGCTGCGAAGGTGGCGATGCCCGCTGCTAGAGCGATGGCGAGGATCTGGCCGGCTAGGTAGAAGAGGCCGCCGGTGACGATTACGAAGACGGTGCCGGCTAGCAGGGTGGTGTGCGAGCGGTAGCCGGCGAAATGCTCGCGGGCGGAGACCTCGAGGCCGCCGAGGCCGGCAAGCACGACGCCAACGCCGATCGCGGTCGGGCTTCTGCTTACGACGCCGATCACCAGCGAGACGATTCCCCCAAGAACGGTCAGCTCGGCAAGCGGGAACGCACCCCATGGCGCCGGGGGTCGCTCGTCTACCGTCTTACGTCGCTCGCTCAACGGCCGCAAGCCGTCCGGCTAACGGGCATCCGGACGAGACCCTGACCCGCCACCAGCCCATCAACATGCCGAGCGGGCCGAGGCGCGGGCGGGAATGCCAGTGGCCGCAGCCGGGCTCGCCGACATCGGCGCGCGAGATGCGCAGCCACTTGTGCTCGGAGGGAGCATCGAGCATCCGCTCGAGCAGCTCGCGGTTGCGGGTCTCGAGCTCGGCATACTCCTGCAACTGGCGCCGTGCGGTGTTGATCCGACCGGCGAGCGAGTCGCGGATCAGCTCCAGTTCGCCGAGGCCGAGAGCGCGCGGCTCGCTCGCGACAGCGGCAATACCGGCATCGATCCGCAAGCGCGGGAAGCCATTGGCGATGAGTGAGCCGAGCTGTGCTTCGAGGCGCCCGATCTGGCGCCGCAACTCCGCTCTGGCGAGCCGCTCGTCGCCATCCACGCGAAGCGTGGCACGCGTCTCTCGTTCGAGCAGATCCGGCATAGCCCGATAACGAGTGTAGATCAAGGCACCGACCCGGATCGCGATGCTCTCGTTAAGCAGCGTTGAGCGTCGTCGCAACCATCCAGAGCGCCTCATCGACGGCGATCTGGGGAACACCGTCGACCTGGACCGCGGCGACCGCGATACGGCGGGTGCCGCGTTTGACCTCGCGGCCCTCGGCGGTGGCACCGAAGAGGAGCCCGACCGGGACCCGCTCGTCGGCGATCACGAGGGTTCCCTGCGAGAGCTCCCCCGGCCGGCCCGGCAGCGACTCACCCGGCGCCGAGTCGCGGATGCAGAGAGCGCCCTCGAGCTGCTCGGCGTCGAAAGCGCGCAGCGCGATCCCGGTCTCCACCGTGGCGATCGTCAGCGCGTCCGCCGGCAAACCCCGGGTCTTGAAGCCGCCGTCCTGGAGACGATCCAGGGCGAGCTGCTCGACCGGGGTGCGGGTGCGGTCGGGGTCGAGGCCGATCTGGCGGAAGAAGACGCGGTAGGCCCAGGGGATCGGCCGTTCGCGCAGGTGGATCGCGTGGGCGCCGTAGAAGCGATCGGAGGTCTCGCGCAGGCGGCGCCCAACAGGGTCCGGGCTGCGGCCGGGGCGGCCGTCCAACTCGATCCAGGAGATCCCCAGGCCCGGGAACTCGGCGGCCACGTGAGGCGCCACCCACCCCAGCGTCGGGGCGGGCTCCCAGCCCAAGTCCGATTCGGCCGCGCCGGCGTCCACCTCAGACCCCCTGCGCGGTTCGGCTGGCGCGCAGCAGCCGCTCGACTCGGTCGCTCAACTCGCTCGCATTGAGGTTGCCGATCCCGGCGCTCTGCAGCGTCCCGCCGGGGTAGACGTAGGCGAAGGTCGGGCAGCCGCCGACGCGATAGAGGCTAGCCACGGCGCCGTCGCGGTCGTAGCCGACCGGCATCGCCCAGCCGCGCTGCCGGATCAGCTCGCGGACGGTGTCGCGATCGTCGCGAATGTCCAGCGAGAGAAAGCCCACGCGTCCACGGTAGCGCGAGTAGACCCGGCTGACGACATCCTGCTGATCGACGCACTCGCCCCCTTTGCTGAACCAGAACGAGATCACCAGCGGACGGTCGAAGAGGTCGCAGACCCGGAGCGCGCCGGGGGTGCGCAGCTGGCAGGCAGGCGTGCGCCGTGCGTCGTCCGGGCAGGGCAGCGCCGCCGCAGAGCAGTCGTCCTGGGCAACGTTGGCGTCGCCTTCCAGATCGCCAGCGGCAACAGGGACGGCGAACTCGGGCAGGGGCCAGCGCGGCTGCTGCTCGTCGAGCCCGAGGGTGCCACCGCCGTCGCCGGGCACGCCGTTGATCAGAGCGATCGCGACGATGGCGACGAAAAGCAGGCCGACGAGGATCGAGTAGCGGTCTTTCAAGACCCACCCCCCGGCCGACGGGCCGAAAAGAGGAGCCGGGGTCCTCTTTTCGGCCCGTCGGCAGATGAAAGGCGCTCGGCCCAGGCGAGGGCTGCCGGCAGGGCTACCAGCACACCGAGAAGGGCCACGGCCAAATCGATCACGGTGACAAAGCCAAACTCACGCAGCATCCGCACATCGCTGGCGATCAGCACAGCAAACCCAGCAATCGCCGTTACTCCCGAAGCCAGCACAGCAGCCCCGGTCCGAGCATAGGCCTGGTGCAACGCCGTCCCAAGCTCCCGCCCCGCCCGCCGCTCCTGTCGAAACCGCGCAGCCAGAATCACGCTGAACTCCGTGGCGATAGCGATAGTCAAAGCGCCAAGCGCGGCGGACATCGGGTTCAGCGGCACGTGGCTGATCCAAAGCACCAGAGCCGACCACCCAGTAGCCATCACGATCGGCACCAGAGGAATCAATGCGCGCGGCCACGAGCGATAGACAGCAAGCAGCACCAACGCGACCGCGATCAATCCAGCCAGCGTCAGCAGGTACCGGCTGCTAGAGAGATCCGAAGCAGCCGCAGCAGCAATCACCGGCAACCCAGCCAGCTCCACCCCCACCCCCTCCGGGGGTCCTCCCTCCTCGCCCGGAGTCCCGATCTCCCCGCGAATGCGATCGATCAGCTCCTGCTGCTCATCCAGCGATTGCGCCCGGATGCCGAACCCCATTAACGCCGTCCCCGCCGGTAAGCCCGTCTCCGGATCGATGGTAGCCACCTGCCGCAGGTCGTATGCGGGAATCTGACCCAGACCTTCCCTGACGCTCTTCCTCGTCAGCTGCCCCTGAACCCCTTCCGTCAGCCCCCCACCGGTAACGAAGTCCGACAGTGCCGGCCCTGGGCAAACTTCAGCGGTCTGGCAGCTCGGATTCGCACCGCTGAATCCACCTGCCTCCAGAACCCGCTGCTTGAAATCAGCCATCCACTCGATCGTCGCCGGGTCGGTTAGATCAGGTGCGCTGACCCGAACATCGAGCTCCCCGGACACACCGGTCGCCTCCTGGAGCTCATTGAGTTCCTTCACGGCATCGATGCTCTGTGGCGCCAACTCCTGGATATCGGTCTGAGTTTCGATCTGCGTCCCAACTCCCCAACCGATTACCGCCAGCGCTAACCCAATCCCAAGAACCCGCTCCGGATACCCCCGCCCGATCGCAAGAACTCGCTGCAAGAGAGGCGGGAGTGTCGGGTCCCCCGGAGTCGCGCGGCGTCCTGTTTTTCGCACCCCTGGCTCAGCGAGAGATCTACGCCGCCAGGCGAAAAACCCAGCGCGCGGAGGGGGACCCGGCGCTCCCGCCTCTGTCTTCGAGGCATCCGACGCTCCCTCGGGGCGCAAGCTTAGGGCCGCGAAGCCAGCAACGAAAGCAAGCGCGAAGGCAATCGCGATACCTACGACGAGAAGCAGGCCAAAGCTCCGAACCATCGGCGTCGGAGAGAGTTGAAGCGCAAGGAAGCCAGCACCGGTGGCCAGACAAGCGGTAGCGATAGCCTGACCGCCCCCGGAGGCCGCGAGGCGTGCCGCATCGGCACCCGGATCAGCACCGAGTGCGATGGCCTCGTCATATCGAGCCTGCAACTGGATCGCGTAGTCGACTGCGAGGCCGATCAGGATCGGCAAGACAGCGATCGAGGCCATCGTCAGCGAGCCGCCGACGAGTCCGAAGAGGCCGAAGGTCAAGGCGGCCGCCCCGAGGGCGATCGCCAGCGGAAGCAGTCGCCAGCGGGAGTTGAAGACGAGCATCAGGGCAACGGCCATGACGACGATGGCAACCCCCAGCAACACGAGCAGAGCGTCCTTCAGCGCCCGCGTCACGGCATCGACGACCACAGGCACGCCGGAGATCACGTAGCGCCCACCTTTGAGCTCAAAGCACCGCTCCGGCTCGCCCTTGAACTTGCATTTCTGCCGCGCCACCGGATCCCGGACCACGGCCTCGATCGCCTCGATCGCGCGGTGGCGCTCGGACTCGGTCAGGTCCGGCTTCAGGCGGACGATGATCTGGGTCGTGTTCTTGTTCGGGAAGAGGTAGGCAAGACGTGCCTTCGGCGTGCCGCGCTTGCGGCGCAGGTCGAAGACAACGGCGGCGAGAAAGTCGGGGTTCGAGAGGCTTGGCGTGCTGGTAATGCCGTATTGCGCGGCGACTTGGAGGATGAATTCGCGTAGCTGGTCGGGTGGGACGGTGGCGGCCAAGCGGCGCAACTGGCGATCGATCTGTATGACCGCCTCGTTGAGGAAGGTGGCGGGGCCGATCACCGAGCGGACGGGGTCCAGCTCAGCCAGTTCAGCGCACGGTCCGGGGATTGGTTTGGCGCCCTCGGGGACGTTGCCCGACAGGCAACCCTCGAGCCGCAGGAAGCGCCCCAGGTTGGCGGTCAGGATCAGCCGCTGAAGGTCCCCCTCGGCGAGGATGACGACGGGTTCTTCGCCAAAATCCTCACGCACCTGCTGAGTCGCCCGGTAGCTGGCCGTGTCCGAGTCGACCAGCGTGTCGGTTGCGGCGTCGGTGGGAAGCTGGGTAGCCGCCGCGGCGGCGCCGACAGCAAGCAGCAACGCGACGGCCAAAACCGCCCGCGCGTGGCGGACCGCCCAGGCCGCGACTGAGCTCAATCCATCGAGAGCGGGCCGGTTACGTCAGCGTTGAGGAACTGGTGGACGAACTGGTTTTCGGAGTCGAACAGTTCCTCTTTGGGGCCCGACTCGACGATTTTGCCGTTCCAGAGGACGGCGATGAAGTCGGAGATGCGACGCGCAGTGTTGAGATCGTGGCTGATCACCAGGTAGCAGCCGCCGTTCTCGGCGTGGACCTCGCGGATCAGCTCGCAGAGCAGCGCGGTCCGCACCGGGTCGAGGCCGGAGTCGGGCTCGTCGAACATGACGATCGCCGGTTCGAGCACCAGTGCTCGGGCAAAGCCGGCGCGCTTGCGCATCCCACCCGAGAGCTCGTTCGGCATCTTGTAGATCGCCTCGGCCAGGCCGACCTCCTTGAGCCGGCGGTTGACGATCTCGCCGATCTCCTCCTCGCTTTTATCGGTGTGCTGGCGCAGCGGGAAGGCGGTGTTGTCGTAGATGTTCATCGAGCCGAACAGTGCCCCGTCCTGGAAGAGCAGGCCGAACTTTTTGCGCACCTCGAAGAGTTCGTCGTCGGTCATCGCCGGGATCGATTCGCCGTGCACGAGGACGTCGCCGGAGTCCGGGTAGAGCAGGCCGACGATGTGCTTGATCAGCACGCTCTTGCCGGTGCCCGAGGGGCCCAGCACCATCGAGACCTGATCTTCGGGCAGGCCGAGGTTGAGGCCGTTGAGGATGCGCGCCCGGCCGAACTGCTTGACCAGGTTGATGATCTCGATCGCGTCGCTGCTGCCGTGGTCGCGCTTGCGGCCGGTGTGGAAGCGGTAAGGGTCGACCTCCGCCGGGTCGACGCCCGGGATGACGAAGTCGCGACCCATCGTCGCGCCGTCCTCGCTGATGTAGGGGCCGCTGGGGGCCGGTTCGGCGGCCGCCTCCTCGGCGAGCGCCTGCCCCTCTTCTTCGTCGCGAATCTGGCTCGGCTCGTCCATAGACATAAGGGTAGTCAGCCTCCTATAGGCGCTCGCGGGTTGGCGCCCCAGAAAACGAGGGTGCCGAGCATCCCGATGATGTGAACTAGAACGATGTTGAGGACCATCGACTTGGCGGTCGCGGTGCCCACTCCGACCGGCCCGCCGGAGGCGGTATAGCCGTAGTAGCAGCCGACCATCACGATCGCGGTCGCCATGAACATGCCCTTGATCAAGCTGAAGATCAGGTCGGGCGGGTTCTGGAACATCCAGAAGATCAGCAGGTAGCCGCCTTTGGAGACATCGCCGATCTGTTCGACCACGGCGATGTAGCTGGCGAAGAACATGATCCCGATCCCAACCAGGTACATGAAAGGGAAGGCGATCCAGGCGGCGAGCAGCCGGGTCGCGGCGAGGAAGGTGACCGGCGGCACTCCCATCACCTCGAGCGCGTCGATCTCGTCGGAGATCCGCATCGCGCCGAGCTCGGCGACGATGCCGGTGCCGACCTTGGCCGCCAGCATGTAGCCGAAGGCGTAGGGCATGATCTCGCGCAGGTCGCACCAGGCCGAGAAGACGCCGGCATAGGCGGGAGCGCCGTTGGCTCGCAGCAGATAGGCGCCCTCGATCCCGCACTGCAGGCCGAGGATGAAGACCAGACCCCAGATGATCACGGCGGAGCCGAGGATCAGGATGCCGGCCTGGCGCAAGCTCTCGCCGAAGAAGCGCAGGACCCGACCGGAGTAGACGAGGCCGGCGACACGCGAGCCGAAGCGGGCGATCTCACCGAAGGAGTCGAGCCAGCCGCGTGGGACGTCGAACCAAGCGTTCATCGAATCGTCTGCAGGTCTGGATTCGTCGCCAACAGGGTCTGGGTGAAGACGTAGTTGAAGGCGAAGACCCCCATAAACGAGATCACCACCGCCTGGTTGACTGCGCGGCCGACGCCGGCGGCGCCTCCGGACGCAGTCATCCCCTTGTAGCAGCAGACGACCGAGATGATCGCGCCGAACAGGGTGCACTTGATCACCGAGCCCCAGAGGTCGGTGATCGAGGAGTTAGTGAAGAGCGTCGCGAAGAAGCCGCCGAGCGGCTGGTTGTAGAGCAGCTCGGTGAGAACGCCGCCGCTGATGCCGAAGATCAGCGCGTAGATGTCGAGCAGGCCGGTGATCACCATCAGCGCGAGGAAGCGCGGCACGACCAGGTTCTTGATCGGGTCGACGCCGAGCACCTGCAGGGCGTCGAGCTCCTCACGGATCTTGCGGGCACCGAGGTCGGCGGTGATCGCGGTGCCGGCGACGCCGGCGACGACGACCGCGGTGACGAAGGGGGCGAACTCGCGAATCGAGGCGAGGACGAAGAAGCCGCCGAGCCGGTCGAGTGAGCCGAAGAGGGTGAGGAAGTTGGCCGCCTGCAGGCCAGGGGCGCCGAAGCCGAAGGCGACGGTCGAGACCAGCAGCGGGAACCAGCAGAGCTGCAGGGCGAAGAGGAACTGGCCGATGAACTCCTCGCCATAGGGATAAGGGGGTTTGACCGCGGAGACCATCGTCCGCGCAGTCAGGATCATCATGTCCCCGACCTGCTCGAAGAACGACTTGGCGGGGGCGAACCTCCTGCCTATCGATGCGGCTGCTTCCATCTCTCCTCCGGCAAAGCGGGACCGCGTCGGGCGGCCCCTGCTCCGTGCTTTGAGTCTATGGGATGTGCCAGCTGTGTCCGTTAGCCGAGTGTTGAGATCCGGCTAACCCGGCAGAGCAGGGTTCGAGGTAGCCGGAAGCGCGGAATCCCCGTGGTATGTTCCGGCGGATTTGGGGGGGTACCGCAGACACGGTCGGCGTTCCCGGCGGCAGGCGTTCGCCGCCGGCATTGCGGCCGGCCTTCTGAGCTTCACGATCGCCGCCTGCGGCGACGATGACTCGTCCTCCGGGGAGAGCGAGACCAACGGCGCCTATCCCGTCAAGATCGTCACCGCGGAGTTCCCGGCCAAACAGCGACTCGGCGAAACGACGCTGTTGCGACTCGGGGTGCGAAACACCGGGCCCAAGGCGCTGCCAGCGCTGACGGTGACGATCTCAGTCGGCGGCGAGGAGGGGGGCAACTCCTCCCTCCCCTTCGGCTACCGCGATCCATCCCCCGAAATCGCCCAGCCCGACCGGCCAGTTTGGGCGCTCGCCGCCGGCTATCCGAAACTGAACGGCTCCAGCGAGCGTGCCGGGGCGGAAACCTCGAGTCCCAAGACGTTCGACTTCGGACCGCTGAAGCCGGGCGCGACGGCCGAGGCGGTCTGGAAGCTGAGCGCCGTCAGGACCGGCAGCTACGAGATCCTCTACGGGGTCGGCGCCGGCCTCGCCGGCGGCAAGGCCGAGACCACCCCTGGCACCGAGGCTGGGGGCTCCTTCACGACGCGGATCACCGAGGTGACGCCGAATACGGTGGTTACCGACAGCGGCGAAGTGGTACCGGCGCCGAAGGACCCAACGGAAGCGAATCGCTAGCGTTCTCCCATGGGTCGGCGCGTTCGAGCGGCAGCGGTCCTCGCGGCAGTTGCCCTAACCGGCCTGACCGCATGTGGGGCCGGCGGCCAGGAGCAGGGAGACTCCGGCGCCCGGGAGCCTCGCAAAGCCGGCAAAGGTGTCGGCTTGAAGCAGATCGGCCGCTTCGACGAGCCGGTCTACGTCGCCGGCGCGCCTGGGTTTCCCAAGCTTCTCTTCGTGGTCGAGCAGGGCGGCACGGTGCGGGTCCTGCACGGCGGGCGCACGCTCGGCCGCCCCTTCCTCGACGTCGGCGGCCTGGTTTCCTTTGGCGGCGAGCGGGGGTTGCTCTCGATCGCCTTCCCTCCTGACTACAAGGACAGCCGCCGCTTCTACGTCTACTACACCGACTCGCAGGGAGACATCAGGGTCGACGAGTTCAAGCGAAAGAGCGCGACGCGAGCCGCGCGGGGCTCTCGCCGCGCTGTACTGGAGATACCCCACCGGGCCAACTCAAATCACAACGGCGGCCAGCTGCAATTCCTCGGCAATTTCCTCTACATCGGCAGCGGCGACGGCGGCTCGGGGGGCGACCCCCCGAACAACGCCCAGAACCGCCGCAGCCTGCTCGGCAAGCTGCTGCGGCTCGACCCGCGCCGGGCCAGCGCCCGACCCGAGATCTTCAGCTATGGGCTGCGCAACCCGTTCCGGTTCTCCTTCGACACGGTGACCGCGAAAGAGCCGCGGATCATCATCGCCGACGTCGGCCAGAACCGCTTCGAGGAGATCGACTACACGACGGTCGCGGCGGCCAGGGGCGCCAACTTCGGCTGGGACGCCTTCGAGGCCTTCGCCCCCTACGAGGACGAAAACAGCGGCACGCCCGACCCGGGCGGCACGGTGAAGCCGATATTCGCCTACCCCCATAGCCGTGGCGGCAGCTGTACGGTCATCGGCGGCTACGTCGTCGGCGACCCCCGCCTGCCGTCGCTGCGCGGGCGCTACGTCTACGCCGACCTCTGCGAGGGCGAGCTGCGCAGCCTCGTCCCCCACTTGCGCCGGGCCAGCGGCGAGCGCAAGCTCGGCCTCAGCGTCTCGACCCCCAGCTCCTTCGGCGAAGACACTCGCGGCCGCATCTACGTCGCCTCGCTGGACGGACCGGTCTACCGCTTGGTACCGCGCTAGCAGCTACTCTTGGCTGACCAGCCAATTTTTGAAGGGAGCGGTCAGGTGGAGAGCGGAACGGCACCGAAGGTGGACGAGGCGGTGAACGGCGCCAGCTCCAACGGCAGCGCTGCCGAGCGGATCGAGGTGCTGAACCCCGCGACCGGATCTACGATCGGCAGCGTCACGGTCGACTCTCCCGAGAGCGTCGCCGAGACGGTGGCCCGAGTGCGCGCCAACCAGGCAGAGTGGGAGGCACTTGGCAACGACGGCCGTTACCGCTGGCTGGGCAAGCTGCGCGACTGGCTGTTCGACAACCACGAGCGTGTGCTCGACACGATGCAAGCGGAGACCGGCAAGGTCCGCGGCGACACCACGGCGGAGACGGTCTACCTCACCGACCTGATCAACTTCTATGGGACCAAGGCGGCCAAGTTCATCGGCGACGAAACGGTCCGCCCGCACTCGGCGCTGGCGGCGTCGAAAAAGCTGATGGTCCAGTACCGGCCCTACCCCGTGGTCGGCGTGATCAGCCCCTGGAACTTCCCCCTGGCGCTGGCGCTCGGCGACGCGATCCCGGCCCTGCAGGCCGGCGCGGCGGTGGTCGTCAAGCCCTCGGAGTTCACGCCGCTGGGCCTGGCCGAGATCGTCGAGGCCTGGAAGCGGGAGATCGGCGGGCCCGACGTGTTCGACTGCGTGCACGGTACCGGCGAGACTGGCGGTGCCCTCGTCGACAACGTCGACTTCATCCAGTTCACCGGCTCCGACCGCACCGGCCGCAAGGTGATGGCGCGCGCCGCCGAGACGCTGACCCCGGTCAGCCTCGAGCTCGGCGGCAAGGACCCGATGATCGTCCTCTCCGACGCCGACGTCGACCGCGCCGCCAACGCCGCCACCTGGGGTGGCATGTTCAACTCAGGCCAGGTCTGCCTCTCGGTCGAGCGGATCTACGTCGAGGAGCCGGTTTATGACGAGTTCGTCGCCAAGCTGACCAAAGAGGTCGCCGCGCTGCGGCAGGGCGCCGATGGCAAGACGCCTGAAAAGGACGTCGGCGCGATGACCTCGCCCAACCAGCGGGCGATCGTCGAAGCGCAGGTCGAGGACGCGATCTCCAAGGGCGCCAAGGCGACAACCGGCGGCAAACGGGTCGAGGGCCAGGGGGATTACTTCGAGCCGACCGTGCTGGTCGACGTCGATCACTCGATGACGGTGATGCGCGACGAGACCTTCGGCCCGGTGGTCGGCGTGATGAAGGTGCGCGACTCAGAGGAGGCGCTGCGCTTCGCCAACGACACCCGCTACGGCCTCGCCGCCTCGGTCTTCGGCGAGAAGGAGCGGGCGGAGAAGGTCGGGCGGCGGATCGAGGCGGGTGCGGTCAACGTCAACGACGTGATCGTCAACTACGTCCTGATGGACGTGCCGATGGGCGGTTGGAAGGAGTCAGGGATCGGCTTCCGCCACGGCGAGTACGGGATCAAGAAGTACTGCAGGCCGGAGTCGGTGATCGTCGCCCGCTTCGGCGGCAAGCGCGAGCCGACCTGGTACCCGTACACGAAGGCCCGCCGCGGCCTGATCGGCCGCATCGCCCGCGCGGCCAACGCGCGCGACTGGCGCCGCCGGGTCGGTCTCCGCGCTCGTTGATGCATTTTCCCCATATAGGGGGGACAAAGCATCAATCGAGGGGCTAGCCTCCCCGCGAATGGCCGAGTTCGCCGACTACTACAGGGAGATCTATGCCCGCGGGCTGGGCGGTGAGACGCCCTCGATCCCTGTCGCGGTCGAGGAGCAGGAGCGGCGAGCGCACGAGACGATGGACGAGCGGGCGGCGAACTACGTCTTCGCTGGGGCCGGCGCCGAGCACACGATGCATGCCAACCGTGACGCCTTCGAGCGCTACCGCATCGTGCCCAGGATGCTGCGCGACGTCGCCGTGCGCGACCTCTCGGTCGAGGTGCTCGGCACGCCGATGCCGGCACCGTTGATGCTGGCGCCGATCGGGGTGCAGAAAGTCGTCCACGAGGACGGGGAGCTGGCGAGCGCAAGGGCGGCGGCGGCAGTCGGGGTGCCGATGGTGGTCAGCACCGCATCGCACTTCACGCTGGAGGAGATCGCTGAGGCCGGCGGCGAGTCGGCGCGCTGGTTCCAGCTCTACTGGCCCAACGACCCCGACCTTCTGAAGAGCTTCGTCAGCCGGGCCGAGGCAGCCGGCTACGGGGCGATCGTGGTCACCGTCGACACCTTCATCCCGGGCTGGAAGCCACGCGACCTGCAGCAAGCATGGCTGCCGTTCCTGCAGGGAATGGGCAACGCGAACTACCTCAAGGATCCCGTCTTCCGCGCCGCCCTCGAGAAGACGCCGGAGGAGGACCTCGGCGCCGCCACCGGCCACTACCTCGGCGTCCTCGCCAACCCCTCGCTCACCTGGGACGACCTGGCACAGCTGCGCGAGCTGACCTCGTTGCCGATCGTGATCAAGGGCATCCAGCACGTCGACGACGCGCGCGAGGCAGTGCGGCACGGCGTCAACGGCATCGTCGTCTCCAACCACGGCGGACGTCAGGTCGACGGCGCGATCGGCTCGCTCGATGCCCTGCCGCCGATCGTCGAGGCGGTCGGCGACGAGCTGGCGGTTCTCTTCGACAGCGGCATCCGCAGCGGCGCGGACGTGATCAAGGCGCTCGCCCTCGGCGCCGACGCCGTCCTCCTCGGCCGTCCCTACGTCTGGGGCCTGGCCTTAGACGGCCAAGCGGGGGTCGAAACCGTGCTCAAGATGGTCCTCGCCGAGCTCGACCTGACGATGGCCCTCTGCGGCTACACCAGGCCCGATCAGCTCGGCCCCGAGGCGCTGGCACGGGCGTGAGAGCGATCGCCACTCTGGCGATCCTGGCGAGCCTCTTGTCGGGTGCGGCAATCGGGCCCGGGCCGAAGGGAAACGGCGGAACCGGCTTTTGGGAGCCCGACCTGGGCGCGGCGCGACGGTACGCGCGCCACCGCCCGGGCGACGTCAGTTTCGCGATCGTCGACCTGCGCTCCCGCCTGCGGGGCTTCCGCCTCTCGCGCGCCGCGCCCGCGGCCAGCACGATCAAGGCGATGCTGCTGGCCACCTACTTGCGCCAACCCTCGGTCCGGCGGCGCCGGCTGCACGCCGCCGAGGAGGCGCTGCTGGAACCGATGATCCGCGCCTCCGACAACGCCGCGGCTGCCCAGGTCGCGGCGATCGTCGGCGAACGGGTCGAGCGGCTGGCGCGGGCGGCGCGGATGCGCGACTTCGAGTGAGTGTGGGAACCGGGCTGGATCGGCGGCCAGTCGCAGATCAGCGCCCGTGACCAGGCCCGCTTCTTCCACCGCTATCCGCGCTATCTACCGAAACGCCACCGGCGCTTCGCGCGTCGGCTCCTCGCCTCGATCGTCCCCTGGCAACGCTGGGGCATCGCCGACGCCCGCCCCTCTGGTTGGCGCCTCTACTTCAAGGGGGGCTGGGGGATCGAGGATGACGGGGTCGGCACCGTGAACCACCAGGTCGCCTTCCTCGAGCGCGGCCGCTGCCGTATCGCCCTGGCGATCCTCACCGAGCACAACCCCTCCGACGTGGACGGCACCGAGACCCTGCGCGGCGTTGCCAAGCGCCTGCTGCGAGGCATCCGCCGCGCCCCCTGCGGAGCCGAGAGCGGACCGCGACACTTAAGCCGGCGCCTCGATCTTCGGGAAAAGTGGTGGGACGCGTTCGGCCCTCTGGCCACCGGGACGGGAGCCGAGCTCGGCCAGGCCACGGGATTCCTCCCCCAGGGCAGCCAGCAGCTGTTCGCTGGTACGCGGTAGATAGGGGACCAGGAGCAGGGTCGTCACCCGCAGGCCCTCGGCGAGGTTGTAGAGAACCTCGTCGAGGCGCTCGGGGTCGGCCTCGTCCTTGGCCAGCTCCCAGGGGCGGGTCTCCTCGACGTAGCGGTTGAGGCGACGGACCAGCTTCCAGGCCTCCTCCAGCGCCTGGGTCAACTCGGCCCGGTCGAGCAGCTCGCTGAAACGCTCAACGACTCCTTCGAAGTCCTCCTCCAGAACCGCGTCGACCGCCGCCTCCGGGACGACCCCGTCGCGGTAGCGGTCGACCATCGCCAGCACGCGGCTCGCCAGGTTGCCGAAGTCGTTGGCCAGCTCGGCCTCATAACGGGCCTCGAAGCCAGCAGTCGAGATCGAGCCGTCCTGGCCGAAGCTGACCTCGCGGAAGCAGTAGAAGCGCAGCGCATCGGCGCCGAAGCGGTCGATGACGTCGAACGGGTCGAGCACGTTGCCGAGCGACTTCGACATCTTTTTCTCGCCCATCAGCAGGAAACCGTGGATCGCCATCCGCTGCGGCGGCTCCAGATCCGCCGCCCAGAGCAGCGCCGGCCAGATCACCGCGTGGAACTTGAGGATGTCCTTGGCCATCACGTGCAGGTTGGCCGGCCAGAAGCGCGCGGTCAGGTCCTCGCCCTCGCGGGCAAAGCCAAGCGCGGTGACGTAGTTGAGCAGGGCGTCGAACCAGACGTACATCCGTTGCTCGGGGTCCCAGGGCAGCCGCATCCCCCACTTCAGCTTCGGCCGCGAGAGCGAGACGTCCTCGAGCCCTCCCTTGATGAATGAGATCGCCTCGTTGCGTCGGAACTCGGGAACGACGAAGTCCGGACGCTCCTCGTAGAGACCTTCGAGCTGCGCTTGAAATGCAGAGAGCCTGAAGAACCAGTTCTCCTCCCGAACCCGCTCCAGCGGGATCTCGTGGATCGGGCAGGTCTGCCCCGGGCCCAGCTCGCGCTCGGTCTTGAAATCGGCGCAGCGCGGGCAGTACCAACCTTCGTAGGTGCCCTTGCTGACCCAGCCGTTGTCGTAGACGCGCTGCATGATCTCGGCGACGCGCTCGGCATGGCGGGGATCGGAGGTGCGAATGAAGAAGTCGTTGGTGGCGTCGATGATCGGCATCAATTCTTCGAACTTGGCCGCGTTGCGGTCGGCCAACTCCTGCGGCGTCACCCCCTCGCGCTCGGCCGCGTTCTCGATCGGCTCGCCGTGCTCGTCGGTACCGGTGAGGAAGAAGACGTCCTCGCCGCGCTGGCGCATGTGGCGGGCGAGGATGTCCGCCGCCATCGTCGAGTAGGCATGGCCGAGGTGCGGCTCGGCATTGACGTAGTAGATCGGCGTCGTGACGTAGTAGGACATCGCCGGCCAGGCTAGTTCACCGGCGCGGTCGAGGTTTGTACCGCATGGCGGTACAAACCTCGACCGCTCACTTGCGTGGCTCGCGGCCGGTCAGCGCGCGGTAGAGATCGTTGGCGCGGGTGCCGGTCAGGGCGGCGACGACGCTGGCGGCGGCGCGCGGGCGGGCGCCGGACTGGACCAAGTGGCGGAGCGCGTCGACGGCGAAGCCGACGTCTTTGTCGTGATCCTCGGCGGAGGCCGGCCCGATCACCAAGACGATCTCCCCCTTGACGTCGCCGCGGAAGCGGCGTGCCAGCTCGGCGAGGGTGCCGCGCGAGACCTCCTCGTGCATCTTGGTCAGCTCGCGGCAGACGGCGGCGGGACGATCGGCGGCGATCGCGGCCAGGGCGGCGAGCGAGTCCCCCACTCGGCGTGGCGACTCGAAGGCGATCACGGTCTCGGTCGAGCGCAGCACGCGCTCCATCTCGCCGGAGCGCTTGGGCAGGAAGCCCTCGAAGCGCCAGCGGTCGGTCGGCAGCCCCGAGGCGACCAGCGCCATCGGCACGACGGACGGACCGGGCAGGACGGTGACGTCGAGGTTGCGGTCGATGCAACGGCGGATCAGACGGAAGCCAGGGTCGGAGATCGCCGGCATGCCAGCGTCGGAGACGAGGACCACGACCTCGCCGCGTTCGACCCGCTGCGCCAGCTCGATCGCCCGCGGCGCTTCGTTGCCCTCATGGATCGAGATCAGTGGCGGGGCTGGACGGATGCCGAGCTTGTCGAGCAAGCCACCGGTCCGGCGCGTGTCCTCGCAGGCGATGTAGTCGGCGGAGACGAGCGCGTCGCGGGCACGGATCGTGATGTCGTCGAGGTTGCCGATCGGGGTCGGGCAGACGATCAGCAACCCCGGCATCAGCCTTGCCGCTCCAGTTCGATCCGCGCCATCGCGGCAGCGCCGATCATCCCCGCGTCCTCGCCCAGCTCGGCCGCCACGACCGGCGTCTGGTTCATCGGCTTCAGCGCCCGGGCTTGGAGCTCGCGACGCGCCGGGTCGAGCAGCAGGTCGCCGGCTGCCATCACGCCGCCCCCGACGACGATCACTTCCGGCTCGAAGAGGTTGGCGAAGCTGGCGAGAGCGACGCCGAGGCGGCTGCCGACGAGGTCGAAGACTCCGATCGCGGTCTCGTCGCCCTCCTTGGCCGCGACCGTGACCGCCCTGCCGTCGACCGGCTGGCCTTCGGCAAGAAGCTTGCCGAGCGTTGAGTCGGGGTTGCTTTCGGCCGCCGCCTGCCCTTCGCGGCCGATCGCGGTTCCGGAGGCGAACGCCTCAACGCAACCGCGGTTGGGACAGTTGCCCTGGCAGCTGGGCCCATCCATCTGGATCGCCATGTGGCCGAGCTCGGCACCGGCGCCGATCGAGCCGCGGTAGATCTCACCACCGAGGATGAGGCCGCCGCCGATCCCGGTGCCGATCGTCAGCATGACGGCGTTCTCGGTTCCCCGCGCGGCACCGAAAAGGTGCTCGGCCAACGCCGCCACGTTGGCGTCGTTGTCGACAAAGGTGGGCAGGCCGGTCCGTTCGACAACGAGGTCACGGATCGGCAAATTCTCGATTGGCAGGTTGACCGCCGCGATCGCGAGACCTTTCTCGTGGTCGATCGTCGCCGGGATTCCCATCCCGATCGCCTCAACGCCGGCACGCTCCGTCCGCGCCTCCTCGATCTCGCGGACCAGCAGCTCGACCAGGTCGTCCTCGCCCTCACCGGCGGAGCGCTCGCGGCTCTCCCAGACCGTTTTGGATTCCTCGTCGAGGACTCCGAGCAGCATCTTGGTGCCGCCCAAATCGACGCCTATCGCTTCGGCCTGGCTCATCGCATTTCGCGGGCGACCGCGTACATCGGCATGATTCCGGAGTCTTTCATGGCAAACGACGGCGAGCAGCGGCCCTCCGGGCCGCCCGATTACAAGGTCTACCGAGCCCGCCGGGGGCTCCTCTCGCGCTTCCGTAAGCCCGACCTCTCCGGTCTGCGCGAGCGCGAGTGGCGGGCGCCGAAGCTGCCCGGGAGGCCCGGCGGGCCGGGTC
Organism: uncultured Solirubrobacterales bacterium; assembly: GCA_963698085.1. Classification (GTDB taxonomy): domain Bacteria; phylum Actinomycetota; class Thermoleophilia; order Solirubrobacterales; family 70-9; genus VRUE01. The sequence continues at coordinate 716,752 of OY969122.1, forward strand.
GCGAGCGCGGACCGCGGCCGGAGCGCCCGTGGATCAAGCGGGTGCTGAAGTGGACCGGCATCGCCGTGGCGGCCTGGGTCTTCCTCAGCTTTCTCGCCTTCGCGGTCTCTGCTCAGCTGCAGTCCTTCAAGCTCTCCGGTGAGGCGAAGTCGACCCTGCACGGCAACCCGCTGCTGCTGTTCGACCCGCAAACGATCCTCGTCATCGGCACCGATGCCCGCCCGCCCGACACCAAAGAGCCGGGCGCAGCGCCCTCAGAGGAGTGCTTTGAACAGCAGTCGCATGGTGACGTCCCGCATGGTGAGTGCTCGTTCGGCGAATTCCGTGCCGACACCCTGATGCTGATCCGTGCCGGCGGGGGCGCCTTCCGCAAACTCTCCATTCCGCGCGACGTCTACGCCGAGATCCCCGGCCAGAGCCCGCAGGAGATCAACGGCGCCTTCGCCTTCGGCGGCGCCGGGGCGCAGATCGAAGCGATCGAGGACTTCCTCGAGATCGAAGTCGACCACGTCGCGATCGTCGATTTCACCGGCTTCGAAGACCTGATCGACGCGGTCGGCGGAGTGGTCGTCGACGTGCCGGTGAAGATCTGCGCTGACATATCCGGGGGCGCCGGCGGTGGTCAGGGGGGCGGCACCGTGCGGCTCGCCAAGGGCGACAACACCCTAAATGGCGAAAAGGCCCTGATCTACGCCCGCATACGTAAGCCCACCCCCTGTCCCGGGCCGGGACCGAGCGCCTTCAGCCTCGGCTACGACGACTTCGACCGGGCCAAGGCCCAGCAGGATGTGATCAGCGGCATCAAGGGTCGCCTCACCGACCCGCTCCGCCTCCCCTACAACTTCGTCAAGGGCCCGATCATCGGCTGGGAGGCACCGAAAGCCTTCGTCAGCGACATGGGCTTCCTGACCATGCCACAACTCATCGTCGCGGCAGCGATCGGTGGCGAAAGTGATGCCGACATCCTCTGCCAGGGAGAAAACTCAGGCTGCTCCCCGGGCCCATCCGGGTCGATCGAAGTTCCAGATTCCGAGCGGCGGCGAGCTGTCAAGAAGCTGCTGGGCGAATAGCCTGGTGGTGAGGGGCGGATGGGGTGGCCTCAACGAAACGCCTAATCGGCTTTGGCCGGAGCCTTCGAGTCGCTTGACTTCGACTCCGAGGTCTTGGAGTCGGAAGAGTCCTTCGAGCTCTCCGATGAGCTTCCGTCGGAGGAGCTGCCGTTGGCGCCGGTCTTCTTCCCGTAGTCGGTGTTGTGGAAGCCCGAGCCCTTGAAGTGGATTGCTACGGGGTGCAGGACGCGTTCGGCGGGGGCGCCGCACTCCTGGCACTTGCTCAACGGCTCGTCGCTCATCTTCTGGATCACGTCGAAGACGTGGCCGCTGGTGCATTTGTACTCGTAGATCGGCATGGCGGTGGGCGATTATCGCAGCCGATACGGTTCCGCCATGGCAAGCACCGAGCAACAGGCCCCCGGCGTGGAGACGACGATGGAGGAGATCGTCGCGCTCTGCAAGCGGCGCGGCTTCGTCTTCTCCTCCTCCGAGATATACGGCGGCCTCGGCTCGACCTACGACTACGGTCACTACGGCGTGCTGCTGAAGAACAACGTCAAAGCCGAGTGGTGGCGGGCAATGCTGCAGGAACGCGACGACATCGTCGCGCTCGACTCGGCAATCCTCCAGCACCCGCGGGTCTGGGAGGCCTCGGGACACCTCGAGGGCTTCACCGACCCACTTGTCCAGTGCCTGGGCAAGTGCAAGCGGCGCTGGCGCGAGGACCATCTGCGCGAGGCGGTCGAAGCCGAAGGCGGTGACCCCGACGCGGAGCTGCGCTGCCCCGAGTGCGGCGGCGAGCTCTCAGAGCCGCGCCAGTTCAACCTGATGTTCGAGACCCACATCGGGCCGGTCGCCGGCGAGGGCTCGGAGGTCTACCTGCGCCCGGAGACCGCGCAGGGCATCTTCATCAACTTCAAGAACGTGCTCGGCTTCGCCCGTAAGAAGCCACCCTTCGGGATCGCCCAGATCGGCAAGTCCTTCCGCAACGAGATCACCCCCGGCAACTTCATCTTCCGCACCCGCGAGTTCGAGCAGATGGAGATGGAGTTCTTCGTCCCGCCGGCCGAAGCCGAGAAGTGGCACAAGCTCTGGATGGAGGAGCGCGAGCGCTGGTACACCGAGCTCGGCATCCGCCCCGACCTGCTGCGGGTGCGCGCCCACGGCGCCGAGGAGCTCTCGCACTACTCCTCGGCGACGAGCGACATCGAGTACCTCTTCCCGATCGGTTGGTCGGAGCTGGAGGGGATCGCCAACCGCGGCGACTTCGACCTCACCCAGCACGCCAAGTTCAGCGGCGAGAAGCTCGAGTACTTCGACCAGCAGACCAAAGAGCGCTACGTGCCGCACGTGATCGAGCCCGCCGCCGGCGCCGACCGCGCGACCCTCGCCTTCCTGGTCGACTCCTATGACGTTGAGGAGGTGGAGGGACGCCAGCGCACGGTGCTGCGCCTGCACCCGCGCCTCGCCCCGGTCAAGGTCGCGGTCCTCCCACTCGTCTCCAAGGAGGGCATGCCGGAGAAGGCTCGCGAGCTCTTCGAGCAGATCCGCCGCCGCGTCCCAGCCGAGTTCGACGAGGGCGGCTCGATCGGCAAGCGCTACCGCCGCCAGGACGAGATCGGCACCCCCTGGGGCATAACCGTCGACCACCAGACGATGGAAGACGACACGGTGACCCTCCGCGACCGCGACTCGCTGGAGCAGACTCGGGTTCCGATCGAGGGCCTGGCGGATGACCTCGCCTCCCGCCTCGCGCAGCCTTGGCACAGCCCGAAGCTGAGCTAGCTACGTAACCAGACTGAGAAAGCGGGTGACGGCGGCCGCGTCGGCCTCGAGGGCCTTGGCGACCTTGGCCGGTAGGCGCTGCAGAGGATCGATAGTCAGCGTTCCGCCAGCCAGACCCCACTTGGCGACGGCGCGGCCGTTGGCCATGGCGAAGGGATGGAACATCCCGTTGCGGGTGACGAGGTTCGTGTGCTTGCCGAGGATGTCCTCGCGCGAGGTCCAGCCGAGCAGGACGGGATCGAAGGCGCCGAGCAGGCGCGGCGGTGGCAGCTTCTCGGGGGTGGGGCGCTTGGCGAGGCGGACCAAGCCGTCTTCCCTCTCCTCCAGCTCGGAGCCGATCGCCTTCAGGCCGGCGCGGGCGTCACGCAGCGGCAGGCCGGCCCACCTGGCGAGGTCGCGATCGTTCGCCGGCTGGTGACCGACCAGGTAGCGACGCGCCAACTCCGCCAGCGCCTTCTCTCGATCCGGTGGACTGGGTTCTCCTAGCCAATCGCGGACGAGGACATAGGCATGCTGTTTGCCCACCATCGGTCCGCGTACGGCTATCCCACGCACGGCGGAGAGAAAGAGTAGGTGGATCATCGCCTGGTTCGCGGTCCGTACGCCGGCGGCTTCAAGTCGCTCGCGCAGCTGGACTCGCGTCAGCGGCCCCTCGTCCGCGAGTGCCTTCTCGATCACCCCCATCGCCCGCTCGGCCTCCGCCTCGCTCACTCCCTCCTGGCGCAACCGCCGACTGCTCGACGACAGCAGCGGCGGCGTGGTCAGCGACTGCAGCAGCGGATAGTCGTTGCTGTGTACAAGGTGCAGGGTGCCGCGGTTGAGCCAGGTGACGATCAGCTCGCGCTCCGCCAAAGACCGCTCGACGTCGGCCGCAGCCAGACCCTCGGTCCGGGCCCGCACGGCGAGACGGAAGCCACGCGGGTCCTGACCCTGCACCGCGAGCAGGCGCTCGGCGACATCCGCGGGACGGCCAAGCGGCGGCCCCGTGAGGGCCTGCGCCGTGAAGCGTTCGGCGAGTATTGCTCGGCTAGCTGACTTCAAGCAGGTCGATCACGAACACGAGCGTTTCGTTCGGACCGATCAAGGGTGGTGCGCCACTTTCGCCGTAAGCGAGTTCGGGAGGGATGACCAGCTCGCGCTGTCCGCCGACCTTCATGCCTTCCACACCCTGGTCCCAGCCGGGGATCACTTCGCTAGCGCCGAGGGTGAAGCTGAACGGTTCGCCGCGGTTCCAAGAAGCGTCGAACTCTTTGCCGCTGTCGAAGCCGACGCCGACGTACTGGACCGTCACTTTGTCGCCAGATTTGGCTTCGGCACCGGCGCCTTCGATCAGGTCCGTCTCTTCGAGCTGTTTCGGCGGAGCGCCGCTTGGCACCGTGACCTTGGGCTTGCTCCGGTTCGAGGCGTCATCGCTGGATTCGGGCGCTTCCGCGGCCGCCGCATCCGTCGAGCCAGCCGAATCGCTCGAGGAATCGTCGTCGCCGCAACCGCCTACAGCGAGGACCGCGCACGCAGCGATGGTCAAGATCAGCGTCTTCATGCTGCGGGCATCCTAAGCAATCGTCCGCCGGACTGATTTTCCGGCCAGTAGGGTCGAGCGATGGACACCCCCGTGTTGACCTCAGTCGTCTTACCGGCGGCGATCGCGGTGATCATGTGCAGCCTCGGGATGACGCTGACGCCGGCCGACTTCCGCCGCATCCTGGTCTCCCCCCGCGGCATCACGATCGGGATGCTGAACCTGGCGCTGATCTCACCCCTGCTGGCGCTTGCGATGGCGGAGCTCTTCGACCTGCCCCCCGAGCTGGCCGTCGGTTTGGTTCTGCTCGGCGCCTCCCCCGGCGGGATGATGGCCAACATGCTCACGCACCTCTCGCGTGGGGATACGGCACTGTCGGTCACGATGACCGCGATCAGCAGCGTCGGCGCGATCGTCACCGTACCCCTCTTTCTCGCCCTTGCCTCCAGCCACTTCGGCGCCGAGAACGTCGGCGAGGCGAGCATGCTCGGCGTCGTCGCCCGCGTTTTCGCGATCACGATCGTCCCGGTCGCGATCGGCATGAGCTTGCGCAGTCGCTATCCCGGCTGGATCGAGAGCGTGTACCCACGCTTCCGCGACCTCTCGCTAGTCCTCTTCGGCCTGGTGATACTCGGTGCGATCGCCAGCGAGCACGACACCGTCGCCGAGAACGCGCTCGCCGTCGGCGGCGCCGCTCTCGCCCTCAACGTCGCCGCAATGACGTCGAGCTTCGCGATCTCCAAGCTGGCCCGGCTCGACAACCGCCAGGCAACCGCGATCTCGCTCGAGCTCGGCATCCACAACGCGGCGCTGGCAATCGCAGTCGGCGCCTCGCTGGCTCCGGATCTGACGATTCCGGCCGCGGTCTACGCCTCCTTCATGCTCTTCACCGGCGGCGGCTTCGCCTGGGTGATGAGCAGGCACAATGCCGGCCCAGAGGAGCCGGCTACGGCCGCGGCTGGGGCTGGGGCGGCTGCCCTGGAGCAGGAGCGGGTTTGACTTTGAGTAGGTCGATGACGTAAAGCAAGTCCTCGTTGGGACCAATCCCCGGTGGGGATCCAGCTTTTCCGTACGCAAGCTCCGAGGGGGCAACCAGCTCACGACGCCCCTGTTCTTTCATTCCCTCGATTCCCTGTTCCCAGCCGGCGGTTACCTGCCCTGAGCCGAGTTCGAAGCTGTACGGTTTGCGAGCCCACGACGACTCGACCTCTTTCCCGTTCTTGTTGAGAACGATGATGTAGTGGACGGTGACTTCGGATCCCGGCGTCGCTTCGGCACCCGTTCCGACCACTAGATCCGTCACTTCGAGCCCGCTCGGCTCAGGCCCTGGCGAAAACTCGATTTTGGGCTTCGTCTTCCCCACTTCGGATTCGGCGGTCCCGGCATCGCCCGCTGCGGCGGGGGAACCATTCGTGCTGGTCGCGACACCGTCGGAGCTGGACACCGCGGACGCTGAGCTGGAATCGTCGTCGCCCGCAATAAGGGCAATGCACACCAAGGTCAAGAGGATGGGAATGATCACCCGAAATATCCTAAGCAATCGGGGCGCCTGCCCGCTCTGCGGCTGGCGGCTATGCTCATCCGCCCATGGGCCTCAACCTCGCATCGCTGCTGACCGAGAGCGCCGAGCGCTCGCCAGACGCGCCTGCGATCAGGCTCGGTGACAGCGAGCTGAGCTACGCGGAGCTCGACGACCGCAGCGCCCGGCTGGCCGCGCTGCTCCGGGAGAAAGGCGTCGAAGCCGGCGACCGGGTCGGTGTGATGCTGCCCAACGTTCCCGATTTCCCCATCGCCTACTACGGCACTCTGCGCGCCGGAGCGATCGTCGTGCCGATGAACGTGCTGCTGAAGCGGCGCGAGATCGCCTTCTACCTGGAAGACCCCGGAGCCAAGCTGCTGCTCGCCTGGCACGGTTTTGCCGAGGAGGCTCGCGAGGGCGCCGCCGAGGCGGGCGCCGAGCTGATCGAGGTCGAGCCCGCCGCCTTCGCGGCAACGCTCGGCCAGCTCGAACCGACGCCGGACGTCGCCGACACCTCCGAAGATGACACCGCCGTCATCCTCTACACCTCCGGCACCACTGGTAAGCCGAAGGGCGCCGAGCTGACCCACGCTAACCTGGCCCGCAACGCCGACGTCTCCTCCCGCACCACCTGCGAGATCGCCGGCGGCGACGTCGTCCTCGGCGCCCTCCCCCTTTTCCACTCCTTCGGCCAGACGGTCGCTATGAACGCTTCGCTCAGCGTCGGCGCCTGCCTCACCCTGGTGCCGAAATTCGACCCCGCCGAGGCGCTGGCGACGATCCAGCGCGACGGCGTCACCCACTTCTACGGCGTGCCGACGATGTTCGGCGCCCTTCTCCACCATCCCGAGCACGAGCAGTTCGAAACCTCCTCGCTGCGCACCTGCATCACCGGCGGCGCCTCGATGCCGGTCGAGGTCCTACGCGGCTTCGAGGACGCCTTCGGCGCGGTCGTGCTGGAGGGCTACGGACTCTCGGAGACCTCGCCTGTCTCCTCCTCCAACCACCCCGACAAAGAGCGCAAGCCGGGTTCGATCGGCACTCCGATCGAGGGTGTGGAAATGCAGATCGTCGATGAGAACGACCAGCCGGTCGCCCAGGGCGAGGTCGGCGAGATCGTGATCCGCGGCCACAACATCATGAAGGGCTACTGGCAGCGTCCCGAGGCAACCGAGGAGGCGATGCGGGGCGGCTGGTTCCACAGCGGCGACATGGCCCGCACCGACGAGGACGGGTACTTCTTCATCGTCGACCGCAAGAAGGACCTGATCATCCGCGGCGGCTACAACGTCTACCCGCGCGAGGTCGAGGAAGTCCTCTACGAGCACCCGAAGATCCGTGAAGCCGCCGTCGTCGGCGTGCCTCACGATGAGTGGGGCGAGGAGATCGGCGCCGCGGTCGTCCTGATGGAGGGCGAGGAGCTGAGCCCAGAGGAGATCAGCTCCTACGTCAAGGACCGCATCGCCGCCTACAAGTACCCGCGCGTCGTCTGGTTCCTCGACGACCTGCCCAAGGGCCCCACCGGCAAGATCCTCAAGCGGGAGATCGAGACTCCGGCTGCTGTGTGAGCCACATCACTCAAGGCAAACTGGCTGGCTGGCCAGGATCGCGCTAGTCTGAGCTCCAAGCAGCCCGGAGGCGCCGGCGGTGCCCTAACCAAAGGAGAACGATGAGCGTCGCATCCCAGAGCCTGATGGACAACGTCACCTACGTCGACCTCTACCAGCGCTGGGAGCAGGGCAACTGGAGCGCTTATGACATCGACTTCTCCGAGGACCGCAACGGCTGGGAGGCGCTGAGCGACATCCAGCGCCGCTCGGCGATGTGGATCTACTCGATGTTCTACTACGGCGAGGACCGGGTCGCCGACACCCTCGCCCCCTACATCAACGCCGCCCCGACTGAGGAGCAGTCCTACTTCTTGGCGACCCAACAGGTCGACGAGGTCCGCCACTCGATCTTCTTCCACCGCTTCTTCAAGGAGGTGATCGGGGTCGGCGGCGACTCGATCCAGCAGACCCTCTCCTCCACCATGCCGCAGCTCAACTGGGGCTACCGCGGCATCTTCGACCGGCTCGACCTGATGGCCGAGGAACTGCGCAAGGATCGCTCGCTGCCCAAGTACGCGCAGGCGATCACCCTCTACCACCTGATCGTCGAGGGCAGCCTCGCCCAACCCGGACAGCACTTCATCGAGGACTTCTTCGCTTCCAAAGAAACGATGCCGGGCTTCAGCGCCGGGATGACCAACGTCTCCCGCGACGAGCAGCGACACATCGGCTTCGGCGTCAAGGTGCTCTCCGAGCTGCTGGGGGAAGGCAACCCGGGCTGGGAGGAGAACCGGGCTGCGGTCACCGAGCTGCTGCGCGAAACGCTGCCCTACGGGCCGGCCGTGTTCTACCCGCCCAACATGGACCGCGAATACACCGAGTGCTACGGCTTCTCGCTCGAGGACATCTTCGCCTTCGGCCTCAAACTGATCCGCCAGCGCTGGCGCACGATCGGCTATCCGACCGAGGAGATGCCACCCGGCGTCTTCCCCTTCGACCCCGAGGCTTCTGCCGAGGAGGTCGCCGCGCGCCAGGTGCAGCTGATGGAGGCCGGTGTCCTCGGCCCGCCCGACGGGCCGGTCCCGGACGCCTCGCCAGAGACGCAGCGCCTCTACTTCGACGTGGTCAAGCGCGTCGCCGATCCTGCGGCAGCTAACGGTTCGCCGCTCGTCTACCAGTACCGCTTCAGCGACGCCGACCCCTGGCATCTGACGCTGGACAACGGCTCGACCAGGGCCGAGCCGGGCGAGGCGCCCGATCCGACCCTGACCCTGGAGGCGAGCTGGGCCGACTTCGTCGCGATGGGCAAGCCCGAAGCGAACCCGCTGAAGATGGTCCTGCAAAGGCGCATCCGCCCGCGTGGCTCGATCCGTGAGATCGCGCGTCTGCGCAAAGTGTTTCGGTAGAGAGGGCCGAGTGCCCCTCCCCCTGAAGCCGTTGCGCAGCTGATCGCTCCCAGGGTTCGGAGCGTGGTTCCCGGAGCCTCATGGGGAGGGGCACCCGGCCCTCTTTCCGGGTCAGCTGATTGGGGGGCGCTTGTCTGCCCACGGCCGCTCGGCCTCTAGCTGAGCAGCCAGGGAGAGCAGAGTCGCCTCGTCGCCGGGGCGGCCGATCAGCTGGACCGCCAGCGGCATCCCGTCAACGCCGAAGCCGGCCGGCACCGACATCGCCGGGTTGCCGAGGTGATTCCAGGGGACGCAGTAGGGATAGAAGCGACTCATGCCGAGCACGGTCCGCAGCGCGCCGCGTCCCTCCCAACGCCGAACTGGCAGCGCCGTGCCGCCCATCACCGGCGTCATCAAAACGTCGTGGGAGTCGAAGATGGCGTTCACGCGAGCAGCGTCGGCGACCTCGGCTTGCCTGGCCTTCTGGAACAACCCGTCCGGGATCAGCCTGCCCAGTCGCGCGAAGCCGCGGGTGCGACGTTCGAGCCGCTCGGGGTGGGGGGCCCTGGCGAAGTCCTCGGCGATCCCACGGAGATAGCGCGGCGTGATGTTGTTGCCAATGCCGCCCCACTTGGGGTCATGCTGGTCGACATCGTGGTCGAGTGAGCGCAGCAGCTCGGCGGTTCCGGCGACTGCCCCCTTGGCGACGTCTGAGACCGTCGGCGGCGCGGCGGCGCGAGGCGGCGCCGTCGACCAGGCGATCCGCAGCTTGCTGGGCGCAGTCCGCGCGGCCTCGGCAAAGGGGCGCTCGGGCGGGGCGGGTGCGCCGGGCTCCTGCGAGCCGCCGCTGACCAGATCGAGCCAGAGCGCCGTGTCGCCCACGGTGCGGCTGACGCAGTTGTAGGCCGAGAGCCCGTTCCAGTGCTGGACGTCGGGGGCGAGCGAGACGCGGCCACGCTGCGGTTTCAGCCCCACCAGCCCACAGGAGGCGGCTGGGATGCGGATCGACCCGGCGCCGTCGGTGGCGAGCGCGATCGGCACCAGCCCGGCCGCCACGGCGGCGGCGCTGCCGCCGCTCGAGCCGCCAGGCGTGCGCTGCGGGTCCCAGGGGTTGCGCGTCACGCCCCAGGTCGCGGTCTCGGTGAAGCCGCAGATCGCCAGCTCGGGCAGCGTCGTCTTGCCGACTAGGAGCGCCCCCGCCTCCCGCAACCGCCGCACGATCTCGCTGTCCGCCTTGGCTGGGTCGGTGAAGCCGTCGGTGCCGTAGGTAGTCACATCGCCGGCGACGTCGACGCAGTCCTTGATCGCGATCGGCACCCCAAGCAGCGGCCGCTCCTCGCCAGCCTTCAACCGTGCTTCGGCCTGCTCGGCTTCGAGCAGCGCCCGTTCGGCGAAAACCGATCGGAACGAGTTCAGCTGCGGGTCGAGCCGTTCGATCCGATCCAGGCACAGGCGCACCAGCTCGGTCGGGGAGACCTCCCCCGCCCGCACCATCTCCGCCTGCTTCGCCGCGCCCGCGAACGCTACGTCGTCACCCATCCGCCCCATCCTATGCGGACGTGCCGGTGCGTAGAGGTCCATATGGGCACCGGAGCACCGGCACGTTGGGGCCGGCTTAGGCTTCGGCTGGCTCGGGCTCTGCCTTGCCGCCGCCCTCGAAGCTGAGCCGCGGCAACACGCGGTCGAGCCAGGAGGGCATCCACCAGTTCCAGTCGCCGAACAGCTTCATCGCCGCCGGCACCAGGATCAGACGCACGAGCGTCGCGTCGAGGGCGATCGCCACGGCGCAGCCGAGGCCGAGCTCCTTGATCGAGGGCACCCCGGTGAGGACGAAGACGGCGAAGACCGAGCTCATGATCAGCGCCGCGGAGGAGATCGTGCGAGCACTCGAGGCGAGGCCCTCGGCGACGGCGCGCTCGTTGTCGCCGTGCTCCATGTAGCGCTCACGGATTCGCGACATGAGGAAGACCTCGTAGTCCATCGAGAGGCCGAAGACGATGGCGAAGATCAGCGGCACGTTGATCGTGTCGAGCGCCCCCAGGCTTTCGAAGCCGAGGATGCCGTCGAGCCAACCCCACTGGAAGATCGCGACGAGCACGCCGAATGCCGCTCCGATCGAGAGCAGGTTCATCAACACCGCCTTCAACGGCAAGAGCAGCGAGCGCAGCATCACCATCAGGACGAGGAAGCTGAGCGCGAGGACGAAGCCGACGATCTTCCAGAAGGAGCCGGAGATCTGCTCGCGGACGTCATCAGTGCGCGCGGTTTCGCCGCCGATATCGACCGTGGCAACAGCCGCAAGCTCGCTGCTGGGAACGAAGCCGTCGCGGATGCGGGCGACCACGGCGGTGGCCGCATCGGAGTCGCTGGGAGCGCTGGGGGTCGCCTCGACCAAAGCGCTCTCCCCCGCATAGACGGGGGAGGCGACCGCGCTGACGCCCGGTTGCTCGGCCAGTTCCGCGGCGAACTCGCTGACTGCGCCACGGTCGACCGCACCCGAGAAGCTGGCGACGACCTGGATCGGATCAGCACCGCCACCCAGTTGCTCGGAGACGAGTTCGTTGCCGACCCGCACATCGCTGTCCTTGGGGAATTGCTCCAGCGCCGTGGTCCCGGTCTCCATCGAGAGAACGGGCGAGGCGAGCAGAAGGAGAACCGCGGCGGAGCCAGTCGCGGCGAGAACGGGACGGGCCATGATCCGCCGCGCCCATCTATCCCAAAAGCCGGGACCGGGGGCTTGCCCGGACGTCGCTGCTACGGGCCGCGGGCGTCGAAAGATCGAGTACTTGGCGAACCTCAGCCCCTTCGCCACAATGCCCCCCGGCATCACGCGGTCGCCGAGCATCGCGATCAGAGCCGGCAACAACGTGGTCGCGGTGAGGATCGAGACGGCGACAACGGTCATCGCGCCCAGCGCCATCGAGCGCAGGGCTTGGTTGTCGACCATCCAGAGGCCGGCGAGGGAAACGACGACGGCGAGGCCGGAGAAGGCAACGGCAAGGCCGGAGGTCGCCAGCGCCTCGGAGCGCGCCGCTTCGCAGTCGCGCCCGGCGCGGCGCTCCTCGCGGTAGCGGGCGAGGATGAAGAGCGAGTAGTCGACGGCGACGCCGATCCCGATCATCGAGGCCATGTTGGTGACGAAGACCGAGGTGGTCATCTGCATCGAGAGGAAGTAGATGAGCGAGCCGGTGACGATGACGCTGACGAAGCCCAGCGACAGCGGCAGCGCCGCGGCGGCGAGCGAGCCGAAGACGACGAGCAGGATCAGCGCGACGACGGGGAACCCGCCTGCCTCGGCCTTGGCCAGATCTTCCTTGGAGAGCTCCTGCATCCCGGCCCAGACAGTGGGCTGGCCGGCGAGGTACGGCGTAACCCCGCCCGTGGCGGTGCCGGGGTCGAGCGCTTCGCGCAGGTCGACGGCGGGATCGATCAGTTCATCAGGAGCGACGCCGCTCCTCAGTGGCAGCAGGGCGTGATTGGTCCGGTTCAGCTCCAGCTCGGCGCTGCGGGCGACCGCAGGCGGCAGCGAGATGCCCTCGATCGGCGCGACCTCGCGCCGCACCCGGGCAACGGCCGCGCGGCGCTCGGCCGGGGTGGCGCCGGGCTCGGCCTGCAGCGAAACGGCAACTCCGCTGTCCCGTCCAGCGAAGACGCCCTGCATCGCCTCGACCACAGCTTTCGATTCGCTGCCCGGCACGTCGAAGCCACCGCCCGTCAGGTGTTCGGTCTGGCGCGCGGCGAGCGGCAGCGAGGCGGCGACGATCAAGACCCAGGCGAGAACGACCAAGCGGCGCCTACGCGCCAGAAACCCGGCCAGCTTGATCATCGCGTCGTGCATTGGCTGGTTAGCCAGCCTTACCCAGCGGGGCGACTGAGACTGTGAGGAGGATCACGCGCTTGGCGCGTTGGTCGCAATATGTGCGACTAAGTCGCCAAACCCCGATGCTCGGAGCTACTCCCCGGCGAGCAGGAAGCGCGCCGAGGCCGCACCGGCCGCGAGCGCGGCGCTGATATCGCGGTCCGGCTCGGAGAGAGCCTGGAGGGCGAAGCCATCGGCTACCGCGAACAGGTAGGCGACAATCGCCTCGGCGTCGTAACGAAGGCCGAGCACACCCTCGCGCTCCTTCGCCTCGAGAATCTCGGCGACGTGGGAGCGGGTGCGGTCGAAGAGCTGGCCGACCTCGTGCTGGATGTCGGGGTTGCGGCGGCCAGCGCTGAACAGCTCGTAGAGGAGCAGGAAGAAAGCCGGTTCGTTCTCGATCAGGTCGGTGAGGCTGGCGACGAGGACGTCGATTACGTCGTCGACGGTCTCCGCCTTGCCCAGCGGTTCGTCGAGGCGGGCGACGCGGATCTCGGCGTCGCGACGGACGACCTCGACCAGGAGCCGCTCCTTGGTCCCGAAGTAGTAGTGCAACAGGCCACGGCTGACACCAGCCTCGCGGGCGACGTGCTCGAAGGTGGAGCCGGCGGCGCCCCGCTTGGCGACGCTCTCGCGCATCGCATCAACGATGCGCTGCGCCTTTTCCCCGCTCAGCTCGCGCTCTTTGGTAGCTGCCTCCATAGATTCAGTCTACGGCGCAGGCCGGCCGCGCCCCGCAAGCAGGAAGAGCTATGCGCCGTTGATGCTGGTCGTCGAGGTGTACTCGAACTCCTCCTCGGCACCGAAGAGAGCATCGAGCACGCTCTTGCGAGCGTCCTCGCTGAGCACCAAGGCGATCGCTCCGGCGACGAGGGCAAAGAGAATCAGACGCCCGAGGCGGCTCTTCTTGCGCTTCTTCGGCGCTTTCAGACGCTCGGAGGCCTCGCGCAAGCTCTCCGCCGCGGCCCGCAGGTCCTTTTGCACCTTCTTGTCGCTGCTGACGGCCTTGACCGCGCCCTTGCCGTTGCCGGTCGCCCGGCCGTAGGCGCCACGCGCGGCTTCGAAGGCGTCGCGGAGGCTGTCACGCAGCTCTTCGTCCTCGATCAGGCGCTGCACGTAGGGGTTTTCACGGGCAGTCGAATAGAGGTCCGCAGCCTGGTTCGCCTTCGTCTTGGTCATGCCATCTCCTCGCTGGTGAAGTGCGTTAGGCGGAGAATACCCCGATACTCGATTTTTCACCGCACGGCCGCGATCGACGCTCAGGGCGGTCCGATCCCATCGAGGAGAACCCCGTTGCTGCGGAACTCGAGTTCGGCGTTGCGGATGTGTCGCAGGCGCAGATGGGCGAGGTCGGGACCGGGCAGTGCGTAGCGCCTCACGTGCAGCCGACCGATGCGCTCGTAGCCGACCTGACGGAAGCGCGGTCCGAGCAAGCGCGCGGGAACCGGCGGCGCCGGGCCGTCGGAGACGAAGTTGACTTCGTGCACGGTCCAGACGTAGCCGTCGGAGGGCAGTACCTGGAAGGAGCCGGTCGAGAGGTAGTAGCGCAGCGAGGCCGCCCCCAGCGTCCAGAGAACCGTCGCCCGCGGCGCGATGGGCTCGCCGAGGCGCGTCGCGACCGCCTCCCAGTCCGGCCGCTGCAGTGCCGGCGAGAAGCTGGCCCAAATACTGAAGCCGAGCGAGTAGGCGACGAGGACGGCAGCGATGACGGCGCCAACGCGCCGGGCGCTGCGCAGGGTCACGCCTATCGCCACCGCAACCAGCAGCGGCACCAGCGCCGGCAGCAAATTGCGTGCCAGGACGAAGTCCTTGCCTGGCACGAGCAGGGCGATCAGCACCGGCGCGACGATCGTGGCCGCTGCCAGGGCCAGCATCCACCCCCCTGCCCGCCGCTCCTCACGGTCGCCCCGCAGCGCGAGCAGAGCCAAGCTTGCAAGGACGGCAAGCAACGGCACGACGGCCGGCAAAACGGTCTCCGGCCTGGCGATGATGTCACCGGTCTCGCCGACAAAGAAGGTGACGCCGGCCTCCCAGAGCCGGTGACCGAGGCTGCGACCGCCGATCCACTCGGCGTGGCCGAGCGAAGCCTGGTGGACCACCAGCGGCGCCAACGCGAGGGCGGCGAGGCCGACGATCCAGAGGCCGGACAGGACGGCGCGCCCCCGCCTCCACAGGAGCCAAATCGCCTCAAGGGCGATCGGGAAGATCGCGAAGTAGTGCGTCGCCAACGCCAGCGCCGAGAAGACGCCCCACAGGGTCAGATCCCGCCGCCCACCAGACGTGCCGGTGGAGAGAGGTCCATATGGACCTCTCTCCACCGGCACGTCCCTGGGAAGGGCGCGGAGGAAGTAGAGGAGGGACAGGGAGGTCAGCAAGACCAGCAGCGCGTAGCTGCGCGCCTCTTGTGAGTACCAGAGCAGCATCGGGTTGACGGCGACCAGCGCCGCGGCGACTAGCCCGGTCCGCCGCCCCCGCAGCTCCGCACCGAGCAGGTAAGCGACGGGCACCGTCGCCACGCCGGCCAGGGCCGAGAGGGAGCGCAGGCCGAACTCGCCGGTCCCGGTCAGCTGTGTCCAGAACCAGGCGAGCGCGTAGTAGAGCGGCGGCGCTGACTCGCTGAAGCCGACCGCTTCCATCGCGTGGAAGAAATCGCTGCGCAAGACGCGGCTGGCGGTGACGATCTCGTCGTGGTGGTACGCCTGCGCCCCGAGGGTCGCGAAACGAAGCCCGGCAGCGACGACGGTAAGGCTGGTGACTATCCAGAAGACCCGCGAGCGCGCCCGCACCGCCTCGCGCAGTGCCTCGTAGTACGTCGACAGATTGCCTCTGCCCAGGGCTTCGGCTGCCTCCATGGTCGTTACTTGAGGGCGGCGTCGATCGCTTGGGAGACCTCGTCGACGTAGACGAACTCGAGCTCGCTGCGCTCGTGCTCGGGGATCTCCGCCACATCGCCTTCGTTGCGTTTGGGCACGATCACTCGCTTGATCCCCGCTCGCTGTGCGGCCAGCGACTTCTCCTTGAGGCCGCCGATCGGCAGCACCTGGCCAGTCAGAGTGACCTCTCCGGTCATCGCGACATCGTTGCGCACCGGTCGGCCCGAGATCAGCGAAGCCAGCGCCACCGTCATCGCCACCCCGGCCGAAGGTCCATCCTTAGGCACAGCGCCGGCCGGCACATGGATGTGGATGTCGTGCTCGGCGAACCAGCTCTCCTCCAGATCGGGTGCGATATCGCGCCAGTGACCGCGCACATAAGAGAGCGCCGCCTGCGCCGACTCCTTCATCACGTCACCGAGCTGGCCGGTGATCGTCAGCTTGCCCGAGCCTGGCATTGCGGTCGCCTCGATGAAGAGCACGTCGCCGCCGGTCGGCGTCCAGGCGAGGCCGGTCGCCACGCCGGGATCTTTGGTGCGGCGGCGCTGCTCGGCGAAGTACCTGCGGCGGCCGAGCAGCTCGCGCGCCCGCTTGGCCGAGATCTTGACCTTGCCCTTGATCTTGCCCTCGGCGACGTCGCGGGCGACTTTGCGGCAAATCGTGCCGAGCTGCCGCTCCAGGTTGCGGACACCGGCCTCGCGCGTGTACTCCTCGATGATCGCGGTCAAGGCCGAATCGGAGAACTCGATCTGCGAGGGCTTCAACCCGTTCGCCTCGATCTGGCGGGGGACGAGGTAGCGGCGAGCGATATGGCGCTTCTCCTCCAGCGTGTAGCCGGCCAGCTCGATCGTCTCCATCCGGTCTTGGAGTGGACCGGGGACGGTGTCGAGGATGTTCGCGGTGGCGATGAAGAAGACTTCGGAGAGGTCGAACTCGAGGTCGAGGTAGTGGTCGCGGAAGCTGTCGTTCTGCGCCGGGTCGAGCACCTCCAGCATCGCTGAAGCGGGATCGCCGCGGAAGTCGGCGCCCATCTTGTCGATCTCGTCGATCATGAAGACGGGGTTGCGTGATCGCGCGTCGCGAAGGGCGCGGATGATCACGCCCGGCATAGCGCCGATGTAGGTGCGCCGGTGGCCGCGGATCTCGGCCTCGTCGCGGACCCCGCCGACCGAGATGCGCTCGAACTCGCGCCCGAGCGCCTTGGCGATCGAGCGCCCGAGGCTGGTCTTGCCGACCCCAGGCGGCCCGACGAAGCAGAGGATCGGACCCGGCGAGTCCGGCTTCAGCTTGCGCACCGCCAGGTACTCGAGGATGCGGTCCTTGACTTTCTCCAGGTCGTAGTGGTCGGCATCGAGGACCTCGCGGGCGTGCGGGATATCGAGGTTGTCCTCGGTCCTCTTCGACCAGGGCAGTTCGACCAGCCACTCGAGGTAGGTGCGGATTACGCCGTGCTCGGCCGCCGCCGGGGGCAGTTTCTCCAGCCGCGAGAGCTCACGTTCGGCGGCTTTGAGTGCGTGCTCGGGAAGTTCGGCTTCTTCGACGCGCTGGCGCAGCTCGTTGACCTCGGCCTGCTGCTCGTCCCCCTCCCCCAGCTCGTCCTGGATCGCTTTCATCTGCTGGCGCAGAAAGAACTCGCGCTGGCCTTTGTCGACTTCGGATTGCACCTGGGACTGGATCTGGCTGCCGAGCTGGACGACCTCTAGCTCGCGGGCGAGGATCTGCGAGAGCCGGCGCAGCCGTGCGGCGACGTCGACCTCTTCCAGCAGCTCCTGCTTTTCCTCGGTTGAGATCCGCAGGGCGCCGGCGATCAGGTGGCCGAGGGCGGCGGGGTCCTCGATGTTGGCCACCGCCATCTGCAGCTCCTCGGGCAGGTAGGGGATGTGCTCGACGATCTCTGAGAAGGTGCGCTGGACGTTGCGGCTCAGCGCCTCCAGCTCGGGGCCCTCGTCGACGACGTCGGGAAGCTCGCTGATCCGCGCCACCAGGTAGGGCTCCTCGGCGACGTAGGGACCGAGCCGCACCCGCTGCGTGCCCTGGACGAGGATGCGCAGCGTCCCGTCGGGGACTTTCAGCATGCGGGCAACGATGCCGACGACGCCGACCTCGTAGAGCCCATCAGGGCCCGGCTCCTCGTCCTCGGGATCGCGCGCGGCGACCATCGCCAGCATGCGGTTGGCGCCGAGCACGTCGTCGACCAGCTTGATCGAGCGCTCCTGGCCGACCGCGAGCGGGGTCAGGGTCTCGGGGAAGGTGACGGTCTCGCGCAGCGGCAGGACGGGTAGCGCATCGGGCAGCGGCTGGTTGGCGCGGATCGCGTCCTCGGCGTCGAGCTCGGACTCGACGACCTCGAGGACCGGCGTGCCCTCCATCATCAGTCGCGTCCTATCGGCACCCGGCGAGTCGTCTGCGACGGGTCGCGCAGCGGCAGGTCGATCCGCAGCACGCCATCCTCGTAGGTCGCCTTGGCCTGGTCGGCGTCGACATCGACCTGCAGCTCAACCACGCGGCGAAAGGGGCCCGAGGGAATCTCGACCTGCTGATAGACCCGCCCCTCGGTCTCCTGCACGGGCCGTTCGCCAACGATCGCCAGCTGCCGCCCACTGACCTCAATCCCAACTTGTTCCAGATCGACACCGGCCAGATCCACCTTCACCACCGCCCGCTGCGGATCGCCGCAGTAGTAGACGTCGACGTTGGGCGAGAACCCGGTGCTTCTCCTGCTTACGTAGGCAGTCCTCCCCCACGCCCCACCAAGCATCTGATCCATCTCACGTCGCATCCGAGCGAAATTCGCGAAAACGTCACGTTCAGGCATGGGCCAAAACATAGCCGTCATGGGAGGCCGGCGGGGTCGCCTTGCCGAGTGCCCACCACCGCCTTCGGCGGTGGAATCTGGTGCCGCTTCGCGGCTGGAATCACCCTGCCGGGGCCGCTTCGCGAGGCATCGTCAAGGCGACCCCGCCGGCCTCCTAGGCAGCGCTGGTCTGACTTGCCCAGCGGGGCGGGCGCATCAGGAGGACTGGCTGGCGTGGTGGGACAAGGCCCTCCGGACGGTTCTGGCGGAAGGTGGCGCAGGGCTCGTCGAGCTGGAGGGCGCAGAGCTGGTTCTTGCGGAAGTAGCAGTCCTCGCAGGTGGGTTTCTTCTTGCGCGGCACGGCGGCCATATTGGCAAGGCTGTTGCACTTCCGTGACACCTGATTCCGCAAAGCGCAACGTTCTTGAAACAGACTCGCCACGAGTTCCCCGCTTCTTGCGGATGCGAGCGGCGCCGTCGCTACCATGGGACCCAGATGGAGGCTCATAGCCGGACCAAGAAGCTCTCGGACTCCCCGCAGCTGTTCGAGAGCGACTTTCTCAACTTCTTCTCCCGGGTCCACCCCTCGATCCCGGCGATCGTCTTTGTGCCCGTGATCGTCGCGATGGAGTGGTTTGCCGCGGACCGTGGCCAGGCCGCCTGGCAGATCTTGCTGCTGAGCCTCGGCGGGGTTGGGATCTGGACGCTGACCGAGTACTGGCTGCACCGGCTCATCTTCCACTGGGAGCCCGACAACGCGTTCGGGCGCCGCATGCACTTCATCATCCACGGCATCCATCACGACCATCCCAACGACAAGCTGCGGCTGGTGATGCCGCCGGCAGTCTCGATCCCGCTCGCAGCGCTCTTCTTCTTCGCCTTCACCCTGATCTTCGGCACGCCGACCGCCTATCCGCTCTTCGGCGGCTTCATCGCCGGTTACCTCTTCTACGACTACACGCACTACTACGTGCACCACTACGTGCCCAAATCGGACCTCGGCAAGCAGCTGCGCGAACAGCACATGCGCCACCACTTCCAAGATCACCGCTTCGGCTACGGCGTCTCCTCGCCGATCTGGGACGTCGTCTTCCGCACGTTGCCGAGGAAGCGCCGGCGACCGT
Organism: uncultured Solirubrobacterales bacterium; assembly: GCA_963698085.1. Classification (GTDB taxonomy): domain Bacteria; phylum Actinomycetota; class Thermoleophilia; order Solirubrobacterales; family 70-9; genus VRUE01. The sequence continues at coordinate 736,212 of OY969122.1, forward strand.
AGAGGTCGAGCAGCGCCAGCGCCAGCATCGCGATCCAGGCCATTCCCCCCAACAGAGCAAGGCGCTGCACGACTCCATAGTGATCCTCGGTCCCGTTGCCGGTGAGGAAGAAGAGGCCGGCGAAGAAGCCGATCGCGAGGATGCCGAGTCCGAGCGCCAACCGGTCTGCCCCCGCCCAAGGCGATTCGCCGAACCGCCAGCGTCGGTCGCCGTGGAACCGCCAAGCCAGTGCAAAGACTGAGAGCAGAAGTGCGGAGGCCCCGACGAAGTAGATCCAGCCATGGGCCGTGTGCTGCCAGGAGACCGCGCCAACCAGCTCACGTGCCTCGCAGCCGGCGTCAATCGTCCTCCGACAGTCGGCCGGGAAGGGGAAACCATCGAGGATCTGGGCAAGACCCGTCAGGGCGATCAGCAGCGGGCCGAACCGGCCCCGCCACCCACCCGGACCATCGAGCAGCAGGGCAGCGGCTAGGGCGATAGCCGAGAGGCCGACGATCGCCACAACCGTGTTGAAGATCCAGGGCTGTGCCGCGGTGTCCGCCCCGAGGAAGCTGACCGCGTCGCGGATCTCGCTGTACCCCGGCTCAAACAGCCCGCCGAAGATGACGAAGGCCAGCCAGACCAGCTGGCCAAGGATCGCGATGATGGCCAAACGCCTAATCGTCCTCCCAAGCTCCGCCTCTCCCATAGCGCATCTATATCGTCGCCTGGCGATGTCGTAGGGCGAGCTCCAGCTCGAAGCGGGCATCGGGATCGTCGAGCTGCTCGCCGAGGAGCTCGTGCAGACGGACGCTGCGGTAGCGGGCGGTCTGGGAGTGAACGTGGAGTTCGTCGGCCATCGCCACCGCGTTGCCGCTGTGCCTGACATAGGCAAGGGCGGTCTCGCTCATCCGCTCGCGTGCCTTCTCGGTGAGTGCCTCGAACGGAGCCAGGCGGCGGGCCGCGATTCGAGCGGCCAATCCGCTCCCCTCGAACAGAAGGAGATTGGCCAGGTGATCGTCGACGCGCAGCAGGCCGGTGGCGGGAAGCGCGCCCGCCTCGGCAGCGCGCAAAGCCGTCCTGGCGAGCGACCAGGAGGCGGGCAGATCCGAGGGCGTACCCACCGGTCCCAGCGCCAGTGGGAGATCACCCGCGGCGCGTTCGAGATGAGGGGCACGGCCTGGCCCCGCGGGGTCGGGGAAGAGAATGCAACCGCTCCCTTCCAGCGCCGTCGCCAGCGAGTCCGCCGGCAATTGGCGCCCGATGGCGCCAATCTCATCCTGCGAACAGGCCAGCGCCGCGACCTGCTTCGGCAAGATCCAACCTGCGAGTTGGGCTGCGGCGCGGACGTCGGCTGGCTCGGCAGCTGGCTCGCGCAGCAGCAGCGCCGCCAGCTCTCGAATGCGACGGCGGCGCTCGTCCTCGAGCTCCGCCTGGGCTTCGGCGTAGCCCTCGACGGAATCCGCAGAGAGCTCGTCGATGTAGGCGAAGATCGACTCGGCGAGCAGGCTGAGCACGTCGGCATCGAGGTTCGCCTTGCGCCCGGCCGCTGAGATCCTCCGCCACGCGACTCGGGCCCCAACCCGGTAGGCGGCCTGCAACGAGTCCAGCGTGCGCCCCTGCCGCAGCTCCCCCCGGCCTAACTCGATGTAGACGTCGCGACCGACGCCGCGGCCGGCCTCGGGATCGCGGATCAGGGCAACGAATTGGCGCAGGGCCTCACTCACGCCCCGGCGCACGCCACGGCCAAAGCTTCCCTCGAGCGGACGGGCGTAGCCGGGCACCTCATTGGCGATCGCGGCGAGGATCTCGACGGTGATCGCGTCGAGCTCGGGCTCGATCAGGTCGGCAACTTCCGATGGGAGGGAGCGCCAAGCCTCCGTATCTACTGAAATTGTCATCTAACTAACAAGATTTGGCCTTCAAAGTTGGCTTTCAACATAGAACATTGCACTAAGGCACCGTAAGTTCGCCGTATGCACTCAGAGATGGGTCGAGCCGAGAAGTTCGCCAACCTTGGCGCCGTGCTGCTTCCGTTCGCGGCGACGATCGCTGCTGCCGCGCTCTTCTGGAACCGCCTGGTCGCCCCGATTGACCTCGCGATCGCAGCGGTGATGTACCTGCTGACCGCGGTTGGAATCACGGTCGGCTTCCATCGTCTCCTCACTCACCGTTCGTTTCAGACCTCGAAACCCATGGAGTACCTCTTCGCCGTGCTTGGCTCGATGGCGGTTCAGGGACCGGTGATCTCATGGGTCGCCGATCACCGCAAGCATCACGCCCATACCGACAAGGACGGTGATCCACACAGTCCTCACGTCGGCCACGACGGTGGTGTTCGCGGGGTGTTGGCTGGTCTCTGGCACGCTCACACTGGTTGGCTGATGTCCACCCAAGGAAGGGCCGACTGGAAGCGGTATGCGCCGGACCTCTATGAGGACCGCGGGATGCGGATGATCAGCCGCCAGTTCGTCCCGCTGATACTTGCCGGCCTGGCCTTGCCCGCCCTCGCTGGATACCTAGTCAGTGGCACCCTGGCCGGTGCCGCGACGGGGCTGCTGTGGGGTGGCCTGGTGCGGATCTTTTTCGTCCATCACGTCACCTGGAGCGTCAATTCCGTGTGCCACTTCCTCGGCAGCAGGCGTTTCGAGACCGACGATCATTCCACCAACGTCTTCTGGCTGGCGCTCCCTTCGCTGGGTGAGTCCTGGCATCACAACCACCATGCGTTCCCCCGTTCAGCCGCGCACGGATTGAAGCGCTGGGAGCTTGACCCCTCGGCGCTGATCATTGCCACAATGGAGAGGGTTGGCCTGGCCCGCAATGTTGTGCGTATTTCATCTGAGCGCCAGACCGAACGCGCGGCCTAGTACGCACCCCAAATCCGCGTCCCAGTCTAAATATTCAGGTAGTAGTGAGCCAATATGTCCAGTGCTCGATTCGGGCGTCACTGTGACTGTGCAACACTGCGGTACGTAACTCCCCTCCAGTGATCCGGCCGGCGAAATGCAGACCGGACGAAAGGAAACGAGATGCCAAGCACCACTCACGTACTCGACGAGGCCCGCGATCTGGTCAAGAAGCGCCTTGCCGAGCTGGACGACGAGCGCAAGCGCCTCGAGCGCGCCCTCGCCGAGCTGGGCGGGAAAGCCATCGGCCGCAGCGGCCGTGGACCTGGCCGTCCTCGTGGCTCAGGCGCAAAAGCCGCCGGCCCGAAAAAACGGCGTCGCCGCAAAGGCACTCGCGCTGACCAGGCTGTCTCGCTGGTCGAGGGCAAGCCCGGCATCAGCGCCTCGGAAATCGCCAAACAGATGAAAATCAAGCCCAACTACCTCTACCGGGTCCTTGGCGACCTCGAGAAAGAGGGTCGGGTTAAGAAGAAAGGGCGTCAGTACTACCCGTCCAAATAGGAGCCCCTAAGAGCCCCATCACGGTAGGGGTTCCACTTAACTTTTTCTGAAGACAGTGTGCGGCCGTCCGAGGTCGAACACCCAGAAAAAGTACAAGACGTTCCACCCCTACCGTGATGGGGCTTAGACCAAGCCAAGTTTGCTGACTGCCTGCCGCTCTTCCTGCAACTCGTTGATGCTGGCTTCTATGCGGGTGCGGGAGAACTCCGGCACCTCGAGGCCCTCGACCACCGTCCACTCGCCATCCGAGCATTCGCACGGGTGACCGGCGACGACGCCCTCCTCGATGCCGTAGGCGCCGGTCGAGGGGACACCCATCGACACCCAATCGCCCTCGGGGGTGTCGAGCACCCAGTCGCGGACGTGGTCGATTGCCGCGTTGGCGGCAGAGGCCGCGCTGGAGGCGCCGCGGGCGTCGATGATCTCGGCGCCGCGTTTGGCGACCCGCGGTATGAACTCCTCGACGATCCATGCCTCATCGTCGATCGCGTCCCAAGCGCTGGTGTCGTCGACCCTGGCATTGATGAGATCGGGGTACTGGGTGGTCGAGTGGTTGCCCCAGACGGTCATGTTGCTGACGCTGGAGACCGGCTTGCCGAGCTTGTTGGCAAGCTGCGCGATCGCCCGGTTGTGATCGAGCCGCATCATCGCGGTGAAGCGCTCGCGCGGCACGCCGTCGGCGTTTGACATCGCGATCAGGCAATTAGTGTTGGCGGGGTTGCCGACGACGAGGACCCGCACGTCATCTGCTGCCCCTGCCGCGATCGCTTCTCCCTGGGGCTTGAAGATGCCACCGTTGGCCTCGAGCAGGTCGGCGCGCTCCATCCCCGGCCCGCGTGGGCGAGCGCCCACCAGAAGGCCGACGTTGCAGCCCTCGAATGCCTGCTTGGGATCGTCAAAGATGTCGATCTTGTCCAGCAGCGGGAAAGCACAGTCCTCGAGCTCCATCGCCGTGCCCTCGGCTGCCTTGACCGCGTCCGGGATCTCGAGCAGGCTCAGCTCGATCGGGGTGTCGGGCCCGAGCATCTGACCGCTGGCGATGCGGAACAGCAAGGCGTAGCCAATCTGGCCGGCGGCGCCGGTGACGGTGACTTTGACGGGGGGGCTCACGTATTCGTCTCCTGAAAGTTGTGGTTTGAGCGGGTCCCTAGGACGCCATGACGAGCTGAAGGCGCTCGTCGATCGCGGTAAGGAACTCCTGGGTGGTGAGGTACTGCTGGTCGGGCCCGACTAGAAGCGCCAGGTCTTTGGTCATCTTGCCGCTCTCGACCGTCTCGATGCAAACCTGCTCGAGCGTCGCGGCGAACTGTGACACTTCCGGTGTCTGGTCGAGTCGACCGCGGGCAGCGAGGCCGCGCGTCCAGGCGAAGATCGAAGCGATCGGGTTAGTCGAAGTCGGCTTGCCTTTCTGGTGCTGGCGGAAGTGACGGGTAACGGTGCCGTGCGCGGCCTCGGCCTCGACCGTCTTGCCATCGGGGCTCATCAGCACGCTGGTCATCAGCCCCAGCGAGCCAAAGCCCTGAGCGACGGTGTCGGACTGCACATCGCCGTCGTAGTTCTTGCAGGCCCAGACGTAACCGCCTTCCCACTTCAGCGCGGCGGCGACCATGTCGTCGATCAAGCGGTGTTCGTAGGAGATTCCCTTCGCCTCGAACTCGGTCTTGAACTCGGTCTCGTACACCTCGGCGAAAAGGTCCTTGAAGCGGCCGTCGTAGCGCTTGAGGATGGTGTTCTTGGTCGAGAGGTAAACCGGGTAGCCGCGCTCCAGGCCATAGCGCATCGAGGCGCGGGCAAAGTCGCGGATCGAGTCGTCGAGGTTGTACATCGCCATCGCGATGCCGGTGCCGGGAAAGTCGTAGACATCGAGCTCGATTGGCTCCGAGCCGTCCTTGGGCGTGTAAGTCAAGGTCAGCGTCCCCTCGCCGGGGACAACCATGTCGGTCGCGCGGTACTGGTCGCCGAAGGCGTGGCGGCCGATCACGATCGGCTTGGTCCAACCCGGTACCAGGCGCGGAATGTTGGAGATCACGATCGGCTCGCGGAAGATTACGCCGCCGAGAATGTTGCGGATCGTGCCATTAGGCGAGCGATACATCTCCTGTAGGCCGAACTCCTCCACCCGTACCTCGTCCGGGGTGATCGTCGCGCACTTCACGCCGACCCCGTGCTTCTTGATCGCTTCCGCCGCTTCGACCGTAATTCGATCTTCGGTCGCGTCGCGACGCTCGATGCCCAGGTCGAAGTAGACCAGGTCGAGGTCGAGGTAAGGCAGGATCAGTTGATCTTTGATGAACGCCCAGATGATCCGGGTCATCTCGTCGCCGTCGAGCTCGACGATCGGATTTTTGACTTTGATCTTCTCCGCCACGGGCGCGGCGATGCTATCGATGCCACAATTCAGGCGATGGCCACGGTTGAGCGCGAGTCGAGCAGCACCCACGAGGTCTTCAACCAGGCGACCCCACTGGAGGACTACAACTCCTTCGACTGCGACCGCGTCCTGGTCGAGGCGCTGCATCGCGAGGGCGGCGGCTGGGCCGAGGAGAAGGCGCGCGAGCTAGGCGCAATCTGCGGCTCCTCGCAGACGATCCGCTGGGGCTTCGAGGCGAACGAGCGCAAGCCCGAACTGCGCACGCACGATCGCTATGGCCACCGCATCGACGAGGTCGAGTTCGACAGCTCCTGGCACGAACTGATGCGGATCGGGGTCGACCACGGTCTGCACGCCGCTCCGTGGCGCGAACCCGGCCCCGGCGCCCACGTCGCCCGCGCCGCGATGTTCACCCTCCTGATGGAGGCCGAGAGCGGGGTCGGCTGCCCGATCTCGATGACCTACTCGGCGATCCCGGCCCTGCGCAAGCAGCCGGAGCTGGCGGCGGAATGGGAGCCCCGCTTCCTCTCGCTCGACTACGACGAGCGCTCGCTGCCGGCCGACCACAAGCGCGGCTCGCTCTGCGGAATGGCGATGACCGAGAAGCAGGGCGGCTCCGACGTCCGTGCCAACACGACGACGGCGACGCCGCTGAACGGCGGCGGGCCAGGCGCCGAGTACGAACTCGTCGGCCACAAGTGGTTCTGCTCGGCACCGATGTGCGACGCCTTCCTCGTGCTCGCCCAGACCGACTCGGGCATCTCCTGCTTCTTGATGCCGCGCTGGACGCCGGACGGCGAGCGCAACGCCTTCCAGATCCAGCGGCTCAAGGACAAGCTCGGCAACCGCTCCAACGCCTCCTCAGAGCTCGAGTTCCGCGGCGCCTGGGCGCGCATGGTCGGCGAGGAGGGGCGCGGCGTGCCGACGATCATCGAGATGGTCAACCACACCCGCCTGGACTGCGTGATCGGCGCCGCGACCGGCTACCGCGCCGGGGTCGTGCAGGCGCTGAACCACACGGCGCAGCGCGCCGCTTTCGGCAAGGACCTGATCGACCAGCCGCTGATGCGCAACGTGCTCGCCGACCTCTGCGTCGAATCCGAGGCGGCGACGATCGCCTCGATGCGCCTCGCCCGCTCTTACGACGAGGTCGCAGCAGGCGAGGAGGAGGCAACCGAGTTCCGCCGCCTCGCCAACGCCGTGCTCAAGTACTGGCTCTGCAAGCGGGCGCCTTGGCACGCGGTCGAGTGCCTTGAGTGCCTCGGCGGCAACGGCTACGTCGAGGAGTCAGGGATGCCGCGCCTCTACCGCGAGGCACCGCTGGCCTCGATCTGGGAGGGGTCGGGCAACGTCCAGTGCCTCGATGTGCTGCGGGCGATGGTCAAGAACCCGACCTCGGTCGAGGCCTTCTTCGCCGAGGTGCTTGAGGCTTCCGGTGCCGAACCCCGGCTCGACTCCTACGTCAGCTCTCTTCGCGAGGAGATCCCGGGCGACGTAGACACGATCCAGACCCGAGCCCGCGGGATCGTCGAACGGATGGCACTCGCACTCCAAGCTTCGTTGCTCATCCGCTACGGCGATCCCGCTGTAGCGGACGCGTTTTGCGCATCTCGGCTTGGCGGTGACTGGGGCAACGCATTTGGCACGCTGCCGGCCGGGACGGACTTCGGCCGGATCATCGAGCGGCACCGGCCTGAGGCCTGAGCCCTGAGGCGGCCGGGGGGTTCCTCCCCAGGCCGCGTTCGCGGGAGTTCCTGGGGAGGAACCCCCCGGCCGCCTTACGCAGCAGCGTCGCGGAGGGCGCGGCCGACTTGCTCGGCAGTAATGACACCGCTGAGCTTGCCTTCCTCATCGACCGCCATCACCGCCCCGAAGCGTCGCAGGGCACGGTTGGCCAGCAAAGTGTCGAGCGGAGCGTCGTCGCGGACCTGGAAGGTGCCGTCGTCATGCTCGAGGAGGTCCGAAACGAGCGAGGTTGTGCGCGAGGTCTCCGGCACCTCGTCAGCCTTGTCGCGGATGACCAGGCCGAGGAAGCGGTGGGCGGCGTCCACGACTGGGAACCACGACCAGCGGTAGCGGAGGAAGTACTCGTCTAGCGCCTGCTCGACGCTGAGCTGCTCAGGAATGGCTACGGGTTCGCGATCCATCACGTCGGAGACGACGAGCTTGCTGATTCCGCTGGTGATTGCCGTCTCGGCAGTCGCTGCCTTGGCCGAGCCGTTGATGACGAAGCCGATCAGGGCGAGCCAGACGCCGCTGAAGACATAGCCGTCGAAGATCAGCAGCAGGCCGGCGCCGACGAAGAGCCAAGCGAAGCCGCGGCCGAGCCTGGCCGCGAAGCGCGTCGCTGAGCTTCGGTTGCCGGTCCGCCACCAGGCGATCGCCCGCACGATCCGGCCCCCGTCCATCGGGAAGGCGGGCAGCAGGTTGAAGACGAGGACGAGGAGATTGATCATCGCCAGCCAGGCGACCATCGAGAGCACGCCCGAGGTGCCGGCGTCGCTCTCAACGAGAGCGGCCTTGCGAAAGTCCTCCCAGCCTGCGGCGGCGACGCCGACCGCGGTCAAGAGGACGACGATCGCCAGCGTCACCAGCGGGCCAGCGACCGCGACCTTGAACTCGGCGGCGGGGCTGTCGGTTTCACGGTTCATCCGCGCCATGCCGCCGAAGATCCAGAGCTGGATGCTGGAGATGCCGATCCCATTGCGCAGGGCGACGAAGGCGTGGCCAAGCTCGTGCAGGACGATCGAGCCGAAGAAGCCGATGGCGCTGATCACCGCCAGCAGGAAAGGCGTCGAGGACGAGCTGGTCTCGTCCAGCACCTCGCCGTAGAAGTCCGAGAGCCAGAAGATGACTAGGAAGAGGACGAGGAACCAGGACCAGTCGACGGCGATGCGGATACCGCGCACGTGGAAGAGCGTTATCGGTTTGCCGCCGAGCATTGGCGTCAATGGTACGGGGCACCCCCGGTGGGGGTTCCACTTAACTTTTTGGGTGGGGCCAGAGCGGTCCTCCGCGGATCGCGGTGGCCAAAAAGTACAAGACGTTTCACCCCCACCGGGGGTGCCCCGTATAAGTTCGGGGCGATGCTCGCGGACAAGGACCGACTTAGGAGCTGGTTGGAGGAGCTGGAGCGGATTGAGCGGCCTTCGGCGTCCGAGGGTGAGCGGCGGGCGGCAGAGTGGTTGGTGGAACGCTTCGTTGAGCTCGGTGCCGCGGCGCGAATCGAGGCCGAGCCGGCGCACGGCACCTACTGGTGGCCGCTCGGGATCGGCGCCGCGCTGGGGGCCCTCGGCGGCATTGTCGCCCTGCGCGGGCGACGGCTGCTCGGCGGTGCGATCGCCGCCCTCGCAGCTGCCGGGATGGCGTCCGACTACCCGCCGGGGAAGCGCCACCTGCGCCGCGCCCTCCCCCGCCGCACCACCTACAACGTTGTCTGCGAGCTCGGCCCCACCGACGCCGAGCGGACCGTCGTCCTCATCGCCCACCACGACGCCGCCCACTCGGGCCTCGTCTTCCACCCCGAGCTGCCCAACATCGCCGAGCGGCTGGGGATGATCGAGCGCAGCGACACCAGCCCGCCGTTGATGGCGCCGGTCGTCGGCGGGCCGCTGCTGGCAGCACTCGGCGCGCTCAGCGGCAGGCGCCTGCTCGCCAAGATCGGCGTCTTCCTCGGCCTCGGCTCGGCCGCGGCGATGGCCGAGATCGGAGCGCGCAAGGTCGTCCCCGGCGCTAACGACAACGGCACCGCGGTCGTCTCCCTGCTGGCGCTGGCAGAGGAGCTGATCGAGCGGCCGCCGGAGAACCTGCGGGTGATCCTGCTCTCGGCCGGCTCGGAGGAGTCCTTCAGCGAGGGGATGAAGGCCTTTGGCGAGCGCCACTTCCCCAACCTGCCGCGCGAGAGCACCTTCTTCCTCTGCCTCGAGTCGACCGGCTCACCGCACCTGCTGGTGTTGCGCGGCGAGGGCTTCCTAAAGATGCGCGAGTACCCACCGCGGGCGCTGGCGCTGCTGGACGGACTCGCCGAGGAGCTCGGCATCTGGCTCTACCCCAACCTGCGCCTGCGCAACGGCACCGACGGGCTGGAGTCGTTGGCGGCGGGCTATGAGACCGCGGTGATTGCCGGCTGCACCGACCTCAAGCAGCCCGCCAACTACCACTGGTGGCACGACCTCGCCGAGAACGTCGACTTCGACACGGTCGCCGACGGCGTCCGCCTCTCGGAGGCGGCGATCCGCCGCCTCGACCAGCGCTGGCTGTAGGGCAGCAAATCCGACTGCGGGGTCGGATTTCGGCGCTATAGAGTCCGCGCCCGTGCCTACGCATGACGTACTCGTGATCGGCGCCGGGCTCGCCGGGCAGAGGGCAGCCCTGGCCGCCGCCGAGCAAGGGGTCTCGGTCGGGATCTTGAGCAAGGTCCACCCCGTGCGCTCGCATTCGAATGCCGCTCAGGGCGGCATCAACGCGGCGCTCAACCCGGGCGACTCGTGGGAGTCGCACGCCTACGACACGGTCAAGGGCTCCGACTACCTGGGCGACCAGGACGCGATCGAAATCATGACCCGCGAGGCGCCGGAGGAGATCCTCCACCTCGAGCACCTCGGCGTCACCTTCCACCGCAACGAGGAAGGCAAGCTCGGCACCCGCGCCTTCGGCGGCGCCTCCGCCGCCCGCACCTACTACGTCGCCGATATCACCGGCCAGGCGATCATGCACGTCCTCTACGAGCAGCTGATGAAGTACTCCGACTCGGTCGCCCGCTACGAGGAGTGGTTCTGCACGGCGCTGGCGATGGACGAGGCGGGCGAGTGCTGCGGCGTCGTCACCCGCAACGTCGCTGACGGCTCGATGCAGCTGTTCACGGCGAAGGCGGTGATTCTCGCCTGCGGCGGCAACGGCCAGGTCTGGAAGCCGACCACCAACGCGCTGATCTGCACCGGCGACGGGATCGCGATGGCCTACCGGGTCGGGGCAAAGCTGATGGACATGGAGATGATCCAGTACCACCCGACGACGCTGGCCGGCAAGGGCTTCCTGATCACCGAGGGCGCCCGCGGCGAGGGGGCCCACCTGCTCAACGCCAAGGGCGAGCGCTTCATGGAGCGCTACGCGCCGAACAAGATGGAGCTCGCCTCGCGCGACGTCGTCTCCCGCGCCGAGCAGACCGAGATCAACGAGGGCCGCGGCTTCCCCGACGGAACCGTCGCGCTCGACATCACCGTGGTGCCGAAAAAGCGCGTGCACGAGGCGCTGCGCGAGATCGTCCTCGTCGGCCAAGATTTCGCCGGCGTCGACATCACCCGCGAACCGATCCACATCAAGCCCGGCAACCACTACACGATGGGCGGTATCAAGACCGACGTCGACGGACGTACCGATATCCCCGGTCTCTACGCCGCCGGTGAGACCGCCTGCGTCTCGGTCCACGGCGGCAACCGGCTTGGCGCCAACTCGCTGCTCGATACGCTGATCTTCGGCCGCCGCTCTGGCGTCGATGCCGCCACCCGCGCCAAGCGGATCGAGGGCTCGCGCCCCGGGCGCGACGTGCTCGAGGCAGAGGAGGACGCGATCGCGGCGATCGCCGCCCGCGAGAAGGGCTCGGGCCGGCGCGTCTCAGAGATCAAGCAGGAGCTGGGAGAGACGATGGACGCCAAGGTCGCCGTCTTCCGCGACGAGGCCGGGATCCAGGCGGCGCTGGAGATCGTGCAGCGGCTCAAGGAGGAGGCCCAGAGCGCCTACATCGACGACAAGGGCAACATCTTCAACCAGGACGTGCTGGCGGCGATCGAGCTCGGCTACATGCTCGACAACGCCGAGTGCACCTGCATCGCAGCGTTGGAGCGCAGGGAGAGCCGCGGCGCCCAGTACAGGACCGACTTTCCCGAGCGCAATGATGAGGAGTGGCTCAAACACATCGACCTGCAGCTGGGCGACGACGGACCGGAGCTCTCATACTCAGAGGTGACGATCACGCAGTGGGAACCCGAAGAGAGGAAGTACTGAGCAGATGGCCACCTACACGCTGAAAGTCCGCAGGTACCAGCCGGAGAGCGGCGAGGGGCCCTACTGGGAGGAGTTCAAGGTCGACCTCGATCCCTCGCTCTCGGTCCTCGACGGGATCCTGCAGGCCAAGGACCGCGACGACGGATCGCTCTCGGTCCGCTGCTCCTGCCGGGCGGCGATCTGCGGCTCCTGCGGGATGAAGGTCAACGGCCAGTCGGGGCTCGGCTGCAAGACCCAGATCGGCCACGCCCATGAAGCGGCCAATCGCCGTAACGGCGGCGACTCGCCGATCGTCGTCGAGCCGATGGGGAACATGCCCGTGATCAAGGACCTGATCACCGACATGGAGTCGACCCACTGGGCCAAGATCCGCCGCGTCACCCCCTGGCTGCTGCCCCATGGCAATCCGCCAGAGCGCGAGTACGTGGTCGAGCCGGAGTCGATGATCGACATCACCCAGTCGATGGCCTGCATCCAGTGCGGTGCCTGCGTCTCCTCCTGCCTCTCGATGGAGGTAGACCCGGACTTCATCGGGCCCGCGGCATTGGCCAAGGCCTACCGCTTCGTCGGCGATCCGCGTGACGCGGAGACGAAGGAGCGACTGCACGACCTCGCCGAGGACCCGCACGGGATCTATGACTGCACCCACTGCTTCAGCTGCATCGACGCCTGCCCAAAGGGGGTGGCGCCGATGGACCAGATCATGCGGCTGCGGCGCAAAGCCGAGGAGAATGAGGTCGAGGACCCCAACAACGGCCACAGCCACATGGACGCCTTCACCAAGATCATCGAGAAGAAGGGGACGCTCGACGAGGCGCTACTGCTGCAGGAGTCCTATGCGCCAGGGGTGAAAGGCAAGTTGAAACCGACCAAAGGCGCGATCAAGGGCCTGCTCGCCTCAATCCCGACCGGTATCCGAGCCTTCAAGACCGGCAAGGCTCGCTCGCTGGCGAAGCTGATCCCGGGTGTCCACCCGAAGCTGCCCGGCGGTGCCCAAGAAGAGGTCAAGGCGATCTACAAGCACGCCGAGGAACACCGCGAGGAATTCAACATCTACATCAAGGGTGAGGAGGACGTCGAGCCTGAGCCCGACGAGACTGAGACGGAGGAGAAGGTATGAAGCTCGCATACTGGCCTGGCTGCGTCTCGCGCGGCTTCACCTCCGAGCTGCACGGCTCGATGGCGCTGGTCGCTGAGCGGCTCGGGATCGAGCTAGTCGAACTCGACCGCGCCAACTGTTGCGGCGCCGGCGTGATTGCCGAGCACAACCAGGAGCTCGCCGACACGCTCAACGCGCGCACCTTTGCCCTTGCCCAGCAGACCGGGCTGGCGATGATGAATATCTGCTCGACCTGCCAGGGGGCGCAGTCGGAGTGCCAGCAACGGCTCGACGCCGACTCCTCCTACCGTGCCCACATCAACGAGGTGCTGAGCGGCCAGGGCCTCTCCTACGAGAAGGACAAGGACGGCTTCACCAACAAAAACTTTCTCTGGCTACTAGTTGAGGACTACGGGCTCGACCAACTGGCCGAGAAGGTCGTGCGGCCGCTCTCCGGCCTGCGCGTCGGCCCCTTCTACGGCTGCTACGTCGTCCGTCCCAAGGAGCGGCTCGGCTACGACGAGTTCCCCGAGCGCGACCTCTACCTCGAGAAGGTGATCGAGGCCCTCGGCGGCGAGGTGGTCGAGTACGACGGTGCCCGCAAGTGCTGCGGCTTCCCGGTGATCACGATGAACCGCGAGACCTCGCTGCGCCAGTCCGGCACCCATGTCGGCGACGCGATCGACGCCGGCGCCGACTGCCTGGTGACGCCCTGCCCCCTCTGCCACCTAAACCTCGACATGCAGCAGCCCGAGGCGGCCAAGATCGTCAACCGCGACCTCGGCCTCGCCGTCCTGCACCTGCCGCAGCTCGTCGGCCTCGCTCTCGGCGCCGAGCCGAAGGAGTTGGGGATGAGCAAGCACATCGCCTCGACCGGGTGGGTCGAGGAGCGGCTGGCGGCGCCGGCCACCGCTTAGCGCTACGCCTAACGACGTCAGAGACGAACGGAGCGCTCGGCTCAGTTACAGTTCACCGCGGTGAGCCGGGAAGCCTGGTCGGCAACACACTTCGCCGACCCAGAAAGGCCCCGATGGCAGTCGCCGTAGCCACCTTCCTGATCGCCCTGGCAATCATCGCCAGCGAGCGGATGCACCGCACCAACGTGGCGCTGCTCGGCGCCGCAATCGTCGTCCTCTTCGTCGGCGATTTCTCCCAGGAGCAGGCGATCGAGTCGGTCGATTTCAACACGATCGGCCTACTGGTGGGGATGATGATCCTCGTCTACCTGACCCAACAGACCGGCGTCTATGACTTCGTCGCGATCCGCGCGGGCCAGCTCTCAGGCGGGCGCTCGTTCGCGGTGACTATGAGCCTGGCGGGAATCACGGCGGTCCTCTCCGCCTTTCTAGACAACCTGACCACGATCCTGCTGATCGCGCCGATCACCTTCCTGCTCGCCGACGCGCTCGACATCGAGGCGGTGCCACTGCTGATCATCGAGGTGATCGCCTCCAACATCGGCGGCACCGCGACCCTGATCGGCGATCCGCCGAACATCATCATCGCCGGTGCCACCGGCCTCAGCTTCAACGCCTTCATCGTCAACCTGGCCCCGGTGGTGCTCGTCACCTTCGCGGTCGTAATTCCGCTGCTCTACCTGTTCTTCCGCGACCGCCTGCACGTCGAGGAGCGCAACCGGCGGGCCGTGATGGAGCTGAACGCGCTCGCCTCGATCCGCGACTCGGCCGAGCTGCGCCGCACCGGCCCCGTGCTGGTCGCGACCGTGCTCGCCTTCTTCGCCCACCAGGCGCTGCACATCGAGCCGGCGACCGTGGCGCTGACCGGAGCCGCGGTCGGCCTGCTGGTGACCAGGGTCGAGCTCGAGAAAGTGCTCTCCAGCATCGAGTGGACGACCCTCTTCTTCTTCATCGGCCTCTTCGTCATGGTCGGCGCGCTGGAGGCGACCGGGGCGATCGGCCATGTCGCCGACGCGGTCAAGGACGTCACCGGCGGGGAGCGCAGCGCCGAGCTGATCGGGATCACCTGGGTTGCGGCCTTCGGGTCGGCCGTCGTCGACAACATTCCCTTCACCACGGCGATGATCCCGGTGGTGAAGGAAGTGCAGCTGGAGGCTGGGGCGCAAGGCGACGACGCTTACTGGTGGGCGCTGGCGCTCGGCGCCTGCTTCGGCGGCAACGCGACGATGATCGCCGCCGCCGCCAACGTCGCCGCTGCCGGCATGGCGGAACGAGCCGGCACGCCGATCGGCTTCGTCGCCTTCCTCAAGGTGGGGCTGCCGGCGACGATCCTCTCGATCGCCATCGCCACCGCCTACATCGCGATCCGCTATATCGCTCTCTGAGAAGCTCCCAGGAGGAGCGCCCATGCCCGACTCGATCGTTAAACAGACCCTCCGCGAGATACAGCCGCTCGACGCCGACGAGCTGATCGGCCCGGCGGCGCGGCGGGTGATCGACGCCGGCCTGCCGGCGCTGCCCGCGGTGGATGCAGACGGCCGCTTCGTCGGAATCTTCGGCGAGCGCGAGTTCATGGCGGCGCTCTTCCCCGGCTACGTCGGCGAGCTGGGGTCGGCGGCGATGGTCTCACGCTCAGTCGATGAGACGATCGAGCGCCGCAGTCGCTGCAGCGAGGAACCGATCCGCCGCTATCTGACCACCGACCGCGTCCTGGTCGAGGACGACTTTTCCGACACCCAGCTAGCCGAGCTCTTCCTCCACCACCGCGTGCTGATCGTCCCAATCGCCACCAGCGGCAGGGTCCACGCGCTCGTCACCCGCCACGCCTTCTTCTGCGCCCTGGTCGAGCGCTTCGGCGAGATCGCTGAGGATCTGGGCGATTAACCGAGCAGGTTGCGCTCGACGAGCAGCTCGGCAAGTTGGACGGTGTTGGTCGCGGCGCCCTTGCGCAGGTTGTCGGAAACGACCCAGATGTCGAGCGCGCGCTCGTTGCCTGGGTCGCGGCGGATGCGGCCGACGAAGACGTCGTCCTTGCCGGCCGCCTCGATCGCCATCGGGTAGCTGGCGGCGGCGGGATCGTCGAGGACGGTGACGCCCGGCGCCGCCGCGAGCAGCTCGCGGGCACGCTCGGGGTCGAGCGGCTCGCGCGTCTCGACGTTGACCGCCTCGGAATGGCCGCTGACGACGGGCACGCGAACGCAGGTGGCGCTGATGCGGATCTCCCCGTCGCCGAGGATCTTGCGCGTCTCGTTGATCAGCTTGCGCTCCTCGTCGGTGTGATCGTCGCCTTCGGGGAAGCTGCCTGCCTGCGGCAGGGCGTTGAAGGCGATCTGGTGTGGGTACACCGATGCCACGGTGTCGCGGTCCTCGAGCGCCGCCCGTGACTGCGCAGTCAGCTCGTCGATCGCCGCCTTGCCCGTCCCGGAGACGGCCTGGTAGGTGGAGATGACGAGGCGCTCGATCCCGGCCGCGTCGTAGAGCGGCTTGAGCGCGACGACCATCTGCATCGTCGAGCAGTTGGGGTTGGCGACGATTCCCTTGTGCCGCGCTAGGTCGTCGGGATTGACCTCGGCGACGACCAGCGGCACGTCGTCGTGCATGCGCCAGTAGCTGGTGTTGTCGACGACGACTGCGCCAGCCTCGACCAGCTTCGGCGTCCACTCGGCGCTGACCGCGCCGCCGGCTGAAGAGAGGACGAGGTCGAGACCTTGGATCGTCTCCTCGTCGAGCGCGCGCACCTCGAGTGCCACCTCGCCCCACTCGAGCGCCTTGCCGGCCGAGCGTTCCGAGGCGAACGGCACGACCTCCGAGACAGGGAATTGACGGTCGGCGAGCAGCTCGAGGATCGTCGTCCCGACCAGCCCGGTCGCGCCCAGAACTCCGACTCTGTATCCGTCGCCCGCCATCGTCCGAGTATGGCGCGGCTCAGCCGCTAATCGTTGGCCGGTGCTGGACGCCCATCGGGTCCTCTGGTTTAACCGAGTCCTCGCCCAGCTCGAAGGCCTGGTGGAGAGCGCGGACCGCGTCGGGAACCCGGTCGGCGGAGATGACGCAGGAGATCTTGATCGGCGAGGTCGAGATCATCTCGATGTTGATCCCCTCGCCGCCGAGCACCTCGAAGACCTTGGCCGCAACCCCGGGATGCGAGCGCATACCGGCGCCGACGATCGAGACCTTGCCAATCCGCTCGTCGGTGCGTACGTCCTGGCTGACGTCGAGCTCGCGCACCGTGTCGGCCGCAGCCGTCAGATCGGAGCGGTCGACGGTGAAGGAGAGGTCGGCGAGCGCATCATCGCCAACCGGCTCGTTCTGGATGATCACGTCGACGTTGATGCCGGCGGCGGCCAGCGCGGTGAAGATCCGCCCGGCGACTCCCGGTTCGTCGCGGACGCCGGTCAGCGTCACCCGCGCCTCGCCATCGGAGTGGGTCACTGCGGTTACGAAAGGTTGCTCCACGTTCTCCTGCTCGCTTTCCTCTTCTGAGACCACGAGGGTACCGGGGCCGTCTTCGAAGCTGCTGCGGCAGTGGATGCGCACGCCGTTGTTGCGCGCGTACTCGACCGAGCGCAGCTGCAGCACCTTTGCCCCGGAGGCCGACATCTCGAGCATCTCCTCGTAGGAGGTGACGGTGAGCTTGCGGGCGTCGGGGACGATGCGCGGGTCAGCGCTGAAGACACCGGCGACGTCGGTGTAAATCTCGCAGACGCTGGCGTCGAGCGCCGCGGCGAGGGCGACCGCGGTCGTGTCGGAGCCGCCCCGGCCCAGCGTCGTCACGTCTTGGCTGTCGGTGGAGACGCCCTGGAAGCCGGCGACGAGGACGATCCGGTCCCCCTCCAGCGTCTCGCGGATGCGCTCGGCGCGCACGTCGATGATCTTGGCCCGGGTGTGGGAGGAATCGGTGACGATGCCGGCCTGCGATCCGGTCAATGAGATCGCGTTGTGGCCCATGTCGTGGATCGCCATCGCGCAGAGCGCGCAGGAGATCCGCTCGCCGGTCGAGAGCAGCATGTCCATCTCCCGCGCCACCGGGCGCTCGGATATCTCCATCGCCTGGGCGACCAACTCGTCGGTCGTCTTGCCGCGCGCCGAGAGGACCGCGACGACGCGGTTGCCGGCCTCGCGCGCGGCGACGATCCGCCGCGCCGCGCGCTTGATCTCCTCGGCGCCGGCGACGGAGGTGCCGCCGAACTTCATCACGACTATGTCGGAGTTGGTCCCGGCCATGCGAGGTTCGAGGATAGTCGGGCTTGAGCACCGTGGCAGTGATTGAACTCCCCGACCGCGCTGCGGCCGTTACGCCTCTTCGAGTGATCTTCGGTCACGACGCGGAAACAGATACCGGGTAATTACCAGGGCTACGCCGATGAGCTCGATCATCGTCGCGCCCAACCAAGCCTGTATCACGCCGGTCTCGAGTTCCCACGCGACCCCCGCCCAAGCGTAGGCGATAAAGACGCCGTCAGCGACGACAAGTTGTGCTGCAACTAGAATCAAGAGCCATTTCGCGTAGGTCTTCTTGAGTTCTATGTCCTGCTTGTGGTCAGCCCCTTCCAGACCGCGGTGATCATGTGGATCGAGCTGCTGAAGAGGAACCGCCTCTTCCAACGCCTCGGGGCTGACAGCCGCGTCCAAGGCGGTCTTGGCAGTTGGTTCCGAGTTGGAGGCCACGCCCTCGTCCGCGACACCTACAGGCTCGTCCATGGTTCCTAAAGGTCGAGATTTTCAAGCCTGTACTGCATCGCCTCGCGCGAAACCCCGAACTTCTGGGCCATGCGGAAATCGGCAAGTCCCTGCTTCTGGAATTCCTTGACGCGATCCTCCGGCATCAGCAGGTTCGCAGCGAAGCTATTTGCAAATCGCTCCTCCTCGGCGGTTCCATTTGAGGACCTCGAATCCCGATAGTCGACGTATTCGTACTGATCCGGTTGTTCGGCCCGACGGATGAAATGCCCTAACTCATGCGCACAGGTGAACCTCTTGCGGTTCCTGCTGTCGTTCGCATTGAGCAAGATCGAAGGATCCGCGCCCCGCCGCTTGACAAGTGCCCCCGATACATCCTCATTGAGGTACGTATCGAGAACCTTGATGCCAAGGCTCTGAGCAATGCGCACCGGGTCCACCGGCAGAGCGCCATCCCAACATTCCTCTAGCAGTTCGCCAGCAGCTGACCCCGCACCATAATTTCTAAGCATGAGGGAAGTGTAGCCGCGCCTTCGGACGCAGCTTTTTGTCAGCGGTTCGGTCGCATCCAGGTTAACTTTTGCGTGATGGAGGTCACGCTCAAGATATATCTACGAGATATATCTTGATGCTATGGAGTTAAACGCCACCGCCTACGTGATCCTCGGCATGGTCTCGCGCGAGCCCCGCTCGGGCTACGAGATCAAAGCGGCCGTTGACAGCACGACGAGGTTCTTCTGGGCGGCTAGTTACGGGCAGATCTATCCGGAGCTGAAGCGGCTTTCGGAAGCCGGGTTGGTGGCGGGGGTCGACGCCTCTCAAGGCGACCGCAAGCGCACCCGCTATGCGATCACCCCCGACGGCGAAGCCGAGCTGAAGGACTGGCTGCGCAAGCCGCCGGAAGCATCTGAGATGCGCGAAGAAGGGCTGCTCAAACTGTTCTTCTCCGGTGTGCTCGAGCCCGCCGAGGCGGTCGAGACCCTGCGGGTGATGCGCCGCCACCGGCTCGACTTGGCCGAGCGCCTGCGCACGATGGAGCCGCAGAAAACCGAGCTGAAGGACCCCTACCCGCTGATCGTGCTGCGGGCGGGGATCGAGTTCAACGAGTGGTTCGCCGAGTGGTGCGAGCGGATGGAGTCCGAGCTGCTCGCACCCGTTCGAGAGAAAGGGAGAAGCTGATGTTCGACTCACTAGCCCGCCTCGCCGATCGACACGCCCGTCGCGTCGGCTTCCTCGCAATCGCCTTCTTCCTGCTCGCCGGCGCCCTCGGTGGCTCGGTCGCCGACCGGCTCGACCCCTATGGCGCCGACGACCCGAGCACCGAGGCCGTCGAAGCACGCGAGCAGCTGCAGGAAGCCGGCCACCGCATACCCGGCGCGCTCGTCGTGGTCAGCGATGCCCCGGTCGCGAAGCCCTCGACCCGAAACCGGATCGCGGCGCTCGAACGCGAGCTGCGCGCCCGCGACGACGTCAAGTCGGTCAGCAGCTACTACACGACCCGCTCGCGCGACTTCGTCTCCAACGATGGCGATGCCACCTACATCGCCGTCGCGTTGAAGCCAATCGACGACAAGGAGTGGCAGGCGGCGGGCGGCGAGATAGCCAACGAGCTAGACGGCCGCCCCGGGATCACGGTCGGGGGCGCCGCGGTCGCCCAGGAGCAGGTCAACAAGCAGGTCGAGGACGATCTGCGCCGGGCCGAGATGCTCGCTTTCCCGCTGCTCTTCCTGCTCTCCTTCATCTTCTTCCGCAGCCTGGTAGCAGCGCTGCTGCCGGTGATGATCGGCCTGCTGGCGATCGTCGGCACCTTCCTCATCCTGCGAGTGGCGAGCGAATTCGGCTCGATCTCGATCTTCGCCCTCAACCTGACCACCGGGCTGGGGCTGGGGCTGGCGATCGACTACAGCCTCTTCATCGTCTCCCGCTACCGCGAGGAGATCGCCAAAGATGGGCCTGGGCTGGCAGCGATGCGCCGCGTCCTCGCCACCGCGGGCCGGACCGTCTTCTTCTCCTCGCTGACGGTCGCCGCGGCACTCGCCTCGCTGCTCGTCTTCCCACAGCGCTTTCTCTACTCGATGGGGCTCGGCGGCTCGCTGGTCGTGCTGCTGGCGGCGCTGATCTCGCTGACCGTGCTGCCCGCAGTGCTGACCCTGCTCGGGACGCGGGTCAACTCGCTCGCCCCGAGCTTCCTGCAGCGCCGCGCCGAGGCTGACGCGCGCCCGGACGAGCAGGGCTTCTGGTACCGCCTCTCGCGCTTCGTAATGCGCCGCCCGGCGCCGATCGCGACGCTCAGCGCCCTCTTCCTGATCGTCCTCGGCCTGCCCTTCTTCAACATCAAGTTCAACACCGTCGACCCGACCGTTCTGCCAAAGGAGGCGAGCGCGCGACAGGCCTACGACACCGTCAGCGCCGAGTTCCCGCCCTACCGCGAGACGCCGATCTGGCTCTCGGTCGAAGGGGCCACGCCGAAGCAGACGGCCGTGCTAACGGCGCGGGTCCGCCAGACCCCCGGCGTCGCCGCCGTCGCCCCACCGCAGCCACTGAGCGGGGGCGTCACCGCGATCCAGGCGATCTCGGCGAACCCCTTTGCCACCGAGGCGAGCCAGTCGACGGTGGAGCGCATCCGTGAAGTCCCCGCGCCGCCCGGAGCGACCATCCTGGTCGGCGGCGCGACCGCCGATTTCGTCGACTTCCAGGACAGCCTCACCCGCCACCTGCCGATCGCCTTCGCGATCATCGTCGTCGCCACCCTGATCATCCTCTTCCTGATGACCGGATCGGTGGTGCTGCCGATCAAGTCGCTGATCATGAACGTGCTCAACCTCAGCGCCGTCTTCGGCCTCTTAGTGCTGATCTTCCAGGACGGCCGCTTCGAAAGCCTGCTCGACTACACCAGCAGCGGGGCGATCGAGCAGACGATGCCGATCCTGCTCTTCGCCGTCGCCTTCGGCCTCTCCACCGACTACGCCGTCTTCCTCCTCTCGCGGATCAAAGAGGCGCGTGACAACGGCGCCTCGGATTCCGAGTCGGTCGCGATCGGGCTCGAGCGAACCGGGCGCATCGTCACCGCGGCAGCGCTGCTGTTCGCGGTCGCGATCGGCGCTTTCGCCACCTCGCAGATCATCTTCATCAAGCAGAACGGGGTCGGCACGGCGCTGGCGGTGCTGATCGACGCCAGCATCATCCGCGCGCTGCTCGTGCCCTCGCTGATGGAGCTGCTCGGCAAGTGGAACTGGTGGGCGCCTGCCCCGCTGCGGAGGTTGCACGAACGGTTCGGAATCAGCGAGACGAAGCTGCCCGAGCCGGAGAAGGCCTAGCGCTTCAGGTCGCCTTGGGCGCCGGCGGGATCGTCGGCGCCCTTGGTGTGCTCATCGCCGGCGATTCCCTTTAGCCCCAAGGAACCGTCTTCGGCGATTTCGACCGTCGCCAGATATGAATCGCCGAGCTTCAGCTTCGCGGCATCGATCTCTTCCGGGACGGTGAGCGTCAGACTCGATTCGCTCTCACCGGCCCAGTCGACGGAAAAGAGAATCTGCCCCTCCTCTTTCAGAACCTCTTTGACGATGCCGGCAAGTTCGAGGTAAGTCGAGGGCGGAACCGATGCCACCTCGAGCTTGCTCTGGAGCAGGGTCGAGTGACCTTTGGGCTCATCCGGCGGCTCGATTTTCGCCGTCACCGTAACCAGCGAGCCGAGTGCCGGCAGCTCGGGCGCGGCGCCACTCGGATCGGGTTCGACGTGGACGGGCAATGATGAACCACGACCGGAGACGGTGTACGCGGGGGCGGTGGGATTCGGGTCGGCAAAGGTCACGGTACCGCTGAAGGTGGCCTCCTTCACCCTCCTCCTCTCTCGCTGCAGCTCAGCGGCTTCGGCATACGTGTTGTTGGCGAGCGGACGCAACGGCCCACTCAGTTTCGTGCCCGGGTCCGGGAGCTCGGCATGGACGGAAATCAGTTCGCCACCCTTGATCGCCATCGCGTAACTGCCCGCCGCCGGGCTGACGTGCACGACGGTTCCCTCGAACATCTGGCCCTTGGCCTCTTTGGGCTCGCTTTCCTCCGCCGGAGACGATTCCGGCGCCGGTTCGGTAGCGGGAGGAAGTGGTTCGACCGGTTCGGGGGCGAGCGGCACGGTGGACGGCAGCGCTTCTTCGAAGCCCCCGCCTCCGCCACCTAGCGCCGGCCCAGCGGATTCGGTGGAGGCGACCCCTCCGCCGCCTCCACCGCTCTGCCCATCGTCCCCGCCCGAGCTTGGAAGTTCGATGACCTGCTGGGCACTCGTCGCCAGCGAGCCCGCCGTGCCCGGGCCGATCGCGACGCCGGCGAAGATGCCGAAGCCAAGTGCAGCGGCGCTCAGCGGCGCCGCCCAGCGCCGATCGGTGACGACCAGCGAGGCGCCGCGCAGCGCCTGGTCGACCGCCCGGCTTTTCAGCATGCGCTTCATGCCTGCGATGGGGCCGGTGCCGAGGCGCTCGCCTGCACCGGCTCGATCAACTCTTTTCCGCACTGCCAGCAGAAGGCGGATCCCTGCGCGTAGAGGGCGCCGCAGTTGCCGCAAGCCCCGGCGGCACCAGCCTGGCCGAGCTTCAGCATCCGCTCGACCTCCGCCAGCTCGGCATCGACCTGCTGCAGCTTCGCCGCCTGGCGGCTGAGCACGTCGAGGCGGAAGTGGTCGCGGATCGCCATCTCGTAGGCGACCCCGCCCAGGTCCCACTGCAGCTCGGCCAGCTGCTTGGAGAGCCGCTCCCGTCGCCCTTGCAGGTCATCGCTCATCATTCGATCGCCGTGCCCTTGCTGCCGCCGCCGGGCGCTTTGCTGTCTTCCGGCGGCGGGGCGCCGGGGGTCGCTATTTCGTCGGGCAGGTTGGCGCTGTTTTCCGCTTTTTCCTCGGGGGTGCCTTCCTTCAGCTGTTGAAGCGCCTCATCGCTGGCCACGGGTGCCTTGCCGGTGTCGGTGCTGCCGCCTTTGACCGCGCCACTGTCCTTGCCGCCCCCGCTGGCCTTCGCCTGCTTCGAGCTTTCCTTCAAGGCGCCGCCGGCTTCCTCGTCAGACGCGGTTTTGCCGCTGTCGGCATCGCCGCCCTGGACGACGACCGGCGCCGGCACGGTCACCGTGCCACCGCCGTCGCCCTTGCCGATCAGCACGCCGATCAGCAGCATCACGCCAAGTACTGCAATACCTCCTACGGCGGCCAACGGGGTGTAGTCGCGAGCCGGTTTCTCCTCGCTGGATGAAGCTACCGGCTCCACGTCCTGCGGCTGTACTGCGGGAACCTCGTACTGCCGGAAGTCGATCCGTGGCTCCCCCTGCCGCTGGCCACAGTTCAGGCAGTAGCGCTGATCCTCCGCGAGTCGAGCCCCGCAGTCTCGACATCTCAGCTCGTCGGTCATTCGAGCTCGAACCCCGGCAGGCTGGGGAACTGGGTGATCTCGATCTCGGCGTCGCTGGGGTCGCCGATGAAGTAGATGTTGTAGGGGAAGGGCTTCGGTTTCGGCTTGAACGGTTCGATCGCGCCGCGGCCGGCGGCGACGATCTCGTTGCCCTTGGTCGCGACCGCGTAGAGCAGCAGCCGCTCGAGATCCTCCCCCGATTTGTATTCGACGTCGCCGCCGGCGAGGATGCCCGAGTAGGGGTCGCCCTCGAGCTTTGGCTCGGTGACCGAGATCTGCGGCTGCTCGCCCTTGAACGGCTCCCCCCCTTCGCCAACCTTCACCTCGACCTTCGCCGGCACCCCCGTGGCGAGGATCTGGTCGTGCACCCACTCGATCTCTCCATCAGCGGGGAGGAACGGGACCGCGGCCAGCGCCGGCTCGATCCCGGGGATGCCGTTCGTGTAGACGCTCTTGCCCTTGGCGTCGAGCACGTCGATCGCGATCGGCACGCCGACCAGGCCCTCGTTCGAGCGGTTGCGCAGGCGGACGACGACGGCGCTGCCGTTCTGATCGCTCAGCAGCGTCGTCGAGACGACCTGCACGTCCTTGCTCTGCTTGGTGATCTTCAGGCCTTTCTCTTTCTTCACCGGACCCAGCTCGGCGGCGATCTTGGCGCTCTTGTCCTGGGTCGATTCGCAGCCCACAGCCACCAGTGCAACCCCAGCCAACGCCAGCGACACAGGCACAACCGCCCGCCGATGGGCCGAAATGTGGAGTCGGGCTCCTCTTTTCGGCCCGTCGGCGGTCATCCGAAAGCTCCGCCGACGTACTCGCGGGTGCGCGCTTCGCGCGGATCGCCGAAGACCTGCTCGGCGGGGCCGTACTCGACCAGCTCGCCCAGGTACATGAAGCCAACGTGGTCGGCGATGCGCAGCGCCTGCTGCATGTTGTGGGTGACGATCACGACCGCGACCTCGTCGCGCAGCTTCAGGATCAGCTCCTCGATCACCTGGGTCGAGCGCGGGTCGAGCGCCGAGCAGGGCTCGTCGAGCAGCAGCACCTCGGGCCGGGCGGCAAGCGCGCGGGCGATGCAGAGCCGCTGCTGCTGGCCGCCGGAGAGGCGCAGGGCCGGGTGGTCGAGCGTCGCGCCGACCTCGTCCCAGAGGCCGGCGCGAACCAGGGCGTCGCCGACGTGGTTGTAGAGGGCGTCCTTGCCGGGCCGCCGCGATCCCTGCTCGCGCAGGGCGTAGGCGACGTTGTCGAAGATGCTCATCGGGAATGGGTTGGGCTGCTGGAAGACCATGCTGATCTGCCGCCGCAGTTGCGTCACCTCCATCTGGTCGATGTCCTCACCGTCGAGGGTGATGCGGCCGCCACGGCGCGCGGTCGGGGTGATCTCGACCAGGCGGTTGAGCGAGCGCAGCAGGGTCGTCTTGCCACAGCCGGAGGGTCCGATCAGCGCCAGCACCTCGCCCTGGCGAACCGGCAGGGTGACGTCATCGACCGCGACCTTCTCACCGTAGGAGATCGAGACCGACTCGGTCCGCATCCGCTCAATCTTCGGCCCGGGGCTGGGCTCGGGCCGGCGCACCGGCGAGGCGAGGCCGATCGCGCCGGGAGCAAGCGGCGGCGTGTGGCCATTGGTCGCCGGGGGTTGCACGACGGTCGGCTCGCTGTCGACGACGATGCGGCGCACCGGCGGCGGCGGGGCGAGGATCACGTCCTGCTCCTCCCGCGGCGGTTCGGGCGGGGTCAGCGCGTCCATGCCGGTTCCCTCCCCCTTGCGATGCGGGTGACGACGAAGTTGAGGACGATGACGACGATCATCAGGCAGAAGGCCGCGAAATAGGCTTTCTCCGGCGCCAGGCCCTCGCCCGCGGGCGAGTTGTAATAGACGTAGCTGGTCAGGGTGCTGCCGGTGCCGCGGAGGAGGCCGAAGACGTTGCCGTCGGCGCCGTTGAGGATCTGCAGCGTGGCGCCGAGCAGGACGACGACGATCGCGGTGTCGCCGGCGACCCGCCCCATGCCGAGCGCCGCCCCGGTACCGATGCCCGGCCGCGCCGCCGGCAGCAGCACCCGGCGGATCGTCGCCGCCTTGGTCTTGCCGAGCGCGTAGGAGGCCTCGCGAATGTGGCCGGGGATCGCGTTCAGCGCCTCGCGCGTCGCCCCGACCACCAGCGGCAGCGCGATCAGCGACATCATCGCGGCGGCGGCGATAAAGGAACGGCCGAGCACGGCGCCGCCTTCGGCGTCGAAGGTGAGGACGGCGAGCCACTGCTGCTGGAAGAAGACGAGGCCGAACATCGCCAGCACGATGCTGGGCGTGCCCGCGACCACCTCGACCGCCGATTCGACCGCCCGCGCCAGGCCTTTGGGGCGGCCGTACTCGGTCAACCAGACGGCGATCGTCACCCCGAGCGGCGCCGCGATCGCGGTCGACATCACCAGCAGCAGGGCGGTGCCGAGGATCGGATCTTTGAAGCCGCCGCTCTGCGCCTGGTTAAGGGTCGAGTTGGGGCTTTCGAAGAGCAGGCCGAGGTCGAAGTATTGGGCCCCGCGGAAGCCCATGTAGATGACGATCGAGCCGGCGACGGCGATCAGCGTCAGGCCTGCCCCCCAGGCGGCGTAATAGCCAATCCGGTCGCGTAGCGGCCAGTTGCGGACACTGTCGCGCGGCGGGGTCACGGCCGCACCCCGTACTTGCGCATCGACTGCTTGGCCGTAAAGCCGGCCAGCGAGAGGAACATGCTGGAGACCAGCAGCACGGCGGCGAAGGCGAAGAGCGTCTCGCCGAAGGGGACGACCGAGAGCCCTTCGACGTTCTCGACCAGGGCCGAGGCCAGCGGTCGGGTCGGCTCGAAGAGGAAGGTGAGGCCGTCGATCGGGTTGGGGGCGAAGCTGGCCGAGCCGGCGACCATCGAGAGCATGATTGCCTCGCCCAGCGCCCGCGCGGTCGAGAGCACCGCCGCGGCGACGACCGCCGGGCGCGCAGTGCGCACCGAGATCGTCCACATCACCCGCCAGCGGTTGACGCCGAGCGCCGCCGCCCCCTCGGTCCAGTTGCGGGGAACGGCGCGCAGCGCGTCGACCACGATCGCGATCATGATCGGCACGATCATCACGGTCAGGATCAGCACGCCGACCGCCATGCAGGCGCCGTCGAGCTGGACCACGTTGGCGACCGATTCCTTGCGCTCGACGCTGATCAGGTGCTCGCCGACCCAGGGGACGATGACGAGGATGCCGATCAGCCCGTAGACAACCGATGGCACCGCCGCGAGCAGGCGCACGACCGGCTCCAGCACCCGATTGATCCGGGCCGGGGCGAACTCGACGATGAAGATCGCCGCCAGCAGCGAGAAGACGGTGCCGATCAGCACCGCGCCGGCGGTGACGACGAAGGTCCCCCAGAGCAGCGGCCAGGCGCGCAGCGTGTAGACGTACTCGGCGGGGTTGGCGGGCGAGTTGAAGATGTCCTCGAGCTGCAGGTCGAGGTCGCCGCCGGAGCCGAACCAGGCGAGGCCGTTGTGGGCAAAGGAGGGCCACGCTTTCTGGAAGACGAAGACGATCATGCCGACGATCACCGCCAGCACGATGCAGGCGACGGCACCGAGGATTCGCTCGACCTTGGCGTCGGTCCAGAAGCCGCCGGTGGGGCGGGCGGCGATGCCCCCCGCCTCCACTAGCTCAACGGAACCCAGTCGCTGGCTACCAGCTTCTTCGCCACGGGGTTGTTGCGAGCGAAGTTGATGAACTCTTTGGCGATGCCCTTCGCCGCCCCGCGGCTGACGAGATAGAAGTTACGGGTGCCGGCGTACTGGCCCGACTTGGCGTTGCGCAGCGTGCAGGGCACGCCCTGGTAGGGCACGACGTGCAGGCCGTGGGTGAAGCTGAACGAGGCGTAGCCGATCGCGTTGGGGTCCGATTTGATCGTCTGCGCCTGCAGGCCGTTTGAGGCTTTGGTCGTCGCGCTTCCCGCCACCCTCAGCGTCAACCCCATGAAGATGTTCTGGAAGGCGTCCTGGGTACCGGAGGCGGCGGTACGGACGACGAGGTCGATCGGGCCGCTCGCGTTGGCACCCGGCACCTGACTCCAGCTGCGCACACGGCCGGAGAAGATGTCCTGGATCTGGGTCTGGCTGAGCGTCGCGATCGGGTTTGATTTGTTCGTCACCACACAGACTGCATCGCGGGCCACTTTGTTGAAGACGATGCCGCCCGGGTCAGCCGGTTTTGGATCGCGTGAGGACATCCCCAGCGTCACCCGGCCACGCGAAACGTCGGTGATGCCGATGTCCGAACCGCCCTGCAGGATCACGAACTTGACTTTGCCTTTGTTGCCGGGCTGATTGACGAATGCCTTGGCGAGCTTGGTGGCAAGCGGTGCAACCGAGGTCGATCCGCTCATCGTGATCGTGGCGGCGGAAGCTGGTGCGGCTACCGCCAGCGACGCGGCGACGGCCAGCGCGACGGCAGCCGCCAGGGGACGGTTTCGATTCATGGATATATCGCTCCTGAACGGGGGTTTGTACCCCGCAGTCTCCGGCCGGAGAGGTTGAGGAAAGTGAACGCGACGTAACTGAATGGTGAAAAACCAGTAACAGGCACGCCGATAACAGGATCTTCTCCAGTTCGACACATTTCGTTTACCGGCTGGCCGCGGCGGTTCGCGAATCTTGCCGACGTGCCCCAGACCTCGAGCTCAGCGAAGAGGGTGCGTCTGATCGGCAATGTGGAGATCCGCCCGGCGGAGTTCCAGGTGCTGATTGACGAGCGGCGTGTCGGCCTCACCGTGCGCGAGTTCGAGCTCTTCATGTTGCTCGCCGAGCGGCTCGACGCGGTCGTGCAGCGACCCGAGATCTACTCCCTGATGTGGGGCGGTGAGATGCCGCGCCGCGACCGCTCGGTCGACGTGCTGATCCGCCGCGTGCGCGCCAAGCTCGAGCAGGTGGCGCCCGAGTGGCGCTACATCCACACCCATTTCGGCATCGGCTACCGCTTCAGCCCGGAACCGGCGTAGCTAGCTGACCCGCCTACATACCTTGTGAACCGCTGAGAAGCCATCCGGGCCCTCTCAGAGGCTTGGGGTGTCTACGCCCTACGGCCTCAAAGGAGGACCCGGATGAAGGTTCACGCTAACGCCGTTCTCGGACCCGCGGGACGGCTCGCGCTGGTGGAGGCGATCGAGTCGGGGATGACGCAGAAGGCCGCAGCTGCGGCCTTCTGCGTGGCGCCCGCGACAGCTCACCGCTGGTGGCATCGGCGCCTGAATGCCAGCGCCGAGGAAGTGCGCTCGGGCCGCTGGCTGCTCGACCGTTCCTCTCGCCCCCATCGCAGCCCACGGCTGCTCGACGCGAAGACCCAGAGGCAGATCTGTGAGTGGCGCCGGCGCACCGGCTGGGGACCGCGCCTGGTGGCCGGCAAGGTCGGCCACCACCACTCGACCGTCTGGAAGGTGCTCCACCGCCACGGCATCTCCCGGCCCGCCAGGGCGCCGCGGGAGGAGGCCCGGCGCTACGAGTGGCCCTGCCCCGGCGATCTCCTGCACATGGACACCTCGCGCTATGCGCGCTTCGAGCGCCCCGGGCACGCGGTCACCGGGGACCGCTCACAGCACTCACGCAAGTGGATGGATCCCGCTACCCGCGTCGGCTATGACTTCTGCCACGCGATCGTCGACGACCACTCCCGCCTGGCCTACGTCGAGCTTCATCCCGACGAGCGGGCAGCCACCGTCACCGGCTTCGTCGAGCGTGCGCTGGAGTTCTTCGGCTCGCATGGCATCGAGGCCAAGCGCCTGATGACCGACAACGCCTTCGCCTACGTCAAGAACCGCGCGCTGCGAGAGCTCCTTGCCTCCAGAGAGGTCAAGCACATCACCACCCAGCCCTATCGATCCCAGACCAACGGCAAGGTCGAGCGCTTCCACCAGACGATGGCGAGGGAGTGGGCCTACGGAATGGCCTACCGCTCCCACCGCCACCGCAACAAGGCCCTGCCACACTGGCTCACGCACTACAACGAGACCAGGCCCCACAGCTCACTTGGAGGCCGGCCGCCGATCAGTCGCGTTCACAACGTCCGTGGGCAGGACAGCTAGCCGCCCCGGACGCGAAGCGGAGGAGGCGGCGCCTGGTCATCTCAAATGCCCGGCTTTGCCCTGGGCGAAGTTGAAGGCGCAGCGGAAGTTCTCCGGCTGGCCGACCGGCTTGCCGCCGGCGAAGCCGCCGTGGTCCTCGTTGTCGTAGACGGTGATGTAGTGGAGCGTTTCCGGCGCCGGGTCGGCCGGCAGCGGCGCCGGGTTGGGCTCGCCCGCCTTGGGGTCGCCGCGCGAGCCTTCACTGACCCCTTGCGAACCGGCGGCTCGGCCGCCGGAGGCGGTAGTGGTCAGCGAGGCGCTCATCTCGCGTTTGTCCTTGAGCCCGTCGGTGGCATCGACGTCGGTCGAGGCGGTGACCTCGTTGTCGTCGACCCGCCCGGCCAGCTTCACGTAGGACGCGGCGCCGATCAGCTGCGCCGCGGTCGGCAGGTAGCCACCGAGCTGGGCGCACTTCTGGGTGGCAAAGAAGTAATCGTTGCGACCAACCTCGCCTTTTTCCAGCGGGTAGGGGCCGGTCATCATGCAGACGGTGCCGATCTTCACCGTCTCCGGCGAGCAGTGGTCGAAGACGGTCTTGGGCAGGACGCTCGGCGGGAATTTCTTCTTTGCGTTGAGGCGCAGAACGCCGAACTTGCGCGGCTTCAGGCTGGGCCCGGGCAAATGGCGCTTGGCGATCGATTCGACGGCGCCGGAGAGCACGAAGGCGCCGAGGGCGAGGACGAGCGCCGACCAGGCGACGACGCCGACGGTACGGGGGTTGGTCATCTGCGACTCCTTCGGTTGCGTTCTGCGCGGGTGAAAGCGGGTGCGGGGCGGCTGCGCCCGCGGCGGGTGCCGGGGCCGGCGCGAACCGAGGCGCTGGCCAGGGCGGCGAGCAGCACCAGACCGAGCAGGTAGGGCGGCACGGACATGCCGCTATCGGGCTGGTAACGGGAGAAGGCCTGCGATTCCTCGATCGCCGCCTCCTCTTCGCGCTTTTCCTCGACCTGGTAGGTGCGGGCCGGAGCGCCCCCCGGTGGCAGCGGCCGCACGATCGGCGGCGGTGGAGGCGGCACGATCGCCGGTACGACGCCGATTGGTGGCGCCCCGGGCAGCAGGAAGGTCGGCGCCGGAGGTGGGTTGGGCGGGGTCGGATTGGGCGCGGGCGAAGACGGCGGTGCCGGTGGCGGGGCGGGTGGTGGTGGAGGCGTGAGCTCGACGGGTGGGCTGCCGGCGGGGGCCGGTGCAGGCGGTGGAGGTGCCGGCGGTGCCGCCACCGGGCTGGCGCGTTTGAAGCGGTCGGGCCGCAGCGGCCGGGTCCCACAGGGCCGTTGGACGCTGCCGCCGAGCACGGTCAGCTGTTCGGAGTAAGAGAAGCCGCCGGCGCTGACCGTCACCGTCGTCGTGCCGGCGTTGAAAGGGCAGAGCAGGCCGGATGAGTTATCGGTGACGACCCTGTCGTTGGCGTCGAGGAAGGGCTTGCGCAGGTTGGCCGAGGCGGGATCCTGTTTGACGAAGTCGGCGATGTCGGGGTCCGAGGAGACGAAGCTGTACTCGGGCGTAATCCGCGCCGAGCAGCCAGCGACAAGGCACTGTTCAGGCGGGAAGAGCGTGTAGGGATCGCCGCCGGAGGGGTCAGGGTTGCCCGAACCGGCCGCTGCCTGGCCCCAGCGGTCGCCGCCGCGAGGTCGGCGACCGAGACCGCGAAAGAGGGCGGGTCGAGAGCGGCGCAGCTGCGTTCCATCGGTCGCCTCCAGGGAGAGGTCCTCTATCACCGGGATCAGCCGCGCACGGACTCCGGCGACGTTGGAGCCCGGGTTGGGCCGACCGAGCTCGAGCAGCAGCACGCCGCTATCCCCGAACAGGGCGTCCGCCGTCTGCTGCCCGATCGCACCGGCGATCTGGGAGCGGTAGCCGAGCGTGCCCACCCCGAAGCTCGGAATGGTGTTCGCAGCACCGCTTGGGACGCGCATCGAGCGATTCTCTTCCGGGCGGTCGAAGAGGTAGACCGAGGCGCCGCCGTCGACCAGGAGTCGCGCCACCTGGTCGCCGTCGCTGGCGACGTTGAGTTTCGGGCTGAAGCTGGTGTTGAGGCTGCGACTGCCCATCACCACCACCGGGATTCCCTCGCCACGCGCGTCGGCGAGCACCGCTTCCAACCAGGGCAGCTGAGCCTCGACGGGGTTCTGATGAGCATCGCTTGCCGCCAGCGATCCGAGCGAGTTGTCGATCACTACCACGCGCACGGTGCCCCCGGCTCCGCTGCTGTCGAAGGCGTAATGCGTGCGCGCCAATCCCGGCGCCGGCGCAGCACCAGGAATACCGGCAGTCGAGATGCCAGGGGCGGGTGGACCGGAACCCAACGGAGCGGGAAAGCCGGCGAATGCCGTGCGGAAGACATCGTCGCCGAAGCTGTCGGAGGCGTCATCGGAACCGAGCGCGGGGAACACCGGCAAGCTCGGCTCCGCGCCGAGAAGCTCTGCGTAGCGCGCGCCGTCAGCGACTCCGAGGCCGCTCTTAACCCGGTTGCCGGTGTAGAGCAGTGCCCGCGGGCCCGCCGCGTTTCCGTGCATCGCAGCCACCGTGCGCAGCGCCGCGGCGAGCGTGCGGTCTGGGCCGAGCGCGTGGGGCGCCAGGTCAGCGCAGGCAGAATCGCACTCAGCGTGGCCGGCAACCGCAAGGCGGATCGATCCTCCCGGCAACGGCACCGCACGGGTCCCCGTGGCAGCCGGCGCCGAGCCGGCGGCGGAGCCGTAGCGAAAGACCGTCGCCGTGCGCACGCGGGCCCGGATCAGGCGCCCGGTCGAGTTACGCGCCGAAGTTCCTCGTCCCATCGAGTCGACGTCGCCGCTCCAGCCACCCACCGCCCAACCGTTACCGGAGGAATCGAGAGCAAGCGAAAGCACCGGGTCGCTCTTCAGCGGCCGGTCCTCGCTGGAGCTGGCGAAGGCGGTCCGCTGCTCATCCCGCCAACCGTTAGCGGTCTCACGCAGCAGGTAGCCGTCACCCGCCAGCGCAAAGGGCGGCGGGATCGGCGGCGGCAGCGTCGGGTCCTGTTCGGGAAGGTCATCCGCGGGGGGTAGGTGAGCTGCGGCAGCACCGAGACGACCGCGCGCACCGAGCCCCCGTCGCGGATGGCGGCGGCGGCGATCGCCGTGGAGCCGAGCAACGGCTGATTTGAAAAGCGCCAGGCCGAGCCAGCGCTATCGCGCTCGATAACGATGTCACGACCCGCTGCGACCGCGCCGCCGTCGGGCAGACCGGCCACCGCGAATAGCTGCGGATTGCCCGAGCGGACGCTCTCCAGAAGCGCATGCGCCGAAGCGTCGACGTGCCAGCCACGACCATCGTTGACGAGCAGGTCGCCGCCGGCGGCGACGATCGCCTGCCTACCGGCGAAAGCAATAGAGGTAAGGCTGGCACTCTCGAATCCGGCTGGAAGCGGCGTTGGGTCCCAGCCCTTGCCGAGGCTGAGCAAGACGCCGTTCTTGCCGACTGCGTAGCCGCGGTCGGGATTGCCCGGCTCAAAGGCGATATCGAGAAGATTGCCTTCAAAGCCGATCGGAATCCCGGGGTCCTGCACCCAGAGTTCGTCGGCCGCATTCCACTGCCACATCGCCCCGACATCGCCGACTGCGTAGGCGGTCCGCCGCTCCGGCCAGGCCACCCCGCGCAGGGTTGCCTTGTTGACGCTGCCGCTCGAGGAGAGTAGGAACTCCCGCTGCCATCCCCTGCCGGGTTGATAGCGGGCGACCGAGCCATCGGCGCCCACCGCCAGCGCGGCGGAGTCGAGCGAGCCCGGCGAGGCTCCCGGTGCCGGCGTGATGTCGGTCAATGGGGCACGCAATGACAGCGGCCAGGGCCGCGGCAGGCTCGGCGGCGTCGCCGGGGAGATCTCGACCGGCCCCTCGAGCCAGCCGCGATCGGCGTCGGCAAACGCACCGCTGGGCCGAAAGCTCGCGCCGCCACCCGGCATCCGCGCGAATTCCCCGTCGGCAAAGCGCAGGTAGGTACCGTGGTTACTTTCCTCGCTACCACCGGGCTGGAGCGGGTTGGTGATCACCCGCGTGCCGAAATCCCCTCCTGGCCAAGCGAAGCTCCGGTAGCCGCCCTGGCGCGAGAACTTGGCGCCGAGTGGTAGATCGCAGGCTTCGATTTCGGCATCGCACCAGGCACTGGTCACGGCGTTGCTGCCGCTGTCGTAGAAGAGCGTCACGTCGCGGCTCACGCCCCCTATCGTCGCCGTCAAATCGATCCAGGCGCCGTCGGAGCTGACGGTCAGCAGCTGCGAGGCCCCAGCG
Organism: uncultured Solirubrobacterales bacterium; assembly: GCA_963698085.1. GTDB lineage: Bacteria > Actinomycetota > Thermoleophilia > Solirubrobacterales > 70-9 > VRUE01. The sequence continues at coordinate 770,423 of OY969122.1, forward strand.
ATTGGGGCGACGCCGGCGATTCCCTGACCGGGTTGCTCAGAAGCGGCGAAGGCCGTGCCCACTAGCGATTGCTCGACCCAGAGCGGTTTTCCTTCTGGGGTCAGCGTGCGGTGCAACAGCACAACCGAGCGGTTCAGCGTGTCTTTGGCCTCTGCGAGCGCCCAGGCATTCGCGAGCCCGGTCGCGTCGATTGCCAGGATTTGGAACTCCGTCTCTGAGCCAACCGGGATCTCAACCGGCTCCCGTTTCCATTCGGTCCCATCGAAATGGAGGATCCCGTCAGCTACCGAGCGGCCCTTGGGTCCGAAGAGCAGCCCGGTGTGACCGCTCTCATCGAACGCGGCGACGGCAACGGCACCTGAGCCCTGATCGTCCGCGAGGGCCTCCGCCGGCGCTTCCCCTTCGACAGGGCGCAGAACGTCAGCCGGAGGAGCGGAGAGGGCGCGCCAGTTTTTGCCCGGATCGTGGTAGAGCACAACCACCTGCTGGCCCACCGGCCGTTTCAGATCGCGCCCAACCAGGAGGCCCCCGCCGGTGCGGGTGATCCGGGCCGAGAGCGGGTTCGGGATCGGGCCGCGATAAGGGTTGCCGTTCTCGTCGACGGGCAGGTCGAACACCTGCCAGCCGGACCCGTCGGTGTAGCGCAGGAGGGCAAGTTGGGGTTCTGGCGAACCCGAGCCGGCAATATCGAGACGGCGCGAGCCGATGGTTACCGTGCCGACGCTCTGCGGCAGGCGGCGGAAACCCCAAGTCTCGCCTGGCTCGCCCGCCGTCGCGGTTCCCATCAACACGGTCGCCTGGTCGGCGACCCCGAGCAGCGGCAACGGCCCGCTCGCGCCAACGGCGCTGCGCCCGCTGCCGGGCGCGACCACGGTCAGCACCACCGCAAAGAGAAGGGCGAAGCCGATCAAACTGCCCGAGCGCTCGCTCACTTTCGCTTGATCTCCTTGGTCTCAAAGGCGAGTCGAGTCGGGTAGCGATCGCGGCTCAGCTGCAGGCTGAGGCTGCGCCGGCCGGGAGCGAGGACGTGAGGCGGAGTCTGGGCGACGGTACGGCCCGCCCGCTTGGCTAGAAGTCGAACGCGGGCGCGCCGGGACAGGGTGAAGGTCACGGTGAGCCGCAGGCCGCGAAGTTTGGACTTGACCCCGCGCAGCAACGGCGGCAAGCGCCTCACTTTGCCCCCTTTGGGTTTTTCTTCGACCAGCGGCAACGGCGGCGGCGCGAACAGCTGCGAGTCGTCGACCGGCAAGCGATCGGGGACGAACTGTTCGGCCGACTCGTTGGGCCGGAACTCGATCGTCCCCTGAAAGGCGGGGTCGGTGTTGCGGGGGAGCGGCGTCCCGTCGCTGTAGTGAAAGAGCCAGCCGGCCCAGGTGACCATCCAGCATTCGTTTTGCGCGGGGCAGGCAATCCGCGCGGCGCTGCCGCGGCCGGCGCCGGCCGCGGGCAGCTGAGTGATGGTCGTCGTGCCGTTTGCCGCGATGCGCGCCACGGTCGCCTTGGCGTTGACGCTGCGGCGGTCGGCGAAGGGGACGACCGTCGCCATCGCTTCGTCCGTGCCGGGGATCGCAGCGACGTCGCCGAGCCGGTCGAGTTCGCCGAACGCCGGCCCGCTCAGCGTCAGTTCCTGGAAGGCTTTGCCGACGAGACGGACTGCCAGCGGTTTCCGTGCGACGGCGCTGGCGTCCGGTGCGGCCGGACCGGACGCGGCGCCGCCGCCAACGGCCCAAAGATTCGTCCCATCGCTGTCCATCGCCAGCAGCTCGGACTCGCCATTTGAACTGACGGCGGGAACAAAGGGATCGTTGGTGAAGGTCGTGCCGGTGATTTTGTGGATCAGGCGGGGCACCAGCTCTGGCTCGGCAAGGTCGACCGGCTCGGTGCGGTTCTCTGGCGAGCGGCCGACCAGCGTGCTCTCGTAGAGCGCGCCGGCGTGGAACTGCATGTCGGTGACGCCCCGGCCCTGGGGGCCGTAGCGACTGAGCAGGTCGCTGCCGTTCCAGTGCAGATGGTAGGCGCCGACCCTTTCCCCGAGCGTGTCTTCGGAGCCGACACCGCCGAACCAGCAGTCGTTCGGACCGTTGCAGGTCGCCGACATCATCTGGCGGAAGGGGTCGGGCGAATCGGCCCGCGTGCTCCAGGAGCCCACCACCTGACCGTCCTTGAAGCGACAAAGGGCCAGACCGGAGCCCTGGCGTGGCAGGCTCGGCTCGCTGACGACCCAGAACTCGGTCGGGCCGGCCCAGGCGATCCGCGCGGTCTCGGCAGGACCACCGCAGACGGTGGCGAGCTGGTGCCAGCTCTGCCCGTCCCAGCTGAAGATGCCGGGGGGGATCGTGTCGTTGCCCTCGATCGTGAGCAGGCCGCGGTTGGGGGCCCAGAACTGGAGGTCGCCGGGCGCTCCAAGCGGCACTTTGAACGGCGCGCCGGCAGGCGGCGGTGGCTGCTCGAGGCGCCAGATCGGATCGGCCGCCCGGGACTCGCTCGGGGCGAGCATCAGCGTCGCCGCAACCACCCCGGCGAGCGCGAATGTCCCGGTCCTACTCACCTTCCGCCGGCGTCTGGCGGTCGAGCTCTTGCGTCGGCTGGTCCGGGCGCTCGGAGGCTCCCAGGTCGAGCAGCGTCGCCTCGACGGTCGAGAGCACCGCGTCGAGCGCCAGGCCGGAGAGCGTCTCCTGCTCGATCAGTGCATTGGCGGTCTCATACACGGCGCTCCAGTTACGGCGCAGCACCCCCTCGGCCCGCTCGACCGACTCGCCGACGATCCGCTCGACCTCGCGGTCGATCAGCTCCAGCGTCGCCGGGCCGACCGAGCCGAGCTCCTGCAGCGAAGCCCCGAGGAAGACCTCTCCCTCTTTCTCGCCGATCGTGACCGGGCCGAGCGCCTTCGACATGCCGTAGGAGGCGACCATCGAGCGAGCCAACGCGGTGGCGGTGTGAAGGTCGTCGTGGACCCCGCTGGAGACGACCCCGAACTCGATCTGCTCGCCGGCGAACCCGGCGACAATCGAGATCAGGTGGCGGTGCATGTCGGGCTCCTGCATGACCACCGCGTCGCGGTCGGTGAGCATGTTGGCGGCGGTGCCGAGTTGCCGCCCGCGGGCGACGATCGAGAGCTTCTGCGCTGCGACCGTCTGCCCGATCGAGCGGGTGACGACCGCGTGGGATGCCTCGTGGATCGCGATCACCCAGCGCTCCTCGGCGCTGAGCACGTGGCTCTTGCGCGCGGGCCCGGCGACCACCCGGTCGATCGCCTCCTCGAGCGTCGCCTGGTCCATCTCGACACCGCCCTCGCGCACGGTCAAGAGCGCCGCCTCGTTGATCACGTTGGCGAGCTCGGCGCCGCTGAAGCCCGGAGTCAGCTTGGCGATTTCCTCCAGCGAGGTACCGGGAGCGAGCGGCCGGCTGCCGCAGTGCAGGGCGAGGATCTCGAGCCGGCCGTGGACGTCGGGGACGTCGATGGTCACCTGGCGGTCGAAGCGACCCGGCCGCAGCAGGGCGGGATCGAGGACGTCAGGGCGGTTGGTCGCAGCAAGGACCACGAGCCCGGAGTCGCCGCCAAAGCCGTCCATCTCGACCAGCAGCGCGTTCAGCGTCTGCTCGCGCTCGTCGTTGCCCTGGCCGACGCCGGCGCCGCGCTTGCGCCCGGCGGCATCGAGCTCGTCGATGAAGATCAGCGCCGGCGCCATCTTGCGCGCTTTGGCGAAGAGATCGCGGACGCGGGCGGCGCCGACGCCGACCAGCGACTCGACGAAATCCGAACCCGAGAGCGAAAAGAAGGCGGCATCGGCCTCGCCGGCGGTCGCCTTGGCCAGCAAGGTCTTGCCGGTGCCAGGCGGGCCGACCAGGAGGACACCCTTGGGAGCGCGAGCGCCGACTTTCGCGTATTTGCCCGGTTCAGCCAGATAGTCGCGGATCTCGCGCAGCTCGGCCACGGCTTCGCCCGCGCCGGCGACGTTGTCGAAGGTCGTACGGCCCGGCGCTCCCGCCTTGCGCTTGCGGCCCTTGCCGGTGAACTTGGAGAAGCCGGCAAATGCTCCCGCGCCGGCGTCTTGGCCGATCCGGGTGAAGAGGACGAAAAGACAGACCAAGAGCAGGATCGGGATCAGGAACTGAACGACGATCTGCTTCGCCGGCTTGTCCCATTGCTGGTCGACCTGGACGACGGCACCGCTTTCGGTCAGCCCCCTGACCATCGCCGAGGTCTGCGCGTCAGACTCCGGGTAGGCCGCGTAGAGGAGCTGACCTTCCTTCGTCTCGAGCAGAACTCGAGCGTCCTGGTCGAGCAGCGTCGCTTCGCCGATCTGTTTCTTTTCAGCGAGTTTCGAGACGCGGCTGAGCGGGATGCGCTCACCGCTGGTGCTCGGCTGGATCTGGCCAAGCAAGTTGAAGAAGAGGAAGGTGAGGACAAGGGAGGCGACGATCAGCACCGTGCTGAGCGGGTCTTTGGCGAACCAGCGGCCCACACGAGCCGCGACGCCGCCCATGCTGCGGGCGACGTCGCGGAACTCGACCTGTGGGCGCTTGAGCGCTGGTCGCCGGCTGTTGCCGGTACTAGCCACTGTTTCCTTTCTGTTTGAGCTTCAACATGATCGAACTGGTCGAGCTGTTCTCATCACCGCCGGTCGGGGTAAAGGTCAGCTCCAGGCTCACTTTCAGCGAACCTTTTTGCGCAGCTGCTGCTTCGCGGCCGCGCTTGGTTTCAGCTGCAGCGAGAACGTGCCCGCTTTGCTCGCACTGAGAACAGTGCGGCCGACTTTGATCTGTTTTTTGCCGACTTTGGCCGTACCGACCATCTCGAACTGGCCCGGCCCCGGCAGCTTGACCGAGATCGTCGCGCCTCCGGTTTTGGACGAGATCGATTTACGCGGCAGGGTGAAATTGTTCGGCGGTTTCACCACCACGGGAGGCGTGCTACCGCCACCGCTCGGCGGGGGCGTGCTACTTCCTCCACCGCCACCACCGCCGCCGCCGGAGCCCTTGTCCCAGCCGATCGCCGCTGCACCGGCTTCGGCGATCGCGAGGATGTCCACCGGCGCCGTCGGCAACGAAGCGTAGTCGTTGCCGAACAGCAGGGACTGACCTTCGGTGGTGATGAATTCGAAGTAATCCTTCACCGACCGTGCACGCTGCTCCTCGAGTGCTGCCGGCAGAGCGCTGTAGGGATCCGAGTAGTCATCCCATGCCATGCCGTAGGTGAGGGTGCAGATGCCATAGCCTTTTTTCGAGTCGACGCCACTCACCGGACCCCATTCGGAAAGGGTCGTGGCGGGTACGTTGTTGAATTCGGTTTCCGTGCAGTTGGCGCCCTTCTGGCCGTCCGTCCGGAAGCCTTTCTGCTGATCAAACGTTGGCTCTTCGAAGTCACCGTCACCGTTCGGGAGCTGCGTCCAGTAGAGGTCGTTGTCGTTCCCCTCGGGGGTAATCGTCAAGTTGTTGCTGCGAGCCGTGGCGATATCGGAGTAGCCAACCGAACCGTCGATGGCGATCAGTTTGGGAACCAATGATCCGTTGCCGTTACCGCAGCCGCTGGTCAGATTGTCGGTTTCCTGCGTGGCACCCCCGCCAGGTCCGTTCGGAGTGCCGGCGCAGTCGGTACGTGGCCCGAAGGTGGCGCCTGGCCACTCCCTGTTCCCGTTGGCGCCGCTCTCGAAGGTCGAGATCCAGCCACGACCGCCGTTGATCCGATGGAGGTAATCCTTGAACGCGAAGGTCGTGCCCGAGTTGTCGAAGCGGACGACGCGCATCACCGGTTTTTTGCAGGCAGCTTCGTCGTCGAGCGTCGGGAAGACGTCACGCCAAGTCACGTAGGGAGCCGCACCACCTGGCACCGCGCCGCCGTTCTGAGCCCAGACTTTCTCCCACTGTTCCTTCGTGAACCGCACGCGGATCACGTCGTCTTCAGTGCCGTCCGCATCGAGATTTTGTTCATCCGTTTTGGCTGCCGCCGGCAGGTCGTTGACTTCGCAGCCATCGGGGAAGTTGACCAGCGGCGCGACAGCACCGACGGCGATCGGGATCTGATGGACCAGGCCCTCGTCGCCTTCCGCAGCGGTTCCGGCGTTGATTTCCGTCTTCTGCAGCGCTTTCAGTGGGTCGTCGGTGCCGCCGAAGCGCGGATCGGCGCCGCCGCGGAGTTTCATCCCGTTGACCCCAGCTCCAGATCCGGCCGGGTCGTATTCGATATCGGGACCGATACCACCGCAGTAGATAGTGCGGAAGGGGATCTCCCAGGCACCGTGGGCGGCCTGCGCAAAGGAGGCACCCCTGCCGAGGATTTTTTCGCCTTCGCATTCGGGGGTGGTGAAAGCGGCGTTTGCCTGTGAAGCCAGGCCAAATGCCGCGAGCACTGCTACGGCCAGGGCAAGAGCCCCCGCCAGGGCAGCGCGCGAGCCCCGTCCAGGGGCGCGAAGAGTGCGGCTCATCAGAGTCATTCCTTTCGTCGACTGAACCTTGCGGCGCCAGCGTTGTTGGCGCGATATGGCTCTGTCAAGCCACTTCACAGGACTTCTACGTCTGCGTTACACACCGTTATCAAGTACGTCTCCAAATTGACACCAGTTGATGACCCGCAGTTCACTTTTCGGCTCGCTGCCGGCTGCTCTTTGGGGCTGACTGCTGACGGAAAACGACCCAACGCGAGGCATTGGCACGACGGCCCCCGCGCGAAGCGACGTAGCTAACGAAGACCCGACCGGGGATCGCCTCACGCTCGCGCAGCTCTTCGCGATAGCGAACGACGGGGTGCAGTAGAAGACGAATAGTGCTGCGGGTCGTGCCCGCCGCGCGCTTGCTAGCGGTTGCCAAGGTACGCAGCTTGCGGGGCTGCCCCGCCCTCGCTTTGGCCACCGCCTTCACTCCCCCCGCGGCCGGCACCGACACCGTCAGCTCTATCGCACCACCTGCTTTGGAGCTGACCCGAACGCCGATCTGGGGACCTTCGCGGTCGAATTCGATCCTCCCGGCCGGTCCGGCGGCGCCAAGCCCCCTGTCCGGCGGGCGCGGCTCAGGGTCGGGCTGGCGAGCGACGACGAAGGCATCGGGCTGCTGGTTTGCGTCGCCGAAAAAGAGGTTGCCGGCGAAAGCCGCGAAAGCGATGCGGCTGCCGTCGCTGGAGAGCGTCGCCTCGCTGATCACTGGGGAATCGATGTCGCCGCCGCTGAACGAACGCGTCGCTCGCTCCACAGTGCGACTCTGAAGATCGACGACGTAGAGCTCCTGGGTATCGGCTACGGTGCGCTGCTCGCCGACCTGAGCGAGGGCGGGAAGGGTGAATTTGGTGCGCGCGGTGGTGATTGCCAGATACCTGCCGTCGCCGGACATGGCGACCGTCTCGATCGGCGCCACCTCGGCGGTGCCACTGCTCCCCTCCCGGGTCAGCTCGACCGTCGATGCCTTGCGCGTTACCCCATCCCCCATCCCGGTCACGAAGAGGTCGAGGCCGATTCCGGAGCCGATGTTTGGGCGAGAACCAGAGTTGGTCAGGTATGCCACGGTCCGGCCGTCGCTGCTGATCGCTGGAAGCAGGTTGTTGTTGGCGCTGATCCCGAGCTCGATCCTTCCCAGCGGGCCATAGCAAGGCCCGGTGCTGAATTCGTCGAAAAGCACGGGGGCAGATGGATTGCATCCCGGATCCTCGGGATCCGACACGCCGGTGATACGACGGGTCGGTGCCGTGGGGCCGTCGGCGATCCGGCGCCAGAGGTAGTACGAGAAGCCGGGAAGATCCGTGTTCTCCCCGTTGACGAAGGCGGTCTGCAGAGGTGCGTTCTGCCCGGTCCAGACGACCGTGCTGCCGTCGCCGCTGATTCCAGCCGAGCCGACCGCTCCACCGGCCGGCTCACCGCTCCCCATCGTGCGGGTGACCAGGGTGGTCGTGTTCGCGCCCCGGTCGCGGACGAAGACCTGAAAGCCCGGCGTTTCGACGCCAACGCGGTCGGGCAGGTCGGATGCCGATTCCGTGGTGCGAAACACGACCTTAGAGCCGTCGAGGCTGATCGCCGCACCGCGCGTGACATCCGCGCCGGGATTCCCGCCGGGGAACGGCGTACCCGGCGGTCCATAGGCAGCGGGGACGTCACCACCGTCCTTGGCCGAGACCAAATCGAAGGCGGATGCCGTGCCGATCGGCATATCCATGTCGCGCACGTAGACATCGAGGTTGTCGTTGCTGTCCGTGGGAACGAGCTGCTGGGCGGTGGAGAAGGCGATGAAGCGGCCGCTGCCGCTGACCGAAGGGCTGGCAGCGCCGCGAACGATCAGCGGATGTTTGGGGTCCTCGTCGTCGAAGACGCTGCCGTCGGCAACTTTCGCGAGGGTACGCGTCTGCAGGTCGAAGCGGAAAAGCCCCCCGGATCGGAACGCACCTGGGGGATCGGGGTCGCTATCGGCGAAGAAGTTGCGGGAGCGAGTCTGGATCACCACATACCGCCCGTCCGCGGAGATCGCCGCGAAGTCGGTCCGGTCGTCGCCCTGCTCGAGCCTGACGTAGTCGGCGGAGACCAGCTCAGCGCCGGGGCCGCCGGTGGCCGGGTTGCCGAAGAAGGCTACTGCGCCGGCCGGCGTGGCCAGCGAGACGAGCGCGGCCGCGAAGGCGAGGCAGATGCGGGCGATAGCGCTCATCCCACGCCGACCCGCCGGTCATAGACGGTCTCGTTGCCCGCCTTGTCGCGTGCCCGCACCCGCACCCGGTAGCGGCCTCCGTGATCGTAGGCGTGTCGGACGCGGATGACGATCGGCTTCTGCTTGCCCTTCTTGCGGCGATCTGCTGAGGGCCGCTTTTGCCGCGCCGAGCTCGACGCCCTTGCTCCGCCACCGTCACCGAACGACACCTTCACCGAGCCGCGTCGCACGCCCGAAGTCGAGCGGCGTGGACCGTCGGAGACGACGACGGTCAGACGGGAGCCGCGCCGGCGTAGCTTCACCGTGGGACCGTGCCGATCGACCTTGAGCCTGCCGAACCTGCTGCCGGTTTCCTGTCCGGCCGCGTCGACCGCGAAGACTTGGATCGTGTGGCGCCCGTCATCGACGTCGTCGCGAGTCAGATAGGCGCTGAGCCGTTTGCGGTTCTCCACCACCGGCTCGTCGTCGACGCTGACCGAGTAGCGGACGCGGCCGATCGCGTTCGGCGAGTGATCCCAGGCGATTCGGACCCGCTTCTTTCGCTGCCAGCCTTCCGGCAGCAACACCAGGAAGGGGTCCGGCGGAGCATCGACTACTGACGCGGCGATCTGCGCGTTTGAATCGCTGCCCTGCTCCCAGACGACTATCGCGTCACCGAGACCGGAGCCACCGAGGACGAAGCGCCCGACTCCGCCCCCGTTCGGTGCGCTCAGCTCGGTCGGCTCGACGACGCCGTCGGCACGGCGCTCCTGAACGGCGAGGAGCCCGGCCCCGCCGCGCAGCTCGCGCCAGGCTGCGACCGCGGCGCCGGTTTCGGCCAGATCGACCAGCGGATCGCCGGCGACCGAGCTCGCGCCTCCGTCGAGTCGCTTGACCGGCTCCGCGGCGACGTCGTCGCCGGAGCCGAGCAGCGAGGTGGGGCCGGAGGAGAAGCCGCTGACGAAGAGGCCGCGCGGGTCGACCCCGACGCTGGGCGCGCCGAGGTTGCTGCGCGTGCCCTCGTCGACCAGCAATGCCTGGCCGAAGCTGCCGGAAAGCTCGGAGAAGACGTCGGGGGTCTCGTTGACCATCGCCCGCGCGGCGTCGAGCTTGCTCGCCTGTCCGGGCTGCTGGCGAAAGGCGACTGAGGCCTGGCCGAAGCCGGCCATGTCGAGGGCGAAGGCATCGGCGGGGCCGCGCAGCGGCGCTCCTTCCCATGAGGACGGGCTGACCTGCAACGGGATGCCGACGTTTGCGCCGAACAGACGGCGGGCCCAGACCCGGTCGACGAACTCGTCGTCGGGCTCCTGCCAAGCGACGATGCCGCCCCCCTGCACGTCGATTCCCACCTTCGGCGAGTTGCCGTCGTCCGGCAACCGCACGGGCGCGGCGATGTTGCGATCGACCGGCGTGCCGAGCACCGACCAGAGGCGGCCGTTGTAGCGGGCGACGCGCACGTCGGCGCCGACGTAGCCAGGTGGATTGGCGGGGCTGGTGTCGGTGAGCACGCGATAGGCGAGGTAGGCCTGCCCGCCGCGAGCCATCGCCAGATCGGGGAAGGTCGAGGTCGCCTCGCCGACGTTGAAGTCGATCGGGACCGGCGCCTGGAAGCCGTTGGCGCCGGGGTCGAGGGTCGCCGAGAAGAGGCGATCGCTTTCGAGCCCGAACTCCTGCACCCAGGTGACAACGAGGCGGCCGCCATTGCCGGCGCCGATCCGAGGCCATTTCGACTCGAAGCTTTGGCCGATGTCGACCCGCCGTGGTGGCCCCCATATCCCTGCCTTGAACTGCGCGGCGAAGACGTGGGGATGGCCGTCGACCCGCCGCAGCCAGACGATGCCGCCGGTCCCGTCCTCGGACATCGCAGCGTCGGCAACGCCGACCACGTCGGCGTTCGGACCGTCGATCAACTGTACGTCGGAGACAACCGCGACCGCCGTCGCGGGGGTGGCCAGCAGGAGCGGGGCGCAGGCGATCGCGAGGCGAAAACGCACAGCCGGATCGTCCCGGCCACCCGTGTCGAGGTTGTAACTGCGGTGCTACTAAGTGGTTACAGACGGCCGGCTAGGCAAAAGCCTGGCTGGCGCGCCGGCGCAGATCCGCATTGAGCAGACCGGTGACCTGGCTGGGGCGCTCGCCGGCGGCGGGGATCGCGTCGCCGATCAGGCCGCTGGCGCGGAAGCCATATAGCGGCGCGTCGAAGCCTGCCTCGCGAATCTTGCGCACCAGCTGCACGGCGGAGGGCGTGTCGGCGCCCGGGCCGCAAAGGACGATCGCGGTCGGATCGAGGGCGCCGAGGGCGCGCTCCATCCGCTCCTCGCCGAGCTCGTCGGAGAGCATCAGCACGCGGAAGCCGGCGCGGCGAAGGGCGAGGTCGAGCGCCTGGGCGTGAACCGCCTCGATATCGGAGCCGCGGCTGGAGTCGAGCAGCAGCACGCCGGCCGGCCGCGACGCGGTCGAGGCGAGGCGGCGGGCGCCGTGCAGCCAGCCCGTTGCCCAGCGGGCGGCGAATTCGAGCTCGGCCTCGCGCTCGGGGTTTGCGGCGAGCTCGTCGATCGCGGGCAGCAACATCTCCTCCACGGTCCGCTCCAGCGGCCGGATCACGAGGCTCTCCTCGATCGCGCGGTCGGCGGCGTCCTCGTCGAAGCTCTCGAAGGCAACGATCAGGCTGCCGCCACTGGCCGGCGCTTCCTGGCGCTGGCGGGCCAGCTCGATCGCCGAGGAGATGTTGCCCGTCTCGCCAAGGGCGTCGCGCAAGGTCTGCAACTCGACCAGCTCGTAGTTGCGATGGTTGCCGGGCGTGCGCTTCGGCACCGGATAGCCGTAGCGGCGCTCCCAGCTGCGCAAGGTGTTCGGGCTGACGCCCAAGACTTCGGCAGCTGCATTGGTTCTGATTCCCGGCATGCGCAGCATTCTGCCAGTGGTTTTCGAGGTTTACACCAGTTATGGACAGATTTCGGGAATCTGTCAGCGATCTTGCAAAGACCGCTCCAGGGCGCCGACGCCGACCGGCTGGCCGACCGAGCGCGCCCGCCACATCGCCTCGTCGGCCTTGTGCAGGAGCGCGTCGGCGTCGTTGCCGTGCTCAGGACAGGCGACGACCCCAGCCGAGATCCCGATCCGCAGGCCACCCGCCCGCTCGAGGTCATCGAGCGCGCGCAGCAGGCGCTCGGCCATCTGAACGCCGCCGACGGTGTCTTGCCCGGGGGCCAACACGCAGAGCGCGTCCTCCTCGAGCCGGAAGGTCTCGTCGACGAGCCGGACGCTCTCGCCCAGCGCCGCGCCGACGACGGCGAGCGCGGTCTGCCTATCGCCGCCGGCGCCGTTGTCGCGCGCCCCCGGGCCCTCGACGTCGAAGACGACCAGCGCAAAAGGCTGCTCGTAACGACGGTAGCACTCGAGCAGCTGATCGAGGCGGCGGCGCATCTGACCCGGCCGGTAAAGACTCGGATGCTCCTCGCCCACCGCTGTGGTGCCCTGTCCCTCCCAGAGCGTGCCCACCGCGGTGGCGGTAACCGAACCGAACTCTTCGGCCAACTTCTGCGCAGCGTTCGCGAAGAGCGCCGCGCTACCGCCCTCCATCTCCTCGTGCAGCTTGCCCAGCAGCGACGCTTGCAGCAAAGAGACTTCGCGGGCCAGCCTTCCCGGGTCGGCGCCGCCTGCGGAGCCGGGACGTGTCGGAGCGTCGGTGGCCACGCCGAGACCTTGGCGGCTCGGCCGGACACCAGAGCGACAAAAAGTCGCAATTTGCGGCTTGACACCCGTCTAGGTGAGATGTCTAGGTCGCACCGGCGCCGAGTCAGCCTGGGGCAGCATGATCTCGGCCGCCTCCTCGGAAGTGATGTCGGGATAGAGGCTCCTGATGACGACGATAGCCACCGCTCCGCCCACCAGCTGAAGCCAGGGCGCCGCGGCGAGTCCGCGCCAGCGAGAAGATCACCAGAAGCAGGCCCAAGGTCGCGATCACCTCGGCGAACAGGTGCGCGGGCGAGGCGCGGTGGGTGGTCGCGATGCTGACCGCCGCGAGGTCGAACATCACGTTGGCGGCGACGGCACCGGCGATGCAGCCGGCGACCTGGGCGGGGATATAGGCGAGGGCGTGGCGCAAGCGCAAACCGCCGAAGCTGGCATCGACGAGCGAGACGACGGGGTTGAAGTGAGCGCCCGACACCGGCCCGAACAGGGGACCACTGCGGCGCGATGCTAAGCATTGACAGATCTGATTTCAATAGATATATGTGAATAGATGACTGTCGATCTGGAGCTAGCGCCGAAAACCAAGCGCCCCGCGGGCGGGCCCTGTTGTGAGCCGGTCGCCTATCCCGACGTGCAGCGCGAGCAGGCACAACGCATGGCGAAGGTCGCCAAGGCGCTCGGCGATCCGATCCGCCTGCAACTGGTCGACCTGCTGCGAAAGCATGCGGGCAAGGTCTGCGTCTGCGAGCTGGTGCCCCTCTTCGACCTCTCCCAGCCCACCGTCTCCCACCACCTCAAGGTGCTGCGCGACGCCGGCATCGTCGCCTCCGAACGACAGGGGCTTTGGGCCTACTACTACGTGATCCCAGATGCCCTCGATGAGTTCTCGACCTGGTTGAAGGGCGACTGCTGCACGCCGGAGTCGCCCTGCGGCTGCAAAGCTGAGCCGTCGTGACCGAAGTCCATCTGTTCGATCCGCAGACGCTCTACCGCCACTGGGAGGACGCCCAGTGGTCGCCGTTTGCGATCGACCTCGACGCCGATCGCGACCAGTGGCGCGATCTCGGCGACGAGGACCGGGGGCTGATCTTCTGGGTTCTCTCCTCGCTGATGGTCGCTGAGGAGCGGATCACGACCAAGTTCTCGGGGCTGGTCGGCGCCTATGGCAGCGAGGAGGAAGCGACGTTCCTCGCCACCCAGCAGGTCGACGAGGCACGACACATGCAGTTCTACGCCCGCTTCCAGGACGAGGTCGTCGCCGACCCGGCCGAGATAGCCGGCCACGTTGAGCGCGCCCGCGAGCAGATCTCGCCCGCTTTCCGCAAGATCTTTGACGAGGCCCTGGTCGAGGCGCACGAACGACTCGTCGCCAATCCAAAAGACGCCGAGGCCAAGGTCCGCTTCGTCACGCTCTACCACCAAATCCTCGAGGGGACGCTCGGCCTGACCTCGTTCAACTTCGTCACTGGTTACCTCGAAGGCGAAGGTCTGCTGCCGGGCTTCGTCGAGGGCTACTCGAAGATCCATCACGACGAGCAGCGCCACATCGGCTACGGCACCTGGTATTTGCGCCAAGCCATCGCCGAAGCCCCCACCCTCGCCGAGGTCGTGCGCTCGACGCTGCGCGAGCTGCTGCCCGCCGTCGCGGATTCCCTGACCCCACCAGATCGCGAGGGAACCGACTGGGACGCCCTCGGCGCCGGCGCCGAGGAGATCCGCGAGTTCGCGATCGGCGGTCTCACCCGCCGGCTGACGGTGATCGGCGTACCGCTCTCGACGCTCTGATGGCCAACGCCCTCTTCGTCTGCCTTCACAACGCCGGCCGCTCGCAGATGAGCCAGGTGCTCTTCGAGCGCGCCGCCGGGTTGCGCCACAACGCCCGCTCGGCCGGCACGACCCCCGGCGAGCGCATCCACCCCGAGGTGGTCGAGGCGATGAACGAGCTCGGCATCGACCTGAGCGACCGCCGGCCGAAGCCCCTCACCACCGAGGACGCCGAATGGGCGGACGTGGTCGTGACGATGGGCTGCGGCGACGAGTGCCCCTACCTCCCCGGCAAGCGCTACGTCGACTGGGATCTGCCCGACCCAAAGGGCCAGTCGGTCGAGGCCGTTCGCGCGACCCGTGACGAGATCGCCCGCCGGGTCGAAGCGCTGCTTGGCGAGCTCGACCGCGGCTAGCGACAATCGCCTTCGGCGAGAGCTGCTCAGTCGAGCGTGCGGCGGCCGGCGAAGGCATTGCCGAGGGTGACCTCGTCGGCGTGCTCGAGGTCGGCACCGATCGGCAGGCCGCTGGCGAGGCGAGTGACCGTGACCTTGCCGCGCAGCTGCTCGGCAATGTGGAGCGCGGTGGCCTCGCCGGTGGTGGTCGGGTTCGTGGCGAGGACGACCTCGCGCACCTCGCTTTCTTCGACGCGGCGCAGCAGCTCGGCGATCTTCAGGTCGTCGGCGTCAACCCCGTCGATGGGCGACAGCGCGCCGCCGAGCACGTGGTAGAGGCCGCGGTACTCGTGGGTGCGCTCGATCGGGATCACGTCGGCGGGCTCCTCAACGACGCAGATCGTCTCCTGGTCGCGATTCGAGTCCAAGCAGATCCGGCAGAGCGGGCCCTCGGAGAGGTTGAAGCAGCGCTCGCAGAGCCCCACCTTCTCCTTCACCTCGCGGATCGCCGCAGACAGGGCGGCAGCCTCTTCGTCGGGAGACCGGAGGATGTGAAAGGCGAGCCGCTGGGCGGTGCGCTGGCCGATCCCCGGCAGCCGCGAGAGCTCGGCGACAAGGCGGGAGAGCGGTGCCGGGCCCTCGCCGCTCACATTCCCGGGAGGCCGCCCATGCCTCCCATACCACCGGTGATCCCGCCCATTTTCGAGCTGGCGAGGTCCTGCGCCGCACGCAGAGCCTCGTTGACCGCGGCCTGGACCATGTCGGCGAGGATCTCGGCCTCCTCCGGGTCGATCGCCTCCGGGTCGATCGCGATCTCGCGCAGGGTCAGGTCGCCGCCCATCTTCACCTTGACCATGCCGCCCCCGGCACTGGCCTCGACGACCTCGTCTTTGAGCGCCTCCTGCGCCTCCAGCATCTGCTGCTGCATCTGCTGCGCTTGTTTCATCAGCGCGTTCACATCAAAGCCCCCAGGGCCGCCCCTCGCCATCAACCGACCTCCTCGGCATCGAATTCGCTCTTGATCTTCTCCTCCAGCGCGGCGCGATCGACGCCGTCCTCCTTCTCGGCCTCCGACTCCGGAGCGGTCTCTTCCCCATCCAGCACGGAGTAGACGGGGCGCAGCTTCTGGCCCAGTACCGTCTCTAGCGCACCCGCCAACTGCTCCTGCTTGTCGGGTGCTTCGGCCTTGCGCTTGTTGAAGATGTGGTCTTCAGGAAAACCAACGGCCACAGTTCGTTCCTCAGCATCCACCGCTACCGGGCGCGCGCCCTCGAACGTCGCCGCCAGCGCCGGCGCGGTCTGCATTAGCCGATCGAGCACAGCGGGCCAAATCTTCGCTACTTGCTCGATTTCGAGCTCGGGAGTCGGCTCTTCTGGCTTTTCCGGCTCAGGCTCTACCGATTCGGCTGGTGCATTGGATTCCTGCGCCACCGGTGACGCCTCTGCCGCGGGTGGCGCGGCAGGGGGGACCGCCCCCGAGGAAGCTTTAGCTACCGCAGGGGGTGGTGGGTCCCCTGCCGTGACAGGCCCCGCGGCCTGAACGCCACCCGTCCCTCCCTGCTCGAGTCGCTCGATGCGTCGTAGTAGCCCCTCGGTGCTGGGGTCAAGGTCCGGCCGTGCTGCTTTGAGGAGGGCTATCTCCACAGCCATGCGCGCGTCGTCGCCCTCGCGGACGGCGGTGAGCGCGGTGGAGAGCTCGTCGATGGTTCGGACCAGAGTGGCGGCGCCTATCGCTTGAGCTTGCGCGGCGAGGCGGCCTTCGTCGGTCGCGGTGACGACGAAGGTGTTGGGCACCTCGCCGACCGTCTGCGTGACGAGCAGGTGGCGCAGGTGTCCGAGCAGGTCACGGGCGAACTGGGACGGATCGCGGCCTGAGCGAGCCATCTCCTCTACGCCGAGCAGGACCGCCTTCGGGTCTTCGGCGATCACCGCGTCGACGGCGCCGAAGAGCAGCTCGGCATCGACGGCGCCGAGCAGCTGCAGCACGTCTTCGAGGCCAACCTCGTTACCGCCGTAGGCGACCAGCTGGTCGAGCGTGCCAAGCGCGTCGCGGAAGCTGCCCGAGGCGGAGCGGGCGATCGTCGCCACCGCGCCCTGGTCGACCTCGATCCCTTCCGCCGCCGCGACCCTCTCCAGCACCTCGGAGATCTGCTCCAGCGAGGGCCGCTGGAAGTCGAAGCGCTGGCAGCGGTCGGCGATCGTGGCCATCACCTTGTGCGACTCGGTCGTCGCCAGCACGAAGACGGTATTCGGCGGCGGCTCCTCGAGCGTCTTGAGGAAGGCGTTCCACGCCTCCTTGGTCAGCATGTGCGCCTCGTCGAGGATGTAGACCTTCCAGCGGCCACCGGCTGGGGCGTAGGCGACCCGCTCGCGCAGGTCGCGGACGTCGTCGACCGAGCGATTGGAGGCGGCGTCCATCTCGATCACGTCGATCGAGCTGCCGGCAGCGATCGTCAGACAGGATTCGCACTCGCCGCAGGGCGTGACCGTGGGACCGCCGCGCTCACAGTTGAGCGAGCGGGCGAGGATCTTCGCCATCGAGGTCTTGCCGGTCCCGCGCGAGCCGACGAAGAGGTAGGCGTGGTGGACCTTTCCCCCCTCGACCGCGTTGCGCAGGGTGCGGACGACGTGCTGCTGGCCGACCACCTCGTCGAAGGAGCCCGGGCGGTGACGGCGGTAGAGAGAGGTCGAGTCGCTCGGCGAGGGCACTACGGCCAGTGTATCCACGGGGCTGGCGCACCCGAGGGCCTCACCGGTAGGTTGCGCCGGTGCCGCCGAGGGCCCGCCAATGGCTCACCCCCGCTGCCTGGGTCGCCGCCGTCGCGGCGCTGGCGCTGCTGATCTTCCCACTCGGCTTCCCCAACTACGACACGATCTACTCGCTGCTCTGGGGGCGGGAACTGGCCGAAGGCCTCAGCCCCGATCGGGGCGCGGCGCTGCCCCCCACCCCGCACCCGCTGACCGAACTCTGGGGCCTTGTGACCTCGCCCCTGGGGGACGGCGCGATCGACCTGACGATGATCGGCGCCTACGTCTCACTCGGGCTGATCGGCTACCTGGTCTACCGCCTCGGCTCGCTCTGGTTCGACCGCCCAATCGGCGCCGTCGCCGCCCTAATCGTCCTAACCCGCGCCCCCTTCCTCTCCAACGGCCTGCGCGCCTACATAGACCTCCCCTACATAGCCCTAGTCCTAGCCGCACTAGTAATAGAGACCAAACGCCCAAGAGCCGGCTGGCCCGTCCTAGCGCTATTAGCTTTAGCTGGCCTGCTGAGGCCGGAGGCATGGCTTTTCTCCCTCGCTTACTTGGCCTACCTCGCCCTGAGCCCTGGGCAGTCCGACCCTGATCGTGGTGGCGAGAAGACAGAGAGGGTGCCTCTCGAACGGGCGGATACTCAAAAACGCGACCTAACTAGGTCGCGTTTTGTCCGGGCGAGAAGCACCCTCTCTGTCCCATCGATAGAGCTCATCGCCCTCGCCCTTGCAGGGCCGATCCTCTGGGCGATCTTCGACTGGGTGACGACCGGCAGCCCCACCTACTCCTTCACCGGCACCCGCGAGACGGTGGAGACGCTGGAACGGCAGACCGGCGCCGTCGACCTCGTCCTCTATGGGCCGCGGCGGCTCGGCGAGGTGCTGCAGTGGCCAGGGATGGTCGGCGCCGCGGGCGGCGTCCTCATCGCCGCGACGATCGTCTTCAACCGCCGCAGATTGAAGCTTTTTCCCCACTATGAGGGGGAAAAACTTGCAATCGGCCTGGTGGCGACCGGCCTCGCGCTCGGCGCCTTCGCCGCCCTCGCCTGCGCCGGGCTGGCGATTATCCCCCGCTACACGATGCTAGCCGCGGCGCTGCTAGCGATCTTCGCCGCCTTCGCCCTGCTCGGCTGGCGCGCCCTCGAACCTGGCGACCCGCGCCGCCGACCCTGGCAAGCGTTCGCCGCGGTTGTGGCGCTGATGTTCGTCGCCTGGGCGCCCAACCAGTACGACCTGCTCGCGCGCGTCGACACCGACCTGACCAACCAGAGTGAGATCGAGTCCGACCTCGGCGACCTCACCGACTCAGGCGCCTTCGAGCCGCTCTGCCTGCCGATCTCGGTGCCAAACCATCGCGCCGTCCCCCGCCTCGCCTTCGATCTCGACCTGCGCCCCTCGCGCATCGTCAGCTCCTCCGAGCGCCAGCCCCGCCGCGGCTACTTCCTCGACCCCGCCAGCAACTTCGTCATCCACAACTTCATCCTCGACCCCAACGACCCGGCCCGCTTCACCACCGCCGTCCCCCCCGGCTTCCGCCGCGTAGACGGTAACGAGTCCTGGCTGCTCTACCGGCGCTGTTAGTTACCACGCTCGACCGCGTCGACCGCCGCGTGGGTCGAAGCTGCGAGGTCGGGGTCGGCCAGGTCGACGGCCGGCGGCAGCTCGATGTGGAGCTCGCTCGACGGATCGAGACATGCACGCAGCCCGTTCGAGCGCGAGGCGAGGACGTGGCCACCGCGCCTGCGGTCGGCGGAAATGAAGTGGAGGTGGTAGCCGGCGACCTCGATCCCCTCGACGTACTCGGGGAAGCGGAAGCCGAGCATCGTCCCCTCGACTTCGTTCAGCTCGAAGACGTGCTGTTCGAGGACGACCTCAGTCAGTGGACGGTAAGGCGGGCTCTGGCGGGGCACGGAGCGAGCGCGGACCAACTCGAAGCGGCCGTCGAGACGGATCGCGCAGGAGGCGGTGTCGGCAGGGATCGATTCGTCGAGCTGCGCCAGTAGCTGCGGGTGGTCGAAGGGGCCGCCGAGTTCGATCTCGATCGCCGACTCGAACTCGGTCACCACTGCAAACGGAGTCAGCGCCGTGTCCTCCACCTCGCTGACGGCCCCCTCGACATCAGCGCGGTAAAAGCGGCCATCGAGCGCGATCATCTCGCCGTCGAGGCCGTTAAGGGTGCCGAGACCGAGATCGCCGTGCTCGGCCAGCTCGGCGAAGCTCAGGTCGCCCTCGTAGGCGCCGTCGAGCAGCGCCCCGATCGTCGAGGCCTGGAAGAGCACGTGGTGCTCGCGCCCCCCGTGCAGTTCCTCCTCGCGCATCGTCTCCACGTGCAAGGCCTTGATCCAGCGCTCGTCAAGCACGCCGGGCAGTCTCGCATGCAAGCATGGCCGCCATGGCGGCGATCGAACTACGCGGTGTGGTGAAGAGGTTCGGCCCGATTACCGCGGTCGACGGCCTCGACCTCGACGTGCCCGAGGGCATCTGCCTCGGTCTGCTCGGCCCCAACGGCGCCGGCAAGTCGACGACGATGCGGCTGCTGACCGGACAGGCGCTTCCCGACGCCGGCGAACTGCGAGCGCTCGGCCACGAGCTGCCTGGCGACGCCAAGGCCGCCCGCGCCGAGATGGGGGTCGTGCCGCAACTCGACAATCTCGACGTGGACGTCACCGTCGAAGACAACCTCGCCGTCTTCGCCCGCCTCTACCGGGTGCCGGACGTCGGTGCCGCAGTCGACCGAGCACTCGACCTCGCCCGCCTGCGCGAGCGTCGCCGCGACGCCGTCGACGAGCTCTCTGGCGGGATGCGCCGTCGCCTGCTGCTGGCCCGCGGACTCGTCCACGAACCGCGGCTGATCCTGCTCGACGAGCCCACCGTCGGGCTCGATCCCCAGATCCGCACCCAGCTCTGGACCCTGATCGACGACCTGCGCTCGCGCGGCACGACGATCTTGATGTCGACCCACTACATCGAGGAGGCCGAGCGCCTCGCCGACGAAGTCGCGGTGATGACCCACGGCAAGATCATCAGCCGCGGCAAGCCGTCCGAGCTGATCGCCGAGCACGCCGGCCGCGAGACGGCTGAGATCTACGCGCCACCGGAACGACTGGCCGAGGCCCGCGCCACCGCCGAGGCGGCCGGCCTGCGGGTGCGCCCAGCGGGCCCGGCGATCGCAATCGTCGGCTCCGAGCGCGCCAACGGCGGCGCCGTGCCCGAGGATGCCGTGCGTCGGGCCGCCTCGCTCGAGGACGTCTTCGTCCTCTTGACCGGTGAGGAGGCGGAGTGAGCGACGGTACGACCAAGAAGCTGCGGCGACTGGAACCGGCGGCGATCGGCGGCGTGATGAGCCGCGAGGTGGCCAACTTCCGCACCTACTGGAAGGGGACGACCTTCTCCAGCGTGCTCGAACCGATCGTCTACCTGCTCGCCTTCGGCCTCGGTCTCAGCGCGACCCTGGTCGACGAAGTCAACGGCACCCCCTACGTCGAGTACGTCGGTACCGGCATGGTCGCCACCGCGGTGATCTTCTCCAGTGCCCTGCCGGCGATGTTCGGCACCTTCGTCAAGCACCGCTTCCAGAACACCTACGACGCGATCCTCGCCGCCCCGGTCGACGTCGAGGAGCTGGTCAGCGCCGAGATGCTCTGGATCGGGGTCCGGGCCAGCGTCTACGGCTGCGTGCCGCTGCTGGTCACGATCGCCTTCGGCCTCGACCCAGCCCTGGGCATGCTGCTGGTGCCGATCTTCTGCCTCGCCACCGCGCTCGGCTTCGCCGGCTTCGGCATCGCCATGGCCGCCACCGTCGCCAAGATCGACCAGTTCAACTACGTCACGGCGCTCTTCGTCACGCCGCTCTTCCTCGTATCCGGCGCTTTCTTCCCGATCGACGAACTGCCCGAGGGCATCCAGGTCGTCGCCCAGCTCAACCCGCTGCACCAGCTAGTAGAACTGGTGCGCGGCGGCGCTTTCGGCTACGACCCGATCGACATCGTCCGCTTCGCCGGCCTCGTCGCCTTCGCCTTCGTCATGTGGCGCATCGCCGTCCGCCAGATGACCAAACGCCTGATCGACTGACCGCCGACGGGCCGAAATGTCCACTCGGAGTGGACATTTCGGCCCGTCGGCGGATGTAGGCTGGCCCGCGAATGTCAGGCGGCTTCAAGCGCTCCTCGCGCTTCGGGATCATCGGTGTCATCGTCGTGATGGTGGCCTGCGCGGCGATCGGGCTGACGCTGGGGAGCGGCAAAGCGAACCCGAAGCTGGCGCTCGGGCTGATCTTCGGCGTGATCGCCGTCTACTGCGTCATCCTCTTCGCCCTCCAGCGGTCCGACCTCAACCGGGTCTCCGGTGCCGACGTCCGCGACAGCACCCGCGCCGCCGCCGAAGGCGGGCGGGAGATCGAGAACCCGACGACGATGGCCGACGCTGACCTCTGGGCAGCAATGGCCGTCAAGCCGATCGACTCCGAGGCGATCAAGGCGCGTGCCGCGGGCTGGGAGGCGGGCCGACGCAGCCAGAGCCTGGCGATGATCGTGACCCTGCTGATCTTCCTCACGGTGCCACCGATCTACTTCTTCGAAAGCTTCGTGCCACTTTTGATCGGTGGCCCGCTGATCGTTATCGCGGCGCTGTGGGGGAGCATCCGCGCGCTGATGCCGGGGGGTGAGCTAGATGAGGGCTACGCGAACGTCGGCAAGGCGATGGCGCCGCTCGGCCTCGAGGTAGTCGAGCGCCCCCAGGTGAACATCGAGACCCGCGACGCGGTGACCGGACGCGTCGGGCCGAAGATCCGCGGCGCGCTCGTGCTCGACGGCACGCGCAACGGCCACCGCGTCTCGGTGCGCGTGGAGGGCACCGAGACGGGCAGCCTCAGCGAGGTCATGGTGGCTGCCGCCGCGCCCCCCTTTGAGGCGAAGTCGCGCGACGGCCGCGTCCGCCCGCTCGACGGCGCCCCGGACGGCGTCGTCGCCGCCCTGAAAAGGGCACCGAATTCAACCCGCTGGAAGAAAGTGGCCGTCGAAGGCAGCCCTGAGGGCATCGTCGTCACGCGTAAGGGCGGCGGGCAGGCCGACTGGCTCTGCGACCTCTGGCTGGCCGAGCGGCTGGCCGAGGCTTGAAAATGGACCGTGCACCCGCCTTCGAAGCGAGGTCTCCAGGCATGTCCGTCGGGTTTGGCTCGAGTCGGGCTTACCTGCGGCACCCGCGGCTTCCGCTTAAGGCTGCTTCCTTCCGGACCTGACCTGATTCACGTGCCCACGTCGCGCAGGACCCGGCCGTCAACGCCGCCCCCGGCGGACCGGTCCCGAAGGCCAGCCCCTAAGAACGGTTTTCGGCCCCGCTAGAGCGGATTGCGGGTTACAGGGCACCGCTGATTCCCCGCCTAGCACGGTCCACCCACGATCCTACCCGGCCGCGACCGTAGGATCATCTCCGCCTTGATCGAGGTCGACACCGAGTCCTTCTTCGTCATCGTCGTGATTGCCGCCCTGGCGGCGATCACGGTTGCCGTCGTGCCGCGCCGCCTCGCCCCGCCGGTCGTCGTGGTCGAGCTGCTGATGGGGATCCTCGTCGGTCCCGAAGTACTCGACCTTGCCAAGACCGACGACTTCATCGACTTCTTCTCCAACCTCGGCCTGGGGATGCTCTTCTTCTTCGCCGGCTACGAGATCGACTTCGCGCGCATCCGCGGCAAGCCCCTGCGGCTCGGCGCCCTGGGCTGGCTGCTCTCGATCGCCCTCGCCTATGGGATTGGCGGCATCCTGGCCGCGGCCGGGATCGTCGTCTCCTTCCTCTACACCGGCTCGGCGATGGCGACGACCGCGATCGGCACGCTGATCCCGATCCTGCGCGACAGCGACGAGCTGAAGACCCGCTTTGGCACCTACCTGCTGGCGGCCGGAGCGATCGGCGAGTTCGGCCCGATCCTGCTCGTCACCCTTGTCCTCTCGACCACTAACCCACTGCACGAGGCGCTGATCCTGGTTGCCTTCGTCTTCCTCGCGCTCGTCATGGCGCTGGTCTCCGTCCGGCTCGCCTGGCGCGGCTGGCCGGCCCTGGAGCGCACCTTCGAGGCGAGCAGCCAGCTGGCGGTGCGGATCACCGTGGTCCTGGTTTTTGGCCTCGTCATCTTGGCCGACCAGCTCGGTCTCGACGTCCTGCTCGGCGGCTTCGTCGCCGGCATGATCGTGCGGCTGGCGCTCAAGGGACGTGAGCTGCAGGTCTTCGAGTCGAAGCTGACCGCCGTCGGCTTCGGTTTTTTCGTCCCCTTCTTCTTCGTCACCAGCGGCATCGAGTTCGACCTTGCCGCCCTCGGCTCCGCCCCCGCTCTGCTCAAGCTGGTGATGTTCTTCTGCCTCTTCCTCGTCGTCCGCGGCCTGCCAGCGCTGCTGCTCTACCGCAGCGTCTTACAAGCGCGCCAGCGTGCGGCGCTCGCTTTCTACTCGGCGACCGAGCTGCCGCTCGTCGTCGCGATCACGACGATCGCGACCGAAACCGGCCACATGAAAACCTCGACCGCCGCCGGCCTGGTCGGAGCGGCGATGCTCTCGACCCTGATCTTCCCCTTCGCCGGCCAGGCGTTGCAGAAGAAAGCCATCGCCGCGGGCGAGACCGGCCCGCCCGGCGACGGTCCCCTCCCTGCCGGAGAGCAGGCCGCCGCCTAAGCGAGCCGGGTCGCGTCTGCGGATCAAGGCACGAGACCCCCATCTCGCAACCGCCCCGTAATATCGGACTCCCAGGGCGCGTAGCTCAGTGGGAGAGCGCTCGCCTCACACGCGAGAGGTCGCTGGTTCGAACCCAGCCGCGCCCATCGTCCGAATCCCCCGGGTCGGAGTGCCCGACCTGGCGCATGGGCAGCGCGACGCCCGGGTTGTACTTGACGCGTTCGGACGGAAAATCTAGCCATAGAAAAAGAGAAAGTCGTACAGAAATCTGTACAGATTTGCTAGGCTACAGCCATGGCTTCTCCCCAGACTGTCATCCCGAGCGCCGAGGCTAGAGACCATCTCTCCAGTTATCTAAAGCTCTTTCGTGAGAGAGGCGGGCAGGCTGATCCGGTCGTCTTCGGCTCTCATCGCAAACCCGAGGGCGTGATTCTCTCCTACGAGCGGTACGAGTGGCAGACGGAAATTCTGGACGAGCTGGTGGCGTCGGAGGAAGTTCGCGAGGCCCTTGCCCAGGACACGGGCAAACGGGTCGAGCTGGCCGATGTCTCTCGCGAGGCGGGCTTCGACCCGGCGGAGTTCGGCCTGTAGGTGGCGCGGCTCCCGGTCGAGTTTTTCGACCCCACCGCCAAGCAGCAACTCCTCGACCCTCCTTCCAAAGAGCTGAAGCGCCGGGCTCTTGAACTGCTCGCCCAGGTCTCAAAGGAGAACCCAAAGCTGGGAAAGCCATGTGGCTTCGCGTTCAGCACCGGCAATCTCTCCGACTGCCGCAAGCTCTACTTCGACGAGGAGCGGGACGTGGACCCTCGCTACCGAATCATCTATCGCTTGCTCCCCGACGAGGATGGGCCGTCCAGAGCAGAGGTCATTCGCATTGGGCTCAAGGTCCCCTACGGCGACGAAGAACAGATCTACAGACAAGTCGGGAGAGCGCTCGACCGTCTGCTTGGACGCGACTAGCTGGCTACCCGCCGTCGGCAGGCAGCCTGGAGTCTCCTCGATCACGAAAGACCCCTCTACGTCGCCGCTGAGCGTGACGTGGCGCTGCTCCATGTGGAAATCATGGAAGAGGGCGCGGTCGGGGCTATCGTTTGAGCGCTTATGCTGGGCCGCGTGAGGCAGGGGACAATCCACAGCCTTATCTGCGCAAGCGCCTTGCTCGCAATAGCGTTTTGCTTCTTCCCAACGCTCTCAAGCGCAGGCTCGTCAGCCACCCACGTCAATTTCTGGCATGCCAAGCGCCAGTTGGCGAGATTCGCGGCCATGGTCTGTCCATACGGGACCTGCCCATCGCGCGTTTACGCCTGTCAGCGGCGCTCAGCGCGCCGGGTAGATTGCCGATCCGAAACGCTCGTCAACAACGAATCGATCCCGGTTGAAAACGAAAGCGAAGCAACTCCGAATGAACTCTGCCCTCCGCGCCACCGACACATGGCCCGCTGATCGCGCTTTGGACACCAGTGCCCAAGCGGGCGAGCGACAACGACCATGAAGAAAGGCGACACAACAATGACGAAGAGAAAGAGCGGCTCGAAGGAGGGAAAAGGAGGAGGCTCTCCCTCTCATCTGATAGACGCGAGGATCGAGGAGCTGGGCGATTGGCGGGGCGAGACGCTCGCTCGGGTCCGAAGTCTCGTCAAGCAGGCCGACCCCGAAGTGGTCGAGGAGTGGAAATGGAGGGGGGTTCCGGTGTGGTACCACGCCGGAATGATCTGCACCGGCGAGACGTACAAGAATGTCGTGAAGATGACCTTCGCCAAAGGCGCCTCGTTGGAGGACCCGTCAGGCCTCTTCAACTCCAGCCTCGAAGGCAACACCAGGCGTGCCATCGATTTCCACGAGGGCGACAAGATCGATGAAAAGGCGTTGAAAGCGCTCATTCGCGCCGCAGTGGCACTAAACACGTCCTCAGCCGGCCAGCGGCCGACGAGCGCATAGACGACCCCCCTCTAGGGCTGCTGCAAGACCGAGAGGATGTTGCCGGCGGGGTCCTTGAACCAGGCGATCGTCGGGCCGGGACCGCGGGCTATGCCCTTCTCGTCCTGGTCGAAGCCCTCGTAGCGCTCGAAGCTGATCCCACGTGAGGAGAGCTCCTCTACGGCGGCGTCTACGTCGTCGACCTCGAAGTTGAGGATCGTGTAGGTGGCGGGCTCGAAGTCCGGTTTGCGGTAGAGGAATACGTCGCCGCCGGTGAGTTTCAGGGCCATGACGCCGTTCTCCTCGTCCAACACCTCCGTCTCTACGCCAAGGGTCTCGCCGTAGAAACGCTTTGCCTCGTCCGTGTCGGGGACAGCGAAGCCGCTGGTGGCTTTGGCGTTGGCAAGCATCGTCTCTCCTTTGCCTCGAGGGGAACCGGCCTTCTACAACCTACCCCGCCAGCTCGGGGATGAACCGATCTAGGTGCTCGGCGATCGTGCGGCGCACCCATTCCTGGGTCTCGACGTCCGCCATGCGCAAGCGGCCGAGGAGCATCTTTTGGTCGGTGAGGGGCAGGCCGGCGATCTCCCAGCGCACGGCGAGGCGCTCGAAGAGCAGCTCCGAGCGCCGTCGCCAGGCGTCCTCCTGCGTGGTCGCCGCGGTCGCCGGGCCCTCGCCCAGCTTGGCGATCGTGCCGGCGCTGAGCGACTGCCGCAGGGTCAAGACGTTGCCCTCGGGGTCGCTGTAGTCGACCGTCGGGACCTTCTCGCGCGGGCGCCGCTGCCTTCGCTTCGCCATCTCCTCCAGTTTGCCAATCAGTCCTGGTCCGCCGCCGGCCGGCGTCGCGTCCGCTTGCGCTCGCCGGTGCGGCGCTTGCGCTCGAGCCGGCGCTTGCGGGCGGCCCGGCTGGGCTTGGTCGCACGCCGGCGCCGCGGCACGACCAGTCCCGCCGCGATCTTCTCCGCCAGCCGCTCCAAGGCCAGCTCCCGGTTACGCGCCTGCCCCCGCGCGTCCTGGGCAACCGCGGTCACTATCGGACCCCATTTCGCCAGCAGCAAGCGCCGCTGCGATTCGTCGAGCACACTCGAGGGCTCCACCTCGAACACTGCTTCCACGCGCGAGGCGGTGACGTTGGCGTGCTGCCCGCCCGGACCCGAGGAACGGCTGGCGCGCAGCTCTATCTCCGCCAGCGGAATCGAGAGCCCCGCGTCGATTCTCAGCTCGTCGGCCATCGGGCCACCGTAGCGGCCAGCGGTCAGGCCAGGGTGTCGATCTTTGCCGCCAACTCGAAGTCGGCGGCGGTGACGCCGCCGTCGGAGTGGGTGGAGAGCGAGACCGTGACCGTGTCCCAGGAGATCTCCAGATCGGGGTGGTGGTTCATCGCCTCGGCCGGCTCGACCAAACTCTGCACGAAGTTGACCGAGCCGACGAAGTCGCTGCGCTTGAAGTCCTTGCGGATGGCCGAACCGCTGCGCTCCCAGCCGGGGTGCTCCGCTAGCCTCGCCTCGATCTCAGAGTCGTTCAAAGGTGCCATCTGACCCTATGCTTCCACAAATCGGAACGCTCAAACTATGAGTGACGACCTCCCCACTCTCTGGCAGATCGACATCTCGCACTACAGCGAGAAGGCGCGCTGGGCGCTGGCCTGGAAGGGAGTCGAGCATCGCCGCCACTCGCCGCCCCCCGGCGCCCACATGATCATCGCCCTCTGGCTGACCCGCGGCGCCCACTACACCTTCCCGATACTGAGCATCGGCGGCCAGCGGATCAGCGACTCGACCGCAATCGTCGCCGCGCTGGAGGAGCGCTTCCCCGAGCCGCCGCTGTACCCACTCGGCGTCGGGCAGCGGCGTCGTGCACTCGAGCTGGAGGAGTTCTTCGACGAGGAGCTGGGACCGCATGTCCGTCAGCTTGCCTGGCACGAGTTCGGCAACGACCGCGAGCGCTTCGCCGAATTGATGGAACAGACCGCCCCACGGCCGTTGGCCAAATTCGGCCGCCCGACTGCCGCCTACGCCCGCACCTACACCGCGCTTCGCTTCCGCGCGGGCAGCGCCGAGAAGGCGGAGCGGGCGCGCGCCAAGGTCCTCGCGGCGCTCGACCGGCTCGAAACCGAGCTGGGCGACAACGAGTACTTGGTCGGCGAGCAGTTCAGCGTCGCCGACCTCACCGCCGCCTCGCTCTTCTACCCGCTGGCCGTTCCCGAGGAGGGTCCGCTCAAGCCGGACTCGCCCTCCGCAAAGGGCTTCGAGGATTTCCGCGAGCCGCTACTAGACCGCCACGGCATCGAATGGGTGAAGGAGATGTTCCGCCGCCACCGCAAGCCGGCAAAGAACGCGGCCCCCACCGCAGCTACGTCCAGCTAGGCGCTCAACCGCCGATCGGCGCGCGCGGGTTGGCACCCCAGAAGACCACGGTGCCGAGCATGCCGATGATGTGGACGAGGATGATGTTGACGACCATCGATTTCGCCGTCGCGGTGCCCACCCCGACCGGCCCGCCCGAGGCGGTGTAGCCGTAGTAGCAGCCGACCACCACGACCACGGTCGCCATCGCCATCCCCTTCGTCAGGCTGAAGATCAGGTCAAGCGGGTCCTGGAACATCCAGAAGATCAAGAGATAGCCCCCCGAGGAGACGTCGCCGACCTGCTCCACGACGGCGATGTAGCTGGCGAAGTAGGCGACGCCGACGCCGACCAGGTAGAGGAACGGAATCGCAATCCAGGCGCCGAGCAGGCGGGTCGCGGCGAGGAAGGTCACCGGCTGGATCCCCATCACCTCGAGCGCGTCGATCTCGTCGGAGATCCGCATCGCGCCCAGCTCGGCGACGATTCCGGTCCCGACCTTGGCGGAGAGGATGTAGCCGAAGGCATACGGCAATCCCTCGCGCAGGTCGCAGTAGGCGGAGAAGAGCCCGGCCAGCGAGGGCGCCCCGATCGAGCGGTTGAAGTAGGCGCCGATCACGCCGCACTGCAAGCCGAGGATGAAGACGAAGGCCCAGATCACGACGGCCGAGCCGAGGACCAGGATGCCCGCCTGGCGGATGCTCTCGCCGAAGTACCGGCCAACCCGGCCTGAGTAGACGAGGCCGGCCACCCTCGCGCCGAAGCGGGCGATCTCGCCGAAGGAATCGAGCCAGCCACGTGGGACGTCGAGCCAGCCGATCGTGGGGTCGCCGCGGCTCACCGGATCGACTGCAGTTCGGGGTTGGAGGCGAGCAGGATCGTGGTGAACACGTAGAGGAAGAAGAAGACCCCCATGAAGGCGATCACCACCGCCTGGTTGACCGCGCGCCCGACTCCCTCGGGGCCGCCGGAGGCGGTCATTCCCTTGTAGCAGCAGACGACGGCGATGATGCCGCCGAAGAGCGTGCACATCAGGACCGATCCCCAGACGTCGGTGATCAGCGCGTTGTCGAAGAGGGTGGCGAAGAAGCCACCCAGCGGCTGGCCGTAGAGCAGCGAGGCGACGATGCCGGCGCTGAGACCGAAGACGATCGCGAAGATGTCGAGCAGGCCGGTGATCACCATCAGCGCGATGAAGCGCGGCACAACCAGATTCTTGATCGGGTCGACGCCGAGCACCTGCAGCGCGTCGAGCTCCTCGCGAATCTTGCGGGCGCCGAGGTCAGCGGTGATCGCCGTGCCGGCGACGCCACCGACGACGACCGCGGTGACGATCGGCCCGATGAAGCGGACCGCGGTGACGACGAAGAAGCCGCCGAGTCGATCGAGGTTGCCGAAGAGGTCGAGGATGCCGGCCGCCTGCAGCCCCGGCCCCCCCAGGCAGAGGGCGAAGGTCGAGATCGTCATCGGGAACCAAGAGAGCTTGAGCACGAAGAGGAACTGCCCGACCAGCTCCTCGCCGTAGGGATACGGCGGCCTGACCGCGGAGACGATCGTCCGCGCGGTGAGGATCATCATCTCCCCGAGCTGCTCGACGAACGACTTGGCGGGCAGGAACGCCCGCGCTACAGCTTGTGCCGCCACCAGCTCATCGCCTGCTCGAGGGGACTGGCTCCCTGCACCCTCTTACGCCCCGCCTGGCGCGCTCGCCGCTCGGCGGCTTGCTGCGCCTTGGAGAGCTGGGCGATCAGCGTGTCCCGCGTCTGCTCGAGCTCCTCGACCCCGGCGACGTGGGCGCTGGCGCGCCGCGGCGCCGTCGGCAGGTCGCGCGGCAGATCGCGCGGGTAGGCGGCGAGCTCGGCCTCCAGGCGAGCGATCTGGCGCCGCAGCTCCTTGCGAACCTCGATCGCCTCGCTCTCCTCGGCCAGGTCGGGCAGATCGGCAGGCGCCGCGGCCGGCGCCTCGTCCAGCGCCCCCGGCATGCTGGCGCAGGCCGAGGCGACGATCGCCAGCTCGCGCGGGCTGAGGCCGGCTTCGTGGGCGCGGCGCAGAGCGTCGGTCGCGATCTCCTCCAACTGCGCCGCGGCCTCGATCCCCTCGGCGACGAAGGTGCCCTGGCCCTGGCGGCTGACGACCAGCCCCTCTCCCTCGAGCCCGGCGTAGACCGCGCGCACCGTGTTCACGTTGACCCCGGCCCACTCGGAGAGCCGGCGGAAGCTCGGCAACCGCTCGCCCGAGGCGAGGCGGCCGGTGGCGATCAGTGCACGCAGGCGCCAGGTCAGCTGCAGGCCGACAGGCAGCTCGTCGTTGGGATCGATCGAGAACGGGTTCGGCTCGCGTGCGGGCGTGGATTGCTGTGCCACTGAAAGGGCACAATAGATGAGACTAGTGTGTTAGTCAACTAGCACAGTCAGGCGTAAAGCCAGAGGCCGACCCACTCGGATCATCGCCGCGGTGCAGCCCTCGTGCGGCAGCAGCGATCTCCCGCGGAGCAGCGACTCCACACAACCCGCCGCTCCATTGGCTCCCAC
Organism: uncultured Solirubrobacterales bacterium; assembly: GCA_963698085.1. Lineage (GTDB taxonomy): Bacteria > Actinomycetota > Thermoleophilia > Solirubrobacterales > 70-9 > VRUE01. The sequence continues at coordinate 801,084 of OY969122.1, forward strand.
GCCGCGAGAGAAACAGGCCGTACCAACGGACCTTGTCGTTGGGGAGGCCGCAGCTGGCGCCGTTGATGCCGCTGTGAACCGAGACCGTCTCACCAGGCCGCAATCCCGGGCCTTTCTTGTAAACCCGCCGCACTCGATAAAGGTATTCGGCGCCGTAGCGATCCACCGGATCAACCCGTATCAGGCGTCCGGAAATTGCCGCATCCGCTTGGCGCAGCGCTGCGCGTGGGGTCAACTCCAGGCACGAGCACGCCTGGGCGCTGCTGCTGAAGAGCAGCGCGCCCAGGATGACGATTGCCGCTGCGGATGCAGGGCGCCTCGCTCGCACTCGCACAAATGTAGAGAGAAACGCCGGATTTCACAAATTCACGGCGACAAAACGATCTTCAGCGCCTCGCGGTTGTCGTAGAGCTCATAAGCCTCAGCGACCTGCTCCAGCTTCATCCGGTGCGTGACCAGCGGCGAGGGGTCCAGCTTGCCGGCCTCGAGCAGGCCGAGGACACGGTCGACGTGGGCGATCACGTTGGCGAGACCGAGGCGCAGGGTCAGGCCCTTGAGCCAGGCGAGGCCGAGCGGTACCTGGCCCACGCCGGCGTAGGCGCCGATCCCGGACACGGTGCCGGCGCCGCGGGCGAGGCTGACCGCCATCGCCAGCGGCCCCGGGTCGCCGACCGCGTCGATGACGACGTCAACGCCGCCCCCGCCGGTCGCGGCGCGCACGGCGCGCTTCGGCTCGTCCTCGCCGAGGTGGAGCGGCGTCGCGCCGAAGCGCTTCGCCATCTCCAACCGCGCCTCGACCGCGTCGATCGCGAAGACCTGGCTCGCCCCCGCCGTCAGCGCCGCCTGGACCGCGCAGAGGCCGACCGGGCCGAGGCCGAGCACGGCGACCGTGTCGCCCGCCTGCATGCCAGCGTGGGCGACGGCGTGGTAGCCGGTGCCCATCACGTCGCCGGCGAACAGCGCCACCTCGTCCGACATCCCCTGCGGGACCTTGCGCAGGGTCAGGTTGGCACGCGGGACCAGCAACTGCTCGGCCTGGGCGCCCTGCAGGTCGCCCAGGTTGGAGCCGTGGCCGAAGGTGCGGCCGTGCTCACAGCGGTGGTAATCACTGCGCAGGCAGGCCGCGCAGGTGGCGCAAGCGGTGTGGAAGCAACCGAGCACGCGGTCGCCGACCGCGACGCGCTCGACGTCGTCGCCGGCGGCGAGCACCGTGCCGACGAACTCGTGGCCGATCGTGAAGCCGGGCTCGACCGGTACCCGTCCGTGGAAGATGTGGAGGTCCGAGCCGCAGATCCCGCTCGCCTCGACCTGCACCACCACGTCGTCGGCGGCGACGAGCTCGGGCTCGGGCTTCTCCTCGATCCGCACCTCTCCGGGTGCCTGGAAGGTGACCGCGCGCATTAGCGCGAACGGTATCGCCCTTGCGGTTGCTCAGCTGGCGCTGACGCCGGAGACCTGGAAGCGACCCGATTCGACCCCGGGGCTGGCGGTCTCGGCGATGCGCGCTTCCAGCGACAGCTCGCGCTCGAAGTCGGCCTCCTCGCCGTGGCGGAAGGAGACATCCTTGTCCTCGAGCAACTCGATGAAGACCTCGACGAAGCGGGCGTCGAGCTGTTTGCCGGCCACCCGCCGCAGCTCCTGGATCGCCTCGTAGCTAGAGGTCGGGGTGCGGTAGGAATCGCGCGCCGTCATCACGTCGTAGGTGTCGGCGACGGAGATGATCCGCGCCAACTCGGGGATGTCGTCGCCTTCGAGTCCGCGCGGATAGCCTTTGCCGTCGATCCGCTCGTGGTGGGCGAGGATGATCTCGGCCACCGGGCCGTAGCCGTCCAGCGAGGAGACGACGCGAGCGCCCTGCTGCGGATGGCGGCGGATCAGCATCCAGTCTTCATCGGTAAGCGGCACGTTCGCCTTCAGGATCCGGTCGGGGAGGATGAACTTGCCAATGTCGTGCAGCAGCGCGGCGATGTGGACCAGCTCCTCCTCGCGGCGCGAAAAGCCGGCGTGCTTGGCGATCGCCCGCGAGTAGCGAGCGACGGCGGCACTGTGGCGGGCGGTCATCTGGTCCCGCAGGTCGAGCGTGCGCAGCAGCGCGCTCAGCATTCCGACCTGGAAGCTGGCCAGCTGCTTGCTGCGGCGCTCGAGCTCCTCGGCCCGCTGCTGGGAGACGAGCAGGGCACCGAGCAGGTACTGGAAGATGATCAAGACGATGCCGAAGAGGGCGACCCCGGCGAGGCCGATCTGGTCGTAGATGAAGGTGATGCCGACGGCCATCAGGGCGGCCGCGAGCTCCGAGGGCAGCAACGGGAAGAGCGCGGTGCGGACCTTCTCGACGAAGGAGCTGCGCTCCAGGTAGCAGGTGTAGGCGGCGATCATCGAGAAGTTCATTGCCAGCGCGGCAAGGAAGGCGCCGAAGACGAGCACGTAGAAGGCCGGTTCGGAGGCGGTGATCCCGGTGGCTTCGAGGACCTCGTGGAAGGCGATCCCGACCACCAGCGGGAACGTCATGTAGGTCAGCAGGTTGACGAGGAGGTCGTTCCAGCTTTCGCGGAAGCGCAGCCAACCGGCGAGCAGCGAGATCACGCCGATCAGCGCCGCCGGCGTTCCGCCGAGGAAGACCATCGCCAGGACGAGCGCGAGGAAGTTGCCCGAGATCTTCAGCTTCGATTCGGTCTCGATCGAGGTGATGTCGCTGAAGGTCGAGAAGCCGAGCAGGATGCCGAAGAGCGCCAGATCCCAGTTGGCGGCCGGCGCCCGCCAGATCGCGACGGCTACGGCCGCGGCAAGAGCCAGCACCAGAAGCGCGTGGCTGAGGCGTGTGGGCCGCTCGTTCTCCATGGGCTGTGCCGAGGCCGGTCACCGCAACCAGACCCAGTCACTGGAAATTTCCCGCGGACCCGCTGGTTCCTTTGACTGGCAGCAAAGTTTGCGACGACCGCAACCTCCTGTATCAAGGTAGACGGTTGCCGCAGGCACAACAACCCCCATGGGACCACCTGGCCAATCCCTTGCAAATTACGCGAAAACATCCCGAGCCCGCCCTAAAAACGCAAAAGGGCACCCAGGGGGCGCCCTTTTACTCGAAGGCGAGGCGCCGGAGCGCTCGCTCTACGCTGGAAGTCTTACCTTTTGTAGCCCATGCGTTTCATCCCTTCGTTGAAGCCCGGACGGGGTATCTCGCACAAGATCCACGCGAGAAACTTTTTAGGTGCTGGCAAGTTTGTAGCACAACCCGGCGGAAACTTGTGCATCTGCAACGAAACTTGTGCATAAACATGTGGGGATTCAGGGCGATTAATGGGTAGTCCAGGCCTCCGAGCCCCTTTGAGACGTCCCGCGTTCCGCCGCCTGGCGCTCTCCTACGCGGTCAACGAGATGGGCGACTGGCTCGGCATCGTTGCCCTCTCGGTGCTGGTCTTCGACCTCACCGACAGCGCCCTGGCGACCGCGCTGCTCTTCATCGGGACCGGTTTCCTGCCGGCGCTTCTGACCCCGGTGATGGTCGCCCGCCTCGAGCGCCCCCCGCCCCGCTTCGTGCTGCCGACGATCTACGCGGGGGAGGCGGCGGCCTTCGGCGCCCTGGCCCTGCTCGCCGACAACTTCTCGCTTCCCGCCGTCGTCCTCGTGGCAACGATCGACGGCGCCCTGGCGCTGACGGCGCGAACGCTGACCCGCGCGGTCTCGGCGGCGATGCTCGAGCCCGAGGGCGAGCTGCGGGCCGGCAACGCGGTCCTCAACGTCGCCTTCACCGGCGGCGCCGCGGTCGGCCCGGCTCTGGCCGGCGCGGTGGTGGCAGCCCTCGGGGTCCAGTCGGCCCTGCTGCTGGACGCGGTGTCCTTCTACCTGATCGCCTGCATCCTGCTCACCGCCAGGCCGATGCCGCACGTCGAGCCCGAGCCCGGGCAGCTGCGCGAGCAGGTTCGAGCCGGGCTCGGCTACATCCGCCGTCAGGCGACCTTGGGCCGCCTGCTCGGCGCCCAGGCGGTGGCGCTCATCTTCTTCTCCGCCGTGATCCCGATCGAGGTGATCTACGCCAAGGAAACGCTCGACGCCGGCGATACGGGCTACGGCCTGATGCTCGGCAGCTGGGGGGTGGGGATGCTTCTGGGCAGCGTCGTCTTCGCGACCCTGCGCCGCGCGCCACTGCCGCTGCTTCTCTTCTTCAGCACCGTCGCGATCGGCGCCGGCTACCTCGGCATGGCCGCAGCGCAGACCCTGGCGATTGCCTGCCTGGCCTCCGTCGTCGGCGGCGCTGGCAACGGCGTCCAGTGGGTCGCCGTCGTCAGCGCGGTGCAGGAGCTGACCAGCCGCTCGATGCAGGCCCGCGTGATCGGCACGCTCGAATCGGTCGCTTCGGCGACCCCCGGCATCGGCTACCTGCTCGGCGGATTGATCGCGTCGGCATGGAGCCCACGCGCAACCTTCCTCGTCGCGGGGGTGGGCGTGATGGTCATCGTCATCGCCTCGGCCCTGCTGCTGGGCAGGAATTGGCCCCTAGAACAGGAAAAGAAACGTCCAGGGACCGTTGACGCCGCCGACGAGATTATGGTGGAGTTAATTCCCGCAGAGGTCCTGCCCAGTCCTGAACGGAGGTCGTGACGTGAGGAAGTTTCCTGCAACGTTGGCTGTTCTTGGACTGGTGGCGATGGCCTTGAGCCTCGCCTCCTGCGGAAGCGAGTCCAGCGGCAAAGAAGGCGGCACGCTGAAGGCGACCTACGCGGCCTTCCCGGAACTGGACCCGAACATCGCCTTCACGGCCGAAGCCTTGACCGCGATGTACAACACCTACCTGCCGCTGCTGACCTACGCCCACGCCAACGGCGAGGCAGGCACCGAAGTCGTCCCTGCCCTGGCCGAGAGCCTGCCCGAGATCAGCAAGGACGGCAAGACCTACACGCTGACGCTGCGCAAAGGACTCAAATACTCCGACGGCACCCCGGTCAAAGCCTCCGACTTCCTCGCCTCGGTCGAACGCATGTTCAAGCTCAACTCGTACGGCTCTTTCTTCTACACGGACATCGTCGGCGCCGAAGAGTTCGCCGAAACCAAGCGCGGCGGCATTCCCGGAATCGAAGCCGACGACAAAACCGGGGAGATAGTCATTCGCCTGACCAACCCGCGAAGCGCCTTCACCAACGAGCTGGCGCTGCTTTACGTCGCCGTCCTTCCTGCCGGCACGCCGGCGAAAAACCTGACCGGCGACCCACCGCCGGCGACCGGGCCCTATGAGATCGTCGAAGTCGAACAGGGGCGCGGCTGGTCCTATGTGCGCAACCCGCAATGGGCGAAGAGCAACGGCCCGGCAATGCCCGACTTCCCCGACGGCCACGTCGACGAGATCGACATCGCTGTCGTCCGCAACAAAGCGACCTCGGTCAATGAAATTGAACGGGGCAAGTCGGAGTGGATGCAGAGCACCCTGCCGGCCGATCTCTACAACAAAGTCAAGGACAAATACGAGGGCACCCAGCTCCGCGTCGAGCGCCCGATCAACGTCTACTTCTTCTGGATGAACACCTCGCAACCGCCCTTCGACGACCTCAAGGTGCGGCAGGCGGTCAACTATGCGGTCGATCCTGCTGCGCTGGAACGGATCTACTCCGGCTCGCTCGGCGCCGCTCACCAGGTCCTGCCCAAGGACATGCCGGGGCACGAGCCCTTCAACCTCTACCCGCACGACATGGCCAAAGCCGAAGCGCTGATGAAACAGTCCAACCCGGCCGACCGCGACATCGCGGTATGGACCAACACCGAAAGCCCCAACGACGAAGCGGGCGCCTACTACGCCGACGTGCTCGAGAAACTGGGCTTCGACGTCGAGCTGAAAACGATCAACGCCGACATCTACTTCCAGCAGATCAGCAACCCCTCTACTCCCGAGCTCGACACCGGCTGGGCCAACTGGTTCGCTGACTACCCGCATCCGAACGACTACTTCGAACCGCATTTCTCGGGGGAAAGCATCGGCAGTACGAACCTCACCCACACCGACGAGCCGAAGTTGAACGCGAAAATCGCCAAGCTCGGCGAAGAACAGCTCGGGCCTGAGCAGGAAGCCGAGTACGCAGAGCTGGACCGCGAAGTAATGGAACTGGCGCCCTGGGTGCCCTATGGCGAAAACACCGTGCCGACCTTCATCTCCAACGCGATCGACCTCGATGAGGTGATCTTCAACCCGACCTTCGGCCAGGACCTGACTAGCTTCCAGTTCAAGTAGTGGAGGGCCGCAGCCCCTGGTATCTGGCGTACCGGCGGCTGCGGCGCAACCGCGTCGCCCTCGCCTTCGGCGGCCTCTTCGTCCTGATCGTCCTCTTCGCCCTCGCAGCGCCGCTGTGGGCGAACCAGGTCGCCGACACCGGCCCGAACGCCACTCACACGCTGCAGAAAGTCGAGGTCGACGGCGAGCAGCGCGAGGTCGTCAACCGCGAAGGCAAGCCAATCGGGCCGCTCTGGTTCGACGCCGGTGGCAAGTTCTTCCTCGGCGCCGACGGACGGCTCGGCCGCGACGAGATGGTGCGGTTGATGTACGGCGGGCGAACCTCGCTCTTGATCGGTATCACCGCGGCCCTGATCACGACGCTGCTGGGGACCGGTCTCGGGCTGCTCGCCGGCTACTACCGAGGCTGGGCCGATGCCGTGATCGCGCGAACGATGGATGTCGTCTGGGCGATCCCCGTGACCCTTCTGGGAATCGCGCTCGGGCTCGCGCTCGCGGTTGGCGGCCTGCAAATCGGCCCGCTGCGACTTTCAGGTGGCTCGATCTGGATCCCGACCCTGATCATCGGCGTCGTTTTCACCCCATACGTTGCCCGGCCAATCCGGGGCGAGGTGCTGGCGCTGCGCGAGAGGGAGTTCGTCGAGGCGGCGGTCGCCCAAGGGGCCGGGCCGCTGCGGGTCATGCTCGGCGAGCTGTTGCCGAACCTGCTTTCAACGGTGATCGTCTTCTTCGCGATCGCCGTCGCCAACAGCATGCTGCTTGAGTCGATCCTCTCCTTCCTCGGTGTCGGCGTGCGGCCACCCAACACCTCCTGGGGGACGATGATCGCGGGAGGCTTCGAGCTGATCACGAGCTCGCCGCTGCTTACCGTCATCCCGGGCGCGATGCTGCTGCTGACGGTACTCTCGATCAACATCTTTGCCGACGGCCTGCGCGACGCGCTCGACCCCAAAGCAAAGCTACGGCTGGAGGCACACACCGGGGTCGCCGAGCCGGAGGGAACCGCCGTCTGATGGCTCGCTTCGCGGTCAGGCGCCTCGCCGGCATGGTGGCGGTCCTCTTTGCGGTCTCGGTCATCGTCTTCCTGATCTTCAACGTCATTCCAAATGCCGATCCGGCGCGGCAGATGGCGGGCAGATCGGCCAATCCACAGCTGATCGCCAGCATCACCGAGGAATGGGGCTTCGACGATTCCCTGCCCCAGCAGTACCTGACGATGATGGGGAACATCCTCAGCGGTGAGGTGATCTCCTACGAAACCCAGGAAGACGTCGACGAACGAATCATCGAAGGGATCCCGGCGACCTTCTCGCTCTGCGTCGGCGCCGCCGTGATCTGGATGTTCTTCGGAATCCTCTTCGGCTATCTCTCCGCCGTACGGGCCGGCGGGTGGATCGACCGAGCGCTGACCGTCCTCGCCGTCACCGGAATCTCCATGCCGATCTTCTGGCTGGCGGCGATCCTCCTCAACTACCTGACCTATGAGTTCGAAGTCTTCCCCTCCGGCGGCTATGTCGGCCTGAGCGAAAACCCGCTGGACTGGGCGAACCACCTGATCCTGCCGTGGATAACGCTGGCGATCGTCTACATCGGCTTCTACAGCCGTGTGCTGCGCTCGAACATGCTCGACGCGATGAGCCAGGACTACGTGCGCACCGCACGCGCCAAGGGTCTTTCGGAGCGGCGGGTGATGAGCCGTCACGTGCTGCGCAACTCGCTGGTGCCGATCATCACCCTCTTCGGTCTCGACTTCGGCGCCCTGCTCGGCGGCGCGATTCTGGTCGAGGGCGTCTTCAGCCTCAACGGCATCGGCCAGTACGCCTACGAATCGCTGCTCAACCTCGACTTGCCGCCAATCATGACGATCACGCTCTTCGGCGCCTTCTTCGTCGTTCTCTTCAACACCCTGGTCGACATCGCCTACGCCTACCTTGACCCGCGGGTCAAGCTGGAGGGCTCGGCGAGATGAGAGCGAACTCCTCATGAGCGAGCAACTCCTCACCGTGCAGGGCCTGCGCGTGAGCTTCGCGACCGAAGGAGGGCTCGTACAGGCCGTCGACGACGTCTCCTTCGAGCTCGAGGCAGGGGAGGTGCTGGCGATCGTCGGCGAGTCCGGTTCGGGCAAGAGCGTCACCGCACAGACGATCTTGGGGCTGACGCGCTCTGCCAACGCGAGCGTTGCCGGGTCGGTGCAGTTCCGCAGTCGCGAGCTGATCGATGCCGACGAGAGCGAGCTGCGGCAGGTGCGCGGCGCCGAGATCGCGATGATCTTCCAGGACCCGATGACTTCGCTCAATCCGATCTACCGGGTGGGGGCGCAGATCGTCGAGGCAATCCGGGCGCACCGGCCGGAGGTTGGCAAGGCCCAGGCGCGCGAGCGGGCGATCGAGCTGCTCGACTCGGTCGGCATCCCCGAGCCGGAGCGACGCGTCGATCGCTACCCACACGAATTCTCGGGCGGGATGCGGCAGCGAGCGATGATCGCGATGGCGCTGGCACTGGCGCCCGACGTGCTGATCGCCGACGAGCCGACGACGGCGCTCGACGTGACGATCCAGGCGCAGATCCTCGAACTCCTGCGCCGCCTCAACCGCGAACGGAACCTGGCGACGATTCTGATCACCCACGACCTTGGTGTCGTCGCCGAGGTCGCCGATCGGGTGTTGGTCATGTACGAGGGAAGGATCGTCGAGCGCGGCAGCCTCGATGACATCTTCTACTCGCCGAAAGACCCCTATACCCGCAAGCTGCTCGACGCCGTCGTCCGGCTCGACCAGGAGCAGTCGCTGCGCCCCGGCCGCGAAGGGGCGCCCCTGCTCGAGGTCACCGACTTGGTCAAGCATTTCCCGCTCAAACGCGGCTTGCTAATCGAGCGCGAGGTTGACCGCGTGCGGGCAGTTGACGGCGTCAGCTTCAGCGTCGCCAAAGGCGAAACCCTCGGCCTCGTCGGCGAGTCGGGCAGCGGCAAGTCGACCCTCTCGCGCACCGTGCTGCAGTTGCTAGCGCCGACCTCGGGCTCGGTTCGCTTCGAGGGGCGTGAGATCGCCGGCCTATCGCGCCGCGAGATGCGGCCGCTGCGGGCTGAGATGCAGATGGTCTTCCAGGACCCCTACGCCTCGCTCAACCCACGCAAGCGGGTCGGTCAGATCATCGGCGATCCGCTGCGCCTACAGGGACGCGCCTCCGGCGCGGAGCTGCGCGCCCAGGTTCTGGAGTTGCTGGAGCGGGTCGGCCTTTCCCCCGCGCATTACCAGCGCTACCCACACGAGTTCTCCGGTGGCCAGCGGCAGCGGATCGGAATCGCCCGTGCCCTCGCCCTGCGGCCGAAGCTGATCGTCGCCGATGAGCCGGTATCTGCCCTCGACGTCTCGATCCGCGCCCAGATCCTCGAACTGCTCGCCGATCTGCAGGACGACTTCGGCCTCACCTACGTCTTCGTCGCCCACGACATCGGCGTCGTCCGTCACATCTCCGACCGGATCGCGGTCATGCACGAAGGGAAGATCGTCGAGCAGGGCCCCGCCGACACGGTCTGCGAGCGGCCGTCCGATCCCTACACCAAGACCCTGCTCGCGGCGGTGCCAGTGCCCGATCCGCGCGAGAGCCGCGCCCGCCGCGCGGGCATCGCGAAGTCGTAGGCGCGGACCGGCGCCAGGCTCGGCAGACTGTCGGGGGTGCCGCTCCCGCTCAAACCGCCGATCAAGCCACAGCTGGCGCTGACCCGCAAACAGCTCCCGGAAGGCGAGGAGTGGGCCTACGAGCAAAAGCTCGACGGCTTCCGTGCGATCGTCTTCGTCGACGGCGAGGGCGCCTACATCCAGTCGCGCGGCGGCAAAGACCTGACCCGCTATTTCCCCGAGCTGAGCTTCGCGGCCGGGCGCTACGTGCTCGACGGCGAGCTGGTCATCCGCGACGCCGATGGAAACCTCGAATTCGACGCGCTGCAGGAACGCATCCATCCCGCCGCATCGCGGATCGCCCTGCTGTCGAAGGAGATCCCGGCCGACTACATCGCCTTCGACCTGTTGGCCGAGGAGGACGAAGCGCTGCTGGAGACCCCATTCGGGGAACGCCGCGCCCGACTCGACGCGTTGGCAGAGCGAACCGGGGTCGAGACGAGCGAGCTGAGCGAGGACCCGCAGCAAGCCGAGCAGTGGCTGCGCAAGACCGAGGGCACGATGGCCAAGCAGCTCGACGCGCTCTATCTCCCCGGCAAGCGCAAAGGCATGGCCAAGGTCAAGCGCGAGCGCGAGATCGATTGCGTGGTCATGGGTTGGCGGCCGGGCAAAGAGGAGGGCACGGTGGGGTCGCTCATTCTCGGCCTTTACGACGGCGACAACCTCCGCTCAGTAGGCCATATCTCGGGCTTCAGCATGTCGGCGAAACGAGCGATGCGCGAGATGCTGGCGCCGCTGGAGACCGGCGACAGCGGCACTGCCGAGCCAAGCCGCTGGACGGGGGGGCGAGACCTCGAGTGGGTCGCGTTGAGACCCGAGCTGGTGATCGAAGTCGGCTACGACCATGCGGCTACCGGACGCATTCGCCACGGCGCTCGGTTCCGCCGTTTTCGGGACGACAAAGATCCCAAGGAGTGCACGTTCGATCTGTTGGACGAGGGCTGAGTCGGGGAGGTGTCGGGTGTCCCACCGCTTGCTGGGTTTTTCGCCTCGGAGCGTGTGGCCGTCCGAAGACGCAGATGGGGCGAAAAACAGGACGCCGCTGCACGGGTGGGACACCCGACACCTCCCTCACAACAGCTTTCGCGGGTCAGAACAACCGGCGCTGCGCGGTAGCCGCGGGGGTAAATCGACTCTCCGGCGCGCTCTTCTCCCCCGCCCCTACTTGCTTCTTTTTCGTCCCTCGCCCCCGTCCCCAACCCCGGACAGCCCCAGTCGCGAGCTTGCGCTGCTCGGGTCGCATGTAGGAGCGGCCGTTGGCGTATAGCTGTTCGTAGCGAGGTAAGAGGTCCGGGCGTTTGGTCTCCAACCAGGCGAAGAAGACGTCCTTTACCTCGTCGCGGAGGTGGAGGGCTACGCCGCCGAGGAAGGTGGCGTCGGCTTCTTTCGCGCGGTCGATGATCGGTTGGACCTGCTCGGGCTCGTCGTTGATGCCCGGCATCAGGGGAGCTATCAGGACGCCGGAGTCGATGCCGCGACTTCGTAGCTCCGCGACCGCGTCGAGCCGAGCGGCCGGGCTGGGAGTGTGCGGCTCGGTGGCGCGCCAGGCGTCTTCATCGAGAGTTGGGACGGAGAGATTGACTGAGACCGGTACGCGCTTTGCCATTTGCTCGTAGAGGTCGATGTCGCGCAGGAGCAGTGGCGACTTGGTCAGCACCGAGACCGGCGTCTTGGCCTCTTCCAGTGCCGCCAGGATCTCTGGCATGAAGCGGTAGCGACTCTCGACCCACTGGTAGGGATCGGTGTTGGTCCCGAGCGCGACCAGCTCGCGCTTCCAGCTCGGCCGCGCCAGCTCCGCCCGCAACAGCTCGGGCACGTTGACCTTGACCACGATCTCCCGCTCGAAATCCCGACCGGCATCAAGGTCGAGGTAGTGTGCGTCCTGCGGGCAAAGCAAAAAGTGCAGGCATGAGTACATCCCCTAAAGGGATTGACCGTCCAGCTGAAGCCGTAGCGCCCGCCCGGCACATGGTTCAGTGCCGACCGCGCCCGCACCTCGTGGAAATTGATCCCCATCGCCTCCGGCGCGTCGAACGTCCGAACCACCGTGCCATCGCCGACGCCAGGCAACCGCATGTCGTTCTCGACCCGTTGCTCATCCCAGCGCATACGAACATATGTTCGCACAGCCTGCAGACAACGTCCAGCCGAACTTAGATGCTGGACCCGGTCTCGTCGCGCTTGAACTGCTCGAGCTGGTCGAGCGCTTTGGCGTGGGCTTTCCGGCGCAGCGGGGGCAGCAGGGCAACCAGGGTGCCGCTCGGGCCGAGCGCCTGCCTGGCCCAGCGGCGGAAGTCGAACTCGTCGACGTGGTCGCTGATCAGGCCGTCGGCGAAGCGGAACCTCGCCTGAATGTCGTTGACCACGGGGCGACCGGTCGAGAAGGTGTAGCGGGCGATCCAGTGGGCTGACCCCGACTCCTCGTCGGCGTCGTGCTCATGCAGTTCGATCTTCAAATCGGTGGCGCGGCTGGTCAGCATCCGCCACATCGCGCCGATGTCGGGGCCGTGCAGATCACCGAACGCCGGATCGCGGAAATGGGCGTCGGACGCATAGCAAGCGGTCATCGCCGCGCCGTTGCACTGACCGAAGGCCGTGTAGAAACGCTCGACCAGCTCACGGTTTGCCTCCTCTCCCATCGGCACAACTTACTCGCGATCGCCCCGAGGATGCCCAGGGCGTGAGAAAAGTGCGGCTGGCCCAGTCGTCACAGCCCGGCTGAGATGTCTATCCGGTCCGGCAATCCAGGCTCATGGAGCAATACCACTGTGCTACCAACAGGGAGTCCAATGGCAACGAGGAGAGCGCGTAGGTTCGAGGAGATGGAGTGGCAGGCCAAAACCCGCTGCCCCAGCTTCGCCAGATAAGGGACGAAATCCGCCGCACCGAAAAGCTGCACCCGAAGCGAAACCGGCTGATCCACGAAGCGGTCGAGCAAGGGCACACTCAGCAGCAGGTCGCAAAAGCGGCGGGCCTGTCCCAGGCTCGCATCCACCAGATAGTTATCAGCGACTTATAGACAGCAATCGGGCGCATTGGGGAGTTCGCCCAATCGCAGTCCGCTATTGCAGCTTGCCTTCGATCACGTAGCGGAGAACGGCGACGATCTGCTCGGGTGTTCGGGCAATCGCCTGCGCGGCGCGATCGACCTCCTTCAACGCGTGATCGAACTCGGCGTCGTGCAAAGTGATGTAGGGCTTGCTCAAGGCGGCTGCATAGCCAGCATCGAAAGCCGCGTTCCACTGCCGGTATTTATCGCCGAAGCGGACGACGACGACGTCGGCGTCGCGGATCAGGGTCTGGGTGCGGATCGCGTTGACGCCGGCACCCATGTGGTCGCGCCAAAACGGCTCGCCCTCCTCCCCGAGGGTGCCGGTCCCAGCGTCGTCGGACGCGGCATGGTCAGTGACTGGCGCCGAGAAGACGACAGGCAGCCCGGCCTCCCGCACCCCCGCTTCAATCCGCTCACGCCAATCCGAATGAATCTCCCCAGCTAAATACACCTGCCAGGTGCGGCCCGGAGGGGCGGCATCCACCCCTCCCGAAACACTCAAGCGCGGCTCCCGCCGCGCGTTTCGGGAGGGGTGGATGCCGCCCCTCCCCCCACCTGCTCCTCGAAATGCTTGCTCAGCATCGTCACCTGTCCCTGGTAGTTGGAGCCGAGCTGCTCGCCGTAGAGGCGCTCGGCCGGGGCGCTGGTCCGCTCCAGGGCCAGCTTGCAGACCGGCTGGCGGTGCTCGACCATGAAGGAGACGTCGCGCGCGCGCACCTCGAGCGCAGCGCGGCTGCCGTGGCGGCCGCCGATCGGGTCGTAGCCGAAGCCGGGATCGAAGAAGCCGGCGTAGTGGGTGCGCAGCTCGCCCGCGGTCGGGTCGTAGGCCATCATCTCGGCGGCGATCTGCGGCGGGATGCAGACCCCCTCGGCCGAAAGCAGCAGGTAGAAGATCTCCGGCTCGAGCACGATCCTCCCACCCGGCTCGGGGTACACCGGGTCCCAGTAGTCGGTCCAGCGATAGGCCCGGACCCTCGAGAGGTCGATCGGCAGGCTGTTCTTCTTCGCCCGGTAGCCGACGATCCGATCGCTGGGCCCGGAGAGGTCGACGCTCAGGAACAGCCCCTCGGCCAGCGCCAGCTCCGACTCGCGCAACGCGTGCGAGTCCAGGTAGAGCAGCGGGAACTCCGCCTGTAGAGCGCGGATCTCGGCATCGGCGAGCCGCACGTCACCGCGAGCGAGCCGCAGCTGGTTCAGCGAGAGGCCACTCTGCACCTGGATCGCGAAGGAGCGCGGCACCACCTCCAGGTAGAGGCGCCCGTGGTAGCCGGGGCGGATCTCGTCGAAGCGGTGGTGGCGGTCGGTAAGCACCCGGGTGAAGACGTCGAGCCGGCCGGTCGAGCTCTTCGGATTCGCCTTGGCCCGCACATCGTCGGGCAGCGCTAGTTCCTCGATCAGGGGTACCAGGTAGGGCCTGTCGCGCTCGAGCACGGCACCGTCGCGCAGATCGACCTTCTGGAAGGCGAGGCCCTCGATCTTCTCCTCGACCGTCGAGTCGACATCGGGCAGGAAGCTGCAGCGCAACGCCCAGGCGAAGTCGCCCAGCCGCAGGTCGATGCTTGCTGGCTGGATCGCCTCGGTGCGAATCCGGTAGTCCCCGGAGCCAATCCACTCGGCGTCGATCGCCTCGCTCAGGGCTTGGGAAGGCAGCACGCCGGCAGCCGTGCCGCCGCGGGGTTCAGTCGCGGCACCCCACGCCGCTGCAGTTGCGTCGCTCGTCATCTAGCGGAGATTATGCGGCGTGCCTCGGCGATCCCGAGGTAAGGAGTCAGCGCAAACTCGGCAAGTTCCGGGAAGAATCGGCACAAGTCACTCGTTTCGCCGGCCAGCACCCGGCGCCCGAGCAGCGAGGCAATACCACCCACGACCGCCTCGTCCGCTGCCTCCGGCGGACGATCGGCGCTCGTCCCGGCAGGAGCGCCGTCGCGCAGGTAGGGAACGAAGCTCTCAACCGCGCCTTGGAAACGCCCGCAGACGCCGGGCCCGGCACGCAGGCCCTCGACCAAGAGCAGGTTCGCCTGCGCTGGTTCGGCGGCTAACCCGGACAACGCGGCGCCGAGCCCGGCACAGACCCCGTCCGCCCACTTCCCCTCCTCTTCGCAGGCACTCACCACGTCGGCGCGCAGGCGCTCGACAGCCTCGTCATAGGCGGCGAAGAAGCACGCGTCCTTGCTGGCGAAGTGTCGGTAGAAGTCGCTCTTGGAAACCCCCGCTGTGCTGCTGATCGCGGCGACGGTCGTGCCGTCGTAGCCCTGTTCTTCAAGCGAATCGGCGATCGCGCCCAGCAGCCGCTCCCGCTGATGCTGGGCGATGAACTCACGCGACAGGCCGTGGCGACCACGTGGCAGCGGCTTCATGCAGTACTAAAGTCTGCCAGTGCTAAGCGCTTCTCGTCTGCTCGCGACGCGCTAGGACACGCTGGCACCCGAATAGGGCACCAGCATGAACTCGGTGAGTTCGGGCAGAAGGTCTTCGGCACATGCGGCCTCGCCGCGGCGAATCTGTTTGGAGACGATCCAGGCGACACCACCAACTAGCGATTCGGCGGTTGTGTCCGGCACGCGCTCGTCCTTTGGCAGCACCTGTCGGGTCAGCTCGACGAAGGTCTCATGAGCGTCCTCATAGCGTTTCGTTGTCGCCGGGGTCGCAGAGCGCGCCTCGATCATGCACATCCGCGCCAGCGTCGGCTGCTCGGCGACATAGGCAAGGAAGGCGGCGAGCCCGCCCTCTATCCGATCCTGCCAGTCGCCCTCATCTGCGTCAGGACCCTCGTCTACCGCAGCACCTTCCTCGACCCGCCGCAGGACCTCGTCACGAGCCGCGTCGAAGGCAGCGAGGAAGACCTCCTCCTTGCCCTCGAAGTTGTCGTACAGCGTTTTGCGAGCGACGCCGGCCCGCTTGACGATGTCGGAGATCTTCGTCGCTTCGTAGCTCTGCTCGGCGGTTAGCTCAGCCAAAGCGTCCATGATGCGGCGCTGCTTGTGCTCGGCGATGAACTCGCGAGATAGCGCGGGGCGCGTCGACGCGGTGAACCGTTTCGGCGACTGCCTTTCCCGCGTCCCCCCTTTTCCCCGTGACGGCATAACGCAAGGATACCCAGGGCGCCCGAAATTCCGATGCACGGCACGGACTTTTCTGGTACCCTTGGGGGGCCTGCACAATTTCTAAAAGAAACGCGTAGGTTCCTTATGTCACCGGAGAGGGTAATGCTCAGCAGGGAGAAGCTGGCGATCGCGGTTGGAGACCGCTGGTCTGACGACGAACTGAGCGAAGCCATTGCGCTGCTGAGCCGCGCTGACGGTCGCTTCCCGGCCGGAGTGCGAACGCTTCCCGCGGACCTGGTGAAGGCGGTACAGCGAGAGCGGCTGCTGGCGGCGATGATCAGCGCGGTCACCGAGATTGGCTACAACTCGCTCACCGTGCAAAACGTGCTCACCGGGGCGGGGATCTCGCGGCCCACCTTCTACGAGCAGTTCGAGGACAAGGAAGACTGCTTCCTGGCGGCCTTCGACGCCGCATCGACGCGCATGTACGAGCGCATCGAAGCGGCCGTCGCCGACTCTGGGCCCGGCTGGCGCGACCAGCTGCGCAGCGGCATCGCGGAGCTGCTCCGCTACATCGCCGACGAGCCGCAGGAAGCCCGCATGGTGATCGTCGAGGCCCGTGCCTCGAGTCCAGCCGGGCTGCGGCGGCGCGACGAGACGCTCGACCGCTACGCCAATTGCATCGATGCTTTGGTCAGGGAGGACCTGGAAGAGCCCCCTTCGGCAATTGCCGCTGCCGGGGTCGTGGGCGGCATCGAATCGGTGCTCTACGCCCGCCTGCAGAAAGGCGAGACCGAGGATCTCGACGCGCTCCTCCCCTCGCTGATGTATTTCGCCGTCCTCGCCTACGCCGGCCGCGAGGCCGCCGGCGAGGAGCTGGACGACGCGGCTCTCGCTTAGGAAGCCGCGCGCTTGCGCCGCTTGCCCGAACGCTTCCCGGGGTGGGCGGCGAGCCGCAACGTGCGCTCGCTCTCCTTCTCGACCGCCTCGCCCATCGCGATCTGGAAGGTGGCAAGGAGGGCGCCGGCGGCGAGCGGCCGCATCCGTTCGAGCGCCTCGCTCATCCGCGGCCAGTCTCGCTCGGGCCGGCCGGCGCGATCGAACGGCTGCCAGACCTCCTTGACGAACAGCTCGACGAACGCACGGGCGACGCCGTCGGCGTGGCGGCGCAGCTTCTCGGCGGTGACGAGGGCCCCCTCCGCGCCGATACCGAGCTCGGCGAGCTCAGCGGCGGCGCGCAACAGACGGGGGCTGATCACCTCGACCCGGCCGTCGGGCAGGGTGCGGAAGATGCCCAGCTTTTCGGCCCGGCGAGTCAGCTTTGGATCTGCTGCCTCACTCCAGATCCCCGCCAGCTCCTCGGCGTCGACGATCTCCGGCGCCTCGTCTTCGAAGGGGGTGCGCAGGGCGCGGGTGAAGTCAAAGATCGCCGAGGCGGAGCCGTCGCCGCTGTCGAGAACCCGGCGGATCGCCTCGAGATTGAGCCCGTCCGCTTGCATCTCGCGGGTCAGCTCGATCCGTGCCATATGCTCCTCGCCGTAATAGCCGGTACGACCGCGCACGGTCGGTGGCGGTAGTAGCCCACGGGTCTGATGGGCGCGAATGTTGCGCACGGTCATCCCCGTTCGCTCGGCCAGCTGACGGATCGTCATCTCTCCCTCGGCCGCTTTGGAGCCCTTGCTGCTCATCTCAGTGCATGGTATGCGCGCTAGCTGCAGAGCAACAGGCGCTGACCGTTCATCTCCCCGGCGGCATCGGAGCAGAGGAAGGCAATTGCCTCGGCGATGTGCTCAGCGGGAGTGAAGGAGGAGAAATCGCCGCCCGGGTTCTCCTCACGCATCCGCGCGGTGAGAATCGCCTCGACGACCACTACGTTTGCCGTCGCGGCGGTGCCGGCGAAGCCGTCGGCAAGGGCGAGCGTCCAGGCCTCCGCAGCCGCCTTGGCGGCGGCGTAGGCGGCGTTGGAGTTAGACGGGGCCTGAGCCTGCTTGGCGGAGACGAGAACGAAGCGGCCATGCGTCGAGTCGATGAGCGTGTCATGGAAGGCGCGGCTGGTGTGCTGGACGGTGCGGATCAAAAGGTCGTGGAGCAACTCCCAATCGGAAAGCGGCGCCTCGTGCAGCGGCTGACCGCCGCGCCAGCCGCCGACCAGGTGAAGCAGCCCGTCGACTCGGCCGAAGCGCTCGAGCAGCGCCGCGCACCAGCCCCGAGCCGCCTCCTCGTCGAGCAGATCCACCGTGCGCCCGTCCCAGCGCTCGGCCGGCAGGCCCAGCTCCGCGCCAATTTCCTCGATTCGAGCCTGGTCGCGGTCGGTACCGGCGACGGTCGCCCCGGCGGCCGCCAAGCACCCGGCGACAACCGGCCCCAAGCCACCCGCGACGCCAGCGATGGCGATAACGCGGTCGTCGAGTTCGGTCATGCGACAGACGCTAGCGATGCCGGTGGGGGCTCGGCGCGTTCGAGTACCACCCGTCCATCGCCTTCGCTTCGCACAACCAGTCGATCGTCCTCCTGCAGGCCGGCCTCCGTACACGCCACCTGTGGAATCGTCACCCGGCGTTTCTGGTTGATGACGGCTTCGCTTCGTTGGCCGCGCGACCGCTCGTACTTCGACACCGGAAACCCCGGTCTAGAGCGAAATGGGGGAGGCAGGATTCGAACCTGCGAAGGCTGAGCCGGACGATTTACAGTCGCCATCCGTTGACCGCTTGGATACTCCCCCGCCACCACCGGCGATTCTATAGAGCCGTCTGACGCGTACACGAGATCCGCGATCGGTTCAGCGGCGTCGATCTCGAACTCGGAATACTTCGACCCGCCCAGCGTGATCGAGCTTCTCGCCTCGAGCATCGTGGACGGTATGAACCACCGGCGACCGTCGTTCGTCAGCGCGAAGAGATAGTCGAAATATGCGGGATCGATCTTCTTTGTCGTTCCGTTCCAGCTCTGGTTGCCGCCGCTCGTCGCGAGAGTGACAGGGCTGCGCGTTTCTCCCGTAGGCGTCATCAATCGCTGAGTCGACGTCTTCACCTGGATGCGGAGCAACCTTCCATTGACATAGGCGACCAAATCGAAGTCGGGACTGTGGCCAATCGGGACCAGGACGACCGCGCCCATCCTTGTCAACCACTCGATCGCCGACGCCTCCCCAAGATCTCCCTGCTGACGCCGATTGATCCTCCTCTCCATCAGACGAACATACGTTCTGATGCAGACGGAAAGTTTCCATCCCGAGGCCGAGGGTGGCTTACCCAGTCTCAACGCCGAGGCGGGCGGCCATCTGCTCGTTGAAGGCGGTGAGGGCGGACATCGGGCGCATGAAGACGGTCAGCTCCCTCACCTGCCCCTCCCCGTCGAGCTCGAGGAAGTCGATGCCCTCCAGCTCGCGATCGCCGACTCGGGCTTTGAAGCGCAGGACGACCGTGCCGTCCCCGGCAAGCTCGTCGACGTAGCGGAAGTCCTCCAGCGTCGCGGCCACGTGGGTGAGGACCTGCGCCACGACCTCGCGGCCCTCGAAGCCACGGAAGAGGATCGGGCTGTGCAGGACGACGTCCTCGCGCAGAGTGGCGGTCGCCGCATCGAGGTCCTTGGCCTCGACGGCGAGGCGGAATGGGTGCGGCGCAGCCATCGGCCTACTCTACGCCCAGGTCCGGGTCAGCGCGGCTCGAGGACGAAGAGGGCGATGTCGCGGTCGGTGCGCGCCTCGTATTCGTCGAAGCCCGAGTACTGCTCGTTGTGCTTGCGCCAGAGGTCGGCCCGCTCCTCCCCCTCTGCGACACGCGCCCGTACCTGCCGCCGTTCCCGCCCGACCTCGACCTCGGCCTCCGGGTTGGCCTTCAGGTTGAGTGACCAGGCCGGGGTGCGGCTGTGCCCGGCATTGGAGCCGATCACGATCAGGCTCTCACCGTCGGCGACGTAGACGACCGGAGCGGTTCGCTGCTGACCCGATTTGCGGCCGGTCGTGGTCAACAGCAGCACCGGTGCCTTGTTGATCCTGCCGCCGATCTTCCCCCCAGAGAGCCTGTAGAGCGGGATGTTGAGCTTGCCGGTCCAGCGCAGCCCCGTCGCCCCCATCGCCTGCGAGGCACGTGAGTAGAACTTGTCCCCGGAAGGCACGGCGGCAGTATCGCATTCAGGAGGGTGGGCTCAGCTGGCTTCGCGGAGCATCTGTGCCTCGGGCAGGTGCTGAAGTTTCTTCAACGTGTTGTTCTCGATCTGGCGAATCCGCTCGCGGGTGACGCCGAAGGTGTTGCCGACCTCCTCGAGGGTGAGCGGTTCCACTCCCGTCAGGCCGTAGCGAAGCTCGATCACCTGCCGCTCGCGGTCGGGCAGCGCCGCCAACGCCTTTTGGACCCCCTCCTTCTGCAGGTGTTCGCTCGCCTCTTCGAAGGGCTCGGCGACGGTGTCGTCGGCGACGAAATCGCCGAGCTCGGAGTCGTCCTCATCGCCAACCGGTTTCTCCAGTGAGACCGGCAGCTGCGCGACGCGGAGGATCTCCCGCACTTCGCCCAGTGGCCAGCGCAGCTCCTCGGCGATCTCGGCCGGCTCCGGCTCGCGGCCGAAGCGCTGCACCAGCTGGCGCTCGACGTGGGCGACGCGGTTCAGCTTCTCGACCATGTGCACGGGAATGCGAATAGTCCGCGCCTTGTCGGCGATCGCCCGGGTCACCGCTTGCCGGATCCACCAGGTCGCGTAGGTGGAGAACTTGTAGCCACGGCGGTAGTCGAACTTCTCCACCGCACGGATCAAGCCCAGGGAGCCCTCCTGGATCAGGTCGAGGAAGCTGAGGCCGCGGCCCAGATAGCCTTTCGCGATCGAGACGACGAGGCGCAGGTTGGCCTCAACCATCTGCCGCTTGGCGACCATGTCGCCGCGCTCGATCCGCTTCGCGAGTTCGACCTCTTGACCGGCGGTGAGCAGGTCGACCCTGCCGATCGAGCGCAGGTAGAGGCGCAGCGAGTCGAGGCTGGGTTCGATCGTCAGGTCCAGCTCCTGTTTGCGCGCTGCGCCGTTGGTTGCCTCGGCGCGCTGCTCCTTATAAGCGTCGACGCCGTCCTCGGCGATCACTTCGACGCTGTGCTCAACCAGGTGCGCGTGCAGGCCGGTGACCTGCTCCTTGGTCACCTCGACCTCCTCGAGTGTGGAGGCGATCTGCTCGAAAGTCAGGTAGCCATGCTCGCGTCCGAGCGCAACCAGATCCTGGAGCTCCTGCGGCCCCACTGGCTGCTCGCTCGAATCCTGATTCAGCCCCTGCGGGACCGTCTCCAACGGCTCGATATCACTGCCTCCACTGCAACCCTGTTCCCCTCCCGGGGGCCGGCCCCAACGCTCCGGCTCCGCGAAGTATAGGGAGCCGATCGCCTACGCTTCATGCCGATGGCAACCCGTTCCACCACGCCGCTCTCACCCGCAACGCCCGATGTGCAGTCGGGGGCGCCGGCGACGATGATCAGCCTCTCGAGGGTTGGCGTGACCGGGGTCGAGAAGGTGATCCGGGTCAAGGCGGACGGCGAGGAGAACCTCTACCACGCCGACTTCGAGTGCTTCGTCGACCTCAACCCGCGCCAGGCGGGCGTCCACATGTCGCGCTTCGAGGAAATCGTCGGCGAGGCGATCGACGAGGTCGTACTCGGCGAGGCGTTCCGGGCCGAGGTGCTCGCCGCCCACATCGCCCAGCGCGTGCGCAAGCGCCAGGGGGGGTTGCGCGCCGAAGTCTCAGTCACGGCACGCTACCCCGAGACCGTGACGACTCCGGTGAGCGGCCAGCGCACGCAGGAGATCTACGTCCTCTTCGGCACCGCGGTCGACTCGCTGCGCGGGACGCGGACGCTGACCGGCGTCCAAGCCCAGGGCATGACCGCCTGCCCCTGCGCGCAGGAGATGGTCGGCGGCCTTGCCCGCGAACGCCTCGCCGAGCGTGGCTTCGACGCCGAGCAGATCGAGGCGGCGATCGACGTAGTCCCGATCGCCACCCACAACCAGCGCGGCATCGGCACGCTCCACATCGGCTGCCCGGAGGGCGGCCCCTCCTGGATCGACGCCCCCGAGCTGCTGCGTATCGTCGAGCAGTCAATGAGCTCGGAGATCTACGAGCTGATGAAGCGACCCGACGAGCTGGCGGTGGTCGCCAAGGCACACGCACAACCGCGCTTCGTCGAGGACTGCGTACGGGAGATGCTGCGCCGCGTCACCACCGATTACCCCGACCTGCCCGGTGACGCCTTCGTGATGGCGCGCCAGGAGAACCTCGAGACGATCCACCGACACAACGTCGTGGCGGAGCGCTACGGCACGCTCGATGACCTGCGCGCCGAGCTCGAGAGCGGCGAGCACCAGCGGCGCCACCCGACGGTGCGCGAGTGGCTAGAGGCTCCTGCGGCCTAGTCCGCCGGCTCGCGCCTGCCGCTCTTCCTCGAGCCGCCGGCGCAGACCGAAGAAATAGTCGGCGCCGCTGATCACCGTCGCCGCGACGGCGAGGTAAACGAGCACGTCGACCCAGGCCGGAGCCGGGTTGGCGGCGATCAGCGCGAACACCGCGGCGATCTGCAGCACGGTCTTTAACTTGCCTATCCAGCTGGCGGCGATGACGACCCCGCGCTCGGCGGCGATTGCTCGCAAGCCGGTCACCGCGATCTCGCGGGCGATGATCACCATCGCCACCCAGGCTTGGAGGCGGTCGAGCGAGACCAACGAGACCAACGCGGCGGTGATTAGCAGCTTGTCGGCGAGCGGGTCCATCAGCTTGCCGAAGGTGGTGACGGCATCGCGGGAGCGGGCGAAGTAGCCGTCGAGGCCGTCGGTGAGCGCGGCGAGGGCGAACACACCGGCGGCGAGGGCGTCCCCGTTGGGGGTCTCGCCGAGCAGGGCGACGACGACGACCGGGACGGCGATGATGCGCAGCAGGGTGAGCGCGTTAGCGAGCGTCAGCGGGAACACGGCTCGCCTCCTCTTTGGCGGCGTCACGCTTGGCGAAGTAGTCCTCGCCCTCGATGCTGATGTGCGGGACGATCCGGTCGAGCCAGCCGGGCAGCCACCACATCCGCTTGCCGAGCAGAACCATCACCGCCGGTACCAGCAGGCAGCGGACGAGCGTGGCGTCGATCGCGATCGCCACCGCCAGGCCAACCCCGAACTCCTTGACGATCGGGTTGCCGTTAAGGACGAAGCTGGTGAAGACGCAGACCATGATCGCCGCCGCCGAGGTGAT
This sequence comes from uncultured Solirubrobacterales bacterium, assembly GCA_963698085.1. Lineage (GTDB taxonomy): Bacteria > Actinomycetota > Thermoleophilia > Solirubrobacterales > 70-9 > VRUE01. The sequence continues at coordinate 824,281 of OY969122.1, forward strand.
CACGCGGCCGGTGTTGGCGAGCCCTTCGATCACCGCCCGCTTCGCGTCGCCGTGGGCCTTGTAGTGCTCGCGCATCTGCGTCAGCAGGAAGACCTCGTAGTCCATCGAGAGGCCGAAGAGGATCGCGAACATCAAGAGGGGCACGAAGCTGACGATCGGGATCGAGTGGTCGAGGCCGATCAGCGAGGCGCCCCAGCCCCACTGGAAGACGGCGGTGACGACACCGTAGGCGGCGGCCACCGAAAGCAGGTTCATCACCGCCGCCTTGACCGGCACCAGCAGCGAGCGAAAAGCGATCAAAAGAACGATGAAGCTGAGCGCGACGACGATCGCGATCATCAGCGGCAGCTTGTCGCCGATCTGGGTGGCGAGGTCGATGTAGCCGGCCGTCTGGCCGCCGACGTAGGCGGCGGCTTCGCTGCCCTCGAGAGCGGCGGGGATCGTCGTTTCGCGCAGGTCTTCGACCAGTGCGACCGTTTCCTCATCCCAGGGCGCCGATTCGGAGATCGCCGAGAAGACCGCGACCGTGCCCTGCGAGTCGAAAGTGGGCGGCGAGGCCCCCGCCACGTTGGGGGCTTCGCCAACCGTCTTCTGCAGAACGGGGATCAGCTGTTTCGCTTCGCCGGCGGATTTGAACTCGGAAGCGATCAGCAGCGGCCCGATCGAGCCCTGCCCGAACCCTTCCCGCAACCCTTCGGCTGACTGGCGGGCCGTCGTCGACTTCGGCAGGGCGCTGATGTCGTTCTGGCCGAGTTCGAGATCGAGCAACGGGATGGCAAGGACGATCAGCACCGCCAGCGCAGCCACAGTGGAGCGCCAGGGCCGCGCGGCGACGCCGTCGGCCCAGCGCAGCCAGCCGTGCGGGCGCTGGTCGTCAGGGTGGGTCTTGCCCAGCTTGACCCGCAACGAGTCGATCTTCGGCCCGAGCAGGCCGAGCAGGGCCGGCAGCAGCGTCGTCGCCGCGCAGACCGCGGTGAGGACCGCGATCGCGGCGGTGAAGCCGAGCGTGGTGACCAGCGGGATGCCGGAGAAGGCGAGCGAGCAGAGCGCGATCACGACGGTGAAACCGGCGAAGACGACGGCGCCGCCGGCGGTGGCGGCAGCACGGGCGATCGACTCGTGCACCTCCATCCCTTCGCGCAGCTGCAGTTTGTGCCGGGTGACGATGAAGAGCGCGTAGTCGATGCCAACGCCGAGGCCGATCATCGTCGCCAGCGTCGCCGCGACGCTCGGCACCTGCACCACCCCCTCGAGCAGGCGCAGGATCGACAGCGCGCAGGCGAGGCCGATCACCGCGGAGAGGATCGGCAGCATCATCGCCGTCACCGTGCCGAAGGCGAAGAGGAGGATGATCACCGCCGCGGTCAGCCCGACCACCTCGCTGATCTCGGTCGAGGGCTTGGAGAGCTGCTGACCGACGTAGCCACCGACCGACGCTTCCAGGCCCACCGCTTCGACCGGGGCGGCGGTGTCGAGCACCCCCTGTGCCTCTTCTTCGGTCAGTTCCCCCGGCCCGATGTCGAGGTAGACCGGTATGTAGGCGATGCGCCGATCCGGGCTGAGGAACTCGGCGCCCTGCGGACTCAGCGGGTCGACCGCCGAGTTGACGTCGGCCTTCGCGTTCAGCCGCTTGACCGTCTTGGCGATCGCTTCGCTGTAGCGCGGCGAGGTCAGGCGATCGCCGGTCGAGACGATCACCAGAGGGTTGTTGCCGTAGGCCTGCTTGGGCAGGTGCTCTTCGAGCAGCTCGGTCGCTTCGGTCGAGCCGGTACCGGGCAGGGTGAGGTTGTCGTTGGTCTTGCTGTCGCCGGCTTGCCCGGCGACGACCAGCACGACGGCCAAGACCAGCCAGACGCCGATCACCGGGTAGTGGTGGCGCGAGCAGAAGCGGCCTAACGCGTAGAGGGGGCCGGTCATTGCTCGATCATCCCCCACCGCCCGGACTGGCGGCGCTCGGAGCTGGCACTTCGCCGCCGTCGAACGCCTCCGGAATCGAAGCAGCGGGAGTGGCACCAAGGCCTTGGCGCAAAAGCACGAGGTGCTGGGCGTGCCCGGCGGCAAGCGACGCGTCGAGCGTCCGGGGGGCAGAGGTATAGAGGCGGGGCGCCGCCTCTATGTAGAAGCCAAGTGCCGCGCCCTCCAGTTCGTAGGCGAGAGTCAGCAAACCGGCCTCGTCCTTGACCTGGCTCAAATCGAGGTCTTCCGGCGCTGCTTCGGTGTCGCCGCCGAGACCGCGGATCGCCTTGGTAAGTGCGTCGACGTATTCCTGCTCGTGGGCGCGCAGCCGCCGCCCGACCGCGCGCTGGTCGCGCAGAAGCGGGCGCCCGCGCGTGTAGGCGTCGAGGATCGTCAGCTCGCGTGAGAGCGCTTCGTTGAGGATCTCGGCGTCGGAGCCCTTTTCGGGGTCGGTCTCGGCACCACGGCCGCTGTCGCCGCATCCGTAAGCGACCGCGAGCACGCCGACGAGACCGAGGGCAAACAAGGAGGCGGCGCGGCCAAAGCCGCGCCGCCTACCAGAGCCACCTGCTGAGGAGTCGGCGTCCACAGGCCGGCAAGCCTATGGACTCTGCTGTGACAGCGGTCAGGTCCGGGCTACTTCCCCCGCGCTTTCGCCCTCGCCTTGCCTTTGGCTTTCGCCTTGCCTTTAGCTTTGCGCTTCGGCAATTTCTTCGCCGCGCTGTCGGGTACTTCGTAGCCGAGCATCGAAACGGAAGCCGAAATTCCCTTCTCCCCCGATTTGGCGAGGCGCTTCGCCGCTTCGCCGTTCAGCTTCAGCGCCCGGTCCAGCGTGTCGTCGAGCAGTTTCTGCAGCGACTTCCAGGCCTGCTCGTCGAGCATCAACGGGGTCCAACTGAGGTGCCGGTCCTCACGATCGTCGAAGGTGCCCTCCTCCATCGCGGCGACCGTGTCGTCGACGACGGCCTGGAACAGATCGGCGCTCATGCCTTCCCGCACGGTCTCCGGCAGGTGGTGCCAGTCGCGATTCGTGAGGTAAGCGCGAGAGGTGGCCCGGTAGTAGTGCTCGACAGCTCCGCGGCGCGGCTCGGTTTTGACCAGCCTGATCACTTCGTAGTCCTTGAGGACTTTGACGTGGTAGCTGACCTGGCTCAAGCCTTCGTCGAGCTCCTTGGCCAGTTCGTTCGGGCTGGCCATCCGTTCATTGAGTATCGCCAGGATCTCGGCGCGGAGTTCGTGAGCAAGCGATTTGACCAGCGCCTGGTTCACTCCTCGATTTTTGGCTTTCGCCTTTTTCTTGCCGCGTTTGGCGGTCTTGGTCTTTGCGGGCAAAGCGACTCCTCCGATCGTTGCTGGGTGACTTAACCACTCCATCGTATTGATCACAAAGGCGTTTTTCCAGCCCAAATGCAGACTTTTGGCTTCAACGGAGAAAAATAGTGGAACTTTCTTCAGTAATCGCCCGGTCGGGACTGGTGCGCACATCGCGCAGGGAGAGTCAGGAAAAGGTCCGAGGAGGGGGTGAATTAGATGAAGATCACTGCATCTGAGCCAGTCGTCCCGATGGTTTCGACCCACAAGTTCGGCTAACGGCTCCGGCAGAGCACTAGCTTTCGCGGGGCTCGTCCGACCAGGACGAGCCCCGCGTGATTCAGTTGGGGCCATGGTCGATACGAGAAGCGACCCCACGCCTGCCAGCCGGGACTCGTTGGAGTGCCTCACCACCGAGGTGCATGCCTGCCGCCGCTGTCCGCGCTTGGTCGAGTGGCGTGAGGCAAGCGCAGCCGCCGCGCCGCGCCGCTTCCAGGGAGACGACTACTGGGCGCGACCCGTAGCCGGCTTCGGCGACCAAAACGCGCGCCTGGCGATCGTGGGGCTCGCGCCTGCCGCGCACGGCGCCAACCGCACCGGGCGGATGTTCACGGGCGATCGCTCGGGCGAGTGGCTCTACGCGGCGCTGCACCGCGCCGGCTACGCAAACCAGCCGGATTCGACGTGTAAAGACGACGGGCTGCGTTTGTGCGATGCGTACATCACGGCCGTGGTGCGCTGTGCGCCGCCAGCCAACCGGCCGAGCCGGGGCGAGCGCGACGAGTGCCTTCCCTACCTAGCGCGGGAGCTTTCGTTGCTCGAGCGATGCCGTGTGATCGTTGCTCTGGGGGCGTTTGCCTGGGACGGCGCCTTGCGCGCGTTGCGCGCGATGGGAGTCACGACGCCGCGGCCAAAGCCCCGTTTCGGCCATGGTGCCGAAGCTGACCTCGGTGGCTTGAGCCTGCTCGGCTGCTACCACCCGAGCCAGCAAAACACCTTCACCGGTCGTCTTACAGAGCAGATGCTCGACGAGGTCTTCGTCCGCGCCCGCAGCCTGAGCGAAGACGGCCGTTAAAGGGCGTCGGTCTTCCCGGCTTCGCTCTGAGAGAGGCCGTTCGTCGTCTCGAAAGAAGCCAACGCGACCGAGACCGAGATGCCCGGCTCTGAGGACGTCTTCATCCGCTCATCAGAGCGCTCTTGAATGGCCAGTATCCGATCGAGAGCACGTTGAACGGTTCGCATCAGTTCCTTCCAGCCACGCTCGTCGACCAGTAGCCAAGTCCGGCTTAGATGCCGGTTACGAGCATCAAAAGAGCCGGCTCCGAGGGCGGAGATCAATTCCTCGATGATCTGTCGCAGCAGGTCGGCGCTGAGAGTCGTTCTTATGGAGGCCGGAACCTCCATCCAGTCGAAGTCGTCGAAATAGAGAGTGGGCGTGCAGGGCTCGTAGAAATGCTCTTCGAAACCACGCCGCTGGACCGTGCGGGCGAGCCTGATCAGGTTGCGTTTCTTCAGTTCCCGAAAGTGATAACTGACTTCCGAGACATCGAGATCGAGTTCAGCCGCGATTTCGGCAGGGCTGGCCTGACCCTTTTCGCAGACCGTTACCCAGATGTGGCCCCGCAACGGGTGGGTGAAGGCTTTGGCGAGCCGCGGGTCGATGACCTGTTTGAGTTTTCTTTCAGGCAAGCCGGCCATCCCCTACCCCCGTTTCCCGATTGCGTTGCTGAAACTCATTAAAGCAATGCGCAGGTCTCCCTCGCGACTACCACGGAAAGCGGGACGAGATGATCAGACCCAGAATTAAGCGCACCACCGAACGGATCGAAGCGCCCAACGGGGACCTTTATCTGCTCAGGTACAGCGCCGGTGCCGACGTCCACATCGAGGACCCCGACGTAGAGGGGCGGCGGCTGCTCGATGCCCTCGATGGCAGCCTCGAGCGTATTGAGCTGGAAGCGCGGTTCGGCCAAGAGGCTGTTGGCAACCTTCTCGCCCAGCTAGAGGAGTTGGGTCTGGTCGAGGACGCCGCCGATGACGACCTGATCTCGGGATCGGTAACCGAGCGGTTCGATCGCCAGATCCGCTACTTCAGCGACATCACCACCGGGCCGCCGCCGTCACAGTGCCAGGCGCGGCTCGAAAGCGCCCGTGTCGTCGTCCTCGGGATGGGCGGACTCGGTGGCAGCGCTGCCCTCTCGCTGGCCTCCTGCGGGATCGGCGAGATGCTGCTAATCGACGGTGATCGGGTCGAGGCGAGCAACCTCAACCGCCAGATCCTCTACACGGAGACCGACATTGGCAGGTTCAAGGTCGAGGCGGCAACAGACCGGCTGGCCGCCTTCAACTCGAGAGTGCGCCTGGCGGCGATTCCCGAACCGATAGATAGTGAGGAGGCGGTCGGGGACGCGATCGAGGGCTACGACCTGGTGATCGACTCCGCCGACTGGCCGGCGCACGACATCGAGGAATGGGTCAACAGGGCCTGCTTCGCGGCGGAGATCCCCTACATCACGATGAGTCACTTCCCACCGATTGCCCGGGTCGGCCCTTTCTACATTCCCGGCGTCACGGGATGCTTCGCCTGCCAGGTGGCCGCTTACCGGCGAAGCTATCCCCTGTATGACACCGCCATCGAGCAACGCCGAGCCAAAAGGTCGCCCGTGGGCACGATCGGGCCCGCCTGTGGCTTGATCGGGGGCCAGGTCGCGCTCGATGCCATGCACCACCTGTCCGGCCTGGTCGAGCCCTCCACCCAGGGTGTCAGCCATACCTACGATCTGCGCACGATGAAGGTGGAACGCGAGCCAGTCGTGCCGGAGCCCGACTGCCCCACCTGCGCCCACCTGCCAACCGCAACTCCCCGCCGCCAGGGAGAGACAAAAGCGAGCCACAAGTAGGTTACGGGGGTGCTGTTCGCGCGCCCGCTGCTTCCAGGCCTCTGCGTTCTCGCCATGCTGATGGTGCTGCTGCCGGGCTGCGGCTCTGAGGGGTCAGGATCGGGCTACGGCTCCCGAGATTCGACCGAGGAGCCGGCGACGGCAACGGCGACGACTCCCGAGGCCCCACCCGGCGCTTCAGTGCGGACCTGCGGTGAGTTGATCGCTGGGACTGAGGATCTGCGTGTCACTGGCGTCGCTTGCGACGCGGGCCGCCGCGTCATGGTCGCCTGGACGAGAGAGCCTTCCTGCGCGGACCCGGCAGGGGCTTCACGCTCTTCCTGCACTGTCGATGATGGCTATCGCTGCATCGGGGCCAGCGTCGAACGTGGCATCGCGGTTTCGTGCGCCCGTCCCGGCGCGTCGGTCGCCTTCATCGCCCTGGAAGATCGAGGCTCCGCGTGACGGAACCGCGATACCTAGAATGAATCCCGAGTGCCGGCGTAGCTCAGTTGGTAGAGCACTTCATTCGTAATGAAGGGGTCCCCGGTTCAAGTCCGGGCGTCGGCTCTTTTTGGGCGCGAGCGCTGCTAGGACAGTGGGGTACCGGCAAGGCTGGCGACCTTCCAGTCGCCGTCTTCGTTCGCCATCGGCATCGCGAGCACCGTGCCGTCGATGCCGGTGTAGATAACGAACGATCGATCCCCTTCAACGCGCAGCGAGCCGACATTGGCCTTGGCGGCTTCTTCCTTTAGCGCCTGCGCAGCGGCCGGATTGGTCAGTTTTTCGAGGATTCCCCCACAGCTCGTCTCGTCGAACTGTTTCGCCTGTGCTGCAAGTTTTTCGAACGATTCGGTGACGGGCTTCGATACGTATTCGCAGGCGGCCGCCCAATTGCCCTCAGCGCGGGCGTCGAGGAAGTTATGCAGAGCGACAGCCGCCGCGTCGAATTCATCGGCATCGGCCTCTTCGCCAAATTCCTGAACGCTGTTGTCGCCGCCCTTGACCCTGAACTGCTCTGAGCCACCGCCTGAATCGCTGTGCTGCTTGGGGACGAAGTCGCTCGCGTCAGGGCCGCCCTGAGCCGCGCCGCCGTTCGGATCGCCTGCGCCGGAGCCGCTCTTGCCGCCCTGCGAAGCATCGTCGCGTGCTTTGTCTTGTGCCTGCTGGGTGGCGGCTTCGGTTGCGGTCGAATCTGAGTCGTCCCCACCTCCACAGGCAGCCACACCGATGGCAAGCAGCAACGCGATGAACACGGTCGCCAACGTCTTCGAAGCCCGCCTCACGGCGAGGATTCTAGAGAACCACGCGTTTGTGCATGCGCGGGAAGATCACGGTCGAGAAACGGGGCTGGCATATGCCCGTCAGAGGACTAGGATCGGGAAACGATGGAGGGGATCTCGTGACCGATCTGAGCGAGCGCGAGACGGATGTGCTGCGCCTGATCGCGCTGGGTCACACCAATGCCGAGATCGCCGAGAAACTCTTCATCAGCGTTCGCACGGTGGAGACGCACCGCGCCCATATCCAGCAAAAGCTAGGCGTCAGCAGCCGCGCCGAGCTGGTTCGTTGCGCGCTTTCGCGGGGCCTGGTCGAGACCTGAAAACAGCGCAGTTTGCAAGCCCCGCGGCGAATCGATCATCCCGGTCGTCTAGTCTGTCCGCCGTTTGCCTCTCCCTTCGCGCGGAAGAACCGGGCTCGGCGCCCGCCGGACGGCGCTCGTCGCCGCGGTCGTCCTTGCCCTCCTACTCGCGTTCGGCGCCAAGACCGCTACGCCGCAGGGTCAGATCGTCGTGCACGGAGCCGCCTCCGGCTCACACCTCCGGCTGAGCGTCGACGGCTCGCGTCTGGTCGTACGGGGCTTGATGGCCCATGCGAAGCCCGTCGGCTGCCGCTTCAAGCGTCACCGGATGATCGCCGTCTGCCGCCTCAGCGGCGTCGGCGGCGTCGTTGTCGAGATGGGGCCCTCCGGCGACTTCGTCGAGGTCAATGACCACCTGCCCGTCCCCCTCACCGTCTACCTCGGCAACGGCTCGGACAAGTTCATCGGCAACGGCGAGCGCGACACCTGCTACTCGGAGGGCGCGCGGCGCAACCGCTGCGTCGGCGGCGGTGGCAACGACATCTGCATCACCGGCCAGCGCAACAGCGACTGCGTCGGCGGTCCCGGCAACGACTACTGCAAGCACGGCGCCGGCAGCGACGGCTGCTGGGGCGGACCGGGGCGCGACATCTGCATCATGGGCTCGGGGCAGGATGGCTGCCACGGCGAAGGCGGCCGTGACCGGCTCTACGGCGGTCCCAGTCCCGACAAACTCTACGGCGGTCGCGACCGCGATCACTGCGACGGCGGGCCCGGCTGGGGATACTCGCTGCGCTGCGAGACCGGCCCGCGGCGCTGAGCCGCGAAGCGGGCCGCTATTTGGGCGGCTGCCAGGGCTCGGACACCGAGATGATCCGGTCGATCTCCTTACGCAGGTAATCGGTGATCGTGCGGCAGGCTTTCTTGTCGACCGGTCCTCCCTCCCTCGGCGGCAGTCCCTCGTAGGGGCTGCCGATGACGAAGAGGTTCTCGTCGTTGAACTCGTTCGCCGGAGCGGTGTAGTTGAAGCTGCCGGCGACTACCGTGTGGCGGTCGATCGTCATCAGCTTGTGGTGGAGCTTGCCGAATCCGGGCACACGCTTGGGCGTGTGGAGGGCGATGTTCTTGCGTTTGAGCCAGGAGGGAGCTGCGCCGGGCTGGCCGTTCGGCGCCGCCCAGGTGTGAGCGGCCTGACCGGGATCGAGTGCGCCGGTGACCTTACAACCGGCCCGGGCCGCCATCAGCAACGCGTCGTCTATGGCCGAGGAGCCGGCGAAGGTGAAGATCGCGAATTTGATCTCCCCTTCCGCCTTCAGCACCTGCTTGATCACTTCCTGCTCCGGCACATCGTCGGGAGCGAACAGCACCCTGACCGGGATCCCGTTGAGGTTGTGGGTGCGCCGAACCGAGCCGAGCCCGTGACGTCCGAAGTCGCCGTCCTGGATGGCATCGAACTGGCTCGCGTAGTCGTCGCAGATCCTCGTGTCGTGGAAGACGAACACGTGGTTGAAGTTCTTGTGGCAGTCGGTGCCGGTGAAATTCGCCGAGCCGGTGAGGAGCGCGGCGGAGCGCTTCGACCTTCCTCTCGCGCTCGAGCGATGGTCGCGAAGGGCGAACTTCTGATGAAAGATGTCCCGGTTGAAGTCCACCTTGAGGTCGACCCCGGACTGGAACAGGGCTGAGGCGATCAGCCGGTTCGGGCCGAGGCCGTTGGTGGACGGGGTCCACTGCCAGCGCCGCAGCGCTTCCTCGACCGTCTCGCCCTGTACCGGTTTCAGCTTGGACGGCAGCGACTTCTCCCGCAGGTAGTCCTGCTCTACCACGATCCTGACGCTGACGCGGCGCTGGCGAGCATCGAGGACCGCCTGCGCGATCGGGTCCGAGTCGAGCTCTTGGACCGCGATGTCGAGCGTCTCCGTCGCCCCGCCGATGAAGTCGACGATCACCTTCTCGAGATCGTCCGCCGCGCCCAGATCCTTGGGTCCGACGTAGGCCTCGATCTTTCCTCCGGCGAACTCTGGCATTCCGAGACAAGCACTCTACTGATCCTGAATGTATTCGGGGATTGGATTGCGGATCGCGTCTCGGCTCGAAGCGGCGCTGAGCAATGCGGAAACCGTGCTCAACGTCGGCCTTTGCTTGGTGACCGTCGAGCTGAGCTGAGGAGCGGAGGGCCAGGAATCAGGACGCACGTCTTCCCTATCTGCCGACACCAAGACGACGGCCAGGCCCTGACTCGCAGCGCGCATGGCCTCCCGGCAAGGTCGATGGCTTCATCCATGGTGTTCGCTGCTGGCGATCTCTTGGGATCAGCGCTCATGCTCAGGAATGTATCTGGGGTAAAGTCAGAGCGAAATGTTTGGTCTGCGCTCGAACCGCCGATGTCAGCCGCTTCTTCGGAATCGCCATCGTCATGTTCTTCGATGATCACGGCTTCCCGCATTTCCATGCTCGTCATGCGGAAGGAGAAGCCAAGGTCCGGATCGACAACTTGGAGGTCATGGACAGCAACCTCGGTCGTCGCCAACTGCGATTCGTCCTCGCCTGGGCAGAGCTCCATCAGGAAGAATTGGAAGAGAACTGGCGCCGAGTCCGCGCCGGTGAGACACTTTTGGATATTGAGCCTTTGAAATGAACGGCCTAACCCCTGATATCACCGCAGCAGAGGTCGTCCGCCACGGCGTCCTTCGGCTGACCTTCGCCGACGGGCTGAGCGGCGAGGTCGACGTGCTCGACCGCATGCGCGGTCCTGTCTTCGAGGATGCTCGCACGCCTGAGGGCTTTGCCAAGGTCGAGCCCGACGCGGAGACGGGGACCGTCGTATGGCCTGGCGGCGCTGACCTTGCCCCCGACACGCTCTATGAGCGCATCAGCTCGGGTGCGTGGCCAGAGTCCCGCGCGGCCGCCTGATTTTCGATCGTCGGTCTGCGCCCTACCGGAGAGAACGACTGGGACGCCAAGAGCAGCGACAGCGGTCGTCAGAACGCGCCAATCAGCACCCCCGTCTTGAACCCCACGCGGCGACTCTACGTCGGGCGAACTGGAGACTCCATCAGGAGCGAACAACCTCGATGCCCTCTGCTCGACACCATCCGACGAGGTTGAGCCACTTGACTCCGAACTCCTCGGAGACGTTTGGGATCTTCGGCTTGTTTGGCGAGTGCGTCGGCGCTCGCTTCTCCGAAGTCAGGACAGTCAGCCCGTCGCACTTGGCGAGAGCAATTACGGCAGGATCAGCAAGGTTCTTTGGTTCTTCCGCGTACTTCGGATAGGCGCGGACGATCTCTTTGGTCACTCCGACCTGGCCCATATCCAACGGCACGAACATACCGCTGTTGCGCCTCACCCAAGTCTTCTGCTCGTCGCTGGTGGTATCGAGGAACTCTTCCTTGACTGCTTCCGGAGCGAGGATCTTGCCTTCGGTGACGCCACTCTCGAGCGCTTGCCAAACGCCTTTGAAGACGTCCCTTGGGAACTCGCCAACATCGACGCTCCAGAGATCAATGAAGAAAGATGTATCGAGGCTGTAGCGCGCAAGCAACGACCGCGGCTGCGAATCTGTCATCCAACCGCCTCACGGATCCCCGTGATCGATCTCAGAGGCACGTTGAGGTAGGTGCCGATCTCCCTGTAGGAGATGTCTCCGTTCCCGTATGCGTCGAATACCTGCCGGACGAACAGCGGCGATTGCCTCGCGATGACTTTGTCTTTGTGGATAAGGAACCCGCCCCCCGTTGGCGTCTCCTCATCGTCCTTCCATCTCTCATCCGCTTCGCGTTCGAGGCGTTGGTATTCAGCGGTCGAAATATGACCGAACGTCTCAAGGCGGCGGAGCAGCGCAACCTCGCTGACGCCGAACTCCCTGGCGAGCGATTTCGCGGACCCGGGGACGATCTCGCCGCTCATGAGTTCGTGGAACCGGGTCGAACTCTCCAGCAGCGAGCGCGGCATCAGAACAGCTGCCGCGAACCGGTTGCACCACGGCTCTGCGCTTGTGTCTTTCCCGAACCCATCCGGCATCGGTCGGCAGATGGCGTCCGATCCGAGAAGCAGATGCCCGACCTCGTGGATAAGAGAGAATGCTCGCGCCGTTGGGTAGTCCTTGTTGCTGAGGACGATCAGGTGCACCCCGTTCTGTGAAAGGCAGAACGCACGCGCCTCCTTGATCGGCAGCGGCACCTGCGAGATGTATAGACCTGCGCTCGTCAACGTCCACGTCCAGTACCTGAGAACGGCGTAGCTGTCTGGGGTGTCCAGCACTCCGGTGACCCCCAGCAACCTCCTGAAGTTCGCGGCGACCTCCTCCGGATCATCACTCAGCGCCGCCTCGATCTGGGACACAATCGATCGCTCCGCTGCTCCCAGCGATTCGATCCGGTCGAGCAACCGCCACGCATTATCGATGGCGAGCAACGAATCGAACCCGAGTTCGTCCTTCCCGCCCTTCCTGCGCCGGAAGTCATGGGGGATCGCCGGAGGACCCGCCTCGTCCTCAAGCAGGAAGACGTACCAGTTGTAGTTGTAGGCCTTCGCGATCTGCTGAAGGCGCTTGACCGTGAATTCGGTTGGCTCGCTCTCCCACGTCCCGAGCTCCTCTTCCGACGCCTTCACCTTCTCGGCCCCCGCGTGGAGCGGCAGACCAAGTCGCGTCCGGAGTGCCTTCAAGCGCTCTGGGTGGACCTCGATCATTACCCCCATCGCGCTGAATATACGGCGAGGATTAGCGGTTCTAGCCCTATAGAGGTGCTGAGCCGCGCCGTACATCAGACGAATGAGCGCGCCGGGGTCGCGGTTTGATCGCGACCTTCGGGCTATGGGCCAGACTTGCGCCAGTGGGGAGCCACCCCAATCTGGAGGAATTCCGCGGCCTCCGGCTTAGGCCTCGATGTCGGCAACCCGCAACGCGTTTCAAGGGAACGCCTAGGGAACGAAGCCCCCTGGCGCAAACCCCTTGAGAGCGGCGATTCCACCGCCTGGCCCAAGTTTCCGTTCCCGTTTCGCGTCGAGAAATCCCTGCACGACGCGGCAAACGGCTCTACAGAGCGGAGGGGGTGGGATTCGAACCCACGAGCGCCTTGCGACGCCAACAGTTTTCGAGACTGCCCCGTTCAACCACTCCGGCACCCCTCCAGGGCTTTAACAAGCGGAATCCTAGCTTCCCGAATTCTCGGGGGAACGGCTGGGGGAACGAAACCAAATCGAAAATCTGAGGGCGCGGTCTCAGCGGAGCTGGAAAGCGCCGGTTTCGAGGTAGCTTCGCAAGAGCCCCAATGCATGACCAGTGGGGGCATGGAGCGGCTCGGGAGGCGCCGCCGGGTCGACGAACTTGGCGTCCGTCGCCTCCTCCTCGTTGGGGCTGGCGTCTCCCTGCCAGGCCGTCGCCAGAAAGAGCAGCGCAAAGCAATGGGTGACGTCGCAGTTCGGGTAGTGGATCGTGTGCGCCTCAGCCTCCGATAGGCAGCCGAAGGGAACTAGGTCGGCCTCCGCTACCTTGATCCCCGTCTCCTCGGCCAGCTCGTCGATCGCCGTCCGGGCAAAGCTCCCGCCCGGCTCGGCGGCGCCGGCAGGCAAGCACCAGCTTCCATCGTCGGTGCGCTTGGTCAGGAGGATGCGCTGGTCGTCCCGCTGGAGGGCGATCATCGCGCCGGGCATGAGGACGAGCTCGTGACCTATGGCCTGTCGGAGCTGCCAGAGATAGGAGCCGCGATAGGGCATGGCGCAAGCTATTCCTTTCGATGAATCACGCAGCTAGGACCCTTAACCCGAGCCGCTGCGATCCGCTCACCGAGGCGGCCCTTGGCATCGGGCCACTCGGAGCGCAGGATCGAATAGTGGACGCTGTCTCGCCAACTCCCGTCTCGCCGCCGCATCTCGTGGCGATGCACGCCCTCTCTCGTTGCGCCGAGCCGCTCTATCGCTCGTTGCGAACGCTCGTTGAGAATGTCGGTGCGGAAGGCGACGCGCTCCAGGCCGAGGGTCTCGAATGCGTGCGCCATCAGCAGGAGCTTTGCCTCGGCGTTGCGCCCGGTTCCCCAGGAGACGCGATTGAGCCAGGTTGATCCGATCTCGACGTGGGCGTTGTGGGCATCGAAGTCCCAGTAGGAGGTGGACCCGATCACCGAGCCGTCCTCAGCGCCAAGGACAGCGAACGGAAACCGTCGATCCGCGCGTCGATCGGCGAGGGCACCGTCAATCCAGGCTCGTGCTTGATCGAGGTCTGCTGGTCGAGCATATGGAAGCCAGGCGAAGACCTCCTCGGTATCTGCGGCGGCGAGCAAGCCGGCAACGTGCTCGACACCCAGCGGCTCGATCGCAACTAAATCGCCGCGCAGCTCAACCGGCTCCATCGGGTGCATAGGCCGATCCTGCCAGGAACGTCGGCACCCGGGCGTTGGCCACAACCCACTGAGCAGCCGAAGTACCATCCGCGGGTGAGCGTCCGCCGCATGCTTTCCCATGAGCTTGAGGCTGCGGTCAGCGTGTGGCACGCGGCGAACGTCGCCCGAGGCGCTCCGCATGGGACAGAGCGCACCGCCCGCATCCGCGCGAAACTCTCGTCCTCAGATGCCCTGGCGTTCGTGGCGCTCAGACCAGAAATCGTCGGCATGGCGCTCGCCGAGCCCGGCCGCGCCGATGACGGTGAGGGCGAGCTAGATCCGACGCTTCTGCATATCTCGATGGTCTTCGTGCACCCCGCCGCGCAGGGAACAGGGGTCGGCAGCTCGCTCGTCCGCCATGTTCTCGACGCAGCCCGCTCGCTGGGCTACCAGCGGGCGGGTGTCTGGACCTACAGCGATAACACCCCCGCCCGCAGGCTCTATGAGGGCGTCGGAATGGCGACTACGGGGCAAACCGCACGTGTGCTCACCCGCACGCAAATCCAATACGGATGCCTCCTCAGCGCCGACGTTGGCAAGGGAGAGTCATCCCAGCCTGTCCAATAGGTCCGGTAGCTCGCTCAGCGTCGAAATCTCCACGAGATCATCACGCGCCGTCGCAGAGGAGCTTCCGCCGCGATTGACCCATACCGCGCCGAGCCCGGCGGACAGAGCGCCTTCCACGTCCTTGGGGACGCTGTCGCCCACCATCACCGCAAGATCCTTGCAGGAGCCCAGCTCCGAAAGCGCGTGCTCGAAGACCGATGGATCGGGCTTGGCCACGCCAAGATCGGCCGATACAACAACGGTCTCGAAATGCTCGCTCAAGCCAGAGGCGGCTAGCTTCTCGCGCTGAAGACAGGCAGCGCCGTTCGTGACGAGTGCCATCGAATGAGACTCCGCCAGACGGCACAGAGCGCCTGGGACCTCGGCGAAGACCTCGTGCCGTGCGCGCCGCTCCGCTGGGAATCGCTCCGCCAACTCCTCGGCGAGCCCCGCGTCGTCGACTCCCTGATCTGCCAAAGCGAGTCTCCATGCTTCACGTCTGTAGATCGGCGACCACTCGCGGAGTGTGCGCACGTCAGCGCCCTTCCCCTCGAAGCGGCACCACAGACCCTCCCATGAGCTGATGCCGACCCTCATGCAGTAGCCGTGGGTCGGTGCCGCGTACCACAGCTCTCGGGCCCGAGAGCGAGCACCTGACGCCAATGCCTCCGGGTCGACATGGCAGCGCTCGGCGGCGAGGCCAGCGGCGGCCTCGAAGGCTGCCGCGGCCGCCGACTCCTCGACCATCAGCGTGTCATCGAGGTCGAATAGCAAGGCTCGCCGCACGGCTCTCACGCTATCCGCTTCGGCGGGGTCGCTTCCAATCACGACCCTTGCAGTCGTATAAAGCGCTTTGGCCAGGCGGCCATTGCTTAACGAGGGCTGTCCACCGAGAATCCGGCCATGAACGAACAAGCCGTGCGCCACGCCCTCCCCGATGATGCTGAGGAGATGTGCGCGATCTACAACGCGGCGATCGCCGAGCGGAGCTCGACGTTCGAGACTGCGCTGCGATCCGCAGCGGACTTCGAAGCGCGCGTCGCGGATGAGCGCTTCCCATTACTAGTCAGCGATGGCAACGGGGCGTAATCGGCTGGGCCGGCATCGCTTCCTACAGCGCCCGCCCCTGTTATGCGGGCATCGGCGAGTGCAGCGTCTACGTCGCCGCTCCGGCGCGGGGACGCGGAGTCGGCACGGCTCTCACCGAAGCACTCGCTGCCGCAGCCGAGCAGAGAGGCTTCCACAAGATGATCGGCAAGCTTTTCACCGACAACCTCGCCAGCGTCCGCCTCGTCGAGCGTTGCGGCTTCAAGACAGTGGGCGTGCATTTGCGCCACGGGCAGCTCGACGGCGCCTGGCGCGACGTCGTGGTTGTGGAGCGGCTGCTCACCGCTCCTTCCCCGTCACTTAAACCGCAGACGGCTAGCTGAAAGGATGCTGGCATGGAGGAGCCTTTGCCCCGCGAGGTCTCCAAGCCGTGGGGGAGCGAGCTGTGGTTCGCGCATACCGACCGATATGCGGGGAAGATCCTTCGGGTCCGTGCCGGCTGTCGCCTGTCGGTCCAGTACCACGAAGAGAAGGACGAGACCTCATACGTCCTGTCGGGCCGGGTGATTGTTTCCCAGGGCGATTCCGCCGACCGGCTGACCGCTCGGGAGCTTGGGCCGGGGGAGTCGTGGCGCATTCAGCCGCTGGTCGTCCACACGCTTGAAGCCGTGGAGGATGCCGAGATCATCGAGGTCTCAACGCCGCAGCTTGATGATGTCGTCCGCTTGGAGGACAGATACGGGCGAGTGCCCGCAGAGGCAAGCGGCACGTAGCGCAGCCCTACGACGTCGGCCCGGCAACCCGAGTCATTCGCATAAGGCTGTGTAGGCTTCGGACTTGGCTGGCGAGGAAATCATCGTACGCCGATGCCAACAGACCGATGTGGCAACCGTGTTGGACCTGTGGGCACAGGCTCGGAGCGAGCATGCGAGCACCTCAGACCGCCTTGAAGACGTTGAGCGCTTGGTCGCTGGCTCGCCTGCCGTCCTGCTGGTCGCCGAGCGGGATGGGGAGGTCGTCGGCGCCCTGATCGCTGCGTGGGACGGATGGCGAGGCAACATGTACCGGCTCGCCGTTCGCAACGGGCACCGACGGGAAGGCATCGGGCTCGCGTTGACCCGTGCAGGCGAGGACTACCTGCGACAGTGCGGCGTCCGCCGCGTGACCGCACTTGTTGCCTTCGACGACGAGGATGCAGGGGGGTTTTGGGAGTTCGCTGGCTATCCGCGGGATCGCGAGATTGGCCGGCGAGTCCGCAACCTGTAGGTCTGCCTTAGTGAGCCGACAGCTCGGGATTCAGGATGCGAGTGCTTCGATGAGATCCAGGTGGGACCGCCGTCGCTCCAGGCATGATGGCCGGCGTGCCGACGATCAGCCGCTTCTTCGGGATCACTATCGCGATGTTCTTCGATGATCACGGCTTCCCGCACTTTCATGCACGCCACGCCGAAGGTGAAGCCAAGGTCAGGATCGACAACCTGGAGGTCATGGACAGCAACCTTGGGCGCCGGCAGCTCCGATTCGTCCTCGCTTGGGCGGAGCTTCACCAGGAGGAACTCGAGGAGAACTGGCGCCGAGCGCGAGCGGGTGAGACACTTTTGGAGATCGAGCCATTGCAATGAACGGACTAACCCCCGATATCACCGCAGCAGATGTCGTCCACCACGGCATCCTTCGATTGACCTTTGCCGATGGACTAAGCGGCGAGGTCGATGTCCTCGATCGCATGCGCGGCCCTGCCTTCGAAAACGCTCGAACTCCCGATGGCTTTAGCAAGGTCAAAGCCGATCCGGAGACCGGGACCGTGGTATGGCCCGGTGGCGCCGATCTGGCCCCCGACACGCTGTACGAGAGAGTGCGCTCAGGCGCCTGGCCTGATTCTCGGGCCGTAGCGTAGCCGCGGTCGGCTGGGCCACAGGTTTTCGAGACTGCCCCGTTCAACCACTCCGGCACTCCTCCCGGACGTCGATCTGGGGTCAGATTCTACGTAGAGGTCGCTGCCTGGGGTGGGCTTGAGGGAACCTTGCTGTTTTCAAGGCTCAAGACGAGGGTCCCCCGCGCCGATGAAATGGCGTGCAAGGCAGCGAGCAGACCCGAATCGGGCGGTTCTTCGACCGCCACCCTGTGCCACTGCGCATTTTCGTCCTCTGCGCGTTGGTCTGGGGCGTCGGCTACCTGATCTGGCGCTTTGGCTGGAGCGGCGAAGGCGCCAATCCCGCCCTCTTCGCGATGTTGATCGTCACCGAGGTCTATGGGCTCTGGGCGCTGGGCACCCTGACCTGGTACTCGTGGTCGCGCCCGCCCGCAGTACGGCCTTCCGCAACGCCGGGACGCAAGGTCGACGTCTACGTCTGCACCTACGACGAGCCCTTCGAGGTCGTGGCGGCGACGCTGGCCGGCTGCCGCGCCCTCACCTACCCCCACACGACCTACCTGCTCGACGATGGGCGGCGGGCGGAGATGAAGCATCTGGCCCAGATCGCCGGCGCCGAATACCTCACTCGGCCCGACAACTCCCACGCCAAGGCGGGCAACATCAACGCCGCCCTCCCCCGCACCGATGGCGAGCTGGTGCTGATGCTCGACGCCGACCACGTGCCGATGCCCGACGCGCTCGACGCGCTGGTCGGCTACTTCGACGACGAGAAAGTCGCCCTGGTGCAGAGCCCGCACGACTTCTTCAACCACGACTCGGTCCAGCACTACGTCGTCGGGCGCCATGAGCAGTCGCTCTTCTACCGCGTCGTCTGCCCCGGCAAGGACCGCCACGGCGCCGCTTACTGGTGCGGCTCGGCGGCGGTGCTGCGGCGCGAGGCGCTGCTCGAGATTGGCGGCGTCGCCACCGAGACGATCGCCGAGGACTTCCACACGACGATCCGCATGCAACGCCACGGTTGGACCAGCCGCTACCACGACGAGGTCCTTGTCCAGGGACTTGCTCCGCACGACCTCGACGGCTACCTGCTGCAACGCGATCGTTGGGCACGCGGCAACCTCGCCGTCTTCACCCTGCCCGAGTCCCCCCTGCGCGCCCGCGAGCTGCGGCCGCTGCAGCGCCTCTCCTATTTCGTCAGCCTCGCCGCCTACCTTGCGCCGCCGATGCGCCTCCTGCTGCTGGCGACGCTGGGGCTGGTGTTGTGGACCGGCGCGCTGCCGATGAAGATCAGCGTCGTCGCGCTCGCAGCACTCTGGCTGCCAGCGGTCAGCCTCAACCTGCTCGCCGGCTCGGCACTGACCCGCGGCTACATGAAGATCGGCGAGACCGCCCACTACGAGCTGCTGACGATGGAGATCTACACGCGGGCGCTGCGCTGCATCTTCCGCCCCGGTCGCACCGCCTTCAAGGTGACGCCAAAGCAGGGCGTCGACGGCGGCGGGCTGAAGGCCATGGGCAAGCTGCACCTGGTGATAGTCGCCGCGGTCGTGCTGGCGGGCGGTACGGCGCTGCGCCTGCTCGACCTTGCCGGGGTCGGGCCGCTGCCGGACATGCCGGGCATCGCCGCGGTCATCGTGCCGCTGCTCGGTCTGATCGAGCTGCGTCGCCTCCTCCGCACCCTGCTTGCCGTCGGCCGCCGCCACCAGCGGCGCCAGGTCTACCGCTTCGAGGGCGAGGCCCCCGCCCACTGCTTCGCCGCCGGAGGCCACATTGGCGGCCACCTGGTCGACGCCAGCGCCGCCGGCGTCGGGCTCGTGCTCGACGCCCCGGTGACCGTCGGCGAGCGCACCGCGGTTCTGCTCGGGCTGGAGGAGGCGACCGGCGAGGCGCACGAGGTCGCGGCCGAGATCGAGGTCCGCTCCTGCCGCGAAGCAGACGGGCGCTACCTGATCGGGGCGACGATCGAGAAAATGGACCCCTCCTCGCGGATGCGCTTGATGGAGTGGTGCTATGTCGTCTGCAGCCACGAGCGCCTGCGCGGCCATCGCCCGGCGACCCCGGCTCCTGCATCGGGGGAGACGATTGTGCTGCCGCTCGAACCGGCTCCCGCTCCGGTGCGGACGTTCGAAGGGGCCTCAGAAGCCGCCTGACGAGGGTAATGAGACGTATTCGAACCCCGAGCTGCCCGAAGCGCCCTACCCTGGTCCTATGTCTGAGAGCGGGAGCCAACGCAGCCATCACCTCGACGCCATCCGCGTCTCGGCGATCCTCCTCCTGATCCCTTACCACGCTGCCCGCTATATCCAGAAGGGCGACGGGGGGGCCGAGATCGTCGATGCCGTCGTCTGGTTCGTCCATACCTGGCACATGCCCCTCTTCTTCGCCATCTCCGGTTTCCTGGCCGCCAGCGCGCTGCGACGATCCACTGCCGTCCGGCAGCTGCGTACCCGGTTTCGCCGGCTCGGCCTACCCCTGGCCGTGGGAATGCTGACGGTTGTGCCGTTGGCCAACTTCCTCGTGATCGGCGCAGCAGCCCTCTGGCCGCGCAATGAGGCACTTCCGCCGAAACGAGAACTGGACCTCGCCAACGTCTTCAGCTTGGCGCCGCGGCACCTGTGGTTCATCGCCTACCTGCTGATGATCTCTCTGATCGCGATCGGAGTCTGGCTGGCGCTCCAGCGGACCCCCGAACTGGGCACGGCGCTCAACCGTGGCTTCCGCAACCTGATGAGGTCGTGGTGGGCCGTTCCCGTCCTGGCCTCGATCAGCGCCGCGATCTTGATCACCAAGACCGGGTGGGTGGCGGGAGGAACCGCGTCCAACTCGCTGGTCCCAGCCCCAACTCTCTTCGCCTATTACAGCCTCTTCTTCTTTTTCGGCTGGCTTCTCAGCAGCCAGAGCAATCTTGTGGAAGAGCTCAAGCGCGGAGCCTGGCTGCGGCTCGGAACCGGGATGCTGATCGCCGTGCCCACCTTCCTTCTCTTCTACGACAACGGCGACTTCACCGGCAACGTCGGCACGCCGGGCATCTTGGCCGAAATCGATGAGCTGCGCCTTTATGGACTGTTCACCGTCGGCATGGTTTGCTGGCTCACCCTGTTCGGAATCTGGGGAGTGCTGGCGCGATACGTCCGCAAGGAGTCGCGCGTGCTGCGCTATTTGTCGGATGCGAGCTTCTGGATCTACCTCGTTCATATCCCGTTCCTCGTCGCTCTGCAGAGCTCCCTCGCTGAGACCGACCTGTGGGTCCCCGCCCGCTACGGACTGGCTGTGTGTGGAACCCTTGCGCTGGCGGTCGGAACGTACGCCCTGATCCGTGGGGCTCGCAGGCTGGCGCTGAAGCACGCGGGCCCTCGCGGCGCTTCCGGCTAGGTGACAAGTCTACGGACTTTCTGCGAGTGGGACATACCGGCGCAGGCGATCTAGAACACGCAGGGCTCCGAGGTTCCGCAGCGCATAGCCCTGCCACAATTCCACGGGTCGAAAGTCAATTGCGGTGCAGGGTGGGCAGCGAACACTGGGGTGGACGCCATCGCGACTCAGACCCAGGTGGGGAACTCCGAGCCCGACCATCTGTCGCCAGTAGTTCCAAAGGGGCAGTGCCCGGTTCTCGGCCAGGCCGGCGATCTCGGTGTTGAACCGCGCGACGCGCTGCGAGAACGGCCACTTTGCTCGAGGTGGGATCGTGCTGATCACCGGAATGGTTCCCGCATTGGACACGAGCCGTGCGACCCGAGCGAGGTCGAGGCGGAACTGGATTGCGGTGAAATCCTCCAGGTCGTTGGTCCCAAACATGATTAAAGCAACGGATGGACGGAGCAACTGCAGCTCACAGCTGACGGCGGGCAGCCCCTGGCACTCTGGGAGCGATTCGCGTGGCATAAGCGCATCGGCCGCCCGCCATCCTCCGACTGCGGCTACACCCAGGCGCGAATAGCTGTTGCTGACCGGGCACTGAGCTTCCTCAGAGCCTGTCGGCACGGAGATCCTCCCGAAGAACCCCAGCGTTCCGCGTAGCTCGCTCCATCGGCCCAGCCGGGACGGCCAGCACGCCAGCGCCTGCAGGAACGATGGCGATGCAGTGATGCTATCGCCAATCTTGGCGACGACTCCCGGATGATTGCCGAGTCGCTCTCCGCGGCTTGCGATCTTCTCGAGATGGCTGGAGAGGGGGGGTCCAAGCGCCGGCACGACAGGCAGCTCTTGCCATTCGGCCGCGTGGGACTCGTGACTGGAGCCAAGTGCAAACAGGGCAAAGGCTAGGAGGACGGTTCTCATCACGAGCATTCTGTATGAAGGCATACAGCGCCATTCGGGAGCGGAGAGGGTGGGATTCGAACCCACGAGGCGGGTTAACCCCGCCCACGCGATTTCCAGTCGCGCTCCTTAAGCCACTCGGACACCTCTCCGGGTCGTCCTCAAAGGGTATTGGCTCAGCCCGCAGGCCGTGGGGTGCGGCGGCCGGCGAAGAACTCGCGCAGCAGGGCCGCACACTCTTCCTCCATCACGCCGCCGGTCACCTGAGGGCGGTGGTTGAGGGTGGGCTCGGCGAGGATGTCGAGGACGCTGCCGGCGGCGCCGGCCTTGGGGTCGGGGGCGCCATAGACGACCGCGGGGATGCGAGCGAGGACGATCGCGCCGGCGCACATCGCACAGGGCTCGAGCGTCACGTAGAGGGTGGTGTCCGGCAGGCGCCAGCCGCCGAGTACCTCGGCTGCGGCGCGGATGGCGAGGATCTCGGCGTGCGCGGTCGGGTCGCGGCGTAGCTCGCGCTCGTTGCCGGCGGCGGCCAGCGGCTCATCCCCCCGGGCGACCACAGCCCCGATCGGCACGTCACCATGCTCCTCGGCGGCGCGGGCGCGCTCGATCGCCAGACCCATCAGCTGTTGCTGCACCTCGCTGGTGACCGCGTCCGGCATCGATCCGAAAGTATGTGGGACCGGCAACTTCGCGGGCAGGCCGGTGTTGATGCCATTGCTCACCTGGCAGGCTCACCAGCGCGGCGACACGACCATGAATCGCAGCATTCCGACATTCGCAGCCGTTGCGCTGCTGGCGGCGACGATCGCAGCTACTCCCGCCGCGTCGGCGACCGGTATCTCCCCTGCACGCGAATTCGCCCCCGGACAAGTCGTGCTCAAGTACAAAGGTGCGGGACGAGAGCAAACCGTGGACCTGGCGCCCGGCGTCGGCGTACACCAGGCGGTGGCGTCACTGCGACGCGACCCACGCGTCGCCTATGCGGCGCCGAATTACATCGCCACCGCCTCCGCTTCGCCATCGCTCGCGGCAACGCTCCCGGACGACCCCGGCAACCTGACGACTCCGCCAGGGCCACCGGGAAGCTGGGTCGCGCTGCAATGGAACTTTCTGCCCTGGGCGGGGCGTGCAACGGCATCGCTGCCCGTCTCCCGTGGGGGCATCAACGCGGTCGGGGCCTGGCGGCACCTGATCGAAGCGAAGCGGCCCGGGGCAGAAGGCGTCGTCGTCGCGGTACTCGACACGGGCGTCGCCTACCGAAGCCACGGGCTGCACTTCCGCCGCAGCCCAGACTTCGCTCCCAGCCAGTTCGTATCGGGCTACGACTTCATCGGTCACGACTCCCTTCCACTCGACGCAAACGGCCATGGCACTCACGTAGCCGGCACGATCGCCGAGAACACCGACAACGGCATCGGACTGGTCGGCCTCGCCTACCGTGCCAAGCTGATGCCGGTCCGGGTCCTCAACCGAAATGGCGAAGGCCTAGCCAGCGTCATCGCCAAAGGCATCCGTTTTGCCGTCGCCCACGGGGCCGATGTGATCAACATGAGCTTCAACTTCCGCTGCGGTTTGGACACGCCCGGGATCGACAGGGAACTGCGCCGCGCCTATCGCAAGGGGGTGGTGGCAGTGGCGTCGATCGGTAACCGACGCTCGGAGAAATGCATCTCTCCGCCCGCCACCGGTCCGCACACGGTCGGTGTCGGTGGGACGACGGAGGGTGGCTGTCTCGGGGCCTACTCGCGGCTGCCGGGCAAGGGAGTCGATCTGCTTGCGCCCGGAGGGGGCGTTCCCGTCAAGGGCTGTCCCTCGGTTTCCAACCGATCGATCTACCAGGTGACCCTCAAAGACAAGAATCCGAGCCTCTTCGGCGAGCCGGGCCGCTACATCGGCACTTCGATGGCGGCGGCACACGTGTCCGGGGCGGCGGCAATGGTCCTGGCGAGCGGGGTGCTCGAAAGGGGGCTCTCGCCGGAGGGCAGGGTCGACGCGGTGGTCCGTCGGCTGCGCGACACCGCTCGCGACCGGGGCCTGTCGCGGAGGTTGCAGGGCGCCGGCTTGATCGACGCGGGCGCTGCCACGAAGCCGTCGCCTTAGGTAGTTCGAACGATTATTACGCTGCAGGGCGCGTGATGGGAGACGTTGTTGGGAACGCTGCCAAGGACGAAGCGCCGCGCCCCGGTCATCCCCTTGTTGCCGACGACGATCAGGTCTGCACCGGTCTCCTCGGCGACGTTGAGGATCGCATCGGAGGGCGAGCCCTCGATAGGGTGGGTCTGCACCTCTATCCCCTCGTTCTTAGCGGCCGCAGCGGCGCCGTCGAGAACCAGGTTGACGTCCTCGCGCGGCCCGATCTCGTACTGGACGTCCGCCGGCACCCCCTCCTGCTCGGCCTGGAGGCGGCGTTTGGGAACCGGCTCATAAGCGCTGACGATGCTGAGCTGAGCGCCGGCGAGTTTGGCCAGGTCGACGGCTTGGCGAACCGCCTCAGCGGCGGTCTCAGATCCATCGGTTCCAACCACGATGCGAGTGAACACGCCGCCTCCTCTGGGTCGCTGGTCCGGCCGCGCCGATACTAACGGCCGGCCTGGCGGGCCGGCAATCCACGAAAGTTGTCGCCGAGGATTTCAGTGGGAGTGGTCGCAAGACGGACGGCCGCGATCACCATCGAGGCGACGAGGCAGGCGACGAGCACGGCCATCCCGACTTTCCACAGCATCGGCATCGACGAGGAGCCTAGGCGACCACATCGACCCGGGTACGCTTCGCGTATGGAGAGAGTCGCGGATGGCGTCTGGTTGCTGCGCGGTGACTTGCGCGGAGCGATGAACATCTATTTCCTCGAGGAGGCGGGCGGCGGCGTCACCCAGTTCGATGCCGGCACCAAAGCGATGACGAAGAAGGCCAGGGCGGCCGCCGCGGAGCTCGGTGAGTTGAAGCGAGTCGTCCTCGGGCACGCCCATGCCGACCACCGCGGCACCGCCCCATACATGGACGCGCCGGTCTACTGCCACCCCGACGACGTGGCCGACGCCGAAAGCGACGCCGCGATCGCCCCTTACATGAACATCTCGGCCCTGCCGGTGGCGCCGGTCCGTTGGATCTACCCCTTCCTGCTGCGACGCTGGGATGGCGGCGCGGTCAAGATCGCCGGCACGGTCGCCGAGGGCGATGAGATCGCCGGCTTCCGCGTGATCCATTTCCCCGGTCATGCGCCGGGGCTGATCGGGCTCTGGCGTGAGAGCGACCGCGTGGCGTTGGTCAGCGACGTCGTCTACCTCGTCGACTCAGCCCGGCTCAAACCGCTGCCCGAGGGTGAGGTCAGCGTCCCCCACCCCGCCTGGGCCTGGAACCACGCGATGGCGAAGGAATCGGTGCGCAAGCTCGCCGCGCTCGAACCGGCCGTCGTCGGTGCCGGCCATGAGGAGCCCATCCGCGGCGAGAACCTACGGCCGGCGCTCGAACGGGCGGCCGAGAAGTACTGAACCCTAGGCTCGCCGCGCAGGGGGGCGCTGCTGGCATAGGTTGCCCTCTCTGATGATCGGGACCTACGTCTCGGCGGCACTGATCTGCGCCGCCGCACTGCTCGTCGGCCGCGCCCTCTTCCTCCTCGCCGGGCGCCAGTCGTGGTCGTGGCTGGAGCCAGCTGTCGGCTTTGGCGCGGTGCTGACCGTGACCGGCGTGCTCGCACGCGCCCCGGGCCACGGCACCTCGGCGACCCTTGGCCTTGTCCTGCTCCTCATCACCGCCGCGGCGATGGTCCTCACGAAGCGCGGCGCGGTCGGAAAGCCAGAGAACGGGCCGGTGGGCCGGCGGGAGGCGCTGCGGCAGGGGCTGCCGGTGGCGCTGGCGATCGCCCTGGTGCTCTCGATCCCGTTCGTGATCAGCGGGCGCTGGGGTTTGCTCGGAGTCGGCTTCAACAACGATCTCGGCCTCCACCTTGCCTGGGCCGAGTGGCTGCGCAGCGACGCCGGCCCGGTGCCCGAGGCGGGCTATCCGCTGGGCCCACACGGCCTCGCGGTGGCAATCGCCGCGGTGCCGGGAATCGGCCTCGGCCATGCCTTCATCGGCGAGATCTTCGCGATCGGCATCCTCACCGGCCTAACTGCCCTGGCGGCGTTACCGGGCTTCGGACCGGGACGACGGCTGCTAGCGGCAACGCTGGTCGCCGTCTCCTATCTCGGTGCCTCCTACTTCGCTCAGGGTGCCTTCAAGGAGATGGCCCAGGCCCTCTTCGTCTTGGCCGTAGCGGTGGGACTGCACGAGATCGACACGCTGCGCCGAGACGTGCCGGTGGAACGAGGTCCATATGGACCTCGTTCCACCGGCACGTCCCCGCGGCTGGCGCTGCCATGGCTGGCGCTGGCTGGGGGCATTTTCTTCTCCTACAGCTTCGCGGGGCTCGCTTGGCCGATCGCGACGGCTGCACTGTGGAGCCTCACTCTGCCCTCGGTGCGACAGGCGCTGGCACCGCGGGCGCTGCTGCGCTTCCTGCTGCGGCCGGCGACGCTGCTGACGATCGTCGTCGTGGCTGGGCTCGGCGCGGCGGCGACCCTGGTCGGCCCCTTCAGCTTCGTCCACACCTTCAACAAAGTCGCGGGGACCAATACCTACGGGCCGGTCTCACCGTTCGAGGCGCTCGGGGTCTGGCCGGCGACGAACTACCGACTCGATGCCCCTGGCGGCGCCCACCTGACCGGCCTGGCCGCCGCGATCGGCGTGCTTGCGCTGCTCGCCGGTGCCACCTGGTGGGTGCGGCGGCGCGACCTCGCCGTGCCGCTTGGGCTCGCCGCTTGTGCCCTCCTCTATCTCGCCGCCCTGCCGACCAGCGGCGACTACTCGCAAGCGAAGGCGCTGATGATCGCCGCCCCGCTGGCAATGCTGGTCGCGATCCGGCCGCTGCTCGCCGAGTTCGGCCTACGCGGTCGAGGTTTGAACCGCATAGCGCCACAAAGCTCTACCGCACCCCTTGCTCGACTCGCCTGGTCCGCCTTCGCGGTCGTCTTCATCGGCGGCGCGGTCTACTCCAGCTTCCTGGCGCTGCGCAACGCGCCTGTGGCGCCCCCAGGCCATGGCGCCGAGCTGCGTGCTTTTCTGCCGATCCTGCAGGGCAAGCCCGTTCTCTACGCCGGTCAGGACCGCTACGCGGCCTACGAGCTGATGGGCGCCGACACGCACGTGCCGCTGGTCGAGTTCCCCGACTCGGCCGTGTCGGGGAACCCCGAGAAGCCCTTCGACACCGGTGACGCCTACAGCCCGATCGACTTCGATTCCTTCTCGCGCGGCACGCTCGACAGCTTTCCCTACGTGGTCACCGGCCGCGCCGCCTGGAACAGCCAAGCCCCAAGCGGCTTCAAGCGCATCGCCGCAACGCCCTCTTTCCTGCTCTGGAAGAGGACCAGCGATGTGCCAGAGGACCGCCACGTCCTGCTCGAGGGGACCGACGCGGGAGCCTGGGCCGGCTGCGCTGCGCCGGAGATCCGCATCCTCCTCTCTAATCCGGGACGCGCCTCGCTGTTCCCGCCGGTCGCAATCGCCCCGAAAGGAGGCTGGTCGGCGGGCGGTCAACTGCAGGGCGGCGAACGAACCGCGCAAACGATGGAGCTCCCCAAGGGCCGCTGGCACCTCTCGCTGCAGTACTTCTCGCCCTTTGAGTTGACCCTGTCTGCGCCCGGCTTCGAGCAGGAGCTGAGGCCGGCGCTAGACGGCCAGCGCCCCAACACGATCAGCCTCGCCAACAACGGCCAGTTCTGGCCAGCCGGGGTCTACGACAGCCGCGGCGGCCGGGTCAGGTTCGCAATCGACGCGGAGGACCCCGGCTTCCTGCAGCGGCTCAGCGGCTATGACGACACCGCCTACGTCGGCGATCTGGCCGCGGTCCGCGCCGGCAAGCGCCGCATAGTGCCGCTCGGCGCAGCCTGCAACTCCTGGATCGACTGGTACGAGTCTCCAAGCGCCCCCTGATCGGCGCATATCCGCGTCCTCGGTCGCTCGCGTGCAGAGCACGCCACGCTCCCTGCGTCCTTGATCTGCTTGGTCAGGCGGACTTGGAGGCGAGTCTCTCGGGCGAGACTCGTACGACGTCCCATACCCAGCCAACCTTCTCCATCACGTCGATGACGACGGCCGAGAGATCCACCTGCCAGCGACCGAGGCCGTGCACTGCAGAGGTCGGGAAGGCGTGATGGTTGTTGTGCCAGGCCTCTCCGAGGGTCGGGATCGCGATCAAGGCGAGATTGCGCGACTCGTCGGCGGTCTCGAAGTCGCGGTTGCCGAAGACGTGGCAGAGCGAGTTGATGCTGTAGGTGAAGTGGTGCAGGACGAAGACCCGAACGAGGCCACCCCAGAGCAGCCCGGTGAGGGCGGCGAACAAGGTGCCGCCGATCACCCAGCCGAGCGCGAAGGGGACGAGGAGGCCGAGGATCGCCCAGTAGATGAAGGTTCGGTCGACCCCGTTGATGATCGGATCCTTAAGCAGGTCGGGCGCGAAGCGTTCCTTGTTACCGCGTTGGGTGTGGATGAAGAGCCAGCCCATGTGGGCGTGGAAGAGGCCGCGCATGGCGCCCGACCAGCCGTGGCCGTGGTCGACGTGAGGGCTGTGCGGATCGCCCTCTTCGTCGGAGAAAGCGTGGTGCTTGCGATGGTCGGCGACCCAGGAAATAACCGGGCCCTCGATCGCCGCCGAGCCGAGGATCGCCAGCAGCCCGTGCAGCCACGGCTTCGCCTTGAAGCTGCGGTGGGTGAGGTGGCGGTGGAAGCCGACCGTGATTCCCAGCCCCGTCAGCACATACATGCCGACGAAGAGGAAGACGTCGCTCCAGTGCAGCGCACTACCCCACACCTGCCAGCCGGCGAGGCCGAGCGCGACAAAGGGAACCAGCGTCACCAGCCCGGTGATGATCCGGTCGCGAGTCTCGTTGGCAACCGGCTGTATGTCAGATGGAAGAGGTCCCGCCACGCCCATCGATCATACGGCGCTCCGTGACCGAAAGCCGTGGCAGCCTGCCGATAGGGTTTTCCTATGCCGTTCGCCCGCACCGAGCCGCTGCGTCGCGAGATCGAGGCCCGCATTCCCGAGCGCCCCTTCTCGGTCGAGTTCTGGGACGGCACGCGGCTGCCGTCGAGTAACGGCGACGGGCCTACCTTCTTCGTGCGTTCGCCAAGAGCCGCCGCTCACGCGCTGCGCGCCCCGGGCCAGCTCGGCCTCGGCCGCGCCTACGTCAGCGGCGAGATCGAGGTCGACGACATGGACGCGGTGATCGAGCTGCTCGACAACTGGCAGCCGCCGCCGCTCGAGCGCGGCGACGTCGCACGGCTGGCGCTCGGCGCGGTGCGCGCCGCCGGGCTGACCCGGCCGCCCCGCCGTCCGGCCGCCGAGCTGGTCCTCAGTGGCCGCCGCCACAGCAAGGAGCGCGACGCGAAGGCGGTGCGCCACCACTACGACGTCTCCAACGACTTCTTCGCCCTCTTCCTCGACGAGTCGATGACCTACAGCTGCGCCTTCTTCGCCGAGGGCGCGAAGACGCTGGAGGAGGCCCAGGAAGAGAAGCTCGCGACGGTCGCCCGCAAGCTGGCGTTGAAGGAGGGCGACCGGGTGCTCGACGTCGGCTGCGGCTGGGGCAGCTTCCCGCTCTGGGCGGCGACCAAACACGGCGCCGGCGTCGTCGGCATCACCCTCTCGCCGCCGCAGGCGGAGCGGGCTCGACAGCGGGCCGCGGAGGCCGGCGTCGCCGACCGGGTCGAGATCCGCGTCATGGACTACCGCGACCTGGCCGGCGAGCGCTTCGACGCAATTGCCAGCGTCGGCATGGTCGAGCACGTCGGTGAGGAGCAGATCGACGTCTACGCCCACACCCTCGCTGGCCTGCTGGAACCCGGCGGGCGCCTGCTGAACCACGGCATCTCTCGCCTCCGCCACACCGACCCCGACGCAGGTGCCTTCTCGGAGCGCTACGTCTTCCCCGACGGTGAACCGCTGCACCTCTCGCGCGTCTTGCTGGCGCTGGAACGGGCCGGCTTCATCACCCGCCACGTCTCCGAGCACGGCGCCGACTACGCCGAGACCTTGCGCCACTGGGCGCGCCGCCTCGACGAGAATCTGGACGAGGCGATCCGCCTCGCCGGCCCCGAACGCGTCCGCGTCTGGCGCCTCTACCTGCGCGCCGCGAGAAACGGTTTCGAGAACGGCTTTCTCTCCATTTATCAGGCGCGCTGCACGCTGGCCTAACCAGACGTGCCGGTGGAACGAGGTCCATATGGGCACTTCTCCACCGGCACGTCAGGCGGGGAAATCGCGCTCGACTGACTCAAGCGCCCAGTCGGCGCCGGCGTCGCGTAGCTGATCGACGCTGTAGTTCCCCGTCGCCACGCCGACGACTTTGATCCCCGCGCCGTGACCGGCTTTGACGTCGCGCGGGGTGTCGCCGACGGCTATGCAGGCGCCGTCGCTAAGGGTGCCGCCGGAGACGAGCTCGCCGCGGTGCAGGGCGGTCTTGGTGACTTCGGTGCGATCGGCTGAGTCGGAGCCGTAACCGCCGAAGCTGAAGAAGCGGTTGAGGCCGGCGCGGGAGAGCTTGATGTGGGCGGCGGCCTCGATGTTGCCAGTGACCAGGCCGAGCAGCTGGCCACCATCGATCAGCCGGTCGAGCAGGTCTTCGACCCCCGGCATGACCCGGTAACCGGCCGACTCGGCGACCGTGTCGGGCAGGTGCTTGAGGTAACAGCCGATCGCCTTGGCCCGCTCTTCGGCGGACCCCTCACGCCCGATCACCTCGCGGAAAATAATCGCCGCGATCTCGGGGTCGGTCATGCCGGCGTCGGTGTGCTCGGCGACGTCGGCATCAACCCCGTAGAGCTCATCGAAGCCGCGCCGCCAGGCGGCGCCGCCGGCACCGCCGGTGACAAGAATGGTCCCGTCGACGTCAAAGAGCACAGCGTGGGGGGAGTCGGCCATCACTCCTCCAGGAGTGCCTTCTGGCTGAGCCAGTAAAGGAGGCCGAGGGCTGGCAGGACGAGGAGCACCGCCGCGCCGAAGACGATCAGCACCGCGTCGAGGGTGGGTCCAGGTGCCGCCGCCTCGTCGATCGTCAAGGAGGTCGGCAGCAGGTAGGGGAACTGGGCGACCCCCCAACCCCAGATCACCGCGACGACGGCACCGGCGGCGAGTGGGCGCAGGCCGCGGCGGCCGCGATTGAGCAGCAGGCCCAAGACTCCGAAACCGCAGAGAACCGAAACGATCACCAGCGGCAGGCCCTCGACGATCAGGCGGTCATAGGCGTAGCGAGCTTCGCCGTGCAGGGCGATCAGCCCGGCCAGGGCGAAGGCGCCGGCAAGGAGACCGGCGGCCAAAGCGCGGCTGGCGAAGTAGCCCTCCATCTCTTTGTCCCCCGCGCGGTGGGAATCGACGACGAGGAAGACGGCCGCTAGATAGGCGCCCGTGGCGACGAAGAGCGCCCCGGTCAGCAACGGTAGCGGCGCCAGCCAGCTCGAGAAGGCATCGCCGTTGCCGTCCGCGGGGACGTTGCCAGCGGCGATCGCGCCGACCACCGCGCCCATGAAGAACGGCGTCAGCACCGAGGAGAGCGCAAATGCAGCTCCCATCGCGCGCCGGTAGGAGAGGCGCTGGATCGACTTGCGGAAGGCGAAGCCAGCGCCGCGCAGGACGATCCCCAACGCGGCCAGGGCGATCGGTACGTACAGGGTCGACATGATCGCCGCAAAGGCATCCGGGAAGGCGGTCCAGAGGACGACGAGGATGAAGATCAGCCAGACATGGTTGGCCTCCCAGACGGGGGTCAGCGAGCGCTGGATTCGCTCGCGCGGTCGCGCACCGCGCTCGGCGTCGCCCGCGACGAGATCCCAGAAGCCGGCGCCGAAATCAGCCCCGCCGAAGACCGCGTAGAGCGTCGCCCCGGTCCAGAGAATCGCCGCCGCGAGGTCGGCCTTGCTCATGGCGCTCCCTCCTGTGGCGACTTACCCCCCTTTTCTCGGGGGCTAAGTCGCCAAGGCGCCGCCTGTGGTCCGTAGGGCGAATCGGTCTCGTCGCCCTCCCCCTCCACGCGCCAGCGTCGCGACATCGCTCGCAGGACCAGCACCGCCCCGGTGCCGAGACCGGTGTATAGAACGAGCACCCCGGCGAAGGCGAACCAGATCCCCTCCGCCTCGGTCACCGCTTCGGAAGTGCGCATGTAGCCCTGCACGATCCAGGGCTGGCGGCCGACCTCGGTGACGATCCAGCCGCACCACATGGCGATGATCGCGCTGACGCCGGAGACGGCGACGGCGCGCAGGAACCAGGGGGTGCGAGGGATGTCGCGCCGCCGCCACCAGACGAAGGCCAACCAGGCGGCGAGGCCGAGCAGCGCCATGCCGATCCCGACCATCGCGTCGAAGGAGAGGTGGAGCAGCGTGTTGGCGGGCGGCCGCTCGTCGGGCGGGATGTCCTCCAACCCGGTCACCACCGTGTCGGTGTCGAAGCCGACCAGCAGCGAGTCGAGCCCGGGGATGCCGATCGCCCCCTTGACCCCATCGTCGGTGCAGATGCCGCCGATGTACTCGGTCTGGTCGGGGCCGGTCTCCTCGATGCACTCGAAGCCGGCGAACTTGGCCGGCTGGTGGTCGGCGACTTCGCGCGCCGCGGTGTCGCCGACGAAGATCTGGATCGGGGTGACGATGCAGGCGATCGTGAGCGGGATCAGGAGCCCGAGGCGGTGCAGGCGGTCGCGCCGGCCGCGCAGCATCCCGACCGCGTAGATCGAGGCGACGAGGAAGCCGGCGACCATGTAGGCGGCGAGAATCATGTGCGGGACCTCGTAGTGCCAGGCGGGGTTGAAGAGCACCTGCAGCGGCTCGGTGTCCACGACTTTGCCGGCGGCGTCGAGGGTGAAGCCTTGGGGCTGGTTCATCCAGGCGTTGGCGGCGACCACCGAGAAGGCACCGCCGATGCCGGTGATCACCATCGGCACCCCGGACCAGAAATGGGCCCAGCCACCCAGCCGCCTCCAGCCGTAGATGTAGATCGCGAGGAAGATCGCCTCGGTGAAGAAGAAGATCCCCTCGATCGCAAAGGCGATCCCGAAGGCGTCGCCGAAGCGCGCCATGAACTCGGGCCAGAGCAGGCCGAACTCGAAGCTGAGCACGGTGCCGGTGACCGCGCCGACGGCGAACGTGACCGCCATCGCTTTGGACCAGCGCCGCGCCAGCCGCATCGCGTCCTCGTCGCCCCGTTTCAATCCCAGCCAGTTGGCGGTGAGGATGATCGCCGGCAGGGCGACGCCGAGGCAGGCGAGGACGATGTGGAAGGCCAGCGTGAAGGCCATCAGCTCGCGCGCGGCGAGCAGGTTGGACTCCGACGCCGCGAGCGGGAGGGCGTCGAGGCCGGGCACGTCCTACACCTTCGCCCGCGCCTGGCGGTAGCGGCGGATCAGCGCGTTGGTCGAGCTGTCGTGGGAGAGCTCGGGCTCCTCGGTGGCCTGCAGCTCGGGAATGATCTGCTTGGCCAGCACCTTGCCCAGCTCGACCCCCCACTGGTCGAAGGAGTCGATCCCCCAGATCGCCCCCTGGGTAAAGACGCTGTGCTCATACAAGGCGACCAGGGTGCCGAGCGTGAAAGGATCGAGTCGCTCGGCGAGGATCGTGTTGGTCGGGCGGTTGCCCTCCATCACCCGATGCGGGACGACGTTCTCCGGCGTCCCCTCCGCCTGCACCTCCGCTTCGGTCTTGCCGAAGGCGAGCGCCTGGGTCTGGGCAAAGACATTGGACATCAGGATGTCGTGGTGGTCTCCAAGCGGGTTGTTGCTCTGCATGAAGCCGATGAAGTCGCAGGGGACCAACCGCGTCCCCTGGTGGAGCAGCTGGTAGAAGGAGTGCTGGCCGTTGGTGCCCGGCTCGCCCCAGAAGATCGCGCCGGTGTCGTAGTCGACGCGGGCGCCCTCGAGGGTGACGTGCTTGCCGTTCGACTCCATCGTCAGCTGCTGCAGGTAGGCGGGGAAACGGTGCAGGTACTGGTCGTAGGGCAGCACCGCACAGGTCTCGGCGCCGAAGAAATTGCCGTACCAGACGCAGAGCAGCCCCATCAGCATCGGCAGGTTGCCTGCCGCCGGTGTCTCGCGGAAGTGCTCGTCCATGGCGTGGAAGCCACTCAGCATCTCGGCGAACCGGGTGGGCCCAATCGCCAGCATGGTCGAGAGGCCGATCGCTGAGTCCATCGAGTAGCGGCCGCCGACCCAATCCCAGAAGCCGAACATGTTCTCGGTGTCGATGCCGAACTTGGCGACCTCCTCGGCGTTGGTCGAGACGGCGACGAAGTGCTTCGCGATCGCCTCCTCCTCGCCGCCCAGCCCGGCCAGCAGCCACTCGCGGGCGGTGCGGGCGTTGGTCATCGTCTCCAGCGTGGTGAAAGTCTTCGATGAGATCACGAACAGCGTCTCGGCCGGGTCGAGGTCGCGCGTGGACTCGGCGAAATCGGTGCCGTCGACGTTGGAGACGAAGCGAAAGGTCATCTCACGGCGGCTGAAGTGGCGCAGCGCCTCGTAAGCCATCACCGGCCCGAGGTCCGAGCCGCCGATGCCGATGTTGACGACGTTGCGGATCGGCACCCCGGTCTGGCCGGTCCACTCACCCGAGCGGACCCGCTCGGCGAAGTCGGCCATCCGGTCGAGCGTCTCGTGCACCTCGCGGACGACGTCGACGCCGTCGACTATTAGCGAGCGCTCGCGCGGCATCCGCAGCGCCACGTGCAGCGCGGGGCGGTCCTCGGAGACATTGATGTGCTCGCCGGCGAACATCGCTTCGCGGCGCGCCTCGACGCGGCGCTCGCGGGCCAACTCACCAAGCATGATCACCGTCTCGTCGGTGATCCGATTCTTCGAGAAGTCGAGGCGGAGGCCGGCGCCGTCGGCGACCAGCCGCTCGCCCCGCTCGGGGTCTGCGGCAAAGAGGTCTCGCAGGTGGGTATCGCGGAAATCGCCGTGATGCCGCTCCAGCGCCCGCCAGGCCGCGGCCTGGCGCGGCCCCGGGGAATCGCTCACGCGCGCGCCCCGACCTGCGACTCGATCGTCTTCAGCATCTCGTCCCACGACTTGGCAAAGCTAGCCTTGCCCTCCTCTTGCAGGCGCTGGGCGAGCGCGTCGATGTCGATCCCGGCACTCTTGAACTGCGCCAGGACCTGCTCGGCATCGCCGCCGTCGGCGGGCACGAGCTCGCCGATCTCGCCGTGGTCGGCAAAGGCATGCAGCGTTGGCTCGGGCATCGTGTTGACCGTAAACGGCGAGGCGAAGCCCTCGATGTAGAGGACATCGGATGCTTCCGGGTCCTTGGTGCCGGTGCTCGCCCAGAGCAGTCGCTGCGGCCGCGCGCCCTCGTTCATCAGCCTCTGCATGCGCTGCGAGTCGAGCAGTTCGCGGTAGACGCGATAGGCGCGGAAGCCGATCGTCAGGCCTAACCGGTTGCGCAGCTCCTCGGGCACTTCGTCGGCAACCGCGACGTCCCAGCGGCTCATGAAGATCGAGGCGACCGAGGCGACGTCGGGGTTGAGCCCGGCCTCGATCCGTCGTTCGATCCCCCGCATATAGGCGTCGGCTGCCGCGAGGTACTGCTTGTCGTCGAACAACAGGGTGACGTTGATCGGGATGCCGGCGTAGATCGACTCCTCGATCGCCTTGCGTCCGGCCTCGGTGCCGGGAATCTTGATGAAGAGGTTGTCGCGCTCGGCCTTGGCGTGGAGCTCGGCCGCCTCCTCGATGGTCGCCTCGGCATCGTCGGCGATCAGCGGAGAGACCTCGAGCGAAGCGAAGCCGTCGACGCCGGCGGTGCGCTCATGGACCGCGGCGAAGAGGTTGGTGGCGTCGCGCAGGTCGGCAAGCGCCAGCTCGAAGAAGATCCGCTCGGTGGGGGTGGCGCCGATCCCCTCCTCGGGGACAGCGCTGGCGCTGAGCTCGGCGATCTGCTCGTCGTAGGCCTCGCCCGCGGAGATCGCCTTGTCGAAGATCGTCGGGTTGGAGGTGAGGCCGGTGACGGAGAGCTCCTCGATATAGCTCTCCAGGGTGCCGTCCGCCAGCATCGTGCGGGTGATGTTGTCGAGCCAGAGGCTCTGGCCCAGCTCATGCAGTTTCGCGGTGGCCTTCATCGCTCCCTCCTCGGTTTGCTTGCTAGTTCAGCTTCGCACGCCCAGCACCTCGCGGGCGGTCTCGGCCACCCTGTCCGGGGTGAAGCCGAACTTGGTCTGCACGTCCTTCAGTGGCGCTGAGCTGCCGAAGGTGTGCATGCCGATCCGTTTGCCCCCCGGGCCAACGTAGTGATCCCAGCCGAGCGTCGAGGCCTCCTCGACCGAGACACGCGCGATCACGCCTGACGGCAGGACCTCGTCGCGATAGGCATCATCCTGGCGGTCGAACAGCTCCCAGCAGGGCAGGCTGACGACACGCGAGCGGATTCCTTCGCCGCTCAGCTCCTCGTAAGCGCCGAGGGCTAGCGCCACCTCGCTGCCGGTCGCGATCAGGATGACCTCCGGATCGCCGCCCCCCGCATCCGCAAGAACGTACCCCCCGCGCCGCAGCCCCTCGGCGGAGGCGTACTTCTCGCGGTCGACTACCGGCACCTCCTGGCGGGTGAGGATGAGAGCGACCGGCTGGTGGGTGCGATCGATCGCCACCCGCCAGGCCTCGGCCACCTCGTTGGCGTCGGCGGGGCGGATCACGTCGAGGCCGGGGATCGCCCGCAGCGAGGCAAGCTGCTCGACCGGCTGATGGGTCGGGCCGTCCTCGCCGAGCCCAATCGAGTCGTGGGTGAAGACGTGGATCACCGGCAGCTCCATCAACGCCGAGAGGCGGATCGCCGGCCGCGCGTAGTCGGAGAAGGTGAGGTAGGTCGACCACAGCGGCCGCAGCTTGGAGAGCGAGAGGCCATTGGAGATCGCCGCCGACTCGTGCTCGCGGATGCCGAAATGGAGCTGGCGGCCGTCATAGGCACCGGGCTCGAAGTCGACGGCGCCCTCGAGGCGGACCGAGGTCGAATCGGTCAGATCGGCCGAGCCGGCCAGCAGCCAGGGCACGCGTTGGGCGATCGCGTTCTCGACCTGCTTCGAGGCCTTGCGGGTGGCGATCCCCTTCTCGTCGGGGTCGAAGCTGGGAATGCCGGTGTCCCAATCCTCGGGCAGGGAGCGCTTCTGCGTCAGCTCGATCTCGGCTGCTAGCTCGGCATTCTCAGCGGCCAGGACAGCCAGCTTCGCTTCCCACTCGGCGCGCAGCTCCGCGCCACGCGCGCCGACGCCGGAGGCGAAGTGCTCCTTGACGCCGTCGGGGACGAGGAACTGGGCGTCCTCGGGCCAGCCGTAGGCGCGCTTGGTCTCCCGCACCTCCTCCTCGCCCAGTGGCTCGCCGTGCGCCGCTGGGGTGTCCTGCTTGTGGGGCGAGCCCCAACCGATGTGACTGTCGACGATGACCAGCGTCGGCCGACCCTGCTCGCCCTTGAACTCCTCGAAGGCGCGGGTAAGCAACTCGAGGTCGTTGGCATCGCCAACCCGCGTGACGTTCCAGCCGTAACCGATGAAGCGCGCGGCGACGTCGTCCTCGTAGGCGATCTCGGTATGGCCGTCGATCGTGATGTGGTTGTTGTCGTAGACCCAGCAGAGGTTGTCGAGCTTCAGGTGGCCGGCGATCGAGGCCGCTTCGTTGGAGACCCCCTCCATCAGGCAACCGTCGCCGGCGATCGCGTAGACGTCGAAGTCGAAGAGCTCGGCGCCGTAGCGGGCGCCCTGCCACTTGGAGGCGATCGCCATCCCGACCGAGGTCGCGATCCCCTGCCCGAGCGGACCGGTGGTCGTCTCCACGCCGGAGGTCCAGCGGTACTCGGGATGGCCGGGGGCGCGCGAGTCGAGCTGGCGGAAGCTTTCGATGTCCTCGAGCGAGACCGCCGGTCGCCCGACCACCTCGTAGTCCGGTTCGACCGCCTGCACCTCGGCCAGATAGAGAAGGGAGTAGAGCAGCATCGACGCGTGGCCGGCCGAGAGCACGAAGCGGTCGCGACCGGGCCAAATCGGATCGACAGGGTCGAAGCGCAGGAAACGCTGCCACAGCGTGTAGGCAACCGGGGCCAGCGCCATCGGCGTCCCCGGATGGCCCGAGTTGGCCTTCTCAATCGCGTCAATCGACAGCGTGCGGATCGTGTTGATGCAGAGCTGGTCGATGTCCTTGGCCACCGATCCGATCCTATCGGCGGTCAGGGCTCGATCCGGATGACCGTGCCGTCGCCGTTATTGGCAACCCAGACCGCTTCGTCGCCGACGGCGATCGCGCCGGGGTCCGGGCCGACGGATACCGGTCCGCCGACCGTCTCGCCGCTTTCGATCTCGATCCTGCTGACGCTGTCATCACCCGAGTTGGCGACCCAGACCGTGCTGGTGCCGGCGTCGATTCCACCGGGGCGGGCACCGACTGAGATCGGATCGCCGAGGATTGCCCGGAGCGAGGGCTCGACCCGGGTCACCGTTTCAGAGCGACTGTTCGCGACCCAGACGAGGCCGCCGCCAACCGTGATGCCGGCGGGGCCGCGCCCGACGCGGATCGGCGCGTCGGCCGTCGCGGTTCCGGGATCGATGCGGCGGACGGTGCCGGTGCTCGCGCTGCTGACCCAAACCGCGCCGGCGCCGAAGGCAAGCCGCAGGGGCGCCGCGTGTGGCGCGATGCGGCGCTTGAAGACCCTGTCCCCGGCCGGATTGATCGCGCTCACGCCGGCGCCATCCTCGTCGGCGACCCAGACGCGGCCGCCGCCGAAGACGATGGCGCCGGGACTGCCCCCGACGGGAATCCTGGCGACTACCCGGCGCGCCTCCGGGTCGACCCGCAGCACCTCGCCGCGGCGCGAGCTCGAAACCCAGACCGAACCGCCGCCGACGGTAACTCCGGACACCCCCTTTGCGACATGCAACGACCTGCCGGCCAGGGTCAGGGTGCCGGGGTCGAGCTCGGAGAGCAGGCCGTCGCGGGCACTCGTCACCCAGACTGAGTCGTCGCCGACCGTGAGGCGCAGCGGCGGATGGGCGACTTCGATCGGCTGCGAGACCGAGGGCCCGCCGTCGGTGAAGAAGAAGTAGAGGCCGGCGACGATGGCGCCGATCGTGCCGATCACGAGCGGCACGATGAACCAGGCGGCGAAGAAGGCCGCGTAGTGGCGGCGCCAGCGGCGCCAGCCACGCATCTCCCCCACGTTGTCCTCTGCATCGCCGTGCAGGTGCAGCGTCGGCCGGTCGAAGCGATCGGAGAGGACCCGCGTCGCCGCCGGCTCCCCACCCTGGCGCTCACGGGCGGCAGCGATCAGCTCACCGGCGGTCGCGTAGCGCTCGGCCGGGTCCTTGGCGACGGCGCGTTCGATCACCGCGTCGAGGCCCTGCGGCAGCTCCGGCTCCGCCTCGCCCGCCCGGCGCGCATAGGGCACCACACCAGTCAACGACTCATAGAGGACACAGCCGAGCGAGTAGACGTCGGCGGCCGGGCCGACCTGCTCGCCGCGCCACTGCTCTGGCGACATGTATTCGACCGTGCCGACGACCGAGGTGCCGCTGAGCACGCCGCTGTCGCCGAGAGCCTTGGCGAGGCCGAAATCGGTCAGGTAGGCGCGTTCTCCCTCGAGCAGGATGTTGTGCGGCTTGACGTCGCGGTGGACGATGCCGGCCGCGTGGGCGGCGTCGAGGGCACCGGCGACCTGGCCGAGCAGCTCGATCGCCTCCGCCGCAGGCAGCGGACCGCCGGTCTCGATCCGCTTCTTCAGGTCGCCGCCGCCGATCAGCCGCATCGCGACGATCAGCTCGCCGTCCTCCTCGCGAGCGTCGAAGACCGGTACGGCCGCGGGGTGGTCGAGGCGGGCGGCGAGCCGCGACTCGCGCAGGAAGCGGTCGCGAAAGGCGGCCTCGCCGGCGAACTGGCGGGCAATCACCTTCAGCGCCACCGGTCGGTCAAGAGCAAGATGGGTCGCTCGGTAGACGACCCCCATCCCACCACGCGCGATCAGCGCGTCGAGCCGGTAGCCGGCGAGGGTCGAGCCGATAGCCGGATCCGCCACACGGCGGTTATATCGCCGCCGAGGGCGGACGTGCCGGTGGAGGAGTGTCCATATGGACCTCTACGCACCGGCACGTCCATCGGCGCCGCGATCAGCGGCCCCTAGGGGGCACCGGCTGCCATGCGATCACCGGACCGATCACGGTGCCGTCTTTTTCGGAGGCCTCGAAGCCCTCCGCGAGCTCGGTCTGGCGACGCGTGGCGACGTCGACCGCGACGAGCGATTGCTGGTCTTCGACCGCGACAAAGGCGGCGACCTTGCGCCCGTCCGAGGAGAAGACGCCGTTGGTCTCCGAGCCGTCGGGGAGCTGGGCGAGCTTGCGCGCCCGGCCGGGGCCGATCCGCTTCGACCAGAGACCCTGGTCGCGTCGGAACAAGAGCGTCCGGCCGCTGGGCGAGACGTCTTCGACGTAGGCGGAGCCGACGCCGGCGACGAGCGACTTCACTTTGCCGCCGTTGCGCCGGATCGTGTAGACGTCGGCGTACGCCGCCGGCCCGTCACTGCTCTCGCCGCGGCTGAAGACGATGCCGCCGGCGAAGTAGCGCGGTTTGAACTCGTCAACACCGGTCTGCGTCAAGCGAGCCAGACCGGCCCCGGAGGGTCGCATCGAGTAGAGATCCCCCGTCGCGTTCGGACCTGGGTCGCTATCGCGGACGAAGACGATCGCCCGGCCATCCGGCGAAAAGTCGGCCTGATGGTCATCATCGGGCCCACTGGTGAGACCGTGCAGGCCGCCGCCCAGGACCCTGACTGCGTAGAGGTCAGCCGGAGCGTCATCCGAGGCACGGCGCTCGAAGACGACCCGTTTGCCGTCCGGTGAGACGATCGGCGCCGAGTCGAGGGCCGCCCCGCTGGTCAGATGCCGAAGGCCAGAGCCGTCGGGACGGACCGAGTAGAGGTCCCCGCCGCGGGCGAACGTGATCGTCCTGCCGTCGGCCGAGAAGGTCGGTTCGGTGTCGGTCGGATCTTCGGTCAGCTGGTTCAGATGCCCCGCTTTGACTGCGAAGAGGCCACCTTTGGTCTCCCCGGCGACCGTCGTCGATTTGGAATAGACGACGGCCCGTGGCGAGGCCGCTAGAGCCGCGGTCGCCGACGTGGCGAGCGCAAGCAGGGCGAGGATGGAGATGAGTAGTGATCGGTAGCGCATGGCAATTCCTTTCAATCGGTGGGACTTGCAACTGCGTCACCGATGCTGCGCCAGCGAAGCGAGCGCGCCAACGACAGCCGCGACGCCCACCGGGCCAGTTTTGGCCCGGTTCGGGTCGGCGAGCGCTGCATTTGCCCCGAATAGCGTGGTTAACGCAGCGCTCGTGCTCAGCGTGGGCGGTCGAGGCCGAGCTCGATCACGCGGGCGGCGA
The DNA here is from genome assembly GCA_963698085.1 of uncultured Solirubrobacterales bacterium. GTDB lineage: Bacteria > Actinomycetota > Thermoleophilia > Solirubrobacterales > 70-9 > VRUE01. Next base: position 865,530 of record OY969122.1, read on the forward strand.
TCAGGCGCGGGCGCTCGCGACCGGCGTCGCCGGGCACGTCGAGCTTCGCGGCGAGAGCATCGAGGCGGCGCTGTGCGGTGCGCTCGCTGATGTGCAGCGCCTCGGCCAGCTCGGCGCGGGTGGCGGGACGGCCGGCGAAGGCGCCCTCGCTGCGGTAGGGCGCGACGAGAGCGGCGGCCGTCGCCCGCTCCTCTTCGCTGAGGGCGATCGAGGGCTCGCTTGCCGCGACCGTCGCCCCCGCCCTGCCGGGAACGGGGTCAGAGACTTCGAGCCTGTAGTCCCCCACCGTCAGCACGTCTCCATCGCGCAGGCGGCGGGGCCGATCGAGCGGCTCGCCGTTCAGAGCAGTGCCGTTACGACTGTCGAGGTCGGTCACCATCAGGACGCCGCCGCGACTCTCGATCTCGAGGTGGTGCCAGGAGACCGCCTCGTCGTCGATGCTGACATCAGCATCGGGATCGCGTCCGACCGTCGTCCGCTCCCCCAGCGGGAACGAGCGCGGCTCGCCGCCCTTACCCGTAAGCCAGATACGCGCATCCATCCGCGCGAGCATAGGACGTGCCGGTGCGGCGAGGTCCATATGGGCACCCAAGCACCGGCACGTCCCCTAGAGTGCGCGCCGATGGGGGCTGACGAGGAGAAGCGCATCGCCGCCGAAGCGGCGGCAGAGCTGGTCGAGGACGGGATGACGGTCGGGCTCGGCACCGGCTCCACCGTCGCCCTCCTGCTGCCGGCGATCGCGCGGCGCGGCTTGAGCGACATCCGCTGTGTCGCCACCTCACTCGCGACCGAGGAACAGGCGCGCGAGCTCGGCATCCCAGTCGAGGAGTTCAATGAGCTAGAGCGGCTCGACCTCGCGATCGACGGCACCGATCAGGTGACGCCTGACGGCTGGCTGATCAAGGGTGGCGGCGCCGCCCATCAGCGCGAGAAGATCGTCGCCGCCGCGGCCGAGCGCTTCGTCGTGATCGCCGATTCGAGCAAGCCGGTCGATTCGCTCAGCCCGCCCGTGCCGCTGGAGCTGCATGCCTTCGGCCTGCGCTCGACCCTGGCCCGGCTCGGCCCCGAGGTCGAGCCGCGCAACGTCCCACGCAGCCCGGACGGCGGCGTCATCGCCGATTACAGCGGCGGGATCGGCGACCCAGCGGACCTCGCCGCCCGGCTCGACGCCGACCCGGGCATCTCCTCACACGGCCTTTTCCCGCCGAGCATGGTCAGCGAGGTGCTGGTCGGGCAGGGCAGCGAGATCGAGCGCCGCGCCGGGTTCGGCGCCTAGACCCTCCTAGGACAGCCGCGCGCTGCCGAAGGTGACCAGGCGCATCGCCGAGAAGTAGAGAACGTCGCCGAGGTTAGGCCCCTCTTTGCTCGGCAGCACGGGCAGCACGGTCACCCGCAGGTGTTCGTGGTCGGCCCGCTCGTCGGCGCAGACCCGCTTCAGGGCGTCGGTCACGTTGATGACCTTGGTCTGAGGCGTCAGGGCGTGCAGCGGCCTTCTGTCAAAGGGGTCTTTCCACACCTCGGGCACCTTGCAGTGACCCTCGTCGCCGACGCAACCGCCGTGACCGAAGATCGTGAAGTGACCGGCGTAGCCGGCGTCCGGCTCGAGCGGCGTCCCGGCATCGGCCTCGGAGGCGTTGAGGAAGGCGAGGGCCCGGAAGGACGGCCCCGAATGGTCGACGTCATAGAAGATCAGCTGGGCGGCCTTGAAGTCACCAGCGGAAACCGCGGGCGAGAGGGGTAGCGGTTCGGAGTCGAAGCGGTCCATGACTAGGGGCGCACCTGCCCGATCGAGATCGCGTAGTCGTAGCCCAGCGCGGTCGGGTCGAGGACCTGGCCCGCCGTCCAGTTGAACGGCTCCATCACCTGCGCGCGAACCACAGCGGGGAAGGTCGCGTCGGATTTGTCCATCTGCCATTCCCGCCAGAGGCGGTCGATCATGCAGTGGTGCGACCAGAACAACGGGTCGAACGCCGCGAACGGGAGGTTCCCCATATGGCCGCCGACCCAGACATGAACGTCGCCGTGGTAGTCCTCGATCTTCAAGCGGAACTCTTCGTAATCCGGTTCTCTCATGACTCGATCGATTTCGTGCGGCGGGGGCAACTCGGCCCCGAGTAGTCCGGGTTCACGCATCGTCTCGGGGATTTCGGCGAGTTCGCGAGTCCACTGCCAGCCTCTTTCTTCGGCTGGGTCGGCGCGTTTGCCCTGTTCCCGAGCCTCGGCGGATATCGATACCGAGAAGAGCGGATTCGGAGAGCCGTCGGGCCGGGTTTCCGCCGCGAAGGCGGCTGGGACCTCGCGGGTCTTCGTCCAGTCCCACCAGGGCAGCATCACGTCGTGGCGACCGTTGTCACGCAGAGCCTGCTCGAATTCGTAGAGGTAGGCCCGGTGCCAGGGCAGGAACGCCGGCCAGCCGTGGGCGACCCTGCACTCTTTCGGCAACGGTAGGCCGTGCTGGCCTGCGTAGTACGCGTAGCCGCGGTCATCCTGAATCCTCTGCATGTCGGTGTAGGCGTCGCGCAGCGCTTCGACCTGCGGCTCGGTCATCTCGTCGATGTTCGGCCGGTGGCGCACCGGCACGGCCTGACGCTGCACGGTGGGTGCGCCGGTTGCCATCGCTCAGACTGCTCCGCGGTTGGCAGCGGTGCGGCGGTCCCGGCGCCAGTGGGCTGAGGCATAGGAGCGCGCCAAGGCCACGGCGCCGGCGATGCTCAATCCCCCGAGCGGGAGCATCCAGGGCAAGGCCTCCTCGACCGGTAGGCCTACGATGTGAGCCAACATTGGCGGCGACCCTCCCAGGGGCAACGTTCATCGTGCAACTTTTTCTGAATAAACACTTCAGTAATTAACAAACACGACACCACTCGAAGAGGAGACCCCCGCATGACCGACTTCACCGGGCTGGCTGTCGCCGGCCGGATCAGCACCCCCGCCGACTCCGACTGGAACCAGGCGCGCACCGCGTGGAACCTGGTCGCCGATCAGCACCCGGCGGCGGTCGTCTTCGCTGAGAGCGCCGAGGACATCGCGGCGACGGTCCGCTTCGCCGCTGAGAACGAGCTCAAAGTCGCCGCCCAGGGGACCGGCCACGGAGCGGCGGCGCTGGCGCCACTGGAGGGGACGATCCTGCTCAAGACGGAGCGGATGCGCGGGGTCGAGGTTGATCCTGGCGCCCACCGGGCGCGGGTCGAGGCCGGCGTGCTCGGAGCCGAGCTGGGCCAGGCGGCCGGCGAGCACGGGCTCTGCTTCCTGCCGGGCTCCTCGCCCGACGTCGGCGTGACCGGCTACACGCTCGGCGGCGGACTGAGCTGGCTGGGGCGCCGCTACGGCTTTGCCTGCAACCGCGTCGCCGCGATTGAGCTGATCGACGCCGACGGCGAGGCCCGCACGGTCGACGCTGACAACGACCCCGACCTCTTCTGGGCCTTGCGCGGCGGCGGTGGTGGCTACGCGGCGGTCGCGGCGCTGCAGGTGGAACTGCTGCCGATCGCCGAGGTCTACGCGGGCGCCTTGCTCTTCCCCGCCGAGGTCGGCGCCGAGGCAGTGCGCGTCTACCGCGACTGGGCCGCGGGCGTCCCCGAGGAGGTCAGCTCGGTCGTCCGCTTCCTCACCCCACCGCCGATCCCAGACGTGCCCGAGCCACTCCGCGGTACGCCGTTGCTGACGATCGGTGCCGCCTGCATCGGCGGCCAGGCAGAGGGCGAAGCGACGATCGCGCCGCTGCGCGAGATCGGCGAGACGATCATGGATACCTTCGCCTGGATGCCTACCGCCGGTTTGAGCAGAATCCATATGGACCCGGAGACTCCGGTGCCGGCCATCGGCGAAGGGATGACGATCCGCGAGCTCCCCGACGAGGCGATCGAGGCATTCGTCTCGGTCGCCGGTCCCGAATCGGGCTCGCCTCTGCTGCTCAGCGAGCTGCGCCACCTCGGCGGCGCCCTGGGACGTCCGGCCGAGAACGGCGGCGCCCTCTCACACCTCGACGCCGACTTCGTCATGTTCAGCGTCGGCATGCCGATGACCCCGGAGCTGGGCGAGGCGATTCCCGCCCACCTGCGGGAGATCGAGGAGAAAATGAGCCCCTGGGCGGCAGGCGGCGGCTACTACAACTTCGTCGAGGGACCCTGCGACGTCGACGCGATCCTGCCGCCCGAGGTCTGCGATCGACTCGGCGAGGCAAAGCGCAAGTGGGACCCGAGCGGACGCATCATCGCCAACCACGCGGTCTCGCTGGGCGAGGTCTGAACCGAACCCGCTTCTCTTGTCAAATAGTGGTACACTTAACCCACTATGACGTTTATAGTGCCCACCAGACCGGGCCGGTACGAGATTCGGGAGTCGGCCCAAACGCCTAAGGGCCCCCGTAGCCGGACGCTCGTCTCATTCCGCGAGCTGGACGACGCTGTAGTCGAGAAGGCCCGGGAAAAGGGCGCCAAGGCAGTCGACGTAACCGAGTTGAGGCGGGCAGCGCGACGAGCAGGCGCTCCGGTATCGCGGCCCGTGACGGATCGGGCCGCGCGCGAGCTGATCGCGGAGCTGGCCAAGGGGCGCCAACTCGATCCAACCCTGCGTCACATGCTTCTCGACCTTCTTCGCCATGGCCACGGGGATGGCCCGATGCGTTCTTCGCAGAACGAGGCTCACCACGACGTCGCCGAGTGGATGGCCGCCTCGTCGAAGGACCGCGGAAAGGCGCTAGTCGACCTCCTGTTGCTCGCCGACGCGCTGCCCCATGGAGGACGGAAAGGCAAACCGCTTCGCTTTCCGAGGCTGGATTCCACCCGTCATGGCTGACGCCGCCACGAAACCCATGCTCAGCGACGACCCGCCGCTGCCCGACAAGGTGGTCGCCATCCACGAAGCCCTGCTGGCCGCCAAGATCTCGTACGCGCTTGGAGGAGCGCTCGCCCTCGCCTACTACGCGACCCCCCGCGCCACGATCGACATCGACCTCAATGTCTTCATCCCGGCCGAGCGTTGGCGGGAGGTCGTCGACGTGCTCGGCCCGCTCGGCGTCGCGGTCGGGGACCTCGACCCGGCAGTGCTGGAACGCGACGGTCAGTGCCGTCTGTGGTGGGGCGATAACGCGGTCGATCTCTTCTTTGCCTACGACCCCATCCACAAGGCGATGAAGAAAGGGGCTCGGCGCGTGCCGTTCGGCGGGACCACGGTGTCGATCCTGGCGCCCGAGCATCTCGCCGTCTGCAAGGCGATGTTCGATCGGCGCAAGGACTGGCTGGATATCGAGCAGATGCTGATCGCCACCGACGAGCTCGACGTCAGCGAAATAGAACGGTGGCTCGAACGCATGGTGGACGGAAACGATCCCCGCCTCCAGCACCTGCTCGAGCTGAAGGTCGGATTTCCTACCGACGAAGACTAGGTTGAGCCCGCGGCCGCCTCGTCGGCGACGACAAGCATGTCGTCGTTTGCGACCCTGCCGGCGGGGATCGAGGTGTCGCCGGCGAGCAGCTTCGCGAGTGGCTCGCGCACACCCTCGCCCAACGTCAGCCAGAGGATCTGGCGAGCCGCCGCCAGGGCCGGGTAGGTGAGCGTCATGCGGCGGTAGCCCTGGTAGATCCCGTCGGTCATCGCCACGCGGCGGTCCTCGACGCCCAGCACCGAGTCGCCGGGGATGAGCGAGGCGGTATGGCCGTCCGGCCCGAGGCCGAGGTGGACGAGGTCGAGCCGCTCCGGTACGTGCACTTCATACTCGGCGGCGGAGAGTTCGAGATCGCGGCTCGTAACCGGCATCGGCCGCAGCGAAGCCTGGTGGTCGAGCGAGAGCATCTGCACCAGGTGGGTGAGGTTGCGCGCCTCGTCACCGGGCGGCGCGACGCGCTCGTCGACCTGGTAGATGTGCGCCTGCTCCCAGGGCATCTCGTCCATTTCGCCGAGCATGCCGATCATCGCCCAGGGCGTCTTGCCGCCGCTGAGCGCGAGGTTGAACTCACCCCGCGCCTCGACCGCCTCGCGGCCGGCAGCGGCAACCGCCTCGGCCGCGGTGCGGGACGCCGCGTCGGCGTCGGGGAGGACCCTGGACTCGATCGCCATCGCGGTCCCCTACCCAGTCGCCTGGGTTAGGAAGCCTTCTCGTCGTGTCCGCCGAACTGCTTGCGCATTGCCGACAGCACCTTGTCGCCGAAGTCGTCGAGCCCGCGCGAGTAGAAGCGCTCGTACAGCGCCGTGGTCAGCACCGGTGCCGGCACACCCTCGTCGATCGCGGCGATCGAGGTCCAGCGGCCCTCGCCGGAGTCCGAGACGCGGCCGGAGAAATCGGAGAGATCGGAGGATTCCTGCATCGCCGCCGCGGTCAGGTCGAGCAGCCAGGAGCCGATCACGCTGCCACGCCGCCATACCTCGGCGACCTCGGGCAGGTCGAGGTCGTACTGGTAGTACTCGGGTTGCTCCAGCGGCGCCGTCTCCGCGTCGGCCTCACGCTCGACCTTGCCGGCGTTGGCGTTCTTGAGGATGTTGAGGCCCTCGGCGTAGGCGGCCATCAGCCCGTACTCGATCCCGTTGTGGACCATCTTCACGAAGTGCCCCGCTCCGTTCGGCCCGCAGTGCAGGTAGCCGTTCTCCGCCGCGGACGGCTCCCCAGCGCGGCCGGGAGTGCGCTCCGCCGCCTCGACCCCCGGCGCGAGGCTGGCGAAGATCGGGTCGAGCCGCGCCACCGCCCCGTCCGGGCCGCCGATCATTAGGCAGTAGCCCCGCTCCAAGCCGAAGACGCCGCCGCTGGTGCCGCAGTCGACGAAATCGATCCCCGCTTCGCGCAGCTTCTCGGCGCGGCGGATGTCGTCGCGGTAGTAGGAGTTGCCGCCGTCGACGATCGCGTCGCCCGGCTCTAGCACCGCGGCGACGTCCTCGACGGTCTTCTCGGTGATCTCGCCCGCAGGCACCATCACCCAAACCGCGCGCGGCGCGCCCAGCTTCGAGGCCAGCTCCGCCAGCGATGAGGCGCCGTCGGCTCCCTCGCCTGCCAGCGCGGAGACGGCGTCGGGATTGACGTCGTAGGTGACGATGCGATGGCCGTCGCGCATCAAGCGCCGCGCCATGTTCGCCCCCATCCGGCCCAATCCGACGATTCCCAGCTCCATCTCCGTAAGCCTATGTGACTCGGATAGCCTGGCGGCGATGGCGAGGCGTAACGACGGCACCGCGGCCGACGTGCTGACGATCTTCGGGATCAGCGGCGACCTGGCGAGGAAAATGACCTTCCACGCGCTCTATCGTTTGGAGGCCCGGGGCAAGCTCGACTGCCCGATCGTCGGCGTCGCGATCGACGAGTGGGACGATGAGAAGCTCCGCGCCCACGCCCGTGAGGCGATCGCGGCGACGATCGAAGACCCCGACGAGGATGTCTTCGGCAGGCTCGCCGCGCGCATGTCCTACATCCAGGGGGACTATGCCGACGAGGCGACCTTCGAGCGGCTGACCAAGGCAATCGAGGGGGCCGAGCGGCCGGTCTTCTACCTGGAGATCCCCCCCGTGCTGTTCGCCACGGTCGTCGAGGGGTTGGGCATGGCCGGCCTGACCGAGAACGCCCGCGTCGTGATCGAGAAGCCCTTCGGGCACGACCTCGAGTCCGCCCGCGCCCTCAACGCCGAGCTCTGCAAGGTGCTCAGCGAGGAGCAGATCCTGCGCATCGACCATTACCTCGGCAAGGAGCCGGTGATGGACATCTCCTACCTGCGTTTCGCCAACTCGCTGCTGGAGCCAGTCTGGAACCGCGAGCACGTTGCCCACGTCCAAGTGACGATCGCCGAGGACTTCGGGGTCGACGATCGCGGTCGCTTCTACGACGCGGTCGGGGCGATGCGGGACGTGATCCAGAACCACGCCCTGCAGGTCCTCGCGCTGGTCGCGATGGAGCCGCCGACCGGCAACTACGCCGACTCGATCCGCGACAAGAAGCTGGAGATGTTCCGGGCGGTGCGGACCGCCGATCCGAAGCGCTACGTGCGCGGCCAGTACGAAGGGTTCCTCGACGTCGCCGAAGTGGCGCCCGACTCGACCACCGAGACCTTCGCCGCGGTCGAGCTGGCAATCGACAACTGGCGCTGGAGCGGCATCCCCTTCTTCATCCGCGCCGGCAAGTGCATGCCGGTGAAGGCATCAGAGGTGAACGTCGTCTTCAAGCGCCCGCCGCGGCTCGGCATCGGGCGGGGCAAGCTGCCCGAACCGAACCAGCTGACCGTGCGGATCGAGCCCAAGCCCGGATCGCGCATCCGCCTCTTCGCCAAGCGGGCCGGCGAGGAGGCCTTCGAGCCGGCCGACCTCGAGGTCCTGTTCGAGAAAGTCCCCGGTGAGGACCCGGAGCCCTACGAGCGGCTGCTCGGCGACGCGCTCGCCGGCAGCAGCCAGCTCTTCACCCGCCAGGACACGGTCGAGGAGACCTGGCGGATCGTCGAGCCACTGCTCGAAGAACCGGGCCCGGTCCACCCTTACGCGTCGGGCACGTGGGGGCCGCGGGAGGCCCAGGACCTGACCCGCGGCCTCTGTCAGTGGTATGAGCCCTGGCTGCCCGCCTAGCTGCGCGAGCGCCTCGCCGTCAGTCCCTCTAGAACGACCTCGACCGGCGAGCGATGCTTGCCGTTGCCGGACTCGCGAGCTTGCTGCAGCTCGTTGGCCAGGTGGCCCAATTGCGCGCCGAAGGTACCTACGTCCTTGGCGGCACTCGCCAGGTCCTTCGAGCGGACCTTCATCTGCGGCCGGCGTTGAATCGCCCTGGCTATCCCATTGCCCCGGCGGGCCTGTCGAGCACCGAGCGCGAGGCCTCCCGCGGCACCGGCAAGAGCGGCACCGCCCGCTAGCAGCGGGACTTTCGCCTTGCCGACGGCGTGGGTCGCTTTGCCGGTGGCGTTGCCGACCGCACTCGTTGCTTTACCAGCCGCGTTCCCGGCCGCTTCGGCTGCGTTCCCGGCCGCTTTGACGGGGGCCGGTTTGCTCGTGCGACGGCGCGAGCTCGTTTTTCTGCCTTTGGTTTTGCTGGTTGAGCCCCGCGATCGCGCCTGGGGTTTTTTCGAACCCCCGGAGCGTTTCGCGGAGGCTTTCGTTTTGGTCTGGGCCATGGTTCCTCCTTAGTTGCTCCTGCCGAGCTCCCGCTCGCGCTGGCTGGCGCGCTCCTCATCGAGTTCCGCCTCGACCTTCGCCCGCTCCGCACGCTCCTCGGCGATCGCGGCCTCGGTGCGGCGGTCCTCCGCCCGCTCGCGGTGATGGCGGACGTCGTCGTGCTTGGCGTCGGTCTGCGCCTGTGCGAACTGCTGTCGAGTGCGGGTACGGCGCACGGCGGAAACGACGATCGCGAGGACGATCAGGGCGACGATCACTATGGCGACGATTGCGATGGTGGACATCGCTCCTCCTCCTTTGGATAGAGACTTTCTCCCAATTGCCCGCTTTTCCAGGGATTGAAACCACACGCCGGGCAAGGGCATAGCCTGAGCAGCGATGACCGCCGAGACCGAAGCGCAAGCGGGCAAGCTGCTCGCGAAGCTGGGTTTCCAGCATTGGCGGCCGGGGCAGCAGGAGGCTGTCGAGGCGGCGCTCGAGGGGCGCGACTCGCTGATCGTGATGCCGACCGGCGGCGGCAAGAGCCTCTGCTACCAGCTGCCGGGCCTCGCGACCGAGGAACTGACGATCGTCGTCAGCCCCTTGATCGCGCTGATGAACGACCAGTGGCGGCGTTTGAACGCGGCCGGCCATCCGGTCGCGATGGTGACGTCGGCGATGAGCGACGAAGCGGTGCGCGACTCGCTCGATCAGGTGCGCAGCGGCGAGGCTCGGATCGTCTACTGCTCGCCTGAGCGCTTCGGCTCGACCGTCTTCCTAAGGGCGATCGAGCAGCGCCGAATCGATCTGCTCGCGGTCGACGAGGCCCACTGCGTCTCCGAGTGGGGCCACGACTTTCGCCCCGACTACCTGCGCTTGCCCGAGATCGCCGAGCGGCTCGGCCGCCCGACCGTGATGGCCTGCACCGCGACGGCGACCGAGGCTGTGGCGCGCGAGATCGCGGCCCGCTTCCAGATGCGCGAGCCGCTCCAAGTCCGCTCCGGCTTCGACCGGCCGAACATCTCCTTCGACGTGGTGCGACTGGAAGGCACGGGCTCCAAGGCGCGGCGAATGGCGCTGCTCGAAGCGGGCCTCGCCGATCCGGCCAACCGACCGGCGATCGTCTACTGCGGCACCCGGCGTGACACCGACGAGGTCGCCGCGACGCTGCGCGATGCGGGACTGCGCGCCCTCGGCTACCACGCCGGCATGGAGGCTGAGGACCGCGGCAGCACGCAAGCCAGCTTCATGGACGGCGAGGTCGAGGTCATCGTCGCCACCAACGCCTTCGGCATGGGCGTCGACAAAGCCGACGTGCGCTCGGTCTGGCACATGGCGATCCCGACCAGTCTCGAGGCCTACTACCAGGAGGCGGGACGAGCGGGGCGCGACGGCCTGCCCGCTAGGGCCGTACTGCTGGCGATGAAAGCCGACCTCGGACGCCTGGTCCGCTTCAACCAGCAGCGTGCCGGCGATCCCGACCTGGCGATCGCGCGCGAGCGCGGCTGGCGCGACTACCGCACGATCAAAGACTTCATCTACTCGGACTGCTGCCGGCGCCGCAGCGTCCTCGACCACTTCTCCGACGGCACGGCCGGCCAACCGCTCGACCGCTGCTGCGATGTCTGCAACCCGCAAGGCTGGCTCCCCAATCCCGAGACGATCGAGATCCGCCGAACGCGCGGGAGCAAGAAGCCCGCCGCGCCCCCGGTCGACCTCTCCGCCGGCGACGCGCCGCTCTTCGAGCAGCTGAAGGCATGGCGCCTGCGTGCCGCCGAGGGCAAACCGGCCTTCACCGTCGCCCACAACTCGACGTTGGAGGCGATCGCGGCGACGCGTCCTGCCAGCGACGACGCCCTGCTGGCGATCAAGGGCATCGGCCCCAGCTTCGTCACTAAGCACGCCCCTGAGGTGCTGGGGCTCGTCGCCTCCCACGCCCCGGCCGAGCGGGTCAGCGCCGACTCAGACGTCGTCGCGGCCGAAGTTGGCCAGGGCGACCTGTTCGGCCAGCTTTAGCAAGCCCAGGGTCGAGTGCGGCGAGGAGGCGGTGCTGCGCATGCGAACGTGGGAGCCGTGCGGGCCCCTGATCTCGACGATCGTGCAGATGTCGCCGATCTCGCTGTCGTCGCCGTAGTCGGCTTCGATCGCTTCCATCTGCGATGCGATGTGCTGGCCCACTTTGCTCTGGTCAAGCGCCACCTCGATCACCCCTTGTCGTATTGCCGGCACCCAGTGTCCCACGCAACTCGGCCAGGCACTGGCGACTTACCGACGTATATCGGGGGGTAAGTCGCCAGGCGGATTGCACGCCGCGGGGCTATCGGCGGTTGGAGCGTGCGCTTGCCACTATGTCCGGCTCGCACGATGAGCTGCATCCCCCACAGGACGACCATCTCCGGCGCGATCTGCGCCGTGCTCGCCGCCTGCCTCGTGCTTGCGGCCCCCGCCGGAGCGCTCTCGCTGGTGCCACCCGGTAAGAAGGCCTACTTCGGGGTCAGCGACACCGGCGACAGCGCCGACTTCGGCCAGTTCTCCAACGTGCTCAACAAGCACCCGGCCCTGATTCAGTCCTTTCGCACCTGGGGCTCGGACTTCCCCGAGTCGATCGAACGCTGGCAGGCGGCGCGGGCGCGACCGGTGCTCCACATCAGCACCGCCGACAACAACGACGGCCACGAGCTGATCAGCCCACGCGGGATCGCCAGCGGCGCCGGCGACGAGTACCTGATCCGGCTCAACAAGCTGTTCTGGGCAAAGAAGATGCGCGCCTACATCCGCCCGCTCGGCGAGCCGAACCGCTGCCTCAACGTCTGGGCCGCCTACGACTGCGCCGGCAAGGCCCGCGACGGCGCTCACAGCACCAACGCCTACAAACGAGCCTTTCGCCGCATCTACGTGATCGTCCACGGCGGTGGCAAGCGCAGCCAGATCAATGCCCGCCTGCGCCAGGCCGGCCTGCCGCCGCTGCAGAGCAACGTCGGCGGCCTGCCCAAGGCGCCGATCGAAGTGATCTGGAGCCCGCTGCCCGCCGGCTCACCGACCGTCCCCCAGAACCGGCCGCGTCACTACTACCCCGGCAGCCGCTGGGTCGACTGGGCCGGCACCGACATCTACTCCGACAATCAGGACTGGAAGGCGCTGGACGGCCTCTACAAGCGCTTCTCCGGCAAGCCCTTCGCGATCACCGAGTGGGGTGTATCGACCGACGACGACTCAGCCTACGTTCGCAAGCTGATGACTTGGGTGCAGCGCCACCGCCGCGCCAAGATGCTCATCTACTACCAGGACTTCGGCTCGGCCAGCTCCTACCGGATTCAGAACTGGCCGGCGAGCCTGGGCGTGCTGCGCAACAAGATCCACAACGGGCGCTTTCCCTCCTTCGCCCCATTCCCGCCCAAGGCGCCGCCACCGCCGCCGGGTGGCATCGCACCGAAGACGCGTCGCTAACGAGCGACGATCCGGTCGGCGATCGCCCGTTTGTACTTGAAAGGCTGCAGGGCCGTGATGCTGGAGTAGCCGACCAGGTAGATGCGGCGGCCGTCGGAGACGACCGGCGTGTAGGTGCCGCGGGGGTAGCGGAAGACGGTGCGGCCGCCCTTCATCGCGTAGCCGGTGGTCGAGGTGTCGTCGAACTCGGCGGCGTAGACGATGTCGCCGATCGCCACCAGGGAGCCGATGATCGAGCCGCCGGCGGAGCGGATCCAGCGCGGTTCGCCGCTCTCGGCATTGAGCGCGTAGACGTTGCCGTCGAAGGAGCCGATGTAGACGGTGGGGCCGGTGTGGCGGGTACTGGCGACTGCCGGGCCCGAGTAGGCGTAGCCGCCGGTCGAGTAGGTCCAGGCGATCGTGCCGTCGCGGCGGTCGAAGCTGTAGACGCGGGTGTCGTTGTTGCCGGCGTAGACACGGCCGAAGGCAACGGCGGGGGTCGAGTAAAAGGCGCCCGAGGTGCCGAAGCCCTGACCGAGTGAATCGCTCTGCCAGACCAGCTCGCCGCTGCGGGCCCGGACCGCGTTCATGTAGCCGCCGTAGTCGCCGACGTAGAGGACGCCGCGGTAGTAGGCGGGTGCCGACTTGACCGGGCCGCCGAGTCCGGCGGTCCAGCGCACGTTGCCATTCTTGGTGCTGAGCGAGTAGAGGTTGCCGTCCTCGCAGCCGAAGTAGAGGCTGCGGCCAACCACCACCGGCGAGGACTCCGCCCGCCCGGGCAGCGGGCGTTTCCACAGCATCTTGCCGGTGCGGGCGTCGAGCTTGACCACATGGCCGGGGACGAGGTTGACGATGTAGAGGCGCTTCTTCGAGTAGGCCGGCGAGGAGGCGTTGAGGCGGCCGATCCGCCGCTTCCAGAGCTGCTTGCCGGTGTCGGCGTCGACGGCGATCGCGTGGCCGTTGTTGTCGACGAAGAAGAGCCTGCCACCGGCGATGACCGGCGGAAACTCGAGCAGCGGCCCGTCCGTGTAGCGCCACTTTTTCTGGAACGGTGGCTTCACGCCCCTGACCGGCAGGTAGCGGGTGCGAGCGCGGTCGTAACCGTAGAGCGGCCAGCTGACCGTCTTGCGCTTCTGTACCTTCGGCTTCTCTCGCTGGAAGGGCACTTCGGTGTTGTGGATGTCCGCCGGGCGCTTGAGCAGCTCGTAGGCGAGCGCCGCGCCGGCGGCGACCAGCAACACCGCGGCGGCGATCAGGGCGATCGCCAAGCGGCGATGCTCGCGCCAGAACCGCTTCAGGCTGGCCCACCATTTCGCCGCGCGCGCCTTCACCGCCGCAACTCCCACATCTCGATGAAGCCGAAGTCCTCGAAGCCGAGCCGTTCGTAGATCGGCGCTCCGGCCTTCGTCGCCTGCAGCGAGGCGGTCAGCGCGCCGCCGGTGCGGGCCGCTGCGAGCGCCCGCAACAGCAGCCAACTGGCGATGCCGCGGCCGCGGTGCTCAGGCGGGGTGGCAACGCCGGTGACGCAGCAATCGTCGCCAATGGCGATCGTGCCGATGCAGCAGACCGGCTCGCCCTCGGCGTAGGCGCCGTGCCAGCCGATCGCCGTCTCCCCGGCGAGGGCGGTGCGGAAGCCATCCTCGCCATAGCCGTAGGCCCGGTCGTTGAGCTCGGCCGCGGTCGGGGCGTCGCACGGTCCAGGCTCGATCCCCTTCGGAGCGACGGGCTCGTCCCGCAGCCGCCCCAGCTCCATCGCCATCGCCCGCGGCGCCGCGTCCAGCGCGTGGCCACGGGCCACCAGCAGTTCCGCCGAGTCGCGATCCTCGTCGGGGACCCAGACGGTCCAAGCCCGTACGCCAGCCTCGTCATAGATACCGGCCAGCGCCTCGTACTCCCGCTCGAGTGCCTCCCGGTCCTCGCAGAGGACCGAGTTGAAAAGCGAGCGTTGCGGCGCCGCCGGCGTCAACGCCGCGAGCAGCCCCTGGCGCCGGATCAACCGCGAATCGGGCGCCCCGCTGCCAAATGCCTCGACCTCCTCACGGACGCCGTCGATCGCCCGCCGCCGCAGCTCCTTCGCGTCGATTGCCTGGCCCATCCGGGCCGGTCAGACCCCTGCGGCGGTGCGCCGCTCAGCCTCGGCGGAGATCCCATTCAGCAGCTGCGTAACGCCCTGCTTGACCACGGCGACGACCGCTCCCCCGACAACCGGCAGCGTCGGGTTGGTCCTCACCGCGTAGGTGACCTTGGTCCCGGCCCCGTCGGCCTCCAGGGACACCGTGCCGACATGATCGCGCACCGGCAGACCAGACAGGAGCTTGTAGGAGAACCGGCTCGGCCGCTCGTAGACGATCGTCTCCTCGCGCAGTGGTGGCCCCACCGCCGAAAGCACCCTGATCGACCCAACCCCGTTGGGGGCAGGGTCCCCCTCGCGCTCAAGCACGGATTTCCGCAGCGGAGTCATCTCCGCATAGCGCCGGTGATCCGTCAGGACATCGAAGACGGTCTCGGGCGGCGCACCAACCTCGCGCACAAGAGTGAAGCTCGCCATTCGCGGAGAGGCTACTGAAGCGCCCAGCGCTTCGGGTCGGCTCCATCCACCGCCGCGACCTCGCCCTCGATCGTCAGGTGGTCAAGGCAGGAGAGGACGATCTGCAGTGCCCAAGCGCTGGCCGGCGAGTTCACGTTGTCGGGGCCGAGCAGCCCGGCGACGATCTCGAAGGCGGTCTTCTCGCCCTCGGCGAGGGCAGCCCTGGTTTTGCCGAGCAGCTCCTCCACCTGGCGGCGCGCCTCGGCGATCTTGGCGTCGGCGTCGCGGAAGGTGCGGCCGTGGCCGGGCAGCACCAGGCCGACGTCGAGCGGCTCCACCGTGTCGAGACCAGCGAGGAATTCGCCGATCGGGTCGGGCGTGTGGCCGTAGTCGAAGAAGAGCACCGTGCGACCCAGCAGGTGGTCGCCGGAGATCAGCAGCTTGCGCTCAGGTTGGTGGAGAACGACGTGCGAGGGGGCGTGGCCGGGCGTCTCGTAGACCCCCCAGGCGCCGAGGTCGGTCTCGACCTCCACCCCCGGCAGCAGGTCGCGATTGGGCTCGACGATCGCGTCGATGCCGTTGTCGTCGTCGCCTTCACGGGAGGCGCGGTAGCGCTCCAGCGCGGCAGGCGGCACGCCGCTTTGACGCGCGACCTCGATCCGCTGCTCGAGCGCCGCGGCTGGATCGTCGGCCATCAGGCGAACGTGTTCCCAGGCGGGATGCATCCAGAGCTCGCAGCCGGCCCCCTTTACGATCGGCGCGGCGAGCCCGTAGTGGTCGGTGTGGGAGTGGGTGCAGACGAGCAGGCGCACATCCTCGAGACCGAAACCCGCCTGCGCCAGCGCCAGGTCGAAGCGCCGCAGCCCGCCCTTGCCGCCGATGCCGGTGTCGAAGAGGACGATGCCGCCGTCGGCGGCGATCGCCCAGACGTTGCCGTGCGGAACCCCGGGCCAGGGCAGGGGCAAGCGCAGTCTCCAGACTCCCGGCAGCACCCTTTCGGCGCGGGGCTCCTCGGGACGTTTGCGGTCGGCCATCGGCGGCGATCCTATGGCTCCGCTCCGGCCGCTTGCGAAGATTGCGGCGATGGAGGCCTCGAGTGAAGCGCGCGCACGCCGGCTCAGCGCGACGCTGCGCGAGGAGGAGCGGGTGACGCCGCTGGAGCTCTTCTTCGATCTCATCTTCGTCCTCGCGCTGACCCAGTGCACGGCCCTGATGTCCCACCACCCGAGCTGGTCGGGGCTGGCTCAGGGCCTGCTGGTGCTCGGCATGCTCTGGTGGGCCTGGGTCGGCTACGCCTGGCTGACCAGCCTGATCGACCCCGAGGAGGGCGCGGTGCGGTTGGTGATGTTCGGCGCGATGGCGGCGCTCTTGATCGTCTCGCTCTGCGTGCCAGAAGCGTTCGAGGACCTGGCGCTCGTCTTCGCCCTCGCTTACGGAGCGGTGCGCGTCGCCCACATCGGCCTCTTCATGCTGGCCAGCCCGGACGACGACGCCCTGCGCCACTCGGTGCTCGGCCTCGCCGCGAGCACCGCGATCGCGGTGACGCTGTTGGCCACGGCCTCACTCTTCGACGGCCTCGCCCAGGGGGCGCTCTGGGCACTCGCCCTGCTGCTCGACATGGGCGGGCCCTACCTCTTCGGCTCGGCGGGTTGGAAACTCGTCCCCGGTCACTTCGCCGAGCGCCACGGGCTGATCGTGATCATCGCCCTCGGCGAGTCAATCGTCGCGATCGGCGTCGGCGCCGCGGGCGCGCTCACCTTTGGCGTCGGCGCCGCTGCCGTGCTCGGCGTCGCCCTCACCGCGGCACTCTGGTGGACCTACTTCGACATCGTCGCGATCGTCTCCGGCCGCCGCCTCGTCGAGGCCGAGCCCGGTCGCGTGCAGAACGAGATGGCACGCGACTCTTACTCCTACTTGCACCTGCCGATGGTCGCCGGCATCGTCCTCGTCGCCCTCGGCCTGAAGAAGACGATCGGCCACTTCGACGACCACCTCGACGCCGTGCCGGCCTTCGCCCTGCTCGGTGGCATCTCGCTCTACCTGCTCGGCCTCGTCGCCTTCCGCTACCGCCACGTCCACTCGGTCAATCGCCAGCGCCTGCTGCTCGCGCTGGTCCTGCTGATCCTGGTCCCGGTTGCGATGGAGGTGCCCGCTGTCGTCGCGCTGGCGACCGCCAACGTGCTGCTCTGGACGATGATCGTTTACGAGACCCGCATGTACGGCGAGAGCCGCCACGAGGTCAGGCGACCCGGCACGGCGGAGGCCTAAGCCCCTACGGGGAGACGAAGGTCGCCGGGTCGGGGCCGATCCGCTGGCCGACGTCGAGGGCGCCGATCTCGGTCATGTCCTCGTCGCTCAGCTCGAAGTCGAAGAGCTCGAAGTTCTCGCGCATCCGCTTTGGGGTGACCGACTTGGGAATGACGACGTTGCCAAGCTGCAGGTGCCAGCGCAGGATCGCCTGGGCCGGGGTGCGGTTGTGGCGGGCGGCGACCCCGGCGATCGTCTCGTTGACGAGCAACTCTCCTTGGGCAAGCGGGCTCCAGGCCTCGGTCGCGATGCCGTGCCCTCGGTGCCAGGCGCGCAGCTCGGCCTGCGGAAAATGGGGATGGAGCTCGATCTGGTTGACGGTCGGCTGCATTTCCGCCTCCCGCTCGAGCATCTCAAGGTCCTCGACCCGGAAGTTGGAGACGCCGATCGTGCGCGAGCCGCCTTCCTCGTAGATCCGTTCGAAGGCCCGCCAGGTTTCGAGCGACCTGCCCTCGGTCGGCACCGGCCAATGGATCAAGTAGAGATCAACGTGCTCCAGGCCGAGCCGGTCGAGGCTCTTGCGGAAGGCGCCTAGGGTCGACTCGTAGCCCTGCTGGGAGTTCCAGAGCTTGGTCGTTACGAAGATCTCATCGCGGGGAATGCCAGAGGAGGCGATCGCCGCCCCCACCCCGCGCTCGTTGCGGTAAGCGCCGGCGGTATCGATGTGGCGATAGCCGGCCTCGAGCGCCTCCTCGACCACTTCTTGGGTGTCTTCCGGGGGCACCTGAAAGACGCCGAAACCGAGCTGTGGGATCTCGACCCCGTCGTGAAGCGTCACCGCCGGGACCGAAGTTGCCTGGGCCATCTCTGCTCTCTTCCTCTCGCTGGGCCGGAGACTGCAAGAAGCGGATACCCGAGATGCAGAGCGATTATGCCGCGCCGGCGCGCCTAGGAGGGACTAGGCGGTCGAGAGGCCGATCGCCAGCAGCGGGAAGCCGGCCATCAGGCCGAGGTAGGCGCCGATCGCGACGCCGGTCAGCGTCCGCGTGGTGCGTGATCTGGCGCCGGCAATGAAGCCGACGAGCACGCAGAAGGCGGCGATTCCAAGGCCGATCCAGAAGACGTCGGGCATGAGCGCGGGCGAGGTTATCGAACCCCCCAGATCTGCGGCTCGCCACGCGGTAGGTTTTCGGAGCGATGAAGCTGCTCGCCTTCAGCGACCTGCACCGCGACCTGGGCCAGGCGGCGACTCTGGTCGAGATGGCGGCAGAGGCGGATGTCGTGATCGGTGCCGGCGACTTCGCCTCGGTCCACAAGGGCCTCGAGGAGACGATCGGCGCCCTAGCCTCGATCGAGACGCCGACGATCCTCGTCCCCGGCAATAACGAGACCGAGGACGCCCTGCGCGAAGCAGCATCCGGCTGGGGTGCTGCCACCGTCCTGCACGGAGGCGGCACGACAGTCGACGGCGTCGAGTTCTTCGGCCTTGGCGCCGGCATCCCGATCACGCCCTGGGACTGGAGCTTCGACCTCGACGACGATTCCGCGAGCGAGATGCTCGCGCCTTGCCCGGAGGGCGGCATCCTCGTCCTCCACTCACCCCCCCAGAACCATTGCGACACCAACGGCAGCGGCGACCACTTCGGCAGCCCAGCCCTGCTCGCGGCGATCGAGGAAAAGCAGCCCCACCTGGCCGTCTGCGGCCACATCCACGAGTCCTGGGGATGCCAGAGCCAGATTGGCCAGACGCCGGTCCACAACCTCGGCCCCACGGGCACCTGGCTCGAGGCCTAGCCGCAACCCCCGTTCGGGCGCACGAGGATCCCCGATCTCGAGCCGCCTTTCGGGGCGCTCAGCTCGAAGCGGCGACGGAGTAGAGGCTCTGTGCTTGGGACTCCAGGTGGGGGCCGAAGAGGACGTTGCGCAGGCTGCTGTAGCCGTAGCTGGTCACCGAGGCCACAGCGCCCGTCGAGGTGACCCAGGGCCCGCCGCTGGAGCCGCCGGTCATGTCGCAGGAAGCCCCGAGCGTGCTCGGTGCCGCGGAGAGGTCGTCCAGCAGCCAGCTCGTCTCGCAGACGCGCAACCGCTGGCCGTTGAACTTCTTGGCCGCGGGGTAACCGTAGATCCGGTAGGACTGGCTTCGCGGGGACCCGAAAGCGAGAGGCGCCTCGTTGACCGCGTCTGACAGGCTCTGACCCGAGCTGTTGACGCCGACCACGGCTGCGCCGACGTCGACCCCCCACTCGCCGCTCGCCTGCCAGTCCGACGTGGTCAGCAGGGTCGACCCGGCGAATTTCCCGTACGGAGCGCTACCGTCGCGGTAGGCCGGCACGAAGAGGAAGTTCTTGTAGAAAGCGCCGGGACCTTCGTTCACGCAATGCCCGGCGGTCCAGACCACGCTCTCGTTGGCGCTGAGAACCGCGGCTCCCGAGCAGACGTAGTTCACGCCGCTGTTGCTGGTGAAGAAGACCTTGCCGAAGGCGCTCGGGTAGGGCTGTGAGACTTCGCTGCTGACGCCCGCCGACGTGCCTCCGCCGCCTTTCTGCGGCTTCGCCGCCGGAAGCGGGCGCGAGTCGCGCTGGACGGGCAACGCACGGTTCATCCGCTCCGGGGTCCAGTAGCGAATCACCTGCTCGCGGGGCTCCTGGTTTACGTGGGCCACTGGGTAGGCGGCAGCTGACCCGGCCCACGACATGGCGGCGACAAGGATGATGGCAACCAGTGGCAGCAGCGTTCGGCGCATTTTTCTGAGGTCCTCTCGGGAAACTCGTCGGCTGGGCGGCGGCAGCATATCGGCGCTGGAGCGCAGCGGCAGCGCGATCTCGCGGCTCCTGACCAGAAAAGGAGACCAGGAGCTATCTTGCGGCGGTGATCTCGCGTGCCTGGACCGCTCTGAGGACCAGCGTGCGCGCCTTGGCGGTCGACTTCGAGAACCGGGACATGGGGTTGCTCGGAGTCTCGACTGCACTCACCTCGTTCGCGACCTGGTGTTTCACGATCGCGCTCGCCGTCTACGGTTTCGACGCGCACGGTGCCGCGGGCGTCGGCATCGTTGCGCTCGTCCGCTTCCTGCCGGCGGCGATCGTCTCGCCACTGGTTGGGCTGATGATCGACCGCTTCCCGAGGCGCTCGGTGATGCTGGGCAGCGCCGTCGCCGCAACGGCGGTGCTCGGCGCCACCGCCACGGCCGCCGCCCTTGACGCGCCAACCGTTGTCGTCTTCGTCTTCCCAGCCCTCTACGCGATCGCCTTCTGCGGATACGGTCCCGCCCATTCGGCGCTGACGCCGACCCTGGTCGAGACCCCGCAACAGCTCTCCGCCAGCAATGTCAGCCACAGCGTCATGGAAAACGTCGGCTTCCTGACGGCGGCTCTCGTCGCCGGCCTCCTCCTTGGCCCCACCTCTCCCGCCTTCGTGATCGCTCTGGCGGCAGCAGCGACTTTGCTCGCCTCCCTCCTCGTCTATCGCGTCCACAAGGACCGCCGCCCGGAATACATCGTCGAAGAGGATGAAGTGGCCGGCGCCTTCCGCGAGGTCACCCGCGGCGCGCGGGCGCTCTTCTTCCACTCGGCCCTGCGGCTCTCCTCGGCGACGATGGTGCTGCTGTTCCTCTTCGAGGGGTTCATCGAGGTGATGGTCGTCGTGATGGCGCTAGAGATGCTGCACCTCGAGGAGGGGGCGGTCGGCTTCCTCAACGCCATGGGGGGGATCGGAGCGGTGCTCGGCGCGGTCGCGCTGTCGATGCTCTTCGACCGCGGCAGGCTCGTCCCTGCGATCGCCGGCGGCAGCCTGCTGATCGGCGCGGCGACGATATTCCCGGGCCTGTCCCCGCATACCGCGTCCGCTTACGCCGCGATGTTGGGCATCGGCATCGGCTTTGTCTTCGTCGAGGTGGCGACGAAGACCCTGATGCAGCGACTGGGTTCCGATGAGACCTTTGGCCGGGTGATCGGGGCACTCGAGTCGGGTCGGCAGGCAGCGCTGGCGCTCGGCTCAATCGGCGCCGTGCTGCTGGTGGAACTCCTGCACCCGGAAGGGGCGCTGATCGCGATGGGGGCCCTGCTGCCGGTCCTCGTGACGATCTGGTGGGCACGCCTGCGCGCCCACGAGGTTGGCGCCCCGGTGGCCGAGGAGCACTACCGGTTGCTGCGCGGCAACTCGATCTTCGCGCCGCTGCCACTGGCCACCCTGGAGCGGCTCAGCCACGACCTGCAGTCGCTCGAGGTGCCGGCGGGGGAGGACGTGATCGTCCAGGGCGAGATCGGCGACCGCTTCTTCCTGATCGAGGAGGGGCAGGTCGAGGTCTTCGAAGACGGCGTCTTCCGCCGCAACGAGGGACCGGGGGAATCCTTCGGCGAGATCGCGCTGCTCCACGACGTCCGGCGCACGGCGACCGTCCGCGCGACGGAGGACACCCGCCTGCTGGCACTCGACCGCGACCAGTTCCTGCTCGCGGTGACCGGGCACCGCCGCAGCCACCAGCTGGCGCACAAGGTCGTCGACGAGCGTTGGCCCGGCGAGAGCTCGGCCGTGGCGGTTCCGGATTGACCGCGCCGCGGAGGCTGCGGCGGCGACGCGAACTCGCGATCCTCTGCGTCGTCATCGCGGCCGCGGCGATCGCGCTCGTGGCCTACGCAACCCACCTGATGCGTAGCCTCGAGTTGCAGAGCGTCGACGCCCGCTTCTCGATCCGGGGCACGCAGGAACAGCCGGACGACGTCGCGGTCGTCGCGGTCGACGACCGCACCTTCAGCGACCTCGGGGTCCAGTGGCCTTTTCCGCGCTCCCTGCACGCGCGGGTGATCGACCGGCTGCGGGAAGCGGGGGCGAAGGTGATCGCCGTCGACGTCCAGTTCACGGAGAAAACCAAGCCACGGCAGGACTCGGCCCTGATCGAAGCCGTGGCCCGGGCGGGCGGCGTGGTCCTCTCGACCACCGAAGCCGACCGCAACGGCCGCAGCCGGATCTTTGGCGGCGAAGGAGTCGTGCGGGAAGTCGGTGCCCGGGCGGCAAACACCGTGGTCATCCCGGAACCGGGTGGAAAGATCCGCAAAGTCCATTACGAGATCGACGGCCTCGTCAACTTCGCGATCGCGATCGCCGAGGCCGCCACCGGAGAGAGGATCGAGCCGGGCGAGATGGAAGGGGACGGTGAGGCCTGGATCGACTACCGCGGCCCCCCCGGCACGATCGCCAACTACTCCTACTCACGGGTGCTGCGCCGACAGGTGCCCGACTCCGCCTTTCGCGGCAAGAGCGTGATCGTCGGCGCGACGGCACCATCGCTGCAGGACGTGCACGCAACCTCGACGACGGCAGACGAGCTGATGTCGGGCCCAGAAATCCAGGCCAACGCCGCCTGGACCGCCGCGCACGGCTTCCCGCTCGCTTCGTCGCACCCTGTGATCGACCTGCTCCTGATCCTGCTGATGGCGGCGGCACCGGCCGCCGCGACGCTGCGGATGAGGGCGCTGCCGGCGCTCCTCGCCGCCCTCGCCCTGGGTCTCCTTTACGCGGTCGCCGCGAAGCTCGCTTTCGACAGCGGCACCGTCCTGCCGGTGGTCTACCCGCTGTCGGCGCTGCTGCTCTCGGCTCTCGGCGCACTTGCCGTCAACTACGTGATCAACGCCTTCGAGCGCCAGCGGGTGCACGACACCTTCGCTCGTTTCGTCCCAGCTGCCGTGGTCAGCGAAGTGCTCGCCCGCACCGACGACGACCTGCGCTTGGGCGGTGAAAGGCGCGAGACGACGGTGCTCTTCAGCGACCTCCGCGGCTTCACCAGCTACTCGGAGCAGCTGTCGCCGGACTCGGTGATCGAGGTCCTCAACCGCTACCTGGGCGAGATGAGCGACGCGATCATGGACCACGGCGGCACCCTCGTCGCCTACATGGGCGACGGAATCATGGCCGTCTTTGGCGCGCCGCTGGAGCAGCCCGACCACGCCGACCGCGCCGTCGCCGCGGCCCGCGAGATGCTCGACGTACGGCTGCCGTTGTTCAACGGATGGATGGAGGCAGCTGGGATGGGCCGCGGCTTCGACATGGGGGTCGGGCTCAACACCGGCACGGTAATGACCGGACAGGTGGGCTCCGAACGGCGCGTCGAGTACACCGCGATCGGCGATACCACCAACACCGCCTCCCGGCTTGAGGGCATGACCAAGGGCACGGGCCATCAGGTCTTCATCGCCGACTCGACGCGGCGGGCGCTGCGCCAAGAGATCCCGGACCTCGAGCTGGTCGGCGAGTACGACGTGCGCGGGCGCACCGAGGCGATCACCGTTTGGACGCTGCCGACCCGCCGAGAGATGGAGTCAGGCGACGACCAGCAGGGCGGTCCCGAACAGAAACAGAACGTGGAAGGCCTGGTCGACCGCCACCCGCAGACCTGAGGAGGTCTCCGCGAGGCCCTTGACGCGGGCCATGTAGGCGTCGAGCAGTCGGCGGTCGTCCTGGATCAGGTGGGGGATCGCGATCACGGTGGCGATCACCACCGCCCAGAGCGCGTCCGTTTCGATCCCGATCCAGACCAGCGCCGGAAGGAAGGCGACCATGTAGGTGAGGATGTGCATGCCCAGCGCCCGCCTATGGACTGGATCCCGCCCGAGGCCACCCGCCTTGTTGCGAGCCTGCCAGTCGGTTTGCAAGAGGAAGTCGCCGACGAGATGGGAGACGACGAGAACGACGAAGACCTCCACCCAGCTCAATGCCGCTGTCCCGCAATCGCACTCATACCCGCAGGCTATGCGACGGGGCGGGCGGTTGGCCAACTGGACAAATAGGCACAAAGAAGCTTATGCCTAAAGTCTCGTCGTGCTTCAGCCGACTAGATAAGGTTCCCAAACCTAATGTTCCGTAAACCTGCCCTGGCCACGTTGGCCGCGATGGTCATCCTCCTCGCGCTTCCCGCTGAAGCCTCGGCGTCGGTCACGAACACGCGGATCACCTCCGGTCCAACCGGGACCGTGGCCACCGACTCGGTCACCTTCACCTTCACTTCGCCGCTGGACGGCGGCTTTCAGTGCCGGCTCGACTCGCATGACTGGCGCGATTGGAACTTCTGCACATCGCCGCGTTCGTACTCGTCGCTGGCAAACGGCCCGCACCGCTTCGAAGTCCGCGCGCTGAACAGCCACGGCCATCCCGATCCGACGCCGGCGGTAGCGACCTTCACTGTCCAAGTCGACGCCGAGCCACCGGAGACGACGATCGTCACGGGACCCGGTGGCACGATTGCGACCGGCGCGGCGATCTTCAGCTTCGAATCAACGGAGCCGGGCAACTTCGAGTGCCGGCTCGACTCGGGCGAGGAATCTGCTTGGGAGCCTTGCGCCTCCCCGCAGCTCTACTCCCCGCTCGCCGACGGCCCCCACGCATTCGAGGTGCGGGCAAGCGACGAAGTCGGCAACACCGATCCGACGCCGGCGATCGCGACCTTCGCGGTCGACACGACGGCGCCCGAAACGACGATCGCCTCGGCCCCCAGCGGGACGATTGAAACCGCCTCGGCGAGCTTCGCGTTCGCCACGACGGAGGCCGGCAGCTTCGAGTGCCGGCTCGACTCGAGCGATCCCAGCACCTGGGGCAAGTGCTCCTCGCCGCAGTCCTACTCGTCCCTGGCCGACGGCTCTCATGGCTTCGAAGTGCGTGCCTCCGATCAGCTCGGCAACACCGATCCAACGCCCGCCGTCGCCACCTTCGCCGTCTACACCGGCCCGCCCAAACCCGTTGCCGGGCAGACGCTCAACCTCGAAGCGGTGGAAGGGAACGTCCAGCTGCAATGCCCCGGAGAAGACTCATACTCCCGGCTGGTCGGCTTCAGACAGGTCCCGGTTGGTTGCCTGATCAACACCCGCCACGGCGTGGTCGACCTGACGGCGTCCAAGGGCTCCTCGGGAGAGCTCCAGGGCGCCGACTTCTGGGGTGGCGTCTTTATCGCCACCCAGGACGAAGGCGACAGCGAGGAGGTCGAGCTGAAGCTCGCCGGCCGGCGGATGTGCGAGCGGAGGAGCTCGGCAAAAAAACCAGTGGCGACGTCTAGCCGCAGGGGCGGCGGCGGTCGCAGGGTGTGGGGAAGCGGCAAGGGCAACTACTCGACCAGCGGCAACTACGGCTCGGCCACGGTGCGAGGAACCACCTGGCTCGTCGTCGACCGCTGCGACGCCTCGACGCTGATCAAGGTCGCCGAGGGGACCGTGTCGATCCGGGACTTCGTCAAGGACAAATCGCTGACCCTGAAGGCCGGCCAACAGTACATCGCCAAAGCCTCGATCCCGCGACTCGACCCCGACGCCCTGCCTTGAGCCGCCGCGCCGGACTCCTGCTTGCCGGCGCGGCCCTGCTCCTCTTGACCGTCCCGACGGCAAACGCGGGGGAGAAGCTCACCATCCCCGCGGCCCGCGAGCGGGCCGCCGCCTTTGCCGCCAACACCTGTGCTCACGACGACAGCTGCGCCCGCTCCGGAGTCCAGAACTGCCGGCGCCTGAGCGACCGCATCGTCCTCTGCCGCATCTTCGATCACCGCAAGACTGAGGAGCAGGGCAACTTCGTATGCACGCGGCTCGTCCGCTTGGCGCTGCAACCGCCCAGCGTTCGCGTCACGGGTGTCGGCGACTGGGGCTGCTGAGAGCAGACCCGTCCACATCGACAGCCGTACAGACCCACCTTGCCCAGGGTCGTTTTGGACGCTCCCCAGAACGCCGAAAACCAGCCTCACAAGCGGGTTTCACCGAACGCGCCCGACAGGATTCGAACCTGTGACCTTCGGTTTCGTAGACCGCTGGGTCGGCGCTTGCTAGAGCCGCTTGCAGCGATTCTGGAACCGATATGAGACCCGACTCGCGCGCCCGTTTGGCCGAAGGTCGGGGGTCGCAGGACAAAAGACAGCGGTCAGGCGCCAGCCAGATAGGGCGAAGCCGCCTCCGTGTAGTCGAAGTAATGGGCGTGAGTTCGCCTGATCGTCTCTATTGAGTCAGCCCCAACAAGGACGATCTCGAAGTCATCTTGCCCTTGATAATCGCGCTCCAGGGCAGCGTAGGCGGTAGCTGCCTCCTCGCCATCTTCAAAATCTCGCTGGCTGATGAGGCGCTGTGCCTTGAGATCGTAAACGAGCAGGAAATGCTGTAGGGCCATGTCAACAGCCTAGCGAGCCTCGAAATGATGGTCCACACGAGCTTTGAAGCGATTTAGAACCTGCATGAAATTGTCGTCGGGGGTCTGCCCCGCCTCGTCCGCCGATATCGCCCAAGCCACCAACTCCAGATAGGTCAATAGCTCTGGGGGACCCTCCCCGTCCTTAAGCGGAAAGCGCGTTCTAGCAGCAAGCCGCTCGACCGCCTCGGCCCATTCGTGCTGTCCGGGCGTCCTGAGTTGAATCTCCACCGGAAGGTCGTCACGCCGAACGACGACGTGGACGGCTCGATATCCGGTCGGCTTTGGAGCTTCCACGTAGTCATCGATGCCCACGATGTCCCAGTTGCGACGAATCCGCCGCAGCGCGCCAGCTATCTCAGAGGCACCGCCGGGAAGAATCGCGCGACAGCCTGCGATGTCCTCCATTTGGGTCAGCCGCATCGATCCAAAGCGCGAGAGCTTGTGAAGGATCTGGGGCGTCCGCTTGAGCCGCTGCCCAACGACGACTTCGCTGGACTCGCGCTCAACAAATTGTCGAAGTCCGACGGTGACCTTCTTGAGCGGACTTTGGAAGTCGGCTCGATACTCGCCGAGGATCAAAGCTGCGGTGCCGAGCTCGTTCTCGTCGAACTCGGCTTCCTCCTCGCTATCGGCCGGCGTTCGCCACCAATCGCGCAAAAACGCTCCGGCGCGGTCAACCTGAGTTCGAGACGGCATCGCCCGTGAAACTAATGCAGGGACAGTTCTGGCAGTTCCGCGCTCGCAACTGGCCTGTACAACATGACGAGGCCGAAGCGCCGCGGCTTTCCCGGGAGGATCCTAAGCCGCCTCGGGCAGGCGATCGGAGTGACCCCCGGCGCGCATCGTCGTGAACGCATCGAGCGAGACAACGACTGCGCGCATCTGACCGTGCTTAGTGAGCACAAACTTCTCAGCGTCCCCGCTCTCCAAGCTCTCAATGAGCCTTCCCAGCTCTCGCGTCGCGTCGCGAACCGTCCGCAGCTCATCGTTGGAGACCTCGACTCGTGCCATCGCACCCTCCGTCCATCGATTTTGCATTGACTTGCCGCAACATTAGGTGGCAGGGAAGACGGCGAAATTTGGGCAACTAGGTAGTCAGAGCACGTAGAAATTTACCCTCGCCTCTTTAGTCCGGAGCCGCTCCTGCATATAGAAGGAGCGTGGACACTGGCGAGAGGCGCAATCTAGGGCGGTCCCTTAAAGAAAGTTGCCCCCTTCCGGTATATAGGAAGGTGGGAACGAAACGGCGAGACAAGCGCAAGCGTTGGCCATCGCCGATCCCGGCATTCTGTCGTCGTTGAATACGATGGCTTTCACGGCCGGGTAATCACAGCATATCCCCACAACAAGGAGCCAAGACTCGCAGCATGACCGTAGCCTTCGGAGACATCATCCTCGACAAGATCGACTACGACCGCGATGCAGATGTCCTTTATCTGAGCACCAGCGGCGTCAAGCCGGTTGAGCGAGAGGAGACAGCAGAGGGCCATGTTCTTCGTTTCGACGAGAACGGCCGGGTCTGTGGAGTGACGATCATCGGCTTGAGCCGCTACGAAGACGACCAGGGCAACGTGCACGTCACGTTCCCCCAGCGCGAGGAACTCGGTATCAGCGAGCTTGATCTTGTGACCGCATAGCCTTCAGGGAGGCCCCGCGTTGTACGTGTGTCTGGTATCATGGGGGCATGGCAGCAAGGAACCGCGATTCAGTAGCCCCGTCCCCATCTAGCGAAAGCCAGATGACCTATTCGCGGTTCCTGGAGCTGTTTCCCGACAATGACGCCTGCCTGGA
The DNA here is from genome assembly GCA_963698085.1 of uncultured Solirubrobacterales bacterium. Lineage (GTDB taxonomy): Bacteria > Actinomycetota > Thermoleophilia > Solirubrobacterales > 70-9 > VRUE01. The sequence goes on from OY969122.1 coordinate 893,728, forward strand.
GCACCTGAAGGAGCGCTTCTTCTCAGACGGGACCGAGTGCCCCAAGTGCGGCAAGGCGAGCAAGTTCCACCGCATCACTGGCCGCTCGGCCTACTCCTGTCAGTTCTGCGGACACCACGTCTATCCAACCGCAGGCACGATCTTTCACAAGAGCACCGTCAGCTTGCAGCTCTGGTACTACGCGATTTACCTTATGAGCAGCACTCGCTGCGGGATCAGCGCCAAGCAGCTTGAGCGCGAAATCGGGGTCACCTACAAGACCGCGCACCGGATGTTCAAGCAGATCCGGACGCTGCTCTCTGATGAGGATGAGGGGCCGCTGAGCGGCAAGGTCGAGATTGACGAGACCTTCTACGGCGGCAAGCCTCGAGCGGCTGAGAAGCGGCAGAAACGTGGTCACCTTCGCCGCAAATATCGGCCGAGCGTCGTCGGCATGGTCGAGCGCGGCGGCGAGATCCGTGCCCGTGTCGCCAGCGACGCGACGCATTCGACGCTCTCCCAGATTGTCAAGGAGTTTGTGCTGCCGGAGTCGATGATCTTCACCGACGAGTGGCACGCTTACAAAGCAATCGGCCGCGAGTACAAGAGCCATCGCCGTATCCGACACCGCTCGAAAATCTACGTCGAAGGCGACGTTTACACGAACACCATCGAGGGCTTCTTCGGCCTATTCAAGAACGGGGTCCAAGGCGTCTACCATGCGATCAGCGCCGAGTATCTCCAGAACTACGTGGACGAGTACGCCTTCCGCTACAACCGGCGCAACTCAGATCAGCCGATGTTCTGGGCGATGCTCAACCGCGTCCAGAAGGAAGTCCGAGCTTCTTCCTAGCCCGGTTTGAGGTCGCTCGACCAAGATCGCGCAGGAAATCGGGCTCGGTGTGCGCGGGGTCCTGCTTTTCGGCCACGTCGCGCTCGGGTCGCGTCGGCGTGGCCTTCTCGGGTCGTTTGCGGGCAGCCATGCAGAACCAAGGGTAGCGTCACGGACCGCCGAACTTGCGATTAGAGTCCAGGAAGGTTGAGCAATGAATGAACTAGTTTCAAGATCAGTCGGCTACTACACGACCGCGGATGTTGCCCGCCTCTCGGGGATGTCGCCGCATCGCGTTGCCCGCTGGGCACGCATGGGGATCATCCGGCACTCGATTTCGGCGCGCCCGAACATCTATTCCTACGCGGATGTCGGTGAGGCGATCCTGGCTCACCATCTGGCCGAGCAGGGGAAGAAACCGGGCGAAATCAAGGAACTCGTCGAGCATCTCCGCGAGGAGTACGGCCCCTGGCCGCTTGGGGTCGCACCCATCGAACACGATGGCCCTCTATGTGCCATGTGGGATGAGGATCGAAGAGTTCACGTCTCAGCAGACATTCCGGGCCACGACCTCCTGAAGGGAACCCTGCTCAATCTGAAGGGGATTCGCGAGGCTCTAAGCCACGGTGGGTGGGTGTCGCTAAAGACTCCGCGCAAGCACATTGAGATTGACCCAGAACGTCATTCCGGGGAGCCGGTGATCAAGGGCCGGCGCTTGTCCACGCAGCGCGTCGCAAACCTCGCCGCGGAACCGAAGGGTCGTGTGGTCCTTCGGAATGACTTCGACCTCACCGACGCCGAGATCGATGACGCCGTTGGCTATGAGAGGGACTTAGCGGCGCTTGCCGCCTGAACTCAGACGCCTGGTCCTCGACGAGGACATGAACTGGAAGCTTTCAAAGGAGCTTCGCCGTCGTGGCCTGCGCGCGGCGACCTCGTTGGAAGAGTTGGAGCTTCGGTCGCTGCTCGACGGAGAACTCATCAAAACTCTCTCTCAGCAGCATGAGCCTTGTGTTCTGGTGGCATGGGACAACAAGATGCATTTGAGCCACGCCCAGACGTTGGATCATTTCGGCTTGACGCTGGCCGTGGTCGACAAGTACGCCGACCGTGGAGACCTCGCGGAAGAGGAGTACTACCGCGAGGTGATCCACCGCTGGGCGCATCGGATAGTCCGTCAGGAACCCGGGAGCATCTTCAAGTATTCCCGAGTCCGTTCGAAGCGAATCGAACTCAAAGTGCCCGAACCTGCTTTGGTCGCGGCGTAGATCGCTCTACTGCTCCGGCGAAAGCCTGAAGCGACCGGGCTGCGTCTCTCCCGGCTCCCAAGCGATCCCGGCGATTAGCTCACCAGGCTCAGTGCGTAACGCAGCCGCCAGCTTCAGCAGCGTGTCTATTCGAGGAACCCGAGCGCCATGCTCCAGCAACCCGATCTCGGTCCGGTGCAGGCCAGCACGTAGGCCAAGCTGTTCCTGGGATAGGTCAGCCACTCGGCGGCAACGGCGCAGGTTCTGCCCGAAGCACTTAGCGCAGTCCACCTATGCCTCCATGATCTGATTGAACCGGAGCGCCGCCTGCGTCGGCACGACGAGGGCGCGATGGAAACCGAGTAGCCCTACGGCGGCCAGGTCGCGCACCGCTCGCGTGAAGCGGTCCCCTTCGGCAAAGTCCTCAGAGTCGCTGGTTAGCCCGCTCACCAGCTCGGGCAGGATCAGATTCATGGGGTGAAGGTCCAGGACGTGCGTCAAGACGACGCGTTGATCCTTGATGTCCTGGACCTGGTTGGAACGGGCGCGAGACCGCGCACGACTACCCTTTGCCTGCATGGGAAAGACCACCTTTCCTGTGCCGGGCCGGGGGCCGTTCTAGCGGTGCCCCGGCCGCTTTGTCAGTTGTCGCCCGGAAGGCTAGGCCGGAAAGGGGCTGAAAAGGTACGTGTCGCGACTACCTAGTTGCCGAAATTTGCGACATACAAAGTGTCAGCTTTTCCGTCCGGGTACTTGCGGATACTTCTCTCATGATGCGGCAACCAATTTCCACGGAGGGAAGCTCATGGCGGATCGCCGGCTAGGTCGAGGGCCGTATACGTCCGATGAGGGCGGCGGCAAGCAGCCGAGAAGCAGAACGAAAATGGGGCGCTGGCGCAAGAAGCGCAGCGACACTGGGAAGCGGAGGAAGCGATGAGCGACGTCGCCCAAGACGCGCCGGACAACATCAGCCTTCTTCATCCCTTCTATCTCGACACCGATATGTCAATGGCCTTTGCGGCGGCCTTAACGGGTGGAGTTGCCCTTGAGACTGAAGAGGTCGAACACGAGAAGCAGGAATCGGAGGCCCTGAAAAACCTTCGTGGGAATCTCCGGATCTTTGATCTTCTTGGGGTTAGTGGAGGAAGAGAATCGAAAGAGGGGGAAGCCGGGAGCACGGAGTCACGTCTCCGACGAGAGCACACCAAGGCCTCGATCTTCATCGGGCTTTATGACGAGCTGCAGCGGACGGGCCGTGTTCAAGCCGCGGACCTGGACACGATGGAGGCGGGACAGCTGGTGTCGATCAGCATTGGACCGGCAGTTGCCCCTTTGCGTCGAATCGTCGACCAGGTACTCCGGCTGCTCGACGTGGTTGTCCCCTTTACCGATGCGGAGGAGCTCCCGGGGCCTGCAGATCCGAACTTGAGTAGGCAGCAACGGCGTCAGCAGGCGCGAGAAGCAGCGAAAGCCGCACAGCAAAAAGAAGACCCCGACTCAGCGGGCTTGCATCTGATGCGCCAGGTCTTCATCGCCCTTCAGGATGACCTCGAACAAAGTGGCGTGGTGGATGTGGTTGTCCAGCAAGAGAATGCGTCCAGCGTCATCTTGACGCTGGACGAGCGCTTCATCACCGACCAAGCCTTAGAGCTACTTCACACGTCGAAGTTCACGGTGATCGGAAAGGTGACTCAGATCTGGCCGGAGAAAGAGGAATTCGTCAACCTCTACCGGCGCTCAGTCCTATCTCTCGCTCCGGCTCTCGTGCAGACCATGAGCATGGGGATGTTGCAATTTCTGATCGGGCTAGCTCAGGGTGTCGAAGCCAACGACGCCTTGGCAGAGTTCCAAGCTGCGACGGGCGGGGACAAGCCGGGTGAAGAAGGGAATGGAGCCGAAGACAAAGACGCCGAATCCGAGGAGGAGGCAGAGGATTCTTCAGATCCCTCTGATGTGATGATCAGCCAGGAGGCCTTCAATGCCGTGCTTCCGGGAGTCGAAGGTCCGGCGTTCCAACTTCTGCCACTGGCGATTTGCGCCTAGAAGTCAATAACCGATCTGACGGCCTCAAAGCTCGAACCGACTGCGTGCGTGTACCGCGCTAGCATCGTCTCGACCCTATGCCCCGCGATCTCGGCTAGGTCGGCATCGTTGATGCCAGCGGCTCGCAGGTGAGTAACGTAGCTGTGGCGACACTCGTGGGGGCGGATGTCCAGGCCGGAGGCTTCTTGGGTGGGCTTCCAGAGGTCGCGGTAGAAGTTGCGCTCGCGCCACATGCGGCCGGTGGGGGTCGTGAAGAGGAGATCGCAGTCATCGCCGTTTAGGCGGATCTGGGCTTCGAGCATCCAGGCCAGGGTCGCGGGGACGGGCACGATTCGGCCAGCGCCTTGCTCGCCGTGGTCCGTCTTGGTGCCCTCGAGGATCGTGCCCTCGTGGGCGGTGCGGCGCACCTTCAGGGTCTCGCCGTCGAAGTCTTCGCGGCGCAGGGGCAAGACCTCGCCGAGCCTCATGCCGGTGTCGGTGAAGACGCGGACCATTGACTCGTAGCGGCCGGCCGCCTTGGAGAAGCGGTGCATCTCCTCGAAGCTGAAGACGCGAATTGACCGACATTTCTTCGTGGCTCGTGGATCGCCGGCACGGACGCGGACTCCCTTGAATGGGTTGAGGTCGGCTACTTCGTCGGTGATCGCGTCCTCGGCCATCGCCGAGAGGGAGCGGAGGATGCCGACGACGCCCGTCGTAGCTCTGCCCTGGACCCGCAGCATATGGTCGACCAGGGCGAGCGCGTGCCTTCTGCGCAGCTCGCGCATCGGCCAGTCCTTAAGCGCGATGCCCTCGACATCGACGTCGAGCACGCGACTGATCCGATGCTCATTCGTAGCGTTGGTGCGTTCCGATCTGGGGTGCTGAGTCGTCCAGGTAGCGAAGTAGCCGCCCACAGTGTCCGGGCGGTCTGAGATCCCGTAGGCCTCGTCTATCGCCCGCTGAGCTTCGTGCTTTCTGTCGAACGTGCCCTTACCGCCGTTCCACTGGGGCTTGGCCACCCTGCGCTTGCCGTCGCGACCGGTGTAGCGAGCCACCCAGACGATCTCCCCGGAGGGGTTGCGGCGCTTGATCGGAGACTCGCGCCGCCTCATGCGGCTTCCTCCCTGCGGGCCTCAAGGAAGGCGTCCACGTCGGCGGGGTCGATGCGCCGTGAGGCACCGAGCTTGTAGCTGGGCAGCTCGCCGCGCCTGATCCAATTGCGGATCGTGCGATCCGAGACCGCGAGGTAGGCGGCAAGGGTCCGCTCGGTAAAGAGGGGCTCGGATTGGGCTGAGTTCTCCCTCATTGGAGATCCTCTCCCTGTTCTTCCTGAGATTTAGATGGAGAGGCCGAGCGAAGCGAGGCCGACGCAGAATCCCGGGAAGCACAGATAGCCGACCCCCGCCGGGAGAGCGCCAGCGTCCCTAGCCGCCTAGACGGCCCGTATGAGATCAGCGCCTCCCGGCGGTGCGAGGCGCCCGAAGCGCCAACAGGGCGTGGCGAAGACGATCGCCACCCAATGAGGAAGCGCAGAGGCACCTCGCGGCCGGCATTCAGCCGAGACAAATCGACCGAGGAGGAAGCATGGCAGGAATCAGGACCGCAGGAGTCGACTGGGCCAGCGAGGCCCATGAGGTCTGCGTCAGCGAGGAGGGGCATGTGGTGGCGCGCTTTTCGGTGACGCATGAGGAGCGAGGTCTCCAGAAGCTTGTGCGAGAGCTCGCCGCCCACCGGGTGGACCGGGTCGCGATCGAGCGGCCAGACGGCATCCTGGTCGAGCGGCTGCTCGCCGGGGGCCTGGAAGTGCTGGCGATCCACCCCAACCAGCTGAAGGCCGCGCGCCCGCGCTACGCAGTCGCGCACGGCAAGTCCGATCGCTTCGACGCCTTCGTCTTGGCCGAGCTTGCGCGAACCGACGCCCACCGCTTCCGGGCGCTGGTCCCCGACAGCGATGAGACCAAGGCGCTGCGGGCGCTCACACGCGCGCGCGAGGACCTCGTCGGGGTGCGGGTGGGGCTCGCCAACCAGCTGCGCGCCCAGCTGGAGTCCTTTTGGCCCGGTGCGCTGATCTTCGGGGCAGTCGACAACCGGGTCTCGCTGGCTTTCATCGCGCGCTACCCGAGCCCGGCCGATGCCAGGGGCTTGGGGGGCGAGCGGATGGCGGGCTTCCTGGCGCGCAACCGCTATACCGGGCGCACCGATCCCGCCGTGCTGGTGGAGCGGATGAAGGCGGCGCCGGCGGGGACCGCGGGTGACGCGGAGTGCGAGGCCCGCCGGGCCGTCGTGCTCGGCCTGGTGACTGCGCTCGAGTCCGTTGTCTGCGAGATCGCCGAGCTCGAGGCAAAGATCAGAACCGCCTTGATGGCCCATCCGGACGCAGCCGTCTTCGCTCCCCTGTTTCGTAGCGCCAAGACCACCATCTGCCCGGCAACGCTGATCGCCGAGATCGGCGACTGCAGAGGGCGCTACCCCACCGAGGCCGCACTGGCGGCCGACGCCGGGATGAGCCCGGTGGCGCTGGAGTCGGGGAAGATGCGCGTCGCGACCTTCAGGCGCGCCTGCGACAAGCGGCTGCGAAAAGCCGTCACGGTCTTGGCCGACTCGACCCGCCACTGGCATCCGTGGGCCAAGGAGGTCTATGAGCGAGCTCGGGCCAGAGGTCAAGACCACCCGCATGCGACCCGCACTCTCGGACGCGCCTGGATCAGGGTTCTGTGGCGCTGCTGGCAGGACGGAATGCCCTACGACCCGTCCTTGCACGGGAACTTGAGCGGCCTGCAAACGGCGGGGGGTTGACACAGGGCATCTCATGCCCCCTCTGTCGCTGAAACCGGCGAATTGCATCGCCGAATTCGCCCAGACATTCGTTGAGAGCACCCCGAAAGACCGAAGGTCAGACTCCTCCGGGCGGCCATACTCGCGGACCGAAAGCACGGCGCAGCCGTGCCACAATCGGCCGCGGCCGACCGGAGGAAATCGGCGTCGAGCTATTTGCCAACTTTGGAGATCAACAAGGTGCGGCCCAGGCGTCGAACCGGAGGGTTCCCAGTGTGTCGGGTGTTCGGGGTTGGTAGTTGGGAAGGGCTGGAGTAGCTGCGCGGTTGGAGCTACTGCGAGTCCTGGGTCGATTCTGAGAACACCTGAATCTGTTGCTCGTTGGAGCTTGGCTGAGGTCTTGGTCTCATTCTGGGTCTGCCTTTGGTCTTTGGATCGATGAGACCAATTTCGGCCGGTCAACCTCCCCCCAGCTCATCAGGCTCCTGAGGAGCGCTGGTTGGGGCCGCGAGCGAGAACGCGCCAGCCCGAGTGCTGCCGGGGTTCCAGGTGATGCCATCGAGGAGAGAGCACTCGACCGGCACGTCCAAGGCCGCCGCGACCTTGACCAGCGTGTCGATCCGAGGCGTACGCGCGCCCGTCTCAAGCAGACCGATCTCCGTCCGGTGAAGTGAGGCGAGCCAGCCAACCTCTTCCTGGCTGAGGCCAGATCGCTTTCGAGCTTGGCGAAGGTTCGCGGCGAATTGTTGGGCAACCTCGATGGGCATCACTCCACCTCCAGCCGCGCGAAGTAGAGGGCGGCGCGGGTCGGCAGAACGAAGCCGCCTTTGCAACGCAAGAGGCCCGTGCCGTCCAGTTCGCGGACAGCTCGCTCGACAGCGTCATTGGCGCTGAAGTCGCCTGGATGGGCGTTCAGCGCCCGCGACAGCTCGGGAATCGTCAGTCGGGATGGATGCTCTTCGAGCAGGAACGCCAGCACGACGCGCTCAGCCTTCGCGTCTTCGCCAGCGGGATAGCGCTCTGCACAATCCGTAGGGTTGGAATCAGCCATAGGGAGTACATGCTCCTTGTGGTCAGGCGGCCCGTCGTGTGCAAGCACTTCGGGTCGCCGCTTCTTGGAGCCGGTAGCTCGCTACCGTTCCCGCTGCGACGGGGCGAGTTCGTCTTGACCCGTCGCCACGGGGCCGGCGACTCCACTCGCGCGGCCCCACTTATGTTTGAGGTCTGAAGCCTAGCATCTGTACATACATGTCGTGACGCGCGAAACGCCATATCCCCAGCCTGCCTTGGGCAAAGCGATTCGCCAGCTACGCAACGAGCGGGAGATCAGCCTGCGGAGCTTCGCGCCCAAAGCGGGGCTCAGCGTCAACACGCTCTCCCTAATTGAGCGTGGGGCTGCAAACCCAACTTGGGAGACCGCCAGGAGAATCGCGGCGGCCCTCGACGTGTCGATTGCCGATCTCGCCAATCTCTCGCTCAAGTTCGAGGACTCGTCTCAGAAATGAGACCAGGATGAGACCACGGCCTCGCGGAACGCCCCGGAATCGCCTGGAAGCGCTCGGAATGCTGATCCAACACCAAGCCGCGCAAACGGCTTTGCACTAGGCAAAGCCTGGCCTCACCCGGAACGAGAAGGAACGCGCCCGACAGGATTCGAACCTGTGACCTTCGGTTTCGTAGATCCAAGATCCAGCGAGATGCAGCCGAGTCACAGAGCCAAAAGGCTGGTGAGCGTGCCGCCGACCGTAGCGAAGACGTAGCGATCAGCGGTTGCATATTTCCGATGCGGCCACGGTAGCACTGGGACTTGTTCCCACCAGAGTTCGAACGGACGGACCGGCAATCAGCGGTCGTAGGCGCGACCACGAGGCAGCACTCGGAGGATCGCGATCACGCGACGATCATCGTCGAAACTGAAACGAACCCGCCAATCGCCTACGCGTAGTCGCCACTGGACCGCATCGAGCTTGCGAATGTCTGCGGCCCGCGGCTCGGCCACAAAGCGATCAAGAGCGTCGAGAATGCGGCGCTGAACCGGTGGATCGAGTCGCTTTAGATCGCGCCGAGCGGGCGGCGTGATCTCATACGACCAGTCGGGGCTCAATCGAGGTCGAGCTCGCGGCGCATTTCGTCAGAAGAGACGGCCTCGCCTCGGCGGTAGGAAGCAAGCGCCTCGGCTGCACTGGCGTCCTCCTCCGCGCTAGAGGGCTCGTCGTCAATCGGAGCAGAGGCGAGAGCGTGCAGCATCGGGTCGTCTCGCCGGCGCTCGACGATCACCAAAGCGGCCTCGGCCTCCTGCTCAGACAGCTCGTCAACCAGCTTGTGCAGTCGCTCCCTCGTAGTCATCGCGCCAAATGGTAGCGATGGCTGATCCATCAATCACCCTGCGGCAGAGAAGGCTGTTTTCTTTGCACCGCCCGATCCAAGCGACAACATTGGGGGCATGGACTCTGCAACGGCGGCGCTCATTGGTGCTGGGGCCGGCTCGGTAGTAAGCCTTGGGTCGCAGTTTCTGGCCAACCGTCTCAGCATCAAACGGGAACGACGAAATCAACGGCGCCAGCGGCTCCAGGAAGCAGTTATCGAGGCTGGCACGGCTCTCTACGGACCCAGCGAAGACCAACGGATGAGCGATGACGAGCTAAAAGCCGTCATCGCGACTAGCCACCCAGAAAGCAGCGTAGCCAACGATCCAGAGCTTCACCGCGATCTCATGCCACTAGCGGAATCGATCAGCCGGGGGATCACGCTTCTCCAAGTTCATCTTGGCCACAATCATGCGCTGCTAGATGAGTACGTTGAAGTTGCGGGGATATGCCATAGCGCTGAGGCATCTAAGAGCCAGCATTTTCGCAGCAGGAACGACACCCAACGCATCAGCGACATCCCGGAACTACTGAAAACGCTTCGAGAGGCTCAAGGAGCACGTGATCGGTGGATGCGAAATGCTCAAGCGGAGATCGACGCCATTTGAGGGAATGCTCAGCGCTAGTCAGGAAAGATCAGAGCCAACTTGACGCATGTCGCCAAGAATAGACTCAAACCGTCTCAAACTTGGCTGCAGCCTAGATCGGAGGAATCCGGCTGGCGTCTTTTCATGAGGAAGAAGGGCCATTCCTCCTATCACCTTGTGCCGAAACTGTTCTCGCGCGTGCCGTCCCGGATGAGCAATCGCATTCCGGGTTACATGCCACTGCTTTATCTGCGACTTCTGCCCATCGCTCAGTTCCGTGAACGGCCTCCCCTTTCGAAGGTAAACGGAAGCACGATCCTCCATCGCGCGGTACGGGAGCCAATCAACGTAGTCACGTCCCGCTAGGACAAACTCCGAAAGCACCGCGCGGGATCTGAATTGAGCACGTGGGAACGCACGCGACTTTGAATGACCGCTTTCGCCGAGGACGGTTAGAAAGAACAACTCCTCCAGGAACGCCTCAAGGGTCGTGATTGCCCGCATGAACAAACCCTCGTAGACTCGCTCGGCCTCGCGGCGCGTCATAGAGCCCGATGTCACGAGTAGCTCAACCTTCGCACGCGCCTCCTCGGTAGCCCGAAGCCGTGAGGTCAAATCCTCCTGAGGGGATCGCGCCATCCTACGATTAAGGCGGATCTATTAGAAAACTCACCAATGCTGATCGGGTTGCTGGATGCGTAGTGCGACGGCTAATCTGCTCAAGCAAATCTTCGGGTGCCTCGCGGTCCTTAATCTCGTGACCAGCCCTAGCGATCCATTTCATCTTGGTCGTCGGAATTCTTTTTGGCCGGGCTTTGACTAGCTCACTTTTAATCCCGTAGTGCAAGTCATAAATTGCAGCCAACAACGGATATGCAAGTGCCTTGCGAGCAAAGGCAGTTTCAGGCAGTACGTCTCCTAGCTTCTCGTCAACAGAATCCATGACGAAGCGAAATCTTCGAGCTACCTCTTTACCTTTTGGGAATGACTCTTCATTCGTGCGATAAATCGTATTGAGCGCCGCCTGATCACGGCCACCTAGCGCACCGCGAACCATAAGCAACGCGATCTCGCTGGTGAGTTCGACCTCCTCCATGCGTGCAATGTCCTGCTCCGAGAAAATTCCCCATTCTCGCCACCTGGGAAGCTGCTCCGCAGCCAGTCGATACATCAGTGCCTTGAATTCACCGATGAATTCCGCATTGCGCAACTCCTGCGGCCGGAGCTTGACGCCGGTTGCATTCATTCGCGCGAAAATCTGGAGAATCTCGCGATCATCCGTGTCAGAGCGGAAGACATCAACACTGAACTCGTAGTTCAGGATGCGATGACGAATCTGCTCTGAAAGCTCATCGAAGCTTTTGCCGGCGATCTCGGAGTTATGAGAACGTCGCACCGTGAAGTCATCTCGATCATCAAAGTCAGGTAGAAGATCCGGGGAGATGAATCCCAGAAGCGTGCGGATACGCTGCTGGCCATCGACTACTTGGCGGGCTGGTTCCAGCTGATCCAGACCCGATGCAATATCCCGAAGAAAAATGACCGGCATAGGAAATCCGCGAACGACGGTATCTACCAGGTACGACTTCTCAATTGGGCGCCAGACCGACCTCCGCTGGAAGCTGGGGCTCAGCTGAAGGGCTCCAGCCCTTTGCCAGGACACGAAATCGCTGACGCGGTAGGTGGTCCGGACGATATCTAGGGGCGGCATGGGGTCGGATTCTTTCATTCAGATCGGCTTAGAGCGCAAAGGACCCACAGTGGTCTCGTCTTGAGCGATGCTTGCAACTAGCAGCGCAGTCGACAGCACCGCCATTATTGAGGAGCTCAATCCCGCAACTCGGATCCGAGATCCAGTGCGGGGGCAAGCTCCGCATCGATCAGGTGCCCATAGACGTCGAGCGTGTAGGCAGCGGAGTGGTGGCCCATCCATCGCTGGAGGCGCAGGGGCGAGAGGCCGCGCTCGATCAGCATGGACGCGCACGTGTGGCGGAAGGCATGAAAGCCAACCCGCGACAAGCCTGCTCGCTTCGCCGCTGGGATCAGCACTCGGTGGCGAACGTTGTTCGGGCGCAGCGGCGCACCACGTTTGCCCTGGAAGATGAGGGATTCCTCGCTCGATGAAGGCCTTCGTAGTGCTTCCAAGCGGCGGGCCAGCTCCTGGTCGACCGGAACGCGGCGTCTGCCGAAGCGTGACTTTGGCGCGCCCACCACGCCATCGACCACCGAGCGCCGTACCCAGACATGAGCCGACTCGCCCAGCTCAAGGTCGCACCAGCGTAGAGCGATCGCCTCGGAGATCCGCAGCCCGGTGGATGCCAGCAAATCGAAGAAAGGCCGCCACTCCGCGGGGATCTCGCCCAACAGCTTTCCCAGCTGTGCCCGTGTCAGGAAGCGCCCTTGTTCGAAGTGCCATCCCCGCCCCCCGCGTCGGCGTGGCAGCACCAGACCCCGGACCGCCTCCTCTTCGATCAGTCCCTCCCGCGATGCGTTCTCCAAGCAGAGGCGCAGGGGGCCTATTGCGTTTGCGATCGAACGATCCGAGAGCCGCCCGCGCGGGCCACGGTAGGCGGCAAGCCAGCTGACAAAGCCCTGCAGGGCACGTCGGTCGAGCTCGCGCAAGCGAGCCTCTGGCTGGAAGTAGCGAAGCGCGAAGGTGATCAGCAGCCGGCGGTATTCCCTTCGGGTTGGCTCTCTGACCGTGTCGTGGCCGAGACCGGCATGGCGATCAACCCACTCCAGTGCATAGCCGTGAAGGGTCGGGCCAAGCCGCTCGGCGCGAGCTTCGGCATCGCGTGCCAGCTTGATCTCCCGAGCACTGGCGAAGTTCGGCGCCGCCTCCTTGTGCTGGCGCCCGTCCCGCCGGTAGACGGCTACGTAGCGACTTCCTCGACGGTAGACGCCGGGATAGGAAGTGCGCGTCAGCGATCCTCGCTTGCGGGGCGCAGACACTTGCCGTGTTGCCGCCCCTGTTGCCATCAGCTGGACCTAGCCAGGGCCATACAAGCTCCGTCATTCAGCTTGGCGGAGCGGTTTGCTGCGAGGCGGCGGAACGCGCCCGACAGGATTCGAACCTGTGACCTTCGGTTTCGTAGACCGACGCTCTATCCAACTGAGCTACGGGCGCGGGTTGAGGCGATAAGTAGCCCTCGCGGGATTCTATGTGGTTCAGCGGCCCTGGAACTCGGCGTGGCCGGGGCCTTTGTCGAGGAAGGTCTTGACGGCGCGCTGCAGGTCCTCGGTGGCGAAGAGGTCGGCGGCGTCCTCGCGGACGGCCTGGTCCGCGGCGGGGATGCCGCCCTCGCAGAAGCGGCGCAGGATGTGCTTGGTCATCGCGTGGGCCCTGGTCGGGCCAGCGGCCAGCTCGGCCGCGTAGGCGCGGGCTCGCTCGTCGAAGCCCTCGTCCTCGAAGAGCAGGTTGACGACTCCCCAGCGCTCCATCTCCTCGGCGCCGAAGAGCTCGCCGCTGATTACGAAATGGCGGGCGCGGCCGCTGCCGGCGCGCTCGGCGAGGCGCTGGGTTCCGCCCATCGACGGGGTCAGGCCGACGACTTTCTCGACCAGGCCGAACTGAGCCGAGCGGGCGGCGAGGATCAGGTCGCAGCCGAGCGCCAGCTCGAAGGCCGCGGTCAGGGTCAGGGCGTGGGCGGCGAAGACGACCGGCAGCGGCAGAGCTTCAACCCGCTCGACCGTGCCGATCAGCTCGTCCCAGAGCCGTCCTCCCGTCTCCGGCGTGAGGCCGTCGAACTCGTGCACGTCGACGCCGCCGGATACAGCACGACCCTCAGCGCGGAAGAGCAGCGCCCGCGGCGGCTCCGCCTCGACCGCGGCGACGGCGGCCTGAAGGTCTTCGAACAGCCGGCGGTTGAAGAGGTTGAGCGGCGGGCTGTCGAAGGTCGCGACCGCCAGGCCACTCTCGTCGCGCTCGAGCCGGACCAGCGTCACGCCCGACTCCTATTCGCTGGCCGGCTTGTTCAGCCGCACGTGCCAGTGCACGGTCGCCGTCGCGACGCGCGTATCGGAGGCGTCCGTGAGCTCGACCTCGCAGGGGAACTCGACCTTGCCCTCGGCGTCGAGGGTGGCGAGGGACTCGGCAGCCGGCACGGCCAGCCTCGCTCTTGCCTCGATCGGCCCCTTGGCGATCTTTTCGTAAGAGATCTCGGCGCTGCGGGCCAGCGGCGTCACCTCGCCCATCCGCTCGGCAAAGGCGCCGACGAAGGCCGCGCCGGATGCCGTCTCAGCGGCGGTGAACAGGGCGCCGGCGTGCTGGGAACCGACGTGGTTGGTCAACTCGGCTCGCTCCGGCAGCACCACGACCGCCTCGCCCGGCGCGACGCTCGTGATCTCCAGGCCGAGGTACCCGGCGAAGGGCACCGCCTGCGTCATTCCCTGCGCGATCGCGTCGAAGTCGGTCACTGCCGCGGCAGCCTATCGGTCAGGGAATGCGGTGCACCTCGAACAGATTGGTCCCCAACTCCTGGTCGGGCATGCCGGCGACGATCGCAACCAGGTCTCCCGAGCGGGCAATGCCGTGGCGCGCCGCCAGCGAAGCGCAGTCGTCGAGCAGCTCGCGCACCTCCTCCTCGTGGTCGCTGAGGACCGCCGTTACGCCGAAGAGTAGGTTGAGCCGTCGCACCGCCTCGGCCCGCGGCGAGATCGCCAGCACCGGCACATTGGGGCGGTGAGCGGAGACGAGGCGCGCGGTGCGACCGCTCCGCGTCGGCACGACCAGTGCCGCCAGGTTGAGCCGGTAGACAGCCCCGACCGCGCTTTGCGCGACCGAGTCGGCGACGTCCTGGGTCGCCTGGTCAGTGCGGGTGAAGAGCCACTCGCCATAGGGAAGGTCGGGCTCGGTCGCGCGGGCGATCTGGTCCATCACCCGCACCGCCTCCACCGGGTGCCGGCCCACGGCAGTCTCCTCGGAGAGCATCACCGCGTCGGTGCCGTCGAAGATCGCGTTGGCGACATCGGTCACCTCGGCCCTGGTCGGCCGCCGCTCGGTCACCATCGAGGCGAGCATCTGCGTCGCCGTGATCGACGGCTTGGAACCCTTGCCGGCCGCCCGGATCAGCCGCTTCTGCACGACTGGCACCTCGGCCAGTGGCAGCTCGATCCCGAGGTCACCCCGCGCGACCATGATCCCGCCGCTCGCCGCGCGGACGATCTCCTCAGCCCTCTCGGCCGCCTGCCTCTTCTCGATCTTCGCGATCAGGGGGATGTCGGAGTTGAGCGACCGCAGTCGCTCGGTGACCGGCTCGAGGTCCGCCGCCGAAGAGACGAACGACATTGCCAACAGGTCGATCCCCTGCTCGACCGCGAACTCGACCCAACCGAGGTCGCCGTCGGTCGCCGCCCGAGCGGTGAAGCCGGGAATGTTCATTCCCTTGTGGGAGGAGAGCGTGCCGCCGACCTCGACCTCGGCGTCGACGCCGCCGTCCTCGGGCTCGCGCACACGCAAGCGAATCGAGCCGTCGGCGAGGTAGACCAGCTCGTCCTCGCGCAGGGAGCTGACCCCGGGCCAATCGACCGGGATCGTCTCCTCGTCCCCCTCGACCGCCTGCGGCGTCAGCTTTACGTGCATTCCGGTCTCGAGCTCGGCGACGTCGCCGCGCAGCTCGCCGATCCGCAGCTTCGGCCCCGGCAGGTCGCCGAGTACCGCGATCTCCCGCCCGGCCAGCTCGGCCGCCTTCCGGATCGACTCGACCGTGCGCGCGTGCCGCTCGCGGTCGGCGTGAGAGAAATTGAGCCGGAAGACGTCCGCGCCGGCCTCGATCAGATCCCTCAACACCTCGCCATCCCAGCTTGCGGGGCCGACCGTTGCGATGATCTTGGTCCGCCTGCTGTGCATACGTCACATGACTGTAGAGGCTGCTTGATATGACATCGATCTGTGTAACACTGATCGAGTGACCCAGCTGGCCGAGCCCGAGACGCCGTCGCCGCCCGCCCCCGAGAACGACCTGGTCGGCGAGGCACCGCCGTCACCCGCCGGGCCGATCGATCGGGGCGAGGCAGCCAGCCTGCCGGAGCCGCCGGCGATCATGCAGCCCCGGCTGCTGCAGACCCTGCGCTTCAACCAGCGCCAGATCCAGTTCGTCTTCCGCGCCCGCCGCGAGCTCGGGGAGGTCTTCCGCATGCGCGGCACGCTCCCGGGTCCCGGCCCGGTGATCACCAGCCACCCCGACCACGCGCGCTCGCTCTTCACCGCCAAGCCCGAGCAGGCGCCCTCGTTGACCGGCGAGTCGCCGCTACGTCCCGTGGTCGGTCCGAACTCGGTCCTGACCGCGATCGGTCCCCGCCACATGCGGCAACGCAAACTGCTGCTCCCGCCCTTCCACGGCGAGGCGATCGAGCAGTACACGCAGCTGATCGCCGACGCCGCCGAGCGCGAGATCGAGCGCTGGCCGATCGGCCGACCCTTCGCCCTCGCTCCGCACATGCAGGCGATCACGCTCGATGTGATCATGGCCGGAATCTTCGGCATCGAGGGCAAGCCGGAGCGAGGCACGGCCGAGCACCGGCTGCGCCAGATGACCAAGCGCGTGGTCGAAGCCTCGACTTGGCCCACGGCGCAGATCGTCGAATTGATCAACCTCAACCGCGACGAGCCCGTCGGGCCGATGAGGATCGGCCTGGACATGCTCGACCGTGCGACCTATGCGGTGATCGGGGAGCGCCGTCGCGCCGAGGACCTAGGCGAGCGGCGCGACATCCTCTCGCTGCTGCTGCAGGCGCGCACCGAGGAGGGTGAGGCGATGAGCGACAAAGAACTGCGCGACGAGCTGCTGACCCTGGTCCTCGCCGGCCACGAGACGACGGCCAACTCGCTGGCCTGGACCTGGGAGCGACTGGTCCGCAACCCGGTTGCCCACGACACCCTGCTCGACGCGGTCCGCGGCGAGGGCGATGCCGCGGAGCAGATCGAGGCGACGATCGTCGAGGGAATGCGCTCGCGGCCGGTGATCCCGATCATCGGCCGGCGAGTGATGCTCCCGTGGCAGCTCGGCTCCTGCGCGGTGAGCGCCGAGACGCCCGTGTTGATGAGCATCCTCCTCGTTCACCACCGCGAGGACCTATACCCCGAGCCCTTTGAGTTCCGCCCCGAGCGCTGGCTCGGTCGCAAACCGGGCACCTACGAGTGGATCCCCTTCGGCGGGGGCATTCGCCGTTGCCTCGGCGCGGCGCTGGCGATGGCCGAGCAGCGGGTCGTGCTGGAGACAATGGCCCGCCGGCTCGACCTCGAGGCCGATGACCCGGCGCCCGAGCACGCGGTCCACCGCAACGTGACGATGATCCCCTCGCGCGGCGCCCGCGTCGTCATCCGCTCCCGCCACGCTCGCCCCTGACCGCCACCGATCAGAGCACCTGCACTTGGATCGTGACCAGGCCCGCCTCCTCAAACCGCCCGGCGATCCTCCCGTCAAGGTGACGAAATCCGAGCACCGCGCCCCCGGCAGGCCGGGTTCCGTCGGCCACCAGCTCGTCGGAAAGCGAGATCCCCGCTGAGTGGATCGAGTTGACGAGCTGAGCACTGCCGGGGACGTACCGGAGCCGGAATGCCTCCTCGGACCAGAGCGTCACGGAGTCACTGACGGATTTGGGGATCGAGTTATCGGCAGAGATTTCTCCAGCGACGACATTCACCTTCGCCTGCCCCAGCGGAAGAAGAATCCGCATACGAACACCCCGCGCGATCGAGCCTCCATGGCTGGACTCGAAGCGAGCGTCTCCATTGTTGTTGTAGTAGCCACGAACAAGGACGATGTCGCCGTACTGCACCTCCAAGACATCTTGAAATCCTCCGGGCGAGCGAATGCTGAACGGCTTTGCGTCGAGGAACGCTCGCTCGTCACCGTAGTTGGGGTTATTGCGGTACGAGTTGAAAGTCGGGTAGCCGGGGCCCGGGCAGTCGGTCCCTCCCTCCAGGCACGAAAAGACAGGACGATGAGAGGGCGCGTAGCCCCCTGCCGCATCCTGAGCGAACCCCTCTGGCTGAAGGATCACGTCAAGCGACCCTGGCGTCGAGACAAGGAGGAGGCCAACGACAGCCACTGCACAACCCCCAGCGCTGAGGAGAACCCTCCAGGTGTGGCGCTGCGGAGGAGCAGGGGGCTCGTCGACTGGGAGCGAACCGCTTAGGCGGATTCCGTCGAGCGCGGCGTCGTGACTTGTGTCCCGCAAAATCGAGTCGAGGGCGCGGATTAACACGTACGTACCGGCCACCAGCAATCCGGCCCCGATGAACACGTGAAGCAACCCGGTCGGCTCACCAAGAGCAACGACGATGAACGCTGCCGCAATCCCGAGCGCGGAAAAAAGCACCACCGCCAAGGACGCCAGCCGCCCAAACCCCCGCGATGGCTTAAGCAATCCAAGCGCGACCGCCGACGCCGTAATTGCCGCGATCGCGGTTGCCAGGCCGAGATAAAGAGATCCGGGAAACAGGGTTGGGTCGGCCATATCGTGGCAACGGACACTCCCTCAAACCATCCGAACCGCCCATTTGCGGAGCCCAGAGGTCCGGATGGCAGCTTCGATTCCCATCGAAGCCAGTTTGGCCGACGCTCCTCCCCAGTATCAGCGCATCGCTGAGGAGGCGAAAGCTCTGCATGAAACGGGAATGAGCTTTGAGGAGGTAGGGCGGACGCTCGGCGTGAGCGGCCAATCCGTCGCGAAGGGGATTAGGTGGCTTGAATTCTTGCCCTGAAAGCCTGACGCAAGTAGGGCCTAGCTGGTGGTTGCGAGTCCGAGTTCCTGATTGCCGCTTCAAGCAGTCCCCGACGAGTCAAGCGTTGGCGAAGTGCGGCCCGGTACAACTCGGCTCGCTTTGCCTGCTGCCACTCAAGAGGCGTCCTCGCACCCTTGGCCCGATTGCATGGGCCACAAGAAGCAACGAGGTTCCAAGCGACCGTGGGACCTCCACGGCTCCTGGGATAGACGTGATCGACCTCGGTGGCTAACAAGGCGCAATACCGACAGCGGTGGGCGTCTCGCTCCAAGATGAAATCGCGAAGCCAGAGTGGCGTTGACGACTGCGTAGATATGCGACGAGCTTTTCTCATTCTGAGCACCCAGTCTAGGTGCAGCGGAAGACGGCAAGCCAATAGCCATTGGGGTTTCCGGAGTTTGTCAAGACCTAAAGATCCGGCATCGGCGGGTTTTTGCCTCCAAATTGCGGACTCTGGATGTATCAATTTAGGTTTTGGCACTCACCCAAGTAGAGTGCCAGTAGTATCCAGAACGCTTCAGAGGAGGAAGCGAGGCGCTTCACAAAGAACGAGCGCCGGATAACCCAACAAGGAGGCGCATCAATGGCAAGCACGTACCGTCGCCGTAAGGGCTACGACACGTGGCATTTCTGCTCGAACTGCTCAAACTGGCCGACGAGTAATTACGACTCGCAGTCCTCCAAGCCCACTACGGGCGAGCTTTGCAACGAGTGCAAGGCCAAAAAATCCGCTGGCACCTGCTCGTAGCGAACCGAGCGGATTAGGCGGCAGGTCAGCCCACCTAGCTGAGTTACGATCCCGACGCGGTATATCCGTAGGGGTAGCTCAGCTAGGTAGAGCGGGGTCCGTGATACGGCTCGCGACGGGGGTTCAAATCCCTCCCCCTCTTCAGAAGGCCCCAGGCAGCTTCAAGCGCCGGGGTCTTCTCATTTAGGAGGGCCGAAGCGTCAAATAGCCTTCGCCATCCGACGAGGCATTCCAAGCCGTGACGCTCGACGGCAAAGACGTTGCCGCCCCAGAGCCCATCTGATCGTAGGCATAGGGACCGGCATCGCTCTCAAGGAATTGGGCTGAGAGATTAAGTTCCGGGTTCGCCCCCGTAACAAGGCACTTACCCGGATAGAGATCCGAGAACGTCACGCTGACGTATGAGGCCGCGAGGGCGCTCATGGAGCTTTGCGGGCCAGCGTTGTCCGTTGAGCTATTCCAGATATCTACGCAGTGCTGGAGATCAAGCCCTGGCATGGATTCGTCGCCCAAATCGCTGTGGCCTTGCACTTGAGCTTGCGCAGGCGCGGAGCCGCCCTCTCCCACGAGGGGGATGTCGATGCCCTTGACGATCCAGGCGACGAGGAAGAGCGCCGCGACGGCGACGGCTGCGGTTCCCCCGCCGAGGAGCCATTTCTTCTCAATCTCCAGCTTCACGAGGAAGCAAGCTAGCAAAGACGTGACTCAGAGTCCGTAGACTCGAAGTCCTCAAACTGGGAGCGTCGCCGCAATGGCGATGCGATCCCATTTGGCGCTTGGCGAAGCGATTCGGGAGGCCCGCAAAAAGACTGGGCTCTCCCAAGAGGCCCTAGGTCTTGAAGCAGGCTTGGATCGGACCTACATCTCCTCAGTAGAGCGAGGTCGGCGCAATATCTCCTTCGACAACTTGGTGAAAATCGCCAAAACGCTGGGGGTCAAACCCTCACAATTGCTCGCTCGTTGGGAGAAAATTGTTGGCTGGAAGCCCAACTAACACTGCTACCGAGTTATCACTAAGAACTCCCTTAGCACTGGTATCCTGAAGTCTCAGGCGAGGGGTGCTCAAGTTTGACCCCCCACCCTCACAGAGTGTGGTTTAGACCCACTTACTCTGCGGCACCTAACAATCAACGGACCAATAGGTCCATTTCATGCAGGAGATTTGTTGCTGAATCAGAAAAGGGCAACTACAACTAATAAATGACCCCCGCGACGTTGGTGCGTCCGGGGGTCCGGTCCACGGAGGTATTGGCTCCATGAACACGTCTAACGTAGCACTTAAAGCCCTGTTGGCTCATATCGCAGCCGGACTTGCTGACGAGTATGTGCAACAGACCCAAGCGGCTAACGCTTCGAAGAAAGTTGTGGCTAGCGGTCAAGGGGGTGGCGGCCAATGAGGGCCGCCATCTACGCGCGGTATAGCTCCGAGAATCAACGGCCCGAGAGCATCACCGATCAAGTCTCCGCTTGCAGCCGTTTCGCGGAGCAGCATGGTCACACGGTGCTTGAGGATCACGTCTATTGCGACAAAGCTCTCTCGGGGGCTCGCAAAGATCGGCCGAGCCTCAAGGCGCTTATGGACAGCGCACTTACCGGTGCCTTCGAGATGGTGCTTGTGGACGACCTCTCAAGACTTGCTCGCAATAACCAGATGATGCTCACCGTTCTCCTTGAACTCGAATTCGAGGGGGTCAAAGTCGTTGGGGTTGCCGATGGAGTCGATAGCAGCGACCAAGACGCGAAGCTCGAAATTGGAATTCGTGGACTCTTTAACGAGATCCAGCTTGAGGATCTGAAGAAGAAGACCTTACGGGGACAGTTGGGCCAGAAAGAGCGCGGTTACTTCGTGGGAGAGCGAACCTTTGGCTATAGCTCAGTTCCCATGGGTGAAATGCGCATGGATAAGGCAGGACACCTCAGGCCAGAGGGTTATGGAAGGCAGATCAACCCTGAACAGGCCGCAAATGTCTTACGGGTGTTTAGGGAATTTGCTGATGGCAAATCGCAAACTTCCATTGTGCAAACTCTCAATCGAGAGGGAGTGCCAGGACCGTATAAAAAGGGCAACAGATGGTCACCCAGCACTCTCCACCGGATGCTTACCAACGAGAAGTACATTGGCCGATGGACTTGGAATAAGACTGGAAGTCGGCGCGACCCTAAAACGAGCCGAAAGCGTCAGTACGTTAAGCCCGAAGCCGAGTGGATCGTTCATGAGGACGAAGCACTCAGGATCGTTCCTGAAGAACTCTGGGAGAAGGTCCAGCGTCGCAAGCAGGAAACGCGCAAGACCTGGCCGGGCGGCAAAGGTCAACGAGGCTTCTCTGGTCAACGAGGCAGTAAGGAGAAGCACTACCCGACCCATCTGCTTTCGGGGGCAATGACTTGTGGCTCATGTGGAAGCACCATCGGGCAAGTCAGCGGCAAGAGCGGCGGCTATTACGGCTGCTTCGGAGCGGTTAAGCATGTCTGCGACAACAAAGTGCTGGTCCCTCGCAAGAGAGCCGAGAAGATCATCGTAGGCGCGATCTCGGAGCGCATTCAAGACGCTGAGCAGGTGCGTTACGTCCTTGAGCAGGTCGAGAAGGAGATCAGCAAGCTTCAATCGACCCTGCCGGAGGAGATGAAGATCAAGGAGGCTGAGCTTGCCTCTCAGCAACGCCGTCTGGAAAACATCGTCAACGCGATTGCCGAAGGCCGGGACAGCAAGACCCTCGGGGATGCCCTGCTCGACACCGAGAAGCGCGTGGAAGCGCTCAGGGAGGAGGTTGAAGGGCTTCGGGCATCTCGTGAGCGTGTCTTCAAGGTCCCGCCTGTTAAATGGATCGCAGAACGGCTCCGCAACCTCCAGGAGGTCTTGGAGGGGCGCACGGAGAAGTCAGCGCTGCTTCTGCGAGACGTTCTCGGGCCGATCCGCCTGGAACCGGTCACGGATGCCGAGAAGCCCTTCTACAGGGCCAAAACGGCGCTGGACACGCTCGCGCTCGTAGAGACCCCGCATGGGGAGCCCTCCCCGAAAGGTTCGAGCGCTTTGCGAGAGCGGAGAGGGAGGTGTCCGGTTTCAGTAGATAGGCGACACCTGTGTCGAGACATAGGAGACACCCAAAGAAGGGAGATCTCCTGTGGCAAAGGCGCGGTACCTGGTCGAGGCGCAT
This sequence comes from uncultured Solirubrobacterales bacterium, assembly GCA_963698085.1. Lineage (GTDB taxonomy): Bacteria > Actinomycetota > Thermoleophilia > Solirubrobacterales > 70-9 > VRUE01. Next base: position 916,170 of record OY969122.1, read on the forward strand.
CTGCTGGAGGGCCGCTCGGTCGCAGAGCTGGCGAAGGCCCACGGAGTGCATCGCAGCTGGATCTACAAGCTCTTGGCCCGTTACCGCGAGGGCGGCTATGAGGCGCTGGAGCCGCGCTCCAGGGCCCCACGCTCCAGTCCCAACCGCACGCCCGAGGAGATAGTGCGGGAAGTCGTGTCCCTGCGAGAGCAGCTGCTCTCGCAGGGACACGACTGCGGCGCGGAGACGATCGCCCATCACCTCGCCCGCCAGGGGATCGACGGTGTCCCCTCGGTCTCAACGATCTGGCGGATCCTACGCCGCGAGGGGCTGGTCAGTCCTCAGCCGCAAAAGCGCCCACGCTCCTCGTTGATCCGCTTCGAAGCAGAGCTGCCCAACGAGATGTGGCAGGCCGACAACACCCACTGGCAGCTGGCCGGCGGCGAGCACGTGGAGATCCTCGACATGATCGACGACCACTCCCGCCTGTTCTTGGCCTCTGTCGCCCGCCCGACCTTCAAAGCGGCCGATGTCGTGGATGTCTTTCGCGGGGCGGTCGCCCTGCACGGGGCGCCCGCCTCCTTGCTTTGTGACAACGGTGCCGTGTTCACCGCCGCCCCGCGCGGTGGCAAGGTGCTCTTGCAGCTCGAGATGGAGCGCCTGGGCATCATCGCCAAGAACTCGCGGCCCTACCATCCCCAGACCTGCGGCAAGGTCGAGCGCCTGCACCAGACGCTGAAGCGCTACCTGGACAAACAGCCTCCCACGAAGACCCTCGCAGAGCTGCAGGCCCAGCTCGACGCCTTCGCGCACTACTACAACACGATCAGGCCCCACCGCGCCCTGGGAGGCCGCACGCCCCTGCAGGCCTACAGCGCCCGGATAAAGGCGCGGCCGGCCTCTGGGGCCGGCCGCGAGGCCCACTTCCGCGTCCGCCACGACAGAGTCGACGGCCAGGGCAAGGTCAGCCTGCGCCACGACTCAAAGCTCCACCACATCGGCATTGGCCGCGCCCACAAGGGGAGGGCGGTCAAGCTGCTGATCGCCGATCGCGACATTCGCGTCCTCGACTCACGAACGGGCGAGTTGATCCGGCGGCTCACTCTCGATCCGAGCCGCGACTACCAGCCGGTCGGAGGGTGCTGAGGGGTGTCTACTATGACGCGCGACATCTGTCTCCGATGTCGCGACACATCACAAGAGCGGGCTTGATGAGACGGTATTCGAACCCCGAAGTCAAGGACCGCCTTTCTCGGCTTGACCTTGGCTAATTCACCGCTGGGGCGGGGCGTCCTCGTCCGGCTCCGCATTGTCGCCAGGGGCGAGGGTCGCCACTAGCACCCCGTAGTGATAGGTCACCCGCGTCAACGGCTCGTCAAGCGCTTCGGCCAGCTCCGGCAGGTCCATCGGGCACTGATCCAGCATCGCCGCCATGCGCGCCCGCAGCGGGTGCTCTAACACGTAGGCTGGCCACGGACCGGTTAAGTCCGGTGTGTCGTCGTCCTGTGTTCCAGACGCCATCGGCTACCTCACTCCCGCTCTCGAAGGTTCTTGTCTCACTCAGTTCCCGCCTAACGCTTTGCATTTTCTGAGCAGACTATCGGGCAGTGTGGCGTGAAGGTTCAATCAGCGGCGGGCGGCCGTCTGGCGGCGGGGCACCAGGTATGGGTACACCTTCTGAACGCTCCAGTCGTAGCAGCGGGGCTGGAGCCTCCGCGCGCGTTTGCGGTCTCGCCGCCGGAGCTTCGGATCGCGCCTGATCCGCTTGCTGCGGATAACGAGCCGTTCGACTTGTCTCAGGCAGCCGAGCCGGGGGGTCTTGACGCGCCACTTTACGTCGATCGGGTTTCCGCCGAACCGCACGCCTTCGGTAGCAAAAATGGAAAAGAGGGTCACGTAGCAGTCTGCGTACTCTCGGCAAATCTGTTTGACCGTGTCGACGGCGACGCTCATGGAGGCCGTGCCGGGTCCTGGGCTGATTTCAGTCGGCACCCAGTCCTCGGTCAGGTCTTTTTCCATGAAGTCGGGCTCGAAAGCGGTGAACGTAAGTAGCTGGCTAACCGTCACGGCCCGTCTCGCCGTGAGGCTGAACGAGGCGACATAGCGTTCGCCTACGCGTTGAAGCGTGCCCTCGCCGAACAGCGCCGTCGCCTGCACGGGGAGGTTCGGGAAGGTCGCGGTGAAGGAGTACAGGAAGCCAGGCCCCTGCCCCACCTGGGCGTAGACCTCCAGTGAGGTCGTGCCATCACTCGCAATCGGCTGGAGGGCCGTCTGCCAAACGCTCATTCCATCGGGAGGCCCAGCGGCAACCCGTTCCGCCCAGCCTCCGAACCCATACGGAGAGCCTTCGATCCTCACGGAGTCGGCCGCCGAATCCACTGCAACTTGAATGACTTGCGGCGGCTGGTATGGACTCGCCGCCGTCGCTTCCGTGAGCAGGCAGATTTTGCCATCCGACGAGCACTGTTCGGCTGATGCAGCTCCGGCGAGCCAGGCGCTGAGGATCAGGGCTAGCGCTCCGGCCAGCGCGACTTGCCGCCGCATCACCCGCCCCGTTTCGTGCAGCGCTGCGGCCCGGCTTCCGACACGTCGCCGTCCGCGAACGCGAGCGTGACTTGGTTGCTGAGCGTGCCGCTTGAGCACCGCCCGCTCAGGTAGCTGTGCTGTTCGCCCTCGTCGTGCCAGGTCCGGCCGAGCCGGAACCGGAACGAGACGGTCGAGCCGAGGCCTGGACTCATCCGAATATCGAGCCTGCGACCGCTCCCAATCGAGACAATCGAAGGAACCTCACCAGGAGCCGGATGCAGGGCGTAGCTGAACATCAACACGCCACCTTTGCCGTTGAAGAAAAGCACGCCGGAGTGCCGCTCGGACGGCGGAATCGGGGAGCCTTCGGGAAAGCGGAACGCTTGGTCCACCGTGCCGCTGCCGATCAACGCCTGCCCGCAGACTTTCCGCGCATACGAAACGGGTGCCCCGTTGTTCAGCTTGCCCAACGGACAGATCGGCAGGCCCCTGGTATCGACCGCGAGCTGCCGGTCGAGCAGAAAGCTCATCGAGCGAAGCGGACTCGGCACCGTGGGATCGGGGCGGGTGAAGGTCCCCGCGACCGTGAGCGTGACCGGAGCGCCACCCTGCGCGGGCAGGCGCGTCGGCGAAACGGTGGCCGTGACCGTGGCGGTGAGGTCTGGTTTGGTGACCGTGATGGCCCCGGTGCTTCCGGCTGCGATCAGCCCGATCACCATCAACGCGGCCACCGATAGTGCGCCAGTTCGCTTCAAGTTGTTACCCCCTGTCTGTCTGTGTGGGTTCGGTACGTCTTGGGCCTCTTAGGCCGGGGTACTTTAGACCGTGGAGCAAAAGGCCGCAACCAGGAAGGCTGCCGCAGATGGCGCGCACGCATTCCCAAGCCTTCGGCGACGTCCTCAGGCGGCTCCGCAAAGAGCAGGGCGACATGAGCCAGGAAGCCGCCGCCTTGGCCTGCCGAATCGACCGGGCGTACTTCGGCAAGATCGAGCGTGGGGAGAAGAACCCGACGCTTGAAATGATCTGGAAGATCGCCGACGGCTTCCAGATCAAGCCGTCGGCTCTGCTCGCCCGCGCTGAGCGGTTGCTGGACGACGCCAGAGTCGAGTGAAAACCTACGCAGCCGCTGTCACGCGATCCGCTTGTGGGGTAGCGATCAACCATGGCGGCGCATCGAACCCGATCCAGCGGAACCTGTCTATCCGCCGTTCGGCGGAACTCAGGGCGAAAGGCGATGAATCCGTACGCATATCTGCGGTGGACCGGCGAGCGGGGCAAGCGGTCAGTCGGTAGCGACTGCTATCCGGTGGGCAAGGAGGACGAGTCGGAGGGGTCAGCGGCTGGTTGCTTCCCCGGAACACGCTCGTCGGGAACCAGCCTCTCGACTACGGCCAGGACGGCCAGTTCGGTGCGGTTGCGCGTACCGGTCTTTTCCAGCGCGCTCTTGACGTGGGACTGGATCGTCCGGGGCGAGAGGAAGAGTCGGACCGCGATCTCGTCGTTGGTGGCACCGCCCGCGACGAGCTGGACGACCTCGACCTCGCGCACGGTCAGCCGGTCGGTCAGCCGGTCGGCCGTTACCTCCGGAGATGATTCGCGGGAGCTATCCGGTGCCGGGTGGTCGGCACCGCTACCCACGACCTGGTTGATCCGGGCGACGTAGCCGCCGAGCCAACGCACGGGGGCGGCGAAGAAGTAGGCGGCGAGTAGGTAGCCCCCGGTGTTGGCGATGATCGAGTCGGCATCGTTGAGCGCCTTCAGCTCCTCCCAGGAATAGCCGTTGATGGCGAGGCCCGCCACGTAGCCTGCGGCAAGCAGGGCGGCGCAGAAGAATGACCACCGCAGGCCGCCGACTACGGCGGCCAGGGCGATGGCGGTGTAGCTCGCCAGGTAGTACGAGCTGCGCCAGCCGCCATCAAGCCAGAGCACGGCGATGGAGAGCGCTACGAAGCCGAGGAGCCACTCGGGATGCTGGCGCAGGAACACGAACAGCGTCCGGCGGCGAGCGAAGGCGGCAAGCGACACGGCGGCGAGGACGGCTCCGAGTCCGAGGCTCAGGCCGGCATGGTCGTTGAAGCCGTTGAAGGGCGCGATCACCATGCCCCAGAGCGCCGTGCCCACGGCGAAGCCGACCGCCGCTGTAAACAGCGAGCGATACAGGCGCTCCGTTGCCTCGACCAGACCGACCGGGTTCATCCGCTCTCCCGCTTCGCGAAGAAGTGGCGAGACCCTACCCAGCCAGGGCAAGCGCTTGGGGCAATTCCGCCATTTGGCGGATGTGTGGGAGATTGAAACCTGGTTCTATCTGGTGCGATGAAACGTCGCCACCGTCCCCTGGATTCTCGGAGGTCGAGGAGGGCACGCTGGATGATCGGAGCGTTTCTTGCACTGATAGCTGCGGGAATACTCGCCCCATCCGCGGTCGGCGCCTCCGGCGAGCTTGACCCCAGCTTTGGGGACGGCGGGAGGGTTCGCACCCCAGTCGACCACATCTCCTTTGCCTACGCGATTGGCCGACAGAGCACCGGCAAGCTCATCGCGGCCGGATGCAGTGCCGGCAGCGAGCCAGGCTCCCAGGCCTTTCGGTTCACGATCGCTCGCTACACGGCGAGCGGAACCCTCGATCCCAGCTTCGGCGAAAACGGGGTCACGATCCTGTCGTTTCCTGGTGACACTGGAACGGCCTGCATTGAAGACCTCGCGATCCGCCCGGACGACTCGATTTTGCTTGCGGGCAGGGCGCTAGTTAGTTCGGGAAATAACCAGGACTTCGCCATCGCTCAGCTCACCCCCACTGGACAGCTTGACGGCAACTTCGGGACAGATGGACGCCTCACGCTCCATCCGGGGAATCCGGAATATCACGTGGAGGCAACCGCCATCACTCTTGATCCGGCCGGGCGAGCGATTGTCGCCGGAAATGCGTTGACCGACCACGGCGACAGCCAGCTCGATGTTCCGAGCTTTGCCGCCGTGCGGATTGAGCCGGACGGAACGCTCGACACGAGCTTCGGCGATAACGGTGAGGTCGTAATCGAGATGACCGAAACGGCTCCCCAAGGCATCGCCGTCGGCTCTCGCGTGGCCGATGTTGTCCGCTACGGTGACGGCAAGATCGTCCTGGTCGGCTCGGCCTACGACGACTGGGCGGGCGATGACGACAGCCAGTACCGCTCTCGACTAGCAGCTGCTCGCCTCACCAGCGGCGGACAACTTGACTCGAGCTTCTCCGGGGACGGCACCCTGGTAACGCCAGTTCGCGGACTCAAGGACCACGCGATGGGAAGAGCGGCTGCGCTGACCCCGGATGGGAAACTCACGGTCGCGCTTAGTTATTTCGAGCACATATTCGCAGAATCGTACAGTGGCCCTCACGCTATGGTCGCAAGGTTTGAACAGAGTGGCGATCTGCATTTGGGCTTCGGAACGGAAGGTAGCACGCTGGTCGGGTTTGGCTCGGGTGGCGAGTCCACCCCCTACGCGCTTGACTACCAAGCAGACGGCAAGCTGGTCGTCGCTGGAGTTGCCGACCCACCAGAACACTCCCTGCCACGCTTCGGCCTAGCGCGGCTAACCGCGACTGGTGAGCCTGATCCTGGCTTTGGAACCGACGGCCTGATCGAAGGGCCACCGTTCGTACCCGGCGATCCGTGGCCGGTCGCGTATGCCTATGACCTGCTTCTGGAGCCGTCGGGCAATATCGTCCTGGCGGGTTTTGCGGACGGTCCTTTTCCCCCCGAGCCGTCCCACTTCGCGCTGGTGCGCTACCTGGGCGACACGCCGCCTCCGCCACCCCCACCCCCACCGCAGACGTATGTAGCGCTTGGCGACTCGTACTCATCAGGCTTTGGCGCGGGCGATTACGCACCCGGCACGAACAGAGACAGCACGACATACCCCAACAACGACTGCCAGCGTTCCGCTAACGCGTTTGGCCCAATCGTGGCGGGCGCGCTTGAAATGCCCTTGGTCTTCAAGGCGTGTCAGGGGGCCGTGACGCGCGATCTGCTGTTTCCCAGCAATCATCCCTGGGCTGAGGGAGAGAGTGCCCAGGTCGATCATCTTCTTGGTCTTGACGTCGGGCTTGTGACGTTCTCGATCGGCGGGAACGATGTCGGCTTTGCCAAAGCGATAGAGGACTGCATAATTCTCGATTCAAAAAAACCGCTCGGTACTTGTAGCAGTGTCAATAGTCTGACCGAGCCGGTTTACGAAGCTCTTAAACGGCTCGATACTCCGGGAGACAATTCACAGCAAGTCGTTCCGTATGACGAGCTTTTCAAGAAAACTCGCGAGCACACGCCCATCGGAGTCGCGGTTGGCTACCCTGAGTTCTTTGCCGAGAAGGGTATAGGTGGTCTACTGGATCGCTGCAACGGCGTGAAGGTGGTAGATCAGCAGTGGGCCGTACAACAGATAAAGCGAATCAATGCCATTGTTCAGCGCAACGCCCTCCGTAACGGGTTCCAGTTCGTCGATCCATCACCTTACTTCGATGGTCACGAGCTTTGCTCGGACGACGAGTGGTTCTTTCCTGCTCTCCGCTCGATCGTCCCGCTCGAACTGCACCCTGCGGCGTTTCACCCGACTCCGGCAGGCCAGCAAGCAATTGCCGAAGCCGTACTCGATGTGCTTCAGGATGATCCAAGCCCGCCTGGCCTGAGCTTCATGATCACCGATGGCGAAACTGTCTCGCATCAGTTCTCTGTTCCTTCTGGCAAGGCGCGCCTGACGATCTCAACGAAATGGCCAGGAAGCGACGTGCTGACCTCCCTGACCTCACCTTCCGACCAGACATACACCCGAAGCGACCCAGGCTCCAGTGCGTACCACAGCTACGGACCGACCTGGGAACAGTTCGAGATTGCCGATCCTGAACCCGGCCAGTGGCGCGTAGAACTTTATGGAGCTGATCTGCCGCCCAGCGGCGAGTCGGTCAACCTGTCAACCAAAGTTGAGAACCCGCCGAATGTTCCACCGAACGCCGACATTACCTCTAGTCGCAATGGCGCTTCCCTTGTGCTCGACGCCAGCCAATCTACCGATACCGATGGACAGATCAACTCATATGACTGGTACGTCACGTCACCCACCGAGGAATCAACTGCTATCGGTCCCACGCTCTCCTTGCCCGCCGAAGTGGCGGAAGGACGCACCGTGACGCTCATGGCTACTGACGACCAGGGGGCTACGGATTTCGCCAATGTAATTCTGGCGGCTATGTCTAGCGAAGAGGCCCCTGAGTTGTCAATGCTCCCGGCGGCTCTTGCGTCGCCGCTGTCCGGGCTTGACCGACTTGCTCCGTCTTTGTCTGGAATTCACCTTCAGATAAAGAGTAAAAAGGGTTGGCGAAATACGCGCGTCATTGGGGTAGCCTCCAAATTCGGAGGGGCCGTAAAGGTAATTGGACGAGTACGTCTGGCACTGGGCTTGTCTGAGGATGCGTCTCTCCGCCTTCAGATCCGCTCAAGCGGAGCAGCAGAGAAGTGGCAGCGCAGTAGTTCCTTGAGTCTTAGCGCGGGAGGGCATCGGCTCCCCCTTGCCAAGCTCTTGCGAAGCACCCACTCTGGTCGCTACCGACTAACACTTACGGCCCGCGATCACGCTGGCAACGCACAGTCCGATAGCCTCGGCTTCCACCTCAAGCATGTCTATCAAAGTCAACTTCCAAGAAGAAATCCGAGGTAGGAAGATAGAAAGAACGCACAAACGACGAAAATCAGTGCTCGTTTCCATGTGAGTGCGCTAGGGAACAGCCACCGCAAAATAAATAACGGCGCGATCATTGAGACGGTCGCGAGACCGTAATACCCTAGTTTTTTTAAGATGAGATCGTCAGATGGTCCCCCAAGGCCAAGGATCGTGGCGATGAGCAAGGAAGCAGCAGCGACCACGCAACCGATGAGGGTTGCCAAGGTGACGGCTACAACACGCAGTGAGGTATTCATTATTACGGAGTCATTGAAGGTCAATAGCTCCAGCGTTGTCAAGTAAAGTGGCATCGAGCTTGAGGACGGAAGATTCCGGCGGGCCGGAGCAGGGTGTCCCGTTGCCGGGAACCCTCCCTGTGGCCTGCGCTCCGACCCGCCGAAATCCCCCGCTCCCTCGACTCACGCGTACTCGTCCCAGAGTTCGGAGAAGTAGCTGGCGGCTCGGGTCGGAAAGACGAACGGACCGTAGCGGTAGCAGAGCTTGACCCGGACCAAGTCTCGGATGGCGCGTTCGACCCGATCGCGCTGGCCGAAGTCCTCGGGATCGCGGGCCAGCTCACTGACGAGCTCGGCGACGGTGAAGAGGATCGGGTGTTCGCAGAGGACGTGGACGAGGAGGCTGTGCTGGATCATCCCGTCTTCGTGGTCGAAGGGAGCCATCACCGACCCCCGTTCAGGTAGAACTGGCCGGGCCTGACGGTGCCCGCGTTCCAGGTGATCCCGGTAAGCAGCGTCTCGGGACCGCATTCGAGGCTGCCGGCGATCTTGATGAGGGTGTCGATGCGCGGGGTGCGCCCGCCCCGCTCGAGGAGACTGATCTCGGTGCGGTGCAGGGCAGCGCGGTAGCCGAGCGCCTCCTGGGATAAGTCGGCCAGCCGCCGCTCGCGGGCGAGCAGCGCTCCGAAGTGCCGGGCGACGGCGATGCTGTCGATCGCCTCGGTTTCGGGGAATCTGCGCGGCGGCGGCGATGCGCCCGCCGTAGGGTGGAAAGTAGCCATGAGGAGTCAATGCCTCCTTGTGGTCAGGCGGCCCGTTCGCGGTTCCAGCGCGACGGGTCGCCGCTTGTCCGGGCACCGCGTCGGCACCCGGCCGGACGGCTGGCGACCCTAGAGCGGCGTCACGAAGCGGTGCAAGTTGCTATTGCACCGCTTGACTGCACGCAGCGATCGTCCTGTCTGTCAGCTCAGTTCAGACGTAGCCCGTTCCCCGACACTTCGGGCAGATCTGATAGTCCACCTTCTTGCGAGGTCGCAGGGCAAGCCGCCCGGCGGTCCAGGTGACGAGTGCCCGGCCACTTCCTTTGCACGCCGGGCACTTCTTGGCGTGCTTGACGCGAGCCATTTTGTTCCACACTCCTTCTGTTCGATGGATGCTGGCGGGCTACCGCCCCGATCTGACGATCAGAACAAATAAAGAACAGCGCCCCTAGCACTTAACACTCATTCGTAGTAGTAGACCGCCGTGATCCAGCCGATGATGGCGAGCACGTTGCTCGCTCGACTGGTCGCCGGGGCAGGCTCCGCTACAGGCCCAATCAGCGATTCGCGGTGTTGATTCCTGCGCTCCCTCTTAGGGCTTTCTTATATCTCGCCAAATCATGCGGAAGAACAGCGCTATGAGCAAAGCACCGAGAATGAATAGGGCCTTTTCTTTGAACTGACGTGCTGCGGCATCTATTCCGAGATTGTCCAGCGCCCAGGCGGTGACGTAGAGGATGAGGAATATGGCGACCCCCTTGCCTACCCAGCCGAGGAAGAGGAACCGCTGCCAGATGTAGCTCAACAAAGCCATTGATCTAATTGACAGATCAGTCTAACTGGCGCATATTGGACAGCTAGTTTGAACCTTCGTATCACGCTGTTGTCTCGCGGCTAGGCCGCTTCAACTCCTCCACTGAAGGCTGGCGCTCGGGTGCTCTGAGAGCCATCGAGCTACCGGCTTTCAGAGAACACGCACCCGGCCCGCCACCGACCCCGAAATGGAGGAGTGATGAAGTCAGACGATCCCCACGCTGTTAACCAAGGCGGCATCGCCAAATTCTTCGACAACGACGAGCGCAGGGAACCGAGCAAAGACAGCCCCAAGCGTCGACAGGCTGGACAGGCGTTCCGACTCCTAGATCCTGAGACGCAGCGAAGAATCCAAGAACAGCAGTGAACACAGGGTGGCAAGCAACATCGGCGAGGCAGACAACAAGACGTACTCAGTCTGCCTCGCCTTCGCCCTACCTATCCGGGCACATTTCGTTTCCAGCGATCATGCACGAGCTTAGCCTCGCGGTGCTGTTCCATGCGCACAAGCAATGCGAGCCAGTTTTCGTACATCCCCTCAAGCTCGACGCTGGCGAACTCGTCGCGGTGTTCTAGGCAGTGCTGCTCCATCCGGCGAAAGATCGCGTCGGCCTCAAACTGCTCGTTGGCTCCGGCCATCTCGCTCAGGCAGCACGCCGAGAGCATCTGCGCGTCCGCGAGGGACTTTGCATAGGACGCGTAGGTGGTGAAGTTCTCCGCCGTGGGCGACTCGTAGATCGCCATCGCCTCTGATGCCAGCGCGTAGGCCTCTTGGATGAACTGCCCGAAGTGCTCCGTGTCGGCGTGCGCCCGCCCGTACAAGAGCTTGGCCAAGAAGCACATCGTGTCCGGCGCGAACGGATGCTCTCGGCTGTGTTCAAGGCTCGCTCGGTAGTTCCGCTCGGCTGCGGCCGGATCGCCGAGGATGTTGTAGGCCTCGCCCAGCTCGTGATGTATCTGCCCGTTGAGTCCCGCATCCGAGGAGAGGCCCACCGCTCCCTCGAGGACTGGAACGGTGTCCTCCTGACGGGCAACGAGGTTGAGGGCGTACCCAAGTTCAAAGCGCGCAAGGGCCTCCATCTGTGGATCAAGATCGCCGGAGTCGATCGCGGCGCGAAGGCCGCGCTCGTAGTCAGGGTGCTCAGGGCCATGCTCCCTGAGGAGCGCCATCGCCCGCGCAAACTCCTGATCCCCGTCCATAAGGTCGTGAAGCGTATCGCCGGTTGCTCTACTGCTCGTCGGGCTGTTCCTCTGCACTGCGCCAGTAGTCGTCGTAGTCGGGTCCCCCCGGCTGAACCTCGGATGGGTTGTAGCCGTAGAAGCGCTTGAACTGCCAACGTAGGCCGCTGCTCTCCCGGTAGCCGACTGCCCGTGCCGCCCGCCGGACGGTCAGGCCAGTTTGCTTTCGGCTGAGGAGCCGGTGCGCGTGTTCCATCCTGACTTTGAGCAGGGCGCTCCTGAAGTCGGTGTCGGCAAGCTCCCGAAAGACCCGCTGGAGCTGGCGGGGCGAGATGCCCACGTCCTCGGCGATCTCGAAGAGCGCCAGGTCGAACTCGGTGTGCCGCTCGCGGATCGCCTGCTCGGCCGCAGCCAGCACGGCCTTCCGTCGCTGCATCGTCTTGGTCGGCCGGGCCATACGGAAATCATGCCGTTTCGCGCCTGTCTTTGGCGGCTTTATGTTTGCTTGCTTGCGATAGGTGCTGGCGTTGTAGGTGCCACCGAGCGGATCGGTGGTGCGGCGGGAGACCGCCGCTCAAGGCCTCTCCGAAAGGAGCTGTCGGCACTCATGAACCGGGCACTCGGCACCGTCGCGGCGCTGCTCGTCGGCTGCTTCCTGCTGCCGACCGTGGCGGGGTATGCGGTCAAGGCGGTGCCGGTGCTCGTCTCGCTCTTGGTGTTCCTCGGCTTCCTTCGATTGCTCCTGCCGCCGGGTAAGAAGTCATGACGCCGGGCGGCTTCTCCCACGACCGGCGCAGCGCCACGTCCTCGGATGAGTGGTACACACCGCCCGCCGTTTTCGATGCCCTCGGGCTGACGTTCGACCTCGACCCGGCCGCACCCGCAGGCGGCGTGCCCTGGGTGCCGGCGACTCGCCACTTCGCCAAGGGCGAGGACGGGCTGGCCCAGCCCTGGTCCGGCCGCGTCTGGCTCAATCCACCCTATGGCCGCGGGACCGCCCAGTGGCTCACGAAGCTCGCCGATCATGGCGACGGCCTGGCGCTCGTCTTCGCCCGAACCGATACCCGCTGGTTCCAACAGATCGCCACCAACGCCACCGCCCTCTGCTTCGTCGGCGGGCGGCTGCGCTTTCACCGCTCCGACGGAACGTCCGGAGACACCGCCCCCTCGCCTTCGCTGCTGGTCGCCTTCGGGCTGCCCTGCGCGCTCGGCCTCGCGGAGTCGGGGCTTGGCCGCACCCTGATCGTCCCGAACGTCGGAGGTCGGTCGTGAATCGGGGACGGAACGCCAATCGCCTGCTTCCTCGCTTGCCCTTCTTGCGTATACGCAAGACGATGAAGTCACGGACTTGCGTATACGCAAGACGCAACCCCTTCGCCACATGACTCCCTCCTTTCACCTCACCCCCGAACGCCGCGAGCCGCCCGACCTGGAGCGGTTCGTCGCCGCGCTCCTGGCGTTCACGCTGGCGCGGATGGAAGCCGAGGAAAAGGCGGCCGAGACCGAGGAGGCCGACGGTGACTGACCTCCTCGCTGCCATTTCAGTTGCCGCAGTGGGCGCAGGCTCGCTGCTCGCCGCACGGGTCGCGCTGGCGGCGGCGGCTGCCCGGCACCGGGAGACCTTCCGGCTGACGTTCCCGCGCAGCGTCGAGGCGGGGCAGATGGTCGCGGCGCTGCGGAGCGTCCAAGGTCTCCTGCCGCGCTTCCCCGACCGCCTCGTCGTTACCCGCAGCCTCACGGTCGAGGTCGTCGCCACCGATGCCGGGATCGTCCACTACCTCGGCGTTCCCGACGGAAAGGCGACTCTCGTGCTCGGCCAGCTTCGCGCCGCGATCCCGGGCCTGCGGGCAGTACCGGCGAGCGAGCCTGACCGGAGAACCGACCTGGCCCGCGAGCTACAGGCAAGCGGACCCGGCGTTCTCCGCACCGACACGACCGCCGAGAGCAACGTGGCGCTGCTCGCCACGCTCTCTCCAATTGGCGCAAATGAGGCCGTCATCGTGCAGTGGGCGATTAGCCCGACCGAGCCGCTGCCCGGCTGGGTGCTTTGGCTGCGGGACCGCCGAGACGAGGAGCCTGCCGCGTCGCGGCGCGATTCGGCCGAGCCGGAGTTGCGGGCCGTCTGCCGCATCGGGGTCAGTGGCCCGAAGCCGAACGCGCTACTCGGTCGCGTCTTCGGGGCGATTCACCGGGCCGACACCGACGAGCGGCGCTTGCGGCGGCGTCTGCTTCCGTCGGCCTGGGTCGCCGGTCGGTTGAGCCGGGTCGCTGCTCCGATTCTCACCCGCTCGACGCTCGCAGCCGACGAGCTGGCAGCAATGCTCGGCGTCCCCGTCGCCGGTCCACAGCTTCCCGGCCTGCCGTTCGCCGGGAGCCGGACCCTGCCGCCCGCTCCGGACGTGCGAAGGCGGGGCCGCGTCCTCGGGGACGCGATCGCCACCGGACGTCCTGTCGCGATCTCTGAGGCCGAGTCGAAAAAGGGACTTATGGTCACGTCCCCCACGGGGTCGGGCAAGAGCACCGTTCTTGAGCGCCTGTGCGCGGACGACTTCGCGGCGGGGCGGGGCGTCATCGTGATCGAGAGCAAGGGCGACCTCTGCCGCTCGCTCGCCGATTTGGTCGGTCTGGATCGCTTCGATGACGTGTTGGTCTTCGATCCGGCCGACTCCCGACCCGCTGGGTTCAACTTGCTGTCGGCTGGCGACGCGGCCGCCGACCTCATCACCGATCACATCGTCGGCCAGTTCAAGCAGCTCTACCAGGGCTATCTCGGTCCCCGTTCGGAGATGCTGCTTCGGGCGGCGCTCCTGACGCTCTCACAGGCTCCCGGTCCCTGGACGATCTGCGAGGTCATGCCAACCCTCAACTCGCCGTCGCTGAGACGGCGGCTGATGGGATCGGTCGAGGACGATCAGCTCGGTTCGATCTGGGCCTGGTTCGAGGGACAGAGCCCGGCAGCTCAGACGGAGATGGTCAGCCCGCTCGCCAACAAGCTCGCCGCCTTTACCTTGCGGCGGAAGCTCCGCGCGGTCGTCGGTCAGAGCACGAGCGCCCTCGACTTCGACGCGGTTCTCCGCGAGCGGAAGATCGTCCTCGTCTCACTCGCCAAGGGATTGATTGGCGAAGACGCGGCCAGCCTGCTCGGCTCCTGCATCCTGGCCGAGCTGTGGGCGGCGATCCAACGCCGCGTGGCGCTGCCCGCAGGAGAACGACACTTCGTCTCGGTCGTCTTGGACGAGGCACAGGACTTCCTGCGGCTGCCCATCGCCCTCGGCGATGCCGTCGCGCAGTCGCGGGGTCTCGGCGTCGGCTGGACGGTCGCCCATCAGAACCTCGGCCAGCTCAAGCCTGATCTTCGTGCGGCGGTACTCGCCAACCTCCGCTCGAAGCTCGTCATGCAGACGACGGCCGACGATGCGCGTACCTTCGCCCGCGAGTTCGCCCCGCACCTGGACGCCGCCGACTTTCAGGGTCTCGGTCCCTTCGAGGCCTACGCCGCCGTCTCGACCGGCTCAGCCGTCGCCCCGCCCGCCTCCATTCAGACCCGCCCGCCGCTCTCGCCACTCGGCCACGGCGAGGCAGTGCGCAAGCGCTCCCGAACGCGGTATGGGCGCGACCCGAAAGACGTGGACGCCGAGGTTCGGGACCGGCTCACCGACGGCCTGCCCGAGGCTCCGCTCGGCGTGAGGCGGCGGCGATGATCGCTGTTCGCTTCGCTCGGCCGAGCCGCAGGCAAAGCCCCAGCACCGGGCAGCTTTCCGGTGCGCTAACGCCAACGACTCACTCGCCCCAGAGGTGGTCGCGATGAGTCGTAATCGGGTGACGAATGCCTACGTGGAACGGCTGGCCGCAGAGCTTCCCGAACGGGACCTCGCCCTGGTCGAATCCCTCGACAAGCTCCGAGTTGCCACGGCCACGCAGCTCAGGCGCCTGCACTTCGTAGATGGCACCAAGGCTGCCAATGCCCGCCAGGCCTGGCGCAGGCTCCGCGCGCTCACTGAGGCCCGCATCATCACCGTCCTCGAGCGGCGCATCGGCGGCGGTGCCGGCGGCTCCTCGCAGGCAGTCTTTGCCCTCGACACGGCAGGCCAGCGGCTCGCCTCGGTCTGTGGTCCCGCCGGGGGCAGGCGGCTTCGGCGTCCCTGGACTCCCGGCAATCAGTTTCTTTGCCATGCCGTCCAAGTCACGGAGCTATATGTCGAACTCCGCGAGCGGGAACGGGAAGGCCAAGGGGAACTCCTTGCCTTCGACGCCGAGCCCTTGTGCTGGCGACGCTTCACCGGAGTCGGCGGAGCAACCGCTTGGCTCAAGCCCGATGCCTTCGTCCGCTTCGGCGCTGGCGACTACGAACACCTGAGCTTCGTCGAGGTTGATAGGGCCACGGCCTCGGCCCCGACCCTTGCCCGAAAGCTCGACCAATATCGCAAGTTCTGGCAGACCGGCCGCGAGCAAGAGCGTTTCGGAGCTTTCCCCCGCGCCGTCCTGCTCGTCCCCACTGAGGCCCGTCACGCGGTCGCAGTCGAAGCGATCCGGCGGCAAGGGTCCGATGCCAAGCCGCTGTATCGGGTCGGCCGGTACGAGGAAGCGGCCGATCTCTTGACCGGGGGCGGGTCGTGAAGACGCTCCCTCGAAGCACGATCTTGACCGGCGATGCCTGCCGGGTGCTTTCCGGCCTCCTGCCCGAGTCGGTGGACTGCTGCATCACCAGCCCGCCGTATGCGAACGGCCTCCGCGACTACGGGGCACCAAGACAGCTCGGCCAGGAGCCGACGATCACCGAGTACGTGGAGAGCCTGCGGTCGGTGCTGCGGCTTGTCCGCCACGTCCTCAAAGACAGCGGCTCACTGTGGCTCAATCTCGGCGACGCCTACAGCAAGCACCCGCGCCACGGCGCACCGCGCGGCGGGTTGTTGCTGGCTCCGCAGCGGGTCGCTCTGGCGCTCGCCGCTGACAGCTGGATTGTTCGCAACGTCTGCATCTGGCACAAGCCGAACCCGCTGCCGCAGAGCGCAGCCGACCGGCTCAGTCCAACGTACGAGGTCGTCATCTTCGCCACCAAGAGCCGCCGCTATTTCTTCGACCTCGACGCGATCCGCATCCCGCATCGCTCGGCCAACCGAGCGCGGCCACAGGCCCGCGAGCGCCGTCGCCGCTATCAGGGCAACAACACCGGCCTCGGCCGCCTCAAGGCGGCGGGTCGGGTCGGCAACCGCAACGGCAAGAACCCCGGCGACGTCTGGACGGTGACGACCGCCGCCGACCGGCTCGGCCATCAGGCGACCTTCCCCGAGGCCTTGATCGAGCGCCCGATCCTGGCGACGTGCCCGGAGCGAATCTGCGTGCAATGCGATCGGGCCTGGACCCGGCCGACGCGGATCAAGAGTCGCCGGACCAGCGAGGGGATGCGCCACGTCCGCGAGGTCGGCGCGCTTCGCCGCTGCGACTGCTTCGCGCCAACTCGCCCCGGCGTCGTCCTCGATCCGTTCATGGGAACCGGCACCACGGCGGTCGTGGCCGAACGGCTCGGGCGCGACTGGCTCGGCATCGAACTGAACCCGACCTTCACCAAGCTGGCTGAAGACCGGCTCCGATTCGCGCGAAGGGCCCGATGAGCCGGTGGACGGCTTCGCGGCGAGCGGAAGGGCTGCGGCCTTTCTGCTCGCCGCAAGAGCTATCCACTACCAAAGGAGGTGCTGGGCGATGAGCAAAGCCCAGGACATTTACGACCGCGTGGAGGCGGTCGCCGCCGAAGGGCTCTCGAAGAAGGAGGCCCACGAGAAGGTCGCCAAGGAGTTCGGCATGAAGCCGAGCTCAATCCGCGGCGCGGTCTACCAGGCCCGGAAGGCAAGCGGGCTAACCGGCCCCCGCCGCGTGCGGGAGACCACCACGGAGGGGGCGGTTGCCTCAGCCCTGGAAACGCTGGAGCAGGCCCGCGAGGCCATCGACGATGAGGTCGCGGCTGCCAAAGAGCGGGCCGATGAGGCCAGCCGCGAGTACAAAGCGCTGAAGGACAGCGCCGAGGACCGCAAGGCCGAGATCACCACCAAGATCGAGGCGCTGGCGGCGTAACACCAATGCGGGCGACCTGGACACCACACACGGATTCGTCCAGGTCGCCCGCCTCTTTTCTCAGACCGCCCGCGTGGCACCGCTCCCTACTGCTTGGCTTCTTGCGTATACGCAAGAACAGCGAGACAATATGGACATGTCGAAATCCCAACTCAAAGCTCTGGGCAAGCTCATTTCCCGCGAGCGCAACGACCGCGGACTCACCCGCGAGGTCGTGGCGCGTCAGGCTGGCCTTGCCGAGTCGAGCCTCAAGCGCTTGGAGGACGGCGAGTTCGCCCGCCCCGATCCCGAGAAGCTCCAGCGCATCGCCCGCGCCCTGGAACTCGACGCCGAGGATCTGTTCGCCTTGGCGGGCTACACCCCTTCGGACGGCCTGCCGAACCTCGGCCCGTACTTGCGGACCAAGTTCGAGGGCGACCTTTCGGCCAAAGACCGCAAGGATGTTGAACGCTACATCGAGCAAAAGCGCGCCGAACGCCGCAAAGGAGGCCGCCGTGGGTCCGCTCGCTGAACTGCGAGCGCTTTGTCCGCATCGCCCGCTGGCTCCGTATGAGGCGCGGCGCGTGGCCGAGCTGCAAGCTAATCGGCTGCTTCGCCACCACGGGATTGATTCGGCCCCGGTGCCCGAGCAAGTGATCGAGTGTCTGCCGCGCGTGCGGGTCGTCCAGCGGGCGAACGCTCCCGTCTCCGGATACGTCGAGTGGAGCGGCGGCACTTGGCTGATCGCGGTTTGTAGCGGGGAGCCGTTCGTGCGGCAGCGCTTCACGATGGCACACGAACTCGGTCACGCCCTCATGGCTCCGCTCGCAACGACGGCGTTTCGCCCGTTCCGCCATCTCGACGCCCACACCCAGCGCGAGCGCGCTGCCAACCACTTCGCCGGGTGCCTCTTGATGCCGAAGCGGTGGGTCACGAACGCCTACTTCAACCGGGGGGTCCGCAACCCCGTCCACTTGGCCCGGCGCTTCCAGGTGTCGGCCGTAGCGATGCGGGTCAGGCTCGACGTACTCGGGATCGAGAAAGCGAAGCGGCGGGCGCGAGCGTGAAGCGGGCGACGCTCTACCTCCGCGTCTCGACCGCCGAGCAGACCCGTCGCGCTTTTTCAGAGGAGGGCTACTCCATCGAGGCACAGCGGGGCGCGGGGCGCGACCAGATCGCCCGACTCGAAGCCGAGCACGACCCGGCTACTGATGAGTACGTGGACCGGGGCCGCTCGGCCCGCTCGACGGATCGTCCCGAGCTGCAACGACTCCTGAAACGCATCCGGGAGCAGGGTGACGTGGATTACGTGATCGTCCACAAGCTCGACCGGCTGGCCCGGAGCGTCGCCGACCACCTCAAGATCGCCCTCGAAATCAGGCAGGCCGGAGCCGAGCTGGTCTCCGTCACCGAGACCATCGACGATACGCCGACGGGTGAATACATGGAGACGATCTACGCCGCCAACGCGCAGCTCTACTCGGCCAACCTCGCCAGCGAGGCCAAGAAGGGATTGCGCCAGAAGGCCCGGCTCGGCGGGACGCCGTGTGCCGCCCCGATCGGCTACCTCAACGTGCGCGAGCGCGACGAGGCGACCGGCATCGAGCTTCGCACCGTGCGCCTCGACCCCGAACGCGCCCCGCATATCCGCTGGGCCTTCGCCGCCTACGCCTCGGGTGCCTACACCCTCGACACGCTGCACGCGGCACTTAAAGACCGTGGACTCACCACCCGCCCGACGCCGACCCGCCCCGCCAAGCCGCTCTCGCGAGCCCAGCT
Organism: uncultured Solirubrobacterales bacterium; assembly: GCA_963698085.1. Taxonomy (GTDB): domain Bacteria; phylum Actinomycetota; class Thermoleophilia; order Solirubrobacterales; family 70-9; genus VRUE01. The sequence continues at coordinate 935,182 of OY969122.1, forward strand.
ATCGCGGATGCTCAAGCACCCTTTCTATATCGGCACGGTCCGCTATGCCGGGACGGACTACCCCAACGGCAAGCATGAGCCCCTGATCGACCAGGACACCTTCGACCGGGCCGGGCACGTACTCACCGCCCACGCCCAGGCCTGCGAGCGCGATCGCAAGCACAAACATTTTCTAAAGGGGAGCCTGCGCTGCCACTGCGGGGAACGGCTGACGTTCGTAAAGGGTAAGAGCAAAACCGGCCGCCTCTATGACTACTTCGCCTGCCTCGGGCGGATCAAGGGGACCGGCTGCAAGCTGCCCTACCTCCCGGCGCATGAGGTCGAGGAGAAGGCGGCGGCCGCATACGCCGAGGTCAAGGTCGCGCAGCTCGGAGCCGGGACGAGCGCCGCCGACTGGAGGCTCCACTTGGCAGACGTCCGAAAAGCCCTGACCAAGAGCCTCGCTGGGATGCGCGCCGTGAACACCGGTGAGGTCCGCCGCCAGCGAGCGAGGATCGAATCGCTGAACGAAAAACGTGCCAAGTTCCTCGACGCCTACTACGCCGACGCCCTGCCGCTCGATCTGTTGAAGGCCGAGCAGGATCGCCTAGCACGCGAGCTGGGAACCGCCGAGGTGGCGCTGTCGCGGGCCGAAACCGACCTCGACAAGTTGAACGAGGTCTTTGACCAAGCTCTCGCGGCCGCTCGCGTGATGGAGGAGACGTATGGCCGGGGCGCCAGATCGGATCGCCGCCTCTGGAATCAAGCCCTCTTCGTCTGCTTCCGAGTTCGGCCCGATGAGGCGGTCGCGAGCGAGCTGCACGAGGAGATACGGACCCTCACGGCCAAAGACACCCCGAAGCGGCTGCGGGCGGAAGCCCGGACAGCCGTTTCTTCAGGTCGGGGTTCTAATAAGAGCCTTCTAGCGGAGAGGGAGGGATTCGAACCCTCGAGAGAGCTTGCGCCCCCTACTCGCTTAGCAGGCGAGTGCCTTCAGCCACTCGGCCACCTCTCCGGGCGAGGAAAACCATAGCGCCGGGCTCCGGGAGACGGCGCGGTTAGTCTCGAACCCGTGAATCCTGGGATCGATCAGGCCCACGAGCGCTACGAGGCGATCTTCGCCGAGGTCGAGGCGCCGTTTGCCTTCGTCGACCTCGACGCGCTGACAGCCAACGCGACGGAGATGCTGGGACGCGCCGGTGGCAAGCCGATCAGGGTGGCCAGCAAGTCGCTGCGCTGCCGGACACTGCAGGAGCGCATCCTGCGCAGCGATCCCCGCTTCGAGGGGCAGATGACGTTCACCCTGCCGGAGACCTTGTGGCTGGCCGAGCAGGGGTTCGAGAACCTGCTCCTCGCCTACCCGACCGCCGACGCCGAGGCGCTGGGTGAGCTGGCGCTGCGCTCGGTCGCCAACCCGGAGGGGGCGCCGATCGTGATGGTCGACTGCCCTGAGCACCTCGACGCGATCGAGTCGGTGCTGGGAGCGGGAGCGGCGCCGGTGCGGGTCTGCATCGACGTCGACGCGAGCTGGTGGGCGCTGGGCGGCAGGGTCAAGGTGGGGCCGAAGCGCTCACCGGTGCACACCGTCGAGCAGGCGGTCGCGCTGGCCCGCGAGATCGACCGCCGCCCGCAGCTCGAGCTGGCGGCGCTGATGTCCTACGAGGGCCAGATCGCCGGCGTCGGTGACCGCCCGCCCGGACGGCGGCTGCGCGGCGGTGCGATCCGCGCAATGCAGAAACGCTCCGCCACGGAGCTGGCCGAGCGGCGCGGCGCGATCGTCACCGCGATCCGCGAGTTCGCGCAGTTGCCGATCGTCAACGGCGGCGGCACCGGCAGCCTCGAGCTGACCGCCGCCGAGGATCTGGTCACCGAGCTGACCGCGGGCTCGGGCTTCTACGCCCCCGCCCTCTTCGATCACTACAGCCGCTTCTCGCTGGCCCCGGCGGCCGGCTTCGCGCTGCCGATCGTGCGCAAGCCGGCGGCCGGCGTGGCGACCGCGCTCGGTGGTGGCTACCTCGCCTCCGGCAGCGGCGACCCGGCGAGGCTGCCAGCGCCTTGGCTGCCGGCTGGCCTGCGGCTCGATCCCGAGGAGGGCGCCGGCGAGGTGCAAACGCCCCTGCTCGGTCCTGCCGCCGAGCGGCTGTCGATCGGCGACCGTGTCTACCTGCGCCACGCCAAGGCGGGCGAGCTGTGCGAGCGCTTCGATGCCTTGCACCTGGTCGAGGCCGGCGAGATCGTCGACGTGGTGCCTACGTACCGCGGCGAGGGCAAGGCGTTCCTCTAACGAGCGCTGCATCTGCCCCCAATGACGTGGTAAATGCAGCGCTCGTCAATCGCCGAGCACCCGAGCCGCGTACTCGTTGGCGAAGACGCGGCCGGGGTCGAGCTCGTCGCGGGCCGCCCTGAACCTCTCCCACTCCGGGTAGAGCGGCGCCAGCGTCGCTGCGGTCTGGAAGTGGCGCTTGCCCCAGTGCGGGCGGCCACCGTAGTCGCGCATGATCTCCTCGACCGCCTCGAAGTAGGGGCGCCACTCCATCCCCCGGTACTGGTGCACGGCGATATAGGCGGTCTCGCGCTCGTGCGAGGGACTGATCAGGGCATCGTCGCCCGCCGCCACGCGCATCTCGATCGGGAAGAAGACCGGATAGCGATTGGCGCGCACCCACTCGATCACCCGGCGCGCTGCCTCCGGCCCCTGCTCGCGCGGAACGCCGTACTCCATCTCGGTGAAGCGGACGCGGCGCTCGCTGGCGAAGACGCGGTCGCTGCGGTCGACGGTCTTGCCGCCCGACGCGAGCGCGGCGGCGAGGCGCGAGAGCCGGGGAATCGCGGCCGGGAGGAGCCTGCCGGTAGCGGAGAGCGCCTCGAGCGCCCAGTTCTCGATCACGGTGTCGTTGAGGTAGGCGACGAAACGCGCGCGCGGCCGCGGCGGGCCCTCGACCCGGTTGCGCTCGAGCACGAGGGCGGAGTCGGCGTAGGGGAAAGTGAAGAGCTCGAAGTGATCGTTGGCCTCGGCCCGCTGCTCGAAGCTGTTGAGCACCTCATCGCGCGGTTGCGGCGAGTCGATCCGCTCGAGGACGAAAGCGGGAACGCAGCGCAGGGTCACCGCCGAAATCGCGCCGAGCGCGCCGATGCTGACGCGGGCAGCGCGCAGCAGCTCGGGCTCAGAACCGTCGAGCTCGCGCACGCCGCCGTCGGCCGTGACGATCTCCACCGCCTCGACCTGCGCGGAGATGTTGCGCAGCCTCGCGCCGGTGCCGTGGGTGCCGGTGGAGATCGCCCCGGCGACGGTCTGGCGATCGATGTCGCCAAGGTTCTCCATCGCCAAGCCGAGCCGGTGCAGCTCGTCGTTGAGGTCGGCGAGCACCATGCCGGCACCGACCTTGACCAGTCCCGAGCTACGGTCGGCGTCGATCGTGCCGCTCAGTCCGCCAACGTCGATCATCGTGCCGTCGGTCATCGCCGCCTCGGTGAACGAGTGGCCGGCGCCGGCGACGCTGACCGTGTGGCCGGCCTCGGCGGCCACGACAACCGCCGTCGCCAACCCGTCCCGATCGTGCGGCCGGACGATCGCGACCGGCGAGCATCGCTGATCCCCGCTCCAGTTCCTCCAGGTCTCGGCCACGCCGTAACGCTAGACGGGCTGGCCGATTCGTGGCGGTTGGTGACCAGCCGCCGCATATCCCGATCCACTCGCCGCCACACCCTTTTTACTCATGCCCTTCCGTCCATATTCTTATGGCCTAGCATCGACACGTCATCCGAATGCCCCGGAGGGGTGGCAGAGCGGTTGAATGCGGCGGCCTTGAAAGCCGTTAGATGCCTTCGGGTGTCTCGTGGGTTCGAATCCCACCCCCTCCGCTTATAGAGCCAAATCTGGCTCTATAGAGCGGTTTGCGGAGCCTCTGTGGGGCCGCATCTGAATCCGATTGTCTCCGGCTGAATCCGGTTGTTTGGGTGTCAGAGGGTGGCACGAGGGTGGCACGGGAGCCCGTTCCCGCCGGGCGGTCGCCGTCGCCGAACCGGCCGATAGCTTGCGGTCATGGACAAGGATCGCGAGAGCGTCCACCCGATTGCAGGGACCGACGACGTGCAGATCGTCTACCGGCGCTCCAGCGCGCGGCCGGTGGAGTACGCGGTCTTGCTTCAGATTCGCGGCGCGAAGGGTTGGGAAACCCGCATCGTGGCCGACAACTCCCATGCGGATCGGCACGTTGACGAGCATCATTGCCACCGCTACCTTGGACGTGAGAAGCAGCCAGCGGAGCCCCTTCCTTTCGAGGTTTCCGACACGAACGATGCGATGGCAAAGATCATCGACTGGTTTGCCGAGAATTGGACGGAGCTAATCTCATGACGACCATGCGCACGCCCGCCGAGGATGCCGCTCTTTCAGCCTTCATCGACGCCGCCACCAGCGACGCCGATCCCGGCTACCCGCATGGCGCTGCCTTCATTCCCTGGCAGGAGACCCCCCAGACCGACCGCATCCTCTGGCGCTACCTGCACGAAGGTCGTCCGGCCGTCATCGTCGGGACGAGCGACTTCGACATGCTGATCGAGCCGATTCAGCTCGGCCGATTCGCCCGCCTCCGCAACGAGGTTCTCCAACGGATCACGGTCGAGGTCTCCTACCGGCGCAAGGAAGCCCCGCCCGCACCCGACATCCCTCCAGTTCGGGCGGACATCGGGCGACACGCCCTTGAGCGCCTCACCCCTGCCGCGGCCTGAGCCCAGACCTCGCCAACTAAAGCCCGGAACTGACGGAGACCGCTTTCAACGCTGGTCGGCGCCGGAAATCATCGGGGAACAACTCCCCAAGCGTTGCGACATCGACACGCGCAATATCTGCAAGGTCTGCATCGGCGAAGCCGTGGGCACCTCTGTGAACTTGAACAACGTCCTGCCAAACCTTTGGCATCTCGACGGGCACGGCATCCGGCTCTTGGGTGCGCCATTGACGTGCGGAAAGCTGCTTGAACAAACTCGTGTACCGCTTCCGGGAGATTCGCCCCCGCTCATAGGCAGTTCGGATAATCGCCTGGATCGAAACACCAAAAGTTTGCTTCAAGCGCCGAGCATCAGTCAAAGTCAGCGCGTCGTAGGGGACCGCGCGATCAAACTCGGAAGTGGGCAGCAAGAGCGCTGCCGCGAAGCTGAATGCCTGTAGCTCGGTCTCAGACTCCTCAATACTCGGAAGCCTTCTGTGAAGAACGGCATGACCCAACTCGTGGGCCAAGCTCAGCCGAATACGATCTCCCGCCGTCTCTCTCGTATTCACCAAGAACCACAAGCGTGCCTCGTCTCCCTGCATGCCAATGAAGGCGGCCGAAGCATCGGCACTGCCGAAATCAACCCGCAGCACCAACCCAGCCGCTGCCTCGATTACTGCCGTTACGTTGTCAACTCGCCCAACTGGTAGACGCCAATCACGGCGGAGAATTTCAGCTGCATCGACCGGCTCCTCCGGAGAGAACTGACCTGGCTCGGGAAAGGCATTTGCGTGGTCAACGTTGACACCAGCGTCAAGCAGCCGTTGAGCTATTAGCACGGCAGTATTGAGACGGGCCTGGATAGTCGCGAGAGTTCGCGCGGAGCGGATGGCCCTTTTTCGAAACAGGGGCGCCGCAGCGGGTGCGCCTGGCTCCAAAAAGAAGGCCGCTGGAAGATCAAGCGCCTGCGAAAGCGCGAGCACGTCGTCGTCATCAGCTCGCATCTGCCCCGTCTCGATTCGGCTCAATCGACCCTGGGGTATCCCGCCCCGGTTTGCCGTTGCAGTCTGCGTTAGCCCTCTCAGCTCTCGGGCGAGTCGCACCATCCGAAAGTTCACGCTTTCCCCTGCCAATGAATCACCCATCTGAAAACCTCCGCCCACCTACGGCGACCGAGTGTCGTCCACGTCGGCATCCTCGGTCAAGGCCGAGCTGACCTTGGGCTCGGGTATCGGGGGTGAGGACGCCATCGCCGCTACGGTCTCGCTGTTGATCTCGATCTCATCTAGCAGGATCACCATCGGCTGAGGGAAAGTCGCGTGGGTTGCGATCAACTTCACTGGACCATCGGACGGCGCAGATACATACGCCCTGATGTCAGCAAACGCGTCAACGTCCGAAGAAAGCGGAGCCTGCTCCGCAACACCCTTTAGCTGCTCCTGAAGGTATTTCCCCTCGTCCTCGCCTTCGTGTGGCTCGCCACGGATCGTGAAGACCCCAAGCGGCCAACGAAAAGCGTATTTACCTGCGTTGTGATCCTGTTCAGTGCTGACAACTCCAAATCCGTCCGGCATCCTAGGCGCGCGAGCAACCAATCCATCCGCAAGGACCATCCAGCGCTTGGTGCCCGAAAGGCGGCGCAAGTGGGAAAAGCGCAGCACCTCTGGATTGGCTTTCATCGTTACCTCATCACTGCTAGCGGCGCGCGCTTCCTCTACTGCCTCCTCAACCAAGAGGACAAAGGGCGCAAACGTGGCCTTTACGTCGTCTCTGCTTCTGATCGGCGATGGCATGCGTGAACCTTTCGGTGTGAATATACGGCCGTTTCATTCAAGACCGTATTCCGCCCGCCGGACGACGCGGATGCAATCAAACCCAAATCGAATTCAAGAGCACCTTAACCGCCAAGCCTCCCGCACCTTCCCTCCTCCCCCGACCTATCCGTAGACCTAGCGCCGCGAGGGTGGCAGTCAAGGGCGCTCGCGCCCGACCCCCGCAGGGGTTGACGGCCATTCTCGCGGTGCTTCAATGCCGGTAGTCGGGGGGCGCTCACCGACCGATGCTCAACCCTCTGCCGAGCTGGCGCGCTCTCGCCGCATGCTGCCCACGGCCCAGGACTCGCTGAACCTCCTGTAGCCGCCGCCGCGCGGTCTCCTGACGTGCTTGCTCGATTCCCCGTTTCGCCTCTCGCCCAAAAGCCTTGCGCGGGTCCTTGACCCCGTGCTCCTGGCGATAGCGCTCGATCTCGGTGACGCCGCGATCCCACGCCTTGCGCTTCGCCGGATCGCTCGGCCTCTCCCCCAGCTCGTTCTTGACGTAGGCAGGCGGGGAGATCCGCGCGGCGACGATCGCCAGCTCTCGCCGCTCAGCGAGGACCCGATCGGCGACGGCGAACTCCCTGCGCGCAACGCCTTGCGGGCTTGGCATCTCGCGGAGCTCTGCTTCCAAGCGGTCTAGCTGCCTGCGCAAACCCGCCTCATCCTTCTCGACCCGCGCCAATGCTTTCTGGCGCTCTCGGCGCGGCAGTACCTCGGCAACCACCCTTTGAGAATCGAAGCCCTCAAGGGGCTCGCGGAAGCGCTCAATCCGCTCGCTCAAAGCGTTCCAGCGTTTCTGGTTGACCGTCTCCCGGTTCGCTGCGCTCCATAGCGCCTCGCGCCTTGCGACCAGCTCCTCGGTCGGCAGGCCGGAGAACTGCGAGCGCAGCGCCATTTCATGCGCGGCGAGCTGAGAGCGGTCCCGCTCTGCCGCTTCGGCGATGTGCGGGATGCCCTCGCGCAAGTGGGGCGAGGCCGGCGCGATCTCCTCGCGGTAGGCCTGAATCTCCGGCGTCGCGTAGATGAAGGTCTCCTCGCGGCTGCGCGAGGCGGCCACGTATAGCTCTTGCTTATCCATCGACGGATCGGCCATGACGAAGGCGCGGTCCACCGTGGTTCCCTGCGCTGAATAGGTCGTGATGGCGTAGGCGTGTTCGAGCGCCGGGGCATCTGAGTGCGGGTTGGTCCGCGCCAGGTAGTCGGGTCCGACCTCGACCCGCTTCGCCTGGTCGACGCCGTCGAGGACGACGCGCCGCTTGGCGGTGTCGACCTCGGCGATTCGCCAGCGCTCGCGGTTGAAGATATCCGCCTGGCGGTCGTTGACGCGGGTGAGGACCTGATCGCCGGCAGCAAACCGGGCTTCACCGATTTCGATCTCTTCAGCTCCGAGCTTGCCCACCTGCTTGCGGACCTCTCGCGCCAGCTCGTTCAGCTTCCCCACGTCGGCGTTTCGCTTGGCGACCATCACGGCGTCCTCACCGCGCTCGAATGCCTCGTGCCAGTCGCGGACCATCGCCTCGCGGCGGGCCTCGGCGTCGGGGGCGACCGCCACTCTCTCCGCTGAGCGGTAGAGGCTCAGCGCCTCGCGGCCCTCGCCCTCGCGTATGCGCTTCGCTGCGTCGCGGTCGAGGTCGTGGCGGTGGCGGATCACCTCGTCTAGGTAGATCGGCTGGCCGCGCTCGGCAAGCGCTCGGAACAGGCCGCCCGCCTCGATCTCGCCTAGCTGCTCAGGATCGCCGACGAGAACTAGCTTGGCCTGCGCTCGCTCAGCGTGGGAAACGAGGCGCGCCAGGGTCGCGGAATCCACCATCCCGGCCTCATCGATCAGCAGAACCGATTCGGGCGGCAGGCCCTCATCGCTGTTGCGCTCGGCCCGGTCGAGCTGCGAGAGCAGGCTGGCGATGCTCGAAGCGGGCAAGCCCTCGGCTCGCATCACGTTCGCCGCCCGCCAGGTCGGCGCGGCGGCGCGCAGCTCGATCCCGGCCTGGGCCCAACCGTCAGCCGCGGCGACGATGGCGAAGGTCTTGCCGCTGCCCGCCTCGCCGATCACGACGGCGACTCCCTCGGGGCTCGTCAGAAGGCGGCGGATCATCTTGCGCTGGTCGTTCTTCAAGGTCGGGCGGGCACCGATCACGCGCGCCGCGATCAACTCGCCTGTTGGGGCCGGTCCCTGCGCCCGCATTCGCTCGGCTGCCGCCAGAGCTTCACGCTCAAGCTCCCAGATCCGCCGCGTCGTATAGCGCGGTCCTTTCGCGCCCTCCGCAATCTGGATCACCGAATCGGACGCGAGGAAGGCGTCGGCCAGGCGCTCGACCTCGGCTCCCGGCGCACCCTGTGGGAGCGAGTCGGCGGCGGCCTGGATCGCCTCGCGGCGGTCGAAGTGGGACGCGGCCGCCGTGACGGCGCGGCCGAGCTCGGCCTCCGAGACAGTCGGGGCGTCGGCGCTGCCGATCTGTAGCGCCGCCTCAGAGTCGAAGGTGCGCGCGATAGCTTCGCGGTCTAAGCCGATCTCCTCGGCCCTCGATCGCCAGCGCGCCAGCAGCTCGCCGTGGCCGATGTCGCGCTCCTTCGTCTGTCGGGTGGCGAGCGCCGCGACCTGCATCGAGCGCGCCGAGGCATCTGCGCCCGCCGCCTCGACGATTTCCGCGCGGCGGGTGGAGAAGGTGCGTAGATGCTCATCGGCGAAGCCCGCGATCTCGGCAATGCCTTTGCGGGTTGGCTGCCACTCAACGCCCAGGCGGCGACTCAGCTCGTGGCGAAGGTGGGCCTCGTAAATGTAAGAGGCGGTTTTGGCGTGGTTATAGATCGCCGGGTGGTAGAGACGGGTCCAGCGACCGTCGGCCTTGGTCGCGTTGGCGATCAGGACGTGGGTGTGGAGCTGCGGATCGCCGTTGCGCGAGGAGCGATGGACGTAGCCTACGGCCAGGTAGCCGTTGCCTTTCACGAACTCCGAGCCTCCAGCTCCGCGCCGGGTCCAGCACGCCTCGCGCTGCATGTAGGCGAGGGCCGCTCCTACTGCTTCGCGGTGGGCGGCTTTGACTTCTAGGGCGGCGACAGGTCCGCCGAGACCCCACAGCAGGGAGACGGACTTGGGGGCTGAGAAGGTGAGATCGAAGCCGGGGACCGCGCCGCTGGACGGGACGCCGCGCATCCCGACCAGCGGCTCGCCGTCTACCGGGTTGCGGCCGGTCAGCATCGCTTCGAGCTGGGCTGCCTCGACCTCGCCGGAGAGGCGCAGGTCCTCGGCGGCGTCGCCGAGCCATTCTCCGGCGGCCTCCCCCTCGCCGGAGTAGTAGTCCTCAGCGCCTTCGGCAACCTTGTCGAGGTAGTACTGCTCTTGGCCTTTGCCTAGCTTGCCTATGGAGAGCATCGCCCCCTACGTCAGATTTCAAGGGCGTTTGCATCGATCTCTTAACAAAGTGATAGGGCGTGAGGGGGTTGCTGTTGGCTGTTAGGGGTCTTGTTTGAGCTGGCATCTCATGGCTGCATGGCTGCCCTGAGAAGCCTGATCTTCTTGCTGTTGGCTGTTGCCTTTCGTGGCTTTTGGCTGGCTGGGTGGTTGTCTTCGTCTGGTTGGTTCGTTCTCGTGGGGGCCTTTTCAGCCCCGCCGCCGTCAGCCCCAGCCCCGAACTGCCAGGGGCGTTCACCGAACTTTTTGGACGTATTCCGATGCAATGGGCGCTCGCGATGGACAACAGGAGCAATGAAGAAGCTCGCCGTTTCGATTCCCCGCATCGCCCTCACGCCGGCTGAGGCCGCCGCCGCGATGGGCGTCGGCCCCGACTTCTTCGACGCCAACGTCGCGCCGGACCTCCGACTCATCCGCCGTGGGCGCAAGCGACTGGTCCCGGTCAGTGAGCTTGAACGCTGGACGGCTGAGAACGCAAGTCGCACACTTCGGGAGACGGCATGACCTTCGTGCCTTATTGCCACGTGCCGACCGCGCGGTGCCTGGCGCAGCTTCTAGGCTCCCGACAGTCATGGATGCGTCAGAGAAGAAGGCCCGCCAAGACTTGCGGCGGACCCAGGCCAATTACGAGCGGAAGATCGCCGAGGCACAAGCGGAACGTCTGGCGAGCTTCAAACGAGCACAGAAGGCTGGGCTCTCGCTTCGCGACATCGCTGGTGAGGTCGGCTTGCACTGGACGCGGGTGGGGCAAGTCCTCCGCGGGAAGTAGCTGCTGTAGAAACCATTCTACAGCCCTGCTACTCTGGGCGTCAGCGAATCAAATAAGCGGCTCCCGGCGGCGCGTCAACGCCAACCGGGAGCCTGACCACAAGGAGGCAGTGCTCCTCATGGCTGACGAGAACCCTACGGGTAGCGCTGAGCGCGTTCCCTTCATCCCTACCAGTGCCGACAGGAAGGTCGAGTGGGTCGTCCTGTCCTTTTTGGTCGATGAGCATCCCGACCACCAGTTGACCATCCCCGAGGTGTCGCTCGCCCTCAACGCGACCGACGCCGATTTCAGCAGCGAGGACGCAATTGAGCGGGCGATCCGCGAACTCGTAGGCGCAGGGCTCCTGCACTGCGAGGGCGGGTTCGTATTGCCTACCCGCGCAGCCCTCTGCTACCAGCGCCTGGCGGGCTAGCGATGGATGGCTCCACCGAAGTAGCCAGGTGCTTCGGTGCCAACCTCCGCCAGGCCCGCAAGCAGGCCGATCTCAGCCAGGAAGAAATCGGTTTCAGGGCGTCGCTTCATCGCACCGAGATTGGCCTGCTTGAGAGGGGCGCGCGGGTGCCTCGTATCGACACGCTGATCAAGCTCGCAACGGCACTCGGCGTGCGCATCGATTGCGCGCTTCTGACAGGGATCGAGTGGACGCCGGGCACGTTCGAGGCCGGCGGGTTCACGACTGGGACCGGTGAAGATCGGGATGGCTGAGGGCATAAGGAGGCGGCACACGAAGGGTTGCGGCGCTCGCAACGGCGGGCGCTGCAACTGCGAAGGAGGCTGGCAAGCATCTGTCTACTCCTCGCGTGACGGAAGGAAGCTCTACAAAACCTTCCCTCGCAAGTCGGAAGCGCGCTCCTGGCGGGCGGACGCAAAGCGATCCCTAGATCGCGGCAAGCTGCGGGCACCCAATGGCCGGACGCTGCGGGAGGCAGCGACAACCTGGCTCGACGGTGCCGAGCGCGGCGACGTACGCAACCGCTCGGGCCGACCCTTCAAGCCCTCGACGTTGCGCGGCTATCGACTCGCACTCACCGACCGCATCCTGCCGGAGCTAGGGACGCAAAAGCTGACCGCGATCACGACGACGGATCTGCAATCGCTGGTCGATCGATGGCTATCCGACGGACACTCGGCGTCCACGATCCGCAACTCGATCAAGCCCCTCCAAGCGATCTACCGGCGCGCGCGAGCGCGTGAAGGGGTATCGATCAATCCGACCCGCGACCTCGAACTGCCGGTGCCCACTCCAAGTGAGGTCGAGATCGTCGGCCCCGAAATCGCAGCGTCACTGCTCGCCGTACTCCCCCTTGCAGAACGTGCCATTTGGGCGACTGCGCTGTACGCAGGGCTCAGATACGGCGAGCTGCGCGCATTGCGCCGGGAGGCTGTCGATCTCGATCGACGCTTGATCGAAGTCCGGGAGTCATGGGACCCCAAGGCGGGTCCAATAGAGCCCAAGACTCGGAGGTCACGTCGCACGGTGCCGATGCCGACCCTCCTGCGCACGCTGCTGGTCGATCTAGTGGCCCACGACGACAATCCCAACCCGCGTGCACTCGTCTTCGGCACCGCCGATGAGGAGCCCTTCAATGCCGAGAGGCTGTACCGCTTCGCGGACCATTGCTGGCGCAAGGCCAGCCTCACTGAGCGGCTGCGCCTACACCAAGCCCGCCATACCTACGCCTCCTTCATGATTGCTGCTGGGGTCAACCCGAAGGCCCTGTCGTCTTTCATGGGCCATTCCTCGATCACGGTGACGTTCGACCTCTACGGCCACCTTATGCCCGGCACCGAGGCCGAGGGTGCAGCACTGCTGGACGCCTTCTTGGATGCTGAATCCCCCGAGGGCGAGTAGACCGACGTTCTCGGGTAGGGTGAACCAAGGTCGGGCTGCACAACCAGAAAGGCAGGGGATGGGTTTGGATCTCAGGCAAGCTCTTGGGGCGCTCTTCGCGGCATCCGCTTCCGCGCTTTGCCTCTGCGCGTGTGCGACGGAGGACGCGCCGGCAACGGAGGACGTGCCGAGTTTGAGCGAGATGAAGGAATTCCGGGCCTACCCGGTCTACTACTCCGGTAACTCCGTAGCTGGGAGCTCTCTAGTAGAGGTTTTCGGAGACCCCGAGATCCACGAGGACAAGCGAGACACGACCTGGGTTCTCATCTACGGCGATTGCGAGGCGGACGAAGGTGGTTGTTTTCCCCCACTCCAGATACACAGCTACAGCATTTGCGCTCGCGGGGCAGGCCTACGTGAGGACCGGCTATTCGATTTACGCGGGGCCAAGGCGACCAAGACGATGCGAGGAAGCGGAGCTGGCTTGGAAATCTTCACCGGCCGAACGACCGTGACGATCGGCGCCGAAAACCAAAGCGTCCTCAACTCTGCCGTGCAAGCCCTGAGGAACGTTCGTGAGAAACACCCCCCGTCTTCTCTCCCCCCACCAGCACCCCAGTGCCCACCTCGCTGAGCGGTGAGCTGCCTTGCCTAGACCGGGCCAGGCCTAAATCGCTCAACCATCCTTTAGTCACGCGGTCGCCTTGCGAGCGCCGCGGTGGCACAGACGGTGGCACGGAACGAGGAATCGCCCTAGCAAGCCATTTCTGCAGCCCCTCCCTCAGCCTTGAAAGCCGTTAGACGTCGTAAGGCGTCTCGTGGGTTCGAATCCCACCCCCTCCGCTGACGCCCTCAAATATGAGAGGCTGCCGCCGTGGACCTCGTCAAGATCCTGCCGCTGACGTTCGTGATGGTTGCCGGTCCGCAGATCATCAGCGCATTCTTTTTCGCTACCGGCGAGTCGTGGAAGAAGATCTCGGCGGCCTACGTCCTCGGCGCCGCGATATCGATTACCGCGATCGTCAGCGCCGCCTACTTCCTGGCGAGCGGGGCCGAAAGCAGTGGGGGCGATGACGGTTCCGGCCTCGACACGGTCGATTATGTGGTGCTCGCCCTGCTGGTGTTCGCGGCGATCCACACCTTCCGCAGCCGTGACCAGACCGAGCCGCCGAAATGGATGGGCAAGCTTCAGGCCGCCAGTCCGAAAATGACGCTGGTCCTCGGCTTTCTCCTGCTCGGCTTCTTCCCCAGCGACATCGTCACCTCGATCAGCGTCGGCAGCTTCCTCGGCAGCCATGGCGATGCCTGGTGGGAAGTCCTTCCCTTCATCGCCCTCACCCTGCTGCTGCTCTCCGCACCGGCGCTGATGGTGGTGCTGCTTGGCCAGCGGGCTCAGACCGTGCTGCCGAAAATCCGCGACTGGATGGACACGAACTCGTGGATCGTCAGCGAGATAGTGATCGTCCTCTTCATCGTCATCATCCTCAGCGGCTAACGCGCCGCGGGATAGGACCCAAGCCCTACTCGGAGAGCTCGACCCGTTCGATCTTCTGCTCCTCGAGCGGCCGGTCCGAGCCGTCGGTCTCGGTCTTCTCAATCACGTCGACCGTCTCCATCCCCTCGGTGACCGTGCCGAAAACGGTGTGCTTGCCGTCCAACCATGGCGCCGCCTCGGTGGTGACGATGAAGAACTGCGAGCCGTTCGTGTTCGGGCCGGCGTTGGCCATCGCCAGCGCCCCGCGGACGATCTTGTGCTCGTTGATCTCGTCCTCGAAGGTGTAGCCGGGACCGCCGCGACCGGTTCCCTCCGGGCAACCGCCCTGGATCATGAAGTCGGCGATGACCCGGTGGAAGATCAGCCCGTCGTAGAAGCCGTCAGCGGCAAGCTTGCGGAAGTTCTCCACGGTCTTCGGGGCGTCGGAGTCGTGCAGCTCGAACACGATCTCCCCGGCATTGGTGTGAAACGTCGCCTGTGACATAGCCGCTCACCCTACCCAAGCGGCGCCGACAATTCAGCCGCCGACTCGCACGAGGACGGGCCGGGAGGCGCCGGGGGCGTACGGCCAGCGCTCCTCGGCCAGGGCCACAGCGCGCAAGCGGATCCGCGCCGCGCCGGTGACGTAGCGGAAGCGGTAGCGGGCACGGAAGCGGCCGCTGTGGTCGGTGCGGGTGACGAGCACGGGGCGCCAGAGCTTGGCCGCACTCTCGTAGTACTGGATCGCGACCAGCTTGCCGCGCCGTGGCAACGGCGCTCCGCGGGTGCGGACCCGACCCCAGAGCCGCACCGTCTCGCCCGTGCGGAGGCTGCGAGGCGAGGCACTGAGAATCGCCATTCCGCGTACACGCAACGCCAGAGCGGGGCGCCGAGCCGCGGCCAAGCCTTTCTCACCCGCGAAGCTGACGGTTATCCGGCGTGAGGGACCGGCCGGCAGGGCAAGCTCGAATCCACCGTGGCGGCCGGTGCGGACCGCCTCGACGTGGCGGCCGGTCAGGGCGCCGCGCGAAAGCCGCGAGACGACCCGCAGGCGCCGCCCCGACAGCCCGGCGCCCTCGGCGTTGAGCAGCCGCCCCGACAGAGCCGCGCCGGCGCCGAAGGGCACGGTCACGCGCTGGCCACGGCGCTGGCGCCAGCGAAGCTTGGCGAAGAGACGGGTCTTCGCGGCCGGCGCATCGCCCTCCCCCCGGCGCGCGGGCCTGCTGGGGCCCACCGGGGGTGGGACCTTGCGCAATGCCATCTCGGTGCCGTCTACGCGCCGGGTGGTCGACGCCGCATTGCCGGCCACGTCGACGGCAGTGGCGCGGAAGGCGTAGGTCCCCGGCTCGAGGTCGGAGGGCACCGAGGCGACCAGGCGGCGGGAACCCGCCGTCCCTCCCTCCTGCAACCTGGAAGGCAGCTCGATCCAGTGTTCGGCGTTGACCCGCCGGTAGGCGATCTCGCCGCCAGCGGCGCCGGAGTGCTCGTCGCTCACGCTGGCGCCGACGGTCGACGGCAGCTCGCTGCCCGTGGCGTCGGGCAGCGCCTCGAAGGCAACGCTCGGTGGCACGTCGTCGAGGCGCATCGGCAGCTCGATCGCCGAATTCGAGTCGGTGTTGCCAGCCTCATCACGCAGCCAGATGCGGAAGGTGAAGACACCGGGCCTGGGCAGGGTCCGATCGGGAAGTGAGGAGATGTCCCGCCCCGGCGCCAGCTTGACGCCAGTGTCGTAGCCGGCAGGGCCGGTGATCCGCCAGTAGGCACCGTCGATCGGGCTCGCCGGCCCCTGACCGGGGTTGCTCCAGGAGAAATCGAAGTTGTCGACCCGGCGCCAACCCTCGCCGCCGGCAAGCGAGAGGTTGCGCGGGTGCGCCGGCGGATGGTTGTCGATGCCGATGCTGCGGTCGCCGCTGCAGGCGACGTTGCCAGCGAAGTCGGTGGCGCAGTGGCGCAGGCTGTGGCTGCCGTCGCTGAAGCGGGTCGTGTCGACCGTGGCGCTGCCGGAGACGCCGGTCAAGCAGGGTTGCATCTTCGTGCCTCGCCACTCGCCCCCGATCGATGCCTTCGCGCAGGGGTACTCGACCAGCGAGACGCGGTTGCCGTCGAGCAGCGTCTCGCCGAAGCGGACCCCGCTACCGCCGTCGCTGCCCGAGAAGGCGATGCCCTGGGTGCCGCGCCGCCAACCGCCGGCGGCCAGGTCGCCGCCGATCCAAGCGCCCGGCCCGCCATCGTCCTGGATCGTGATGGTCAGGGCCCGGACCGCCGACCAGGAGTCTGCTTCGATCGAGCACCACTTGCTCTCAGCGCGCGCGCAAAGCAGCCGGTCCTCGAGCGCCGGCTGCGGCGAGGAGAACCCGGCGGTGAAGTTGCGCGGCGTCGTGTCGGTACCGCCGGCGCTGACGAAGGGGTCGAAGCCGCCGCTCCAGGTGCCGACACCGATCCGCTGCTCCATGCCGTCGTGCAGGGTGTGCCACCAGGTGCCGCTGACGCGGGTGATGCCGGTCCCCGGCGGCGCGACCCAGCGCCAGCGGGCGAAGCGCGTGCCGGAAACAGTGGCGCCGCCCTTGGTGAAGCTCTTCAGGTGGGCGCCGTCGAAGGGGTCGGAGCCGGTAGGGGTCGCACACCAGGCGTCGCGGCGGAACTTGGCGCCGCCGGTCGAGTCCCACCAATCGGCGTCCGCATCGAGGTGCCAGCCGCACTGGGCGATCGAGTACTTGCCGGCCGTCGCTTCGCGAGCTGCCAGCAGCAGCAACGCCAGCGCCAGCGCAACTCCGATCGCCAAGATCCGTCCCATGCTCCCGCGCGTCCTCGACATTCGTCCCCCTCGATCGCGTTGCAGTAGGAGGGCCAAGGCCACGGCGGCGTCGACTCTCCCCCCGGCGGACGGATGTCGGGAGCAGACGGTCGCTCGCAGCGGAGGGTGGCTCGAGGGCGCGCTCTGCGAAAATGACGCGATGCCTCTCCCAACCCAGGACCAGATCACCGAGAAGCTGCGCGCCGTCATCGACCCCGAGCTGCGCCGCTCGATCGTCGAGCTGGGCATGGTGCGCTCGATCGAGGTCAAGGATGACGGCCGGGTCGAGGTGGTCGTCTCCCTTACCACCGCCGGCTGCCCGATCCGGGCCCACTTCGAACAGGCAGTCGCCCAACGGATCTCAGAGCTCGACGGCGTCACCTCGGTCGCGGTCGGCTTCGACGTCCTCTCCGATGACGAGAAAGGCCAGCTTCAGCAGACGCTCGGCCGCAACAAGCTGCCGGCAGGCGCGCTGGCCCAGGTAAAGAACGTGATCTGCGTCGCCTCCGGCAAGGGCGGCGTCGGCAAGTCGACGATGACCGCCAACCTCGCCGCGGCGCTGAGCGCCGAAGGCCACCCGGCCGGCGCCCTCGACTGCGACGTCTACGGCTACTCGATCCCGCGCATGCTCGGCGTCAACCGCAAACCGGAAGTCAACGGCGAGCGCAAGATCCTGCCGTTAGAAGCGGCGGGCGGGGTCAAGGTGATGTCGATCGGCTTCTTCGTCGAGGAGAACTCGGCGGTGGTCTGGCGCGGCCCGATGCTGCACAAGGCGATCCAGCAGTTCCTCGAGGATGTCGCCTGGGGCGAGCTGGAGTACCTGCTGCTCGACCTCCCCCCGGGGACCGGCGACGTCTCGATGACCCTCTCCCAGCTGCTGCCGCAGGCGAAGTTCGTGCTCGTGACGACGCCGCAACCCGCGGCCCAGACCGTCGCCAAGCGGGCCGCCGACATGGCGCAGAAGTTCGACCTCGAGCTGCTCGGCACGATCGAGAACATGTCCGGCTTCACCACCCCCAACGGCGAACGCTTCACGATCTTCGGCGAGGGCGGCGGCCAATTGCTGGCCGACGAGCTCGACATCCCGATGCTCGGAAAGGTGCCGCTCTCCGAGGCGCTGCGCGAGCACGCCGACGCGGGCACGCCGCTGGTCACCGCGGAGCCCGATTCACCCGCTTCGCAGGCGATCCGCCAGGCCGCCCGCGGCATCGTCGCCGCCACGCCACAGGAGCTACCGGTCCTCCAAGCCACCCCGGCGCCAGCCGAGGCACCCCCGGTCAGCGGTACCCCGCTACCAGTCGTTCAGTAGCGGACGCGGCTCAAGCCGCGCTCTTGCTCTTGCATCAATTTTGTTCGGCCCGATTCCTATGCGGGGGCGGGAACGGCTTTCCTCGAAGAGATCATGTCCTTGCGGTTCAAGATCCCGCCCTCAAGGGCCGATAAGGGCGCAACCAGTGTCTGCGCGTGGGCGGGCCAGCTGAAGGGCTGCTCGCCTGGACGTTCCGGCACTTATCACGAAGGAGAGAGAAAGTGCTGAACGGAAGCGGGAAGCGAAATATTGTCGCCGGGGCCATGGCCGTCCTCGTGCTCGGTGTCGTCGGGCTCGTCTACGCCGCCTGGACCACGAACGGCAGCGGCTCCGGCTACGCCAAAGCGGGCACCTCCCAGGCCCTGACCACGGTCGACGTCTCGGCCAGCACGGCGGCCACGCTCTACCCGGGCGCCACCGGCGACGTGCTGCTCAAAGTCAACAACCCGAATCCGTATCCCGTCCGGGTAACCGACGTGACCGGCAACGGCGCTGTGACCGCAGACTCCGGGCACGCCACCTGCGTGACCACGGGGGTCACGTTCACCGATCAGCACAGCCAGACGATCGACATCGCGCCGAGCTCGCAGACGCAGTTGACGCTGACGGGTGCGGCCAAAATGTCGAATGCCTCCGACAACGGATGCCAGGGCGCGACGTTCACGATTCCGGTCAGCCTGACCGGCGCGAGCAACGCTCCCTAGGGCGAGAGAGGCATACGCAGGGCTCCCCGGGCAGCGATGACCCGTAACGCAAGCATGCCGTCCGGCCGCCGCAAGGCCGCCGGACGGCTGCTCACCTCCTTCCAGGGATCGGCGCGGGCGCCACTCTTCGTCGCCGTCGCCCTGCCACTCCTAATCGCCCTGGTCGCCTTCGCGGGCGTCAGGGCGGGCGCCCGCAGCGACCCGGCGCCCGCTCCCCAGCCGGCGATCCGGCTCTCCGGCCACGTCGCCGACCTCTACCCGGGCGCGGCGAAGAGCTTTCGCGTCAGCGTCGCCAACCGAAGCCGGCGCCGCTGGGTCGTCCGTTTCGTGAAGGCGGTCCCCGGCGCGCCCAACCGCCGCTGTCCGGCGAAGAGCCTGAAGCTGACCCCCTACCGCGGCGCACTCGAGCTGCCGCCGCGCGCGCGACGCTTGGTCTCGCTGAAGGCCGCGATGCGCCCCGACGTCCCGAACGCCTGCCAAGGAGCGCGCTTCCCGCTGACTTTCCGCGCGCGGGTGAGCGGTTAGATGCGGCGCCTGACGCTCACCCTTGCCGCGGCGCTGGCGCTGACCGCTCTGGCCCCAAATGTCGCGCAAGCAAAATGGCAACCCGGCGGCAGCGGCAGCGGGTACTCCAGGGCCAGCGCGCTGCCGGCGGGCAGCACGCCGACCGCCTCGTCTGCGGTCAGGCAGGTGACGGTGAGCTGGACGGCGAGCGGCGGGGACGTTCCCGTCTCCGGCTACGCGGTCAAGCGCTACGCGACCAATGGGGCGCTGCAGTCGATCGGCAGCGGCTGCTCGGGCACGATCTCTAGCCTCAGCTGCGTCGAGCAAGCCGTCCCGGCGGGTGAATGGCGCTACACCGTCACCCCCTTGAACAACAATTGGCAGGGCACGGAGAGCGCCCAAAGCACGGCCGTCACCGTCGCCGCGCCAGCGCTCAGCCTGACCCCATCGACGGTGACCAGCCTGCCGGCGACGCTCGGCGGGCAGATCGGCAACTTCCTCGGCGCGCAGACGGTCGCCTTCCGGCTCGACAACCCGACGACGGGGACCGTGCTCAGCGGTTCGATCACGCCGAGCCCGGTGCCCATGAGTGGGACCGCAAGCGTCTCGGCGACGATTCCGGTCGGAACCTCGAACGGTGTCCACACCGTCTACGCAGTCGGCTCGGCCGGCGATACCGTCAGCGCGCAGGTGACTCTCTCGTTGCCAGTCACCAGTACGATCGCAACCTCCGCCTGGGACGTCCGCGACGCCTCCGCTGGCTCCGCTGAGGTCAACCAGTCGGACACGAGCGCCTTCGCCGGCGACGGCCGCGCCGCCGTGAGCGGCAACTTCGCGACCGCCTTCAGCACGTCGCGCTACATCCAGTACGCCTTCGCCAACCCGCTCTCCCCCGGAGAATCGGCTTCCTCGGTCAAGTTCAACTTCAGCTACGCCGGCACGGCGGCATCCGACACGACCTGCTTCTACTTCGACGTCCGAAAAGCGTCGACCGGCGCCGTGCTCGGAACGCACGGCAGCGCCGCCAGCCCGGTCGGCTGCACCACCGGAACCGCCCTGAAAGCAACCGAAACGGCGATCCCGGAGGTGACCAGCACTGAAGTCGCCGGCGACCTCCAGGTCCGGATCTACGTGAGCAGCTCGGCGAACCACCCGGTCAACGTCGACCTGGCGACCGTCTCGGGCACCAGGGCGGGGCAGCTGTTCACGCTCTATGAGTCGAGCTTCGTCAACGCCGCCACCGGCACCGCGGCGGCGGCCGTCCCCTGGAGCATCTACGCATCAGACAGCGCCTTCTACACGAACGCGACGAACTGGGCGACGACCTTTGCCATCAGCCGCTACCTGAAACTCTCGTTTCCCGCTTACTTGCCGAGCGTCGCGACGCTCAACTCCGTCACCTTCAAGCACTCCTACAGCTCGGCGAACAACGGGGCGAACGTCTGTTACTACTTCGAGGTCTACTCGGGGACGACGCTGCTCGGCACCCACGGCACCACCGCAAGCCCGGTCTCGTGCACGTCCTCGAACGCCGTCTGGCAGACCGACAGCGTCGCCCTGCCGGAGGTGACGACAGTCGCCGCGGCGAACGGCCTCGCCGTCAAGCTGTACGTCAATCGCAACAACTCCGGCAAAAGCCGCCACGACCTCGCGCAGCTGCAGCTCACCTACACGAAATGAGCTTGCCGGCTCGATGCCCACGCGGAGCGGCAGGCGTGTTACCTACAGCGGTTTCGAGCCCTGTTGACTCTAGGCGCTGGCCTTGCTCTTGTAGTACTCGGCGTTGATCTCGGCGTATTTGGCCCACTCGGCCGGGAGCTGATCCTCGGCGAAGCAGGCGTCGACCGGGCAGGCCTCGACGCAGGCATCGCAGTCGATGCACTCGTCGGGGTCGATGTAGAGCATCTCGACCGAGTCGTAATCGGGCTCGTCCGGGGTCGGGTGGATGCAGTCCACCGGACAGACCTCGACGCACGAGTTGTCCTTGGTCCCTATACACGGCTCGGCGATGACGTAGGTCATTCGGAAGCTTTCTCCTGGGTCGACTTTGCGGTGCCCGGCGGGTTCTCGGTCCCTGCCAGAGGCGAGTCCACATTTTAGGGATGATGTCCCGATGCTGCTGCTGACGGGGGCGACTGGAAGCATCGGTTCACGCCTGCTGCCGCTCTTGCTGGAGCGGGGCGAAGACGTGCGCTGCCTGGTGCGCGAGCCGCGGCGGCTCGGCCCCTACCGGGTCGACGTGCAGATCGCGCTCGGCGACCTCGGCGAGATGTCCGATCCCTACCTGATGCGCCAGGCGCTGCGCGGCGTCGACACGGTGATCCACCTGGCGGCGACGATCCGCGACCAGCCGCCGCATCGGATCGAGGAGCTGAATGGCTTGGCAACCGTGCGACTGTTGCGCGCCGCCGAGCGCAGCCGGGTCGAGCGCTTCGCCTTCTTCAGCGCGCTCGACGCCGCCGCCGCACAGCGCACCCGCTTCTTCCGCGCCAAGTGGCTTGCCGAGCAGGCGATCGCTTCCTCAGCTCTGCAGACGACCGTCTTCGCGCCCTCGATCGTCTACGACCGCAGCGATCCTTGGGTCACGCTGTTGCGCCGCTTCTCCTTCCTGCCGGTGATGCCGGTCTCGGGCGAGGGGGTCGCGCGCTTCCAGCCGATCTGGGCCGCGGACGCCGCCCGCTGCGTGATCGGCGCGCTCGACCGCGATAGCCGCGATCGCTACGAGCTGGCCGGGCCGGAGACGCTCAGCTACGACGAGATGTCGGATCTGGTCAGCCGCGTCGCCGGTAGGCCGCGGCCGCTCGTCCATTTGCCCCTCCCCCTCGTCCGCGGCGGTTTGATCGGACTCCGCAACGTCTTCGGCGAGGCCGTGTTCGCTACCTGGGAGGAGGCAGAGCTGATGGAGGTATCGATGACGAGCGAGCGCGGAACGGCCGACGCCGAGGAGCTGGGCGTCGAGCCGCGAAGGATGGGCGATGTCCTGGCGGAGACCTAAGACCGCTTTTGCAGCCATCGCAGCACTGGCCGCGACGAGCCTGGCCCTGACGACGGCGCCCGCTTTGGCGCTCACCCTCGTCCCCCCGAAGCCCAACGTCTTCTTCGGCGTCAGCGACCGCGGCTCCACCCAGGAGTTCAACGAATTCACCGAACTGCTCGGCGGCAAGCACCCAGCGCTGCTGGAGACCTTCCACCCCTGGGGCAACAGCCTCAACAAGGCCTACGAACGCTGGCGCGAAACGGGCACGCGGCCGATCCTGCACATCTCGACGATCGACGACCAGACGCTGGCCGAGCTGATCACGCCGGCGCAGATCGCGCTGGGCGCCGGCGACGACTACCTGCTGCAGCTCAACGACTTCTTCTTTAAACGCGGCCTGCCCGCCTACATCAGACCGCTGGGAGAGCCAAACCGCTGCCTCAATGCCTGGTCGGCGGTCAACTGCGACGGCAGCCAGAAAGGCGGCGAATACACGACCGGCTGGTACAAGCAGGCGTTCCGCCGGATCGCGGCGATCGTGCGCGGCGGCAACAGCCTGGAGGGGGTCAACGCGACCCTGGCGGAAATCGGCCTACCCCCGGTGAACCGAACCAAAGGCCCGCCGCCGACCGAGCTGCCGGGGGCACCGGTGAGCATCATCTGGAGCCCGCTGCCCGGCGGCTCCCCGCGGGTGAAGGGGAACTTCCCCGGCAACTACTGGCCCGGCTCGCGCTGGGTCGACTGGGCCGGCACCGACTTCTACTCGCAGTATCCCGTCTGGAAAGACCTCAACCGCTTCTACGCCGGCAAACAATGGCGGCGCAAGCCGATCGCGATCGCCGAGTGGGCCGTGTACGGCGAGGACGAACCACGCTTCGCCAAGCAGCTGATCTCCTGGGTGGTGAAACGGCCGCGGGTACGGATGTTCGTCTACTACACCGGCTTCGGTCCGGGCGAGAACCCCTACGACCCCAAGCTCTACCCACGCACCATGAACACCCTGCGGCTCAAGGTCCGCAGGGCGACCTTCCTCACCGAAGCCGAATACAACGCCGGCCTGCTGCCACCGCTGCCGCCGAAACCCAAAAAAACCCCCGCCGCCGTCCCAGCCCCGGCCTCCTAGCCGCCGACGGGCCGAAATGTGGAGCCGGGCTCCACATTTCGGCCCGTCGGCAGAGTGCTTGGCTGGGCAAGTAGGCCGCGAATGGTTTCGGCGAGACGTGAGGGTTCGCGTTCGATCTGCTCCCAGGTGCAGCGGGAAACGCGCCAGCCCGCAAGCTGCAAGCGCTGCTCGCGCTCCCGGTCGCTCTGAAACGCAGAATCGGTGTCGTGGAAACGGCGGCTGTCAGCTTCCATGATCAGGCCGGCTTGACGCCAAAGGAAGTCGGGAATCGTGCGATGTCCACCCGCGAAGAGCACGGGGTTGACCTCGGGCTCCGGGAGCCCAGCACGCTTACACATCTCCAGGAATAGAATCTCCATCTCGCTCCGGGTGCGCTTCGTCTGTGGGTGGATCTGGTCCATCAGCATCCTGAGACGCGCAACACCACGCCGCCCGCGACTGCGCTTGATCAGCCTCCGCACAGCGTCATGGTTGAGGATCTGCAGCACCTCGGCTTCAGAGATCGCCTTGCGCAGCTCCCAGATCGGCGCAGCGGCAGCGAAATCCAACAAGGTGCGCGGCACCGTCGTACAGGGAATTCCGTGCAGCACCGTTCGATCCGCAAGAGTCAACGAACCGTCCCTGTGCGCATCGATCCCCCGCGGAACGCGCCCCCGCCGATTTGGCGCGGTCACATCGATCGACACGAGCCTGTTCTCTCGCAACCCCCACAACGCTGCAGCCGAGCGATGGGACACCACAGCGTCCGGCCCGCAGGTTAGAGCAGCAGCCATCAAACGCTGATGCTGTGTTGGGCGAAAGTATCCGACCGCATAGACGCCGGTATGCAACCGGTGAAGCGTCCCGGCCTCCACGCGCTTCTGTGCCGTACTTCTCTCTATGCCCAACTCCACCAACTGTTCGAGTGAGATCAAGCCATGCTGCTCCGCCGCAATCTGAGCCACGCTCGAATCCCAGGTGGCCGCCGAACCCCGACGGGCCGATATGTCCACTCCGGCTCCACATTTCGGCCCGTCGGCGGGCTGTTGGGGCTGCTGGGGCGGCATGGGGCGACGCTGGCAGGCGCCGGCGCGCGGGTGGTGCGCGGACTGCGCCGACTTGGCACAGGCTTTGTGCCGAGATCGCTCTCCGCTCTGACTTGTCTCTTGCCGAAACGCGAGAGGCCCGGCAGTCGCCGGGCCTCTCGCAAAGCCACTCGCCTGTTAGGGCGAGGATACGCCTGGGCAGGCGTCGCTACATCATCCCGCCCATGTCCGGCATGCCACCGCCGGGCATGCCACCGCCGGCGCCGTCCTTCTCGGGCGGCTCGGCGATGATCGCCTCGGTGACAAGGATGTTCTTGGCGATCGAGGCGGCGTTCTGCAACGCCGATCGGGTCACCATCGTCGGATCAATGACGCCGGCTTTGATCAGGTCCCCGTAGTCGCCGTTGGCCGCGTTGAGGCCTTCGCCTGGCTTCAGGTCGCGGACCTTGTTGACGACGACCGAGCCCTCCAGGCCGGAGTTCTCGGCGATCTGGCGGACCGGCTCCTCGAGCGCGCGGTGCACGATGCGGGCCCCGGTCTGCTCGTCGGGCTCGTCGAGCTTGTCGGGATCGAGATTCGACTGCGCGTTCAGCAGCGCGACGCCACCGCCCGGCACGACCCCCTCCTCGAGCGCCGCCCGGGTCGCCTGCAGGGCGTCCTCGACACGGTGCTTTTTCTCCTTCATCTCGGTCTCGGTGGCGGCGCCAACCTTGACCACCGCGACGCCGCCGGCCAGCTTGGCGAGGCGCTCTTGGAGCTTCTCGCGATCGAAGTCGGAGTCGGTGTTCTCGATCTCCTGTTTGATCTGGTTGATCCGGCCTTTGATGTCCTCACCATCGCCGGCACCGTCGATGATCGTCGTCGTGTCCTTGGAGACGACGACGCGACGCGCCTTACCGAGCTGATCGATCTGGGTGTTCTCCAGTTTGAGGCCCATCTCCTCGGTGATTACCTCGCCGCCGGTGAGGATCGCGATGTCCTCGAGCATCCGCTTGCGGCGATCCCCGAAGCCCGGTGCCTTGACCGCGACGCCGGTGAAGGTACCGCGCAGCTTGTTGACGACGAGGGTCGCGAGGCACTCGCCCTCGACGTCCTCGGCGACGATCAGCAGCGGCTTGCCACCCTGCATCACCTGCTCGAGCACCGGCAGGATGTCCCGCACGGAGCCGATTTTCTGGTTGGCGATGAGGATGTAGGGGTCCTCCAGCACCGCCTCCATGCGGTCCTGGTCGGTGACCATGTACGGGGAGATGTAGCCCTTGTCGAACTGCATCCCCTCGGTGAACTCCAGCTCCATGCCGAAGGTCTGGCCCTCCTCGACGTTGACGACGCCGTCTTTGCCGACTTTCTCGATCGCGTCAGCGATCACGTTGCCGATCTCATCATCGGCGGCGGAGATCGCGGCGACGCGGGCGATCTGCTCCTTGCCGGCGACCTCTTTGGACTGCTTGCCGCGCAGGTTGTCGACCACCTCGTCGACAGCCTTCTCGATCCCGCGGCGCAGCGCCAGCGGGTTAGCGCCGGCGGCGACGTTCTTGAGTCCCTGACGGACGATCGTCTGCGCCAGCAGGGTCGCCGTCGTGGTGCCGTCACCGGCGACGTCGTTGGTCGCCGTGGCGACCTCGCGGACCAGCTGGGCGCCCTGGTTCTCGAAGACGTCCTCGACCTCGACCTCGCGGGCGATGGTCACGCCGTCGTTAGTGATCGTCGGCGCGCCGAACTTTTTGTCGAGCACGACGTAGCGGCCTTTCGGGCCGAGGGTCACCTTGACGGCGTCGGCGACTGCATCGACGCCGGCCTGCAGGGCCCCGCGTGCCTCCTCCTTGTACTTCAGCTCCTTGTGAGCCATTGGTTTCCTTCCTCCTTGGTGTCTCTAAGTCTCGTGGGCGGGGTCTAGGCGATCTTGGCGAGCACGTCCGACTCGCGCATCACGAGCAGGTCCTCGCCGTCGACGACTATGTCGTTGCCGCCATATTTGGAGTAGAGGACCTCGTCCCCCTCCGCGACGTCGAGCGGGATTCGCTTCTCGCCGTCCTCGTCCCATTTGCCATCGCCGACGGCGACGACCTTGCCCTTCTGCGGCTTCTCTTTCGCCGTGTCGGGGAGGACGATGCCGCTCGCGGTCGTCTCCTCCTCCTCGATTGGCTTGACGATCAGCCGGTCCCCGAGGGGCTTCAGCTTCATCAGTGGACCTCCGTTATCGGTGATTTACTGGTCAAAGTCGTGAAATTTCCCGCCTTAGAGCCGTTTCAGCGGTCTCCGGGCGTTGGCACTCTACACAGGTGAGTGCCAAGGAAGGTAAAGATAACGATCGGCCGAAGTCCGCGCTGACCGAACCGCAGACGCCCTATCCGCTGGCAAGCAGCTTGCAGCCGAGCAGCTTGGCGATGCCGGTGCCGCCGTGGGACATCACCCAGTCGTGGTTCCACTCGAAGGCCGGGCGAGCGAGCGGCGCAAGCAGGTTCATCCAGGGCTTCGTCGTCGCCACGTTCCACTCGTAGAGCACTGCGGTAACCCCTCCCTGCTCGAAGAGGCGCCAGCGGCCGATCCCGGCCAGCTCGCCGACCGCGTCGGCCTGCAGCAGGTGCGGGCGCTCGACATGGGTGGTGGTGACCTCGAACTCGACCCGGTAGGGGAGCAGGCTCTTCCAGACCATGCGCGAGACGGCGCCGACCCCACCGCCGTCGCCGCCGTTGCGTTCTTCGACCTCCTCGACCCCGCGCCACCACTCGGGCCAGCGCTCCTGGTCGTAGATCGCCTTCCAGACCGGCTCGCGCGGGGAGTCCAAGAGCCAAGTGGTGAGAAAGGCGTAGTTGGCCATCGGCGTCGCTAGAGGCGAATTCCAGGCCGCCACCTAGTTGTGGTGCGGGGTCTCCCCATTGCCGAAGTGCGCCCCCGGCGGCTCGACGATCTGCGAGAAGCGGATCACGGTGACGATGTCGTCGGGACCGACCGTGCGCCCGTAGATCTGCTCGAGGAACTTGACCTCGTCCTCGAGCCGGCGGAACTCGGGATTGTCGTGCTCGATGTCGCGCGGCGAGAGGTCGCCCACCTTCTTGACCTCGACGTCGTCGATCACCGCGGCGAAGATTTTCTCGCGGGGACTGTGGCGGAAGCCGACCGTGATCCAGACGACCTGGCCGCGCTCGTACTTGCCGGTCTTGTCGCCAAGTCGGATCGTCGCCGTCTTGCGACCACGCTTGAGCTGGTCGACGAAAACGGTGGAGTAGAAGTTGAGCACGTAGATGCCGCCGCGCATGGCGCTGCGAGCGTATCTGACCGGCGCGGGGTTGGCCGGCGCCGGACTTGCTCATACCGTCCGGCAGAGGACGGTATGGAGTAAAGGGTCAGGAAACCTGCGTGTTTCTGTCGCTTGAACTCGCGATAGGCGAGGCCATAGGTTGGCCATCTGTTCGATCCGAGTGCAGCGCCCAGGGGATCGGGTCGATGGGAGGAAGGTGTTCGCCGCGAGGGTCCGACTCGGAAAGCTTGCAGCCATGGCAGCCGCTTGCTCGGTTGCCATCCCGCTCGCCTTCGCAGGCGGCGCGCAAGCCGCGACCTGCGCCGGCAAGCACGCGACGATCGTCGGTACCGCCGGCAACGACGTGATCGTCGGCAAGAAGGCCAGCGACGTGATCTACGGCGGCGGCGGCAACGACAGGATTTCCGGCGGGCCTAACGGCAACGACACGATCTGCGGCGGCCCGGGTGAGGACAAAATCCACGGCGGGCGGGGCTTCGACGCGCTCCATGGCGACGGCGGCGACGACTACCTCTTCGGCGACTCTGGCTCGGACCGCGCCGAGGGCGACGACGGCAACGACGCTCTCAACGGCGCCGAGGGCTCAGACAGCCTTCTCGGCGGCGCCGGCGACGACGAAATTCGCGGGGTGAAAGGGCCGGACCGGATGATTGGCGGCAGCGGCGGCGACGTGCTAATCGGCGACAAAGGCAGCGACGAGGCGATCGGCGACGGCGGCGACGACTGGCTCTTCGGCGACAAGGGCAACGACCATCTCGAGGGTGGCCCCGGCAGCGACAAAGTCGACGGGGGCGCCGGCGACGATCCGACCCTCGACGGGGGCGGCGACAGCGACTTCGTCTTCGCCGGAACCGGCATCGACAACGCCGACGGTGGCGAGGGCGACGGCGACATCGTCCGCGGCGACAGCGGCACCGACACGCTCAACGGCGGCGGCGGCGGTCAGGACATCGTCTCCTATGCCAGCGCCACCCGCAGCGGCGTCGTCGTCAGCCTCGGCGCCGGCAAGTCCAAAGGCGACGGCCACGACACCCTGCAGGGCTTCGAGGACGTCGTCGGCTCGCCCCAGGGCGATCAGATCGTCGGCGACGGCAGCGTCAACCGGCTCGACGGCGGCGTCGGGGACGACAGCCTCGACGGAGCGGGCGGCGCCGACGAAGCCTTCGGCGGCGCCGGCAGCGACAACTGCGACGAGTTTTCGGTCGAGCACTCCTGCGGCATCGAGGAGAACCCGCCGGGCAACGGCACCTACGTGATCCTGAACCAAGGCCTCGACGGGTCGAGCCTGATCGTCCAGGGCGACGGCAGCACCGACCACATACACGTCTCCTTCGACGACGGCTGGATCGTCGGCGATGACGCCGGCATCTTCGCCGGCGACGGTTGCTCCCAGTCCGGCGGCGGGACGGCAATCTGCCCGGCGGGGGCGCCCACCGGCCTCCTCGTCATCACCGGCGGCGGCGGCAACGACAGCATCGAGATCGACGCCGGCGTTCCCGCCGGGGTGAAGGTGCGCGCCAACGGCAACGCCGGCTCGGACTCGCTCAGCGGTGGCCCGGGCGACGATGTGCTGGAGGCGGGCGAGAACTACAACGGCCCCGACAACGGCAACGACACGCTGACGGGCAACGCGGGTGGGGACGTCCTCTACGCCGATCCCGGCGGCGACCGGCTCTCCGGCGGGCCCGGCAACGACCTGCTGGTCTCCTCTGTGGTCGTCTGCCAGGGCCACTCCTATGACGGCGGGGCCGGCGACGACACCGTCTCCTACGGCCGCTCCGATGCCGGCGTGCACGTCGCCCTCGGCGGTACGGGCGGTCCCAATGGCTGCGGTCGGATGGATCGGGTCGGTGCCGACAACGAGAGCCTCGAGGGTTCCGACGGACCTGACGTGCTGGTGGGAGACAACGGCGAGAACAGCTTCCTCGGCCACGTCGGCGCCGACACCTTTCTCGGCAAGGGCGGCAACGACTTCATCGACGCCGCGGACGGCAAGCGGGACAAGCTGATCAGCTGCGGTGGCGGTGGCGACGACGACGTTCTCAAGGACGGCGCCGACCCGAAGCCGGTCGGCTGCTGAGCCCGGCCCTGCGTTCCCTTACCCAGTAGCCACTAGACGGGGGTCTTGCAGACCTGCAGGGCCACGCCGCCGGCGTCGATGCATGGGTCCCGGATGGCCCATCGTCACTTTCAACCCAGCCTCAAGCGCCTCGCGGCAACGCTGCTCGGCGCCCTGCTGATCCTCTTGGTCCCTGCCTGGAGCCAGGCCGGCGCCGCGACCTGCGCCGGCAAGCACGCGACGATCGTCGGCACCGCCGGCGACGACGTAATCGTCGGCAAGCGGGCCAGCGACGTGATCTACGGCGGCGGCGGGGACGACAGGATTTCCGGCGGTCGCAACGGCAACGACAAGATCTGCGGCGGCCCCGGCGACGACGTCGTCAGCGGCGGCCGCGGCGGCGACGATCTCTTCGGCGACGGTGGCGACGACAAGCTTTTCGGCGCCAAAGGCCCCGACCGCGAGAGCGGTGGCTCGGGCGATGACGATCTGCTTGGCGGCCGCGGGCCGGACAGCCTGCGGGGCGGCAGCGGCGCCGACACGCTCTACGCCGGCAAGGCGACCGACCGCGAGATCGCCGGCGAGGGTGGTGACGACAGGGTCTATGGCGGTCGCGGCAACGATCCCGTGACCGGCGGCGCTGGCAACGACGTCGTCGACGGTGGGCTTGGCGACGACAGCGTCGACGGCGACGGCGGCAGCGACCGCCTCTACGGCAGCCACGGTCGCGACGACATCTCCGGCGGCGAGGGCGACGAAGACGTCCTGCGCGGCGACATCGGCTTCGACAAGCTCGACGGCGGTCCCGGAGAACGCGACATCGCTTCGTTCTCCACCGCCTCGGAGTCGGTCAGCGTGGACCTCGCCGGCGGCTCGGCCTACGGCGACGGACGCGACAAGATCGCGCCTGGTACCGAGGACGTGATCGGCTCCGGCTACGACGACGAGCTGACCGGCGATGACACCGACAACCGCCTCGACGGCGGCGCTGGCTACGACGAGCTCGACGGGCGCGGGGGCTCGGACCTCCTCTACGGAGGTCCGGACGGCGCCGAGTGCGACAACGGGATGGAGGCCGAGGCCTGCGGAGAGGAGACGGCCCGGCAGGGCGGCTCGAGGGTTGCCAGCGTCCGAAGCATCGACGGCAGCGGCTCGCTCAGCGTCCACGGCTCCTCGGCTGATGACGCGGTGAGGATCACCTTCCAGGGCTCGAACTTCATCGTCTCCAACGACTCCCACGCCTTTCCTGTCAGCAACATCCAGGGCTGCTCAGAGAGCAACGGTGCGGCCGTCTGCCCGGATGGCGCGCAAACCATCCTGGTCGATGTCGACGGTGGCAACGACACAGTCGACGTCGAAGGGAACGTCCCCGCCCAGGTTGAAGTTCGTATCGACGGCGGTCCCGGTGCCGACAATCTCGACGGCGGTCCCGGCAACGACTTGATCGAGGCCGGCGATGACGACGATCCCGACGTGCTCGAGGGCAACGGCGGCGACGATGCCCTGATCGGCGCCCGCACCGACCTCCACGTGCCGGTCAACAGCGGCAAGAGCACGCTGATCGGCGGCCCCGGCTCCGACGTGCTTGTCGGCGGCGATCCTTGCGACGGGGATCTCTTCGTCGGTGGCGCCGGCAACGACAACGCCAACTTCTTCCGCTTCACCCCGGGCGTCTACGCCAAAATCGGCGGCCAAGTGCTGCGCCGCGGTAACCCCTGCACGCCTGGCCACGTCGATCTCTCGATAGAGGCGCTCGAGGGCTCGCCCGGACCGGACGTCTTGATCGGCAGCCACCGGGACAGCTTGATTGGACACGGTGGGCGCAACAGGTTGCGCTTCCGGCCCGCCCGCTAGATCAACCATCCAACCCGGGGCGGAAGCCCTCCTCGCCGATCAGCGGCACGAAGCGGCAGGGACCGATCTCCTCGCGGCGCAGTTCACCGCCGTGACGGCGAAAGACGGTAAGCAGGTCGGCGCCCTCGGCGGCGATCGGGACGACGAGGCGGCCGCCGTCGGCCAGTTGGGTCAGCAGGGTCCGCGGTGGCGCCGGCGCGGTGGCATGGACGGCGATCGCCTCGAACGGGGCCCGCTCGGGCAGGCCGCGGCTGCCGTCGCCGACCAGCAGCTCGACGTTCTCGATGCCGATTCGGTCGAGCGCACGACGGGCTTCGGCGGCCAGGGACTCGTGGCGCTCGATCCCGATCACGGCAGCGGCGAGCTTGGAGAGCACCGCCGCCGAGTAACCCGAACCGGCGCCGATCTCCAGCGCCCGCTCGCTCCCGTTTAGCTCCAGCGCCTGACAGATCGCGGCGACGATCCAGGGTTGGGAGATCGTCTGCCCCTCGCCGATCGGCAGCGCCGAATCGGCGTAGGCTCGGCCGCGGTCGCGCTCGGGCACGAACTCATGTCGCGGCACTTCCCCCATCGCCTCCAAAACGCGCTCGCTGGAGATGCCGCGGCGGCGCAATTGCCGCTCGACCATCCGTGCTCTGAGCGTCTCGAAGTCGGTCACGAAGCAGCCGACCCTGCGGTCATCTCAGAAGATGTAGTTGCGGAGCTTGTCGGGAGCCAGCACGGTCACCCTGCCGCGGCCGGGGCGGACGATGCCGGCGCGGTCGAGATCGGCGAGGAAGCGACTGACGCTCTCGCGCGAGGTGCCGGCGAGCTGGGCCAGGTCGGACTGGTTCATGCGGATCGTGATCTCTCCGCCCTTGGCGATTCGGGGCGCCTCTTCGGCGACGAGCTGGGAAAGGACTCCGGCGACGCGGCTGGGCACGGTCTGGAAGGACTGGCGCGAGATCCGCTCGTTGGCGGTGCGCAGGCGCCGCACCAGGGCGGCGACCAGCTTCACCGTGATCTCCGGGTGGCGGGCGAGCAGCGACCGCACCTCGCCCGCCGGCAGCGCCAGAAGCTCGCCGTCTGAGAGCGCTTCGACGCTGGCCGAGCGGACCTCGCCGTCGAGCATCGCCAGCTCGCCGAAGATGTCGCCGGGGCCAAGCGTCGCCAGCGTAATCGCGCGCCCGTCGGAGTGCTCGCGGGTGACCCGAAAGCTGCCCGAGCGAACGATGTAGCAGGCGTCGGAATGGTCGCCCTCGTGGAAGACACGGGTGGCGGCCGGGAAGGACCGGGGCACAGCGACCTGCGAGAAGCTCTCCAGCTCGCGCTGTTCGAGATCGGCGAAGAGCGGCACGCTGCGCAGCAGCTCGACCGGACTTTGGCTCTCCTCCGCGTCGCTCACGCGAAGGATTATCCCGCCGAGGCGGTGAGCTTGCGCGGGCCGCGGCTGAAGCCGGCGCTGAGTAGGGCCTCCTCGTGGCCGGAGCCGATCACCGGCTCGCCGTCAAGTTTCTCGATCCCGAGCTTTGGCAGACGGCCGCTGGAGACTGCGTCGGCGAGCGCCTGCATCGCCGAGGCCAGGTCCGTGTCGCTCAGCTTGACCAGGCGGAGGATGCTGCGGCCGCCGCGCTCGACGTAGACGAGCGGCTCGCCGTCGCGCAACAAGACGTAAGCACCGGGAGCACGGGCGGGGCGCCGGCCCGAAGGCGGTTTCGGCCAAGGGAGCGCGGAACCGTAGGGGTTGGCGGGGTCGGTCGCCGCGAGGACCTGGAAGCTGCCGCCTGGTTCGGGCAGCGAGCGCAGCCGCTCGACCGCGCCGGGCAGGGCGAACTGGGCGCCGCCGAGGCCCTCGACGAAGTAGCCGCGGCGGGCGGTGCCGAGCAGCTCGAGGTTGCCCAGCTCGGCATAGAGGGTCGAGAAGCCGCCGGGCACGCCCTCGGCGAGGACCGTCTCACGGGTGACGATCCCGTAGCGCTCCAGCATCAGCTCGGCCTGGGCGCGCAGCTTCGCGCCCGGACCCGGGGCATCGGCCAGCAGCGGCGCAGTCAGCGACCAGCGCCCCTGCACCGCGGCCCCTGCACCGGAACGGCGGCGGGCAAAGCGGCGGCCGCTGCGTTCGTGCGAGGGCACCGAGCGCAGCCGTGGTGCCCGCAGCGGTGCAAAGGCATCGTTGGTGACCTCTCCCGACCAGGCCAGGTCCCAAAGGGCGTTATGCAGCTCCTCGGGCGGAAAGTCGAGATCGGCGAGCAGGTCGAGCCAGAAGGATGGGCCGGCGGTGAGCCGCTCACGGATCGCCTCCTGCGGGGCGCCATCAGCCCGCTCGAGTTTGGCGTTGGCGGGCGGCGGGCCAGCCAGGCGCACGTCCTCTCGGAAATAGAGCGCTACGCGACCGTCGCTGCGGCCGCGCGAGCCGGCGCCGATCCAGACCAGCTCGCCGCTGGTGCAGAGCTCGTCGAGCCAGGCGGGGGAGTAGCTGCCGAGCCGGCGCGGCAGCACGTCGCCCTCCCAGACTTTCGGGGTGAGGGCGACGCCCTGTAGCGGGACCAGCGCGTCGCGCAGGCGGTCAGGTCCGGCGCCGGCGGGACGATGGGCATCGACGTTCTGCCAGCTCGGCAGGAAGCGGGCGAAGCGGTCGCGCGCCGCCGGCTCGACCTCGCGGCGCAGGTGAGCGAGGCTGGCGCGGCGCACGCGGCGCAGCACGTCGGAGTCGCACCACTCGCGCTCTGAGCCGCCGGGCAGCAGCTCGCCGCGAACCAGCGCCCCTTCGCGCTCGAGCTCGCGCAGCGCCGGGGTCGGGTCGACGCCGTAGCGCTCGGCGAGCTGAGCCGTCGGGAAGGGGCCGTGGGTGCGGGCGTAGCGGCGTACCAGGGCACGCATCGCGTCGGGGTGGTCTTCGAGGAAGGTCTCCGGCAGACCGGGCGGCGGCGGCACGCCGAGGGCATCGCGATAGAGACCGGCGTCCTCACCGGCGATATAGCGCTCCTCACTGGCGATGCGGACCAGGGCGACGCGACGCTCGGCGACCAGCTTCTCCAGCATCGAGGCGGCCGAGTAGCCGTCCGTCACCCGCTCGGCGCACTCCTCAGCACCGAGGTCGCCGACGTTGCGCAGCACCTGCTGCAGGGCGTCGCGGTCGCCGGCGCGACCCGCCTCGGTGCGGTGCTGGAGCTGCGCTTCGACCTCTTCCAGGGCCTCGGGGTCGATCAGCTCGCGCAGCTCCTCCTGGCCGAGCAGCTCGCGCAACAGGTCGCGGTCGAGGGAAAGGGCGGCGGCGCGCCGCTCGGCGTTCGGCGTGTCCCCCTCGTACATATAGGTGGCGACGTAGTCGAATAGCAGCGAGGAGGCAAAGGGCGACGCGGTCGGGGTCTCGACCTCGACCAGGCCGATCTTGCGTGAGTTCAGGTCGGTGAGGATCTGGCGCAGCGATGGCAGGTCGAGAACGTCGCGCAGGCACTCGCGGTAGGTCTCGAGGATGACCGGGAAGCGGGGAAAGTCCCGCGCTACCTCGAGCAGGCTCTGCGACTTCAGCCGCTGCTGCCAGAGCGGCGTGCGTTTGCCGGGATAGGCCCGCGGGATTAAGAGCGAGCGCGAGGCGTTCTCGCGGAAGCGGGCGCCGAACAGGGCCGAGCCGGAGAGCTCGCGGACGACGAGGTCCTCGAGCTCGTCGGGCTCGACCATGATCAGGTCGGCCGACGGCGGATCGTCGGCGTCGGGCAGATGGATGACGATGCCATCGTCGGACCAGATCGCGTCCGCCTCGAGTTCGTGCTCCTCGCGGATCTTCTGCCCCAGGGCCAGGCCCCAGGCGGAGTGGACGCGACCGCCAAAGGGCGAGAGCACGCAGAGTCGCCAGTCGCCGATCTCGTCGCGGAAGCGCTCGACCACGATCGTCTCATCAGAGGGGACGACCCGCGTCGCCGCCTGCTGCTCGCGCAGGTAGGCGACCAGGTTCTCGGCGGCGCGGCGGTCGAGGTCGTACTCGCCGGCCAGCTCCTTCGGGTCGCGCGAAACCGCCTCGCGCGAGAAGGCGCCGATCGCCCGCCCCAGCTCGGCCGGGCGGCCGATCCCGTCGCCCTTCCAGAACGGCACCGCTCCCGGCAGGCCGGGGGCCGGGGTGACGATCACCCGGTCGCGGGTGATGTCCTCGATCCGCCAGGTCGTCGCCCCGAGCAGGAAGGTCTGACCGGGGCGAGCCTCGTAGACCATCTCCTCGTCGAGCTCGCCGACGCGGCGGCCGTCGGGCAGGTGAACGCCGTAGAGGCCGCGGTCGGGGATCGTGCCGGCGTTGGTGACGACCAGCGAGCGGGCGCCTTTGCGACCGTGCATCGTGCCGCGGGTGCGGTCCCAGACGATCCGCGGCCGTAGCTCGGCGAAGCGGTCCGAGGGATAACGCCCGTCGAGCATGTCGAGCACGTTCTCCAGCTGTTCACGGGAGAGCTCGCCAAAGGGCTGGGTGGCGGTGACCAAACGCTCGACCTCATCGACCTCCCACTCGTCGAGGGCGGCCATCGAGACCAGGTGCTGGGCGAGCACGTCGAGTGGGTTCTGCGGGATCACGGTCTCCTCGATCGCGCCTTCGCGCATCCGCCGCGCCACGACGGCGCACTCGAGCAGGTCGGCGCGGAACTTGGGGAAGATGCGGCCGCGCGAGACCTCGCCCAGCGAGTGCCCTGCCCGGCCGACCCGCTGCAATCCTCGGCTGACCGACTTCGGCGACTCGACCTGGATGACGAGGTCGACGGCGCCCATGTCGATCCCCAGCTCTAACGAGCTGGTTGCCACGAGGCACGGAAGCTGCCCAGACTTCAGCATCTCCTCGACCACGAGTCGCTCTTCGTGGGACAGCGATCCATGGTGCGCCCGGGCAATCTCAGGGGGAGAGGGGTCGGGTCCGTCGGGCTCGCGTTCGCGAGGAGTTCCCGCCGGACCCGACCCCTCTCCCCCGTGCTCAGTCGCTGGAAGCTCCCTTTCAGGTTCCCCAGCAGCAAGCTCATTTAAGCGCTTGGCCAAGCGCTCCGCGGCGCGGCGCGCATTCACGAAGATGATCGTCGACGTGTGTTCCTGGACGAGCTTCAAGAGCTCGGGGTAGATCGCAGGCCAGATCGAGCGCACATGAGCATTCGGCTCACCCTCAGCCGGAACGCCCTCCGAATTCGGAAAGTTAGGAGCCCCCGGTTCACTCATGTCCTCAACAGGCACGACGATCTCGAGGTCCAGCTCCTTAGCTACGCCGGCGTCGACGATCTCGCAATCTCTCTTGGGACCGACCAGAAACTTCGCGATCCGCTCCAACGGCCGCTGCGTGGCGCTCAGCCCAATCCGCTGAACCCCAGGCGAATCTGCGGTGGGTGGCGTGGAGGAGGGGGTGTCCAAACGCGCGCGGCGTCCTGTTCCTCGCCCTTCCTGGTCCGCGAGAGCCGCCTCACCGTCCGGCGAGGAACCCAGCGCGGGTTTGGACACCCCCTCCTTCGCGACAGGCCCCGCCGCCTGAAGCGCATGGTCCCTAACGAGGTGATCTAGTCGCTCCAGCGTCAACGCCAGGTGGCTGCCTCGCTTCGACTGGGCGACCGCGTGAATCTCGTCGACGATCACGGCCTCGGTGCCAGTCAAAATCTCGCGCGCGCCTGAGGAGAGGATCAGGTAGAGCGACTCGGGGGTGGTGATGAGGATGTCGGGCGGCGTTTTGCGCATCGCCCGCCGCTCGGCCTGGCTGGTGTCACCGGTGCGCAGGCCGACGGAGATGTTGGCGCCGATGCCGCGCAACGGCGCCCGCAGGTTGCGCTCGATGTCGTAGGACAGGGCCTTCAGCGGCGAGACGTAGACGAGCTTCACGCCCTGGCCCAACTCCTCCTCCCGTGAGAGCTTGTCGATCCCCCAGAGGAAGGCGGCAAGCGTCTTGCCGGAGCCGGTCGGGGCGCAGATGAGCGCGTTGGCGCCGCCCGCGATCGCCTGCCAGCCGCCCGCCTGCGCGGGCGTCGGCCCCTCGAAGGAAGACTCGAACCAGCGCCTGACGGCGGGGCTGAAGGGCGCCAGCGGATCGGACTCAACGCTTGCTTTCGGGCGAGTGCTCAACCCACCGATCTTACGCACTGGCGTCGGCGCGCTATTCGAGCAGGGTCGCGCGGGGCACGATCCCCGGGTCGCCGCCGGACCAAGCGGTGAACTCGTACCAGGAGGGCTTCGCTTCGCGGTTCTCGTTGAGCAGGCCGGCTG
Source organism: uncultured Solirubrobacterales bacterium (assembly GCA_963698085.1). Classification (GTDB taxonomy): domain Bacteria; phylum Actinomycetota; class Thermoleophilia; order Solirubrobacterales; family 70-9; genus VRUE01. The sequence goes on from OY969122.1 coordinate 972,979, forward strand.
AGTCGCAGAACTGGCAGCTGCCCAGGGCATCGGTCCAGGAGAACCACCAGGCGCCACCGATCCGCCAAGCGCGGCGATGGCTCGCGAGCATCGAGAAGGCCTGGTCGAGCTCTTCTGCCTGGCCCCAAGGCCCGCGCTCCCAACGCGACTCGAAGCTGGCCGAGCCCCAGCCCAACTCGGTGATGTAGAGCGGCGTGGCGGCGTCGTTGTGGACGCGCATCACGCGTCGTAGATTGCGGATCTGCGCCCGCATCGCGTCCGCATCGGAGACGTAGGGATGGAGCGCGACGCCGTCGAAGAACTGCTTCACGCGGCGGGCCCGGTAGAGCTCGTTGAGAAAGCGACCAGAGCCGACGTTGGGGGGGATCTGCAGCGGCCGGCCGAAGAGGCCGCCGAGGATCGCCTTGCCGCCGCCCGCGTGGACTATCCGCCCGCTCACCCGCACGAGGGCGGCGAAGCGCTTCGGGTCGGCACGGCCGAAGGTGACGATGTTCGGCTCGTTCCAGATCTCCCAGCGACGGACCGGCATGTAGGGGAGGTCGGCTTCGCCGCTCCACAGCGTCCCCCCCGGCCCGTACCGCTGCACCGCCCGGCGCAGGAACGAGGCCCAGGCGCGCAGCTGCCAGCCGTGCGTGGGTTCGAGCCGGAACTCCGGCGCAACCCAGGACGGGGTGGCGCAGACGAAGGGCAGCACCTCCATCCCGTAGCGGGCGGCGAGTTCGACGTCGCGATCGAAGGACGCCCAGTCCGGTTCCGCGGCGAAGGGACTGGCAGCCTCCACGTGGGACCAGAAGAGCGGCAGGCGCACGCTCCTCACACCGGCCTCCGCCATCAGCTTGAAGTCGGAGGCGTTCGTCGGCCCCTGCGGGGAGATCCCGAAGAAGCCCGGTGGCGTCTGCGCAAGCGCGGTCGGCGGGCAGGCCGCCAGCAGGCAGAGAGCCGCTACCGCGGCTGCAAGCGTCGCTTTCATCGCACCCCTAACACTCCTTCGACTGAAGGTAGCGGGCGGGAGCCGACTAGGGCCGGCCGCCGGCGAACTGCACGAAGGCCCGCCAGGAGGGCTTGGGAACGAGGGTTTCGGTGAACAGGCCCGAGCCGTCGCAGAAGTTGCAGGCTCCCTGCGCGTCTTCGAGCGAGAACCAGTAGACCCCTTTCAGGCGCCACTTGGCCGCGTTCCTGACAAGCGCCGAGAAGGCGCCCCTGAGCTGCTTTACTTGACCCTGGCGGCCTTTCGCAAAGCCATTGTTGGGCCGACCCGAGCTCCAGGTAAGCTCGGTTACCCAGAGTCCGGTGGCAGCGTCGCCGTGCGCTTTCATCATCGCCCTCACTTCTTCGATCTGCGGCGCCACGTTCTGGTATTCCGTCGTGTAGGGATGCAGGGCGATGCCGTCGAACTTCGACTTGATCCCGGGCACGCGCTTGTACATCAGCTCGAGGAAGTCGGTGGCGAAGTAGGCCTGGGGCGGTTTGATTTTCAGTTCCGCCTCCCTGGGCCGGGCGAACATCCCTCCGAGGAGGATCTTCGCTCCCGGGTCGACGGCCTTGATCGCCGCGTACGAGGCCTTCAACAGCTTCCCGTATTCGACCGGGTTCGGCTTGATCACGAAGTACTTGAAGTTCTGCTCGTTCCAGACCTGCCAGGTGCGGATTGGGCGGGGCGGGATCGCCGGGTTCGCGGCCCAGAAGGATCCATTCGGGCCGTAGCGCTGGACGACTTGCTGCAGGAAGGCGCTCCAGGCAGCGCCCGCGGCGCCCCCGACTGGGAGCCTTCGCGACGCCGACACCGTCCCGCCCGAGCCGGGCACGGGGGCCAGCGGCACCGCCCAGGCCGGTGCGCCGTAGACGAACGGAAGCACGTCGAGGCCCGCGGCGGCGGCACGACCGACAGCGCCGTCGATGCCCGAGAAGTCCGGCGCCACGCTCGGAGAGGCCTGAACCGAGCCCCAGTAGATCGGGATGCGAACGCTATCGACGCCGCCGCGCTTCATCCGCGTGAATGTTTCGGGCGCCGGCAGGCTCTGCGGCACGATGCCCCAGAACTTGCCCGGCACCGACGCCGCTCCCGCGCCCGGCGTGGCGACAAGGCCCGCCAGGATCGCCACCACCAACGCCGCTGACGCGCGCAAAGACCTACTCAACGACTGCCCCCGGTTTCCCACCGGGCTAGCTTGCCTCAGGGGCAGCAGGCTGGCCCGGGCCGCCGCCTCGCTGGCGTCGCGCCCGGATCATCACCACGGCGACCGAGATCGCCGCGAGCGCGATGATCGCGATCAGGATCGGCAGCAAGGGGGAGGAGCCGCCATCGTCGTCATCGCCGACAGAGGACGGTGGCACCGCCGCTTGGTCGTCCTCCTGCGCCGCTGCTTTGCCGGTCGAGCCGGCATCTGGGCTACTCTGCCCCGTGCCGCCGTCCTTTTCGGTCGGCGCCTTAGCCCGAGACGAGGATGGATTGTCGGTAGAGGACTTGACCCCGGAACCCCGCGAGCCTGATGAGTCGGGTGCCGAAGCACCGCCGTCGGATTGGGAAGACTGTGCCGGCGTTGGCTTGCGGGCAGAACCCGTCGAGGGGTTGTTCCCGGTGACAGTCGGCGGCGCATCCGAGTACTGAATCCCAGACGAATCCGCACGCGCAACCGCTCCGCCCCAGAACATTGCCAGCAGAACCGACGCTGACAGAAGTCCAAGAGCAAGAGCGCCCGTTGCCCGGGTCGATTGGAGGCGCACCCCATCCATTGCGCGCAAGGTTAGAACAAACGGCGGCGTTGATAGCCCCGATCGCCTTGATCGTGGCTGTGGCCCTCGCCGGAGGGGGGTTCGAGGTGACGACTCGCCACATCGCCGCGTTGGCCGTGTGGCTGGTCGTAGTGGGCCTCGTCGTGCTCGGAGGGGCGTCAAACGCGACGCTTGGACGACCGTTCTACTGGACGGCCTGGCTGCTTGGCGGTCTGGCGCTTTTCTCTGCAATTTCATCCCTTTGGTCGGGCTCGGCGGAGCTGAGCGTTATCGAGGCAGACCGCGTCCTGGCCTACCTCGGGTTCTTCGTTGCCGCATTTCTCGTCGCTCAAACCAACGAAAGGCGCCAACGTTTCGCCGAGGGCGTAACGATTGCCCTGGCCGCGGTCGCCCTGCTCGGGCTCTGCAGCAGGCTTCTCCCCCACGTTCTCGAGGTCAGCAACGCGCTTGGCACCGGGCCGCGGCTGCGCTACCCGCTCGGATACTGGAACGCCAACGGGGCGGTCTGCGGGATTGCCATCCCCATGCTGCTGTGGACCAGCCGCCAGGCGAGCTGGAGCTGGCTGCGCTGGCTCTCGGCCGGGCTGATCCCTCCCGTGCTGCTGACGCTCTACTTCACCTACTCGCGCGGTGGCCTGCTGGCCCTCGTGATCGGGGTCGGCTGCCTGCTGGCGCTCTCCCACAACCGGCTCTGGCAGCTCGGGACGCTGGCGGCAGGCACGGCAGCGGTGGTCCCGGCGATTCTCGCCGTCCAGGATCGCCGCGACCTCGCCGACAACGTCGCCAGCGACGCAGTCGCTGGCCAGGGCGTGACCGTGCTGTTGATCCTGCTCGCCGGCACCGCCGTTGCTCTGCTCGCCTTCGGCGTGCTGCGACGAATCGAGCGCCGCCAAGGCCAATTTGCCGGCCGGGCGCTCTCCGCCTCGCGCAGCCCAGCCCTGCTGGGCGGAATCGCGACGATCGCCGCCCTGGCCGCGATCGTCCTCGCGATCGTCGCCGGTGGGCGGGCTTGGGACCAGTTCTCCAGCCCTGACCTCTACTTCCCCGATAAGCCCGAGCAGCATTTCGGCGATCTCACCGGCGCCGGTCGCTACGACTTCTGGCGGGTCTCGGTCGATGCATTCGAGGAGGAGCCCCTGCGTGGCCAGGGGGCCGGCGCCTACCAGTTCTCCTGGGAGCGGGACCGCAAGATCGACATGGCCGTCCACGATGCCCACTCGCTCTACCTCGAGGCCTTCGCCGAGCTCGGCTTCCTCGGTGGGGTGCTGGTGCTGGCCCTGGTCGGGGGGCTGCTGTGGTGGGGGTTCGCCACCTGGCGCGCCGCTCGCGGCTCCGAGCGAGAACGCAACGCGGCCCTGCTGGCGGTTTTGCTGGCCCTCGCGGTAGGCGCCGGCTTCGACTGGTTCTGGGAGCTGAGCGGGATCATGGCGATCTTCTTCCTCGTCGCCGGTGTCCTTATAAGCACCAGGTGCGCCCAACTTGCCGGCGCAACGGGAGGGGCGATCATGAACGGTGCACAAGGACGACGCTACGGATTGGCCCTGGCAGCGCTCGCCATGGCTTGGGTCGCCGCGCTCGCGCTGATCGGTCCGCTGCTGGTCGAGCGCGAGATCAAGGCCAGCCAGAAGGCTGCCGCCGATGGCGACATCGCGTCCGCCCTGAGCCACGCCGACACCGCGCGGTCGATCGAGCCCTGGGCCGCATCCCCCTACGTCCAGCTCGGCTTGATCGCCGATTTCCAGGGGGATTATCCGTCTGCCGCGGCGCGGTTCACGCAGGCGCTCGAACGCGAAGATCGCAACTGGCAGCTCTATTACCTGCGTTCCGGGGTAAGGGAAAAGGCCGGTGATAGTGCCGGCGCCGAAGCGGACCTCGAGCGAGCAAACCAGCTGAACCCGCTCGAGCCAAGAGTGCAGGTGAGCGCGGAATGACCCACAACGCTCGAGGAGCTGCTCCCGCCGCCCAGGCTCCCCTTCCGCGTTCGCGCCAGGCCCCACCGGAGCCGACGAATACCGCCGTCGCCACCTGGCTCGGCCTCATCGGCCCGAGCGGTCCCCGCCGCCGCGGCGGCCTGTTGCGCCGCCTGCTCGCCACCGGGGACTGGATCGCCCTGATCGCTGCCCTCTGCCTCGCCACCGCCGCCACCTCGGCCACCGACATCGCCGTCCTCTTCTGGGCGACGCTGTTCAGCCCGGTCTGGATCCTGATGCTGAAGCTGCACGGCCTCTACGACAACGATCACCGCCGGATCCGCCACAGCACCTTCGACGAGCTGCCGGCGCTGATCTCCGCCAGCGCCCTCGGAACGCTCACGCTGGACGGCCTGCTCGCCCTCAGCCCGGCCGGGCCGCTCGCCGCCGGCGGCGCGATCCTGCTCGGCACCGGCGCATTGATCGGGACCTTCGCACTGCGGGCGGTGCTGCGATTCGTCTGGCACCAGCTGACTGGCGTCGCGACGGGAGTGGTGATCGGCCCGCCGGCAATCGCCGAAGCGGTCGCCCGCCGCGTCGCCACCCATCCGGAGGCGCGCCTGCGGCTGGTTGGCTACCTCTCCCCTGCACCCGTCCGCGGACCCGAGGAAGGGACCGGTGAGCTGCCGCGGCTCGGCTCGATCGCCGACCTCTCGCAAGTGGCGGCCCAGCTCGACGTCGAACGAGTTGTCTTCGCCGAGAAGGAGATGGGCGAGCCGGAAGCCGAGCACCTGATCGAGCAGTGCAAGACGGCCGGCCTCGGGCTCACCTTCCTGCCTCAGCACTACGGGCTGCTCGGCCCCGGGATCGAGCTGAACCGGCTGGCCGAGCTGCCGGTTCTGGACTTCCGTTTCTCCGATCCAGCCTGGTCGACGTTGGTTCTGAAGCGCGCCCTCGACCTGATCGTCTCGGCTCTGCTGGTGGCGCTGCTCAGCCCGCTCCTACTGGTCGCCTCGCTGCTGATCCTGATCGACACCGGACGTCCGGTCTTCTTCCGCCAGACCCGCGCCGGCAAGGACGGGGTGCCGTTCACGATGATGAAGTTCCGCACCATGGTCGCCGATGCCGAGGAGCGCCTGGGCGAGCTGGTCGACCTCGAGAACCTCGACGAGCCGGCCTTCAAGATCCCGGGCGACCCACGCATCACCCGCGCCGGTCGCCTGCTGCGCCGCACCAGCCTCGACGAGCTGCCGCAGTTCTTCAACGTGCTGAAGGGCGACATGTCGCTGGTCGGGCCGCGGCCGGAGGAGGAGGCCGTCGTCGCCCTCTACGACGAGCGCCAGCGAATCCGGCTGGCGGTCAAGCCCGGGATCACCGGCCCGATGCAAGTCTACGGTCGCGGCGATCTCACCTTCGAGGAGCGCCTGGCGATGGAGCGCGACTACCTCGACAACCTCTCGGTTGCCGGGGACCTGGCGATCTTGTTGCGGACGCCCACCGCGATCTTCCGCGGCGACGGCGCCTACTGAGTCGCGGCCGGCGACGGGCGGCGCCCGGCCAGAACCAAGGAACCGCCGGCCGGAAAGTCGATTCCACGCGCGATCAGGCGCCGCTCCCCGTCGAGCATGGCCTCGAGCAGGCGATTGACCGGTCCCGGTGGGACCAGCTCCGCGACCGGGTCGTAGGGCTTCGACGAACGCCGCCCGCGCCAGCGGGAAAGCGCCATCGCCGGCAGCAGCGAGACCACGAAGGAGGTCGTCCTCAGCAGCTCGAAGCCGGCCGCCTCGACCCGCTCCGCCAGCTCCCTGCGCCGGTAGCGGCGGACGTGGTGGGCGTAGTCGTCGGCGGCGCTCCAGAGGCCGGGGTGCTGGGGCACGGTCAGCAGCAGCACACCCCCCGGCCGCAACGCCCGGTGCAGTCCGCGCAGCACGCCGACGTCGTCATCTATGTGCTCGATCACGTCGAAGGCGCCGGCGAGGTCAAATGCCTCCTCGTAGGGCATCGAGCGGGCATCGAGCTCGACGAAGCCGGCGGTCGGAACTCGGCTGCGGGCGAACTCGAGCCCCTCTGCGAACAGCTCGCTGCCCGTTGCCTCGAGCCCGCAATCGCGCACCAGGGCCTCGAGCACGTAGCCGGTGCCGCAGCCGACTTCGAGATAGTGATCGCCCGGCCGCGAGAACTCGGCGGCAAGCTGGACGATGAGGCGGTTGCGTGCCCGGAACCAGAAACTGCGGTCCTCCGCCCCGGCGAGCGTGGCGAAGATCCCCGCCTCGTATCCGTCCCTCGCTTGCGGGGGAGCGGTCATGCGACCGTGCGGCGCTCCCAGGTGCCAACGACGTAGCCGACCATCTTCGCGACGTCGCCGACGGTGACGATCAGCGGCACGTAGGCGAAGGCGCGCAGCCGGTCCGCCGACTTCGGCGAGGGCGGAATCCGCACCAGGCGCCTGAGGAATTTCGCCTGGTAGCCGAACCAGCCCAGCAGCAGGGTGCCCAAGGCGAGGGGCCGGCGGCGGGTCAGCAGGAAAGCGCCCAGCACGTAGGCCGAGTAACGAAGGAAATGTCGTTTCGGCCAGAGGTTCGCGTGGCCGTCGCCACGCGCGTAGTTGAAGTACTGGCGCGCGAAGGAACGCAGGTCGGGGCGTGCGTCCCAGACGACGATCGAGTCTGGCACGAAGGCGAAGGATGCGCCCGCCTGGCGCAAGTCGAGATCGAAGACGAGGTCCTCGCAGTGCTGCAGCCACTCGGGGTAGCCGCCGACCTTGCGCCACCAGCTGCGGCGGAAGGCGACCGAGCGGCTCGAGGGGAGGAAAGCCTGAGGGTCGACCTCCTCGCGCTGGGGCGTTATCGCGATCGCCAGCGTGCGCTGGCGCCAGCCGTTGCCCCCCGGCAGGAAGAAGCCCGCTGCCACCCCGACCTCGGCGTCGCCTTCGATCGGCGCCACCAGCTTCTCGAGCCAGTCGGGGTTGGGCCTGGTGCCGGCGTCGGTCACCGCGATCACCTCATGCGAAGCCTCGGCGATAGCGATGTTCCGCCCCGCCGCGATGTTGGTGTCGGGCGCCTCGATCAACCGGATCGAGGTCGGGGCATCGCCCTGCACCCTTTCGATCTCGGCCACGGTCCCGTCGCTCGAGCCCCCGTCGACGAGCACGATCTCGTCCGGGAGGCGGGACTGCTGGAAGAGACCCTCGAGCCAGCCGCGGATCGATTCGGCCTCGTCTTTCAGAGTTGCAATCAGGCTGACTTGCGTCTGTGACATGCGCCGTGAGGCTACAGTTGCCGGCGCATGGACCTCGAGGTCGTCATCGTCAGCCACGGCGCCGAAGAACTGCTGCGCCGCTGCCTGCGCTCGCTGGAAGCGCATCCGGCGAGCGGCGAGACCCGGGTGACGGTGGTCGACAGCGGCAGCCCCGACTCGACTCCCGACATGGTTGAGCGTGAGTTCCCGGCGGTGCGGCTGATCCGCTGCGAGAACATTGGCTTCTCGGCGGCCAACAACGTCGTCCTGCGCGAAGACGAGGCGGCCGCGGTACTACTGCTCAACCCCGACACCGAGGTCTACGCGGGCACGCTCGACGCCGCCCTGGCGCGGCTTCACTCGGATGCGCGGATCGGGATGGTCGGCTGCAAGCTGATGACCGAAAGTGGCGAGCTGGACCACGCCTGCAAACGCTCCTTCCCGACCCCGCTCAGCGCGCTCGCTCACTTCACCGGGGTCGGGCGGGGCGACGAGGCGTCGGGCTCGCTCGGCCAGTACCGGGCGACCCACCTCGGCGACGAGGAACCCGGCGAGGTCGACGCCGTCAACGGCGCCTTCATGCTCTGCCGGGCCGAGGCGGTCCGGCAGGTCGGCCTGCTCGACGAGGGCTACTGGCTCTACATGGAGGACCTCGACTGGTGCCGCCGCTTCTGGGAGGCCGGCTGGAAGGTCTTCTACGAGCCGGCCGGGACCGCCCTTCACGTCAAGGGCGGCTCCAGCGGTAAGCGCCGCCGGCCCAAACAGGAGATCGCCTTTCACCGCGGTATGGGCCGCTTTTACCGCCGCTTCGACGCCCCCGAGCACAACCCGTTGGTCAACCTCGCCGTCTACGCGGGAATCGGCGCCAAACTGGCGGTCAGCCTCGGCATCACCGCCCTGGGCGAACGACCCTGAAGCGCGTCCTCTGAATGTTCGAAGGGTTGCCGCTGCCGTCGCGGGCCCGGATCGTCGCCAAGTAGCGGCTGCCGGACAGCCGGCGGCGCCCCAGCAGACCGTCGAAGCGCAGGCGGTTGGGACCGCTCCTGCCGGTGGCCGACAGCACGCCTCCCGGACCACCGCCGACTCCCAAGGGCCGGATCCGGATCCGGACCGACGCCGGCTCGGAGAGCGAGTAGAGGAAGGCCGTGCCGTGCTTGGCGGCGGCCGAGGTCGCCCCTCGCCGACCCCCAACCGCGAACGCGGTCCGCCTCATCCGGAAGCGCGAGACGACCGGCGGCACCCCGTCGTGGCTGGGCTCGGCGCCCGGCGGCGTCTCGCTCGCGAGCGCCGCGGCGCGCAGCGGGCACTCCTCGCCGCAGTAGCTGACCCGGAGCACGTTCGCGCCGGGGTCGATCGGCGAGCCGGCGCCGGTGTCCTTGTAGAGGTCGGTGAAGTAGAGGCCGTCCGTACCGGCCGCGAGGCCGACGGCGGTGGCCTTGCCTACCCCGCTGTACTCGGCCAGCGTGGTGGGGCCGCCTTTCAGCTCGCCGCCCGGCTCGATCTCGAACTCGACGATCCGCTTGCCGGTGGTCTGCGGACCGCTGGCGTAGGTCGAGCCGGACTCGGTGACGAAAGCGTGCCCCAGGCTCGTGTCGGGGAAACCGCTGCCGCCGAACCGCTGCGGCTCGAGGAACTCGATCTGCACCGGCGCATGGGCCGGGTTCCAGTTATAGAGGGCGCCGTGGCTCAGCGTTTCGTCGTCGGGCCACTGGTAGTTTTCCCCGGCCGCCAGCCGGACCAGCCGGTCGATATTGGGCCCGTTCTCGACCGCGTACTGCGCTTCGTCGGCGAGTCGCCAGGTACCCCCGAAGGCGTTCCGGTGGCCGTAGGAGTAGACGTAGTCGCGCGCCGTGATGCCGTCTCCGGCATCGTAGAAAGGGTTGGAGCTGACAGGGTCGCCCCCCGGCGTCATCCGCAGGACCTTGCCGCGGAAAGAGTCCAGGTCCTGCCCCGTCTCGGGGACTCCGCCGTCGCCGTTGTGTACGAACAGGTCCCCAGCCGGCGAGAACGTCAAGTTGGAGATCTGGTGCGAGGCGCCCTGCGTCTCCCCCGCCATGTCAAGCACGGTGCTCTGCGCCTCCGCCACCAGCCCGCGCGAATCGCTGTGCAACCTGATCACCTTCGGGTAGTGGAGCTTGGGGTCAGCGCCCGAGGCCTCGTCCCCGTAGACGAGGCTCGCCAGCAGGTCGCTCGAGCCGGGCTCGATCGCGATGCTGCCGAGGCCCATCTCGCCCGAACCCGGGAAGTTGCCGGTCGGGTTGAAGTTCAGAAGCCCCGTCGCGTAGTCGTGGACGCTGCCGTCCCGCGTCACGACCTTCACCGCCCCGTAGAGCTCGGCGACATAGAGGAGCGGGTCCCCTGGATGCGGGCCGGGCTCGGGCACCATCGCGATGTCGACCGGCAGTTGGAAGCCGCTCGCGACGACCTCGACCATGTAGCCGTCGCGTACCGCCCAGGGGACCGGGGCGTCGTCGCCTTGTGACCCGGCAGAGATCGTCTCGAACCGGCGCGTCTCCCACTCGCTCCACTCGTCGGCCTCGCCGCTGTCGTCGCGAAAGCGGACCCGCAGCTCGTATTCGGTGTCGGGCAGCAGCTCGGTGCGCCCTGCGTGCGAGTTGACGAAGGTCCCGTCGCCGAGATGTATGTGGACTTTCTCCTGCCCGACGGCGCAGTGCGCTTCCCACACCGGTTCCCCGGATGAGCCGCTCCATATCTCCCAGTCGGAGCAAAGGTGGTCGTCGCCGTCCGCGTCGACGTAGGCGGCGACCATATGGACGTCGGCGGGGTTGAGCGGCGCCGACCCGAGCGCCGGCTCCTGGATCGCGGTGACCTGGGGAGAGTCGGCGAGCGCAAACACCGCCGGGAAGGCGAGCAGGGCGGCGATCGCGGCGGCCGGTGGGAGAGCCGGCCTGGGGATGAGGCGCAGGCGGCGACGGGGGCGCTCACGGGGGCCGTTGAGGACACGGCCGATCGCCGTGTAGCGGACGAAGAGCGGATAGGTGAGCAGCGAGAAGGCGAGGGAGATCGCGGTTGCGAGGACGAACAGAGGCCCGGTGCCGAGCGTGGCGGCAAGCAAGCCGACCACGAGGACCATCGCCGGCAGATGCGAGAGGTAGATCCAGTAGGAGGAGTCCGCCATGTACCGGAGCGTCGGCCGCGGGCTGACGATGTAGCGGTTGGCGAGACCGACGAGGGCGATCAGGCTGGCCCAGGTGGCGATCGCGTAGGTGAAGAGGCCGATCCCGTGGACGAGCGGATTCGAACCGTGGCCGGAGTTGTGAAGGCTGAAGAGGAGCCCGGCGGGGATCGCCACGACGAGCGCGCAAACCGCCCAGCGCCACCCGTTTCGGCTGGCCTCCGCGACGAGCTCGCGGTGGACGAACAGGGTCGCCCCGAGAGCGAAGAAGAGGACGTAGTAGGCAAGGGCGAAGGGGTCTGGGACATAGGTGTCGACCGTCGCCCCAGCCGTCCAGGTCGGCGCCGGCCAAAGCACGGCCGCGGTGGGAATGGCGAGCAGGAGGATGCCGACGAGGGGACGGGCGAGGAGATCGCGGAAGCGGGTGCCGGCTGAACGCAGGAGCCGAGGCGCGCCTAGATAGAGGGCGATCGCGACCCCGTCGACGATCAGCAGGTACCAGAGGAACCAGAGAAAGCCGGGTAGGAAGGTGAAGGGGCTGCCGGTGGGCATGCCGTCGTTAGAGGTGACCGTGCCCGTCTGCTGAGCGACAAAGAGGGTCAACGGCATCAGCGTCACCAGCCCGAGCAGCAGCGGCACGGCAATTCGCACGGTCCGGTTTCTGGCGGTTCCCTCGAGGCCCTTGCGGTCCAGCATCAGCGCCAAGAAGAAGCCCGACATCGCGAAGAAGAGCGGCATGCGAAATACGTGGACGACCCAGAAGATCCCCGTCGCCCAGGCCCCTGGGTGACCGTTGACCGCGGCCAGGTTGGCCGCGTGGACCGGTACGAGCAGGAACATCGTCGATGCGCGCAAAGCGTCCATCGAGTGGATGCGCTCGGCAGGGCTACTCATCTAGGCAGGGTATCCCGCGCCCGGCCTTCCTGTCGAAACCTCAAATTTTCAGAATGGCAGTGAATCGGCGATCTCGGCGAAGCGTTGGGCCTTCTTGTCGCGCTCGGAGAGGAGCGGCTCCGCGACCGGCCAATCGACGCCGATGTCGGGGTCGTCCCAGGCGATGCCGGCCTCGGTGGCCGGGTCGTAGAGGTTGGAGAGCAGATAGGAGACGTCAGCCTCCTCGCTCAGAACCGCAAAGCCGTGGCCGAAGCCGACCGGGACGTAGAGCTGGCGGTGGGCCTCGTCGTCGAGGACCTGGCCTTCCCACTGGCCGAAGGTCGGCGAGCCGCGGCGCAGGTCGACGGCGACGTCGAAGATCTTGCCGCGCGGGCAGCGAACCAGCTTTGCCTGTCCGGGCTCGGTCTGGAAGTGGATCCCGCGCAGCGTCCCCCGCGCCGAGCGCGAGTGGTTGTGCTGAACGAACCCGGCGTCGATCCCCAGCTCGGCCCAAGCATCGGCACGGTAGGTCTCGACCATGAAGCCACGCGAATCGCCGTGGACCTGCGGCTCGACCAGGACGATGCCCTCGAGCTTCGTCTCCAAGCGGCGCGGCATCAGCTCAGTGCTTTGCCGTACTGCTTTTCGTAATACTCGCGGTACTCGCCGGAACGGATCGGGCCCCACCACTCCTCGTTGTCGCGGTACCACTGCACAGTCCGCTCCAACCCCTCGGCGAAGTCGACCTGCGCCTCCCAGCCCAGCTCCTTGCGCAGCTTGTCGGAGGCGAGCGAGTAGCGGCGGTCGTGGCCGGGCCGGTCGGTGACGTACTCGATCAGCGACTCCTCGGCGCCGGTCAGCTCGATCACCCGCCTCACCACCTCCATGTTCTCGCACTCGTCGGGACCGCCCACGTTGTAGGCCTCACCCGGGCGACCCTTCATCAGCACAGTGTGGATGCCGCGGCAGAAGTCCTCGACGTAGAGCCAGTTGCGAACCTGGCGGCCATCACCGTAAACCGGCAGCGAGTCGCCGTGGACCGCGTTCAACACCATCAGCGGGATCAGCTTCTCCGGGTACTGGCGCGGGCCGTAGTTGTTGGAGCCGCGCACTATCGAGGCGTTCGTGCCGTAGGTGTGGAAGTGGGCCGAGACGAGCAAGTCGCCCGCCGCCTTGGTCGCCGAGTAGGGCGAGGAGGGATCGAGCGGCGAGGTCTCGGTGAACGAGCCCGACTCGATCGAGCCGTAGACCTCGTCGGTCGAGACCTGCAGGTAGCGCTCCACCCCGAGCTCGCGGGCCGTGTCGAGCAACGTGCCGGTGCCGATCACGTGCGTGCGGGCAAAGGCGTCCTGGTCATCGATCGAGCGGTCGACGTGCGACTCGGCGGCGAAGTTGACGACGGCGTCGCAGCCCTCCATCGCCTCGCGTACGACCGCCGGGTCCTCGATTCCGCCGATCACCAGGTCGGTTCCCTCGGGCAGGTTCTCGCGCCGGCCCGCGTAGGTGAGCTTGTCGAGCACCCGCACCTCGTGCTCGTCGCCGATCAGGCGCACGTAGGTGGAGCCGATGAAGCCGGCGGCGCCGGTGACCAGGATCTTCATGCCGCGGCCTCGGTCTCGGAGCGGCGCTGGGAGAGGTAGCCGGCGAGCCCGTCTTGCCAGGAGGGCAGCTCGATCGCGTGCTCGCGCTGGCTCGTCAGCGCCGAGAAGGCCGGACGGGGGGCGGGGCGGCCGAGCATCTCGGTCGTCGCCGACATGACTTTGCACTCGACTTTGGCCTGGTCGAAGATCTCGCGCGCGAACTCATACCAGGAGCAGGCGCCGGCGGCGGCCATGTGGTGGATGCCGAACTCGACCCCCTCGATCAGGCGGACGATGCCGTAGGCGAGGTGCCAGGTGTAGGTCGGCGAGCCGACCTGGTCGCGGACGACGAGCACCTCGCCATGGTCGGCGGCCAGGCGCAGCATCGTCTCGACGAAGTTGGGCCCGCCCGTGCCAAAGAGCCCGGCGGAGCGAACGATGAAGTGGCGTTTGTTGGCCGCGCGAGTGGCCCCCTCGCCGGCGAGCTTGCCGCGCCCGTAGGCAGAGAGCGGCGCAGTCTGATCGGTCTCGACGTAGGGCGCCGCCTTGCTGCCGTCGAAGACGTAGTCGCTGGAGACGTAGACGACCGAGGCGCCGACCGAAGCTGCCGCCGTGGCCACGTTGCCCGCGCCGGCGCCGTTGACCCCCGTCGCCTCCTCCTCGGTCTCCTCGGCGCCGTCGACGTCGGTCCAGGCGGCGCAGTTGACGACGACGTCTGGGCGCTCGACCTCGACCTTGGCGCTGACCGCATTGGGGTCGGTGACATTGAGCTCGGCGTGGCCGAAGCCGACGACCTGGTGGCCGGCGTTGCCGGCGGCGAGCATCACATCGCGGCCCAGCATCCCTGCAGCCCCTGTAACAAGCAGCTTCACCGCTGATCCACCGTCATACGAGTTTTATCTCCGACTTGTCGCCGACCAGCATCCGCAGCGTCTTCGGCATGCCGTCGCTGCGGGTCAGCTTCACTTCGCGGCCGAGCAGGCTCGCCTCCATGCGGGCGCCGAGGTCCTCGACGACGGAGCCCGCGAGGACGATCGAGTGCTCGATCTCCGAGCGACAGATGCGCACGTTCTCGCCGATCGAGGTGTAGGGGCCGACGTAGGCGCTCTCGATCCTCGCGCCGGCGCCGATCACTGCCGGGCCGCGCACGACCGAGTTGCTCAGCTTCGCGCCCGCTTCGACCACGACGCGTCCCTCGACCCGCGAGGCCTCGTCGATCTCCCCCCCCAGCCGCGGCTCGATCTCCTCCAGCACCAGCCGGTTGGCCTCGAGCATGTCGGCGAGCTGGCCGGTGTCCTTCCACCAGCCGCTGACGACCTCCGACTGCACCTTGTGGCCATCCTCGATCAAGCTCTGGATCGCCTCGGTGATCTCGAGCTCGCCGCGCCAGGAGGGCTCAAGTGCGCGGGCGGCATCGAAGATCGCCGCGTTGAAGAGGTAGACGCCGACCAGGGCGAGGTTCGAGGGCGGGTCTTTCGGCTTCTCGACCAGGCGCACGACGTGGTCGCCATCGAGCTCGGCGACGCCGTAGGAGCTCGGGTCGGAGACCGGCGTGAGCAGGATTAGCGCGTCCGGTGCTGACTCGCGGAAGCTGGCGACGAGCCCGCGCAGGCCGTCGGCGAGCAGGTTATCGCCGAGGTACATGACGAAGGGGGAGCCGCCGAGGAACTCCTCGGCGGTGAGCACGGCGTGGGCGAGGCCGGCTGGCTCGTCCTGGAGGATGTAAGTGATCTCGGCGCCGAACTGCGAGCCGTCGCCCGCCGCAGCTTGGATCTCCCCGCCGGTCTCCGGCGCGATGATGATGCCGATCTCCGTCACCCCGGCGTCGACCAACGCCTCGATCCCGTAGAAGAGCACGGGTTTGTTGGCGACGGGCACGAGCTGCTTCGCAGAAGTGTGGGTGATCGGGCGCAGCCTCGTCCCGGCGCCGCCGGAGAGGATCAGGCCCTTGAGGTCTTGCATGGCCGCAAGGCTATCGGCAGGAGTCGGTACCGTCCCCGCTGTGGAGGTCGAGGCGAAGCGATTTCAGCCAGCGCTGACGCTGGCCGGGGTCCGACTCAGCTCGCGGGCCGCCGGCCTGATCCTGCTTGGGCTGGCCCTCGTCGCGGGTGCGATGCTGCTGACCTGGGTCCTGCACGACGCGCCCTTCGTGATGGACGAGTGGAGCCTGATGCTGTGGGCCCAGAACGGGTCGTTGGATCAGATCTTCACCTCCTGGAACGGGCACCTGCTCGCCTTCGGCCTGGCGGTCGCCCACCTCTCGATCCTTCTCGTCGGCCCGAGTTACTCGCTGCTGATCGCGATCGGCATCGCCGGCGTCCTCGCCTGCTCGGTCCTCGTCTACGTCTTCGCGCGGCGCCGGGTAGGGCCGATCCTCGCCGTCGTGCCGGCGATGGTGCCACTGTTCTTCAGCGGCTCCTCCGAATTCTTCGGCACCGGGATCCAGCTCACCCCGCTGCTGGGCATCAACGGCATCTACTCGCTCAACTTCGGCCTCACCGCTCTGCTCCTACTGGAGCGAAACCGGCGCCGCGAGGACATCGCCGCCTGCCTGCTGCTGTGCCTCTCCACCTCGGCCTTCTCCTACGGGTTCGCCTTCATGGTCGGGGCGGCGGTGGCAATCGCCCTGACGCCGGAGCGGTGGCGGCGCGCGTACGTGGTCGCGATCCCCGCCGTGCTGTACGGGCTGTGGCGCATCTGGGCCGGCGACCACGGCGGGGGCGACGTCGGCTTGATCACGCTCGAACACATCGTCTTCTCGCCGCTCTACGTCGCCGACTCGCTGGCCGCGGTCAGCGCCGGCCTGTTCGGCCTGGCGACCGTGGTCGGCCGTGGCCCGGCCGTCACCTTCGCGACCGAAAACCACTCGCTAGGGGCCTTCGGCTTCCCCTTCTTCCTGATCGTCGCCGAGGTCACGGTGATCGTCTGTGTCGCGCGAGCGCTGGGCAAACGAGGTCTCACCCGACCGTCTCTGTGGCCGCCGCTGGTGACGCTGATCGCGCTCTGGTCCTCGCAGGCGCTGGTGATGGACCCGGTCTCGCGCATGCCGGGCGACCCCCGCTACCTGTTCGCCGGGGTGGTGCTGCTCGCCGTTGTCGCCTCGGAGGCGGCGCGGGGAATCAAGCTCTCGCGGCTATCGATCGCAATGGTGTTCGCCCTCGCGCTTGCCGGTGCGGTCGCCAACCTGCCGCGCTTCGAGGAAGGCAAGACGGTGAACGACCACGAGCTGGAGATCTCCCAGGCCGCCGGCGCGATGATCCAGTTGGCGGGCCGAAACGCCGACCCGAGCTTCATCCCCGCTAGCGAGTTGCCGGAGGTCTCCGGGACGATGTGGATCAGCGTCGGCGAATTCCAGCGGTTCGCGCGCAACCACGGAGCGCTGATGTCGATGCCGCTGGGCAAGCTGCGCTCCGAAGACAACGAACTCCGTGCCAATGCCGACCTGCTGCTGGCGCAAACCGTCGACCTGCGGCTGACCGGGCCGGCGGCGGCGACCGGCGCCTCCTGCACCCGCCTGCAGCCCGGTAACGAGACCGCCGTCGACCCCGGCACCCTCGTCCTCAGCTCCGCCGGGGGCGGCGAGGTGACGCTGCGCCGCTTCAGTGACACCACCTCCGTCTCCCTCGGAAACGTCCCGGCAAACGCGCCGCGCCAGATGGACCTACCTCCCGACCGGCTCGCCGGCCTCCCCTGGGTCCTGATCAACGACAACTCCTCGCCGCTGACGCTCTGCCGTTCCAGCTGAGGCGGCTGCCAGGGGGCCCTCAGGCGACGAAGCTGCGCACGGCCGCAATCACCCGGGCGACGTCTTCGTCGCCCATTTCGGGCCAGAGGGGCAACCGCACGAGGCGCGAGCTCAGCCCGTCGGTCACGTCGAGGCTGCCGATGGCGCGGCCGTACCGCTTACCGCCGGGGGAGCTGTGCAGGGGCACGTAGTGGAAGACAGCCCCGATCGCCCGCTCGTCGAGGTGCCGGATCAGGTCGTTCCGGGCCCCTTCGCTCGGTAGCAGCAGGTAGTACATGTGGGCGTTGTGCAGGCAGCGCTCCGGCACCAGCGGGCGTCTCAGCAATTGCCCCTCCTCGAGGTCGCGGAAGCCGGCGTGGTACTGCGACCAGATCTCGAGCCGGCGCTCCGTGAGGCGCTCGGCGGCCTCGAGCTGTGCGTAGAGAAAAGCCGCCGCGAGCTCGCTCATCGCGTAGGAAGAGCCGACGTCCATCCAGGTGTACTTGTCGGTCTGGCCCCTGAAGAAGCGGCTGCGGTCGGTGCCCTTCTCGCGGATGATCTCGGCGCGTTCCATCAGGTCCGGGTCGTTGACGATCAGCGCTCCGCCCTCGCCGCAGGTCACGTTCTTGGTCTCGTGGAAGCTCAACGCCCCCAGCTGGCCGAGCGTCCCGAGCGGCTGCCCCTCGACGGAGGAGAGCAGGCCCTGCGCCGCGTCCTCGATCACGACCAGGCCGTGCTCGGCGGCCAGGTCGCGAATCGGGCCCATCTCGCAGGCGACGCCTGCGTAGTGGACCGGGGCGATCGCCTTGGTGCGATCGGAGATCGCCGCCTCGATTGCGGCCACGTCGATGTTGAGGGTGTCCTCGGCGATGTCGACGAAGACCGGCGTCGCGCCTTTGACGACGAATGCGTTGGCGGTCGAGACGAAGGTGTAGGAAGGCATGATCACCTCGTCGCCGGGCCTTACTCCACCCAGAGTGGCCGCCATCTCCAGCGCCGCGGTGCAGGAGTGGACCATCAACACCGGCGAGCCGAGCCGGGCCTCGAGCCACTCGTTGCACTTGACGGTGAAGGGTCCGTCCGCGGCCAGGTGGCCACCCTCGATCGCGGCGTCGATGTTGGCCTGCTCAACACCGGCGCGGGCCGCCCTGTTGAAGGGGATCCGCTGCTTTGAGGTTTTGGGCTGGGCTACGGCCTGCTCGGCTTCCAAACTCATCGGCTCCAGCGGTGATACCAGGTCTCGGCCGCAACGACCCGGAAGCCCGCTGCCTCGTAGAGCCTCATCGCGGCGACGTTGCGGGCCTGGGTCACGACCTCAACGGCGCCGTCAAGCGAGCGCTCGACGGCCGCCGCGACCAGTGTCCTGCCGATGCCGCCGCGGGAGTGGTCGGCGACCGCGATCAGGTCGATTCCGACCGGGTCCCCTGCCAGCAGGAGGTACCCGACCGGCGTGCCCTCCCGCTCGGCGATCACCAGCTCCCTGTCGTCCTCCGCGAGCCCGCGCCTGACCCAGGTCGCGTACATCTCGCCGGCGCGAGCCGACGAGAAGCGGGGGTCGAAGAAGAACCTCGTGCCCTGGTGGGCGTGGCGGGCGATCTCCGAGACGGCACTCCCGTCTGCCTCGGTGGCGGACCTGAGCGTCAGCCCCGGCACGGCGGCGGCCTGCGGATGGTCCAACCCCCCCGGCCGCCGCAGGGAGATGCGGGTATCGACCGCAACGAAGCCAACGCCCTGAGCGGCGCTCGCGGTCTCGGCGTCGTCGGCATCGGCGAGGAGGTAAGCGCAGGCGATCCCCCGGTCCTCGCACCACCGCTCCACCTCTACCGCCCCCTCGCTGTCGATCCGCTTCGGTACCACTCGGGCGACGGGGAAGCCCCAGAACTCGGTGTCCCACGAGAGGCGGCGACAGAGATCGTCCGACGCGCCCGGCCCCGGTCCGCTCGACGGCGATCGCCGGGGGCCGACCTCGGCGCGGATCGAGTAGCTCGGGCGGGCCATCACCCGCACGTGCATCCGCGCCAAGTACTCGCCGATCACGCCGATCGAGAACAACTGGGCGCCGGCGAATATAGAGATGATCGAGGCCAGGAAAGGGAAGCCGGGCACGCCGCCGCCCTCGGTGAAGAAGCGGATCAGCACATAGGCGAAGACGGCGACGCCGAAGAGGATGACGATGAACCCCAGCGTCGAGGCGATCCGCAGCGGCCGCGTGCTGAACGCCGTGATCATCGTCAAGGCGTGCCGCACCAGCTCGATCAGCGAGTAGTTCGAGGGGCCCTGCGCGCGGGGGTCGTGCCTGACCTGCACCGAGCAGAAGCGGTCGGTGCGCCAGGTCAGCAATCCGTCGATCGAGACGTCGGGGCCGGTGTAGGCGGCGAAGCCCTCGCGCAGGTCGGTGCGGAAGGCCCGGAAAGAGCTGACCATGGGGGCGGTCCTGCCCCCCAGCACGCCAAGCGCCCGCACGATCACCTGGGTCGCCAGGCGGCGGCCGATCCCCTGGCGCTTGGCGATCGGCTCCCCGTAGACGACGTCGCAATCCGGCCCCAGCGCGGCGAGGAGCTTGGAGATCTCTTCGGGCGGGTTCTGGAGGTCGTCGTCGATCGTGACGATGACCTCGCAGCGCGCCGCCCTGATCCCCGCCAGCAGCGCGTTGTGCTGGCCGTAGTTGCGGGAGAGCTGGATGCCGCGTACGTCGTCGTTCACGGACAGCTCCACGATGCGCTCCCAACTGGCGTCGCTGCTGCCATCCTCGACCAGGACGAACTCGTGGGTGCTCGCGCACTCAGCGAGGACCTCGCGGCTGCGTCGCACCACTTCGGCGACGGTCTCGGCGGAGTTGAACACAGGGATGACTACCGACACCGACGGAAGGCGCGACCGCTGCGATCCAATCGTCACGTCTTTCCCCACCGAGCTGGCCAGTATAGGGCGAGGGAGCGCACTTTCCGAACCATTCCGCGTTCCGGGGAGACCACTTGCAGAGGCCGCATCTGCAGCGCCTTGGCGGCGCGAAAGACCATGAACGCCGAGCTCGCCGAGTAGGCGATCAGCGACGTCACCCCGGCGCCCATGATCCCCATCGTCGGCAGCAGCACGGCCAGGCCCGCCGCGGTAATCGCCAGCGCCAGGCCCTCGCCGAGGCTCGACTCAAGGGGCCGCCCGACCGCCTGCAGGACCGCCTCCAGCACGCGGTTGAGGGCGAAGACGATCCCGGCGACGAGCAGAACGCGACCTACCCCGGCGGCGCCGGCGAAGTCCTCCCCGAACAGGAGCCTGATCAGAGTCGGCTCGACGAGGAAGATCGGGACCGAGACCGCGGTGGCGCAGATCAGCGTCGAGGCGACGATCAGCCGCGCCATCCGCTGGCGCTCGGCGAGGGTCTTGACGCGGGCGATCATCGGCAGGGCGACCAGGGCGAAGGAGAAGCCGACCAGGGTGGTCAGCGAGGTGAGGGTGACCGCGACCACGTAGAGACCGAGGCTGACCGGGCTGAAGAAGATCGAGATGACCAGCTGGTCGGCGCGCTCGTTGAAGGTCCACATGCTGGTGCTGAGCTGGCTGCGCCAGCCGAACCCGAGCAGCTCGCGCACGGTTGTGCGGCTGAAGCCGATCTCGCGGCCCACCGTGCGCAGGACCGCGGCCAGCGCCAGCGCCGCGGTGACGACGTAGCCGCCGATGTAGGCCGCAGCAGCGGAGCCGATCGTCAACGAGTCGGCGATCGCGAGGGCGACGATGCCGACCACGGTCGAGACGATCAAGATCACCCGCAGAGCCTGGAACCAGGCGAACCGGTGGCTGCCGTTGAGGATCGACATCATCGAGACGGCAATCAGGTTGAGCGGCACGAACGCAGTCAAGAACAGCTGCGCGTCGTGAACCACCGCGGACTCCTGCCCCCCGAGAGCCAAGGGCAGGATCGCCCACCCGATTGCCACCAGCACCACCGCGTCGACCACTGCGACCACCAGGGTGCTGCCGACCAAGGTCCCGAGGCGGGAGACTCGCGCCGCATGGTAGGTGGCCGACTGGGCTAGGCCGAAGCTCCCGACCGTAGTCAGCAGGGTCGGCCAGAGGATCACCGCTGCCAGCTCGCCGCGATCCTCGGGGCCGAGGATGCGGGCGAGAAGGATGCCGATCACTGCCTGGATCAGCTGTATGAAGCCGGTTGCGGCGAAGCTCCCGACCATCGGCGCCGCGGCGCCGCTGCCGGTCTCCGCGTCGGGAATTTCGGCCGCATCCACCTCCTCGACGAGGAGCGTCGGGTTCTCGGGCGCCGGCTGCTCGTCGGAGTTCGGCTTCACGACGGGGGAACGATAGTTCCGCCCGGTCAGGCGCCCGCGTCCTGCCGGGGCGGATCGGGTTCCGCCGCAAGGCGGTGGAAGAGCTCGGCGAGCTCGTCGAGAAGGCGGGGCAGGTCGTAGCGCTCAAGGATCAGCTCACGGCCGCTGCGCCCCATCTCGGCCCGCAGCTCGGCATCGTCGACGAGACGTTCGAGGCGCTGCCGCCACTCCCCTGGGCTCGCCGCGAAGAACCCCTGCTCGCCATCGCTGACGACGCTGGTGTTGTGCCCCACGGGCGAGAGCACGATCGGCAGACCGGCCGCCATGTACTCCTTGACCTTTAGCGGCTCCTTGGTCCGGTGCAGGGCGGTGTCGGAGAGCGGCATCACGCCGATGTCGAAGTCCGCCGCCCAGGAGAACTCGTCGTCGTGGTTCCAGGGCTGCCAGTCGAGGTGAGGATCGAGACCGCCCAGCTGTGGGCGTCGCAGGCCGCCGACCACCTTTATCCTGGCCCCGGTCGCTTCGCACACTTCACGCAGGGGCTCGACGATCGGCTCCAGGTGTTCCTCGGGGGCGATCCCGGTGTAACCGATGATCGCCGGCGAGCGGTCCTCGTGCTGCTTGACCGGGTAGGCGGAGGCATCGACCGCGTACTCGATCGGCGCCACCGGGGTGCCGACGGCCTCGGCGAACTCGGCGATCACCTCGTTGCCGGTGACCACGGCGCTCGCCAGCCGGCAGCGGTCTTCCGACCAGCGCTGTCGCGCGGCCAGCCAGATCCCGTCGTCAAGGTGGTAGGCGATCGGCAAGCCGGTGAGGCGTCGCGCCAGCCACTCCATCGCCGGCGGGGAGCGCCAGCGGAACATCGAGCGCTGGACGAAGATCACGTCGTGATTTCGCGCCCGCAGCAGCTGGACCAGGCGGCGAGGCAGCACGATCAGGTACCAGTAGATCCCCGCCCGGATGCGCCAGCCTCGCCTTTTGCGCCGGTAGAAGGACTCGTACAACTCCGGACTGGACGGGGGGAAGAGGTCGCCCTGCACGCCGCGGTCGGCCGAGCGCGTAGCCGGCAGCACGCAGAAGGTCCCGCTGGCTCGGTCGTCTACAGGGTGCATCGGGAAGAAGGCGACCTTGACGGTGCCGTTCCTGCGTTCGCTCACTGACGCCACCTAACCTCGCGACCCTGCCATCTCGGGGCGCGCTACCGCTTCCGGCTCGGATCGAGGGCTTTGCAAGGACCCCAGCGACGGCTGGTCTTTGAGGTGCATGGTCAGCAGCAGCCACCAGGTGAGCGCGAGGATCTGGGTTTCCAGCGCCGGGTAGATGACGTTGTAGAGCGAAAGCCCGAGCCCGGCCGCGGCGATGCTCGCGACCCCGGGGCTGGGCGGACGCCCGGCGCCCATGGCGAACGAGAAGCCGGCCCAGAGGAGGAAGCCGCCGATCAGGATCAGGCCAATCGCCCCGGTCTCGACCAGCAGCTTCAGGTAGTAGCTCTCGACCGTGACCTTGGGCGAGCCGTCATCGACCAGCTGCTGTGCGTTGCCGGTCGAGCCGACGCCGCGGCCGATCGCCTTCTGGACGATGCCGGCTTCGCCGTAGGTATCGAGTCCTTTTTCGAAGGATTCGGTCCGCAGCTTGTTGCCGGGGTCGTCGCTGGGGTTGAACCCGGAGGTGACCCTGGCCCCGGCGGCGTCGGGCGCAACGCCGCCGATCGAGCCCGCCGCGATCGCGACGACGATCGCCGGCACGACCAGCACCGCAAAGCGCAGACGGACGCCCCGCACCGCGAAGAGGAAGAGGGCGATCATGCCGATGACGGCGATCACCACTCCGGAGCGGCTGAAGGTGAGGACCTGGCCGCTGAGTATCACTGCCAGCACGGCGGTGCCGCCGAGCCGCCGGCGCCAGTCGCCCAGCGTCGCGAACTCCCCCATCGCCAGCACCGCGGCGATGCCGAGGAAGGCCGAGGTGTGCAGGTAGCTGCCGGTGATTCCGGCGTAGCGGTTGGCGGCGAGGCCGTCGACCTGTGCGCTGGCGGCCTGGATGAAACCTTCGACCCCCGCCGCCTGCAGCAGCACCGTCACCCCGACCAGCGAGCCCATCACGATCATCAAGCGGCTGAGCCGGCGGGTATCCCCCGGCTCCAGCAGCGGCCAGACCGCCAGCGCCAGCGTCGGATAGACGAGGTACTGGGCGAGCCCGATCCCGTACAGCTTCACGCTGACGACGCTGGCGAGAAAGCTGAGCACCACTGCGACC
Source organism: uncultured Solirubrobacterales bacterium (assembly GCA_963698085.1). Taxonomy (GTDB): domain Bacteria; phylum Actinomycetota; class Thermoleophilia; order Solirubrobacterales; family 70-9; genus VRUE01. The sequence goes on from OY969122.1 coordinate 996,711, forward strand.
GCGATTACGGCCCAGCCGACCAGCAGCAGGCGCGGGAAATCGCCGAGGCGCGGGCGCTTCTGCACGAAGCAGCCGACCGCGATCGCCGCGATCAGCGCCGGCACCAGGGCGTTGACGGTGAGGTCGGGGTCGCCGATGAAGGAGATGTCGTCCGCGATCGCGAGCAGGCCGCCGCGCAGCGGCGAGAGGACGATGGCGAGGACGACGAGCGCGCGCAGGCCGCTGCGCCCGCCGCGGATGGCGACGGCGAGAGCAGCGAGGAATATGACGATGGCAAGCATCATGGGAGATCGGCTCTGAATGCGGATGGCGTATTCACTGCGTGACCGAGCAGGCAGATACTCGGTCGATACCGACACCGATCCACAAAGGCGGTGATCATAGCCTCCGATCTGGTCGCCATGGCGTCAACCTTTCGCGCCACCCCGTCGGTCAACCTCCCTAATATGCCCGCGATGCTAAACGCCTCAAACTCAAATCTCGCTCTCGTCACCGGCGGCGGCGGCTTCATCGGCGGTCATCTGGTCGCCGAGCTGCTGCGCCAGGAAAAAAACGTCCGCTCCGTCGACTGTAAGCCGCTCGAGGAGTGGCACCAGCGCTTCGAGAAGGCCGACAACCGAGTCCTCGACGTCTCGCTGCTCGATGCCTGTAATGAGGCGGCGGAGGGAGCGAGCGAGGTCTACAACCTCGCCGCGGACATGGGCGGAATGGGCTTCATCGAGGGCAACAAGGCCCTCTGCATGCTCTCGGTGCTTCCCTCGACGCACATGCTGATCGCCGCCCGCGACGCCGGCGTCGAGCGCTTCTTCTACTCCTCCTCGGCCTGCGTCTACGCGGCCGAGAAGCAGGAAACGCCGGAGGTGCCGGCGCTGAAGGAGGCGGATGCCTACCCGGCGATGCCGGAGGACGGCTACGGCTGGGAGAAGCTGTTCAGCGAGCGGATGTGCCGCCACTTCCAGGAGGACTTCGACTTCGAGACCCGGGTCGCCCGCTACCACAACGTCTACGGGCCGAACGGGACCTGGACCGGCGGTCGCGAGAAGGCACCGGCGGCGATCTGCCGCAAGGTCGCGGAGGCGGTGCTGACCGAGTCGGGGCAGATCGAGATCTGGGGCGACGGCCACCAGACCCGCAGCTTCATGTACATCGACGACTGCGTGAAGGGGACGCTGACGATTGCCGGCGGTCCGCCCGTCGAGCCGATCAACCTCGGCTCCTCGGAGCTGGTGACGATCAACCAGCTCGTCGACATCGTCGAGGACATCGCCGGGATCGAGCTGGAGCGCAACTACAAGCTCGACGCGCCCCAGGGAGTGCGGGGGCGAAACTCCGACAACACGCTGATCCGCGAGACCTACGGCTGGGAGCCGTCCATCTCACTGCGCGAGGGCCTCGAGAAGACCTACGCCTGGGTCTCGGAGCAGGTCGAGCACCAGCTCGCCGGCAGCTCGTCGACCTGAGCGAGGAGGAACGGCCCGGCTACGGGCGGGCGCGGCCGCCGCTGAGGCCCACGAACGCGTGCCAGGCCGGCTTCGGCTTGAGGCGAACTCCCTGGCGGAAGAGCCCGACCGAGTCACAGAAGTTGCAGGAGCCGGGGACGTCCTTCCAGGTGAACCAGTAGACCTGCTTCAAGTTGAGCCGGTGCCGGTTGTCGAGCAGATAGCGGTAGGAGCGGCGCAGCTGGCTCACCTGGCCCCGGCTGCCCTGCTCGAAGGCGACCTGGTTGAAGTTGTTCTGGGACCCCCAGCCGACCTCGGTCAGGTAGAGCTTGGCGCCGGGGTCGCGGTTCTCGCGAGCGACCTCGCGCATAGCCTCGGTCATTTCGATCAGGTCGTCGGAGTCGGCCGCGTACGGGTGCAGGGCGATGCCGTCGAAGCGGGTCTTCAGCCCCGGCACGGCGTAGAGGCGGTCGAGAAAGTCCACCGCCGGCATCCCCCGCGACCCCCCCGCGGTGGGTTCGCCGAAGAGTCCGGAGAGGATGATCTCGGCGCCGGGGTCACCGCTGTGGATGGCGCGCTCGCTGAGCTTAAGCAAGCGCGCGTACTTTGCCGGAGAGACCGGCAGCGCGAAGTAGAAGAAGTTTGCCTCGTTCCAGATCTGCCAGGCGCGGATCGGCACCGGCCTGCGGATCACCGGCTGGGGCTGGTACTGAACGCCGATGCCACCGATGGGGGCGTGCGTGCGCCAGAACTCCCCACCGGGGCCATAGCGATCCACCGCCGCTTCGAGGAAGGCCACCCAGGCGCTGCGCTGACGGGCGTTGCCGACCGGCAAAGTGGTCGCGTGGCGCGAGAGCCAGCTCGGCGTCCCATAGAGGAAGGGAAGGATCTGCAGCCGCGCCTTGGCCGCCACGCCGACCACCTGGTCGAGGCCGGCCCATTCGTAGGGGCCTTTGGCAGTCGGCTGCACCGACCCCCAGGACACCGGGACCCGGATCGTGCCGATCCGGCCCGCCCGCATGTAGGCGATGTCGGTTTCGCTGAGGACGGTCTGCGGGGCGATCCCGAAGAAGCTCGGCGGCGCACTCCGCACGGGTGCACCGGCAGCTGGCGACATCGCCAGGCTCGCCGCGAGCAGCGAGGCCAGCGCCAGGCAGAGGGCAAGGGCGGTCTTGGGGAATCTCGTCCGCTTCATCAGGTCGATCATCCTAAAACTCCGCAGCGGCGGCGAAAGAGCGGTAGCAGGCCGGGTCGTGTCCTCACCGAGCCGATAGCGTCCAACCGAGCCACCGATGTCAGCGCAGACGCAATCACTCCTCCAGCAACCGCACGGGGCCAAGGCTGTTGCAGCCCGGCTCGGCCCGGTCTACCGCTGGGCGCGCCGAATGCGCGCCCTGGCCCGCTATTTGAGGCGGCGCCCCCACGACCCGGACTTCGCCGCCTTCGGGCAGCTCGACGGCAAAGGGCTGTTCCTCGACGTCGGCGCCAGCATCGGCCAGTCCGCCCTCTCCTTCCGGATCTTCAACCGCTCGGCGCCGATCCTCTCTCTGGAGCCGTTGCCCTCGCACCGCGGCGATCTCAGGTTCGTGCAGCGGGTCATCCGCGGCTACCGGTTCATGATCGCGGGCGCGGGCGCGGAGTCGCGCGAGGCGGTGCTCTACGTGCCGATGCTCGGCACCTACGCGCTGCCGGCCGAGTCCGCGCTCAACCGCGAGGACGCCGAGCGGGTGCTGGAACGGCTGCGGAGCGAGGGTGCCGACCCGGCCCGCCTGCGGATCGACGAGATCGAGGTCAGCCTGCGACGCCTCGACGAGCTCGGCCTCGAGCCCTTTGCGATCAAGATCGACGTCGAGGGTGCCGAGCTCGGTGTCCTGCAGGGCGCCAGCGCGACGATCGCTGCGTGCAAGCCCTACCTGATGATCGAGCGATCGAAGCGGATCGACGCCGTCGTCGACCTGCTCGGTGGCCACGGATACGAGTGCTTCGTCTACGAGCACTCATCCGGGCGCTTCCTGCCCTTTCAGGGCCAGGAGGCGGTCAACGTCTTCTTCCTGCCGGCACCGCCGAGCGATGCTCAGGCCGGCGACTGAGATACACCTCTGGAGCGCAAGGCTCGACCTGCCGGCGTGGCCGACGCTCGACCGCCTTCCACCGGGGGACCGCAACCGCGCCACCTGTATCCGGTCGTCGCGGCGCCGCCGGCGCTGGGTGGCGGCACGGTGGGCGCTTCGCGGCGCGCTCGCCCGCTACCTGCAGCGAGGGCTCGCGGAAGTTGAGCTTGAGATCGGCACCCACGGCAAGCCGGAGCTTGCCGTGTCGTCCCGGTCGCTGCGCTTCAACCTGAGCCACTCCGGCAACCGGGCGCTGATCGCGATCGTGCGGGGCCGCGAGGTCGGCGTCGACGTCGAGTGGATCGATCCCAGTCGGGACGTCCTCCGACTCGCCCCTCGCGCGCTGGGACCCGCTGGGAGCGCGGCCGTGGCGGAAGCACCTTTGGCACGCCGCCAGGCCGCCTTCCACGCCGCCTGGAGCCGCCGCGAGGCGGTCGCCAAGTGCCTCGGATGCGGTCTCGGGACGCCCCTGCCGAAGGTCGCCGTCACCGTCGCGGACATCGCCATCGGGGCCGGCTTCGCCGCGGCGGTTGCGGTCGAGGGGGTCGAAGTACCGCGGCTGCGCTGCTTCGCGATCGATCCTGCCGACCTCACCCCCGCGTAAAGCGCAGGACGGGCAAGCGCCAGGCGGCCTCGACCGCGATCGAGAGGCCCATCTTCGAGGAGCCGGCGCGGCGGTCGCGGAAGACGATCGGGACCTCGACGATCTTGAACCCGCGGCGGCTCGCCCGGTAGGTCAACTCGACCTGGAAGGCATAACCGCGCGACTGGACCGAGTCGAGATCGATCGCCTCCAAGACCTCGCGGCGAAAGCACTTGAAGCCGCCCGTCAGGTCTCGCACACCAAGGCCGAGGACGAGACGGGCGTAAGTGCTGCCGCCACGGCTGATCGCCCGCCGCAGCGCCGTCCACTCGGTCACGCCACCGCCTTCCACGTAGCGCGAACCAAGCACCAGGTCGGCCCGCTCGCTGGCCTCCAACAGTCGCGGCAGGTAGGCGGGGTCGTGCGAGAAGTCGGAGTCCATCTCGAGCACGAGCCCCGCTCCCTCCGCGAGAGCACGGCGGAAACCGGCGACGTAGGCGGGGCCGAGGCCTTCCCTGCACGGCCGGTGCAGGACGGCGACGTGCTCTTCGCCCGCCGCGATCCGGTCGGCAATCTCGCCGGTCCCGTCCGGGGAGCTGTCGTCGACGATCAGGATCTGGGCCGAGGACGGCAACTTAGCCCGCACAGCGGCGACGAAGGCCTCGATGTTCGCAGCCTCGTTGTAAGTCGGCAGGACGAGCCATGCGGGGCCCTGCACCCCGGGCTTGGACATAGGCCGATGCTATTGGGACTCGCCGCGCCGGTGGTAGCCGTGTCGCCGGCGCTCAGTAAGTCCCGCCGAGCTTGCGGTGGTCCCAGGTGGCCGTCCGCAGCGGCTTGAAGTGGATCGCGACGCGCTTCGGGGCTTGCGATTCGAGCGCCGCCTTGGCGTCGCCCTCGACCGAGTCGATTCCCTCCGCGTAGCGCACGGTCAGCTCTTCGGCGAAGCCGATCACGGTGTCTGCGTCGCGGTGCAGCTCGGCCTCGGCCTCGATCATCGCGCCGCGCAGCTCGCCGTACTCGTGGCCGGTCTCGAGCAGGACCGTCGCCCGCGGGTCGCGTTCGAGGTTGCGCACCTTCTGCGACTTCGCGTAGGTCCAGATCCAGATCTCGCCTTTACGCGGCACAAACCAGAGTGGCATCGAGTGGGGAAAACCGCGGGGGCCGTTGGAGGAGACGATCGCCACCCGCTCGGACTGCAGGAGCTCGAGCAGCTCCTCATCGCTGAGCTTGATCTGATCGCGGCGGCTCACTCGGCGGACTCTATGCCGCAACGGCGGGGGCCGGGCGGAACGAGCGCCGGTAGGCGGTCGGCGTGGTCGCGGTGGCGCGGCGGAAGTGCTCGCGCAGCGAGGCCGCGGTGCCGAAGCCGGCGCGCCAGGCGACGTCCTCGATCGGCAGGTCGGACTCCTCGAGCAGCCGTTGCGCCTCCTGCACGCGCCGCGAGAGCAACCAGCGCAGCGGCGTCGTTCCGGTCTCCTCGCGGAAGCGACGGGCGAAGGTGCGCGGGCTGACGCCGGCGTGGCGGGCCATCGCGGCGACGTCGAGTGGCTCCGCGAGCCGTTCGGTGGCCCAGCGCCGGGTTGGCTCCAGCGAGCCGGACTCCTCCAGGGGAGGGTGCTTGATGAACTGCGCTTGGCCACCCTCGCGGTGGGGCGCGGCGACCATCCGCCGAGACACTCGCTCGCCGGCGGCGACGCCGAAGTCCTTGCGGACGACGTGCAGGCTGAGGTCGATGCCGGCGCTGAGCCCGGCCGAGGTCATCAGCTCGCCTTCGTCGATGTAGAGGGCCGCCGGCTCGACCTCGACCCGCGGAAAGAGCGCGGCGAGATCCCGCGCGTGAGCCCAGTGGGTGGTGGCCCGCCGTCCGTCGAGCAAGCCGGCGTAGGCGAGCGCGAAGGCGCCGGTGCAGACCGAGAGGACGCGGGCGCCCCGTTCGGCACTGCGGCGCAGCGCCTCGGTCGCCGCTGCGGGCGGCGGATCGAGCAGGGCGAAGTAGCCGGGGACGACGATCGTGTCGGCATCGGCGAGCGCGCCGAGGTCGTGCTCCGGCCTCAGTCCGAAACCGGTCGTCGTCGCGACCTCGGCTCCCCCCAGTGAGCAGGTCGAGACCTCGTACAGCGGCGTCCCGTCCGCCTCCGAGGCAGCGAGGAAGACCTGGGTGGCCGCCGTCAGGTCGAAGGCGACGAGCCCGTCGAGGCAGAGCGCGACCACCCGGTGACTCGAATTTCGTGCCATGGCAGAAATCTAGCGAACATTGGCATTCCTGCCTATCGACATCCGGTGCCGGCACGGGGGATCATCACCTCCATGCAGATAACGATGCTTCTCTTCGACAAGCTCGCCGCCCAGGACGCGGTCGGCCCATATGAGGTGTTCCGCTGCGTTCCCGGGTGGGAGGTCCAATTCGCCGGCCTCCGCACGGGCGAGGTTCGCGCCGAAGGCGGGCTTGGCCTGATCGTCGACCAAACCCTCGACGAGGCCACCGAGGCAGACCTGGTCCTGGTCCCCGGTGGGGTCGGCAGCGATGCCCTGCTCGAGAACGAGGCCGTGCTCTCCTGGCTGCGCGAGATCGACACTCGAACGAAATGGACGACCTCCGTCTGCACCGGCGCTCAGCTGCTGGGCGCAGCCGGTCTGCTGGAGGGCAAGCGAGCAACTACCAACTGGCTCGCGCTCGAGGACTTGCGCAAGTACGGCGCCGACGCGGTTGGCGGTCGTTGGGTCGAGGACGGCAAGACGATCACCGCCGCGGGCGTGACCGCCGGCATCGACATGGCCCTGCACCTGGTGGGGCGCGAGGCCGGTCCCGAGGTCGCTCAGGCCGTGCAGCTGGGGATCGAGTACGACCCCGACCCGCCCTTCGACACCGGCTCGCCCGAGAAGGCCCCAGCCGAGATCGTCGAGCTGGTCAGGTCAGTGAGCAGCGCCGCTACCTCAGCCTGAGCTGGCGGCCGACCTTGCCGCCTGGGATGGCGACGAGCAGGCCGGCCGTGGGGTCGGCGCCGCCGCGGGTGAGCAGGCGGCCGTGCCGGCCGAGCCCGATGCGGAAAGTGTGCGCCCTGCCGCCGCTGAGGCGGAAGCTGCGCCGCGCCACCGCCCGGCGCACCATCCTCGTCCTCACCGTAGCCCGGCCGCGGCGGCGAACGACGAAGCGCTGCGGGACCCGGGCGCGAACCAGGATCTGCCCCGGGCACTCGGTCCCGGCCGGCCACTCGCAGCGCAGCCGCAGGCGGACCTTGTTACCAGCCGCCTTCGCCTGCAGCACGGTGATCGGCACTGGCACGCCGACCCGGCGACAGCCAAGCAGCTTGTCGGCGCCGGGACCGACGTCGAGCGCGTAGACGCAGAGACGCTGCCTGCCGCTGCCGATGACCGGGAAGCTGACGTCGAAGCCGTGCGCGGCGCCGGCGCGGGGGAAGAGCGCGAACAGATCGGTGCGCTCCAGCGCCGCGATCGGCCCCAGGTCGTAGCCGGAGGCGCCCCCTTCCTCGACCTTGCCGCCGAGGTAGGCGCGGATCGAGAGCGTCTTGAGGGGCGCGTTGGGGTCGAAGGCCCAGCCGGATATCTGCACCTGGCCGGGAGCCGGCGAGCTGACCGCGTCGAAGCTGCCCCGCGGGTCGTCGTTGGAGGAGGTCGCACCGGCCGTCGCCCCTTCGACGTAGTTGTTGTCGATGTTGATCGTCACGCCGCCGTAGGTCTCGTTGTGGCCGCCGCGGTATTGGTGGATGCGCTGGTGATCTGCCCAGGCGCTGGCCGGCACGTAGGGGTCGCTGGTGCTGGCACGACCGTTCCAGTTGGCGATCCAGATGTCGTCCGGCTGCGGATAGCTGCTGCCCAACCTGGAGACGAGGTCGGCGATGCCGGAGGCGCTGCTGCTGTAGACGCCTGAGTCGTAGCCGAGCGCGTGCAGGCGCGTCGTCCAGGCGCCGAGAAAGGTCAGCGTCGCGCCGCTGGCGCTCGCCGTGCGCGTGTAGCTCTCCATGTCAAAGTAGATCGGGCTGCCCTCGCCGATGCCGACCAGGCTTGCCTGCTCGACCGCGTCGTCGGCTGCCGCAACGCCCTGCGAGGAGGCAGCGCCGGCGCTCAGAGTGGCGCAGGAGGTGCAGCTCGAGGTCGGCGCCTGCAGGCCGACGTAGGTCGGGATCAGGTTCCAGCCGGCCGCCGTCTGTTCGGCCACCCAGCTCGCGGTCAGGTTCGGCTGCGAGCAGCCGCGGTTGAGGCCGCCGATGTAGACGCCGATCGCCCGGTAGGGAGAGGACGACCAGGCCGACATCGAGCGCCGCGAGGGCGCCGTGCAGGCGTCGAAGCCGAGGCCGGTGTATTCAGATGCGGCCGAGATACGGGCGGGCGCCGCCCGGCTCGCTTCCGCGCTCGCCCGCGCCGCACGTGCGCGGGCGCCCGGATCGACGAGGATCGCCCGCCGCCGCCCGATCGCGCTCGCGGGACAGCGCTGCTGGGCACTCGGCGTCCCCAGGTAGACGGCCCTGCGGTCCAGCCGCACGCACGTCCGAGGCCGCTCGGCTAGGCGGATGACCGGCCAGCCCTCGGGCACGGCGACCTCCGTCCCTCGGAAGTCGACCGTCTTCGCGCTGGCGCTCGCGGGCAGGGCCGCAGCCAGCGCTAGCAGGCATATGGCTAGGCGCCGCATCTCTCTCCTCAACCATGCCACCCCCCGAACGTTTCGGCCTTGAGCAACCCGAGCCGCAACAAGACGTGCCGGTGGATAGAGGTCCATATGGACCTCTATCCACCGGCACGTCCGTCGGGTTACGGCGGGATCAGGCGGGGACGAGATCCAACTGACGCCAAGGCCCCTCGCCGGCCATCGGCTGGGTGCGGCCCTCGAGCCAATCGGCCTGGAGGTCGTCGTAGTGCGGGCTGGCGGGGTGCCCGGACTGGCCGGTGAACATCTGCCAGCGCGAACGCGCGGGGTCGGTCGGGTCGCCGACCATGCGCCAGCTCGGCGCCCAGACAGCCTTGTAGGGGTCGTTGGGGTCGTAGGCGATCTGGCTCACGGTCTCCTGGGCGCCGCCGGCGCGCAGGCTGCGGTTGAGCAACTTGCGCAGGAGCGGGTTCGCCTCGCCCAGCGGGTGGGGGAACTCCATCTCGTGGACGTGGCCCCAGCGCCAGCCCTCCGGATCGGGACCGAAGCGGTCGGTCAGGTCGTCGAGCGCACCGCCCAAGGCCTCCAGCACCAGCTCGTCCCAGGGGCGGCCGATCAGCTCCTCGTCGCCCTCCTCCCAGAGGTCCATCAGGTGCGAGTGCCAACGCCAGGGCGAGGTGACGTGCGGGGTGAAGCCGTTGTCGGCGCGGTCGAGCCAGCGCTCGCAGAGATCGCGGTCGCCGATCGCGGCGCGGGCGACCTCGCGGGCCAGCCGCAGCAGGAAGGCCTGATAGATCGTGCCGGCGATCGAGTCGGGGTCGAGGCGGCCGTCCCAGCTGCGCAGCCGCTCGAGCGCGCTCACCTCGCGCTGGCCGGCCGGCGTCAGCATGCCGAGCCGCCGCACCGCCTCCAAACCCGGCAGCGAGAGGTTGTCGGACTGCATCGCCTCGAAGCCCTTGATGTCGTGCTCGTCGCTCGAGCGCAGCAGTTCCTCGATCCGCCGGGCGCGGAAGCCGTCGAGCCAGTCGCTGGTGATGTGGTGGGGATAGTCTTCGCCGACGATCCGGTTGTTGGCGGTGATAAGGAAGCCGCTCTCGGGATCGACCACCTCGGGGAGCTCGTCGTAAGGGACCGTGCCCTCCCACTCGAACTCGCCCTCCCAGCCCGGCTTCGGCAGGTCGGGGCAGCCGCCCTTGCGCAGCGGCAATCGGCCGGTCAGCTTGTACCCGATCGAGCCGTGACGGTCGGCCCAGATCATGTTCTGCGCGGGAGTGACGTAGTCCGCAAAGCAAGCCACCAGCTCCGGGCCGGAGCGAATTTCGTGCAGCTCGAACATCCCCTTGAAGGCAGCGGACCCGTGCAGGGCAATCCAGCAAAGAGCGAGCGGCTCGGCGTCGTCGGCGCCGAGCGCTGCGTTGACCAGCGGCCCGTGGTGGGTGATGCGGACGTCGAGCACCTCAGGAGCGTCGCGGCCCTTGACGGTGATCTCCTCGCGCACGCGCTCGAGCGGCAGCCACTCGTCCTCGAACAGGTAGCGATCGCCGTCAATCTTCTCGACGAAGAGATCCTGCACGTCGGCCATCACGTTGGTGAAGGTCCAGCAGACGTCGTTGTTCTGTCCGTACCAGACGCCGGGTATGCCAGGCAAAGAGGCGCCGCGGACGAAGCGGTCGCCGAGCGTGAGGCCGACCTGGTACCAGATGCCCGGCATGCTCGGCGGCAGGTGGGGATCGCCGGCAATCAGCGGCGAGCCCGTCGCGCTCAGCACCCCGCTGACCGCCCAGTTATTGGAGCCGCTCGCCTCTGCGGCCATGCCGATCGAGCGGCGAACGGCGTCGATCTGCTCGGCCAGGCCAAGGCCGTCACCCGACCACGCTTCCTGGGTGACGACGGGATTGTCAGCCGGGTAGCCGGGGTCGAGCTTGGCGGCCAGCTCGGGCCCCAGCTCGCGCGTCATGTCGGCGCGCAGTAGCTCCTTCTCCCAGTTGGTCGAGAGGCCGAAAGCGAGTAGCTTGCCGAGGCCGAGGATGTCGGCCGGGCGCCAGGGCTCGAACTCGAGCCGCAGCAGCTGCATCTCGAAAGGCAGCGCCTTGGCACTCGTCGCGGCAGCGTTGACGCCCTCGCAGAAGCGCTCGAGCAGCGCGTGCAGCTCCGGGTCGAGGGTCGCCGCCTCGCGCTCAGCCGTGCGCCGCATCCCCAGCGTGCGCATCAGCCGGTCGACCGGCAGCCCCTCGGCCCCGGCGAACTCGGAGACCCGGCCAGAGAGAGCGCGACGGTAGAAGTCCATCTGCCAAAGCCGGTCCTGGCCGTGGCAGAAGCCCTCGGCAAACCAGAGGTCGGCGGCGCTCGCCGCCTCGATGTGAGGCACGCCCCAGCGGTCGCGCCTAACCCGAACGGGACCTTCGAGACCGGCCAGCTCGATCGTGCCCTTCTGCTTCGGCAGCGGCCGCCGCGCCAGCCAGTGCCAGAGTGCCGCCACCGATGCGGCGGCGAAGCCAGAGCTCGCAGCACCGGCCAGAAGTCCTGCTCTCACGGCCCGCTTCCCCTTCACCTGTTCAGCGTAACGAGCGATCGACCGTTGGCGTCGCTCGACTGGCCAGCCCGGCCAGGACAAGGCTGCGTCTCTCTGTCTCGACCGATGCGTTTGAAGGACCAATACTTTTGTAGGACTTGCGGTTTCTCAGCCCCGAGGAGCAACCATGGCACGCCCCAGCAGACAGTCGAGCATCACTAGCGCGATTCGGTTTTCCCTCGTCGCCGCTTCGCTCGCCGCGCTCCTCCTTCACTTCTCCTCGCGGGCCGAAGCCCGGCCCGGCGATCTCGACCCCAGCTTCGCCAGAGGCGGCAAGACGGTTACCGCGCTCGACATGGGCACCTCCTGGTACACCGCCACCTCTCATATCGCCGAGGCGCCGAAGGGCGCGCTCGTGGTGATCGCGGGAGACAAATTGATTCGCTACGGGCGAGGCAGGAGGATCGACCGCGGCTTCGGCACCGAAGGCTTGGCGAAGATCGAAGTTCCCGGATTCGATTTCTCCGTCAGTGACCTCGACGTCGATTCGGCGGGACGCGCGGTCATCTTCGGCACGGCAACCGACTACGGCACTCTGCTCTCCCCTTACACCACCTCTTACCCAGCGGGCGCCGCTTTCCTCAGCTACGCCACCGTCATCCGCTACGCGGCCACCGGTGGTCTCGACCCGACCTTTGGCGGGGGCGATGGCATCGAGATCACCGACTTCGAACTGCCCGCCTTCCCGGGCACCACCGAGCCCGCCGCCAATGCCGGCGCCGGAATCGTCGACGGCGAAGACCGGCCGGTCCTGATCGGCGGACAGCGCGAAGTCGCTTCGCTCTGTGAAGGTCATTCTCACTATGCAGACTTCGACAAGCTGATCGCGCGGCTGACGCCGGCGGGCGACCTCGACGTCTCGTTTGGCGGCGGCGACGGCATCACCTTCCTCGAGGGAAGCGACGAGGTCTCCGACATCGCCATCGGCGCAGGTGGCCGCCTGTCGGTCGCCGCGAACCCCTACGCATCCTGTGATCGTGAATTCGCCCTCGTGCGCTTGGGGCCCAACGGCGGGCTGGAAAGCTCGTTCGGCCGCAGTGGAATTCGGCACTACCGCCAGGGCGCATCGGGACGCATCGCGATCGATCGCTTTGGGCGGACCTATGTGCAGGCGCAAGGCGTGGTCCGGCTGGACCCACGGGGGGACCTGGATGCGACCTTCGGTCGGCGAGGCCGGGCAACCATCGACGCACCGGGGAACCAGAGCGAGGCTGGCCTCGTCGCGGTCGACTCGCGTGGGCGCCCATTGCTGGCCGGAACCGTCACCTTCAGGCCCCAGGAGCGGGGGTCCTCACCGGATCGGCTGAGAAGGCGGTTCACGGTGATCCGCCTCGATACGACGGGTAGGCCGGATCGCAGCTTTGGGCACCGCGGCTGGGTGGTGACTCGCTTCGGCCGCTTCTCGACCGCGAGCGCTCGCGACGGATTGATCGACGGCAAGGGCCGCTTGGTCGTGTCGGGGGTGGTAAAGCGTGCCGACCTCGAACCGACCGGCGGTGTCGCCATCACTCGCTACCGACTGACCCCATAGCCGAGCGGCATCGCACCGCTAATCGACGACGCCGTCGGGGAGCCGCCTCTCCGCCTCCAGCTTCTGCAGGTGGGCCTCCATAACGAGGGCGGCTGCCGGGCGGAGCTCGGCGGGGACATCGCTCCAGGCCTCGGCGAGAAGCGCCGCCTTGGAGCGCTCACCCCGCTCCAGCGCGGCGAGCAGGCGGCGCTCGCGCATCTCGCGGTGCTCGACGTACTCGGCAAGCTTCGCCGCAGGGTCGGTGACCCAGGGGCCGTGCCCGGGGCAGATCAGCTCGATCGGCTCGGCTTGGAGCAGCCGCAGCGACTCTAGGTAGGCGGCAAGTGAGCCACCGTCGGGCGGGACGAAGGTCGAGCCCTCGCCGAGGACCAGATCGCCGCTGAAGCAGACGCCGTCCGTCAGGAAACAGACGTGGTCCGCGGCATGACCGGGCGTCGCCAGAACTCGCAGGCCCACATGCTCCTCTCCGTCGCGCGGCAGCACGACGTCCACGCCGAGCCGCTCGGCCCCAGCCGCATGGTCGCCGTGACTGTGGGTGAGCAGCACCACCCCGATCCCGCCACGCTCCTCGGCCGCGGCGCGCACCGCCTCGAGATGCCCAGCGTCATCCGGCCCCGGATCGATCACCACACACGGATCAGACCCATACAGATAAGTATTGGTCCCCGCCAACGTCATCGCCCCCGGATTAGGCGCCACAACCCTGACAATCTCCGCGTGCCCAGGCGCCTGGGTCACGCAGCGTTCGCCGCCACTTCCGCGGCGATCGCCGCGCGCGCCTCCTCGGGCTCGAGCACAACAAGGTCGCCGGCGCCGCGCAGGATCTCGCGCACCAGCCAGGAGGTGCCAGCGTAGGGCAGCTCGACGACTACGGCACCGTCGGCCAGCTCCTCGACCACAGTGCGCTCCTCACGCAGCCAGCGGGCCCGCTCGGGTGAGACCCAGACGCGGGCGACCTGGGCGGTCGGCACCTCGCCGTCGGTCATCCAGCCCTCGACCCCGGCCAGCTCCTCGACCTCCTGCCGGGGCTCGTAGCTCTCCTCGCTCGCGCTCGCCTCCTTGACCCGGTCGAGCTTGAAGTGGCGAACCCCTTCTTTGGTCAGGTCGAAGCACTCGACGTACCAGCCCTCGCGGCCGTTCTCCAGCCGGTAGGGCTCGACCCGGCGCTTGGTGAACTGGTCCTCGTTCTCCTTGTAGTACTGGATCTCCAGCACCCGGCGGTCGGCTATTGCCTCGTTGACGACGCGGGCGACCTCGCTGTCGCCGCCGCCGGAGGAGGCAATCTCCAGCCCCTCCTCGGAGGGGTCGTGGCCGAGCGCGCGGACGATCTTCTCGCGGGCGCTCTGCAGCCCGCCCTGCGGCAGGTGGTCGCCGAAGAGGTCGATCGCCGCGATCAGCGCCTTCGCCTCCAGCGGCAGCAGCCGCGCCGGGCGGGCAAAGTTGTCGCCGTAGGGCTCGGAGTCAACCTCGATCTCGTCGCCGAGGACTTCGGCGTAGAGGACGTAGGTGCCGCCACCGAAGTTGACGACGTTGAGCAGGTCGATGTCCTCCCGCAGCTCCTCGCCGGTCAGCTCGAGTCGCTGCCTCAGATCGGTGACGCTCAGCCGCTCGCCTTTCTTGGCCGAGTCGATCAGCATGCCGGCGAGGGTGACCAGGCGGGCGAAGCGCTCGGGTCGGATCGCCGCCTCGCCGCGCCCGTTGCCGCGCGCGCGAGCCGGCGGCTCACGTAGCGGTCGCTCGACCGTCTCGGCCGGCTCGAAGTCGCCGCGGTGGCGATCGTCGAGCAGGTCGAGCCGCTCGCGCGCCTCGGCGCGCAGCTCCTCGGGCTCCAGCACCTCGGCGTTCTGGCGCCAGCGCAGCACCCAGGCGATCAGCTCGCGTGGCGAGGCGTAATCGGTCTCTAAGACCGAGCCCTTGCCGGGAGCCTCGTCGGCCTTGCGCGCCGGGCGCAGCTCGCCGTAGCCGCCGAAGTCGCGCTCGATCAGCCAGGAGATGCGATCGCGGACGAAGATCTTCGCCCTGCCCCGAATCTCACCCAATTGCCAGTTGGCGCGCTGGCCGTAATCGCGGCGGTCGAAGTCCTCCGGCGGCGAGAAGTCATGCTCGGCCTTGGAGGCGTAGCCGACCTTGCCCTGGATGCGGGAGAGGCGGAAGACGCGGACCGCATCGCGCTCGTGCGAAAGCCCGATCAAGTAGAACTGGCCGGCGCGAAAGACGAGGTGGTAGGGATCGACCTTGCGCTTCTCGGTCTCGTCGCGCTCCATCGTGTAGTAGGTGAACTCGATCGTCTTGCGGCGCGAGATCGCGGTCTCGATCTTGGAGAGGCGCTGGGAGAGGTCGCGGCCGCCGGCCGAGGCGGTCATCGCCATCTCCACCGGCGCCCGTTCGCCCTCGCTGATCGGGTTCGGGTGGCCCCAGGCGACCTGCTGCAGGGCGAGCCGCAGCGGCTCGGCGTAAGCGAAGCCGCCGTCGGTGAGCAGCGAGAGCGCCGTGCTCAGCGAGGCCAGCTCGTCGTCGGAAAACTTGATTGCGTCGAGGTAGAAGTTCTCCGGCGGCAGCGAGTAGAGCTCGGCCTCGAAGAACCCCTCGCCCGGTTTCTCCACCCCGAGCTGGATGCCGAGGCTCTCGAGCTCGGCGCGGTCGGCGTAGAAGCGGCGCGCGAAGGCGTCGTCGTTCATGTCGCTGTAGCCCTCCACCTCGCGCTTGATCTCCAGCGCCGAAACCGGCCTGCCCTGGGCCATCAGGAACGAGATCAGCGAGAGCTGGCGGATCAGCTTCTCGGTGTCCTTTGCCACAAGTCCAGAATAGTGAGGGCGACCGGGTGAGCCCCCCGCCGGAGCCGCCCCAATCCCGCATTTTGCCCCTTTCGCGCGGGATAGAGTGCGCTTCGCATGGACATCCTTCGCAACCTCTTCGGCAACGTCACCTCCGGGATCATCCGGCTGGCGGTCGCCGCCGGCATCCTCTTCTGCGCCTACCTCTTCCTGCTCAAGCCAGTGCTCGACACGGCCAACAACGCGATTGACAAAAGCGGGTTCAACAAGCTCGGCAAGTCGTTCGAGTCACTGCAGGACCTAGGCCCGCAGATCGAGCGCCAGGTGAAGCGCTCCTTCCGGGTGGCGAAGAGGCAGGGCAACCCGCAGAAGCTGCTCAAGTGCGTGAAGCGGGCGGATCAGGACGTGAGCAAGATTGAACGCTGCACGCGCCGCTTCTAGCGGCGGCGCTTCAGGCGGCCTGGCGCTGGCCGAAATACGCCGAGCCTGACAAGGCCCGGTCGAAGCCCGACCAGGACTCCCCCGCCGGCAGCTCACGCTCTAACCGATCGAAGCTGCCGAGGCGGCCGCCGAGGTTGTCGATCATGTGGACGAGGACGGCCTCGCGGGTGGCCGGAACGACCGGGGAGCCGTGCTCGAGCGAGCCGTGGTGGCTGAGGATGATGTGGAGAACGGCCTGGGCAAGGTCGGGATCGAAGGCGGGGATCTCCTCGATCTCGCGGCGCACCGTGTAGTAGCCGAGCGGAATCTCGCCCTGCAGGCGACCGGCGTCGGTGAGGTCGATCGCCAGCGGGTCGTCGTTGTAGGCGACGGTCTTGCCGATGTCGTGCAGCAGCGCGCCGGCGACGGCGACCTCGCGATCGATGCCGGGGAAGAAGTTGGCCGCGGCGCTGACCGCCTGGGCGACGGAGACCGTGTGCTCCAGCAGGCCGTGCCGGTAGGCCTGGTGGAAGACCTTCGCCGCCGGCGCGTCGCGGAAGCGCTCCCAGATCGGTGAGCGCTCGCCGAAGAAGCGATCGAGCAGCTCGCGCAGCTGCGGCTCTTGCACGGTCTCCAGCAGCTGGCGCAGCTTGCCCTCGAGCTCCTCGAGGGAGACGTCAGACTCGGCGGCGAGGTCGGCCGGGTCGTACTCCTCGGCGCTCACCTCGCGCAGGGCGGCGAGCTTGATCTTCGCCCCCCAGCGCTCGCTCTGCTCGAAGACGCCACCGACCTCGATCGCGGTCCCCGGCGCAGCGAGGGCGTAGAGCTCCTCGGCTTCCTCCCAGGCAACCGCCTCGGCGCTGCCGCTGGCGTCGCCGAGCACCAGCCGCAGCCAGGGCTCGCCGTTGCGCTTGCGCCGCAGCTCGCGCTGGCGAACCGCGTAGACGCCCTTCACCCGCTGACCATCCTCGAGATCGCGCAGGCACACCCTGACCGGGGCCGGCGCGGAGGGCTCGGCGGGCGAGCCGCCGCCGGAGGTCTCGATCAATGCCTCCTGGAACATGGTCGGGTCGAGCTGCTCCATCAACCGCCAAGGTAGAGCGAGGGGCGGACGGCGCAGACGGCTTACTTCAGGATCAGATCACCTTCCCGGGCGGCCTGCAGTCGCGCGTTGGCGCGCAGCAGCAGGTCCCGTCCACGAGCGGACGGGACCAAGGCCAGGGCGGACCTGGCGTTGATGGCCGCTTCCTGCAGATACCCCTCCCACTCCGACTCCACCTGCCACCCGGCATACCTCAAGAGGATCTCGGCGCTGCGCTCCTTGGCCCGCTGCTCGAACTCCTCGTCGCCGGTCGCTTCTGCGGCAAAAGCCGCCAGGACAGGGTCTTCGACCGCGAGGAGCCGCTCCACGGCGCTCCTCGCGACGTCCGCCTCGGGCTCCTGGACCCAGCCCTCGACCAGCGGGATGTCGGAGAGGGCGGCGATCTCCGGCGAGCGCTCCCCATCGTGCGCCATCAGGCGTTCGACCTCGGCGAGGTTGCGCCGGTAGCACCATTTCCTCGCCACCCGTTCGTACGGGAGTTCGCCGACCTCCAGCGCTTTCTCGTCTTCGGGCAACACGTAACCGACGCGCGAGACCGGTCCCGGCACGCCGAGCACGAACCTGCCCGCATCGAGCGTCTGGCGAGGCTCGGCGATCAGCTCGACGTGGATCGCGAAGAGAAGATGGTCAAGACCGGCCAACGAGTCGGCAAAGAGGAGGGGGATCGTCAGGTGGCGCCCCGGGCGAACCAGCTCGGAGAGATCGGCGCGCTGTACCCGCTCGTCGCCGAACGGCTGGAGAACCAACGGCACCGAGTAATCCCTCGCGACGGGTACCGGGTCGCCACCGCCTTCGCAGCTCTCGAGTCGGGTGCTGTCCTCAATCGTCACGCGGGCCTCGACCAGCCGGACCACTTCGTCACCGCGGTTCTCGACCACGATGTCGACACGGGGCGTGGTCGCTCGCGTCCAGAACAGCTCTCCTTCCCTCTCGACAGTCGCTTCCGGTCCGTTGGAGACAACTGGGGTCCCATCGATCTCCAGCCCATCCGCTCCGCCGTCGACGAGGCCCGAGGCCCAATCGCCGAAGCCCGCCAGCAGGCCGACGATCAACACGGCGACGATCGCGGCGGTCGTCCCGGCGACCACTTCGCGGCGGAAAGCGGGGGAGCGCATACCCTCGCCCGTCGATTCCTTTCGTGGCCGCGCCCGTCGCGCCCAGCCCTGCCTCCCTCGTCTGCGCCTCATCTTGCTCTCCGCCCACCGTACCGGCGATTCGACCAGCCGACCTCCAATAAGGTTCCGGCCGTGAAGGCCATGCGATTCATCGCCCTTACCGAGGCGACGAGCTTCCTCGCGCTGCTGATCGCCTCCTACGTCAAACGGACCGGCGGGAGTGAGCTGGGGGTGCAGATCCTCGGCCCGATCCACGGCGGGCTCTTCATCCTCTACGTGATCGTCGCCCTCAACCTGCGCGCGGACGCCGGCTGGTCGGCGAAGACGACCTTCTGGATACTGGTCGGCGCCGTGGTGCCATTCGGCGGCTACGTCGTCGACTGGTGGCTGGTGCGGGAAGCGCGGCGAGCCGAGCAGACCTCAGCCTGATGAGGCTCTGCCGCTTCGCTTCCGATGGCGGTGAGCCGGCGCTGGGCATCGTCGACGGCGAGGAGGTGATCGACCTCTCCTCGACCGAGGCGCCGGCCGAACCGGCCGCGGCGCTCGGCGAGCTTGGCCAAGGGCGACTGGCGGAGCTGGCCGGGGCGGCACCGCGGCTGGCGCTTTCCGATGTGACGCTGCTGGCGCCGGCGGCGCCCCGCAAGTACCTGGCGATCGCGCTCAACTACGCCGACCACATCGCCGAGATGGGTATGGAGCCGCCCGAGATCCCGGTCTTCTTTAACAAGCAGGTGAGCTGCGTCGTCGGCCCGAGCGCCGAGGTCCACATGCCGAAGGTCTCTACCTTCCTCGACTACGAGGCCGAGCTGGCGCTCGTGATCAGCAAGCGCTGCCGCCACGTCTCGGTGGAGCAGGCGCCCGCGGTGATCGCCGGCTACACCTGCGCCAACGACGTCAGCGTCCGCGACTGGCAGGGACGGGCGCAGACGATGACGATCGGCAAGTCGTTCGACACCCACGGGCCGCTCGGACCCTGGCTGGTCACCGCCGATGAGCTGGGCGACCCCAACGACCTCGCGATCCGCTGCAGCGTCAACGACGAGCCGCGCCAGGACGCGCGCACCAGCCAGATGGTCTTCGACTGCTTCCAGCAGGTCTCCCACCTCTCCGAAGCCTTCACGCTCGAGCCGGGTGACGTGATCGCCACCGGCACCCCATCCGGCGTCGGCCTCGGCCGCCAGCCGGTTCGCGACAACCTGCTCCACGTCGGCGACAGGGTGCGGGTCGAGATCGAGGGCATCGGCGAGCTGGTCAACACCGTGGTCGAGGAGCCAGAGGGCTTTCTCGCCGGCGCGTAGGAGCTGGTTGGCGTGCTGACCGCACGGGTGCAGCGCTGGCGCAACGAAGGGACGATCGAGGAGGTCCTCGGCCGGCAGCTGTTCGTCCACCGCCGCGGGGGAAGCGAAGCGCCTCTGCTGCTCTTCCTGCACGGCTTCCCTTCCAGCTCCTACGACTGGCGCCCGCTGTTCGCGCTGCGCGGCGGCGAGGAGGCGGCGCTGGCCTTCGACTTCCTCGGCTTCGGCCTCTCCGAGAAGCCGCGCGACCACACCTACGCGCTCGCCTGGCAGGCAGATGCCGTCGAGGAGCTGGTGCGCCGCGCCGGCTCGCCGCCGGTCTTCGTCGTCGGCCACGACATGGGCACCTCGGTCGCCACCGAGCTGATGGCGCGCGACCTGCGCGGCGAGCTGAGCATGGAGATGACCGGTGCGCTGCTCTTCAACGGCAGCATGCTGCTGCACCTGGCGAAGCCGACGCTGGGGCAGAACCTGCTGCGCAGCCGGTTTGGGCCGTACTTCGCGCGGCTGACGACGGAGCGCAGCTTCCGCGCCCAGTTCTCCCGCGTCTTCTCGCCCGACCACCCGCTCAGCGCCGAGGAGGCAGCGGACCAGTGGTCGCTGGTCGCTCACGGCGGCGGTCAACGCATCGCCCACCTGACGATCAACTACATGGCCGAGCGCGAACGCTTCACCGAGCGCTGGCACGGCGCGATCCGCGACTGGCCCAAGCCGCTGACCCTGGCCTGGGGCCTGCAAGACTCCGTCGCCCGCGTCGAGGTGCTCGACGGCCTGCGCTCACTGCGGCCCGGCGTGCCGACGATCGAGCTCCCCGACGCCGCCCACTACCCGCAGATCGAACAGCCCGAGCGGATCTCCGCCGCTCTGGACTCCGCCCTCTCGCTCAGCTGAGACCGTGCGGATGGAGGTGGTCTTCGGCCAGCTTCTTCAGCCCTACCCGGTCGATCTTGCCGGTGGGATTGAGCGGCATCTCGTCGAGGACGACGACCTCCTCGGGCGCCTTGTAGCCGACCCGGTCGCGGCAGAAGACGATCAGGTCGGCACTTGAGGGGCGGTCGGCCTCGGGGCGGAGGGTGACGTAGGCGCGCACGTTCTCCCCGTGGACGACGTCGTGGACCCCGACCACGCCGGCCAGCGCGACGGCGGGGTGCTCCATCAGCGCGCCCTCGACCTCGAGCGGGCTGATGTTGGAGCCGTCGTGGACGATCACCTGCTTCTTGCGGCCAAAGAACCAGAGGTAGCCGTCCTCGTCGGCGCGGGCCAGGTCACCGGAGTCGAGCCACCCCTCGCGCACAACGGCGTCGGTCGCCCCAGGAGCCTCCCAGTAACCAACCATGCGGCTGCGCGACTTGATCCAGACGCGGCCGACCGTCCCCGGCTCCTCCACCGACTCCCCTTCGTCGTCGCGGATCGCGATGCTGAAGCCGCCGATCGGCGGCCCGATCGATCCCTGCTTGATCGGGCCCGACGGCGGGTTGAGCGTGGCCAGGCCGACCTCGGTCATGCCGTATCCCTCGTCGATCGGGAAGCCGGCGAGGGCGGCGAACTCGGTCAGCAGCTCGGTGGAGACCTTGTCCGCTCCTGCCCGGCAGATGCGCAGCGAGGCGAAGTCCTCCGGCGTCAGGTCGTGGTCGCGGATCAGCGCCGCCAGCGCCGCCGGGATCATCGCCAGGACCGTCGGCTCGTGCTCGCGCAGGAGGGGCAGCAGCTCATGGCTGTCGTAGCTCCTGGCGACGATCACCCGGCCCCCCACCGAGAGTGTGCTCAGCGTCCACAGGAACGAGCCGATGTGCGACATCGAAGAGCCGGGCAGGAAGACGTCGTCGTTGCTGAGCTCAAACGCCGCGAGCGCGCTGGCCATCATCCAGCGCAGCGTCGCGTGCGTGTGGGTGACGCCCTTCGCCGGCCCGGTGCTGCCCGAGGTGAAGAAGATCGCCGCCGGGTCCGAGGGGTCGGGTGCCGGCAGATCGGCCGGCTCGCTCTCCAGCAGGTCCGCGAAACGACGCCCCGATCCGCCGCTGCTCTCCTCGGCCTCGGAATCGCCGTAGGAGATCGTCCCCAGCGGCAGCGAGCCGACTCGCTCGCTCGCGGCGAGATCCTCCGCCCGCTCGGCGTGGACGAGCAGCGCCGAGGCGCCGCTGACCTTGAGCGCATGGTCGATCTCGCGGAAGGTGTAGCGGTAGTTGAGCGGCGTCGCGACCAGGCCGGCCTTGAAGCAGGCGAGGTAGTGGATTACAAGGGCGATGCGGTTGGGCATCAGCGAGCTGATCCGGTCGCCCGGCTCCAAGCCGAGCCCGAGGTACCCGCCGGCGAGCCTCGCGCTTGCCTCCTCCAGCTCGCGCCAGGTGATCCGCCGCTCCGCCGAGACCAGCGCATCCTCGTCTGGGGCGGCCGCCAGACCCCCTGCCAGGAGGTCGTGCAGGGGGGCGGCCGGTGCGTCGAGCGGTGCGCCGTCGATCAGCATCGCGGCAAATGCTATGCGAGGACCGCGCGGGCGATTACTCAAGATCGAGCGCTGTAATCTGTGCGCCTATGGCCGGGGGAGGACGAGCCAAACAGCGCAAGGAGCGCGGGAGGAAGCGCGTTGCGAGCGAAAAGGCAATAGGTAACCGCGAAAGCCCGGCCGACGACCTGCCCGAAGCGCTGCCCCCCGTCGGCGCCGCCGCGCTCGTCTTCGTCGCCGCGGGTGCCGTGCTGATGCTGGAGATCCTCGCCGTCCGTCTGCTCGCGCCCTACCTGGGGCTGACGCTAGAGACGACGACGGCGATCATCGGCGCGGCGCTCGGTGGCATCGCTGCTGGCGCGGCGATCGGCGGGTACCTCGCGGATCGCACCGATACGCGCCGGCTGATCGTCGGGCTCTTGATCGGCGGCGGCCTGCTGACGCTGCTGATCGTGCACTGGCTCGGCCCTGGCGCGCGGGGAGACGGCGGCCTCACCGCACTGGCGATCACGGTCGTCGCCCTGGTCCCAGCCGCCGCGGCGCTCAGCGCCGTCTCCCCCGCGGTAGCCCACCTACAGCTGCACGACCTGCGGGCGAGTGGGACCGTTGTCGGCGGCCTTTCGGCCTGGGCCACCGCCGGGGCGCTAATCGGCACCTTCGGCACCGGCTTCGTGCTCGTCCCGCTGATGCCGGTCAACACCGCCGTGCTGATCATCGGCGTGGTGCTGGTGCTCGTTGGAATCGGGCTGGGTGCTTCCTCGCGGCTGCTCTCGCTGGCTGGCGTGGGCGGTGTGATCCTCTCGGTCCTGGTGCTCGGCGCCTGGTCAAGCGGGTTGGAGTCCCCCTGCGACGTCGAGACCAAATACCACTGCGTGAAGCTCGAAGCCGACCCGGCGCGCGAGGGCGGCTACACCCTTCTGCTCGACGACCTTCCCCACTCATACGTCGATGTCGACGACCCTGCGTATCTCGGGTTCAACTACGTCCGCTGGATCGCCAAGGCGATCGATGCGACGAACGCGCCAGGGGCGCCGCTCGACGTCGTCTTCGTGGGCGGGGGCGGTTTCACGCTGCCCCGGTGGCTGAACGCAACGCGTCCGGGTTCGCACGCCCACGTGATGGAGGTCGACGGCGAACTCGTCGACTTCGACAAGGAGCATCTCGGGCTGCGCACCTCTCCGGCGCTTACGGTCTCAGTCAGCGACGCCCGCGTCGGCATGCTCGAGGTCGACAGCGACAGCGCCGACGTCGTTGTCGGTGACGCCTTCGGCAATCACGCCGTGCCCTGGCACCTTGCGACCGCCGAGTGGGCCGAGGAAGTGAAGCGCGTCCTCAAGCCGGACGGAATCTACGCGCTCAACGTAATCGACTCTCTGCCACTCGACCTGCTGCGAGCTGAGGCTGCCACCCTGCTCGACGCCTTCGCCGACGTCCGCATGGTCACCTTCGGCATCGAAGAACGGGCCTTTGGCGGCAACGCCGTCCTGCTCGCCTCCGACCGACCGATCCCCAAAGCGGCCAGCTTCACCAGCCCCGAAGTGACCACCGTCAGCTACAACGAAGTCCAGTCATTCGCCGAAGACGCCGAGATCCTCCGCGACGACTTCGCCCCAGCAGACCAGCTGCTGACCACCCCCTAACCATTTCCAGGCGATCCTTCGAAGTAACGGTCGGAGGGGAGGAATGGCGAGGGTGGGAATCGAACCCACGACACCACGATTTTCAGTCGTGTGCTCTACCAACTGAGCTACCTCGCCGTAGCTTGCGCACGGCGGTTGCCGCGCAGCGGGAAGGCTAGCGACCAAGGCGGGACGGGGCTGCTTGGATTGGCTGGTGGCCTGGGCTCGTGCAGGAATCGCGCTGGGCGCTGTAGTGCTCGCGGCACTGGCGCTGTCGGGCGGACAGCGCGGCGACCCGCGAACTCCGGTGGGCCTGCTCGGGTCCCCGCCACCGTTCATGGGTGTCGCCGTGGTTGGCGGCGGCGGGCGAACGACGGCTGTCGATGCCTATGGAAACGTCGTCGATCTGCGAGCGCCCGGACCCGCCGGGCGGGGGCTCGTCGCCGTGTCGGCGAAGCGCCAGGCGGCGGGAACCGTGGACCTCGATGACGTCCTCGTGGCCCGCGTCAGGCTCCGGGAGGGGAGACTGCTGCCGCTCTGGCGGGCGGACTCGGTCCGGCAGCGCTACTTGCCGGGCACCAACGTGCTGCGCACGGTCGCGCGGTTCGGCGGCGAGAGCAAGGTCGTCGTGCGGCGTATCGGCGGCGCCGGGGCAGCGGCCGCCGATCGGCGCTGGCTCGCGCGCGCTACGCCGCTGGGTGGCGGGGCGCCTCGCTGGGCTCAGGCGATGTACCGACGCTCGCTGCTGGTGCTGCGGGCGCTGACCGACCGTCGTACCGGCGCGGTCGCCGCCGGCATCCGCGACGGTTGGGCCTATGTCTGGCCGCGCGACGCCGCGGCTGTGGCCTTGGCCTTCGCCGCAGCCGGGTTCAGGCCCGAAGCGCGGCGAGTCGCACGCTTCCTGACCGGCCTCGACCTGAACGCCGCGGCGCGGTTCAGCGGAACTGGGAATCCGATTCCGGGGCGCGACGCGCAGGGCGATGCAGCGGGCTGGGTCGCCGCGGCGGCGCGGGCAGCGGGCCTCCAGCGCGAGGCGTCGCTCTCGAGGTGGACGTGGCGAGATCGCGCGGACTACCAGGAGGGCAACAGCGGCGACTACCTCGGCAACGCGATCGTCTCCGGTGCGAGTGCCCATCGAATAGGGCGATCGTTCGGCACTCGTCACGGGCTGGTACGCGCTGCAAAGGAGTCGGGGTCGGGACTCGATTCGGCGGCGGCGTGGGCCGTGCGTCCGTTCTCGCTACCTGTCCTTTATCCGGACGCCCGTCGCACCCTCCTGCGACTCGTCGCCGAGCGCGAGAGCCGCTTTGGGATCGTCCCGTCGGAGAACTGGCACGGTGGCGAGGAACCCTGGTCCGCGCCAACGGCCTGGGTGGCCTGGGCGCTTGCAACTCTCGCGCGGGAAGGACATGGGCAACAGGTGATCGGCGACCGTCAAGCCGCACTCAATCTCATGGCCAACCTACGCCGTGCCGCCACCCCGCTGGGGCTGCTGCCCGAGCGTGTCGACGCTGATACCGGGCTGCCAACCTCGACCACCCCCCTCGCCTGGTCCCACGCCTTCGCGATCCTCGCCCTGCGCGAGCTCTGGCCGGGACGTGCCGGTGCGTAGAGGTCCATATGGACACCGCAGCACCGGCACGTCGCCGGGCTGAGTCAGAGACCGATCGCGTCGAGGGCGGCGGCGACTGCCTGCTCAGGGGTCTCGGCGGGAACGATGCCCGAGCCGCCCTCCATCTCTTCCCGCCCAGAGACGCTCCAACTGCGCAGGGCGACCACGGTGCGGCCGAGGTTGCGGGCGTGGGCGATCTCCGAGAGAGTTCCCCATTCGCCGCTGACGGCGATCGCCGCGTCGCCGGAGGCGACGACTGCGAGGTTGCGAGCCTGGCCGATCCCAGTGGCGACCACGTACGTGCAGTAGGGGTTCGCATCGTCTATGGAGACCCAGGGGAGGATGCCGAGCACCGTGCCGCCGGCGCCCGCCGCGCCGCGCGCCGCCGCTTCCATCACCCCGCCGCGCCCACCGCAGACCACGGTCACACCCGCCTTGGCCAGCAGGCGCCCGACCTCCTCGGCCAGCCCCCAAGCCTCGGTCTCCTCCCCGCAGCCGCCCGAGCCGATGACGGCGATCTGACGCGCGCGCCCCTTCACTGCGCTCCCTTCATCGTCCTCATCAGCTCCAGGGCGCCGGCCTTGTGCAGCGGTTCGTTGAGGTTGCCGCACTTGGGGCTCTGCACGCATGAGGGGCAGCCGGACTCGCAGGGGCACTCGCCGATCAGCCGCTCGGCGTCGCCGAGCAGGCGCTCGAACTGCTCGTAGCCGCGCAGCGTTATCCCGACCCCGCCGGGGTGGCCGTCGTAGATGAAGATCGTCGAGCGGCCGGTCTGGAAGTGGACGTTGGTCGATAGGCCGCCGATGTCCCAGCGATCGCACATCGCGATCAGCGGCAGCACCGCGATCTGGCCGTGCTCGGTGGCGTGCAGGGCACCGAGTAGGACATCAGGCGGCAACGCGCCGCTGACCCCGTCGGGCAGCACGTACCAGAGCGCCTGGGTGACGAAATGCTGCTCGGGCAGCTCGAGGGCGACGATGTCGATCGGCTCTTGCTCGGAGATCGAGACCCGCTGGAAGGCGATCACCTGCTCGCTCACCGAGACTTCGCCGAAGTTCAGCTCCACCCCCGAGGTCGTCCGCTGCTCCCCCACCCGCTCGATGTAGATCTCGGTCTCCTTCTTCGGCCGCGTGTACCAGTCGCCGTCGAAGCGGGAGACGATCGCCCGCCGCCCCTCGATATCGAGCTGCTCGACCTCGTAGGAGCGACCGAGATGGAGATAGACGGCGCCCGGGTGGACAGTGGTGAAGGCCCGCTCGGCCTCGACCAGGCCCAACATCTCGCCCGAGTCGCGCTCGATCACCGCGACCGAGTCGGCCGAGGCGGAGCGCAGCGGGATCTTCGCCGCGACGAACTCGCTGCTGGTCGGGAGCAGCCGCCCGCCGGCGCGGCGCAGCTGCCCAGCCGACGCCAGCCGCTCGGCCCGGTCGCGCCAACCCGCGCCGAAGACCTCGTCGTCCTCGCTGCTCAGCGGCAGCTCATAGGCCGCCGCGACCATGTGCCGAGAGGCAATCTGCTCGCTCTCGTGGTCGAGGATCGCCGCCTCGACCGGACGGCCGACGAACTCGTCGGGGTGGCGGCAGAAGAACTGGTCGAGCGCGTCGGCGCCGGCGACGTAGACCGCCAGCCCGCGCCGCTGCCGCCCGGCCCGGCCCCACATCTGGCGCAGGCTGGCGACGGTGCCGGGGAAAGTGACGCAGATCGCGGCGTCGAGCTCGCCGATGTCGATGCCCAGCTCGAGCGCGTCGGTGGCGACGACGGCGAGCAGGTCGCCCGCTGCCAGGCGCGCCTCGATCTCGCGCCGCTGCTGCGGCGTGTAGCCGCCCCGGTAGGGGGCGATCCGCGCGGCCAGCTCGGGCTTGCCGCGCCGCTGCAGCGCCTCGCCGGCGAAGCGCTGGATCAGCTCGATCCCGCGCCGGCTTTTGAGGAAGCAGATCGTCCGCACCCCGTGGGAGACCAGCTCGACCAGCAGCTCCGCCGCCTCGGAGAGGGACGAGCGCCGCGTGCCGCTCGCCTTGTCGATCAGCGGCGGGTTCCACATCGCGATCTCGCGGCCGCTGCGCGGCGCGCCGTCGTCGTCGATCAGCTCGAACGGCGTGCCGACCAGTCGCTCGGCCAACTCGACCGGGTTGGCGATCGTCGCCGAGGCGAGCAGGAAGCGCGGCTCGGCACCGTAGGCGCGCGCCACCCGGCGCAGCCGGCGCAGCACGTTGGCGACGTGGGAGCCGAAGACACCGCGGTAGGTGTGCGCCTCGTCGACCACGACCCAGCCGAGGTTGGCGAGGAAGTCGCCCCAGCTCTTGTGGTTGGGCAGCAGCCCGACGTGCAGCATGTCGGGGTTGGTGAGGACGAGGTTGTTGCGGCGGCGGATCGCGGGCCGCTCCTCGCGCGGCGTGTCGCCGTCGTAGATCGCCTCGCGCAGCCCGGGCGGGCGCAGCGCGGCGAGCTTGCGCGCCTGATCCTGGGCAAGCGCCTTGGTCGGGTAGAGGTATAGGGCGCGGCGCTTGGGGTCGCGGGCAATGCCGTCGAGCACCGGCAGGTTGAAGGCGAGGCTCTTGCCCGAGGCGGTGCCGCTGGTGATCACGAGGTTGGAGGCGGCGGCCGCTTTCAGCGCTTCGCGCTGGTGCGAGTAGAGGCGCTCGATCCCGGCCCGGCCCAGCGCTTCGACCAGGCCCGGGTCGAGCGAGCGCGGCATCGCCACCGGCCTCGCCGACCGCTCCGGCTCGCTGCTCTCGGCGACGATGCGCCCGTCCCGACGCGCTGGGTCGATGGCGATTGCCCACGGGGACTCCAGCAAGCTGGCGGCCCCAGGCTTCGTCATACGGTGTCCTCGGTCGCCGAAATAGCGCTGCTATTCCGGCTCCCTGCGTCCTTGCCTGACGAAGCCTGGATCGCGCCAGCAACTTTTACCGCCTGCAACGTGCTCCTGTCGTGAATCCGCAGGATGTCGGCGCCCTCGCGCACCGCCAGCGTCGCCGCCGCAACCGTGCCCCACTCGCGCTCCCCCGCCGGCAGCCGCCCCTCCCAACTGCCGCCGAGGACCGCGCCGATGAAGTCCTTGCGCGAAAGAGACACATAGAGCGGTAGTCCCAGCGAGCGCAGCTCACCCAGCCGCCGCAGGATCTCCAGGTCCTGCTCGCTCGTGAGGTCGAAGTCGAGTCCGGGGTCGATCGCGATCTGCTCCTCGGCCACCCCAAGTCGCGACGCCAGCTCGACTCTCCCCCCGAACCATTGCTTCAGGTGCTCGACAACATCGTCATACGAGCGTGCCGGCCGATCGACCCGGGGCGGCCCCTCGATGTGCATCAGCACGTAGCCGCAGCCCGTCCCGGCGACCAGCTCGAAGATCTCCTCCGAGCCGCCGGAGATGTCGTTGATCGCGACCGCCCCCGCCGCCAGCGCCCGCCCCGCCACCTCGGCCGAAAAGGTGTCGGCGGAGACCGGCACGCCCGCTCCCGCCAAGCCTTCGATCGCCGGCACCAGCGCCGCGGCCTCCTCCTCGGCGCCGACCGGCGGCCCGCTGCGCGCCGCCACCGCGCCGACGTCGAGCATGTCGAAGCCCGCCTCGACCAATGCCAGCCCGTCGGCGACCGCGCGCTCCGGCGTCACGCTGCGCGCTCCCTCGAACATCGAGTCGGCGGTGACGTTGACGATCCCTGCCGCCACTGGCCGAGCGAGGTCGAGGGTCCGATCGGCGAGGCGCCAGGGCATCCGGCTACCGTAGCGACCGCACCATGGCACTGCGATGCGTCTACACCGACCTCGACGGCACCCTGCTCGGGCGCGGCAGCTCGCTCTTCCGCGACGCCGAGGGCGGCTTCTCGCTGGCCCAGTCGCGCGGCCTGGAGGCCTGCCACCGGGCCGGGGTCGAGGTCGTGATCATGTCGGGGCGGCGCGAGCCCCAGGTCCACGAGGCGGCTCGCCTAATGGGCCAGACCTCCTACATCTACGAGGCCGGCTGCGCCTTCGCGATCGACGGCGAGACGACGCTCTTGACCGGCGACCTCGTCCCCGACGAGGAGGGCACCGTCTACGAGAAGATCGAGCGGCAGGGCATCCCGAAGCTGCTCTTCGAGCGCTTCGAGGGGAGGCTCGAGTACCACTCGCCCTGGCACCATGGCCGCGTCCTCTCCCACCTCTTCCGCGGCAAGGTCGACGTCGGCGAGGCGAACGAGCTGCTCGCCGCCCGGGGCCACGCCGACCTGCGCCTGCTCGACAACGGCGCGATCGGCCGCGAGATGCCGGCGATCGACGGTCCCACCCACGCCTACCACCTGGTCCCGCAGATAGTTAGCAAGGCGAACGCCGTCGCCGCCCACGCCCACGCCCGCGGCTTCGACCCGGACGAGTGCATCGCGGTCGGCGACTCGGTCGAGGACCTCGAGGTCGCCGCCGCGGTCGGCCGCTTCTTCGTCGTCGCCAACGGTCCGGAGCGCGACCCCGGCCTGCGCGCCGCCCTCGCCGCCTGGGACAACGTCACGGTCACCGAGGGGGCGATGGGCGACGGCTTCTACGAGGCCGTCGTATCGACCCTGATGGAGCGTCGCTGAGCATCCTCGCCGACGGGCCGGAATGTCCACTCCGGGTCGACATTTCGGCCCGCCGGCGGTCAGTAGTATCGGGCCGATGAGTGACGCGACCGTCGCCGAGCAGGAGTACTTGGAGATCATGTTCTGGCTGGAGGAGGCCGGGCTGCCGATGACCGGTGCCAACATCGCCCGCGCGATGCAGCTCTCGCCCCCCACCGTGCACGAGATGGTCGGCCGTCTCGTCGACGACGGCTACGTCGAGCGCAACGCCGACAAATCGCTCGCCTTCACCGCGTCCGGGCGCGAGCACGCCAGCCACATCGTCCGCCGCCACCGCATGATCGAGCGCTTCCTCACCGACGTCCTCGGCATCCCCTGGGACGAGGTGCACGAGGAGGCCGAGCGGATCGAGCACGCGATGTCGCCGGTGCTGGAGGAGCGCATGCGCGCCGCGATCGGCGACGCCACGACCTGCCCGCACGGGCACCCGATCGTCGAGGGCGCCCGCGAGACCGGCTCGCTGCTGGCCGACGTCGAGATCGGCGCCGAGGTCCACGTGCTGCGCTTCGAGAACGAGGCGGAGGAGCTTCTGCACTACCTCAAAGAGGCCGGCCTCGAGCCCGGCCTGGAGGGGACGGTCGAGAGCGCGGACGATGACGGGGTGACGATCGCCTCCGCCGACGGTACCCACACAGTCTCCCGCAGCGTCGCCGAGACCGTCTCGGTCCGCGCCGATCCGGCGCCGCCGCCGCGCGCCGCGATCCCCGAGCAGCTGGTCCTCTCCTCGGACCGCTACGGCCGCTAGTCGGCCTAAGCGGGAGAAGCGGCGCGGACCCGCTCCAGTGCGCGGGCGATGCGCGCTACGCCCTCCCCAATCCGCTCCGGCGGGACGCTGGCGAAGGAGAGGCGGAGGCTGTTCTCGCCCCCATCGATCATGAAGTCGGGTCCGGCGACGAAGGCGACGCCCTCACCCTTGGCCTCGGCGAGCAGGGCCGGCGTGTCGGTCCCGGGCGCGAGGTCGAGCCAGAGGAAGTAACCACCGCCGGGGACGACGAACTCGGCCTCGGGCAGCTGCTCACCGAGCGCGGTGACCAGCGCGTCGCGGCGGTCGCGCAGGGCGCCCTTGACGAAGTCGATGTTGGCGTCGAGGCCGCCCGACCGGCAGAGCTCGAGCACGACGGCCTCGGCCAGCATGTTGGGCGAGATGTAGGTCTCGTTGGCGCGCTTGGCCAGCTTGCCGATCTCGGCCGCCGGCCCGGCCAGGTAGCCCACCCGCACCCCGGGGCTGACCGTCTTGGAGAAGGAGGAGGCGTGGACGACGCGGTCGGCGGAGTCGAGCGAGAGCATCGTCGCCAGCGCCTCGCCCTCGAAGGGAAGCTCGCGGTAGGGATCGTCCTCGAAGATCCAGAAGCCGTGCTCGGCCGCCAGCTCGACCAGCCTGGTGCGCTTGCCGGCCGAGAGCGTGCAACCGGCCGGGTTGTGGAAGTTGGGGATGACGTGGGCGAGCACGATCGGGCCGGCGTCAAGGGCCGCCTCGAACGCGTCCAGGTCGAGTCCGTCCGCCTCCAGCGGCACCGGCACCAGCTCGACCCCGAGCCGCTGCAGCATCAAGAGCGTGCGGTCATACGTCGGCTGCTCGACAACGACCCGGTCGCCGGGCTCGAGCAGGTGCTCGAACAGCATCCAGCCGGCCTCGAGCGAACCGTTGGCGATCATCACCTGGCCGGCGTCGAGCTCGCCGTGGCGCTCGGCGACCCACTGGCAGAGGCCCGGATGCCCGATCCCGGTGCCGTAGGAGAGCGCCTTTTCCCAGTCCTCGGCGAGGGCGCGGGCGGCGGCGTCGCGCACGGCTTCGCGCGGCAGGATGTCGGCGCTGGGCGCGCCGCGAGCGAATGAGATCGTGTCCCCGGCCATCGCCAGCGAGCCTAGCAACGCGGGCGCGGCGGGCGGACGCTCAGAGGCCGAGGGTTTTGGCGATGATCGTGCGCTGGATCTCGGAGGTGCCGCCGTAGATCGTCGAGACCATCGTCGCCCGCACGAGGCGCTCCATGTCGTACTCGGAGGAGTAGCCGTAGCCGCCCATCAGCTGCATGCCCTCGACCGCGACGCGTTTGGCGACCTCGGTCACGTGCAGCTTCACCATCGAGGCCTCGCGCGGCAGCATCCGACCGGGGTCCTCGTCGGTCAGAGCCGCGACCCAGCGGGTCATCAGGCGGGCCGACTCGATTTCGGTCGCCATGTCGGCGAGGCGGTGCTGGAGCGCCTGGAAGGAGCCGATCGGGCGGCCGAACTGCTTGCGCTCCTTGACGTAGGCGAGGGCGTCGTCGAAGGCGCGCTGGGCGATGCCAAGCATCGTCGCGGCGAGGATCAGCCGCTCGACGTTGAGCCCCGCCATCAGCTGCGTCCAGGCCTGGTCGACCTCGCCGAGCAGGGCATCGGCGGGCGCCTCGACGTCGCTCAGGTAGAGCGTGTTGGTCTCTTCGCCGCCCATCGTCTTGATCGGGACGATCTCGAGGCCCTTGGTCTCGCGCGGCAACCAGATCATCGAGAGCCCCTCGTGCTTGGACTCGCCCTTGGTCGTGCGGCAGACGGCGAGGATGTGGTCGGCGATGTGGGCGTTGGAGATAAAGACCTTCTGCCCGTTAAGGACGAAGCCGCCGTCGACCTGCTCAGCCGAGGTGGTGAGGGAGCCGACATCAGAGCCGGCCTCCGGCTCGGTCATCGCGATCGCCTCGACCGCACCGCCGGCGATGCCGCCGAGGATCTCTTGCTTCTGCTCCTCGCTGCCGAAGCGCTGAGTGGCGCCGGCGACGATCAAGGTCGTCGCGTAGCCGCCGACCGGGGCCAGACCGCGCGAGGTCTCCTCCATGAAGAGACAGGCGTCGAGCATCGAGCCGCCCGAGCCGCCGTACTCCTCATCGATCGTCACACCAAGCCAGCCCAGCTCCGCCATCTGCTTGTAGAGGTCGAAGTTGTGGTGCGTCTTGTGACCGTCGGTGAGCTTCTCGCGCTGCTCCTGCGTCCCGCACTCGCGCTCGCAGAAGTCGCGGATCGCGGCGACGAAGTCCTGCTGCTCATCGGTCAGCGAAAAGTCCATGCGGCGGCGGAGCCTATCGGTCCGGCTGGCCGCCCGGCCAGTCACTCGCCGCGGCCAGCCGCCTCGCCTCCTCGGTTCCCAGATAAGGGGTGAGGACGAACTGGACCACCTCTGCGACCAGGCCGGGCAGCTCCCCCGCTCGCTGGCGGTCAATGCGGTTGGCGACAATCGTGGCGACGCCGCCCGCCAGCGAGCGCTCCGTCGTCGCCGGCAGGTCGGCGCCGTGCGGGCTCTCGGCGCGGCCGGCCTCGAGCAGGCCGGCGAGGAAGGTCATCAGCCGCTCGTAGCGTTTGACGCCGTCGACGCCGTGCGCCAGCGCCCCGGCGGTGAGCACACCCGCCGCAGCGGGTTCGGCGGCGGCGAACTCGAGGCCCTGCCGGACCGCGACTCCCACCCGCTCGGGCCAGGGACCACCGCCCACGCAGGCCATCTCGAGTAGCACCTGCAGGCGAGCGAAGGCAGACTCGAACGCGCCGGCGAAATCCTCTGGCTGCTCCGCTCTCCCATCCATGCCCGCCCCCGCGGCCCCGCGCAGTTCGGTTCCCCCGCCGCATCGCAACGGTCCGGGGAATGATAAACGTCGCTGTCTGAGAACGTGAGCCAGCACCGCAGGCCCGTCACCCTCGAGGCGGCGTGAATCCTCGCCTCGTACCGGAATCAGATATCTGGTTTTACAGATCAGACATTTGGGTTTATAGTGCCGAGAGATGACTGGCCCAATGCAGGGGGCAGCCCACCGGCCCCGGGTTCGACCCGGCGAATTCGCCCGCAACTTCGAGACGGCGTTCGCGAAATTGCAGATCGCGATCGAGACCGCCTATGCGGCTGAGCCCGACTGGCCGATGCAGGCCGCCGCGGCAATCCGCGCCGTACTGGAGTTCGCGGCCGAGGATCCCGCCGCCGCCCGCGTGCTGACAGGCGACTCGCTCGCCCAGGGCTGCGGCCATTTCGCCCGCCACAGGCGACCGGTCGATCATCTCGCCCGCCTGCTTGCCGCCGGGCGGGACGCGCATCCCGAAGGCGAGGCGCTTCCGAACCTGCTCGAGGACGCGCTTGCCGGTGGGATCTTCATGCTCGTCGCCCAGCGCCTCGAAGCAGGCGACGCCGGGACGCTGGCGGCGCTCACCCCCGACGCGATCGAGTTCGCCCTGACGCCCTATATCGGCCGCGACAAAGCGCGCGATGCGGCTACTCGGAGCTGAATATCTCTTCGACGAAGAAGGGGGCCGCCTGAGGCCATGTGCAGCCGCCAGGTGCTCAGCGAGCGCCCCCAGATAGGTGTCGTAGCGACGTCCCCGGTAGGTTCAGGGCGCTCGGCGATTGCCTCGGCACGCGAGCGATCGTCAGCGCGAAGCGAGAACTCGTCGAGGAACTCGCGTACGGCGTGATGAAAGTCCTCGCCTCCGCGGACACGGGCGGCGATGCCGGCAAGGGTCTCGGAGAGACGGTCAGCCGGAGGCGGGTGCGCAGCCAGCCACTCAGAGCTCGTTGTCAGCGGTGTCGCCATCGCGCTGATCGTAGGTGCGAGTCATGCGAACGCTGGGGGTGTGACGGGTCTTGGCACGCACACAACTCACCGAAGGGCGAGAACTAGATCGAGGGCTTCGTCCACCTCGCGCATCTCGCGCACGTTCAGGCGTCCTGCGAACTCGTCGAGTCGTTGTACGTCGAGAGCGCGCAGTTGCTCCACCATTACGTGCGTACGCTCCTCTGCGACCTCGACCTCGGGCCGAAAGGTTGCCGGCAACACGCTGCGCGAAGTCGGTGCGACGAGCACGGTCGAGAGCCCGAGAAGCTCATCCGCCTGGACGACGACGGCATAGCGAGAGCCGCGTTGCTCATGACCGCGGCGCGACGGCAGCCCCACGCGGTAGACATCACCACGCGTCACTCAGGCCACTCGACGGCAATCGCGTCCATGTCGGCCAAGACACTCTCTCGCTCTTTCCGATCCACCGGGTCCGCCGCCAGACGGGCAACCTCGGCGGCCAAACCCGCTCGCCTGCGCTCACGCTCGGCGGTCTCGGCGATCGCCTCGCGAGCAGCCTCAGCGCGAGTGATACCCCGCTTGCGAGCGATGTCCTCCAGCGCACGCCAACCGTCTGCGCCGAGACGAAGGGAAAGCGGGTGAGAAGCGGCCACCGGAGGAGTGTAGCGCGACTTGAGCTACAGCAGAGAAGCCCGGAACGAGACTCGAACTCGTGACCCCTTCCTTACCATGGAAGTGCTCTACCAACTGAGCTATCCGGGCGGAAGAGACAACTTTAGCGGCGATCGAGGGGAGTAGGCAGCGACGGCAGCACGCGCAAACCCGCTCCGGGAGCGTCTGCCCGGCCGCTATCGCCCCGCCACACCGGCCGCGAGCGACAGATGGCGTTCCCCTTCCGGGTGTCCTCCCGGATCTCGGCGAATGGGTCCGCAAACCGCATTCTCAAGACCCAGGAGGACGCTCCCGGCGGGGTTTGTCAGATTGCTATCGCCGGATCGGGGCTAGGGCCACCAGTTCCCATGCATCTCAACTGCACCTTCCATTTCGCCATCGTGATGCGTTCCTTTCACCCCGCATTTTCCACCACCACCGCTGACTGAATAATCAAACTGTTCATATTCAGTCACGATCGTTGCTTTGACATGACGGTCGCCTTCGGACCCGGTCTCATTCGTGTAATCCACCGTTCCGAGGGGCTGGCCCGGGAGCGAAAGCGTACATAGAGGTTCGGATTCCCACCCCGACGACAGAACCACGAGTTCCAGCGCATGCCCGGCTTCACAGGCCAGTTCAAGGCTGCCCGTGTAGGGAGGGCCCGCGTTGGCGAGGCGATAGACGAACTCACAGCCGTTCGCGTGGATGATCGCGTCCCGCCCCAAGACCTTGCAGTACCAGAGGCCGCTCGGATCGAACCGCTCTTCTGCTGTCAGCGTCGGCATCAGCAGGGTTTCCCCTACGAATATATCGGCGCCTTTGCCGCAGCTGAGGTCCCCCGCTTCAAAGTAGAACAGGCTGGTTTTGACCCCATAGTATTTGCTATATGCCTTTCCCTTAATCTCCACTGGAAATTGGCCGGGTTTGAATTTCGGCTGAAGCGCTTCTTTTTCTGATTCGAGCCCTCCGATACGGAAGTTGACGTTGCCGGCCTGTGCCGACCCCAGGCCAACGCCAGCCATTGAGGTGAAGGCCAGGACAGCGAAGGTCGCCAGTAACAAGGTTCGACTACGTTTCATTTCACTTACACTCCATCTCCGTCGCCTAGCTTTCGACTGGATATCGTCATTACCTGTTCTCGATGGGCGCCAAGCTAGGACACGCTGTGGCAGCGCTGTCGTCCTGCTGTCTAGGCTCCCATTGCGGTTGGACCGGCGCTGGACCAATGTGAGATGTAATTCGCGAAAGGGTTCTCATCCTGAGCCCAAGTCCGGCTTCGTGATTTGGAGTGCGATCTCGATGTCAGCCACGACTGATGCGAGTGGCCGGTCGAGCCTCGCCTCGATCCTTTTCAGGCGCTTGGCGACGGTGCGCCTGCTAACCCCCAACACCACTCCTGTCGAGGACACGTTGCGGTCCGTGGCGAGGTATGCCCGCAGCGTCTCCTTCGCGCCCTTCCCGCCGTCGCGTTCGCTCTCCAGCGGCAGGATGTAGAGGCGATGCAGCGAGGCCAGCAGCAGCTCGTCTCGCAAGGCCGAGGAGAGGAGCGCGACATCGCGGTAGCGCACCGGCTCGTCCCTGCGCTTGGCGATCGCAAAGGCTGCGGCGGCCTGGCGGTGAGAGAGGCGCCAGCCCGGGAGCGCCTCGCCGGGCTCGCCGATCGCAAGCGAGACCCCGGGGGGCAGCTCAAAAGAGGTCAGGCGGCGCAACTCATTCGCCTCGAACGCGCGCCTGCCACCGAGCCAGAGCCAGACGGTTTCCTCGCCGTGGGGAACGAGCAGGAGCCGACGCTCAAGCGCAGAGGAAAGCTCGCATGCCACCTCCTCCACCCCGGGTCCGCATGCCATTGCGCCAAGGTGGAATCCATCGAGCTCATAGCCGAGCTCGATGGCATCGAGCAGCTCGCCGGCGAGCAGGCCTTCGACCAGCCTCGATCGGCGCTCCGCCAGAGTGTGTTCTTCGCGAGCATCGGCCTCGCGCCTGTGCTCCTCGCCGATCGCGATCAGCAGGCGGTCGAAGCGAGTGGCCTGGACGCGCAGCAGGTCCTTCAGCTCGCCGCCGCGAATCGGCTCGCCTCTCTGCGCCTCCTCGATGAGGAAGTCGCCGAGCAGGATGTAGCCGGCGAAGTAGCGCCGCATCACGGTATCGAGCACGACGCCATTGCGGGCGGCGAGGCGGGCCTGGGCGAGCAATGGTGTGGGCGCGGGAGGAGGGCGCTCCTCGCCGGGCTGAACCCCGGCGAGGCCGTAGTCGAGCGCCGCGGCGACCGCCCTTCGCAAACCCTCGGGATAGGTGGGATCGGCAGCCTGGCCAGGGTCTGAGATCGCATAGACCCTGTTCAGCACCGCCGCCTCGATCTCCTCGCGGCGGGCGCGCAGGCGTTCGGCCAGCTCGATCCGCGCCCGCACGGGGGAGCTGCGCATCCCTACTTCGGCCGCTCTGCGGCGTGCCCCTTCCCCCCGCACTGGGGCTTGAGCGGCGGATGGAAGCGATGGTGCAGGCCGTTTTGGCCGCTGAGATCGACCTTGGCCCGGTTGCCCTTCGGCTTGGAGCAGAGGTTGACGCTGTTGACTATCAATCCCTTCTTGCCGCCCTGCATTTCGAGGATGAAGCGGCTGACCGGCACGTCCGGTATCGCTTCGAAGGAGGAGCGGATGCCGCCGCGCTTGGAGTCGATGCGGCTGGCCAGCTCGACCTCTATCGGGGTTGAAGGTGGGCCGTGCAGGGCCACCACCAGGTCGGGCAGGTTGTTGTCGGAGGAACGCAGCAGGGCCGGGCCTTCGAGCGGTTCGTCGAGCAACGGCGTCCAGGCCTTGGCGCGCCCGTAGACCGCTCCCGCGGGGCACTCGGCCCCGTTGCCCGCCCCCGCTGCGAACTGCACGCGGGTGCAGATCGTGCGGATGTGGGCCTGGTCGAGGAAGGCGGAGCGCGGCAGGGTGACGACGGCGCTTGCGAAGTTGGCGTCCCCAGCCCGCGGGGTGACGACCGCTTTCAGCGCCGGGTGGGCGCCGCGCTTGGTGCCGCCTTTCAGCTTGATCGCGAGCTTGGGCTTGAAGCCGAGGCTGGCGCAGTCGCCGACCTGGAAGCGGTTGGAGAGATCCTTGACGGCTCCTTCGGTCGAGTGCAGGGTGGCCTCGATCGACTTCTCCGCGCAGCTGGTCGGGTTGACGGCGAAGTCCGGCCTGTCGAGGTGGATGCGGACGTCGCGGGTGCGGATCAGCACGCCGTGAACGATCTGGGGCAGGGGGTCGGTCTCGATCGAGACCTGGGCGGTCTTCGGGTCGACGTAGGCGGGGGAGCGGACCACCACGTTGCCGAGGTCGGTCGGGCCGGCAACCGCGGGGACGATCGCCACGCCGGAGAGCGGAGCCCCCCGATAGGGCCCGGCGAGGTAGACCTTGCCCGGCACGTAGATCGGGGAGGGACCGGCGCCCGCACCCGCCTCTACCGTCCCCACCTGGGAGTTGGCCGGGCAGCTCGGATCGGCCATCTCCTGGGCGCCCTGGCCGGGACGGCTGCGGGCCACGGCGGCGGCGATCTGCGCCTCGGTGCAGCGCCCCACCCCGTGCAGCGAGGCGACCAGGCCGGCGGGCGCGGTCCCCTCCGCGGTCGAGAGCTCCTGGTCCGCGTCGGTGCGGAAGGCCCTCAGGTTGAGTGGGCTGAAGGCGCCGGCGACCGGGTTGAGCGTGCCGGCGACAAGCCGGGGATCGAAGGGGCGCTGGGAGGCAACGTTCTGGCAGGCGCCGCCGCCGGGACCTTCGCTCACCTGAAAGGAGTTGGAGGCGTCGATCGCTACGCCCGGCCGAGCGTAGGAGGTCATCGTCGCGTCGATCGTGTGCTGACCGCACTCGGGCGGGTTGACCAGCGGCGCGCGGTCGCCCGAGCGGAACTTCAGGGTCAGGTCTTCGAAGGGGAACTGGGGCAGGTCCTCGGCGGTAGTGGTGATCCGGCCGCTCACCGGGTCGAGCGAGAGCTCGAGCGGCACCTTGACCAGGATGCCGCGCTGTTCGGTGTCGTGCAGGGCGAGGTAGACCGCCAGCAGCGAGCCGAAGGGGTTCGCTTCCTGTCTTGCCAGGAACATCGAGCCCTCGATCGGCTTGGGCAGAAGCGGCGTCGAGACCTCGACCTCGCCGATCCGCGAGTTGTCGGGGCAGGCGACGGGGTCGCCATTGGGGGTGCCGTCGTGGGAGATGCCGATCTGCGCCTCAGAGCAGCCCGCGAGACCGTCGGCGAATCCGGGGTTGACCGTCATCCCCTCGGGCAGCGTGACGACGGTCGACTTGATCGGCGGCGTCGCCAGCGCGTCGGGGTTTTCGTTCTGGGGGACGTGAATCCGCACGTCGAGGCCGGTGGGGGTGTTGGCCTGGCGGCCGGTCGGTTCCAACGAGACGTCGGGTTCGAAGCGCAGCGCCTCGCAGCCGCTCATCTTGCTCGGCAGGGTGTGGGTGACGTCGGGCCCGTAGAGGCCCGGGTGCTGCCAAGAGTCGTAGTCGAAGAGACGGAAGACGTTGTCGGCTTCGCACTGGGAGGGCAGGGTGAGAAAGGGCTTTCGCGGGGCGTCCGTGGAGCATTCCTCGCTGGTGTTGCCGCCGGGGTTGCCGGTGAAGTCCAAGCAGCGCTCGGAATCGTGGCTCGAATCTGCGGGCACGCCCCAGAGGGTCAGCTTCTGGTCGAAGACCGGGATGGTCTCGTTGATGTTGGGCACCTCGGAGGTGATCGCGTAGCGGTTGGCGGGGTTGAGGGCGACCCTGATGTTGACCGCGTTGCCGCCGAGGGAGAAGGCGAGGTTGGAAGCCCACCCGCGCGGGTGGGCGACGTTGAAGACGGCGAGGTGGAACTGGTGGAATACGGATTTAAATTGCGACACGACCGGGTATACGAGCAGATCGATCCTTCCCACCTGGCTGCTGGCGGGGCAGTTGAGGTGGGCGAACTCGGCCGGCGAGCACTCGCCGACCGCGGTCGGGTTGCCGAGGAAGCCGGGCGGGGTGTCGACGTGGAGCTCGCGCACCGACTCGGCGTTGACGACCTGCTGTTCGACGGCCGTCCCGGCCGGGACGGTGGTGAAGTCGAAGGGAAATGTGACCAGGTCGGGGTGGGCGCCGGCGTCACTCACCGCGGTCAGCCCGTCGGCTTCGAAGAAGCCCGGCTCGAAGCTGCCGGGGACCACGCCGAAGGGGGCCGGCTCGGGACTGATGCGGGCGGGCTCGAGGGCGCTCACTTCAGGCGCCCCGCCACCCTGCAGGGTCGCGCTGGCCACCGGTTCCCCGGCAGCGTCGGGGGCGATGTCGACGCTGAGGCGCAACCCTCGGTAGACGCTGTGGCGGGGGAGCGAGAAGGTGGTGGAGGTGCAGGACACGGTCGAGTCGCCGGGGGAGCCCGGGCAGCTCCAAAAGGAGTCGCTCGCACCCGCGTAGGGCGGATCGATGTTTTCGATCACCATGTCGCGTGTGATGCCGGTGGGCAGGTCGACACTGAGGGTGATCGGCCCCGAGGTGGCGCTGGAGCCGACGTTCTCGAGCGCGAACCAGTACTCGGCCGTGCCGCCGGGCGGGAAGTTGGACTGGGCGTGGTGGATGCCGAGGTTCCAGGCCGGAGCGGCGAGCGCCGTGCCGCCGCCGAGGGCACCGAGCGCAGCGAGGGTGAGGGCGGCACCACAGACGATACGTCGTAGCCTGGTCATCGCGTGATCCTCCTGTCGTGGCTCACTCCTTGGGTGGCGTGCCTACCCCGCTTCGGCTTGCGGTGGCTCTCGCGGGGCTTGGCCACGCAGCGCCCGCGGCGCCTGACCTTGCCCTTGCGGCAGCGGCGCTGGGGGGCCTTTTCGCGCACGTTGCCGGGTCCGCGGAAGTCGGCGCTGCCCGGGGCAGCCTCCTCGGGCGCGCCCCGCGGCGTCCCCTGGCAGACCTCGAGCGGACAGGGTTTGGCTTCGGCGGGGAAGTCGAAGCCGCCACCGATCCTGGCGTCATAGAGGCGAACGTTGGAGTCGAGGGCGTCGGGCGTGTATTCGGCGGGGGCGGCGAAGAAGACGTCGCGGCCCGAGGCGCTCATTCCCCTGATGCTGGGACTGGTTTCCGGCGGCCAACCGGTGAGGCCATCGCTGATCAGCAGCGGGCGGCCGTCTCGCCACTCATAGGCATCAGTGCCCGCTTCGGGGTCCTCGCCCGGCCCCGGAGTGTTCTGGTCGGCCCCGACGAGGGCGGTCGGCGTGGTGAAGGCGACCGTGGCACCGTCGTGGCTGAGGCCGGGGGTGCTGCCTGATGCGAAACTGAATGCAGCTCCGGCCGGCGGAGCGCCGTCGGGGGCGCAGGAGACGCAGATCAACGAGCGGTCGCGGTCGTCGTAGCGGTAGTACTGGGCGCTGCCGCCGTTGTCGGCGCCGCCGAGCGGGTTGAGCGCAGCCGCTGCAGACTCGAAGACGAGCGCCGAGCCGTCGGGCGTCATCGGGTGCTGGGCTTCCGACTTGACCACGGCGGAGGGGCCAACGTAGGCGAGATCGCCGCCGGCGAGGTCGACCCGGTAGAGACCGTTCGCCGGCGCGCCGGGCACGAGCGGAGTCTGGGCCTCGAAGTAGACGCGCGAACCATCTTCGGCGACTGCGATCGCATCGTTCCTGTGGCCAAACGACGTCACTCCGACATGATTAGGGACGTTGGCGGCGACGCCCGCCACCACACAGGTGACGCACCTGAGGCTGCCGTCGGCGAGCTCGTAGCGGTAGACGTCGCCGTCCGGATCGTCAGGGTCGGTGGTGCATTTCGCCGGCGCGACGTCCGCCGCGACGAGGCGGCTACGGGTCCAGAAGAAGACCGCGTCGTCGGTCGAGCGGACGAAGACGGCGCCGCATTCGGGGCCCGAGAGCGGCGGGCGGGAGATCAGTTTGGTCTGCTCGGCGTCGATTTCGCGCATGTAGAGGCGAAATTCGGCACCTGCGGCGCCGCAGCCGCCGCTGCTGCCGCTCTGGATCTCGAAATACACGCGTGAGCCGTCGGCCGAGACCCAGTGGGCCTCTTCGCTCGGCGGCAGGGTACTGGGATGAATGCCGCAAGCGGCGGCGACCGCGTTGCCGGCCAGCAGGCTGAGCAGCTTCGGGGTGGCGGAGGTGATGTCGTAGAGGTTGCGCTGCGTCGCCGCCTCGGGGTAGGCCGGATCGAGCTCTCCGCCGCCGACGAGCATCACCGCCCTGCTGCCGTCGGCCGAAAATCCGGTGCGCTCGAATGCCCCGAATTTGGTTGGCGGCGTGCTCTCGAACAGCTCGACCGGCTGCGCGTCGGGGCTGATCCGCCAGATGCTTGCTTTCGCGGCGATGAATTCGTAGTCGATGCCGAGGATCGCGGAGACGTCGCCGGTCGCAATGTAGCGCCACTCCTTGCCGATCAGCTGCTGGCGCGGCGGGGTGATGATCCTCGTCTGCCAACCGCCCGCGTGAGCGGCGGTTTCGCGGCGTTCGGTGAAGAAGAAGCTGCCGAAGGCCGAGCCGGCTTCCGAGAAAGGAGTGCCGCCTTCGACCCCGTAGATGACCCGGTCGCCGTTTTCCGAGAACGAGCCCCCGGGGCCCAGCGGGTTGCCGCCGATGTCGGGCGCGTTGACCTGCTCGTAGGCGCGATCCGATCCCGGCGGGCCGGGATAGTGGCCGTGGCTGAGCGGTGCGTCGGAGGCGGCGGTGGTCAGGGTCATGTCTTCACCGGCGGCGACGCAGACGTGGCCGGGATTGCCCACCGGTTCGCATTCGCTTTCGCCGATCACCCGGTAGTGGTAGACGGTGGCGGGGGCCAGCCCCCCGACCCAGCGCGAGACCAGCCCGATCCGGTCTTCGGAGCCAGCGGCGGCGGCTTCGGTCGCTTCACAGGGGTTGGCGCCGCAGGGGCCCGCAGTGCCATACTCGAAGCGGTAGGCGGTCGCGTTGCCCGCGGGATTGACGCGGCCTTCGAGCCGCGCGGTGTTCGCGGTTCGCACCGGCGCTCCGGTGGTCTCGACTTCGGGCGGGGAGGGCAGGGTGGTGAAGGACGCTTCGCCTTCCACGGCCGGGACGAACGGGCGCTGCGCGATCAGGCGGACTTCGTATCCGGTCGCGGGCTCGAGCAGCGGTAGCGGTTCTTCGACCGATTGCGGCGTTTCCTGGGCGCCGAGCAGGACGCTCGGGGTCGATTTCCAGCTCGCGCCGCCGTCGCCGGAGTATTCGAAGCGGTAGCTGAGCGCCGGCGGGCCGTTGGGATCGATCTCGGCATGGACGACGGCGCTCCTCGCGGTGACCTCGCCGACCGCTTCGATCGCCGCTTCGGGCGCCGTCGAGCCGGCGTTGAAGAGGAGGTAGACGCCGGCGCCGTTCTGGCCGCCGCCCGCTCGGGCGGCGTCATAGATCAGGCCGGTCGCCTGGTCGAGGGCCAGGCCGCCAGAGAATTCCAAGCCGGAGCGATCGCCATGGCGATCGTCATCGGCGCCGGGCGGGACGCCGAGGCCGGGCGCGTTGAGCGGGCCGAACTGCTGGATGGTCCGGTCCCTCCGCACGTAGAGGACGTCGCCTTCGGGGCCCGCCCCGTCGGGGTCGGGTGCGACCGCGAAGCCCTGGGTTAGGTTGGGAATCAGCCCCGGCTGGCCGGCGACGGTCGTCGTGACGCCGGCCCCGGCCCCGCCCGAGAGCGGGACGGAGCCGTCTTCGATGACGACCTGGGGCACGTCCTCGGCGCCGAGACCGCCGGCGAAGCCGATTTTGTAAGGATGGGAGCCGCCGACGTCGCCGGGGCCGCCGAAGCTGCAGCAGGCGAAGTGGCCGGGGCCGATCGTGGGCAGGGCTTCGAGGGCCCCGCGGATCTGGTTGTCGCCGGCGTTATAGGGCAGATCGGCGCTGCAGGAGCCTTCGAAGCAGAGCCTGAAGGTCCCCGCGGTGGCGGCAATCGTGAACTGCTGCCGCTCGTTGAAACC
Source organism: uncultured Solirubrobacterales bacterium (assembly GCA_963698085.1). Lineage (GTDB taxonomy): Bacteria > Actinomycetota > Thermoleophilia > Solirubrobacterales > 70-9 > VRUE01. Next base: position 1,040,624 of record OY969122.1, read on the forward strand.
GACGCCGATCGGGGCGAGGAAGCCAACGCCTTCGCCGTTCGCGCCTTCGCTGTCATAGCGCTCGATCTCGTTGCCGTTCTTTTCACTGTCGAGGTAGACGATCCCGCGCGAGTCGACCCCGGCGTAGCTCGGGGTGTTTCCGGTGAACACCGCGGAGGAGCCGAACGAGGAGGGCGCGGAGCCGTCGAGGTCGTAGGTGTTGACGCGGTGGTTGGCGGTGTCGGCGAGAAAGACCGAGCCGGTCGCGGGATTGCCGTCAGGGGCGCTGAGGGCGATGCCGGCGGCGCCCCTGACCGAAGGCGTGAGCAGAGCGCCGTCATGTTTCTTGACGAAGCCGATACCCGCCTCGCCGACGCCGTCACCGGCGCCACCCGCCCTGCAGACGTCGCCCGCCGCGGCGTCGCAGACCTCGTAGGCGCCGCCCCTGACGCTCTCTTCGACTTCGACCGCGGGGCTGCCCGCGCCGATCGTGAGGCCGCCGGCGTGGGCGGCCATCGGGGGCAGGTCGACGCCCGCCAGGGCGCCGCCGAACTCGACCGTGTACTCGAATTCCTCGGCGCTCTTTTCGAGCCGCGTGACGTCGACCGAGCCGCCGGCGCCGCCGATCGCCGGCAGGCCCTCGAGCGAGGCTTCGACTTCCGCGGCGGAGGCGTTGTAGAGCAGGTCGTCGCTGTAGAGCTGGCCTTGGGTTTCGCCTACCTCGTGGGCGGATTGCAGCGCCGCTTTCGACACGGTCAGGCTGCCTTCGCCGACCGCCGCGATCGTCGTCCCGGACGGAAAGAGCGTCAGGAGGCCATTGGGGTTATAGGCCTGAAACGCCTGGCCGACGGCGAACTCGCCGCCGGTCGTGTTGACGCCGAAGAGGGTTTTGGAGCCTTTGTTCGCCCCCCCGGTGCCCGTGGCGCCGCTGCTCTGGCCTCCGAACAGGAGCGCGAACTTGCCGCCGGAGGCCTTCACCGTGAGCTTCTGCTGCTCCGCGGCGCCGGGCAGGTCGCCGGGTCCCGATTCGGCGACGTCGTAGCCGAAGGAGCGCAGAAAGGTGCCGTCGCCGCTGTAGACGTTCACACGGTGGTTGGCCGTGTCGGAGACGTAGACATCGCCGCTGTCCTGATCGACGGCTATGCCGGCCTGCGGCCCAAAGCCCCCGATGTCGCCGTTGCCCGTGGCGGTCCCGTTGCCCGCGGCGGGCACGCCGGCCTTGCACTCGGCGGCGACGGTGCAGATCTCGTAGGCCCTGGCGGCTTCGTCGCCGACGTCGCCCGTGCCCCCGTCCTGGACCACGTCGGTCCCCCAGGTGCTGACGAAGGAGAAGGTGTCGTCGTAGGGTTCGGCGGTGCCGTTGTCGTCGTGGGAGAAGCGCTCGACGCGGTTGTTGCCCGAAAAGCCGGAATCGAGGACGTAGATTTCGCCCGGCTCGGCGGGGCCGGCCCCCGACTGGTTGACGGCGATCGCGGTGGGATTCTTGAATTCGCCGCCGTGGCCGCCGCTGACGCCGCCTGGGGGGGTGCCGAAATAGTCGACGATCTGCTTGGAGGCCTGCGCCGGAGCGGCGAGAGCGAGGGTGAGCCCCAGCGCCGCGAGGGCGATGTTGCCGCGGAGGCGGGCTCTGCCTTGCGCTCCCCCGTTGTGTGTGTGGACTGAGGCCACCTACGCTCCCGTCAGCGCCCAGGAGCCCCAGGCGTAGCCCTCGGTTTCCGCGGCCGTTTCGAATCCGATCAGCCCACCCGAGGTCCCGAGGATGGTTTTGGAGACCTGCGTCGTGCTCGGTCCGATTTCAAACTGGTAGATGCAGAGGAAGCCTGGGTTGGCTTTCGGTGCCGCCACCGTTCCCGGGCAGTTGAGCGGTTCAGCACCTTCCGATGCGACGTATTTGGTTTTGCTGCCCGCGAGTTTGGTCGCCGTCGGGATGGTGAAGGAGATCGGGGCTTTGGATTCCGTGGTGATGGACGGTTTGATCCTGCCGAAGGACCAGAATCCAGTCTCGGTTTCGCCGCTGCCGAGGGTGACCGGCAGGCCGCTGCCACCGCCGCCCGCTTCGCCGCATCCGACCGTGCCGTCTTCGTTGACTTTGGTCACCGCTTCGCCGACCGAGCATTCGCCGCTGACGCGCTGCTGGGTCGCGGTCGGGTCGATCGCGATCGTGCCGGTCGAGGTAATCGGGCCGCCGGTGAGGCCGAGGCCGGTGTTGACTTCGGTCACGTCCGGACCCGGCGTTCCGGTCGGGCCTTTGGCGCCGGTCGACCCGGTGGCGCCGGTCGCGCCGACGGGGCCCTGTGGGCCGGTGAGGCCGTCCGGGCCGGTCGAGCCGGTCGGGCCTTTGGCGCCGGTGCTGCCGCCGAAGCCGGTCGAGCCTTTGGCGCCGGTCGAGCCTTTCGCTCCGGTGCTCCCTTTGCTGCCGGTCGCACCTTTGGCGCCGGTTGCGCCTTTCGGTCCCTGAAGGCCGGTCGCGCCTTTCGGCCCGGTTGCACCTTTCAGCCCCGACGAGCCGGTGGCCCCTTTAGCCCCGGCGGAACCCGTCGCGCCTTTGGTGCCCGCTGCGCCGGTGGCGCCTTTTTTGCCCGTCGCGCCGGTTTTGCCCGTCGTGCCTTTGGCACCCGGGGAGCCGGTGTCGCCCTTATCGCCCTTAGGACCTGCTGGGCCCTGAGGGCCGGCCGGGCCTACAGGCCCCTGCGGTCCGCTTCCCGCCAGTTTCTTGGCGATCGCTTCGACCTGTTTCTTCTGCTTGCCGTTGAGACCGGTCTGTTTGGCGGAGGCGGTCGCGCTCAGCGCCAACGCCAGAGCGGTGACGAGCGCAATCGCCTTGATCGCGCCTGGAACGGCGAAACGGTTACGAAGCGGCGAGAACGTCAAAATCTCTTCTCCTTGTCCCGTGAGCCCCTCTGCCTGCCGCTTCCCTTGCGGCCCCTTGTGGCGGACTCGGTTATTGGTCCCTGTGTGTGATTTGAGGAACACGGACATCCGTGTTTTCAATCACGGCGCAATTAAGACACACGGATGTCTGGATGTCAAGGTGATCTGAGCCTGCTCAGCGACATCGCCTCAGCCCGGTGAAGCTAGCCGCTGTCAGGGACTAGGACTCGCTGGACCGCCAGGCCTCGACTAGGTCGACCGGCGACAGCCGCACGTCGAGTGGGACCTGGGCGTCGAAGCCGGTCGAGCTGACCCCGACCAGCAGGGTGTCCTCGTCGGCCCCGGGCACGTCGTCCCGGCAACTCGCCAGCGCCAGTCCATCCGCGCGCGAGAACGGGGCCTCCCGGCGCCAACAGGATAGGTTTTGTAAAGCTTTTGGGCCTTAACCGCTGTTGTTGAGGCCTGCGACGGGCTCGCCGACAACCACGTCGGTGCAGAGATCCGCGGATGGGTCGAACGAGTCGGTCAGGGCGCGGCCGGCGGGGGTGCCGCGCAGGATCGGCTCGGGGGGCGGTCCTTTCGCTTTCGGTTTGCGCGGGGGGCGGACGTAGGTGCCGTGGCCGCACTGGATGACGAAGTCGCGGACGCCGTCGCGGGCGTCGATGATGTCGTCGCCGCCGTTGCCGTAGAGCTCGTCCCGGCCGGGTTGGCCGAGCAGGGCGTTTTTGTTCTCGTCGCCGATCAGCACGTCGAAGTCGAAGGAGCCCTCCATGTCCTCGTTGGAGTCGTCGAGGCGGACCGGCTTGCAGCCGTCGTCCATCAGCACGTCGATCCAGGCTTTGTTCGCGGGGAAGGAGATGTAGAGGATGCCGGGGTGGGCCTGGGTCTCGGCGAAGGAGGCGTCGTCGCGGCCCTCGCCGCCGACGATCGCGCCGCCGGCGCAACCGCCGCCGGCCGCGATCAGGTCGCCGTCGCCTTCGCCGTAGAGGAAGGTCGGACCGGGCAGGCCGCCGACGAGGCCGTCGGCGCCGTCGCCGCCGTAGAGCTTGTCGGCGCCCGGACCCGCCTCGAGCAGGTCGTCCTCGGGCCCGGCTTTGATCGTGTCGTTGCCGAACCCACCGGCGATGCGGACGATCGAGGCGGCCTCGAGCGAGCCTTCGACCCGAAAGCGGTCATCGCCGGGACCGAGATCGGCCATCAGCCAGCGGGCCGGGCCCTCGGCAGCGCAGAGGATCTGCTTGGGATCGCGGCCGACCCGCGAGCACCCCGGCCCGATCGCGACCCCTTTGGCGGCGCTGATGCCAAAGCTCTCCGTGGCGGCATCGAAGCCGACCGTGAACTCGTCGCTGCCCCCGCCGCCGACGATCTGCAACCCACCGCCCTCGCCTTTGGTGCGATCGAGCTGGACATAGGCGGAGGCTTTGGGAGGGGCCTCTCGGCCGCATGATGCGCCGCTGGGGAAACACGCGTCGCTGCCTTGCCCGCCGACCAGTTCGTCCTTCCCCCCACCGGCGCGCAGCGTGTCATCCCCGGGTCCGCCGTTGATCCGGTTCGCGCTCGCCGTGCCGATCAGTTCGTCGCGGAAGGCCGAGCCTTCGAGATCCTCGAGCCGGAAGAGGCGATCGTGGCCGTCGCCGCGGGCCTTGTGCTGTGGCAGAGAGACCCAGACGCCGCTGCCCCTGCCGCCGGCGACCTTGGTCGCGAACGACGCGATGTCCCCCGCTCCGGGACCGCCGTCGATGCGGTCGTAGCCGTAGTCACCGTGGACGAGGTCGAACTCGCCGGGGCCGCCGTTGACCATGTCGATGCCGAGGTGGCCGGCGACCTCGTCGGCGTCGCCGGGGCCGCCCATCACCTTGTCGTCGCCGAGGTCGCCAATCACCCGATCCGTGCCAACGCCGCCGTCGACCTCGTCGTTGCCGCGACCGCCGTGGATCAGGTCATCGCCTCCGCCGCCGCAGACCAGATCGTTGCCGAGGCTGCTGAAGAGCTCGTCGTCACCCGGCCCACCCCAGATCACGTCGCGTTCGGGGGTCCCGTGCAGCACGTCATCGCCGTCGGTGCCGACGATCTCCGCCTGCCTGCCGTGGCAGCGCGGCGGCTCTTCCTCTTGGGCCGGCGCCGCGCCGACGAACACGGTCGCCGCCAACACCGCCGCGGCGGCTCCAAGTCCCCTGCCCATCGACTTCACCGCCTGAGCGTATCGACTCATTCCCAGGTCAGAATCGAAGCTGACGGCGCCTCTGCTCCAAGAGGGCCGCGACGCGCTCGATCACCTTGTGCGGTTCCCGGTCGAGCCGGGGCCCGGTGACTCGGATCATCTCAATGCCCATCAGCTTCAGGTTCTCCTGGCGCAGGCGATCTTCCTCGAAGGCAGCACGCGTGCCGTGGGTCTCGTAGACGTCGAGTTCCACCGCAAAACGCTCCGCGCGCCAGTAGACGTCCAGCTCGTACCCGCACTCATTGAAGTTCATCGAGGGAGTTGCCAAGCCCGCACTCCTGACGAGATCGAGAAAGCGTCGCTCGAGACGGGAGCGGCTGAAGGCGGGGTCATCGCGGTAGATGGCGAGGGCGTGGCGCAATCGGCCCACTCCCGGATGACCACCGGCTCTCTGTAGAAGTGTGTCCACGCCGCGCAGGTCGAACAGGCGGAGCTCTTCGGCACGCTCAATCATGCGATCGAGGCGCGCGGCAGAGACGGAGGCTGAGAGGTCGAGGAGAGTCCGGGGCAGCGCCGTCACCCCAATGTCATCTAGCAGAGCACGGTCCTCGTGGGCCAGACGTGCGAAGTGAATGCGAATGCCGTCCTTGGCGTGCCGGCGCGTTGGGGTTGTGACGTTAAAGGTCCCGGTCGATTCCTGAGAAGACCCCAGAGCCAGGCCGCAGAGGTGTGACTGGCGACGGCATTAGCCCCGCATGCAAGAACGGCCGCAAGGCAGTGGCTGTGCCAGGTGAGGCTCCGGTGCCCTACCGCGTAGACCCCACGATGAAGGCGGTGTAGTCGCCCGGAGCGCACTGCGTACGAGATCGCATCACGTGAGTAGCCAAGAGCTTGTAGCTGGCGCGTCGCGACCACGCCATGCTGCCGCGCCGCAAGCTCGGCCAGTGCCTGGTGCGTTCGCTCTTTGTCGGCCATAGCCCTACAAAGTGCGAACGCACTCCTGACTCTCCCCCTTCCCCTACGGTCGCGAACGCTGCGTTCGCAGTTTGTGGCGCTGAGCTCGACAAACTGCGAACGCGGTGACCTGGGCGCAGCGACACTATTCGAGGTTGATCATCACGTGCTTGATCTCGGTGTAGTCCTCTAGTGCATATATAGAGAGGTCCTTGCCGTAGCCGGATTCCTTGTAGCCGCCGTGGGGCATCTCAGCGGCAAGCGGGATGTGGTCGTTGATCCAGACGCAGCCGAATTCGAGCGCGTTGGCTACGCGCATGGCGCGGCCGACGTCGCGGGTCCAGACTGAGGAGGCGAGCCCGTAGCGGGTGCCGTTTGCCCACTCGATCGCCTTCGCCTCGTCGGCGAACGGCTGCACGGTGATCACTGGGCCGAAGATCTCCTTTTGGATCATCTCGTCGCCTTGATCGAGCCCGGCGACGACGGCTGGCTCGAGGAAGTAGCCGGGCAGGTCGGGCTGGCTGCCGCCGGTGACGACCTCCGCGTTGCCGGGCTTGCGCTCGAGGAAGCCCTCGACCCGCTCGCGCTGTCGCTGGGAGTTGAGCGGGCCGAGGGTGGTGTCGGCGCTGAGGGTGTCGCCCAGCACCAAGCCTTTTGCCTCGCCGGCGAGGCCGTTGACGACGTCGTCATAGACGCCTTTGGCGGCGAGAACACGAGTCGCTGCCGTGCAGTCTTGGCCGGCGTTGTAGTAGCCGGTGCCGGCGATCGTCTCCATCGCGGTCGCCATGTCGACGTCGTCGAAGACGATCACCGGGGCCTTGCCGCCGAGCTCGAGGTGGACGCGCTTGAGCGTGTCGGCGGCCGCCTTGGCGATCCACTTGCCGGTCGGCGGTGAGCCGGTCAGGCAGATCATCTCGACGTCCGGGTGGGTGACCAGCTCGGCCCCGGTCGGCTCGCCGTGACCGCCGATTACGTTGAGCACGCCTGGCGGCAACAGGTCGGCGCACCACTCGGCGAAGAGCAGCGTCGTCAGCGGCGTGGTCTCGGCCGGCTTCAAGACGACCGTGTTGCCGGCGCCGAGTGCCGGGCCGATCTTCCAGATCGCCATCATCAGCGGGTAGTTCCAGGGCGTGATCTGGCCGACGACGCCGATCGGCTCGCGGCGGATGAAGGAGGTGTGGCCTTCCATGTACTCCCCCGCCGCGCGCCCCTCGAGGCAGCGGGCGGCGCCGGCGAAGAAACGCAGCTGGTCGGCCATCACCGGGATTTCGTCCTCGAGCACGGCGCTGCGCGGCTTGCCGGCATCGGCTGCTTCCAGGTCGGCGATCTCCGCGCCGCGCTCCTCGATCATGTCGGCGATCCGCAAGAGCGCCCGCGCCCGTTCGCCCGGCGGCGTCGTCGCCCAGCCCTCGAAGGCAGCCTTGGCGGCGGCAACGGCAGCGTCGACGTCGGCTTTGGTCGAGAGCGGCGCCGAGGCGATCGCCGAGCCAGTCGCCGGGTTGACGACGTCCTCCATCCCCCCCTCGACCGGCTCCACAGCCTTCCCCCCGATGAAGTTCCTCAGCTTCGTCTTAGTTGCGGCAGCCATCAGTCGCGCACCTCCACGTTTTGGCGCCGATGGGCCGAAAACGGGAGCCCGGCTCCCGTTTTCGGCCCATCGGCGGGTGGTTCTTCGATTTCGAGGGCTTGCTCGACCGCGACGCAGGGCATCCCCACCGCTTCGGCGACCGCCGGGTGGGTCACCTGGCCGGCCGCGACGTTGACCCCCAGCCGCAGACCCGGGTCGCGCCGGATCGCTCCCTCGACGCCACGGTCGGCGAGCGCGATCGCGTGGGGCAAGGTGGCGTTGGTGAGGGCGTGCGTGGCGGTGATCGGGACCGCGCCGGGCATGTTGGCGACGCAGTAGTGGGTGATCCCGTCGACCTCGAAGGTCGGGTCGTGATGGGTGGTCGGGCGCGAGGTCTCGAAGCAGCCGCCCTGGTCGATCGCGACATCGACGAGCACCGCCCCGGGCTTCATCAGCGTCAGCTGCTCGCGCCGCACTACATAAGGGGCGCGGGCGCCGTGGACGAGGACGGCGCCGATCACGAGGTCCGCCTGCGGCAGCATCTCCTCGACCGCGAGCGTGGTCGAGTAGACCGTTGAGCAGGCGCCGGAGAAGGCGACGTCGAGCTCGCGCAGGCGGTCGACCGACTTGTCGAAGACGAATACGTCGGCCTGCATGCCGATCGCGATGGTGGCGGCGTTCATGCCGACGACGCCACCGCCGATCACCATCACGTTCGCCGCCGCCACGCCGGGCACGCCGCCGAGCAGGATGCCGCGCCCGCCGAGCGGCTTCTCCAACATGAAGGCGCCGGCCTGGGTGGCGATCTTGCCGGCGATCTCGCTCATCGGCGCCAAGAGCGGCAGCTGCCCGCGCTGATCCTCGACGGTCTCATAAGCGATACAGGTGGCGCCGGAGCCGCAGAGGCCGCGGGTCTGCTCGGGGTCGGGCGCGAGGTGCAGGTAGGTGAACAGCAGCTGGCCCCGCCGCAGCATCTCGATCTCGGCCGCCTGCGGCTCCTTCACCTTCAGGACCATCTCCGCCTCGCCGAATACGACGCTCGCATCGGCGACGATGCGAGCGCCCTGCGACTCGAATTCGACGTCGGCGATCGCGCTGCCTTCGCCCGCCCCGGCCTCGATCAGGACCTCGTGGCGGTGCTCGACCATCTCGCGCACGCCGGCCGGCGTGATCGCGACCCGGTACTCGTCGGGCTTGATCTCCCGGGGGACGCCGACGATCACTGCCCCACCAGCTCCCTCGCCCGCAGCGCCAGCCAGAACTCGATCCGGTCGTGGGCGCGCGAGAGATCGCGCCCGGTCAGGTCTTCGACCTTGCGCATGCGGTAGCGCAGCGTGTGCCGGTGGCAGTAGACCTCGCGCGCGGCGCGCTCCCACTGGCCGTTCTGCTCGATGAAGGCCTCCAGCGAACGCAGCAGCTCACCGCCGTACTCCTCGTCGCCGGCCTCGATCGGGCCGAGGACGCTGTCGCAGTAGAGCGCCAGCGCCTCGTCGTCCTGGATCGAGAGCAGCAGGGTGAAGGCGCCGAGGTCGCGCCAGGAAGCCACCTCGGGTTCGCCACCGTTCTCGGTGAACGCGGTCGCCTCGAGCGCGCAGCGCGCCTCGTGGAAGGAGTGGCGCAGCTCCTCCGGCGGCGCCGGCCGGCTGGCCGCGGCACGGACCGAGCCGCGCTCTTTGACCAGCGCCCGCCGCGCTTCGGAAGCGAGATCGACCGGGTCGCGGTCGGCGGCATCGACCACCGCGCAGAGCAGCTCGCGGCTACCGCTGGCGTGGGGGGCGACGACGGCCGGGCAGGCGTCGGCGGCGAGCGCCCGCTCCAGCGCCGGCTCGGCGGCGGCCGGGTCGTCGAGGTCGAAAACGAGGACCGCCGCCTCGTCGCCGATGCCGAAGGGCTCAAGCCGGCGGCGCAGCTCGGACGGGTCGAGACGCCCGCCCAGCGCCCCGGCGAGGACGTCGCCGGCGAGGCGGCGCTCGGTCTCGCGAGCGACGCGGCGGCGCATCAGCTCGAGGGCGACGACCGCGACCGCCTGCTGCAGGATCAGGCGCTCGAAGTCGCCGAGGCCGCCGGAGTCGCGGACCATCACGACCCAGGCCTGAGGCGGGCCGCCACCCGGTGAGATCACCGGGTGGGCTAGAGCCCGGCCCGCCACAGATGGGTGCGTCGGCACGAAGGGGTGGCCGTCGGCGATGTGCGTCAGCGCTTCGTCGCGGATCGCGTTGACCGCCTCGGCGGAGAGCTCGCGGCGAAAGCCGCGTCCCGCCAGCCGCTCGCCGCGGTTGTTGAGGATCGCCACGGTGCCGCCGACCGCGGAGGCGATCGTCGCCACGATCTCCTCCAGGCCGCGCTCTTCGAGCACCAACCGCTCGAGCCGCCGCTGCACGGCGATGCCGCGCTGCAGCACCTCGTACTGCTCATTGACGAGGCGGGCGAAGGCCTTCTCGGTGATCGCGATGAACGGCGTCGAGTAGGGAACCTCGAACAGCGGGAAGTCGCGTTTCTTGGCCTCCTCGAGCAGCGCTTTCGGGAGTTTCTTGTGGTTGAAGCCGGTGCCGAAGCCGAGCCCGGCGAGGTTGTGCTCGGCGAGCAAGCGGATGTAGGAGCGCTGTTTGGCGGCGCTGTCGAGCGGGATGCCGGTGGTCAGCATCAGCTCGCCGCCCGAGAGCCACGGGGTCGGGTCCGCGAGCTCGGAGATGTGGATCCAGCGCAGCGGTGCCTCGGCCGTGCGCGCGCCCGCCGCGAGGTCGAGTCCGACCTCGTCGAGCAGGCTCTGCACGGTGAGCATCGGCGTGCCTATCTCTTGACCCGCTCCCACGCGTCCGTGAGCACCCCGCGCAGCACGTCGTGGATCTCTTCGAACTGCTCCGTGTCGGCAATCAGCGGCGGCGCCAGCTGAATCACCGGGTCGCCACGATCATCGGCACGGCAGATCAGCCCGCGCTTGTAGAGCTCGCCGGAGAGGTAGCCGCGCAGCAGGTCCTCCGCCTCCTCGCCGTCGAAGCTCTCCTTCGTTTCCTTGTCCTTGACCAGCTCGATTGCCTGGAAGAAGCCGGCGCCGCGCACGTCGCCGACGATCGGCAGGTCGTGCAGCGTCTCCAGCATCCCCCGGAACTCGCGCTCCTTGGCGAGCACGTGGCCGCAGAGGTCCTCGCGCTCGAAGACGTCGAGGTTGGCCATCGCCACCGCCGCGGCCACCGGGTGGCCGGCGAAGGTGAAGCCGTGGATAAAGGACTCGTCGCCCTGCATAAACGGCTCGGCGATCCGGTCGGCGGCGATCACGCCGCCCATCGGCGCGTAAGCCGAGGTCAGCGCCTTGGCCACGGTGATGATGTCGGGGACGTACTCGAAGCGTTCGCAGCCGAACCAGTGGCCGAGCCGGCCCCAGGCGCAGATCACCTCGTCAGAGATCATCAGCACGTCGTGGCGGTCGCAGATCTCGCGCACGCGCTGGAAGTAGCCCTCCGGTGGGACGAAGCAGCCGCCGGCGTTCTGGACCGGCTCGAGGATCACCGCGGCGACCGTCTCCGGCCCCTCGAAGACGATCCGCTCCTCGATCGCGTCGGCCGCCCAAAGCGGGTGGCGGTCCGCCGGCCAGCGGTAGATGTTGGTGTTGGGGACGTGGCAGCCGCCCGGCGTCAGCGGCTCGAACGGGGCGCGCAGCTCGGTGATCCCGGTGGCGGAGAGGGCGCCGAATGAGGTGCCGTGGTAGGCGATCTCACGCGCGATCAGCTTGTGCTTCTGGCCTTTGCCTTCGATGCGGTGGTAGCTGCGGGCCAGCTTCAGCGCCGACTCGACCGCCTCCGAGCCGCCAGAGGTGAAGAAGACGCGGTTGAGTTCGCCGGGAGCGAGCGAGGCGAGGCGAGCCGCCAGCTCGATCGCGCGCGGGTGGGCGTAGCTCCACAGGGTGTAGAAGTCGAGCTCCTCGACCTGGCGCGCCGCCGCCTCGCCGAGCTCGCTGCGACCGTGGCCGGCGTTGACGCAGAAGAGGGCGGAGAGGCCGTCGAGATAGCGGTTGCCGTGATCGTCATAGACATAGCAACCCTCGCCGCGGGCGATGATCGGGATCTCGTGGTCGGGGCCGTAGGCGCCCATGCGCGAGAAGTGCATCCAGAGGTGACGCATGGCCAGTTGTTGGAGGCTGGTCTCCACTGCCCCGGTCGAGTGCGACGCGATGGCCATGCGTTTGCTCCTCTCGTCCTACGACGTTCTGGACAAAGCTAGCTCGCCTGACTCTCGCATTCAAGTGTGCGTTGGGTCAAGTAATTCGGGAATGCCTGTACAGAAAGTACAAAGCCGTGCCTGAAGATTAGGACATTCGCCACTTGTGCCGGACCGATCGTACGCCGTACCGTCGTAGTACATGGAGAGCACGCCGACCTCCGGGGACAAGGGGCTGAAGAAGGACGCGATCGGCTTCAGCGACGGGCTGACGATCGCCCTCGCCTCGACCGCGCCGGCCTACTCGCTGGCCGCGGTGATCGGCTCGATCGTGGTGATCGTCGGCTTCCAGGCGCCGGCGGCGCTGCTGGTCTCCTTCGTGCCGATGTTCTTCATCGCCGCGGCCTTCTATTACATGAACCGCGCCGACCAAGACTGCGGCACCAGCTTTTCCTGGGTGACGCGCGCGATCGGCCCGCAGAGCGGCTGGATCACCGGCTGGGCGATCTGCGTCACCGGCATTCTCGTCGTCGGCTCGCTTGCCGACGTCGCCGCCTACTCCTTCTTCAACCTGATCGGCGCCGAGGGGCTGGAAGAAAGCACCGCCGCCGTCACCCTGCTGGCGCTAGGCCTGATCGCGCTGATGACGACGGTCTGCGTGCTCGGCACCGAGCTCTCCGCACACCTGCAGAAGGCGCTGATGGTGCTGCAGATCGGACCGTTGTTGCTGGTGGTGGCGGTGGTCCTCTACAAGGTGCTCGCCGGCGATGCCCCCGCGGCCGCCGTCGACCCCTCGCTCTCCTGGTTCAACCCCTTCGCGATCAGCAGCGGCGGCGCGCTGACCGGGGCGCTGCTGCTCGGCGTCTTCATCTACTGGGGCTGGGAGAGCGCCGTCAACCTCAACGAGGAGACCGAGCACTCGGTGACCGCTCCGGGGCTGGCCGGCCTCGTTTCAACCGTGATCCTGCTCGTCACCTACCTGGGAGTGGCGACGGCCCTGGTCGCCTGGCAGGGCATCGGCGGGGCGGCGCAGTTCGACGACAACGAGGAAATCCTGCCGAGCTATGCCGACGCGGCCCTCGGCGACCCGCTCGGCAGCCTCGTCCTCTTGGCGATCGTCGTCTCCGCCCTCGCCTCGACCCAGACGACGATCCTGCCCGCCGCCCGCACCTCGCTCTCGATGGCCCGCGCCGAGGCGATGCCCAGCGCGCTGGGTGAGGTCAGCTCGCGCTTCTTCACCCCGGTCGTCTCAACCGTCGCGATCGGCGTCCTCGCCGTCGTCTGGTACCTGCCCTCGAAGCTGATCAGCGAAAACTTCCTCTTCGACTCGCTCTCGGCGCTGGCGCTGATGATCGCTTTCTACTACGCCTTCACCGGCATCGCCTGCGCCGTCTACTACCGGCGCGAGCTGCGCAAGTCGGTGAAAAACTTCCTCTTCGTCGGCGTCGCCCCGGTGATCGGCTCGCTGCTGCTCGGCTACCTCTTCGTCAAAGCGCTGATCGACTACTCCGACCCGGCCAATTCCTACACCGGCGCCTCCTGGTTCGGCATCGCCCCGCCCGCCGTGATCGGGGTCGGCTTCCTTGTGCTGGGAACGATCTTCCTGCTCGCCTGGCGCCGCTACCGGCGCGAACCGTTCTTCCTCCGCCGGCGCGAAGTGGCGCCTGCCGGGCTACTCGACTCGCTACCTTCTGAAGTGGCTCTAGATAGCCATGGAGGAGAGCATGAAGAGCAGTACGCCGAGCGTTGACCTGCGTAGCGTCACTAAACGCTTCGGCGAACTCGTAGCCGTAGACGACCTCAGCCTGGAGCTGGCTGAGGGCGAGTTCTTCACCCTGCTCGGGCCGAGCGGCTGCGGCAAGACGACGACGCTGCGGATGGTCGCCGGCTTCGAGCAGCCGAGCGAGGGTGAGATCAGGATCGAGGGCTCCGACGTGGCTTCGCTGCCTCCCCACCGCCGCCCGACCAACACCGTCTTCCAGAGCTACGCCCTCTTCCCCCACCTCAGCGTTCGCGACAACGTCGCCTTCGGCCTCAAGCGCAAGAAGGTGCCGAAGGGGGAGATCGGCCGCCGCGTCAGCGCCGAGCTGGAGCGGGTCGGCCTTGCCGCCGAGGCGAACCGGCGCCCGGCGCAGCTCTCCGGCGGTCAGCAGCAACGGGTGGCGCTGGCGCGGGCGCTGGTCAACCTGCCCAAGGTGCTGCTGCTCGACGAGCCGCTCGGAGCGCTCGACCTCAAACTGCGCAAGGGCCTGCAGATCGAGCTGAAGCAGATCCAGCGCGAGGTCGGCATCACCTTCGTCTACGTCACCCACGACCAGGAGGAGGCGCTGACGATGAGCGACCGGATCGCGGTGATGAACCGTGGCCGGGTCGAGCAGGTGGGAGGTCCGGAGGACGTCTACGAGCGGCCCGCCACCACCTTCGTCGCCGGCTTCATCGGCGTCTCCAACCTGATGCCGGCAACCATGATCGGGCCCGCCGAGGTCCAGCTCGACCAGGGGGCGACCGTGAGCACGACCGCGGACTGCGTCCCCGGCGAGCGCTGCCATGCCGTGGTGCGGCCGGAGAAGCTGCGAATCGACCAGCTCGGGGCGAGCGGCGAGCCGTCCAGCAACGGGCTGCCGCACGTGGAGGGCATCGTCGAGAGCTCGGTGTACCTCGGCACCTCCACCCAGATCGTCGTCGCCCTCGGTGGGGAGGTACGGATGACCGTTCTCGTCCCCAACGCGAGCGAGACCGACCGGCAGCGCCTGCCCGGCGGTGGGGCGCGGGTAGTGCTGAGCTGGGAGCCGGAGCACATGCACGTGGTGCGCGAGTCAGCGGGGATCGATCTGGGTAGCGGCGATTGGAAGGCGCCCAAAGCAGAACTCGGAGTAGCGAAAAGAGGGTGAGTGAGATGAAAAGCAGAGCAACTCAATCGAAGGAGCGGGCGCTAGCGGTCGCCGCGGCGATCGCGGTGCTCGTCCTCGCCCTCGGCCTCGCGGCCTGCGGCGACGACACCGTGGGCGGTGGCAGCAACGGCGAGGTGACGGTGGCCAAAGGCGGACCGGCCAAAGGCGAGCTGACGATCTCCAACTGGCCCGGCTACATCGATCCTGGGCCGAAAGGGACGGTCGCCGAGTTCGAAGACAAAACCGGCGTCAGCGTCGACTACATCGAGGACATCAACTCAAACGACGGCTTCTTCGGCAAGCTCCAGCCGCAGCTCGAACAGGGTGAATCGGGCGGGCGCAGCATTTTCGTCGTCGCCGACTACATGGCGCAACAGATGCACGACCTCGGCTACCTGCAGGAGATCAACCACGCCGATCTGCCGACGGTGTTCGAAACCCTGTCGCCCGGCCTGCGGAGCCCGGAATTCGACCCGGAGCGCAAGTTCTCGGTGCCCTGGCAGGGCGGCATGACCGGGATCTGGGTCGATACTTCGAAGGCGCCCGATATTCGCTCGGTCAACGATCTCTTCGACCCGAAATACAAGGGCAAAGTGACGATGCTCGAAGAATTGCGCGAAACGCCGGCGCTGGTGATGCTCGCCGAAGGGGTCGACCCGGCCGAAGCCAGCGCCGAGCAGTGGCTCAGCGCGATCGACAAAATCAAGGCGGCCGCCGACTCCGGTCAGATCAGGAAATTCACCGGCAACGAGTACACCGAGGACCTGACCGCGGGCAACATCGTCGCCGCGATCGGCTGGTCGGGCGACGCCTCGATCATCGAAAACGAGAACGCCGAATGGCGGATGCCGACCGAGGGCTGCACGCAGTGGATGGAAAACATGGTGATCCCGGTGGGCGCCCCCAACACCGCCGCGGCGCTCGCCTGGATGGACTTCGTCTACCAGCCAGAGGTGGCGGTCGACATCACCGCATACGTCGAATACATCTCGCCGGTGCAGGGGGTCAAAGAGCTGCTCGAGAAACGGGGGTCCCCACTCGCGGCGAGCGAGATCGTCTTCCCGACCGAGGAGTTCACGCGCAAATGCACGGGCCAGAACACGCCTCCAGACCTGGAACGGGTCAACGAGGCCTGGCAGGACGTGCTGACCGGGTGACATGACCAGGCCCGCCCGCGTGCTCTGCTCTCGTCGAGGCCCGGAGAATCAGATATGGACGGGCCTCGACTTCCGCGTCCGCCGCGGGCGGGCCTGATGAGAGCCCGTCTCGTCCCCTACTGGCTCCTGGGACCGGGCCTGCTCTGGCTCCTCCTTTTCTTCGTCGTGCCGATGTACTTCATGGGCGAACTGGCGCTGCGCTCGGGCACGCTGACCACCGGTTTCACCTTCGACTGGGCATGGTCGAACTTCCCCGATTCCCTCTCCGGCAACACCGAGCAGATCGGCCGCTCCTTCTTCTACGCCGGCACGGCGACGGTGCTGGCGCTGCTGATCGGCTACCCGCTGGCCTACGCGATCGCCTTCCGGGCGGGCCGTTTCAAGCTGCTCTTGCTGTTCGCGGTGATCGCGCCCTTCTTCACCACCTACCTGATCCGCACGATCGCCTGGAAAACGATCCTCAGCGACTCCAGCCCGGTGGTCAGCGTCCTGCAGACGCTGGCGCTGGTGCCGCCAGACGGGCGGGTGCTGGCGACCTCGGGGGCGGTGATCGCCGGCCTCACCTACAACTTCCTCCCCTTCATGATCCTGCCGCTCTACGCCAACCTCGAGCGGCTCGATTTGCGCCTGGTCGAGGCAGCAAAGGACCTCTATTCATCTTCGCGGCAAGCCTTCGTCAAAGTGACGCTGCCGCTGACGATGCCGGGGATCGTCGCCGGCGTCCTGCTCACCTTCATCCCCGCCTTTGGCGACTACATCAACGCCCAGCTGCTGGGCGGCACGCAGCAGGCGATGGTCGGCAACGTGATCCAGTCGCTCTACCTGAACCAGCGCGACTACCCGGAGGCGGCGGCGCTCTCCTTCCTGATGATGGCGCTGATCCTCGCCGTGGTCGTGATCTACATCCGCTTCGCCGGCACCGGTGCGTTCATGGGCGACGAGGACGAGGAGGCGGCCTAGATGGCGGTGCTCGCACGGAGCTGGGCCTGGCTGCGCCGCAACGCGCTGCCGATCTACGCCGGCCTCGCCGTCGCCTACCTGCTGATCCCGATCGTCGTCATCGCGGTCTTCTCCTTCGGCGCGACGCCGAAAGGCAAACTTACCTTCGGCCTCGACAACGGCTTCACCACCGAGTACTGGACCAGCGCCTTCTCGCTGCCGGAGCTGAACGATGCGCTCTTCACCAGCCTGCGGCTGGCGGCTTTCTCGACCGCGATCTCGACCGCGATCGGGACCCTGATGGCGATCGCACTGGTCCGCCACAAGTTCCACGGGCGGCGGGCTGCAAACCTGCTGATCGTGATCCCGATGGCGACGCCGGAGGTGGTGATCGGCGCCTCGCTGCTCTCGATGTTCATCTACTACTCGTTCGCGCTCGGCTTCGGCACCCTGCTGATCGCCCACGTGATGTTCTCGATCAGCTTCGTGGTCGTGGTGGTGCGCTCGCGGCTGATCGGCTTCGACCGCCACCTCGAGGAGGCGGCTGCCGATCTCGGTGCGACGCCGCTGGCGACCTTCCGCACCGTGACCCTGCCGCTGCTGGCCCCCGGCATCCTCGCCGCGGCCCTGCTCGCCTTCGCCCTCTCGATCGACGACTTCGTCATCTCCAACTTCAACTCGGGCACGACCGTGACCTTCCCCCTGTATGTATATGGAGTGAGCTTGCGCGGAATCCCGGTCCAGGTCAACGCGCTGGCGACGATGCTGTTCATCCTGCTCACCGTGGCCGTCTGCCTGGTGCTCTGGCAACAGCGCCGCGCCGAGCGGATGGCCTCCGTACGCCCTGAGCCCACCGTCGCACGCGACGCGGTCCCGGCATGACCGCCGACGGGACGAAAAGTCCACTCGGAGTGGACATATCGGCCCATCGGCGGGAGGAGGCGGTGCGGCTTGCGAATTACGTCGGGGGGATGTGGCGGGCGGTCGATGATGTGGCGACGCTCGACGACGTCGACCCGGCGACGGGCGAGGTCTCCGCGCTTGTCCCGCTGAGCGGGGCGAAGCAGGTTCGCGAGGCGGTGGAAGCGGCGCGGGCGGCGCAGCCCGGCTGGCGCGAAGTGCCGCCGCAGCGCCGTGCACGTGCGCTGCTGGCGCTGCGCGCAGAGCTGGAACGGCGCCGCGGGGAGCTGGTGGCGCTGGTCACCGCCGACATGGGCAAGACGCTGGCCGACGCCGACGGCGAGGTCGGCCGTGGGATTGAGTCGGTCGAGTCGGCGGCGGCGATCCCCCACTTGCTCAAGGGCGAGACGCTGGAGGGAGTCGCGGCGGGGGTTGACGTCGAGCTGGTGCGGCAGCCGGTCGGCGTGGTGGCGGCGATCACGCCGTTCAACTTCCCGGCGATGATCCCGCTCTGGTTCCTGCCCTACGCGATCGCCTGCGGCAACACGTTCCTACTCAAGCCCTCCGAGCAGGACCCGCGGCCGGCGGCACTGATCGTGGAGATCGTCGACTCGATCGAGGAGATCCCGCCCGGCGTCGTCAACCTCGTCCACGGCGGCCGCGACGCGGTCAGCGCGATCCTCGCCGATCCCGGCATCGACGCGATCTCCTTCGTCGGCCGGGCGGAGACGGCCCGGCTCGTCGCCGAAGGTGCCGTCGCAACCGGCAAGCGGGTGCAGGCGCTGGGCGGAGCGAAGAACTCGCTCGTGGTGATGCCCGACGCCGACCTCGAGCAGGCGATGCCGGCGATCATGGGCTCAGCCTTCGGCGCCGCCGGCCAGCGCTGCCTGGCGGGCTCGGTCTGCGTGGTTGTTGGCGACGATGAACGGCAGCGAGAGGTTCGCCGTGCCCTGGTCGCCGCGGCGACGGAGCTGCAGGTCGGCCCCGGCGACGAGCCGGCCACCGACGTCTGCCCAATGGTCTCGGCAGCAGCCCGCGAAAAGATCGCCGACGCGATCGGGCGAGCTGGGACGGATGGCGCTGAGCTGCTGCTCGACGGCCGCAGCGATTCCGGTCCCGCTGGCACCCTGCTCGGGCCGACGATCGCCATGGTCGACGACCACGACTCAGAGCTACCGCGAGAGGAGCTCTTCGGCCCACTGCTTACGGTGGTCGAGGTAGACGACCTCGGCGCCGGCATCGAGTTCCTCAACGGCTCCCGCTACGGCAACGCCGGCGCAATCTTCACCCAATCCGGCGACGCTGCCCGCCGTTACCGCTACAGCGCCGAAGCCGGCATGCTCGGTGTCAACGTAGGCGTACCCGCCCCAGTCGCCTGGTTCCCCTTCTCAGGCTGGAAGGACTCGATGGACGGAGACCTCCATGCCAACGGAACCGACGCCGTCGATTTCTACACCCGCAAAAAGGTCGTGACTACTCGCTGGTAGGGGCCCCCTCTTAACCGGCGTTCGGCTCAGGACGTGCCGGTGGAACGAGGCCCATATGGACACCGCAGCACCGGCACGTCAACGGCCGATATGGAAACCGATTAGCTCGGGGATTCGGGCTAGGGCTGAGCTGATGGGGTGCGGCCGCCGATCTTCGGACTCGGCGTTCTCCTTGCTCATGATGCCCCAGCGAATGATGCTGCCGCCGAGCCAGTGGAAGGGCTCGGGGGGGACGCGTTGGGGAGATGGGTCGATGAACGGGAGGCGGGAGTACTCGTCGCGGCGGTCCAGTGCCAAGGAAGCAAGTATGCGACCGACCATGTAAGAGGGGCCAACGCCGTTGCCGGTGTAGCCGGCGGCGACGAAGCTGCGGCTGCCAGGTAACGGAGCGACCAAGGGGAGATGGGTTGGCGAGACGTCGATCGGGCCGCCCCAGGCGTGGGTGAGGCGGCGGCCCCCCAGACCCGGGAAGTAGGCGTGCAGGCGCTGGGTGGCCTGGGTGACGACGGCTGGGTCGACCTCGACCCGTCCCCGCAACCGGCCGCCCATCGCGATCTGGCCGCCGCCGAGGCCGAAGGCGATGCGGCCGTCGGGGGTGGTGCGGAAGTAATGCAGCATCGTGCGGCAGTCGGTGATGCACTCTCCCTCGGTCCAGCCGATTTCCTCGAGCAGCTCGGGGACCGGCTCGGTGAGGACGATGTGCGAGGAGGTGATGGTGAGCGCGTTTCGCAGCGGCGCGCGAGACGATTTCGCCGCGCCGCCGATCGCGACGATCGCGGCACCAGCCCGAACCACACCTTGCTCGGTCCGCGCGACCACCCCACCCCCGGCCCGCCCAGTGGACTTTGTGGGGGGCCCACCATGTACAAAGTCGCCGGTGGCGAGCCGCCGCACCGGCGAGTGCTCGTGGATCTCGACTCCGCGAGCTAGCAGGCGCTCGCGCAGGCCTTGGGCCAGGCGCGCTGGCTGGACAGTCGCCGCGTCGGGATAGAAGGCGCCGCCGCGGAAGGCCGGCGATGCGCAGCGCGCGGCGACCTCGGTGGGGGTCAACGGCTGCACGCAGTCCTGTCCGAGCTCACGGCACGCCGTCTGCGGCCCGTCCCAGACACGGTCATGGGCGGATGCCGTCGAAACCTGGAGGTAACCCCCACGTCGAAACCAGGCATCGACCCCCTGCTCGTTGCAGAACGCCTCGACCCCATCGATCGCGTCGCGGGCGGCGTGGGCAACAGCAAGCGCCGCATCGTCCCCCCACCGCCGCCGCATGTTCGGCAGCGAGAACCACATCGAGTTGCAAAACCCCCCGTTCCGCCCACTAGGCCCCCGCCCACAAACATCAGCCTCGAGCAACACCACCCGAGCCTCAGGCTCCAACACCTTTATCTGCCAAGCAGCCCAAAGCCCCGTATAGCCGCCCCCGACCACAACAACATCAGCACTCCGCTCCCCAACCAGCTCCGGAAGCGCCGCCACCTCGTCTGCCTCCTCGAGCCAGTAGCCGTGAGCAGTGTGCTTCATCTATGGGTGAGTCTGGCACGTGCATGGCGTGTGCTCGAAGCTTGAAGGGGAGCCGGGGTGCCCCTGCCTGTGCGCTGGGTTTCGCCACGGCTGGGTTGCGTCGCTCGTGGACCGGTGGGGCGAAACAGGACGCCGCGCACAGACAGGGCACCCCGGCTCCCCACAAACCTCGATGAATACACTCGTCCCGTGCCCACCTTCGACCTCCTAGCCGACCTACCACTAGAGATCGAGGGCTACGAGCTAAGCGGCCTGGAACACCAAATCCCCGGCTTCGAACGCCTCTCCACCGTCATCCACCTGCAGGGCGGCAGCGAGGAGGGTCTAGGCGAGGACGTCACCTACGACGCCCTCGACCATGTTGCCCTCCAGGACGCCGGCCCGACCCTCGACCTGACCGGCCACGCCACGCTGGGCGAGTTCTGCGAGTTCATGGGCGGAGTCGACACCTTTCCCGCCGAGCCGCAACGCGATGTCTCGCGCCGCTACCGGCGCTGGGCCTTCGAGTCGGCGGCGCTGGACCTGGCCCTGCGCCAATCCGACATCGGCATCGCCGAGGCACTCAAGCGCCACCCCCAGCCGGTCACCTTCGTCTGCTCGATGCGCCTCGCCGGCGGACCTGAGGAGCCCTCTTCGATCGAGACGCTGCGGCGCAAGCTCGATCCCTACCCCACTCTGCGCTTCAAGCTCGACCCGACCAACGACTGGACCGACGAGCTGATTGCCGCCCTGGTCGAGACCGGCGCGGTCGACTCGCTCGACCTCAAGGGCTTCTACAAAGGCACCGTGGTCGACGTCGAGACCGACCCCGAGCTCTACCGCAAGCTGATCGAGGCCTTCCCCGATGCTTGGCTGGAGGACCCCGACGTCACCGAGGAGACGCGGCCGCTGCTCGAGCCGATCCGCGACCGCCTCACCTGGGACGCGCCGATCCACTCGATCGCCGACATCGAGGCGCTGCCCTGGCCGCCGCGCATGGTCAACGTCAAGCCCTCGAGGATCGGCGGCCTGCGCGACCTCTGCGAGACCTACGACCACTGCACCGAGCGCGGTATTGGCGCCTACGGCGGCGGCCAGTGGGAGCTCGGCGTCGGCCGCGGCCAGATCCAAGTCCTCGCCTCGCTCTTTCACCCCGACACCCCGAACGACACGGCGCCGCGCGGCTACAACGAATCGCCGCCACCGGGTGGGCTGCCGACAAGCCCGTTGCTGCCGCAGCTGATGCCGACGGGATTTCGCTGGGCGGAGTAGGCAGGGGACGGATCGGGTGTCCCTCCGCCTTGCTGGGTTTTTCGCCTCGGACTGATACGCCGTCCGAGATTGCGGCTGGGGCGAAAAAGAGAGGACGCCGAGGTGGCGGAGGGACACCCGATCCCGTCCTCGATATTCCATTCGGCGGGCCGAACTCTCGCTTCGGCCAACCGAATTCGGCGTTTCGGTTACGTTGGCGGAACCCGCCCTGCCGAAGAAGGAGAACCGATGGCTGAGAAGAGCTTCGCTGACGCGCTCAATGAGCAGATTGCGAATGAGTTTGCTGCCTCCCAGCAGTACGTCGGGGCGGCTGTTTACTACGACGCCGAGACCCTGCCCCGGCTCGCGCAGTTCTTCTACCGGCAGGCGCTGGAGGAGCGCGAGCACGCGATGATGATGGTCCAGTACCTGCTTGACGTCGGCGAGGAGGTCCACATCCCCGACATCAAGTCGCAGGAGACGAGCTACTCCGACGGGATGGCGCCGGTGAAGATGGCGCTGGAGCAGGAGAGGCGGGTGAGCGAGGAGATCTTTGCCCTGTTCGAGCTGGCGCGCGAGCTCAAGGACTACCGCGCCGAGCACTTCATGCAGTGGTTCGTCAAGGAGCAGGTCGAGGAGGTTGCGCTGATGGGCGACCTGCTCAACGTGGTTGAGCGGGCGCAGGACAACCTGCTGCTGGCTGAGGACTACATCGCGCGGGAGAACCCGGGTGAGGAGAGCGGCGACCCGACGGCACCGCCTGCTGCTGGCGAGGGATGAGGGCGGGCGGTCGAGAGGGATCGGGTGTCCCTCGTTCTGACAAACGGCGGTCTAATTAGACCGCCGTTTTGAGTATCCGCCAGCCCGAGGGACACCCGATCCCTCTTCATCGAAGCGTCGACATAACGAGCTGGCGGCACCGTCGACTGGCGAGAGCTTTAGCTGAGCCAGCCGGCCTTCTTGCGCATCGCGGTGATCCGGCGGAACTCGGCGATGTCCTCGCGCAGGGCTGCGGGAGCTGGAGCTGGGAGGAAGCGCGCTGGCAAGGGAGACTCCAAGACGCCGTTCTCGCCCTTTGCCACCCGATAGGCGCGGGCGCCGCGTTGGGCGGTTACTGCACTTGGTGGGCCTGTTCCCTCCCAGATCAGGCCGGCGTAGTCGTCTAGGCCGTAGCCGCCGGGCATCCCATCGGCGACTGCGTCGAGGTAGGCGGCGCGGCGGTCGGGTTCGTTGTTGTAGTGGACGCAGAGGCTGCCGTTCAGCAGCCCCAGCCCCGCTCCCGGCAGGGGCCTGCCCGAGGACTTGGTGATTCCGGCCTCGAACCAGCACATCGCGCCGGCGCTCTGGCCGGCGAGAACGATCCCCTGGCGCCAGGCGAAGCTGAGGATTGCGCTCAGCTCGTGCGCTTCCCAGACCGCGAGCAGGTTGAGCAGGCTGCCGCCGCCGACGTAGATCAGGTCCTGTTCGAGCAGGTGATCGCGCAACTCCATCGGGCGGGTGCCGAGGCGGAAGAGGGAGAGGTCGGACGGCTCGCAGGGGCGCTCGCCGAAGGCCGAGTAGAAGCGGCCGATCTGCTCTGAGGTGTCACCGCTGGCGGTAGGCAGGATGCAGATCCGCGGCCGCCCGCCGGCGCGGGTGGTCGCCAGCCGCAGCATAAGCTCACAGACCGCCCGATCCTGGGGGCGCGAGGTGAAGTCGTGACCGCCGAGGGTGAGGACGCGGGTGATCATCGGCGCGCGTTCGCTCTTTGTGGCACATATCCCGACAAACTGCGAACGCGCGCGCTCATCACGCCGCCAGCGCCGTGGATATTGCCTCGGGCAGCGGGACCAGAACCGGGGCATCGGAGGCCCCCAGGTACGTGGTGGCGATCCTCATCTCCACCACGCGGTCCCCGATCGCGTCGAGGCGGTAGCCGCGCGCCTCGGGCCGCGAGGCGACGACCCGGCGCAGCTCACTGCCGACGAAATGCAGCGCCGCCCCGTCCTCGGCCGCGTAGCCGGGACGCATGCCGGCGCGGAGTAGGTCGTGGTAGGCGCGGCGGCGACTCGAGCGGGGCTCGTAGTGGACGCAGTTGCTGAACGGCAGCAGCCCCAGCCCCTCAACCGGTCGCGGCGCGCCGTGGAAGCCGGTGACCGCATCGGAGAACCAGCAGAGCGAGCCGGCCGAGAGGCCGCAGAGGACGACGCCCCGCTGCCATGCCTCGCGCAGGATCAGGTCGATGCCGTGCGCCCGCCAAACACCCAGCAGGCTGATGACGCTGCCGCCGCCGACGTAGATCAGGTCCTGTTCGAGCAGGTGGGCGCGCAGGTCCTCGGGGCCCTGCTCACGACGGAAGAGCGAGATGTGGCTCGCCTCGCAGCGATCGGCGGGAAACGCCCGGTAGAAGCGGACGATGTAGTGGTCGGCGTCGCCGCTGGCCGAGGGCATAAAGCAGACCCGCGGTCGCTCCACGCCGGTCAGCCCGAGCACGTAGTCGTCCAGCAGCGGGTTGCCCGACTCCATCGAGAACCCACCCCCACCGAAAGCGACGATCTGACGGAGCGTCTTCCTCATCGTCAAATGGTTGCGACGACGCGACAAAAGTCGGTTGTACAGCGGTCCGAAGTTTTCGGTAGCACGCTCGCCCGCGTGTACAGTCGGCGCGGAGCGCGGGATTTCGGGGCGGCCCGGCCTAGAAGCGCGTTCTCAGTAACCCGGGCTCTGCTTCATCGCCTTGCGCTCGGAGGGATGCGCACCGCCCTTTTCCTCCAGGGTCGAGCAGGCGACATCGATGTCGCCGGCCAGCCGGTCGATCTGCTCACGGCTGAGGGTCTGCTTGACCAGCGCCCGCATCACCTTCACGTTTTCGGCGTTGGGCGGCATCGTGTAGGCGGGGAGCATCCAGCCCCGCTCGGCAGAGAGCTGCCAGGAGACGTCGAACTCGTCGTAGCTCTTCTCGCCGGCGAGTCTGAAGGCGACCAGGGGCAACTGCTCCTCCCCATCGCCGATCAGCTCGAAGTTCCCGCCGGCCTTCAGCTTCTCCGCCAGGGCCCTCGCGTTGGTCTGCATCGCCTTCATGATGTACGCGTAGCCCTCGCGCCCGTAACGGACGAAGTTGTAGTACTGGGCGAGCACCATCGAGGCCCCGGTCGAGAAGTTGAGGGTGAAGGTCGCGTCGGTCTTGCCCAGGTAGTTCTCATAGAAGACGAGATCCTCGGCCAGGTCGGCCCTCTCCCTGAAGACGAGCCAGCCGATCCCCGGATAGACAAGGCCGAACTTGTGCCCGGAGACGTTGATCGAGCGGACCTGCTCGAGGCGGAAGTCCCATTCGGAGTCCGGGTAGAGGAAGGGCCAGACGAAGCCGCCGCTGGCAGCGTCGATGTGCAGCGGCACGTCGAGGCCCCGCTCATTCTTGAGGTCGACGAGCAGCTTGTCGATCCCGACGATGTCGTCAGCGTGCCCGGTGAAGGTCGTGCCGAGGACCGCCGCGACCCCGATCGTGTTCTCGTCGATATGGGGCTGCACGTCCTCCGGCCCGATCACGTATTTGCCATCCTGCAGAGGGACGATCCGCGGCTCGACGTCGAAGTAGCGGCAGAACTTCTCCCAGACGACGTGCACGTCGCCGCCGAAGATCAGGTTCGGCTTATCGGTCGGCTTCGATTCGGCTTCGCGGCGCTCTTTCCACTTCCACTTCAGCGAGAGTGCCCCGAGCATGATCGCCTCCGAGGAGCCCTGGGTGCGGGCACCGGTGGTCTCGCCGGGGGCGTGGTAGAGATCGGCGAGCATGCGGATGCAGCGCTGCTCGACCTCGGCTGAGATCGGGTACTCGGCGTGGTCGATGAAGTTGCGGTAGAGATTCTCGCCGATGATCCGCTGCGCCTCCGGCTCCATCCAGGTGGTGACGAAGGTCGCCAGGTTGCGCTGCGGATCGCCCTCCAGCGCCAGTTCCTCGTCGACCAGGCGCATCGCGTCGAGGGAAGACATTCCGCTGCTCGGGAAGTCGCCGGCGGGAGCGTCTTCGGTGAGGAAGCGGTTGCCGTAGAGCTTGGCCGCCTCCTCGCTGTTCAGTGGCATGTCTTGCGCTCCAGTCTTCTCGAGGGGGTGGAGGCGCCGAGCGTATCGGACGCCCGATGCCGAACTGGCAAGCATCCCACTGGCATTCCCGGGCGGAGCCGAATTATTAACTCGGTACTGAGTCGTCCACAGAACCCTGGGTGGGGTGTACAATCGCGTTTACCGTGAACCTCAGCGGGCTGATCGAGAAGGAGCACCTCCCGGCCGGGCGTGAGGACCTCGACGAGCCTCTCGTCGCGCATTCCCAACGGGAACGGATCCTCGTCGCGATGGCGGAGAGCTGCGCGACGAAGGGCTACAACGCGACTACGATAGCCGACATTTGCGAGCCGGCGGGCGTCTCGCGGGCCACTTTCTATGAGCTCTTCAAGGACAAGGAGGACTGCTTTCACGCGGCGATGGAGGTCTCGCTGGCCGACGCGATGGGAAGGATCCTCTCCGTCTACTCGCCCGACAAACCCTGGGCGACGATGGTTCGCGACGCCGCTGCCGAGTTCCTCGACCTGCTGGCGAGCCGTCCCAACTTCGCTCGCATGGCGTTGGTCGAGGCGCCGGCGTCAGGCGAGCGCGCCTTCGAGCTCTACGCCTCGGGCAAGCGAGTCCTGCAGTCGCTGCTCGACCGCGGCCGCGACGACCCGGTCGAGGAGGAAGGGATCCCCTCCAGCGCCGGCCGGGCAGCGCTGTCCGGCGCCGAGTCGCTGATCGTCGGTCAGATCCTCGCCGGTAACGCCGAGCGACTGCGCGAGTTGCTGCCCGACATCGTCTACATCACGACCGTTCCCTACCTCGGCCAGGACGAGGCGCTGCGCCAGTCCCGCGAGGCCGAGAAGCTCCTAGATCCACCCGGAGGCTGACCGGAGTGGAGCGGGCAGGGGGGGAGAACGGTGGCGCCCTCCGCGCGGGCGTCACCGATTGCCGCCGGAGGTCGTCTCGCGCTCCCAGCGCGAGCGCCTGCTCGAGGCGGCCGTGTGGGTGGTTGCCGAGAAGGGCTACGGGGCGATGACGATCGGGGACCTGACCAAGGAGGCGGGCGTATCGCGCACGACTTTCTACGAGCTCTATGAAGACAAGGAGGCCTGCTTCCTTGCCGCCTACGACAATGCGGTCGAGGTGCTCGTGCGGCGCGTGGTCAAAGCGTATGAGTCCGGCGCGGATTGGCCCGAACGGGCCGCGGCCGGGCTCACCGCCCTGCTCGAGACGTTCGCCGAAGAGCCGGCGCTGGCGCGGCTCTCACTGGTCGACATCGGCCGCGCCGGCCCGGCGGCGCAGCGCCGCTACCGCGCCGCGATCCAGAGGCTGACCTCGCTCTTCGACGAGGGCCGCGACTTTGCCCCTGGCGGTCGCAATCTGCCGGCCAACACGTCCCGGATGGCGATCGGCGGCGTCACCGGATTGATCTCGGACGAGCTCCTCGCCGGACGCGCAGAGCAGCTCCCCGAGTTGCTTTCCGACGTGCTTTTTGCCACGCTAGTGCCATATATCGGCCCGGACGCGGCAGCAAGGGAGGTCGAGAGGCTGACTCGATAAACGTCCACGTACACGTTGCCGCTATGATCCATATACCCGATAGTTCAACCCTGGCGGGCGGGCCGATGGCTGGCAGCGAAACGCGGCGTCAACTGATCCTGGAGGCGATGGTGCGCGTCGTCGGACGCGAGGGCTACAAGGCAACCTCGGTCGCCGACGTGATCGCGGAGGCAAACGTCTCCCGCACCACCTTCTACAAGCACTTCGAGGACAAGCACGAGTGCTTCCTCGCTGCTTACGACATGGTGGTCGAGCGGGTGCTGGGCGAGGTGATCGCCAACTGCGACGCCAGGCAGCCCTGGCTGGAGCGAGTGCGGGTCGGGTTGGCGACGGTCGTCGAGCTGTTCGCGCTCGACCCCGAGCTGGCCCGGACGGCGATAGTCGAGGTCGCTGCCGCCGGTGCCGATGCCCGCCAGCGCCACTGGAACGCGATCACCAGGTTCACCGAGTTCCTCGAGGACGGCGAGGATCTAGCCGGTGGCCGCGAGCTGCCCGAAAACATCGCCCTGATGGCCGCGGGCGCCGTCTCCGGATTGATCTTCGACGAGCTGCTGACCGGACGGGCGGAGCGGTTGCCGGAACTGCTGCCCGACCTGCTCTTCGCGATGCTAGTCCCCTACATCGGCCCCGGCGCTGCAACGGCAGAGATGCGCCGCGCAGCGGCCGGCTGAGGCCCCGCGCCTCGCCTCCCCAGTCTTAAACGGCGCCGATCTCGCGGCGCAGTTTTGCTCGCACGCGGTGCAGGCGGACCTTGACCGTGCCGAGTGGAATGCCGAGGCGGCGGGCGATCGCCTCCTGCGTCATGTCCTCGTCGTAGCGCAGCCGTACGAGTTGACGGTCGCGCTTACTGAGCCGCTCCAGCGCGGCGTGCAGGTCAGCGCGTTCGACCGTGGCCAGAACGCGCTCGTCGTCGCTGCCGTGTGCGACCTCGATCGTGTCAGTCGGCGAGGGCCGTTTGCGGGCGAACTCACGCAGCGCCTCGTGGCGGACGATCGTCGCCAGCCACGACTTTCGCGCCGCACCATCGCGCAGCGTCGCCCGTCTGCGCCAGGCACGCAGCATCGAATCCTGGGCAATGTCTTCTGCCTCCGTTCTGTTCTTCGCGTATCGGGTAGCGAAGCTGAGGCAGATCCTCTGGACTTCATCCCAGTCCCAGGACTCGGTCGAGCTCACTCCCCTGTTCACCCGCTGGTCGAGACGACTGACCTCCACGATGCGGATCAGACTAGCAGATTTGATCAATGAAACCTTCTAGAACAATCAATGGTCTCGGCGGCTGTGGGGGTCAGATCAGCAACACAGTCGGGCAGCCACTGCGCCGCGCTGACCTTCGAGGCATTCGCCCCCGTCTATGACGATTTCACCGCCCGTAACAACCACGAGTTGTGGTTGAGCAAGTTCCTACCCAAGGCCCGTAGCCACGGGTTGCGTGGGCATCGTCTGCTCGACGTCGGCTGCGGGACCGGGGAGAGCTTTCTACCGATGCTCGAGCGGGGATGGGAGGTGACCGCTTGCGACATCTCGCCCTCGATGCTGGCGCTTGCCGAGGCCAAGGCTGGTGGCGCAGCGCAACTATCGGTGGCGGACATGAGACAGCTGCCGGAGTTCGGTGAGTTTGACCTCGTCTGGGCTTTGGACGACGCCGTCAACTACCTACTCAGCGAAGAGGAGCTAGGGGAAGCGCTCAGCGCGATGAGCGCCAACCTCGCCCCAGACGGGCTGCTGATGTTCGATCTCAACACCCTGCAGGCCTTCCGCACTTTCCTCGCCGAAGAACAGCGAGTGGAACGAGGCGGCCGGCGGCTAACCTGGCGGGGTCAGGGCTCACCCAGCGCGCCTCCCGGTGTAATCAGTGAGGCCCGCCTGGAGGTCGAAGCGGAGGACGGCGCGGTCGAGGCCCATGTGCACCGCCAAAAGCACTTCCCTGAAATGGAGGTGCGCGCCTTGCTCGAGGCAGCTGGGCTGGAGTGCCTCGCCGTCTATGGCCATGGCTTCGATGCCGTGCCCAAACAGCCCCTGGAGGAACTCGTGCACTCCAAGGCCGTCTATATTGCCCGTCGCGCCTAGCCGTATTCGGCGCACCGACTAGCGGGGTATCTCTGCCGCAACACTTTGTACGGCTAATCAACACCTAACCTGTTATCAGACACAACGGTCGCCTTCAGTGACACACTAAGTGTGGCAGGCAGATCGGGAAAATACCCGAGCAGTCTAATGGTGTTGTTTTGCTTCTAGGTTTGCAGCAAGGATTTTTCTGGGTACGCATAAGTGTGGAGCTTTAGGCGCCGTGACTAGCTACTTATATTCTGTAGACTCATAACGAAATAGCTGACAGGCTCGGCGCGTGTCAGAGGCAGCTCTCAAGGCTCTTGGCGAAGCGATACGTACGCGGCGGGGCGAAATCGACGGTCTCTCCCAAGAGGGGCTTGCCGACCTTGCCGGGATGCATCGCACCTACGTCTCAGAGATCGAGCGCGGGTTGAGGAACCCGAGCTTCCGCAACCTTTTCAAGCTCGCTGCAGCGCTTGAAATACCGCTGTCCGACTTGGTCGCGCAGGCCGAGCGCAACTGTGTGTAACTGTCGGAGTATGAAAGTACCTCTGTTTTAGACGGGAGCGACGGGACTCGAACCCGCGACCTCCGGCGTGACAGGCCGGCGCTCTAACCAACTGAGCTACGCCCCCTTGAATACGGGCGAGGGGATCGCCCAGCGGGGATTATCTCAGGGTCGCTGGATTTGCAGCTTGAAGGCTCCGCCCGCGCGGCCCGAGGAGCGGATCGCAACGCGCAGACGCGACTGGCCGCAGACCGTGAAGTTGAGCCGGTGCCTGAAGCTGAGGCCGTGGCGCGAGGTGCGCAGGAGGCGACCGAGCGGGTTGAGGAGGTCGAGGTCGAAGTTGGACCCTTCGGCCGGGTGCAAGCTGACGGTGCCGTCGATCGGTGTGCCGAACGATCTCGCGGCCGCCCCTTTCCGGCGTGGTGGGACGTGGCCGCGCATCTTTAGCGGGGTCCGCCCCAGCCATGGATCGAGGGTGTCTTCGCGGATCGCCCCAAACGCCCCGGCGTCCGGCTCCAGACTGCGCAGCCAGCGCCAGGGCACGCCGCTCTCCGGAAAGCGCAGGTGGGCGAAGCTCTCGGCGAACGCCTCACCTGGATCGCGGAAGTAACGCAAGCCCTCGTTGCCGGGGAAGAGCGCGCCCGCTCGCGAGCGCTGGCAGACGTTCTCATAGCTCGACCAGCGAGCGGTGCCCCAGTCGATCGCCGCCGGGAAGGGCGGCGGGCTTTCGCGGTGGCGGGCGACGTGGTGCCCGTACTCATGGGCGAGGACGAATTCGCGGCTCGCCCCGTCGGGAGTTGGGCCGGCGTTGCCGCCGAGGACGATTTTGTTGTCCGCCCCGTAGTAGCAGGCCTGTGCTCCGTATCCGCAGTCGAATTCGATCTGGGAGGGCGTATCGAGCTGGACGGTGAGCAGGTCCATCTCGGAGCCGTGAATGAAGGTGCCGAGGGTGTTTGCGATCTGCTGGGGGTCGGCCGCCGTGCAGACGGCCTGACAGGCCGCGGTCACAGCAACCGCAACGGTTTCGCCGCTGCCGTCGTTGATCGGGTAGCGGGCCTCCGCGGCGCTGGCCGAGATGCGGGCCGAGCCGGCGCTCGGCGCCTCGATCACGGTGTCGCGTGGCCGCACCGACCCGATCGCCGGGGCGGCGAGGATGAGGATCATGGCTATGCCCGCAAGCGCCCCCGCCGGGCGCTTGCTCAAGGAGCGGGCCCCGGGTCTATCTCGTAGGCCTTCGCCGGCAACGAGGCGGAGAGCGGGCGGCGCGGCGGAAATGCGCGGCTTGCCGTCGCGCCGCTCGCTCGCTTCGCCCGGCGACCCGCCCAGCGCGGACGTACCGGATCGAAGTTCAAAAGCGCACGCCAGGTGTCGGTGCCGATCTTGCCGTCGGCCGGCAGGCTCTGGCCTTCCTGGAAGGTGCGGACCGCTGCCCGGGTCTGCTTGCCGAAGATGCCGGTGATCGGCAGCTGGGGTTGGGCCGCGACCTGCAGATGCTGCTGCGCCCAGACGACCATGTCGCCGCGGCTGCCTCGCTTCAGCAGCGGGTGCGAGACGGTCGGCCGGTAGCCGAGGACCGGCCCGTCGACGCGGGCGCCAAGCGCGTCCCAGCCGCTACTGCTCGTCTCCTGCCAGTCCCACCAACTCGGCGCCAGGCCGCCGTAGCTCTCGGCAAAGCGCCGGAAGCGAACGATCTCCTTGCGAGCGGCGCCGCCGTAGGTCTGGCCGAGCGGGTAGAGGGGGCGGCCCCAGATCCTGTTGAAGAGGAAGGTGTGCTCGTAGACCGCGCGGACCGAGGTGCCGATCGCCCGCCAGTACATCTGAGGCTGGTTGGCGATTGCGCCACCGGGGCCGAGGAAGACCGAGTAAGGGAAAGACGGGTGGTAGTCGACGTAGGGGAAGGCGGCGAGCGAAAGTGGGAAGGCGTCGCCGATGCGCCCGCGCAGGGCGCGGATGTAGCGATCGGCCGCCGCGTACTTGCCCTCGTACTGCCCCTCAGCATCGATCACCAAGCAATCGGCGCCGCGGCGCACCGCGGCGGCGCCGACCTTGGCCTCGTCGACAGGCTCATCGCCATAGACGAACTGCCAGGCGCAGACGTCGAGTCCACCCCGGTGCAGGGCCCTGACCAGGGTTTTGTTGAACTGCGACCAGACGTTGTCGGCATCACCGGACTTGACATAGAGGGTGCCGATCCCCGCCTGCTTGGCGCGGGCGAGGATGCTGCTGATGTCGCCGCCCTCGGAGCGCTCGACGTACCAGATCCACATGCCGTGGCGGTCGAAGGGCAGCGAGCCCGCGGCCGGCGCTGCCGCGCCCTGTCCCGCACCACCGGTAGCGGCGGGGGCGATGCGCGTGTCAGCCGTCAGCGCCATCAAGAGCAAGATCGCCAGGAGTACCAGGCGGAGCCCTGACGCCGTGGTGCTGCTGGTCCTCACGTCAACTCCCAACACGGTAGCTCGCTCCGCGCTGCGGCGCCAGACACGAGCGTCCACCCTCGTACCGAGCTTGGATGCGAGTGTCTTGCACCGGGCTAGTATGGACGGCGGAGCGCGATTTGATCGTCGAGAGAACCGAGAATGCAACGTGGCTGTCGAACGCCTACCTGGTCGCCGACGAGACCGGCAAAGGGGTGTTGATCGACGGCAACGACGACCTGGGGCCGCTGCTGGAGCGGGCCGAGCGCGACGGGATCGAGATCACCCACATCCTCGTCACCCACCCCCACGGCGACCACGTCGCGGGGCTGGCCGAGGCGCGGCAGCAGCTCGGTGAACCCCCGCTGGTCGCCCATGCCGAGACGGCGGCGGAACTCGAGGACGAGGTCGCCGAGACACTCGCCGACGGCGGCAAGCTCACCACCGGCGGGCTCGAGATCGAAGCGATCTATACCCCCGGCCACGCCGCCGGCCATCTCGCCTTCCTGGTCAACGAGTCCGACCTCTTCACCGCCGATGTTCTCTTCAAGGGAACGGTCGGGGGGACGCTGGCTCCCGGCGCCAGCGGCTTCGCCGACCTGAAGGCCTCGGTGATGCGGCTGATGGAGCTGCCGCCGGAGACGCGAGTGCACCCCGGTCACCGTGAGGCGACGACGATCGGCGAGGAGTGGGAGTCCAACCCCTTCGTGCGGATCTGGCGCGGCCTGGACGAGACCGGCGAGGAAGGGGTCACGGTCTGGGACCGGCCGGCGACGCTGAAGCTCTGGGCACCCGACTACGACGGCGGCAACAAGGCCTGGATCGTCTTCGGCGACGACGGCACGGAGGCGATAGTCGGCGGCTCGCAGGTCGTGCGCCCCTGAAGTCCGCCGGACGTGCCGGTGGAGAGAGGTCCATATGGACCTCTCTCCACCGGCACGTCCCCCTAGGATCGGGCCATGAATGGTGAGCAGCCGCAGACCAGCGCCCCGGAGCTGAAGGCGCAGATCGAGGCCGAACGCGCGGGCCGTCCTTTTCTCGTCTTCCGCGACGGCGACGGCGAGCAGCGGCTCGTCACGGTCGCGGAGGGGACGGCGGCGCTCTGGGTCGGGCGCGGCGACTCGGCCGACGTGCAGCTCGACTGGGACGACGAGGTCTCGGCCCTTCATGCTCAGATCGAGGTCGTGCGCGACGAGTGCACGCTGCTCGACGACGGCCTTTCCCGCAACGGCTCCTTCGTCGGCGAGCAACGGGTCGACGGTCGCCGTCGCCTGTGTGACGGCGACACGCTGCGCTTCGGCCGCACCACGGTCCTCTTCCGCCGTCCCGGCGAGGGCGCCCCGGAAGCGACCGTCGCCGCCAGCCAGGTGCCGTCCGCGGCGACCATCTCCCCCGGCCAGCGCCGCGTCCTGCTCGCCCTCTGCCGCCCGTTCAAGGACGAATTCCCCTTTGCCACGCCGGCGACCAACCAGGCGATCGCGGCGGAGCTGCACCTCAGCGTCGATGCGGTCAAGACGCATATGCGTGCCCTCTTCGAGAAGCTCGAGGTCGCCGACCTGCCGCAGAACCGCAAGC
The DNA here is from genome assembly GCA_963698085.1 of uncultured Solirubrobacterales bacterium. GTDB lineage: Bacteria > Actinomycetota > Thermoleophilia > Solirubrobacterales > 70-9 > VRUE01. Next base: position 1,074,565 of record OY969122.1, read on the forward strand.
GGGTGGCGCTGGCCGAGCGGGCGCTGCAGAGCGGCGCGGTCAGCCGGCGAGAGCTTTGATGCAAAGCCGGGGTGCGGACGTATGTGCGATTGGAGCCAGCTCGCTTTGCCCTGAAACTCCTTAGATGCTCCTGCCGCTGGCGCTGGCCGCGTCCGAAGTCAAAACCTTCTTCTTCGACTGGTACCCCGTCTTCGGGGTCTTCTTCATGTTCGCCCTCCTGCTCGTCTTCGTGACGCTGCTGCGCGGCACGCTGGGGGCAACCAAGCCGGAGACGGTGAAGGCGAGCAAGACCAAGCCGGTGCTCTGGGAGGACGTGCAGGGCGTCGACGCGGCCAAGGACGAGTTGATGGACGTCGCCGAGTGGCTGCGCGAACCCGACCGCTTCGCCGCGCTCGGCGCGCAGCCGCCGCGCGGGGTGCTGCTCTTCGGACCGCCCGGCACCGGCAAGACGATGCTGGCGCGGGCGGTCGCCGCGCAGGCCGGCGTCGACTTCTTCTCGGCCTCGGGCTCGAGCTTCGTAGAGATGTTCGTGGGGAGGGGTGCAGCCCGCATCCGCCGCCTCTTCAAGGAGGCGCGCAAGTCGGGCCGGGCCGTCATCTTCATCGACGAGCTGGACGCCGTCGGGGGAGCGCGCAGCGGCGGTGGTGGAGATGGCGGCTCGAGCGAGCGCGAGCAGGCGCTCAACCAGCTGCTGGTCGAGCTCGACGGCTTCGAGAAGGACCCCGGCACGGTGATCGTGATCGCCGCCTCCAACTACGTAGACAAGCTCGACAAGGCGCTGCTGCGGCCGGGCCGCTTCGACCGCCAGGTGCTGGTCGCGCCGCCTGACCGCGACGGCCGGGAGGCGATCTTGCGTGCCCATGCCAAGGGCAAGCCACTCGCCGCCGACCTCGACCTGACCGACGTCGCGCGCAAGACCACGGGCATGACCGGGGCGCAGCTCGCCAACGCGCTCAACGAGGCGGCGATCATCGCCGGTCGCGCCGGGCGCGATGCAACGGCCCGCGAGGACCTCGACGAGGCGCTGCTGCGCCAGTCGGTCGGCTCGCAGCAGGCGCGCCGCCTGAGCCAGAAAGAGCGGCGCATCGTCGCCTACCACGAGGCCGGGCACGCGCTCTGCCGACACCTGCTCGGACTCGACCCGCCGGAGATCCTCAGCATCGTGCCGCGCGGACCGGCGCTCGGCTTCGTCGGCCACTCGCCGCAGGAAGACAGCTACCTGAAGTCGCGCGAGGAGCTGCTCGACGAGCTGGTCACGTTGCTCGGCGGGCGAGCTGCCGAGGAGGAGGTCATGCAGGCCTCCTACTCGGGCGCTGTCGACGACCTGGCACGGGTGCACATGGTCTGCCGCCAGATGGTCGCCGAGTTCGGCATGGGCGTTGCGCTGGACGCGGACGGAGCGCCGCCGATCGCGCTGCCGACCGGCGATTACGCGCTTTCTGACCGCACCCGCCGCGACGTCGACGTCGCCGCTATGACGCTCGCCCGCGAGGCTTACCGGCGGGCGCGGGGGTTGCTGGCGGCGAACCGCGAATGCCTCGACGACCTCGCCGCCAACGCGCTGGAGCGCGAGACCCTGACCCGCGAGGACCTCGACGAGATCTTTGCCGCGCACGAGCTCCACGGCCAGAAGGCGGACCTACCCGAACCGCAAGCGGCAGTCGTCCTTACCTCGGAACCGCCGGCGCCGAAGTAACATCTCCGCTCAGTGGACGCTGAGCGGAACGCCGAAGAGCATTACTTCCCGCCCGGGCGATCGATGGCGCGCAGGGTCCACGGCGAGCGCTCGGTCGGCCTGCTCTACGGCCAGCGGGCGCTTTTGATCGGGGCGCTGGAACCGCTCACCTACACCGGCACGATGCTCTCGACCCGGTCGGGCAACAGGCCGTTCGAGCGGCTCGCCCGCACGGCGAAGATCCAGGAGACGGTCTTCCTCGGCACGCGCGAGGAAGCCGATGCTGTGCTGGCGAAAGTGCAGCGGTTGCACGAGACGATCAAGGGAGAGCTGGCCGAGGCGGCCGGGCCCCACCCGGCGGGAACCCCCTACTCCGCCTTCGACCCCGAGCTGATGCTGTGGACGCTGGCGGTAATCGCCGACTCGGGCCGCGAGATGTACGAGACGCTGGTGCGGCGGCTCGATCCCGACGAGCGCGAGCGGCTCTGGCAGGACTACGTCCTCTTCGGTGAGCTGTTTGGCCTGCCGCGCAGCGAGGTGCCGGGAAGCCACCTCGAGTTCAAGGCCTGGTTCGACGGCAAGCTCGCCACGCCCGACCTGCAGGCAACCGCGCACGGCCTGGAGATGGCACCGCTGGTGGCGTTCCGCCAACCGGTGCCGGCGGCGGCGCGCGGCAACATCGCGCTGCAGAACCACCTGATCAAGGGCACCCTGCCGGCGCGGGTGCGCGAGATCTTCGGCATCCGCTGGAGCCGCGCCCACGAGGCGAGCTTTCGCGCCTTCGCCGCCGCGCACCGTCGCTCCCGAGGCGCCTTTCCCTACCGGATGCGCCGCGGCCGCAACGATGTCTTCTTCGACGTTGTCACGCAGACGGAGCGCCGGCGTGGCGGCACGGCTACGCCGCAGCTCACTCGGCCGGCTCAGTGAGCTCTGGCGACTTACCGGCCTATATAGGGGGGTAAGTCGCCAGAGGAAACTAAAAGGAAACCGCGAAGCGGGCGCCGGCGCGCTCGAAGCGATCGAGGCTCTGGGTGCCGAGCGCGGTGGCGGGCGTCAGGCAACCGGCGCGCTGGGGCGTGGCGCCGTCCTCGCCGAGCAGCAGACCGACCTCGCCGAGCAGCTTGGCCGTCGTCAGGTAGCCGGGGTGTCCGTCGGCGTCGAGGTCGACCCTGACGTAGCGGCCGCCCGCGGTGCGCGCGTCGGCGGTGAGGTGCCAGGACCACTGGTCGAGCTTCTCGCCGGAGGGGCCGAAGCCGGATGACGGCAGGACCCTGCGCATGAGCGTGGCCGAGCGTTGGCGGACCGTCGGGCCGCTGCGGGTCAGTCCGCGAAAGCCCGCCTGCATCCCGGCGAGTGCCCCGGCCGCCGCGTAGCGCAGCGGCAGCGTGGCGTTGCCGCCCGGGATCGCTATCCCCTCGCGGTAGCGCAGCGGCTCGCCCGAGCCACCACGCTCGGCGGCAAGCAGCGCCACGGTGCGGTGGACCACGGCCGGGTTGATGAAGGCGAGCGGCGTCATCGGGGCGATCACCTCGCCGCGGGCGTTGACCCGCGGGGAGATCGCGATCGGGCTGCGCCGGCGCACAGCCGAGGCGAGATCGGGGTCGACGATCAGCGCCGCCGGGTCACAGATCTCCTCCGCGTCCTCCCCGCCGAGCGCCTCGGCCAGACTCTGCAGCGTCCCGCCGGAGATCAGGTCGGCGGGACCGACCCGTCCGGCCGGCTGCTGCGTCGCAATGTCGATGTCAGCCTCGGAGAGGTCTTCGCCCCAGCGCTCGCGCGCGCTCTCGGCGGCGAGCAGCACCGAGAGGTCCGGGGGCAGCGCCTCGAAGCCGCAGACCTGGACTACCTTGACGCCGGCGTCAACGGCCCGCTGGTGGAAGGCATCGATCGTGCGGCGCACGAAGGGGATCTCGCCAGTCAGGTCGACGTAGTGCGCCCCGCCGGCTACGCAGGCCTCGATCACCGGCGTCCCGTAGAGCGTGTAGGGGCCGACGAGATCGAGGACGACGCGGGCGCGCGCGGCCATCGCGGCCAGTGAGGCCGGGTCGCCGACGTCGGCAGCAATCGCCTCGGGAGCGGTGACGCCGATCTCACCGAGAACGCGCTCGAGCTTGACCGCGTCGCGTCCGGCGACCGCCCAGCTCGCCCCCAGCTCGTCGGCGCGCTCGGCGAGGTACGCGGCCACGCGGCGCCCGGTGACGCCGCTGGCACCGAAGACGACGACAGAGAGATCCTTGTCGACCACGGGCGCAAGTTAACGCCATTCGGGCCGGGGGGCGCCGTGCGGGGTCAGCTCCCCTCGACCCGCTCCTTCAGCTCGCCCGGGCGCGCGTTGACCAGCATTGCCCGGGCGGCGGCCTCGACCGGGCCGCGGATCAGCATCCCGAGCACCCGTCCGGGGTCGCCATCGAGCGTGTAGGTCGCCCGGGTCCGCGTGCCGCCGAGATCGTCCAGCACCCAAGAACCCTCGACCGACTTGAGGTCGCCCTTCTCTTGGGTCCAGGAAAGCCGCGTCGGTGGATCGTAGCTGAATCGCACCTGCGTCTTCACGTGCCTGACCTTGATGTCGCTCTCGCTCTCGACCAACGTCGGCCGTCCCTCGCTGTCGTGCTCCAACGCCGTTACGGCCACCAGGCCGCCCTGCCAGTCGGGGGCGATGAGCACGTCCTCGACGATCGCCCAGACCTCCTCGATCGGTGCCTCGATCTCCGCCTTGGCGGTACCGCCCATGTGCGCCATCTAGACCACCTCCGGCTTTCGTCCCGATACGAATTGGGCGAGACCGGTGACCTGCTGGTCGATCTCGACCAGGCCCTCATCGATCAGCGCCCCCGTCACCTCGTCGCGCCCGAAGACCCGCACGCCGCTCAACCCTCGCACGATCGTGCTGGCGGCGCCATCGGGGAGCAGGCCCCTGTTGCAGCTGGTCAGCAATGCCAGGCGACCGCCCGGCGCGAGGACACGGACGATCTCCCCAAGCGCCCGCATCGGCTCCTCGATCAGGTACAGGGCGGCGAAGCAGCAGATCGCGTCGAAGCTGCCGTCGCGGAACGGCAGCGCACAGGCGTCACCACGCAGGTAGGCGACGTTGGCGTCATCGGTTTCTCGAACGGCGACGTCCAGCATCGGCGCCGAGGCGTCGATGCCGACGACGATGCCCTCGCTCGCCGCCGCGGCAAAGTCGCGGCTGAAGTTGCCCGGGCCGCAGGCAACGTCGAGGACCCGGTCGCCGGAGTCGATCGAGAGCATCGCCAGCGCGATCCGGTGCTCCTCCTCCGTCCCCGGCCCGCTCAATCCCATCAGCAGGCGGCCACCGAGCGGACGCCAGAAGCGCTGGTAGACCAGGGGCAGCACCCGGCTCACCATCAGCCGCTGGCCGAGACGCGTCCCGGTCGGGTCCCGTTGTCCGAGGAGGTCGAGATAGCCATGGCTGACGTCGACGCCCTCGCTCTGGAGGGGCGTCGCGAAGAGGCTCAGTGCCTGCTCGATCGCGGGTGAGAGGTCTCGTTGCTCACTGGAGAGTAAGGCGGGGTCAGCCATCGCCCTTGAGGCTAGCGCCCATATCGTGAACGGATGAATGACCTCTGAACAACAGGGAGCTCGCAGGCCGTCTGTCGAGGGTTCGATGCAGTCAGGTCTCTTGCAAGGGACCTGACTGATTGCTATCTTCGCCCCCCAGTGAGCCAGCTCCCCCCCGACACCATCCCCAGGACGCACCGGATCGTCGAGCACTCGCGCGACCAGCTGCTGGGAATCGCCGGCGGTGAGGGAACCTTTGAGGATTGCCGCATCCGCTACGGGCGCACCCAGGAGCGCCTTGCGCGCGAAAGCAAGGGTCGCGTCACCGCTCCACGGGTGAGCGAGGCGGACCGGAACTGGTCGCCGACCGCTGACGTCCTCTCCGAGATGATGCGTTGGGAGGCGGTCGAGCGCAAGCCCCTGCCGTCGGCACGACGCTTCGTCGACGCCCACCGCGACGAGGTCTTCGAGATCTCCGCCGAGGTGGGCCAGCCGCTGGTCGAGGCGGCGCGCAGCAGCGCCTCCGAGTACATCAACCGCGTCACCGAGGTCCTGATCGCCGCGCACCCTCACCTACAGCGCCTGCTCACGGCCCTCGACTCGGGTCCGATCGCCTGGCCGTTCGTCAACCAGGGCGACATACAGCGGGGACGGGAAGCAAAGCTCGGCGCCGCTGGCTGGGCGAAATGGGCGACGGAGATGATCGGCGAGGGGATCGAGCCGGAGCAGACCGAACAGATCATCACCTCGCACCTGCACCGCCGCTTCGGCAAGCGTCCGCCCGAGAGTCCGAGCGACCGGGCTCTCGCCGAGGCGACGAACGACGCGATGGCCGTCGCCGGCTTCACCGCTCGCGGCCTGCCGCTCGACGCGACCACGATCAAAACGCTGAATCGCTGGGGCAACGAGCTCCTCCTGATCGACCAGAGCCGCTACGCCCCTGCCTACGCGCAACGCAACGTGGTCTGGCTCGCCGCCACGCTCGAGACGGGGGGCAACGGGCCGCTGCGACCCGTCCGCCACGGGCTCGGCTGCTACGGCGAGAAGGTCGCGGAGGCGCTTGTCGATGCCTACTTCGCCCAGGCCACAGCGGCCGACTCCTCTCTGCGCGAGCCCTACCTGCCCGTTCATACCGTGAGGGCGCAAGCCGCACTCGAGACGAGGGTGATGCGAACTCTGGGCGACCGAGTCCTTACCCAGCTGGTCGATGGCCAGTACCCGGAGCTCGACGTGTCGGTCTTCGTGCACATCGGTACGCGAGCGGCCCTGCCGAGCTCCGAGCCTCCGTTCCGCTACCAGGAGCGGCGGCGACTCGAGCTGACGATTTCCAGATCCACCAACACGAGGAGACGAGGATGAGCAACGCATACGAGCACATGGAGGAGGCATGGGGATTCGAGGAGAACCCCTTCCCCCAGGCGGCGATCTCCTCGGGAAGGACGGAGCCCTACAGCCCCGAGGTCTTTCCCGCGGAGACGCTGGAATTCCAGACCAAGGTCGTCCGTGGAGCGCTGCAGGGGGCCAGCCCGATGGCGTTCCTCTGGAGCCGTGGACGTGGCGGGGACACGGGCTTCGGCAAGACGGCCCTGATGCACCACACCGTCAGCGAGATCAATCAGGACTGGGGGCGTTCGATCGAGCTCGGCACCGGGATGAAGCCGGACAGAGTCGTGCCGATCGCCGCCGGATTCTCCGAGCTGAACACGTTGACGCGCACGGGCATGTACCCGGTGCTCTTCAACGCCGCCCTCAGCATGGCTGCGAACTCGAACAGCCCGCTGATCCGCGCGCGGGCCCTGATCGCGGAGGCGGTGGGCGACGACTCCCCAGCGGCGATCAGCAGCGCGCTCGCCGCCGCTCGCCTAGAGCACGCGCCGACCAGCGCCGCACTGCGGCCCGACGTCCTCGACGTCTTCTGTGGGGCGGTCGACGAGCTGCCCGCCGTCCTCGGCGGGGTCTCCGACACGGGGCAGATCCGCAACGGCCTCCAGTACCTCAACTTCGCCCTGGTCGCCTTCGCCGCGGCCGGGGTGCGGAAGGTGTTCCTGATGATCGACCAGCTCGAGGACCTGGCCACCAACAAGTCCCTGCCCGCGGCGAAGCGACGCCGGGAGATCGGGCGAATCCGCGACCTGATGGAGACCGAGCCCTTCGCCTCAATGCTCCACCAGTCCTACACCTTCCACGCGACCGCGGCCGCCGACCTGGAGACGTTCTGGGAGGCGCACCGTCTCCCGGCCTTCGAGGACAACGCCTCCAACCAGGGCTCGGTAGTGGTGCTGCGGGGCATGCAGGACGACGACCAAGTGGAGAAGCTGCTGCAGGTGTGGATGGAGCCGTGCCGCGACGGCAGCGTCGCCAACGGGTCGATCGCGCCGTTCGAGCGTGAGGTGCTGACGCTGCTGCGGGACGTCTCACAGGGGCGCCCGGGGCTGCTCCTGCGGTCGGCGCACGAGCTCTTCATCGCCGCCGCCGAGGCCCAGGTGGCGATGATCGACGCGAACTTCGCCCAGGATCACCTGAGCGGGGTCCGGGTCGAGGAGGAGGCGGTGGACGAGCCAGGCTATGCCGACGACGTGACCGATCTTCTCGCCTGATGCCCCAGCCGCTCGCGCTCGTCAGCAGCCTGGCGCTGGACGCTCACCTGTTGTCTCGCTTCACGCCTCCCGCCGACCGGGCGCCGGACGGCCGCGCCTGGCAAAGCGCAGTCGCCCAGTTGCTCTGGCGCCCAGAGCTCACGCGGCGACAGCATCCCGGCCACCGCGGCGTCTTCGGCGGCCAGTCGGCCTCGGGGGTGGAGCACGAGATCGACGGCATCGGCGCCGGCAGTGGGGTCGCCGTGTGGATCGAGTCGAAAGCCCGGAAAGCGCTCGACAAGTCCGACGTGGCCACGTTCCGGCTCAAGTGCGAGGACTTCTTCCGGGCGCGGGCAGGCGAGGACCCGACCGCTGTCGCCGAGGAAAGCTGGTGGCCGCTGCTGGTCAGCTCGGAGGCGACGACGCGATCTGTCCGCCGCCTCTGCCACGCGCACTCGATCGTCCTCTGCGACCCCTGCCTCCTGCCCCTGCCGGTCCTGCTGCGGGCGGCCGAGCGGCCGAGCGCCGACGAGCACCTCTCGGAGGTACTGCTTGCCGAGTTCGTGCGCTTGGCCGAGCCAGTATGCCAGCCGATGCAGGGAGTCTGGCGAATCGATCCCGAGCGACGGCGGATCGTTCAGCAGATCGACGGCCCGAGCGCCGAAGACGTCGACCACCTGCTCCACCTTCAAGCCGAGTTGACCTTCGACCTCCTCGACGTCCTCGAGTCACAGCGCCCGGGCTGGCTGGAGATCCGCGCGCGAGCCGTCGAGGAGAGGGTGGCGGCACATCTGTTGAGCGTGGCCCCATCAAGCAGCGAGGATGTCGAGTCGATGGGCGGTACTGGGCTCGAACCAGTGACCCCCTCCTTGTAAGGCGCTGGGGTGGATTCTAGAAGAGCGGCTGGAATCGCCGACTGTGCAGGGGATTCGTGATCTGGGTCTGCACCTGCGGTCCGGCCGAATACGCGGGGATATGCGCCGATTTACTCCGTTTCGGGCACTCCTGGGGCCGAGTGCCCAGACGGGTTGGCGACGCTCAGCTCGCGTGAACGGCGCAGGTGGTCCAGTCGAAGCTCTCCGGGAGCGCATCGAGGATGTCGCCGCAGCTCTCTCCGCTGCCCTGGACGGGCTCGTAATTCCGGCGAACGTGACGCCCGATAACTACCAACGCCACCTTCTTCGCTCCGGCCGCAGTCAGAGCGTGCGCAGCGGATTGGGCGTGGCCTCCCGCAGTCCAAGTGTCGTCGAGCAGCAACACAGATTTGTCGGAGAGGTCGGCGATCGCCCTGTAGCGATTGGAGTCGAACTCGCGCCCCTCCACCTCACCGGTCGGCGCGAGCGTCCGCTGTAGGCGCTCCTTGATCGGCTCGATCCAGGCGGTCAGCCCTGCAAAGGCGGAATGCTCATCCCGCTCTGGCTTGCTCGACGGGACGATCGTGACGAGGTCGAAGCCGTCCACGCCGGCCGCGCGGGCAACGCACGACTCGTGGTCTCGTAGGAAACGCCAAAGGATCGCCGCGAGGCGAACCGCGTCGTGGCGCCGGATGCCCGCGTTGCGGCTGTCCTTGTAGTTGCGAAGCGCCAGATGCATCTGCCCGAGATGCTCGCTGTAGGTGATGGGCACCACCGCATCGAGGCAATCCGGCTGGTTGTCGCAACTACGGCAGGTTTCGAAGTCCGGATTTATGAACGTCCAGCAGACCCGACAGATGCCAGGACCCGCCGCGACGATGTTCCGCATCGCTCGCTCGTAGGCCTGGCTGGCCTCATCGACCCCGAGGGCCATGGCGGCGTTAAGCGATCAGGGCGAGGTCGTTCGAATAGAGCCGCTCGAGGTGCCCCACGATCTCCTCGCCGCTGTCGACCACGTAGGTGCTGGGACGCTGCTCCGCGTACGTTTGCGCCCACTGGTGGTGCAGTAGCGAGCGCAAGAGGAAGACCGGCCTGCCTTGCTCGATCGCCAAGCGAGCCTGCATGCGCGCTCCGCTTTTGTTGCCAGCCTCGACGACGACGCTGGCGCGAGCGAAGCCGGACATCACCGCGTTCCGCTGGGGAAACGTCCAGCGTCGCGGCTCCTGGCCTGGCCAGAACTGAGAGATGACGGCACTCTCGCGACCGAGCTGTTCCTGCAGCTCGGCGTTCTGCTTCGGGAAGTGGTGCCGGAGCCCCGTGCCGATGACCGCCACCGTGCGGCCCGCTGCGTCTAGCGTCGCCCGGTGGGCAGCGCTGTCGATGCCGGCGGCGAGCCCGCTAACGACGACGAAGTCACGGGCGACGAGATCGCGAGCAATCTCCGCGGCCTTCTCAAGGCCCTCAGGCGAAGCTTTGCGACTTCCCACCACTGCCACGGAGCGCTCGTCGGCGGGGCTCAGCTCGCCCCGTACGAAGAGCGCGGGTGGGCGGTCATGAACCATCCGCAGGTTCGTCGGATAGGCAGCGTCCAGAACGGTTATGAGCCGGATCCCCTCCCGCTCGTAGGAGATCACCCGCTCCTCGAGCTGATCCAGCGTGATCTCTGCACTTTCGACCGCGAAGAGTCGAGGATCTCCGGTCTCCTCCAACTCCTTCAGGAGGGCAAGAGCGCTCTCCGCCTCCTCGATCGAGCCGGCCAGTCGGTTCCACTCCACCCTGCGCCGAGCCATAAGAGCGAGAACAGCCGCTCGCTCCCTGGTACTGACCAGCGTTTCGTTATCGAACATATGTTCGGATTCTAGCCTAGGCACAGGACAACCGTAGCGGCCTCGATATTCGCTCTCCCTTCGGACGGCGTGGCCGGCAAATCCCAGCATCAGCCTGACTTCCGGCGCGGCAATTATTTTCCCGGTACTTGCAGGATCTCACCTTGGCACTCTCCTGGATGAGTGCCAAGGTGACTGGCCGACAGGAAGCTCTGATGGAGACACCCGAGATTTCAACGGATTCGACCAAGAAAGACGGCGAAGGTTCTGTCTCCGTTGCGGCTGGACTTCAAAACGAAATCTACGAGTGGATCCGCAAGCAGGAGGCCTGGAAGCAGGACCTCTTCCTTCGCGCGTCAACTGCCTCCGACATCAGGCCCGACGACGCCGAGGCGGTAGCCGAGATACTCCTGGGCGAGTCCAAGCCGGATGCCGCGCCACGTGAAGTCACCCGCGATCTCCTTCCCGGCGGTGAGGAGGGAGCGGAGCCGATGGTGATCGAGCGTATCCACGAGTTGGAGAACGTCAACAAACTCGATGATGGTCAGACCCTCGCTCTCGCCCCCGATGGCGTCAACGCGATCTGGGGTCTCAACGGCGCGGGCAAGACGGGCTACTCACGAATCCTGAAGCACGCAGGCCGCACTCTCGACGAGGAGCTAGTCCTCGGCAACGTTTCTACCCAGACGAGTGGCGGACCCAAGGCGACGCTCCGCGTAAGGGTCGGCACGAAGCAGCACGAGCACCTCCTCGACTTGACCAAACCCGCACCGCCAATGTTGGGGAGGATCTGCGTCGCTGACGCCAAGGCCGCCGAGATCTACCTCACTGAGGAGACCGAGGTTGACTACGTGCCGATCGTCCTTTCGAGCCTCAGTCGTCTCGTAGGCGGCCTGGGCGCAGTGAAGGCTGTTTTGCAGGATCGTCTCGACGCCCTTGATTTAGCTCCGATTGATCCCCGGCCCTTTGGTGACACTGACATTGCCAAGCTCCTCGCCGGATTGAATGCGAAGACGCCCGAGCGCCTCGTGACAGCAGCAGCCACGCTCGACAAGGCAGCTCAGGAACGTCATGCGGAATTGCGACAGCGCGTCGCCGAGGTAGACGCCCAACGTGCTCCAGAGCTACGCAAAGCGGCGGAAGGGGACGTGTCCGGAGCCACGTCGCTTGTCGCAGATCTAACCACGCTCACTACGGCATTGAATGAGGAGGCACTCTCGGCAGCCCGCGCGCGCGTTAAGGCAGTGGCGGTCGCACGGGAGGCAGCTCGACTCGCTGCGGAAACCTTCGCAGAAGAACCCTACGGAGGTATCGGCACCGATCCCTGGCGGCTTCTCTGGGGAGCTGCACGCGACTTTGCCCACGGGCAGGGGCACTCCCTCCCTCCCGACCACGATCCTGCTCACTGTCCGCTTTGCATGCAGGAACTCGGGCCCGAGGCAAGCGAGCGGCTGCAAAGTTTTGAGCGCTTCGTTTCCGACGACGTCAGTCGCCGCCTTGAGGAAGGAGAAAAGGCAGTCACCGATGCGGCGCGCAACTTGCCCGACGCTGACGTCATTGAGCTACGTCACACAAATATCATCAAGAAGCTTGGCACGGACAAAGGTAAGCCCGGTCGCGAGGTTACGGACTGGCTCGTACTTGCTCGCGCCTCCCTGGAGAAACTGAAGGCCGGACAGCTCGATGGATTGCAGGCGATTGAGTCGCCCCCAAGCCTCGGCCCCTGGATAGCGACTCGTCGTGAAGAGGTAGTAACGCAGAAGAAGATCGAGGGCGGAGAAGAGAACGAGGCTCTACGCCGCGAGTTGGCTGAGCTCGATGCCCGCTCGCTTCTCGCCGAACGCCGCGACGAGATTCTCTCCTATCTCGGTGCTTGCCGTACGGCTCAGCGCCTCGAAGAAGCCAAGGCAAAAACCGCCGCCAACTCGGTCAGCGCCAAGATTAAGTCACTTTCTGAGGCGCTAGTAAAGAAAGGCCTCGAAGACGCGCTTGAAAGACAGCTCGAGGCGCTCAACTTCCAGGGGCTTGAGGTCGTTCCACGGACCCGGACGGTTCGGGGCCAACCAATGACGTCGCTCGTGTTCAAGACGATCGATGACGTTCCTCTCACCGATGTTCTCAGCGCCGGCGAGCAGCGTCGCTTGGGTCTCGGCATGTTTCTGGCTGAGATGGAGGTGCTCGCCGACACAAGCCCGATCGTGCTCGATGACCCCACCAGCTCGATCGATCAAGAGGGTCGGCGCCACATCGCCAAAACCATCGCTCGTCTCGGCCATGACCGACAGGTAATCGTCTTTACCCACGAGTTCTCATTCATCCATGAGCTACGCCTGCGTACCGCGGACGTACCGCTTGAGCTTCAGCATCTCTGCCAGATAGGGGAGACCGTAGGTCACGTCCGCCCTCATCTGCCCTGGGACGGTCTACCCCCGGGCGAGCGAGTGGCACCGATGCGGGAGATGCTGGCCAATCTCCGCAGAGCAGAGAAGGACTCTGACGCGACACAGGTGGCACGAGAGGCTAGGGAGCTCTGTTGGTACATACGTGAGTCTTGCGAGCGCACCGTCGAGGATCGCATTCTTGCTGGCACGGTGACTCGTCGCGACGACGAAGTGCACACTAAAAAGCTTGATAGGTTGATCGCGGACCCCGATATCGCAGGCTTGGTCGACACGATCATGGGTGAGGCTTCTGAGTGGCTACACGCTAGGCCGGTCGCTGACGGCGGTCTCCCCTTCACCTCAACTGAGTTGGAGGATGCGATCAACCGTTACGCCGATCTCCAAGCGCGCCTCACTGCGATCGAACAGAGCCGCACGGCCGAGTCGCGTAGTCACCGCAAGCAGAAGCTGAAGGAGGCGAAGGCCCGTGACACTGGTCGCGCCCCCGCTCCCGACGAGCGAGAGCAGGATGCTCCCCCACTTCAAGCCGTCCCCGACCCCAAGATGGTGGAGAACGGACGATCCTGATCGGGAGACCAAGCCGGACGGCCTTTAGGAGAAATGGGCGGTGACGGGCTCGAACCGCCGACCCCCTGCTTGTAAAGCAGGTGCTCTCCCAACTGAGCTAACCGCCCGGATTCGGGATCCTTGAGGAGAGGATAGCCCGCGAGATCGGGCAACCTCCGGGCCGGCACGGATTTGGCGAACGAATCCTTTTAGCGGTCGCGATCTTCGCGAATCAGCTGAGCAGCGCGGGGATAACCGACGGGAAGAGACCGGGCCTTGCGAATCCGATCAGCCCCCTTCAAGAGCTGATCGAGCGAGACACCGGAACGACAGCAAGAGGGATGTGACGCATCGGGTCGGTTGTGCCTTCGGGGCTGGGCCATACGCAAACGCTATCGCTCCGCGGCAAGCGACCCAAACGACATCGCCTCCACGTCCTTGCCCCGCACGAGCGCCTTCAGCCGCGCCCGCTCGTCCTTCCCGCGGCGCATTAGGTGGGTGTAGACGCGGAGGGTGAAGGCGGGGTGGGCGTGGCCGAGCTGGGCCATTACCGAGGCGGGGTCCTCGCCGGTGGCGACCAGGATCGAGGCGAAGGTGTGGCGCAGCTTGTGGGTGGTGAGGCCGCGCGGGAGCGAGGGCTGCCCGCGCTTTGCCAGCAGTTCGTTGGCCCGCTTGATCGCCAGTCCCAGAGTGCGGCTTCGCAGGTTGTGACGGTCGCGGCGCCCGCCGGTCGCGGTCGGGAAGACGAGGTCGTCGGGTCCGCAGCGGTAGGCGTTGGCCTTGTGGGCGGCGAGAGTGTCGCGCAGGACTGGCAGGAGGTCGATCTCGCGCAGGCCGGCCTGGGTCTTGGAGCGACCGATGAAGATGCGCCCGTTGGCGAGATCGACGTCGCGCCAGAGCAGGTTGCAGAGCTCTTCGGCGCGCGGGCCGGCAAAGAGAAGGGTCGAAATCACCGCCACCCGGCCCTCGGAGCGCCGCTGTGGACTGCGGTCGAGCGCGGCGCAGGCGTCGAGCAGCGCCTGGATATGCTCGACGGTGTCGAGGTGGACGGGAGCGTGCTTGGGTTCGGTCAGGCGGCGCCGTCGCCCTTCGGCGGGGTTGCGGTCGATGTGCCCGTACTCGACCGCAATCGAGAGCACCCAGGAGAGGAGCTTCAGCGTCTTGTTGATCGAGGCGGCGTTGAGCGGTCGGCGCGGCCGGCCGCGCTCGTCGAGCTTGGGCTTGCGGCGCTCGATCGCCCGCCGGATGGACTCCGCCTCCTCCACCTTGTAGGCGCGGTAGGCGTCGACCGCTTCCACGTCGATCTCAGCGAGCGGCCAGTCGGCGAAGTAGGGCAGTAGATGCGAAAGGCACCAATGCATGATTCGGAGGTAGCTGGCGCTGACCTCGCCCTCGCGCTGGGCGATCACCCGCTGCGCGAAGGGGCCGAAGAGCAGCTCGCCATCAGCGCCCTTGCCTCGCTCCGTCGCTCGCTCCTCGGCTCGTCGCCGTCGCGTCGGCGGAACCCAGAGGCCGCGCCGCACGTCGGCCATCACGTTCGCCAGCTCCTCCTCGGCGCGCTTGCGGTTCCATCCTTCGGTCTCCAAGCCGAGCGTCAGGTACTTGCGCTCGCCGTAGGCGCGGAAGCGGAGCGCGTAGCCACGCCCGCTCTTCCAGTGGCGCTCCACCACCTGGCCTTCCGATCTACGAGCCATTCCGATCACCTCCTGGTCCGGGAGCGCCGGAGGAGCGACAGGCGCGATCGCCAAGTGGCGCCAGGGATTCGGTCGCCTCTAGGCTGAACATCGCGCCGAAGCTCACTTCCTCGGCGCCGGGCCGGGGGCGTTCCTGCGCCGCCCGGCCGCTCGGTCTTGTTTGACGACAATAGCTCTCCGTCGCCGCGAAAGCGAGTGACTGCGCGAATCGGCGGCAATCGCCGCAGATCCCCGCGCAGAGCCGGTTTGTGAGCCGCCAAGCACGGCGATCCGCTCGCTCACCTCATCCGGATCGAAGCGCAGGCGCGGTCGCTCCCCGGTGCCGATCCGGCGGGCGCCGAGCTCTTCGGCATGCGCGTAGACCCAGGAGCGCTCGACGCCCCACCACTCGGCAACCTCGGCCGCAGTCATCAGCCGGCGTGGCACCGGAGCCGCGCGCGGCGGTCGCACGAGCTCGGCGATGCGCCTGGCCAGCGCCTCGACATCGCTCGGAGCGAGTCGCACCTCGCGGACTGACACGTCCTGCCGGCGAGCCTCGCCACGGTGCGCTGCGCGTCGGTCGACTCCAGGGTCTCCCACTTCAGTCCCCCTCCCGCTTCTTCCGCGGCGCCTTACCGAGCCAGTCGACCAGCTCGCCGGGGTCACGGAGGTCGGCGAAGATCGCCGCGAACGGCCCCCGCTCCTGCAGATCCTCCAGTAGGCAGATCGAGATCCGCACCTCACGCGTGCGGACGACCCGCGGGTGGCTCCGCAGCAACGCGAGCACGCTCCGACGGCGGCGCTCCAGCACCGGCCGAGGCGCCCCGGCGAGAACGCAGTGGACGACCGGGAACCGTGGGTAGTGCCCACCCCAGATCGGTTCGCCCTCGCGTTCCACCGCGCGGCAGAGCTCGGCGTAGCAGGCCAGCTCGGCGACGAGGCGATCAACCGAGAGTGTGGCGCGGTCGAGCTCGATGAAGCGCTGCTCGAGGGCGATGCGCCCGCCCTCTCCCCTCAGATAGGTCAGCACCGCATCGGCGATCAGCGTCCTGCGCCGCCGGCCGCGACCGCGGGAGAGCGGGTGCGCGACCTCATGGCGCCAGGAAAGCGGTCCGCACTCATCGGCCCGCTTCCGCGCCACCTTCAAGAAGCAGATGCCGACGTCGTTGACGGCGAGCGTGTGCGCCTGCAGCTGACCCGCCACCTCGCGAGCTTCGAGTGGCCTCGGCGTCGCCTCGAGAGCGTGGGCCTCACGGGCCAGCCGCACGCCGTCTTCGGTCGCGAACCAAAGCCGCTGGCCGGCGCGGGGCGGCTGAATTGAGTCGACGAGCCCAGCGCGGCGCAACCGGGCCAGCACCCTCTGGGTCCAGCGGGCGCGGTTGTCGGGGTGGTGAATCGCCCGGACCTGTTCGGTCGAGAGGACGCGGTGCTGAGCGAGTGAGGCGACGATTCCGCTCGTCGCTTCGGGCAAGCCAACCTCCTGGCTGCGGAGCGCCTCAGCGGCCATCGCTTCCCTCGTCAAGCCAGACCGGTTCCCGCGGCGAGTCATCCTCCTCACCGTCACCACTCTCATGCGACCCGGGCGGTGGCTCCAGCTCTTCCAGGTGAGTCTGAATGCGCTCGTCGAGCGTTTCGAGGTGGTCGATCACGGCGGCGGGATCGCTGCGTCGTGCGGCTTCTGGCACGAGTGACCCGTCGCTTGGCTCTGGCTCCTTGTGAACGTCCTCGACCCTGATCCCTCGCAGCGCGAACGGCCGGCTGAGCTCCCCTTCGTGGGTGACCTGGGCGACGAACCGGTAGCGCGGCAGCCTCGCCATCACGGCGCTGTTCAGCTCGCCTCCCCACTCTTTGGTCAGCAGCGCCGCCGCGTGGGAGTTGAGCGCGGTCGCCAGCAGGTGCGAGCGGTTGGTGGTGAGCGCGTTCAGCGTCTGCGGGCTCAGCCGCTCGGGGTTCTGATTGAGCAGCACTGCGCGCAGTCCGAACTTGGCACTCTGCTCGAGCAGGCCAGCAAGGCTGCCCGAGGCGCCGCCGTCGAAGCTCTGCACCTCGTCGAGGAACACCCAGAAGGGCTTGCGACCTGCGGGCGCCAGCTCGGCCCGACGCCGCGCGGTGTGCAGCAGGTCGAAGACGATGAGGTTGGCGATCAGCCGGTCGCGGGCGCCGCCCGAGCCGGGGCAGACGAGAACGATCTGGCCCTCGTCCATCGCCTCGCGCACGCGGTAGGTGCTCTCGCTCTGGCCGAGCAGCGTCGTGGTCGTCGGCATCGCGCGCAGCCGATCGACCAGGTTCGTCAGTGGCGTCACCGCCTCGGCAGCGAGCAGGGGGAAGCGGTGCTCCCAGAAGCGCTGGGAGGCGCGAGGAAGGAACGGCAGCAGGGTCTCGCGCCAGCGCTCGTCGGAGAGCAGGGTGGGCAGTTGGAAGATCGTCGGCGCCAGCTCGTCCGGCAGCACCTTCGCTGCGGAAACCAGCGCGGTGGCGGCCTGGGTGGTGAGGTTGATCGCCCGGCTCGATCGCTCGCCCCATTCGAGGGCAGAGGAAAACGCGTCGACTATCGCCTCGACCCGCTCCTCGCCGTCACTGTCTCCGTCCAGCTCAAAGATGTTCCAGCCAGGAAGGGTCGAGCGGTGGCCGGGGCCGAGGTTGATCTCGACCACCTTGCCGCGCACCGCCGGATCGCCCAGGTAGGGCTTGATCCGCTGCAAGGCGTCGCCGTGCGGATCGAGGAACAGTCCGCCGTGACCGGAGCGGACGACGTGGACGAACTGGGCGACGGCCAGCTCGGTCTTGCCGTAGCGCGAGCGCCCGGCGATGTAGGAGAAGAAGGTGTCGGCGGTGCGCACGCCGACGATCTGCCCGTTGCCGTTGGCGTCGACGCGGCCGAGCGGGATCAGGTCCGCCTTGCCCTCCTCGAAGGCGGGCAGCTTCGGCGGCGTGCCCAGCAGGGTGCCGGCGCGCACGACGTTGTCGGCGTTGCAGTGCATGTTCGGCGGCTTCAAAAAGCCGGCCATCTCGCTGGCGGTGACGATTGCGCGGCGCCCCGGCCGGAAGAGGCCGGTGTCCATGCGGCGGTCGAAGCTTCCCCTGCGCAGCGGCAGGTCCGAGCCGAGGAAGCCGAGGCCGGGGACCGGTAGGCCGCGAGCGCGGAACCAGTTCTGGGCCGCGAAGGGCTCGAAGGCGCCGAGGACGCGGTGCATCGCCCCCTTGGCTCCGGCGCGATTCCTAGCCCGGCAACGGACCAGCGCCTGCACCTCGAAGAGCGATCCAGAGTCGCGCAGTTTCGCGTCGAGCGCTTCGTTGATCAGCCGGCGCTCCAGCAGCTGATCGGGGGCGGGACGACCGCGGCCCCGCTGTGGGCCGTCGAGCACCTCGCGCAGGCTGCGGCGCTCGCCGTGGCGGCGGCGCGCCAGGCGCTGCAATCGCTTGCGCAGCCGCGTGCGGCGCCAGCCGGTGGCGGGCAGCAGATCGATGCAGACGCTCAGCTCCTCCCCGGCCTCCGGGCTGATCGCCTCCAGGGCGGTGGCGAAGGGTCGCAGCGGATCGGGATCGAGGGAGAGCCGGGCGAGCGGCTCGAGGCCGCTGCGGGCGAGGACGAGCTCGGTGCGGTGCGTCGCGAGGTCGTCGACGACGGGTCGCTTCCCGAGCAGCTCTCCGGGCTCGCGCAGCTCGACGCCGTCGTAGGCGCCGAGTGCCCCCTGCAGGAACCTGAACGAGCGCTCGGGCACACTCACCAGATAGACGAGGCGCCCCTCGGCGTCGCCGGTGAGCGTTACGCGCACCGCGCTGGCGCGCCGGTCGACCCAGCCAAGGACGCTTCGATCGGTCGCACCGAGCTCAGCGGCGAAGCGCAGCACCGCATCGGGCTTGGGGTCGAAGTCATCGGCCGGGACGACGGCCAGGGTGCGGCGGCTGCGAAGCGTACGGTTGGTCGAGACAAGCCGCTGAATAGCCAGCGCGGAGGCGGCGGCGAAGGCGCCGAGCACGAGCGGCGCGAGCGAGCCGACGGCGGAGAGGATCGCATCCGGTCGCAGGTCGGAGAGGAGGCTCCAGACGGCGGCACTCAGCGCACCGAGGAAGATCAGGAGCATCAGCGTCGGATCGGAGCGATCGTTCAGGTTCATGCACCGACCTCGATGTGACGCAGAGATGTCGGCAAAACGCGAAGGCCGCAGCGGCCGAGCACAAGCGGGACCGTGCAGGGTCCGAGGTGGGACGCAGCGTCCGGATGTGTGACCGGATCTCCGACCAGATGTGTGACCGGACTGGCGACCCGGATCGATGTGAGTGAAGACTCCATGCTCCGGGAATAACTCCGCGGCCAGGGAGAAGTCAAGTCGCCGTATCGCCACTCCCGTAATCAGTTCATATCCCCGCTAATCCGCGGGTATTTCCTTTAGGAAACTTTTAGGATTGCTGACATTAGGCGCGGGTGACAGACAGCGTGCGCACGGTAAGTCTTTGAGCCCGAGAACTACCCCTCTTGCCCCACCACTATCTCTTTGTCCGGCCTCGTTCTAGAAACCATCCCAGCAGCCCTTCTGTCGAAGTTTCCAGGGATCTGTGCCGCGCCTAGCAAATGGGCATCGACCCCTACCGCACCGATCGCCTGGGCGAGATAGGCCATGAGTTCTGCGTATGCCGCCTTTACGCCGCTCGGCTCAGAGGCTTCCTCCCGGGCAGCAAAACAGCCATCCCACTCGATCTGCCAGCTGCTGCCAGCCGCTTCCTGTCGTCGGTCAGGGAGGGTCCGGAGCTTCGCGTCGTCCCCCCATCTCCCGAAAGTCGCAAAGCATCTATCAATCAAAGCGTTGTATCGCAGCAGGAAGTACTGATCGAACAGAGGAGCACTGACGTGAGCCGTCTGATCCATTTGGCGCTTCAGCCTTACGAGAGCTGGGGGATCCAACTCCTTCCACGAACCTACGTAGCAGAAGAAGCAGAACAGCTGATTTAGAGGCGCCGCCAGTTCGTCATATGCCTTGATTCGCCTCTCTATGACCTTCTGCTGAGACCATTGCGCCTGCTCCAAGGACTTCAGCCGGCGGTTGAGCCAGAACCCGATAATCGCAACGAACAGGGGCGTCAAACCAGCCACGACAAGCTTCGCGATCTCAAGGCTGTTCCACGTATCTTGCTCCATTCCAGTGGAGGGTAGGCCTACCACCAGATCGAAGCTCATCTTGAGATCGACTGGCCGGTGTCTATACGCCAGCCGATGCCGGGTCGGTCAACCGGCCCGCGAATAGGACCGTCCCGGTCCGGTCGTCGCGTAGGAAGAAGAGGAAGGGTCGGTTGGCGTTGAAAATGACTGGCTCCAGTGGCTGAGCGGGAGCCGAGGTAGGGACAACTCCCACCACCGTCGCTGCTGCGGCGACCGTCCCAGCCTCGTCGACAGTGAAGTCGGCAGCGTGCTTGACGAAGGCGATCTTCAATGGCACCGCCGTCGTGATGCGGGAGAAGTTCGCGGCATCGCTGAAGGCGGTCGACATGCCCAGCCTCTTCAGGGCACCGGTCAGCTCGGCATCGGTGTTCAGGTGAAAGCGCGGCAGGCTGAGGATCACCGGCTTCGGCGAGAGATTGCGTGCGATCCGAGCCAGGCTCCTGCCGTCGAGGCGGTTCTGGAGGGAGCCGAGTCGCTGCCCAGCGGGCAGCACAACAAGCAGCGAAAGCGTCGAGGAGCGGTACGGTAGCGCTACCGCCCTGTAACCGGGACCTGCGCCGTATTTCAGCGACTCAGTCTGGTGCATGAAATCGACGGTGACCTTTCCAGCGGGCCTATGAAAGACACCAGGCCTGGTTCTGCTCTTCTTGAACGGATGCCGCCAGTCTGCGTCGAGATAGACGGCGTTGGCCAGCGCCAGCGCCATTTCTTCAGGCAACGAATCGAGGATGCGGGGAATCAATCCCTTGGTGCGCTCACTTACCCAGCCGTTGATCGCGTCAAGAGCACCCTGCGGGTCGCTCGCGAAGTCGACGGTTTCCGGGGCGGCGCCGAAACGCTGCTGGACACCGGAGAGGAAGGCGGGCGCAAACGGCAGTCCCTGCTGGAGAAACAGGCCGTTGGCGATCTCGAGGGTGGGCGGCTTGGGGTTGCCCGCCGCGGCGGCGGCCTGCCCGGCGGCGATGGCGCGCTGGAGATCCCCGACGGCGGCGAGAGCGGTGGGTCCTTTCAGGTGGAGAGTGCGAGCGATCTCCTCGGCGGTGCGTCCGACGGCACCCGTCCCCGTCATCGCCAGCGCCGCCGCGACGCTGTCGGGTGACAGGACGAGATTCCCTGGACCCTGAGCGCGCATTAGATCGAGGCCAAATGCGCCCGTAGCGGTCGCCGGGCCGAGAGGTTTGAGCGGAGAAGCGACGGGGCGATTCGACGTCTTGGCGCGGCTTGCGCCCGTCAGGTCGGTGGTGGCAGTGATCGCCGCCGCCAGGAGAACGAGGATGCAGATCGCGGCAACGAGAGGACGCGCGCGAACCGACGACCGGCGACCGTTGCCCCCTCCCCGCTCAACCATGACGAGCAAGCTTACCTCCGGCCTCCAGGCCCTGAGGCGGCGTCGTTGGTTCACTCGAAGGGGCGTCGTCCGCTAGCTGCTCGCAAGCGGGATGGCGTCCGCGGCGGTGAGCGCACCGAACAGCGTGCCGAGCAGAAGGTCGCGCAGCTCCTCGCGCGTTAGATCGCGGTGCTCGATCCAGTTGAGGCAGGCGCCGTCCATGAACCAGAGCCAGCCGTGCACCGCCGCGCGTGCCTTGGGCGGAGGGCCGTCCGGGTAGAGGCCCTCGAGGATCCGTTCCGCCGTTCTCGTCCTCACCTCTTCGACTAGCTCACGCACCTCGGGGACGCTGCCGACGCTCTGCATCAGCTTGCCGTAGGCGTGCGCGTTCTCGTCGACCAGCTTGAGGAAGGCCTCGAGGCTCTTGCGCAGCTGATCGAGCGGCGGCAGGCTCGGATCGGGCTCCGTTCGCGCCCGCAGCTGCTCCGCCGCCTGGGCGAGCGTCGCCTGGAAGAACTCGCGCTTGCTCGGAAAGTAGTGGTAGAGCAGCGGCTTGGAGATCCCCACCTCGCGGGCGATCTTGCGCATCGAAAGCTCGTCATAGGAGTGACGGGCAAATAGCTCGGCGCCGCGCTCGAGCAGCTGGCGGCGGCGATCCTCGGCCTGCAGACGGCGGTAGGCGGGGCGGCTCATCGTGCCCGCATTGTAACGGCTTGTTGACCGATGGTTGACAAGCTTGCTACGTTACTGACCGTCGGTCAGCAATCCGTCAGGAGGAGGCAGTCATGAACGAAGGAATTGATGCCGGCTCGGAATCAACCGAGAGTCGGCTGGAGGAACTGACGCGGAGGCTGGAGCGCGTCGAACGTCGGGTATTCCCGCCCCCCGCGCCCGAGCCCCAGCCGCAGCCCGCCGCCCCTCACTTCGCCCCGGCCGCGCGACCGGAACCGGTCCAGCCGTCTCCCGCGTATCCGCGGCGCGACTTCGAGGAGCTACTCGGCGGCCGCGTGCTTGCCTGGGTCGGCAGCTTCGCGATCCTGCTCGGCCTCGTCTTCCTCTTCGGGATCGCCATCGATCGCGGCTGGATCGACGAGTCGATGCGAACCGTCCTCGGCTTCCTCGGCTCCACGTCGCTGCTGCTCGCCGGCGTCTGGCTCTACGAGCGAAAGGGGCGCACCGAGGCGGCACTGGCGGCTGTCGCGAGCGCGCTCTCCGGCCTCTACGCGACGCTGCTGGTCGCCACGCAGCTGTACGAGCTGATCCCGGCGGTGGCCGGCCTCGCCGGGGCCGGCCTAGTCGGGATTGTCGGCGCGACGATCGCGGTGCGCTGGAAATCGACGATCGTCGCCGCGATCGGCATCCTCGGTGCCCTGCTGGCGCCGGTCCTGGTGGGGGCGGGGACTACGTCGCTCTCGCTCGGCTTCATGGCGATCGCGCTGACTTCCGCAGTCGCGGTCCTGCTCTGGCAGCGCTGGGCCTGGCTCTCGCTCGGCGCCTTCGCGGTCTCGGCACCGCAGCTGCTGCTGTGGCTCGCGGAGAACTACGACGAGCGCCTCGGCGTGGCGCTGAGCGTGCTGATCGGCTTCTGGGCGCTTTACGTCGTCGCCGCCTTCGGCTACGAGGTGCGGGCTCGAGCTGTGGGCGAGCCGCCGATCGACTCCTGGCTGCTGCTGTTCGCCAACGTCGTCCTGGTTGCCGGCGCCGGTTACTTCATGCTCGACGAAACCGGCCACCCGAACGGGGCGGTGGCCTGGCTCCTGGGCATGGCCGCCGGCCAGATCCTGCTCGGCGGCCTAGCGCTCCGCCAAGCGATCAACCGAGAGATCGGCTCGCTGCTTGTCGCCGTCGGCATGGGCCTGTCGGCCTTCGCCTTCGCCGACGCCGTCGACGGGCCAGCCCTCGTCGTCGGCTGGGCCCTGCAGGCTGTCGTGCTCGCCTACCTGGCGACCCGGGCGAGCAGGGAGGAGACCGCGTACGGCTCAAACGCCGATCGCCTCCTAATCGCGGCCGGGGTGTATTTGGGCCTCGCCTTCGGTCACGCGCTCCTGTTCGAGGCACCGCCGACCGCGATCCTGAACGGCGTAGAGAACCTCGGCGATGCGCTCGTCGCTCTCGGCGCCTGCACCGCAGCGACGCTCTACGGCCGTTTCGCCCTGCGCGACTTCGACTCCGACGTGGCCGAAGCGTGTGAGGTCCTGGGGGCCACGGCGCTCCTCTACCTCGCGTCGGCAACGATCGTCGATACGTTCGGCGTCACCGCGTCGGGGGAATCGCGGCAGGCGGGGCAGGTCCTGCTCTCGGGTTTCTGGACCCTGAGCGGGCTCGGCGCAGTCGTCTACGGGCTGGTGCGCGACGTCCGCCGCCTACGTCTCGGCGGGCTGGCACTGCTGACGCTCGCCGTCGCCAAGGTCTACACCTACGACCTCGCCGCCCTGGACGAGATCTCGCGGGTGCTCTCCTTCGTCGCACTCGGCCTGCTCCTGCTCGTGGGCGCCTTCGCCTACCAGCGGATTCGCGTGGGCGTGGTCGACGACTCCGGGGAGGAGGTCCGATGAGACGCGTTGCCGTTATCGCCCTCCTCGTTTCGCTGACGGTCGGCGTCCAGCCGGCCGCAGCGGCGGAGCTCGACCGGGCCGACTTCCGTTACGTGCGGCCCCTGGTCGCGGACTCCGGCAGCGGTCCGGTCCTCGTCGAGCCCGACGGGGTGCTTTTCGAGCACTCGCTGCCCGGCTTCGCCGATCTGCGGATCGCGGACGCGCGAGGGCAGGAGGTGCCCTGGCGGCGCGCCGGCGGCGGGTTGGGCTCCCCGCCCGATCCCGTGCCGGTCCTAAACAGCGGCCGCCAGGGCCGCTTCGCGGTCGCTCTCCTCGACCTCGGGGCGCGGCGGCTGGTCCGCGACCGGGTGGAGCTCGAGGCGCCCGACAGGGAATTCGTCGGCCGAGCCGTGGTCCTCGGGGCAGACGATCGCGAAGGCCCGTTCACGCGCCTCTCGGGAACCGGGATATACGACGTCCGCGGTGCGCAGCCGGCGCGGAGCACCGTCGCCGTCTTCCCGCCGTCCGACTTCCGTTACCTGCTCGTCAGGGCAAGCGGCGTCAGCCGCATCGCCGGCGCGAGCGTGTCCGGGGCCCGCGAGCGGCCGCGACTGCTGCGACGCGGGGTCAGGTCCGTATCGCGGCGCGAGGAGGACGGGCGCACGATCGTCACCCTCGATCTCGGCTTCCGCAACGTTCCTGTCGACGAGCTTCGGATCGCGGCTGGGACGGCGCGCTACGAGCGTCCCGTGGCGATCTTCGGCTCGAACCGCCAGCGGAGGTCCGAGCCGTTGACGGCGGCCCGGGTCTTCCGCTTCCCCGACTCCAGCTCGGCGCCGATCGCGGTCGGGGGCCATCACCGCTACATCCGCATCGAGATCGAGAATGGCGACGATGCGCCGCTGCGGGGAGTCGAGGTCTCGGCCTGGAGCCGCTCGCGTGCCCTGCTGGTGGAGGGCGGGCATCCTCGCCCGTACGCCGTTTACTACGGACAACCTCACGCGAGTGCTCCCAGCTACGACTTCGCTCGCATTCCAACGGGCGTGCACGCGGTCGGGCGCTCAGTGCCTGGCCGGTTGGGGTCCGAGCGCGAGAACACCGTCTTCGAGCCACCTCCCGACAAGCGCTCGTTCGCGGCGCGCAATCCAGGGCTGGTCACGGGCGCCCTCGCGTTCGCCGCGCTCGCCCTGGGCGCGGTCGGCCTACTTGCCCTGAGAAGGCGACAGTGAGCTGTCCTGGTTTGAGTCCTCTGACACGACGTATTCCGCCGGTCCGGAATCCTCGACCCAGCCTGGCTTCTAGGTGACTCCCTCGACCAGTTCGCCTACCGACATCGAGTAGGTGCCGGCGAGGCGGATCAGGATGTCGAGGCTGGGGATCGCTTCGCCGCCCTCGATCCTGTCGAGGCGGGGGCGGGTCAGGGCCGCGCGTTCCGCTGCCTCCTTTTGGGACAGTCCGGCCCGCTCGCGGGCGCGGTAGAGGTTGTCGGCGAAGCGCGCCGAGGCCTTGAAGCTGAAGGCGGCTGCCGGCTCAGCCATCAGGAATCGTTGGCCGGCTCGCTGTTATTCCGGTCCGCCAGCCCCGGTCGCTTGACCACTTCCCATTCGCCGGGCACGACGATCGTGTAGCCGGGCTTCCACTCCAGGTCGAGGGCAAGATCGTCCAGAGGGACGCCAAGGCTGCCAGCGATCCGAACGGCCGTATCGACCCGCGGCATCCGCTCGCCTCGCTCCAGGAGGCTGATCTCGGTGCGGTGCAGCGAAGCGCGGAAGCCGAGCTCTTCCTGGGAGACATCGGCCTCCTCGCGGCAACGGGTCAGGTTCTTCGCGAAGCAAGCCTTCAGCGCCTCGGTCGGCGGCGCCGTGGCGGGAGCACGCGGGCTCATGGTCTGCCTCCTGCGATGAGCGGCGCCGGGCTGTCGGGCGGAGGCCCGACCTTCAGCAGGGTGGCGACGATCACGCCGCGCCGGCTCGTGTGGCCGTTCTCGATCATCCAACGGTCGCTGAGCTGGCCCGCGGCGAGCACCGAGGCACCGCCGTGCAGGTCCTCGAGGTCTTCTCTGGCCCGACCTTTGGGCACTTCGACTAGGCAGCTTGCCCACGTCCAAAGCGCCTGTGGGTGGTCCGGGTTGGCTACCGGGAACTCGACTCGCAACAGCGTCACTGGGTCGCCGATCGGGCTTCTCCCGAGCTGCGGATCGCCGCTCAGCCTCCCGGTGAGCACGGCGTGGTTGATCTCCGGCGGGGTCGACGCGGGGAACGGCGTCTGCCTGCCGTTCCCCGATTGATTGGCCCAGCCACTCATTTGGGCTTCGCTTCCCTGAGGGCGTAGGCCCGCGGGCGTTTCTTGGCCTGTCGCACTTTGTTCTCCTTCGCCAGCCGGGCGAGGCAGTTGGCGATGGCGCCGGCCGAGCGGCCGATGGCGCTGGCGGTCAGCGGGCCGTCCTTCCTGTGCTTGCGCATGTAGGCGAGTACCTGTCCGTCCAGCTCGCCGGGTCGGAGACGTTTGCGCTTGGCCGTCATGACCGCTCGCCCCCTCGTTCGTCGAGCTCGATCAGCACTTCCTGGCAGGCGTCGAGGCCGACGCGGAAGCGCTGGTCGGCCTCCTCGTCTTCCCTGCGCGATTGCCGCTCGGTGGGCGATTCGACCAGCAGCTTCTCGGCCTCGTCGTGGAAGCGCTTCAGCAGTTCGGTCAGGTCGTGCGGAGGCATCGTCAGCTCGAAGTCGACGCGGCCCTCGTCAGGTCGCCAGCCGATGTCCGCCAGCAGGCGGAAGTCTTCGCCGAACTCGATGCCGAGACGCTCGGCCGTGGCGAAGTCCTCGTTCTCCTCGAGCGCGATCCAGACATCGCCGATCCCGCCGAGGTGGTTGCGGACCAGCTCGTAGAGACCGTCGCGCTGGTCCTTGGTGATGGTTGCCGTGGTCGGCATGGCGCCCCTCCTCTTGGTCGGGACACCGAAGCAACCGCTCAGATCAGGCCGTCGCTATACCCCGGAACGCGAAGTGCTCTGGGAGAATCGGCCGTGCATCGAAGGCGTTTTCTTCGGTGCCAGGCCCCGGGGCGTTGGCGCGTCGCCGGGGCCATATGTCTTGGGTCGCGGAACGTAGCTCCGCTCGCCCTCGAAAGCGAGTCCGAATCGGCGTGAATCGGCATCGCTCCACGGCAATCGCCGCCGTTTTGGGCACTCGTGCCCAAAACGGAGCGGCCCGCCTCGCAATCACCCTCGCGCCCCCCGACCCAGAACCCGCCGATTAGCAGCGGCTTCCCGCCATGGGCGGTACTGGGCTCGAACCAGTGACCCCCTCCTTGTAAGGGAGGTGCTCTCCCAACTGAGCTAACCGCCCGGGGGTTCTGATTATGCGGCATCTCGATCGTGGTGCGCGGGGCTATCCGAGGGCGGACCTAAAGTCGTGGGTGCCTGGGGAGGCGCCACTTGCGATCACGAGTGCGGACAACTTCACTTCTTGCGCTTCTCGCGCTCCTTTTGCTTGCCCCCGCCGCCGTGGCGGCCCAGGAGCGAACGATCGTCGTCAAGGGCACCGCGACCCAGGAGGTGCCGAACGACACGGCCAGCCTCCGGTTCTCGGTCACCAAGGAACGGAAATCGCGGGCGGCCGCATTGCGGATTGTCGCGGTCCGGCTGAGGGAAGTGCTGGCGACGGTCCAGGAATTCCCCGGGGTCGGACCCGGCGACGTCACGACCGGCGAGATCTCGATCCACAAAGTCTTCCGCAACGAACGACCCGTCTTCCGCGCCAGCGAGGGCGTCACCGTGATCCTGCATCAACCCGAGCGGGCCGGGGAGATGATCTCCGCCGCAATCGCAGCCGGAGCCACGGGCACGCACGGACCCAACTTCTTCCCCGGCGATCCCGAGCAGGCCTACAACAACACCTTGATCGCCGCCTTCGACCAGGCAAAGGCGAAGGCGTCCGCCCTGGCCACGCGAGCCGGCGCGACGCTTGGACCGGCGATCAACATCGAAGAAGGCACCGAAGTCGTGCCCAGCCAGCCCACCACCCGTGCCGCTGAGCCCAAACCCGCCGACCCGGCGCCTCCGGTGAAGCCGGGCGCCTCCACTGTCACGGCCACGGTCCGCGTCGTCTTCGCCCTCGAATAGCGACGCTGCTGGGAGAATCCCGGCATGGATTCGGCGATCCTCTGGAGAGTGGCGGTCGTGCAGCTGCTGGGCGTGGTCGTGCTCTCGCTTCTCTTGGCACTGGTCTTCTCCCACGGCTTCTTCGAGAGCTGGGGCTGGCTAGTGGGGCCGCTGACCTGGCTGTTCTGCGCCTGGCTCACCGCCCGAATCATCGGCCTGCCCGAGGCGCCCGTCCTGATTAGAGCAGCAATCGCCGGCCTTCCCAGCCTGCTTTTCGTACTGCTCGGCCTGCACTGGCTCGGCGCCGCAGTAGCAATCGCCATCTTCGCCACCTGGTGCGCCCACCTCCCCCGGCCCCTGACCAACGACACTCCCTGACGCGCCCGACAGGAATCAAACTCGCGACCTTCGGCTGAAAGGACGAGGGTCACCCGCACGAGGAGCAGGATTGCAACGGTTATGTGACAGGGATGCGACCCGCAGGGTCAAGCTGCCGGGGCGAGCCAGAGGACAAGATGTTTTGTCTGCAACCATTCTCGATATGAACAGTCTGCCGAAGGTGGTTGCTTTGAAGAACACATGCATCGCGTGCCCGTCCCAATGGGAGGGGAGCCTTGAGGACGGACGGGCGGTCTACGTGCGCTACCGCCATGGCGCGCTGAGCGTTGCCATTGGCAATGGCGTCGATGAGGCGGTCCGCAACGGGATGTCCGATGACGCTCTCTACGCGGGCTATGTCGGCGACGAGCTCGACGGGTTCATGGACTTCGAGGAGCTGAAGACCCATCTGCGTGGGGTAATGGAGTTCCCGCTCGACCTCGTCGTCGAGAATGAACGACCCCAGCTAGGGGTATCTTGACGGCATGCATCGCGATGCCTTGACGATCCTTGCAGCCGGTCGTCGTCACCGGCTGCAGAACAGGACCCAGCCCAAGTTCGGTCTGACCGCCGAGGAGATCGAGCGCTCGACCGGAATCGCCATGCGTCTAGCTGACGCGTCGCGATCCCAGGCGAAAGCTCGAGGCGGCACGGACTCCACCGAGCCTGCGTAGCCTGCGAGAGGGAGCCGGCGCACCGTGCCAGGAGCGTTCGATGCGTCTCCTCTCTTCGATCACGATCCTCTCTCGACCGCCGACGAGGTTCAGCACAGCGGCGAAGAGGTGCTGCGATGGCTGGAGGCCGTCGCGACGTCGACCGACCCGCGCCCGGTCGATCTCGAGCTGGTCAAAGAGATCCACTTTCGCTGGTTCGAGAGCACCTTCCGGACGGACGCCGGCCGACTTCGAACCGAGATGGTCCTCAATCGCAAGGGAACCGCTGTGGAGGTCGACGCGATCCTCCCGGCAGTGGTCGGCGCATGTGAGAATTGGAATTGGCGGCGCGAGAACCAAAGGCCCGCCGAGGATCTGGAGCTCATCGAGTTCATCGTCACGGAGGCCAACGCCTTGGCAGTCCGCATCTACGAGGTCCACCCGTTCATCGACGGGAACACGAGGGCAACTTGGCATCTACGCAACTACGTCCTCATGCTCGACGGCCTGAGGCCCCTCGTCGATCTTTCGGACCTCGAGCGATACGAGAATGCCTGGTGGAGCGCTGACGTGACGGACCACACCGAACTCGACGAGATCGTCCTAGCTGAGCTAGCCGCTCAGCAGCCTGACGAATAGGGCACCCGGCTGAGTTGCAAACTCGGCTGCCAGAGCCAAGCACCGGGGTTTGAAAGGAGGAAGGTGGCTGGCATCAGCAGCGGGATTCCGCAGCTGATGTGACCGAAATGAGACCTGCTACTGCTTGGACTTGCGGCCGTCGTCGCGGCGGCCGTTCTCAGCCTTGAGGTCGTCCACTTTCAGGCCCTCGCTGGCCAGCAGCTCAAGGTCGAGACGCCGAACATCCGCCATCGTCGTGCCTTTAGGTAGTCGGTATCCGGCCGGCAGTTTCATTGGTTCCATCCCGCTACCCTCCTCACGAGTTCATAGACCTCCACGTGTAGCCAAGGAGGCCGTCCGGTTTGTCCTAAGCGCCGTCGCGCCATGAGTATCGAATAGACCTCGGCGACGACCTCATGCGTATATTCCCGAGGACGGTAGCCCGCCTCCCGGACGAGTTTCGCCAAACCAGCTGGCAGCATCTCGACATAGCGCTCGCCGGCCGCTATGTCGTCGTGCTCAGCACGATCAAGCGAGAGCGCGTGGCCCCACTCGTGCCAGGCGACCCGCGAGAGGTCGTAGTCGAGAGTCGGACCGTCCAGACCATCGAAAGCCAAGTGGGCCTCGTTGATCAGGACCACCCGGAGGTCGGGAATCCAGAGTGCCAAGGCGTCGTTCGCGCGGGAGATCTCCTTCGCCGGAAGTGAGTTGCTACCCGCCGAGCGAAGGAGCTCATCCGCATACGTCCCGAGCGCCCGGCCGCAAAGCCGCCACTGATCGGCGCGTATCGCCTCCAGAAGCTTGCGGTCTTCTCGCGGCAGCTCCTGCCACGCGCGTCGCACGATGTCGGCTGCCCTCATCCGACGAAAACACGTCCCTGCGAGAAGGCCGCATGGACAACTCCACCACGCACCTCCCGCCAACGGTCGGCGTAGTCGCGGCTGACGACGATTACGGTTGCCGGCACCCGCAGATCGCGCAGGGTCCGCTGCAGACGCACCGACTCCTCTGCCTCGTTGGCGACCTCGGGCTCGACAACGAGAAAGGCGACATGGCTATGCGGACCGCCCTCTTCGTTGACGTGCGAGCCGAACAGGATCACCTGGGCATCGGGAGCAGCCGCAGCCAGGCGACGCCCTGCCTCGGCCACCAACGTCTCATCAACCACCTTCATGCGCTGAATCGTATCGTCGTCATAAATGGAGCAATAAGCCCTTGGCTGAGCAAGCGTCATGCCAAGCGGCTGGCTTCCCTACCATCGAGCACATGGCGATCAAAAAGATGGAACACGTCGGCATCGTGGTCAACGACCTTCCGGCCGCAATCGAGTTCTTCGTCGAGCTGGGACTAGAGCCGGGAGGCAAAGGTCAGGTCGAGGGTGACTCGGTGGACCGCATCATCGCGCTCCATGGGACCAAGGCCGAGTTAGCGATGCTACGAACCCCGGACGGCGACGTAGAAATCGAGCCGGTGAAGTTTCACTCGCCGCCGACCCAAGGCGGCGACCCGCACGCACCCTCGAACACCCCAGGCCTCCGCCATCTCTCCTTCCTCGTCGACGACATCGACGCCGTAGTCGCCGGCCTACAAGCCCGCGGCACCGAGCTCGTCGGCGAGCTGGTGCGCTACGAGAACAGCTACCGGCTCTGCTATGTCCGCGGCCCCGAGGGAATCATCATCGAGCTGGCAGAGAAGATCGGCTGACGGTCCGAATCCGCCGCCGACCGCCGACTAGCGACCCCAAGATCAAACACGGTCGCAAGACCGCTGTGGGCTAGATCGATGACCGTTGTCGAAGCTAATCTCAAAGTGCCGATGATCTGTCGCGATGGACTCATGCCAAGCACCTCCTGCGAGGAGCATGCCTGGCTGAGGCCGGTGAATACCGGCCCCCTATCCTCCTCCGAGACGGTCGGTGAAATCCTTCGAAGGGTCGCCGACATCCATTTCCTGAACCAAATGGTGTGGCCCGCCAGCATGAACGGAACGCTTCAACGGCCACCCGATAGCCACATAGTTGACTCAGTGGTTCGCGAGCATGTGCTCGAAGGAGCCAGCGATGATGTTCGCAACGAAGCATTACTACGACCTCTACCAATGACGGTGGCCGTTCTCGCTGAACCTCTTCCCTCCTGTTCCTACTGCCGGAGAGGCCACGCGCGGTACGACACCAACGTGAAACCCCCGCGATCAGGCTGGGCGATGCTATGCCCAAGCTGTTACGCCTCTCACGGAGTCGGAACCCTAGGGGCCGGTAGGGGTCAGTATCTTCTGACGTGGGCCGAACTCGGAGAGGACATTCGCAAAGCTATTGACTCTGCGAAGGCGCACTGGGAAGACCGTGGAATTGTGGTTCCCGCCTTCGGTCCTTGGGACGGATAGTTGCCGGTTATCGCGAAGCGCCTCTGCGAGGCAATGGTCGGCGCGGCCGTCCAGGAGTTTGCACCGGACGCGGAGCTATGGGCCCCATCGATAGGGGAGCTAGAAACTGAAAGCCCTACGCCCGGCACAGATGATCTAGTACTCCAGTGCTCTTGGGCAGAAATTAGGCGCAGGGGCCCGTCAACCAGAGTCAATCGCGCTCTTGTAAATACCTATTTCTCAATTGCAGCACGCGGAGGGTGGAGCGATTGGGTCTATTTCGTGCTCGTCGGGGACTGCGGAGTGGGGTGCTTCGACCTCTATGTCATTGGCCTCGCTGACCTTTTCGATGTGGTTAACGAGCAGCAGCGAGGAACCATCAACGCTGACACTCTGAACTCGCTGCGTAGTCGCCCTTCCCAGTACAGATATTCGGGACCTTGTGCGGTGCCTATTAGCTCAGCCCTTTGCGAGACGAATGGTGCTCGTTGGTCATCCTTTTCGGGTCTGGGCGCTGACCGCCAAGGTCACACGCCACAGGAACATGCTCAATATCGTCATTCCTTTCCGCATTCATTCTTCAACCGCCCCACTCCTCTCCGAGTACGTTTTCAATCAAGCAAGGTGCTTTAACTCAAAGAACTTGCTTGTTTACTTGAAGTAAGTTAGGGTGCCGCCGGTATATGCCGCCGGTCGACCAGAACATTGTCAGCGAAGGCCTTGGCGCCTTCGACGAGATCGAGGAGCTAGGCAGCGGTAGCTTCGGGACGACCTTCCGCGTTCGGCGAGGTGACGATGAGTACGCGATCAAGGTTCTGCATGCCGACAACATGCCTTCTTATCTGTGGGATCGCGAGATCAATGCCCTTTCAAGAGTCGAACATCCGAACGTCGTAGCGTTTCGTGATTCGGGTTTCTTCAAAGTAAACGGGCGCGAGTATCCGTATCTCACTTGCGAGTTCATTGACGGCGGGAGTGTCTATCGAAACCTTGCCGATGGCCATCGACCCTCGGATGGCGACAGCCTGCGAGCAATGCTGACGGGGCTACTTGTGGGCGTTGCCGAAATCCAAGATCTCGGGATCATCCATCGCGATATCAAGCCTCCAAATGTGGCCCTTCGCGAAGGAGACTGGGGAAAGCCTGTTCTTCTTGATTTTGGCCTCGCCAAGGTGCTTGACATGTCGAGTCATACGGCCTTGGGGGCTCGGGTCGGAACCACGGCATATATGGCACCTGAGCAACTCCGCGGTAAGCCCGCTCGCAGAAGATCGGATCTCTTCGCCCTCGGCGCCACTGTCTATGAGTCCGGGACCGGAGTACATCCTTTTCTTGAGCCCACTGTAAACACTGTCCAAAGTCTTCATGATCGCATCCGCCAAGCGTCACCAAAAGATCCTCGCGAGCTGGCCGACATCTGGCCCGATGATGTAGCCAACGTGGTATTGCGTCTCCTTTCCTACGCCGCGCATGAGCGACTCGGAATCACCCGAGCTTTGCGAGACTTGGAGGGATCTTGATCGACTTCAATCAGCCTCACCTCTTAGTACAAGAGACTGAGGGTCAGGTCGTTCGAGAATTTCTCGAACAGCTTGTCGAAGAACACGACGATTGGTACATCGGCGCCTGCCTTCTACTTCCACGCTGGTTTGCATCTACCCAAAATGATCGCGCCGCGGTTCTTCAACCCAGTGTCGACTACCTGCTAGCCGACCCGGACACTCGGCGACTCCATCTCGGTTTCGACGGGCGTGGACGCTCCCGAAACGAATTCGACTACCTCAAAGAGAGTGACCCCCTAGCAAATCGAGCACGATTCGTTCGAGACACGCTTCGGGCGCAGGTCGCCAACGGACGAGACACGCTCATCAGTCCCTGGTTAATCCACGGTCTCAGCGGTGATGAACGCTACTTGGAAGCAACCGTAGAGTTTGCTGCAATCGCAGCCAAAGACGACTCTGAACTCGTCGGCCAACGACAGCTTTTGATGGGCTTAGAGGCCACCCGAGAGGTGTTCGCCGATCAAGAATCACGAGATCGGATGGTCGATGAGGTGGTAGAGGGAGATGCAGATCTTCCGATTTACCTTCGTATGACTATTGATCCCCCGGAGAGTCATCGCCCGTTGGGTGAGGAAGATGCATTGCGTGGACTCCGGGAGGTTGTCGAAGCGTTCCGGGAAAACGACCGCAGTGTGATTCTGCCGCAGAGCGGGCTCTGTGGTTGGTTGATGCTGCCCTTTGGTGCATCAGGATTCGGAGCCGGCAAACGTGCCTCGATGGAGCGCAATCTGCGCCCCTCGGATTCGACTGGAGGAGGAGGCGGTGGTGCTCAGCCCCTCCACTGGTACTTCTCATTTGACCTTCTAGGGCCTGTGCAAGCAGAGGAGTTGAACCAGCTCCAAGCAGCGGGCCTCCTGCCCTGCGACTGCCCCTATTGCAGTGAAAGCCCGCCCCAGCCTGGAGCTGGATTCGACGTTGATCAGGCAACTAAACACTTCCTATTTGGATGCGCGCTTCTCGCAGAGGAAGTTAGGCAGGCCGGAGATTCCGCGGCGCTTGTGCGCAGCCGGTTAGAGCGCGCCGAAGACCTCTGGGAACAGATCCGAGAAGCAGGGGTTCCGCTGGATAGTCGCTCCCAGCAGAATCACTTGGAAGCCTGGTCTGCGGCAATCGCCTGACAACCTGACCAAGCAGTCGAGCAAGGGTCCGCTCCCCCGCCAACGCCCTTCCCAGAGCGGCGATCAATGGGCTCTTTCCTGCGGGAAGGATGTACTCCCAGGAGCCATCAAGAGCAGAGAGGCCGAGTAGGCCGATGTTCTCGCGCGCATAAGCATCACTAATCCGCTCGGCGCGACGTCGATAAGCAAGGTCGAAAGCGACAAGACTGACATCCGCAAAGGCTGCGTGGGCGCGAGCTTGGCTGAAGGCGCCACTTAGGTCTGAGCGCTTCGCCTCGATAGCAATCACACGATCAACAACGGGGCGAACAGGCGCCCGGCGTGCGTAGCTTCCTGATTCGGTTCGCGCTACGAAGGTGTCGGTAACAAGTCGGTGCAGCGTTTCGCGGGCTCGATCTCGACCTACCCGCATCTCGGCGGCGGCAGACTCCAGCGATCTCCCACGATCAGGGCGCAGTGCCCTAAGCGCTCGCAGCTCAGTGGACGTGAGTGGCCGCGCCCAGCCCCCTTTTATTCGAGCGTCGAGCATCTCGGTGTTGATGCGAGCCAGAACAAGGTCCGGTATCCGCGAATGAATCTGATGCTCGTCGAGAAGGACCCATGGCTCTCCGTGGGCGCAGAAGATTGAGACAGAGGCTGTTACGAGCGCATCGCTCATCTCCTTCTCGGAGTCGAAGGTCTGTCGCTCGGGCGTGTCCACGGATCGAGTCTAATCGCCGAACAAACGGATTAGAGTCTGGCCTGACCGCCAGTCAGCAGCTAGCCGATCTGCGTCCGCACCTCGACGAATCCGCTTCCCACGGCATGCGTGTACCGCGCCAACATCGTCTCTACGCGATGCCCGGCGATCTCGGCCAGGTCGGCGTCGTTAACGCCGGCTGCGCGCAGATGGGTGACGTAGCTGTGGCGGCACTCGTGGGGGCGGATGTCTAGGCCGGAGGCTTCCTGAGTCGGCTTCCAGAGGTCGCGGTAGAAGGTGCGCTCACGCCATAGGCGGCCGCGGGGGGTTGGGAAGAGGAGCTGGCAGTCGGGGTCATTGAGGTTGATCTGGGCTTCGAGCATCCAGGCGAGAGTCGCGGGGACCGGGACGACGCGGCCGGCGTCGGGCTCGCCATGGTCGGTCTTGGTGCCCTCGAGGATCCGTCCCTCGTGGGCGGTGCGGCGGACTTGAAGCGTCTGACCGTCGAAGTCGTCGCGGCGGAGCGGCAGGACCTCGCCAAGGCGGAGGCCGGTGTCGGTAAAGACACGGACCATTGCCTCGTAGCGTCCAGCTGCTTTGGCGAAGCGGTGCATCTCCTCGAAGGTGAAGACGCGGATTGGGCGGGGCTTTTTCTGTGCCCTTGGATCGTTGGCGCGGATGCGGATGCCCTTGAAGGGGTTGAGGTCGCAGACTTCGTCGGTGATCGCGTCCTCGGCCATCGCCGAGAGCGAGCGGAGGATGCCGACGGCGCCGGTGGTGGCGCGACCTTCGTTCCTCAGCATGTGGTCGACCAGGGCGAGGGTGTGGCGGCGGCGCAGCTCGTGCAGCGGCCAGTCCTTGAACGGGATGCCCTCGATCTCCACGTCGAGGACTCGGCTGATTCGGTGGTCGTACGTGGCGTTGGTGCGTTCTGCGCGTGGGTGGCGTTCGGTCCAGGTGGCGGCGTAGTCGCCGAGGGTGTCGGGGCGGTCGCTGATCCCGTATGCCTCATCAATCGCGCGCTGCGCTTCGTGTTTGCGGGTGAACGTGCCCTTGCCGCCGTTCCAGGTCGGCTTGGCGATGCGGCGCTTGCCGTCGCGGCCGGTGTAGCGTGCCGTCCACACGATCTCGCCGGATGGATTGCGTCGCTTGGTCGGGGACTCGCGATGCCTCATGGCCCCTCCTCCCTGCGGGCCTCAAGGAAGGCATCGACATCAGCTGGGTCGATCCGCCTGGCCGCGCCGAGCTTGTAGGAGGGCAGCTCTCGCCTTCTGATCCAGTTGCGGATCGTTCGGTCTGAAACCGCGAGATAGGCGGCAAGCGTTCGCTCGGTGAAGAAGGTCGGCCAAGAGGACGTATTCCGCTCCATGCCCCCTCTGTCGCTCAAACCGGCGAAATGCATCGAGGACGTCGCAGAAAGCCCTAATTCGAGGTAGGCCAGAGACCGAAGGTCAAGGAGGTCCGGGCGGCCATACGCGCGGCCGTTTGCACGGCGGAGCCGTGCCACAATCGGCCGCCGGCCGCCCGGTCGAAATGGGCCTCGATTTACTTGGAGACCTTGTAGATCAAGAAGGTGCTGCCCAGGCGTCGAACCGGAGGGTTCCCAGTGTGTCGTGTGTTCGGGGTGGGGGCTTTGGAGGGGCTGGAGTAGCTGCGTGGCTGAAGCTACTGCGAGTCCTGGGCTGATTCCGAGAACACATGAATCTGTTGCTCCTGGGAACTTCGCTTCGGTCTTGGTCTCATTCTGGGCTTGTCTTTGGTCTTGGGATCGATGTGACCAAATTCGCCGGCTCAACGCCCCTCACCACCCCGAGCCGAGAACGCCCCGGCCTCGGTCTTCCCGGGCGTCCACTCGATGCCCTCCAACAACGCACAGTCGATGCGGATGCCGATAGCCGCCGCCAGCTTGATCAGCGTGTCGATCCGCGGGACGCGAGCACCACGCTCAAGCAAGCCGATCTCGGTCCGGTGAAGTGAGGCACGAGCGCCAACCTCTTCCTGGCTGAGATCGGCTTGCCTGCGGAGGTGGCGCAGGTTCGCGCCGAACCTGCGGGCGACGGCCAGGTCTGCGCCCATCAGTCCAGCTCCAGCCGAGCGAAGTACAGCGCCGCACGAGTCGGCAGGACGAGCCGGCCGTGGCAATAGAGCAGCCCGGCGCCGACGAGTTCGCGGACAGCCCGCTCGACGGCGTCCTCGCTGGCGAAAGCTCCAGGGTGCGCGTTCAGGGCTCGCGACAGCTCGGGGATCGTCAGTTGGGCTGGATGCTCTGCGAGCAGGAACGTCAGAACAGTGCGCTCGGCCTTCGCGTCGGCTGCGTTGGGATAACGCTCTGCGCAATCCGTAGGGTTCGAGTCAGCCATGAGGAGCGTTGCCTCCTTGTGGTCAGGCCCTCGGTTGGCGTTCACGCGCCGCCGGGGGCCGCTTCTTGGAGCCGATAGGTCGCTACCGTTCCCGCTGCGACGGGGCGAGT
Source organism: uncultured Solirubrobacterales bacterium (assembly GCA_963698085.1). Classification (GTDB taxonomy): domain Bacteria; phylum Actinomycetota; class Thermoleophilia; order Solirubrobacterales; family 70-9; genus VRUE01. The sequence goes on from OY969122.1 coordinate 1,112,593, forward strand.
TCCGCTTGACCCGTCGCCACGGGGCCGGCGACTCCACTCGCGCGGCCCCACTTATGTTTTGAGGCCCGAGCCTAGCAGCTTTCAAACACATATCTTGAATCGCGATCCACGCCAAACTCCCAAACCACAGCCCGCCTTGGGCCAGGCGATTCGCGAGCTGCGGCAGAAGCGCGATGTCACCCAGGAGGCTTTGGCTCCGCAAGCAGGCGTCACGCCTAAAACGCTGTCCCTGATTGAGCGCGGTGAAGCCAACCCGACCTGGGGCACGGTTAGAGGAATCGCCGCCGCCCTCGACGTGTCGATGGGCGACCTCGCCACACTCGCCGACAAGTTCGTGGCCGGCGATGATGCGACCAGAATGTGACCACGATGCCCCGGAACGCCTCGGAATCGACTGGAAGGGCACGGAATGCAGTTCAACCCGCGAGCCGCCGATCTGGCTCCACAAAAGGAAAAGGCCGGCACTTGCCGGCACTCCTCCCCATGCGCCCGACGAGAATCGAACTCGCGACCTTCGGCTTGAAAGACCGACGCTCTTTGGTCCCCGTGAAGGGACCGTTGACCACTGAGCTACGGGCGCCCTGCCCGTTAACTTTATCGGCGTGAACCCTTTGGAGCATTTCTCCTGGGCATGGACCTAGGGCTGCGGGGCCGGGTCGCGCTGGTGATGGGCGCCAGCCAGGGGCTCGGGCTTGGGATCGCCGCGGCGCTCGCCCGGGAAGGCACTCGGGTCGCGGTCGCCAGCCGCTCGCGCGAGCGGATCGAGGGGGCGGGCGCGAAGATCGCGGGTGAGGCGACGCCGTTCGTCGCCGACGCGACCGACCTCGACCGCATCGCCGAGCTGCCCGCCGAGATCGAGGCGGCACTCGGACCGCTCGACATCCTCATCACCAACACCGGCGGACCGCCGCTCGGCGGTGCGCTCGACCACGAGCCCGAGGAGTGGGAGCGGGCCTATCGCTCGCTCGTCCTCGCCCCGCGCGTGCTCGCCGGCGCGGTCGTGCCCGGGATGCGGGAGCGTGGCTGGGGGCGGATCGTCAACGTCGGCTCCACCTCGACCCGCGAGCCGATCCCCGGCCTCGTCCTCTCCAACTCGCACCGCATGGCCGCGGTCGGCTTCCTCAAGACCCTCGCCCGCGAGGTCGCCGCCGACGGGATCACCATCAACACCGTCGCCACCGGCCGCTTCGCCACCGAGCGAATCGCCTCCAACTACGGCTCGATCGAGGTCGCCGAAGAGGTCGCGCGCGACCAGGTCCCCGCCGGCCGCCTCGGCCGGCCCGAAGAGTACGGCGACCTGGTCGCCTTCCTCTGCTCCGAGCGCGCCGCCTACATCACCGGCGCCACGATCCCGATCGACGGCGGCATGCTCCACTCGGCCTTCTGACCGCCGCCGGGCTCTTACGATAGATCGACGATGAGCCACTCCCACGCCGGCCACAGCCACGGCGCCTCCGCCGACGCCGACCGCGGCAAGCTGCGCATCGCCCTGGCGCTGATCCTCGGCTTCATGGCGGCCGAGGTCGTGACCGGCATCCTCGCCAACTCGCTGGCGCTGCTCTCCGACGCCGCGCACATGCTCACCGACGCCGCCGCGATCGCCCTCTCCCTCGTCGCGATCCGTCTCAGCAAGCGCCCCGCCAAAGGCCAGATGACCTTCGGCCTCAAACGGGTCGAGATCCTCTCCGCCCAAGTCAACGGGATCACCCTGCTCGTCCTCGCCGCCGTGATCGCGATCGAGGGCGTGCGCCGACTCTTCGACCCGCCCGGCGTCGACGGCGGCATCGTCCTCGTCGTCGCCCTGGCCGGTGTCGTCGTCAACCTCGCCGCCACCGCGGTGTTGGCCAGCGCCAACCGCCAGAGCCTCAACGTCGAGGGCAGCTTCCAGCACCTCCTCACCGACCTCTACGCCTTCGTCGGCACCGCGATCGCCGCCGCGGTGATCCTCTTGACCGGCTTCGACCGAGCGGACGCAATCGCCTCGCTCCTGGTCGCCGCGCTGATGCTGTACTCCGCCTACGGGCTGCTGCGCGACTCGGGTCGGGTCTTCCTCGAGGCCTCGCCGAAGGGGCTCGACCCCGACCAGATCGGCCAGCTGATGGCGGGCCAGCCCGGCGTGGTCGAGGTCCACGACCTGCACGTCTGGGAGGTCACCTCGGAGTTCCCCGCCCTTTCCGCCCACGTCACCGTGGAGGCCGACGCCGACTGCCATCGCGCCCGGCTCGAGCTCGCCGAGCTGATCGAGCGCGAGTTCGGCATCCACCACACGACGCTGCAGGTCGAGCACCAGCCCGAGCGCCTCGTCCAGATCGAGAAATAGCTGCCGACGGGCCGAAATGTCCACCCCGAGTGGACATTTCGGCCCGTCGGCATCAGGGTTCGGCGGCCTCGCGCATCGAGGGGAAGAGGATCACGTCGCGCAGGGTCTTGGCGCCGCTGAGGATCATCATCAGCCGGTCGACCCCGAGGCCTGAGCCGCTCGCCGTCAGCATCCCGTATTCGAGCGCGCGCACGAACTCCTCGTCGTGCTCGTGCGGCGTCTCCTCGGCGCCGGACTCCTGCCGTTCGCGCTGTTCGACGAAGTGGCGGCGCTGTTCGATCGGGTCGTTGACGTCGGTGCCGCCGCCGGTGATCTCCATCCCGGCGATGATCCCGTCGAAGGCCGCCGCCAGTAGCTGCGGGTGCTCGGGCACCGGCTTGACCAGCGGCCAGATCGCCAGCGGCAGGTCGATGATGAAGGCTGGCTGGATCAGCTTCGGCTCGATCAGCTTGCCCTGCAGCGTGTCGACCAGCGCCGCCCAGTCGTCGTCGGGCTCAGCGTCCTCACCGGCAATCTCGGCAAGCTCGTCTCGGCTCGCCTCGGTGATATCGACGCCGGTCTCTTCCTTGATCAAGTCCTGCAGCCGCAGTCGCGGCCAGGGCGGCGCCAGGTCGATCGTCTCGCCGTCGCGCTCGATCTTGGTCGTCCCCAGCACCCGTTCGGCGACGTCGGAGACGATCCCCTCGGCGACGTCCATCACGCCGTGGTAGGCGACCCCACTGACGAACCACTCGAGCATCGTGAACTCGGGGTTGTGCTGGGGGGACATCCCCTCGTTGCGGAAGAACTTGCCCAGCTCGTAGACGTTCTCGAAACCGCCGACGATCGCCCGCTTCAGGTAGAGCTCGGTGGCGATCCGCAGGAAGAGGTCACGGTCGAGGGCGTTGTGGTGGGTCTTGAACGGCCGCGCCGCGGCGCCGCCGGTCATCCGCTGCAAGATCGGCGTTTCCATTTCGACGTAGCCGCGCTCATCGAGGTGGTCGCGGATCGCCTTCACGACCTTTGCCCGCAGCACGAAGATCTCCCGCGAGCGCTCGTTCGCCATCAGGTCGAGCTCGCGCTGGCGGTAGCGCACCTCCGGATCGGAAATGCCGTGGAAGAGGTCGGGCGGGTCGCGCAGCGCCTTAGCCAGCAGCGTGCACTCGCGCACCTCAACTGCCAGCTGGCCCCGCTTGGTTACGTAGAGGTCCCCCTCGACCCCGACCTGGTCGCCGATGTCGAGGTCTTCGACCCGGTCGAACGCCTCTTGGCCGAGCGCGTCGACGCGAGCGTAGGCCTGGATCGTGCCGGAGAGGTCGCGCACGTCGAAAAAGGTCGTCTTGCCGTGGCCGCGCTGTCCGGTCACCCGGCCGGCGATCCGGTAGGAGAACTCGCGGTGCTCGCCCTCGCCCAGCTCGGCGGGGTCGTGCGCCGCGAGGATCTCGGCGACCGCGTTGCGGTCCGGAAAGGAGAACGGGAAAGGGTCGATCCCTTCGGATCGCAGCCGCTCTGCCTTCGCTAGACGCTCCTCCGCGCTCAAGGGCCTGTCTCAGTACCCGCGTGTGCGACTGGCGAGCGCCGGACCAAGCGGAGCAAGGACGCAGGGAGGCCGAATAGCAGCGCTATTTGGCCGACTGAGGACGCCGCTCCGTGCCGTGTCCGCCGCCGCCAGGCGTGCGCGGGGATAGTGAGACAGGCCCTTAGGGCGCTCACGGTGCGACGCCGACGGTTACCCGCTCATCTCCCATGTAGTCGCGCATAGTAGTTGCGTCGCGCAGCATCTCGCGCATCGCCGGCCCATGGTGCGTGTCGTGCTCCATCGCCAGCTTCCAGCCGCTCGGCGTTTCCTCGATCAGACCGCGAATTACGCCGAGCCCATCGGCGCCGCAGGCGCCGGTTACGGCGATCCGCGGCTCGCGACGGATCTCCGGCGAGCGGTCATAGATCGTCTCGTCGGTGACGTAGGGGAGGTTGGCGATGACCATGTCGACGTCCTCCAGACCCTCGGGCAACCCCTCGGCGACGCTGACCTCGAACTCGATGCCGAGCCGCTCGGCGTTCTCCCGCGCGGCTTCGACCGCTTCGGGCGAGAGGTCCGAGCCGGTGACCCGCAGATCAGGGCGCTCGGAGATCAAGGCCAGGGCGATCGCGCCCGAGCCGGTGCCGACCTCGTGCACTCGCGCACCCTCGGGCAGTTCGGTGCCGACCTCGACCAGCAGCTCGGTCTCGCGGCGCGGCCAGAGCACGCGTGGATCGACGTGGATCTGGAGGTCGCGGAAGGGAGCGCGTTCGAGCACGTAGGCAAGGGGCTCATGGTCGGCGCGGCGCGCCACGGCGGCCTCGATCGCGGCCACGACCTCGGGCGAGAGCTCGCCGGCCCCATTGCGAGACAGCTCCTCGATGCTGATCCCAAGCGCGTTGGCAACCAGCGCTTCCGCGTCGGTACGCGGCTCCTCGCAGCCCGCGGCTGCGATCTTCTCCGTCGCGGTGTCGAGCAGCGCGTCAACGGTCGCGGCGGACGTACCTCCCCCGCTGCCAGTCCCCACTGCTTCCACTCCGCTCGCCTCCCTTATTTCCTCAAAATATTTTGCGCAAGATTAACAGCGGGCTCGCGGGTGAGGGTCCCGTGTCGCTGCTTCACCACGTACATCCAGACAATGCCGCCGACCATCATTGCAAGGCTCTCCAGCTGGGCGCTGGTCAGGCCGAGGGCGGCATCGCTGTTGCGTCGCACGAACTCGACCAGGAAGCGCTCGGCGCCAGCGTAGACGAGGTAGATCGCGAAGAGGATGCCGGCGCGAACGCGGTCGCGCAGCTGCCAGAGGAGCCACGCCCCGAGGCCCATCGCCAGCGCCTCGTAGACCGGCGTCGGGTGGACCTCTTCGGTAGTCGGCACGGTGCCGTCGGGGTAGGACATCGCCCAGGGCCCGTCCCACGCCTTGCCGTAATCGCCATCGCCTGAAAGCTGGCAGCCGATCCGCCCCACGGCGTAGCCGAGCGCCAGAGCCGGCGCCGCCAGGTCGAGCAGGGCGAGGCGGAGGAAGTCGCGATACCAGGCCCAAAGCAGAACCGCGACCGCGCCGCCGATCGCGCCGCCGTACCAGACCAGCCCGGAGCCGCTGAAAAGGTTGCCGAGCAGGTCGTCGCTGACGCTGTCCCAGTTTTCGACGACGAAGTAGAGGCGCGAGCCGACGACGCCGCCGACCAGGGCCGAGAAGCCGATCTCATAGGCCCAATCGACCGGCTTGCCGATCTCCCCCAGGCGCCTCCAGACCAGCGCCCCCGCGGCGAGGAAGGCGAGCGCGAACATCAGGCCGAAGGTCTGCAGCGTCAGCGGGCCGAGGTTGATCTCCGGGTACATCGCTCAGTCGGCGAGCAGCGTCCTCAACAGCGCCTTCTGGGTGTGGAGGCGGTTCTCGGCCTGATCCCAAACGGCGGACTGCGGCCCGTAGAGCACATCGGAAGTGATCTCCTCGCCGGGGTGGGCGGGCAGGCAGTGCAGAACGACCGCGTCCTCCTTCGCCGCAGCGAGCAGATCGGCGTCTACCCGGAAGGGGGTGAGGTCGGCGCGGCGGCGCTCGGCCTCCTCCTCGTCCCCCATGCTGACCCAGACGTCGGTGTAGATCGCGTCGGCGCCGGAGACGGCGAGGCGCGGGTCCTCGGTCAGCTTCACCCCGTGCCCTTCCTCTAGCTGGTAGCCAGCGGGCGCCGCGACCGTCAGCTCGACGTCGGCGAGCTCGCAGGCGATCGCGATCGAGCGGGCGACGTTGTTGCCATCGCCGACGTAGGCGAGGCGCAGGCCTTGCAGTTCGCCACAGCGCTCGCGCAGGGTCAGCAGGTCGGCAAGCGCCTGACAAGGATGGTGGAGGGGGGTGAGCGCGTTGACGACCGGGACGTCGGCCTCGGCCGCCAGCTCGGCGACCGCCTCGTGCGAGCCGGAGCGAATCACGATCGCATCCAGATAGCGCGAGAGCACGCGGCCGGTATCGCCGGCGGACTCGCCACGCGAGAGCTGCATTTCGTCGCCGCGCAGAACGATCGGCGTTGCGCCAAGCTCGGCGACGCCGACCTCGAAGGAGATCCGCGTCCGGGTCGAGGGCTTCTCGAAGACGAGCGCGATGCTGCGCCCGGCGAGATCGCCCGTGTTCGCAGTTTGTCGGTCTGAGCCGGACAAACTGCGAACACGCCGGTCCGATTTCAGCTCGGCCGCGAGGTCGAGCAGCTGGGAGAGCTCGAAGGCCCCCAGCTCTTCGCCGGTGAGGAAGTCACGCTTCAAGCACCGGATACTACGTCCGTGGAGTTCACCGTCATCTCCTGGAACCTCTTCCACGGGCGCGATTTCCCGCCCGACCCGGCCCTGTTCACCTGGCGCTCGCGGTTGTTGCGGGTGACCGAGCGCAACGCGACCCACGTCCAGGTCAACCGCGAGCTGCTGGGGAAGTTCTCTCGCCTTCTCGCCGAAGCCAAGTGGGAGGTGGCGCTGCTGCAGGAGTGCCCACCGCGCTACGCCGGGCCGCTGGCGCGGGCCTGCGGGGCCGAGGCGCACCGCGTGCTGACCTCGCGCAACTCGTTTGGCGCCCTGCGGACCCTCGCCGCTCGGCTGAACCCCGACCTGATCGCCTCCGGCGAGGGCGGCTCGAACCTCATCTTGGTTCGAAACTCGTTCCGCGGGATCGTCGAGCGGCGCGAGCTGGCGATCCACGAAGGACCGCTCGAGCGACGGGCGATGGCCTTCACCCGCACCGCCTCCGGGATCTGCGTTGCCAACCTGCACGCCTCCGCCCACCAGCCCGAGCTGGCAAGCGAGGATGTGCTGCGCGCCGCCGTCGCGGCCGACGAGTGGGCCGGAGAAGCGCCGCTGATCTTCGGCGGTGACCTCAACCTGCGACCGACGGAGACCCCCGCGGTCTTCGCCGAGCTGCGCGAGCGCTTCGGCCTCGCCGCCCCGACCGGACCGCGCGCGATCGACCACCTGCTGGTGCGGGGCCTCGACCTGGTCGAGCCGCCCCATCAGTGGCCACCCGAGGGTCGCGAGGTCGACGAGGACGGACTGGCCCTGCGACTCTCCGATCACGCACCGGTCGAGGCGGTGTTCGGGACTCACGACGAAGTAATGAGATAGTCAGTCCCTAGAAACTGCATTTATCACCGCCTGACGCGGGTAAGTGCAAATTCGACCTTCTTACACTTCGGCAATAGGAGAACACCAATGGCGGCCAAAAAAGAGACCACCGGTAAAGCGACGAAAAAAGCGAAAGCCGGGACGCGGGCCAAAAAAGCGTCCGCTCGCAAACCGGCCGCCAAAAAAGCGAAAGCGAAAACGGCGAAAAAATCGGGCTCTCGGAGCAATACCACCGGCCTCGACAAGAGCGTCGAGCAGTTCCGCGAGAGCCTCGAACACAGCGTCACGCTCAGCCGCGAGCGCCTGCAGGAGGTCGTCGACGACGCGGTCAAGCGCGGCCGAATGACCCGCGGCGACGCCGAGAAGATGGTCTCCGACCTGATCAAGCGCGGCAGGCGCCAGACCGACGGCATGCTCAAAGAGCTCGAGCGCCTGGTCAAACAGGCCCGCAAAGAGGTCGGCGGGCGGACCGCGCCGGTGCGCAAACAGGCGACGCAGGCGGCACGGCGCGCACGCAAGAAACTGAGCTAGGTGGAGTCCGCGCCCGGCCAGACGGCGACGCGCCCGCGGCGCGGGGAGCAACTCGAGGTCGAGATCGATTCGCTCGCCTTCGGCGGGCGCGGGGTCGCGCGGGTGGGCGGATACGTCGTCTTCGTCGCCGGCGGCCTGCCCGGCGATCTGGTGCGGGCCGAGATCACCAAGCCGAAGAAGCGCTTTGCCGAGGCGCGCGCGGTCGAGCTGGTGCGCCCCGGCGCAGACCGCATCGCGAATCGCTGCCGGCACGAAGGCGAGCCCTGCCCGGGGGCACCGTGGCAGGGCCTTGCCTACGAGCAGCAACTGATCGAGAAGCGCCAGCAGGTCGACGAGGCGCTGCGGCGGATCGGCGGCCTCGACGGCTTCGAGCTGGAGGAGATCGAGCCAGCCACCGAACAGTGGCGCTACCGCAACAAGCTCGAATACTCCTTCGGCCTCCGCGACGAGGAGACCGTGCTCGGCTTCCACGCCAGCGGTCGCTGGGACCTCGTCATCGGGGTCGAGGACTGTCTGCTCGCCTCCGAGCGCGGCAACGTCGCCCGCAACGAGGTCCGCGAATGGGCGCGCGCGGAATCCGTCGCTCCCTACGACAGGCCGGCCGGCGACGGCGTCCTCTGCAACCTCATCGTCCGCGAGGGGAAACGCAGCGGCCAGATCCAGACCCGCCTCGTCACCACACCGAAGCGCCTGCCGAAGCCGCCGGTCGACCTGCACACGGTGGTCGACAACGGCTCGGGTGGCAGCGAGGGGCCGACAGGCGTGCTCGGTGAGGAACTCTTGCGCGAGCGACTCTGCGGGCTCGAGTTCGAGATGTCCCACAACGCCTTCTTCCAGACCAACACGGAGATGGCCGAGCGGCTCTACGCCGTCGCGACCGAGTACGCGGGGCTGAGCGGCAGCGAGCGCGTCTTCGACCTCTATTGCGGGATCGGCACGATCGGCTTGACCATGGCCGGGGGGGCGGGCGAGGTCTGGGGCCTGGAGCTCGTCCCCGAGGCGATCGCCGATGCTGAGCGCAACGCCGAGCTGAACGGGATCGAGAACGCCCACTTCCTCGCCGGCAGCGCCCGGACCGGCCTGCGGCCCCTGGTGGAGCAGGCCGGCAAGCCCGATGTCGTTCTGCTCGACCCGCCCCGCGCCGGCCTTTCGCAGAAGATCGTCCGGCGCGTGCTCGAGTGCGAAGCAAAGCGGATCGTCTACGTCTCCTGCAACCCGACCACGCTGGCGCCGAACGCCGCCCAACTGGTCGAGGCGGGCTATACCCTGCGCCGCGTGAAGCCGGTGGACATGTTCCCCCAGACCCCCCATATCGAGTGCGTCGCGCTGCTGGAGAAAGGCGACAGCGCCTGATGCCTCGCGGGTTTGGAGTCGCCGCGGGGCTCGATCCGGAGGTCGCGCAGCCGCTCGCCGCGCGCTGCGCCGAGCTCGGCTACGACTCGCTCTGGTCCAACGACCACCCCGGCGCCAAGGGGCTGGAGACGCTGGCCGAGTTCGCCACCGCGGCGCCCGAGGTCGAGCTTGGGGTCGCGGTGATCGCGCTCGACCGCACCCCGCCCGAGGAGATCGCTGCCGACATCGAGCGGCTTGGCCTCGACCGGTCGGAGCTCTGGCTCGGGGTCGGCGCTGGCTTCTCGGAGAAGCCGCTGACCCGGATGCGCGAGTCCTTGCCCGAGCTGCGCGAGCAGCTACCCGACGTGCGCCTCGTCCTCGCCGCGATGGGACCGAAGATGTGCGCCCTTGCCGGCGCCGAGTTCGACGGCGCCTTCTTCAACTGGATGACTCCCGAGTTCGCCGCCCGCGCCCACAACCAGGTGGAAGCCGGGGCGAGCGAAGCGGGCCGCGAGTGCCCACCGGTCTTCGGCTACGTCCGCACCGCCGTCGGCCCCGACGCCGCCGAGCGCCTCGCCAAGGAGGAGTCCTTCTACCGCGACCTTCACGCCGGCTACCGCAACCACTTCGACCGCCTCGGCGAGCCCGAGGGCACAGTCGGCGTCGCGGCCGCCGACGCCGACACAGCCAAGAAGCACCTAGCCGCCTACACCGCCCTCGACACGGTGGTCGTCCGCGGCTTGGCCAGCGCCAAGATCGACCCGATGACCGCCCTCGCCGAGGCCGCCGTACCGAGCGATTGACGCAGCGCCTGGCCCGCCTGCGCCGGACGCCTCAGGCGGGCAGCAGGCTGAGATCGACCCCGCGGAAGAACAGTACGTGGAGAAGGGCCGCCGTACGACGATGCGGGTCGCGCTGCGCGGCGCGCCACTCCAACTCGATGATCTTCTCTTCGTCGGCCGCGAACAGGGACTCATCGGGGCTGTCGGTGAACACCCTGACACCGGCCCAGCTCCGCACGGTCGCGCCCGCCGCGAACGCCATCTCTGCTAGCTCCTGAATCGACTGTGCCTGAGTGGTCACCCCGAGGTGTCCCAAACCACCTGAGTCGTCCAGCAACCTGATTGCCTCGTCGATCGACGCCTCTTTGGCCGCGCGGAAGGCCATCCCGTCGGAATTCTTGGCCAACAACGAAAGCAACCCCTCGGGCCGGACGAGCTTCAGCAGGCGAGCGACGAAATCAGCCGGATCGCCCTGATACATGATCACCCCGTGTGAGAGCACCAGATCGAACGACTCGCTTCCGTACTTTCTTAGCGCATCGTCCACGCCCCCACTGCGCAGCTCAACTGACCCCCGTACCTCGGTCTGATCAAGTCGCTCTTGCGCCCTCTCCAGCATCTCTTCAGAGGTATCGAAGCCCACTACGTCGTGGCCGAGGGCGGCCAACCAGTGCACGTCCCTTCCATCACCGCAGCCGACATCCAACACCCTCCCGGGTCGGGTCGAAACATCCTCCACCACGTGGCGAAGATGCTGATGGACGACCTTCATCCTCACCTTGCCCCGGAGGGTGTCGTAGTGACCCAGGTAGTGGTCGCAAACTTCCGACGAATCGAAGAGCTCATGTTTGGGGACGCCCATACAAACTCCTCAAGCATTCGGCGACATGTAGTCCGGTAGCCGTATCCTAGGAAGGCGGTAGGACGGCAAGCCAGGGCACTGGTGCGGGCTGGGCACGCGCGGAAGCTAGCAGCGGGTCGCGGATGTCGAGGAGGCCATACGTGCATTCACCGGAAAAAAGCGGCGACACGGCAGACCTTGTGTCGCCGGGTGATACCGCGGCTGTGCCGTTTGGCGCCAAGGCAACTCTCCGCGGCCGTCCCGACGAGGTCGCCGCGCTGATCGACGAGCTCCAGCAGCGCCTCGAGGAGATGGGCTGGAGCGTGGCGGGCATAGCCGGCCGGGAAACGGTCACACGAGCGACTCAGATGACCCTGGGGGACCAGTGGCTGGCGGTAACTTCGTCGGCCGCTGGACCTGATCAGTTTCACCTGCCGTTCCAGGTCGAGATAGTCGCCTGCGGCATGGTCGCCGACCGCACCGGGATGCACGAGGCGATCTCAGCTCTTCCCTTCACTCCCCTCGAGCTCGAGCTGATCGAGAGCGACATGCCGCTGACGTCCTCCGCTCCCGAGCGTATGTCGCACTGGTTGCCGTCGTTGACCATTCCCGAGAAACCACTAGCCGGGCACGGCGCCATCTTCACTATCCACCATCAAACCGACTTCGTGCTGTTACTGGAAAAGGCACTGGAGCTGGGGCTCGACCGTGACCTCGTGACGGTCATCGATAAGGAATACCGGTATCGCCATGCCCACCGGGTGGACGCACATATCCGTCAGCGTCTCGGGATACCCGTGTACCGTTATTCGGAGGTCGAGCTCGGCATCAGCGACCACATTCGCCGGGTCGAGTCAGCCCGCGTCGCCTCCGGCGCTGATACATGGACCCCGACGATAGTCGTGGACGACGGGGGCTACATCCTGCCTCCACTCCTAAAGAAATTCGGGACTCACTTGAGCCTGTTCAAGGGGGTAGTAGAGCAAACCACCAGCGGCATATGGGCGCTGCGCCCATTCCACCCAGACCTCAAAGTGCCGATCTTCAGCGTCGCTGAGAGCAAGCTCAAGGCGAGCGTGGAGGCGCACGGGGTCGCCCAGGCCTCTCTGTCGAACCTCCGGCAGCTGCTTCCGCACGAGAATCTCAACGGACGTTCGGCGGTGGTGGTCGGCTACGGGACGATCGGCAGAGCGCTGGCGGACCTGCTCCGCAGGCACAACGTCAACGTGCACGTCGCTGACAACGCCGCCTCGATGGCCGTTGCAGCCCGAGAGCAGGGATTCGACGCCGAGAGCTCGGCGGCGGACCTGATCGGGCGCGTCCAACCCCGATACATCTTCTCCTGCGCTGGTCCGCAGGTAATCGACCGTGAATGCATCGCACGGATCGCACGAGACTGCATTCTCGTCAGCCTTACCTCCCGGGACTTCGCCTTCGACAAGCATGCCCTCGCCGAGCTGGCCAAACCCATGCCGCTGGACTGCCTTGGGACGATGTACGTCAAGGACGAGCCGTCCTGCGCCATGCTGCTCGTGGCCGACGGGTTCCCGGTCAACTTCCACTTCTCCGAGAGCATGCCCAATCAGCAGTCGGACCTGGTGATGGCGAGCCTGCTGGTCGGTCTCCTGACACTGGCCTGCTCGTCGCCGTCATGGCCACCCGGTAACGATGCCGAACGGGCAGACGGAGTTCTCGACGGCGGCATGCTGCTCGCCGACTTCCTCGCGATCCAATCCGATCTGAGCATCCTCCAACCGACGCCATGAGCGCCCGGCTGCCTCCCCCGCTCCTCGTGACCGAGAACGCCGGCAGTACGGGTCCGGCCGGAGAGGCCGACATAGACGTGCTGCGGGGGGACGGGTGCGAGGTACTCCGCGCAAAGGCCTTCGGAACCGTTCTCGCCAGCGCTAGGAGGGAGCGGGGAATCAGCCGGAGGCTGACCCTATTTGCGGCAGGCGATCACAGCCGCCGTCCTCCCCCCAGTACCTATGGCCAGATCTGGCTTCCGCACATGTTCTGCTGGCAATCTCCCCGTGAGGTCGCGCTGGCCTGGGAGCTCAGCGACGAAGGAGGCCTCTCTGACCTGATCGAGGCGAGCACCGAAGACGTTCTCCGATGGGCCGAGAGACCGGACCTCCTCCTTCGTCTGTGCCGCCTTGCCGGCGATGCCGTGGAGCTGGCAGAGCAGCGCCGGCATCTCTCGTTCCGATGGCTGATGGCCAATCAGGAGATCGCAGCCGCCGCCCTCGCCGGCGAGTCCGTCGAGGTGGAGCACGTCAGCCTGCATGTCGCTGCCGAGGACGAAGAGATGGTGGTGGGTGCTCTTACCGGCGCGATCGGTTTCATCGAGATCCCCCGCCCCGACAGCATCACGGTCCCGGGGCGGTGGCTACAGGGCGGCAACTGCAAGCTTCACCTCAACTCCCGGGCGAAGCGCGACGGAGAGCGAGGTTTCCCCGGCACCGCTCCCAATCACGTCTGCTTCACGGTCACCAACCTGCCGGCGGTCGTGAGCGCCCTTGAGCTACAAGGCTTCGAGACCGAGCAGGCCGGCTCGCTCAGCCAGCGCCAGGTTTGGCTCCGCCTGCCCGGTGAGATCGTCATCGAGCTGCAGCCGGGGTAGCGGCCGCAGGCGCTCTCCTCAGCTCGACTTCGTGCTGTGCTGCAGCTCCGCCACGGAAGGGCAACCGCCGCCCTCGCAGCAGGATTCGACCTTCTGCCGGCAATCGCGACACCACCACGCAGAGCGCATCCAGAACAGGCGGTGGGCCTTTCCCGTCATCGCACAGAACATGGCATCAAAGTATGCCGAAGGGCCCTCCTGGAACTGCTAGTACGGCGGCAGGTCCTCGTACCACTCGCCGAGCACCTTGAACGAGCGCCAGAAGCGCTGCTTGGCGCCCTCCTCGTCGAGCGATTCGTCGATGTCGGGGGTGTAGAGGGCATCGACGGTCGGGGTGAAGGCTTGGATCTCGCCCTCGCGCGGCTCGATCTTGCGCGAGAGGGGGACTTCGAGGCCGTTGAGCACGCGCAGGGCGGGTTCGCCCATGACGACGACGATCTTCGGCTGCACGATCGCCAACTCCTCGACCATCCGGCGCACGCACTCCTCGGCGGCGAGGTCGGGCTCGGCGATCGGGCACTTGACGCAGAGGGTGCCGTAGACGACCAGCGGGTCGATCCCGAGCCGCTTGAAGCTTTTCATCAGCGCGTTGCCGGGCCGGCCGTAGAAAGCGACGCCCTCTTCGATCTCGGCGACCCCCGGGGCGTGCTTGATCATGAAGACGTCGGCCTGCGGGTGGCCCGAGCCGAGCACCGGCATCAGCTTGCCGCGCGGGCAGTGCGGGCACTCCTGCAGTTCATGGGTCAACTGGTTGAGCTCGCGGATCGCGCGCTCCAGGTACTTCTCTCTGATCTCGTCGTCGGTCGCCGGCACGGTCGGCGATTTCTTTGACGGCCCGGCCGCGGCTCCTTTCGCCCGGCCCTCTTGCATCAGCTCTTGCTCGTGCGCCGACCGCTGACCGGGCGGCGTTTGCCACGCGGCCGCCCACCCCGCACCGGTTTGGCGTCGGGGACGCTGCGCTTCGGCGCCTTCGGCCGCCCTGCCGTCTGCAGCAGCTTCAGCGCCTGCACGTAGACGAGGTTCTTGTGCTTGCGGGTGATATCGGCGTCGCGCATCGCCTCGAGGAACTCGGCGGGCCCGTCGAAGTCGTGAATCCGCACGCGGACGCTGCCCAACCCCTGGGCGACGTGGCTGTCGGAGCCGGCGCCGGGCACAATCCGGTACTTGCGGGCAAACCGCTCCGCCTCTTCGTTGAAGGCGGTCAGCGCCACCCGCGGGTTGAAGACCTCGAGGATGTCGATCTCCTCGACGATGTCGAGCAGGTGCTCGTAGTCGGGTACGGAGTGGAAGCGATCGAAGGGGTGGGGCACGTACACGAGCCCACCCTGGCGGCGAATCTCGGCGATCGTCTCCGCCATCGTCAGCCCGCGCGGGATCTTCTCCTCGAGGAAGAGGCCGATCACCTCGCCCTGCTCGGCGGTCTTCACCTCCTCGGCGACGATCACCTTGATGTCGCCCATCTCGCCGGCGATCCGCCGCGCCTCGAGCGCACCGGAGACCTCATTGTGGTCGGTGATCGCGATCGCGCCGAGGCCACGATCGCGCGCGGTCTCCAGCAGCACCTCGACCGGGGTCGCGCAGTCGGGCGAGTGGTCGGTGTGCATGTGCAGGTCGACCTCGACCAGCGGCCGCTCGGTGATCCGCCGGCGCACTTCTGGCTTACCCGCCGGGTCGTGGCGGCGGCCGAGCAGACGGCGGTAGGTCGCTTCCAACTCATCGGCGACCACGGACCAATCGCGCTCCGCGCTAGCCGGCTCGACCAGCTCGTACGGTCCCGGGAAGTAGCGCTCCAGCAGAGCCCCCGTCGCCGCGGAGGTAACGGTCCGCGCGTCGAGGCGGCCGAAGAAGACCTCGACCAGCGGCCGCGCCACCTGGGTCGAGAGCACCCGCTCCTGCGGCTTGTGGAAGGTGGCGACGTTGAGCGAGTAGGAGTGGCGCAGCGCCGCCGAGGAGACGCTTGGCGCAAACGGCTCGTGGACGTGGACGATGTCAAACGAGTTGGCGCCAAGCAGTCGTTTGACCGATTCCCCCGAACTGATGCGCAGCACTTGGTGCCCGCGGCGCTTCAGCTCCTCCGACACCCGCGCGACGAACTCGTTGACCGGGTTGACGGTGGCTCGCCTGTGAGGCGAGACCTGGGCTATCGAGAGTCGCTCAGGAACCGACAACGGCCGGGTTCTTGCCCCGCGCGTGCTTGGCGATGAACTCCTCGGTCTGCTCGCGTGCCTCGTCGTCGGGCCGCTGCGAGTGGGGCGACTTCATCAGGTAGCTGGAGGGGCCGTCGAGCTGGCCGGCGACACCGTTGTTCAGCGCCAGCTTGATCAGCCGCACCGCGTCGATGACGACGCCGGCCGAGTTGGGCGAGTCCCAGACCTCGAGCTTCAGCTCGAGGTTGAGCGGCACGTCGCCGAACGATTTGCCCTCGAGGCGAATGTGCGCCCACTTGCGGTCGGTGAGCCAGGCGACGTAGTCGGAGGGGCCGACGTGGACGTCCTCGGCGGGCAGCTCGTGGCCCATGATCGAGGTGACCGCGTTGGTCTTCGAGATCTTCTTCGAGTCGAGCCGCTCGCGCTCGAGCATGTTGTAGAAGTCCATGTTGCCGCCGACGTTGAGCTGCGAGGTGCGCTCGACCCGCACGCCGCGGTCGTGGAAGAGGCGGGCGAGCTGGCGGTGGACGATGGTCGCACCGACCTGGGACTTGATGTCGTCGCCGATGATCGGCAGGCCGGCTTCTTTGAAGCGCTTGTCCCAGTAGTCCTCGCGGGCGATGAACACGGGCAGGCAGTTGACGAAACCGACACCCGCCGTCAGCGCCTGCTCGACGTACCACTTGGTTGCCTCCTCGGAGCCGACCGGCAGGTAGCAGACCAGAACGTCCGCCCCCGTCTCTTTAAGGATGCCGACGATGTCGGCGGTCTCACCTGGCGCTTTGGTGATCTTCTCTTTCAAGTACTTGCCGAGGCCGTCGTGGGTCATGCCGCGCTCGACCTTGACCCCGAGCTCGGGGACGTCGGCGAACTTGATCGTGTCGTTCTGGCCCGACCAGATCGCCTCGGAGAGGTCTTTGCCGACCTTCTCGGAGTCGATGTCGAAGGCGGCGACGAACTCGACGTCGCGGACGTGGTAGCCGCCGAGGTCGACGTGCATCAGGCCCGGGACTTCGTCGCTGGGATCGGCGTCCTTGTAGTACTGGACTCCCTGGATGAAGGAGTTGGCGCAGTTGCCGACGCCGACGATCGCGACGCGGACCTTCTCATCCGTGCGGGCGGCGCCGTTGCCGCTTGCTCCGTTGGTCTCGCTCATGAAGCTCTGGGTTCCTTCCTCGATCTGGCTGACGGGCAGACTAACCCGCCGCTTCGACTGGTTACAGCTCTGGCGGCCGTTGGTCCTCGCTTGAAAGCTCGTTTCTGACGTGCCATACGCGCTGGATCGTCGTGACGATGGTTAGTGCCGCGATCAGATAGACCGCTGGGGCCAGGAGCTCGAAATCGCCGAGCCCGGCGCCCTTGGCGAAAACCAAGCCGATCGAGAGTATGACTACCCGAACGGGACGCGTCGCCAACCCGACCTTGCACTCGACCCCGAGCGCCTCGGCGCGGGCGCGCGTGTAGGAGACCATCAGCGAGCCGAGCACGGCGACGACGCACATCGCAGCGGCGAAATCGTCGCCGGTGGCGGCGAAGTAGCCGGCGACAGCGGCAAGCACGATCCCCTCCTCGATCCGGTCCAGGGTCGAGTCGAGGAAGGCGCCGAAGAGCGTCCCCTTGCCGGACATCCGCGAGTAGCGCCCGTCCATCGTGTCCATCACCGAGCCGAGGATGAAGGCGACCCCCGCCAGGAAGAAGAGCCGTTGGGTGACCAGCACGGCGGCGATCAGGTTGCCGATTAGGCCGGCGATCGAGATCGCGTTCGGGGTCAGCCGCGACTCGATCAGGCGCTCGCGAGCGTAAGCGCGAAGCTCCTGGCCGTTGCGCGACTGGCGCCCGTTGCGGCGGGACTGAGGCGCCCGGGGCGGGGCCGACGAATCCATTGGTGTGAGGCTAACGCTTCTAAGCGTCGACCTCTTGCGGGGTGCGCCAGCTCCAGGCGTGCGGGCGGGCGCGAGCGAGCAGCCGGCTGGCTACTAGAGCTGAAAGGGCTGCCACGCCCCAACCGAGAGCGACGTCAAGCCAATAGTGGTTGCCGGTGACGATCACGACCCAAGCGACGAGCAGCGGCCAGCAGACCAAGAAGGCTTTGAACGCGGGGTTCTTGACCAGGCGGAAGGCGCTGAGCCCGACCATCGCCGCGAAGGCACAGTGCATGCTGGGCACCGCCGCGTACGGGTTGATGAAGGCTTTGGCCAAGCCTGAGTCGTGGTTGACGCTGGAGAAGTCGTTGATCGTGTCGATGAAGCCGTATTGGGGGAAGAGCCGCGGCGGCGCGGTCGCGTAGAAGGCGTAGCCGAGCAGGGCCAGCCCCATCGAGACCATGAACATGTTGCGGACGAAGTAGTAGGCGTCGTTGCGGAAGAAGTAGAGCCAGAAGAAGAAGGCGACGACGACCGCGAACTGGCTGTTCATGTAGACCTGGTTGGCGAAGTCAATCAGCCACTGCGCCTGGGTGAAGAACGACTGCAGGCTGGGCTCGAAGAAGGTGTGGGTCGAGCGCTCGATGTCGATGATCTGCTGGCCGTTGGCGAAGGCCACGGCACGCTGGCCGTCGGCGAGTCCACGCACGGTCTCGTAAGCCAGATCGACGATTACGAGCAGGCCGATCTGCCTGCCCAGGTCGCCCCAGCCCTGGGGCAGCTTGGCGCTCAGCGCCGCAAACGCACGAGACATCCGCCAATTGTAATCGGGTCGTTAACGGGCGCAGTGCTTCCTCAACCGCCCTATGCCACGAAGCTGAGAACGCGGTCGATGACCTTCGGGTCGTCGATCCAGGGCCAGTGGCCTGCGCCCTTGATGACCTCAAGCTTGGCGTTGGGGAGGACGCGGGCGTAGTTCTCGGCGAATTTGGCGGGCAGGTAGATGTCGCGGTCGCCCCAGAGGACCAGAGCGGGGGAGGTCAGGCGGGCGAGGTCGGTGCCGGCAGCCGCGAGGCGCGGCGGATCGGCATGGCGGTAGAGCTCCAGCACGGCACGCTGGGTGCCGCGATCCCAGTGGTCCCAGATCAAGTCGACGAACTCGGGCGGCATCGCGCTGCGGTCGCCACGCGCCTGGCGCAGCAGCAGCGCGAGGGAGGAGCGCGTCGTGGTCGCGTTGAGGATCTCGCCGATCGGCCGACGACGCCAGAGCTGCGCCACCCAGTGCCAGCGGTAGCCGGGCAGCAGTGGAACCGCGTCGATTACGACCAGCTTCTCGACCAGATCCGGCCGGCGCTGGGCGCCGATCAGCGCCAGAGCGCCCCAGTCGTGGACGACCAACTTTCGCCGCCCGATCCCTAGCTCGTCGAGGCAGCGTTCGAGGAAGGCCGAGAGCCCGTGCATCGAGTAGTCAAAGCGCGCCGGATCGGGCCGATCGGAACGCCCCCAGCCGGGCATGTCGATCGCGATCGACGGCGCGTGCCGCTCGAGCAGCGGAATCGCTTCCTCGCTGTGGGTGGGGTTGCCGTGGCAGTAGACAACCGGCGTCCCCTCCCCCGGGACCCGTCGGTAGAAGACCTTGATCCCGTCGACTACAAGCTCACGCTCTTCGACCGCACCCGCCACGGCGTGAGCATACGGCCGAATAGGGTCCCGGCGGTGAGCTGGAAGCAGCCGGACAAACGCAGGGTGCGGGCGATCCGCGACCGGCTGCGGGAGATGTACGGGCAGCCCGTCAACGAGCCACACCGGCAGCCGATCGCCGAGCTGATCAAGACGGTGCTCTCCCAGCACACCAACGACCGCAACCGCGACCGCTCCTTCGGCCAGTTGCGCGAGCGCTATCCGACCTGGGAGGAGGTACGCGACGCGCCGCTAATGGAGCTGGAAGATGCGATCCGCCCCGGCGGCCTCGCCAAGCAGAAGGCGCCGCGAATCCAGCTGATCCTCGAGCAGCTCGGCGAGCATCCCGACCTAGGCTGGACCGAGACGGCGCCGCGCGAGGAGTCGCTGGAGTTCCTGCTCTCGCTGCCGGGAGTCGGGCGCAAAACCGCGGCGTGCGTGCTGATCTTCACCTGGGGCATCCCGGAGATCCCGGTGGACGTCCACGTCCACCGCGTCGGCGGCCGCCTTGGCCTCTTCCCGGCAAACGCCTCCTTCGAGCGTGCCCACGACGAAATGCTGGCGATCATCGACCCCGAGGATGCCTACGAGCTGCACATGAACCTGATCCGCCATGGCCGTGAGCTGTGCCGGCCGAAACCGCGCTGCGGCGAGTGCGACCTACGTCGCATGTGTCCCTGGTACCGTGCCCGCCCGAATGAGTAAGAAGACCTTCATCGTCTTCGGGCTGCTGGTCGTCTTCCTGGCCGTCCTTATCCCCTGGCTCGCCTTCCGCGCGGACGGCGACCCGGCCAACGCGGAGCCGGTTCCCGCCGGCCTCGAGCAGGGCAAGACCCTCTTCGAGATCAACTGCGGCACCTGCCATGCGCTCTACGCGGCGGGGACCGATGGCAACTTCGGCCCCGACCTCGACGAACTGCTCGCCCCCTCGGGCCCACCGGAAGGCGAGAGTGCGCCGGATACGATCAAAGCAACCGAAGGCCGCGTCCTCAGCGCAATCGAGAAAGGCGTCGACGGCAGCACCACGCCGGGGCGGATGCCCGGCGGCATCATCGACGGCGAACAGGCCAAAGAAGTAGCCGAATTCGTCGCCCGCACCGCGGGCGAGGGCTGAGCCCCCGCCCGCGGCCGGATCGGGTTAGCGGGCGAACCGCAGGGCGCTGAAGACGCCTGCGTGGTCGGAGTTCCAGAAGCCGTTGACCGGCTGGATGCCGGACACGGAGGAGCTCTGCAGGGTCACCACTTTGGGATCACGGGTCATGATGTGGTCGACCTGGTGGTCGAAGTCGTCTTCGTTGCCACCCTCAAACTCGCCAAGCAGGCTCTCGTCAAGACAACAGCTGAGCGGTTTGTTCGTGCTGCGCTCGACCATCCCGGCGGCGATGAGCGTTTCGTAGGCCTGGCGGTCCCCCGGTGCGACCGTGTCGTCATCAGAGTTGAGATCACCGAGGAGGACGACCGGTAGCTCGCTCGTCGCCGGCCCGCCGGGCGCGACCAGCTCGGCCGCCTGTTTGGCGCGGAAGCTCGGCACAAGGAAGGCTGGGTCGAACGCCTCCAGGTGGGTGTTGACGAAGCGGAACCAGTGGCTGCCGCGGACCTTGGCATCGGTGGCAGTCCAGCCACGCGTCACCGGGATCTGCTGGCCGAGGATTTCGACCGGCAGCAGGTTGACGAAATGGCCGGCCGTGGCATTGGCAGTCTGCACGCCGGCACCGCGCCGGGCGAGAATCGCATCGCGCATCGTCAGCCGGCCGTTGATGTCGGCACCGAAGGGTCCGGTTTCGGGATTTTCGTCTTCGTCGGCAGGCGCCTCGAAATCGAACTCCGGCTGGACCACGACCACTTCGTAGGTCGGTTTGCCTTTGTTCAACTCAGCGAGAAGTTCCTGCAGATAGTCGTAGCGGACCGTGGTCGCGCTCGGGCCTTTCACGAGGACTTCGAAGTTGACCGGCGCGGTGCGCCACAACGCCACCTCTTGTAGGCCGACCAGGTCGGGCTTGGCGTCGAGGATCTCCTCGGCCAGGCCTTTGGCTCGGACGGGGAAGTTATTTTCCGTCACTTCGCGCAGGATCTGACCGTTTTTGGCGACGAATTCAGGCAGGTTTTCCGATTCGATCGCCGGCGTCAGGTCGGCGCCGAGGTAGAGATTGCGGGTCATCGTCCCAACGACCTTGCCTTTGCCGGGGTGGCCGTGGTGATGGGCCTTCGTCTGATGACCCTTGCCGCCGGCTTGGGCCGTACCGATGCCGGGTAGCAACAGGGCGAGGGCGAGGACTGCCGTGACCGCCGCAAACGAGAGCCGGCGAGTCGGTGTGTGAGCGTGACTCAAGGTTTTCCTCCTGATTCCGTGATTGGTCGAGGCGCCTCACCTGTGCCCGCCATCACAGCCCGCAAACCAATATACGGAACGCACTTTGAATTCCGTCACGGATCTGCCATACTGCCACTTAGATTTTCAGAGTCCGCTCGGCGGCTCTCAGCCAGTTGACAGCAAAACCCCTGGACCTGGAGGTAGTTGAGAAGTGGGAAAGACGATCGGGATCGACCTGGGCACGACCAACTCCTGTGTCGCCGTGATGGAGGGCGGCGAGCCAACCGTTCTCGAGAATGCCGAGGGCGGGCGCACGACCCCGTCGGTCGTCGCCTTCGCCGACTCCGGCGATCGCCTGGTCGGGACCGTCGCCAAACGCCAGTCGGTGATGAACCCTGAGAACACGATCTTCTCGATCAAGCGCTTCATGGGCCGCAAGGAGGCCGAAGTCAAAGAGGAGGAGACGATCGTCCCCTACAAGGTCGTCGCCGGCCCCAACGGCGACGTCCGCGTCGAGGTGCGCGACAAGCAGTACAGCCCGCCGGAGATCAGCGCGATGATCCTGCAGAAGCTGAAGACCGACGCCGAAGCAAAGCTCGGCGAAACGGTCGACAGCGCCGTGATCACCGTCCCCGCCTACTTCAACGACGACCAGCGGCAGGCGACCAAGGACGCCGGCAAGATCGCCGGGCTCGACGTCAAGCGGATCATCAACGAGCCGACCGCGGCCTCGCTCGCCTACGGGCTGGAGAAAGAGGAGGCCGACCACACGATCCTCGTCTTCGACCTCGGCGGCGGCACCTTCGACGTCTCGGTGCTCGAAATCGGCGACGGCGTCTTCGAGGTAAAGGCGACCGCCGGCGACAACCATCTGGGCGGCGACAACTGGGACAAAGCGATCGTCGAGTGGCTGGTCGCCGAGTTCAAAAAGGACCAGGGCGTCGACCTGGCGGCGGACAAGAACTCGCTGCAGCGCCTCTATGAGGCCGCCGAGAAAGCGAAGATCGAGCTCTCCTCGACGCAGGAGACGCAGATCAACCTGCCCTTCATCACCGCGGTCGAGGGCCAGCCGAAGCACCTCGATATGAAGCTCAGTCGCTCGAAGCTGAACGAGCTGACCGCCGAGTTGCTGAACCGCATCGTCGGCCCGGTCAAACAGGCGCTCGGCGATGCCGACGCGACGATCGATCACGTCGTCCTCGTCGGCGGGATGACGCGGATGCCCGCGGTGCGCGAGAAGGTCAAAGAGCTGACCGGCAAGGACCCCCACCAAGGCGTCAACCCGGACGAGGTGGTGGCGGTCGGCGCCGCGATCCAGGCCGGCGTGCTGGCCGGTGACGTCAAGGACGTGCTGCTGCTCGACGTCACCCCGCTGACCCTCGGGATCGAGACCAAAGGCGGCGTGATGACGAAGCTGATCGAGCGCAACACGACGATCCCGACGAAGAAGTCGGAGATCTTCTCGACCGCCGACGACAACCAGCCCTCGGTCGAGATCCACGTGCTGCAGGGCGAGCGCGAGATGGCGAGCGGCAACAAGAGCCTGGGCAAGTTCCAGCTGACGGGAATCCCGCCGGCGCCGCGGGGGCTGCCGCAGATCGAGGTCACCTTCGACATCGACGCCAACGGCATCCTGCACGTCACCGCCAAAGACCTGGGCACCGGCAAAGAGCAGAAAATCGAGATCAAATCCGGCTCCGGTCTCTCCGAGGAGGAGATCCAGAGCATGGTCTCCGATGCCGAGTCCCACGCCGAGGAGGACAAAAAACAGCGCGAGCTGGCGGAAGCCCGCAACATGGCCGAGAGCCTCGCCTACCAGTCCGAGAAACAGGTCGAGGAGCTGGGCGACAAAATCGAGGCGGAGAACAAAGAGGAGATCGAGAGCGCGATCAAAGCGCTGCGCGAGGCGCTCGGCTCTGAGAGCGTCGAGGAGATCAACTCGAAGACCGAGGCGCTGACGACGGCGATGACCAAAGTGTCTGAGCAGATCTATGCGGCGGCGCAGGAGGAGGCGGCGTCTGGAGACGGTGCATCTGCGGACGGCGAGTCCTCCGATGAGGAGGAGGTCGTCGATGCTGAGGTTGTTGATGAGGGCGACGACAAATGACGTTCGCCCAGGACGGTCAAGGGACCGGCGAGCCCCGGCCTGCCGGGACTAAAGAGTCCCGGCCCGCGGGGCCCGAGGGACCGGGCACCCGACCCACGGGGCCTGTCGGCGCAGGGGGTAGCCCCGGAGAGTCCCGGCCCGCGGGTCCTGTCGCGGAGGGCAGCCCTCCCGCTCACCCGCGGGAGGGACAACCCTCCACGCCACCCGCGGGAGAGACCTCTGCCAAGAGCTCAGCTGATGAGACCCGGATCGAGCAGGACTTCGATGCGCTGCTGGCGGACACCCAGCGGGAGCGGGATGAGTACCTGGATCTCGCCAAGCGGACTAAAGCTGACTTCGAGAACTTCAGGAAGCGGATGAGTGCTGATGTGCTCGCTGCCGCCGGGCGGGGGAAAGCTGAAGTGCTGCGGGATGTTTTGCCTGTGCTCGATGACTTGGAGCGGGCGCTGCAGGCTGCCGGTCTGGACCCTGAGGGGGATTCCGAGGATGGACTTGCTCATGGCGTCCTTTTGGTGTTCCGCAGCCTGCGTGACTCGCTGGGCAAGCACGGGATCGAGGCTGTCGATCCGACTGGGGAGAGGTTTGATCCGCAGGTGCACGAGGCGCTTTCGGCGCAGCCGGCCGAGGGGGTTGAGGCCGGTGTGGTTGTCGAGACGATGCAGAAGGGCTACCGCTTCGGCGATCAACTGATCCGGCCCGCCCGCGTGGTGGTGGCGGAGTAGGCGGGTCCTTTGGCAGACGATCTCTACAAGGTGCTTGGCGTCTCGAAGAAGGCGTCCGATGAGGAGATCAAGAAGGCGTACCGAAAGCTGGCGCGCAAGTACCACCCCGACCGCAACCCCGACGACGCCGCGGCGGAGGAGAAGTTCAAGGAGGTACAGGGCGCCTACGACACGCTCTCGGACCCTGAGAAGCGCAAGGAATACGACCAGGGCGGGATGTTCGCCGGCTTCGGCGGCCGGCCGGGAGGACCGGGGGGCGGCTCGCCGTTCGGCGGCTTCCCCGGCGGCGGCGGAGGCCCCGATTTCAGCGACATCCTCTCCGGCATCTTCGGCCGCGGCGGCGGCGGTCGCGCCCAACCCGCACAGCAGCGCGGCCGCGACCTCGAAACCGAGCTCAGCCTCAGCTTCGACCAGGCTGTCAACGGCGCCCAGGTCAGCGTCAGCGTGCCGAAGGCCGAGCGCTGCACGACCTGTCACGGCAGCGGTGCCAAACCCGGCACCGCACCGGCCACCTGCCCGCGCTGCGAAGGGCGGGGCGTTACCGCGGAGAGCCAGGGCATCTTCTCGATCAGCCAGCCCTGCCCCCAGTGCGGCGGCGCTGGCCAGATCATCGAGGACCCCTGCCCCACCTGTGGCGGCTCCGGCCTGACCAAACAAACCAAGCGCTACAAGGTCAACATCCCGGCTGGAGTCAAGGACGGCGCGCGGATCCGCCTCGCCGGCAAAGGCGAGGCCGGCCCCCGGGGCGGTCCCCCCGGCGACCTCTACGTGGTCACCCGCGTCTCCGCCTCTCCTGTCTTCAAGCGACTCGACGGCGGCAACCTCGAGGTGACGGTGCCGATCACGATCGCCGAGGCGCTGCGGGGGGCAACGATTGAGGTTCCGACTCTCGACGGGACGAAGAAGATCAAGGTGCCGGCCGGGACCCAACACGGCACGATCCAGCGGCTGCGCGGCGAGGGCCCACCGAAGCCCCGCGGCAACGGTCGTGGCGACATTCGCTACCGGCTCGAGATCGACGTGCCGAAAGAGCTGACCGAGGAGCAGCAGAAGGCGGTCGAGGAGCTCGCCGAGGCGCTGAACGGCGCCGACCCACGCGCCGACCTGCTGCGGAGGGCCGCTCAATGAGCGATTTCCCCACCATGGTGTGGAAAAAGCATCAATCGGCGGTGGGAGCGTGAGCACGCGCCGTGAACGGATCGAGATCTCGGTCGACGACGAGCGCGGCGTCTTCATGATCTCGGTCGCCGCCGAGCTCTCGCACATGCACCCGCAGACGCTGCGGATGTACGAGGCGCGCGGCCTGATCGAGCCGCAGCGCTCGCCGAAGAACACCCGCCTCTACTCACAGCGCGACGTTGAGCGGCTGAAGCACATCCAACGTCTGACCTCAGAGCTCGGTCTCAACTTGGCCGGAGTCGAAATCGTCCTGGACATGGAAGCAGAGGTAAAAAGGGTGCGAGCCAAGCTGGAGCGAATGCGGCGCCACGCCGCTGAGCTCGAAGGCCGAATCGCGAGGGAAGGACTCTGATGCAGCCCGACCGGTTCACGATCAAATCCCAGGAAGCGGTCGCCGCGGCGCAGGCGCTTGCCGCCGAGCGGCGCAACTCCGAGGTCACCCCAGCCCACCTACTCGTGGCGCTGGTGCGCCAGGAGGACGGCCTGGTCGTGCCGATCCTGCGGAAGCTGAATGCCGACGCCGACGCGGTCGCCGCGCGGGCCGTGCAGCAGGTCGAGGCGCTGCCGAAGCTGGCCGAGGCCACCGAGGTTCGCCCCTCTTCGTCCTTCGTGAAGGTTCTGCAGCAGGCCGAGAGCGAGATGGCCAAGCTCGGCGACGAGTACATCTCGACCGAGCACATCCTGCTCGCCCTCGCCGATAAGGCCTCCGGCGTCGCCGACGTCCTGCCCGACCGCGGCTCGCTGGAGAAAGCAGTCGCCGAGGTGCGGGGCCCGCACAAGGTCACCTCGCCCAACCCCGAGGACACGATGCAGGCGCTGGAGAAATTTGGTCGCGACCTGACCGCGGAGGCCGAGGCGGGAAAGCTCGACCCAGTGATCGGCCGCGACGAGGAGATCCGCCGCGTGATCCAGGTTCTCTCGCGCCGCACCAAGAACAACCCGGTGCTGATCGGCGACCCCGGCGTCGGCAAGACGGCGATCGTCGAGGGCCTGGCGCAGCGGATCGTCGACGGCGACGTGCCGGAGAGTCTGCGCGACCGGCGCGTGATCGCGCTCGACATCGGCTCGCTGCTGGCCGGCGCCAAATATAGGGGCGAGTTCGAGGAGCGGCTGAAAGCGGTGCTGGCGGAGGTGCAAGAGGCGGCGGGGCAGATCGTCCTCTTCCTCGACGAGCTGCACACGATCGTCGGCGCCGGTGCCGCCGAAGGTGCGGTCGATGCCGCCAACCTCCTGAAGCCGATGCTGGCCCGCGGCGAGTTGCGCGCGGTCGGCGCCACGACCCTCGATGAGTACCGCAAATACATCGAGAAAGACGCGGCGCTGGAGCGACGTTTCCAGCCGGTCTTCGTCGACGAGCCCGACATCAACGACACGATCGCGATCCTGCGTGGACTGAAGGAGCGCTACGAGGTCCACCACGGGGTGCGGATCTCCGACGCGGCGATCGTCGCCGCGGCGACGCTCTCAGAGCGCTACATCGCCGACCGCTTCCTGCCCGACAAGGCAATCGACCTGATCGACGAGGCGGCCTCGCGGCTGAAGATCGAGATCGACTCGATGCCGACCGAGATCGACGAGGTCGAGCGCCGCATCCAGCAACTGGAGATCGAGCGCGAGGCGCTGAAGAAGGAGACCGACGAGGCCTCGAAGGCGCGGCTGGAGGCGATCGAGGCCGAGCTGGCCGAGCTGCGCGAGCGCTCGGCCGAGATGAAGGCGCGCTGGCAGAACGAGAAGGAGGCGATCGAGGCGATCAAGGCGGCGAAGGCGCGGCTGGAGGAGGCGGGCCGCGAGGTCGAGCGGGCCGAGCGCGACGCCGACCTCGAGACCGCGGCGAAGCTTCGCTACGGCGAGATCCCGGAGCTGGAGAAAACGGTCGGAGAGCAGGAGGCGCGGCTGGCTGAGCTGCACGCCGAGGGCGGCTCGATGCTGACCGAGGAAGTGACCGAGGAGGACGTCGCCCAGGTGGTCGCCAAATGGACGGGTATCCCGGTCAGTCGCCTGATGGAGGGTGAGGTGGAGAAGCTGATTCAGATGGAGGAACGCCTGCACGAACGGGTGGTCGGCCAGGACGAGGCGATCGAGGCGGTCTCCAACGCACTGCGGCGCTCGCGTGCCGGTCTTTCCGATCCGAACCGGCCGATCGGCTCCT
Source organism: uncultured Solirubrobacterales bacterium (assembly GCA_963698085.1). GTDB lineage: Bacteria > Actinomycetota > Thermoleophilia > Solirubrobacterales > 70-9 > VRUE01. The sequence goes on from OY969122.1 coordinate 1,140,280, forward strand.
TTCTCTTCCTCGGCCCGACCGGCGTCGGCAAGACCGAGTTGGCGAAGAGTTTGACCGAGCTGATGTTCGACTCCGAGCAGGCGATCGTCCGCCTCGACATGTCCGAGTACATGGAGAAACACACGGTGGCGCGCCTGATCGGCGCCCCGCCCGGCTACGTCGGCTACGAGGAGGGCGGCCAGCTGACCGAGGCGGTGCGGCGCCGTCCCTACGCCGTGGTCCTGCTCGACGAGATCGAGAAGGCCCACCCGGACGTCTTCAACACGCTGCTGCAGATCATGGACGACGGCCGCCTCACCGACGGCCAGGGGCGCACGGTCAGCTTCACCAACACGGTGCTGATAATGACCTCGAACGTCGGCAGCGACCGGATCGTCAGCGAGTCGATCGACGAGAGGATGCGCGAGCAGATCGAAGAGGTGCTGGCGGAAACCTTCAAGCCCGAGTTCCTCAATCGGATCGACGACACCGTGATCTTCCACCGCCTTTCCAAGGCCGACATCGGCCGTATCGTCGAGCTGCAGGTGGACCAGCTAGTCGGCCGCGTGCGCAAGCGCGGGATCGAGGTCGAGCTGACCGACGACGCGCGGACGCTGCTCGGCAACCTCGGCTACGACCCGACCTACGGTGCCCGGCCGCTGAAGCGGGTGATCCAGAAGCAGCTGGTCGACAAGCTGGCGCTGAAGATCCTCGAGGGCGAGTTCAGCGAAGGCGACCGGGTGGGGGTCGACGCCGCCGACGGCGAGCTGGTCTTTGAAAAAGCGTCAGCTGTCGTCGCGGCTTGAGCTGAATTCCAGCTCTTTCGCGGGGCGCGCCAAGGCGGTGTCCTGTCGAAGCGACATGCGATGTCGTTATCATGTCGCCTGAAAGCGACATTGGAGAGACATGAATTCGCTCGCCGAGAAAAACCGCCTTGAGACCATCGAAGTGGAGATCGCGGACCTTGTCGAGCCTTTCATTCGCGAGGTCAGCAAAGTCGCCAAGACGGAGGAGGTCGACCCGTCCTTCGTCGATCGGTTCCGGGATACCGCCCGGCGCCTGTTCGAGCTGAACGAAGACCTACATGAGGAGGACTTCGACCCTCGAGTCCTTGCCGAGTTCCGCGGCATCATCATCAGCGCAATCCGAGACGTGGCCGAGCGTGAGCCAGAGCGCCCCCTCGACACGATCGATTCGCTGCTCATCCACGCCGAGCAACTTAGGCATTTGGTCCGGGATGCGATGGACGGTCACGTTGACGGCGCCGGACAAAACTCAAAGGAGGTAATGGAAAGTCTCCGTAGGGTCCTGCCCTCGGTTCGCCAAGTCGAACTAGCCGCGCTGCTAGGTCGCTCGCAACGTCAAGTCCAACGGTGGGCTACTCAGGAAGGCACGCCAACTCGCAGGCTCGAGCTCGTGGCTCGCATCGCCGCGCTGCTGAAGCATTCCTGGACCGAGGACGGCGTCGTGGCGTGGTTCTTTCGGCCTCGACCCGATCTACAGGGCAAGACGCCCGTGGATCTACTGGACGACGCGAACCGTGAGCCGGACCTGCTGATGGCCGCTCGCAGAGGCCGCGCACAGCATGGCTCCTAAGTCAGGGCCCCACCCGATCGAGATTGCCGGCGCCTTTTTTCGCTATTCGAGCTATGACGTCCCCTTCTGGGCGCGACCAAACACGACCGATGAGCGCTGGCACAGCAGCGGAGACGGAGCAACCCAGTACTTGAGCGCAACCCCCGACGGAGCCTGGGCGGAGTTGATTCGCAACGAGAACCTGCGTTCTGAGGCGGATCTGGGGCTCGTCCAAATGCCCCTCTGGCAGGCCCTGGTGGAACTGGGTCATGTCGCCGACTACGGTGATTTCGAGACCGCCGAACGTGCAAGCTTCGATCCTGGAGCCCTGATCGACGATGATCAAACCAAGTGCCGCGCAGAGGGACGACGCCTTCGGGAGGCAGGCTTCTCGGGAATTCTGTACCCATCAGCCGCGTTACCCGGAGAGCAAAACCTCGTCCTTTTCGGCCCCAGGATCTTCCTGCCGTGGGGCGCCTCGCGCCGACTGGCGTCGGGAGTCCCGGCTAACAAACTGACGGTGGGAGCGCCGCCCAGGGACCTTTTGCCACGCGTGCGCCATGTCGGTGCCCGACACGCCGGCTTCTCGGAGTACCAACGGGTAAAACGCAGGCGCACAGACAGACGCGCCTAGTCCTCGCCGGACATTGGTCCCGCGCAGCGACGCCTGGGATGCGCAATCCAGGCAGCGGTTCTTTAGGAATCTTGCAGAGATTCCGACGTAAGCTTCAGTGAGCTTCAAGCAGATGTTGAGACGACGTCACATCAACGGTGATCCGCGAGGGCGCAGCATGCGCTTCTTCTCTGGCATCGTCGACATTGTTCGCTGGCCGTTCGAGCGGGCAGCCTGGTCAGTTGAGCGCTGGCTGCTCTGGCCCTTGCGGGAGCGCTTCGCCGGTCGCAGCCCATCCAGCCGCAGCGTCGGCGCTGCAGCGCTGGCCGGCATCGCCGGCGCCGCGGTCCTCGCCGGCGCCCTGCTGCTGCCCAGCAGCGGCGATGGTCCACGCGAGCAGGTCGCCGCGCCAACCCGGGTGGCAATTGCGACCCCCGAGCCAGAGGCCGCCGAGCCTTCCGGGCGCGAGCTGCAGGGCGTGGCACCGAGCTTCGAGGTCAACGGCGCCAGCGACGTCGCCCCGGCGGCGGACGGCGCCGACACGGAACTTGACGCCGAAAGCGAAAGTGAACCGCTGACGAGCGACGAAGACGCAGCGGCGACGAGCTCGAGCAAGAAACCGGTGCCCGCGGGCCCGGCAGCGATGAAAGTCGCGCGCCGTTTCTCCGAGGCCTTCGTCTTCTATGAGATCGGTGAGCGACCGGCGCGAGCGAAGACTGTGTTCGGCGAAACGGCGACGCCACAGCTCGCCGAAGCGCTCGACGAACGGCCGCCGCGGCAACCCGCCGACGCGGCCGTGCCGAAGGCGCGGGTCGTCAACCTCGTCCCCGGACCGCGAGCCGGCAAGGCTTACACGGTCAGCGTCTCGCTGCTGCGGGTCGGGCTGACCAGCGAGTTGCGGCTGGAGCTGAACAAGAAGCAGGGTCAGTGGGTCGTCACGGATGTGAGGGGATGAGCGCCTCGTTCAAGAGTCATGCGCGCCTGGCGGGCTTCCTAGTCACTGCCGCACTGATCCTGGCGGTGGTCGCACCGGCGGCGCTCGCGGAAGGAACGATCGCGCCGGTGCCCTCGACGCCGAGCACCGGAGACACGGCGGCGAGCCAAACCGAAGCGCCGGCACCTCAGCCCACTGTGCGCCAAGGGGACACGCTCGAAGCACCTCCCGCTGAACCAGCGCCCGCGCCGAAGACGAACCACGGCGGCGGGGTGGCGGCGAAGCCGGAGGCTCAAGCGGCACCCGAACCGGAGCCGGGCGAAGAGGGCGCAACCGAAGTCCCCGCCGCGCCGCCTTCGTTCTCGGTTCCCCTCCTCCCCGGCTCGAGCTGCGCGCCGTCTGGCGTGCCCGCGGTGCTGGTGCCGATCTACCAGCGTGCTGCCGCCGCCTATGGCCTCGGCCCCCAGGGGCCTAGCGTCCTCGCCGCGATCAACGGCATCGAGACCGCTTTCGGCACCAACCTCAACGTCTCCTCGGCCGGCGCGGTCGGCTGGATGCAGTTCATGCCGGAAACCTGGGCCGGCTACGGGGTCGACGCCAACGGTGACGGGGTCGCGGATCCCTACGACCCCGAGGACGCGATCCACGCCGCCGCCAACTATTTGCGCGCCTCCGGTGCGCCAGCCGACTGGTACAACGCCGTCTTCGCCTACAACCACGCCGACTGGTACGTCGCCGAGGTGCTCGCCAACGCCCAGTGCTACGGGCAGCTGAACGGGGCGGTCTCCGGGGTCTTCGAAGTGACGCCGAAGCTCAAGGTGCTGAGCTGCAACACGGCGAAGGCGTGGCGCAAAAAGGTGCCGACCACTTATCTCAATGCCTTCGAGGAAGCCGCCGCCCGTTACGACCTCGGCCGCCGCGGCGTCTGGGGGCTGGCCGCGGTTGCCCGGCTCGAGTCGAACTTCGGTCGCGGCATGTCGAAAGCCGAGCTGCGCCGCCACGGCGCACTCGGCCTGGTCGGCGTGGAGTGGCAGCGCTTCGCCGTCGACGGCGACGGCGACGGCCGCATCCGCCACGCGGATCCCAGCGACTCCGCCGCGACGCTGGCGCGGCTGATCTGGTCAGAGGGTGGCCTGCGGGCGGGCCTCTTCGAGCACAACCACGCCAAGTGGTACGTCGACGCCGTCCTCGCCGAGGCCGATCGGATCGAAGGCAAATGCCAGACGAGCACAGTCGACTGGGCGCTGGCCCTGCCCAACGCGGTGCTGGCGCCGATCAACTGGGAGAACCTGAGCTTTACCAACGAGTCGCAGAAAGCCGACCTCGAGGGCGGCGCGATCGACCCGCGCATCGTCGGCCTGATCGGCGCGATCACCCAGTCCCACCAGGTCACGATCTCCTCGCTTCGCTCCGACCACTCGATGTACACGGCCTCGGGTGGCGTCTCCAACCATTACTACGGGCGGGCGATGGACATCGCCGCGGTCGATGGCGTCTCCTGCACCGATACGGCCCCAACTTCCCCTTGTGGCGAGCTTGCCACCACGCTTGCTTCGCTACCGGCCCCTGCGATGCCCACGGAGCTCATCTACTGCTACGACGTCGACGGTCCGGGCCCGGCTTTCGCTCGCAGCGACCACTGCGATCACGTGCACGCCGGCTACGACGGCTAAGCGGGCGCCTCGCGAAAGGGGGTTGGGGTGTCCCTCCGGCGCAGCGGCGTCCTCTTTTTCGCCCCACCCGCGATCTCAGACGGCCGTGTGGTCTGAGGCGAAAAACCCAGCAAGCGGGAGGGACACCCCGACCCCCTTCCCCAACCGGCACGATTAACGTAGGCTCGAATCCCCCGCCGAGAGGAGATAACGATGCCTACTTACGTGATGCTGACCAACTTGACCGCCGAGGGTGTGCGAACGCTTAAGAACAACCCCGGTCGCGTAGCTGAGGTAAATAAGGAGGTCGAACAGATTGGAGCCAAAGTCCAAGCGCAGTACGCGACCTTGGGGCAGTACGACTTCGTGACGATTGTTGAGGCTCCTGATGAGAAGACGATGGCCAAGGTTTCCGTGGAGCTTGGGTCGCGCGGGACTATGACCAGCCAGACGCTTACTGCGATGCCGGCGGACGTGCTGGCCAGCTCGCTCTAGGTCACGCGCTTGAGAGTTCTGGTCGTAGGAGGGGGCGGGCGGGAGCACGCGATGGTGCGAGCGCTTGCTCGCTCCCGCCACTCTCCTGAGCTGCTCTGTGCTCCTGGCAATGCTGGGATCGCTGCTGATGCTGAGTGCTTGCCGGAGGTAGGGGTCGGCGATGTGGAGGCGATCGTCGCTGCGGCGCGGGAACGGGCGGTCGACCTGGTCGTGGTCGGACCGGAGGCGCCGCTGGTCGCCGGGCTGGTGGATGCCCTGGAGCAGGCCGGGATCGCCGCCTTCGGGCCGAGCGCCGCGGCGGCCGAGCTGGAGGGATCGAAGGCCTTCGCCAAGCAGCTGATGAAGGAGGCTGGAGTTCCGACCGCCTCCCATGTCCTCCTGCGCAGCCGCGAGGAGGCGCTCGAGCACCTTGCCCGTGCCTCATACCCGACGGTGCTCAAGGCCGATGGCCTGGCGGCGGGCAAGGGCGTGATCATCTGCGACTCCGAAGCCTCGGCACGCGGCGCGATTGAGATCTTCTTCGGCGAGCGGCGCTTTGGCGACACGACCGTGGTGCTGGAGGAGTTCCTCGAGGGCGAAGAGCTCTCGCTGCTCGCCCTCTGCGACGGCGAGAACGTCGTGCCGCTGGCGCCGGCGCAGGACTACAAGCGGATCTTCGACGGCGATGAGGGGCCGAACACCGGCGGCATGGGCAGCTACTCGCCGGTGCCCGGCTTCGGCACAGTCGAGGTCGAGGAGATCGTCGACGCCGTGCACCGACCCGTCGTCGCCGCAATGGCGGCGCGCGGAATCCCCTTCCACGGCGTCCTCTACGCCGGCCTGATGGTTGGAACGGAGGGCCCGAAGGTGCTCGAGTTCAACACCCGCTTCGGCGATCCCGAGACGCAGGCTGTGCTGCCGCGCCTGCGCTCCGACCTGCTCGACCTCTGCCTAGCGGCGCGCGAGGCAGGCGGCCTGGCGTGCGCCGAGGCAGAGTTCGGCGGGGACTGGGCGGTGACCCTGGTGCTGGCCTCCGCCGGCTATCCGGAGTCGTCCTCCAAGGGCGATGCGATCAGTGGTCTCGACGCGGCGGCGGAGCTGGCCGAGGTGACGCACGCCGGCACGGCCGAGCGTGGCGGCGAGATCGTTACCGCGGGCGGCCGCGTGCTCAACCTGACGGCGCTCGCGCCGACCCCCGCCGCGGCGCGCGATCGTGCGTACGATGCGGCCAGTCGGATCTCCTTCGACGGAATGCAGATCCGCTCCGACATCGCCGCCCGCGCGGTCGAGCGGGTACCCAGTTGACGACGACCAACGAGAGGAAGGGATGAGCGAGATCTCAGAGGAGCCGCAGCCGGCCGCGCCGGCCACGATGCCCGAGGTGGAGGAGGCGTTCGAGGAGATCGACGTCGACGAGCCCCACGTCGGGATCATCATGGGCTCGAAGAGTGACAAGCCCAAGATGCAGCCCGCCGGGACCGCGTTGCAGGAAGCCGGCATCCGCTACGAGGTGCGGGTGATGAGCGCCCACCGCGACCCCGAGCTGGTCCGCGAGTACTGCCACAGCGCCCGCATGCGGGGCTTGAGGGTGCTCATCGCCGGCGCCGGGATGTCGGCAGCTCTGCCCGGGGTCGCCGCTGCACATACCGACCTGCCGGTGATCGGAGTGCCGATCCTCGGCAAGAGCCTCGGCGGCCTCGACGCCCTGCTCTCGGCGGTGCAGATGCCCCCCGGCGTGCCGGTGGCGTGCGTCGCCGTGGACGGGGCGAAGAATGCAGGCCTGCTCGCGATCCGGATCATCAACTGCTAGCCGCCGGCGAATGATCTCCCGCTACACCCGTCCCGAGATCGGCGAGGTCTGGTCCGGGCAGCGCAAGCTCGAGTGCTGGCTCGAGGTCGAGCTGGCGGCAACCGAGGCGTGGGCCGAGGAGGGCGTCGTGCCGGCCGAAGCGGCGGAGGCGGCCCGTGCCAACGCCGCCTTCACGGTCGAGGCGGTGGCCGAGCGCGAGCGCGTCACCGACCACGACGTAGCCGCCTTTGTCGATGTCGTCGCCCAGTCCGTCGGTGAGCACGGGCGCTGGGTCCACTACGGCCTCACCTCCTCCGACGTGCTCGACACGGCGCTGGCGCTGCAGCTGCAAGCGGCCGGCGAGATCGTCCTCGCCTCGGCGCGCGCCTACCGCGACGCCTTGATCGAGCGGGCGCTGGAGCATCGCGACACGCTCTGCGTCGGCCGCACCCACGGCGTCCACGCCGAGCCCACTACCTTCGGCCTGCGCTTGGCGGGCTTCGCCTTCGAGGCCGACCGCAACCTCGGCCGCCTCAGCGATGCCTTCGAGCAGCTGCGCTTCGGCAAGCTCTCCGGCGCGGTCGGCACCTACGCCTCGGTGCCGCCGGCGGTCGAGGCGCGGGTGATGGAGCGGCTGGGACTGCAACGCGAGGATGTCGCCACCCAGGTCGTGCCGCGCGATCGCCACGCGGTGCTGACCTCGCGCATCGCGATCGCCGGCGCTGGCCTCGAGCGCTTCGCGACCGAGGTCCGCAACCTGCAACGCACCGAGGTGCGCGAGGTCGAGGAGCCGTTCGGCGCTGGCCAGAAGGGCTCCTCGGCGATGCCGCACAAGCGCAACCCGATCCGCACCGAGCGGATCACCGGCCTCGCCCGGGTGCTGCGCGGCTACGCGCAAACCGGCTTGGAGAACGTCGCCCTCTGGCACGAGCGCGACATCTCCCACTCCGGCGCCGAGCGAGTGATCCTGCCCGACGCGACGATCGGCCTCGACTACATGCAGGACCTGGCGGCGAAGGTCGCGGCGGAGATGACGATTCGCACCGAGCGGATGAAGGAGAACCTCGAGCTGACCCACGGCGCCCTCTTCAGCCAGCGCGCCCTGACCGCTCTGGTCGAGTCCGGCCTCACTCGCGACGACGCCTACCGCATGGTCCAGGAGAACGCCCAGCGCGCCTGGGACACCGGCACCCACTTCCGCGAGCTCCTCGCCGAGGCGGCACCGGACCTCGACCTCGACGCCGTCTTCGACTACGACGCCTACCTCGGCCACGTGCCGACGATCTTCGAACGCCTCGAAGCGCTGCGGGATTGAGCAAGGTCGACGAGCGCAGTGCTCTCAGACCTCGACAACGGTTAAGCCCATCACCCCCGAGAGGGCGTAGTAGTCGTGATCCTGGGTGATCACGGGAATTTCGTGAGCGGCGGCCGTCGCGGCTATCCAGACGTCGTTCACGCTGACGGCGCGGTCGGAGGCCGATAGGTAAGCCCGCATTCCAGCCCAAGCTCGGGCTACCTCGTCTTCGACTGGCATAACCACGGTCCTGCTGACTCCTTCAAGCGTGACGAGGCGACGATCTCGGCTCGCGATGTCTGGCGCGGCCAGTACCCCCGCGCGAAGCTCGCCGATGGTGACGATAGAGATCGCGGCGCCTTCGGGAAGCGCCTCCTCTCGCAGGGGACGGCCCTGCTCGACGGCAACCAGCACAGAGGTGTCGAGCAGCCCAACCCGAACGCGATTGGCGCTCACGGAATCGGGCCTAGATCGTCGGTCGTTTCACCGGTCAGCTTGTCGAGGTCGGCACGAAACGTTGGGTCAGTGTCCGCAATCTTGCGGATTGCGATGACCTCCGAAGGCGTAAGCCAGCGGGGGGCGTCGGGGCGGTGCGGCACCAAGTCGGCGACCGGCTTGCCGCGCACGGTGATCACGACCGTCTCCCCCGCTTCTACCTTTCGCAGGACGCCGGCGGTGTCGTTCCTCAGTTCCCTGGTCGCGACTTCTACCATGGTGCTACAAGCGTAGCACCGTGTATCGAGGCGGCGAGCGGCTAGGGTTCGCGCCGTGATCCTCTACACCTGCGGGCAGAAGAAACGAGGGCCGGGGTTCGCGCATCCGTGCGCGAAGGCGGCGAAGGCCCTCGACGCTGCCGGGTACCAGTACGAGTTGAGGACGACCGGGAGCTACCGGCTGATGCCCTGGACCTGGGGCCACCGCGAGGAGGATCGCGCCGAGGTGCGGAAGCTCAGCGGTCAGAACCTGGTGCCGATCCTGGTCCTCGACGATGGCGAGGTCGTCTCCGGCTCGAGCACGATCGCCAAGTGGGCACGTGAGCACCCGATGGCTAAGAACCCGTCCCGGTAGGGGTTCTAGGCGATAGCCGGCTCGCGCGCGGGGTGGCGAGCGGCCACGATCACCGGAGTCCCAGCTTTGGGAGAGAGGGTGATGTTGCGGCGGCCGATCTTCTCCGGTCGCGGGTCGGCCTTGTGCAGCTCGCAGCGAGTCAGCACCTCGCGCAAGACGATCCGCATCTCGAACTCGGCGAAGGCGGCGCCGAGGCAGCGGCGGACGCCACCGCCGAAGGGAATCCAAGCGTAGGTGTCGGGTCCCTCCTCGAGGAACCGCTCGGGGTGGAAGGCGAACGGTTCGGGGTAGACGTCGGCGCGGGTGTGGGCAAGCCAGATCGCCGGCGTGACGTCGGTGCCGGCGGGCAGGGTGAGGCCGTCGGCTTCGAGGTCCTTGGCGAGGCGACGGCCGGCCAGCGGCACGACCGGCCGCAGACGCAGCGACTCACTGATCGTCGCCCGCAGGTAGTCGTCTTCCCCCGCTTCGAGCGACTCGCGCAGCCGCGCCAGCTCGCGCGGATGGCGCAGCAGCAGGTCGAAGGTCCAGGCGAGCGCCGTCGCCGTCGTCTCGTGGCCGGCGAGGAGGAGCGTCATCAGCTGGTCGCGCAGATCCTCGTCGCTCATCGCCCCACCGTCCTCGAAGCGGGCCTTCATCAGCAGCGAGAGGATGTCATCCCGCTCCTCCAGGTCGCGCTTGCGATGGTCGGCGATCTCCGCGTAGAGCAGCTCGTCGACGGCTTTCAGCTGCGCCTCGAATTTCGCCCAGGGCCCGCGGCCGCCGAAGCGCCGCGCCGCGAGGCCGATCAGCTGCGTGAACGGCGACGCCGTTTCCTCCAGCACCCTGGTCAGCACGACGCGCAGCTGCTCCAGCCGCGGTCCCTCGGCGACGCCGAAGACGACGCGCAGGATTACCTCCAGCGTCATCGCCTGCATGTGCGGGTGGATCGCGAACTCCTCGCCGAGCGGCCAGGAGTCGATCTCGGCGTCGACGATCTCGCTGACGATCGGCTCATACGACCGCATCCGCTCGCCATGAAAGGCCGGCAGCATCAACTTGCGGTGCGCCAAATGGTCGGAGCCCTCGATCACCAGAACCGAGCGCGGTCCGACGATCGGCGTCAGCACCACCTCCCGCCCCGGCGGCAACCCATGCGACCGCTCCGTATAGAGAGCCTTGATCGCAACCGGATCCGAGATCATCACCATAGGCCGCTCGAACGAGAGAAACTTCACGCTGAAGCTGTCCCCATACCGCTCCCGGCACTCCTGCATGAAGGGCAGCGGCCGAAAGCTCCACCTGAGCGTCTGAATAAGCGGAGACGACTTCGGTTCGGGCGGCAGCATCACCGAAGCATCGCAGACGCCGGAGTAGAGGGGTCAGGGTGTCCCTCTCGCGCAGCGGCGTCCTCTTTTTCGCCCCACCCACAACCTCGGACGGCCGCAAACTCCGAGGCGAAAAACCCAGCAAGCGGGAGGGACACCCTGACCCCTCCCCACCCCGCCTCCGCCCCCGCTAGCATCGCGTTTGTGGCCACCGTCGTCTCAGATCTGAAGCTCCACTCCTCGGGCAAGGTGCGTGAGATCTACGAGTGGGAGGACGACCTGCTGATGGTCGCCTCGGACCGGATCTCGATCTACGACGTGGTGATGCCGACGCCGATCCCCGACAAGGGCAAGGTGCTCAACCGGATCTCGGAATTCTGGTTCGAGCTGACCGGCGACATCGTCCCCAACCACTTCCTCTCCGCCGACGTCCCGGAGGAAGCGATGGAACGGGGGATGCGGGTGCGGCGGCTGGAGATGTACCCGGTCGAGTGCGTCGTCCGCGGCTACCTCTCCGGCTCAGGCTGGAAGGAATACAAGGCCGGCGGCGCGGTCTGCGGGATCGAGCTGCCGCCCAACCTGCTCGAGTCCGACAAGCTGCCCGAGCCGATCTTCACCCCGGCGACCAAGGCCGAGATCGGCGACCACGATGAGAACGTCGACTTCGAGCGGGCGGCGGAGATCGTCGGCGACCGAGCGCTGCTGGAAGAGCTGCGGCGGGTCTCGATCGAGGTCTACCAGCGCGGCGCCGAGCATGCTGCCGAGCGCGGAATCATCCTCGCCGACACTAAGTTCGAGTTCGGCAGCCACGCCGGCGCCGAGGTCGTCCTCGGCGACGAGGTATTGACGCCGGACTCCTCGCGCTTCTGGCCCGCCGACCGCTACGAGCCCGGCAAGACCCAGCCCTCCTTCGACAAGCAGTTCGTGCGCGACTGGGCCGACGCGGCCGGCTGGGACCACAAGCCGCCGGCACCGGAGCTGCCGGCGGACGTGATCGAGCAGACGCGAGCCAAGTACGTCGAGGCCTATGAGCGGATCACGGAGCGCTCCTTCTAGTGCGGCGGTCGGGGTAATGGCGAGGGCCCGGGTTCTGATCCGGCCCAAGGAGGGGATCCTCGACCCCCAGGGCAAGGCGGTCGAGCGCGCCCTGCCGGCGCTCGGCTTCGAGGGGATCGAGCACGTGCGGGTGGGCCGCATGGTCGAGTTAGAGGCCGATGATCCAGCGAAGTTGCCCGAGCTCTGCGAGAAGCTGCTCGCCAACCCGCTGATCGAGGACTTCGAAATAGAGAGCCTTTGACGTCAGCGAATTCCGAAGACGTCAGGCGCCCCCGGACGCGAAGCGGAGGAGGCGCCGTTCAATGATGTGGGGTGTTCTTCAATTTCCTGGTTCTTGCGACGAGCGGGACGCCCTGCACGCTTGCGAGCTGAGCGGCGAGGCACGGCTGATCTGGCACGAAGAGCGCGACCTCGGCGGCGTTGACGCGGTTGTCATTCCCGGCGGCTTCTCCTACGGCGACTACCTCCGGGCTGGGGCGATAGCCCGCTTCTCGCCGGCGATGGAGGCGGTCGCGGAATTCGCCGCAGCCGGCGGCCCGGTGCTGGGGATCTGCAACGGCTTCCAGGTCCTCTGCGAAGCCGACCTGCTCCCGGGCGCGCTGCTGGTCAACGAGAGCCTTCGGTTCACCTGCCGTCAGGTGGAGCTGCAAGTTGGACGATTGAGCCCCCCAGAGGGGACACAATCGTCCATTTTGCCCGGGGATACGCTCTCGATCCCGGCCAAGCACGGCGAAGGGCGCTACTGGGCGCCGGAGGAGATGCTCGACGAGCTCGAGGCGAACGGCCAGGTGGCGTTCCGCTACGCGCCGGGGCAGAACCCGAACGGCTCGGCGCGCGACATCGCCGGCGTCCGCAATGAGGCCGGCAACGTGCTCGGCCTGATGCCCCACCCCGAGCATGCGGTCGACGCGATGACCGGATCGACCGACGGATTGCGCATCTTCGAAGCGGTTGCGGGGGCCCTGGGATGACCCCGGCCGGCGCGGACGCGGGAGTGGGCGGCGGTCCATCTCTGACTCCTCCGCCGCCCACGGGAGCAGAGCAGCCGGCCGCGTATGAGGTACTCGGCCTCAAAGAGGCCGAGTACCACCTGATCTGCGAGAAGCTCGGACGCGAGCCGAACGGGGTCGAGCTAGCGATGTTCAGCTTGCTCTGGTCCGAGCACTGCGCCTACAAGCACTCGCGCAAGCTATTGCGCCGGCTGCCGACCGAGGGTGAGCGGGTCGTGATGGGACCTGGCGAGAACGCCGGCGCTGTCGACGTCGGCGAGGGCTACGCCGTCGCCTTCAAGGTCGAGTCCCACAACCACCCCAGCGCGGTCGAGCCCTTCCAGGGGGCGGCGACCGGGGTCGGCGGCATCCTCCGCGACGTCTTCGCCCTCGGCGCGCGGCCGATCGCGATCCTGGACTCGCTGCGCTTCGGCGAGCTCGACTCGGTCCGCTCGCGCCACCTGCTCGACGGCGCCGTGCGCGGGATCGGCCACTACGGCAACTCGATCGGCGTGCCGAATGTTGGCGGCGAGATCTACTTCGAGGCTCCCTACGAGCACAACTGCCTGGTCAACGCGATGTGCGTCGGGATCGCGCGGCAGGATGAGATGGTGCGCGCCGCAGCCGCCGGGGTCGGCAACGCGGCCGTGCTGATGGGCGCATCGACCGGGCGCGACGGCATCGGCGGCGCCTCGGTGCTCGCCTCGGCTGAGCTAGGCGACGGCGACGAGGCGAAGCGGCCGACGGTGCAGATCGGCGACCCGTTCGAGGAGTCGAAGCTGCTCGAGTGCTGCCTGGAGCTGCTGGCGAGGGGACTGCTTGTCTCGCTGCAGGACCTCGGCGCAGCCGGCCTCACCTCCTCGGCCAGCGAGATGGCCTCGGCCGGCGGAGTCGGGATCGACATCGACGTGGCGCGGGTGCCGCTGCGCGAGGCCGACATGGAGCCCTTCGAGATCATGGTCTCCGAGTCGCAGGAGCGGATGCTGGCGGTGGTCGAGCCGGCGAGGGTCGCCGAGGTGATCGCGGTCTGCGAGAAATGGCAGACCGGGGCGGCGGAGATCGGCACCATCACCGACAACGGCCAGATGCGGATTCTGCGTGACGGCGAGGTCGTCGGCGAGATGCCGGTCGAGGCGCTGGTCGACGGCTGTCCGCTGTATGACCTTGAGCCGGCCGAGCCGGAGGGATGGATCTACGGCAACCAGGCGACGCTCGACGCGGACGCCTCAGCGGAGGAGACCCTGCTCACCCTGCTCGCCTCGCCCAGCATCGCCTCCAAGCGCTGGGCCTTCGAGCAGTACGACTCGATCGTCGGCTCGCGCACGGCGCGGCGGCCGGAGAGGGCCGACGCAGCGGTGCTGGCGATCCCCGAGGCAGACCGCGGGATCGCGATCTCGATCGACGGCAACGGCCGCCGGGTCGCCTGCGACCCCTATGCGGGCACGGTCGAGGCGGTGCTCGAGTGCGCCCAGAACCTAGCCTGCGCCGGCGCTGAGCCGCTCGGCCTGACCAACTGCCTCAACTTCGGCAACCCGGAGAAGCCGGGTCCAGCCTGGCAACTCGACCGCTCGGTCAGCGGCCTCGCCGACGCCTGCGAGGCGCTCGGCGTGCCGGTCGTCGGCGGCAACGTCTCCCTCTACAACGAGGGGCCGGAAGGCCCGATCTACCCCACCCCGGTGGTAGGCATGGTCGGCGAGTTGCCAGATCCGAACCTCGCCCCGCCGAGCGCTTTTGCAAAGCAGGGCGACGCGGTCGCCCTGCTCGGCCCGTTCGAACCGTCGCTTGCCGGCTCTGAGCTGGCGAAGCGGCGCGGCGAGCTGGGTCCCGGACTCCCCCAGCCCGACATCGCCGCCGTCGAGGCCGCCTGTGCCGCGATCCGAAAAGCCGTCCGCGCCGGGGTGCTTGCCTCCGCCCACGACGTCAGCGATGGCGGCCTCGCCTGCGCTCTTGCCGAGACGGCGATCGGCTCCGGGCTCGGTTGCCGAGTCGACGTTCAGCACCTGCGCGAGCGTGGCTGCTCGCCGGAGGAGGCGCTGTTCGGCGAGAGCCCGGGTGGCTTCCTCATCAGCGGCGAGCGCCAGAAGCTTGAGAGCCTCGCCGGCGAGGGCGTCGCCGTCCTCTACCTCGGCACGGTCGGCGGCGAGGGCGTCGAAATCGCCGCCGGCGACCGCAGCATTGCGATCGACCTGGGCGCCGCTCGAGACGCCTGGTGCTCGCTCGGCGAGCGCCTCGATCGACCTGAGTAGCGCTCGAGCTCTCCGCTCAGCGGTAGGCGCCGCGGTGCGTGCGGTCGCCGGCGATCAGGCGATAGAGAAAGAGCAGGAGCAGGGAGCCGCCGATCGCGATCAGCCAGGTGCCGATGTCGAAGAACTCATCGATGTCGCCGATATCGAGGGCGCTGGCGATCAACCCGCCCACAAGGGCACCGGCAATCCCGATCAGCATCGTGACGATGATGCCGCCTGGATCCTCCCCGGGCATGATCAGCTTCGCGATCGCACCGGCGAGCAGTCCGAGCACGATCCATCCGATGATCCCCATGAGCAACTCCTTTCCCTGTTGACGCTTGTCCAGCGCCCATCTACCCCTGGCCGGGCCGACCGAAACTGAAACGGTGGCGTTGCTCAGCGCTCGCAGCCGCGGATACGGTCAAAGCCAGCGCCGCCGAAGCAGAGGTCGGATCCCCGCCCGCCCCTGAGACGGTCGCTGCCGCGGTTGCCGAAGAGGAGGTCGTTGCCCGGATTGCCGGCGACGAGGTCGCGGCCGGGTCCGCCGTTGAGGCGGTCCGCTCCGACGCCGCCGAAAACGCGATCAGCCGCGGACCCCGCGACGGCGCGATCGCGGCCGCTGCCGGTGCAGATCAGGTCGCGGCCGGCGAGGCCGAAGATCGAGTCGTTGCCCTCCAGGCTGGCGATCACGTCAGGGCCACCGGTGCCGACCAGGCGATCGGATTTCGGCGTGCCGGTGAGGGTCGCCTGGAGGCCGCGGCAGCTCGACACAAGCGGCGGTGCGGTCACCGTCGTCGACACCTCAGCCCGGTCGTTGGCCTCGACCGGATCGCTCTCGACGCTGTCGACGGAAACGGAGTTCTCGATCGTGCCCTCTCTCCGTGGCCGCACCTGGAGGGTTACCGTGACGGCGTTGGCTTGAGTCGGGTCGGCCGCCAGATTGCCGGTCTCGCAGGTGACGGTCCTGCCTTTGCGCGCGCAGCTGCCGCTGCTCGCCGCGGCCGAGACGTACTCCACCTGCCTCGGGAGCCGGTCGGTGACGGTCACCCCCGTCGCCCCCTGCGGCCCCAGGTTCGCGACCTTGATCGCGTAGGTCAAAGTCGAGCCGGCGGCGATCGGATCGAAGTCGTCGTCCTTGCTGACCGAGAGGTCCGCGATATCGCCGGGCGCGGTCTCAGCCGGCGGCGCATAGAGCAGCACGACCGCGAGGCCGGCGAGGGCCAGGAGGGTGACGGGCGCCTGCCATCGAGCTCTCGATCGCACGCGCTCTCGATACCCGCAGAGGTCATGCTCAAACGGCATCCGCGGCCACTCTCACCCCGTTTAAGAACGCCGCATCCGGGCATTTCCTTCTGTGCACCCTGTGACCCCGGATGGCAGGGGTGAGTGATGGAGGAAAGAGAGTGACACCACGGGCGGCGACTTCAGCCCTGCTTTGCCTGGGGGCGACGGTGCTGGCGGTCGCCGTCCTTGGTGGTTGCGGTGATAGCTCGGAGGGCTCGGAGTCGCGCACGCTGAGCTGGTTCGTCGCGATCCAGCCGGGCGGCACGATCGAGGAAGTATCCAAACGCTGCTCGGAAGAATCGAAAGGCCGCTACGAGGTCGAACCCGAATTCCTGCCGACCGAAGCGAGCCAGCAGCGCGAACAGCTGGTGCGCCGGCTCGGCGCCGATGACCCCTCGATCGACATCGTCGGCATGGACGTGATCTGGACCGGCGAGTTCGCCAACGCCGGCTGGGTCGAGGAGTGGACCGGCCCACTGAAAGAGCAGGTCATCAAAGGGGTGTTCCCCGGGGTGATCGAAACGGCCTCCTTCGAGAACGGGCTGTACGCGGCCCCGTTCAACACCAACACGCAGCTGCTCTGGTACCGCAAAGACCTGGTGCCGAAACCGCCGCGGACCTGGGACGGGATGATCGACCAAGCCGAAGAGCTGGGCCGCGCGAACGCGGGCACGATCCAGATCCAAGCCAACCGCTACGAGGGCTTCACGGTCTGGGCCAACGCGCTGATCGA
The DNA here is from genome assembly GCA_963698085.1 of uncultured Solirubrobacterales bacterium. GTDB lineage: Bacteria > Actinomycetota > Thermoleophilia > Solirubrobacterales > 70-9 > VRUE01. The sequence goes on from OY969122.1 coordinate 1,157,252, forward strand.
GAGCGCTGGCACGCAAATCCTCTCCGGACCTGAATCGGTCGAACTGGCCGAAGGCCCGACGGTGCGGGCGCTGGAAGTGATGGGTCGCTTTGCCAATTCCTCGGCCGCGCCGACCGGTCTTTCGACCTCTACCGAGGACACCTCACGGCTCGCCTTCGAGGCGGGCGACTCGGCCTTCATGACCAACTACACCTTCGCCTACGCGAGCGCCCAGGCCGAAGCGCCCGAAATTGGCAAAAAAATGGGCTACGCCCGCTTCCCCCGCATCGACGCCAACAGGCCGAGCAAACCGCCGCTGGGCGGGTTCAACCTCGCCGTCAGCGCCTTCTCGGAGAACAAGGACATCGCCTTCGAGGCGGCAGCCTGCCTGGCGAACGGGAAGAGCCAGTTGACGGCGACGAAACTCGACGGGCTGCCGCCCTCGCGCTCCGACCTCTACTCGACCAAAACCGTGACCGAGGCGTATCCGGGCTTCGCCAAGCTGGTGCAGAAATCGATCGAGGATGCGGGGCCGCGCCCAAGCACCGCCGCCTACCAGGACGTCAGCCTCGCGGTGCAGCGCTCGCTGCACCCGCCGAGCAAGATCGACCCGGCCGACGCGCAGTCGGTCTACGAGGAACTGCGCTCGAACCTCGAAGACGCGGTCAAGCGGGAAGGACTGCTGTGAGCGAGCGCACCCGATCCGAGCACCGCCTCGCCTGGATGCTCTGCGCGCCGGCGGTGATCGCGATGCTCGCCGTCACCGCCTACCCGATCATCTACGCCGTCGTCCTCTCGCTGCAGCAGATCGACCTGCGCTTCCCCGATGAGGGCGGCTTTGTCGGCCTCGACAACTACGCCTCGGTGCTCAGCTCCGACCTCTGGTGGACCGACGTCTTCAACACCGTCTTCCTCACCTTGGTCTCGGTCTCGATCGAGCTGGTGCTGGGGATGATCATCGCCCTGGTCATGTACCGGGCGATATTCGGGCGCGGCGTGATCCGCACCGCGGTGCTGATCCCCTACGGAATCATCACCGTCGTCGCTGCCTTCTCCTGGCAGTTTGCCTTCGCCCCCGACAGCGGCTTCGTCAACAACCTGCCGCTGATCGACGACGAAATGGACTGGTTCGGCGAGCGCTTCAGCTCCTTCGCCGTGATCATCATGGCCGAGGTTTGGAAGACGACGCCCTTCATGGCGTTGCTGCTCTTGGCCGGGCTGGTGACGATCGACAGCCAGCTGTATGAGGCGGCGAAGGTCGATGGCGCCACCGCCTGGCAGCGCTTCACCCGCATCACCCTGCCGCTGATGAAGCCGGCGATCCTCGTCGCGCTGCTCTTCCGCACGCTCGACGCCTTCCGCGTCTTCGACACGATCTTCATCATGACCGCCGGTGCGCAGGACACCGAATCGGTCTCGATCCTCGGCTTCAACCAACTGATCTCACGGCTCAACCTGGGCCTCGGCTCGGCCGTCTCGGTGCTGATCTTCGTCTGCGTCCTGCTGATCGCCACCTTCTACGTGCGCGTGCTGGGAACCAGGGTCGAGGAAGGGCGACCGGGGAGCTGACGATGGAACGTGGAAGCCGCGAATACGTCCTCTGGAGCATCGGCATCGTCGTCGTGCTCGCCTTCGCGCTGATCCCGGTGATCTGGCTGATCTCGCTCTCGCTGAAGCCGACCGAAGCCGTCGCCGACGGCCGCTTCATCCCCAGCGAGATCTCCTTCGAAAACTACGAGACCCTGTTCGAAGGCGGGATCGACGACAGCCCCTTCATCAAACCGCTGATCAACTCGATCCTGATCGCGCTCTCGACCACGGTGATCTCGATCGTCCTCGCCTCCTTCGCCGCCTACGCAATCGCCCGGCTCGAATTCCCCGGCAAGCGATTGATCCTCGCCGGAGCGCTGGCGATCGCGATGTTCCCGCCGATCTCGACGATCGGGCCGCTCTTCGACATGTGGCGCACGCTCGGGCTCTACGACACCTATCCGGGGCTGATCATCCCCTACCTGACCTTCTCGCTGCCGCTGGCGATCTACGCCCTCACCGCCTTCTTCCGCGAGATTCCCTGGGAGCTCGAGCAGGCGGCCCAGGTCGACGGCGCGACGCCCTTCCAGGCCTTCCGCAAGGTGATCGTGCCGCTCGCGGCGCCGGGCATGTTCACGGCGGCGATCCTCGTCTTCATCTTCGCCTGGAACGACTTCCTCTTCGCGATCTCGCTGACGTCCTCGGATGCATCGCGGACCGTGCCGGCGGCACTCGCCTTCTTCACCGGCGAGTCCTCGTTCACCGAACCGACGGGCAGCATCGCGGCCGCTGCCGTCGTCGTGACCGTGCCGATCATCGTCTTCGTCCTGTTCTTCCAGCGCCGCATCGTCTCCGGCCTGACGGCGGGAGCGGTCAAGGGATAAGGAGAGCCCATGTCAGAGATAACCCTCGATGGTGTGACCAAGGTCTTCGACGACGGCACCGAGGCCGTCAAGAAAATGGATCTGGAGATCGGCGACGGCGAGTTCATGATCCTCGTCGGGCCCTCGGGCTGCGGCAAGTCGACGGCGCTGCGGATGATCGCCGGCCTCGAGGACATCTCGGGTGGCGAGGTGAAGATCGGCGGCGAGGTCGTCAACGACCGCGCCCCCAAGGACCGCGACATCGCGATGGTCTTCCAGAACTACGCCCTCTACCCGCACATGACCGTGCGCGAGAACATGGGCTTCGCGCTGAAGCTGGCGGGGTTCGAGAAGGAGGAGATCAACCGTCAGGTCGAGGGGGCGGCGGAGACGCTCGACCTGAGCCAGCACCTCGACCGCCGGCCCGCCAACCTCTCCGGCGGACAGCGCCAGCGGGTGGCGATGGGGCGGGCGATCGTGCGCGACCCGAAAGCCTTCCTGATGGACGAGCCGCTCTCCAACCTCGACGCGAAGCTGCGCGTGCAGATGCGGACTGAGGTGGCGAAACTGCAGTCGCGGCTGGAGACGACGACCGTCTACGTCACCCACGACCAGGTCGAGGCGATGACGCTCGGCGACCGGGTCGCCGTGATGCGGGCCGGCGCCCTGCAGCAGGTCGGCCCGCCGGCCGAGCTCTACGACGACCCGCGCAACCTCTTCGTCGCCGGCTTCATCGGCTCGCCGGCGATGAACTTCATGCCGGCAGAAATATCTTCCGGGCGAGTGGTGCTGCCGATAGGCGAGGCCGAGGTGCCCGAGGAGGCGCGTGGGCGCGGCGACGGCAAGGTGATCGCTGGCCTGCGGCCGGAGAGCTTCGAGGACGCCTCGATGATCGACGACGACCTCAAGCGCCAGCGGGGCGTCACGATCGAGGCCGAGATCGACCTGGTCGAGTCGCTCGGCTCAGACCTCTACGCCTACTTCCACGTCGAGTCCGAAGGGGTCGAGTCCGAGCAGCTCGCCGACCTCGCCGAGGAGAGCATCGGCGAAACCGGGGCAGCCAGCCTGCGCGAGGGCGAGGAGCAGATCGTCGCCCGGCTCGACCCGGCGAGCAAGATCAAGCGTCGCGCGCGGGCCCAGCTATGGGCAGATACGTCGAAGCTGCATCTCTTCGATCCGGAGAGCGGGGAGAGCCTGACTCGACGGCAGTCGGAGCCGGCCGCAGCATCAGGGTGACGGCACCAGACAACAGGGCGGCGATCGCGGCGAAGAGGTAGGCGCTGTCGGAGACGGCGAGGGCGAGGGCGTCGGCGAGCGTGGCGGGATCGCCGACGATGGCGACGAGGAGCGCGGTGCCGAGCACGGCGCCGATCTGACGGAAGGCGGCGTTAACCGCGCTGGCGGTGGCGAAGCGATCGACGGCGACGTCGCGCACGGCGGCCGAGCCGAGGGTCGGGAAGGCGAGGCAGATGCCGATCCCCGTCAGCGTCGGCCCGGCAGCCAGAGCCCGAGCCAGTCGGGGCTCGACTCGCTGCTCGCCAGACGTGCCGGTGGCACGTCCAACGGGGCCCGATCCGGGCCCGTTGCTACCCTCCCGGGGTAGGCAGTCTGCCTGCGCGTCACGTCCTTTTTCTACCGCGAGGAACACGCGCTTTGACTCCGCCCCAGGGGCAGCTGATAGATGGCGATGCGCCGCGCGAGGAATGCGGCGTGTTTGGCATATACGCGCCCGGCCACGACGTCGCCCGTCTCGCCTACTTCGGCCTCTACGCGCTGCAGCACCGCGGCCAGGAGTCGGCCGGGATCGCCACCTGCGAGGGCGGCCACATCACCACGATGCGCGATTCCGGCCTCGTCTCTCAGGTCTTTGACGAGGAGAAACTGCGGGCGCTGGAGGGCGACATGGCGATCGGCCACGTGCGCTACTCGACCACCGGCGGCGGCTCCTGGGAGAACGCGCAGCCGGTCTGGCGCGACGACGGTCGCGAGCTGGCGCTCGCCCACAACGGCAACCTGACCAACGCGGTCGAGCTCTGGGGCGAGCTGAAGGAGGCCGGCATCGCCTTCCGCGGCACCTCGGACTCGGAGATCATCGCCGCGCTGATCTCCTCCAACGAGGGCAAGTTCGTCGAGGACGCGGTTGCCGAGATGATGCCGCGCCTGCAGGGCGCCTACTCGACCGTGGCGATGACCAAGCACGCGATCGTCGCCTTCCGCGACCCGCACGGGGTGCGGCCGCTCTCACTGGGCAGGCTTGGCGAGCGCTTCGTCGTCGCCTCGGAGAGCTGCGCCTTCGACATCGTCGGCGCCGAGCTGCTGCGCGAAGTGCACCCCGGCGAGATGGTCTCGCTGACCGAGCGCGGCCTGGAGACGCGTCAGGTAGTCAAGGCCGGCCGGCCGGCCCACTGCGTCTTCGAGCACATCTACTTCTCCCGCCCCGACAGCCGCCTCGAGGGCAAAGTGCTGCAGCAGGTACGCGGGCGGATGGGCGAAATCCTCTGGCGCGAGGCGCCGGCCGAGGCCGACCTTGTGATCTCGGTGCCCGACTCCGGCAACCCCGCCGCGGCCGGCTTCTCCCGCGCCTCGGGGCTGCCCCGCGACGATGGACTGATCAAGAACCGCTACGTCGCCCGCACCTTCATCCAGCCCGGCCAGGAGCTGCGCAAGCGCGGCCTGCGGCTGAAGTTCAACCCGCTGCCGGAGATCGTCTCGGGGCAGCGGATCGTCGTCGTCGACGACTCGATCGTGCGCGGCAACACGACGCGGCAGATCGTCGGCATGCTGCGCGACGCCGGCGCCAGCGAGGTGCACCTGCGGATCTCGGCGCCGCCGATCCGCCACCCGTGTCACTACGGCGTCGACATGTCGACCCGCGAGGAGATGATCGCCCACGAGCGGACGATCGAGGAGATCGCTGACGAGCTCGGCGCCGACTCGCTCGCCTACCTCTCGATGGAGGGGGTCTACGAGGCAATCGGCACCCCGCCCGAGGACCACTGCGACGCCTGCTTCACGGGGCGTTATCCGCTTGGCGATCCCGAAGACGCGAACGGGAAATTCGCCCTGGAGGACATCGCCGTGGTGCCGGCGAGTGGCTGAAGACTCATCCGGTAGGGCTTCCACTTAACTTTTTTGAAGACAGTCGCGCGGCCGTCCGAAGATGTCGCCGCAAAAAAAGTACAAGACGTTCCAGCCCTACCGGATGAGTCTTACGGCGTCAGGTCGGCGACGATCTCCGCCGCAGGGCGGTAGTCACCGATGCGGGCGACCGTCTGACCGGCATAGAGCGGGCCGGCGTCGATCAAGGTGTCCGGAGCGTCGTCGGTCGGTCCTAGCGGCGTCAGCAGGCGGCTGCTCGGGCGCTGGCGGCGTACGAGGCGTGCCTGGGTCGAAGCGGGCGTGAAGCGTGCGCCTGGAGCAAAGAGGCGGTTGAGCGCCTGGTTGAGGAAGGGAGCGCGGGAGCCGCCGCCAAGCCAGTGCTCGGTCGCGCCGTTGCGGACGACCCGGTGGGGCGCCGGCCAGCCGAGGCCGAACAGCTCGGTGAGGACGGTCTCGTCTGCCTCGAGCAATCGCCGCTTGTACTCGGGGTGGGCGCGGCTCTCCTCCGAGAGCAGGAAGCGGGTGCCTGCAACCGCCGCGCTCGCGCCGGCATCCATGGCCCGCCGCACGTCGGCGCTCTCGGCGATCCCTCCGGCGAGCAGCAGAGGGAAGCTCGCTGGCAGTACGGCCCGGACCCGATCGAGCAACTCCAGCGCCGGCAGGCTGCCGCGCACGTGGCCGCCGGCCTCGACGCCCTGGACGATCGCAGCGTCGGCACCGGCGGCGTGAGCTGCCTGCGCCTCGGCCACCGAGCCGCACTGGTGGATCCAGGTGCCGCCGGTGCGTCGCTTCGGTGCGCCCCAGAAGGTGACGACGACGTCCGCCCCGGCCGCCGCTTCGAACCAGCCCCGCCGCGCGAACGGGAGCAGCAGGTTGACTGCAAGCGGACGATCCGTCAGCGCCCGTGCGGCGGCCAGCTCGCGTTCGATCGCCTCCGCGCCTGCGACCGCGATCGTGCCGAGACCGCCGGCCTCGCTGACCGCCGCCGCCAGCTCATGGCGACTGATCCCGCCACCCATGCCGGCTTGGACTATGGGAGTGGAGATGCCAAGGTGATCGAGGATCGACATCGGCGCTCAGCCGCGGGGCCGGGGTCCCCAAGCGGGCGCGCCGACGTGGCTGCCGAAGCCTTCTTCTTCGGTGCTGCCGCTGTCGATCGAGTCGGTGGCCCCGCCGCCGCGGATCGGTATCAGCGAGATCGTGCTGGTGCGGGTGCCCAGGCCGAGGGCGGCGATCTGGCTGCCATCCGGCGAGAACACGGGGCTGACGTATCCACGGCAGCGCGGGGGCGCCTTGCAGCTGGTGAGCTGGTGCAAGCGGAAGCCGCCAGCCCGAGCGACGAAGACGTTCGAGCGCGAGCCGGCTGCCATCGCAAACGCGATGCGGCGGCCGTCGGGCGACCAGTCGGGGTCGAGCTGGCTGCGCGGCAGGTCGTTCAGGACGCGAAGCCGGCTGCCGTCGGCGCGCATCGCGAAGATGTCGGTGCGGTCGCGACGGCTGTCCTGGTCGCGGTCGCTGACGAAGGCGATGCGACCGGCCGACGAGACGGCTGGGTCGGAGTCGTCGTAGGGGCCGAAGGTGAGCTGGCGCAGGCCGCTGCCGTCGAGCCGGATCGTGAAGATATGACTGTGCCCCTCGACCGTGCGGGTGAAGGCGATCGCGCGGCCGCGCGGGAAGAAGTGCGGGTTGGTGCCGTCGCTCGTCACCAGCCTCCGTTCGGTCCCGTCGCTGCTCATGACGTAGATCGCGGAGCTGCCCGCTTCGTCTTCGCCGGAAAAGACGATGCTGCGTCCGTCGGCCGAGTAGGAAGGGGTGCGGTCATCCGGGTCAAGGGTCAGTTGACGGCGCTGCAGGGGCCGTTGCGTACCGCTGACGAAGAGCCCGCCGAGCCGCTCCAGCATCCCTTCGCCGACTTCGTCGGTGCTCGTCTTCGAATAGGCGATCGGCCCCGGCTTGCCGGGGAAGGTCGCGTGCGCAGCGCCGGCCCCCAGGCCGAGCAGGGCGAGAGCGACACAGAGCAGAACCGGGACGAGCTTGCGATCCACGCTGCCAAACCGTACTGCGCGAAGATGCCGCCATGTCGGATTTTCGAATAGTCGTCCTCGCCTCTGGCAGCGGCACCAACCTGCAGGCGATCCTCGACACGCTGCACGGGCGCGAGGGGATCGAGGTTGTCGGGGTCGCCTCCGACAAACCCGGTGCGCTCGCGCTGGAGCGCGCCAACGAAGCGGGGGTCGAGGCGGGGATTTTTCCCGGTGAGGAATACAGCGGCCGCGAGGCGCGAGACGTGGCAATGGCCGCGTGGATCGAGGCGCGGAGCGCCGACCTAATCGTCCTCGCCGGCTACATGCAGCTCCTCTCCACCGCTTTCGTCGCCCGCTTCCGCGACCGCATCGTCAACATCCACCCGGCGCTATTGCCCGCCTTCCCCGGCCTCGACGCGATCGGCCAGGCGCTGGCGGCGGGGGTCGAGACGACGGGTGTCACTGTCCACTTCGTCGACGAGGGCGTCGACACCGGTCCACCCATCGTGCAGCGCGAGGTGCAGGTGCCCGCCGACCGTGACCGGGCGCAGTTGGAGGAGGCGATCCACGCAGTCGAGCACGAGCTCTACCCCGAGGCGATCCGCATGATCGCGCAGGGTCGGACTAGGATCGACCCAGACGACCCCAGGGTCGTCGTCACCGATGAATGAGGCTGCTGCTGACACCCGATCCGAAGCCGTGAGCAACGGCGCGATACGGGTGCGCCGAGCGCTGATCTCAGTCTCCGACAAGACGGGAATCACCGACTTCGCCAAAACGCTGGCGGCGCAGGGAGTCGAGATCCTCTCCACTGGCGGGACCGCCAGCGCGCTGCGCGAGGCCGGACTGGAGGTGACGGACGTATCCGAGTTCACCGGCCAGGAGGAGATCCTCGGCGGCCGAGTAAAGACGCTGCACCCGCGCCTGCACGCGGCGCTGCTGGCGCGGCGCGACGATCCCGAGCACATGGCGATCCTGGAGCGCGAAGGGATCGAGCCGATCGACCTCGTCTGCGTCAACCTCTACCCCTTCGAGCAGACCATCGCGGGGCACGAGGTCGACCCCGAGGTCGCGGTCGAGAACATCGACATCGGCGGGCCGACGATGATCCGCGCCGCCGCCAAGAACCACGAGGGCGTCGCCGTCATCGTCAAACCCGAGTCCTACGACGCGGTCTGCGCCGAGCTGGAGGAGAGCGACGGCGAGGTCTCCGCCTCGACCAGCCACTGGCTTGCCAACGAGGCCTTCGCCCAGACGGCCCGCTACGACGCCGCGATCAGCCGCTGGTTCTCGACCTCCTATGAGGACTTCCCAGAACACCTGACGGTCTCCTTCGAGAAGGAGCTCGACCTCGCCTACGGCGAGAACCCGCACCAGCGCGCCGCGCTCTACTCCGAGGCCGGCCTGCGCAGCCACGTCCTCGCCGGGGTCTCGAAGCTTCACGGCAGGGCGCTCTCCTTCAACAACGTGCTCGACCTCGACTCGGCGCGGCGGCTGAACGAAGACTTCGAGCCGCCCGCCTGCACGATCGTCAAGCACAACAACCCCTGCGGGGTGGCGATCGGGGGGGACGCTCTCGACGCCTACCGCAAGGCGCTCGCCTGCGATCCGGTCTCAGCCTACGGCGGCGTGATCGCGCTCAACCGGCCGGTGAGCACTGCGCTGGCCGAGGCGCTGCACGAGAATTTCGTCGAGGTGCTGTTCGCGCCCGGCTTCGAGGACGGCGCGCTGGAGGTGCTGCAGCAAAAGGAGGCGATCCGCATCCTCTGCGACGAGGAGCGCCGTCAGCCAGACCCGACCGAACGCGATGTCAAGCGGGTGCGTGGCGGCCTCCTGATCCAGGACCGCGACGGCGACCCCGAGCCGCGCCAGATGATGGAGACGGTGACTAAGACCGAGCCGAGCGAGGGGCAGTGGGACGACTTGCTTTTCGCCTGGACGGTCGTCCGTCACGTCCGCTCAAACGCGATCGTGATCGCCAAGGGCGGCGCCACGCTCGGCATCGGCGCCGGCCAGATGAGCCGCGTCGACTCGGTCCGCCTCGCGGTCGAGAAGTGCCGCGACGCCCGCGGCGGGGATGCCGAGGGCCTGCTGGCCGGCTCGGCCGTCGCCTCAGACGCCTTCTTCCCCTTCGCCGACGGCCCACAAGCGGCAATTGACGCCGGTGCCAACTCGGTGATCCAGCCCGGCGGCTCCAAACGCGACGCCGAGGTGATCGAGGCCTGCGACTCAGCCTCGATTCCTATGGTCTTCACCAAGCACCGGCACTTCCGCCACTAGGCCAGCTGCTTCTGCGCTGCGCTGGCCTGGCGGACGTGGTCGCAGACTTCCTCCGGAGTCTCGGCGGTGAGCAGCAGCTCTTTGTCGCCGGGGGAGATCAGGCCTTCATCCTCCAGCTGGACGTCGATCCAGTCGAGCAGCGGCTGCCAGAACTCGCGCACGACGAGGATCGTGGGGAAGTGCTGGACCCGGTGCGTCTGGATCAGGGTCAGGCTCTCGAAGAGCTCGTCGAGCGTACCGAAGCCGCCGGGGAAGATGACGAAGGCGCGGGCGTAGCGGACGAACATCAGCTTGCGGGCGAAGAAGTAGTGGAACTCGAGGCTGCGGTTGACGTAGGGGTTGACGTGCTGCTCGTGCGGCAACTCGATGTTGAGCCCGACCGAGAGGCCGCCGGCCTCGGCGGCGCCGCGGTTCGCTGCCTCCATCAGTCCCGGCCCGCCGCCGGTGATGACAGTGAAGCCGTGGCGCGCCAGGCAAGCACCGGTCTCGCAGCAGAGCTCGTACCAGCGGTGACCCTCGGCGATCCTCGCTGAGCCAAAGACCGAGACGCCGTCGTCGACATCTCGCAGGGCATCGAAGCCCGCGTCGACCTCGGCGCGGATGCGATCCAACCGCCGCTCGTCCACAGCCTCGACGTCGCAAGGCTGGCGCAACAGCTCTCGATCGCGCCGCACACCGTTTGGGCCCGCAGCGCCGAGAGTCCCTTTGTCGCCACGTGCTCCCGTAGTGCCCCCGGCGGGATTCGAACCCGCGCCGCGCGGCTTAAAAGGCGCCGCTATCGCCCTCTGTGAAGCGAAGTCGTGCCTGGTTTGACATAGCGAAGCGCAGTTTAGATCAGCCTCGGGCTGACGGCATTGGTACCCAAGGTGGTACCCAATCGCCGCCAGCATGAAGGACCCCGATGCAAGAGGGCGATGGCTTGGACAGAACGGTTGACGGGGTCCTTCAGACATGGAGGTGCAGCAATGGCGACGGTTCTACTCGACGGCGGCGCAACGGACAAAGGCTGCTTGCTCGTCGCGGACTACAAGGGCAAGCCGTTCTACGAGGCGAAGTGGCGCGACCTGGAGCGCACGCAGCGCAAGCGCCGACTCGGGCCTGCCTGGCTCGAACTCGACTCAGCGGGCGAATGGGTGCCACGGCGAGGCCGGGTCCGTCGCGGCTTCTTAGACGAGCGCCGCGCATACCCTCTGATGGCGTTGGTGATCGAGGAGCACGAAGCGAAGCTGAGGGACGCTGAGCCGACGCGCCCGGAGGCTCTTTTCCCCGAGGCGGTAGACGCTTGGCTCGTCTATCTGAAAACGGAGAAGCGCGTCAAGCCTTCGACCCTCTCGGGCTATAAGCGGCTTCTTGCCCGACCGGGCCGAAGTCGGGATCTTCGGCGCGGAAGGATCATGCGCGAGTTCGGCAAGCGCTCGCTACTCGACATCAAGACCAAGGATGCTCGCCGGTTCCTGGCGAAGCTGGACCGACAGAACATCTCGGCGAGGACGGTCAACATCCATCGCCAGGTTCTTCACGCCATCTTCGAGTTCGCTCGCCGCGAGGAGACCTTCGGCTTGCCGAGCAACCCGTTCGCGGGCACGGCGAAGCGCCCGGAAGATGGAGCGAAGCCGATCGAGACCTTTGAGTCCGACGAGATCCGTGCCGTCGCCAAGGTTGCCAGGAGCGGCGCGCACCGCCGCCGTGGTGGCTACGCACACTCGAACTATTCGCCGGAGGCCGAGCGCGAGTGGAGGCGGATCAATGAGCAGGATGCGGCCCTCTTCACGATCGCCGCGTGTACCGGCTTGCGCCTCGGCGAGCTGGTGGCGCTGCGCTGGCGCGACGTCGATCTGAGGGGCGGCGTGTTGACCGTCTCGCGGGCGATCTCGGCCGGGAAGGAGACGAGCACGAAGTCGAGGCGGAGTCGCACCGTGCCGCTGGCCGAGCAGGCAATCGCGGCGTTCAAGCGCCTGCTGGAACGGGATAACTTTAAGAGCCGGGATGATTTCGTCTTCTGCGGCCCCGCTGGCGGCCGGCTGGATGGCTCCGCGGTGCGAGCGCGCTTCATCCGCACTCAGAAGAAGGCGCAGCTTCGGGTGCGACGCTTCCACGATCTGAGGCACACCTTCGGCACCCTGGCAATCCGCCGCTTCGACCTTGTCAGCGTCAAGGAAATGATGGGCCACGCGCAGCTGTCGACGACCGAGCGGTATCTGCACTCGAAGCCGCGCCCGTCGGACGCCGCCAAGCTGACCGCCCTCTTTTCCGAGGACGACGATCACGATCACCCGCTCGCGGCCTAGCGCCGCGAAGTGGGATCAAAGAGGCCGTCGAGGTGCCGATCGAGGAGTGGCTTGGCTGAATACCAGCGCCGCCCGATCTTGCACGCTGGGATGACGCCGCGCCGCATGTAGTCGAGGGCGGTGGTGCGCTTGACGCGGAGGACGTCGGCCACGTCGTTCGCGTCAAGCAGATCCTCTCGGGAGAAGTGGGCATCGGCGTCGGTGCTCATCGTCTGCCTCCTCAGAGCCCTGGTGGGTGTCGAACCTGAAAACCGGCAAGGTAGGTCGCCGAAAAGGTGCTCTCTGGAATCCAGCCCGGCCCGCCGTTCGGGTTAGTGCGTGACGTGCCCCAATAGCGTCGGCTCGCCGGCGCGACGCTCGGGTCGAGCTCGATGAAGGTGTGTGCGTCTTCCCCGTAGGGCTTGATGTGGATCGTGAGATAGCGGCCTCGACCCGGCTCGCCCCAGGTGATGAGAGCCGTGGTGTCCATCGTCGGGTTGCCGAACCCGGCGACCTGGAGCAAGTGGCTGACTGCGCTCGAGCAGTCGAATGGGCCATTGGCGGGGGTTGGCGACGCGCCGTGCGAGCCGCCGTAGACGTAGGTGAGATGGAGGGCGTCGAGGCGGTCGGCCTCGGCGACGATCTTCTCGAGCTTGGGTCCAGCCGGACCCGTCGCGCTGCAGGAAGTGGATTCCGAGACGGCGAGGACTTCGCCGCCCTCGCCAGCGAAGCGGTCAGCTCCGGCGAGTACGTCTTCGACGTACCAGTCCGCGTGGTTGTAGGCGAAGATCGCGCTGCGCCAGTCCTCGGGCGCCCCGGACGCGCTGAGGTAGTTGGCCGCGGCGAAAATCGCGTCGGCCGGGTCATAGGGATCCTTGCGCCCGTCGTCGTTGGCATCGACGCCATAGGCCGCCCACGTTTCGGGCATGAACTGCATCCAGCCTTCGGCGCCGGCCGAGGAGACCGTGTTGGCCTCGCCGAAGCCGGTCTCGATCTCATTGATGGAGGCGAGCACGGCGGGGCCTTTGGCGCCCAGCTCGTAGCGGGAAGCAGCTGCCACGTACAGGGGCACCAGACGGCGCGGCACCTTGGAGCTGAGCCCGCCGACGGCTTCCGAGCCACCGCAGCTTGGCGAGGCGGCCCCGAAGACGACCGTGATCGAGAGCAGGGCGACGATCAGCCCGACCAGCACGACCAGCGGCAGGGCGATGAAAAGCCATCCACCGCGAGAAGCTGATTGCGTGGTGGACGCCATCGCCTTAACCCGGCGGCGAGGCGGCGACGACGCGCCAGCCTGAGTCGCGCTTCTTCAGGGTGAAGCCGACCGAGAAGGGCCGCGAGTGTCTGTCGCCGATCTCGACGCTGCCATGCAGCGAGGCGGTACCCCTTGGCGTGAGGGTGAGGTCGAGAACGCGCGGACGAAGATGGCGACGGGACGGCGGCACTCTCGTCGCGGCCTGGGCAAGCTGGTGGGTGAGGACTTGGGTCGCGCCGGGCAGCGCCGGTGGGTGCTGGCGGTAGGCGCCTTGTGCGTAAGCGGCAGCGAAGCGGGTGGCGAGCCGTGCTCCGGGTGCTAGGTCAGAAGTGATCGAAGCGCCCTGGCGACCCTGCAGCAAGGGAACGCCGGCGGGTCGGTGCCCTTCGCCGGCACCACCGCAGCTGGCAGTGAGAACTGCGAGCAGGACGGCGAGAGGCGTCGCGGCGATGCGGAGTGCAAATGCGATCTGGCGAGGCGGTGGCATCCGTCCTCGTTGTCCAGCGAAAGCGGTTTTTGCATCGAGTTAGAGGTGACCCGATGCAAATTGGCTCGGCGATGGACAGTGGCTTCAGGAGCCGGCGAAAGGCACTAGATGCACAAGCAAGGCATTAAACGCACAAACCCGGGTATTGCGACCACGAAAGACGAGCGTGAAGCGGGCGCCATGTACGGACGCAAGGTCAACGACGACTTGAGCAAACGGGAGCTCGATGCTGCGCGCCTCGGCTTCAAGCAGTTGCTGCGCTGCAAGCGCTTCTCGCCGCAATTCATCAATAGACACGGCGACGAACTGTTTGCGACGGCGACGCTCGAATACAGCCGCAAGCTGGCCGAAGGCGAGAAGATCGAAAATCCTCCTGGCTGGCTCATCGCTTGCGCCTGGCGGCGGACCAAGAGTCAGCTGGAAGCCGAAGCCCGCGCCCCTCGCGTCGTTTCGACGGAGCAAAGCGGTCCCGTGGTCGACGAGGAAAACCGGGGGCCCGAGGACATCCTGCTTGACGAGGACCGCTTTCGGAAGGTCCGCGAGGCTGTCTCGGGACTTTCCAAGAACCAGCGTCGAATCCTTGCGTACTCCTACTTCGAGGGCTACACGGTTAGGGAGGCAGGGCGCCTACTGCGTTGGCACTCATCGAAGGCACAGCGTGCCCATGAGGGCGCGAAGCGCCGGATACACAAACTCCTTGGCGTCTCGAGTTCCGACGATCTCCTGATCGAAGTCGGCCTCGCGGCGTGGCTGTCGATAACGCTGGGATCGGCGGGAGCGTCAGGGCGCCTCCCCGTGGTGCATGAAGTCGTGGACCGGGGCACTCAGAAAGTGGCCGAGGGCTTGGCTTCCCTGAAACAGCAGGCGACGACCGCCGTCCGGGCGGGTGTCGATGTGACGCCGTTTGCGGGCGCTCGCCCCGGCACTACTCTCGCCGTCCTCGGCAGCTGCCTTATGGCCGTCGGCGGCACGGCGAAGGTCTGCGTCGATCAAGGCGTGAACCCGCTGGGTGCCGCGCGCAACCTGATCGCTTCCACGGCGGGGACGGAGGAGCCACCCAGCGAAGCGCCTGAAGAACCGGCAGCTCCGGTCTATACCCCTGCAGCGCCGCCGCCAGTCGAAGAACCCCCCGTTGTGGAAACGCCCGAACCTGAGCCGACGGAAGCCCCGGAGCCGAAGGAGGAACCGGAACCGCCGCCGCCAGAGGAGCCCTTCGAGCCGGTCTCTGAACCGGAAGAACCCGAAATCTACGAACCACGCGAACCCGCGCCGGTCGAAAACGAAGCTGGTCCCGCAGCCGTCGCAGCGTCCGCCCCACCGGAGTTTGGAGGTCCAGGATGAGTGAAGCTCAGCTAGCGGATGGCCGATCCGCCCGAGCCGTTTTGATCGCAGTCTTCCTCGCCGCCGTGGCGCTCGGACTTGCCGCGCCGGGGTCGGCGAGTGCCGGCGAATACACGATCCATGTCTGTCAGGCCGACGAGGCTGGGTATGTCAGCTCTGCCTTCGAGAATTTCGCCACGCGAGGAATGAAGTGGAGGCGCGCCTGCGATCCCCGCGGCCCTGGACTGCGCGGACTCGTCAGCGCGAATGTGGCTGGCACGGGTCGGGTTGCGCGCGGGGCTCAATCCGGGTTCGTTCTCAATGCTCCACCTGGGACGACGTTCTCGCGCCTGCGGTGGTCGGGACAGGCTCGGCGTCGCGACTGCCGCTATGCCCTGCAGCTCTACGCCAAGCGCGCTGATGCGTCGGCCGTCCCGATCAAGAACGTCCGCGCCAACCGTGGCTGCCCACGTCCGGATGTGGCTCAGGCGTCAAGCTGGCCACACCCGCGCGCCTTTGACCTCGGGGGCGCGACCCAGATCATCCAGCGCGTCGTCTGTGCTGGCGCCCCGTCGGGCGAGTTCTGCTCGGCGCGAGGCCAGAACTTCATCCGCACCTTTTCGGCCGAGGCGACTGTGGTCGACGGAACCGCACCCACGGTCGGGGTCGTTCAGGACTCGCCACTCACCCGCGGAGAATGGGTACGCGGCAGGCACAGCTTCACCTACGACGCCTCCGATAACGTCGGCATCAAGTACGCATTCGCACTCGTCAATGGCGGAGTTCGCGGAAACCATCCGTTGACCTGCATCTACTCCCAGCGCGTCCCATGCCCGAGCGGGCCGGGCTCAATCGAGGTCATCACCACGGACGGCTCGGAAGGCTCGCAGCCGTTGACGGTGGTGGCCGAAGATGCAGCGGGCAACCGCGCCGAGTCCGGCTCGGTCACTGTGCGGATCGACAACACCGCTCCGGGTGCGGTGCCGGTAGCTATCGGCGGCGGTGATGTGTGGCGGAACAACAACGACTTCGATCTCGCCTGGACCAATCCACAGGAAGCTGACCGGGCTCCAATCACCGCCGCCCACTACCGGCTCTGCCGTGCCGGTAGCGAGGAGTGCGTGAGCGGCGACCGCGCGGGCGAAAGCATCGCGGCGATCGACAACCTGGCGGTCCCGTCTCCTGGCGAGTGGGTGCTGCGACTCTGGCGGGAGGACGCGGCGAAGAATCAGCAGGCGGACAATGCCTCCGAGCCGGTCAGGCTGCGGTTCGATCCCGAGGCGCCCGCGCTCGGCTTTGAGGCCCAAGCCGTCGAGGACCCGACGCGGGTCTCCGTCCTCGTCACCGACCGGATTTCCGGTCTTGGCGGCGGCAGCATCGAGATCAGCCGCGCTGGGTCCGGCACCTGGCAGGTGCTGCCGACCGGTCAAGAGGGCGACCGCCTCGTCACCCGCGTAGACGACGCGGCCCTGCCACCCGGCGACTACGAACTGCGGGCCACCGCTCACGACCAGGCAAACAACCTGGCGGGCACCGATCGTCGCCTCGACGGGCAGCCAATGCGGCTGACGCTGCCGCTGCGGATCTCGACCGCGATGAGAGCGGGCGTCGTGGAGAAGCGCACCATGACCCGCAAGGACAAGAAAGGCAAGGTTCACCGAACCGTCCTCGAGCCACGCGCCAAGGTCTCCTTCGGAAGCAAAGTGCGCCTCGCCGGCCGGCTCGTCAACCGCGCGGGCCACGCGATTTCCGATGCGGAGGTGCTCGTCTATTCGCGCCCGCCGGAAGGCACCGAGCAGCTCGTCGGAACCGTTACGACCGGGGCTCGTGGAGGCTTCGCCTACGACGTCGAGGCACGCGCCTCGCACGCCTTCCGCTTCGTCTACTCGGGCACGGCGACGATCCTGCCGGTCGAGGCCTCGGCGACCTTGCTGGTCAGAGCGGCCTCCACGATCCTCTTCAAGCCGAAGCACGTTCTTAACGGTGACACCGTGACCTTCAGCGGCCGGGTCAAGGGCCGTCCTCTGCCCGAGGCCGGGAAGCTGGTCGAGCTGCAGTGGCGCACTGCCGAGACTTGGCAGACGTTCCGCACGACCCGCAGCGGACCCGATGGCGCCTGGGCTATCCCCTACACCTTCGAGCGCACCTGCGGCCTGGATCGCTTCCATTTCCGAGCGCACCTGCCCGGTGAAGCCTCCTATCCGCTGGAGCCTGGCAACAGCCCCAGCCTTGCAGTCCGAGTGAGAGGACGGCCATGCTCTGCGGGATAGGCCAATCACCACGAGCCGAGGAGAGATCCGAATGCTGAGACTGCCGCGACCCCGACTGACCTACGCCAACGTCGTCGCCACCCTGGCCCTGTTCCTTGCCCTTGGGAGTGGCGGTGCCTACGCCGTCTCCAAGATCGACGGCTCAGACATCAGGAAGCGCAGCCTTACTAGCAAGCAGTTCAAGTCAAACTCGATCGGGCGCAGGGTCGTCAACGAGTCGAGTCTGCGGGCGGTCGCGCGCGCTCGTAACGCCGACCGTTTGGGCGGCCATCCCGCCGCCCGCTTCCTAGTCGGCTGTCCGCAGGGGACGGAGCGAGTCTCCGGCACCTGCATCGAGATCCAGGCACACCCGCCAGCCTCCTACCGCAGCGCCGCGTTCGACTGCTCGCTGATTGACAGCCAGGAGCGCGTCGGTCGGCGACTGCCGACGCACGCGGAGCTCATGACGGCACTTGCCAAGCCTGAGATTCAGCTTGCGCCGGGGGGCGAGCTGACCGGCGAGGTCTACCCGTCGACCACGGCGGGGAAGGTCGACGTCCTCTTTGTCTCCGAAGAAAACGGCAGTGTCGGAATCGTTCCCGATGACGGCAGCGGGGCCAGGAGCTACCGCTGTGTAGCCGATCCCATGAACTGAAAAGCAACCTCGAAAGCGAGGAGAAACCCGATGCCCAATCCGACCAAGTGCCTGACGTCCATATCCCCGGACTTGCGATCTGGTGCTTCTCCGGGTCGCCGCCTGCTCGCGGTGGTGCTCTCCCTGATGCTCGCTCTTGGCAGCATCTCCCCCGGCATCGCCTTCGCGGGCGAGGTCGACAGCGAAGGCGAAGGGACGGCGCCAACCGTCGAAGTGCCCGTGGCGCCCGACTTCGATCCCGGCGGCGAAGAAACCGGCCTGGGCGAAGTGCCGGCAGCGGGTGGCGATGAAGAAACCGGCGCGGTCGAAGTCGAACCGGAAGTTGAATCCGAACTTCCCGTACCGGCCGAAGTGACCAGCACCGCCACGACCGGGATCGAAGCGGAACCCCAGCCAGCACCGGCTGAACCCGAGGTTGCTTCTGCGCCTGAAACGGAACCCGTGCAGCAGGCGTCCCAGGAACCAGGGCCGTCGGCAGCTGAACCCGTCGCAAATCAGTCTCTCGAAGGCCCGTCGGCACGGTCGGTTGAGCGCCACGCAACGCAGACTCCGGCGGCTCCGGTCAGAGGATCGGCACCGCCTGCAACCCCGCCCGCGGAGGAAGCGCCCCGGCCTTCTCCGTCGTCGCTCGGCACTCCGCCTCCGAAGGATCACCGTCTGGACCTTGCGGGCAAGCGGGTCTACGTCGTCCAGCCGGGGGACTGCCTCTGGCACATTGCCGCCGCACTGCTCCCCGCGGGCGCTGACGAACTAGAGATCGAAGATGAGGTGGCTCGTCTCTGGCGGCTGAACGAGGATCGCATTGGCACCGGCGACCCGAGCCTGATCTACGCCGGTACCGAACTCCTGCTTCGCTGACGGAGCGGGCACTGCAATCGAACCCCCCGCCTCGAGGCGGGGGGGTGCGGGGGTCCTGAAGATGCGACGACCGATTACGTTCCTCCTCGTGCTGATCGCCTTCGCCGCCGTGGTCGCGGGGGGACGCGGCACTCAGCTGCCTGAGTCCAGCTCTGCCGAGCAGACCCGCAGCGCGACGATCGCCTACGCGGTCGACGGCGACACCCTCCGGGTCTCGATCGGCGCCAACCTCGTCTACGTCCGCCTGGTCGGCATCGACAGCCCGGAGCTCGGCGAGCCAGAAGCAGCCGAGTGTGGATCACAGGCCGCCGCAGCTTCGATGCGGAGTCTTGCGCCCAACGCTGCCCAGGTCCGCCTTCGGCTCGACTCCGTAGCCGGCCACCATGACCAATATGGCCGCCTGCTGGCCCACGGATTCGTCTCCGGCCGCCAGCTGGAAATCGCTCAACTCCGTCGCGGCTGGGCGACGGTCTACAGGTTCAACGGCCAGCGGTTCGACGGCCTGGCGCGGTTCGAACGCGCGGAATCTGCAGCGCGGGCCCGCCACGCTGGCGTCTGGGGCGCCTGTGGTGGCGATTTTCATTCCACCCCTTAACGCTCTGATTCCTTAGCGACACGCTCGTTGGAGCGGAGTCCGCTCCCTGGGGCAACAAAAATCTTCGGCCGGACCCGATGCAACCGGGCGGCTGACTGGACAGCGGCGGTGAAGACCCACTCCGAGAAAAGGAGACTGCCGTGGCCCTCGCTGCGTTTGTCAAGTTTCAGATCGCTGTTGAATCAGCGGCCGTCAAAGTCAAACCGAACCCGGACGGCCTGCCGGGGACGGCGGCACTCGAAAAACTCGTCAACGGCCTCGCCGCGATCGCGCTGCTGGCCTGCGCGGCAGGGCTCGTCATCGGCGGCGCGCAGTGGGCACTCGGGTCGCGCTCGAACAATTACAGCCACACCTCTGATGGCAAGAGCAAGGTGCTGTACAGCCTCCTCGGCGCCTTCGTTATCGGCGCCGGCGCCGCCCTAGTCAACTTCTTCTACAACTCGGGCTCGGCGGTGAGTGCGAAATGAATCGCGCTCGGGATCGGGGTTCACAGTCGGCACGGGTCTTGGTGCTCGGCTGCCTTGCCGCTCTAGTCGTCGGCCTGCTTCTCGGGCTGGTCTTCTCCTCCCCCTCGCCCCCCACCAGCGACCGCGCCGCGGCACCTGCCAGTGCCGGCGCGGCGCGGTCGCTGGCCGGCGTGTCCGTCGGATTCCCGCGGACGCCAGCAGGGGCAGCGCAGGCAGTCGCCTCTTACCAGCGGGCCTTTGCCAGCCCGGAGGTCCTGCAGCCGGGAGAGCTTCGAGCGCGGATCGGGGTGGTGGCGACCCCTGACTACGCGCCGACGATGCTGGAAGTGAACTCGCCGGGGACGCGGCGGCTGGCGGCTGGACCCGTCGGCGTCGGGGTGAGGAAGGGGGTACAGACGCTCTACTCGAGTGTCCCGATCGGCTACCGGGTCGAGTCCTACGAACCGGGCCGGGCTCGGATTCTGACGTGGGGATTCACGCTGCTCGGCAACGCCTCATCCGTCGAGCCAGCCGCCTACTTCGGTCTTACGCACACGCTGGTCGTCTGGATAGATGGCCGCTGGCGGATCGCGGAGACGCGCGGTGGCTTCGGTCCAAGTCCGAGGCTGGCAACGTCTCCGGGTCCGCTCGGGGGCTACCGCGTCATCGACCTGGCGCGGCAACTTCGGAGCTACGAGCTTGCTCCGTAGTCTTCGGATAGCGCTGGTGGTCGTCGGCCTCGGTGTCCTGGTCACGCTCGGGCAGCCGTCGCCGAGCTCGGCCGATGCCAACGTCGTCTGCGACGTCGGCGGCGGGGTCGGCGGGGCGATCACGGGCGGCATCGACGCCGTGACCGGGGGAATCGTCGGTGGAGGGAACCCCGCTCAGGACGTGTGCAACACCGTCACCGGCGCGGTGGGCGGCAGCATCAAGAACCCCGTCAGCGAGGCGCTGAAGGGCGTCCGCAACGGGATCTTCGAGGAGATCACGCAGTGGGTAAGCGACGGCGCGGCGTGGCTGATCGGGGAGGTGGTCAAGGGGATAGAGGAGAGCACGACGCCGCAGCTGACGGCGAAAGGGTTCCTTTCGCAGTACGCCAAGATGGCGGCGATTGCCGCCCTGCTGGCGATGGCGATGCTTCTCTTGGCGGTGCTCGAGGGTGTCGCCCAGGGCAACGCCGGGATGCTGGTCCGGGTTGTCCTGGTCAATCTGCCGCTGGCGTTCATCGCGACGAGTGTCGGCTATGTCGTGGTTCAGCTGCTCCTGGTGGCGACGGACGGTCTGTGCGACGCGATCTCGAGCACCGCTGGTCGAAATAGCCAGCAGTTCTTTCATGGGGCGATCAAAGGACTCAGCGACGTCGGTGGCGACGTCGGGGCGGCGACCGGGGGCGGTCCAGCCGGCGAAGCGGGAGGCAAGGTTGGGGCGCCCCTGTTCGTCATCTTCCTCGCGGCGCTCATCGGCGCGTTCGCCGCCTTCCTGGTGTGGCTGGAGCTAATCATGCGCGACGCCGCGGTCTACGTCGTGGCGCTGTTCATGCCCTTTTCCCTGGCAGCGTCGATCTGGCCGCGGTGGATGGGGGCGCTGCGGCGGTCGGTCGAGTTGCTGTTGGTGGTGATCTCCTCGAAGTTCGTAATCGTCGCGATCATCTCGATGGCGGCGGCGCTGCTCGCCGACGGCGGCGATGGGGTGGAGCCGATCTTGGCGGCGTCGGCGCTGATGCTGATCTCCTGCTTCGCCCCCTTCGTCTTGATGAAGTTCGTGCCGTTTGCGGAGGGAGCGATGACGGCTGCATACAGTCGTCGCTCTGCTGCCGGAGGTGGGATCGGCGCTCTCCAGATGGCGAGCGACGTGGCGATCTTGCGGGGGATGGTCCGCTCGAACATGGGCGGCGGCGACTCGGGCGTGTCGATGTGGGACGCCGCCGGTGGTGGCGGTGGGAAAGGTGCGGGCCGACCTGGACCGGATCTCCCGCGGGGCGGCGGCGGTGCCGGTGGCAGCGGTGGCGGCGGTGTCGGTGGCGGTGCTGCGGGTGGTGGTGGCGGCGGTGCTGCCGCCGGTGGCGCAGCTGCGGGCGGTGCTGCGGGCGGTGGTGCGGGAGCGGCGGCAGCGGCGCCGGTGGCGGCACAGCGGGGAGCGCAGGCAGCAGGCAAGAAGCTAGAGCGCGCCGGGGGGAGCGGCCAGGGTCAGTCGGGCGACTCCGGGGCCGGTAGCGAGCGAAGTGGGAAGCCACCCGATCAAAGTCAGGGCTCAGGGGATAAGGGAGGCGGGAAGCAGTCGAGCGAAAAAATGCCGCGCCCGGCTCCTGACGGTCCAGGCCCGAAGCCGGAGGGATCCCGGTGAGCGAGCGGAGGTATCACTTTGGCCCGCTAGAGCAGCGTGCGGTCGTCGGCCCGCTGCGGATTGGTCAGGTCGTGATCGTCGCCGGCGGTGGGGTCCTGGGGCTGCTCGCTCTTTACTCGATGCGAAGCGCCGCGGGTGTGCTGGTTGGGTTGATCGCGCTCGTCGGGGCGGTCGCGGCGATCTGTGTGCCGATCGGGGGGCGCACGCCGGAGGAGTGGGCGCCGGTCGTGGGCCGGTGGGTGTGGCGTCGGCGTCGCGCTGAAGCCGGGTACCGATCGGCGTCGCCGGAAGCGGGCACGCGCCTCGGTGCTGATGGGGAGGCTCGAGAAGACGTGTCGTTGCCGCCGGCTCTTGAGGGGCTGACGATGTTGGAGGTTCCTTATGGCTCTGCGGAGGTCGGAGTCATTGAGGATCGTCGGCTCGGGACGTTCACGACGGCGATGGCGGTGCGGGCGACGTCGTTTGCACTGCGCGATGCCGGGGAGCAGGAAGCGGCACTTGCGGCGTGGGGCGAAGTGATTGCCAGCTGCGCTCGGGACGGGAGTCCAGTTCGCCGCCTGCAGTGGATCGAGCAGACCTTGCCTGGGGAAGGTGACGCGCTGGCGGCTCACTTCCAGTCGCAGCGGGATCGGGCTGTGCCGTTCGATTCGGATTTGGTCCGGTCCTACGTCGAGTTGGTCGAGACGGCGGCACCGCAGACGATGGAGCACGAGATCCTGATCGCGCTGCAGGTCGACCAGCGGCGCGGCGCGCGCGAGCTTCGGCGTCTCGGCGGCGGCCGAGAGGGAGCCTGCGGGGTCTTGCTGAAGGAGGCGGAGAGCCTGGCCGAGCGGTTGACGGTTGCCGAGGTGGAGGTCTCAGGGCTACTGCGACCTCGGCAATACGCAGCGGTGATCCGCGACTCCTTCGATCCCTTTGGTCGGCAGTCGCGGTCGCGCTCGATACTCGGGCAGGAGGGCCGCGAGGGCGTTGACCCGGCACTGATGGGGCCCGTCGCAGATGAGACGGGCTGGTCCTCTTACCGGACTGACTCGGCATTGCACGCGACGTACTGGATTTCGAGCTGGCCTCGCTCAGATGTCGGCCCGATGTTCATGGCGCCGTTGCTGATGCAGGCCGCCGCGCTGCGGACGGTCGCGGTGACGATGGAGCCGGTGCCGTACTCGGTGGCGATGCGTCGAGCGGAGGCCACGCAGACGGCTGAGATTGCCGAGGAGATCAACAGGAATCGGCAGGGCTTCGCCTCGACGGCGAGGATCAGGCGCAGGCAGCAAGCGGCTTCTCGACGGGAGGAGGAGCTTGCAGATGGTCACGCTGAGGTTCGTTGTGCCGGTTGGGTGCGAGCCTCGGGACGGCCGGAGGAGTTTGAGCACACCAAGAGCGCCGTCGAGCACGGGGCGCAACTGGCCCGGCTCGGACTGCAGCTGGCCTACGGAGAGCAGGACACGGCTTTCCCGAACACGCTGCCGATCTGCTGGGGGTTGAGGTGAGACGGCGGGCCGCAGATCGAGCGGGGCACTGTGGGACCACGGCGAACTTTCAGGCCGCGTGTCCGTTCCTGGCTGAAGGCGGCGCGGCTCCCCCCGGCGTCTACATCGGGCGCGATCTCTACGGCGGCGCATGGAGCTACGACCCCTGGACGCGGTGTCAAGCAGGGGCGTTGCCGGGGACGAACATGCTGATCCTCGGCGCGCTCAACTACCGAAAGTCAACGCTGGCGAAGACGTACCTGTTCCGGCAAGTGCTGCACGGTCGGCAGGCGTGGGTGATCGACATCAAGGGCGAGTACTGGCCGCTGGCGAAGGCGCTCGGGGTCAAACCGATTCGACTGTTTCCGGGTGGTGGTGTTCGGCTGAACCCGTTGACTCCTCGAGGCGGACGGGAGGGGCAGCTGAAGCTCTTGCGATCCGTCGCGAAGGCCGCGCTGCGGAGGGAGCTGGAGCCGGAGGAGGATGCTGGTCTCCGGGTCGCGCTGGAGACGGTCGACGAGGAAGTGGGTGGCGACGGCGAGCCGACGTTGCCGATGGTGGTGGATGCGCTGCTTCACCCGCGCGACGCGATGGTGAGCGGGGTGTCAGCGACCTCGCCGGCGGACTTCGCCGAGGCGAATCGGCAGGTAGCTCTTGCCCTGCAGAGGCTTTGCGAGGGCGACCTGAAGGGCATGTTCGATGGCCCGACGACGGAGGGCTTGGACCTCGACGCCTCCCTGGTCGTTCTGGACATGAGCGCGATCCCCGACACGGCGGCGCTCGGAATCCTGATGACCTGCGCCGCGGCCTGGCTGCAGGCGATTCTCCTAGAGCGAAAGGAGGCCGCGGAGTTCGAGGGCCGGGAGAGTCCCAAGCTGATCTTGGTGGTCGAGGAGGGCTGGCGGGTCACTGGAGACATTGGGATTGCCGAATGGCTCCAGTCGTGTTTCAAGTTGTGTCGGTCACTTGGCATTCAGGTGATCCTCATCATCCACCGGATTTCCGATCTCGGAGCGGCGGGCGCTGCGGGCTCGCGGGAGGCGAGAATTTGCGAGTCGTTGCTTGGCGATTCGGGGACGATCGTCATTCACCGGCAGCCGCCCGATCAGCAACCGCTCCTTCGCTCACGGGTCGGACTGAGCGAAGTCCTGGCGGAACTGACGACGACGCTCGGGCCTGGAGAAGCTGTGTGGGTCGTCGGGCCGGACTTCTCACTTGTCCGGCAACGGAGTTCTCAGATTGAGCGTGGGTTTGTCTACACGGACTGGCGCATGGTCGATGACAGCCACCGGGAGGCGGCCTGATGTCGACGGAGAGTGGTCTGTACCTAAGCCTGGCGGCGCTTGTCGTCGGCTTGCTCGCGCTGATCTGGGCCTGGGGCACCGTGGCGGGGTTCCTGTTCGGGTCGGGTTGGGAGCCGGTACCGCCAAGCGTCCTCCTGGGCGTGGCGTTGCGGCTGCCATCGGAGCTCGGAGACCCCCGCGCGGCATGGCCGCAAGGCATCAAGGGTTCGCTGCCTGCGGCACCTGGCTTCTATGCGGCGGGCGTCCTGCTGCTCGTTGGCCTCGCGGGGATTGTGGTCGCAGCGGGGCGCCTCGCGGGCGGCTCCGACCTGCTGTCGCTGTCACGGCGGCGCCAACGCGCACCGGCGGCTAGGTGGGCAAACGGACGCGACCTCGCACGACTGTCGGTGCGACGGCGAGAGCCGACCCGCCTCACCCTGGGCCGATCCGGACGACGCCTGCTCGCGGCGCGGGAACGCGAGTCGGTGATCGTCTTCGGACCCACCGGCACGCACAAGACCACGGGGCTGGCGATTCCGGCGCTGCTGGAATGGGAGGGGCCGGTCCTCGCTACGACCGTGAAGTCTGATCTGGTCGGAGTGACGCTCGCCAGGCGAGAAGCGCTCGGCGAAGTGATGATCTTCGATCCCACGCAGGTGACCGGCCTGGCGACGGCGCGGGCAACGCCGCTTCATCGGGCGGCAACGTGGGCCGGGGCCCTCGAGGTCGCGCATTGGTTGGCGACTTCAGCGCGGAGCGGCGGCGGCGGATTGCACGACGCCGACTTCTGGTACGCCGCCGCCGAGAAGCTGCTGGGGCCGCTTCTCTTCGCCGCCGCCACCAGCACACGCACGATGGAGGCGGTCGTGAGCTGGCTGGATGAAGGCGCGGAGGCAATCGCGGTCGATGTCGAGGCGATCCTCTCCGACAGCGGCGAGAAGGCAGCGCTTCGCGCCTGGCGGGCGACCCAGAACCGCGAGGAGCGCCAGCGCTCCTCCATCTACACGACGGCCGAGATGATCGTCGCCGCGTTCGCTGATCCGCGGGTGATCGAGGAGACCTCAGACGCCGACTACACGCCGGCGCGGCTTCTCGACGGTGGCGCGAACACTCTCTATCTCTGCGCGCCTCGCCAGCAGCAGGACCGGCTACGGCCGCTGTTCGCGACGTTCGTGCAAGAACTGATGGCGGAGGTCGAGGCGCGGGAGCTGCGGACGCGGCGACCGCTCGATCCGCCCCTGCTCCTTCTGCTCGACGAGTGCGCCAACATCGCGCCGCCGCCTGGGCTTGACGAGATCGCGTCGACCGCGCGCGGTCTCGGCGCGCAGCTGTTGACGATCTTTCAGGACCTCTCCCAGGTGCGGGCGCGGTGGGGAAATCGCGCCGACAGCATCGTCAACAACCACGGCGCAAAGGTGATCTGCATGGCGATCTCCGATACGCCCACCCTCGAATATGTCTCCCGCCTTCTGGGCTCAGGCGAGTTTGAGCAGCGCTCGACTAGTACCAGCAGCGGCGAGCGCGGCCGTCATTCGGAGACCCACGGGGAGACCTATCGGGATCTCGCGCCGCCTAACTTCGTGCGCCAGCGCGAGCCAGGCACCGCTCTACTGATTGACGCGGAGCTTCCCCCTGCCCAGATCAAGCTTCGACCCTGGTATGAGGACCGCGTGCTGCAGAAGCTGCGGGACCCCGAGAGGAAACCCGCGTAGTGAAGGGCGACCATGAGGCAAGGGACGCGGGTTGGCTCTCCCTGGGCGAGGCGACCGTACCCCTGCGCGACAACGCCGAGCAGGAAGCTGAGCGAGAGCGAGCCGAGAGGCTATGCCTGATCGGGAAACCGCGTCGGACATGGAGAGGGCGACACGCCGTGCTCTGTGCTGCGCTACTCGCAGCCCTCCTCTTTCTTCTCGGCGAGCAAGCCAGCGCTCAAGGGCAACCACTCGGTTCCGTCAACCAGCCTATGCCTCCACCGAGCCTACTTGGTCAAGCCGGCCACAAAAAGTAGCTCGCCTATTACGGTGAGCGTAAGCAGGACCCCACCAATCGCCAAGAGAACGGCTTTCGGTCGAAGTGCCTGCTCTCGTCGCCGCCTTGAGATTGACCTGACGGCAAGCCCAATCACGGCCACCAGAACTAGCGTTCCGATGACTCCCCCGACTCCATAAGCGGTCGAGTCGGTGTCGACGGCGGCGGGCAATAGAGCAAGAATGGTCACTTCGATGGTTTCTATCGGCTACGTAGTTCCGTGGCTTGAGCGAAGGCAACCCAGCGAAGCGCTACCGCTATCGCTGTTCGAAATCCCGTTCAATGAGCTGTCTCAGCTCCTGCTCGAACAAGCAGGTCTGCAGTTAACGTGGCCCCCACGAATATCATTACTGCCGCCCATCCTGGATCGGTGGCTCGCAGAAGCGTTGCCAAGACAAGAGTAATGGCACCTGCGGCTAATGCGACCCTCGATGCACGAGCGGGGATCTGCTCCCAACTTGTTAGCACCCGACTCGTCCGCACCGCAGCCCGTCGACGCTGTAGTCCCACCAGGACTAGGAGAAATACAGTGCCGACGGCTCCTGCTGCGGACGCTGAGTCGATGAGTAAATACGTAGCCCTCATTGCAACGACTCCGCCAACCACCAGCAGCACTAACCAAAGGCGGGGCAATGGTGCGCTTGCCTGGGGACTCGACCGCACAGCTCATACCTTAAGGAACTGGGTCTAGATCACGCGGTGGATTCTGATACCGCGGTGGGAGATCACGTGGGACCTGCGGCTTAATTCGAATTGGGAAGTACCGCAACGCAGGCGTGCCCCAAGCGGTTAGCGTGAAATCGCGGAACAGAGAACCAAACTCGCTACTGAAGTTGTAAAGCAGCGAGCAAGTGTCGCTGGGTTCGGACTGTCCAAGGCCTTCACGGGCTAGCTGCGTGAGACCATGCGAAGCGCCATCACCAAAGCCCGCGGCTGCCTCACTAACGGGGTCCGCAGCCTCGTCTGGAAGCAGGCAGAGCGCAAGCATTGGACCAGAAGCCGGCGAAGCACAGGGATCGTCCTCTTCGTCGCAATCGATAAAGCCAAGAACGCAGGCGCCCAGCCCACTAGGGTCAACGAAAGTCGTGGGATTGGCATTTCCATACAGGTAAGGCGTATGCGTATGCGCTGCAAGTGGATCAATAGTTAGGAACTGCGCAGTCGACGGATCGTAGAACCTCGCGCGCAGGTATTGCAGGCCCGTCTCCGCATCGGTGAATTGACCCGCAAATCCCATTGGGCTAGCCGTTTCTCCGGTGCTCCCTTCCAGCGCTCCATATGGCGCATAGCTGAAGGTCCCGGAAACGTTGCCGCTCGAATCCGTTGCGAGCCGCGTACTGCCAAGTTGGTCGTGATGGAGATAAGTCGGTGCTTCTTCTGACGAGATCTGGGCGATCGGCAAGCCACTTGGCCCGTAGATGTAGCTGTTCACATCATCGTTCAGAATAAGCGGGAGGTCGCCAGTCAAATCCCAGGTCAGATAGCGGGTAGTTAGGCCACTAGCTTGGGACGCAAGTAGACCACTGCCGTCATAAGTGAAACTCTGATTGATCGCCGGCACTTCCCCTTCTTCAGGACGTGCAATCGAAAGCAGATGGCCTGCCTGGTCGTATTCGTAGGTGGTAGCGGGGCTGCCACTTGGGGCGGTTTCCACCCTTTGAGCGAGGTTGTCGTAGGTGTAACTCGCTTCGGTGCCGGTTTCAAGCTGGCTCGCTTTGTCGTACGTATAGGTCGTACCAGGAGCTTTAGTCAGGTTGTCGGCCAGGTCGTATTCGAAGCTTCCTTCTCCTGCTTCGATGAGTCGCTCATTTTCGTCATAGTCGAAAGCGACTTCTTCTGCGCCAGGCAAGCCAGTCTTACTTTCATTTTCGATCTGGCCCGCACTGTCGCGAATGTAGGAAAGCGCAGCAAGCGGTTCGCCGCCTTTCAGAAAGTTCGCTTCATCCATCCGACCAGCTCGGTCATAGCCGTACTCATCCACATTGTTGGTGCTGGCAGGGAACAGGGTTTCTTCTAGATTGGAGTCGGCATCGTAGGTAAAGCTCGTCGTACCTCCAAGCCAGTCAGTGACTTTTTCGAGACGCCCGACTTCATCGAAGGTCCGAGAGATCGATTTACCGTTGGGGTAGGTGATTCCGGTGAGCTGTTCCCCGACGTTGTAGTCGTAGTCCACGACATCCCCGTGGCCGTTTTCACTTTCGGTCAACCGCCCGAGCTCGTCGTAGACAAAAGCGGATTCACCGCTTCCATCCACCATGCTCGTCAGGTTGCCATCGGGGTCATAGTCCATATCGACATTGGGAGTCGTTTCATCCGAGTAGGTGACTTCAACAAGTTGATCCGCTTTGTCGTAGACGAAGCTGGTTTTCTCTTCGTCTGCGTCAATCACAGCTTCGAGATTTCCCGCATCATCGAATTCCTGCTCCGTTTTCCGGCTCAGAGGATCGATGATTTCGATGGGCTGCCCAAGAATGTTGCGGACATAGGTCGTCGTCTCTTCGTTTGGCTCAGTCTGGCTGATGATGTTGCCTGCACCGTCATATTCCGTTTCGCGGATTGCTTCGTTGGGCTTTTCGACTTTCGTCCGCTCATTGACAGCGTTGTAGAAGTACGTCGTGGTGTGACCATTGCCATTCGTTTCCGTTTCGACGTTGCCATTTCCGTCGTAGGTGTATTCAACGGAGCTGCCGAGCGGGTCAGTAACTTTCAGTGGTCGCCCTTGCGGATCACGTTCGAAGGACGTCGTAAATTTCGACGGTTCGGCGCCTTCCGCATTTCCGCGGGGACTCACAACGGCTTCTAGGTCCGAGTTTTTGTCGTATTCGAAGGTGCGGACATTGCCTTCCGGATCTATCTCGGCCGTGCGATCCCCTTGTGCGTTGTGTCCAAAGAGCCAGACCCCTTCCAGAGGATCAGTAATGGATTCCAACTGGCCGAGTTCGTCGTAACTGAAAACCACCGTCTGAGTGGTTTCTTCAGGCCCCAGTTTAGAAATGCTTTCAGGATTGCCGTTCGCATCGCGTTCGATCGTCGTCGTCTCCCCGCCTGGGGTCGTCAACGACAAGACGTCATGGGTTCCGTTGTAGGTCCATTTCGTTTCATTGCCTTCAGCGTCTTTTTCGCTTTTTCGATTGCCGCTAGCGTCATAGGTGTAAGTCGTGGCATGACCATTGCCATCGGTTGCGCTGAGAAGATGACCTGCGCTGTCATACGTGAATTTTTCAGTCGTAGAGTCAGGGGTGCCAAAGCCACGCGTGATCGAGTATGGCTGGTTGTTGCTCGTGAACCACTGATCCGAGACCGCGCCAGTAGCTTCGTTGGTCACCTTCGTATGGAAGGACGCGTATTCGAATTTAAGCGTCCTACTAGCCGGGTCAGTCTGGGAAGTGACTCTGTGTGAGCCGTCATAAACGTTAGTGGTTTTCCCACCACGCCCGTCAAACATTTCCGTTATACGGCGCGAGGCATCATATTTGTATTGCCAGCGCGGACTTTCTTTACCGGGAAGGGTGACGGATTGCAGTTTTTTACTTTCGTAAGCGTATTCGACCACGTTGCCCATCGGGTCTTCAGCGCTTTTGACCGTCCCTTCCCCGTTGTACGCGAGAGTGATTTTTCTGCCAGCGGGGTCCGTAATTTCTTTCAATCGACTTGCTTCGTCGTAGGTAAGCGCAGTTTCGTTGCCGTTGCGATCTGTCACGCTTTCCAGCCGGCCTGCACCAGAGAACGCGTACCCAGTCTGATTGGGCGTCGTGAGGACGTAGCCTGATTCTGCGCTACCGGTTAGCTCTTCCTGGCTCCAGATCGGCGCAGTGAACGTGCCCGGTCCACCCGTAAAGGGAACGGTGCTTCCATCTCCCTTGATAAGCGTGATTTTTTTGCCCCCTTCTTCGGAGACAAGGCGATCGCTGAACGAGTTGGTCCAGCCATAGCCAAAAGCGCCCGGCGTACTGGCGGTGGCGGCGGCGTGTGCGCTATAGGTTCGAGTTAAGTCCAGGCCAACCCCTCGTCCCGCAACCGCTATGTCCATCTGAGTCTCAGAAAAGTTCCCGGTGGCGCAATCCACTGGATCGCCGCAGTTTGAGCGCTTGCCGAATCTGGTTTCTACATCTATGTGTACCGGACGTTTAATTTGTAGCGAGCCTTCTCCTTTTTCACCAACCACCCCGAGGTTGGCGAAGTCCACGTCCACCGCCGTTTTGCCAGCGCCTGCCGTCTTTTCGAAGGTGCCGGTGTTGATGATTAGCTGGCCGCTGCCGGTCCCCCTCCTGAAGGCATCAACACTGACGTGTTCGGCGTTAGCTTTGAACGTGCCGTTGTTTTCGATCACGCCACCGTTCCAGACGTAGAAATTGCCGCTGGAGAAGGTCACGGTGCCGTTGTTCACAAAGGTGCGTTCGTTTAGGGTCAGCGAAGCTCCGGAGCTGGGTTCGAGCGTGGCGCTCGATTTGATGATGGTTTTCCCGGTGCCGCTCATCGTGGTGTTCGAGCCGGTCCAGAGGAAGGAGCTGGTGATTTCCAGATCGCCGGGGCCGGTGAGGGTGCCACCGCTGCTGCTCGGTGCATAGGTGGAGACCGTCGACGTTCCGGCGGCACCGAGATTGACGGTGCCACCAGGCACGGCGAGGGTGCCGATTTCCAAGGGGCCGCCGTTGACGTTGAGCGTCCCGGTCCCGGGCACCGTCCATTTGCTTCCCAGGTCTTTTAGGCCGCCGCTCGTGGTCAGCGTCGCGGCATTGACTTCGAATTCGCCCGACCAAGACGTACTCGAGCCGGCAGAGAAGGTGCCGCCGCCAAAGAGGATCTTCTTGCCTTCAGCAGCCGTGAAGCTGTTGGTTCCGCTAGATGAGCCGCCCTCAACAAAAGCCAGGGTGCCGCTTTGGGCTGCGACGCTGGCTTTGTTTTCAAATTTGATATCCACCGCCGTTTTGCCAGCGCCTGCCGTCTTTTCGAAGGTGCCGGTGTTGATGATTAGCTGGCCGCTGCCGGTCCCCCTCCTGAAGGCATCAACACTGACGTGTTCGGCGTTAGCTTTGAACGTGCCGTTGTTTTCGATCACGCCACCGTTCCAGACGTAGAAATTGCCGCTGGAGAAGGTCACGGTGCCGTTGTTCACAAAGGTGCGTTCGTTTAGGGTCAGCGAAGCTCCGGAGCTGGGTTCGAGCGTGGCGCTCGATTTGATGATGGTTTTCCCGGTGCCGCTCATCGTGGTGTTCGAGCCGGTCCAGAGGAAGGAGCTGGTGATTTCCAGATCGCCGGGGCCGGTGAGGGTGCCACCGCTGCTGCTCGGTGCATAGGTGGAGACCGTCGACGTTCCGGCGGCACCGAGATTGACGGTGCCACCAGGCACGGCGAGGGTGCCGATTTCCAAGGGGCCGCCGTTGACGTTGAGCGTCCCGGTCCCGGGCACCGTCCATTTGCTTCCCAGGTCTTTTAGGCCGCCGCTCGTGGTCAGCGTCGCGGCATTGACTTCGAATTCGCCCGACCAAGACGTACTCGAGCCGGCAGAGAAGGTGCCGCCGCCAAAGAGGATCTTCTTGCCTTCAGCAGCCGTGAAGCTGTTGGTTCCGCTAGATGAGCCGCCCTCAACAAAAGCCAGGGTGCCGCTTTGGGCTGCGACGCTGGCTTTGTTTTCAAATTTGATATCCACCGCCGTTTTGCCAGCGCCTGCCGTCTTTTCGAAGGTGCCGGTGTTGATGATTAGCTGGCCGCTGCCGGTCCCCCTCCTGAAGGCATCAACACTGACGTGTTCGGCGTTAGCTTTGAACGTGCCGTTGTTTTCGATCACGCCACCGTTCCAGACGTAGAAATTGCCGCTGGAGAAGGTCACGGTGCCGTTGTTCACAAAGGTGCGTTCGTTTAGGGTCAGCGAAGCTCCGGAGCTGGGTTCGAGCGTGGCGCTCGATTTGATGATGGTTTTCCCGGTGCCGCTCATCGTGGTGTTCGAGCCGGTCCAGAGGAAGGAGCTGGTGATTTCCAGATCGCCGGGGCCGGTGAGGGTGCCACCGCTCTGTTTGAGAGTGGAAATGGTTGAGGGTTCTTCGGTGGAGTTGAGGGTCAAGGTACCCCCCGAAATTGCAAGGCTCCCTTCCCCTTGAACAAGGCCAGCCTGCTGAGAACCCGTCGTGACGTTGACGGTATTCCCTGAGCCGATGCACACCACGTCTGCAGACGTAGGCACTTTCCCGGTTGACCAATTCCCAGCGGTCGCCCAGCTACCTTCGGCAGGGCCCGTCCAGGTAGTCGTGCATTCGGCGGCTGACGCGGTGCGAGGCACCAGGATGAGGACGAGCAGAGCGACGAAGACCCCAAGGCAGCTTAAGAGGGTCCTGGATCGAAATGGCTGAGGCATCTCAATCAGAGCTATTGGTCCATTCCCACTAGGTCCCGCCTCGGTCTGCATCCGCTCTCCCTCCATTGCTGGTCACCTGCCTCCCGACATGCGGTGGATAGACGCTATGCGTCCTAACCCCGGCCGCGCGCGGCACTCTATAGGGACGCTTGAGGTCGTGTCAACGACTTGGACAAACAACGGAGAGGAAGAGGGACAAACAGGCCAAGCAATAGCCGCTAAAACGGCTAACAAAGAACCGCGTGGGCGGAAAGGCTGCCGGGAGGAACATGCCTCCTCGTCGCCGTGTGAAACCCCGATCTGCTGCCCACGGCGCGCTGGGCCAGGCAATCGAGGAGCTACGCCGTGAGGCCGGTCTGACGCAAGAGGGATTGGCTGAGCGTGTGGGCACCGAGTTCAACCGGATCGGAGAGCTGGAGCGCGGAGCCACCGACTGCAGATTCAGCACTCTGCTTCGGGTCGCCAAGGGCCTCGAGGTTCAACTCGATGAGATCACCGCACGCTTTGAGCGAATCATGGGGGAAGGCTCAAAAGCGAAGGGGCGCTCGCGCAGAGCTCAGTAATCGGTCATGCGGTCGGCCGACTACCGCTTGCCCCGGCCGGGCTCCTCGGCCTCCTGCAGCAGAGCGGACGCCGGCACGCCGAGGCCGTCAGCGAGAAGCCAAAGGGCGCGCACGCTGATGTTGCGTTCGCCGCGCTCGGCGTCGCCGACGTAGTTGGCGCTCATTCCTGCTGCGTCGGCAAGGGATTCCTGGGTTAACCCTCGACCCTCGCGGAACGTTCGTACCGCCCGACCGAGAGCACGATGGCGGGGGCTGAGAGGCGCCACTGGCGCACCCTTGCCGACGGCTTCGGGCGCGTCTACCAACCATCAGGGTGGTTGCCCTCCTCCCCCCTTCCAGCCTTCCGCTGCTACCGCTTGCGGGGTTTGCCAGGTTCCTCGGCCTCCCGCAGCAATGCGGAGGCTTGGACACCGAGACCGTCTGCGAGCTGCCATAGCGCCCGGACGCTGATGTTGCGTTCGCCCCGCTCGGCGTCGCCGACGTAGTTGGCGCTAATCCCGGCCCGATCGGCAAGGTCTTCCTGCGTCAGATCGCGTGCCTCGCGCATCGATCGGACAGCCTTTCCCAAAGCGCGATGGCGGGGGCTGAGCGACGGCACCCCGGCACCCTTCCCGACCCCTTAAGGCAAGTCCACCAACTATCAGGGTGGTTTCCTTGTAGAGTTCTCGACCGGTTCTAGGCGGAACTCAATGCGTATCGATGTGCAAACCCGCCGAGAGCTGCGAACGGAACGCGGGAGGAACGGGCATCGTGGAGAAACAGAGACCTCACTTACTGGCTAAGGACTGGGGCCAGTTTCGGCGCTTACTCGGCGCCGAGTGGGCCTCGTTGATCGGCAAATTCGCCCTGCTTCCCGTAATCCCGTTCGCCGTGTACGACCTCGGCGGGTCGACCGCCGAGGTCGCCGCCGTGTTCGGTGCCGAGTACCTGGCTTTGACGTTGCTGGTTCTGTTCGGCGGCGTGGCAGGCGACCGCCTGCCACGCCGATCGGTGATGGTCGTCGCGGATCTTGTCCGCTTCGTCGTGCAGTTGACCATCGCGGTCTTTTTCCTCCTAGGGATCGCGGCGGTCTGGCAGCTAGTAGTGGCTCAGCTGGTGCTCGGCACCGCCGCGGCGTTCTTCCATCCAGCTCTTACCGGCATGATCCCGCAGACGGTCGAGGAGTCGGATCGGCAGGCCGCCAACGCCACCCGCGGCGTAGGGATGGCGGTGGCAAGGATGGTCGGGCCTGCGGTCGGTGGGGCGATTCTGATCTTGACGAATCCGGGCTGGGCCTTCGCCATCGACGCCTTCACCTTCCTCGTAAGCGCGGTCCTCCTCTGGGGCCTGCGGATAACGGGCTCGCCTGAGCAAGCTGCTGACTGCGAGGACGAGCAAACCGTCTTCGCAGGGCTAGCCCAGGGCTGGAAGGAGTTTCGTCGCCGAACTTGGTTGTGGGCGATTGTCCTCGGCTTCGGACTGTTGAATGCCCTCGTCTTTGCGCCCTTCTACGTTCTCGGTCCCCAGGTTGTGAACGACGCTGTCGCGTGGTCGACAATCCTGGTCTTCGAGGGCTTAGGCGCGATCGGGGGAGGAATCTTGGCGATGCGCTGGCACGCCGGCCGGCCGCTGCTCATAGCGACGCTCGCCGTCGCCCTGTGGATACCGCTGACGGTGCTCCTGGCAATCGGGGCGCCCGTCGGCGTCGTAGCGCCCACGGCCGCTCTTGGTGGCGCATCGCTGGCCGTGTTCAGTGCCGTTTGGGAGACGACGCTTCAGAGCGTGCCCGAAGCGCAACTCTCCCGCCTCAGCTCTTATGACTGGCTCGGCGGCATGGCGATGGTTCCGGTCGGCTACGTGATCGCAGGGGTAGCCGCGCCCACGATCGGAGCCGAGGCCGGTCTTCTGGCCGGGGCGATCGTCCTCGTCCTGACGACGACGAGCTGGATGACCCTCAAGAGCATCCGTCACCTGCAAGCCGCGGAAGTACCCGGCCACCTTGCGCTTGCCGGTGCCAGCTCGGGATCGGCGACGCAGAGATGAAGGCGTCAAACCTGCTCGAGCCTTATGACCACGCCAGAGGGCAGATGAAACTCAAGCCAGCCCCGTCCCTCTGATGAGTCGCTTACGAGGAGTATCTCTACGTCTTCAGGATCGATGATTATCCGCTGACGATCGCCGATGACGATGTGAACGGCGCAATTGTCGGGCGGCAGCGTCAGCACCCGCTCTAGCTCGCCTTCCATCGCGCATCCGGTGAAGGTGTCCCGCACATTCACGAGGGCGCAAACCTCTTGGCCTAGGAGTGGCTGAAGGCGCGCCAGCGCCTCGCTGAACTCGATTTCGACAGCCTCTGCCATGCCTTGTAAATGCCTGGGAATCACGAACTCTCCGCCCTCCCGAGCATTCGTCTAACGCGGGCACGGCCCTCACTGAGGCAGCGGTTGACCTTCGCCCGGTTCCATCCGCGTAGCCTGCCGATCTCCTCGTAGCTGAAGCCGAGGCCGAAGAGGATGAGTGCCGAGCGCTGATCGGGGGTGAGGAGCTCAATCGCCTTCATCACCTCGTCGGCCTCCTCATTGCACTCGATCTGCTCGGCCGCGTCCCCGGGGCTGAGTTCGATCTCGACCGCCTCGTCAAGCGGCACCGTGGGAGCAAGGTCGTCCCGTCGTCGCCGACGGCGGGCGATCTGCCAAGCACATCGTTTGGAGACCATGAGCATCCAGTGGAGCGCGTGGCAACCGTCTGCAGGGCCGGTGTAGTGGCGCAGGAATTGAACGCAAGCATCGGCGAGCGCGTCATCGGCGTCATCGGGTCGCTCCGAGTGGCGCCGGACCTGTCGCAACAGTTGGGGGCGCTTCGTGAGTAGCAAGCGCTCAAGGATCTGCGTGCGTCTGGTCGCTTCGTCCTGTCCGGGTCCGTGTGGGTGGGAGGCCATGCGGCCCCCCACGCACGCGCAGCGTGCGAGCATCTGGGCCGCGTGGTCTCCCGGCCACAGGCTCCGATGCGGCTAGCGAAAGAGACGCAAGGCCCGGTCGGCCTTCCGAACGCGCTCCTTGCTGAGTCTTTGCTGGATGCGCATGAGCCGCTGCTGGGCCAGCTGGCGCTCCCTACGTCGGGTCGCGTCGCCGGTCTTGGGACCGAGCGGATTGCCGCTGGTCGCGGTGATGCCGTGGCGCTGCCGGTATGAGTGGATGAGGTCCATGCCCGCGTTCCATTCCACGGCCTTGAAGGGATCGCTTGGTCGTGGGCCGAGGGTGTTCAGGATCATCTCGGATGGATGGAGCCGCTCTTTGGCGACCTGACGTCGGTAGAGGCGAGTGATCTGCTCCTCGATCAGGGTCAGTTCAAGGCGATCTCGGCTGGTCGGGGTCGGGGTGCGCGGCTCGGATTCGACGGCCTCGACAAGCTGGGGGCGCTCTGCGGCGAGCTGTGCCAGTCCTCGCTCGCTGTGGTTGATGGCGCTGTCTAGCTGCGCGAGCTGCTCGCGATCGGGTCGGCGCTGCGAGGCATGTGCATCGCGCTCCTGGCGAAGCGCCGCAATCCGCTCCTCGCCGTTGGCGATCCGCTTCTCGAGGCGAGCAAGGCGCTCTGCCTGGGGCGATGGCTCCCGCTCGCCCCGAAGCCGCTCCTCAAGTTCGGATCGTCGGCGAGCAAGGTCGACCGGCGAGAGCGCTTCCAACTTCTTGCGGATGTGGACCTGAGACGCCGCGAACTCCTCCGCCACTCGCTCGGCGCCGGCGCGGATGTCGTGTGCGGGGTCCTCAACATCGCGGGTCCCCGGTCCCAGATCCGCATCGAGTAGCTCGCCAGCAGCAACGCTGTAGGCGCTGGTGGGACCGCGGGAGCGCGAGATGGCGACTACAAAATCCTCGCGCGAGATCCCAGCGTCGAGGAACGTGAAAGCCTCGTCAAAGGTCTTCGACTGCGAGGCATAGGTCGTGATCGCGTAGGCGTGCTGGACCGGCGGTTCGCCGTTTTGCGTGCGGCGCTCCAGATAGCTGCGATCGAGGATGGCGCCCTGTTCGGCCTCGCCGACACGGCGCAGCAAAAGCCTGCCTTGGGCCGCGTCGACGTCGATCACGTCCCAGCGCTCCCGGTTGGATACCTCTCGCGTGTTGACGCGGGTGATGATCCTGTCGCCGACGTTGATTTCCTGTCCGGCGACCTCGATCCCCTCTCCCAGTTCGCCCTGCTCGCGGCGCAGCTCCCGCGCCCGCTCGTTCAGCGCTGCCACGTCCCAGTTGCGTCGAGCGATCATCACCGCGTCGTGGCCGGCGACGAAGCTCCGGTGCCAGTCGAGCGCTTGTGCGTCAAGTGCCTCGTCCAGCGTGTCGGCGATCAGCAGGCGCTCGTGCGCCCTCAACACGTCGAGCGCGTCCGAGCCGCGCCCCTCATGGGCGAGCTCGACGATGCGGCGGTCCGCAGGCTCGCGCTGGCGGCGGATTTCGAGCAAAAGGATCGGCTCGAACTCGTCGGTCAGGTGCCCGTAGACACCGCCGGGACCGACCGCACCGATCTGGTTCGGGTCGCCGATCATCACGAGCTTGCCGTCGCAGCCCTCGACGCGGGAGACGAGCTGGGCGATGTCGGGCGTCGGCGTCGCCGATCCCTCGTCAAGGACGATCACCGCTCCGTGCGGAAGCGGCGGCAGGCCACGCTCGGCTCGCGCGTCCATGCGAATCAGGAGGTCCGTTACGGAGGTCGACGGCACGCCGGCCTCGGCCAGCGCGCCGGACGCGCTGCGGGCGGTGGCGACGCCGATCCCGCGGAATCCGGCCGCCGCCCATGCCTCGCGGGCGGCGAGCAGGGCGGTCGTCTTGCCGGCACCGGGCAGCGCCGCCACGGCGACGATGCGCTCTCCTCCCGTGGTGAGCCGGCGCACCATCTCGACTTGCTCGCCGCTCAGGTAGCGGTGGCGGTCAAGGACAGCGGCAACCGTGCGCTCGTCAACGACAGCGGCGCCAGCGTCGCGACTCTCGCGAGCCGTGCGGATGACCTGCTGCTCCAGCTCCCAGAGCCGGGCGGTCGTGTAGTAGGTGGAGGCGAGCGGCTCCTCGCCCTTGTGGATTTCGACAAGCCGCTCGCTGCGCAGAAGGCGCGCGAGCGCCTCATCCAGCGCGACGCCATCAGCTCCCTCGGTAAGGCGCGAGGCAAGCGCGCATAGAAGGTCGCGCTTGTCGAAGTGCGAATGACGCGCCTCGAGGTCTGAGAGCGCAGCATCGAGGTCGGCCGGTGCGATCGCCCGCGGGGGGCGCGCCCGGCCCGTCTCCGCCAGGCGCTCGATCGCCGACGGGGTTAGATCGAACTCGGCTGCGCGTGCGATCCACTCAGCGCGCTGGGTGTCCGCATCGACGCCGTAGTCCTTGTTGGCGCGGGTACGGTAGGCCGCCACTTCGGCGGCCGCAGCCGAGCTTGCGCCGCGCTCGGCCATCGCGGCAAGGATCTCCGTTCGTCGCTGAGAAAAGTGCTCGATCACCGGCCGTCCGATAGCGGCAATGTCCGCGTAGCCGTTGTGGGGCTGCGTCCATTCCATCCCGAGCTCGCGGGTGATTCCGGCGCGCAGAGCCGCCTGGTAGACGTGACCCGCCGCTTTCGCCTGGCGCAGCAGGGGCGAGCTTCGCTTCGGATTTGCGAGGCTGAGCCAGCGTCCGTCGGAGGCGGCGCGCGTCATGTTGGAGACGAGCAGATGCGTGTGGAGCGCCGGGTCCCCGGCGCGGCTTGAGCGATGCAGGAAGCCCATGCCGACGAAGCCGGTTCCGGGCTCGAACTGGGCGCCTTCATGTCCTCGACGCACCCAACAGGCGGTGCGCTCCAGATAGGCGAGACCCTCGGCAACCGCGTTGTCGTGTGCGCGAAGCACGGCGTCGCGAACCTCGGGTGGGCCTACCGCGTAGAGGATCGAGACCGACTTCGGTGCCGAGAACCTGACGTCGTAGCCCAAGGTCGGCTCCATCTTGCGCTCACGTCCCTCAGCGTCGCGGTAAGTGCGTGGCCCCGGGCGGGCGACGAGAACCTGCCCCGTGCCGGGGTTCTTGCCGGCGAGTACGGCAC
Source organism: uncultured Solirubrobacterales bacterium (assembly GCA_963698085.1). Classification (GTDB taxonomy): domain Bacteria; phylum Actinomycetota; class Thermoleophilia; order Solirubrobacterales; family 70-9; genus VRUE01. Next base: position 1,197,230 of record OY969122.1, read on the forward strand.
CGTAGTCCTCGCCGTCGACCTCGCCGGAGAGATCGAGCTCAGCCGCGAGCGATCCCATCCACTCACCGGGCGCCTCGCCGGGCTTCGTGTAGTAGTCGTCGCCACCTTCGCGGACCGCGTTGATCCAGTAGGCGGCGTTTCTGGCGCCGATCTTCGTCACTCCGACCACGCCCCTGTTGTCCAAGCGGGGCGGCTTTTGCATCGGGTGCACCGGACGGTGCGTAGTGTGTCGTGCTGTGGGGCTTGGGCTGGAGGGAGGGTCTGAACTGGTTGCCTGATGGGCCCGTTCTGGGCTCGGTCGTGGTGCTCTGGGCCTTGCCGGTGGATGGCTGGCTGATGGTGGGGGCTGGTCGATGGACTCTCTTGCCTGGCTGGTTCTGGGGTTAGGATCGGTCGATGGGCGTGTCTAGGGAACATTCCGAGAACGCACCGCCGAAGTGGCCGGAAGGCCAGGAGGAGTGGCGGAGGTTCGCCACCAACCTCGTGGCGAGACGCGAAAGACCGCGCCGGGCCTGGTCGGCCCCATTCATCGGCGCTGGCGTCGTCGTGTTCCTGGCGACGGCGAGACTGGTCGCAACGTGGTCGGGCGGCGCTCCAATACTGCTGCTGCTCGCGATGCTGTTCGGGGCTGCGCTCTACACGGTCGGCATGTTGGCGTTCTTCCTCTACCCCCGCCGCAAGCATCCCGGCTACGGGGCGGCGTCGGTTCTGAACTTCGCGTTGTTCGCCGGTGTCGGACTGGCGCTGCTCAACTACGGCATCGGAGGAACGCTGGGCTTGCCTGGCTCGCTCGCCGCCATCGCCGGGGCAGCGCTCAGCATTGCCCTCGCCTCAAGAGCCGCGCGGTTCTCGCGCTTGCGGAATCGCGACGACTGACGGCCGCTAACGGCCGCACCGAGTGGAGTGATCCGGGCGCAGCTGCCCTGCCGTCCACGTGGCAACTGCGGTCAGGGTGTCTTGCCGGCGAGCGGTCGGGGCTGCTCGCCGGCAGTGTGGACGACGGCGGGGGTTAAGCCGCCGCCGCTCGCTCCCGCAGCTTGACGCGCTTGTCCACCAGGATCTCCTGCCGCGGTGCCCGCTTCCGCTCGGGACCGAGAATCCCGACGCCCTCGATCAAGTCGCCCTGGCGCAGGCCGTAGGCGCATCGCTCGGCCTCCACGCCTCTCAGGTAGAGGGAAACCCTCGGTGGCTGGCTGGCCGGACCCGCCGCCTCGCCAATGACCAGGAGACGGCAGACCGCCACGCCCTCGTCAGAGTGTGCGAACTCCGGTGGCTTCGCCAGCCAACCTCGCGCGAAGGTCCGAATGACCGCCGTGTGCCCGTTCGTCCTGTCTGCTCCGTTCTGTGCTGCCATCGCAATCGCTTCCTTTCTCGCCCCGCTGGGCCTCGTGCTTACTTGCCTGCTGAATCAGCGAGGGACATCCGGCCCGCGCACCGAGCGAAGCGAGGGGAAGGGAGCGAAGCGACCTTGCGCGGGGCGGTGCCCGAGCTACGCTGAAAGCAAGTGAGCGCGACCCAAAAACAGGCCCCCCATTGACTTCGGCGGAGAAGATCGCGGCTGGGCAACCTCCCCTAAACAGGACAAAGGCCCGGTTTGCACCGGGCCTTTGTCTTTCTGCTGGAGGGGCTAGAACGGAATGTCGTCGTCCGCTCCGCCGCCTCCGGCTCCGACGCCCGCCAGCTGCCGGTCCTCGTCCTGCGAGTCCGTCGCGCTGCCGGTGTCGTCGGCCGTCTCGGCGTCCTCGGGCTTCTTGCCGAGGAACTCGACGTTGTTGGCGATGATCTGCACCGCCTGGCGTTTGCCGCTGCCGTCCTTGGCCTCCCACTCGCGCCAGTCGAGGCGACCTTCGACCGCGACCGGGCGGCCTTTGGCGAGGTACTTCCTGCAGCTCTCGCCGTGTCCGCCGAAAACGGTGACGTCGAAGTAGTTGGGCTTGTCCTCCCACTCGCCGGTCGTGCTGTTCTTCCGCCGGCTGTTGACGGCGACGCGCATCGCGCAGACCGACGTGCCGCCTCCGGTCTCGCGCAGCGTGGGATCGTGCGTGAGGTTGCCGGTGATGATGACGACGTTCGTGTTCTGACTCACTTCGGGCCTCCTTGAGAGGTGTTCGATTGACGAGCCCAGGTAGGGCACGCGACCGACCGTGCGGAACCGAGCCGGAGACGGATGTCGGAGGTGAGGGGAACCCCCCTTGTGGGGGTTGAAGCGCGGGCGGCGCGTGCCACCCTGGCGTGAGGAAATTGGACGCCTTCTCTCGAGGTGGCGGGGCTTCGAGTCAGACCGTCGTCTCGGGAGGTTCGGCAGGAAATGTCCCGGCTGCTCGGAGACAGCAGCTTGCCCTCGTGCTCTCGTCAGTTACCTCGTCATCGGTTGACTGGTAGGAAGCGCGACGCCGTTACGGATGGTGTCTCGGGTCCAGGTCTCTGACTTCGGGGCATCGCCGTCGAAGGACTGAAACGTGACGGTGGTCGAAAGCGTGGCCCCCGGTTTGAGCAGGTCGTCCTGCTGGAGGTGGGCTGCGATCGTTGAGGCAAGGCCGGGGTCGTCCGGCGCGACGGGGAGGTCGTGCCAGCTGCCGTCGGCCTGCCAGTGCCCAAGGAAGACACGGGGTGAAGTGGCGGGGCGGGTGGTTAGCAGCGCGACCGCCGGGCGGTTCGTGGAGGCGCCGGTGCCGTAGTCGTCCTTCCGGGCACCGATGATCCTGTCTGCCACTTCGGCAATGTCGGCGCCGCTGGCTCCCTCTCGCTGGACTTCAACCTGCAGCGCGTCGAGGGCGTCGGCGTCGTTGGCAAGGTGGTGTTCATCATCAAAGGTGCGTATTAGCGTCATGGCTTCTGCTCCTCGTGAGGTTGATCGAGCTGGAAAGCTCGATTGGGTTCGCGGCTCGGCCTTGCGGCTGGCCTGGCCTAGAGGTCGGTGAGGCGGTGGGCGTAGTGCTTGAGCGCGTCGGCGTCGGGCAGCTCGGCGTCGGCCTCGCAACCTTCTTCGAGCCTGTGGGCGATCTCGTCGCAGCGCTCGGCGGCGAGGCCGCCCAGGCACCCGGACGCGCTGTGCAGGCGCACCACCGCCTCCCAAATCGCGTCGGCGCGCCGGTATGGATCGGCGATCGTCGCCGCGTGGCGGAGGGTGTCGGCGGCCTCGCCGGTGTGTTCGGCGGCGGCGCTTGTCATCGCAAGGGTTCGCTGCCCGGCGGGGCGATCACCGTGACGGCCTCGAGCGCCGCCCAACAGCCGCCGCCAGCAACAGCGCGACGGCCGTGCTTTTCGTCGGCACGGGTAACGACGAACACGGTGCCCGTGAATCGGCTGCGGACGGTGCAGCCGATGAGGGCGGCGGCGTCGATGCGGGGTCGTCGGGGCGTCATGGCGCTGTCTCCTTCTCGGCGAAGAAGTGGGTCGCCGCGCTGCTCAAGATGGCGGCGGGGTCCTCCTCGCCGGTGCTGTCGAGGTAGTGGAGGACGTTGGTGATCGCGACCGTGGCCTCGGTGCGAGGGTCGGCCTGGCTGCGGTTAGGCACACCGGCGTCGACCGCTGCGCGGCCGAGGTCGGCGAATCGTGGATCCATGATTGGTCTCCTTGTCTGGATTACGGAGCGGGCTGAATGGGTGGACGGGTCAGGCCGCGACGGCGAGTGGAGGATCGGCGGCGTCGGCGTTGAGAACCACGTCCTCGATGCGGCGCGCGAGGCGGTCGATCAGCTGCGCGTAGCGCTCGACCTCGTCGCCTTTGCTCCAGCCGGTCATGTAGGGGACGGAGGAGCCGGAGATGTCTAGGCCGAGCGAGGCGCAGACGGTGTAGGCGACGCACTCGACCACGACCTCCTCTTGGCCGTACCGGAGCTTGGGGTCGTCGTCTTGGCGATCGTCAACGATGAGCGCGTGGGCGAGCTCGTGGGCTCCGACTGCGACCTGCGCGTTCGGGGAGAAGTCCTCGCTGACCTCTTCGACGGCGATCCACCTGGCGTCCCGGTCGCATACGCCCTTCGCCTCGCCTGGGATGGCTTTGACGTTGAAGGCGTAGCCGATCGAGGCGGCGAAATCCCTCAGCCGATCGAGGAGATGGCCGAGGTTGTCGCCGGTGATCGGCTGCAGGGGCGGAGGATCGAGGTCGACGGGGCCGCCGGGAAACTCCGGCAGCGGATCGACCTGGGATCGGTCGAAGACCGGGACGAGGCGGAAGAAGGTGGGGGGCTTTTGGTCGGGGTCCGCGCCTTCCTTTTTCCACTGGCGGATCTTCTTTTTCGACGGCGGGCAGGGAGCCCAGATGCGGATTCCATGCTCGCCCTTGCGAACGGCGTAGCCGAGATCGAGCCAGCTTCGGAAGCCCGCGACGTGGGTGGCGTCGGGGCACTGGCCGGAAATGAGGAGCTGGTTCTGAAGGCTGTAGTGGTGGAAGTGGCGTCGCACCTTCAGCCAGTGCTGCCATCCCTCACTTGAGCGCAGCTCCTCGATGGCCTTCGCCATCAGCTTGCGCTCGGCCTCGCGCTTCTCGGCACGCTCCTCGTCAGTGAGCTTTCGACGGGAAGTTCTCGTTGCCATGACGGTCCTCCTTGCTTGGTGTGCCCGGTGTGGGCAGGCGGTCGCCGCCTTCCCCGCACGGCGAAAGCCGTGCGAAAATCGGGAAGGCGCCGCCGCCCTGCAGCTGGGGTCAGGGCTGGGTGGTGTCGGCGTCCCGCCAGCGGACCTTTGGCATGAGGTCGGCGAGGTCGGCGAGCGCGTTGCTGGTGACGGCGATGGCTCCCGCCGCCTCGAGGAGCTGTTCTCCGCTGGCCTTCATCCGGCGCCCGGCGTAGTGCTGCTCGCCGGCGGCTTCATGCTCGCGGGCCTGATCCCAGGTGCGCGCCTCGGAGAAATAGGCATCGGCTGCGCGGACTCGGGCCGAGCCGATCGCGGCGAGGAGGGCGGACAGGTCCTCGCGGCTGATGAGGATCGGGTCTGAGCCGGGAGCGGTGGCGTCGGGGGGTAGGCAGCGGAGAACCCGCGCGACCTGGCGGACTGGCTCGGCTTCGGCCGCGGTCTCGAATCCGTTGTCCCAGTCAACGGAGCCGCCACCGTCGTCGGGGTCGAGGACTCGGGGTCCAGCGACAAAGGCATAGCCCTCGCCATCGAGGCCGGTCTGAATGAGGTCATCGCCGTCGAGCAGGTAGTAGGCGGAGCCGTGGGTGGGGACGATGGCGACGTAGCGGGTGAAGTCGGTCTTGCTCGGCATGGGTTACTCCACCTTCTCCACGCAAACGAGCGGAAAGCTGACTTGCTCGGCCTGTTCCTTGCCAGTCAGGCGGTGAATGCGGTCGCGGTCGCCGGGATCCAGCTCGACTAGAACGCTCTCGTCGTTGATGGAGATCACGCGGCCTCGGGCGTTCATGAACCTCCTCGGTGAGATCGTCGGCCCGACTGCGATCGTGTCTCCTTCAGAGAGGCCGGCAGCTCGGTCGATCCGCGTCGCTTTCGAGTCGTCGAGCGCCCAGCCGTGGCCGACGATGTGTAGTCCCATCTCCGAGCCGATCTCGTAGGGACTGAGAGCCTTCGCCATCCACTCGACCTGCTTGAGCAGCGTCCTGGGCGTGACGCTCTGAGCGGGGTGGTTGCTGGCGCCGGTGTTGACGGCCTGCGCGACGGTCGGGTAGTCGGTCTCGGCGACGATGCCGCCGTCAGGGACCGCTTCGCCTGAAAGCGTCACAAACGTCGTCTCGATCTCCTGGGCTAGAACGAGGATGCTGGTCGCCGTGGCATTCTCGGCGCCTTCTTTCAGTAGGACCTTCATCGGAAGTCTCCTTGCCGTAGGCGGCGCCCGCCGTCTGCGGGAGCCTGTTGGCCCCGCTCCCGCACGCGAAGCGTGCGACCCTGGCGGGGCGGCTCCCGTAGACGGCGGATCGGCATGGGAGGGTCATCGTGCGATTGCCAGCTGCTCCTGGTCGAGCTCGTTCCACCACTTGTCGAAGGAGGGCACTGCCTTGTCGACAGCTCCGGCGGGACCGGCGACAACGAAGTGCTCGCGGGCCGGCAGCTGGTCGCCACGCCGCAGCATGTAGACGCGCTCGATGCCGTCCGCGCGGTCGGTCCTACCGCGCTCGCGGACCTGGGCCTCGCACTCGCTTCGACTTCCATCGGCGAGGACTCGCAGGTCTCGATTCGCGTTGCCGACCTTCAAGGGGTTGTCTCGGCGGGGGCGGCAGAGCCGCCGGACCTCGTAGACGGAGTGCGGCGTCTGGTCGAGACGGCGGCTGAACCTCGCCGCGAGGTCGGGGTGTTCGACGGCGACGAGATGGTCGAGCCGATCGCCTCCGATGAGACCGCCGCGAGGGTTCAGGCAGATGGAGCGCCGCTCGAGCATGAGCGTTTCAAGGGCACTCTCGGGTCGGGCACGGTAGAGCTGCAGGGTGCGCTCGCGGCTCGCTCGGTTGGTCAGCGCGAACGGGCAGTAGACGCAAGCGGACTTCGGCCAGTCCGGTACGCCGGTGATCTGCTCGATGTAGCGCTCGCAGTCGGGACGATCCCAGCCCCACTCGATCAGGGGGAACTCTGCGAGGCGGTTGGGGGTGTCGAAGTCGGTCGCCCGCTTGGCTCGGCCGGTCTCGCCCTTCTCGTAGGCAAGGACGAGGCGACCGGGCATGTGCGCGGCGCAGTTCTCGGCGCGGCCAAGCTCGCTGGTCTCGTAGCCGAAGGCATGGCGGGTGGCGTCGGGCGCGTGCTGTTCGAGGTAGTGGTCGATGACCCAGCCCTTGAACTTCATCGAGCAGATGCGATTGCCGCCAACCTGCGGGATGGTGCCGGCGGCGACAAGCTCGTCCGAGAGCTTGTAGGCGCCGGCGATGTGGAGGTGGGCGGGCGTGTCGCTGTCGTCGAGGACGATGATGCCCTGCGCCTGCTTGGAACCGGCGCGGGCGACCTGGGCGTAGCGCAGCCCGGCCTCCCGCAGGCGGGGAAGGATGTGCTGCTCAACGAGGACGCCAGTGCGCGGCCACTCGTCGCCGGTCATCGACGTGACGATCAGAAGGTCGCTTAGATCGAAGTCGCGCGAGCGGGGCTCCTCCAGCCAACGGAGGAGGAGCGCGGTGCTGTCGACGCCGAGGCCATAGGAGAGGACGACGTTCATCGGGTTCCTTTCAGCTGGTGTGGCTGCGGAGCCGAGAGCAGGCCGGAGGGCCGGGCATAGCCCGGCCTCCCGAGGTCTGCTCGACGGCCTAGCCGGGGACGACCCGCAGCCGTCGACGGGCGGAGGAATCGGCGCCGAACATGGCGACGAAGATGTCTTGGATGTCGCGGACGACATGGGCGCCGCCAGCGAGGAGCTGGTTGGGACCGGCCGAGACGCGGGAACCCACGGGGCCGGGGACGGCACCGAGACGACGGTCCTGCGCTCGCGCGGCATCCGCAGTGAGCATCGAGCCTGAGCGCTCGGCGGCCTCGACCACGACGGTCATGGCGCCAAGACCCGCCATGATCCGGTTCCGAGCGGGGAAGGTCCATCGCCAGGGCGAGGAGCCCGGGGGCAGCTCAGAGACGACTAGGCCGGACTCGCAGATCCGTCGCCAAAGCGAGCGGTGAGAGGCCGGATAGCTGAGGTCAGGGCCGCAGGGCATGACGGCGATCGTCGTCCCCGCTTCGATGGCGTCCGCCACTTCGATGGCGCCGCGGTGGGCGCAGGCGTCGACCCCGAAGGCCAGGCCGCTGACGACGGTGAGGCCCATGTCGGCGCAGTCGTGGCCGAGCCTGCGGGCGACCTCACGTCCGTAGGCCGAGGCGCGACGAGCGCCGGCGATCGTCACCGTCTCGCCGTGCTTGAAACCGGCGAGGAGCCGAGGGTCGCCGCGACCGATCAGCGCAGCCGGTGACGCGGGAATGAAGCGCAGCGCGTCGGGATAGAAGTCGTCGTGACGGCAGGTGGCCCAGCACTCGGCCGCATGGAGCTGGTCGTCGAAGCGACGCTCCGGGATGGCCTCGATGTGGGTCATGATCTGTCCCGCCGCGCCGCCGGCGATCTCGTTGACGAGGTACTCGTCTGCGAGCGCCAGGAGACCGGGGATCTTCGATGAACCCGTGCCCTGCAGGCTCCTCTCGAGGTAGGGGGCGATCTTCTCCAAGAGCCAGGTGCGCCGAAGGCATTTCAAGCAAGCGCGTGGATAGGCCATGTGGTCCTCCTTGTCGGGCCCGCCGTCTGATGGCGGGCGATTCGCCGACCTGATGCACGGCGAAGCCGTGCCAAAATCGGGAGGCGTCGCCCCAGCCGATCTCAATGAACAGTCCCGCCAGGGGAAGCCCGGTGGTCGAAGGGCGGATCGCGTCGCTAGCGCTGGCCGCGCCGCGCGAACTCGCACATCCGCTTGAAGCTGTCGTGCAGTCCGGGGGGACCGCCGGGAAGGATCCCCAAGTCTCGTAGGTGGGCCTCGGCCTTCGCGCGGGCCTCCGTGGCATTGGCGGCGCGGATGAAGACGGTGGAAGGTCCGTTGCCGTACTCCCACCAGCCGTCGGCCGGGGGGTCAAGAAGGTCGAGTTGGTCGGTCACTGGTCTCTCTCGCGATGGTCAGTCGTCGCGGCAGTCCGAGCCCCAGGCGGCGGCCGAGCCATAGCCGCTGACCTCTGATCGGAGGACCGCTGCGGCGTCGCGTGGTTCGGCGAGATCGCGGCGGATTTGGCGGGTCTCGCGCCTGCGATCGGCGTAGGGCGTGCGCCTCTGGCGCTTGAGGCGCTTTATCTGCGCGTCGGCTTCATCGAAGCTCTGCGGATAGGTGAAGGACTGGCCGGTGCTGAGGGCAAGATCCTTGAGGTAGTCGATCTGCTTGGACGTCGGCTTTCTGAGGTGTGGCTGTGCGTTGGTCATGGCGTCGCCAAAGCAGGCCGGAGGAGGCCGGGCGCAGCCCGGCCGGGGGAGGTCTGCTAGGCGGTCTAGCCATGACCAACGCACAGCCCTTCCTCGACACGGTTCTCTCGGGGAGGGAAAAGCTGTTGGGGGAGAGCCTGGTTTGTCCAGACCCTCCCCCGTTGGATTGCGATGGTTACTTCCTGCTCTTCCGGCGCTGACGCCGGGGGCGCACTGACTTGATGTCAGCGCTGAGCAGCTTTTCCGCGGCGGGGTCGTAGATGCCGCCGCCGACCCGCTTGGACTGCGGCAGCTCGTGCTCGTCGGCGAGGATGGAGGCGACTACCGCGTCGCCGACGACCAGCTCGAGGACCTCGTTGACGGAGCGTGCCTCCATGACCCGCTTTTCGAGGTACTGGCAGCAGTCCTCGGTGCTGGCGTAGCTGATCTTTTCCCGCGTTTCGCCAGTGGTCTTCAGCTGCTTGTGCTCGACATCCTGCAGCTGGCTCATCACGAGGCGCAGGCCGCTCGCGGCGAGTCGTGGGTTGTCGTGGATAAACATCAGCGCGAGCGCCTTGACTCGGGCGAGGGCGTACTCCTTGCGGCTCGATCCTCCGCGCCGCTGGAGCAGCTTGCGACCGACGTCCTGGTTCCAGGCGCGGCCCTCTTCGGCCTTCTCCTGGCGCTCCCGGTACGCGGCCTGACGGGCGGTCTTTTCGCCCTCGGCGGTCTTGTCGGCGCCGTTGGCGGAGGCTTTGGCCTGACGCTCCTCCGCTTCCTTTTGCGCTCGATCGCCACTTTCTCCTCACGCTCGACCGCGCGCTCTGCGAGGTCGGCCGCGAGGGTGGTGTCGGTGATGAATGCGTGCGTCGTGCTGAATTCGCCGTGATCGACTACGTGCTCGACCAGGCATCCCGCCGCCCGCGCCGCGTCGATCTCGTCCTCGTTGAGCCGCACCGCCGGCTCGCTCGGGCTGTGTGGGTGGAGGACGCGGTAGCGGTCTCCGAGATCACGCCGCTTTTTCGGATCGGTGACGACCTGGCTGATCCGCACGGCTTTGGGCGGCACCATCGTCGGCGGGTTCTCGAAGCGAGATTCCGCCGTCAACTGGAAGAGATCATCGAAGTGGCGAACGAAATCGGCGCCTTTGACCTTCTTCCTCGCCGCCAGCTCGCAGATGCACTCCGCGACTCGCGGCGACACCTGGGCGATCCTCCGCAGCGGACGCTCGCCCTCGATCGGGATCTCTCCCCTGGCGATGAACACCTGGACACCCTCGGGGAGCTTCAGCAGCCGAAGGTGTGCGCTGACCCAGCTCGCGCTCTTTTTCTTGCCGATCCGATCCGCGATCTGCTGGTGGGTGGTCAGGTTCTCGCTTGCGGCGAGGTCAGCGAGACCCTGAGCCGCGTCGACCGGGTCAAGGTCCTCGCGGATCAGGTTCTCGACCAGCGTCGCGGCCCGTGAGGATTTGAGCGTCGCGTCCCTTGAACCGTTGACTGGCCTGATGACGGCGGGGGCCTCCGTGAGACCGGCGCGCTTGGCAGCGATCAGACGACGCTCCCCGGCGATCACCGTGTAGCGGTCGCCTTGCTTGGGGACGACGGTCAGTGCCGTCACCAAACCGTCCTGTCGGATGCTGGACTCCAACTCGGCAAGGCTTGCCTCGTCGAAGTGGGTGCGTGGGTTCACGCCGTCCTCGACGTCGATCTTGGAGATGTCGAGAACTGCAGTGGTGGTGGTTGGCTGGCTCATGGAGCCCTCCTTCTTGCTCTTGCCCCCACCCGATGCGGGAGCCGGTGCCCCCGCCCTGCACGCGAAGCGTGCGAAAATGCGGGGGGCGGCGAAGCGAGGTTTCAGGCCTCGACGGTCCCTATTCGAGGGTCAGGGCGATTCGCTCCAGCTCGCCGTTCACCGTCGGAACCTCCTCGGGAAAGCGAGCCGCGTAGGCCCAGTATTCCCAGCGGTTCATCGTGTGGCGCGATGCGCTGATGCGCTCCTCTGGAGTCATCCTGTGAAGTTCGGAAACGAAGCTTTCGACCTTCCGCTCGGCCTGTTGAGCGCTGAGCCCTGAAAGCTCCTCATACGTAAGAGGGCGCTCGGGTTGCTTAACGGTCTTCTCGGCGATGTCAACGGTCTGGGTCATCTCGACCTCCTCAGCTGGGCTCCTGCCCGATGCGGGAGCCGGTAGCCGACCCGTGCACGCCGAAGGCGTGCCAAAATCACCGAGGGGAGGACGGCTCCCGCAGGCGGGCGGAACGATCGCGCCGGCAACGGTCCTGTAATGGGTGTCGGGAGAGCGCTGCGAGCGGCGGCGGCTCGGCTGTTCGGGCGCGGCATCCATCACCCCGTCTGTCCAAGACGGAGAGCGTCTGCATCGGGGGCGGAGCTGGCCCACCCGGATCGCGCAGCTTCCGTCAGGACCAGCAGTGGCGATGCCTGGGCCAGCTATGCGTGGTGGATGGGATCACCCAGCCCGAGCTGCTGATTGAAGGCTGCTGGCTCATATGTATCCTGCTCGGCGGAGCAACATTAGTAAGGGGCTCCAGCAATGCTGCTGCCAAGTGTCCTATCACTGGCTGCAGGGCTGGAGCCCCTTTTTGCTCTGAGCTTCTGGACGGACGGATGTCGCAGACCGACCGCTTGAACCAGCGGCATGGATCGACGTTTCTATTCTTTTCGATACCAGACCTCCCCACTTTTATGAAGGGCTCGCCGCAAAATTGAGGCGGCGAGCAATCCGCACGAAAAGCGCTAAAGCTCGCTCCCTGGCAGCCGATGAGGAGAGCGCAAATAGCTGCCAGTGCTCCGGTGCAAAAGGCAAACCCACTGCGAAGCGGGGGCGCAAAGTCTTCGGGGCTCCCATCCGGGAGCCGGCCGGGCTACCACCGGGGTCAGAGGACACCACGTGGCTGTACGCGACGGGGCTCTGGCTCAACGATAGGACCACAGGAGGTACCTATGTTTATCCAGAATCTCCGGGCCAAGATTGGTGCCCGGCTCAACGGCGACGGCGAGGGCGGCTTCACGCTGATCGAGCTTCTCGTCGTCATGCTCATCCTCGGCATCCTCGCCGCGATCGCGATTCCTGCGTTCTTCAGTCAGCGAGACAAGGCAACCGACGCGGAGGCTAAGTCCGGAGCTCGGACCGCGCAGACCGCGATCGAGACGTGGGCTACCGACAACGGCGGTGTCTACGGTGCAGCAGGAAACCCGTCAGCTGCAGATCTCGAGGCCATCGAGCCGACGTTGAACGATGTCGAACTGGGGGAGCCGACGAATCTCAGTGACGACACCTATACGGTTACGGTCACTTCAGAGACTGATAACACGTTCTCGATTACTCGTGCAAACGATGGAACCGTTACCTATCCGTGTACCCAGGCGGACGCAACCAAGCCCGGCGGCTGCGCTGACACGACCAACTGGGCTGGCTAATCTCAGCAATTAGTTACAAAGACTAGAGTGAAAGGGCGGGCCTTCGGGCCCGCCCTTTCCACTTTCGTCCCGTAACCGGGCAGGACTTCGGCTCATCTGCTCGTGGAATGTGTTTACCAGCCGAGCGCGGCGGTCGTAATCCCGGAGAAATCTGGCAGATCATCACAGCGACCGCCGCGCTGGGCTGGTACTTCAACAACTGCCAGTGGCGCGCTTCTCGACCGTCCTAGACCCGCATGAGCCTCTGCTCCGCAATGCGGTAGCCCGAACGCGAAACAAGCCAGGGAAGTCGCAGCTCCTTGCGCATCCCAAGCCGGTCGAGCTGCCGATCAAGTACATCTAGGCTCGCCGGCCCAGAATCGGTAGCTCCCTTGAGAAGGCAGTCGATGATCTCCTCGATCTCGGCGTCGATGACCCAATCCTCCGTCACGCGAAGGCACGCGAGCGACAGGAGCAGCGCGCGCCGATGGGGCGCATCTCTGGGCATTGCTCGTTCGAGAGGATCGATCGCGGCAAGCGTCCGATCGAGGTCGGCTGGGCGGGCGAGCACGCCGATCCCGTCTTTCAATGCAGCGACTGCAATCGACAACCGGGAGCCCTCGTCCCGCATCTGCCGTGCGAGCTTCTCGCTGATCGCCCTCTCGTAGTGCGGTACCTGCTCGGGCCTAAGTCCGAGAGCAGCGGCCACTTCCGATTGAGTCGGGCTCTTACCCGGGTCGAGCTTGCGACGGCGGAAGGCCTCGAATCCAGTGGCCGCTTCGATCTCGTCAAAGGCATCCGAGAGGCGGCGCTGTTGCTCGCGAGGATCGAGAGCGTCGGAGGCATCGGCGGATTGCTGCGGACTGGCCTCCTGGTCGTCCTCACCGAGGTAGGCCGCCGCCCACTCGCTGACCACGGTTGCCAAGACCTCCTCAGCCGTCCCCCTGCCAATACCAGGCAGCGCAAGGAGGCCGACGGGCGCTCTCGTCGCCAAGGCCCTCGGCGTAGCAAGGTCCGCCTTGAGGATGGGATTCGCGGCACGTACGCTGAGTCGAATCGAGAAGTTCGGCGCGTCGATGAGCGGGAGGCCCGGTAGCAGCTCCCCAAGCAGCAAGCTGCGCCAAGCCTCGTCGCTGAGTAGGCGCTCGGCAAGCTCTTTGGCTTGCCGGCTTCTCGAATCCCGTAGTTCGAGCAGCGCCTCCCTGTCGCTCTGAGGATCGGGCGCCGTGCGCACGAGGCTTTCCGGCTTTTTGAGCTGACCAGGCATTTCGGGAACGTAGTCGAAGCAGCCGACGCCGCACACAGATGGCCTGCTTGGTACTCAAATGTGGTACCCACGGGGACCGAATGCCGAGTCAATTTCGGCCCTTGGCAACGGCATCGGGCGCTAGAATGCCCTTGCCGTCAAATGCCCCCGGCGGGATTCGAACCCGCGCCGCGCGGCTTAAAAGGCCGCCGCTCTAACCAACTGAGCTACAGGGGCGCGGGGTCCATGGTAGTCGGGCAGCGACCGATGAGCGCGGTCGAGGTTTGAGTCGCATAGCGGTACAAACCTCGACCGCGCTCGTCAAGAGAGGTCGGGAAGGCCCTCGTCGCTGGTCGAGGCCTCGGCGTGGGTGCGGCGGGGGATGCGCCCGGCCTGACGGGCGGCGCACCCGGCCTCGACCGCGCCGCGCAGGGCTCGCGCCATCGCGGCCGGGTCCGCGGCACCGAAGATCGAACTGGCCGCCATCACCGCGTCACAACCGAGCTCCATCGCCAGGGCCGCGTCAGATGCGGTGCCGATGCCGGCGTCAAGCACTACCGGGACCTCGGTTTGTTCGGCGATGATCGCGACGTTGTAGGGGTTGCGGATGCCGGCGCCGGAGCCGATCGGCGAGCCGAGAGGCATCACCGCCGCACAGCCGGCCTGTTCGAGGCGGCGGGCGAGAATCGGGTCGTCGTTGGTGTAGGGGAGGACGGTGAAGCCCTCGCCGACCAGGGTCTCGGCAGCATCGAGCAGCTCGACCGCGTCCGGGTAGAGGGTGCGATCGTCGCCGATCACCTCGAGCTTGATCCACTCGGTCTCGAAAGCCTCACGGGCGAGGCGGGCGGTGCGCACGGCGTCGCGGGCGGTGAAGCAGCCGGCGGTGTTGGGCAGGGCGAAAAGGTCGAGGCGGTCGAGCACATCGAGCACCGAGCCCTTCGCCGCTGGGTCGATGCGGCGCAGGGCGACGGTGACGATCTCGGCGCCTGACGCCGCCAGCGCGGCCTCCATCTGCTCCAGCGAGCGGAAGCCGCCGGTGCCGGCGATCAGCCGAGATGACCACTGGCGTCTGCCCATCTCCCAGGTCTCGGCGCCCCCCTGAATCGCCGCCAGGACCTCGACGCTCTGGCCCTCGTCCAGTGGGGTCGCATCCCACTGGCTGCGTGGCACGACCTCGCCTTCGAGCGCGACGGCAACTCCGCGGCCCTCCCGCTCGGCACCGCTTTCGCGCACCGCGTCCGCGAGGGTCGCGCCTTCCGGTAGCTCGCGCGGCTCGCCGTTCAGCTCGATCCTCACGCCGGCACCTTCTCGAGCTCCTCGACCAGGATCTCGGCGCTCAGCGGCGCCAACAAGATCCCGTTGCGGTAGTGGCCCGTCGCCCAGAGCAGACCATCCACTCCGCTGGGCCCGACCCGTGGGAGATTGTCCGGCGTGGCTGGACGCAGTCCGGCGGCAGCTTCGACGAGCTCCATCTCGGCGACATCGGGCAACAAGCGGTACGCCTCGCGCAGCAGCTCATGAACGCCGCCAGCGGTGACCCCGGTGTCGAAGCCCTGCTCCTCGACCGTGGCACCAACGATCAGGCGGCTGTCGGGACGCGGCACCAGGTAGACCCGCTCAGAGGCGACGATCCGGCGGCAGGGCGCCGCCCCGTCGCGGGAGCGAAGCTCGAGGCTCTGGCCCTTGACCGGGCGAACCGGAGGCCGGGCGGCCTCGGGCAGCCACTCTGCCTGTCCCGACCAGGCGCCTGCGGCGAGGACGACGGATGCGGCGCGCAGCTCCTTGCCGCTCTCGGTGCGCACGCCGGCGATCCGCTCGCCGTCGCGCAGCGCCGCCTCCACCCCGGTCGCAGTCAACAAATTCACTTCCCGCTCCGCTTCGAGCGCGGCAAGCAGCGCCGAGACGAGGGACCTCGGATCGACCGAAGCCTCATCCGGCGCGTGAACGCCGCCGTTGAAGGAGGGGGTGAGGCCGGGCTCCAGTTCGCGACAGCGGCGCGGCGGCAACCACTCGGCGCCGAGGCCGAGCGAGCGCTGCAGCTCGTGCACCCGTCGCATCTCCGCTGCCTCGTCGCGGTCAAGCGCGACATGGAGAGCGCCGTCGCGCCGGTAGCCGGTGGAAACCCCGCTCGCCTGCTCCAGCTCGGCGACGAAATCAGGGTAGAGCTCGGACGCCGCAAGGGTCATCTTCAACAGCTCGGGCTCGCCGAAGGCGAGCTCGCCGACCGGCGCCAGCATCCCGGCGGCGACCCGCGTCGCGCCGGCCGGCGGTTGCGAGCGCTCCACCACCGCCACACGGGCTCCGTGCCGGGCGGCGCGCCAGGCGCAGGAGAGGCCGATGACACCACCTCCGACGATTACCGCGTCGTAACTCCGCTGCTCGTAGGGGCTGTTGATCATTCTTGCCTCCGCCGGCATTACCCGGATCAGGTCCAGACGGTCGGCGGCCACGATGCCGCCCTCTCAGCCTCGGCGCCCAAGCAGGGCGCCATCGGCTCCCGTTACTCCCCGATGCTACCCCTCTCGCGAGCCTCGCAAGCCATGACGGACTCTAAGATCGGGTGGTGAGCTTGGCTGCGCCAGAGTCCCGAGGGCCGCTGCGGCGCGAGCGGCTGCGCACCGCACGCCTTTACTTCGTCTGTGAGGCGCGGCCCGGCGGCCGCGATCCGGAAGCCCTGCTCCAAGCCGCGCTGAGCGGTGGTGTCGACATCGTCCAGCTGCGTGAGAAGGAGTCCGGCCGAGAGGAGATCGAGCGCTCGGCACGGACCTTCCGCCGGCTCTGCGACACCTATAGCGCCCTCTTCATCGTCAACGACGATCCCTACCTAGTGCGGACCTGCAATGCCGACGGGGTCCACGTCGGCCAGGACGACGTCGCCGCGACCGAGGCGCGCGAACTGCTCGGGCCCGAGGCGATCATCGGCCTCTCGACCCACTCCGAGGAGCAGCTAGCGGCGAGCGGCGATGAGCCCGTCGATTACGTCAGCGTCGGCCCTGTCTGGGAAACGCCGACGAAAGAGGGACGGCCAGGGGTCGGCCTCAGCCTGGTCGAGCACGCCGCCGCCCACGCCCCTCATCCCTTCTTTGCGATTGGCGACATCGACCCGACGAACGCGGGCGAGGTGGTCGCGGCCGGGGCGCGGCGGCTCGGCATCGTCAGGGCGATCCGGGACGCGGACGATCCTGCCGCGACCGCGGAAGCGCTGCGCGGCTCGCTGGCCGCCATCGGAGAGGCGGCGCCGGGTGCCTGACGGGCCCGACGCTCCGCGCAAGCGCAAGCAGCGCGGTGCGGGAGCAGCGACTCCCCGCGAGCGGATGGAGCGCGGTTACGCTCGCGCCGAGGAACGCAACCAGGAGGTGCGGGAGAACCTCGAGCCGCTGGCCGAGGGCGAGCGGCCATTGGTGGTGACGATCGGTGCTGTCCTCGCCGGCTTGATCTGCCTCTCAATCCTCGTCGGCTACCTGGCCGGGGTCGAGGTCGAAGGCGACAAACCGCGCCTGGCCCAGGTCCTCGCCCCCGCTCTGATCATGGGCTTGATGGCGTGGGGCATGTGGCGCGCCCGCTACTGGGCCGTGCTTGGCTTCCAGCTGCTGCTCGTCTTCCTCATCTTCAGCGCCGTCTTCGGCCTCGCCGTGCAGGCCTCGAGCTTTGCCGAGTTCGCGACGACCCTCGGTCTTCTCGCCGTCTCGGGGACCTTCTTCTACTTCATGGTCAAGGCGATGGCGCGGATCCAGATGCCGAGCCGCAACTGATTGGCTTCTATAGGCTCAGGCTCTTGGCTGAATCCTTCGACACGATCGTCATCGGCGGGGGCCCTGGCGGCTACGTCGCCGCGATCCGCTCGGCACAGCTGGGCCGCAAGACCGCCGTGGTCGAGCGCGACAAACCGGGCGGGCGCTGCCTCAACTACGCCTGCATCCCGGCCAAGACCGTTCTCCACACCGCCGAGCTATACGACCACGCTCGCAACAGCGCCGAGCTGGGGCTGGTTGTCAAGGACGCCGAGATCGACTGGGGGGCGCTGGGCAAACGGCGCGCCGCCGTCTCGGACTCGCTCTCGAGCGGGGTGAAGATGCTCTGGGACAAAAACAAGGTGACTTGGATCGAGGGCAACGGCTCGCTCACCGCCGATGGCAACGTCGGGGTCGGCGACGACGTCTACGAGGCGGGCGCCGTGGTACTCGCCACCGGCTCGGTCGCGCTGCCGATCCCGGGGGTCGAGTTCGGCGACCGCGTGCTCGATACCTGGGGCGCCTGGTCGTTACCCGAGCAGCCGCAGAGGATCGCGGTCGTCGGCGCCGGCGCCTCGGGCTGCGAGATCGCTTCCGCCTACGGGCGCTTCGGCACCGAGGTGCTGCTGATTGAGATGCTCGACCAGATCCTCCCCGCCGAGGACAAGGACATGGCACGGGTCGTCGAGCGGGCCTTCAAGAAGCAGAACATCACGATCTCCACCGGCAGCCCGGTCGAGAACGTTGAGGCGAGCAGCAATTTGGTCAAGTTCAGCTACGGCGGCGAGATCGCCGAGGTCGACTACCTCTGCGTCGCCGGTGGCCGCGGCGCCGACGTCGAGGGTCTCGGCCTTGAGGCGGCCGGCGTCGAGCTAGAAGAGAACGGCAAGGTCAAGGTCGACGAGTTCGGTCGCACCTCCAACGCGAAGGTGTATGCGATCGGCGACCTGGTCAACGCCAAGGCGCTCGCCCACAAGGCCTCCGAGGAGGGCGTCGTCGCGGTCGAGCACGCCGCCGGCGCGGAGACTCACCCCGTCGACCAGAACCTCGTCGCCGGCGCGACCTTCTGCCACCCGCAGGTGGCGAGCGTCGGCCTCACGGAGGCGGTGGCGAAGGAGGCTGGGCACGACGTCAAGGTGGGCAAGCTGAAGCTGGGGGCGGTCGGCGGGGCGAGCGTCTACGAGGACAAAGACGGCCTGGTCAAGCTCGTCGTCGACTCCAAGTACGGGGAGATCCTCGGCGCCCACATCGTCGGCAATCGGGCCTGCGACATGATCGCCGAGCTGGTCGCGACGATGGCGCTGGAGGGCGGCTACCAGGAGCTAGCGCGAATCGTCCACCCCCATCCGACGATCTCCGAGGCGATTCTCGACGCGGCGCGGGCAGTCGATGGCTGGGCGACGCACGCCTAGGGCGACCTTCTACTTCGACCTGGGGTCTCCCTACGCGTACCTGAGCGCGGAGCGGATCAGCGGCGTCTTCACCGACGCCGAGTTAGAGCAGCCAGAGTGGCAACCCATCCTGCTCGGCGGCCTCTTCAAGCGCTTCGGCCGCAGCTCATGGGCAGAGGGTCCCGACCGGGAGGACGGGATTGCCGAGGTCGAACGGCGGGCCGCCGACTACGGGCTGCCGCGGCTGACCTGGCCCGAGCCCTGGCCGGGCAACACGCTGTTCGCGATGCGTGCGGCGACCTTCGCCAAGCAGACCGGTCGCACCGTCTCCTTTGCCCTCGCCGGTTTTCGCCAGGCCTTCGCCGCCGGGCGCGACCTGACCGAGCACGACAACGTCCTGATCGCCGCCGCCGCCTGCGAGCTGCACCCCAACGCGGTCTCCAAGGCGACCGGGACCGAGAGCGTCAAGCGGGCCTTGATCGAAGCGACCGATAAGGCCGCCGAGCGGGGCGTGATCGGCGTCCCTTCGCTAGCCGTCGGCGAGGAGGTCTTCTGGGGCGACGACCGGCTGGAGGAGGCGGTGGAAGCCGCGAGCTAAGGTGGCTTCGATGGCAGATCTCCCCGACGCCGGCACCTGTTACGAGCTGCTCGCGCGGATGTCCCTGATCCGCCGCTTCGAGGAGGAGGCGGGGCGCCAGTACCAGCGGGCCAAAGCGGGCGGCTTCCTCCACCTGGGGATCGGCGAGGAGGCGACGATCGTCGGCACTACCTCGGTGATGCGCGCAGAGGACTACCTGATCGGCACCTACCGCACGCACGGCCACGCGATCGCCCGCGGTACCGAGCCCAAGCGGGTAATGGCGGAGCTGTTCGGCCGGGTCGAGGGAACCAGCGGCGGCCGCGGCGGCTCGATGCACATCTTCGACCGCGAGCACCGCTTCATGGGGGGGTACGGCATCGTCGGCGGCAACCTGCCGATCGCGGCGGGCCTTGCCCTCTCCTCCGAGTACAAGGGCGAGGACGCGGTCACCGTCTGCATGTTCGGCGACGGTGCCTCCAACACCGGCAACTTCGGCGAGACGATGAACCTGGCGGCGCTCTGGCAGCTGCCGGTCTTCTTCCTGGTCGAGAACAACCTCTACGGGATGGGCACCTCGGTCGAGCGCCACTCCGCCCAGACCGATCTCTCCAAGAAGGCGGAGGGCTACGGCATCCCCGGCGAGCGGATCGACGGGATGGATGTGATCGCCGTGCGCGAGGGCGTCGCCGAGGGGATTCGGCAGGCGCGCGAGGAGCGCCGGCCGACCATCCTCGAGGCTTTCACCTACCGCTACCGCGGCCACTCCGCCGCCGACCCCGAGGTCTACCGCGAGCGCGAGGAGGTCGAGGAGTGGCAGCAAAAAGACCCGATCGAGGCTTTCGCGCGACGCTGCATCGAGGCCGGCGTGCTGGGCGAGCGCGAGCTGCAGGAGGTGCGTGACAAGGCGGAGCAGACGGTGACCGAGGCGGTCGAGTTCGCCGACACCGCGCCCGAACCGGCGCTCGACACGCTCTACGAAAACCTCTACGTCGTCGACCAGGAGGACGCCTGGTACGCGGTCGACGAGCGCAGCCCCGAGCCGCACCGGGGCGAGCGCGAGGAAGAGTCGATGCCCGAGGCGGCGCGTGAGCTGGCCGAGGCCGGCGCCGCCTACGCCGGCCAGCCGGACGGGCCGCGGCCCCGGGCCAGGCCGAATCCAGCGGAGCACGGCGACGCCCAGGAGGGCGTCGAGCCGGAGGTAGCCGGCGAGATCGAGGAGGCAGAGGTCACCGAGGAGGTCGAGGACTGATGGCGACCCTGCGGATGCGCGAGGCCCTGCGCGACGCGATGGCGGAGGAGATGCGGCGCGACGAGGCGGTCCTCGTCATGGGCGAGGACGTCGGCGTCTTCCAGGGCGCCTTCAAGGTGACCGAAGGCCTGCTGGAAGAGTTTGGCGAGCGGCGCGTGCGCGACACGCCGATCTCCGAGAACACGATCGTCGGTACCGGGGTAGGCGCGGCGATCGGCGGCCTGCGGCCGGTGGTCGAGCTGATGACGGTCAACTTCTCGCTGCTGGCGCTCGACCAGATCGTCAACCACGCCGCCGCGATCCCCTACATGTTCAACGGCCAGGCGCGGGTGCCGCTGGTGATCCGCATGCCCGGCGGCGGCGGCCACCAGCTCGGCCCGACCCACTCGCACAGCTTCGAGGCACTCTTCCTGCAGGTGCCGGGGCTGCTGGTCGCCTGCCCCTCCACCCCGGGCGACGGTAAGGCGCTGCTGAAGGCGGCAATTCGCGACGACAACCCGGTGATCTTCATCGAGCACGAGAGCCTCTACGGCGCCCGCGGCGAGGTCGCGGATGATGGCGACGGCGAGGTGCTGCGGTTCGGCGAAGCGGCGGTGCGCCAAGAGGGCAGCGACGTGACGATCGTCGGCATCCTCAAAATGGCGCATGTCGCCGAGGACGCCGCGCGGACGCTCGCCCACGAGCACAACGTGGAGGCCGAGGTGATCGACCCGCGCACGCTGCGGCCGCTCGACCTCGACACGATCCTCGAGTCAGTGCGCAAGACCAACCGGGCGGTGATCGTCGAGGAGGGCTGGCCGCACGGCGGCGTAGGCGCCAACCTGGCGGCGCTGATCACCGAGCAGGCCTTCGACCACCTCGACGCGCCGGTGCAGCGGGTGACCGGGGCCGACGTGCACATGCCTTATGCGAAACGGTTGGAGCAGGCGGCGATTCCGCATGAGGAGCATGTCGTGCAGGCGGCCCTGGCGGCGTTGGAGGGATCGATATGACCTTGGCGCTACGGGAGGTCCGGGGGTGTCTCCCGCCTGCTGGGTTTTTCGCCTTGCGGCTGTCATCTCTCGCCGACCAGGTAGTGCGAAAAACAGGACGCCGCAGCCAGGAGACACCCCCGGACCTCCTTCCTAGGGTCCAAGGAGGAACCGATGCCTGACATCGTCATGCCACGGCTGTCTGACTCCATGGAGGAGGGGACCGTGCTGCAGTGGCTGAAAGCAGTCGGCGATGACATTGCAGTCGGGGACGAGCTCGTTGAAATCGAGACCGACAAGGCGAACATGGCCTATGAATCCGACACGGCCGGGACGCTGACCGAGATCCTTGTCGAGGAGGGTGAGACGGTTCCTATCGGGACGCCGATTGCGCGGGTCGGCAATTCGGATGAGGGTTCGGATGCCTCAGCCGCGGGGCCTGTCGGCGCAGGGGACCCACCTCCCCCTGCGGTAGCTAAAGCTTCCTCGGGGGAGGTCCCCCCTACGCCGCCACCCGCGGGAGGGGAGTCTGAGTACCGGGCTCCGGCCACCGCGGAGGCAGCTCCGACCGACGATGACGGGCACCGGCCGAAAGCTTCGCCACTTGCGCGTCGCTTAGCTAAGGAGCAGGGGCTGGACCTCAACCAGCTCCACGGGTCTGGGCCTGGTGGCCGCATCGTCAAGGCGGATGTGGAGCGCGCATCAGCCGCGGGTGCCGCGGGGGAGGGGGTGTCCGAGCGGGCGCGGCGTCCTGTTCCTCGCCCCGCCGGCTCAGCAAGAGCCGCATCGCCGCCCGGCGAGGAACCCAGCGCACGGTCGGACACCCCCTCCCCCGCGGCAGGACCCGCGGCTGAGACGGCCAAGGGCCATACCTCTTACGAAGAGCTTTCGAAGACGCAGCAGGTGATCGCGCGGCGGATGGCCGAGTCGAAGGCGACGGCGCCGCACTTCTACCTGCGCGCCTCCGTGGACATGAGCGAGGCAGTCAAGGGGCGGGCACAGGTGAAGGCCCGCGCGGTGGCGGGCGACGTCGTTCCCTCCTTCAACGACATGGTGGTCAAGGCCTGCGCGCTGGCGCTGCGGGAGTATCCGCGGGCCAACGGCGCCTATCGCGACGGGCGCTTCGAGCTCTACTCGCGGGTCAATGTAGGCGTGGCGGTCGCCGCCGAGGACGCGCTGATCGTCCCCACCCTGTTCGACGCCGACCGCAAGGGGCTGCGCCAGATCGCCCAGGAGTCACGGGCGCTTGCGACCAAAGTACGCGAGGGGCAGATCACGCCGCCCGAGCTCTCCGGTGCCACCTTCACCGTCTCCAACCTGGGGATGTACGGGATCGAAGGCTTCTCGGCCGTCATCAACCCGCCGCAGGCGGCGATCCTCGCCGTCGGCGCGATCGAGGAGCGGCCCGTGGTCCGCGACGGCGAGATAACCACCGCCCACCTAATGCAGGTCGACCTCGCCTGCGATCACCGCATCCTCTATGGCGCCCCCGCTGCGGAGTTCCTCGCCCGTGTGCGAGCACTTCTCGAAGAGCCGCTCTCACTTGCCCTCTGAGAGGGCCAGGACCAAGCAGGTCAAGGACGCAGGGAGGTCGACAAGGGGAGCGCACTTAAGTGCGTGACCCGCAGGCGGCCGACCGAGGACGCCGAGATGCGCCGGTCCTGGCCCTCTCAGCAGGTCTTGCGCGCGCCGGTTACTGCGTTCCACGCACGCGGTAAGGAAAAGTCGGCTGCCACGTGGAAGACTCCGGGTCCGTTTGCCCTAGCGAGGGTCCAGTCGCCGTGCCGGACCAGGCAGCCTTGGCCGCGGGCTATTGACCAGTAGGGGGTGAAGGCGAAGCGGACTAGGAACTCGCCGGGGCGGGTTACGTCTAGGGCAAAGCCGTTGTGGCCTACCGAGCGGATGCTGGCGACGCCGGCACCGAGCGATTGCACCAGCGGGGCGGGGTTGTGCACCTCGTAGACGCGCCAGTGCTCGTCGCTCCAGCGCGGCTCTAGGTAGGACGGCGCACTGAGGATCAGGCGGCGCTCGGCGACCGAGGAGTAGTCGAGGGGGGCGTCGGGCAGCGCCACGTAGCGGATCGCGTTGTCGTGCAGCCAGGCGCGGTAGGCACGGTCGGTGAGCCGGCCCTCGTCGCGGTAGAAGATGTCGTCCCGCGTCGTGTCGAGCTGGCGCAACCAGCCGCGAGCGAGTTCGAAGTCCGGCGCAAGGTAGGCCGACTCCCAGTGGTTCGCGGTCGGCGGCACCTCGATCCGGGCGGCGTCGCCGCCGTGGTCGCGCAGCCAGGTCGCCACCGGGATGAAGTAGGCCGAGGCAGTCGAGGGGTCGCCGACAGAGCGGGCGATCTGGCTGACGCTGGCAGTCAGCTGCCAGTAGAGGCCGCCGGCCATGAAGAGGATGAGAAACCAGACCGGCACGCGGGGGCGACGTGCCAGCACGACGGCAGCCAGCACCGGCCCACCGAAGAGGGCGCCGAGCCGAACAGCGTTGCCACCCATCGCATTTGGAATCAGCCAGATCGCCGTCGCCGCCAGCAGGTAGGCGAGCAGGACGCGACGCAACTGCCCCTCCTCGGCCCCAAGGCGGCGCGTGATGAAGAGGGCCGAGCCACACCAGAGCGGAATCGCGAGGTAGGAGGAGAAGGCGAAGGGGAACTCGCCGGCGCCGGGGAAGACCATGTTCGGGATCAGGGTCAACCCCAGGGCCAGGGCGGCAACCCAGACCGCCGCAAGGTCGGTGCGGCGGCGGCCGGCAAGCAGCACGCCGGCGAGGAAGACCGCGGCTACGGGGCTGGAAAGAGCGCAGGCGGTAGCTGCGGCAAATGCGAGGGGCGCCCGGCCCAGCTGCAGGCAGCGCAGGGCGGCGAGGCCGAAGGCGACCCCAAGGGCAAAGGTGAGCTGGCCGTCGGCGAGCAGCGTCACCACCCCAGCGGCGAACCAGAGCGTCGCCCAGCGCGCCGCCTCGCCCCAGCGGTCGCGCACGAGGCGGTCGAAGAAGTAAGAGGAGGCGACGACCGCCAGGGTCCCAACCAGGCGCGGGCCGAGCAGGGAGGCCAGAGGCGGGAAAAGGACGCTGTAGGTGAGCGTGTAGTGGCCGCCGTACCAGCTGCCGTTCCAGATGCCGAGGCCGCCGCGCTGGAAGAGCTCGGTGCGGAATACCTGCGCGGCAAGGTCGCCGACCGGCGGGTTCCAGGCAAGCATCGCGGCGGCGAGCGCGGCGCTGAGCGCCACGGCTGGGAGCCAGTCGGGTCTGAGGAGGAGCTTGGACCGGGCCATGGGGGGCAAGCCGAAGGATAGGACCGCGGCATGCGACGATTTCAAGAGTGAGCGAGGAAATCCTGGTTGTGCGCTGTGGGATGGTCCCATACGAGGAGGCGCTGGTCGCCCAGCGCTGGCTCGAGGGCGCGCGCCAGGAGGACGAGGTGCCGGACGTGCTGCTGCTGCTCGAGCACCCCCCCGTCTACACCCGCGGCCGCCGCTCCAGCGACGAGGAGCTGCCGATGCAGCGCGAGTGGTACGAGATGCAGGGGATCGAGGTCCACGAGACCGATCGCGGTGGCCGCGTCACCTACCACGGGCCGGGGCAGCTGGTCGCCTACCCGATCGTTTCGCTGAAGCCCTACGACGACGACGTCCACGAGTACGTGCGGCGGCTGGAGCGAGTGGCGATCGGGGCGCTGGGGGAGCACGGCGTGGCGGCAAAGACGATCGAGGGGCTGACCGGCGTCTGGACCGAGGGCGACCCCCCAAGCGGCGGCCGACGGGCCGATATGTCCACTCCGGCTCCACATATCGGCCCATCGGCGGAGGGAGAAGCGCGCAAGATCGGCTCGATCGGGGTGCACGTCAGCCGTGGCGTCACCACCCACGGGCTGGCGATCAACGTCAACAACGACCTGCAGCCGTTCGAGTGGGTCGTCCCTTGCGGAATTGATAATTGCCGCGTCACCTCGCTCGGCCGCGAGCTGGGCGCCGAGCAGGACCTGGCTGCTTTCGCCGATACCGTCGCGGACCGCTACGGCGAGGTCTTCGAGCGGGCGCCCGTCGCCACTGAGCCGGCCACCCTCGGGCTCGACAACGCTAGGCTCGGGGTCGCATGAGCGACCCGATTGCAGAGGCGGCCGAGCGCGTCCACGTCACCCGCTCGCGCGCCAAGCCCGGCGGGACCGCGGCCGACGGCGAGGGCGCCGTCCCCTTCCGCCGCGCCCGCAAGCCGCCCTGGCTGAAGGTGCCGGCGCCGGGCGGGCCGACCTACCGCCGGCTCAAGGCCGAAATCGGCAGCGAGGGCCTGCACACGGTCTGCGAGGAGGCCAACTGCCCCAACGTCGGCGAGTGCTGGGAGCGCGGCACGGCGACCTTCATGATCCTCGGCGACGTCTGCACCCGCCGCTGCGGCTTCTGCAACGTGAAGACGGGGGTGCCGAGCTGGAACGATCCGCTCGAGCCGCTGCGCGTCGCCAACCAGGTCAAGCGGATGGGGCTGCGTCACGCCGTCGTTACCTCGGTAGACCGCGACGACCTGCCCGACTACGGCGCGAGCGCCTTCGTCGGCACGATCCGCTCGATCCGTATGCAAGCGCCGGGCTGCAAGGTCGAGGTGCTGACGCCCGACTTCCGCGGCCAGGAGATGCCGCTGGCGAAGGTGATCCACGAGCGGCCTGACGTCTTCAACCACAACGTCGAGACCGTGCCGCGGCTCTACCCGAAGGCACGGCGCGGCTCCAAGTTCCTGCGCTCGGCGCGAGTGCTGCGGATGGCGAAGGAGATGGGCGGTGCCGAGGTCGTGACCAAGTCGGGGCTGATGGTCGGGCTCGGTGAGTCCTTCGATGAGATGGTCGAGACCTTCGGCCTACTGCGTGAGCACAAGGTCCAGGTGCTGACCGTGGGCCAGTATCTGCGCCCAACCGAGAACCACCTGCCGGTCGAGCGCTACTGGCACCCGGACGAGTTCGCGGCGCTGGAGCGGGAGGCCTACACGATGGGCTTCGAGTCGGTCGCCTCCGGCCCGCTGGTCCGCTCCAGCTACCACGCCGACCAGAACCTGCCGGCAGCGGTCGCCACCGGCTGACCCGGGTCGCGGGGTCAGCCGGGTGGAGTGGTCGCGCTAGGCGGCGAGCAGCTCGTCGAGCCGCTCGAAGGACTCGTTCATGCCCTTCTCCATGCCGGCGGAGAGCATGCCGTCGCGTTCCTCGTTCGTGTGGAAGATGACGTCGCTCGTGACCTTCGTGCGGCCGTCGCCGAGATCCTCGAAGACCGCCGTTTCCACGCTGACGTGGCCGGGCATTCCCTCGAATTCGAACGTCTGCGCGAGCCGCTCGGGCGGAGCGACCTCGCGGAAGACACCGCGGAAGCCGACCTCGCTGCCGTTGGAGTCTTGACTGACGAAGCGCCAGGTCCCGCCGGGGCGGACGTCCATCTGATCGACAACCGTGGTGGTGCCGTGCGGGCCCCACCACTGCGGGATCAGCTCCGGGTCAGTGAAAGCCGCGAAGACCCGCTCACGGGGCGCATTGAAGACCCGCTCGATGTGGATCTCCCGCTCCGCTGGGGTCGTCACGGTCGAGGTGTTGGACGTGCTCTGTTGGTTATCGGTCATCGCCGATCTCCTTTCGGTTTTCGAGGAGCTCGCCGAGCCGGTCGAAGCGTTCCTCCAGCGTGCGCCGGTAGGCGTCGATCCACTCGGCGGCGTCCTCGAGCTTTCTCGGGCCGAGGCTGCAGCGCCGCACCCGGCCGACCTTCTCGGTCGTGACGAGCTCTGCCTCCTCCAGTACCCGAACGTGCTTCTTCATTCCCGTCAGCGACATCTCGAACGGCTCCGCCAGCTCGGTGATCGTGGCGCTACCCCCGCCGAGCCGCTCGAGGATCTCCCTGCGAGTGGGGTCGGCGATGGCGGCGAGGGTCTGGTCGAGTTGAAGCTGATACTGAACCATATGGTTCAGTATAGCAGTATGCGAGAAGGCCGCTCGGAGGATCGAAGGCCGGGTCGGTCAGCAGCCGCCAGCCACCGACCCTCGATCAGGACGGTGGGACCGCCGATATGGGTGAGCTTTGCCTCGGTAAGAAGATGGAGCCAGCCGGGCTCGAACCGGCGACCTCCGCCTTGCAAAGGCGGCGCTCTTCCAGCTGAGCTATGGCCCCTCCCCAGAAAGTCTAGGGGCGCTCAGCGGATTACGGCGCGTTTGTAGCGGTTGACCGAGAGGGCGGCGAAGACGGCGGCGATGCCGATCGACCAGAGGACGGCTCCCCAGATCGTGTTGCCGGCGGGGGCGCCGAGCCAGAGAGCGCGCATCGCGTCGACCGTAAGCGTGAAGGGATTGACTTCGGCGAAGGACTGCAGCGCGGCCGGCATCGAGTCGACCGGGACGAAGGCCGAGGAGATGAAGGTGAGTGGGAAGATGATCAGGAAGCCGAACGCCTGCGAGGACTCCGGCGAGGACGAGACCAGCCCGACGAAGGCGAAGACCCAGGAGAAGGCGTAGCCGAAGAGCAGCATCAGTCCGATCCCGGCGATGACGTCGATGGCCGGCGCGTCGAAGGAGAAGCCGGCGATCATGCCGACGATGACCATGATCGCCAGTGACAAGGTGTTGGTGCCGATGTCGGCGAGGGTGCGACCGGCGAGCACCGCGCCGCGGGACATCGGCAGCGAGCGGAAGCGGTCGACCAGCCCTTTCTTCAGGTCCTCGGAGAGACCGAGCGCGGTGACGAAGCCGCCGAAGGCCATCGTCTGCACGACGATCCCGGGGATCAGGAAGTCGACGTAGCTGTAGCCCGGCGTGCTGATCGCGCCGCCGAAGACGTAGACGAAGAGCAGCACGAACATGATCGGCTGCACGGTGAAGGAGACCAGCAGGTCGGGCGCGCGCTGGATTCGCTTGAAGCTGCGCTTGGCCAGCACGACCGTGTCGGAGACGCTGTCGCGGATGCCCATCCTCACCTCACCTCACCGTCCGGCTGGCCGTCTTCCTCTGCCTCGCTGGCCGCGCGCCCGGTCAGGCCGAGGAAGACGTCGTCGAGGGTCGGGCGGTGCATCGCCACGTCATCGATCCCAATCCCGGCCTCGTCGAGCCGGCGCACCGCGGCGGCGATCGTCCCCTGGCGCTTCTCGACCGGGTAACAGAGGGTCCCGCCCGGCAAGACGCTGGGCGGCTCGGCGACGATCGACCCGAGAGCGACCGTCGCGGCCTCGGCCTGGTTGCCGTCCTCCAGGGTCAGGTCGAGGCGCTCGCCGCCGAAGCGGTCCTTGAGCTCGTCGGAGGTTCCCTCGGCGAGCATGCGGCCGCGGTCGATGACGGCGATGCGATCGGCGAGCCGGTCGGCCTCGTCGAGGTATTGGGTGGTGAGCAGGACGGTGGTGCCCTTCGCCACCCGGTCTTCGATCATCTCCCAGAGGTCGAGACGGCTGCGCGGGTCGAGGCCGGTAGTCGGCTCGTCGAGGAAGAGGACAGGCGGGCGGGCGACCAGGGCGGCGGCGAGGTCGAGGCGGCGGCGCATCCCGCCCGAGTAGGTGCGAACGAGGCGGTCGGCGGCGTCGCTGAGACCAAAGCGCTCCAGCAGCTGGGCGGCGCGAGCCTGCGGCTCGCCCTTCGGCAGGTGATAGAGGCGGCCGACCATCTCCAGGTTCTCGGCGCCGGTGAGGTTTTCGTCGACCGCGGCGTACTGGCCGGCGAGGCCGATCTTCGCCCGCAGCGCCGCGGCATCGCGATCGACGTCGAGGCCGGCGACGCGGGCGCTACCGCCGTCTGCCTTCAGCAGGGTGGAGAGGATGCGGACGGCGGTCGTCTTGCCGGCACCGTTGGGCCCGAGCAGGCCCAGCACGCTGCCGGTGGGGGCGCGCAGATCGACCCCTTCGAGGGCACGCACCTTGCCGTAGGACTTGCAGAGGCCGCTGGCCTCGATCGCCGCGTCTGAAGGCATCGGCGGAATCTATACCCGCCGATCAGTCGACTTCAGTCGTCGAAGTCGAAGTCCTTAGGGGGTTTCTGCTCGAACCAGAGCCGGTCGTCCTCGGGGGCCTCCTCGAGAAAGTCCGGGGTCTCCTCGAGCACGTCCTCCTCCTGGCGCGCGGCCGGGGGCTCCTCCGCTTCGGCCTCGGGCTCTGCAGTTGCCTCCGGCTCGGGCTCGTCGTCCACCTCGGGCTCTTCCTCGAACACCGAACGCTCCTCCTCGACGTCGCTCGGTGCCTCCAGCGCCTGGTCAAGCTCGTCGGAGAGTCGCTTCTCGTCCCAGAAGTCGTCGTCCTCCTCGTACTCCTCGTCGTCGGTCTCGACACCGGCGCCGGTGTCGGCCACGCTATCGCCCTCGTCGAGCCCGGCGAGCGGATCGACCGGCGCCAGGCGCGGCTCTTCCATCTCCCCCTCGAGCAGGTCCTCCTCAGAGGGGGCCAGGGCCTGCGAGGAAGCGAGCTCCTCCTCGACGTCGTACATCTCGGTCGGCTGCTCGGCGATCGCCTCGCGCTCCTCGGTCGTGGGGCCACTCGGAGAGACCGACTCGGGGGGCGCTTCTGCCTCCGGCACCGCCTCGTGTTCCATCGCCGGCGATTCCTTCTCGGCTGGCTCCTCCTCGGGCGCGGGGCCGCTCTGCTCTGGCTCAGCGGGCTGCGCCAGATCCGGCTGCGCCATGAACTCCGTGGGCGCCTCGGCAAGCGAGTCTGGCGCCGATCCCTCAGCTCCAGGCCGCTCGGTAGCGCCGAACGCCTCGTTCTCGAGCTGTTTCAGCTCAGAGTCGTCGGCGCCGTGCTGGCGCTTCAGCTCCAGGTGCTCTTTGATCGCGTCGTCGAGAATGCCCATGCAGATCCCTGGGGAACCTAAAGACTATGCGGTTATCCTTGCGCTTGCGAGGCGTTTGGGACGATCCTCCCAACCCCGCACGCGGGGCTATAGCTCAGTTGGAAGAGCGCCTGGATCGCACCCAGGAGGTCGCCGGTTCGAGTCCGGCTAGCTCCATCACTTGCTTGCTCGGTGATCAGCCGTGAAGGGCTCAAGCCACTCCTTTGGAACGAAGCCCGCCGGAATTCCCGTGGGGTAGTTGGGCATCAGTTCGGTGGCGAAGCGCGCCGCCTTGCGGCCGTCCAGCACCGGCGCCAGGTCCTCGAAAGTCATCAGCAACCGGACCGAGGTTCCGATCTGGAAGTCGGCGACGTTGCGCTGCTTGCCGCCGATCGTCCCCTCGTCGAGCAGCTCCTCGACGTGGTCGAGCTGGGCAGGCAGCATCTCGACCGTCCTCCTCACGCCCTTGGTGTCGTTGGCTCCGACCTTGTGTGCGAAGTACCAGGCAACTGGCCAGCCAACCGAGCCGACCAGGCGCGCCGCCGGCACGCCGGCCTCACGGGCCAGCTTGATGCGCAGCTCTGGCCGCCGGACGTTAATCCAGCCGCCCAACCGCCGCGGAGCCAGCTGCAGGACTTTGTCGCCCCAGCGCTCAGCCTCCTGGACCCGGAGCCGCTCCTGCGGGTCGGCGGGGAACAGTGGCGGCTCGGGTTGTGCCTCCTCGAGCACGCGGGCGATCGCGCGCGAGCCCTGGGTGCGGCGCCCGTCCAGCCTCAAGGCGGGCACCGTACCGTGGCGGAAGCCAAGTGGCCGCAACAAAGCGGCGTGAGTGCCCGGCACCAGGTTGACCACCTTGTGCTTGATTCCCTTGTACTCCAGCATCAAGCGCGCGGCGTGTGCAGAGTGTGAGCTGTGCACTGCGTAGAGCGTCGCCGACACGCATAGCACCTTACGAGCGCCGTCCGCTATTTCCAACGTCGTGGCGCGCCGGCTAGGTATTCCGTGTAGCCGCGCAGGGCAGCTGGCGAGACCAGCGCCCGATAACCAAACAGGTAGCCAAAGAAACCCAAGACGTCGTGCCGGGGGTGGAATCCGAGGCGACGAAAGACGTGCCGCTCCTGCCACCTGCGCAGCAGCCCATAGATGACGAGGGTTATCGGCAGCACCAGCATCGACCACCATGAGAACAACAATGGATAGCCCGCGATGAAGAGGACGACGCCCGGGATCCAAAAGAAGACATAGCCGAAGTCGAGGAGCGGCACGAGGTAGTCGAGCCCGGAGACAAACCTGGCCAAGACTCTCGGCTGCTTGGCGGGCGGGTTGCGCTGAAGGCCCTCCAGCATTCCCTGCGCCCAGCGCGATCGTTGGCGCATCAGCTGGGAGACCCGCTCTGGCGCGGCAGTGGCGCCGAGCGCGCATGGCTCGTACTCGACCAGCCCGCGGGATCCCATCATCGACCAGGTGAGGACGATGTCCTCGCCGATCGCGTCCGGCCAGCCCCCCACCGCGTGAAGGTCGTCCGTCCAGTACGCGGAGAAGGCGCCCTGGGCGACCAGGGTGCTGTCGTAGGCCGACTGCATTCGCTTGACCCCATTGATTCCGAGCCGGTAGTCCCAGCTCTGCATCCTGGTCAGCAGGTTGCGCGTGGGGCTCTCAACCACCAGGGCGCCCGCGCAGGCGCAGACATGCTGCCCTCCGGGTTCGCGCATCAACCTGCCGATCAGATACTCCAGGGCCTCTGGATGCAGAAGGGTGTCGGCGTCGACCGTGACCACGATCGGAGTCCCGACACTCTCCAGCGCCCTGTTGAGCGCCCGCCACTTTCCCGATTCAGGCTCAAAGGCGCGCCGCAGCTCCAGACCACGGCGCCGCGCCGTCTCCTCGGCGACCTCGGCGGTGCGGTCGGTCGAATTGTTGTCGGCGAGGATCACCGTGAGCGGCCCGCCGTAGGAGAGGTCCGCGATCCGCTCCAGGGTCGGCCCGATGGCCGACTCCTCGTCCCGGGCAGCGATCACAACGGTCACCGGGGGCCAGGCACCCTCCGACCAAGGGCCGCTGGGTGGATCCAGCGATGGGACGCGGTAACGCAGCGTGATCAGCGTGAAGACCATGAAGCCGACGAGCACGGCCGGAACGTAGGCGAGGAAGATCGGGATCACCCAGGACATCAGCGGACCGATCGCATCGCGCAGCTCTGCCCGCCATGGCGATGACGCCCAGACGGCGAATGCCACGTAGACAGCGGTCAACCCGAACGCCACCGCGAACCTGAGCGTCGTGGAGGCTCCCTCGCGCGACCAAGCGCGCGCCTTGGGGCGACTCGGAGTCCGTTTGGCGGACACGGCTTGCGACATCCCGTCAGCGTTCCACAAGGGATGGACCACCGGGACCGCTCTCGAATGAACGTCTAAGCGCCCAAGCGACGGATGAAACTCGCGGCCTGGGGTGCCTTCGGGCTCTGCGCAATCGTTTGCACGGCCTGATCGTCTACGGTAGGCCGGTCGAGCGCGCCGGAGGCGATCGCCGACCACAACCAGGAGAGATACAGACAATGCTGCCACTCGCCGCCGAGTACCCACTGCTGAACATCATCTGGACGATGTTCGTCTTCTTTGGCTTCGTCCTCTGGATCATGCTGATCTTTCGCGCCTTCGGCGACCTCTTCGCCCGGCATGACGTCTCCGGCTGGGGCAAGGCCGGCTGGACGCTCTTGATCATTCTGTTGCCGCTCTTCGGCGTCTGCATCTACCTGCTCTCGCAGGGCAAGGGCATGGCCGAGCGCCAGGCCGAGGCCGGCAGGCGCGCAAAGGGTGAATTCGACGAGTACGTCCGCAGCGTCGCCGGAGACGGTACCGCCGCGGAGATCGCGAAGGCAAAGGAACTGCTCGACAGCGGCACCATCGACGCCGCCGAGTTCGACCGCCTGAAGGCGAAGGCGCTCGCATGAGCGGCGGCGATCAGCTCGACGAGATGGGGCCGATCGACTACATCCTGGTCGAGTGGCCGGGGCGCCAGCCCAACGGTGAGATCGCGCCGTACTTGATCGACCTCGTCGACCGCGGCCTGATCCGCATCCTCGACCTCACCTTCATCGAAAAGACCGAGGACGGGACGATCCGCGGGTTGGAGATCGCCGACGTCGGCGGCGAGGTCGCCGAGCTGTCGATCTTCGAAGGCGCCTCCTCCGGGCTTCTCTCAGAAGAGGACATCGACGAGGCCAGCGGGGCGATGGAGCCCGGCACCTCCGCCGCGCTGCTCGTCTTCGAGAACACCTGGGCCGCACCCTTCGCCACGGCTGTCCGCCGCTCCGGCGGCCAGCTGGCCGCCAGCGGCCGCATCCCCGTCCAAGCCGTCCTCGCCGCGCTCGACGCGGCCGAGGCAAACGCCTGAGAGAGGAGATCCCCGATGCCAGGACTACTTCGAGGTGTAGCTCGAACGGCCGTCATCGCCGGTACCGCAACGTCGGTCAGCAACCGCGTGTCACGCCGTCAAGAACAGCGCTGGGCCGAGCAGGAACCCGCCGCCGCCGCGCCGCAAGCCGAAGCCGCCGCCGCTGCTCCCACGGCCGGCAGCTCCACCATCGACCAGTTGAAGGAGCTGGGCGAGCTGAAAGCGCAGGGCATCCTCACCGAGGAGGAGTTCGCCGCGCAGAAGACCAAGCTGCTGGGGAGCTAGCGTGAGTGAGCTGATTGCGATTGCGTATCCCGATCAGGCCACGGTCGAGCGGGCTCGCGAGAACCTGCGCAAAGGCGTCGCGGACGGCGTAATCGCGGTCGAGGACGCCGTCGTGATGATCCGCGGCGAGGACGGCACGCTGGAGGTCCGCCAGGGCAGCACCGGGGTCGGCGGCGGCGCCATCAGCGGTGCGATTTCGGGGGGCTTGATCGGCTACTTGCTGATGGCGCCGCTGTTCGGCATAGCTGCGGGCGCGCTCGCAGGTGGCGCAGTCTGGAAGAGCATGTTCGGGGACGCTGGAGTCGCCGAGAGCTTCGTCAAGGAGCTGAGCGAAAACCTCGAGCCCGGCCGCGCCGCGCTGGTCTTCCTCGCACGCGACTTCGATCCCGAGAAGGCCCTACCGCGCGTCAAGGAGCACGGGCGCGTGATCCAGACGTCGCTGAGCGGAGAGATCGAGGCGCAGCTTGCGGACGCTCTCGCCGGGGCCGAGCGGCGGGCTTGATGTGAGAAACGGCGAAGCGTCGAGCGATCGACGGCTCGCCCCCCTGCTCGCGATGGCGATGTTCGTGTTCGTCATCGACACGTCGCTGATGAACGTCTCGATCTCCGCGGTCGTCCGAGACCTCGACACGACCGTGAGCGGCGTGCAGTCGGCGGTTGCGATCGAGGCGCTGGTCTCCGCCGCCTTCATCCTTATCGGCAGCAAGATCGGCGACCTCTTCGGCCGCAAACGGGCCTACGTCCTCGGCTTGCTCCTGTACGTGTCGGGCGCTCTGGCGATGGTGGTCGCCCAGGATCTGGCCGCGATCATCGTCTTCTGGGCGGTGATCGGCGGCCTTGGCGCTTCGCTGTATCTGCCCGCGATGCAGTCCCTGATCCACGGCAACTTCGAAGGGACCGCCCAGGCGAAGGCCTACGCCCTGGTCGGAGCCTCGGCCGCGATCGCCGCCGCTATCGGACCCCTGCTCGGAGGCTTCCTGACGACCTATCTGTCCTGGCGCGTCGGATTCATGCTCGAGGCCGGCATCATCGCCGTCGTCCTGCTCGGCAGCAGGCGGCTGCTCCGCGACGTGCCGTACACGGGCGATCGGGGCGTCGACAGAGTCGGCTCGGTCCTCTCGGTCCTGGGGATGGGCGGCCTAGTGCTCGGCATCTTGGCCTGGCAGGAGGGCGGCGAGTCCGTGGCCGCGCTTCTGGCCGCGGGGCTGGCCGCGATGGGCGCCCTGGTCTACTGGCTGCTGCGGCGCAAGCGCGAAGGCAAGCCCGCCCTGCTCGACCCGCACCTGTTCGAATCCAAGCTGTTCAGCTTCGGGATCTCCCAGGGAATCCTCCAGCAGATAGCCCTCGGCGGGATGCTGATCGCCCTGCCGATCTACCTGCAGATGGTGCTCGACTACAACGCGATGCAGGCAGGCCTAACCCTCGCGCCGCTCTCCCTGACGATGTTCGCGGTGGCACTGGTCGCCGGGAAAAGGGCGGGTAAGCGACGGCCCGCCAATCTCATCCTGGTCGGGTTCGGGTTGCTCCTGGCGGCGATGTTGCTCTTGATCCCGATCGTCCCGCGCGCGGACACCGGTTGGTACCTCGTCGCTCCGCTCGTGCTCGCCGGAGCGGGGCTCGGCCTGCTGGTATCTCAGCTCAACAACTACACCCTGTCGCCGATCTCGGAGGAACGGGTCGGAGAGGCGGCCGGCGTCAACTCGGCAACCGGGTCCTTCGGCCTGTCCCTGGGATTGGCGTTCGCCGGCGCGATCATGCTGGCCGCGCTCTCGATCGCCTTCACCCAGAAGTCGGAGGCGAGCAACGTGCTGAGCCCGCCCGAGCAGCAGCGCGTCGCTGATGCGCTGGAGGACGACGCGCAGGTGATGAGCAACGCTCAGCTCGAAGAACTGCTCGCCGGCCAGCCCGAGGACGTTCGCGAGGAGATCGTCAGCATCAATACGGACGCTAGGCCGCTCGCCCTCCAGGTGGCGTTGCTCGTTCCGTTTCTCGCCGCCCTGATCGGGTTCCTCGCTTCCTTCCGCATGATTCGCCTGCCAGATCCCACGCCCTCAGCCGCGGTTGAGAACGTGGCGTTGGGCTGAACTCAGATTGGCCCTTAGCGATCTCCTTCGGCATTCTGCCGGCGTAGGCCAGTGCGCGTAGCGAGAACGATCAGCCGCACGAGCCCTGCGATCAGCGCGAGATCGAACAGCATTTGGACGGTGACGAGGATCCGCGCCCCGGCCGAGTCGGCGGTGATGTCACCGAAGCCGACGGTGGTGAGCGTCGAGGCCGTGTAGTAGAAGGCGTCGAC
Organism: uncultured Solirubrobacterales bacterium; assembly: GCA_963698085.1. GTDB lineage: Bacteria > Actinomycetota > Thermoleophilia > Solirubrobacterales > 70-9 > VRUE01. The sequence continues at coordinate 1,233,352 of OY969122.1, forward strand.
GCGGTCGAGGTGCTCTGAGAAGCTCGCCGAGTCCGCGTGCGAGAGCGTCAGATAGGTAAAGGCGAAGACGACGATCAGCAAGGGGATGGCGAGCGAAACAACCTCGATCGCGCGCAGCACCGGCTGCTTGTCGCCCATGATCTGGCGGATCTGCCAGCCGACCAGGATGACGAAAAGCAGCAGACCGCCGATCATGCCGAGGAGCGCAGCAGCCCCTGAGCTGCCGCCCGGAACGGGCACGAGCGCGTAGAGCACCAACAGGCCAAGCGTCAGGCCGAGGATGCGAAGCGCCGTGCGGAAGATCAGGCGCCGTCGCTGAGGGCCCGGCGGCAGGATGCCGCTCGCATCGAGGTGATTGAGGTCAGGGCCGTGATTCATGCGTCCAGTGAGGCGATGGTCGCTCGCCATCCTGCCGCCGATGAACGTACCGATCGCAGCGGTGGTCGAGCCGACTTTTGTCGTTTCGGGCCCTCGCCGTTAGGGGTGGCCGAGTGGTGGCCCCCGCTCATTGGAGATCCTCTCCCTGTTCTTCCTGAGATTTAGATGGAGAGGCCGAGCGAAGCGAGGCCGACGCAGAATCCCGGGAAGCACAGATAGCCGACCCCCGCCGGGAGAGCGCCAGCGTCCCTAGCCGCCTAGACGGCCCGTATGAGATCAGCGCCTCCCGGCGGTGCGAGGCGCCCGAAGCGCCAACAGGGCGTGGCGAAGACGATCGCCACCCAATGAGGAAGCGCAGAGGCACCTCGCGGCCGGCATTCAGCCGAGACAAATCGACCGAGGAGGAAGCATGGCAGGAATCAGGACCGCAGGAGTCGACTGGGCCAGCGAGGCCCATGAGGTCTGCGTCAGCGAGGAGGGGCATGTGGTGGCGCGCTTTTCGGTGACGCATGAGGAGCGAGGTCTCCAGAAGCTTGTGCGAGAGCTCGCCGCCCACCGGGTGGACCGGGTCGCGATCGAGCGGCCAGACGGCATCCTGGTCGAGCGGCTGCTCGCCGGGGGCCTGGAAGTGCTGGCGATCCACCCCAACCAGCTGAAGGCCGCGCGCCCGCGCTACGCAGTCGCGCACGGCAAGTCCGATCGCTTCGACGCCTTCGTCTTGGCCGAGCTTGCGCGAACCGACGCCCACCGCTTCCGGGCGCTGGTCCCCGACAGCGATGAGACCAAGGCGCTGCGGGCGCTCACACGCGCGCGCGAGGACCTCGTCGGGGTGCGGGTGGGGCTCGCCAACCAGCTGCGCGCCCAGCTGGAGTCCTTTTGGCCCGGTGCGCTGATCTTCGGGGCAGTCGACAACCGGGTCTCGCTGGCTTTCATCGCGCGCTACCCGAGCCCGGCCGATGCCAGGGGCTTGGGGGGCGAGCGGATGGCGGGCTTCCTGGCGCGCAACCGCTATACCGGGCGCACCGATCCCGCCGTGCTGGTGGAGCGGATGAAGGCGGCGCCGGCGGGGACCGCGGGTGACGCGGAGTGCGAGGCCCGCCGGGCCGTCGTGCTCGGCCTGGTGACTGCGCTCGAGTCCGTTGTCTGCGAGATCGCCGAGCTCGAGGCAAAGATCAGAACCGCCTTGATGGCCCATCCGGACGCAGCCGTCTTCGCTCCCCTGTTTCGTAGCGCCAAGACCACCATCTGCCCGGCAACGCTGATCGCCGAGATCGGCGACTGCAGAGGGCGCTACCCCACCGAGGCCGCACTGGCGGCCGACGCCGGGATGAGCCCGGTGGCGCTGGAGTCGGGGAAGATGCGCGTCGCGACCTTCAGGCGCGCCTGCGACAAGCGGCTGCGAAAAGCCGTCACGGTCTTGGCCGACTCGACCCGCCACTGGCATCCGTGGGCCAAGGAGGTCTATGAGCGAGCTCGGGCCAGAGGTCAAGACCACCCGCATGCGACCCGCACTCTCGGACGCGCCTGGATCAGGGTTCTGTGGCGCTGCTGGCAGGACGGAATGCCCTACGACCCGTCCTTGCACGGGAACTTGAGCGGCCTGCAAACGGCGGGGGGTTGACACAGGGCATCTCATACGACGAGTTCGCCTCCGTGCGCGACCTCCAAGCCTGCTCGGCGTGCCGGTTCGAGTCCGGCTAGCTCCATCGCCTGCTGCTAGTGGGAAAACCTCGACTTGGGCGTGGCTAGTTGTATGTGACTATAATTCTGGTCATGGAAACGCTGCCACTGTCGCACGTCAAGGCACACCTCTCGGAGATCGCCGACCGGGTCGAGGGCCAACATGACCGTATCGTGGTGACGCGCAAGGGACGCCCCGCCGCGGTGCTCGTGAGCCCTGAGGATCTGGAGAGCCTCGAAGAGACGCTGGCGGTCCTCTCGGACCCTGAGCTGATGCGACAGATACGCGAGAGCGAAGCTGAGCTGGAGCGCGACGAGGAGGGGGTCACGCTCGAGGAGCTGAAGGCTGAGCTGAGCAATCGCGATGCCACGGCGTGAGCCAAGCGCCATGGCGCATACGCGTGATGCCCACCGCCCGGCGTCAACTGCGCCGGCTACCTGAGCGCTACGCGGCGGCGGTCGTCGAGTTGCTGCCGGCGATCGCGGCAAACCCGAAACGCCTCGGCAAGCCGCTGCGCTTCGAGCTGGAGGGCCGCTGGGTTGCCCGTCGAGGTCCCTATCGCGTGATCTACGCGCTGGACGAGAAAGCACATACGGTCACGGTGCTCGCTGTCGCCCATCGCGCTGACGCCTATCGGCGTCGTTGAGCTCGGCGAAGATCTTGACGGCCGCGGCTACGAGGGGGGCGGCCAGGACGAGGCCGATGGTGCCGAAGAGGCAGCCGCCGGCGATGGTGACGATCAGGACAGCCAGGGGATGGAGCCCGAGGGCGGCGCCATAGGCGACGGGCTGGACCAGCTGCTGGAGCACGCCGTTGGCCAGAAGGACGATGACCGCCACGGCCAGCGCCGCTTCGGGTCCCTGCCCCCCCAACGCGATCAGGACCGCGAAGACCCCCGCCGTCCAAGCACCGATATAGGGGACGTAGCCACCGAGGAAGGTGACGACGGCGATCGTCCCCGGCAGTGGCACCCCGAGCAGCAGCGCGCCGACGCCGACCAGCAGCGCGCTCCATGCCGCGACGATCGTGACCCCGACGAAGTAGCCCCGCAGGGAGCTGGACACCTGGCCCAGCACGGTGTGAGCGAGCGGGACCGGCATGCCGAGATGGCGCTCGACGAACCTGCCGATCGTCGGCGCGTCCTTGAGCATGAAGAAGAGGCTGAGGGCGGTGAAGGAGAGGAACACGGCCAGCGAGGCCAGCTTGTCGACCCCGCCGAGGAGACCGCCGGTCAGGGCCTTGAAGCCGGCGCTGATCGATGCGCTCGCGTGTTCGTTCGCGTCCCTGGCGGTGGACCGGTCGACGCCCAGGCCCCGGACCCACGACTCGATCTCGTCCGCGCCGGCATGGAGTCTCTCGCTGAGGCTGTCAGCCTGGCTGGCGATGCCGTTGAGGACAATGATCCCCACACCGACCCCGATCAAGGCGATCCCGAGGAAGACGAGCACCGCGCCGGCTCCCCTCGGCAGCCCGCGCCGTTTCAGCCAGTCGACGAGCGGCACGCTGACCGAGGCGATGATCGCCGCCGTGACCACCGGCATCACGATCGTGTGCGTCTCCGCCAGCAGGAAGATCGCTCCGACCAGCGCCGCACCCACCCCGACGAGCAGCCAGGCGGTGAAGCCGAGGTCCCGCAACCAGGCCGGGGCGGAGAAGATCCCGCTCAGCTCGGCGGGATCGATCTCGATGACTTCTTCCTCGGGGGCCGCGCTCTCGCGGCCGGGCCGCCGCAGCCGCCCTCGGATCGCGCGTTTCGGACTCATCGGGACGCCGGACGATACGCGGCGCCCCCGACACGGCCAGGGACAAGCCGCAAGGTGACCGAGGCGGCTCGGGTCACCTATGTCGGCCACGCAACCGTCCTGGTCGAGATGGATGGCCTCCGCCTGCTCACCGATCCGGTGCTGCGGCGCCGGGTCGGACCGCTGCACCGCCACGGGCCGCTTCCCGATCGGCGACTGACGGACCGCGTCGACGCGGTCCTGATCTCCCACCTCCACCACGATCACGCAGACGCGCCCTCGCTGCGCCGGTTAAGCAGGGCGGTGCCGGTGTTCGCCCCGCCGGGGGCGGGGGAGTTCCTCGAGCACCTCGGCTTCGGCGACGTCCGCGAGCTCGCCCCGGGTGACTCCGGCAGCGTCGGCGGCGTCCGCGTCACCGCCACCGAGGCGAATCACCCGGCCCGCGGCCGGCGCTTCGAGCGCGCCTCGCAGGCGGTCGGCTTCGAGCTGAGCGGACAGCGGCGCATCTACTTCGCCGGCGACACCGACCTCTTCGACGGCATGGAGGGGATTGGCGGCGACGGGCTCGACCTAGCCCTGCTGCCGATCTGGGGTTGGGGCACGAGCATCGGGGCCGGGCACCTCGACCCCGAGCGGGCGGCGCGGGCCGCGGCGCTGCTCTCGCCGCGGGCAGTGGTCCCGATCCACTGGGGGACGCTCTACCCGCTCGGCCTCGCGCGGCTTCGTCCCGGCCCCCTGCGCTCGCCACCTCGTGAGCTCGCCGAGTGGATGCGCGACCTGGCGCCTCAATCGGAGCTGCGCGTGCTGGCCCCCGGAGAAGCGACCTCGCTCGCGTAGCCGGCGTGCCCGAGGCCGGCGAGCCAGCGCCGGAAGACCCGGTGGACCCGCTCGGCGCCGACGACGTCCTCCTCCGGCCAGGCGAGCTCGGCCGGGTGCAGCACAAAGGGATGCGCCTGGGTTCCGCCCATGCCGCCGTGCGAGCCGACCAGCTCCTCGAAGGCGGCGACCTCGCCGAACTCGGGCCAGTAGGTGCTGTTGATCATCAAATCGGCGCAATGGGCGAAGCCATCGGTGCGCCGCAGGTGGTCGGCGGCATAGGGGCCGAACGGCTCGAGCGGGTCTTCACCCTCGATGCGATCCTCGTCGAGGAAGTGGGTTCCGCCCCGGCCGATCGCAACCGCGCCGAGGCGCTCCGAGCGGACCAGGACGAAGCCGATCCCGGGATGGTCGCGCAGCGCCGGAACCAGTCGCGGGTAGAGCGCTTCGAGACGCTCCAGGGACACCCGGTCGGGCTCGCGGGGAAAGCTGATCAGGCCGAGGCAGCCCGAGGCCATCACGGAGAGCTCCGGCACCGCGCCCCCGTGCGCCTGCTCCACCTCCTCGCGGACGTCGGCGTCCAGGGTCACCACGCCGTCCTCGCGCCGGCCGCGGGTCGCCGTGCGAACCGTACGCGCCGCGATCGTGTCGTCGCGCGCGACCTCGGTCAGGCCGGCGCTCAGGTAGGCGAGCGCGTCGTCCTCGCCCTCCTCGACGGCGATCGTGCTCTCGGGATCGCAAGCCGAGCGCACCAGGTCCTCGAGGGTCTCCCCGTAGCGGTCGCGGAAGGTCTCCCCCTGCGATTGGCCGTGATCGGAGAGCACGACCAGCCGGTAGGGACGCGGGGCGTCGGCGCAGGCGAGGGCGATCCTGGCGATCTGGCGGTCGAGGTCGCGGAGCACAGCGAGGGCGTCGGCGCGTTCGATCCCGGAGTGGTGGGCGACCTCGTCGTAGGCGAGGAAGGTCGTGTAGACGAGCGGCCGGCCGGCGAGTACGTCACCGACGACGCTGGCGACCTGGAGGTCCCGCTGGACCACGGTGGCCCAAGCGCGAACGGCGGCGTAGGAGCGCGACCGGGCGATCCGCGGGCGGACGTCGTCGCGGACCTGCCTGCGCGCTGCGCGGCGCTCGCGGGCGATCTCGGCGAGCGCCAGCACGAGCGTGCGGGCGACCGCGTAGGGCCGGGCGAAGTAGGCCGCGTAGTCGACCCCGATCGGCCGCCTGCGGTGCAGCACGGTGCTCATCGTCAGCATCGAGTGCGGCGCGTCGCCGGAGAGGATGTTGGCGCGGCTGGCGCCGCCGGCGTGCAGCAGCCCGCGTCCGTCCGAGTGCCGCCGCTCCAGCTCTTCGGCATCGCGGGGGTGGTTGGTCACGATCGCCGCATCGCGGTCCTTCTCCCACCAGCGGAAGGCCGGCATGTCCTCGTTGGAGCCGTGCAACAGTCCCGCCTGGCAGGCGCCCGTCTGCGAGGACCAGTCCGTCTCCCACCTGCTGAGCCGGTGGGAGCCGCGGCGCAGCCAGGCGGCGAGGTTGGGCGCGTCGCCGGCGCCGAGCGCGCGGTGCAGGACGTCGTGGGCGAGCCCGTCGATCTCCAGGAAGAGGACGCCCGGCACATCACTCTCTACCCTCTGCCCCCGCCGCCGCGCCTGTCGGCGGACGACGTTGCGGTACCAGGCGTCGTCTTCGTCGATCGCGAGCAGCGAGTAGAAGCCCGTGGTGAGCGCCGCCATCGCGACCGTGACGAGGATCCCCTCAAGGACCCCGTCGAGGTGCGCGCCGGGCAGGAGGTCGATTGCGAAGGTGACCAGGACGCCGTTGAGGAGCAATGCCGCGCCACCCAAGGTGAGAACGGTCAGGGGCAGAGCGATACGCGCCAGGACGGGCCAGATCAGCGCGTTGAGGAGGCCGATAACCGCCGCTGCGGCGAGCGCCGCCCGGGCACCGTCCAAGACGAAGCCGACGAGCACCTCGGAGAGCAGCAGCAAGGAAAGCGCATCCAGCAACAGGACCAGCAGGCCGCGCCAGACGATCCGAACGCTCATCGTCGTCCGCCGCGCAGAACGGCGATTCGCGGATGCTTGAAAGGCATTAGCCGGCTCAATCTAGCCTCTCCCCCCTCGTCGCCGCCACTTTTGCCGGCGATAATCGTCAGGCGATGCACGAGACCGCCGCGGAGCTGGAGGAGCTGCAACGTCTCCTCGACAGGAGCTATGAGCGCGCCGGCGCACACCTGCGTGGAATCTGGAGCGAGGACTCCCGGCTCGACGCCCGGAGCCTGGTCGACGAGCTGCCCGGCGTGCAGGTTCTCGACCTCGCCACCGTCAATCCCCGCAGCGAGCCGCGCGTGGCTCCCGTCGATGGGTTCTTCTACCGCGGCCACTTCTGGTTCGGCTCCTCACCGCACTCGTTCCGCTTCCGCAACATCCGCTCGAACCCGGCCGTGAGCGCCGCCGTCACTCGCGGCCTGGAGACCTTCCTGGTCCTCGCCCACGGCAAGGCGATCGAGACCGCCCCGCGCGGCCCGGAGGCCGGTGGGTTTGCCAACTACGCCCGCGAGAGCTACGACTTCGACTGGGACGCCGCCCATCCCGGCGCTCCCTACGCCCGCATCGAGGCGAAGACGCTTCTGGCCTTCAAGCGCCGCTAGTCCAGCCCTAGGCGCCGAATTCGAGCGGCGGGAGGAAAATTCCGAAGCCGTGTCGATTCCGACGACCTTCGTTCGTCGTAGTGGGTAAAGGCGGGAATATCGGAACACCGAGCTTCCGCGAGACGACCCGAAAGGACAGCGAGATGAGAGTTATGGCGATAGTCAAGGCGAGCGAGGACTCCGAGGCCGGCGTGATGCCGAGCGAGGAGCTGCTTGCCGAGATGGGCAAGTTCAACGAGGAGATGGTCAAGGCCGGGGTGCTGCTGGCCGGCGAGGGGCTGCAGCCGAGCTCGAAGGGGGCGCGGGTCAGCTTTGGTGGCGACGGTGAGCGGACCGTGATCGACGGCCCCTTCGCCGAGACCAAGGAGCTGATCGCCGGCTACTGGCTGATGCAGGTGCGCTCCTTCGACGAGGCGGTCGAGTGGATCAAGCGCTGCCCCAACCCGCACGACGAAGCGGGCGAGATCGAGATCCGTCAGGTCTTCGAGGCCGATGACTTCGGCGAGGAGTTCACGCCCGAGCTGCGCGAGCAGGAGGAGCGCATCCGGGCCCAGGCGGAGCAGAACCAGTAACGGCCGGACGGCGCGGCGGGCGAGACGATGGGCGAGCAGGACGCCCGCCGCGCGATCGACGCGGTCTGGAGGATCGAGTCGGCCCGGCTGATCGCCGGCCTGGCGCGGATGACCGGCGACGTCGGGATCGCCGAGGACCTGGCCCAGGACGCGCTCGTCGCCGCGCTCGAGCAGTGGCCGCGCTCGGGCGTCCCCGACAGCCCCGGCGCCTGGCTGATGACGACGGCGAAGAACCGCGCAATCGACCGGCTGCGGCGCGGCGAGATGGCGGCCCGCAAGGAGGAAGAGCTGGGACGGGAAGTCGAGCTGCAGGCGCGGCTGGCGGAGCCGGACCTCGCCGCGGCCGCCGACGACGAGATCGAAGACGACCTGCTCAGCCTGATCTTCACCGCCTGCCACCCGGTGCTCTCGACCGAGGCGCGCGTGGCGCTGACGCTGCGCCTCCTCGGCTCGCTGACCACGGCGGAGATCGCCGGCGCCTTCCTCGCCAAGGAGTCGACGGTGGCGCAGCGGATCGTCCGCGCCAAGCGGACGCTGGCCGAGGCCCGGGTGCCGATCGAGGTGCCGGGGGCGGCCGAGCGCGAGCAGCGCCTGGGCTCGGTGTTGGAGGTGATCTACGCGATCTTCAACGAGGGCTACGCGGCAAGCGCCGGCGAGGACTGGGTCCGCGCCGACCTCTGCGAGGAGGCGATGCGGCTGGGCCGGATCCTCGCCGGGCTGGCGCCGAGGGAGCCGGAGGTGCTGGGGCTGGTGGCGCTGATGGAGCTGGGGGCGGCGCGCTTCCCGGCGCGGACCGGCCCGTCGGGGGAGGCGATCCCGCTGCTCGAGCAGGACCGCTCGCGCTGGGACTTCGTCCTGATCGGCCGCGGCCTGAAGGCGCTGGAGCGCGCCGAAGCGCTCGGTCGCCCGCTCGGCCCCTACGCGCTGCAGGCCGCGATCGCGGCCTGCCACGCGCGGGCACGGGCGCCAGACCAGACCGACTGGGGGCGGATCGTCGCCCTCTACGACGGCCTCGCCGCAATCACCGGCTCGCCGGTCGTGCAGCTGAACCGCGCCGTCGCTGTGGGCATGGCGTTCGGGCCCACGGCCGGGCTGGAGCTGCTCGACGGGCTGGCATCCGAGCCCGCCCTGAACGGGTACCACCTGCTGCCGGCGGCGCGCGGCGAGCTGCTCGAGCAGCTCGGCCGCGAGGAAGAGGCGAGCGCCGAGTTCGCCCGCGCCGCCGCGCTCAGCGGCAACGCGCGTGAGCGTGAGCTGTTGCAGGCACGCGCCGCGGGACGCACTCAGTAGGTGGTGGTGCGGGAACGGGGGCGAGGCCTTTCCTTGTAACGGCGCTCGCCGCCGCGGTTCCAGAGAGCCGCATCGATCGCCACCGGGGGGAGGAGCCGGTCGGTGGCGTCCGAGAGGAGCTCGATCGCATGGATCGCGCAGGCGCGCAGCTCAACCTCGGCTGGGGAGCCGTGCGTCAGCAGCTCGCCGGCTTCGATCGCCTCTACCAGCGCCGGCTCCAGCCGCAGGACCCCGTCCAGGCGGAGAACATGTGGCACGAGGTTGTCGGCGAAGGCAGTCAGGCGGTCCACGTTGCCGAGGGTCGCAACGCCAGCCCGGTCGAAGTCGGCCGGCGCTATCTGCGCCCGCTTGAAGAACGGCACCGGCCGACCGTCGTACGTCGAGACGTCGGCGAAGGCTTGCCAAGCTGCCAGCAGGTCGGCCAGCGCCACGGCGGAACCGCCTGCCGCATCGACCGGGCCCGTGAAGTGGCCGCCGTGCTCACGCAGTAAGTGCGCGCCGACGTCGCGTAGCGAAGTCGCGTATTGGTCCATTAGAGGGTGGTCAGGGGCCTGACCCAGAACCTCGGCGAGTTCGGCGCTGGAAAGCCGCTCCAACTCCCGCGCCGACCAGGCACCGCGATTGTGGAAGCGCTCGGTCAAGCACGTGGCGATCGTGAAGTAGCCGCTTCGGCCCGGCCGCTTGCTGATCGTCGGCCACCAGCCGGAGCCAAAGTTGATCGCGTCCAGACAGAGAACAAAGGCAGCTCGCGATTCGCGGTCGCCCTCGACGTAGTGCGTCGCGGGATCGAGCGACGGACTCGGCGCCGTCGCCAACATCTCCGCGTACGCCTCGATCGCGTCCTCCTCGATGCGCACCTCCCGGGCCCGGCCCGCGACCCAGGCACAGGCGAAGCGGACCCGGTCGGGAACGTTCGGCGTGGGCTCTGGATTCGGGCGCAGCCCCGACGCGAACATCGGCCGAGCTAGGGAGCCGCTGGCTTGCGCGCCACGTAGGTCACCGAGTAGGACTCCTCGACGTCCTCGGGCGTGGGTGAACCCAACAGTCGTGCCCAGCTCCTGAGGGCGTCGGGTTCCGAGAGAGCCGGGATCGAGCTCGGCCGCAAGAAGGGGTCCTTCTTGGAGGAGAGCTTTTGCTCGCGCTTCATCAGCCGCGAAATCAGGCTTTGTCCTAAGCGATACTCGACCTCGAGCCCGGCTGCCTCGAGCAGCAGCCGCGACCCGTCGAGGCTGAGGAGTTGCTTATGGAAGCCGTTCGCGGGTAGGCCAAGCGCGGTCCTTCCCTCAGCGGCGCGGATGGGCAGGGAGCAGATCACGATCCCGCCGGCGGTGAGCCGGTCGGCCAGGCGCCGCAGCGCCAGCTCCGGCTCGAGCAGGTGCTCCAGCGTCTCGAACGAGACAACGGCATCGAACGACTCCGAACGGGGCTGGGCACCGGTGCCCTCGTCTTCGAGGTCGAGGCATTCGAACTCGATCTGGGGAGAGGAATAACGCTCGCGGGCGTAGACGAGCACCTCCGAGTCGTTGTCAACCCCGACCACCGTGAGCCCTTCGCGGGCGAGCTCGGCGGCCCCGAACCCAGTTCCGCAGGCAGCGTCGAGGACACGCGAGGCCCCTTCGCGCCGCAGCAGCCGGGCGGCGAAGAGGTAGCGGCCCAGGTGCTCCAACCGCACCCACCAATTGTGCGCTTTGCCCTCGAACGGGTCGACGGCGTCCCAAGCGTTGTCAGTGAGCGCAGGGCTCGGCTTCGACACCTACGACCTTCCTTCCGTCCACTCCTGAAAGACCTGCTCTGCTTGCGACGCTAGCAGGTGGTGGCCGCTCATCCTCGCCAGCGCGCGAGCGGCGGCAATGTCCTCCGCGGGGTCCAGCTCTCCTCCAACCAGCCCAATCTTGCCGCGCAGCAAATGGGCGCTGCCGAGCTCGACCCACCAGCCGCCCTCGCGCGCGATCTCGAGCGTGTCGTCGGCCAGGCGCAGAGCCTCCCCTTCCTCCCCTTCGCGGATCGCGCACCGGCTCAGGCCGATCAGCGCCTCGGCTCGAAGCCATCGGTATCCGCTTTCGGTGGCGATGGTCTGCGCCCGAGCGTAATTGCCGTGGGCGCCGTCGGGGCCGGCGGCGGCGAGGTAAGCATCGCCGCGAGCCCTGTGCAGGTGTCCTTCATAATCCCGGAAGGCCTTCGGCCCGGCGGCGATCTCGAGAGCTCGGTCGATGTCGGCGTGGGCCCAGGAGATGTCGCCGAAGCGAATGGACAGATCGGCCCGGACCCTGAGGAAGAGGCATAGGTAGCCGGTTGCCGTGTAGTCCCCCGAGCTGTGCGCGGCCTCTGCCTCGTCGATCGCGCTCGACAGGAGCTTGGTGGCGGCCTTGCGATTCCCCAAGTAGCCCTGCACGTACCCGCTGCGGCCGGCTACTCGAAAACCCTCCGGGTCGAGTACACCCTGGCGGAGCGCTCCCCCCAGACGCTCCCCGGCGAGACGGCAACGACCGCCCTCCAGGGCAACCTCGACGCCGTAGAGCACAGCTCTGGCGCGGGCAAGGGAGCCTTGCGGCGCCACCTCGGCAGCCCGGTCGAAGACTTCCAGCGCCGAGTCGACCGCCGCCACCTTGGCCTCGACCCGGCCACGGTCAAGCAGCAGGGCGGAGACCGCCTCCTCGTCGAGCTTAAGCTTCCCTCCCTCCCAGGCGTCGATCAACGGCTCGGTCAGCGAGCGGCAGACGCGGTAGTGGCCGGACCAGAAGAGGTGCTGCGCCACAGGCAACCGCGTCGCGTACAGCTCGTGCGCCGGCTCCCACTGCTGCAGCGCCAACTGCTGCTCAAATGCGGCGATGCCGGGGTGCGCCTCGCGCACCGACCCCGCCCGACCCTCGGGCATCTTCGCTCCGTGGAAGCTCGCCAGGGCCTCCCTGATTTGCCGCACACGGGCGGAGCCGCTGTCGAGGAAGTGCTTCGCGATTAGCTGGTGGGTGGTGAGGACCTCGGCCGCTGACGTGGGGTCGCGGCTGAGCAGAACCGAGTCCGAGAGCGTGGCGAAAGCGGTGTCGAGCTCCTCGCTTGCCACCCCCACGGCTTCGCATACCGCGACGAGGGCCTCCTTCTCCAGGCCTCCCGAAGAGGCAGCGATAGCGACGACGACGTCGCGTTCGGCTCCGGACAACAGGTCGGCATAGCTGCTGAGCACAGCCACAAGCCGCCGGTCGCGGTCTCTTGGCAACCTCTCGAAGGACTCTGCGCCAGCGATGTCACCCTGCCAGCGCGAGCGCAGCAAGAAGTCTGCCAACGCCGCGAGCGTGAGCGCATGTCCGAAGAAACGGTCAGCCGCCGCTTCCAAGTCCCGGTCGCGCCCGGCGACGCCGCGCTCGCGCAGATAAGCAAGCGACTCCTTCTTGCCCAGAGCAGGAAGGAGGTAGTCGTCGTACCCCGCCGCCTCCTGGATCTCGACTGGCACCACCCGGGTCGTGAGCAGCACCTTGGAGCGACTGCTCTCCGCCGACAGCAGCAGGGTCAGCAACTCGCGGATCTCCCGCGACGCGAAGCGGCCGAAGTCGGGGCCGGGGGTCATCACCAGGACTTCCTCGAACTCGTGTAAGACGAGTAGGGCGTCGACCTCGAGCAGCGCCCGCGCGAGCCCGCGCGCCTTGGCGAACGGCGTCGCGGCATCCGTCTCGGCCTCGGGTGTAAGGAAGGCGCAGGCCTCGTCCAGGAATGCCTCCGGGGTACCGGACCTGAATGAAAAGGTGAACGTATGCGCAAAGGCCCGCTTGGACTCCTCTTCGACGAACTTCTTGACGACCGTCGACTTGCCCTCACCGCCGACGGCCTTGACTGCGACGACGCGCGTGCCGTCGCGGTCAATCCGGGCGCGAATCGTCGCTTTCGCGGCTGGCCGCTCGACCAACGCCCTGGGCAGGACGACGGGGTGCACCTCGTGATGGCGTATCGCCGAAGCGCCCCGCGCCGCCTCTTCCAAGCAGGTAATCAGGTCGTCGGAGGTCAGCGTCCTCGACTCGATCCGTGCTACTCGCTCCCCAAGCTCAAGCGGAGTCCCGCGCAGCAGCGCCAGCTTCGCATCGACGTCGAGTGGGTCGACATCCTTGCTGCGCTCAGCAACGAGGTGCAGCGCCGCTCGATAGACGCCATCGCGGTTTTCGAAGGGCAGGTCAAGCGCCTTCAGCGCCGGCACGAGCAACTGAGTGGCCTGCGTGGGGGCGATGTGGGAGCGCGAAGGCAGCCCCACGTCCAGGTGCACGCAGTCTAGGAAGGCCTCCGCCTCGGACTCGTCGCAGCCAAGCACCGTGGCTAAAGTCTCGATCACTTCCGGCCGGTGCTCGTCCTTCGGCGATCCAGCGGCGGCCCGGATACGGTCGGCGCCGCTGGCGCCGGTGCGGAGCTTGGCATTACTCATGCAACGGACGCCGATCGACCCGTTCGCCTCTCGCCAGGTGGCGAACAGATGCGCCAGTCCGCCGCTACTCAGGAGCTCGGTGATGGACCAGGGGGTGCCCCTCTCCCGGTGCTTGACGCCGATCGCCTCAGTCACCCGACCTTCGGCATCGGTCAGGAGGATGTCCTCGTGGGTCTCGAAGACCATACCCAGCCGCTCACCACCAGCGACGGCGGCGAGGAGCAGCCGCAGGCCGCAGTTGTGCTGGAAGCCGTACCAGCTCGCGGTGCGCGCACCCTGGTCCTCGACCGGGTCGGTGGATAGAAGCGGGTCGGCCTCTCTTCCCCCGCTTTTGCTCGACGACGCCACGGCACAGATTGTGAGCTACCTCGCGGAGCAGAGGCGTTCGCGGGCTATCCAGTCGGAGCCGTGCGGTGGCTTGCGCATCTCATGGCGGACCTTGCCGCACTCGCCGGGACGCTGCCGGCCGTCGGCGCGGAGGTATCGGGCGGCGACGGTTGAGAGCAGCCGTGGGACAGGGTCGATCGGGGTGTCGTAGCGGCGCACCTCGAAGTGCAGATGGGGCCCGGTCGAGTAGCCGGTGGAACCGACGTAGCCGATGCGGGTGCCGCCGACGACCTGCTCGCCGACCCAGCTCGTGATCGAGGACAGGTGGGCGTACCAGGTCGTGTAGCCGAGCCGGTGTTGGATCACGACCAGGTTGCCGTAGCCGCCGTAGTTGTAGGCGGCGTAGATCGTCGTCCCCCGACCCGCCGCGCCGACCCGCGTGCCGTAGGGAACCGGAAAGTCGAGCCCCTCGTGGCGGCGACCGCCGGCCCTCGCCGCGCCGAACCCATCGCCGATCGGGCCGGGGACCGGCCGCAGGAAGCGCACGGGACCGCTCGGATAGCTGACGGGCTCACTGCCGGGTTCGCCGCCCGCCCCCAGCGAGCGGATCGTCACCGGCCCGGCCAGCCCGTCGACCCCGATCCCCGCGGCCCGCTGCGCGCGCCGCACAGCGCCCCTGGTCAACGGCCCGAAGAGCCCGTCGGCCCTCCCCGGCCCGTGGCCCCTTCGCTGGAGCAGGAACTGCAGCGCCGCGACGTCCCAGCCCCGGTTGCCGATTCGCATCACCCTGCTGCCGAGCGGCGGCCTGCCCCGCCAGCCGAGCGCCCGCCGCGTCCGCGGGCCGGCGATGCCGTCCACCGAGAGGCCGCGGCGATGCTGGAAGGTGGCCACCCCACGCCGGGTGAGGGGACCCTTGATCCCATCCACGAAGCCTCCGTAGAGGTGCATTGCCTTCAGCGCCGCCTGCAGGGCAGCCACGTTTGCGGGGGAAGCATCGGCGCGTGCGGGAACGGCGATCGCGATGATGATCAGCGCCGATGCGCCGATTCCTAGAATCGGTCGCATCTCCCAATAGTCGGTAATGCCGCTGCGACCTACAACCCCCGCAAGGATGCATGCATCGGCAGGCCGTTCGACGAAAGGAGCAGGTCATAGCGACGCCCCGCACGATCCAGCGCACCTACCTGACCCTGCTGCTCGGGAACACGCTGGCGGCGTCATTCATCTGGGGGATCAACACGATCTTCCTGCTCGACGCCGGGCTCTCCAACCTGGAGGCGTTCGCGGCCAACGCCTTCTTCACGGCCGGGATGGTGCTGTTCGAGGTGCCGACCGGGATCGTCGCCGACACGATCGGGCGCCGCACCTCCTACCTGCTCGGCACGGTGACGCTGACCCTGTCGACCTTCCTCTACGTACTCCTCTGGCAGATCGAGGCGCCGTTCTGGCAGTGGGCGGTCGCCTCGATGCTGCTCGGCCTTGGCTTCACCTTCTTCTCCGGCGCGGTCGAGGCGTGGCTGGTCGATGCGCTCACCGCGACCGGCTTCAGCGGCGAGATGGAGACCGTGTTCGGCCGCGGCCAGATCGTCACCGGGGTGGCGATGCTGACCGGCTCGGCGGCGGGAGGCTTCATCGCCCAGCAGACCAGTCTGGGGGTTCCGTTCGTGCTTCGCGGCCTGATCCTGATCGTGATGTTTGGCCTCGCCTTCGTGCTCATGCACGACGTCGGTTTCACCCCCGCGAAGGGCGGCCGGCCGCTGGCCGAGATGCGAAAGATCGCCTCCAACTCGATCGAGTACGGCTGGCGGGTCCCCGCAGTCAAGTGGCTGATGGTCGAGGCCCTGTTCACCGGCGGCGTCGGCATCTACGCCTTCTACGCACTGCAGCCCTACCTACTGGAGCTGTACGGCGATCCGCAGGCTTACCAGATCGCCGGCCTCGTGGCGGCGATCGTCGCCGGCGCGCAGATCGCCGGTGGGATCGCGGCTCCTCGCATCCGCCGCCTCTTCCACCGCCGTACCTCAGCGCTGATCGTCACCGCCGGCCTCAGCGTCGTCACGCTCGGCCTGATCGGGCTGGTCGAGAGCTTCTGGGCCGTGCTCGGGCTGATCGTGATCTGGGGGCTGCTCTTCGCCGCCACGATGCCGATCCGCCAGACCTACCTCAACGGCCTAATCCCGTCACGGCAGCGAGCGACGATCCTCTCCTTCGACTCGATGATGTCCTCCAGCGGCGGGGTCTGGACGCAGCCCTTGCTCGGCCGTGCGGCCGACGCTTGGGGATACGCGCCGTCCTACCTGATGGGGGCCGGAATCACGGTGCTGGCGCTGCCCTGCCTCGCACTGTCGAGGCGGGAGAACGCTCCGGCCGACACGCTCGACATTGCCGATGCGGAGCTCGCCCCGCAGCCGGGGTAAGTCGGCATCGCGCTCGTAACCCTCACACACCGAGGGCGAAGCTAAGGCCGAGCATCACCGCTGCTCCCAGCCCGAGGCCGCCGCTCGGGCCGAGCTTGTCGGGACCGGAGTAAGCCTTTGGCAGGAGCTCGATCGCGATCAGGGCGAGCATCGCCCCGGCGGCGAAAGCGAAGGAGAAAGGCAGCAGGGAGTCGATCTGCTCGACCAGCCCGAACGCAACCAGCGCGCCGACCGGCTGGGGAGCGCTGGTACCGACCGCCGCCCAGAACTGGCGCGTGTGGCTGAAGCCTGCCGTCGCCATCGGGATCGCCACGCTGGTCCCCTCGGGGATGTTCTGGATCGCGATCGCGAGGATCACGAAGAGGCTGAGGCCGGCACGGTCTGAGGCGAAAGCCGTGCCTATCGCGAAGCCCTCGGGGAGGCTGTGGACGAAGAGGACGAGGAAGACCAGGGCCGAGGTGCGCGCCCCAGGCCCGCCGCGGCCCATGAAGGTCGCGCGGGGGTCCAGGCGGCGGCGGATCACGGCCAGCAGCCCCGCGCCCACCGCCAGGCCGCCGAGAACGGCGAGGAGCGACCCTTCTTCGCTCGCGGGGATGAGCAGGCCGGCAATCGAAGCCACCCCCATCACCCCGGCGGCGAAGCCGAGTAGGAGCGGCGTCAGCTGCGCAGCCCGCTGGCCTAGGAAGAAAACCGGAATCGCGCCCAGCCCGGTGGCCAGCGCCGTGCCGGATGCGGCGAGCAGCAGGACAGCCACATCGGGCATGACGAGAATCAGCGCAGCCCGGCCCGAGCCTCGGCGAGCAGGTCGGAGGCGCCTTCCCATTCGCGCTGCAGCTTCGGTTCGATCGAGTCGGTGTCGCAGGAGGGGGTGGCGAGGCAATCGCCCCACTCGTTGGCGGCGTCGATGTAGACGTTGAGGGCGCCCTCGGCGGGGGCCGCGACCTGGCTAAGGCAGACGATCCCGAGTCGATCGGCCTCGACGCCCGTATAGGTGCTGCGAACGCGGTTCACCGTGCCCAGGTACTGCTGGTAGTCGAGCCCGACCGCGAGGGTGTTGGCCATCGATTCGATCGAGTCGAGGAAATCGCCGAGGGTGCGTCCGCATCGCTTTGCCGCCGGCGAGATGGCCGGCTTCGACGCCGCCGCCGACTTGGGGCTGGCGGCGCTCGTCGCCTTCTCCCCCCCAGCCGTCGCCGTACCGTCATCGCCGCAGCCAGACAGGATCAGCGCCAGGCTCAGCAGTGCGGCGGCTGCCGCGGTTCGGCTGGAGCGCATCTGAGTAGTGTAAGAATCCGCCGATGTTGGGGGCGGGCAAGCTTGCGTTGGTGGCCGCGCAGATAGCGCTGCTCGCTCTTACCTTGAACGCCCCCGCCGCGAAGGCGAGCGGCAACGGTGGCGCGCTGGTCGTCGGTGACAGCCTCGAGGTGCTGACTATCCCCTACTTGAAGCGGTACCTACCCGGCGTGCCGCTCACCACCAACGCCGTCGGCGGCTACAACAGCTACCAGATCTTCGACCTCTTCGAGGAAAGCTACGACCCCTCGCAGTCGGTGATCGTCTTCGCCGCGGGCACCAACGACAACCCCGCCTATCCGCAGATCCTGGCCGGCAACCTGAACGCCGTCGCCGAACGGATCGGCGACCGCTGCATGATCGTGCCAACCATCCACGGTTTTACCGTCAACGGCATCGGCAACGACGGCAAGAACAGCGTGGTCAGGTCCTTCGCCGCCTCGCGGCTGGGCACACAGGTGCCCGACTGGGCAGGTGCCGTCGCCACCCACCCCGAGCTGATGCAGTCCGATGGCCTGCACCCGGTTCCCGCCGGGGCCGACTACCGGGCGCGGCTGATCGCGCAGGGCATAAAAGGGTGCCTCGCTTTCAGTCATGCCCCAAGCGGCGAACCGGCGATCGAGTCCGCCCCTGAACTCGCCCCGGTCGGCAAGTTCGCCCAGCGGCAGGCGGCACTTGCCGGCGCTATCGCCACCTCGCTGGGCGAGGCGGTCGCGATGCAGGTGGTCGGCCAACAACCGTTACTGGTGACCGCGCTCGGCATGATCTCCCCCGATGCCTGAACCGGTAAAGCGCGGACAGCGTTACATGCCCGGCCTCGACGGCCTGCGGGCGATCGCGGTGATCGGCGTGATCCTCTACCACCTCGACTTCGGTTGGGCCGAAGGCGGCTTGCTTGGTGTGGGTGTGTTCTTCACCCTCAGCGGCTACCTGATTACCGACATCCTGCTCAATCAGGTGAACAAGGGTGGGATCAAACTGAAGTCGTTCTGGTTGGCCCGGGCCCGCCGCCTGCTGCCGGCCCTGTTCGTAATGCTGACCGTGGTGACGGCGTGGGTAACGTTGATCGGCCCGCACCAGCCGCCCGACTTCCGCAGCGCGGCACTGAGCGCGGCGGGTTACTTCAACAACTGGTGGCTGATCCTCCACGACGTCTCCTACTTCGAGCGCTTCGCGCCGCCCTCGCCGCTGAACCACCTCTGGTCGCTTTCGGTCGAGGAGCAGTTCTACATCGCCTGGCCCTTCCTGCTGATGCTCGGCCTGCGCCTCGTTCCGGAGGTCAAGCAGGCGACGGGAGTGCGGCCTCGCCTCGCCGCGGTCACCCTGATCGGGGCGCTGCTCTCGGGCATCCTGATGGCGGTCCTCTACAGCCCCTCGCTCGACCCCTCGCGCGTCTATTACGGAACCGACACCCGAGCGCTCGAGCTGCTCGTCGGTGCGGCGCTGGCGATGGTCTGGCCGAGTCGGCGCCTGCACTCGCGCATCGCCCCGCAGGCGCGGCGAACGATCGAGGCAGCGGGGATGGTTGGCCTGATCGCGATCGGCCTGATGTTCTGGCGCAGCAGCGAGTTCTCGCCCTTTCTCTACCGCGGCGGCTTCGCCCTGCTGGCGCTGGTTTCGATGCTCGCCGTCGCCTCGCTCGCCCACCCGGCCTCCCGGCTCGGCCCAATCGTCGGCTGCAAGCCGATGCGCTGGATCGGTGAACGCTCCTACGGCATCTATCTCTGGACGCTGCCGATCATCGTCCTGACCACGCCCGAGGGAGCCCAAGGAGCCAACCTCCTCCGCGCCGTACTCCAGGTCGCGGCGATCATGACCGTGGCGGAGCTCTCCTGGCGCTATGTCGAGAACCCGATCCGACACGGCGCCCTGGGCCGGCTCTGGGCGCAGTGGCGAGCAGGGCGGATACGGCGCGAGCAGGTGACGGGGCGCGGTTGGGCGATCGCCAGTGCCAGCGCCGTGGTCGCCGCGATCGCGGTTGCCGGCCTCGCCGGCGTCGGCGTCTCCAACGAGCCGCAGGCGATCGGCTCGGAAACCGTCGCCAAGACCGTCACCGCGAAGAACGTCAAGCGGGCGCCGCTGGCTACCTCCTGCGAAGCGGTCATCCACATCGGCGACTCGACCTCGGAGGGGCTCGTCTCCGAAGAATATTTGCCCGACCCAAGCCAGCTGATCAGCGCCCAGTACGCCCGCGTCGGTGCCACCACGCAGCACCTCGAGGTCTCGGGCGCGCGCTCGATCTACGAGAACTTCGAAGGGCTGCCGAACGCCAAGGAAGTCGCCGAAGCCTGGAAGAACGAAGGCTTCGAAGGGTGTTGGGTGCTGGCGATGGGGACCAACGAGGCGGCCAACGTCGCCGCCGGCTCGTCCTTCACCTACGAGGACAGGATCGACAGCATGATGACGACGATCGGCGAAGAGCCGGTGCTGTGGGTGAACGTGAAGTCAATCGTCAAGGGCGGCCCCTACGCCTCCGCCAACATGGAGGAGTGGGACGAGGCGCTGCTCGAGGGCTGCGACCGTTACCCGCACATGCGGATCTACGACTGGGCCGGCGACGTCAAGGAGCAATGGTTCATCCCCGACGGGATTCACTTCACCTCGGAAGGCTATGCGGCGCGAGGCAGGTTGATCGCCGACGCACTGCTCGCCGGCTTCCCCAACTCGCACCCGCTGGAGATGGCGGATAAGGACAACTGCCTCGTCTCACCTTCCTGAGCGCACCTTCTTGAAGTAAGCCCAGCGGTCATACAGGCCCAGCGCCGCCGCCAGCGTGTCGCCGCGGATCGTGGTCGTGCCGCCGCTCCCGATCAGCTTCGCGTAGTCGATCCGTGGTGAGTCGCCGCGCTTGGTCACCCTGATCCCACGCAGGCCACCGGCGACGTAGGTGCCGAGGCGGCCGTTCATCTCGGCCTGGGAGAAACGGAACGTCCACTCGTGCAGGGGCGAGTAGTAGTCGTAGGGGTCGTTGACGCTCTGCAGATAGGGAACGTCCGGTGCGCCGAGGAAACCCGACTCGGTGCGGCCGCCCGAGGAGGAGAAGTAGGTCGTCTGCGCGATCTCGCCTGCGTAGGTCGCCACCTGGTTGAGGGTCGAGCGCACCGCCTGGTCGGTGCGCTCGCTCTCTAACTCGACGCCGCCGTAGACCTGGGTGCGGGTGTCGGCGTAGAGGTCGAAGCCGTTGCCGCCAACGTCGGTCGAGAGCGCGATCGAGCGGGCCGCGATCGCAAACGCCCGCAAAGTCGCCAGCGGCCATTCCGGTGGGACCTCGCCGGGCAGGGAGCCGCGCGCGTAGGCATTGACGTTGAGTCGGTTGATCACGTTCAGCGAGCCCGCTGCCGAGGCGGTCGGGACAACCTCGAGCGCGCCGCGGTAGACACCGATGCCGCTGATCCGGACCATCCGCCGCCCCTCGGCGTGCAGCCGCTCGCCGCAGCGAGCCAGCAGCTTGCCCGAGCCGGAGAGCAGCCGCACAGAAGATCCGCGCCGGTGCGCTCGGTAGCTGCGCGACGAAACGAGTGAGCGGCCACAGGCGGCGGTCGCGCCGCTGAAGGAGACGTCGCCGGGGCTGATCGCGAGCAGCACCGTCACCTGCGGCGCCCCCCGCATCTCCGTGAGGCGGATGCCGCGATAGTAGTGACCGAGGATCTGCCGGTAGCCGGCACCGTGCTTGCCGTAGCCATAGGCGCCGTAGGCGCTCATGCCGACCCCGTGGCCGAAGCCGCCGCCTTTGACCACCCAGGTGACGGCGCCCTCGGCCGCCGCCGGCCCCGAGCCGACCGCGAAGAGGATCAGCGACAGCACTGCGATCCGCGCTCTCGTCATCCGGCCCGAGACTAACGGCGCCCTCTGCGCCCGGACGCAAGATCCGCTGCCGGCCTAGTTACCGGTCGCCGAGAAGTGCTGGTAGTCCTTTGGCCAAGCCCAGTTGCCGCCCCACTCCCAGCCGATCCTGGCGAACGCCGCGACGACCGCGCCGTGGCGGTGGACCATTCCCATCCGATGATCTCCGCGGCGGGCGTAAGGAGCGCTGGCGGGCGGGGAGACGTAGCCGGAGTCGGTGACGTAGGGGTTCTCGATCGGGTTGACGTCGATCGCCCTGCCAAAGGCGTGTTCGGACCAGACCCCAGGTTGACCGGCGACAGTGCGGCAGTTGAAGGCCGAGGTGTTGTCGGCCGCCATGCTGCGCCGGTCATCAGCGCCATAAGCATCGACCAGGCGCATCCGCCGGATTGGGAAGCGCTGCCGGTAGAGCGAGCGCATCACGCCCAGCATCCCCCGCGCAGCGTCGCGGTTGACAACCAGACGGCCGCGGTGGACCCTGCGATCAAATCCCCAGTGCCTGACCCTCAGCAGTCGCAGCTCGGCGAAGCCGACGGGACAGCCGGGGCGCCAGGAGACGCCACTCATCCGCGCCCGCGTCAGGTCGTCGATGCGTTCGACCTTGCCGCGAAAGGCGGGCGTCTTGCCGGCGGCTTCCGCGACCGGCGCCGTGTCGGACGCAAGCACAAGGGCGACAACCAGCAGGAGAGCGGCCTTCACGGTGCGCAAGCTACCGACCCCGCCGTCGCGAACCGCGGTTTGCCGCTGTAAGCATCACGAGCGATACATTGTTTTCATGACCCACGTGAGCATCCGCGATCTACGTAATCGTGGCGGAGAGGTCGTCCACCGAGCGGCCCGGGGAGAGCAGATCACGATCACGCGCTCCGGACGGGAGGTTGCGGAACTGCGACCGATAAGGCCGCCGCTTTCGGCCGCGGCGCTGCTGAATCGCTGGCCCCGACTCCCCGCCGTCGATCCAGCCTCCCTGCGTACAGACGTCGACCGACTGCTTGACCCAACCCTGTGAGCATCGAGGGGCTCGAAGTAGTCGAATAGCGCCGCTCAGGCGAGCACTACAACTGAGTGGCGATGATGCCCAGGAGAGCGGCGATGATGCCGCCGCCGACCTGGAACAGGGATCGGTGCAGGGCGGTGAATCCCTGATGCGTTTCCTTTCGCAGCGCCTCGCTCTCTTCGCGGGTTTCGTCCCGAAGCAACCTGATCTCCTCCCAGAGCTCCGCTTGGAGTGACTTGGTTTCCTCTCGGAGTGACCTGGTCTCGTCGCGAAGGGAGCCGACCTCTTTGTGCAGCTCCTTGCGGAGCGATCCGACCTCTTTGTGCAGCTCCCCCCGCAGAGAGCCGACCTCTTTGTGCAGCTCTTTGCGGAGCAAGGCGATGTCCGCCGTGACGCGGTCGAAGCCGTCGTCCAGGCGCTCGTCGGTCCAGCTGTTCCTCATCGCCTCCATGATGACAGCTATGTAGACAGAGAGCTGCGCGCGCATGGCGCGCTAAATGGAAAGTTTGTGAAATGCTTTGTATGCAGCGCCTCACTGAGCGGGAGGTTCCACTTCCGGTTTGACGGAATCCAGGGCGGGGTATTCCCGCGCCATGACCGCAGCTGGAGCGATCTTCCTTATTGCCGTGGGCGCGATCCTGCGCTACGCGACGAACATCCACGTGGAGGGCGTCAGCCTCGACACCGTCGGCCTGATCCTGATGATCGCCGGGCTGGCTGGCTTGATCATCGGCCTGTGGCAGTGGGCGACCTTGTCTCGTCGCAGCCGCGAAGGCAACGTCGTGGTCGAAGAGCGGCGGGACGTCCGCGAACCACCCCGATATTGATTCTCTAGGTTGGGGGCGTACCAACTCACTCCAGCACGACCTCGCGCGCCGGCTTGTCCTCGCGCAGTCCTTTGAACGAGCCGTGGCGGACCATGCCATCCTCGGTGAGCTCGCGGAACTCGATCTCGGCGACTAAGCGGGGCTCGACGTAGCGGGCCCCCCTTGGCCCCCGCTTGCCGGCGAAGGGGTTCTCCTCCCGCTCCAACGGTGTGAGCTTTTCCTCCAACAGATCCAGATCCCGCTCCGAGAAGCCGGTGCCGACTTTGCCGGCGTAGCGGAGCTCCTCGCCCTCGTAGTAGCCGACCAAGAGGGAGCCGAGCCTGCCCGCACGGCGGCCCTTGCCTGACACCCAACCGCCGATAACGAACTCCTGGCGGCCGGTGTTCTTCACCTTCAGCCACTCGCCGGTTCGCTTGCCCGGCGAGTAGGCGCTGTCGAGTCGCTTCAGCACGATGCCCTCCAGGCCCTGCTCGCTGCTCGCCGCCAGCAGCTCCTTGGCGTGGCCAGTCGAGTAGGCGGGCGTCTGCCAGCTGTGCCCGGAGAGCTCAAGCCCCTCGAGTAGCTCGCGCCGGCGCCCGTAGGGCTCCGCCATCAAGTTCTTCCCCTCCAGGTACAGCAGGTCGAAGATCACGTAGGTGACGGGGTGCGTCTTTATCCGGCTGCGCACCACCGCCTCGGAGGTCTGGTGGATGCGCTGCTGCAGGCGTGAAAAGCTCGGCCGACCCTCGGCGTCGAAGGCGACCAGCTCGCCGTCCAGCACCGCGTCGCGGGCGCCGAGCTGGCGCGAGAGGCGCCGCACCTCCGGGTACTGACTCGTTACCTCGCGCAGGTTGCGGGTCTGCAGCGCCAGCCGGCCCGGGCGGCAGTAGGCGATCGCGCGGACGCCGTCCCACTTGATCTCGGTCGCCCAGCCCTCTTCGGAAGCCGGCAGCTTGTCGAGGCGGGCCAGCATCGGCACGATCGCCTCGGGGAAGGGGTCGCGCACCTCGCTGGGGGGGTCCATCCGGTGGATCATCCAATCGCGCGGGCCACCGGCCTGGAAGAGCGCGTAGCGGCCCCTCACTCGCTCGCCGGCGAAGCTGACGATGATTTTCTCCTCCTCCCACTTGTGGCACTCATAGGTGCCTTTGTCCCAGATCCGCACTGTCCCGGCGCCGTACTCGCCGGCCGGGATCTCGCCCTCGAACTCCATGTATTCGAGCGGGTGGTCCTCGGTGTGGACCGCCTTGCGGTTCTCGCTCGGGTCCCGCGGAATGCCGTTCGGAATCGCCCAGGAGACCGCCGCCCCGTCGTGCTCGAGCCGCAAGTCCCAGTGCAGACGGCGGGCGCTGTGTTCTTGGACGACGAAGCGGGGCGCGCCCGCCTTTTTGCGGCGGCGACGCGGCTTCGGCTCGGGCGAGGCCTCGAAGTCGCGCTTGCCCTCGTACTCGCCGAGCTTGCCGCTTTTCTTGCGCTTCTCAGCCGCCATCGGCTTTCACCTCCCCGACGATAGCCAGCGCCGTTTTGCCGTCGAGGGTACGGGTATCCGGGGCATCCGTCCCTATTCCCGAACTAAGGAGGATCGCAATGGCCGAGTTGACGACGTTGGAGAAGGATCCCTACGAAGAGTCCTGAGGCCGGCGCCAGGTGACCTCGCGAGCGAAGCCCGAGCGGCTGCTGGCCGTCTACCTCAACGACCATCTAGCTGGAGCCACCCTTGGCGTCGAGCTTTGCCGCCGGCTGCGATCGAGCAATCGCGACAGGCCCGCGTTTGCCAAGCCCCTGGCCGAGCTTTGCGCGGAGATCGAGACCGACCGCGAGACCCTCATCAGCCTGATGGAGCGCCTGGAGATCGGCCGCAGCACCGTCAAACCGGCGGCCGCCTGGACCGCGGAGAAGCTGGGGCGACTCAAGCTAAACGGCCAGCTGACCGGCTACTCGCCGCTCAGCCGCCTGTTCGAGCTGGAGATGCTCGCAATCGGGATCGCGGGCAAGACGCAGATGTGGCAGGCGCTCGAGCGGACGCTGGACGAGAGCGTGAGCGGATTCGACTTCGACCAGTTGACCGCCCGAGCAGCAAATCAACGCAGCCGGGTCGAAGATCTTCACCGGAGCGCTGCCGCGGAGGCGTTTTCCGGCTTAGAACCATAGAGCTATAGCTGGGTGGCGAGAAGGCCAAGTAGGGCGACGAATATTCCGATTCCTAGCTGAAAGAACATCCGCTGCCAGTGATCGAACCGTTCTTCGACCTTGTCGAACCGCTCCTTCGTCTCGACCCGGAATGAGCTCACCTCTCCGCGCACGGCGCGGAGGTCTGCGTGGACCCTGTCGAAGCCGTCGTCCAGCCGCTCGTCTGTCCAGCTCTGCCTCATTGCCTCCATGATGGCATTGTAGACAGAACGATGCGCACAGAGGGTGCCCGCATCGGAGAATTACTGCATCGAAAAGGTCAGGTCTTGCGCTCGAGGTCGGCGGCCTCCTCGGCCTTCTCGTCGGCGCGCTCGCGGGCGCGGTCGCGCTCCTCCTTGGTCTCGCCCTTCTTCTCCTCCAACCTGCCTTCGCGGCGCAGTGACGCGTCGTCGGCGAGGTCCCCGGCGGCCTTCTTCGCCCGGCCGGTGATCTTGTCGAGGATGCCCATGTGTCTTCCTTCCGTCGTTCTTTGCGGACCCGACAGGTACCCCTCAAAGCCGCTGCGATAAACGTCGGACGTTGCCCAACGGGCTCGTCGCGGTCGCTTCGCGCAAAAGGAACGTCCCGCGTGGCCGGCCTTCAGCCGGCCACGCGCTCGTAGGTGAGTAGAGCGACCCCGTCGCCCACCGTCCGCGAGCTGGCAAGCCGCAGCGGCTTCTTCTCGCCGACATCGCCGAAGAAGCGCTTGCCCTCACCGAGCAAGACCGGGAAGACCATCAGCCGCAGCTCGTCGACGAGGTCGTTGTCGAGCAGCGCCTGCGCCAGCTGAATGCTGCCGGCGATGAGGATCACACCGTCGATCCCGCTCTTCAGCTTGGCGACCTCCTCGGTGACGTCGCCTCGCAGCACGGTCGTGTTGTTCCACTCCGGCTCCCCCAAGGTCGAGGAGACGACGTACTTCGGCATCGAGTTGAGCTTGTCGGCGAACGGCCCCTCGCGTCCGGGCCAGGCCTCGGCGAACCCTTCGTAGGTGACGCGGCCAAGGAGCTGCACCTCTGCCTCCTGGGTCTCGTCGAGCTTGAACTGATTGCCCTCCTCACCACGATCGATCTCAAAGGTCCAGCCCCCGTAGCGGTAGTCCTCAAATCCGCCAGGATCCTCGACCACACCGTCGAGGGAGATGAACTCGGTGACTACGATCTTTCCCATTGCTGTTCTCCTTCGTTCAAATGTCGGCAAATCTCTACCCCTGGTGTGGGTAGTTACTCATACGACGAATGAGCGAGCTCGAAATCGACAAGCCACCAAATCCAGCCCGCCTCGCCGTCATGGCGGTGATCGCCCTTGCGCTGGCCGGCTGCGGGACCGCTGGCGATGTGCAGCACACGCCGGTTCGCGAGCCCGAGCGCTGTGACCGCGACGCCGCTCCGGTCGACGGGGTGCGCTGCCTGCCCGCCGACTTCCCGCCATGGAAATTCGAGTCCGTGCGACCGGCGCAGGCCGGGCTCTTCGCGGTCAGCTTCAAGGCCGCCAAGGATTCGCGCCCCTGGGTGATCGTCTTCGACAACGAGGGCGTGCCGCGCTGGTGGTACAACCCCGAACCCCGCGCCCTCTGGGCCCAGGTCCTCGGCGACGGCACGATCGCCTGGCCGAGGTCGTTCGGCGACGGTTATGGACTCGACCCGCGCATGGCCCACGAAATCCGCTCCCCCTCGGGCAAGCTGCTGCGGCTGGTCAGGACGAAGGGCGCGATCATCGACGGCCACGAGTTCCGCGAGCGGGCGAACGGCAACATCCTCGTCGACTCCTACGTACCCGAAACGGCCAACCTGAGGCGCTTCGGCGGTCCCGCCAAGGCCGCAATCGTCTCGGCCGAGATCCAGGAAATCGACCCCGATGGGCGAGTGCTCTGGCGCTGGAACTCGCGCGGGCACATCGGTCTTGGGGAGACGGGACGCTGGTGGCGCAACGTGCTGGCGAACCCGCGGCGACGGTTGCAGGGGCTCTCGTCCTTCGATCCGGTGCACATCAACTCGATCGAGCCGCGCGGACGCGACGAAGTGGTGATCTCCACCCGCCACACCGACGCGGTGTACGGAATCCGCCGTTCGACCGGTGAGATCGCCTGGAAGCTTGGGGGCATCGAGACGGCTGACTCGCTGCGGATCGTCGGCGATCCGGCGCACAAGGTCCTCGGCGGGCAGCACGACGCCCGCGTCGCCGCCGACGGGAGCCTCAGCATCTACGACAACAGCAAGGACCGGCCGCGGCGCCCGCGTGTCGTCTTCTACCGCCTCGACCTCGAGGGACGCCAGGCGATCTACCAGGGCCAGCTCAACGATCCGGAGGTGAAGAGGAGCCACTGCTGCGGCTCCGCCCGCCAGCTCCCGGACGGCGGCTGGCTGGTCAGCTGGGGGGACAACCCCCTCGTCACCGAGTTCGACGCGCAGGGGCGGGTGGAGTTCCGGCTGCAGCTCGCCGCTCCCACCTTCCGAGCCGTGCCGGTTCCCCCCGGCGCGACCAGCGTGGCCGAGCTCGAACGCGGTGTCGGAAGAATTGCGGCTGGGCGGTAGCGGCCGGCTGTTCCGGTTCTGGCTGCTACCGTGGATGAGTCGGGTTTGGCGCAACGCCTCCCGAGAGGTTCCGTTTCCTCCGTGCGCTGCTTTCGCGTTTAGGGGTCGCTGGATCTCCCCCTATCGCTCACAAAGGAGCACACAAACATGTCGTTCGCCGATCTCGGCGTATCCAACAACGTCGTGCGCGCGCTTTCGCGGCGCGGCATCGACCAACCCTTTCCCGTTCAGCAGATGGTCATCCGCGACGCGCTCGCCGGCCACGACCTGCTCGTCCAGTCGCCTACCGGTTCCGGCAAGACGCTCGCCTTCGGCGTGCCGCTCGTCGACCGGGTCGAGCCAGGCGCAAAGTACCTCTCCGCTCTCGTCCTCGCCCCCACCCGCGAGCTGGCGAGCCAGATCGTCGACGAGCTGGCGTCCGTCGCCGAGGCGAGCCGCCTGCGGATCAGCGCGGTCTACGGTGGCGTCGGCTTCGGTCCGCAGAGCGCCGCGGCAAAGCGCGCCGACATCGTCGTCGCCACTCCGGGTCGGCTCGAGGACCTGATCGCGCGCGGTGTCGTCTCGCTCGACCGGGTCCGCATCCTCGTCCTCGACGAGGCCGACCGCATGCTCGACATGGGCTTCAAGCCCGCCGTCAACCGGATCGTCTCCCAAACGCCGTCCGAGCGGCAGACCCTCTTCTTCTCGGCGACCCTCGAGGGCGCCACCGGCAAGATCGCCGCCGCCTACACGCGCAAGCCGCGCCGTCATACCCGCGCCGCCAGCGAAGCTGAGGCGGCCGACATCGAGCACCGCTTCCTCCACGTCGATTCCCAGAGCGCCAAGCTCGACCACCTGGTCGAGCAGCTGCGCGGCGAGGGTGGCAGCCGCACGCTGGTCTTCGTCCGCACCAAGCGCGGCGCCGACCGCCTCGTCAAGCGTTTGCGCAAACACCAGGTGGAGGCCGCCGCGATGCACGGCGACAAGAACCAGCGCCAACGCGAACGTGCGCTCGCCCGCTTCGAGGCGGGCGACATCAACGCGCTGATCGCGACCGACGTCGCCGCGCGCGGGATCGACGTCGAGGGGATCACACAGGTGGTCAACTTCGACGCGCCCGGAGACCAGGACTCCTACGTGCACCGGGTTGGCCGCACCGGTCGCGCCGGCCGCAGCGGCACCGGGATCAGCTTCGTCCTCGCCGACCAGGCCGACGAGGTGCGGCGGATGGCCGTCGCCCTCGGCCTCGTGCGCGAGTTCGACCGCGGAGCCGCCCGATGACCGCCAGTGCCCAAACCGCCGCCAAGTGGACCTGCGACCGCTGCGGCGTCTCCGTCAGCCAAATTGGCGGCGAGCGGGTGCCGCTGCCCGAGAACTGGACCACAGCGGCCGATGGTCAGTTTTGCCTCACCTGCCGCCGCGAGCGCGCCGCGGAGGCGGCTCTGGACGCGGCGCCGGAGGACTGCAGCAACGACGCCCGCGCCAAGTTGCGTCGCGCTGGCCTGGTCGAGTTCGAGGTGCGCCGCGCCCCTGACCGCGCCGACAACGCGATCGCCAAGGCATGCCGCACCTCGGCCTCCGCCGTCATCGCCGCCCGCCAAGCAGTCGGCCGGCGGTAGGGACGGACCCCCGATGCAAGTTGGCATTGCACTTGCCCTCCTCGCGGCGCTGATGACGAACCTCGCCTCGCTGCTCAAGCACCGGGGTTGCCACCGGACCGAGCCGATCCGCATCCGGCAACCGCTGCGCGGCGCCCGCGCCCTGGCCAGCTCGCGCTGGTTCGCAGCCGGCTGGGGCCTGGCCGCGCTTGCCTGGTTGATCCACGTGGCGGCGCTCTCGATGGCGCCGATCTCGATCGTGCAGGCGGTGCTCGCCGGCGGCGCCGTGACCCTGGCGGTGCTCTCGCAGCGGATCTTCGGCGATCCGGTCGAGCGTCAGCAGTGGCTGGCGCTGCTGCTGGGCGGCATCGGGCTCGCACTGCTCGCGCTCACCGTTCCGCAGTTGCACGGTAGCCACTCCGAGTTCTCGGCCGGGGCGATCCTCGGCTTCGAGGGTGGGCTGGCGCTGCTCGCCAGCGGCCTCGCCCTGGGCCACCGCTCGCAGCGCCTCGCCGCGCGCCGCGGTGTCCTCCTCGCGGTGCTCGCCGGCACGCTCATAGCCTTCGCCGGAATCGCGATCAAGGGTCTGTTCGGCGCCGACGGGGTCTCGATCGTGGTGCTGGCCCCCTGGATCGCGCTCACCGTCCTCTGCGGTGTCCTCGCCCAGTACGCGGTCGTCGCGGCGCTGCAAGGCGGGCAGGCGATCGAGACGATTGGTCTGATCGGCCTGGTCGCTAACGCAACGCAGATCGCCGGCGGCGTGCTCGTCTTCGGCGACCCGATCTCCGCCGATCCCCTGGGCATAGCCCTACAGGCGACGGCTTTCGCGATGGTCTGCGGCTCAGCTTTGCTGCTGCCCTCGCGCGCTCAACAGCGCCTGGCGCCGGCCTGATCCAGCGGCTGGGTCGGTCAGCGCTGCGTTTCCCCGCTCTCGGCGCGGGGTAATCCGGCGGCATGAAGTTCATCTTCGCCCCGATCGGAATCCTCGCCGGCCTGGCAGCCGGGTTCGCGGCGCAGAAGGGCTTCGAGAAAGTCTGGGCGGTCTTCGACGACCACGAGTCACCCGAGCCCGAGGACCGCGAGGTCTCCTACCCGAAGCTCGCGGTAGCGCTAATCCTCGAGGGAGCGATCTTTCGTCTGGTCAAAGGGATGGTCGACCGCGGCGTCCGCCTCGGCTTCGCTTCGCTGACCGGCACCTGGCCGGGCGAGCAAGACTCCTCCAAGTAGCTATCTCTTGCGCCACTTCTTCCAGCCGCGGCGCATCTTGCGGCGGAAGACCTTGGGCTTCTTGGCGTAGAGGCGCTCGCCGAGGTCGAAGGCGGTGCTGGCGAGCTCTTCTTGGCGCGTGGCGATTGCCGCGACCAGAACGGGACGTTCCACGAACGGCAGGTCACGGCGCAGCAGGTCATCGCGGAGCAGCGTGAGATCGTGGTGGTCGCCGAGCGCGTCCGCTAGCTCATCCGCCCAGTCGAGACTGTCCCCGAGCGCCGCGGGGCGAGCGTCGTACAGGATGCGCAGGTGGTACCAGAGGTCCTTGGCGCGCTTGCGCCACTCGTGCATGTTCGCTCCGCTGGGATCTTCGGCGGCGCGCCGCATTTCGCGCCTGCCGCGCCGGTAAGCACGGCCGATGCCCGGCCCGACCAGCTTCCAGGAATCGGCTTGCAGCGGCCAGGCGTCGATCCGCGAGCGTCCCCCCTCGACAACTTCAAGCGCCGCTCGGATCGAGTCCGCATCGCCTGCGCGCGCCGCCTCGACCGCGCGATCGCGCTCTTGGCGCAGCTCGTCGAGCCAAGCCGAGGTGTCGGCCGGCGCCAGCCGACCGGGGAAGCGCTCGCGTAGGTTCTCGAGCGTCTCCACCTTCACCTCGGCATCACGGCTCGGGGAGAGCAGCCGTCCCGCCTCCCGGTAGCGGTCGTTTTCGGCCCGGTAGAGACCCTCTCCCAGCTCGCCCCGAAGCAGCCGGAGCAAGGCGCGCAGCTTCTTCAGGTCTTTGCGGGCAGCGTGGATGCACTCGGACGGGTCCTCGACCGTCCCGGCCTCGCGCAACCGCTCCGCCGCACGTTCCACGCGCTCCAAGGCGATCCGCCGCACACCCGCGGTCGGCTTCTCGTCCGCGGCGAGGCGGTAGGACATGACGCGATAGTAGTCAGCCTCAACCGAGGGGCGACCGGGGGCGCTCCTCGGCGCTATCTTCATTCGATGCAGTCTTCCTCATGGCCATCTGTTTCCTATGGGGACTGGGCGGCGACCTGCGACACGCTGCATGCCCACACGCAGGTGCTGGGCAAGCTGGCGGCGAAGCTCGCCCCGGCCGAGCCGCAGCTCCAGCACGCGGCGCTGCGGCTGACCACGCGCGGCTGGGAGACGACGCCGCTACCGGCGCCGGACGGCTCTGGGGCATTGGTCGTGGCGCTCGACCTGCACAGCCACGAAGCGATCGCCGAGCACAGCGACGGCCGCGCCCTGCGATTGCCGCTGACTCCACACCGCGCCGTCGGTGAGATGACCCGCGAGCTGCTCGTCGCGGTAGGCGAGCTCGCCGGCACGGTCGAGATCGACCCGACGCCGCAGGAGGTGAACTGGAGCGTGCCCCTCGACGAGGACACCGAGCACGCGACCTACGAGCCCGAAGAGGTCGCCGACTATTTCGTCGCTGCGACCCAGGCAGCGCTCGTGCTCGCCGCCTTCCGCGCACCGTACCGCGGGCGCTCGAGCCGGGTGAACGCCTGGTGGGGTTCTTTCGACCTCGCCGTCAACCTCTACTCCGGTCTGCCAGCCGAGCCGCCGTCGGACGACTTCATCGCGCGCAACGGGGGCGATGCACAGCTGATCGAGGTGGGCTGGTGGCCGGGCGACGGGCGCTACGGCAAAGCGGCGTTCTACGCCTACGCGCACCCCGCTCCCGACAGCTTCAAGGGGGCAACCCTCGACCCCAAAGCGGCCCGCTGGGACGACGCCCTGAGCGAGTACGTACTCGACTGGGACGACGTCCGCGTCGCGCCCGATCCGCACGCCTACGCACTCGAGTTCGCCCGCTCGGCGTTCCGCCACGCCTGCCTGGTCTGCGGTTGGGACGCGACGCTCGCGGCCAGTGCCGAGGGAGAGCCACCACCCGTCGTCTAAGCGATTCACCTAGACCGAGTGCGTTTAGTCGAGTAATCTTGAATGAATGGAGGCTGAGTTGGTGTACGACAAGGTCACTTTCATCACGCTCGGGCCGACCGGGACCTGCCACGAGCGGGCGGTGAACGAGTACGCCGCTTTCCAGGGGATCGAGGACTACGGGATCGAGCTGATCACCGACTTCTTCGTCGGCTTGGAGATGCTGCGCGAGACCCCCAGCGCCTTCCTCGTCCAGTGCAGCGCTCACCCCAAGGTGCACGAGATCACCGAGAAGTATTGGACCGAGGTCTGGGTCGTCGACACCTTCATCTACCCGACCAAGCACCTGGTGCTGCTCACTCGCAAAGAGGTGGAGGTGCCGCGCTCACTGGGGATCGTGCCCGCGACCAAGGGCTACGTGGACCTTTCCCAGTGGGAGAAGGTGATCGACGTCGCCTCGAAGCCGATCGTCGCCGAAGAGCTGCTCGCCGGCCGCTACGACTCCGGCCTGACCCACATGGAGCACGTCGAGGAGCACGCCGACGAGCTGCGGCTCGACCTCGACATCGGCGAAATCGACACCACCTGGGTGATCTACGGAAAGCAGAAGCGCTTCCAGGGCGAGGTCATCGGCATCCCCTCGGCCGAGCTCTTTCGCCAAGCCCAGTTGGTCTAGAGGCCTAGGCCGTAAGCTCCCGCGCCATGAGAGTCGCGGTCGCTGGTGGTACCGGTGTGCTGGGCAGGGCCCTGGTCGTTGCGCTGGTGGCGCGGGGGGAGGAGGTCCGGGCGCTGAGCCGCACTGAACCGAAGAAGCTGCCCGAAGGTGCCTCGCACCACCGAGTCGACCTGACCAGTGGCGACGGCCTGGCCGAGGCGCTTGCCGGGATCGAGGTCGTCGTCGACGCCTCGAACTCGAGCCCGCGCAATGCGGGGCCGGTGCTGGTCGACGGCACGGAGCGGCTGCTCATGGCGGGCGCGCAGGCGGGAGTCCGCCATCACCTCGGCGTCTCGATCGTCGGCTGCGACCGGGTGCCGACCGCCTACTACAAGGTCAAGGTCGAACAGGAGGAGGCGATCGCTGCCGGCACGGTGCCCTGGAGCCTGCTGCGCGCGACCCAGTTCCACTCGCTGCTGGCCTGGGCCTTCGGCCAGGCGGCGCGGGCGCGGATGAGGCCGGCCGGCAGCGCCAAGCTGCAGCCGGTCGACGCGGCCGTGGTGGCGGTGCGCCTGGCCGATGCCGCGCACGCCGATCCCGCCGGCCGGTTGCCCGACGTCGCCGGTCCCGAGGTGCGCACGCTGAGCGAGCTTTCGAGGGCCTGGCGGACCGCACAGCGCCGACACCTACTGCTGCCGCTCCCCATCCCGATGGTCGGCCGGCTCGGCCGCCCGCTGCGCGAAGGCGCGCTCTGCAATCCGGATGCGGCCGCGGGCGGAGCGACCTTCGAGCAGTGGCTGGCCGATGGCTGACATCGACCTCGAGCGCCTCCGGTCACCCGGCGCGGCCCGCGCGGCGCTGATCGTCCTGCTGATCTCCGGGCTCGCGGTCGGCCTGCCGGCGACCTTCGCGCCCGAGGCCTTCTACGACGACTTCCCCTTCCTGCGCCACTGGGTCGACCTGCTGCCCCCCTACAACGAGCACCTGGTCACCGACGTCGGCGGGCTCTACCTCGGCTTTGCCGTGCTCTTTGCCTGGGCGGCGCGGTCGCCGCAGCCGACCCTGGTCCGCGCCGCCTGCTCCGCCTGGCTGCTCGCCGCCGCCATCCACCTCTTCTTCCACGCCACCCATCTGGAGAACTTCGGTACCGGCGACGCGATCGCCGAGATCGCCTCGCTCGCCTTCCTACTCGCCCCGCCGCTGGTCGCGATCTGGGCAGTCGGCGACCGCGGCGAACCGCTCAGCTGACGCCGCTGGGCGAGAGCGGCGTCGAGCCGACCCGATAGACGTCCCACTCGTCGGCGACGCCCTTGAGCGCGTGGTGTCCCGCCGCGGCGAATTCAATGCTCGAGCCGACGGAGAGATCGCGGACGGTGCGCGAGACGAGCACCTCGCGGGCGCCGGCGAGGCCGGCGATTCGGGCGGCGACGTGGACCGCGATCCCACCTACGTCCTCGCCCATGAGCTCGACCTCGCCGGTGTGCAAGCCGGCGCGGACCTCGATTCCCAGCGCCGGCATCGCGTCGGCTATCGCGCGTGCGCATTCGGCGGCGCGGGTCGGGCCGTCGAAGACGGCGAGGAAGCCGTCGCCGGTCGTCTTCACCTCGCGCCCCCGGAAGCGGGCGAGCTGGGCCCGGGTCACCTCCTGATGGCGCTCGAGCAGGTCGCGCCAGCGGCGGTCGCCCATCTCGCCTGCCAACCGGGTCGAGTCGACGATGTCGGTGAAGAGAACGGTGGCCAACACCCGCTCCGGGGCCGGGGCCGGTCGCACACCGGTGAGGAACTCCTCGACCTCGTCCATCGCCTCGATGCCGCCTTCGCCCACCCAGGGAAAGTGATCGACGCCTTCCAGCTCGACGTAGCGGCTGCCCTCGATCTGCTCGGCCAGCCAGCGCGCGGCGCGGTAGTTGACGACGCGGTCGCCGCGGCGGTGCATGACCAGGGTCGGCGTGTGGATCAGCGGCAGGACATCGCGCACGTCCGCCTCGAGGAACATCATCAAGAGCTGATGGGCCCGCATCGGGCTCGCCGCCTGGCGCTCGTAGCGGGCCTGGGCCTCGCGGGCGGCGGGATCGCCGGCGAGGCTGGGCGAGAAGACATCGAGCGTCGCCCCCTGCCCCCAGAGCGGGGACATCAACTCCCTGTCGGCCTCCAGCAGCGCCTCCTTCGGCGCCGCCCATGGGTAGTCCTCGGCCCAGGTCGAGCGCGCCATCCCACCCCACAGCACGAGCGCCGAGACGCGCTCCGGGTGAGTGGCGGCGCACAGCATGCTGGTCATCGCGCCCTCCGACATGCCGAACAACGCCGCGCGCTCAGACCCGGTCGCGTCCATCACCGCGCGCAGGTCGTCCATCCGCTCCTCCAGCGTCGACGTACCGTCCACAGGATCCGACAGCCCGACCCCGCGCCGGTCGAAGGTGATCACCCGGGCAAAGGAGCCGAGCCTCCGCAGGAACCGCACCAGCGCCGGGTTTTCCCACATCAGATCGAGGTGGGAGAGGTAGGGGTAGGCGACGACGATGTCGAGCTCGCCTTCGCCGAGTTCCTGGTAGGCGATGCCGACCTTGCCGCTGCGCGCGTATCGGGTTTCAGGTGGCATGCACCGCCCACACTACGCGGCGCGTGGCGGCCGTCAAGCTCTAGGACGAGCGCTGCGTTTGCCCCGATATAGGTGGCAAACGCAGCGCTCGTCCAATCGTTCGGTCCTACCCCTCGGAGTAGGCAGGCTCTGGAGCGCCGTGGCCGTCCTCGACGCCGGCGCCTTCGGCCATCGCCGCCGGGTCCGGCATCGGTTCCGAACGCAGGACGAAGATCGCGATCAAGAGGGCAACGCCAACCAGCGCCGCGCCGACCAGATAGGCGAGGTGGAAGCCGGAGTTGAGGGCCGCGTCGACAGTCGTGCCGCCGGCTTCCAGCGTGCTCGTCCGCTCGGCCGCCAGCGTTGCGAGGACCGCGAGGCCGATCGCGCCGCCGACTTGGGCGCTGGTGTTGACCACGCCCGAGGCCAGGCCCGCGTCTTCGGGCGTCGCCCCCGACATCGCCAGCGTCATCAGCGAGGGGAACGAGGTCCCGATGCCGACGCCGATCAGGAGCATCGGCGGCAGCACGTCGGTGAGGTAGTTGCCGTCGACCGGCGTGCGGGCGAAGAGCAGCAACGCCGTTCCCACCAGGGCCATGCCGGGGATCAGGCAGGCGCGGGGCCCGAAGCGCATGATCAATTTTTCCGAGTAGCCGAGCGAGAGCGTTCCCATCACCAGGGTCGCCGGGAGGAAGGCGAGGCCGACCTGGAGCGGGTCATAGCCGAGGATCTCCTGCATGTAGAGGGCGCCGAGGAAGAACATCGAGAACATTCCGGCGACGAGCAGCATCTGCAGGGCGTTGGAGCCGGAGACGTTGCGCGAGCGGAACAGGCGCAACGGCATCAGCGGGTTGGCGATGCGCGCCTGGCGAATCAGGAACGCGGCGCCAAGCGCCAGCGAGATCGCGCCCAGAACCAGCGTCTGCGCCGAGCCCCAGCCGTGCTCCTCGACGCCGAGGATCGTGTAGGTGCCGAGCATCAGGCCGGCGGTGATCGACGTCGCGCCGAGAATGTCGGCGCCCTGGCCGAAGCCGAGACCGGGTGAGTCGGTGATCAGCCGCCGCGCCATCAGCGCAGTCCCGATCCCGATCGGCAAGTTGATGAAGAAGATCCAGTGCCAGGCGATCGCCTCGGTCAGCACGCCGCCGATCAAGAGGCCGATCGTGCCGCCGGCGGAGGCAACGAAGCCGTAGACGCCGATCGCTTTCGCCTGCTCGCGCGGCTCGGGGAACATCGTCACGATCATGCCCAGGATCACCGCCGAGGTCAGCGCCCCGCCGATGCCCTGGACGAAGCGGGCGGCGATCAGCATCCCCTGGCTCTGCGAGAGGCCGCAGAGCAGCGACGCCGCGGTGAAGATGGCGAGGCCGGCGAGGAAGACGCGGCGCTGGCCGAGCAGGTCACCGAGGCGACCCGCAAGCAGCAGCAGTCCGCCGAAGGGGACCAGGTAGGCGTTGACGACCCAGGCGAGGTTGCTCTGGGAGAAACCGAGATCGTCCTGGATCGAGGGCAGGGCGACGTTGACGATCGTGATGTCGAGGACGATCATCAGCATCCCCGCGCAGAGGACGTATAGGGCTATCCAGCGGTTGCCGTCCTCGGCGTGCTTGGTGGCGGCTTCGGGTGCTGCGGGATTGGCGCTCATCTCGGTCGCCTCCTCCGGGATCGGGTTCTGCTCGTCATTGCGGCTACCCTAGCAAAAGGTTGTGAAACAGGACTTCTTAGTTGCAATTTTGTACCAAGAGGCTAAACTGGCTGCCGTGGCAACGAAGCGCTCATATGGGGACGCTTGTCGTTTCGCCTACGCCCTGGACCTGATCGGCGAGCGCTGGGCCCTTCTCGTCGTCCGCGAGCTGCTGCTCGGTCCGAAGCGCTTCACCGACCTGCGTCACGGCCTGCCCAACGCAAGCCCCAACATCCTCTCCGAGCGTCTGCGCGAGCTCGAACAGGGCGGCGTCGTCCATCGTCGCAAACTGCCGCCGCCGGCGGCGTCCCAGGTCTATGAGCTGACCGAGTGGGGAAGGGAGCTGGAGCCGGTTGTGACCAAGCTGGGCGCCTGGGGCGCCCGTTCGCCGTTGCCGCCAGAGCACCAGGAGATCGGCGTCGACTCGATCGCGCTCGCGCTGCGCTCGCTCTTCGACCCCGACTCCGCCGCCGGGCTGGAGGCGAGCTACGAGCTGCGCCTGGGTGAGGAGCGGTTCCGCGTCGACGTCGGCGGCGGCGAGCTCGACCTCCAGCGGGGCGAGGCCGAGGACACGGCAGTCGCGATCGAGACCGACGCTCCCACCTTGGCGGGCCTGCTCACCGGGCAGCTGCCACTCGAAGATGCGCTCACGTCAGGTGCGGCCGTCATCCACGGGAGCAAGCAGGAGATACGCCGCTTCCTCGCGCTCTTCCCGATGCCCGAGCCGTGCCCGGCGAGCCGGCAAGAGGACCCCACCGGCTCGCGCGAGCATCAGCTCGCCTAGAGCGTTCTCAGCTCATTTAGCCGCCGCGACGAGAGCGTTCGCCGCCCCCACCATGCCGGCTTTGTTGGGATGGATCGGCGCCGCTGGATTGGTTGGCACGACCGGCTCGACCCAGCGCGTCGAGGTGCCCTTGCAGGCGTCGTGGCCGATGCTGGCTTGGTACCAATCAACCAGCGTCGCCCCGTTGTTCGCCGCTTGCGTGGCGAGCATCGCGTTCAGCTGTTTCTGCTTTGCGCGCAGGTAGGGCACGTCGCCGAAGCCGATCGGCATCTGCGGCCAGCAGCCGAAGCCGGTCTCGGGGAAGATCGCCGCGTAGTTGACGACGAAGACCTCAGCCGAGGGCGAGCGGGCTTTGATGCCATCGAGCACCGCGTCCACTTTCGGCGCGGTGGCCGCGATCCGTTCGGCGATCACGTCTTTGCCGCCCGAGTTGTACTGGTCTCTGCACGGCGTGCTGAACGGGTTGAGCGTGACGCAATCGAGGGCGATGTCGGAGAAGCCGATGT
The DNA here is from genome assembly GCA_963698085.1 of uncultured Solirubrobacterales bacterium. Lineage (GTDB taxonomy): Bacteria > Actinomycetota > Thermoleophilia > Solirubrobacterales > 70-9 > VRUE01. The sequence goes on from OY969122.1 coordinate 1,272,155, forward strand.
CGTTGCCGCCGATCGTCAGCGAGACGACTTTCGTTTCGGCGCTGAGCGAATTGAACTGGGGCGGGTTGGGTCCGTCAGGATCGACGTTCTGCGGGTTGGTCATGTCCTCGGTGGTGGCGCCGCTGCAGGTCGGGTCGACCAGGGGCTGGCCGATGCCTGGCGCCGCCAGGTGGGCGTAGTTGTTGCTCGACTTGAGACAGCCGAGCGGCAGCAGCGGGTTGGGGATCAGCGGTCCGGCGGCGTAGGAGTCGCCGAGCGCGACGTAGTTGGCGCGAGCAACGCCAGCGAAGGCGACGAGGACCACCAGCATCGCGGCGAGCAGAACCGCCGTCCGCCGCAGCCGGGGGCTGGACTGGGTTGACCGGGTCATATAGATCTCTCCTCTCGATTGGGGAAGCGGGCGAGGCCGGAGAAGCAGCGGCCCATTACCCGTTTTTTCCTAAATTAATCCCGAGTTATTGAACGAGCACCCCGAGTGGACGCTTCATCGATCGGTGACGGTATTTGAGCTAGGTGCGCGTGACGATCAGGACAACCATCGCGCCGTAGCCGGCGAGCATCGCCGACGTGAAGGCGAAAATGGCGAAGATCAGGACCTTGTGCAGCCCGTCGAGCCGATCGTTGACGCGATTCAGTTCCGTGTCCACTTTGTCGAAGCGGCGGTTGACTTCGCCGAAGCGGCGATCGACACCGTCAAAGCGTCGGTTGACTTCGCCGCGGAAGTCGTCCAGCCGCTCGTCGGTCCAGCTCTCTCTCATCTTGTACATGGTTGCAGATGCTAAGACAACTCGTTTCACGAATGGCGCGTCGAATCGAAATCTTGCGAGCCAGTTGTGTGACGAAAGCGTCGCGGCCGTCAGTGTCCGCGACGGCCCCAGCTGTGTCCGGTGGGCGCCACGGTGCGGAGCTGGACGACAGCGGACTCACGGGCAGGTGATCTTCGCTCGAGCGGTCCCGCATGCAGCTCGGTCACCTCGGAGACGAGGACGTTGGTCGTCCCTTCGCGGCGCTCCAGCTTGCCCTTGGCGCGGACCAGCGGCGAGGTGCGGACCTCGGCGCGGTGGCGGTCGTAGACCGCAGGCGGCACGATCAGGTTGACCGTGCCGCGCTCGTCTTCGAGCAGCATGAAGACGATTCCCCTGGCGGTCTCGGGACGCTGACGGGCGACGACCATGCCCCCCACCTCAACGATCGTGCCGTCCTCAACCCGCTTCAGGTCGGTGCTGCGCAGCAGCTCGCGATCGAGGCCCTCGCGCATCAGTCCCATCGGGTGCTCGCCCAACGTCATCCCGGTCGAGCGGTAGTCGGCAATCGCCTCCCCCCACGGGTCGAGCGGCTCGAGCGTCGGCACATCGGGCGTCTCCAGCGGCAGCGCCATCTGCGTCCCCTCGCCATGACGCCGGCCACTGCCGGCAACCCCAGCCTCCCAAAGCGCCGCCCGCCGCCGGCCCGCAGACGTGCCGGTGCTGCGGTGTCCATATGGACCTCTCTCCACCGGCACGTCTGCAAGCTCGTCGAGGGCGCCGGCCCAGGCGAGGCGCTCGAGGCCGTCGCGGCTGACGCCGGAGCGCGAGGCCAGGTCGGCGATTCCCCGGTAGGGACCACCGCGGTCGCGCTCGGCGACCAAGGCCTCCATCTCCTCCTCCCGCACTCCCTTCACGTAGCCGAGCCCGATCCGCACCATCAACCCACCCCGCAGCTCTGGTTTGAGGGCCGACGGGCCGAAATGTCCACCCTGGATGGACATTTCGGCCCGTCGGCGGGGTGTCTCGACGTGGCAGAGGACGCGGCTGCGGCTGGCGTCGGGAGGAGCGAGGCGGACGCCGCGGCGCTGCGCCTCATGGACCAGTGCGTCGGGCGGATAGAAGCCCATCGGCTGCTCGTTGAGCAGCGCGCAGAGGAACTCCTGCGCGTAGTGAATCCTCAGCCAGGCCGAGTGGTAGGCGAGCAGGCCGAAGGCGGCCGAGTGCGCTTTGGGGAAGCCGAAGCCGGAGAAACCCTGGATCTGGTCCCAGACCCGCTCCGCCACCTCGAGCGGAACTTCCTTCGCCCCCACGGCGCCGACGAGGAAGCGGTCGTGGAATTCGTCGATCGCCCGCTGGGAGCGCTTGCGGCTCATCGCCCGCCGCAGCCCGTCCGCCTCGGAGTGGGTGAAGTCGGCGAGGGCGATCGCCACCTCGAGCACCTGCTCCTGGTAGACGATCGCGCCGAGGGTCTCTTCCAGCGCCGGCTGCAGCAGCGGGTGCTCGTAGGGGATCTCGTAGGTTGGGTCCTCGCGCCGCCGCTTGCGGCGCTCTATATACGGGTGGACGGCGCCGCCCTGGATCGGCCCCGGGCGGACCAGCGCCACCTGCACGGTGAGGTCGTCGAGGTTGCGGGGCTTGGTGCGGGGCAGCATCTGCATCTGGGCGCGGCTCTCGATCTGGAAGACGCCGGTCGTCTCAGCGGCACGGATCGATTCGAAGGTTTCGGTGTCGTCGAGCGAGATCCGCGAGAGGTCGAGCCACTTCCCCCGCGTGCGGCCGACTTCTTCGACGCAGCGCTCGACCGCCGAGAGCATCCCCAGCCCGAGCAAGTCGATCTTGAGGAAGCCGGCGTCCGCGCAGGAGTCCTTGTCCCACTGGACGATCTGCCGCCCCTCCATCGCCGCCGGCACGACCGGGCAGACGTCGATCAGAGGTTGGGTCGAGATCACCATGCCGCCTGAGTGCTGGGAGGCATGGCGGGGCAGCCCCATCGCCTCGGCGGTGAGCCCGATCAGGACCTTCCAGCCGTGCGCCGCGGCGCGCTCGCGGCCGATTGCGGCGACGACGTCGCGCTCGATCTCGCCGCTGCGCTCGTGGAAGCCAACCGTCTTCGCCACCCGCTCGATCTCCGCCGGCGGCAGCGCCAGCGCCTTGCCAAGGTCGCGCACGGCGCCGCGCGGGCGGTAGGTGGGGAAGGCGGCGACCAGGGCGGAGCGGTCCTCGCCGTAGCGGTCATGCACGCGCGGGATCAGCTTCTCGCGGATGTCGCGGGGGAAGTCGAGGTCGATGTCGGGAGCGACGGTGTGCTCGTCGACTTCCTCGTTGAGGAAGCGGCCGGAGAAGAGGTTCTGCTCGACCGGGTCGATGTGGGAGAGGCCGGTTAGGTAGCAGACGATCGAGCTGACGCTGGAGCCGCGCCCCCGGCCCGGGGGCATGATCGAGCGCGCCGAATCGGGCCCGCGCACCTCCAGCGCCACCTCGCGAGCCAGCTCGAGCAGGTCGCGGTGGAGGAGGAAGAAGCCGGAGAGGCCGCGGATGCGGATCGTCTTCAGCTCCTCCTCGAGCCGTGCCTCGGCTTCCCGGCACCTCGGCGAGTCCGCGTAGCGGTCAGCCAACAGGCTCCGGCAGACCTCGGCTAGCTCGCGATCGGCGGCGGGATTCTCTGAACCCGGGTAGCTGTAGCCCAGATCCGCGGTCAGATCGAAGCGCAGCCGCTCGGCGAGGCACAGGGTCTCTGCGACCGCCTCGGGATGCTCGGCGAAGCGGGTCGCCATCGCCTGCGACGAGGCCAGAGCGGAGGACGAGTTGCCGCGACGGCTCGGCTCGGAGGCCTCGAGCGTCGTCCCCAGCCGCGTCGCGACGAAGGCGTTCTGCAGCTGGGCACGGCGCCGGGCGTGAGCGTGGACGTTCCCGGTCGCCACGCAGGGAACTCCAAGCCGTTGGGCGAGGCCGGCGAGCCAGCGGTTGCGGGCGCGATCGTGGCGCCAGTAGGGCCGCTGCAGCTCGACGCGGAAACGGTCGTGGCCGAAGGCGGAGAGCAGGCGGCCGGCAAGGGTCGCCGCCCCGCGCGGATCACCACAGGCCCAGGCGCCGGCGACGATCCCGTCCCGCGCGCAGCCGGAGAGGCAGATCAGGCCCTCAGCGTGGATTTCGACCTGCTCCAACGTCACCGACGGCTGCCCAGCGCTGCGGCCGGTGTTGTCGCGAGTGTGCGAATGGGCTTCGGTGAGAAGCCGGCAGAGATTGCGATAGCCGAGCGTGCTTTCGACCAGAAGCGTTAAATGGGCCGTCGATGGGCCGATATGTGGAGTCCCGGTGGACATTTCGGCCCGTCGGCGGAGGGAGATCGTCACCTCGGCCCCGGTAATCCCCCGCAGGCCGCACCCTTTGCAGGCATGGGCGAACTCCATCGAGCCCCAAACCCCGTCGTGGTCGGTGAGGGCGAAGGCCGAGTAGCCGCGCGCAGCGGCAGCGGCGGCCAGCTCCATCGGCGTCGAGGCTCCGTCAAGGAAGGAAAAGGCCGAGTGAGCGTGCAGCTCTATATAAGGAGCGTCGTCATCCATCAGGCCCGTTGCCGGTACCAGCGTCCGGCGCCGTTGCGGAAGACGACCGTGTTACGTCCGTCTAGGAGGACGAGCTCGAAGTAGTGCCGCCACATCCGCCGCAACGTCCACCAGCGATCCTCGACCAACCACTCCTCGCGCACCGCTACCACCTCGACCCCCTCGACCGCGGCTGGCATGCCTTCGGCATCAACCGCGACCGCCACCCGCTCCGGGGCGTAGAGCCGCCGAATCCCCGGCCTCATCGGCTCCGGCGCACATTTAGATGACTATCGACTCGAAAAATTGACCTGAGTCGCACACCTGCGCGCCATCGCCTCCTAGCGTCGGTGCCGTGCTCTGGCCGCCGAACGTAGGAGATCCACTTCCTCGCTCTGCGGATGTCTGGTTCGAGCAATCCAAGCTGGATTGGATACTGAGCATGAAAGGGCACGGCCTTGAATGGAGCCGCGTCTTCCGCGTGTATCCCGATGACCAAAAGTCGGTGTGGAGAGCAATTGCGGTAGCAACACCCAGAGCACCGGTCCAGGTAGTGCGTGATCGCTTGCCCTTCGGTTTTTCCTGCGGAATCGAAGTCGATCTCGTGCTCAACAGCCGTAATGCTCCGGTGACAGTTGCCTGGCACTACGCTTTTGAAAATGCCGCTCCTAGGCTCGTCACTGCTTATCCCAGCCTCTAGCATGGAGAAGCCATGGCGATAGCTCACGGGATAAATGAGTTCGACATTGTCGAACTCACCGAGCGAGTAGACGATGCGCCTGCTGGCGCGCGAGGGGGCGTGTTGGAGTTCTATACCCCTGAGGTCGCGATGCTCGAGATTCTCGAACCCGAGCTCGGCCCCGCCGAGAGAATCATCTTTGCCCCGCTCGACAAGCTGCGCGTCGTGGAGCCAGCGGCAAAAAGCTCCTAACTCACTCATCGGCTCAGCACCGGATAGGAGTGAGCACTGCGCGGCGCTCGGGCAGCCGCGAGCCGGCGTCGACCGGCAGCACCTTGAGCAGCGAGTCGGCGCCCTGGGTGGCGCGGACCTCGCGCAGGGCGGCGCCGAGGCGGTGACGGCGGGACTCGTCCCCGCGCACGGCGAGCTCGAGCTGATCGGCGGCGCGGGAGCCGAGGCCAATCGCGCGCAACGACAGCGAGACGGCGGGTGCCGGCAGCTCCTCCAGCCGCGGCAGGAGCACTCCGCGCAGGGCTCGTGCCGACCCAGTGGGCCGGCCGAGACCCTGCGCGACGCTCCAGCTGCTGCCGTCACCGAACATGGCGCCGAGGCGTAGCCCCAGCAACGTTCGCCCCGAGCGCCTCGGTGCGGCAAGCAGTCGATCGACCAGCAGCTCCAGCGCCCGCTCCAACTGGCTGCCAACCGTGCCTTCCGGCAAATCGATCTCCTCCATCAGCTCCTCCCATGAGCCGTGGAGGGTGCAGACAAGCAACTCGTCCTCGCCCCGGGCAATGCGCAGAGCGCGCAGCCCAGCCGGCCCAAAGCGGTCGGCAACGTGGGAAGGCGAGAGCTCAGCCAGCTCCCCCAGAGTGCCAATCCCAAGCCGTTTCAGCGCCTCGACCAGGTTGCCCGCCTCACGCTCGGGCAAGCCCAATCGCTCGCTCAGCGCCGCAACGGGGAGTTCGGAGACGAAAGCCATCGTACGAACATATGTTCGTATAGAAACGAACGAAGATCAACCTACGAAAGGTTTCTTTTTTTCTTCGATCGGGCGCTTACAGCTGAGTGACGACTACCCCGAGGATGCCGGCGATGAGGGTGACGATCGTTGCGCTGGCCATTTTCAGCAGCGCCTGTTGGAGGCCGTCAAATCTCTGGTTGAGGCCGTCGAAGCCCGACTTCATCTCCAGCCGCAGATCGCGGAATTCCACGTCGACCTTGTCGAAACGCCGATTGACCTCGTCGCGGAAGTCGTCCAGCCGCTCATCGGTCCAGCTCTCTCTCATCTTGTACATGATCGCAGACGCTAAGACAAAACGTCTCGTGAGAGGCGCGCCGAATCTAAATCTTCTGAATCAGCTCTGCGACGAAACCGTCGCAACCAGCTCGTCCTCGAACTCGGGCAAACGATCGGCTTCGTCGGCGACGACGAGCTTGCCGACCAGGGCGAGCAGGCCGGCGGCGCGAACCCAGTTGGTCCCCAACTTCTCGACGAACGCCTCGACCATCGCGTCGTGGCGCTTCACCCCCTCGGGGCCGGCGGCGAGGATCTCGACGGTCAGCAGCCGCGCCGACGGCGGGTCGGCGGCGAATATGGCGAGGGCGGCGTGGATCGCGGTGCGGGCATTCGCCTCGAGGCCCTCGTCCGTCCCCCGATCGCTCTGCTCGCCTGGCCGGTCAACCTCCTCCAGCAACCGTCCCAGCAGCTGCCGGTGGGCAGCGAGCAGGCAATCCTCCTTGCCTGAGAACTGCTTGTAGAAGGTGACCGAGGAAACGCCGGCCCGCTTCGCCACCCGCTCGACCGAGGTGCCGACATAGCCCTGCTCGCCGCATTCCTCCGCCATCGCCGCCACCAGCCGTTCGCGTTGGTTGCGGGCGATCACATCCGCCGGGATCCCGTGCGACCCCGGCGGCAACCGCCGTCCCCAACGGCTCTCAGTCTGGTGCGCCATGCCGAAAGGATAGAGCCAGTTCCCAAAAACAGAAGAACGTTTTGCTGGGAGGCAAAGGCGGGGCCACGATCACTCGTGGCCCCGCGTGCTTCTACGTTGGCCTCATCTCTCGGTCAAGACCAAGACTCGACTCAACCTTCTATTCGACCCAAACGCCCTGCGGCTGACCAAGTGAGTTGGTCGCCGTGAATCGGTCCACGGCTTTATACTTGCCATTGGTGAACGTTCCCTCGACGACGCAGGCTTCTCCTTTCACGGTGACCGGGAGGCCCGGGGCGGACCCGCCCGTAGTCACGCTGCGCAGCTTCCCTGAGCCAGCATTGGTGTAGGTCCGACCTGATGATCCGGTTTTCGGACCAATCGTCGCAGTGCATCCACCACCAGTGAGCGAAACGGTGATCGGATTGCTCGCACACGTGGCACCCACGATGTCAAACCCACCTGAGGCGTGCAGGACGTAGCTGCATCCGCCCATGCTCAGCGTGGCGTTCTGGTCGAGGAATTTGCAGCCACTGTAGGTACCGGAGATCGTGATGCTTTCCGGCGCCGCAGTCGCCGATTCTCCGCTGAGCGAGTGGTTGCTGCAGGTTACCGTGCCGTTGATGAAGCCTTCGAAAATCGCTTTGTTTTCGACCCCCGCTCCGCTGAAGCTCACTGGCCCTTCTTCGGCGACAAACTCGGTCGGGGCCGGTGGTGCGCTCGGTTCAGCCCAAATACCCGCACCACTGGAGATTTCCCACGTCCCGGTGTAAGCACCATCGTGGAAGGTCCCAACTTCGGGACCAAGGCAGCCTGACCCGGTGGCGGTATAGGTGATGCCGCTCAGTTTGGCCGTCGCAACGATATGCCGGTTGCTGCCCGTTCCGACGTTTTTGTAGGTCACCGACCCCAAGTGCTGCTGATTGCCGACTTTGATTGAACATCCTTGGTGGTTGAATTCAATCAACGTGTTGCCGCATCCAGTTATGTCCATGGAGCCAGAAAGCGATTCTCCACCGGGATGGAACCGATAGTCGCAAGTCCCCATGATGGCGTAAAAAGTAATCCCGAGAAATTTGCACGGGAGCAGCGGGGTTCCGTCTTCCGTCTCTTCCTGTGTGTTGGGTTCTACTGTGACATAGTCTTCTGCACTGCTCAATTCCTGACTGATGAAGTCGTTGTCACAATTGGCGAATTTATATCCAGCGCCTTTGAATTCGAACGCGTGATCACTGGGTGCGTCCCCTGCCCAGATGATTCCACTTTGTTCTGCTCGGAAGTCAGATGCCGACGCCGATGTGGTACCAAACAGCATTGCCATCGCAAACGCCGTCAGGGCGAGAAGCCCATAGGTCTTCGATCTTTTCACAATTCCTCCCTATATCGACGATCAGGACCGCCGGTTGGTGAAATTCAGGGCCGCACGACACATAGGGTCGTACGCTCGAGTAAACATCTCAGCCAGCGGCGATCACCGGCCTTGGCGATGTGGCAAACGACGGGCTGGGCGATTTGACAGCCGGAAAACGGAGTGTGCTAGGCCAGAGAGACGGCGGCTACAGAAGCGACACCCTCTTCAACCTCGCTGAGGTTCAGTGCAGCCTCCAGCTCACTCGCGCAGCAGTTGAGAGAGCGGCCGATTCTCTCCTCGATCGCGCGGAGGCGGTTGTTCACGGTTTGGCGTGTCACTCCCAGCGCGGCGGCGGCGGAGGCGACGTTGCGCTCGGCGGCGAAGTAGGCCCTGAGGGTCCCGCGCGCCATCTCCCCCCCGTCGCGCTCCGCCTCCAGTGGCGTCAGGTAGATCTGCTGTAGCGATGTCGTGAGCAGGTCGTCCTGCAGCATCGAGGCGAGAAGCGCGACATCCGCGTAACAGACGGAGGGCTCGAGCCCACGCAAGGCGACCGGCAGAGCTGCTCGGGCCTGCTGGTGGCTGCGCCGCCAGCCCCTGAAGCCCTCTCCCGACTCGCCGAGGGCCAAGCGGCCGTTCTGAGGAGCCATCTCGCTCAGCTGCCCAGTGAGTTTCTCGCGGTCAAGCGGATTCCTCCCTCCCAGCCAGGCCCAGACCTCGCCATCCCCATGACGGACCAGCAACAGACGGCGATCGAGTACCGCGGCCAGCTCACGGATGACGCCCTCGACGCTATCGCCCTCGGCCACCAGGCCGAGGTGGGTGGCCTCGATGTCGTAGGGGAGCTCCGCCGTGTCGAGCCGCTCGCCGGCGAGGAGTCTTTGCACGAGATCCAAGCGGCGCTCCGCGGTCGTTTCGAGTCGCTGCTCCGCCTCCTTGCCATGCTCTTCGCTGACAGCGGCAAGCAAGCGGTCGAAGATCGAAGCCTGCACTCTCAGCAAGCGCTTCAGGGAATCACCCCCGAGCATCTCCCCGGCCTCCGCCTCCTCGATCAGGAAGTCGCCGAGCAGCGCATAGCCGGCGAAGTAGCGACGCAGGACCGTGTCGAGGCTGACGCCGGTGCGGGCGGCGACCCGAGCTTGAATCAGGATCTCGGGCGGGATCTGCGGTGGGTTTTGCTCGCTGCTGCCGATCGAGTCGAGGCCAAAGGAGATCGCCGCGGCCACGGCGCCCTTCAAGCCGTCGAGATACGCGGGATCGCCTGCCTCGGTCGGGTCGGAAACTCCATAGACACGGGTGAGGATCGCCTCTTCGATCTCTCCGCGACGGGCCTGCAGTCGGGCAGCGAGCTCTCCTCGCGCCAGCGGCCTTGATCCCGAGACAAGGCCCCGCGGCATGACGCGGCCCTTGGTCTCCCTCACGTTCACGAGCTCAACGCTGGCCGCGCTTTGCGCCCTTCCGCTTCGCCCCCCGCTGGCGCTGCTTCACGCAGCGCCCCCTGCGCCTGACCTTGCCTTTGCGGCAGCGGGGCCTTCCCTCTCTGACGTTGCCCTGTCCCTGGAAGCTCAGCGTCCCCGGCGACTGAGAGGCCGGCGGCGCTGCGGGAACCGGTTCCTTGCAGCCCTCCCCGCTGCAGAGGCGGGGCTCTTCGGGCTCGGGGAAGCCGCCGCCCTCGCGGGCGTCATAGACGTCGTAGTTGTCGTTGGTGTCCCAGCCGACCAACGGGCTGCGGGTGGAGAAGAAGACGTCGCGTCCGTCTGAGGAAGCGTCGAGCAGGTAGGTCGAATCGGTGCTCTTGCCGCTTGAGATCAGGTAGTGGCAGCCGCCCGAGACGGAGTCGAAGCTCGGGCTCTGGCTCGTGCACGAGCCGCTGCCCTCGAGCTCGAACTCATAGACGTCGCGCTTGCCGTTCTCATCCTGGGGGAGGAGCGCGTCGAGGGTCTCGAAGAAGAGGCGTTGCCCGTCGTCGGAGAGGTAGCGGGGCCCTTCCAGGGGGTTGCTCCAGCCGGGCAGCGCGCTCGGGCCCGTCGGCCTCGCGCCCGAGGGGTTGCAGGAGGCGCAGGTGATGGTCTCGGCCTCTGCGTCATAGACGAAGGCCTGGGGGCAGAGCGGGCCCGGGTTTTCGGACGCCAAGAGCCGGCACTGGGCCCCCTCGGCGACAGTGTTGTCATAGCCCGCCAGCTCTTTGGCCCGGCTGGAGAGGAAGGCGAGGTTGCGCCCGTCGGGGGTGACGCGGGCACGCAGGCGGACGGGCCCCGGTGCCCAGACGTCGGTATCGGGGGGTCCGTTGCCGAGGACCGCGACGAAATCGATCTGCCCTTCGCGCCAGAGGTAGAGGTTGTTCTCTCCCGCCTGGGCTTTCTGACCCGCTTCGTTTTCCTCTTCGCCGCTGAGCACGGCGCTCGCGGCGAAGTAGGCGTGGGAGCCGTCATCGCTTATCCCGACCATGCCTTTGACCCCCGCCCCGCCGGGCGTGAGGTCTTTCAGCGGCGCTTCTGCGTTGAAGTCATAGAGGTAGAGGTCGCCCTCCCCCGCCCCGGTGATCAGTTTGTTTTTGCTCGTGAAGAAGACCTTGGAGCCGTCGGTGCTCGCCGCCAGGAAGACGCCGTCCCCGGGGGAGCCGGCGCCGCTGACTTTTTTGTCGAGCTGGATCGTTTCTTCGCCGCCTATGCGGGCAAAGAGCTGGGTCGGCGAAGAGTTCGAGGGCGGGTCATAGGTCCAGAGAACCCGGCTTCCATCCGGGGAGACGACGTTGCGGGAGACCTTTATGCCCGCCGAGCAGTGCAGGCCCCCCACCCCGAAGGCGGTGCCGTCGGTCGGGGCGGCCGGGTTTCCGTTCGGCAGGACGCTGACCAGGCGCACCCCTTCGGCCGCGGACCATTCGTAGAGGTTGAAGTTGGATTCTTCGGCCACGGGCGCCCCGGCGTAGGAGGCGTTGGCGGCGAAGAAGACGCGTTTGCCGTCGGCGCTCGCCCCCGCGTAGTCGATGCAGACGAAGGGACTGGGATTGACCAGGACCGGCGCTTCGGGGGTCGCCTCGCTGAGAGCGCCTGCGCTGTTGTCGCGCAGGTAGAAGTTGCTGCCCACTTCGCCGGGGGTTTTCGCCTCCCCCATCACCAGCCCCGCGAAGTCGAGGTCGGGGCTGAAGCCGCGGTAGGGCGGGAAGATCACGTTGGCCTGGATCAGCGGCTCGCCCCCGAAGTTCGAAGGCGAGATGTTCTCGGTCTGCCAGCCGCTCGCGGAGCGCCTCGCGAGGTACTGGTTGGTGGCGGGGGCGACCTCTCCTTCGGCGAAGGAGGTCCAGGAGGTGTAGGTGATCGCCTCCCCGGAGCCGGCGGCGGCCTGGATACGGACATAGTCGCCTTGGAGCACGCCCCCCGCCTGGCCCGGGATCGCCACCTCGGCGCTGTTCTTCTGCGCCGGGGAGACCAGCTCCCAGGCGCGCTCGTCGGGCAGCTCACTCCCTTCTATGCCGGGGCGGTAGGTCCTGAAGGAGCGGGTCGGGCCGGGGACCTCTTTGGGAGCGATCCGGTCGTCGGTGGCCACGATCCGGTAGCGGTAGGCGGTGCCGGGGGAGAGGCCGATGATCTCGGCCGATCCCGCTTTGAAGCTTTCCCCGGCGCCGAACTCGATCGGTTCTCCGGCGGGGGCTTTGGTCGCTTTGTCGAAACCGCTTTCCGCGAAGGTGGTCTCCTCGACGTACTCGAAGTAGCCGGTGGCGGGGATGCCGAGCGGGTTGACGGTGGCGTTCAGCGTCGCCGCTTCGGTGCCGACCTCCGAGGCCCAGGTGCCGCCGATTTCCAGCGCATCCAGCGTGGTGAAGGTCCCCTCGACTCCGACAGCGCTGCCGTCGGCGTTGGTCGCCACCACGCGGCAGCGGTATTTGGTTTCCGGGGTCAGGTCGCTGATCTGGGCCGACGCTTTGTGGGCGAGGAAGTCGGAGCCGATCGGGTCGCTCTCGGGGGTGGAGGCAGCCGGTTTGGGACCGCTGAAGCTGTCGCCGTTCTCGATGAAGTCGGCGTCCGTGATGTATTCGAATTTGACCGTGGTCGCTTTGCCCTCGGGGTTGGCGAAGGCGTTCAGGGTCGCTTTGGTGTTGCCGAGGGGGTTGGCTTCGCAGGGTTCCGGGATGACGATCGGGCGGTTGTCGGCGGGCAGCTTCAGGTACTTGATCCCGGCGGCGCCGACGTTTGCGAAGACATCGCCGCCGGAGGTGTGGAGGACGGCTATGCCGGGGACGCCTATGGGGAGCGTGCCGTAGCCGAAGCGGATGAGCGGCTCGCCGCTGCTACCGTATTCGGTGATTACCCTGCTGAGAGCGAAGGGCACACCTTCGTTCCGCTGCGCGGCGAAGAGCTTGCCCGCGGCGTCGATCGACAGGGTGTTGGTTTCGATGTCATCGACTTCCAGCTCGTCCAGCTGTTCCAGCAGTTCTCCGCTGGGGCCGTATTTGCGAAGCGCAGTGAAAATGCCGCCGCCTTCGAAGGTGACGAAGGCATTGCCGGCCGCGTCGACCGCCAAAGTGTCCAGGAATCTCGAGCTAACCACACTCAGCACCGTTTCCCCGCTGCAGACGCCGGTGTCGGGGTTGAATTTTAGGATCCTGTTGGTGAATTCATCCGAGCCTTTGCTGACCAGATCGGCGGCGTAGACGACGCCGGCGGGGCCGACCGCGATCGGGTCGTTGTCTCGCGCGAGCTGGCATGGACCGGTCCCGGAGGGAGTCGGCGATACCCAGACCGCCGTCACCGGTTCGGGTTCGACGTCGAACTTCTGCAGCCGCCGGTTGGCGTCCATGACGTAGACGGCATGCCGGTTGGCGCTGCCGACGGTGTTGTCGACGGCGATCTGGTTGGGGTTGGAGAACTGCCCGAGGCCCGAGCCCGATATCCCGGCTTTGCAGCCGGCGGCGCAGACTTGGAATTCGCTTTCGCCGTTCTGCACGCCCCAGCCGAAGGCGCTGATGAAGTCGGCTTCGTCGCCGGCGGGCGACAGCTCGAAGATGTTGACGCGGTGGTTACCCCGATCGGCGACGTAGATGCGGCGGGTTTCGTGGTCGACGGCGATGCCCTGGGGGTTTTTGCACTGCCCGGCGCCGGATCCTTCCGGACAGAAGGTGAGCTCGGCGGAGGCGCCGGGGGCGAAGGTCGTGAGGGCAAACAGAGTCGAAAGAGAGGTGGCAACTATGATTTGTTTCATGCGCTTCCGTTTCATGCGCTTCCCTCCTTCGACCATTGGTGTGCTAGTCGTGTTGATTTGCTCAGGTCGGGTGTGACGGTTACCCCGGGACGAAAAGCGCCCCGGGGCGCGTGACACACGTGAGGTCAGTGGCGAAGCACTATTCTTCGGCGGCCGTCACTGCCCACACTCCTTGCCCGAAGAAGAAGGGTTCTTCTACCGGGTCTTTGGCTTTAGTCGTGATGTTGAAGCCCGCTGGACCAGTTATTAGTGAATTTAGAAGGGCAATGTTTTCACCAATCGTCGTGTAGACGCACAGTTTGCCGGGATCGGCTTTAGGCAAACCGGCCGTAACCCCTGGGCAGCCTTCTTTCGTTTCTTCAGAGCCCACAAAGATAAGTTGCGGAGCTGGAACAACAGGAATGTTGAACGAGACGTTTAGCCGCGGAATGAAATTGCCACTATTCCCTACAGGACCCCATACACCGACCAAGGTCTCTTCTGGAGGGAGGACATCGAGTTCGGTCCAAGGCGAGCCTTCTTTGCCTTGTTTGCCTTCTTTGCCCTGTGGGCCTTCTTTGCCCTGTGGGCCTTCTTTGCCCTGTGGGCCTTCTTTGCCCTGTGGGCCTTCTTTGCCCTCGGAACCTTGGGCGCCCGTGTCGCCCTTGTCGCCCTTGGCGCCGGCTGGTCCCGCCGGTCCCTGCGCGCCTGCCGGCCCTGCGGGTCCTTTCGGCCCTCTGGGGCCGCGCGGGCCTTTTTTGGCCGAGGCGGAGGCCTTCGAGCCCGAGCCGCCGTTGTCAGAAGCTGCGTAGGCGCCGCCCAACATGGCGAACACCAGGGCGATCACCGAGATCACGCCCGGGATACCGAAGCGGTTGCGTAGTGGCGAGAGCATCTAAATCTCTTCTCCTTGTCCCGTGAGCCCCTCTGCCGGCCGCTTCCCTGGCGACCCCTGTGGCGAGCTCGGTATGTATTTCCCTGTTTCGCCAGTCGGTGGCAGCCAGTTCCTAGAAGGTGCCGTCTGTACCGCTGACAGGGCTAGGAAAGCACTCCGTCACGGAGTTGTCAAGGAAAGTTCCCAAAAGAGAAAAGGCGTTCCTAGATTCGTTCCCTGGGGGGACGAGCGAGTACCAAACGCTTCGCGCGCTTAGCGAGCGAGACGGGCGGCTTCGGTGGGGCCCAGGTAAGGCAAGAGGACGAGCTCGGAGCAGTCGGGGAGGAGCTCCTCCAGCTGCTTTGCTTCGCCGGCGGCGACCTTGCGAGACGCGAGCGAGACGAGCGAGCCGATGGTCGAGTCCTCGGTCGAGTCGGGGAGGCGAGCGGCCTCGGGGCGCTCGGCCCGACCCTGGCGCAGCAGCGGCGCCATCTCCCCCACCGCCTCGTTGAAGCGGGCCGTCACCGCCGGCCCGGCGCCACGCGACTCGACCAAGCAGAGCCGCGCCAAGTCGGGCTCGGAGGAGAGGAAGGCGAGCGTGGCGCGAGTGGCGGCAATCGCCTGCTGCGGCCAACCGTCGACCCCGTCGAGCGCCTCGGCAACCAGCTCGCGGAGATGGTCGACGACCACCTCGAAGGCGGCGAGGAAGCACTGCTCCTTGCCCTCGAAGTTGGCGTAGAAGACGCGCCGCGAGACCTTGGCGTGCTTGACGATGTCCGACAGCGTCACCGCCGCATAGCCCTTCTCGGCGACGGCTTCGGCGAGGCCGGCGATCAGCCGCTCGCGCTGGTGATGGGCGACCTGCTCGCGGCTGTAGCCGTGGCGACCGGCGGGGAGCGGTCCTAGCTCTTCGGCGGGCATCGATCCTTTAGGCGGTCGAGGGTTGGGCAGCTTGCGTGCGCCGGATGAAGTCGGCGAAACCGGGCACGGTGAAGGCGACCTGGCCGCGTTCGGGGCTGTAGATCAAGCCCTCGTCGATCAGCTGCTCGCGCACCACGGAGACCGCCCCATGCCCTCCCAGGGCAGCCGCCACATCCCCGCTCCCGACAGCCTCGTCGCCGCGCTCGGCCATCGCGTGCATGTAGCGCCGTGCGCGTTCATTCGTTTTCTCCCACCTACCCACATACAGCTCGGCGTCCAGCTCCTGCCGGCCGCGGCGAATCGCCTCAGCGGCCTCCCGCGGCTCTAGCCTTGGAGGCTCGGCCACGTTCCAGGCCGCATGACCATAGACCTGGATGAAGTACGGATATCCCTCGCAGGCTCCGAGCAGAGCTTCCAGCGCGGCGGGGTCGAAGTCCAGACCGCCCTCGGGCGCGCGGGCGGGCTCGACGAGAGCTGCGGCAGCGGCTTGCGGAGACAGCGGGCCCAACTCCCGGTAGGAAAAAAGGCGCTCCGCGTAGGTCTTCGACTCGAGCAGCAAGCCGCGCAACGGGGGCAGGCCGGCGGCGACGATGGCGAGGGGAAGGTCGCGCTTGGAAAGATCATGCATCGCGGCGCAGAGTGCCTCCAGCGCCTCCGGCGTGGCTTGCTGCAACTCGTCGAGCAGGAAGAGGACTCCGGTGCCCGCGTCCTCGGCCGCCTCTCCAAGCGCTCGAAAGAGATCGACCAGGTCGGCCTCGAGGTCGACGGCCCGCTCTCGCGGCCCCAGCTCTACGCTCAGCTCCATGCCGGTGTCGGGGTCACGCATTCCCACCCGCCGGATCAGCCCGCTCAAGCGTGCAATGCCCTCCCGTACCGCGCCCTTGCTCTCCAGGCGGCGCAGGACCACCCAGGCGCGGTCGGCCACCGCCTTGCGAAAGTCGCGTCCGGGCCGAGCCTCGACGCTTTGCGCTATCCAGCCGATCTCTTCGGCCGATTGCTCGGCCACCCCCAAGAGCGCCGTCTTGCCCACTCCGCGTAAGCCGGTGAAGACCACGCTGCGCTCGCCCATTCCACGGCTCAGCCTGCCAAGCAGCGTCTCGATCTTCTCCAGCTCACCCTCACGGCCGGTCAGGATGGGGGGAGGCGCACCGGCCCCGGGACGGTAGGGATTGAGAAGCGAATCCATTCCTACGTCATTCTACAGTCTTCTATCGAAAAAAGATATAAAGATATATAAAACAGTAGGCTATGCGGAGATCGCGTCGGCGACCTCGCCGGCCTCCCGCGCCGCCTCGTCCTCGCCCATGTAGGGACGGAGGACGAACTCGAGGGTCTCGGGCAGGAGCGCGCGCAGCTTGTCGGCTTCGCCGGCAATCAACCTCTGACCCAGCACCCAGACGACACCACCGGCCAGGGTCTCCTCGAGGCTGTCGGGCAGCTGCGCCTGGCGCGGGTTGAGCTCGCGGCCCGGTCGCAGAAGCGGGGCCAGCCGCTTCAGCGCCGCCTCGTGCTTCGCCGCCGCCTCGGGGCCCGCCGCAACCGCCTCGACCAAAACGGCGCGGGCTGCTGCCGGATATGCGGCGACGTCCTCGAAGAGCACACCGAGCGCCGCGCCCACCCGGTCCGCCCAGGGACCTTCTTCGCGCTTGTAGGCGTCTTCGACCCGGCTCACGGTGCGGTCGGTCGCGGCGTCGAGCAGGGCGAGGAAAGCGGCCTCCCGGTCGGGGTAGTGCTTGTAGAAGGTCGCGTAGCCGACCTTGGCGCGACGGACGATCTCCTCCATCGTCGTCTCCTGGTAGCCCTGCTCGGCGATCAGCTCGGCGGTCGCCGCGAGGATGCGGCGGCGCTGGTCGGCGGCGGCCGCGTCGCGGCTGACCGGCTCGGGGCCGGGCGGCTGCCGGTTCTCCTTGCCGGGCAGGGCTCGCACAGGCTCAGGATAGCGCTAGTTCCCATTGGTACGAAACAGGTACATGAAGTTGGGAAAGTTCCCAAACATAAGCTATGGTGTCCCGAATGGAAGCACCGGGGCCACTTCGCGCCGTTCGCTCTTGGGAAGAGGTGGAGCCGGACCGTAGCGCGGACGCCGACGTCTTCGAGGCGATGCTGCTGAGCGTCGGCGAGATCGGCTACGCGAGGACGACGGTGCGCGAGGTCGCCGACCGGGCCCGCATCACCCAGGACCGCTTCCACCGCCGCTTCGGCAGCAAAGAGGCGTGCTTCGCGCGAGCCTACGAAGGCGCCGCCGAGGAGCTCGCCAAGCAGGTGCGGGGCGCCTGCGGCGAAGCGACGAGCTGGCGCGAGGGATTCCGCTCCGGCCTGGCCGAGCTGCTGCGCTTCGTCGTCGAGCAGCCGCTGCTGGCGAAGGCTCTGCTGATCGAGGTGCGGGCGGCGCGAGGCGATGCCTGGGTCAAGCACCAGGAGATCGTCGAGCGCCTCACCACCGTCCTCGACAGCGCCCGCGATGAGCCCGGCGCCCGCCCCGGCGCCAGCCCGATGACCGCCGGCTTCGTCGCCGGCGCAATCGAGGAATCGCTCAGCATCGAGATCGCCGCCGGCCGCGCCGAAGGAGTGCAACTCCTCCTCGACGACCTCACCCACCTCGCCTTCCTGCAGCTCTTCGGCGAGGAGTAGGGAGAAAGCGGCTTCGCCTCAGAAGACGTCCTCGGCGGTTATCGCGAGCACATCGTCGGCGCCATCGATTCGTTCGCGGGCGCAGATGGCATAGCGGGGCTCGGCCGCGAGGCGCGGCAGCGCCGCCGACTTCCGCTCCAGCTCCGCGCGCAGGCGCGCCGCGTTGACCCGTTTTGCCCACTTCGCCTCGCCGACCAGCACGGCCTCACGCCGGTGGCCGGCGAGCGCCACGGCGTCGATCTCGGTCGGATCCTCGGCGCTGGTCCAGAAGGGCCCAATCCCGACGACGTCGCCGCCCAGCTCACCGGCTGCCGCGCGCAGGCGCAGGTGGTCGCGGAACGCGGCCTCCCAGGGGACGCCCATGTGGTCGTCGAGCGACTTCAGCAGGACCGGCAGGATGCTCTGCCCCAGACCCCTCTCTATCTCCGGCCGGAAGCGGTCGAGCAGGCCGAGCCAGAAGGCAAGGAAGTTGTCGGCGATCCGGTAGACCCGCCGCCGCGTGCGGCGCGGGTCCTCGGTGACCGGCACGATGCGCTCGATCAGGCGCAGAGCGACGAGCCGCTCGAGCGTCCGCGCGGGATCGGCACGAACGGCCTGTTCGATCTCGTTGAAGCGCGTGCGGCCGGTGGCGATCGCGTAGAGCACCTGCCGAGCCAGCTCACCACCCTCCCCCTCGGTGGCGAGCACCAGCTGGCCCTCGGTGAGGAGCTGCCCCCCCGGCGTGCAGGCGAGACGAGCGAGGTTGACCCGGGGGCTGGCGTGCTGGTCCCACCACTCGAGATAGAGGGGCATGCCCCCCACCAGGCCCCAGACCAGCGCGCGCTGGGCCGGTCGCAGCGCCGGCAGCATCTGCGCTGCCTCGTGAGGACGGAAGGGGTGGAGCAGAAGCGCGAGATCGAGGCGGCCATAGAGCGGCGCGCGCTCCTCCTGCATCGCCTCCATCGTGCGCACGGCCGAGCCGCAGAGCAACAGCTTCAGCTTGCTGCGCGAGCGAACGCGGTCCCAGGCGGCGCGCAGCAGGCTCGGCAGCTCCGGCGAGGTCTCGACCAGGGCGGGCCACTCGTCGAGGACGAGGAGAAGGGGGCGATCGGCCGCGAGGCTCGCCATCGTCTCGAGGGCGTCATCCCAGTCGGCGAACGGACGCTCGGCGGGGTCGCGGAAGGTCCACGCCAGGTGCGGCAGAGCGGCACGGGAGAGCGCCGCGAGCTCGGCGGCAGCCGGGCGGCCGCCGCCGGTGTGGAAGACGGTCGGGCGATCGGCCGCGAAGTGCTGGATCAGCGCCGTCTTGCCCACACGGCGGCGTCCCCAGACCACGCCGAGCGCCGCAGCAGGTCCGCTCCACCACGTGTCCAGCTGCTTCAGCTCCTCGATTCGGTTGACGAACATGAGAGGAGCTTACCTACAGGAGGTGTCGCCGACGCTGAATGTCGGCGACGTTGCATGTCGGCTACCACGGCGCCGGGCATATACGCTGCGGACATGGACCGGGGCGACTCTTGCGCAGAGCTGCTGGTGGGGCACTTCGACGCGGGAAAGCACTTGGCCATCGGCCTCGATCCCGATCCGGAGCTGATCCCAGAGGCGGTTGCGCCGAGAGCGGCTTCCGGCGAGCGGGTGGTCGAGTTCAACAGGCGGATCGTCGAAGCGACCGCCGGCCTTGCCTGCGCCTACAAGCCGAACTCCGCCTTCTACGAGGCACTCGGAGGGGAGGGTTTCTGGGCGCTCGAGCAGACGATCGCGGCGATTCGCGAGCACGTCCCAGACGCCGCCGTCATCCTCGACGCCAAGCGGGCCGACATCGGCTCGACCAACGCCGGCTACGTCGCCGCGGCCTTCGACCAGCTCGGCGCCGACGCGGTCACGGTCCACCCCTACCTCGGCGGCGAGGCGCTCCGCCCCTTCCTCGAACGCACCGACAAGCTCGTCTTCGTCCTCGCCCGTACCTCTAATCCGGGCGCGGGCGAACTCCAGGACCTCGAGGATCGCGACGGCGTGCCCCTCTACCGCCACGTCGCCAGCGCCGTTGCCGGCGACTGGAACGCGGCGGGCAACTGCGGCCTCGTTGTCGGCGCCACCTACCCGGAGGAGATGCGGGCGATCCGCGATGACATCCCACCGACGATGCCGATCCTGGTCCCGGGCGTGGGCGCCCAGGGCGGCGACGTCGCAGCGGTGGTCAAGGCCAACTGCGATGCCGGCAGCAACGCCTTCCTAATTGCCGCCTCGCGCTCGATCATCTACGCCTCCTCAGACGAGGACTTCGCCGACGCTGCCCGCACCGCCGCCGAGTCGCTCGACGGCGAGATCCGCGGCGCGGCCTAGTCGCTCTTGGCGATCTCGGCCGCCTCGGCGCTGCCGAGGTACGGCGTCAGGGTGAACTCGACCAGGTCGGGGAGCAATTCCTCCAGCTCTTCAGTCTTGCCGGCGATGATGCGGCGTGAGATCAGCGAGACCATGCCGCCGACCAGAGCTTCCTCGGTAGTCGGCGAGAGCCGCGAGAGGACCTCCGGCGGGCGACCCTCGCGACCCTCCTGGAAATAGGGAACGAAGCTCTGGATCGCAGCGTCGTAGCGCTCGACCACGGCCGGGCCGGCGACCAGCGCCTCGACCATGCAGAGGCGGGCCAGGTTCGGCTCGGCGGCGAGGAACTGCAGCATCGCGTCAATCCCGGCCTTGATCGCTTCCGGCCACTCCTCGGTCTCGTCGAAGGCCGCCGAGACGCGCTCGCGCAGCTCTTTCATCACCGTGTCGTAAGCGGCGACGAAGCACTCGTCCTTGCTCGAGAAGTGCTCGTAGAACGTTCGTCGAGAGACCGCCGCGGCACGGGTGATGTGGGCGATCGTCGTGCCCGAGTAGCCGTGCTCGGCGATCGCCTCGGCGATCCCCGCGATCAGGCGCTCCCGCTGGTTATGAGTGACGAACTCGCGCGGCAGGCCGTGCCGGCCCGGGGGCAGGCGCGCCAACTCGGGCGGATAGTCCTCCGCCCCGTCAGACGGCGGGCTCTCTGATTTGCCGCTGCGTTTCCGAGCCACACCGCGAGCATATCCCTCCGGCGGGCCGGAGTTCCGGCTCAGCTCGGCCATAGCCGCCTCGATACCCAAATACGGCATCACCGCCGCCGACATCAGCTGCGGCACCAGATCGGGTAGCTCATCGACCGCGCCGCGCACCACCCGCGAGTAGATCTGGCCGTAGGCGGAGCCGGCGAGCGCCTCGGCTGTGGTGTGGGGGACGGCCTCGGGGTCCTCCATCTCCTGGCGGCCGGCGTCGATCAGCGAGGCGATCACCCGCATCGTCATGTCGCGGCGGGCACGGGCAGCGTCGCCGGCGGCCAGCACCTCGACACCGAAGGAGGCGCGGCAGGGGTCGCTACTGAGGCCCTCGATCACCTGGTAGGCGACGGCACGGAGGCGGTCGGGCCACTCTTCACAGCTCTCATAGGCACTGACCATCGTTTCCAGGCACTGCTCGTTCTGCTCCTGCCAGGCGGAAAGGAAGCAGTCGTACTTGCCGCGGAAGTGGCGGTCGAAGGCGGGGCGGTCAAGCCCCGCTCGGTCGAGGATCGACTCGATCGTCGTTTCGCCGTAGCCGCGCTCGGCGGCGATCTCGATCAGGGCTTCGACGATCAGGGCGCGCTCGGAGCTGCCGGTCCGATCGCGGGTCTCGGTGTCGAGCACTAGCGCATGGGACCCCCGATCCCTGCCCTGGCTACCTGTCGGTGGTTGGAGACGCGGGTGCCTCGGCGGCCGTGCGCTTGGCCGCCTCGGCGCCGACGTAGGGGGTGAGCGAGAACTCGACCAGCTCGGGGAGAAGTTGCTCGATCTCCTCCACCTGTCCCATCACTATGCGCTGATAGATGATCCAGAAGATCCCGCCGACGATCGTCTCCTCGAGTGTCCCCGGCAGGTCCTCGCCCTTCGCCGCAACCTTGCGGCCCATGCGGAAGAGCGGCACGAAGGCCTGGATCGAGCGTTCGTAGCGCTCGACCGCGGCCGGGCCGGCGGAGAGGGCCTCGACGATGCAGGTGCGGGCCAGTGCCGGCTCGGTCGCTACGTAATGGAGGAAGGCGGCGAGGCCGGAGTTGACCCGCGCCGGCCAGCTGTCGACCCGGCTGGCGGCGTCGACGACGCGGCGCAGCGCCTCTTTGACCGCGAACTCCGAGGCGGCGAGAAAGCAATCTTCCTTAGAGGAGAAATTCTCGTAAAAAGTGTTGCGGGCGATGCCGGCGCGGCGGACGATGTCGGCCACGGTGACGGCGCGGTAGCCCTTCTCGACGGTCTCCTCGGCGAGGGCGGAGATGATGCGGGCGCGCTGATGCTGGGTGATGAACTCACGAGGCAGAGGATGCCTTCCTGGCGGCATCCTCGTTGCCTGGGTAACACGATCAGCCACGCAAGCCAGGCTACTCCCGGCCCAAAGAGATTCAAGCTGGACGAATTGGCGATATACCGCTACAGTACCGGAGTCCAGACAACCTGTTCCCTAGATCGAGAGGAAGGGGTAACGATGGGGAGGCAGGCCGCAACCAACGTCCAGGCAGGGGCTGAGGGGACCGGCAGGACCAGGGTAGTGGAATCACTCCCCCACTCCCCCAAGCTCGAGCTTGTGAATTCCTCCAAGCGCGAAAAGATTCTCGAGGGAATGCTGGAGGCGGTCGGCGCCGAGGGCTACGACGCCACCTCTGTACGCACGGTTCTGGACCGAACCGGGCTCTACCGGCAGGCCTTCTACGACAACTTCGCCGATAAGGACGCCTGTTACCTGGCGGCGCTCGAGATGGGAATCGCCCGCCTCGAAAGCGTCGTGATCAGGTCTGCGGCGAGCGAGGAATCGTGGCGCGGCAAGCTGCGGGCGGGGCTCGGCGGGCTGCTCGACCAGCTCGATGCCGAGCCGGACTTCGGCCGCGGCGTGATCGTCGAGGTCCACGCGGCGGGCCCCGAGGCGTTGGCAAGAAGGGCCGAAGCGATGAAAAGGGCGGCCGATTTCATCGATCTGGCACGTGAGGAAACTGAGGAGGCCGAGTCGCCGCCGCAGATCGCCCCCGAGGGCATCGTCGCCGGCATCCACGCGATCGTCCATTCACGGCTCTCCACCGGGGCAACCGAGGGCTTCCGCGCGCTGCTGCCGGAGTTCATGTACTTCGCCGTACTGCCCTACTTCGGGGCCGAGGCTGCTAGCGCCGAGATGCAGGCCGCGCGCGTCTAAACCTTTTGTCTGCGAGAAGTCGTTGGACAGGTCGCCAGCGCTGCCCTACATTGGGTGGCGATGGATTCGCCTTCCACTTCGAATCCTGACGCACCGCTCGACCGTCACGGTTTGCCTCGCGCATACAGCATCCGGTCCGAGCGCGAGCGGCTGCTGGAGGCAATGGTGAGGATGTCGGCGGCGAAGGGCTACGAGGCGACGACGGTAGCGGACGTGATCGAGTATGCCGGCGTCTCGCAGGAGACCTTCGACGAGATGTTCGAGAGCAAGGAGGCCTGCTTCCTCGAGGCCTACGACGCGGTCTTCGACGTGCTGGTGGCGCACGTCACGGCGGCCTTCGTGGCGGCCTCGGACGAGCCCTGGCCGGAGCAGATAGCGGCCGGGCTGGGGGCGCTGGTCGAGCTGCTCGCGATGGAGGCGGACATCGCACGGATGGCGATGGTCGAGGTGACGGCGGCAGGCGACGACGCGCGCGAGCGCTACCGCACAATGCTGACTCGCTTCACGCCCTTCCTCGAGAAGGGCCGCACCTACTCAGGGCAGAGCGAGGAGCTGCCGGCGGACACGGCCCGCTTCGCAATCGGCGGCGCCACCTCGATGATCTTCGACGAGGTCCGCGCCGGCCGTGGCCCGGAGCTGAAGCGACTCCTGCCCGACCTGGTCTTCGCCGTGCTGATGCCTTATCTGGGGCCGGAAGCGGCCGAAGACGAGATGCGGCGGGTAACGCGCGAGGGATGAGGGAGACGGGTAGGGGCTCCACTTAACTTTTTTTGAAGACGGCCCGCCGCCGTCCGAGAACGCCGCAACAAAAAAAGTACAAGACGTTCCGCCCCTACCCGTCTCCCTCTATATCCCTTGTCCGTGACGGCCTTCGCCAGCTGCAAAACGGGCTGCGCCCTGAACTGCGATGTCCAGGACCTGGTTGCCCAGCTTTGCCTCTAAGGCTAGGCCATCGGACAGGGGTTGGCCGAAGCCTTCTATGGCGGCTTGGCGGTCGGCGAGCATCGTCTCTTGGGGGAAGGATGCGATTCGCTCGGCTAGCTCCAGGGCGCGGTCCAGGTGGTGGCCTGGCTCGACCACCTCGTTGACTAGGCCGATCTCCTTCGCCTCATCCGCCTTCACGGGGCGGCCGGTGAGGATTAGCTCGAGGGCGCGGCCCATGCCGACGACGCGCGGTAGCCGCTGCGTGCCGCCGTCGAGCAAGGGCACTCCCCAGCGGCGCTCGAAGAGGCCGAAGGTCGTTTGCGGCGTGGCGAGCCGCATGTCGCACCAGAGCGAGAGCTCGACCCCGCCGGCCAGGCACCAGCCGTCGACCGCGGCGATCGCCGGCTTGGCGGGGGTGAGGCGAGTGGGACCCATCGGCCCGTCCGGGTGGCTGACGTCGAGGTTCATCGCCTTCAGGTCAGCGCCGGCGCAGAAGGCCTCGCCGCCGGCGCCGGTCAGGACCAGCACGCGGGCGCCGTCGTCAGCCTCGAAGTCTTTGAGACCCTGGCGAAACGCCTCTGCGGCGGCGGCGTCGATCGCGTTGCGGCGCTCTGAGCGGTCGATGGTGAGAACTGCGGCGGCCCCAACTCGCTCGTAACGCAGTTCGTCCGTCATCGCCGCTGGGAGTCTGCCCGAAATCAACGGTAGGGAGCGGGCGGGCTAGTCGCGGCGTACCTCCGGGTCTCGCCGACGACGCCCGACTCCCCGGGTACGCCCCGGCGCGCCGCGGTCATCAGGGCAGGCGCTGGATGACCGACCGCCAAGCTAGAGACACCCTCGGACGCCGTACGGTTTCGGGCATACAAAAAGCAACCGGGGGTGGCGCCCAAAGCCTGCCTCGCGCGTAGCCTTCGCACGTAGAAGCTCTTTGCGCCACCTTCAAGACGGTGTCCCGCTGGCTTCCGCGGGTCCTGTCTTTCCCAGTCGCAGGATCAACTTAGCTCGGGGCACCGGCTGTGTCCAGGGGTGAGCCGAGCACGATCCCGCAAAGTCCGGGAAATCGCTACCTACCCAAGGGATGGCTACCCTGCGCAGATGCGCATCGACGAGATCCTCGCCTCCAAGCGGCCGCTCTTCTCGGTCGAGCTCTTCCCCCCGAAGACGGAGGAGGCGACCGAGCAGTTGTTCGCCACGGCGCGCTCGCTGGGCGAGCTCGAACCCGATTTCGTCTCGGTCACCTACGGGGCGGGGGGCTCGACCCGCGACGGCACGGTGGAGATAACGAAGGCGCTGAAGGACGACTTGGGGCTGGAGACGATGGCTCACCTGAGCTGCGTCGGCGAGAGCGCCGCGGGCCTCTCTGCCACGCTCGACCGGATCGCGGCGGCCGGAATCGAGAACGTCTTTGCCCTGCGCGGCGACCCGCCGCGGGGACAGGAGGACTTCGTCCAGCCCGAGGGCGGCCTGGGCAGCGCCGCCGAGTTGGCGGCATTCATCGGCTCGGGCTGGGACTTCACGATCGGCGGCGCCTGCTTCCCCGAGGTGCATCCCGAGGCGCCCGACCTCGACACCGACCTCGACTACCTGAAGACGAAGGTGGAGGCGGGCGCGTCGTTCCTGATTACGCAGCTCTTCTTCGACAACCAGGTCTACTTCGATTTCGTCGCCGCGGCGCGCGAGAAGGGAATCGAGGTGCCAATTCTGGCTGGAATCATCCCGGTCGCCAGCTTCGCCCAGACGAAGCGGATCTGCGACCTCTGCGACGCCACGATCCCGCCCCGGCTGGAAGCAGCCTTTGCGGCCGCCGGCGGCGACGAGGGGGCGGAGTTCGAGCTCGGGGTCGCTTACGCGGCACAGCAGTGTGCGGAGCTGTTGATCGCCGGCGTCCCCGGCATCCACTTCTACGCGCTCAATCGAGCGCCGGCGACGCGGGCCGTGCTCGGTGCGCTGCTGGCCTCGCGGCCCTGGGAGCGGACCCGTGGCACGTCGGCCGACCCGGTCGGCGGCTCAAGGAATTAGCGAAAGGTCTCTAGACTGGTCGCCCAAGATGGCTGAGCTGAGCTACCAGGGGCACCGGATCGGCTTCGATGAGTACGGCGCGGGAGAGCGGCCGATCGTCCTCACCCACGGCCTGCTGATGAACCGCTGCATGTTCGAGCAGCTGGGGCCAGCGCTGGCGAAACGCGGCAACAGGGTGATCTGCGTCGACCTGCTCGGCCACGGTCGTTCCGACCAACCTGACGACTTGCGCCTTTACTCGATGCCGCTCTTCGCCGAGCAGATCGTCGCGCTACTCGACCATCTGGGGCTGGAGCGGGCGGTGGTCGGTGGAACCTCGCTCGGCGCCAACGTCGCGCTTGAGCTGGCGGTGCGCCATCCGCGGCGGGTAGAGGGACTCTTCGTCGAGATGCCGGTGCTCGACAACGCCCTGGCGGGGGTCGCGGCGATCTTCGCCCCAATCCTGCTCGGGCTGCGCATGGGTAGGCCGGCGGTCGAGTTGAGCTCCCGCCTCGCATCGCTGATCCCCCGCACGAACTTCCTGCTCGACATCGGCCTCGACTGGGCGCGGCGGCGGCCGGGTCCCTCGATCGCGGTGCTGGAGGGGCTGCTGCTGGGGGAGACGGCGCCGCCGCGCGAGCAGCGCCGGCTGATCGACCGGCCAGCGCTCGTCGTCGGCCACCCGCGGGATCCCCTTCACCCGTTCAGCGATTCGGGGATGCTGATCGAGGAGCTCAGCCGGGCGCGGCTGGTCGAGGCAAACTCGATCTTCGAGTGGAGGACGCGGCCGCAGCGGCTGAACGAAGAGCTGGCGCAGTTCCTCGACGAGGTCTGGGCACCGCGTCCCAGCCCGGCGCCCGAGATCAACGGCAACGGCCAAAGCGCCGCTCCTGTGGCAGGATAAGGACCGCATCGTGGCCAATCGCAGGGAGGAAGAGAGAGAGCGGCTCCGCCAAGCCCGGCAGGAACGCGAGTCCGGCCAGGACAGGTCGGAGAAGCGGCGGCTGTATGCCGTCTACGCGGTCGTCGGCGTCTTCGGCCTGCTCGTCCTTGCCGGGGTGGTTGCGTTGATCGCCGGCTCCGGCGGCGAGGGGGACAGCGGCAACGCCCATCTCCTGGTCTCGACCGGCGACACCAACGGCTTCCAGCCGGACGAACGCGAGGGGACCGAGCCGGCGGCGGCGAAAGTCACCGACCTGGAGAAAGCCGCCAAAGCCGCCGACTGCGTGCTGCGCCTGGAGCTGAAAGACGAGGGTCACACCCACATCCCGCCGACCGCGGAAACGCCCGACTACAAAACCAACCCACCGACTTCGGGCAACCACGCCGAATCCCCCTACCAACAGGCCGACGGCGCTTACACCGAGATGCCCGACGAAATCTTCCTCGTCCACTCGCTTGAGCACGGGCGGATGGCGATCCAGTACGACCCCGATCTGCCCGAGGAGGATCAGCTCGAACTGAAGGGGCTCTACGACACCATGTTCGGTGGCACCCTGATGTTCCCCAACACCAACATGGACTACGAGGTCGCGGTGACGACCTGGACCAACCTGCTCGGCTGCCCCGAATACAAGGGCGCTGCCACCCTCGACGCGATCCGCGCCTTCGGCAAAGAAACCTGGGGGCGGTACGGCGGCGAGCCGGTCAACGCCTTCGGCCTCAAGGGGCCGACCCCGGTCGAACCGCGCAGCTAGCCGGGTCGGTAGGCCGGGAAGAAGCCCGCCGAGGCGCGTCCGGCGGAGAGCCGATCGTAGGCCTCACGGTCGCAGACGATCTCCGAGGTGTGCCAGGGCAGCTCGCGATTGGCAAAACCGCGCTTGAACTCCTCCAGCTGGTCGCCGCGGGAAAGGCCGCCGCCGAGGTTGAGCGGCAATGACTGTTCGGCGGCGAGCTCGATCAGGGCCGCGACGACGTTCTTCATCGGCGAGTCGCCCAGGTGGGCGTCGGCGCTGCCGCTCAGGTAGTAGTGGAGGAAACCGTCGCTGCGGACCGTGATCGAGGCGGCCGCTACTCCGCCGCCGGGCGCGTGGGCAAGGGCGAGCCAGGCGCGGTCCGATTCGAGGATGCGGTCGAAATAGGTGGCGCCGAAGAAGTAACGCTCCGAGGCCCCGGCGCGTCGCATCGTCTCCTCGTAGGCAGCTAGGAACCCGGCGCGCTGCTCGGCCGTCGTGTCCGGCCCGGCGAGCAGCTCGACCTCGTAGCCGGCGCGGCGGTTCTTGTTGATCCGGTTGCGATCACTGCCACGACTCTTCGGCGGCAGCTCAGGGTCGGCGACTTGGACGACGTTGCGTGTGGAGGCGGGCGCGAGCGGCGGCTCGGCGAGCGTGTGACGAATGAAGAGCGAGACCAGCCCAGTGCCGGTGAAGTCGACCTCCTCCGGGTCGAGGGGGGGAGTCGGGGGGGTGCCCGGCGGAGCAACAGCGGGGAGGCTCCGCCGGGCACCCCCCCGACTCCCCTCAGCCAGTCCCGGATATCCGTAAGGGGAGATGGCGTCGAGCTCATGCGTCCCGGGGATCTCGCGCACGATCAGCGGCGCGAGCAGCTCGGCGTCGCCGGCGGCGATCCGCAGCGTGTGGGTGACCCCCTCGGCGTCGAGGAAGGGGCGGGAACGGAAGAACTCCTCGCTCTTGGCCGCTGCGCCGCGATCGGCGAGCAGCTCGGCAGTGGTCGGCGCTCCTCCGTCCCTCCCGCCGCTCATTAGGGATCGAGCAGGTCAGCGGTCGCGGCGCGGAACTCATCGGGCAGCACGCCCCAGACCTCGCAGTCATCGACCCCGTCCGGTCGCTGCAAGTGCGCCCGCATCGTCCCCTCGTGCTTCCAGCCCAGCCCGGTCACGGTCTTCTTGGCAACCTCGTTGCGCGCCGGAATGCGGCCGTAGACACGATGCGCCCCGAACTCGTCGAACGCCTTGGCGATCGTCAGCGCCTCGGCGCGGCGGCCGACGCCCTTGCCGCGCACGTCGTCGCCGATCAGCGCCCCCAGCTCAGGGGCGGTCTGGCGGAAGAGGCCGTAGAGGGCAGTGAAACCGACTGGCTCCCCGTACCCCTCGACCACGATCGCGTACTTGCGATCCTCGCCCGAGTCGTCCATCGCCCGCCCCACCCAGGCCTCGGCTTCCTCCTGTGAGAAGCCGTCGCGCTGCTCCATCAGCGTCCGCGTCGCCTCCGGGTTGTTGAACCAGCGGTGCACGGCCGCGGCGTCTCCGGGCTCGAACCGGCGCAGGCTCACAGCGGGCTGCTCGTTCATGGCCTGAACCCTAGTCCGGAGCGAGGCCGTGGCCGGTGACGAGGAGCCAGGCCGTCTTGGCGAGGATGTGGGCATCGAGGGCGAAGCTGCGGCGATCGACGTACTCGACGTCGAGCTCGATCCGCTCCTCCCAGGGGATGCCGGCGCGACCCTGGACCTGCGCCCAACCGGTCAGTCCGGGGCGGACCTCGTGTCGGCGGTGCTGGAACGGCGTGTACGCCTCGACCTGGGCCGGGATCGTCGGACGGGGGCCGACGATCGCCATCTCGCCCCGCAGGACGTTGATCAGGTTCGGGATCTCGTCGAGCGAGGTGCGGCGGAGGATGCGGCCGGCGGCGGTGACGCGGGGATCGTCGCGGGCGACGATCTTGCCGACGCCGATCGGGTCCGAGCCCTGCACCATCGTGCGCAGCTTCAACAACTCGAACTCACGCCCGTCCTTGCCGACGCGGAGCTGACGGTAGATCACCGACCCGCGGCTGCCGAGCTTGATCGCGATCGCCGCGGCTAGTAGGACGGGAGAAAAGACCAGCAGCGCGAGCGCAGCAATAAAGATGTCGAAAATTCTTGGCATGCGTTACCAGGGGATCCTCACCTGGTGCCCGCCGCCTTGTCCCAGGCGCCTGGCGCTCCCCGGCGCAGGCGGTCCCAGAGCCCGAGTGCGATCGAGGCGGTGGTCGAGACGTAGTAGCGGGCGATCCGCAGCGGCGCCAGCGGCACCGCCCTGGCAAGCAGCGCAGCGGCGAGGAAAGCGGCCTGCCCGCCGAGGGTGACCGCGTAGACCCAGCCGTGGCCGAGCAGAACCACGTTGGTCGCCAGGGCGACGACGTGGAGGAAGGGCGTCGCGTAGCGCAGCAGCCGGTGCGAGGCGATCTCGAAGGCGTAGAGCGGCGGGTAACCGCGCGGGGCGTACATGCCTTCGCGCACGACGATGTCCCAGAGGCCGACCATCATCCGTCGCTTGCGGGCGAACTCGCCCTCCAGCGTCGGCACCATCTTCTCCTCGGCGGTTGCCCAGGGAACGTAGAGCGAGCGTTTGCCGCGCTTGGCGAGCAGGAAGGGCAGTGAGAGATCATGGCTGCCGGCCGGCGGCAGCGGGATGTAGGCGTCGCGGCGCACGGCGTAGATCGCCCCGTTGCCGGCGGTTACTCCCGCGAGGCCGGACTCCAGCTCGCGCACCGTCATCTCATACCTCCAGTAGGAGCCCTCGAGGTTGCCCCCGCCCGGATCGAGGAAGCGAACCTGGCCGCAGGCATAGGCGACTGACGGGTCGACGAAGGGCTCGACCAGGTGGCGAAGGGCGTCGGGCGCCCAGATGCTGTTGGCGTCGGAGAAGGCGAGAATCTCGCCGGAGGCGTGCTCGGCGGCGGCATTCTGGGCGGCGATCTTGCCGCCGCGCGGCAAGTCGAGGACGAGATCGGCGCCGGCGGCCCGCGCCCGCTCGACCGTGGTGTCGCTGGAACCGTCGGAGGCAACGATCAGCTCGAGCCGCTCGCGCGGATAGTCGAGGGCGAGCGCGTTGGCGACCTTGGCGGCGATCACCTCCTCCTCATCGTAGGCGGCGACGATCAGTGAGACGCGGGGCAGCTCCTCCCAGGTGCCGGGGTCGAGGGTCGGGTGGCGGCGCAGGGCGAGGAGAGCGCGCAGCGCCAGCGGGTAACCGAGGTGCGTGTAGACGATCAGCCCTGCACAGATCCAGAAGATGGCCGCGAGCATCTGCTGATTATCTGCTTCCAGGGAGGGGGTAGGGGTGTCCCTCCTGGGCGCTGGGTTTTTCGCCTTGGACTTCTTCTCGCTCGCTGAGATCGCGGTGCGAAAAACAGGACGCCGCGGCCAGGAGGGACACCCCTACCCCCTCTGGTCGAGCAGCTCACCGTAGAGCGCCAGGGTCTGGCGCGCTGCCTCGTCCCAGGAGTAGGCGCCTGCCGCCGCATTTGAGGCGGCTTCTCCCAGCTCGGCACGAGCGCCCTCGTCCTCCACCAACTCTGTGAGTTCGGCGGCGAGGGCCGTCGGGTCCTCTGGCGGGACGAGCCTCGCGGCGCCCCCCTCGGCGACCTCGGGGAAGCCGCCGACGGCGCTCAGCACCAGCGGCTTGCCGAAGGCGAGGGCGGCGTAGAGGACGCCGGAGTGCTCGGCGTCGCGGTAGGGCAGGGCGACGACGTCGGCGCGTCGCATCAGCGCCGGGATCTC
Organism: uncultured Solirubrobacterales bacterium; assembly: GCA_963698085.1. GTDB lineage: Bacteria > Actinomycetota > Thermoleophilia > Solirubrobacterales > 70-9 > VRUE01. The sequence continues at coordinate 1,303,571 of OY969122.1, forward strand.
GGCGTCCTCGACGAAGCGGGGGAAAAAGCGGACGCGGCCAGGCGCCTCGGCGGCGAGCTGGCGCAGCGGCCCGAGCTCCATCCGCGGGTTGCCGACGATCCAGAGCTCGGCGCCCCCGACGCGGCGGAAGGCTTCGAGCAGGGTGTCGATGCCCTTGTAGGGGCGCAGCAGACCGAAGAAGAGGATCACCGGCCCCTCGGCGCCCTCCAACTCCGGCGGCAGTGGCTTCTCCTCCGGCAGACGGGTCAGGTAGTCGAAAGCGCCGTGGTGGATGACACGGACCCGATCTGGCTCGAGGCCGAGCTGATCGCGCAACCGGCGCGCCCCGTGCTCGGAGTGGGCGACGACCGCGTCCATCGCCCCGAAGGCACGGCGTGCACCGGCGAGCTGGCGGCGGCTCGGTCGCGGCGGCAGCACGTAGTGGGCGGTCATCACACGGGGGCTGTGCGAGGGCAGCAGCATCGCGTCGAGGCCGGGGAGCGTCAGCCACTGGAAGTGAATGACGTCGGCATCGGCCTCGCGGCGGAAGCGCAACATGTCCGGGACGTGCTCGGCGAGCTTGAAGGCGCGGCGGCCGCGCGCCCGCAACCCGCGGGTGGCGCTGCGGCGATAGAAGCACTCCCTCACTCGGTAGCCCTCCGCCCCGGGCACGGGCCCGTAGAGGAAACGGCTGGTCAGCAACTCGACCTCGGCGCCCGCGCGGACGAGCGCCGCGGCAAGAGCGCGGTCATAGGGAGGCGTGAAGGCCGAGGGGTCGACCAGCTGGACGCGGATCGGGTCCTGCATAGCGGGCGATTATGGTGGCGAGCGTGAGGCCCGCGCTCTCCTACTGCATCGTGAACACGAACGGCCGCGAGCACCTGCTCGCCTGCCTGACGGCGATCGAGCGCACCCACCCCGAGGCGATTGAGGGTGAGATCCTCCTCCTCGACAACGCCTCGACCGACGGCTCGGCGGAAGCCGCGCTGGCCTGGGATCGCGATCGCCGGTCGAGGCAGGCGGGTGAGATGCGCCTGATCGCGCTCGAGCAGCGCGCCGGCAAGGCGGCGAACGACTCGGCCCTGCTGCGCGAGGCGCAGGGTCGCTACTGCCTGCTGCTCAACGAGGACTCCGAGCTGCAGCCGGGCGCCGTCGAGGCGCTGCTTGCGACCCTTGACGCAGACTCAGAGGCGGGCGCAGCGGGAGCGCAGTTGCTCGACTCCGAAGGCAACCAGGTTCCCTGCGCCTGGCGCTTCCCTAGCGTCGGCACCGCACTCGCCGGTGCCGTCTTCCTGCACCGCCTGCTTACCGTGCAAAGCAAGGGCAACGAAACGCGCCGGGTCGACTGGGCACAATCAAGTGCCTTATTAGTGCGACGCGAGGCCGCCGCGGCGATCGACTACCTCGATCCCGACTTCTTCGTCTACTACGACGAGTGCGATTTCTGCAAGCGGCTCGGCAATGCCGGTTGGGGGACGCTCTTCGTGCCCACGGCGGAGGCGATCCACCACGACCAGCTCTCCACCGACCTCGCCGCCGGCCTCCCCCGCATCGTCGAATTCCACCGCAACCGCGACCTCTACATGCGCAAGCACCACGGGGCGGTGGCCGCGTTGGCGGTACGGGTCCTCACCGCCTGGTCCTACGCCGTGCACGCTCTCGCCGCGGCCGTCCTACCTGGCCAACCGGTGCGGGTCTATTGGACTCACGCCAAGCAGGCAATGCTCCCCGATCGAGGACGAGGGACTCGAGAGAAGGCAGTTTCCTCACTAAGTGCGGTGGCAGGCGAAAGTTCCGACATAGACGCTGAGTAGTTTTCGAACAGGTTGCGGCTGTTCATCAACGCTACTTGGGAGGTTCGTCTTGTCGAAGCCGAAGCCGTTGCTGTTCATCGGCTCATCAACGAAGAGCAAGCCGTTTGCCAACGCACTGCAGGAGGGGCTGGCTGACGAGGTCTCGCCAATTCCCTGGCCACAGCTTGGGCTACCACTCTCCGAGCAGGTGCTCGAGAGCTTAGAAAAGAAAATCGAGCGGGCGGACTTCGCCGCTTTCATACTTGCTCCCGACGATCAGATCGACACCGGTAAGGAGATAACCGGCGCCACGCGTGACAATGTGCTGATCGAGTTCGGCCTCGCCAGGGGCCTACTGGGGAAGGAGCGGGTCTTCATGGTCATGCCGCCCCCCTCAGAGATGAGCTTCCACCTTCCGACGGACCTCCTCGGGCTTACCGGCGCCACGTATGACCCCAGTGCGGCAATTGCGAACAGGGAGGACCTTGACGAGCTCCAGACGGTCCTGCTCGACGCAACGATAGCTGTGCGCCGCGAGGCACGACGACAAGGGCCGAAGCCAAAGCCGAAGGATTCCAAACCGGTAGAACGTCGCGTCGACAAGGTCCTCGACCGCGGCAGCACCGACGCGCTCAACGAACTGGCGGATGCGGCGATCTACGTCTCGGACAAGCGCCACGAGTATCCGGAAAGCCTGCGGCAGTTCGTGGTCGACCGGAAGGTCGTCCCGTCGAAGTACCTCTACTGGACTCCCCAAGCGAGCGAGCACTGGCTCGAACTGTGCAACCAAGAAAAATATCAGTACTACAACAACAGCCTTACCGCACTTCGCGGCAAGGCGCAAACGCTCGCCGGTCAGATCGTCGAGGCCGCGGGGACCGCACAGATCGACTTCGTCAGCGTCGGCAGCGGCGACGGCGTCAAGGACAACGTCCTCCTTCGCCAGCTCCAAAAGGAGCTTCACGCCGAGGAGTTCATCTACTACTACCCGGTCGACATCAGCGACACCCTGATCGTAGAGGCGATCCGCAACGCGTTGCGCGGTGGCCTGCCCCGTAACAAGTTCAAAGTGAAGGCGCTGATCGCGGACTTCCTCAAACTCGAGAAGCTGAAATCCTTCTACGAGGAGCGCCCGGCACCGAACCTCTTTTCGGTACTGGGGAACACGGTTGGAAATGCCGACGAGGACAAGCTAATCGACTCGGTGTCGGAAGCGATGATGCCGGGGGACTTGGTGTTGCTCGAGGTGAACGTCGGCAAAGCCTCGATCGAGGACCCGGTGTGGCGCGATCCGGTGACCCTGGAGCACGACTTCACGCCGCTCGCGGTGCTCAACGTGCCGTTCAAACCCGACGAAATGGAATATTCCGAACACCAAGGCGAAGGCATTGTCAAAGGGACGAGCAGCATCGTCGCCTCATACAAGGAGGCGACGATCGGCGACAATCCCGTGAGGGACATCAAGCTCTCGGTCGTTCGCTACTACGACCAGGAACGCTTCCTGACCACGATCCGACAGCGCATGAACGTCGAGGTCGTCTGGCATGAAGCTGTCGGTGAGGTCTTCTTGGTGCTGGCGAAGCGGGAGGAAGTCGAGGGCAAGAGCTGAGTTTCCGGGGCCGGCCGGCGTTGCCGCCTACATGCGCGCATCCTCGTCCATTTGCTCCGCCTCGAAGGCCTCGGGGAGCTGACCGTCCACGGCTGCGGGACGTTCGCGTGCAGTGCGGTAGCGCTCGCGCAGCTCGCCCGGGTGGCGAAACCGGGCAAGCCAGCCGCGCTCCTCGGCAGTGAAGAAGCCGCTCGCCAGGAGCACGACGGGGTAGAGCAACCAGAGGAGGACCCTGGCAATCAAGGCGGCGATGCCGGCGGTCGGCAAGAGCAGCTCGCCCAGCCCGACCAGGGCCGCGGTCACGACCACTATCCGCGCCAGGCGTCCCCATTCGTAGGGGACAGGGAAGAGGCGCTGGGTGAACCCGTACATCAACGCCACGACCACCAGGTAGGAGACGACCAGGGCGATGCCGGCGCCGACGATCCCCAGTGGCGGCACGAGGATCAGGTTGAGGGCGACGTTGACGACCAGCGCCGCCCCCGTCGCCGGGAAGTTGAACTCGGTGCGGCCAGTACGGCCGAGGATCACCAGCAGCACCATGTAGAGGGCGTAGAGCGTGACCGCGGTGGAGATCAGGCCGACCGCTTCGTAGGACTCGAAGAACTCCGGCGCGGCGAGGGCGCGGGCGATCCAGCGCGATAGCAGCCACATGCCGGCGACGACGAAGGCGCAGGCGGCGAGGAAATAGGTGACGACCGCGGCGTAGGCGCGCCGCGCCTCGTCGTCGTCGCGGATCGAGTAGGCAAGCGGCGGCCAGGCGAGCTGGAAGCCGCGGGCCAGCACGTTGACGGCCTGGGAGAACTTGATCGCCAGCGAGTAGAGCCCGGCCTCGGCCAGGCCGACCGTGCGGACGATGATGATTCGATCGACGAAGTTGAGTGCGTAGAGCGAGAGCTCGGCCGGCATCGTCGGCAGGCCGAAGCGCAACATCCGCCGTAGCAGCGGTCGCTCGATCCAGAGCGAGAGGCGACGGCGGTGGACGACGATCAGCCCGAGCACGAAGGCCGCGCCGCTGAGGTAGCTGCCGAGCAAGAGGCCGCGGGCGCCCTCGTCCTCGCCGACGACGAGCACGACGGTGAGGGCGATCGCGACCAGGACGTTGGCGATCGTCACGGCGAAGAAGGCGCGGGCGCGCTCCTCGAGCCGGAACAGGGTCAGCAGGTACTCGTGCAGGGTCAGCACCCAGAGGCCGCCGATCGCGATCCGGGTAAGGTCGGGCGCGGAGCGATCGAGCAGCGCCTCGGAAATCGGCTCGGCGAATGGCAGCGCGATCAGGGCCGCGGCGGTACCAAACCAGAAGAGAGCGGCGAAAGAGGTCGCGACAACTCGCTGCGGGTCCTCGCCGCCCTTGTAGTAGAAGCGCAGCACCGCCTCGATCACGCCGAAGCGGATGACGATGCTGGCGGCGACGACCGCGGCAAAGAGGACCTCGGCGGCGCCGTAGTCGGCGGGCGTGAGGTAACGCGTGTAGAGCGGCAGCAGCGCGACCGCGATCAGCTTCGAGAGCACGCTCGCCGCGGTGTAGGCGGCGCCGGTCGTCGCGAGGCGGCGGAGGTAGCCCGACACGGCGCGACTCTACGCCGCGGCGCGGACCGGGAGCGCCGCGAGCGAGGCGCCGACCGCCAGCAAGACCCAGGTGATCGGGTCCTCGTAGAAGCCGGCGTAGGCCATGGTGTGGACCAGCAGAGCTACGAAGGCTGCGAGGACCGCTATGCGCGCGACTCGTTGAGCTGGGGGGGGAATGGGGGTGTCCCCATTCCCCCTGCCAGGAAACAGGCCGGTTGCCATAGTCCAGAGCGCTGCGACGAGGAGAGCTGCGTAGGCCGCTAGGCCTATAAGTCCTTGCTCCGCTGCCACCGTTATGGGCTCGGTGTGGGAGACGGCTACTGGGGCTTTCTTGGTTGCTGCGTGTTCGCGGTAGGCGCGGGGGAAGCTGCCGGCGCCGTAGCCCCAGAGGGGTCTCTGGCCGAAGAGCTTGACCCCGCCTGAGACGAGGTTGCTGCGACCGCCGGTCTCGACGTTGAGGCGGTCGGGACTGAGCTTCGAGATGCCACCGGCGAAGAGGACGATGACGACAGCGAGGACAGCTCCCGCTCCGACAGCGGCAAGCGTCCAGCGCCAGCTCCACCTCAAGGCGGCGAGGACAGCCATGCCGGCCAGAAGCGCAGCAAAGCTCGACTGCGAGAACGTCGGCACCAGCCCGAGCCAGAGCACCGCAACTAGCCCACTCAGTAACGCCAGCGTTCGCCGCTCCTTCGCCCACAGCAGAGCCGACATGGCGAGGACGATCACCAAGGCCAGATACCGCCCATAGATATTGGGGTCCCAGAAGATCGAGTTGACCCTGAAGTACGTGTGGAATTCATTAGACCTGATCACCTGGTCATTCCAGAAGAGACTCCGGCTCAAGTACTCGATCGAGCCCACGATCACGAACGCCACCGCCTCGACGGCAACGACCACCAGCACGTACTGGAGAAGCTTCCGATCCCAGGTGACGTCGCGCAGCAGCGCGTAGACCAACGAGAACGGCACGAAGAAGAAGCAAACGTTCTGTAGAGATTTAGAGAAATCAGGCGAGTACAGCGTCTGAATCGCGTAGAGCAGGACGACCCCGGCGAGAACGATTGGCAGGAGGGAGGGGGGTTCCAAGCGGGTGCGGCGTCCTGTTTTTCGCCCTGAAAGCTCAGCGAGAGCCGCCAGCCGCCCGGCGAAAAACCCAGCACGCGGTTGGGACCCCCCTCCCTCCTCTCTACCGGCATGCAGACCGACCCCCCCACCCTCCTGCCACTCGCCCAGCGCCCGAGAGAGCACACCCCCAGCGATGACTAGATACAGCGGCACCAAGAGGTTCGCGGTGTCACCACCGGACTCCAGGGGAACGCGGAAGGGAAGCGCCGCGATGATCGCCAACGGCAACAAGATTGGCCAGCGATGGAAGACTGCGGCAAGAGCCATGGATGCGGCTAGAGCAGCCAACCCGAGGCCTGCTAGCTGGATTGCGTTGTCGCGCAAGTCGACGATCTGCGGCGAGTGCCACTGGTCGCCGAGGATCAGGAGCGGGAAGAGCGCGAGCGCCAGCAGCATCGACCCCGCGCGGGCACGGCCGGGCGGCAGAAGCATCGCGGCTGCCGCGGCTACGGCTGCCGCGAGAACGCCGAGCGCCGAAAGGATCACCGACGCTCCCCCTGACGTGGCGCCTTAGTCGTACATAGACCGACTAAGGCGCCACACGCTCTCATTGCCTGCACTCCCGGGCCTGTTTACGCGGCGCCCGGTGCAAGCGCATCACGCCACCGGGCACGAGCGTCCGGTCTTCGCCGAGCATTTTGACCCGCAGCTTGTAGCGCCCCGGCGCCGCCGTGCCGTCGTTGCGCACTCGACCGTCCCAGAAGAAGGTGAAGAAGCGGTAGCGCTTCAGGTACGTATCGCGGGCGAGGGTGACGACGAGCTTGCCGCCCGGCTTCACCACCTGCACATGCGCCTGGTCGGAGCGGGTCATGCGGAAACGGATGCGGATGTGGTCAAAGCGGCAATCGTCGTTGGGCGTAAAGGCACGGACCGGTTCATCGTCGCGGTCGGCGTAGGGGACGGCGCGGAAGCCCACGCGGTCGAGCACGAGTGGGTCGCGCTTGAGGTGCTGCGACCAGGCGAAGGCGGCGATCGTGGCAACGACGAGCAGGGCGAAGACGATCGCGCCGGCGCTAGCCGGCCGTCGAGGCATTGTCCTCGCCGATCACGACCGCGACCGGTGCGCCCGCCGAGAGCGAGGCGATCTCCGAGTTCATCGGCCGCACCCGCGAGATCTGCAGCGAGGTGGCCACCCGATGCGCCTCGCGGCCGTTGCCCTGCGAAAACATGACGACGCTGTCGGCGAAGCTCGAGCGGCTGTTGGTTACCGCACCGAGCTCGAAGCCCTTGCGCTCGACCATGTCGCCGTAGGTGCCCGCCAGCCCCTCGACCGCGGTGCCGTTGAGCACGGTCACCTCGATCTCGCTCGGCTTGAGCGTCTGCGAAGCCCCCTTGCCGCCTTTGCCGTCGCCCTCGCTGTCGGACCCGCCGAGGACGGCGAAGGCGACGCCGCCTGCGACCAACGCCAGGACGACGAAGATCGCCACCAGGTAACGCGGCTCGCCGAGCCTGCTGCGGGCGCCGGTGCTCCCGTCGCCGCCCCCGAAGCGCTCGCGCAAGCGCTCCGTGCGGGTCAGTTCCGGCAGCCCCGCCTCGCGGCGCTCGCGGCGGTGCTCGCGCAGGTCGGCCGCGCGGCGCTCGGCCTCCCGCGCCTCTTCCAGCTTGCGCATCTCCTCGGCACGCTCGGAGGCGGCGGCGGACGTCGTCTCCTTGCGCTCGGCGTCGCGCTCGGGCGCCGACCCCGCCCACTCGCGCAAGCGGCGAATGTCGCGCCCCTGGGCGAATGAGAGCAAGGCGAGCACGGCCAGGCCAAGAAAAGCGACCAGACCCGCGAAAGCCCCTATTTCCTTGATCAGCTCCAAGGGTTGGCTGCGAGAGGCTATCCGTCGTAGCCGACTGCCGCCGCGTCCCCACCCGGAGTGGTGATCAGGGCGACGACTTGCTCGGCCAGGTTGGCCTCGTCGCCGGCCAGCACCAGGTGCTCGAGCGAGTTCAGCGTCGACTCGACCCACTGCGGGTCGAGCGGCGCCTCGCGGACGGCACGGTGGATGCGCTTTGCCGCCGTCGGCCGCAGCTCCTCGCCGCTGCCGAAGAGCTCCTCGTGCAGCTTCTCGCCCGGGCGCGGCTGGGTGAACTCGATCGCGATCTCCGCCCCCGGCTCGTAGCCTGCGAGGCGGATCATGTTGTTGGCGAGGTCGACGATCTTTACCGGCTCGCCCATGTCGAGGACGAAGACCTCGCCGCGGCCGGCGCCGATGTCGCCGGCGCGGATCACCAGCTGCACCGCCTCGGGGATAGTCATGAAGTAGCGGGTCATCTCGGGGTGGGTGACGGTGACCGGCCCACCGCGCTCGATCTGACTACGGAAGATCGGCACCACGCTGCCCGAGGAAGCGAGCACGTTGCCGAAGCGGACGCTGGCGAAGCGGGTGCCGGGATGTTTGTGGCCAGCGGTCTCGACGATCCACTCGGCCATCGCCTTGGAGGCGCCCATCACCGTCTTCGGGTTGACCGCCTTGTCGGTGGAGACGAGGACGAAGCGCTCGACGTCTGAGGCGGCCGCGGTGTCGGAGGTGATCCGCGTCGCGATCGCGTTGTTGCGCACGGCCTCCAGCGGGTTGGCCTCCATCAGCGGCACGTGCTTGTAGGCGGCGGCGTGGAAGACGACACTCGGTTTAAAGCGCTGCATCGTCTCCAGCATCCGGTGCGGCTCGCGGCAATCGGCGAGCACCGCCTCGACGCTCGAGAAGTGGCGCTCCTCGACCATCTCGCGCTCGATCTCGAAGAGGTTGTCCTCGGCGTGATCGAGCATCACCAGCAGCCGCGGCCCGACCCGGGCGATCTGGCGGCAGAGCTCGGAGCCGATCGAGCCACCGGCGCCGGTGACGAGGACGATGCGGTCGCGCAGGTAGGCGCCGACCGTGTCGAGCTCGACCACGATCGGGTCGCGCCCGAGCACGTCCTCGACCTGGACATCGCGCAGCTGCTTGCTGAGCTGGACGCCGCCGCGCAGCAACTCGAACACGGTCGGCAGGGTGCGGACGCGGATCTCGCGCTCGCGGCAGGCGGCGACGACCCTGGCCCGCAGCGTCCCCGGCGCCGAGGGGATCGCGATCACGACCTCGTCGGGCTCGGTGTCGTCGAGGATCGTCTCGATCTGCGCCGTCGTCCCCAGCACCTTGAGGCCGAGCATCCGCATCCCCTGTTTGCGCGCGTCGTCATCGACGAAGCCGATCGCGGTCGCCCCCAGGTTGGGATTGAGGTGCATCTCGCGGACGACCATCTGACCGCCGGAACCGGCGCCGATCACCAACACCTCGTGCTTGGGCAGGCGGTGGCCGTGCGAGGGCCGCTCGACGATCAGCCGCACGGCGAGGCGGGCGCCGGTGATCAAAAAGAGGGTGAGGATGAAGTCCATCACCGCGACCGAGCGCGGCAGGTCGTACTCGAAGGGCTGCGCGACGGTGAAGAGGACGACGAGAATCGCGCTGGAGACGGCGACGGCACGAACGATCGTGAGGAAGTCGCGACCGCTGACGTAGCGCCACCACTTCTGGTAGAGGCCGAAGGCAGCGAAGACTGCCACCTTGCCGAGCGCGACGAAGGCGACGGCCTGCAGGAAGAGCGTCTCGTAGCGGGCAGGCAGGCCTTCGTCGAGGAAGCGCAGGCGGAACGCCAGGTAGAAGGCGAGCGCGACGAGCAGCGCGTCGGCGGCGACCTGAAGTACCCGGTTGCGGTAGACGGGGTGGTTCAACCGGTGCATAAGGGAAGCCCGAGTTTAGTTCCTGCCGTCCACGATCCCTACAATCCCCCGCTCTCGCATGCTGCTTCTCGCCAGCGTCACCGACTTCTTCCTCGACCCGATCGTCAACGCGGGGACCGACTTCATCAGCTCCACGGGGCTGCCGGCGGTCTTCATCCTGATGGCGCTCGAGTCCGCCTGCCTGCCTGTCCCCAGCGAGGCGATCATGCTCTTCGCCGGCTCCAGCGTCGCCGCCGGGGAGCTGACGCTGTTCGGGGTCGTTGCCGCGGGGGTGCTCGGCAACCTGGTCGGCTCCTGGGCCGCCTACGCGGTCGGCTACTACGCGCGGCTCGATCTGCTGGAGAAAAACCGGCTGATCCACCTGCCGCCCAAGTACTTGAAATGGGCCGACGACTGGTTCGAACGCTACGGCGACGCGACCGTCTTCTTCACCCGCATGCTGCCGATCATCCGCACCTTCATCTCACTGCCGGCCGGTGTGGCGAAGATGCCCTTCTGGCGATTCACCGTGCTCACCCTGCTCGGCTGCATCCCCTGGGTGCTGATGCTTGCCTTGATCGGCCAAGCGGTCGGCGAGAACTGGGAGGAGTGGCGCGGACACTTGCACTACCTCGACTACGCCGTGGTCGCGGCTGTGCTCGGCGGCGCGATCTACCTGCTGATCCGCCGCTATCGCGGTGGCGGGCCGAAAGCGAAGCCGGAGGGTGCCGCCGGCGACGATCGCGGCGCTCGCGGCGAGGCGGCGTCTTCGAGCAGCAGCGCTTGAGCACCGCGGCTGACGGCAGAATCCCAGTCGCTCGCGCCCTAGCGCTGGGAATCGTCCAGGGGCCCGCTGAGCTGCTGCCCGTCTCCTCCTCCGCCCACATCGTCCTCATTCCCTGGCTGGTGGGGTGGGACTGGGAGCGGCTCGACCCGGAGGTGCGCAAGAGCTTCGAGGTCGCCGTCCACGGCGGTGCAGCGGTGGCGCTGCTGATCGGCCAGCGGGGGACGATCCTCGAAGAGCTGCGCCACTTCGACGGCCGCCGGGCGCTAACCCTGGGCCTCTCCTTCCTGCCCGCGGCATTGGTCGGCTACACCCTGGAGCGGCCGATCGAGCAACGGCTCGGCGGGCCAAAGGCGACGGCGCTCGGCCTGCTTGCCGGCGCGGCGGCGATGCTGATCGCCGACACACGGCCGCAGCGGCGTGGCCGGGGCGACGCGACTCCGGCCGACGGGTTGGCCCTCGGCATCGCTCAGGCGGCGGCCCTTGCTCCCGGCGTCTCGCGCAACGGCGTCACCCTGGCGGCGGCCCGCTGGCGCCACTTCTCCCGCGACCAGGCGAACCTGCTCTCGCGCACGATCGCCCTGCCGATCATCGTCGGCGCCACCGCCCTCAAGGGCGAGCGCCTGCGCCGCCGTGGCGCCTCCCCCTCGCTGCGCCGCTCGATGGCGATCGGCGTCGCTGCTTCCTTCGTCTCAACCCTCACCTCCCAGCGCCTGATCCACCTGGTCGAGCGCGACCGGGCGCTGTGGCCGTATGCGGCGTACCGAGCTGCGCTGGCCGCGGTAGTGCTGTCAAAACTCAGGCGTTAACAGGGAACTCCCAGATTTGGAGAAACTTGGAGTTGATTTGGAGTTCGCTACAATTCCAAATCTTGGAGAAACTTGGAGTTGATTTGGAGTTGGGATGTTCATAGCTCGCGCCCCTGCTGTTCCCGAGCTGTTCAGCAAGCTGGACGGCGACGAGGTGATGGCGGCAATCAAAGCGCCCACGACTGCCTGGGCAAGCGATCGCTACCTGCACTGGGACAAGCTCCGGCGATTGCCGTCGCCCAGCAGCTTGAATCCCGAGCAGCGTTGGCTGCGGATCAAAATGGCCCGAATCGATGAGCTGCGGACGCTGCCGCTGACCGATCCCGACGGCACGGCGTTCACCTATGGCGTCATCGACAGCATGCTGCGGCAGCTCCACTACATCGACCAGCGCTGCAGCGGCGAGGTTGCGATGGACGAGGTGGTGACCTCTGAGCGCCAGGCCGGGCGAAGGTTCCTCGTCAACTCACTGATGGAGGAGGCGATCCGCTCGAGTCAGTTGGAGGGGGCGACGACGTCTCGTCGCGCGGCCAAGGAAATGCTCAGAACTGGGCGCGAGCCTCGCGATCGCAGCGAGCGGATGATCGCCAACAACTATCGAGCTCTCCAGTTCATGCGCGAGGAGATCGGCCCAACGCTGACCCCGGAGTCGGTTCTCGAGCTGCACAAGGTCGTCACCGAGGGGACTCTCGACGACCCATCAGCAGCCGGTCGCCTCCAGCGACCCGGAGAGGAGAGAGTGGCGGTCTTCGACCGAGACGATGGGCGGCCGATACACAAGCCGCCTCCCGCCGAGCAACTGCCCGAGCGAATGCGCCTCCTCTGCGACTTTGCGAACGAAGGAGATGATGGCGCCCGATTCGTCCATCCCGTGATCCGCGCGATCCTTTTGCACTTCTGGCTCGCCTATGACCATCCATTCGAGGACGGCAATGGGCGCACGGCGCGGATTCTCTTCTTCTGGTTGATGCGCGTCCGCGGCTACTGGCTGGCGGAGTACCTGCCGATCTCGCGGTTCATCCGAAACGCCCCTTCGAAATACGCTCGCGCCTTCATGGAAACGGAGACCGACGCAGGCGACACGACCTATTTCCTCCTTCATCAGCTGAACGTGATCGAGAGAGCAATCGACGATCTTCATCTCTATCTGCAGAAAAAGACGACCGAAGTCAAGGACGTCGAGAGGCTCCTGGACGGGGCTGGCTACCTCAATGGTCGGCAGCTAGCCCTGCTTACGGACGCAGCGCGCGATCCCGATGCTTCGTATTCATTCGACAGCCACGCCGCGAGCCATCGCGTGTCACACGAGACCGCTCGATCCGATTTGCGTGGCCTCGCCGGGCGGGGACTGCTCGTCCAGCGCCGCAAGGGGCGCAGACATCTCTTCGAGCCCGCTCCTGACCTGCCGAAGCGCCTGAAAGAATCGCCAGCGTGAGCGACGCAGACGCCTACGCGAAGGCCGGGGTCGACCAGAGGACTGCGGACTCCGCAGTCGCCGGGTTGGTGCGGGCGTTGGGGGCGATCGAGCTCGGGAGGCCCTCGCGGCAGGTGCCGCTGCCGGGTCACTACGCAAGCGTGATCCGGATCGACGAGCGGACGGGGATCGCGCTCTCCACCGACGGGGTCGGGACCAAGTTGCTCCTCGCCGAGCAGCTGGGGCGCTTCGACACGGTCGGCATCGACTGCGTGGCGATGAACGTCAACGACGTGATCTGCGTCGGCGCAGAGCCATTGGCGATGCTCGACTACATCGCGATCGAGCGCGCCGACCCGGAGGTCTGCGAGCAGATCGGAGTCGGGCTGGCCCGCGGCGCGGAGCTGGCCGGGGTCGAGATCCCGGGCGGCGAGCTCGCCCAGCTCGGCGAGCTGGTGCGCGGCTGCGACGTCGCTGGAGCCTGTTTCGGCACCGTCGCCCTCGACGAGATCATCGACGGCTCCGCGGTGCAGGTGGGCGACGCTGTGATCGGCCTGCCTTCCTCCGGGATCCACTCCAATGGCTACACGCTCGCCCGCGCGGCGCTCGACGGGCTGCCGCTCGACGAGGATCCGGAAGGGCGCCTCGGGCGGCCGCTCGGCGACGTCCTGCTCGAGCCAACCGAGATCTACGTCAAGCCGGTGCTGGAGTTGCTGCGCTCCGAGACCGACGTGCGCGGCCTCGCCCACATCACCTCGGGCGGTCTCGGCAACCTCAACCGCCTCGCCGCCGAGGTCGGCTATGAGATCGACGAGCCGCTGCCGGTCCCGCCGATCTTCGAACTGATTCAGGAGCGCGGCGGGGTCGCCGCAGAGGAGATGCGCGACGTCTTCAACATGGGCTGCGGCTTCTGCGTGGTCGTCGCGGCGGCGGACGAGGGACTCGCGGTTGAAACGATGCGGCGTCACTATCCCGCGGCGCAACGGATCGGTCGTACGGTAGAAGGATCATCCGTACGACTTAGATGAGCTCCCGCCCCTCCAGCTCGATGATCGGAACCGTTCTCTCCGGCCGCTACCGGCTGGAGGCGAAGCTGGGCAGCGGCGGCATGTCGACCGTCTACCTGGCCCGCGACGAGACGCTCGACCGGCCGGTCGCTGTCAAGGTCATGCACCGCGAGATGTCCGAGCAGGAGGACCAGCTGCAGCGCTTCCGCCAGGAGGCGCGGGCGGTCGCCAAGCTGACCCATCCCAACGTCGTCTCGGTGATCGACGCCGGCGAGGACGGCGGCCACCCCTACATCGTCTTCGAGTACGTCAAGGGCGAGACGCTGAAGCAGCGGATCGGCCGCGTCGGCGCACTCGACACCCAAGAGGCGATCGCCTACGCGATCGAGGTCGCGCGCGGCCTCAGCGTCGCCCACGCTCGCAACATGGTCCACCGCGACATCAAGCCGCAGAACGTGCTGATCGACGAGGAGGGTCGCGCCAAGCTGACCGACTTCGGCATCTCGCGCCAGCTCGAACAGGACGGCGTCACCGCCACCGGTCGCGTCCTCGGCACCACCGATTACGTGGCGCCTGAGCAGGCGATGGGCAAAGGGGTCGACCCGCGCTCCGACATCTACTCGCTCGGCGTCGTCCTCTACGAGATGCTGATCGGCCAGGTCCCCTTCCACGCCGACAGCCAGGTCGGCGTGGCGATGAAACACGTCAACGAGGAACTGCCCGACGTGCAGCGGCGCCGGCCCGAGGTCTCGGCGGCGGTCGCCCTGGTGGTCGAGCGCTCGACGGCGAAGAACCCGGCCGAGCGCTACCAGACGGTCGCCGAGATGATCGACGACCTCGAGACCGCACTCGAGGTGGAGGCGGCGCGGGCTGGCACGACGACCGGCGAGGCGACCAGCGTGCTCGACGCGGTGCCGCCGCCGAAGCGCAAGCTCTCCGGCCGCGGGCGCTGGTCGTGGGCGGCGATCGCCCTACTGCTGCTCGTCGGCGGCGGCGCGCTGCTCGCTGTACAACTGATCTCGAGCGGGATCGGCGGCGGCGGTGCCAATAAGGGCAAGGGCGGCAACGTGGCGATCTCCGGCGCGACCGACTACGACCCCCAGGGGGACGGTGAAGAGATCGGCAGCAAGGTCGAACTCGCCGCCGACGGCGACCCGACCGGCACCGCCTGGGAAACCGAGCACTACGACTCCGAGACCTTCGCCGGGACGAAGACCGGCCCCGAACCGGGCGTCGGCGTCTACGTCACCGCGACCTCTCCGGCGACGCCGCAGAAGATGATCGTGCGCAGCCCCACCCCTGGCTGGGACGCGCAGGTCTACGCCACTCCCGCCGGGCCGCCGTCGGACCTATCCGGTTGGGGCGAACCGGTAGGCGAGGTAAGCGGATCCGAGGAGACCCAGGAGATAGACCTGACCGTCCGCCAGCCCTCCACCTACTTCCTCCTCTGGTTCACCAAGGCCTCCGAAGCCCGCGACCAACCCGGCCGCTACCAGATCGAGATCAGCGACATCGAACTGTTGGACTGACGGGTCTAGCTGACCCGCCTACATACCTTGTGAACCGCTGAGAAGCCATCCGGGCCCTCTCAGAGGCTTGGGGTGTCTACGCCCTACGGCCTCAAAGGAGGACCCGGATGAAGGTTCACGCTAACGCCGTTCTCGGACCCGCGGGACGGCTCGCGCTGGTGGAGGCGATCGAGTCGGGGATGACGCAGAAGGCCGCAGCTGCGGCCTTCTGCGTGGCGCCCGCGACAGCTCACCGCTGGTGGCATCGGCGCCTGAATGCCAGCGCCGAGGAAGTGCGCTCGGGCCGCTGGCTGCTCGACCGTTCCTCTCGCCCCCATCGCAGCCCACGGCTGCTCGACGCGAAGACCCAGAGGCAGATTCTGTGAGTGGCGCCGG
This sequence comes from uncultured Solirubrobacterales bacterium, assembly GCA_963698085.1. Classification (GTDB taxonomy): domain Bacteria; phylum Actinomycetota; class Thermoleophilia; order Solirubrobacterales; family 70-9; genus VRUE01. The sequence goes on from OY969122.1 coordinate 1,319,246, forward strand.
CGCACCGGCTGGGGACCGCGCCTGGTGGCCGGCAAGGTCGGCCACCACCACTCGACCGTCTGGAAGGTGCTCCACCGCCACGGCATCTCCCGGCCCGCCAGGGCGCCGCGGGAGGAGGCCCGGCGCTACGAGTGGCCCTGCCCCGGCGATCTCCTGCACATGGACACCTCGCGCTATGCGCGCTTCGAGCGCCCCGGGCACGCGGTCACCGGGGACCGCTCACAGCACTCACGCAAGTGGATGGATCCCGCTACCCGCGTCGGCTATGACTTCTGCCACGCGATCGTCGACGACCACTCCCGCCTGGCCTACGTCGAGCTTCATCCCGACGAGCGGGCAGCCACCGTCACCGGCTTCGTCGAGCGTGCGCTGGAGTTCTTCGGCTCGCATGGCATCGAGGCCAAGCGCCTGATGACCGACAACGCCTTCGCCTACGTCAAGAACCGCGCGCTGCGAGAGCTCCTTGCCTCCAGAGAGGTCAAGCACATCACCACCCAGCCCTATCGATCCCAGACCAACGGCAAGGTCGAGCGCTTCCACCAGACGATGGCGAGGGAGTGGGCCTACGGAATGGCCTACCGCTCCCACCGCCACCGCAACAAGGCCCTGCCACACTGGCTCACGCACTACAACGAGACCAGGCCCCACAGCTCACTTGGAGGCCGGCCGCCGATCAGTCGCGTTCACAACGTCCGTGGGCAGGACAACTAGCTAGAACTCGTGCGAGCGGGCCTTGGTGTGGCGCTCGATCGCCAGCTCGACCAGGCGGTTGCAGAGGTCCGGGTAGGGGAGGCCGGTGGCCTCCCAGAGCTTGGCGTAGACGCTGGTCTCGGTGAAGCCGGGCATGGTGTTGATCTCGTTGACCAGCACCCGGCCGTCGGCTTCGAGGAAGAAATCGCAGCGAGCGAGGCCGGAGCAGCCGCCCAGCTCGAAGGCGGCGATGGCGAGTTCACCCAGGGACGTTGCCAGCTCGCCCGGAATCGGCGCCGGCACGACGAGCTCCATGCCACCGGCGCTGTACTTGGTCTCGTAGTCGTACCAATCGCCGTGGGCGATCACCTCGCCCGGCAGCGAGGTCTCGAGGCGCTCGTTGCCGAGCACGGAGCACTCGATCTCGCGGCCCGCGGCATGCGCCTCGACAATGACGCGAGGATCGTGGCGCAGGGCGAGGTCGACGGCGGCGTCGAGCTCCTCGCCGAAGCCTTCGACCCTGCTAATGCCGACGCTGGAGCCGAGCCGCGAGGGCTTCACCCAGAGCGGCAGCCCCATCGCCTCGCAGCGCTCGCGCCAGCCCGCCTCGCCGACGCCGACGAACTCGACCTGCGGCAGGCCGGCCTGGGCGAAGAGGCGCTTCAGCGTCAGCTTGTCCATGCACACGGCCGAGGCGAGCACGTCGGAGCCGACGTAGGGGACATCGAGCCACTCGAGCACGCCCTGCACGCTGCCGTCCTCGCCAAAGGGACCGTGCAGAGCGGGGAAGGCGGCGTCGGCACCGAACAACCCAGCCGCCGGCAGCAGCTCGACCGGGGCGCCGCGAAAGCTCCAAGCGCCGTCGCGGCCGATCGTCACCGACAGCGCCTCGTGACCGGCCTCCTCCAGCCCGCGCGCGACCGCCTCGCCAGAGCGCAGCGAGACGTCGTGCTCGGAGGAGCGCCCGCCGCTGAGGACCGCGACCCTCATTGGAGATCCTCTCCCTGTTCTTCCTGAGATTTAGATGGAGAGGCCGAGCGAAGCGAGGCCGACGCAGAATCCCGGGAAGCACAGATAGCCGACCCCCGCCGGGAGAGCGCCAGCGTCCCTAGCCGCCTAGACGGCCCGTATGAGATCAGCGCCTCCCGGCGGTGCGAGGCGCCCGAAGCGCCAACAGGGCGTGGCGAAGACGATCGCCACCCAATGAGGAAGCGCAGAGGCACCTCGCGGCCGGCATTCAGCCGAGACAAATCGACCGAGGAGGAAGCATGGCAGGAATCAGGACCGCAGGAGTCGACTGGGCCAGCGAGGCCCATGAGGTCTGCGTCAGCGAGGAGGGGCATGTGGTGGCGCGCTTTTCGGTGACGCATGAGGAGCGAGGTCTCCAGAAGCTTGTGCGAGAGCTCGCCGCCCACCGGGTGGACCGGGTCGCGATCGAGCGGCCAGACGGCATCCTGGTCGAGCGGCTGCTCGCCGGGGGCCTGGAAGTGCTGGCGATCCACCCCAACCAGCTGAAGGCCGCGCGCCCGCGCTACGCAGTCGCGCACGGCAAGTCCGATCGCTTCGACGCCTTCGTCTTGGCCGAGCTTGCGCGAACCGACGCCCACCGCTTCCGGGCGCTGGTCCCCGACAGCGATGAGACCAAGGCGCTGCGGGCGCTCACACGCGCGCGCGAGGACCTCGTCGGGGTGCGGGTGGGGCTCGCCAACCAGCTGCGCGCCCAGCTGGAGTCCTTTTGGCCCGGTGCGCTGATCTTCGGGGCAGTCGACAACCGGGTCTCGCTGGCTTTCATCGCGCGCTACCCGAGCCCGGCCGATGCCAGGGGCTTGGGGGGCGAGCGGATGGCGGGCTTCCTGGCGCGCAACCGCTATACCGGGCGCACCGATCCCGCCGTGCTGGTGGAGCGGATGAAGGCGGCGCCGGCGGGGACCGCGGGTGACGCGGAGTGCGAGGCCCGCCGGGCCGTCGTGCTCGGCCTGGTGACTGCGCTCGAGTCCGTTGTCTGCGAGATCGCCGAGATCGGCGACTGCAGAGGGCGCTACCCCACCGAGGCCGCACTGGCGGCCGACGCCGGGATGAGCCCGGTGGCGCTGGAGTCGGGGAAGATGCGCGTCGCGACCTTCAGGCGCGCCTGCGACAAGCGGCTGCGAAAAGCCGTCACGGTCTTGGCCGACTCGACCCGCCACTGGCATCCGTGGGCCAAGGAGGTCTATGAGCGAGCTCGGGCCAGAGGTCAAGACCACCCGCATGCGACCCGCACTCTCGGACGCGCCTGGATCAGGGTTCTGTGGCGCTGCTGGCAGGACGGAATGCCCTACGACCCGTCCTTGCACGGGAACTTGAGCGGCCTGCAAACGGCGGGGGGTTGACACAGGGCATCTCATTCGGCTTCCGTTTCGTCTTCGCTGCCAGCGGCGCGTTTGCCGACAGTCAAGGTCACCCCCGACCCCGGTTCGACTTCGGCGCCCGGCGGTGGGAACTGATCGGTGACGCGGCCGACCTGCGCCGGCACTTCCGTTTCTTCTTCCTGCACTTCGGGGACGAGCCCGGCGGCGCGCAGCTCTTCGACTGCTTGCCGCCTTTCCTTGCCGATCACGTTCGGAACCTTCGCCTGGCGCTGACCTTTGGAGACGACGATCGAGACGGTCGAGCCGCGCGGCAGTTCCGAGCCGGCGCTCGGCGACTGGCGAATCACCTCGCCAGCCGGCCTCGCGCTTTCCTCTTCTTCGACGCTGGGGGTGAGACCACGGCCGCGGATCTGCTGCACCGCGACGGAGCGTTGCGTTCCGACCAGCACCGGCACTTTGGCGAGCTTCTGGCCCTTGGAGATGGTGAGGACAACGGTCGAGCCGCGGGTCGCGGTCGTGCCCCCGGGAGGGTCTGAGCGGATGACCAGACCCGCTTCGACCTGATCGGAGTTGACCTTTTCGACCCCGGCGAGGAAGCCGATCTTCTCCACTCTGTCTTCAGCTTCCGCCTGGTTCAGACCGGCCAAGCCGCCCGGAACAACAGCGCTGCCCGGCCCGGCGCTGACGGTAAGCGCGACCTTCGGCTTCGAACAGAAGAAGCTGAGGAAGGTGCAGTCGAGCGAGGCGCTGCCGGCGGGCGGGTCCTGCTCGAGCACAGTGTTGGCCGGAACTTGGCGCTGCACCCGGTCGATGTCGCCGACGGCGAACCCGTTCTGCTGTAGCAACGAGATCGCCACGTTGAGCTCGTTGCCGGTCACGGCTGGAACATCGGTCGTCGTATCGCGGGTCAGGGCGAAGCCGAGCAGGGCGCCGAGCAGCACGGCGGCGGCGGCCAGGATCAGCCAGAACCTGCGGCGCCGCTTGCGTTCCTCCTCCTCGTCGTCGGGGGCGGCCTCCGCCCCCTCGACGACGACGGCGGCCGGCAGCGGCGCGAAGGCGGCGGTGCCGCCGGGCTCGGCTCCCGGATCGCGGCCGGCCGCGTCGAGCGCGGCGATGAAAGCCTCGGCGCTCTGGAAGCGCTGGCCCGGGTCCTTTTCCAGCGCCCGCATCACGACCGCGTCGAGCGCCGGTGAGACCGCGGGGTTGATCGAGCTCGGCCGCTGCGGCGTGTGTGAGACCTGCTTCATCGCGATCGCCACCGCGGAGTCGGCCTCGAACGGCACCCGGCCGGCAAGGGCCTCATAGAGGATCACGCCGACCGAGTAGAGGTCGGAAACGGCGGTCACTGCCTGGCCCTGGGCTTGCTCGGGCGAGAGGTAGTGCGGGGTGCCCAGCACCGAGCCGGCCTGGGTGATTTCCGAGACGCCGGCGTGGGCGATACCGAAGTCGGTGACGGTGGCCTTTCCCTCGTCGTCGACGATCACGTTCTGCGGCTTGAGGTCGCGGTGGACGACCCCGTGCCGGTGCGCGTAGCCGGCAGCGTCGAGCACCTGGCGGATAAGGCCCGCCGACTGCTCCGGGGTCAAGCCCTGGTCGATCAGCTCCTTCAGCGAGCGTCCCTCGAGCAGCTGCATCGCGATGTAGTAGGTGCCGTCGACGTCGCCGCGGTCGAAGACGGAGACGATGTTGGGGTGGGAGAGGCCGGCAGCGGCCTCGGCCTCGCGGCGGAAACGCTCGACGAACTCGCGGTCCTGGGCAAAGCGCCGGTGCAGGACCTTCAGCGCTACGCGGCGCTGAAGGTGCGGGTCCTCCGCCAGCCAGACGTCAGCCATCCCGCCGGAGCCGATCCGGCGCAGCAGCCGGTAGCGGCCGTCGATCGTGCTTCCCTCACCGACTTCAGCCACGCCGCCCTCCGATCTCCCCGCCGATGGGCCGAAAAGGGGAGCCGGAGTTGCGTTTTCGGCCCATCGGCGGCTGTTCTATCTCATTCACCGCTCAGAATCGTTTCGGCGACTTCGCGGAAGATCGGCGCAGCGACGTCGCCGCCGAAGGCGGTCGTGCACTCGACCGTCGCGGCGATCGCGATCTGCGGGTCATCGGCTGGCGCAAAGCCGATGAACCATGCCTGGTTCTCTTCGCTGCCGCCGCCACAGGTCTCGTTGAACGGCGTTTCCGCGGTGCCGGTCTTGCCGGCAACGGCCACGCCGGAGATCGCCGCGTTGGTACCGGTGCCTTCGCTGACGACCCCTTCCATTGCCGTGGTCAGCTCGGCGGCGGTCTGCTCGTCGATCGGCTGGCTGTACTGCGAGGGGTCGAGCCGCTCGGTCACACGACCATCGGGATCGATCACGCGGCTCCAGATCTGCGGCTTCATCAGGCGGCCGCCGTTGGCCACCGCCGCTGCCACCTCCGCCATCTGCAGCGGCGTCACCGCGAGGCGCTCCTGGCCGAAGGCGACGCGAGCGACGTCGACCGGGTCGCCGGGCCCCAGCAAGTCGCCGCCTTCGAAGATGCCGCTCGTGTAGACCTGGTCGGCAGGCAGGTCGATCGCCGGGGTGGAGCCGAAGCCGAAAGCGTCCATGTACTCGAACATCGTCTCGGCGCCGAGCTGCTCGCCGAGCTGGGCGAACCAGGTGTTGACCGAGTTGGTCAGCGCCGTGTCAAGCGAGATCGCGCCGAAGTCCTGGTTGAAGTCGTTGGAGAGCGGCTGGCCCTGGACTTCGATCGTGCCGGGAGCGTCGATCGTCGTTTCCGGCGTGATCGCGCCGCTGTCGAGCCCGGCGGCGGCGGTCACCACCTTGAAGGTCGAGCCCGGCGGGTACTGGCCCTGGGTAGCGCGGTTCAACAATGGCGCTTCGAGTTGGTTTTCGTTCAACTCCTTCAGTTCGAAGGGGACACGATTGGGGTCATAGGGCGGGTTCGACGCCATCACCCGCACACGGCCGCTCGCCGGCTCGATCGCGACGACAGCACCGAAGCCCTGCGCTTCCAAGCCGGCCAACGCCACCCGCTGCGCCTCCGCGTCGATGTTGGTGACGATGTCGTTGCCTTCCTGCTGCACTCCGCGCAGCTCGTCGAGGATCGAGCCGAGCTCCGAGCCTTCCCCGATCAGCTCGTCGTTGTGGAACTTCTCGAACTCGCTGTCGCCCTGGCGCACGAAGCTGTAGCCGATCGGGTGGCCGAAGAGCGCACCTTCCGGGTAGCGGCGCACGTAGCGAAGCCCGTCGCCGCTGCCCTTGGCAACCGAGCGGGCGAGCAGGGTGCCGTCGGCGGCGAGGATGCGGCCGCGCTCGATCCGTTGCTGCTCCAGCAGCGGTCGCTTGTTCGCCACCTTGTCCTTCAGCGCCTCGGCGTCGAAGACCGACCACCAGGACGTGAAGGCAACGAGGATTGCGAAGAGGACGACGATGAAGGCGAAGAGCTGGACGATCTGGCGGTTCACGTGCCCTCCAAGGCAAAGGCCCCGCGCGGTGCCTGCGCCTCACGGCGGGCGCGGTCGGAGATCAGCAGCAGCAGGGCCAAGAGGACGAAGTTGGCAACGATCGAGCTACCGCCGTAGCTGATGAAGGGCAGGGTGACGCCGGTCAGCGGGATCACCCGCGTGACGCCGCCGATGATGACGAAGGCCTGGATCGCGAAGACGGCGGTGAGGCCGGTGGCGAGCAGCTTCGAGAAGCCGTCATCGGCGAGCAGGGCGATCTTGAAGCCGCGCGCGGCGATCAAGAGGTAGGTGAGGACGACGGCGCTGGCGCCGAAGAGGCCGACCTCGTTGACGATCAGCGAGTAGATCGTGTCGGTCTGCGCGGCGGGGAGTAAGGCGGCATCGGTGCCGGGGATCGTGATCAACGCCTGACCGAATCCCGCCCCGAAGAGACCGCCGTCGGCCTGGGCGAAGATCGATTGCAGGATCTGGTAGCCGCTCGCGGTGGGGTCTTGGTAGGGGTCGAGCCGAGATCTCGATCCGGTCGTGGACGTGGGGGACGGTGGAGGCGAAGAACCAGGCGCCAACCAGGAACATCGCCATCCCGATCACGACGAAGGAGAAGCGACCGGTGGCGACGTAGAGCAAGGCGAGGAAGGCGGCGAAGAACATCAGCGAGCTGCCCAGGTCGCGGATGAAGACGAGCATGAACATCGACGCGCCCCAGACGACCAGCAGCGGCCCGAGGTGCTTGAGCGGTGGCAGGGTCACGCCGAGCACCCGACGGGCCCCGACGATCAACACCTCGCGGTGCTCGCGCAGGTAGCTGGCGAGGAAGACGACGATGCAGATCTTCGAGAACTCGGCTGGCTGGAAGGCAAGCGGGCCGATCTTCACCCCGAGGTAGGCGCCGTTGACCTGCTGACCGATCCCCGGCAGACGCGGTGCCAGCAGCAGCAGCAGACCTACCCCGGCGATCGTGTACCGGTAGCGCTCGAGCACGTCGTACTCGCGCAGGAAGTGGATCGTCAGGGCGAAGAGGACGAGGCCGAGCACGAACCAGTTGGCCTGGTCGCGGGCGAGCCCCTCGTCGATCCGGTAGATCATCACCAGCCCGAAAGCGGTCAACAGGGCAACCAGCGGGAAGAGGTAGGGGTCGGCGTTGGGCAGCCGCAGCCGTAGGTAGATGTGAGCGGCGAGGCAGACGGCGAGGAAGTAGGCGCCGTAGATGAGGCTGACGTTGCCGAGTCGAGCGTCCTCCTGGGCGAAGACCGCTGCGAATCCGGCGCTGAGCAGTAGCGCGACCGGGATCAGGGCGACGAGCTCCCGGTTCCGGGCAGACCTCAAGGCACTCCCTGGCTGCGTTCGATGTCTTCGATCAGCGAGACCGCGTCCTCGCGCGATCGGATTTCGTGGTCGGTGACGGCTTGGCGTCGCAGCGGCGGCAGCGCCACGGTCTGAAGCGGGCTCGCGTAACGCTCCTGGTAGAGCTCCACTCCGAAGGGAAGCTCATAGGGCAGGCCGCGGTAGAGGGCGACCCGGCCGCTGTCGTCGCTGCCGAGGAACCAGACCTGGCGGTTGCCATACCAGGCACCAAAGGCAATCGCGGCCAGGATCAGCACGACCGCGAGCAGCTTCGCTGCCGTGCGCAAGCCGCGGCGCGGCGACCTCGCGGTGAGCCGCTCGCGGCGCTCTTGCGCCGCCGCGGCGGCGGCGCGGCGGCGCACCTCGGTCGCGGTCAGCCCCGCCTCCTCGGCGGCAGCGCCGACCAGCGTCGCGTCCTCAGGAGCCTCCCCCAGCGGCGCCGCGGCGTCGCCGAGGCGGAAGGCCAGCGCGGTGATGTTGTCCCGTCCGCCGGCCCCGTTGGCCTCGTCGACCAGCGTCCGCACCGCCTCCGCCATCGAGGTCGTGGCGGAGAGGACGGCGGCGATGCGCTCCTCGTCAATCATCGTCGTCAAGCCGTCGGAGCAGAGCAGGAAAACGTCGCCGGGCGCGGCGGGAACCGTCTGCAGGTCGACCTCGACCTCCGGCTCGGGCCCGAGCGCCCGGGTGATGATCGAGCGCTGGGGATGGTCCTCGGCCTGGGCATCGGTGATCTGGCCTTTGCGCCTCATCTCCTCGACCAGCGAGTGATCGCGGGTGAGGCGCTCGAGCTTGCCCCGGCGCAGGCGGTAGGCGCGGCTGTCGCCGACGTGCCCGATGCCGACCTCTTCGGCCTGGGCATCGACGATCGCGGCGGTGATCGTCGTTCCCATGCCGGCTCGAGAGGGATCGGCGCGGGCCAGCTCGTGGATGCGCCGGTTGGCCGCCTCGATCGTCTCGCGCAAGAACTGCTCGGGCGGGCCCTCGGGCAGGTCGCGATCGAAGGAGTCAGCGGCCGCTTTGGAGGCGACCTCGCCGGCTTGCGCACCGCCCATGCCGTCGGCGACGACGAAGATCGGCGCGCGGACGAAGAGTGAATCCTCGTTCTCGCTGCGTTGGCGACCGGTGTCGGTGCGAAACGCCTGGTCGTCGACGCGAAGCACTCAGGCACCCGCCTCAAATCTGAACTCGGTGTCGCCGATCCGCACCACGTCGCCATCGATCAGCTCGGCCTCGCCGTGCAGCGCGCCGTCGTTGAGCAAGGTGCCATTGGTGGAGCTCATGTCTTCAACGTAGGCGTGACCCTCACGGGAAAAGATCCTGGCGTGCAGGCCGGAGGCATAGCGGTCCTCGATCCGCAGGTCGGCGTCCTGTGAGCGGCCGATCGAGAGGCCGCCGATCAGGTCGAAGCGCTCCCCCTCGCGCAAGCCGCCGCCGCGCAGCACAACCAGCCAGGCGTCTCCTCCCGCCGTGGCGCCCTCGAACACCGGCACTGGGTGGAAACCGGTCGCATCAGGCGCCGGCGCGACCGTGCCACGCAGGTCCTTCAAGGCACTGCGGGCGATCCAGAGCAGGAAGAGGTAGAGGACGGCGAGGAAGCCGAACTTGAGCGCGACCGAGATCGGGTCATAGTCCACGTCAGCACCCTAATGACGGGCCCAGATCGTCGCCATGGCGACTACTGCTCGATGTCGACCCTGAAAGTCGTCGTGCCGAGCGTGACCTTGTCGCCCGATTTGAGCCGAGCCGAGCCGACGCGGCGCCCGTTCACCTTGATTCCGTTGGTTGAGCCAAGGTCGGCGATGGTCCAGCCGCCGCTCGGCGAGCGGCGCAGCTCGGCGTGATGGCGGGAAACGTTCGGGTCGCGCAGAACGCAGTCCGCGTCACGTGAGCGGCCGACCGTCGAGCGGGCGGCGTCGAGCACGTAGCGGCGATCGTCGACGGTGATGACCGCGCGGGTCGCGACCTCGGCCCGGCCGGCCGGGCTCTCCGCCGCCTTCGCCGGAGCATCGCGCACCGCCGAGTAGACCATCGTGTGGCCCTCCTCGCCCTGGCTCGGCGCCTCGCCCTCGTGCGCCGGCGGCTTGACCAGTCGGGTCTGAATCCCAAACTCGCCCAGGCGCAGGCGCTCATCGGTCTCGAAGGCGACGGTAGGGCGAGTCAGCAGGTCGTAGTTGCGGCGCCGCGCGTGCTCCAGCAGGTAGCCGGAGAGCTCCTGCTCGAGCGAGCGCTCGTAGCCCTCAAGCCGGGTGCGGTCCTTGCCCGAGAGGTAGACCGTGTACTCGTTAGGGACGTAGACGCGGGCCACCCCAGCCGTCTTGTGGGAATCCATCTCCTTGGCCAGTTTGCGGGCGAGCTCGACCGGCTGCACCTCGGAGCTAAAGGCGCGGCTGAAGACCCCCTCGACGAGGCCTTCGATCCGACTCTCGAGGCTGCGTAAGACGCTGATTGGGAAATCCTAGGGTAGGAGTGCCCCGTGGCCCAGCGCCAGCCAGGCCCCGAGCATGGCGGCTGCGGCCACGGCGCCGAGCCGCAGGCCGAGCGGCGCGTGGACGGTGGGAAGGTCCTCAGCGAGGCGCTCGAGCGAGTCCTCGATCGTCGCACCCAGCTCCTCCAGCGCCGGCCGGCGCGGCGGGCGTGGCTGCAGTGCGGCGTCGATCGCGTCACTGAGCTCACGCGGCAAGTCGGGGCGGAGTCGGCGCAGGGAGCGCGGCCGGCCACCGATCGCGCGCGCGGTTGCGGCGGGAGTTGCGCGGCGATTCGGGTTCTCGCCACTCCAGCACTCATACAGCGTCAGGGCGAGCGAGTAGACGTCGGCCTCCGGGCCGGCGGCCTGCCCCTCGGCCTGCTCGGGTGACATGTAGGCGAGGGTGCCGACCACGTCGCCAGGCAAGGTAAGGGCCGCACCGTCGGCGAGACGGGCGATGCCAAAGTCCATCAGCTTGGCGCGGAACTCACCCTCGGGGGCGACGACGACGTTCTGCGGCTTGATGTCGCGATGGACGACGCCGCGCGAGTGGGCGTGGTCGAGTGCCTCACAGAGGTCGGCGCCGATCTCGCCGATCTCGCGATCGCTGAGCGCTCCTTCCCGGCTCAGGCGGGCCAGGGTCGAGCCCTCGACCAACTCGGTCACCAGCAGCGCGTTGCCGTCCTCCTCGCCCAGCTCGTAAAGCGTGACGATGCCCGGATGGTTGAGCCGCGCGGCTGCCTGGGCCTCGCGCAGCACCCGCCTGCCGGCCTCACCGCGCGATTCGATCGCCTTGACCGCGACGGTCCGCTCGAGGCGCCCGTCCCAGGCCTCGTAGACGACGCCAAAGCCGCCGCTGCCTATGCGGCGCTCGATCAGAAAGCGGTTGAGGACGAGGGTGCCGACCACAGCTCTATCCGACTTCGTCGCGAATCCGCTTCCTCCTGCGACATACTCCCTGCTACTTGGAGGATTCGCTCGCATCCCGGCCGGGGCGTCGACCGCGCCCGCCACGCCGTCCAGAACGGCAACAGATCCTGCTGCGGCGCGGGCTTGCCCTCGGCGCGGGCTTGCTGATCCTGATCTTGCTGGTGCTCGGCGTGCGTGGCTGCCTCAACGCCCGCAAGGAGCGGGCGTTGAAGGATTACGCGAACAACGTCACCCAGATCGTCGAAGAGACCGACCAGAGCAGCAAATCGTTCTTCGAAAAGCTCTCGGACCCGGGCAGCCTGTCGGTAACCGACTTCGTCGCCGAGGTCAACGCCGACCGCAGCGCGATGGACAACTACGTGGCGCGGATCGACGCGCTCGACACGCCGGGCGACATGGGCAAGGCCCAGGGCACGCTTGAGCTGGTCTACGAGCTGCGCGGCAGCGCGATGGCCGAGATTGCCGACAAAGTGAGCACCGCGCTGGGAGACGTCGGCGCTGAGAAAGCGACCGAGGCGATTACCAAACAGATGGGGAAGCTGTTCGCAAGCGACGTCCTCTACGCGACCGTCGTCCGCCCCGAAGTCGACGCCGTCCTCGCCGACAACGGGATCGAAGGCGAGGACGTTCCCGAGAGCGTCTTCGTCCCCGACGGCACCGAATGGCTCGACGAAAGCAGGGTCAGCGAAGCGCTCGCCACGGTCAGCGGCGCGAGCACCGAAGACGTGTCTGGAGTGCACGGCCTGGAATTGCTTGCGACCAGCATCAACGGCGCCGAACTGACGCCGGAAGGACCCACTTCGGTGGAAGCGGAAGAAACGCCCGAAGTCGAAGTGCAGGTGCAGAACCTGGGCGAATCGACCGAGAGCGGCGTGACCGTCTCGATCTCCGTCGACGGCGGGCCTCCCCTGCAAGCGGACATCCCCAGCATCGAAGTCGGCGAAACGGCGACCGTGACGATCCCGCTGACGCCAACGCCGCAAGGCGAAACGACGCTTGAAGTCGAAGCGGAGCCGGTGCCGGGCGAGGAACTTTCCGAAAACAACGAAGCGAGCTACACCGTCGTGTTCGAATGACGTGAGCGGACCAACCCTCGTTCACTAGATGAAAATCTCCTTCTTAGGTCCAGCAGGGACCTTCACTGAAGATGCGCTGAAGGAGGCAACGCCGGAAGGCATCGTGGTTGAGGCGCTGCGGATGCCTACCGTTCACGATGCGATCTTGGCGGTTGAGAGGGGTGAGGCGGAGCGGGCTTTGGTGCCATTTGAGAACTCGATCGAGGGGTCGGTGCGCAGCACGCTCGACACGCTTGCCTTCGACACCGAGGCGGTGACGATCGTCGGCGAGCACGACTTTCGCGTCCACGCCCACCTGATCGCCCGTGAGGGGGTCGAGCTGGAGCAGATCTCGGCGATCCTCTCCCATCCTCAGCCGCTCGCCCAGTGCGCCGGCTTCCTGCGCGAGCACCTGCCGGGAGTCGAAAGGCGCAGCGTCAGCAGCACTGCCGAGGCAGTGCGCATGGTCGGCGAGTCGGTGCGCCCCTGGGCAGCGATCGGGGCTCGGGCGGCGGCCGAGCTCTACGGCTGCATCGTCCTACGTGAGGGGATCGAGGACGAGGCCAACAACGTCACCCGCTTCGTCTGGATCGCGCCGGCGGACTCTGAACCGGAAGGGAAAGGTCCGTGGCGGACCTCCCTGGTCTTCTCCGAGCTCGGCGCCGACCATCCCGGCGCCCTCGTCGAGGCGCTGCAGGAGTTCTCGAGCCGTAGCGTCAACCTCAGTCGCATCGAGTCTCGGCCTCTCCGCCAAGGCCTCGGCCGCTACATGTTCTTCTGCGACCTAGAAGGGGCGGTGGACGATCCAGCTATCGCGGAGGCTCTCTCATCGCTTCGCGAAAAGGCCGAGTCAGTACGCATCCTCGGCTCTTACCCGACCAGCTGACGGCCGGGGCGAGGGGGTGGGGCTCGCTCTAGCCTCCACAGCTCGCTGCGTATGTCTCGGCGGCGGTAGCCGCCGTCCAGATTGCACCGACCGGTAGGGAGGTGCCAGGCGTAAGCGAGCCCCACCCCCTCGCCCCGCCAACCGCCTGCGTAGAATTCCGGGCGAGATGGCACGGGTTCTTGTTCTCAATGCAACCTATGAGCCAATCAACGTCTGCACGTTGAGACGGGCTGCTGTCTTGTTGCTCAAGGAAAAAGCTGAGCTTTTAGAGCGGCGTGAGGGAGCCATTCATTCGGAGCACATGACGCTGGAGCGGCCCGACGTGATCCGGCTGGTCAGCTACGTGCGGGTGCCGCGTGAAGCGCACCGGCGCAAGATCACCCGGCGCGCGGTGCTCGCTCGCGACTCTTGGACCTGCCAGTACTGCGGCTCGACCAAGTCGGGCCTGACCGTCGATCACGTGATCCCGCGCAGCCGCGGCGGCAAGTCAGTCTGGGGCAACATCGTCGCCGCCTGCGCCAGCTGCAACCGCCGCAAGGGCAACCGCCTTCCCCACGAGATCCAGATGCACCCGAAGAAGTCGCCCAAGGCGCCGGGGCCGAGCATCTTCATCCAGGTAGCCAGCCCGAACATTCCTCCTGCCTGGCAGCAGTACTTACCCGTCGCTGCTTAGTGCCCACAGTAGGGGAGCAGGGGCCTGAGTAGCTACGAAAGCGTCGCACCCAAGCTGAGGGAAATGCGCCCCACAAGCTTCCAGGCAAAGCTGCCCGTCGGTACGAGAGCTGGAAGCCAACGTCCGGTCGCTGGTTGAGCTGTCAGCGCTTGAGGTGACGGGACGGGCGGGTAAGCCCCGCTCTAGCCTCCCCCCGGCACCGCGGAGTGCTTTCTCTGGCGCCGAAGGCGCCATCCTCATTAGCACCGACCGAAGGGAGGTGCTTAGGCGTAAGCGGGGCTTACCCGCCCGTCCCGTCTTCTGACGCTTGGAGCTCGTCCTGTTGTGGCGCATCGTCGACGGGTGCAGAGTCGTCTGATTCGACGACCAGGGCGACGGCGCTGACGCGGTCGTCGTCCTTGATGTTCATCACGCGGACGCCCTGGGTCGGGCGGCCCATCAGCGAGATGCCGCCGGCTTCGGTCCGCTGCACCATCCCGTTCTGGGAGATGAAGAGCAGGTCCTGGTGCTCGCTGACAATCAGGGCGCCGGCAAGGCCTCCCTTCTTCTCGGTCAGCTTCGCCGTCAACACACCCTTGGTCCCGCGCCCCTTGATCGGGTACTCGGCGATCGAGGTGCGCTTGCCATAGCCGTTCTCGGTGACGACGAAGAGCTCGGTGTCGTTGCGCGCCACGTCCATCGCCAGCACCCGGTTCTCCTCCCCGTTCACCTTGGCGGAGACGTTCATCCCTTTCACCCCGGAGGTGTCGCGTCCCATCGGACGCACCGCATCCTCGGAGAAGCGCGAGGCGTGGCCTGACTTGGAGACCATCAGGAGATCGTCCTCGCCCGAGGTGAGGCGGACCTGGACCAGCTCGTCACCGTCTCGGACCTTGATCGCGATGATCCCGTCGGCGCGGATAGGCGTGTTGTAGGCGAGGAACTCCGTTTTCTTGATCAGGCCCTTGGCGGTGGCGAAGGCGAGGTACTTGTTCTCTTTGAAATCGCGGGTGGGGATCACCGCCATCACCCGCTCGCCGTCGCGCAACGGCAGCAGGTTGACCAAAGCGCTGCCTTTCGCCGTACGAGACCCCTCTGGCAGCTCGTAGACCTTGAGCCTGTAGACCTTGCCTTTGTTGGTGAAGAAGAGCAGGTAGTCGTGCGTCGAGCAGATGTGGAGGTGGGCGATGTAGTCGTCCTCCTTGAGGTTCATCCCCATCACCCCAACTCCCCCGCGGCGCTGCTGTCGGTAGGTCGCAAGCGGCAGTCGCTTGACGTAGTCCGACGCGGTCAGCGAGATCACCATCTGCTGGTCGGCGATCATGTCCTCGATGCCGACGTCGCCCTCGAAGTGGGCGATTTCCGTACGTCGATCGTCGCCGTAGGACTGGACGATCTCCGCCAGCTCCTCCTTGACCAGACCAAGCACTTTCGCCTCGTCGCCGAGGATCGCGCGCAGCTCGCCGATCCGCTCCATCAGGTCGGCGTGCTCGGCACGCACTTTGTCGGCCTCGAGCGCGGTCAGGCGCTGCAGGCGCATGTCGAGGATTGCCTGCGCCTGCTCACGCGAAAGCTCGAATTTCGCGATCAGCCCGTCGCGGGCCTCGTCGGGGTCGGCCGAACCCCGAATCAGTTTGATCACCGCGTCGAGGTTGTCGAGGGCAATCAGCAGCCCCTCGAGGATGTGGGCGCGCGCCTCGGCCCGACGCAGTTCGTACTGGGTGCGACGGGTGACGACCTCGCGCTGGTGCTGAACGTAGTACTTGACTAGCTCGAGCAGGCTCAGGGTGCGTGGCACACCATCGACCAGGGCGACCATGTTGATGCCGAAGCTGGTCTGCATTCCGGTTTTCTTGTAGAGGTTGTTGAGCACGACCTTGGCCGGATGGCCGCCGCGCTTCAGCTCGATCACCAGGCGCATCCCCGAGCGATCGGACTCGTCGCGCAGGTCGGAGATGCCCTCCAGTTTCTTGTCGCGGACGAGGTCGGCGATCTTCGTGATCAGGCCGTTGTCGCCGCCCTTCTTGACCATGAAGGGGAGCTCGGTGACGACGATCGCGTCCTTGCCCCCCTTGAGCGGCTCGACGTGGGCACGAGCGCGGACCTTGACCGAGCCGCGGCCGGAGGCGTAGGCGTCGCGGATGCCCTCCAGGCTCATGATCCCGCCGCCGGGGAAGTCGGGGCCCTTGACGTGCTCCATCAGCCCAGCGAGATCGATGCCTGGGTCGTCGATATAGGCGGTGACCGCGCCCGCCACCTCACGCAGGTTGTGGGGGGGGATGTTCGTCGCCATCCCGACCGCGATTCCCGACGCCCCATTGACCAGCAGGTTCGGGAAACGCGCCGGCAGAATCAGCGGCTCCTGGGTCGATTCGTCGTAGTTGGGGCCGAAGTCGACCGTGTCGGCATCGATGTCGCGCAGTAGCTCGGTCGCAAGGCGCCCCAGCCGCGCCTCGGTGTTGTGGCTGACGAAGCCGTTCGTTAGGAACGAGTGATCGTCGGTGTCTACCCGAATCGAGTAGACCGCTTGCACGCCAGCTGGAGCTACCGACTCGACCTCCGCGTAGAAATAATCGCCGGTGACCAGCGGCTCGACGACCGCGCGGACCTCCGTCGACTCGATCCGCTCCATGATCGCCGTGCCACCCTGCTCCCAACGCTCGATCCGGTCGACGTTGTGACGACGCAGCCAATCACGCTTGGTCCACCCCAAGCCCCCGTCCGAGCGGATGTAGTCGGAAACGTACGGAACGTGGTCGTGACTGAGGGAGCGGCTTGCGACAGGGATCGTCGCCAGATCACGTTCCAGCTTCGCCTGCTTGGCACCGAGAAAACCGACGTTGCTGGCGAACAGCCGACCGTCGCGGCGATTACTGATCACTACCTTGAACTCGCCTTTCTCGTAACGACAGATTCTCGAGACCACGCCGCTCTCGAGAAGAAGGAGCTGGACATCGCGGGCCAGCTGTTCGCTATACGTCGAGTAGGAGACCTGGATCGAATTGCGTGGGAGCAGCGAGGAAGACCCGTCGCCGGTGAAAAGCGCGCGTAGAAATGCTCGCTTGAAAAGGCCGTTCGATTGCCAGACGAACTCGGGCACCTTCTTCTCACTCGCCTTGCCAGACATCAACCCAAGCGGGCTCTTCTTCAGGGATTTCAAGTTCTGGACATCCAGCTCGTGGAGCAAGCTCCCCGAGGCAATCCGGCGTGAATACACGTAGCGAGGGCCGCCGACCACCGAGTCATACGCGGTGAGAACCGAGTCGAAGAAGTCCTTGTCGACGTTGTTGAAGCCAGCGCGCTTCGGGCTGATCCAGCCCTCGGACACGAATGCTCCCGCCAGAAGAGCCGTCTGGGCCTCTCGCTCTGAAAGTGGGGAGTTGTTCCTGGCGCCCTGGGGGGTGCGCGAGATCAGAACGCGATCGCCCGGTTTGATCTCCTCTAGGAGCTTCCAGAGGAGGAGAGGGACGCCGGCCATGTCGACCAAACAGAGGACAGGGTGATTGTGCGTGCCGGTCAGCTCATGGCCATGCTTAGTCCGAATCCGCAGCGTCGGATGATCGCCCGAATGGAAGAGCTTCGACGCGGTGGCTGGACGCCCAAGTCGATCGAGAACCTCGAGGTCGACATCATTGTCAGAACCGGGCTTGGCGTCAGGGACGAGCGAATCGATCCGTATCGTGCCCTTCGTAGTGGCGACCCTGGTGTCGCCACTGACGCAATACCGCATCGCAGCAGCCGGGTCGTCGTCGATCGAACCGAAATTGCCCTGGCCGTCGATCAGCGTGTAGCGCAGCGAGAACTCCTGCGCCATCCGCACCAGCGTGTCGTAGATCGCCGAGTCGCCGTGTGGGTGGTACTTACCCATCACCTCGCCGACGATGAAGGCGCACTTGCGGTATGGCCGCGTCGGCTGCAAGCCGATGTCGTGCATCGCGTAGAGCACCCGGCGGTGAACCGGCTTCAGCCCGTCGCGTACGTCCGGCAGCGCCCGCCCCACGATCACGCTCATCGCGTAATCGAGGTATGAGGAGCGCATCTCCTTCTCGAGCTCGCGCTCTTCGATCTTCCCGGTCAGGGCCTCAAGTGCCATTGCGGCTCATCTCACACATCGAGGAATTTCACGTCCTTTGCGTTCGACTCGATGAAGTCGCGGCGCGGGCCAACTTGGTCGCCCATCAGCATCGAAAAGATCTGGTCGGCAGCGGTCGCGTCGTCGAGCGTGACCCGGGCGAGGGTGCGCGTCGCCGGGTCCATCGTCGTCTCGCGCAGCTGGTCGGCGTTCATCTCGCCGAGCCCCTTGAAGCGGGTCAGCTGCACGCCGTGCCGGGCCAGCTCGAGCACCGCTGGCCGCAGGGCCTGAAAGGAGAGCGCCTCGGAGGTGCGACCGCTGTAGCGAACCTCGAATGGTGGCCGGCCGACCTGCTTGAGCAGCGCCGCGTGCACCTCGGCGAATTTGCGGTAATCGTGGTGTTCGAACAGCTCGCGGGGCAGACGGTGGGTGCGCGCCAGGCCGCTCTTGCGTTCGATCGCCTTCACCACCAAGCCAGCGTCGGAATCCTCCACGACCTCGGTCTCGAAGGGCTCGCCTGCGGGGGCTTTGGCACTGAGGACCTTGCGAGCGCCGACGAGCGTCGCGACCTCTTCGTCAAGCAAGCTCGACTCCTCGAGGAAGCGCACGGTCTCGTGGCCGAACTCCGCCTGCAGCGAGGAACCCCAGCCCTCGTACTCTTTCGCCCGCCGGGTGTAGCTCTGCCAGCGGCTCTTGCTCAGCTTCGTCGCCTTGTCGTTTACGTCGACGACCTCGATCTCCTCGAGCTTGTCGCGCAGCAACAGCTCCTCGAGTTCGGACTCGCGCTCCAGGTAGGTCTCCTGGTTGCCTTGTTTGACCCGGTAGAGGGGCGGTTTGGCAATGTAGACGTAGCCGGCGTCGATCAGCTCGGGCATCTGTCGATATAGGAAGGTGAGGACCAGGGTGCGGATGTGAGCGCCGTCGACGTCGGCGTCGGTCGCCATGACGATTTTGTGGTACCGAGCGTCCTCGAGGTTGAACTCTTCATGGACGCCGGTGCCGATCGCGGTGATCAGCGCCTGCACCTCGGTGTTGGCCAGCACCTTGTCGATGCGGCTCTTCTCGACGTTGATGATCTTGCCCCGCAGCGGCAGCACCGCCTGGGTCGAGCGATCGCGGGCCTGCTTGGCCGAGCCGCCGGCGGAGTCACCCTCGACCACGAACAGCTCTGCGTCGCGCGGGTCCTTGACCGTGCAGTCGGCCAGCTTCCCCGGCAGGGTCGAGTTCTCGAGTGCTGACTTGCGCCGGGTCAGATCGCGTGCTTTCCGAGCGGCGTCGCGGGCGCGCGATGCGTCGATCGCCTTGTTGATGATCCGGCGGGCGTCGCCTGGGTTCTCCTCGAAGAACTCGGCCAGCTTGCGATTGACCGTCTCCTCGACCAGGCCGCGGATCGGCGGGTTGCCCAGTTTGGTCTTGGTCTGGCCCTCGAACTGCGGGTCGTGCAACTTGACCGAGATCACCGCGGTCAGGCCCTCGCGCACGTCCTCGCCACCGAGGTTGTCGTCTTTCTCCTTGAGCAAGCCTTTGTTGCGAGCGTAGGCGTTCAGGGTTCGGGTCAGCGCCGAGCGGAAGCCGGAGAGGTGCGAGCCGCCCTCGTGGGTGTTGATGTTGTTGGCGAAGCTGAAGATCGACTCCTGGTAGGAGGCGTTCCACTGCATCGCCACCTCGACCTGACCCTCCTCCTCTTCGCCTTCGAAGAAGATCGTCTTGCGGTGCAGCGTGTCCTTGTTCTCATTGAGGTGGCGGACGAAGTCCTCGATCCCACCCTCGTACTGAAAGGTGACGCTGTTGGTCTGGCCGCGCTCGTCGACGAGCTCGATCTTCAGCCCGCGGGTGAGGAAGGCGGTCTCGCGCAGGCGCTCGGCCAGGGTCTGGAAGTCGAACTCGACCTCCTCGAAGATTTCCGCGTCGGGCTGGAAGGTCAGCGTGGTGCCGGTCTCCTTCGTCGTCTCGCCTTTGGCCAGCGGACCCTGGGGCTTACCGCGCTCGTAGTCCTGGCTCCAGACGTGGCCGTCGCGACTGATTCGCAAGTGCAGTTTCTCGGAGAGGGCATTGACCACCGAGACCCCCACGCCGTGCAGTCCACCGGAGACTTTGTAGCCGCCGCCGTCGCCGAACTTGCCGCCAGCGTGCAGGGTGGTTAGCACCACCTCGGCGGCGGGTCGCTTCTCCTTCTTCAGTTCTTCGACCGGGATGCCGCGCCCGTCGTCTGAGACGGTGCAGCTGTCATCGGGGTGAAGGACGACGCGGACTTCGCTGCAGTGGCCGGCGATCGCCTCGTCGACCGAGTTGTCGACCACCTCGTAGACGAGATGGTGGAGGCCGCGAGGACCGGTCGAGCCGATGTACATGCCAGGCCGCTTGCGGACCGCTTCTAAGCCCTCGAGGACGGTGATGTCCTTGGCCCCGTAGGAGTCCCCTTTCTTGCCGCCAGCGGCGTTCTCGTTCGTCTTAGGCAACTGATCCTTTCCGCGTCTCACAGAAAACCCCGACCGCCTGGCGCTCTCGGCGCGCCTGGTCGGGGCCTAAATTCAAGTTGACATAAGGATACCAGTTCAAGCCGCCGGAAAGCCCGCCTGTAGCCTGGGAAATCCCTGCAAATCACGGTAAAACGTAACTAGTCTCGATCATCTTTCACCCGGAAGCGCAAAAGGCGGGGTGCAGCGTCGCCAAGGCGCTCGCGCAGACCCTCTTGAAGCTGCTCCTGCATCAAGTCGAGCTCCTGCGTCCAGACTGGGTCCGAGCAGGCAATCGTTAGCTCGCCGTTGCGTTCGGAAACCGGATGTGCCACGGCCGCGATCCGCTCGCCGACGACCTCCTCCCAGACCGACTGAACCGCCGCCAGCCGCGTCTTCGGAGCGGCGCGGCGCAGGGCTGCCTGCAAACCCTCGGCGGCGGGACGGGGGGCGGACCGGCGGCTCACGCCGCCGCCGATCGAACAACGTCGAAAGGCATCCGCACCATCTGTTCCAGCGCACGGGAGGGCACAGACTCCTCCGCTGCTGCCGTGACCAGCGCCTGCCCCCCGTGTCCCAAACGCTCGACCAGTCGCTCGCGTCGCTGCGGGTCGAGCTCACTCATCACGTCGTCGAGCAGGAGGAGCGGCACAACCCGCCGAGCGGCCTGCAGCGCCTCGCGCTCGGCGAAGAGGAGCGAGAGGAGCGCAACACGTTGCTGACCCTGAGAGCCGTAGCGCCGAAGGGACTTGTCTGCGACGGAGAGCTTCAGCTCGTCCAGGTGAGGGCCCCAGGAGGTACGGCCGAGCCGCAGGTCCGCGTCGCGGCGCTCTCGCAGTCCAGCGCGGATCTCCGTGGCGGAGCCCGCGGCACGCGGGCTGTATTCGAGCGCGGCGGGACCGGGGAGTCCGAGGTCATCCGCGGCGGAGGCGAAGGGGGCCGTGAGCTCGGCGACCGCTTCGGCGCGGGCGAGAATCAAGGCCTCGGCTGCTTCCGCCAGCGACGCATCCCAGACATCGAGGTCATCGGCGGAACGGCCGCCTGCGAGCCGTGCCAGCAGGGCGTTGCGCTGAGCAAGAACCTGGCCATAGCGCTGCCTCAGCCCTGCGCGCGTGGGCCAGCGGGCGGCCAAGTAGCGGTCGAGGTGCGCGCGGCGCTCCGCCGGCGGGCCCTTGACCAGGGCCAGGCGGTCTGGAGAGAAAACCGCGACCGGTGGGCGGTGGCGAGCCAGGTCAGCCGGCTCGACAGCGTTGCCATCGAGCAGGTGGCGGCGGCCCTCCCCGCGGCTGACCGAGGCGAGCAGGCGGTGCTCGACTCCGTCCTCGTCTCGAACCACCGCCTCGGCGCGGGCGAAATCGCCGCCAAAGGGAATCAGCTCGCGCCGATCCGAGGTCCGGAACGAGCGTCCGGTGAGGGCAAAGTAGAGCGCCTCGAGGAGGTTCGTCTTGCCGGCGCCGTTGGGTCCGATCAGGCTGAGAGTTCCCTCCGTCAGCTCGACTCGCGAGCCGGGAAGGCTGCGCAGTGGCCTCGCTTCGACGGCGGTGACCAGCACCGGGCCTAGCCCTAAACGTTGAGGCGGATAGGCATCACGAGGTAGCGGAAATCTTCGTTGTCGACCGGCTGCAGCAGGCCGGGGCGCAGCGGCGAGATCAGCCTCAGCATCACCTCGTCGCCCTCGACGCTCTCGATCCCATCGCGGAGGAACTCCGGGTTGAAACCGATCTCGAGCGGCTCACCCTCGAACGCCGCCGGCATCGTCTCCTCCGCGTCGCCGACGTCGGGGGTCGAGGCGGAGACCTTCAACTCCCCCTGGGAGAGAGAGAGCCGCAACGGCGCGTTGCGTTGCGCCAGCTGACTGACGCGCCGCGCCACCTCGAGGAATTCACCGCGCGGCAGTCGCACGTCGTGCTCGTAGGACTCCGGCAGGAGCTGTCGAAAGTTGGGGAATTGCCCGTCGATCAGCCTCGTGTTGAGGAGGACGTCCCCTGCCCTGAAGACGGCCTGGTTCGGCAGCAGGCTGACAGCTACCTCGTCGAGCTCGGCGACGCCGACGAGACGGCCCAGCTCACGCAAGGCCTTGGCCGGGATGTTTGCCTCGAGCTCGCCGCCGATTGTGCTCTCCAGCTCCGTTCGCTTGACCGCCAGGCGGTAGGAATCAGTCGCGACCATCGTCATCTCCTGGCCCGTCGCGGTGACGAGAACGCCGGTGAGCACGGGTCGCATGTCATCGCGCGAGGCGGCGCGGGCGACCAACTCGACCGTCTCAGCCAGGGCCGGGGCCGGGATCTTTAGCGGCTCGGCTCCCTCGTCGGGCAGATTCGGGAAGTCCTCGCTGGCGAGAACCCGAAGGTGAAAGCTGGAACCGCCGCTGCGGATCTCCACGTCGCGCTCGGACTCGCGCAGCTCAATCTCGACGCTCTCGTCTCCGAGCGAGCGGGCGAGCTCGGAGAGCAAGCGGCCGGGAAGCAGGACGGTGCCGCTGCCGACCACGTCAGCCTCCATCGCCGTGCGCAGTCCCATCTCGCCGTCGGTCGCTGCCAGGGCCACGCCGCCCTCGGAAGCCTCGAGGAGAATCCCCGAGAGGGCCTGGGTCGCGGCGCGGGTTGAAACAGCGCGCGAGACGATTGACAGCTTGGAGACAAGCTCGTCACGTTTGGTAGTCAGCTTCAAATGAGTGATGTCCTCTTGAGTTGGGTTAGTGCTTGTGGAAGCCGCGGAAATCATCGGAAATCGGCGTGTTCATGGGGTTTTCAGGCTGTGGAGACGGCTGGGGAGGAAGCTGATTCTTACAGTGCCGTCGGTTGTCAGGAGGGTCCGGTAGGGGGGCTGTGGATAGAGGAGCGCAACTCGCCGACCCGGCGAGCGAGCTCAGCGTCGTTGCTGAGGTTGGCCTCTGCACGCCGCAGTGAGTTGAGGATGGTCGAGTGATCACGGCCGCCGTAGAGGCGGCCGATCTGGGGCAGCGAGAGGTCGGTTGCCTCACGGGTAAGGAGGATCGCGATCTGCCTGGCCCGGAGCGGTGTCGCCGCTCGGCTCGTGCCGACGAGCTCGCCGCGGGAGATCTCGAAGGCCGTGGCGACCTGTTGCTGGATCTCTTCCACGGTGCTCGGTTTGCTCATCGGTGAACGGGTCGGGATCAGCTCGGCGATCAGCTCCGGGCTGAGCGGCTTGGCGGTAAGCGAAGCGTGGGCGATCACCTTGGTCAAGGCACCGTGCAGGCGACGGATGTTGGCGTCGATGCGGCGGGCGAGCTCGGAGAGGGCGTCGCTGTCGTCGTCCCCCAGGCCCGCCTCGCGGGCAAGGTGCTGGAGGACGGTGAGGCGGGTGGCGAGGTCGGGCGGTTCCACCGGAATGGTCAGGCCCCACTCGAAGCGATCGCGCAACCGCGACTCCAGGGTCGAGAGCTCGCTGGGAAGTCGATCGGCTGAGAGAACGAGCTGGCTGCCGCCCTCGTACAGGGCGTTGAAGGTATGGAAGAACTCCTCCTCGGTGTGCTGCTTGCCCTGAAGGAATTGGACGTCGTCGACGAGCAGCACGTCGAGGTCGCGGAAGCGGCTCTTGAACTTCTCGGCGCCGCTCGAGCGCAACGCGCCGACGAACTCGTTGGTGAAGCACTCGGCGGTGGTGTAGCGGACGCTGAGGCCGGGGGCGTTGATTCGCAGGTAGTTGGCGATCGCGCCGAGCAGGTGGGTCTTGCCAAGTCCCGGGGGGCCGTGGAGGAAGAGGGGGTTATACGCCTCAGAGGGAGTCTCAGCGACGGCCAGGGCGGCGGCGTGGGCCGCCCGGTTGCCCTCGCCGATCACGAACCGCTCGAATGTGTAGTTGGGGTTGAGCTCGACCCGTGACGAGTGGGCCGGCTCGGGAGACGCGACTTGATCCGCTGCGGCAAAAGCGATCTCGCTTAGCTCCGGCGCGACGTCGGTGAGCGCTTCGCGTAACAAAGATGTGTAGCGGCGCTCCACCCAGCTCCGGATTCCATCGGGCGCAGTCAGGTAGAGCGTGGCCCCCTGCGCTCCGACTGCGCGAAGGGGCTCCAGCCAGATCTTGAAAGTCGACTCGGGAACGGCACTGCGCAGGCGTCGCTGAACATCCTCCCAGAGGGCGTCGAGGTTCTGTCCAGGCGAGGCGTCAGGCACCGCTGAGCGACGATAGCGACGCCTGCCGGGCCTGAATCGAGGCGGGTCGCAAATGCCGCAGAAATGATTTCGGTGAGCGATCGCGACTTGCGCGCGACGACAGCGTAATCACCCGGCGCGTCCGTATACTGCGACGGCCAATGAAGCGCACCTATCAGCCGAAGAGGCGAAAGCGGGCCAAGACCCACGGATTCCGGGCAAGGATGCGGACCCGTGGCGGACGCGCGATCCTGAAACGCCGCCGGGCCAAAGGCCGGAAGCGCCTCACTCCGGGATGACCTTTCCGACAGTCGGGTTCGAGTGATGGCGGGGAAGCGGCGCCGGCTCTCACGTAGCGCCGAGTTCGACCGCGTCTATCGTGACGGCTCCTCCCACGCGACCCGGTACCTCGTGCTCTACAGCTTCCCGCGCGAGGACGAAGAGGATCGTGACATTCGGCTTGGCGTATCGGTAAGTCGCAAGGTTGGCGGCGCTGTCGACCGCAACCGGGTCAAGCGAACGCTGCGCGAGGCTTTTTGGAGCCTTTCCGAGCGGCTTCCTCCCCGCCACGACTTCGTCTTGGTGGCGCGGGCAGAGATCACCGCGATGATCGAGCGCGAGGGGGCCGATGGAGTAAAGGCGAGCCTTGAAGAGGCACTCGAGCAGGCAGGTGGCCACGGGGAGCGTTCCACGTGAAACGGGCCCTGCTCGCGCCGATCGCGCTCTACCAAAGGTGGGTATCGCCGGCATTGCCGCGCCGTTGTCGCTATGAGCCGACCTGCTCTGCCTACGCAAACCAGTCGATTCGGCGCTTCGGCCCGGCCCGGGGCCTACTGCTTGCCTGCTGGCGCCTGCTGCGCTGCAACCCGCTCAGCCACGGCGGCTTCGACCCGGTCCCCGATCGCTTCACGCTGAGGGTAAGGCCGATCGACCCGGCTGAGTACCACCGGCAGCGAGGGGTTCGCACGTGATCCCGCTGGCGAACGTACTTCAGCCGCTGATCGACATCGGCAACTCGGTACTGAAGTTTTTCCACGACGACGCCGGTCTCAGCTGGGGGATGTCGATCATCGCCCTGACGATCGTCACCAGGGCGCTGCTGATCCCGCTCACCTACAAATCGTTGAAAGGGATGCGCGCGCTGCAGGCGCTGCAGCCCCAGCTCAAAGAGATCAAAGAGAAGTACAAGAGCGACCAGAAACGCATGCAGCAGGAGATGATGCGCTTCTACCAGGAGAACAAAGTCAACCCCTTTGCCTCCTGCATTCCGCTGATTGCGCAGCTGCCGGTCTTCATCACGCTTTTCTTCGTGCTCCGGGACGAGCTGCCCGACGACATCGGCTGCAAAGCCGGCGAATGCGGTAGCGAAGCGTCGTTTCTCTTCATCAGTGACCTGACCGCTAAGGCGACCGGGGGCGAACTGATCGCCCTGCTGATCCTCTACGTCGGCACGCAGCTGATCTCGGGTCTGGTGATGGCGGTGACGGCGGACAAAAGTCAGCGCATGCTGATGCTCGTCTTGCCCTTTATCTTCGTGCCCTTCGTGATCAGTTTCCCCGCCGGCCTCGTCCTCTACTGGATCACGACCAACGTCTGGACGATCGGCCAGCAGTACACGATCCAAAAACTGATTCCGGCGCCTCAAGTAGCTACGCCGGAAGAAGTGGCGGCAGCGAAACCCCCGCCTCCTCCTCCCAAAAAGAAGAAGCGCCGGCGGTAGTCCATGCAGGCGGGCGTCGCCTCCAATAGGGTGCCTAAGCGTGAGCGACGCCACCAAATGGCCTGAGGAGCCTGCGGAGCGGGTTCGGGAGCTTGTTGAGGGGGTTCTCGACGAGCTTGACCTTGATGGTGAGGTTGAGGTTCGGGAGGACGATGAGCGGATTGAGGCCGTCGTTTCCGGCGATGACGACTTTGGGCTGCTGATCGGCAAGCGCGGGCAGACGATCGATGCGCTCCAGCTCCTTTGCTTCCAGGCCGCCTTCCGTGGCCTGCGTGACCGCAAGCGGGTCGTGCTCGACGCATCGGGCTACCGAGAGCGTCGACGGGAGGTGCTCACCGCCCGCGCCGATCGTGCTGCCGAGCAAGCTTTGGACGGCAACGTCACCGTCGAGATGGACCCGATGAGCGCCCAGGAACGGCGGGTCGTGCACGAACACCTCAAAGATCGCTCCGGGGTCGAGACCTACAGCGAAGGGGACGAGCCGCGGCGTTGCGTGGTCGTGGCCCCGTTGGTGTCTGAGTAGAGGGGATCTCGGTAGGGGTTCCGCTTAACTTTTTCGATGGAGCCTCCTCAGGCTGACGCCCGTGGGCCGACGACGAAAAAGTACAAGACGCTTCACCCCTACCGAGATCCCCTCGGCACAGCGCGAGCAGCTCGAGACCGTGCTCGCCTTGCTCGCAGAGGAGCGGGCTTCGGTCAGCTCTATCACTTCGCCGGCTCGCGCCTGGCAGGTCCATGTCGTCGACAGCCTCACCGGGCTTGAGGTCGAGCAGCTGAGAGACGCGCGGCGGATTGCGGATATTGGCTCTGGAGCTGGGTTTCCGGGCCTTGTGCTGGCTGTGGCGCTACCCAATTCCCGGGTCGAGCTAATCGAGTCGATCGGGCGCAAGTGCGAGTTCATGCGCCGTGCCGTCGAGGCGGCCAAGATAGCCAACGCGACCATCGTCAACGCTCGCTCGGAGGAAGTCGCCACTGGCGAGGATCGCGACTCCTACGATGCGGTGACCGCGCGCGCAGTCGGCCGCCTCTCAACTCTGGCCGAGCTCGCCTCGCCCCTCCTCCGCAACGGCGGAACCCTCGTCGCTTGGAAGGGCAAACGAGACCCCGACGAGGAGGCGCAGCTAGAACGAGCCGCGGACCAGCTTGCCATGCATTCCGAGCAGATCCTCGACGTAGGCGACCGCGCGGGCAGCAAGCACCGCCATCTCCACATCCTTCGAAAGCTCGGCCCGACGCCCGGCGATTTGCCACGTCGTCCCGGCATGGCCAAGAAGCGCCCCCAAGGGTGAGGGTTGGATCTGGTGTCCCTCGAACCGGCGGATACTCAAAACGACGGTCTAACTAGACCGTCGTTTGTCGGGGCGAGGGACACCCGATCCAACCCCCACTAGGCTGCGCGTCAATGGGCCTTGTCTACGCAGTGGCAAACCAAAAGGGCGGCGTCGGCAAGACCACGACCGCGGTCAACCTGACCGCCTGTGCAGCGGCCGCCGGATCGCAGACGCTGCTGGTCGACCTCGATCCCCAGTGCAATGCCACCGTCGCCCTCGGTGGCGACCGCGACGCTCACCCATCGTCCTACGATTGTCTGATTGGCGACGTGTCCGTTGCCGAAGCGGCGCGCCCCGCGGGACCGGACAACCTCTGGCTCGTCCCCGCCAACCGTGACCTTGCCGGCGCCGCGGTGGAGCTGCCCCGCCTCGATGGCTCCGAGACGCGGCTGCGCGAGCGCCTCGGCCCACTGCGCGAGCGCTTCGCCTTCACGGTGCTCGATTGCCCCCCATCGCTCGGCCCGGTCAGCGTCAACGCCCTGGTCGCCGCCGATCGGGTCATTGTGCCGGTGCAGGCGGAGTATCTGGCGCTGGAGGGCCTGGTCCAGTTCCTCGACACGCTGGCGATGATCCGCCGCGAGCTCAACCCGGCGCTGAACGTGTCGGGTCTGTTGATCACCATGCACGATGAGCGCACGCGACTCGCCCAAGACGTGGAGCGAGAGCTGCGCGAGCATTTCCCCGAGATGGTCTTCAAGACGGTCATACCGCGCAGCGTCAGGGTCGCCGAGGCGCCGAGCTACGGCTTGCCGGTGACCGAGCACGCGCCGGCCTCGCGCGGAGCCACCGCCTACCAGGCGTTGACGAAGGAGCTGGCTAGCCGTGGCTAGCGGAAAGACGGCAAAGCGCGGCATGGGGCGTGGCCTTGCCGCGATCCTGCCGGAGACCGTCGCGACCGGCGACGTCGGCGACCTGCGCGAGCTGCCCGTCGGCCTGATTAAGCCCAATCCGAAGCAGCCACGCACCCGCTTCGATTCCGAGGCGCTCTCCGGCCTCGCCGCCTCGATCGAGAGCAGCGGCGTCGTGCAGCCGCTGCTCGTTCGGCCGCTCCATGACGGCAGCTACGAGCTGATCGCCGGCGAGCGCCGTTGGCGGGCAGCGCAAGAGGCCGGCCTGGAGAAGGTCCCGGTCATCGTCCGGGACTCCGAGCAAGCGGAGAGATTGCAGGTGGCGCTGATCGAGAACATGGTCCGCGAGGACCTCAACCCGGTCGAGGAGGCGCGCGCTTGCGCCGCCTTGGTCGAGGATCTCGGCCTCTCCAAAGAGGAGCTGGCCCGGCGCGTTGGCCGCAGCCGACCCGCGGTGTCGAACCTGATCCGCTTGCTCTCCCTCCCCGACGAGGCACTGGAGCTGCTCGAGTCCGGCGAGCTCAGCGAGGGTCACGGGCGAGCCTTGCTTGCCGCCTCCGGCAACGAGGTCCGTCGCCGCCTAGCCCGCGACGCCGCACGGGGGGGCTGGTCGGTCAGGGAGACCGAGAACAGGGTTAGGCTGGCTAGCCAGCCAAAAGCTAAGAAAGGCGGCGCAGCGAAGCTGAGTGCCGAGGAGGCCGCGGCGATGCGGGACGCTGCCGACAAGCTCGAGACCGCGCTCGGTCACGAGGTGAAGGTGCGCCCGCGCGGGGGGGAGGTAGCGGTCGAGATCCGCCTCGCGGGCCTCGACGAGGCCATCGCTTTGGCCGCTATCATCGCCTCCAGCTCGGGCGATTAGCTCAGTTGGTTAGAGCGCGTCTCTGATAAGGACGAGGTCCCTGGTTCGAATCCAGGATCGCCCACTGCCGTGATGCCGCAGCGATTCGCCCGGTGGAGCGGCCTATAGGCGTACCTATAATGGGCGATCCACCTCGGCGCGGAGCGAATTTTGCAGCAGATGCAGATCTACGGGGTCAGCTTCGACATGGTCGGCAAGCAGCCGATCGTTTTGCTGAAGACTGTTGACGGCAATCGCTTCCTGCCGATCTGGATCGGTCATCCGGAGGCGGCGGCGATCCTGATGAAGCTACAGGGGGCCTCGACGCCACGACCGATGACCCACGACCTGCTCTCGGACATGCTCGAGCAGCTCGACGCCAAGTGCGAGCGGGTCTCCGTCACCGAGCTGCGCGACAACACCTTCTACGCCTCGATCACGGTCTCGATCGACGGCTCGGAGTTGGAGATTGACTCGCGCCCCTCCGACGCTCTCGCCCTCGCGGTGCGGGTCTCGGCGCCGATCTTTGCCGCCGAGGAGGTAATCGAGGAGTCGGCGATCGAGTTTGAGCACGAGGTCGAGGACACCGAGGAGGTCGTCGACAAATTCAAGGAGTTCCTCGACGAGGTAACCCCGGACGACTTCGCCGAGGGAAACTCCTAGGCCGGCGCCGGCTTCAACGCCAGCTCGACGATCCGCTCGACCAGCTCCTCGAACGTCATCCCCGCCACCTCGGCCGCCTGGGGAAGAAGGCTGGTGTCGGTGAGCCCGGGTATCGCGTTCACCTCGAGCACCTGCGGGCCCTCCGCGGCGAGGATCAGATCGACCCGGGAGAAGCCCGAGCAGCCAAGCGCCTCGTAGGCGCGCGAAGCTGCCGCGGTCACCGCCGCCTCCTCGTCTGGGGAGAGCTGGGCCGGGCAGACGAACTCGGTACGACCGATCTCGTAGCGCGCCTCGAAGTCGTAGCGGTCGCCACCGCTTGGGATCGCTTCGACGACCGGAAGGGGATCGCTGCCGAGGACGCTCACCGCCAGCTCCCGGCCCTCGACGAAACGTTCCAGCAGCACCCTGCTGTCGTAGCTGAAGGCCGAGACCAGGGCCTCCGGCACCTCGAACCAGCTGGAGGCGAACTTCACCCCCAGGGCCGAGCCGCCGCGGCTCGGCTTGACGACGAGGGGGAACCCGAGCCGCTCCTCCAGATCGCTGAGGGCATCGGCGGCGCCCAGCTCGCGAAAGGCGGTCTCGTTGAAAGCGAACCAATCAGGCGTGGGGATGCCGGCACCGCGCAGCTCGTGCTTGGCGAGGACCTTGTCGATGCAGCGCGTGCAGGCGGCGACACCGGGGCCGGTGAACGGGATGCCGAGGATCTCGAGCAGCTCTTGCACGGTGCCGTCCTCGCCACCGAACCCGTGCATCGCGATAAAGGCGACGTCGGGCTGTCCGGCGGCCAGCCGTTTGACCAGATCGCCTCCAGCGTCGATCGGCAGCACCTCGTGCCCCAGCCGCTCCAATGCGTCCTCGACCCTGGCACCTGAGCGCAGCGATACGCCACGCTCCAGCGAGCGGCCGCCTTTCAGCACGGCGACCTTCATGCGCCCCCTTCGCTTGCCTTCCTGAATGGGAGAACATCTCCCCCGTCCTTGGCCGGCTCCGCCGCGCCCGGACGCGGCAGCCCAGCCGCGTCCATATCTGATTCCCGCGGCTGGGCGGGAGCAGAGGACGCGGCGGAATCTGATGTCAACGCGCCGTACAGCTCGACCTGCTCGGCGATCGTTTTGCCGATCCGCCGCACGCCCTCGCGGATCTCCTCCTCGCCGACCCCGGAGAAATTGAGCCGCATCGAGCTGCGGCCGCGGCTCTCGTCGACGTAGGCCGCCTGCCCGGGGACGAAAGCAACGTCTTCGCGCAGGGCCTTGGCGAGCAGATCGCTGGTGTCGATGTACTCGGGCAGGGTCGCCCAGATGAATAGGCCCCCTTCCGGCTCGGTCCATGTCGCCTGCGCCGGGAAGTGCTCGCGTAGCGCCGCGACCATCGTGTCGCGCCGCCCACGGTAGATCTCGACCAGATCGTCGATGTACTCACGCCAGTGCCCTTCGCTGAAGTACTCGCGCACGAAGTGCTGGGTCAGGGTCGAGGTGCAGAGGTCGGAGGCCTGCTTGCCGAGGACGATCTTCTCCATTACCGGCGGCGGCGCCACCGCCCAACCGAGGCGGATGCCCGGCGAGAGGATCTTGGAGAAGGTGCCGACGTAGATGACGAAGTCGCCGCCGTCGAGCTGGTAGAGCGGCGGCAGCGGCTCACCGCCGAATCGCAGCAGCCCGTAGGGGTTGTCCTCGACGACCAGCAGCTCGCGCCCGCGCGCAAGCTCGACCAGTCGCCGACGCCGCTCGAGCGACATGGTCACGCCGGCCGGATTCTGGAAGCTGGGAACTGAGTAGACGAATTTGGGGCGCCGTCCTTCCCCGTCCAATCGCGCCAGGACCGCTTCCAGCTCGTCGATCCGCATGCCGTCCTCGTCGCAGTCGATCTGGATCGTCTCGGCCTGGTAGCTGCAAAAGACCGGCACCGCGCCCGGGTAGGTCGGTGCCTCGCAGACGACGACGTCGCCGGGATCGACCAGCGTCTTGCAGACCAGGTCGATCGCCTGCTGGCCGCCCGTCGTGACGATCACGTCGTCGGGATCGGGGAGCATTCCCTCAGCGCCCATTACCTGGACGATGCAGTCGACCGTCTCGGCGAATCCCTCGGTCGGCCCGTACTGCAGCGCCTCAGCGGTCGACTCCTGGGCGATCCGCGTCATCTGTGCGGCGAATGTGCCGGCGGGGAAGGTCGAGGTGTCGGGCAGGCCGCCGGCCAGCGAGATCACCTCCGGGCGGGCGGTTATCGCCATCAAATCGCGCATCGCCGAGGACCGCATCACGCTGGTGCGGGCGGCGAAGAGACCGGCGTAGCGCTCCAGATCGCGGGTCCGGGTGTGGGCGCGGCGCCGGTGCGGCGTCTCTTCCATCCCTGGAGTGTAGGTTTTCGACGTGAGCTTTCTCGAGGGCACCGGGCTGGAGCTTGGCATCGGCATCGCGATCGGAATGCTTGCCGGCACCACCGGCACGCGCGGATCGGCCCGTGGTCGGATGACCCTGCTCGCCGCGGTGATCGGCTTCATTGTCGGCTTCCTGCTTGCCGGTCACGCCGACCTCAGCGGCTTGCTCGGCGCCATCTTCTGCGCCGCCGGCGGCGTGCTCGGCTGCGTCGTGATCAGCGACGTCGTCAGCGGTGCCAGCCGCCGCGAGGGCGGCCGCGCCGGCGCGCTTGGCTTCATCGTCTCGCTGGCGGCGCTTCTCGCCGCCGCCGTGGCGCTTTTGCTGCCGGTGCTGACGCTGCTCGCCATCGTCGCGCTGGTCTGGCTTGGGGCGGCCCGTCACCGCCGTTCCCAGCGCAAGCACGCCGGCCTGCGGGTCCTGCGCTAGGTCCACTTCGCCCGAGCTTCATCATTCGCGGCGGATGCCTGCGAAGAAGCTGGTCCTCACCTACGTCGACTCGCTGCGAACCGACATGCTCGAGCGAGCTGTGGGGGAGGGAAGGGCACCGACCTTCGGGGCCTTGCTCGACCGCGGCGTCCTGATCGGGGACTGCGTCTCCAGCTTCCCATCGGTGACGCCGGTCGCCTGCGCCGAGATGGTCACCGGCGTTGCGGCCGACCGGCACTGGATCAGCGGCATGAACTGGTTTCATCGGCTCGAGCGCCGCTACGTCGAGTACGGATCTTCGCTCGATGCGACGCGGACCGTCGGCGTCTTCCGGGCCCTCTACGACCTCGTCTACAACATGAACCTCGCCCACCTCAGCCCCGAAGTCGAGACGCTCTTCGAGCGCCTCGACGATGCCGGCTTGCGGACCGCCTGTACCCCGTTCCTGATCTACCGTGGCCGTCACCGTCACCAGGTATCGCTGGAGGGGTTGCTGCGCCGGGCGGTCGAGACGACCCAACTCAAGTTTCGCCACCACACCTGGGGCCCGGGCGAGCTCTTCTACGGCGATCTGTACGCCAGCCGCGAGGTGCCCTGCAAGTCGACCTCGATCCCCGGTAGTCGCGACGGGTACTCGGCCTGCTGCGCGGCGGAGCTGGAGCGCGCCGGCGACTACGACTTCCTGCTCTTCTCGCTGCCCGACAACGACAACTACTCGCACCGCTATGGGCCGGAGGCCAGCGTCGAGTCGATCGCCAAGGCCGACCACTGCTTCGGCAAGCTGCTCGAGGCCGGCGGCGGGCTGGACCAGTTCCTCGCCGACCATGCCGTGATCGTGGTCGCCGACCATGCGCAGACCCCGGTCGGCCGTGGTCTGCCGCTGGCCGAGTTGTTGGCGCGCGAGTGGACGGTGCTGGCGCCCTCCGACGACCGGCCAGAGCTGGCCCAGCTCGCGGTCAGCCCAACCGGCCGCGCCGCCCACATCTACCTGCTGCCAGGCGAGGGGGAGCGGGCCAAGCCCGCCGAGGTCGCGCGGCGGCTAACCGAGACCGAAGGGGTCGATCTGGTCTGCAGCCTCGAGGACGAGCGGACGGCTCTGGTCGAGCGTGGGGGGGAGCGGTTCAGGTTCCGCCGTGGTGAGCAGGTCGCCGACCTGCGCGGCGGCCGCTGGGATGTCGAGGGGGAGCTGGCGGTGCTGGCCGCGACCGTGGAAGAAGGGCGGATCAACAGCGACGAGTATCCAGATCCGCTTGCTCGCATCTTCGCTGCGGTGACCGCGCCGCACGCGGGCGACTTTGTCCTCTCGCTCGCGCCCGGCTACGAGGCGGTTGACTGGGGCGGCGTCAGCCACGCTGGCGGTGGCAGCCACGGGTCCCTGCACGCCGGCGACTCGCTCGGCCCGCTGCTCTTCGTCGGCTGCGGTCCCGACGATCCCAGCGAGCGCGAGCAGTGGGCGCTGCGTGACGTAGCGCCGGTGGTGCTCGAGCACTTCGGGGTGCGGGAGGAGTCGGGGGGCTCTGCTGAAGCGCCCAAACCCCGCCTGCGGCGGGGTTGATCTCGTGTCCTTCGGACAGGAATCACTCCGCGGTGCCGATGGGAGGCGCTTCAGCAGAGCCCCCCGACTCCTCTTCCTCGCCGTACTCCTCTTCCTTCTGATCCCGGTCCCGGCTAAAGCCGCCGAGGTGAGCGAGATGGAAGCGGTGCGGGTTGCGGATCGCGACGCGAAGGTTGTCGAGCAGTGGCAGGAGACCGGCGGGCTCAGTCACAGCGTTTCGATGGTCGACGGCAGCTGGGAGGTTGCCTACTTCGCTGGCGACGAGCAGGTGGCGCTTGTCCTGGTCGACCCGCGGACGGGGGAAGTGCGCGAGTCGTGGACCGGATACCAGGTGCTGTGGAAGATGGCGCGCGGATACGAGGGCGCCTTTGGCCACAAGCTCAATGCGCCCTACGTCTTCCTGCCGCTTTGCGCCCTCTTCCTGCTCGGCCTCGTCGATTGGCGGAGGCCCTGGCGGGTGGCCACGCTGGACCTGGTGGTGCTGCTCGGCTTCGGCGTCTCCCACTACTTCTTCAACCGGGCCGAGATCGGCGTCTCGGTGCCGCTGCAGTATCCGGTGCTCCTGTACCTACTGGGCCGCGCTTTGTGGATCGGCCTGCGCGGACGGGGCGAGGGCATCCGCCCGGTCTGGCCCGCCGCCTGGTTATTGATCGTCGCCCTCTTCCTGATGGGGTTCCGCGTCGGGCTCAACATGGCCGACTCGGGCGCGATCGACGTCGGCTACGCGGGTGTGGTCGGCGCCGATCGCATCGCTCACGGCGAACCCGTCTACGACAACTTCCCCGGCGAGGTCCCCCAGGGCGACACCTACGGCCCGACCAACTACCTCGCATACGTACCTTTCGAGCTGATCTGGCCCTGGCAGGGCAGTTGGGATGACCTGCCGGCAGCGCACGGCGCGGCTGTCGGCTTCGATCTGGCTACCTTCGCCCTGCTGATCTGGCTCGGCCTCCGCATCCGCCCAGGCCCAGCGGGCCGCAAGCTCGCCGCCACGCTTGCTTTTGGCTGGGCGGCCTATCCCTACACCGCCTTCGCGTTGGAGTCGAACTCAAATGACACTTTGGTGGCAGCTTTTCTCGTTGCCGTTCTCTTGGCCTTGGCTCGGCCTGCCGCTCGAGGGTTGCTCGTGGGTCTGGCGACCCTGACCAAGTTCGTCCCGATCCTCCTCGCCCCAATGCTCGCTACGTACCGGCCCGCGGGTCCTGTCGCGGCAGGGGACCCACCACCCCCTGCGGTAGCTAAAGCTTCCTCGGGGGTGGTCCCCCCTGCCACGCCACCCGCGGGAGTGGCGTTTGCAATCGGGTTCCTGCTGACGGTAGCTGTGCTGCTGGCATGGCCGACGATCGATCCCGGCCTCAGCACCGTCTACGAGAGGACGATCGCCTACCAATCAGACCGCGATTCCCCCTTCAGCTTGTGGGGCCAGGTTGCTGGGCTGGAGCCTCTACGCATGGCGATCCTTGTAGCGACCGGCGTCATGGCGGTCGCTTTCGCGTTCATCCCTAAGCGCAAGACCCTCATCCAGGTAGCTGCATTAGGGGCGGCCCTCCTGATCTCGCTCCAGCTAACGGCTCAACACTGGTTCTACCTCTACATCGTCTGGTTCTACCCGCCGCTGCTGCTGGCGATGTCGTCCCAAGGCGAGCTGGGAGAGCCACCGGGATCGAGCCGCGCAAAGCGGGCACCGCAGGGTGAGTCAAGCCGGTAAGAGTTGTGGTCCAAAGGGACTACAACCGGCCAGGCCGGAGAAGTCGTTCGGTCGTTGCGTGAAACGCTGCATCCATAGGGGGCGAAGACGACGGGTCGGGATCTTTCTGCGCTGTGCCATCTCAGCTTCGACTTCTCGAGCAAGAGTTGCGTCAGGTCGATGTGAAAAGATCTAAAAGATCTATGCATGACCTAGCCAATCAGTCGCTTCGATCCTTCTCCCGAGGGTGGTCCTTCGAGACGGTGCTCGCAGATCCTCCCTGGCGGTTTCAGAATCGCACCGGAAAGATGGCCCCCGAGCATCGGCGCCTTGCGCGCTACGAGACGATGACGCTGGACGAGATCTCCGCACTGCCAGTCCCGGACATTTGCAGCGACACCGCTCACATCTACCTTTGGGTGCCGAATGCCTTGTTAGCAGAGGGCTTGTCTGTTCTGGAGAGCTGGGGGTTTACCTATAAGACGAATCTCGTCTGGTACAAGGTCCGAAAGGACGGCGGGCCAGACGGTCGAGGCGTCGGTTTTTACTTCCGTAATGTCACTGAGTTGGTTCTGTTCGGAGTTCGCGGGTCGCGCCGGACGCTCCCGCCCGGTCGCAGGCAGGTCAATTTGTTTCCGGAGCGTAAGCGCGAGCACTCTCGCAAGCCTGAGCAGCTATACGAGATCATCGAGCAGTGCTCGCCAGGCCCTTACCTGGAGTTGTTCGCCCGCCATTCCCGCGAAGGGTGGCACCAATGGGGCGATGAGCTATTAGCCGAGCCCTTAACTGGAGGCGAAGCCGTCTCTCGGCGCGCGTCGTAGCTACCTCTTCAGCCCGTAGCGCCCACGACTAAGGCGAACGAAAAGGTTGCCGCCCTGGCCGTTTAGATGCTGGTATATCGCTGACCTCACGGAATGTCGCAGCACCGGGGACCGGCGAACTTGGGCGAGGGCGCAGGCAATGTCTTCTATGAGCGCACCCTCTTTCTTGTTTGTGAGGTAATCCTCGATGTCGGCAGCCATCGTTCCAGGTCGGGGCATGGAGAGATCCTAGTCGCGCTTGTGGGGCGAAGATCCCTTAGCCTGCTTGCCCATGGATCTCACCGACAGCTATCTCCAAGTATTTCCAAAGGATGTGTTGCAGCGTTACGACATGCGCGAGGTCCGAAATGCCTCGGCAGTAGTCGCAAACACCAATCCAGTCGAGTTCCGAGACTTTGTGGCTGTCTTGCGTGACTTCGCCCTGACGAAGGACGACGTTCTAAAGCCAGGCAAGAACGAGGGGCAAATTGCAAAGAGGCTGAACAGCGCGTTTCGAGACGCTGGATGGCGCGAGGGAAGGCATGATACGAAAATCACGTCACTTCTCAGGCTTATGCCTTACAAGCCAAGCGGCGAGAAGACGGCGAGGGTTGTTGAAACCGAGGTCGTAAACGAGGGCTACAAAGTGGATAACGTCAAAGGGGGGGTTGCCCTGGATGTCGAGTGGAACGCGAAGGATGGCAACCTCGACCGTGACGTCAGCGCATACCGTGCTCTTTATGAGGCAGGGATTATCGCGGCTGGGATTGTGCTGACGCGGACGATGAGCGACCTACGCGAGCTTGGGCAAAAACTGGGTCGCCCTCGGTTTTTGGCTACGACCACCACTACCAACTTGGGCAAGCTTGAGCCAAGATTGACGCGCGGGGATGCCGGGGGCTGCCCGTTACTTGCCGTTGCAATTACGGCGCGGTGCTATCAGCCCTGATCTTTAATGCAGTCCTGGGTCTGACCTCGGCTGTATCTCGGAGTCAGCCAGTAGGAGCCGGCACCATGACTTGCTCGATCGAGTCAGCCAGTCCCTGAGAGTTGATCTCGACCACCGCCCCCATGACCCAGACGTCATCCTCCGCCGTCTCGAACCGAACCGGCATCTGAGTCGTCATTGCCTCCAGCACCTGCGCCGGCTTGACCCCGAGCACGCTGGTCCGCGACCCGGTCATGCCGACGTCGGAGATGAAGGCCGTGCCGCCTGGGAGGACCCGGGCATCGGCGGTGGGCACGTGGGTGTGGGTGCCGAAGACGGCGCCGACCCGGCCGTCGAGGTGCCAGCCGATCGCCACCTTCTCGCTGCTCACTTCGGCGTGGAAATCGACGATCACGCAATCGGCCTCGATCCGCTCGAGGATGGCGTCGACCTCGTGGAAGGGCAGCCGCGCGACCTGCAGACCGATCGCCCCGCTCAGGTTGATCACGCCGACGCGCATTCCGCCCACCTCGACCACGACGTGGCCCTTGCCGGGGTTGGCGTGGGGGTAGTTGGCGGGACGGATCACCCGCTCGGCGCGATCGAGGAAGTCATAGGCCTCGCGGTGGCGGTAGACGTGGTTGCCGGTGGTGATCACGTCGCACCCCGCCGCAAAGAGCGAGTTCGCGGTCTTCTCCGTGATCCCCATCCCGCCGGCCGAGTTCTCGCCGTTGACGATCGTCAGCTCCGGCGCGTAGCGCTCGCGCAGCTCCGGCATCGCGGCCTGCAGCCCGCGCCTGCCCGGTCCCCCCACGACGTCGCCGATGAACAGCACCTTCATTGCGAGGACCCTACCCCGAGACCAGCTCTAGACGGAGGCGAAGCGGCGCAGGGCCAAGCGGGCGATCGCGCTGTAGGTAACGGCGAGGATCGCCAGGTGCAGGAGCGGACCGCCGATGCCAGACCCGGCAGAATCGAGCGCGCCGCTCATCGCCTGCAACGCTGGCTTGAAGGGGAAGAGCGCAGTGATCACCCGGATGCCGTCGTAGACGGTTGCGCCGACCGCTCCCGAGGGGACGAGCGAGAGCAGCGCCACCGGCAGCGAGATCATGAAGGCGAGCAGGGAGACGGCGCGGACGTCCCGTGCGGTTGCGCCGAGGGCGGCACCGGCCGCAGCCAGGCTCGCCGCCCCGGCGAGGATCGCGGCAAGCCAGAGCCCAAAGCGACCCCACTCGAGGTCGACGAAGAGCTCCACCCCGGCCAGCATCAGCAAGGTCACGACGAGGCCGACGACGGTCCCGAGCCCGATCTTCTCGCCGAGCAGCGCCCAGCGCGAGACGAGGCCGCCGGTCAGGCGGGCGAAGGTGCCTTCCTCACGCTCCAAGGCGAGCGAACCGGCGACCAGCAGCAAGGTGACGAAGGTGAGCGTCAGCGTTGCCGCGACCGCGACCGCGAAGCTGTCGAGAGGAGGGGTTGCGGCACTAACCGATTGCTTCTCGACCGCGATCGGTTGGGCAAGCCGGTCGATCAGCGGCGAGGCGACATCGAGGTTGTCGCGGGCGAGGGTGGCAAAGCGGATCACCCGGTCGAGCTCGCCGCGCTCCGCTACCGGCACCGCCGGGCGCAACGAACGCAGAATCGCAGCCGCGTTTTGCAAGCCGAGGATCTCCACCGGGGTCCCCAGTACGTCGAAGTCGCCACCGTCGACGACGAGGTTCAGATAGCGGCCGCCTTCGGCGGCGATCTGGCGAGCGATGAAGAGATTGGCTTCGGCCAGCAGCACCGTGATGCGGTCGTCGACCAGGCGCCCCTTTACCGGGTCCTCCTGGTTGACGATCACGTCGACTTGCGGCGTTTCGGGGTTGAGCGTCGCGAGCGAGTTGAGCCGGTCGATCAGGTCGCCCGGCAGAATCAGCGCCGCCAGCACGTCGCCATCGCGCACCTTTGCCTCGGCCTCGTCACGGCTGCCGACTTCGACGCACTCAACCCGCCGGCAAATCCGCTCGTTGACGCCGACCGCCGGCAGTTTCCCGCTGCCGGCGGCGACCCGTGCCCCCGGGGGGATTTCGTTGAGGAAGGCGACCTTGGGCTTGCCGGGGTCCCCCGAGATGGCAAAGCCGATCAGCAGCGCGACCAGCACGGGATAGGCGATCAACAACGCTGCCTGCAGCGGTGAGCGGCGGAGAATCTGCAGGTCCTTGAGCAGCAGCCAGCGCATCAGTGCCCACGGTGCTGGAGAAAGGTGACAAAGGCGGTCTCGAAATCGCTGCCGGCGGCCTCCGGCGCCTCGCCGCGCACGGCCCCACGCAGCTCCTCCGCCGAGCCGTCGAAGAGGCTCTCGCCGTCGGCCAGAACCAGCAGTCGTTGGCCGTAGCGCTCGGCCTCCTGGATGTCGTGGGTGGAGAAGATCACCGTCGTGCCGCCGCCGGCCAGGCCGGAGACGAACTCCCACAGCCGCGCCCGCTGGCGCGGATCGAGGCCGACGCTGGGCTCGTCCAGCAGCAGAACCGCAGGCCGGGCAAGCAGGCCGATCGCGATGTTGATCCGCTGCTGGTTTCCCCCCGACAGCCTGGCGACCGTCTCGCCTCGTCGCTCCTGCAGCCCAGTCAGCTCGAGCATCTCTTCAACCGCCACCCGTGCCTCCGCATGCTTCTCCAAGCGAGCAAACAGCAACAAGTTCTCCTCGACCGTTAAGCGCCGGTACAGCGCAGCCTGCTGCGGCACCCAGCCAACATCGCCATTAGGAGAGCTGACCTCTCCCTCATCCGCCTTGACGGTCCCCGCGAGGATCGACAGCAGCGTCGTCTTCCCAGCCCCGTTCGGCCCGATCACCGCCACGAGCTCTCCGGCACTCGCGGACAAGCCGACCCCGCGCAACGCTTCCCGCTCGCCGTAGCGCTTGACCAGCCCCCTCGCTTCCACGGCGGAGAACGCTACTGGCTGGACGGGGTTGCCTCCCGGATGTGCCTCGCGAAGCGGCGCACCGGCGAGTGATTCCAGCGGCGAAGCCGCACAGACATAGTGAGCGGAGCGTCAGCGAAGCGAACCTGGGCATAGCCGGGAGGCACCCCCGTCCCTCCCGTAAACTCGCCTCCAATGCAGTTCCCAAGCACCCGAATGCGCCGCCTGCGCCGCACCGAGACCCTGCGCGGCCTGGTCCGCGAGACCGAGCTGTCTCCAGCTCACCTGATCCAGCCCGCCTTCGTGGTGGCTGGCGAGGGCGTGCGCGAGGAGGTCGAGTCGATGCCAGGGATCGAGCGCTTCTCGATCTCCGAGCTGGTCGCCGAGGCGACGGAGATCGTCAGCGCCGGGATCGGCGCGGTGCTCCTCTTCGGCGTGCCGGCGGCCAAGGACGAGACCGGCTCGGGCGCCTACGACGACGAGGGCGTGGTGCAGATGGCGGTGCGGGCGCTGAAGGAGGTCCACCCCGAGCTGACGGTGATCACCGACGTCTGCCTCTGCGAGTACACCTCGCACGGCCACTGCGGCTTCCTCCGCGACGGCGAGGTCGACAACGACCTGACGATCGAGTTGCTGGCGAAAACCGCTATATCCCATGCCGAGGCGGGCGCTGATGCGGTCGCGCCGAGCGACATGATGGACGGCCGGGTCGGCTCAATCCGCCACCAGCTCGACGAAGAGGGTCACGCGGGCACCCCGATCGTCGCCTACAGCGCCAAGTACGCCTCCGCCTTCTACGGTCCTTTCCGCGATGCCGCTGAGTCCACGCCGGAATTCGGCGACAGGCGCGGCTATCAGCTCGACCCGGCCAACGCGGCCGAGGCTGTGCGTGAGGCCAAGCTCGACCTCGACGAGGGCGCGGACATGCTGATGGTGAAGCCGGCACTTCCGTACCTCGACGTGGTGCGGCGGATCAAGGAGGAGACCGGCGCGCCGCTCGCCGCCTACCATGTCTCCGGCGAGTATTCGATGCTGAAGGCGGCCGCCGCGAACGGTTGGATCGACGAGCGCGCCGCGGTGATCGAGACCCTGACCTCGATCCGCCGAGCGGGCGCCGACGCGATCGTCACCTACTATGCAAAGGAGGCCGCGGCGTGGCTTCGGTAAAGGTTCCCCAGTCGAAGGCGCGCTCCCGCAAAGACGGGGCGGCGATTCCGCTCGATCAGACCGACAAGCGGCTGATGAACCTACTGCAGTCGAGCTTCCCCCTCGACCCCGAGCCCTTTGCCCTGCTCGCGTCCGAGGCAGAACTTGAGCTTGACGACCTCCTTGCCCGCACCCAACGCCTCCTGGACGAGCGGATCATTCGCGAGATCACGCCAATCTTCGACACTCGCGCCCTCGGTTACGAGTCGATGCTGGTCGCCGCCAAAGTCGACGCCGAACACCCGCAACGCGCCGCCGCAGCGGTAAACGCCCACCCCGGCGTCTCGCACAACTATCTCCGCACCCACGACTTCAACCTCTGGTTCACGATCGCCGTTCCGCCCGATTCCGCGCTGGGCATGGAGGGGACCCTGGAGGCGCTGATGCGCGAGACCGGCGCCGAGTCGATGCGCCAGCTGCCGACCCTGACCCTGTTCAAGATCAACATGAACCTGGAGATGGAGAAGGGCACCGACGCGCTCGCCGCCGCGGTCGAAGCAGCGCCACCGCGCGAGTTGGAGCGCCAGCCCTACGACGAGGACGACGTCGCCACGATCCGCGCGATGCAGGGCCCGATGGAGGCGGTCGAGCGTCCCTACGATGCGGCTGCCGCCGAGCTCGGAATCGGGACCGAGGAGCTGCTGGAGCGGCTGCGCTCGATGGTCGATCGCAAGCTGCTGCGCCGCGTCGCCGCGATCCTCTACCACCGCCGCGCCGGCTTCTCGGCCAACGGCATGGGGGTCTGGAAGGTCCCCGACGAGGAGATCTTCGAGACCGGCCGGCGGATGGCCTCCTTCCGCGGCATCTCCCACTGTTACCAGCGGCCGACCTACGAGGACTGGCCCTACAGCGTCTTCACCATGGCCCACGGTCGCTCGAGGGAGGAGTGCGACGCGATCCTCGACTCGATCGCGGAGGAGTGCGGGATGGGGCCAGAGGATCGCGCCACCCTCTACTCCTCGACTGAGTACAAGAAGATCCGCCTGCACTACTTCACCGACGACTACGCCCGGTGGGACGCTGAACACTCGTAACACCGAGCTGTACGAGCGGGCCCGGCGCGTCCTTCCAGGCGGTGTCAATAGCCCGGTGCGGGCGATGCGGCAGATCGGTCGGGACCCGATCTTCATCGAGCGCGGCGAGGGTTGCGAGCTGATCGACGCCGACGGCAATCGCTACGTCGATTGGGTCTGCTCCTGGGGCCCGCTGATCCTCGGCCACGCCAATCCCGGCGTCGTCTCGGCGGTCAGCGAGGCGGCGGCGCGTGGCACCAGCTACGGAGCGGCCACCGCAGCCGAGGTCGAACTTGCTGAGGAGGTTGCGGCCCGCGTTCCCTCGCTGGAGATGCTGCGCATGACCAGCTCCGGCACCGAGGCGGCGATGAGCGCGGTTCGTCTGGCTCGCGCCGCGACCGGGCGCGAGGTCGTGATCAAGTTCGCCGGCGCCTACCACGGCCACTCCGATGGCCTGCTCGCCGACGCCGGCTCGGGCCTGGCCACGCTCGCGATTCCCGCCAGCCCCGGGGTGACCGCGGCGCAGGCCGCCTCCACCGTGGTCGTGCCGTGGAACGAGCGCGAAGCGGTGGATCGTGCGCTGGCCGAGCACCCGGTCGCCGCACTGCTGGCCGAGCCCTTGCCGGCGAACATGGGCGTCGTCCCGGCCGAGGCCGGCTTCCTGCAGTTCCTGCGCGAGGCGACCCGCGCGGCCGGCGCGCTGCTCGTCTTCGACGAGGTGATCAGCGGTTTCCGCATCGCCCGCGGCGGCGCCCAGGAGCTTTACGAAGTCGAACCGGACTTGACCGTGCTCGGCAAGG
This sequence comes from uncultured Solirubrobacterales bacterium, assembly GCA_963698085.1. Lineage (GTDB taxonomy): Bacteria > Actinomycetota > Thermoleophilia > Solirubrobacterales > 70-9 > VRUE01. Next base: position 1,362,791 of record OY969122.1, read on the forward strand.
TGCTCGGCGGTGGTTTGCCGGCCGCCGCCTTCGGTGGACCGGCCCAGACGATGGAACGGATCGCCCCCGCCGGCGACGTCTATCAAGCGGGGACGCTGTCGGGGAACCCCCTCGCCACGGCGGCCGGTCTTGCCACCCTGCGCCAGCTCGACGCGCCGGCCTACGAGCGGCTCGCCCAGCTCACCGCGATGCTCGCTGCCGGCCTGACCGATCTGGCTGCAGATCGTCCGCTGCGGATCGCCTCCGCCCCCGGCTTGCTCACCCTCTTCTTCAGCGGCGAGCCGGTGACCGACTTCGCGACCGCGGTTGCCTGCGACCTTGAGGCTCACGCGCGCTTTTGCCGCGCGATGCTCGCCCGCGGTGTCTACCCGCCGCCGTCCCAGTTCGAGGCCTGGTTCGTCTCCCTTGCCCACGACGAGGAGGCGATCGAGCGCACGCTCGCGGCAGCGGCAGAGTCGCTTGACGAGGCGTTTGGATGAGCGACCCCAAGGCCGTTCTCGCGTCCCTCGCGTCGCAGCTGCGCGAGGAGAACACGCCGATCTCTCCCTACGTCATCGATCCGAGTGAGGACCAGGCCTTCGCGGCCCCCGGCGAGTACGCCTTCGTGGTCGAGGCCGTGCGCGAGGGCTACCTCCTCCACTACGACGAGCCGCGATTGCTCGCCGGCCACGACCGGGACCTCGCCCTTCTCGCCGGCGACTACCTCTACGCGCTCGGCATCGAACGCCTCGCCTCCCTGGGCGACACTCGGGCCGTGCGCCTGCTCGCTGACCTGATCAGTTGTTGTGGCCAGTTCCACACCGAGGGTCGCGAGGACGAGGTGCCGGAGCTTTGGCAGACGACGGTGCAGGCGATCGCCAGCCGCTCCGACTAACGACTATCTGACGGTGCAGTCGCGCACCAGCGTGGCCGTGACGCGATTGCCGCCGGCAAAGTCGAAGTTCCCCTTGGCGAACGGGTAGACCGCACCTGGGAAACCCTCCGGCGCCGCGCAGCCAGCGCTGATGTAGCTGTGCTTCTCGCCTTTGTACGTATAGACCCGTCGCAGCTTCATATCGAAGTTCGTCACGTAGGCCCATCTCTGCGCCGGCTTCGGCAGCGTCGTCTTGATCACCGTTCCGTAGGTGCCCTGCTTCTCGAGGATGTTGAAGGTGAGAACAAATGCCGACGGCGGCTTGCGCCCGTAGACCTGGGCGAGCAAGCGCCGGTGACCGTCCGCCCGCTCGGCGTTGAAGACCAGTAGCGGGCCTGTGAACGTGAACGGCGGCTGATTGGCGAGATTGACCAGGACCTGGACGTGGCCACTGCCGACGATCGCGTCGCCGCAGATCCTTCTTGCTGCCTTGATCGTCGTCGGCTGGATCTTGCGAACCCTGCAGGTCGGCAGACCGCGGTCGAACAATTTCCCGCCTTTGTTGATCGCGATCGCGATCGTCCGCAGCTGTGGTGGCGCAGCGCCGGCTTCGGCGGATTTGAAGCTGCTTTCGATGCTGACCGCGACCGGCGCCACGCCGGTGCGGGGCAGGGCCTTGGGCGAGATCCCGCCGTCGAAGGCGACGATGACGTTTCCCTTCTGTTCAACCTCCGCTTGCGCCATCCCGGCAGCGCCCAGCGTGAGGACGAGCGCCAGTGCGATCAGGGCACTGCGTTGCAACCTAGATGAACCTCGAGGAGTCGATCCGGCACTCGTCGAAGCCGAAGCTGATCACGGTGTTGTTGGCTTTGTTGTTGTTCTTGTTGAGCTCGACCGCGAGTTTCTGCGCTTTGAACTTGTTCTCGGCCTTCAGCGCCTGGCCGATCTGCTGCAGGAACGTCTTCTCCTTGCGCAGATAGCCGATCCATTTCGTCAGCTTGGCGTTGTCTGCGGCAGGGCGCGGAACTTTGTCGATCTGGGTGACTGCCTTGCCGAGGGCAGCGGACGCGCGGATGAAGCGCTTGCCCGCCGGCTCCAGCTTGTCTTGCTGCACCTGGCCTTTGACACCTTTGAGGATGCGGGAGTTGGCTTCGGTGTTGGCCTTGCAGATCGGCTCGACCTGGGCGACGTAGTCTTCACGTTCGTCCGCCAGCGCGACCGGAACCGCAACCAGCAGCGCCATCGCCACGGCGACGATTAGCTTGGGCAGAGACGACCTCGATGCTGAGCTTCCCACTTGCTGGCTCCTCCTGTCTTCGCTTGACCGACGCCGGCGCTTAGCGCTAGCCCGGCCCCTGTCCTCGACCCCCTGGTCAAAAATACATCAGTTCCCATCGTGCTCACGGGTACTAACCCGCCCGCGAGCCGTGAAGATCGATCTCGGGCAGGATTCTTTCCAGCGGCCGGGGCAGCCACCAGACCCGATCGCCGAGCAGCAGCATCAGCGCCGGTAGGAGGACGATCCGCACCACGGTTGCGTCGAGCAGCACGGCGACGGCGAGGCCGACCCCAAGCTGGCTGATCGTCGCTAACGGCGCGCCGGCGAAGGCGACGAAGACGGCCATCATGATCGCCGCCGCGCCGGTGATTACCCGCGCGGTGCGCTCCAGCCCGAAGACGATCGCCTCCTCGTTGGAGGCGTTGTTCTCGTAGTGCTCGCGCATCCGCATCAGCAGGAAGACCGCGTAGTCGATCGAGAGGCCGAAGACGATGCCGAAGATGCCGGCTGCGCCGATCGCGTCGACGTAGCTGTGTCCGCCCAGCGGCCACCCGTCGGGGACCTCGAAGAGCAGCGTGAGCACGCCGAAGGCGACCGCGACCGTAATCAGGTTGAGGAGGACGGCGATCGCCGCCAGCAGCAGCGCCCGCAGGACGATGACCAGGATCAAGAAGGTCGCGATCGTGATCAACGCGACGATGAGCGGAATCCGCTCGGAGATCGTGTCGGTGTAGTCGATCAGCTCCGCAGCGCCACCGGTGACGCCGGTGAGGGTGCCACTTGCCGCCGCCAGCCCCGACGCGTCCTCTTTCAGCCGGTCATAGAGCGCCCGCGATCCGTCGGTGTTGAAGGTGTAGCGAGGGATGACGACCATCTGCGCCGCCTGGCCGCCGCCGCCCAGGTCGACGATCTGGTCAACTCGCTTGCGCTCCGCCGCTGGGGCACCCTGCAGGGCGGAGAGGACGAAGTAGCCGGAGTCGAAGATGCCGGGAGAGGAGCGCCGCAGCCTGTCGATCCTGCGATCGGCGCGGTTGGCGCTGACGGTGACCTCAACGTTGGCCCGGCGCAGACCGCGCTGCAGCGGCTCGGAGCGCTGGAAGCCTTCAGCCAGGCGAGCTTCGAGCTCGTCGGCGCCGCCGCGCAGCTGACCGAGGCCGTCGACCAGCCGCGAGGCACCGTCGCGCAGCCGATCGAGACCGGCGGGCTGCCCAGCCGCACCGCCGGCCAGTTCTTCGATCCCTTCCTGCAGTTCCCGGTTGCCGCCAGTCAGTTTCACCTCGCCGTCGTACAGTCGCTCGGCGAGGTTGTCGACGCGCTGGGCGTCGTTACGGGCGATCGCCAGGGTTTGCACCAGCCGTTCGGCTTCGCGCAGCTCCCCGGCGAGGCTTGGATCGCTTGCCGCCCGGCGCTTGAGGTTGGCGCGCAGGCTGCGGGCGTTGGCCAGGGCGTTATTGCGCACCCGGTTCTCCAGTTCGCTCGAATTTCCCTTTAGCGAGAGAGCCCCCAGCTGGGCTTCCTGCTGCCCTTCGGTCAAGCGCTGCGAGCCGCGTTCGAGCTGGTTCAGGGCATCGGTCGCTTCTTCGGCTCCGGCGACGGCCCTCGCCAGCCCTGCTTCGATCTGCGCCGCCCCCTCGCCCGCCCGACCGGAGCCGGTGGCGAGCAGGCCGGCACCGTAGCTCGCCTTGGAGATCCCATCGCGCAGGCGGTTGACCGCCTGCGCCGCGCCACCGAGCCGCCGCCCAAGTTTCTGCAGCTGCTCCGGGTTGGCGTCACCGCGCCCCGCCAGCAGGTCGTTGCCGCCTTTGCGCAGCCGCCGCGCTTGGGGCCGGATCTGGCCCGGGCCGATCACGGCCTGCACCCCCGGGTCGGCGCTGATTCGGCGCTGCCAGCGGCTCAGCGCCGCGAGCTTGCGCGGCGCCGTGATCGGGCCCTCCTCGGAGACGGCGACGAGGACGAAGGGTGCTTCCCAACCCGGCCCAATCGTCGCGGCGATCAGCTCAGCGTCCTCGCGGGCCGGGTTGTCTTCCGGCAGCTGCTCGGCGGTCGGTGGGCCGGTCTTCAGCGCCAGCGCCGGTGCCGCCAGCAGGATCACCGCAGCGCCGATCAGCAGCGCTGCCAGCAGCGGCCGGCTGAGTGCACCTCGCACCAGCGTCATCACCGCGCCGCCATCACCTTGGCCACCGATTCGCCAGCGGTTGACGTTATGCCCGGTGAGGACGAGCAGTGCCGGCCCGACCAAGGCGGCGACGAGCACGCTGATCGCGGTGACCAGGATCGCGGTGCCCGCCAGCGAGATCAAGAGCGTTCCCGGCATCACGAAGAGCAGCGCGAGCATCGCCAGGAACAGGGTCGAGCCGGCGAAGGCGGTAGTCCGCCCGGCCGTGCGGCGGGTCATCCGCGCGGCCTCCAGCGGCGTCGCCCCCGCGGCCAGCTCCTCGCGGAAGCGCGAAACCATCAGCAGCGCGTAGTCGACCCCCAGGGCAAGGCCCATCATCGAGCATACGGTCAGGGCAAAGCCGTCGATCGCGATCCAGTTGGCGGCGAGCGCCAAGACGCCGCGGGCGCTGAGCACGGTCACCGCTCCAAAGGCAAGGGGGATCGCCGCTGCCACCGGCGAGCGGAAAACGAGCAGCAGGACGAGCAGCAAGAAGGGAATGGCGATCAGCTCGGCGCGCTCGGTCGACTCGACCGTTTCCTCCTGAATCGCCCGCAGGAGGCTGGCGAAGCCGGTCTGCGCGGCGCGCACCGGCGGCCGGATCTCCTCGTCCAGGGTGCGTTCGAGGTAGGGGACGGTCTCCTTCACCGCTTGCTCGGCATCGACGTGGAAATCGACCAGGATCAGCGCCTTGCGCGGCCCCGGTCGCAGCCGCTCGACGCTGCCCCGATCCCAGGGCGAGACGGTCGAGACGCCCGGTTCCTCGCGCAGCACCCGGATCAGCGCCGGGCCCTGGCGGTCGAGCTCCCGGGCCGGCCCCTGCAGCAGGATCGCGAACGGGGCGGTGTCGCCGAAGCGCTCCTCGACCAGATCGCCGGCCCGTCCCGATTCGGTTCCGGCGATCTCGATTGAGACCGGGCGCAGCTCGTCCTGAACTCCCCGCCCAATGATTGCGAGCACGCCGATCGCGATCAGCGCCGCGATCAGCACGGCCTTCGGCCGCCGCAGCGAGAGCGGCAACCGCGTCTCCTCCCGTCGGCCGGTAAACACGCTTGGCGCTTATACCAGCCGACCCGGCCCAGCCGTACCGGTCTTTAACGCGTTGTACACAAAAGGTCGCGCGCCAGCCTCGCGACTTCGGTCGGACCGCCGAGCCAATAAACTCCCTTGCCCTTCCTCCTGGCAGAAATTGGCTGACGAGGCGAACAAGCAAAACGGCACCGAGGGCGCGAGCCCGGCGGAGCGGGCGAAGCCCGCCCCTCCCGGCTACTTCGAGGGCGAGTCGATGACCCGCCGCCGGGCTTTCACGATCGCCGCCCAGGGCATCGGCGGTATCGCCGGCGCCGCGATCGTCCTGCCCGCCGTCGGCTTCGCCGTGGCGCCGATCTTCCACCGCGGCAAGGAGCGCTGGGAGGCGGTCGGCCCGGTCGATGACTTCGTCGCGGACACCTACCGCCAGGTGGTCTTCACCGAAACCGAGGGGATCGGTGACGCCGGCAAGACGACCGCCTATGTGCGCAAGGGGTCTAAAGAGCTCGGCGAGGACCCGAAGCAGATCGTCGCGATATCCAACCGCTGCGTCCACCTCGGCTGCCCGGTGCGCTTCGTCGAGGCGGCCGGCAACTTCATCTGCCCCTGTCACGGCGGCGTCTACGACTTCGTCGGCAAAGTGCTCGGCGGTCCCCCGGTGCGCCCGCTTGACCACTTCCAGTCGCGGATACGCAACGGCCAGGTCGAGCTCGGCCCCCGCTACAGCGTTACCTCGCAGCTGGAGCCGGTGCGAGCCCGGGACCCCGGCGAGTTCACCGGCGGCGTCTGGGAGTATCTGTACCCGCCCCGCCCGTCTACCTTCCCACCGCCGAGTGGTTGATGGATAGCCGATGAAACTCGACTCGCTTATCCCCGCCCCACTGCGCAAACCGGCCAAGCCCGGACAGGGCAATGGCGCCAAGGGCGAGGCCCCCTCCGACCTCAAGACCTCGCCCCCCGAGCGTCCCTCCGACGCTGCCCGTCTAGCTGACCGCGCCAAAGAGGCGCCGGCCGACGTCCTCGCTTGGGTCGATCAGCGCACCGCCGCCACCGGCTTCCTCACCGGGATGCTCTACCGCAAGGTGCCGAAGGGAACCAACTGGTTCTACACGCTCGGCTCGGCGACGCTCTTCGCCTTCATCGTGCAGGCGGTGACCGGCGTTTTCCTGGCGATGTTCTACACCCCCTCGACGACCCAGGCCTACGCTTCGATCTCCCACATCAACAACGAGGTCTTCCTCGGCGCCTTCGTGCACGGCATGCACAAGTGGGGCTCGAGCGTGATGGTGATCCTGATCTTCCTCCACATGGGGCGCACCTTCTTCTTCGGCGCCTACAAGTACCCGCGCGAGCTCAACTGGGTGATCGGGGTCGTGCTGCTGATCCTGACGATGACGATGGCCTTCACCGGTTACCTGCTGCCCTTCGACCAGCGCTCCTTTTGGGCCTCGGTGGTCGGCATCAACATCAACGGCACCGGCCCCGTCGTCGGCCCCTACCTGAGCGATTTCCTCCGCGCCGGTCCGGAGCTGGGGGCGACGACGCTCTCGCGCTTCTACGCGATCCACATGCTGCTCCTGCCCGGCGCGATCATCGCTCTGATCGGCGCCCACCTCTACCTGGTGGTCAAGCTGGGCACCACCGCACCGCCCTGGCTGCGGGCGGAGAAGCCCAAAGTCGCCGCCCCGGTCGAGCCGCTCGAGGCTGGCGTCGAGGGCAACGGCGGAGGGCGGGCGCGATGAAGCCCTCAGACAAGCAGGCCTACCTCGAGGAGTACGAGCTGCTGAAGAAGAAGGGCAAGCCCTTCTTCCCCTACGCGGTGATGAAGGACTCGACGATGGCGCTGCTGGTCGTCGGCGTGATCATCGCGATGTCAATCATCCTCGGCGCCGAGCAGGGTCCGAAGGCCGACCCGACCTCGACCACGTATGTGCCGCGTCCCGAGTGGTACTTCTTCTTCCTCTTCGAGGTCCTGCGCGTAATCAAACCGCCGGAGCTGGTGCCGATCGCGACGATCGGAATCCCGACCGTCTGCATGGTGCTGCTCTTGCTGCTGCCGTTCTATGACCGTGGCCCTGAGCGCAACCCGGCGAAGCGGCCGATCGCGACGACGGCCGGCGTGCTGACGATCATCGCGATGGCCTACCTCACCTTCCTCGGTGCCACCGGCGGCTCGCCGACCGAGATCGAGATGGAGGTCGCGCCGCAGTACGAGGCCGGCAAAGAGGTCGTCGCCGGCGCTGGCTGCCTTGCCTGCCACAAGCTGGGCGAGAACGGCAACCACGGCCCGGGTCCCGATCTGACCCACATCGCCGAACGGGTGCCCCGCGCGGCGATCGTCCGCTCGGTGGAGATCGGGCCTGGCATCATGCCCTCCTATCGCGAACTTCCGCCGAAAAAGCTCAACGAGCTCGCCGATTTCCTCGCCTCACTCGACTAGCGGCTCCAAGCCCTCCAGGGATTCCGCCCAGTTCGCCGGGCAGGTCAACCGCATGTTCGACCGGATCGCCGGTCGCTACGACCTGCTCAACTCGGTGATGACCGCGGGCCTTCACCATCGCTGGCGCCAGCGCGCCGCCGACCGGGCCGCGCTCGAGGCCGGCGACTCTGCCCTCGACGTCTGCTGTGGCACCGGCGACCTGGCGCTGGAGCTGGCGAGCCGGGTTCGCCCGGATGGACGTGTGATCGGCTGCGACTTCTCCGAGCCGATGCTCGATCTGGCGCGGGAGAAGGCGAGTGGCCAGGGCGGCGCCGGCGTCCGCTTCGAGTGGGCCGACGCATTGAGCCTTCCCTACGACGACGGCCGCTTCGACGCGGTGACCGTCGGCTTCGGCGTTCGCAACCTCTCCGATCTCGACGTCGGGCTGGGCGAGATGCGCCGCGTTCTGCGCCCCGGAGGCCGCCTGGTGATCCTCGAGATCACCCAGCCGACGCGGCCGCCGCTCTCGACCTTCTACTCGCTCTGGTTCGATCGAGCGGTACCGATCCTGGGCACGCTTGCCGGCGACCCCGAGGCCTACAGCTATCTGCCCGAGTCGGTTCGCAGCTTCCCCAGTCCGCGCGGACTTGCCGAGAAGATGGACGGGGCCGGGCTGGAGCGCATCCGCTGGACCGTTCTCGCCGGCGGGATCATCGCGATTCACAGCGGCGTCGTCCCTCGAGGGTGACCCGCCACTCCGCTGTACCACCGCCGGTCACCGCGGTTCTCGACGCCTCGAGCCGCTGGCTGCCGGCGCGACTGGGGCAGGTTGAGGAGATCCTGCGCGAGCAGGGCGCCGGCCATGGCGAGACCCTTGCCGGCGACGCGGCGATGACGCTGGAGGCAGGCGGCAAGCGCTTGCGGCCGATGCTGGTCCTGCTCTGTGCCGGCGAGGAGGGGGGAGAGGAGACGGTTCGGGCAGCGGCGGCGATTGAGTTGATCCACATGGCGACGCTGGTCCACGACGACGTGCTCGACGCCGCGCCGCTGCGTCGCGGCCGGCCGACGGTCGCTGCCACAGCCGGCCGCGAGCGCGCCACCGCCACCGGCGACCTGCTTTTCTCGCGCGCCTTCGCGCTGCTCTCCGCGGCAGGAGACCTGCGCTCGATTGAGCTGCTCTCGGCGGCCTCCGTTGCCCTCGCCCGCGGCGAGCTCGCGCAGCGCAATGACGCCTACGACACCTCGATCGACGAGCAGCGCTACCTGGAGCGCTGCAGGCTGAAGACCGCGACCCTGTTTGAATGCGCCTGCCTGCTCGGCCGCGACGAAGAGGCGGTCGGCGCTTTCGGAGCATCCATCGGCCTCGCCTTCCAGTTGCTCGATGATGTACTCGACGTCTCGGGCCCGCCGGAGCGGACCGGGAAGGCGCGCGGGACCGACCTGCTCGACGGCACCGTGACCCTGCCGCTGATCCTGGCCGCCGAGCGCGACCCCGAGGTCCGTTCCGCGGACCTCCGCTCGCTGGACAGCGCCGCTGTCGAGCGGCTATGCGACCGGATCGAGTCGAGCGGGGCGCTGCGGTTGGTCCGATCCCGCGCCCTGGAGCTGGTTGCCGAAGGCAAGCGCCGTCTCGGCGCCGCAGGGTTCGACGCAGAACGCCGCAAGCTCTTCGACCTCGTGGCCGACGGCGTCGTACAGCGCTATAGCTAGGTGCGCTGGAGCGGCAGACGGAAATCGTCGGCGGTGATTAGGTCCGCCGCCAGTGCCGTCGTGAACGCCTTGGCGATTTCCCGCAAGCTCTCCTGTTCGAGCTCCTGGAGCTCGGCGGCAAGCGCCTCGGCGCCGTCGTCGAGCGCCTCATCGAAGGCGTCGATCTCGTTCTCCCCGTGGATGCCGTCCCGGCACCACTCGCACTCCGGGCACCGGCGCCATAGCCGCCAGTGCCCACGCTTCGCCGTTTGCTCCCAGCGGATCGGCTGCACCAGCTCCGAGCTGCAGTCTGGGCAGACGTGCAATCCAGCGGCGACCCTCGTCCCTGTGCGGCTGATGTCGTCCATAACTTGACTATCGAACACACGAGACGGCGTTTTAATCCGCAATTTTCAGCGATGGTCGAAGAAAACCCCAGAACCGGGTAGGCGGGAAACTCAATTCGAAGTGATCCGACCGGGATCGCGGCCCGTTACCATGGGTCGATGCCGAACGTTGGACCCCTCGAGCTCGCGATAGTTCTAATCATCGCCTTGGTTGTCTTTGGCCCGAAGCGCCTGCCGGAGCTGGGTCGCTCGCTTGGGCGCGGTATCCGTGAGTTCCGCGGCTCGGTCAGCGGCGATCGCGACGAGCCTGAGGCACATAGCGAGATCGAGCCGCCAAAGCCGGCCACCGAGGGCGACAGCGAGGGCAAGACGGTCGCCCACGACCACAGCTGAGGTCCGCGATGCCCCGCGTAAGGGCGGTGTCCCACGAGGATCGTCTCACCCTCGTCGAGCACTTGGACGAGCTCCGCAGCCGCATCGTCGTCTGCCTGATCGTCTTCGGCGTGGCGTTGGCGCTCTGCTTCTGGCAGAACCACCTGCTGTTGGAAATCGCCTCCGGGCCGCTGCCCAGCGATCACGAGAGGCTGCTCACCTTCGGCGTGACCGAGCCCTTCACGACCACGGTGACGGTCTCCACCTACGGAGCGATCATCCTCTCCCTGCCGATCCTCCTGTACCAGCTCTATGCCTATGTCCTGCCGGCCTTCAGCAACAGCGAGCGCCGCGTGGTGCTGCCAATTCTGTTTGCCGCGCCGCTCCTGTTCATCGCGGGCCTCGCCTTCGCCTACTTCGTCGTGATGCCGGCAGCTGTCAGTTTTCTCCTCAACTTCAACGAGGGCCAGTTCAACGTCCAGGTTCGCGCCCGCGACTACTACAGCTTCTTCTCGATGACGATGCTCGCCGGGGGCGTCGTCTTCCAGATGCCGTTGGCGATCCTCGCCGTAACCCGGCTCGGCATCGTCAGCGTCGACCAGCTCAGGACCAACCGCCGCTACGCCTATCTGGGGATTGCCGTGCTGGCGGCAGCGCTGCCCGGCGTCGACCCCATCTCGATGCTGATCGAGATGGTTCCGCTACTTGCTCTGTACGAGTTGAGTATCTTGCTTGCGCGGGCCTTTGGCAGGCCGAAGGCCGCGGGAGGCATGGCCGAACCCTCGACCCAGGAGAGATAGGAAGCGATGGCAGACGGCGAGCGACGAATGCTCTTCGATACGCGCGGCAAACGCAAGCACGTCATCCGCGTCGTCTACGCGGTCCTGGCACTGCTGATGGGCGCCAGCCTCTTCCTCGTGGTCGGTCCCTTCAACCTCGGCGAACTTGCTGGCGATTCAGGCGGCAGCAGCGCCAGCGAGGTCTTCGAAGACCAGATCGAGAGGATCGAAGGGCGCGTGGCCAAAACTCCCCAGAACGAGCAGCTGCTGCTGACCCTGACGCGGGCTCAGATCAACGCCGGAAACGCCAAGATCGAACCGGCCGCCGCCGGTGAAGTGCCGACGATCGACGCGGATGCCCGTGCCGATTTTCGCGCTGCGGCGGAATCCTGGAGCCGATATCTAAAGCTGGCTGGCGACGAGCCGAACGCGGCGGCGGCGCAGCTCGTCGCTCTGACCTTCTTCCGCTCGGCGGAATCTGCGACCAGCGTGAACGAAGCCGCTGAAAACGTCGCCGAGGCGACCAAGGCCCAGCGGATAGCCGCCGAAGAGCAGCCGAGCCCCGGTTCGCTGAGTACCTTGGCGATCTACCAGTACTTCAACGGCGAATACGCCGCCGGCGACAAGACGACCAAGCGGGTGGCGGCCGAAGCGACCTCCAAAGAAGAAGCGAAAGCAGTCGAAAAACAGCTGGCTGAATACCGCAAAAACAGCAAAGAATTCGACAAACAGAAAAAGGAACTGGCCAAAGTGCAGAGCCAGGTGAGCAAAGAACAGCTGCAGAACCCGCTGGGCTTTGGCGGTGCTCCAGGCACGGCCGGCGAATAGTCGCGGTCGGGAATGGGCCGTGTAGGGATCGAACCTACGACCTTGAGATTAAGAGTCTCCTGCTCTACCAACTGAGCTAACGGCCCCGGGACCGGCAAGTATAGGAAGGCGACGACCTCGCCGCGGGTGCTCGCGGTGCGCTTCAGGGGAGGGGCCGGCAGGCCTTGAAGACGCTGCCGTAGATGACGTTGCCGTCGGCGAAGGAGAAATATCCCTGGGTCTGCAGGATGTAGTCCGAGCAACGCGCCGAGACGTAGCTGCGCTCGCCGCCGCCGGCGCGGTAGGAGCGGCCGATCTTCGCGTCGATGCGGGTGAGCGAGCCGAGCCCGCCGGCGATCGGCGGAATGTCGAACTCGGTCCTGTAGCCGTAGATCCCGGAACGGCGTTCGATCGGGGCCACCACGACGTAGGTCTCGGAGACCGGGAAGGGGGCCTGGGCGTGGAGGACTGCGGTCGGGTTGCCACCCTGCCGCGGGCCGTTGAAGATCGTCAGCGGCGAACGCAGGTCGAGTCGCGCGGCTCCACCCAGGGGGACGGCGGCCGCGAGGTGGCCGGTGCCGACGATCGCTCCGTCACAACGATTGCGCGCCTGCTTCGGCGACGCCACTTCGATGCTGCTTGGCTGGCAGACCGGCAGACCGGCCGTGGTCAGGCGCCCATCGCGATCAAAGTCGATCTTTACGTGCTGCAGCGCGGGCGGAACCGTGCCGTTGGTGGTCTTGATTTCGCCGTAGCCCTGGAAGCGGATGGGCGCGTAGGACCGTTTGGGCAGCACCTGGGGCTGGAAGCCACCGTCAGCGTGCAGGACGAGGGTGCCGACCCTAACCGTCGCTGCGCCGGCGATCGTGGCGAGCAGGGATACACCCACTGCAAGCAGCATCCCGATCACCAAAAACCGCCTTTGCATCATCACCCCTCTAATACCCCGGTAGCCCCAGGGTAGCGCTGGGCTTCAGAGACCGAACTACTTAAGTGCCTTGCAGGGCCTGAAAACCGTTCCCTGGACGAAGCTGCCGTCCTTGAAGCTGAACTCGGCTTTAGCCTGCAGGCGACCGTCGGCGCAGTGCGCGTTGGCGTAGCTGAGCGTCTGGCCCTTGTACTTCCATTCGCGGCCGATCGTCAGGTGGCCGGAGAGGGGCGAGCCGTAGTCGTTGGCGATGCGGGGGAAGTCGGCGACCGTCCTAAAGCCGTAGCGGCCGTTGCTGATTTTTTCGATCTCGATCAGGATGACGTAGGTCGTCGGCGCCGGGTAGTCGAGGTGGGCATGGCCGAGGACCGAAGGGTTGCCGTGCACCCGCGGTCCGTTGAAGAGCGTCAATGGCGAGGAGGCTTTGATGCCCCGCTGTTCGGGCAGCTCGACGAGAGCCGTGCCGAAGCCCTTGCCGACAATCGAGCCGCGGCAGTTCCGGCGGGCAGTCGCCGTGGTGGTCGCCACCAGCTTTGCCCGCGTGCATTTGGGCAGGCCACGGGTCTCGACAGCGCCGTGCTTGTCGAATTCGATCACGAGCTGGCGCAGCGGCGAGGGGCGGGTGCCGTCGGCGGTCGAGAACTTGGCGTTGCCGTAGAGCTTGATCGGCGCGTTCTCGTGCTTTGGCAGCGTCGTCGGCGTGAAGCCACCGTTGGCGACGACGATGATGTTGCCGATCCGGAGCTTGATCGCTTGTGCCGTCCCGGCTCCCACCAAGGCAACGGCCGCGATCACCACCAGCATCCTTAACAGAGTCTTCTGCATTCCCATACGCCTCCTTAGTCCCCAACCGCCAAACTAGCACGGTGGGTTTGAGGAGGAGCCTGGGTAGGGGGCGCAACCAGTCCGTGCCAGAGCAAGGCCGCGAGCGCGGTTCCGTTCTGCTGCGCCATCCCCGCCGGGTCCTTGCCACCGCCTTTTTGCTCCTTGTTGTGCTCGGCGTCCTCGGTGCTGGAGTCGAGGAGAAGCTCAGCCCGACCAGCCTCGAAATTCCCAGCACTCCCTCGGCACAGGCAAACCGAATGCTGCGCGAGCACTTCGGCGACAGCGCGCCGTTCGTGATCCTCCTGCGCGGCCCGGCGAAGCAACTCGACCGGCAGGGACCGGCACTGGTCCGCGCTCTGCGCCGCGATCCAGCCGTGACCACGCTTTCTCCCTGGGACTTGGGCGCGGTGCAGCGCCTGCGACCCACGCCCCGCCGCGCGATCGTCATCGCCGACTTCCACGTCGGCATCGACGAGGCCGTGAACGAGACCGTGCCAGAGCTGAACGGCATCCTCGAATCGACGATCGAGCCGCCCGTGCGAGCGACTCAGACCGGCTACGCGACGCTCTCGCGGGCGATCCAGGACGACTCGATCGAGGCCACCGAGCGTGGCGAGCTGATCGCCCTGCCGATCCTGCTGATCGTCCTCCTGCTGGTCTTCCGCTCGCCGATTGCAGCCGCGGTACCGCTCGCCTTTGGAGCGGTGACCGTGATCAGCTCGCGCGGGCTGCTCTCGATCCTGACCAACTGGTTCAGCATCGACGGCTTCGCGCTTGTCGTCTGCACGATGATGGGGCTGGCGCTGGGGGTCGACTACGCGTTGCTGATGGTGTCCCGCTTCCGCGAAGAGCTCGCGGCCGGCGCCAACCCGCAGGACGCGGCCAGGAGCACGCGACGTACCGCCGGCCGCACCACCGTCTTTGCCGGCAGCACGTTGATGCTTTCGATGCTGGTCGCCTTCTTCATCGTTCCGGGCTCGCTGCTCGGCTCACTGGCGGCGACGCTCTTCCTCGTCGTCGCTCTGAGCGTCGTCGTCGCCGTTGTCGCCGGACCGGCGGTGCTGATCCTGGTTGGGCACAACCTGGATCGCTGGCGGATCGGCCCTGCTCCCGGCGAGCGCGGCTCGCGCTTAATGGCCATGGTCGGTGCTGCCCTGCGCCGCCCCGCGGCCGTGGCAATTGCGATCGGCGCCGTGGTGCTGGCGCTCGCCGTGCCGGCGCTTGCCCTCAAGACCGGGCCACCGAGCCAGACCCAACTCGCCCACGATGACCCGATCAGGGAGGACTTCGAACTGATCGAGGGGGCGATCGGATCCGGCTACGACGCCCCCTTCGTGGTCGTCGCCGGCGCTGAGCAGGGCACGATCACCGAACCACGCCGTCTGGCGGCGTTGAGTCGCTGGCAGCACGAGGTCGCCGACCTTCCCGGTGTACAGGCGGTGATCGGCCCGGCGCAGATCTCGCGCGCGGTGGCGCCGCTGCGCCAGGCCGAGTCGTTGCTTGCCCCCAGCGGCGGCAGCGGCCCGCTGGCCCAGCTGGGCAGGCTCGGACGCAATCTGGGCCGCGCGGCATCTGGCGTCGCCCAGCTGCGCGACGGGATCTCAAAAGCGAGCTATGGAGCCGGCCTCCTGGCGGAGGGATCAGACAAGGCGGAGACGGGAGCGGCGGCGCTCGCCTCCGGGCTTGCGCTGGCCGGCGCGGGCAGCGAACGCGCCGTGGATGCGCTGCGGACCTTTGCCGACGGCACGCGCCGCCTCGCCGGCGCCCAGCACCAGGCTGCCCTCGCCGGCCTGAACGTGAAGTTCGCCTTGCAGAGCCTCGGTCCGAACCTGCGCCGCAACGCCTTGCGGCGCTCGCGCCAGCTGCGCAAGTCGCTCAACGAAGAGGCGGAGCAGACGCTGCCGCGCCTGCAGGCTCCGGCGCAGGAGGCGGAGGCGCGGTTGAAAGACGCCCTGCAGGCGCTGGAAGCGATGACGACCGGCAAGTCCGATCCCAGCTTCGCGCCGGCGCGGGAGGCTGTCGTGCGGGCACTGGCGGCGGTCAGCGGCACCGACCCGGTCAGCGGCGCCCCCTACGCGCCGGATTACACCGGCCTGCCAGCGGAATTGGCCGCGCTGCAGGCCAGGTTGGTCGAAGACACCGAAGAAGCGAAGCAGGTGACCGACTGGCTGGCGTCTGGGCTGGCCTTGATCAAGCGGCTCAGCAACGGCGCGACCCGTCTCTCCGACGGCCTGCGGAAACTGGAGGGGGCGGGCAAACGACTCGCCCACGGCTCCGCCCGCCTCGCCCGTGCTGCGGGCAGCCTGCAGGGCGGCGTCGCTCGCCTCGGCGCTGGAGCCACCGCTCTGGCCAGCGGGCTCGCGCGGCTGCGCGGCGGCGCTGGGGCGCTCGAAGAGAACCTCGCTCTCGGTTACAGCGCTTCCGCTCCGCTGCAGTCCGGCTTGCGCCGCGCGACCGTCCAGGTGCTCTCGAGCGACGCGACCCTCACCCGCCAGGTGCGCCGGCTGCAGCGCGGTAGCCCCGGTCTCTTCGATTCCGGCTACTTCGTCCTCTCGGCGCTCGACGGCGCTCGCCCGCGAGTCCGCGAGCGTTCGGCGACGGCAATCGATCTCGAAGGCGGCGGTCAGGGGGCGGCGATCCTGGTGATCTCCCGCTTCACCTTCAACTCGCCGGGCTCGATCGCGCTCAACAAGCGACTCGAGGTCGAAGCGGAGCGGTTGAGCCGGGAAGCGGACGTCACCACCGGCGTCGCCGGCGGCGCTGCGCAACTCAACGACTACAGCGATGTCACCCGTGCGCGGCTCCCCCTCGTCGTCGTCGCGATCACCCTCGCGACCTTCCTCGTTCTCGTTCTCATCCTCCGCGCCCTGCCCCTGGCGGCGATCGCGGTCGGCCTCAACCTGGCCACGGTCGCCGTCGCCTTCGGCATCCTCACCCTGCTCTTCAACCTGCCCGAGGACTGGCCCCTTGGAGGTCGCAGTTACGTCGATGCGGTGGGAGCGGTCGCGATCTTCGGCGTCGTCTTCGGGCTCTCGATCGACTACGCCGTCTTCCTCCTGGTCCGCATGAAAGAGCACTACGACCGCGAGGGCGACAACGCCGCTGCAATCAACTTCGGCCTCGAACGTACGGCCCGCGTAATCACCGGCGCGGCGGCGATCATGATGGCCGTCTTCGTCGCCTTCGCCGGCGCGCCGATCGCCACGGTCAGCCAGCTCGGCGTCGGTCTCACGATCGCCGTCCTGCTCGATGCGACGGTGGTTCGCATCGTCCTCTTGCCAGCGTTGATGCTGCTGCTGGGCGACAAGGTTTGGTGGCTGCCACGTCGCCTCGAGCGGACTTTGCCACGGATCGACGTCTGAGCGGCCCCTTGCCGCTCGTCGCAATGCGTTGACTTCGAGTTAAGCCACGCAGGCGCGGGCACGTGGCGGCTGGTCGCTCGGATACGATTCGGCTGCGTTTTCCCTGTATGGAGGCGGGGGAACCGCAAGCGACAACCCGTGGCTGCTAATCCCTTAGGCGAGGAGAAAAGCCCGGCGAAAAGCCGGGGAGTCGCCCCCGCGCGGATCGCCGCCCTGGCCGCCCTGGCGATCGTCGTCATCGCCCTCGCTGTCGTCCTCCTCGGCGGCAATGGCAGCCACCAGTACAAGCTCGTGTTCCAGAACGCTGCCCAGCTCGTGCCCGACAACCAGGTGCTGATTGGCGGCCAGGCGGTCGGCTCGGTGGAGAGCATCGAGCTCACCGACGACAACCTGGCCGAGATCGAGGTCAGCGTCGAACAGCAGCTGCACGAAGGCACCACCGCGGTAATCCGGGCCACCTCGCTTTCGGGGGTCGCCAACCACTACATCTCGCTCAGCCCCGGGCCCAACAGCAATCCGGAGCTCGAGGACAGCGCCACCCTCGGCCTCGGCTCGACCACCACCGAGGTCGACCTCGATCAGTTCCTCAACACCTTCCCCAACCCGGTGCGCCGCGCCCTGGGCCAGTTCGTGCGCGGCAACGCGGAACAGTTCGAGAACCGTGGCAAGCAGGCGAACGAGACCTTCAAGTACTTCGGGCCGGGCCTGAACCGGGCCAAGACCTTCTTCAGCGAGTTGAACGCCGACCAGAAGCTGTTCGAGCGCTTCATCGTCAGCTCGAGCAAGCTCTCGACCACCGTCGCCCAGCGCGGCGTCGAGCTCTCCAGCGCGATCTCCAATGCCAGCACTGCCTTCGGCGCGATCGCCGAGCAGAACGAAGCCCTGGACCAGACCCTGCGACTCTTGCCGCCCTTCATGCGCCAGAGCAACACGACCTTCGTCAACCTGCGCGCTGCCCTCGACGACCTCGATCCGCTGGTCGAAACGGCGAAGCCGGCGACCCGCAACCTGGCCTCGTTCCTGAGCGAACTTGGGCCGGTGCTCTCCAAAGCGGTGCCGGTCTTCAAGGACTTTCGCCTCAGCGCCAGCAAGCCGGGCTTCGCCAACGACACCGCCGAAGCGCTCGGCTTCCTACCGGGGGTGCAGTCGCGTGCCTCCCGCGCCTTCCCGCACGCCGAACAGGGAATCGACGCCTTCCAGCCGACGCTCAACTTCGCCCGCGCCTACACGCCGGATATCTTCAACGGCTTCGGCAGGCTCGGCCAGATCACCGGCTACTACGACGGCAACGGCCACTACGCCCGTGCCCAGCTGGTGCTCAACCTGTTCCGGCGCAACAGCGGCAGCGGTGAGCTGGAACCGATCACGCCGAGCGAACAGTACGCGCCCTTCGGCAGCTCGGCCGGGGCGCGGCGTCCCTGCCCCGGCGGTGCGACTCAGTCCGCGCCAGACGGCTCCAACCCCTTCACCGAGCCACCCTTCGCCGGCTCCGGCGTAAGCCCCTCATCCGAATGCGACCCGGCCGACGCGCCACCTGGGCCATGAGGAAATGGCTACTCGCAATCGGGCTCATCGCCGCGATCGTGGTCGGCGTTGCGCTGCTTTCTGGCGGCGACGACGAGGACAGCTACGTCGTCCGGGCGATTTTCGACAACGGCGGCTTCATGGTCAAGGGCGAGGAAGTGCGCGTCGCTGGCGCCACCGTCGGCGAAATCGAATCGGTCGACGTGACCATGCCGGGCGAGATTGACAGCTACGACGGCGGCAAGCCGCAGGCGGTCCCTGGCAAAGCCGTGATCGCGCTGAAGATCACCGACCCCGGCTTTCAGGACTTCCGCGCCGACGCCGGCTGCGAAATCCGACCCCAGTCGCTGATCGGCGAGAAGTTCGTCGACTGCAGCCCCACCTTGCCGCGTGCACCGGGCTCCGAGCCGGCCCCTCCGCTGAAGGAAATCCCCGAGGGGGAGCCTGGCGAGGGCCAGTTCCTGCTGCCGTTCGAGAACAACAGCACCAGCGTCGACCCGGACCTGATCAACAACATCAACCAGCTCACCTACGCGCAGCGCTTCCGCCTGATTCTCAACGAACTCGGCGCCGGCCTCGCCGGTCGCGGCGAAGACATCGAGGAGGTCGTCAAACGCGCCAACCCGGTACTGCGCGACGTCGACCGCGTCTTCGGCATCCTCAACGCGCAGCGGGATCGGCTGGCCCAGCTCGCCGCCGACTCCGAGCAGATCCTCGGACCGCTGGCGCGCGAGCGCTCCAGCGTCGCCGGCTTCTTCTCCAACGCGGGCGCTGCGGCTGAGGCGAGCACCGAAGAGGGCGAGGCGCTGGAAGCCTCGCTGCAGAAACTGCCCGCCTTCCTGCGCGAGCTACGCGAGACGATGGCGAGCTTCGAATACTTCTCCAACTCCGGCACGCCGGTCGTCGAAGCCCTCGGCAAGGCCGCACCGGCGCTGACCAAGGCGACCCAGGCGCTGACGCCCTTCTCGGCCGCCTCGACCGTCTCGCTGAAGTCGCTCGGCGCCAGCGGCGAGGTCGCCGGGCCGAAGATCCGCGCCGGCGACCCGGTTGTAAGGAAGCTTCGGGACGTCGCCGTCAGCGGCGCCGGCCCGACCACCGAACTGGCGCGCTTCCTGGTCAGCACCCAGAAGACCGGCGGCTTCGGCAGTCTCGCCGACCTGATCTACAACAGCAGCACCGCGACCAACGAATTCGATCAGTACGGGCACTTCACCCGCACCCTGGTGACGCTGACCAACTGCATCGATTACGTGGTTGCCTCAACCAGCGGCTGCTCGGCCAACTTCAACGGTCCGAACGCCGGCACCTCGTCCGCCTTCGACTCCTCCATCTTCTACTCGCAAATCCAGGAACAGCTGGCAGGTAAGGGCGGCGGCACTCCGGCAGGCGCGAGCTCGGCCTTCCCGTCCCCCCCGTCTACCGCCAAGCCGCTACCGCCGCGCCAGGCCCCAAGCCTCGGCGAAGGCGAACGACTGGGCGCCAGCGCAAAGAGCGCCTCCCCCCAGCGTGCCCTCCTCGACTACCTGCTCGGCCCATGAGGAACCGCAGCGGCATACAGGGAGTTGCGAGCAGCCCGGTGATCGTCGGCGCGGTCACGGTGCTGGTCGTGATCGTCGCCGTCTTCCTCGCCTACAACGCCAACAACGGCCTCCCCTTCGTCTCCACCTACGACCTCCAGGCCCGCGTCCCCAACGCCAATGCCCTGGTCAAAGGCAACGAGGTGCGGATCGGCGGCTCGCGGGTCGGCGTGGTCAGAGGGGTGCGGCCGGTGCAGCTCGCTAACGGCGGCGTCGCCGCCGAGCTCGACCTCAAGCTCGACAAGAGCGCCGAACCGATCCCGGCCGACTCGACGATGATGATCCGGCCCAAATCGCCACTGGGCCTGAAGTACCTGCAGATAATTCCCGGCGACTCCTCGCGGGGCCTCGAGGCCGGCGAATTGATCCCGCTCACGGCCGCCCGGCCCGAACCGGTCGACATCGACCAGTTCTTCAGCATGTTCGACGAGCCGACCCGCAAGGCGATCCAGCGCAACAACGCCGGTTTCGGCAACGCCTTTGCCGGCCGTGGCCCGCAGATCAACGCCGCCTTCGGCGCCCTCCGCAGCCTCGCCGAAAACGGCCAGCCGGTGCTGCGCACGCTGGTCGCCCCGGGCACCGACTTCGGCGGCTTCTGGGAAGCGCTCGAGGCCCTCTCCGCCACCGTCGCCCCGGTCGCCGAGACCCAGGCGAGCATGTTCGTCGCCCTCGACCGCACCTTCGCCGCCTTCGCCCGCGTCTCGCGCCCCTACATCCAGGAAACGATCGTCAAAGGCCCGCCCACCCTCGACGCGGTCACCGCTGACCTGCCGGTGCTGCGGCCCTTCTTCCGCAGCACCGGCGATTTCTTCGCCGCGTTGAAGCCCGGCGCCCGTGCACTGGGCGAAACCTCGCCGACGATCAACGCCGCCCTGCGCGCCGGCATCCCGGCCCTCAACCGCTCGCCGGTCCTGTTCGCGCAGCTCGACCCGACCGCGGAAGCCCTGCTCGATTTCCAGGCCGAGCCCGGTGTCTTCAATGGCCTCGACCTGCTCATCGACACCAACGAAGTCCTCGAGCCGGCGATCAGGTTCATCGCGCCCGCCCAGACCAAATGCAACTACCTCACCCTGGTCTTCGAACAGCTGGCCAGTGCCTTCGGCGAGGGCAACGGCGAAGGCAACTGGCTCAGTGCAATCTCCTTCGAGGCTCCATACGGCCCCAACGCGGAGTCGACTCCGTCCTCCGCGCCCGCGAATGGTCCGAACCTCAAGAACCATCTCCACTACAACCCCTATCCGCGGACCGCCGCGCCCGGACAGGGCGGCGTCTGCGAAGCGGGCAACGAGCGCTACATCCCGGGCCAGACGGTGATCGGACCTGCGCCCGAGCTCTGGGGCACGACCACGGTCAACGAGGAATGATGGGACGTCTGCCGGAGCGAGATACCAGGGTGGGAGCCACCGAGCGGCGCTTCAAGTGGCGGCCGAGCAACGCGATGATCGCGCTGCTCTTCATCCTCGTCTTCACCGTCGGTCCCTACCTGGCCTTCACCAAACACGTTCCCTTCACCGGGCACGGCTACACGCTCAACGCCACCTTCTCCAACGGGGTCAACATCTCGACCAACTCCCCCGTGCGGATCGCCGGCGTCGACGTCGGCAAAGTGATCGAGGTCGGTCGCGACGGCGACAACACCGAGGTCACCTTCACCGTCGACGGCAAGGGCCGGCCGATCCACGACGACGCCTTCGCCACGATCCGGCCACGGATCTTCCTCGAGGGCAACTTCTTCATCGAGCTCGACCCCGGCAGCCCCAGCGCCGAGGAGCTGGACAGCGACGCGACGATCCCGGTCACCCGCACCTCGACCGGCGTCCAGCTCGACGAGATCCTCACCGCGCTGCAGGCGCCGGTTCGCGCCGACCTCAGTCGCCTGCTGGGCAGCTTCGGCACCGCACTGACCCACAAGCCGACGGCCGCCGAAGACGCGACCCAGCTGCCGGAGGTGAAAGGCAAGACCGGCGCCGAAGGCCTCAATGGGGCGCTCCTCTACGGCGGCCCGGCGGGCCGCTACAGCGCCCAGGTCACCAACGCCTTCCTCGGCACCAGCCCCGGCGATCTCTCGCGCCTGGTCGCCAGCGCCGGGCGTGCCTTCGGCGCCCTCGCCAGGAACGAGGCCGACCTGGAAGGCCTGATCGTCAACTTCGACACCTTCACCGGCGCCCTCGCCGCCCAGTCGGAGAACCTCTCGACGACCGTCGAGCGGCTGGCGCCGACGCTGAAGATCGGGCGCAAATCGCTGGTCAGTCTCAACAGCTCGCTGCCGCCGCTGCGCGCCTGGGCGATCGAGTTCCGGCCCGCCGTCGCCGAGCTGCCGGCGCTGATCTCCGCCGCCGAACCGTGGCTGGCACAGGCCCGGCCGCTGCTCTCCGGCAGGGAGGCCGGTGGCGTTGCGAAGCTGCTACGCGAATCGACCCCCGGCCTGGCCGGCTCGGCGCAGGCGGGCAAGGCGATCACGATCCCGCAGATCAACCGGATCAGCCTCTGCACCTCGCGGGTCTTCGTGCCGACCGGCAACCAGACGATCGAGGACAGCTTCGAGACCGGGCCCAACTACCGCGAGTTCTTCTACTACCTGGCCAACTTTGCCGGCTGGGGCCAGAACTTCGACGGCAATGGCCACTACCTCCGCTTGCAGCCTGGCGGCGGCGACACCCTGGTCAAGCAGGAGAGCCCGGGCGGCAACCTCAGCACCGACAAACAGAACTGGGCGCACACGGTTGAAGCGCCGCTCGGCCTACAGCCACGACCCGGCGGCCGCCCGCCGAAGAAGCCGAACGTGCGCTGCTCGACCCAGCCCGTTCCTGACGTCAACGGCCCGCTCGGTCAGGTCGCCGCACCCAGCCTGAAAGCGGTGAGCCCATGAGCGAACGCGACCCGAACGTGAGCCGCTGGAAGCACTTCCGCGCCTCGCTCTCGCGCCAGTCGCGCGGCCGCGGCAAAGACACGGTCGCGATCGTCGTCCTCACCGTCGCCGCGATCACGATGACGCTCTGGATCTTCACCCAGCAGAAAGCCTCGCTGCCCTCATGGGCCCCGCTCGTCGGCGAAGACTTCGTCGAGCTGACGGCGGACTTCAGCAACGCCCAGGCGGTCACCCCCGGCCAGGGCCAGGCGGTCGTGATCGCCGGCATCCAGGTCGGCAAGATCTCCTCGGTCGACCTCGAAGATGGTCACGCCGTCGTCGGTATGGACATCGAGCCCAAGTACCTGAAGCTGATCCACCCGGATGCGAACCTGCTGCTGCGGCCGAAAACCAACCTCAACGACATGACGATCGAGATCGACCCCGGCACCGCCGGGCGTCACGTCGAGGCGGGGCACCGCTTCCCGCTCTCGCGCACCGAACCGAGCATCCAGTTCGAAGCGTTCCTCTCGACCCTTGACGCGGACACCCAGCAGTACCTGCAGCTGCTCGTCGCCGGCGGTGCCCAGGGGATCGGCGGCCGCGGCCGCCAGCTCTCCGGCGCCTTCCGCCGCCTGCAGCCCTTCGCTCACTACATCGCTGATCTCAACCGCGCCGTCGCCCAGCGCCGGGTGGCGCTGGCTCGGACGATCCACAGCTTCGGCGAGCTGACCGCCGAACTCGGCCGCCGCGACGCCGAGCTCGAACGCTTTGTCAGCGCCTCCAAGGGCGCCCTCGGCAACTTCGCCAACCAGCAGCAGGCCATCCAGGAATCGCTGGTCGAGTTCCCCTCCACCCTCACCGCCCTGCGCTCGGCCCTCGCCAGCTCCAACCGCTTCTCGATCGCGGCCCGCCCGGCGCTGCTCGGCCTGATCCCGCAGGCGCAGGCCTCGGTGCCGGCGTTCAAGGCCAACGAGCGCTTCTTCAGGCAGACCACGGCGCCGATTCGCGACCAGATCCGACCCTTCAGCCGCCAGGTGCGGCCCGTGCTCACCCACCTCAACGAAGGGTCCTCGGATCTCGACACGTCTGTGACCGGCTTCGGCAACTCGCTCGGCGGCCTCAACAGCTTCCTCAACACCCTCGCCTACAAGCCGAAGGGGAGCAGGGAGAGCTACCTCTTCTACCTGCCCTGGCTCAATCACAACATCAACACGAGCTTCAACCTCACTGACGCAGGTGGACCGATATCTCGCGGTCTGGTGATGATCACTTGCACCGGTTCCTACCTCGCTTACGAACTGACCTCCCTGAAGCCCTATTTGAGAAACATCCTGCAAGGCGTGCGGATTCCTTCGCCAGCCGAACTCCCGGCGATCCCCGCAGACCCCAAATCCGGAGCGAATGGTCCACGGTGTGGTTCTGAGCTATGAGTAAGCGAGCCCCCAGCACCGCGCAGCTCCTCGTCATCGCCGGCTTTGCCCTGTCGTGCTTCGGCATCCTGCTCTTCCTCTGGATCACCTTCGGCGGGCCGACCCCGTTCAAAGCGAAGCCCTATGAACTAAAGGTTCCCTTCCAGGAGGCGACCCAGCTGGCACAGCAGTCCGACGTGCGCATCTCCGGCGTCTCGGTCGGCAAAGTGCAGACGATCGAGCAGTCCCCGGATGGCCAGCAGGCGCAGGCGACGATCCACATCGAAGACAAGTACGCGCCGATCCCGAAGGGGACGCGGGCGATCCTGCGCACCAAGACGCTGCTGGGCGAGACCTACGTCGAGCTGACTCCTGGCGACGCCGACGGTCCCCAGCTGCAGGATGGAGGCACCCTCGCCCGCGCCAACGTCGCCGAATCGGCCCAGCTCGACGAGATCTTCCGCACCTTCGACAAGCGCACCCGCGCCGCCTTCCAGGAGTGGATGCGGGAAGGGGCCATTGCGATCGGCGGCCGTGGCCAGTCGTTCTCCAACGCCCTCGGCGAACTCGAACCCTTCTTCAGCGAGGCCGACAGGCTCTTCCGCGTGCTGGACACGCAGCGCCTCGCGGTCGAGCAGCTGTTCCGCAACGGCGCCGTCACCTTCCGCGCCCTGCGCGGGCGCGAAGGCGAGCTGCAGACCCTGATC
Source organism: uncultured Solirubrobacterales bacterium (assembly GCA_963698085.1). Lineage (GTDB taxonomy): Bacteria > Actinomycetota > Thermoleophilia > Solirubrobacterales > 70-9 > VRUE01. The sequence continues at coordinate 1,387,703 of OY969122.1, forward strand.
CGCAACTCGGACGCGCTCTGGCGCACGACCGCCGCCCGCAACCGCGACATCGAAGCGCTCTTCCGTGCTTTCCCGACCTTCGAGGACGAGCAGCGGCTCACCTTCGACCGGCTCAAAGAGTTCGCAGTGAACTCCACCCCCCTCTTCCGCCAGCTGGTGCCGGCGGCCGAAGAGCTCTCACCGACCCTGATCGCCTTCTCCAATCTCGCTCCGCAGGCGAAGGGCCTATTCGAAGGCCTGGAAACGGTCATCGACCGAGCGCCCAACGGCCTTGGCTCACTGCGCAAGTTCCTCCGCGGCGACTTCCCCGTCCTTCTGCGCGCGATCGATCCCTTCCTGCGCAACCTCAACCCACTGCTCACGGGCCTCGGCCTCTACAAGAACGAGGTCACCGCCCTGATGGGCAATGTGGCGGCAGCGAGCAAAGGCGTCTATCTGCTTCCGAATGGCGAACAGACCCACTTCTTGCGCGCGATGGGCCCGTTCGGGCCCGAATCGTTGGCGACCTATCCCAACCGCCTGACCACCAACCGCAACAGCGCCTACCCGCAGCCGCTGGCCTCGAAGCGACTTGCCAAAGGCCTGCTCAACTTCGACACCCGCCAGTGCAGTTCGGGGATCACGGCGACGCTTCCCACCGACACCCCGAACGACCCCAACTTCAATGCGCGTACCAACGGCGACGTCACCAAAGCCACGGACTTCTACCTGCGGCTGAAGAAATATGCCTTCGCCGAACAGGACTCGTCAACGACGATACCCGCCCCCGGCTGCAGCCCTCAAGCTCCGTTCGAGCCGATCTACGGCGGCGGCCCGGCGACCAGTTACCAGCACACCTTCGAACAGGGCGATTAGGCGGTCGGCTCCGGGCTAGGCTGCACTACCCTGCCCGGAGCAGCTCTACGGATTCAGGTGGTTCACCCACTGAATCCCGCAAGACAAAGGTGTTATGCGTTACCGGCACGGTTGTAGGCTTGAAGCCAGGCGTCGCGACGCGAATCGATCGAAGCCGTGACGACTCCGTGCTCTAGTGCTGCGGCGACGGCGGTACACGTCACGCCTATCGCTTCATATTTTTGTTCTTCAACTAGGCAAACTGCTCCCCACCTCCTCAGCCTCTTCGGTCAGGCAGTCGCGCAGGGATGGCATCGCCTGTGAAGCAGCGCCGCACGACTATGTCCAGGCCGATGCCGGCGCGGGCAGCCGCACGGGCTTGGGCGAGGACTGCAATCGGGATGGGCGCCTCAGGCGCTTCCGCGGGAGCGAAGACTGCGCCTAGCCCATACTCAAGCGCGGCGGAGACCGCGAGCCGGAGACCTTCCCGGTAGGAGGGGTCGGCCACCGCGTCCGGATCGGCAATTTCGTAGACTTGCCCGAGGCATTTCTCTTCGATCTCTGGAAGCCGACCCCGAAGGCGGGCTGATAGGTCCCATGACAGGGTCGCTCACAGGAGACCTTATTCGTACCAGAATCTCGTCTCTATGCCTAGGCACAAAGGGGCGGCCTTTCGGCCGCCCCTTTCAGTCGCTTGTCTAAAAACGAAGCGCTTACTTAACCTTTACCGGTGCAAGGAACCGCGAGCGAGCCTTTCAGCGAGGTCGAGGCGGCTTCCCCTGGGGTTCTGGCTTCGTTCTTGAAGAGAACCTTTTTCACGCTGGCTTTGAAGACACCGTCCGGGCATTTGGCTTCGCCGTAGCCGACCTTCTTGCCGTTGTAGGTGAAGGTTTTGCCGACGGTGAAATCGAAGTCGATCGCCGAACCGCTACCGCCGGCGACGACCGGGATCTTCGCGACGGAGTGGATTCCAGTGCCCTTTTTCGTGATCGTCACGTCGGTGACGACGGCTGCTGGCACCGGCACGGTGATGAAGATGTGGATCAGCAGCTTCACCTTGCCGCCTTTTTCTCCCCCGCTGAAGACGGTAAGCGGGCTGGTCACTTTGATCGGTTTCTGTTCCGGGAAGGCGATCTCGACGTGCGATATGCCCGAGCCGATTTTCGATTTGCCGCAGACTTTCATCGCGGCGGCCGTGTTGCGCGCGGTGAGCTGGCCCGATTTGCAGGCCGCCAAGCCCTTGACGTTGATTTTCACGTCCTTGTCGATGTCGAATTCGACTTCGCGAAGTGCCGGCGGATGGTTGCCGTTGGCGGTGCCGATTTTGCCGAAGATGTGGGTTTTGACGGGAGCGTACTTGTTCTTCGGCAGCACTTTCGGCGAGGCGTCTCCGCCGAAGGTCGTGACGACGTTTCCTGCCCGCAGCGTGATCTGCACCGCGTTAGCGACGGCCACTACGCCCACGGACAGCGCGGCTGCCAGAGCGAGCGTCAGCATCAACTTTCTACGCATGTCTCTATCTCCTTTTGGGCCCTGCCCGAATGAGCTGCGGCCATTGAACGGCATAATCCTTCCCGCGTCAAAGCTAGCAGCGGCGGGATTGAGTTGCTATTACCCTTTCGGCGTGCATGGAACCGCCAGGCTTCCTTTCAGGATCGTCCTCGCGGGGACGTTCGGGACTCTGGCTTCGTTCTTGAACAGGGTCTTCGTCGTCCTTGCGTTGAAGACGCCGTCGGGGCATTTGGCCATCGAGTAGGCCATTTTCTTGCCCTTGTACCGGTACGTGCGGCCAAGCTTGAACCTGAAGTCGAGCACCGAGCCGCTGCCGCCTGCAATAACCGGAACCTTGGCGACGGCGTGGACGCCCGTCCCCTTCTTCTTGATCGCGACCTGGGTGACGATCGCGGCCGGCACCGGGACAGTCAGGAAGGTGTGGATCAGCAGCTTCGACTTGCGGCTGGTGCCGCCGCCGTTGAAGACAGTGATTGGGCTCGTCACTTTGATCGGCCCCTGTTCGGGGAAGGCGATCTCAGCGTGGGCGATGCCCGAGCCGAGCGTCGTCTTGCCGCAGACCCGCTTGGCGGCGGCGGTGTTGCGCGCGGTCAGCTGGCCGGCTTTGCAGACCGGCAGGCCTTTGACCGTCAATTTGACGTCCTTGTCGATGTCGACGACGGTTTCTCTCAGGGCCGAGGGATGAGTGCCGTCGGAGGTGGCGATCTTGCCGAAGATGATCGCCTTGACCGGGGCGTACTGCCTCTTCGGCAGCTTCTTCGGCGAGGTCGAGCCACCAAACGTGAGGATGAGGTTGCCCGCTCGGATCTTGGTGCTTGCCGCATTGCCGATCGTCACTGCGCCAAGCGCCAGCATCGCGCCGAAGGCGAGCACCAGAGCCACGTTTCTGCGCATGTCGATCTCTCCTTTGCGGCCTGCCTTGGAGCCGCAGCCAAGAATTCCTTGCAGTCCTCCGGGACGAGATTCTCGCCCGGCCAATGCATAAACCCCGGCCGCGGGCCGAAAGAGCGGCCGGGCCCTAGCTCTCGAGCATCGAAAGCCGCACCCGCTCGCGCTCCTCGGCCGCGCCGTCGGGACCCAGAAACGGCAGCGTGATCCAGAACATCAGGTCTGGAAGCCGGCTTGGCAGGCGAGCCGAGGCGCCGTGGAGGATCTCGCTGTAGAGCAGCTCGTTGATGCCGCCGGCGAGGGAAAGCGAGGTGATGCCCGGTAGCTCGACCGATGTCTCCGCCCGTCCGGCATCGAGAAACCCGGTGAACTGGCGCAGGGCGGCGTCGCGCCGCGCCAGCGCCTTGGGCCCCGCCGCCAGCACCTCGACGATCGCGAAGCGACCCTCGTCGGGATGCTCAGCGAGGTGTTTGAGCAGCTCCGCCAGTCCAGCCGCGACACGCTCGGCCCAGGGCGCGCCCGGCTTGGACTCGAAACCCCGCGCCGTGTCGCCCAGCAGGTTGCCGAGCAGGACGTCGTAGGCGGCGAGGAAGCAGTCCTCCTTGCTGGCGAAGAGCTCGTAGAACGTCTTTCTCGATACGCCGGCGACGCCGATCACGTCGACAACGCGCGTCTCTGGATAGCCGCGCTCGGCGACAACCTCGATCATTGCCTGCAGAATCCGCCGCTGCTGGGACTCCGTCACCGCCTCCCGCGGTAGCCCATGACGGCCCCGGGGCAGCCGCTCGTTCAGCTTAGCGGTGCGTCTACCGGAAGCCACATAGAGACTTTAGAGCACCCCTGGTTCTCCGCCAATCCAAACGACCTCGTCTCGACCTGGTCCGACCCCGACCAGCCGCACCGGGATGCCGACGGCAGCGGCGATGAAGTCGAGGTAGGCACGCGCCTGGGCGGGCAGGTCGGCCTCACTGCGACAGGCCGTCAGGTCGTCGTCGAAGCCTGGCATCTCCTCGTACTCGGGCTCGGCCGAGTGGAGGATCGACTGGTGGTAGGGGAAGCTGTCGAAGATCGCGCCCTCGCGCGAGCGGTAGCGCACCGCGACTCGCAACGGGTCGATGCCGCTGAGTACGTCGAGCTTGGTGATCGTCAGCGCGCTCATCCGGTTGAGGCGGACCGCGTAGCGCAGCGCCACCAGGTCCATCCAGCCGCAGCGCCGCTCGCGCCCGGTCGTCGTCCCGTACTCGTGACCGCGCTCGAGCATGTGCCGCCCGACCTCGTCGTCTAGCTCGGTCGGGAAGGGCCCGGCGCCGACCCGGGTCGCGTACGCCTTCGCCACACCCCAGACCTCGCTGATGTCTGTCGGTCCGATGCCGGCCCCGACGCAGGCGGCCCCGGCGATCGGGTTGGAGGAGGTGACGAAGGGATAGGTGCCGTGGTCGAGGTCGAGCAGGGTCGCCTGGGCGCCCTCGAAGAGGACCGTGCGGTCGTTGTCGAGCTCCTCCCAACAGAGGCGGGCGGTATCGGCGATGTGGGGCTCGAGTTGGTGGCCGTAGCCGGCGAACTCCTCGGTCATCGTGTGCAGGTCAAGCCGCGGGTCGGGTGCATCGGCGACCGATTGATCGGCTCCCTGGCTGCCACCCTCGCCCGCCTCCTTGCGTAGCTTGCGGCGTTGCACCGAGAGCTCGCGCAGCGCTTGCTGCTTGGGCTCGAGCGCCGCCATGATCTTCTTGCGCATGATCTTCTCGTCGAGCAGGTCCTGGACGCGGATGCCGAGCCGCAGCGCCTTATCTGCGTAGCAGGGGCCGATGCCGCGCCGCGTCGTGCCGATCGAGAGCTTGCCAAGCTTCACCTCGCCTGCCGTGTCGAGCAGCACGTGGTAGGGCATGATCAGGTGCGCGTTGGCGGAGATCCGCAGGTTGCCGACATCGACCCCGCGCCGCTTCAGCCCGTCGATCTCGCCGAGCAGGATGCGGGGGTCGAGGACGACGCCGTTGCCGATCATGCAGAGCTTGTCCGGGTAGAGGATCCCGGAGGGGATCAGGTGGAACTTGAACTCCTCACCGTCGCGGACGATCGTGTGGCCGGCGTTGTTGCCACCCTGGAAGCGGACGATCGCGGCAGCGTTCTCGGCGAGCAGGTCGACGACCTTGCCCTTCCCCTCGTCGCCCCACTGGGCTCCGACAATGACGATGCCTGGCATAGCGCGGGGATTGTGACTGGTTGAGGCACCGGGAGCCATCCCGGCAGGGGTTCCACTTAGCTGTATGGAGCCTTGTCCAGTCGTCGATCTGCCCCAAACAGGGGCACCTGCTCGCAAGTCTCGGTCAGTCGAGAGACAGTCCGCTTGCCGATCTGATCCTCGAGCTTATCCACGGTGAGGTTGGTCGTCAGCATGATCGATCGCTCATCTTCGTATCGCTCGTTCACAAGGGCATACAGCTGCTCTAGGACCCAATCAGAGCGTTTCTCAGCGCCGAAGTCATCGATGTGAAGCAGGTCAACCGACGTAAGACGCTCGAAAAAAGCCCCGTATGAGTCGCTGCTGGCCTCTGCTTCGTAGGTGCGTCGGATGCGCGCAAGCAGTTTCGGCAGAGAGTAGATCGCCACCGAATGACCCATCTCCGTGGCCGCCTTTGACACCAGCATCGCGAGAGTGGTCTTTCCGGTCCCGGTATCTCCGAACAGCCACAGTCCTCGCCCCATTTTCAGGTTCGAATCCAGTTCATGGATGAAGGCGTCGACCCGCTTGACCGCCTCTTTCGTCTCGATTTGGTGCGCCATATCGCTGACCGGCGGGCGGTCGAATGAGACGCCCCGGAACTTTGGCGGGATCGCCGAGGCGACGCCGCGGACGCGGCCCCGTTTGAGCCGTCCGTCCCGGCACTCGCAGGCCCGCGCGACGTCCTCGGGGCCGAGGATCCAGCCCGATCCGTCACAGGCGCCGACGGGGCACGCCCGCTCGGCGAAGGGCTCGCTGCGCGGCCGCGCAGCCATCAGAACTCAGGCCCGGCGGCGGCGGCGTCCTCGAGCGGCGGCCCTTCCCCCGCCGGCTGCTCAACCGGCCGCTCGTGGCCGGAGAAGTCGGCGAATTTGGGGAAGCGGTCGAGGAAGACGAGTTTCGGCGAGCCGATCGGCCCGTTCCTATGCTTGGCGATGATCACATCCGCGAGGCCGTCGGGCTCGTCTTCGGGATCGCGGTAGTAGTCCTCGCGATAGAGGAAGGCGACCAGGTCGGCGTCCTGCTCGATCGAGCCCGACTCGCGCAGATCCGAGAGCATCGGCTTAGGCGGGTGGCGCTGCTCCGGCGCGCGCGAGAGCTGGGAGATCGCCAGCACCGGCACCGCCAGCTCGCGGGCGAGGATCTTCAGTCCACGGCTCATCTGGCCGACCTGCTCGACCCGGTTGGCGCGCATGTCGTCGGACCGCATCAGCTGCAGGTAATCGACGATCACGAGACCAAGCCCCCCCTGATCCTGGGTCTGCGCGTGCAGCCGGCGCGCCTTGGCGCGCAGGTCGAGCAGGCCGAGGTCGGAGGAATCGTCGAACCAGAGCGGCGCCTCCTCCAGCTCGTTGCAGGCGCGGACGACCTTCGGCCAGTCCTTCTGTGCGACCTGCCCCTTGCGCAGCTTGTCGCCCGAGATCCGCGCCCGGCAGGCGATGAAGCGCTGCGCCAGCTCGACCTCGGACATCTCGAGCGAGAAGAAGGCGACCGGCATACCCCGCTTCACCGCCACGTTCTCGGCGATGTTGGCGACGATCGCGCTGTTGTGGACGATGACGTCGTCGGCGACGAAGTTCCGCAGGCCGGGCACGTCGAGGTCGTAGGTCTCTTCTTCGCCTACGTACTCGACCGAGGCGACCTCGTCCCACCAGATGTCGGAGTCGGCCAGCTCCTCCAATGCCGGGGACCTGGTCGCCTCCGCCAGCTCGGCAAGCAGGCCACGTGACGGGCTGCGCTTGCCGACGTGCCAGTTGTGATTGCGGGGGTGGCCGGTGACCTCGCTGACGTCGGCCCAAGATCGCTCCCCCTTCCCAAGCAACACGCCTTCCCAGACCTCGGCCGGAATTGTGTCGGTGTTCGTCATGCGCGGCGCGCCGTCGAGCCGCTTCAGAACGCGGGCTTGCTGTTCTTCCTTGCCGGGAACGCGAATCAGCTCGCAGAACCGTCGCAGTCCCGCCTGCGAGGTGATCCTGATCTCCCGGGCGACCTTGCCGGTTCCGTCGTAAACAGGTCGCTTCAACGTCCGGATCGTCGCGACGATCCCCAGCCGGAGCAGCAGATGCTGGACGTCGTGGGCGAGCCGCTTGCTGATCGTCGTGTAGCCGATCTGCGCCAGCCGGTCGCTGCAGTAGACGTGGCCGTCGCAGGCGTACATCACGCCGAGGAAGCGAGCAATCTGCTCGTCGTCGAGCCCGAAGATCGCATCGGGGACGAACTTCTCCGCCGAGCGCAGGCCCATCAGGCCGTGGTCCTTCAGCATTGCGGTAACAGGGTTTGGTCCAGCCCCGTGGCCAGCACTGATGGTTGCTGTCCCATGCCCCCGAGCACCCGCCCGATCGATACGTACGCCGAAGGCATGGGCAGCCTCTTCAACTTCGGGAAGAATCTCGGACTCTTTTCCAAAGCAAAAGCAGGGCGTGGCTCCGCCGAGCGAGCCGTCGGCAATCAGTGCGCCAAGCATCACGACCTCATGATCCGGCAGGGACTCGCACCTCTCGGCAACGGGAAGACGCCGCGGGACCGCAATACGCGTGCCAGTGGTAAGCCCCCCGACCTCCTGCCATCCAAGACTGGTGAGAACAGGATGATTTGAAGTCGCTTCCAGCGTGCGGCCGAGCCGGGTCGTCATCCGATAGACGGGCTTGCAGCCATTTGGCTCGATGGCGGCGGCCTTGGCGCGCCTAACCGTCAGGTCGGGTGCAAGCGAGGCGACCCAAACATCCTCCCCTCGCCTGTGTGCCTCGTAGAGCTCAGCGACTCGCTGCCGAGACCCGGTCACCGGATTATAGATCAAAGAATTCTGATTAATACACTTTCCCATGGCTGGCCGTGCCGCCACGATGATCAGATTGCCGGGCTGGAAGCCGCCCGTGATCGAGTCGATGTCGCGGAAGCCGGAGGGAGTGCCGGTCAGCTCCAGCTCCCCGGTGGAGAGCTTCTCCAGGCGGTCGACCTCGTCGTGGAGGATCTCGGAGAGGAGGCGGAAGTCACTCGCCTGCTCTTTGTGGGCGACGTCGAAGAGCAGCTTCTCGGCACGCTCGGAGAGCTCGCGCGGTTCGCCGTCGCGCCCGTGTACCCAGCCCTGGATCTCCTGGCCCGCGCCGAGCAGCCGCCGCAGCAGCGAGTTCTGCTGGACGATCTCGGCGTAGTGCTTGGCGTTGCCGGCGGCGGGGACCTTGGCGGCCAGCTCGGAGACGTAATGCTTGCCGCCGGCCGCGTCGATCTCGTTGCGCTGGACCAGCGCCTCGCTGACGCTGAGCTCGTCAACCGGCTTCGAGGCGGCGTAGAGGTCGTGGACGGCGCGGAAGATCGCCGCGTGCTTGTCGAGGTAGAAGTCTTCCCCGTTCAGCTTCACCTCGTCGATGACCCGGCTCAGCGCCGGCTCAGCGACCAGCATTGCCCCCAGCACCGATTCCTCGGCCTCAATGTTCTGGGGGGGAACGTGGGTTGCGGGCGGCTGCGGCATCTACGTCTAGTTAAGGGACGGCGGCGGCGGATTCCGACCGTCCCGCTAGCAAACCAGAGCGCCTGCTTCACCAGGGATGCGTGGCTGCAAATACGGCGAGAATCTTTCGCGACGCAGCCGTTACAGAAGATTTTGCTTTCGCGCACCTCTCGTTACGCCGCAACGTTTAAGCTGCAATCATGGAGGCGATGAGAGATAGCTGGACCGACGACCGCCTGGACGACCTCAACGGCAAGGTGGACGCTCTGCGGCTGGAGATGAGAGAGGAATTCGCGGCAGTGCGGGGGGAGATGCGCGACGGCTTCGACAGGGTGGACAAGAAATTCGACAAGATCGATGCGCGGTTCGAAGGAATGGACGAGCGCTTCCAGGCCATGGATGCGCGACTAATTGGGATCTACCGGACGATGGTCGTGTTTTGCGGTACGGCCATGGCGGCGCTGATCGGATTCATTGCCACCCAGATCTAGGCGTCGGCCGGCGGGATCTCGCCCGCAGCCTCCTTCTGGCGCTCGCCGCGGCGCAGCATGCGCTGGGTGAGGATCGCGATGCTGAGGATCGCCGTGGCGCCGAGGCTGAGCTGCACGCTGAGCAGGCCCTCGCGGGTCCAGTACACGTCGCGCAGATCGAGCAGGAGCGCCGCCTCGTCGAAGGTGAGCCCCATGCCTGCGCCCATCGGGATCGCGAGGCGATCCTCGAGGACGTCGTTGTCGGTGAGCAGGGCAGCGGTGCCCGAGGCGAAGGCGATCAGGATGCCGGGGACGAAGTGGTGGATGTGGCGCCCGCCGACTTTGACGTTTTCGAAGGGCCACCAGCGATCGCGGATGCCCCAGGTCGAAACCCGGACGAGGGTGAAGGCGCCGAGGAAGCCCGCGAGCAGGTTGAAGAGGACCGTCTCGCTACGCGGCGTCGCCGCGTAGCCGCTGACGGCGACGCTGACCGTGTCGAGTGCCGCCGCCGGCGCCGCTTCGACCAACGGCTCGCCGTGGTCATGGTCGTGGGCCCGACGCTGCAGCAGGCGCCCGTACTGGCCCACCAGGACCGCACCGACGCCACCCAGGGCGACCGCGGCAAGGCCGACAGTCGCTCGCTCCGAGCGCGCCCAGCCGAATCGCGTTCGCGCCCGGGCGCGCCGAGTCAGGCGAGTTGGAAGACGCAGCGAGGCCACCCGGCGGAGCCTAACGCCACGAACCCAGGAGCTCTTAGCTCTCCTCGGCGACGATCGTCTTGACCGATGCGGTGGTGCCGTCGGCGAGCTCGATCTCGACCATGTGGGTGCCGATCTCGCGGATCGGCTGCTCGAGGCGGACTTTGCGCCGGTCGATACGCAGGTCGCGCGCCTCCCGGATCGCATCGACGATCTCCTTGGCGCCGACCGAGCCGAACAGCTTGCCGCCATCGTCAGCCCGTTGGTGGATCGTCAGCACGGTCTTGGAGAGCAGCGAGGCGGCCTGCTCTTCGTGCTCGGCGCGCTGCCGCGCGAGCTTTTCCGCTGCCGCTTGGCGCTGCTGCGCTTGCTCGAGCGCGCCGGAGGTGGCCGGCGCGGCGAGCTTGCGCGGGATCAAGTAGTTGCGCAGATAGCCCGGGGAGACGTCGACCGGTTCCCCACGCTGCCCGAGGCTCTCGACGTCCTCGAGCAGGATCGCCTGCGTCATCAGCGCTCTCCGACGTAGGGCAGCAGGGCGATCTCGCGCGCCCGCTTCACCGCCACCGAGAGCTGCCGCTGGTGCTTGCGCGAAAGGCCGGTGACGCGGCGACCGCGCGTCTTTCCCTTGTCTGAGAGGAAGCGGCGCAGGAGGTTGAGGTCCTTGTAGTCGACCGCATCCGAGTTGATCCGCGTGTATTTGCGCGGCCGGACTCGATCGGCACCACGCCGCCCCCGGCGCGGGGTGTCGTTTCCATTTTCTCTGGGTCGGGCCATTAGCGGCCCGGGATGCTACAGACCCGACGCTAGAAGGGGATGTCGTCGTCGCCCCCGCCACCACCGGCGCCCGCGGGTGCAGCGTCGTAGTCGGAGGTATCGGCGGGCGTGTCGCTCTGGGGCGTAAAGCCATTGCCGTTGCCGCCACCCCCACCTCCGCCATCGCGTGAGCCGAGGAACTGAACGGAGTTGGCGACGATCTGCACCGCCTGACGTTTGCCGCTGCCGTCTTTGGCCTCCCACTCGCGCCAGTCGAGGCGTCCTTCGACCGCCACCGGGCGGCCCTTGGAGAGGTAGTTCGCGCAGTTCTCGCCCTGGGCACCCCAGACGGTCACGTTGAAGTAGTTGGGCTTGTCGACCCACTCGCCGGTCGAGCCGTCCTTGCGGCGGCTGTTGACCGCCACGCGCAGCTCGCAGACCGCCGTTCCGCCGCCGGTATGGCGCAGTTCAGGGTCCTGGGTCAGGTTCCCGGTGATGACCACCACGTTGATGTTCGAAGCCGCCACGGCTCTCACTCCTCAAGATCGTTTGTTGAGACATCAGTCTAAGAGCGGCAGCGGCGTGACTCGCCCCCCCGAAACCGGAATCTGCGCGAAAAGGCAGCTATGCAGCGGTGTCGTCAGGCTCGCCCTCGTCGGCAGGCTCGGAGGCCTCCGGCTCAGGGGCGGCCTCGGCCGGTTCCGCTGCCGGCTCAGGTGCCTCGGCAGCGGGCTCCTCGATGGGCGGCTCGGCGACTGCGGCCGGAGCAGCAGCAGTCTCGTCGGCAGCGACAGTCTCGGCTGCCGCCTCGGCGGCAGCGGCAACGTCAGGTGCGGCCTCGGCGGGTGGCGTTGAGGGCCGCTCGCGGGAGGCGCTCGGGCCAGGAGCGCTGGTCGCCGGCGGGACCGTCACCGGCGTGTCGGCGTCGACTTTGAAGACGCGGAAGCGCAGCACGCCGTCGGTGATCTTCAAGTTGTGATCGAGCTGCTCGAGCAGCTCGGTCGGCGCCTCGAAGCGGAACCAGCGGTAGTCGGCCTCAGTGCGCTGGTCGATCTCGTAGGCCATCTTGCGCAGGCCCCAGACGTTCTCGTGTTTCAGCGTCCCCGCAGCCTCGATTTGACTCTTCGCCTCATTGGCGACAGCGTCACGGGCCGGGGCGTCCTGCCCCGGGTCCAGCATAAGGACCAGCTCATATTCGCGTGGCGCTGCCAAAACGGCGTCGGACTATAGCCAGGTCGCTAGTGCGGAGCGAACTCCATCGAGCCGTCGTCGGGTGGTGGAGGCGCGGCCGGAGCGGGTTCAGCTGCGGAAGCAGGATGTGGCGGGGTCGATTCAGGCGGGGGGACGGGAGGGACGATGGCCTCAGCGGGCGGGTCCTGTCGCCGGGTGGGGGTGCCCGGCTTGGGCTGCGATCTTCTTCGGGGAGAGGGACGACGTCCGTCAGCGGGCTTGGCGCTCCCCTCAGAAGACTCCGCCCTGCCCCGTCCACCCCCACCCGACACCACCCGAGGAAGGCCGACGTCAGCTGGTAAGGGCTCGGGAGCCGGCGGCTCTAGGAGAGTTGGAACAAGCTTCAAGACAAGAAGCGCAGCACCCAGGACGGCAGCACCTTTCCCCGCAAGCTTCCACTGGATCCGCAGTCGCACGCACCTCTAAGTGCTCAGCGACCGAGTTTCGTCCCCCGGCTGCTGTTGAGAGAGAGGGTTGGGTGTCCTTCGCCCGCAGCGGCGTCCTCTTTTCGCCCCACCTGCAATCTCGGATGGCCGCCCTCTACGTGGCGAAAACCCAGCAAGGGGGAGGGACACCCAACCCTCTCCCCTACGCCACCGCCTCGCGAAGCTCAGCAATATCGCTCAATTGCTCATCAACCCAATCCCCCGGATTGCGCGAGTAGATGATCTCCTTGAGGTGTTGAGCGCGCAGCTTGCGCTCCTCCTCCCCCATCGTCAGCGCGCGGTGGATCGCGTCGGCCTGCTCTTGGATGTCGAAGGGGTTGACCGAGAGGACGCAGTCGGCCAGCTCCTCGTGCGAGCCGGTGTTCTCGGAAAGCATCAGCACGCCGTCGCGGGTGTTGACCGCCGGCGCCTCCTTGGCGACGAGGTTCATCCCGTCGAAGATCGAGTTGACCATCAAGAGGTCGAAGTGCTTGTAGCGGGCAACCGCCTCGGCAAAGTTCTCGTAGATCTTGAGGTCGATCGGCATCCAGTCGGTGGTGCCGTGGCGATGGTTTACGACTGCCACCAGCGCCTCGATTTTCTCCAGGTACTCGGCGTACTCGGGGACGTCCTGGCGCGAGGGTTGCAGGTGGGCGATGAAGGTCACCTTCTCGTGGAACTCGGGGTGCTGGGTGAGGAAGGTGTCGAAGGCGGTGAAACCGCGCAGCACGTTCTTGGAGAGGTCGGCGCGATCGACGCGGATGATTAGGTGCTCGCGGCGGCGCTCGAGCACCTCGCGCTCGGCCGCTGCGACCTCGGGCGACTCGGCCGCGCGCCGCAGCCGCTCGGCGTCGATCGAGAGCGGGTAGGCCCGAGCCCGCGTCTCGCCTCCGGCGTGTCGGACCACGCAGCTGTCGTAGTCGACGTCGACCTCGAGCAGTTCGTCGCAGCAGCGAATGAAGTTGATGCAGTAGGCGTGGGTGTGGAAGCCGATGATGTCGTTGGCGAGCATGCCGCGGAAGATCGCCTCGCGGATGCGGCCGGGCAGAATCCGCCAACTGTCGGGCTGCGACCAGGGGATGTGGACGAAGTGATGGAGGAAGGCGTCGGGGCGCTCGGCGCGGATCATCCCCGGGGCGGTGTAGAGGTGGTAGTCGTGGAGCATCACCAGCGGTCGCTCGCGACCCTCGATCTGGCCGAGGACGGCGCGGGCGATGTCGCGATTGACCGCCTGGTAGCCGAAGTCCCAAGCATCGAGCTCCTGCTGGCGAATGTCGGGCGCGTTGGAGAGGTCCCAGAGGTAATGCTGGATGAACCAGAGGATCGGGTTGGCGATCAGGTTGTAGAAGCCGTCGTAGGCGTCGGGATCGCTGCCGACCAGCAGCACCCGGTAATCGATGCCGTCGATCGAGAGCTCCACGGGACCGCCACGCTCCTCCGAGACGGCGACGTCCTCGTCGGTCATCGCCGAGGCGATCCAGAGCGCCTCGCGATGCGAGACCAGGCCGGACAGCGCCGTCACCAACCCGCCACCGCCGCGGCGCACGGTGCGCTCGCCGCCCTCGTCACGCTCGAACTGGGCCGGCCCACGGTTGGAGACGATGATCAGCGGGTCGGTGGAGTCGGCCATCGGCCCCCCAGCCTACCCCGAGCGCTCCCGCTTATTCGTCGAGCTGGGCCAGCAACTGCAGCCAGTCCCGCAGCAGGCGCGGCGAGAGGAACTCGCGACGCGCGTGTTCCTTGCCGGCACGGCCTAGGCGCTTGCCCAGCTCCGGGTCGGCGAGGATCTCGATGCAGCGCTGCGCGCACTCGGCCGGAGAGTCGACCAGGTAACCGGTCTCGCCATCCTTGATCTGCAGGGGGATGCCGCCGACGTTGCCGGCGATCGTCGGCCGGCCCTTCCAGAGCGCCTCGGTGACGGTCAGGCCGAAGCCCTCGCGGATCGACTTCTGCAGGCAGACGTCGGACTGCGACTGGAAGGCGTTGACCTCGATCGCGCCGACGTTGTTGAGGTTGTTGAGGATCTTGATGTCCTCGTCGCCGTCCGCGTATTCGACCGTTTGCTGGAAGAAGTCCCAGCCCTCGGGATCGTCGGTCGCCATCGAGCCGACCAGCGCCAGCTGCACCTCCGGCATCTTCGCGGTCACGTCGCGGTAGGCGTCGATCACCCCGATCGGGTCCTTCCACGGGTCAAAGCGCGAGACCTGGGTGAGCAGCGGCCGGTCGACGTCGATGCCGAACTGGTGGCAGACGAAGGCGGCGTCGTCAGGGGAGAAGGCCATGTTCTTCGGCGAGAGCGGATCGATCGCCGGCGGGATGATGTTGATGCCGTCGTGGCCGTTCAACCCGTTGGGCACGTAGGAGGGCATGTGCCACACGGTTGCGTCGTACTCCGCGATCAGCGGCTGCAGGCGCGCTATCGGCGCCGGGTTGGGCTCGGAGAGGTCGATGTGGCAGCGCCAGATCCAGTTGCGGCTCTTCTCGGCCGCGCCGCGACGCAGGCCGACCGGCTGGGGGTCGTGGACGATGACCGTGTCCCACTCGCCTTCCAGGCCCTCGGCGTTGATCTCGTTGATTTCGTCGAAGAGCGCCCACTGCGCGTCGGTCAGGGTCTCCTCGGCCCCTTGCAGCGAGTTGTGCAGGAGCTTGGTTGCATTGAAGAACTCTTCTTTCCCAAAGATCACGTTCCAGTGGGCGTCGATGCCGGCATCGCGCATCAGCGGCACGATCGTGTAGAGGATCTCCGAGACGCCACCGCCGAACGCGGTGGCGCTGACGTGTAGGACCCGCTGCCCCTCAAGCGGTTTGGCCAGCTCGCGAATCTGTTCGCTCAGCTCTTTGCCGGCGATGTGGGTGTAGTCCGAGAGGGACTTCTGGCCGAGGCTGACTTCCTGGAGCATCGGCGATTTCTACAGGCATCGCCGGTTGGACGACTGGCAGGCTGTTCAGCCGCCCGGCTCGGCGACCGGCCGCTTGCCAAGAGTGACTTTGACTTCTCCGCGATCTCCGTCCGCATCGAGAACGTCGAGCGTCACCTCGTCGCCGGGCTGGAAGACGGAGATGTAGCGGGCGAGGTCATTCGGCTGGATCACCTCGCGGCCGTCGACGGCGAGGATCGTGTCGCCGCCGATTTCGTAGGGAACTCCCTGGAAGCGAAGTTTGTCCTCACCACCCTCGAGGCCCGCATCGTCAGCCGGGCCGCCGGGCACCACTTCCGCCACCAGGCCGCCGTGGTCGACCTCGATCTCGAGCTTGCTGGCGAGCTGCGGGTAGAGCGCCTGGGTGGAGACGCCGATGTAGGCGTACTCGACGCTGCCCTTCCTTTCCAGCTGGGCGACCGAACGCTCCACGGTCGAGATCGGCACCGCGAAGCCGACGCCGTCGTTGGCGCCGGAGTTCGTCTGGATCTGCTGGTTGATGCCGATGACGCGGGCGCCGGCGTCGAGCAGCGGGCCGCCGGAGTTGCCGGGGTTGATCGAGGCGTCGGTCTGGATCGCGCCCTCGATCTGGAACTGGGTCAACGAGCCAACCGACCGATCGGTCGCCGAGACGACCCCTATCGAGAGCGACTGCTGCTCGCCGAAGGGGCTGCCGATCGCCGCCACCGGCTGGCCGACCTCCAGCTCCTCATCCTCGCCGAGCTGCAGCGGATGCAGGTCGAAGCCATTGGGCTTCACCTCCAGCAGGGCAACGTCGGCGAAGGGGTCGAAGCCGACGACCGTTGCCGGCACGACGTTGCGGTCGGGGAACTCGACGAACACCGCCTCGGCCTCCTTGCGATCGCCGCCTTCGCCGTCGGTGACGACGTGGGCGTTGGTGACGATCCGGCCGTCGGCGTCGAGCACGAAGCCGGAGCCTTCCGCGGCGCCCTGCTCGAAGATCGAGCGGATCGTGACCACGCCGGGGGCCGCCTCGCGGTAGACCTTCGCCGCGTCGAAGCCACTGCTGGCCGCCTGCACCACGACTTGGGTGGTCGTCTTCGTCGCTTGCGCCGTCCCACCCTCCGTGCTCTTCTCGCTGTCGCCGCCGCAGCCACTGATCAACGCCAGCGTCAGCAGCGCTAGCAGCGCCGCCACCGGCGAGGTCGCCCGCCCACTCATGCCGGCGCCTTGGCGGGTTCGGAGATGACCGCTGGCGGCGCCCCAGGAGGGGCGATCGGCAGATCGAGGGTGAAGGCGGTGAAGCGACGGCTGGAGGAGATCGCGATGTGGCCGTCCATGCGCTGTACCAGCTCTCGCGCGATCGCCAGGCCGAGGCCCGAGCCGCCGGCGGAGTCAGCGGTGTAGAAGCGCTCGAAGATCCGTTTCTGGGCGCGCTGTGGGATTCCAGTGCCGTCATCGGAGACGGTCAGCTCGGCGCGCTGATTTACGGAGTAGATGGTCACGGTGACGCTGGTCCCCTCCGGAGTGTGGGTGAGGGCGTTGTCGAGCAGGATACGGATGATCTGTCGCACCCGGTCGGGGTCGGCGACCGCGATCACGGGCAGATCCGGCGTGCGCAGCTCCAGGCGCGAGCCGCGCAGGTCGGCGCGGGCGCCGAACTCGCGTGCCACGTCGCGTGCCAGCGAGCTGAGGTCGACGCTGCGGATCGTCAGCTCGATCCCGCCCGCGTCGAGCTGGGAGAGGTTGAGCAGGTCCGCGGTGAGCTTGGTCAGCCGCTCGATCTGCTGGCGCATCGTGCGCACGAACTCGGCCCGCTCCTCGGGGCTCGGGTCCTCCTCCTCGAGCAGCTCGACGAAGCCGCCGAGGCTGAAGATGGGCGTACGCAGCTCGTGCGAGGCGTTGGCGATGAACTGCTTGCGGGCGCTGTCAAGCTCGGCGAGGCGGCGCTGCATCTCGTTGAAGGTGCGGGCGAGCTGGCCGAGCTGGCCGGAGGAGTCAACCGGGATGCGGGCGGCAAAATCGCCGTCGGCGACCTTGCGCGCGGCATCCTCGATCCGTTGCACCCGCCGCGCGACCACCTGCGCGGAGTAGATGCCGACGGCCAACGCCATCAACAGGGCGAACAGGGTGCCGAGCAGGATCGGCCCCGCGGCGCCCTCGTGGCCTTCGATCACGACGACCCAGATGTAGATGATCGCCGCGGTTCCGGCTCCGATCGACAGCGACGCAGTCGTGATCCTGCTGCCGAGCGGAGTGAGGCGGAGTCCTTTCATTCCCTGAAGCGGTAGCCAACGCCTCGCACGGTGAACAGGTACTCGGGCTGCTTGGGATCGGCCTCGATCTTTTCGCGCAGATGGCGGATGTGGACGTCGACCGTACGCGGGTCGCGGTAGTCGGAATCGCCCCAGACGTGCTCGAGCAGGGTCTCGCGGCTGAGCACTTTGCCGGGCGAGCGGGCGAGGGCTGTGAGAATCTCGAACTCAACGTAGGTGGCGGCGACCTCCTCGTCGCGCAGCGTTACCGAGCGGCGGGCGGGATCGATCTTCAACTCCGCGTGCTCGATCGGCCCCTCCTCGGCAGGATCGGCGCTCATCCGCGAACGTCGCAGCGCCGCCTTGACGCGGCTGCGGAACTCGCGCATCGAGAAGGGCTTGGTGATGTAGTCGTCGGCACCGACCTCGAGCCCGGCGACCTTGTCGGTCTCTGAGCCCTTCGCGGTCAGCATGATGATCGGGACCTGGCTCTGGCGGCGCAGCTGGCGGCAGACTTCGACGCCGTCGAGTTTGGGCAACATTAGGTCGAGGACGACCAGGTCGAAGCGGGCCTCGGTGAAGCGCTCGAGCGCTTCGCGGCCGTCGAGCGCCGAGGTGACGTGGTAGCCGTCCTTGCGCAAGGGATAGCTGAGCAGGGTCTGCACCGACTGCTCATCGTCGACCAGCAGTATCCGCGTAGACCCGTTCGGCATAAACACAAGGGTAATCCGCGGGCGTGTCCGGTAGCTGTGGGGGGCTGTGGACGTATGTGCGAGTACCAAGTACTAAGGGTCCTGGGCAGGCGGCCGATAGGAGGCACAGGATGCAGGCCCAACAGCTCAAGAGCCTTGTCGAGAACGGCAGCTACCGACCGCGGCCGGAACAGATCGCGTGCGCGATGCTGCGCCGCCGCGGCGTGCGCGCCTTGCTGACGGGGGATTCCCTGATCAGCTCAGCTGATCGAATCCCCTCGCCTCAAGCAGCCCGCCGCCAGGCAGCCTGATCTCGACCCCCGGGTTGGCGACGACTTCGCCGATCCGGGTTAGCGCGCCGTGTTGCTCGACGGCCGCAACCGCCTCGGTGAGCCTGTCCGCGGGCAGGGTGGCGAGCAGCTCGTAGTCTTCTCCGCCGGACGTGGCTAGCTCGAGCGGGTCGCGGCCGGCGTCGCGGGCGACCTCGGCTAGG
Source organism: uncultured Solirubrobacterales bacterium (assembly GCA_963698085.1). Lineage (GTDB taxonomy): Bacteria > Actinomycetota > Thermoleophilia > Solirubrobacterales > 70-9 > VRUE01. The sequence goes on from OY969122.1 coordinate 1,406,498, forward strand.
CCCGCAGCGAGGGGCAGCGCCTCGGCCTCGATTCGCAGCCCGACGCCGCTCGCCGAGGCGAGATGCCCAGCGTCACCGCCGAGGCCGTCGCTGAGGTCGATCATCGCCGTCGCCCCAGCCTCGGCGAGGGCCCGGCCGGCCAGCAGCCGCGGCTGCGGCTCGAGCTGGCGGGCGACCAGCGCCGCGGACGTGCCGGTGCTGCGGTGTCCATATGGACCTCGTTCCACCGGCACGTCTAATTTGGTCTCGCGCTCGAGTAGAAGCAGGCCCGCCGCGGCGCCGCCCAGCTCGCCAGTCACCACGAGCGCGTCGCCGGGGCGCGCCCCCGATCGAGTCACGAAGTCATCCGCGCTCTCCGCGTGGCCGACCACGGTTACCGCCAGGGTCAGGGCTGGGGCGCGCGTCACGTCGCCGCCGGCGAGGCTCGTCCCGGTCGCTGCCGCAACCCCCTCGATTCCGTTGAGCAGCTCCAGGCAGCCGTCCTCGTCGAGGTCAGCTGGGATTCCGAGGACGACGTAGGCCTCGCCGGGCTCGGCGCCCATCGCCGCCAGGTCGGAAAGGGCGACCGCGAGCGCCTTGCCGCCGATCTGCTCCAGGCCGCTTGATCCTCGCCGGAAGTGGACCCCGTCGATCAGGGCGTCGACCGAGGTGGCGGTGGCGCCGCCGGGGACGGTCACAGCGGCGTCGTCGCCGCTGCTCAGCAGCAGCCGCGGCCCTGACTCCGGTAGCCGTGCCCGTATGCGGGCCAGGAGCTCGAACTCGCCCATGCGGCCATTCTCCCCGTTGTGGGTAGCGGGTAGCAGCCCCGGACCTCATTAAGGTGCGACAAACGTGGCAGAGGACCAACCACTCCTTCACCGGATCGGCGAGACGGCGTCGAAATTCGGTGCGCGGCCGCCGCGCAGCAAGCGCGTGCGGCTCGCGATCCAGGTCGGGATCGCGGTCGTCGTCTTCGGCTTCCTCGTCCTCACCGTCATCAACCAGTGGGCGGAGATCAAGGACGAGGGCGTCCACTTCCATCTCGTCTGGCTGATCCCGGCCTTCCTCGTCCTGCCTTGCTTCTACGCGCTCAGCGCGCTCGGCTGGGATCTGATCCTGCGCTTTCTCGGCTACCGGATCGGCGTCGGCCGGGCACAGGTCGCCTGGGGTCAGCCGCTCCTGGCCCGCTATGTACCGGGCAGCGTGCTCTACGTCCTCGGCCGGGTGCTGCTCTCCGAGCGCGCCGGTGTGCCGCGCCGGATCACGATGGCCAGCATCGTCTACGAACAGGCGATCTCGGCAACCTCGGGGATCACCTTCGCTGCCTACTTCCTGATCAGCCACCCGGACCTGCAGGGCCAGCCGCTGCGCTGGGCCGTACTGCTCGTGATCCCGGCGCTGATTGCGCTGCTCAGCCCACCCGTCTTCCGGCCGCTCGCCGACCGTGTCTTGCGGGCCTTTGGCCGAGAAGCGCTGCCGGGCGTGATCCCGCTGCGCGGCGTGATCACCCTGCTCGCCTTCTATGTCCTCAACTGGGGCGTTGTCTCGGTGGGCGTCTACTGCGTCGCCCGCTCCGTCAGCACGATCCCGGTCGATGAGATCCTCACGGTCGGCTCGGCGCAGGCGGTCGGCTATGTCGCGGCGCTGGTGACCCTCGTCGCTCCGGCCGGGCTCGGTATCCGCGATGCGGCTTTCGCCTGGGCAGTGAAGGGGGCGCTGCCGGGCAAGAGCTTCGCGGTCGGCTCGCTGATCGCGATCGCCGTGCGTTTCGTGCTCACCGCGGTCGAGCTGATCTACGTCGGGGCGGTCACGGCGCTGGGCAAACGCGAGGGGTGGTCGATCCCTACCGGCATCGTGCACCCATCCGCAGAGGAGCAGGCAGCGGGGGTCGAAGGGGAGAAGGACGGGGGAGTCTCCCGCCCCGACTCGCGACCGGCTCCGAATCGCGGCTGAGGCTCATTTGCTGGAGGGCCGGTCGCTCTGAGTATCCGCCGGTTCGGGACACTCCCCCTCCCTTCTCGCGAAACGCCTATAGCGGCATCCTCGCGGGGAGCTGGTATGCCGTCAGGGCTAGCGTCAGGAGCTGGAGGGGGCGGTCTCTTGAGAGGGCTACTAGGGGGAGGGCCCAGATCAGGTACCAGGGGAGGAGCCAGGCGGTGGCTAGTAGGAGGATGAAGGAGGCCCAGGCGGCGTTGCGGAGCCAGTCGCCGCCCTGCCAGGTTCTTATGAGCAGGTAGACGAAGACGACGGCGTAGAGGGCGAGGGCTGTGGCGCGGACGGCGGTTGGGTCGAGGCCCGTCAGGCGGGCGAAGGTGATTGGGACGCTCATGTGGGTGGTGCGGCTCTGGTTCTCGCCGGCGAGGCCGATCGCGTCGAGCCAGTCCCAGCCGAAGGCGCCGTAGGCCGCGAAGCCGATCGCCCCGGCCGCGATGCTCGCACCTGCCAAGAACCTGATGGTGGGCTCGGCTTCCAACTCGATCGAAGCTTTTTCTGCGTCATGGTGGGGAAAATGTTGCAATCGAGCTGCGTTCAGGAGCGCGAAGGGGGCGGCGAGGGCCGCGGGTGCCTTGATCGCGAAGGCGGCGACGAAGGCGGCACCCGCGCCCGCCTCGTGGGCTGAGAGCATCGCGGCTACGCCCAGGGTCGCCGCCAGCATCGCCAGGCCATCGTTGTGGGCGCCGCCGATGACGTGGATCAGGACCAGGGGGTTGAGGGCTACGAAGGCCGCGGCGGCCAGGGGCGAGACGCCGCGGACGGGTGCGAGGCGGGCGACGAGGAATGCGATCGCCAGGACCGAGAGCGCCGCGACGAGCTTGAGGGTCGCGACGGCGAGCCAAACGGGCAGCCAAGCGAGCGGGTAGGTCGCGAGCGTGAACAGCGGCCCGTAGGCGCTGGTCGCGTCGATCCAGGTGACGCGGGAGTAGGCAGGGTCGAAGGGCGCTGCAGCGGGCGGGTGGACGTAGGGGTCGAGGCCGTGGACAACCCCGAGGCGGGCGTAGTCGACGTAGCTGTAGACGTCGTGGGAGAGGAGGACAGGGGCAAGAGCGAAGCCGGCGACCAGAACCGCAAGCACGCCCCAAAGGAACCTCCGGCGGTCAACCGAACTCTCGGTTTCCCGCGATATAGGCGGGTAACTGAGACCTCGGCGGTTGGCGGGGCTCAATTCCCGGCAGCCGCGCCGCCACCGACATCGCCGCCGCCTCCGTATGCGGGCGGAGGTGGCGGGACCGGGGTCGGTTCCTGGCCGGCGCCGGGGGCATAGGCATCGGGGTCATAGCCGCCCGTCGCTTCCTTGCCCAATCGCTCCGCTTCGCTTTCGCCTTCCCCGTCTTCGGCTTCAAAATCGGAATCGGGACCGTCACTGCTCGGGGCGGCAGCGGTGAACGAGCCGTAGTACGGCGCCCAGCTGATCGGCTTCCTCGGCTCGTTGAATTCCTCGCAGGGGACTTCGGCGTTGGCGTAGAGCGAGTGCCAGATGTCGGCCGGGAAGGCGCCGCCGAAGACGGTCGTCCCGTGGACGCTGGTCATTTCGATCTCGTTGGACTCGGGGTAGCCAACCCAGACCGCCGTCGCCAGGTTGGGCTGGAATCCGGCGAACCAGGCGTCGGTGTAGTTGTCGGTCGTCCCGGTCTTGCCGCCCTGGCCCGGGCAGCCGGTGTAGGCAGCGGTGCCGGTGCCTTCGGTGATGTTGTCGTGCAGCAGCCGCCAGACCTCGTAGGCGACCGCTTCGGGCACGACCCGCCGCGGCTCGGGGCGCTGCGGCTCATCCACGCGCCCGCCCGGGAAGACCACCCGCTCGATCGCGATCGGCTTGCGATGGATGCCGCCGGCGGCGAGGGTCGCGTAGGCGTCAGCCATCTCCAGCGGCGAGACGCCGATCCGCAGGCCGCCGATCCCCTCGGCGGGGATGCCGTCGAGGGGACTTTCGATCCCCATCGACTTCGCCGTCGCTTTCACCTGCCGTGGCCCGACGTCGAGGTCGAGCTGGGCGAAGACGGTGTTGTCGGAGGCGACGGTTGCCTGCTGCAGGTTGACCCTGCCCAGGTAGCCCTCGTCGGCGGTCGCCACCTCCCAGTGCCCCCACTCAGGCAGATCGAGGTCCAGCGGTTTCGAGGTGTAGTAGGTGGAGTAGGGATCGATCCCCTGCTTGATCGCCGTGGTCAGGACGAAGGTCTTGAAGGTCGAGCCGGGCTGGCGGTGGCCCTGGGCCGCGAGGTTGAACTTGCTCTGCTCGTAGTAAGAGCTGGAGACCATCGCCTCTACGTGGCCGTTGCGGGGATCGACCGAGACCAGGGCCGAGGAGGGGTCTTCGGAGTAGGGAAGGGCGGAGCGCATCCCTTCCAGCCCGATCTCCTGCAGCCGTGGGTCGATCGTCGTCTGGACCTCGAGGCTGCCGTTGCGGACCGTCTCGGCCCCGTAGGCCTCGATCAGCTTGTCTTCGACGTAGTCGAAGAAGTAGGGATCGCGCTTGTCGAAGTAACCCTCATCGAGGTTCAGGCCGAGGCCGCGCCGCTGGCCTTGCCTGGCTCGCTCGCGCGAGACGTAGCCGAGGTTGGCCATCTTCGCGAGGACGGCATTGCGCCTGGCGAGGGCCGCATTGGGGTTGAGCACAGGGTTGTATTCGGAGGGTGCCTGCGGCAGGCCGGCCAGCAGCGCCGCCCCCTCGAGGGAAAGCTTTTGGACCGGCCTGGAGAAGTAGATCTTTGCGGCGGCCCCGACGCCGACCGCCGTGCTGCCGTCGATCGTCCCGTAGGAGGCGGTGTTGAGGTACTGGTCGAGGATCTCGCGCCGCGAGTGGCGCTCGGCGTACTCGATCGCCAACTCCGCCTCGATGATCTTGCGCTCGAGGTCACGCGCCGGGTTGCGGATGCAGAGGTTGCGGACGAGCTGTTGGGTGATCGTCGAGCCCCCCTCGACCGTCCGGCCCGCCTCGAGGTTCTTCAGCGCGGCGCGGGCGATCGCCTCGGGGTCGATGCCGCCGTGCTCGTAGAAGCGCTCGTCCTCGATTGCGACGGTGGCGCGCTGGAGGCTCTTGGGGATGCGGTCAATCGGGACCGGCGCCCGCGCAATGTCGGAGCGGACAGTGCCGAGCTTGCTGCCGTCGCCGGCGTAGATCGTCGTGTTGCCGCGCTTGTCGACCGGTTTGCAGGCGGCGAGTGAGGGGGCCTTGGCGGCAACGTCGAGCACCCAGGAGGCGACGCCGATGACGCCGATCGCGAGCAGGGCGAAGACGCCGAAGCCGACGAGGAGGATCTTGGCGCCCGCGCCTCCCCGGTGACGCTGACGTCGACGACTGCGTTGCGTCATGCGAAAAAGCGTACTTCGCTTGGGATCGGGCTCAGGCCTGCGTGTCGGCGGTGGAGAGGTTGTGGACGACCCCCTCGACCAGGAGTTGGTTGGGGATCACCACCGAGGTGCCGTCGCCGGGGTCGACGTAGGTGTAGGAGAGGGTGATGTCGAGGACGCGGCCCTCGACTTCGTCGAAGGCAATGCGGTCGCCGATCTTGATCGGCTGCGAGATCGCCAGCTGCACGCCGGCGACCGTGTTGGCGATCGTGTGCTGGGCGGCGAAGCCGATGATCGCGGCGAGCACCGCGGTCGAGGCGAGGATGCCGGTGGCGAGGCGCTCGAGCTCGGTGAACTGGGCGATCGCGATCGCCGCCACGACGACGAAGACGGTCACGATCGCCAGCCGGCGCAGGAAGCGCAGACGGGTCTTGGTGGACCGCGAGACCTGGGAAACTGCCGGCGTCATGGAGGCAAAGCTACCTACCGCGATGCCGGTCGAGGATCTGCCGGGGGGCCGCGCGACCTTTCCTTACTCCAACTGGGGGCCGGGGATGGCGATCGCCGCCCTGCTGGTCGCGCTCAGCGCCCAGGTCTTCCTGGCGGTGCCGATCGCGATCGTCGATGGCACCTCCGACGAAGACTTCAGCACCGGTGCGAGCGTTGTCCTGCAGCTGCTGGGGGCGGCGACCTTTATCCTCGCGCCGCTCGCCGTCGCCTCGATGCGCGGCACCGACCTCGCCCTGGCGCTGTGGCGGCTCGGCGTGCAGCGCTTTCGCCGCTCGGCCTGGCTGTGGATGCTGGCGGCGATCGGCGCCTACCTCGTCTTTGCCGCCGTCTACGTGGCGCTTGTCGGCGAACCCGAACAGGAAGACATCGCCGACGCCTTCGGCCCCTGGCCGCTGCAAATCCTGCTGATCGTCTTCGCGGCCGCGATCAGCGAGGAGATCTGCTTCCGCGGCATGCTCTTCGGCGGTCTGCGGGAGCGCCTGCCGCTCTGGGCGGCGGGGCTGATCAGCGCCGCGATCTTCGGCGGCCTGCACGCCTTCACCGGCCCCACCGCCGTCCCCCCGCTGATCGCCTTCGGCTTCATCCTCTGCCTGCTCTACGAGAAAACCGGCTCCATCGTGCCCGGGATCATCCTGCACATGCTCAACAACTCGGTGGCGTTGATCGGGCAGTAGCGGCGAACGGTTCCGCAAAAGAAACGGCCCGCACATGCGGGCCGGATCAGTGAGCTGCCATCAGGCAGCAGCAAATGATTGACAACCGCCACAACCGTACCACGACAGAATTCGAACTAGCTGAGACACGAAGCCTGGGCGCAAGCCTCGAACTTGTGATTGTCAATCATTTGCCGCCACCTGGCAGCTTCACCCTCCGCTGCCGGCGACCGTAGCCGAGGAATCCGCTATTTCAAGCCATGTTTCACAACTTTTACAGACAATTGACTGAGCTGTAACAAAGTCGTGACGTTCGGTCAACCGGGGCATCCGCAAGAATGCCTGAGCCGATGAATCGCCGTCTCGTCCTTGCTCTCGTTCTCGTAGCCCTGCTGGCGCTTCCTGCCGCCGCCGCGGCGGCGGCGCGGGACGCGACGGTGAAGATCACCCACATCGGGCACCTCAACGACGGCAAGGCGCGGATCTACAGCACCGTGCCGGCGATCGGCACGGTCAAGCCCTTCGTCGCCGGGCAGAAGGTCGACGTCAACTTCTACCTCGACGGCCGCCGGGTCCAGCACCAGAAGGTGAAGCTGAGCAAGGGCAAGCGCGGCACCGGGGTCTTCCGGGCGAAGATCCGCGTCGAGGAGGGTGGCAAGTACGCGGTCAGCGCCAAGCACGTTGCGACCGCGGCGCTCGGCGCAGACAGCACCGTGCGCAAGAGCTGGAAGGTCAGCTTCCCCGCCCTGCACCAGGGCCAGTGCGGCGACGTCGTCGTCGGCTTCAAGAAGGCGATGCGCAAACTCGGCTACATCGCCAACAGCGGCCGCTGCTTCGGCGGCAAGACGGCCCGCGGCGTGCTCGCCTACCGCAAAGTCAACGGCATGACCCGCAGCATGCGCGCCGGCAAGGGCCTGGTCAAGCGCGTCTTCTCCGGTCGCGGCGGCTACCGCATGCGCCATCCTGGCGCCGGCCGCCACGTCGAGGCCCCGCTAGGCAAGCAGGTGCTCGTCTTCGCCAAGGGTGACAAGCCCTACGCGATCTACCCGATCTCCTCGGGCACGTCCGCAACCCCAACTGTCACCGGCCACTTCCAGTTCATCCGCACCGAACCGGGCTACAACTCGCACGGGATGTACTACTCCTGGTACTTCTACGGCGGCTACGCCGTGCACGGCTACGAATCGGTTCCCGACTACCCGGCGAGCCACGGCTGCCTACGCACCTTCATCGCCGACCAGCCCGAGATCTACAACCGCATCCAGTTCGGCGAAGACATCTTCGTCTTCTGAGGGTGTGTGACGCTGCGCATATCGGCGTCCTCGGTCGCTCGCGTGCAGAGCACGCCACGCTCCCTGCGTCCTTGATCTGCTTGGTCACACACCCTCAGTCGGCCTGTGGCTGATCTCGACGCTGCCAAGCGCATTCTCCTCGCCGAGCTGCGCGAGCATTCGCTGATCGTCGGCGAGGTGACGCTCTCGAGCGGCGCGACGGCGCAGTACTACGTTGACGCGCGGCGGGCGCTGCTGCGGCCCGCCGGCTTCCGCGCCGCCGGCGAGCTGATCGCCGCCGCCGCCGTCGAGGCGGGGGCGAGCGCTGTCGGGGGTCCGGCGACGGCGGCGATCCCACCTTCTTGCGCCGCCCTGGCGGTACCAGCCGGCGACGAGCTCGTCGGCTTCTTCGTCCGCGGCGAGCGCAAGCAGCACGGCCTGCAGCGGTGGGTCGAGGGCCCGGTGAACGAGGGTGCCAAGGTGCTCGTAGTCGAGGACACCGTCACCAGCGGCGGCTCCACTGTGAGGGCGATCGAGAAGATCAAGGAGCAAGGCCTCGAGCCCGTCTCCGTGGTCGCCGTCGTCGACCGCCTGGCAGGTGGCGGCGAGGCGATCGAAGCGGCCTCGGCCGCCCCCTACCGGGCCCTCGTCACGATCGACGAGCTGTACCCGGACCGCCCCGACCGCGGCTGAGCTGTAGGGGCCTAGCGTTGCGGCATACCCACCGGGTACCCAGGGCGAAGCCGCATTCCCATGCGCTAATCGGCGCTGATGATGCTCGCCGCGAAACAGAGCGCTTTCTTTCAAAAACGCAACCCTTGACATTAAAAAGGTCTCTGTTTACAGTCTTGCGAGTCCGTTGTTTCAAAGACGGGCAGGGACTTACCAACAGGGACAACCGAGCTTCACGGGAGCCGCCAAGGGAAAGCGGCCGGCAGAGGGGCTCACGGGACAAGGAGAAGAGATCTAGATGCTCTCGCCACTACGCAACCGCTTCGGCATCCCGGGCGTCATCTCGGTGATCGCCCTGGTGTTCGCCATGTTGGGCGGCGCCTACGCAGCTTCAAACGACGACGGCTCGGGCTCGAAGGCCTCCGCCTCGGCCAAAGGCAAACCAGGCCCGCGTGGCCCCAGGGGCAAACCAGGCCCCGCAGGTCCGGCAGGCCCGCAGGGTCCGGCAGGCCCCGCCGGCGCCAAGGGGGATAAGGGCGACACCGGCGCCGCGGGCTCCAACGGCTCAAACGGAGCTGCAGGTGCAACCGGCGCCACCGGCCCAACCGGCAAAACCGGCGCTACGGGCTCGCCGTGGACCGCTGGCGGATTTCTACCAACCGGCGAGACGCTAACTGGCACCTGGGGCGCCACCAGGGGCACCGCCGGCCCCGTTACGGCACCTATTCCCTTCACTCTACCGCTGGAAGACGACCCCGAAGCGTTCTACGTCTCGCTGAACTACGAAAACGCCCAAGCGCACGAAACCAGCGAAGTGGAAGAAATTTTGGAAGACGCTGCGGAACACGGCTGTCCCGGCTTCGACAATGGTGTTCCTCTTGCGGATCCCGGCAAACTTTGCGTTTACGGGAGCTTCGAGTTGAACATCCAACCGTCCACCGCCTCCGGAAACGCAACGCTCCTGCCAGCTGTCAATTTCTCAGAACAGAAGATCTATTCCGGTGGCGGCCAGGAGCCTAGAGCGAACGGAAGCGGCATGGAGGCAGGCGTCGGCCCAGTGGGAATGGCACTCTTCATGAACTGCATAGCGGCTTGCGAAGGAAGAGGTGTATGGGCGGTTACTGCTCCTTGATGTGCTGGAGTCAAGCATTCACCTCAAGGCAATTCCCACTTTGCCTTGAGGTGAATCATGGCCACCGCCGCGTTCAGTCACATGCTGAGAGCACAAGGCTAAACCCTACTATCACTGAGCGCATACGGTCGGGAAAGAGTTTCGGCACGTCCACCGTTTTGGCCGCCATTTTCATAGTCGGGCTTTGTCTTGCCTCCGGCGCCCAGGGCCACGCGGTGGTCTGCTCGGCGGGGACCGGCCCCGGCCAGTGCCTCAACCCGCAGGGCATCGCAGTGGATGCGGGAATCAAACGCCTCTACGTCGCCAACACCGGCAGCAACCGTGTCAACGTCTTCAACGCCGACACCGGCGCCTTCCTCGAAGCTTTCGGCAGCCCCGGCTCGGGTCCCGGCCAGTTCAGCGGGCCTGCCAAGGTTGCCGTCGATCCTTCCTCGCACGATATTTACGTGGTCGATCTTGGCAACCTGCGGGTGCAGAAGTTCGACGAAGACGGTGACTTCATCCTCACCTTCGGTGGCGGTGTGAATAAAACCACGGGTGGTGACGTCTGCGCGACGGCTTCGGGTAACATTTGTGGTACCGGGTCCAACGACGAAGGGGAAGGGGAATTCTCTTCGACGATCCTTTCCGGCATCTTCATCGCCGTCGGCCCCGTCGGCGTCGTCTACGTCGTCGACAGCCTGCCGGCCCTTCCCGGCGGGAAAATCAGGTACCGGCTACAGCGGTTTGAACCCGACGGAACGGTGATCTCGTCCCAGCGCATCCTCTTCGAGGGCGGCAGGGCAACGGCGCTGGCGATCGAGTCGACCGGAAAGTTTTGGGTAGCCAGCGAAGGAACTGAAGCGGGAATGCGTAAGTACGAAATCGATGGCACGAAAATTGGGGAAATCCTCGAGACCAACATTTCGGCACTGGCGGTTGATCCCGAAGACGGCCTTTTGTCGGCCAGCCGTTCCCAAGGCGTAGGCATAAGACAGGGCATCGCCGAATACGAATCGCCAGCGGACACAGCGGCCACGATCCGGCGCTGCTTCGCCTACGGCGCCAGCCTGAGCAGCATAAGAGGCCTCGGGCTCCACTCCTCTGCCAGCGGCGACATCTTCATTAGCGAGGAGGGCAATTCGAGCATAGGCAGCCGCGTTCTCCACCTCGACTTCCCCCCGCCGGGCCCGATCGTCTTGCCCCAAGCCTGCAAAGCTAACCCCCTCGGCAACACCAAAGCCACGCTTCAAGCCGAGGTCAACCCCGAGGGCAAAGCGACCACCACCCACTTCGAATACATCACCGAGGCCGACTACCTCGCCAACGGCAACAGCTTCAGCGGGCCCGACCCGGCAACCTCGACCCCCGAGAGCGCCTCGATCGGCTCCGACTTCAGCCTGCACAAAGCAAGCGCCGGCATCGGCACCCCCGAGCCGCTGGTCCCCGAGACCGAATACCGCTGCCGCGTGGTGGCCACCAACGCCGACGGCAGCTCCACCGGCCCCGAAGGGTCCTTCACCACCCTGGAGCCACTTGAAATAGGCGCGACCTGGGCCTCTGAGGTGGGAGCCGAAACGGCGACCCTGAACGCGACCGTCAACCCGCTAGGCGTCCCCTCGACCACCGGCTACTTCCAGTACGTCGATGAAGCGGCCTACCTGAAAGACACAGCCGAACTGGGCCCCGAGCACGGCTTTGACCACGCGACCAAAGCCCCCGCGGGAGAACCGATCGACTTCGGCGCCGGCGAAGCCTTCAAAGCCGGCTCTGCCCAGATCGCGGGGCTGGAACCGGGAACCGCCTACCGCTACCGGCTGATCGCCACCGACCCGCTGATCGCCACCGACCCCCCGCCCAACGAGGTCTTCGGCCCGACCAAGACCCTGCGCACCTACCGCGCGGGTGAAGGAAGCGGCCTGCCCGACGGCCGCGCCTGGGAGCTCGTCTCCCCGGCGCAGAAGAACAGCGCCGAGGTGGCGATCCCGGGGCCGGGTGGGGGCCTGCGGACGCCAGAACTCTACGTCAGGACCCAGGCCTCCTCGCCTTCAGGTGACGCCTTCACCTACACCTCCTGGACCTCCTTCGGGGACCCTGGGGGAGCGCCCGGCACGAGCCAGTACCTGGCCCGACGCAGCGCAAACGGCTGGGGAACCGAGAACATCTCCCCCTCGGGCTTCCAGTTCAGCCCCTTGGAGCCCACCTACTTCGGCTTCAGCGAAGACCTCGCCTTCGCCGGCTTCATGGCGGGCGAACCGCAGACCCCCGAGGCGATTCCCGGCATCGACAACCTCTACCTGCGCGACAACCAAACCGGCGAGCTGCAGAGCCTCATCCCCGAAGCGCCGAAACTGGGCAAAGGCGAATACTGCTACGCCTACGCCGGTACGAGCGAGGACGGCAGCCGTGCCTTCTTCGCCGCCTCCGGCGCCTTCCCCTCGACCGGCGCCCCCGAAGGGGAGGGCTTCAACCTCTATGAATGGTCTGAGGCCGAAGGGCTGAAGCTCTTGAGCCTGCTGCCGGGAGAGGCCCCAGCCGCGCCCAACTCCAAAACCACCTTCGGAGCGCAGGGCGGGCACTGCGAAACGGGCAGGAAGCGCCCGGCGATCTCCACCGACGGCTCACGCGCCTTTTGGACCTACGTGCCGAAAACCGGCGCGACCAGGCTGTTGGTCCGCATCGACGGCACCGAAACCGCCCAGCTCGACCTCAAAGCAGGCGGGCCGGGCTCCTCAGGCGGCGGCGTCTTCGAAGCGATGAGCGCCGACGGCTCGCTGTCTTACTTCATCGCCCAGAGCAAGCTCACCCCCGGGGCGGGCGAGGGCGACCTCTACCGCTATGCGCTGCCGGGCAAGACGCTGCAGAACCTCACCTCCGGCCATCCCGAAGAAGCAGACGTCAAAGGCGTGGTCGGCACGAGCGAGGACGGCTCCCACGTCTACTTCGTCGCCGGCGGCGTCTTGAGCGAAGAGCCCAACGCCGCCGGGCAGGAAGCGATCCCCGGCGAGGCCAACCTCTACCTGCACAGCGAAGGGCAGATCGAGTTTGTCGGGACGCTTGCTCCGAGCGATCCCCAGGACAACACTATCTGGGACTCCCGCCCCTTCGCCCAGAGCGCCGCCGTCTCCCCCGACGGGCGCCGGCTCGCCTTTCTCTCGATCGAAACGGAGAGCCTGGTGGGCTATGACAACACCAGGGTTGGCGGCGCGGGTTGCCAGTTGAGCAAAGAGAGTACCTCCGGTGGCCTCAGCGGCGATCCCCGCTGCCCCCAGGCCTTCCTCTATGACGCCGACAGCAAAGAGCTCGCCTGCGCCTCCTGCAACCCCACCGGCGCGCGGCCGTCGGGACCGGCAGTGCTGCCGGGCTGGTCCAACCCGCTGGAGGGACCGCGCTACCTCTCTGAGGACGGAGGGCGCCTCTTCTTCGAGAGCTTCGACGCCCTCCTCCCTGCTGATGAAAACGACAAACGCGACGTCTATGAGTTCGAGCTGCCGGGGACCGGCAGCTGCACGAGCGAAAGCCCCTCCTTCGACCCGGCCTCAAGCGGCTGCCACTTCCTGATCTCAAGCGGCAAGGACGAAGACCACTCCTACCTGCTGGACGCCTCCGCAGACGGGCGCGACGTCTTCTTCTCCACCCGCCGGCCCCTTGTCGGATGGGACGAGAACGACAACTACGACGTCTATGACGCCCGCATCGGCGGCGGCTTCCCCGAGCCCCCCGTGAAACCGGCCTGCGAAGGAGAGGGCTGCAAGCCGCCCGCCCCTGCTCCGCCACAGGCATCCCCCACCCCCGGCACCGCGACCTTGCAGGGACAAGGCAACGCCCGCCCCCGCCCCCGTGCTTGTCCCAAAGGCAAGGCGCGGCGCAAGGGGCGTTGTGTGAGGCGGCAGAGCGACAGAAAGCCGCGGGGCGCAAAGCGAGCCCGCACGGCAAACAGCGAAAGGACGGCACGATGAAGGTAGGCAAGGCACTCGAGGCGCTCGCCGCGCTGGCCCTGGGAGGCGCTCTTCTTGCTTCGCCCGCCCTCGCCGTCGACCCCGCGCCGGCCTGGTCAGTGCAGGCGCTGGCCTCGCCGACCAACTTCAAACCCGGCGACGAAAGCGGCCTCGACACCTACGAAGTCTTCCTCACCAACAGCGGCGGTAAAACCACCGACCACAGCCAGATCACGATCACCGACACGCTGCCCAAAGGGCTGGGGGTCAAAAGCGTAGAGCTGGAACCCGTGCGGGGACCGCTCCTCATCAACCCGGCCGCTTGCGAAACCCAGGTAGCGGCCGAAATAGCCACGGTAACCTGCAAAGTCACCGATGCTCTTAACCCGGCGAAGGAACCAGCCAAGTTCTTCCCTGGCGAGCAGATGCGACTGGCTATCCACGTCACCGTGCCGCCCACGGTTGATGGGCCACTCACGAATGTGGCTTCGGTCGAAGGCGGAGGAGCCGCCAAAGTGGCATCGACTGAGTCGCACAATCAGGCCACTGGCGAAGAAAAAGCCCCCGCCGGCTTTCAGGAATTCCACGCCGAGCTGACCGGGGCGGACGGCGAGTCGACCACCGGGGCGGACTCCCGGCCCTACCAGTACACGACCAGCTTCGCGGTCAACCTCGACCCCGCGCCGCCGGGGGCGGGCCAGCCCTTCGTTCCCTCCGAAGGGGACCTGAAGGAGATCGAGGTGGCGTTGCCGCCGGGGCTGATCGGAAATCCCACCGCAGTCAAACGTTGCACCGCACAGCAGTTCAACACCACCGGCGGCGCTTCGCCCGGAGAAGGCGACAACGTCACCATCAACGAGTGCCCGGACGGCTCCGCCGTGGGGCTTGTGGTCCTGCAGCAGCTCGAAGGGGCGGGCGGCAACCTCAAGGCCCCGATCTACAACCTCGTGCCACCCAAAGGCATGCCCGCCCAACTCGGCTTCCAGGTCCTCGGCCTCCCCATCTACATCAACGCCCGCCTGAGGAGCGACGGCGACTACGGCATCACCGCCAACCTGAGCAACATCACCCAGGCAAAGCGAGTGACCGCCTCCCGGGTGACGATTTGGGGGGTGCCCGCTCACCCCAGCCACGACCCGCTGCGCGGGCGCTGCGCTCAGATGGGCGGCAACTGTCCAGCCGAAGGCATCGATGAACGCCCGTTCTGGCGCCTGCCCAGCTCCTGCGATAACCCGCTTACGACGACGATGAGCTTCGCCACCTGGAGCGCTCCGACCTCCTTCGTGGAGGCCGCGTTCGGCGAAGCCGCGCCTGTCGCTTGCGAGCTGCCCGACTTCTCGCCCGAGATCGAAGCCAAGCCGACGACCAACGTCGCCGACTCTCCCTCGGGCCTTCACTTCAACCTGCACCTGCCCCAAAAAGAGAACGAAGACCCGGAGGGGCTGGCGGAGGCCGATTTGCGGGACGCAACCGTCACGCTGCCGCCGGGCCTCCTGGTCAACCCTTCATCGGCGAACGGCCTCGACGGCTGCAGCGCGACCGAGATCGGCATGATCACGCCGGTTGGCCAGAGCGCCGCTCGCTTCGGCGCCGAGCCGCCGCAGTGTCCCGACGCCTCGAAGATCGGCTCGGTCGAGGTGGATACCCCACTGCTCGAACACTCCCTGCCCGGAGCTGTCTACCTGGCCAACCCCCATGAAAACCCCTTCAACTCCCTCCTTGCCATCTACATCACCGTTGACGATCCCCAGACGGGGGTGGTGGTGAAGCTGGCGGGCCACGTGCAGCCCGATCCGGTCACCGGGCAGCTGAGGACCACTGTCGAGAACAGTCCACAGACTCCCTTCGAAGACTTCCAGCTCGACTTCTTCGAAGGGGCGCGAGCGCCGTTGCGCACCCCGGCAACCTGCGGCACGCACACGACGACCACCTCGCTCAAGCCCTGGACCTCGCCCGCCTTCGGGCCGAACGCCACGCCGTCTGACTCCTTCCAGATAACCCAGGGAGCGAACGGAGGCTCTTGCCCGGGCAGCCCCGGAGCTCAATCCAACAACCCGAGCTTCGTGGCCGGGACCGCAGCTCCGTTGGCCGCTGCCTACTCACCTTTCTTCCTGCGCCTGGCGAGGGCGGATGGATCGCAGGAAATCAAGGGACTGGACGTGACCCTGCCACCGGGACTGACCGGCAAGCTGGCCGGTCTCGCCTACTGCTCCGAGGGCGCCCTTGCCGCGGCCGCTTCCAAGAGCGGGAGGGCAGAGCAGGCGTCCTCGAGCTGCCCAAGCGCCTCAGAGCTCGGCGCGGTAACCGTCGCCGCGGGAGCGGGCCCTGCCCCTTACCACGCCCAGGGCAAGGCCTATCTAGCCGGCCCCTACAAAGGCGCGCCGATCTCGATGGCGGTAATCACCCCCGCCGTGGCGGGTCCCTTCGACTTGGGCACGGTAGTCGTCAGGGCGGCGCTTCAGGTCGACCCCGAAACGGCCCGCATCCACGCGGTGTCGGATCCGATCCCGACGGTCCTCGAGGGCATCCCGCTCGATGTCCGCTCGATCGATCTGCAGGTGAGCCGCGATAAGTTCACCCTCAACCCGACCAACTGTGAACCGCTGGCCTTCTCCGGCCAGGCCCTGTCGATCCTGGGTCAGGCAGCGCCCTTGTCCCAGCGTTTCCAGATCGGCGGCTGTCAGGCCCTTTCCTTCAAGCCAAAGCTCTCCCTGCGGCTGAAAGGAGGGACCAAGCGGGGCGACAACCCGGCTCTGACCGCGACCCTGCGAATGCCGGAAGGCGGGGCGAACATCGCCAAGGCACAGGTCGCGCTGCCGCGTTCGATCTTCCTCGACCAGGCCCACCTCAGGACGATCTGCACCAGGGTGCAGTTCGCTGCCCATACCTGCCCCAAGGGAGCGGTCTACGGCCATGCCAAAGCATGGACCCCGCTTCTGGACCAACCGCTGGAGGGTCCGGTCTACTTGCGCTCGTCGAGCAATAAGCTCCCCGACCTCGTTGCGGATCTCGGCGGCCAAGTGCCGATCGTCCTGCACGGCAGGACCGATTCGATCAGGGGCGGACTGAGAAACACCTTCGAAGGGGTCCCGGATGCCCCGGCGTCGAAATTCGTCCTCAGCCTCAACGGCGGCAAACGCGGTCTCCTTGTCAACAGCCGCAACATATGCAAAGGCAAGGCCAAAGCGACCGCGATCTTCACCGCACAGAGCGGCAAGGTGAGCGCGTTGCGGCCGCCGCTGAAGGCAAAGTGCAGGGGGGCGGACACGAGAGGCGAGGGTGACCGCCGGTGAGATCGCCGGTGAGGGGCACCGCATCCGCAGTTTTCCTCACCTGCCTGCTTGCCCTCGCGATCCTCGCTCCCTACGCCAAGGGGCACGCGGTGGTCTGCTCGGCGGGGACCGGGCCCGGCCAGTGCCTGAATCCGCAGGGCGTCGCTGTGGATGCGGGGACCAAACGCCTCTACGTCGCCAATGCCGGCAGCAACCGCGTAAACGTCTTCAACGCCGACACCGGCGCCTTCCTCGAAGCTTTCGGCAGCCCCGGCTCGGGTCCCGGCCAGTTCAGCGGGCCTGCCAAGGTCGCCGTCGATCCCTCCTCGCACGATGTCTACGTCGTCGACTTCAACAACCTGCGGGTGCAGAAGTTCGACGAAGACGGTGACTTCATCCTCACCTTCGGTGGTGGTGTGAATAAAACCACCGGGGACGACGTCTGCACGGCCGTATCGGGCGATACCTGTGGCTCCGGGTCCAACGGTGACGGAGAAGGTGAGTTCTCCCCAACCGGTTCAGTGGTCTTTGTCGCTGTCGGCCCTGCCGGCGTTGTCTATGCCGTTGACAGCCTGCCGGCCCTTCCCGGCGGGAAAATCAGATACCGACTGCAACGCTTCGAATCCGGTGGCGCGGCGATCGCACCCCAGAGGGTGCTGTTCGAGGGGGGCAAGGCAACGGCTCTCGCCGTTGAGTCGAGCGGAGACTTCTTCGTTGCAAGCGAAGAATCTGGGGAAGGGATCCGTAAGTACGAACCAGACGGCACGCAGATCGGGGAGATCTCAGGAGAAAGCTCTACCGCTCTGGCGCTTGACTCAGACGACGATCTCTTTTCTGCCAGCCGTAACGTCTCTGGCAGCACCAGTGAGGAGGCGACCCTGGAACGCCATATTGCCGAATACAAAGCACCTGCTGACGCCGCCGGCACGCTCGTTCGCCGGTTCGGATATGGAACGGTGGCCGCCGGCGACAACCTCAGAAGCCTCGCCCCCTACGAATCGACCAACGGCGACATCTACGCCAGCGAAGGAAATGCCTTTGAAGGCCAAAGCCGCGTCGTGCATATCGACTTCCCTCCTCCGGGGCCGGTCGTGCTGCCAGAGCCCTGTAAAGCTAACCCCCTCGGCAACACCAAAGCCACGCTTCAAGCCGAGGTCAACCCCGAGGGCAAAGCGACCACCACCCACTTCGAATACATCACCGAGGCCGACTACCTCGCCAACGGCAACAGCTTCAGCGGGCCCGACCCGGCAACCTCGACCCCCGAGAGCGCCTCGATCGGCTCTGACTTCAGCCTGCACAAAGCAAGCGCCCAGGCTGGCTCTCTTGTCCCCGAAACCAAATACCGCTGCCGGGTGGTGGCCACCAACGCTGACGGCAGCTCCACCGGCCCCGAAGGGTCCTTCACCACCCTCGAGCCGCTTGAAATCGGCGCCACCTGGGCCTCTGAGGTCGGCGGCGAAACGGCGACCCTGAACGCGACCGTCAACCCGCTCGGCATCCCCACCACCGGCTACTTCCAGTACGTCGAGGAGGCCCTCTTCCAGGAAAGCGGCTTCGACGAGGCCGAAGAGACCGAAGTAATCGACTTCGGCGCCGGGGAAAGCTTCAAAGCCGGCTCTGCCATCGTCACCGGGCTCACCCCGGGAACCGCCTACCGCTACCGGCTGATCGCCACCGACCCGCTGATCGCCACCGACCCCCCGCCCAACGAGGTCTTCGGCCCGACCAAGACCCTGCGCACCTACCGCGCGGGTGAAGGAAGCGGCCTGCCCGACGGCCGCGCCTGGGAGCTCGTCTCCCCGGCGCAGAAGAACAGCGCCGAGGTGGCGATCCCGGGGCCGGGCGGGGGCCTGCGGACGCCAGAACTCTACGTCAGGACCCAGGCCGCCTCTCCCGACGGGGAAGCCCTCACCTACACCTCCTGGACCTCCTTCGGGGATCCGGAGGGAGCGCCCGGCACGAGCCAGTACCTGGCCCGCCGCGGCCCCGCGGGCTGGGGAACCGAGAACATCTCCCCCTCGGGCTTCCAGTTCAGCCCGCTCGAGCCCACCTACTTCGGCTTCAGCGCAGACCTCGCCTTCGGCGGCTTTATGGCCACCGAACCGCAGACCCCCGAGGCGATTCCCGGCATCGACAACCTCTACCTGCGCGACAACGAGACCGGCGAGCTGCAGAGCCTGATCCCCGAAGCGCCGAAAGTAACCAAAGGCGAATACTGCTACGCCTACGCCGGCACCAGCGAGGACGGCAGCCGTGCCTTCTTCGCCGCCTCCGGCGCCTTCCCCTCGGCCGGCGCCCCCGAAGGGGAGGGCTTCAGCCTCTACGAATGGTCTGAGGCCGAAGGGCTGAAGCTCGTCAGTCGTCTGCCGGGAGAGGCCCCCGCCGCCCCCAACACCCAAACCGCCTTCGGAGCGCAGGGCGGGCACTGCGAAACGGGCAGGAAGCGCCCGGCGATCTCCACCGACGGCTCTCGCGCCCTTTGGACCTACGTGCCGAAAACCGGTGCGACCAGGCTGTTGGTCCGCATCGACGGCACCGAAACCGCCCAGCTCGACCTGAAAGCCGGCGGACCGGGCTCCTCAGGCGGCGGCGTCTTCGAAGCGATGAGCGCCGACGGCTCGCTGTCTTACTTCATCGCCCAGAGCAAGCTCACCCCCGGGGCGGGCGAGGGCGACCTCTACCGCTATGCGCTGCCGGGCAAGACGCTGCAGAACCTCACCTCCGGCCATCCCGAAGAAGCTGACGTCAAAGGAGTGGTCGGCACGAGCGAGGACGGCTCCCACGTCTACTTCGTCGCCGGCGGCGTCTTGAGCGAAGAGCCCAACGCCGCCGGGCAGGAAGCGATCGCCGGCGAGGCCAACCTCTACCTGCACAGCGAAGGGCAGATCGAGTTCATCGGGACGCTGGGCGGCGGTCTTGACGGAACGGTCTTGGACTCCCGCCCCTTCGCCCAGAGCGCCGCCGTCTCCCCCGACGGGCGCCGGCTCGCCTTTCTCTCGATCGAAACGGAGAGCCTGGTGGGCTATGACAACACCAGGGTTGGCGGCGCGGGTTGCTAGTTGAGCAAAGAGAGTACCTCCGGTGGCCTCAGCGGCGATCCCCGCTGCCCCCAGGCCTTCCTCTATGACGCCGACAGCAAAGAGCTCGCCTGCGCCTCCTGCAACCCCACCGGCGCGCGGCCGTCGGGACCGGCAGTGCTGCCGGGCTGGTCCAACCCGCTGGAGGGACCGCGCTACCTCTCTGAGGACGGAGGGCGCCTCTTCTTCGAGAGCTTCGACGCCCTCCTCCCTGCTGATGAAAACGACAAACGCGACGTCTATGAGTTCGAGCTGCCGGGGACCGGCAGCTGCACGAGCGAAAGCCCCTCCTTCGACCCGGCCTCAAGCGGCTGCCACTTCCTGATCTCAAGCGGCAAGGACGAAGACCACTCCTACCTGCTGGACGCCTCCGCAGACGGGCGCGACGTCTTCTTCTCCACCCGCCGGCCCCTTGTCGGATGGGACGAGAACGACAACTACGACGTCTATGACGCCCGCATCGGCGGCGGCTTCCCCGAGCCCCCCGTGAAACCGGCCTGCGAAGGAGAGGGCTGCAAGCCGCCCGCCCCTGCTCCGCCACAGGCATCCCCCACCCCCGGCACCGCGACCTTGCAGGGACAAGGCAACGCCCGCCCCCGCCCCCGTGCTTGTCCCAAAGGCAAGGCGCGGCGCAAGGGGCGTTGTGTGAGGCGGCGGGGGAAACAGCGTGAGGCGCAGCGGCGGAGCAGGGAGCACGAGCGGGAGAGAACGGCGGGATAGGGGTGAAGGGGTGAGCCCCGCGACCCTCGAGCAAGCGCGGTCGGCAGTGCTGGCGCGACTCCATGACCGGCGCTCTGAGATCGAACGGGCGATCCTCACCCGTGTCTACGCGGTTTCCGACCCTGGTGAGATCGCCGACTCCGAATACACGGACGGTCTCCGTGCCGCCGTCTCGGCGGCGATCGACTATGGCCTGATCGTCATTGAGCGGGGGGGTGATCGCTCAACGTCGGTTCCAGCCGCCCTCCTTGCACAGGCCCGTCTCGCCGCCCGCAACGGCGTCAGCCTCGACACCGTCCTGCGCCGTTACTTCGCCGGTTATACGTTGCTCGGCGACTTTTTGGTCGAGGAGGCGGGAGCAGTAGAGACGCTGGAGGCTGAAGCTCTGCAGCCTCTTCTGCGCGCTCAAGCTCCTCCGTTCGACCGTGTCATCGCAGCGATAAGCGAGGAGCATGCTCGCGAGGCCGACCGTAGCCCCGATTCCTCCGAGCGCCGCCGCGCCGAGCTGGTTCATCGCCTCCTCGTCGGCGAGCGGATAGACATGGCCGGGCTTCGCTATGACTTCGATGCCTGGCACGTAGGCGCGATCGCAGTCGGTTCGGAGGCGGCGGAGGCAATCCAAGGCCTGGCAGCGGCGCTCGACCGGCGCCTGTTGATCGTTCGCCCTGAGGAGGGGCTGGCTTGGGCTTGGTTCGGTGGTTGGCGCAGGGTTACTACAGACACGATCGCCGAGCACGCCGTCGCCGAGTGGTCTGCCGACGCCAGGCTGGCGATCGGCGAGCCTGCAAGAGGGCTGACGGGCTGGCGCCTTACGCACAGCCAGGCCAAGGCGGTACTCCCGGTCGCCCAGCGCAACGCCGAGAGCGTCGTTCGCTATGCCGACGCTGGCCTTCTCGCTGCGGCCCTGCAAGACGACGTCCTGGTCAGCTCGCTGCGCCAGCTCTTCCTCGCTCCTCTTGCCGAGGAGCGAGATGGAGGCGCTGCGGCGCGCCAGACTCTGCGTGCTTATTTCGTGGCCGATCGCAATGTGTCCTCTGCCGCCGCTGCGCTCGGGCTGAGTCGCCAGACAGTCACTAGCCGCATCCGGTCGATCGAGGAGAAGATCGGGCGACCCCTGAGCTCCTGCGCCCTTGAGATGGAGATCGCGTTGCGGTTGGAAACAAGCGCCGAGATCGGGCAAATCGCCGAGCGTCGCTTGTCGACTTGACAAGGCAAGCAAGAGGCCAAGCTGAGAGGTTCGTAGCGGGCGCACTGGCGCCGCAAACGAGCATCAGCCTAGGCCGAGGGTGCCGGGCAGGGAGGAAGCGATGTCAACTAACGAGACTAGCCCCACACAAGGAAGAAGCCTGTGGGGCGCGGCGCTGCTCTTTGTCCTTGTGCTGCTGGTCGGTATTTCCTCGGGAATCGCAAACGCGGAGACACCCGAGCCTTTGGACAGCCGGGTTCCCGGCCGTTACATCGTCATCTTCAAGGATTCTGTCGATCATCCACGCACCCTTGCCGAAGCCCAGACGGAGCAGAAGGATGGCGAGCTGGGTTTTGTCTACCGGCACGCACTGAAGGGTTACTCCGCCGAGCTGTCAAGGGGCGCCGTGGAAGCGCTGAGGAAAGATCCTCGGGTGAAGTACGTCAGCCCCGATCACTACGAAGAGCTCCAGGAACAAAAAATACCTGCCGGCATTCCTCGCATCGGGGCACTCAGTAATCCTCAACTCGACATCGATGGCTTTGATGACACCAGAGTGGACGCCGACGTGGCTGTGATCGACAGTGGCATCGATCACGAACACCCTGACCTAAATGTCGTCGCTCGTACTTTTTGCGAGGTCAATTTAACGACCTTCGAACTTGGATGTGTCGATGACACAGGAGATGACACTCATGGCCATGGAACCCATGTAGCCGGGACCATAGGTGCGCTCGACAATGGCATTGGAGTGGTTGGCGTCGCCCCTGGCGTCCGTCTGTGGTCTGTGAAAGTAATGCAGAGCGGCACCATAGAGTCTGAGATCGCAGCAGGAGTCGATTGGGTCACGGCGCATGCCGACCAAATCGAGGTGGCCAACATGAGTATCGGATGTGGGTTGACTTACAATGAATCCGGTGAACTGGTTCCTTGTCCCCGGCCTGTTATGTATGAAGCCATATCCAATTCGGTGGAAGCTGGCGTTGTGTACGCGGTTTCTGCCGGCAATGCTTCGGTGGATGCCAAATACAATCATCCCAGTTACCATCCTGACGTGATCACGGTCTCTGCCGTGGCAGATTACGACGGAGAATCGGGCGGGAAAGCGACGCCACTAGCTACACCCAATAAATCCGAAGTATCCCCAGAAAAACCTTACTGTGGCTATCTCGCCACCTCAGAAAGTGAACACTCAGGCCTAGACGATAAACTGGCTAAATTCAGCAACTACGGTGAAACTATCGAGGTAGGGGCGCCGGGAGTCTGTGTCTACTCCACTTTGCCAAAAGGGCTCTATGGCTTCAAATCAGGCACCTCAATGGCCGCCCCGCACGCCGCAGGTGCCGCGGCCATTCTGGCAAGCCAAACGAACCCCGAAGACAAGCAGGACGTCGAAAGGATCCGGGAAATCGTCGGCAAAGCGGGTACTTTCGATTGGACCGATACATCACCCGACGGGATCAAAGAGCCGCTTCTGCGAGTCAGCGGTTTGATCCCGCTGGAAACGAGGTTGGCCACCAACGTCACCTCTTCGAGCGCTAAATTAAATGGTGCGGTGAACCCGCTGGGCGCGGAAACGACTTACTGGTTCGAATACGGGACCACCACCGCTTACGGCACCAATGTGCCGGTATCGCCTAAAGCCATCGGCTCGAGCTATGAAGCCATCAATGCCAGCCAGTCGGTAAGCGGTCTCAGTTCGAACACGGTCTACCACTTCCGCCTGGCGACCGAAGCCGGCGGGGGAAAACGGTATGGCGAAGATCAGGTCTTCGATACCTATCCGCATTTCAACGTCGACGAGGCCCCCGCCACGATTACCGGCAAACAGAGCCCTCAGGAAAAAGTCCTGCGCGCTCGCATCGACATCGCCGGTGGATCCCAGCCGGACATCTCCTGCATCGAACACAGCTTTAGCGGCGAAATGAAATCGACCGGCTCGCAGACGCTGACGGTCACGCCCGTCCTCGGAGAATGCAACATCCTCGGGATGTCCGCCACCTTCGAAGCGCGCGGCTGCGCCTTCGTCCTGCACGTCTCCGGAACGGTCGACGTGGCCGGCACGAAATGCGCCGGCGAACCGATGCGCCTCTCAAACGGCGGCAGCTGCGTCGTAACGATCGGTCCCCAGACCAATCTCTCGAAAGCGACCTACGCCAACCACACGAACTACAACACCTTCGCGGGCAAGCGCTACATCGCCGCGGAGTTCGATCTCGCCGGGCTCACCTACACGGCGACCGGCGTCAGTTGCCCGGAAGCCGGAACCTTCAGCAACGGCGCCTTCAGGGGGCTGCTGCAGTCGGTGGAGGCGAGCAAAGGCTTCTGGGTCGGCGAAGACGGCCAGTTCCATCTCGAATCCGCTCCAGCCACGATTACCGGCAAACAGAGCCCTCAGGAAAAAGTCCTGCGCGCTCGCATCGACATCGCCGGTGGATCCCAGCCGGACATCTCCTGCATCGAACACAGCTTTAGCGGCGAAATGAAATCGACCGGCTCGCAGACGCTGACGGTCACGCCCGTCCTCGGAGAATGCAACATCCTCGGGATGTCCGCCACCTTCGAAGCGCGCGGCTGCGCCTTCGTCCTGCACGTCTCCGGAACGGTCGACGTGGCCGGCACGAAATGCGCCGGCGAACCGATGCGCCTCTCAAACGGCGGCAGCTGCGTCGTAACGATCGGTCCCCAGACCAATCTCTCGAAAGCGACCTACGCCAACCACACGAACTACAACACCTTCGCGGGCAAGCGCTACATCGCCGCGGAGTTCGATCTCGCCGGGCTCACCTACACGGCGACCGGCGTCAGTTGCCCGGAAGCCGGAACCTTCAGCAACGGCGCCTTCAGGGGGCTGCTGCAGTCGGTGGAAGGGGTGAAAGCGAATCAGGAAGCGCAGAGCTTCTGGGTCGACTCCTAGCCAGTGTTCGGCAAATTAGCAACGCTCGGTCGCGTAAGGACTGAGGACGAGGACGCGCCAGCGGCGGCGACAGTCGACCTCGCTGAGGCGCGCCAGTTCGCAGACCTCGCCCACTCATTTTCGATCGTCTCGATTTGGTGGTGAATAGCCCTCAAGCGCAAACGGGTTGAGAAACTGGCGGCCCCAGAACCGTCGGCGTTCAGCCTCGGGAAGCTCTGCTTGATCGCACACCTCGAGCCAGTCGCGTTCGATGACTTCGATCTGGCGGTCGACGATCTCTCTGGCCTCCGATTTGCTCACCTGATAGAGATGGGAACGCTGAACGCAGCCGGCGATCTGGCTGAGCTTGAACGGGTCGCTGTCGTCCCCGATGACCATCGCCTGCGCAGCCTCTCCGCCGCTGCGCAGCTGAGGGCAGATGTCGTATGCCGAAGTGAGCGAGAGGTTTTCGCCGTCCCAGAACGCAGCGGTGTTGCGGGCGTGATCGTCGGTGTTCCCGGCCAGGATGTTGAAGGTGATTCGCGCGAAGAGCTCACGCAACGACTCGACGGGCCGGGTGAAGCGCTCGCGGATGACCTGGGCGAGCTCGGCGTAGCTGGCCCAGCGAGCCGCGAGCTCGTTGAGCTCGAGAATGGTCAGCGCGGAAACGAGGGCCCTTCGCTTCGCGTTGCCGGCGGCCCGGTCGAAGCGCTCGACGAGCAGGACGGTCTTGCCGAGAGCGCTCGTGAGCTTCACCGGCGCGATGTCGAGGCCCGCTCGACGTCCCAGCTCCATGGCGATGTACTCGCCCTGGACCATGGCGATCGTGTCGGTCCTGGACGAGAACTTGGCGATCAGCCCCCGACCCCCGTCGCCGATCAATGCCTTCGGTCGGGCCCCGCCGATCGAGCTGCCGCGGAGCAGGGCTTCATCCAAGGCGGGCGTTAGTGGCACCCCGGCGTCGACGCGCTCGGCCGCCGTGGCAAGCTCATCCAGGGTCGCGGCCTTGCGCTCGCGCGGCACGTAGTTCTCGGCCGAAGCCTGGAAGTCCAGCGCGCCGATCCGGTCGGAGCCCGATTCGAGCAGGAACGAGAGAACCCCGAGGTCCGCTGGGTCCGTGGTCGCGGCCGCGGATCCCAGAAGCCGGTTCATGATCACTCGCTGACCCCAGGCATCGGGCCCGGCGTCGAGGATGCACCCGGGGCATGAGAGCTCTGACAGGGGCCTGATCCTCCGTTCACCCAGCGGCAGCTCGGGGTTGTAGATCGGAATCCGATCTTCCCGCTCGAGATAGCTGCGGCCATAGACGAAGCTGATCTCCCCACCGCGGTCCTCGAGGCGGCCCGCAACCACGGGTTCCTCCGACTCGGGCAGCCATATCCAGACGTACGCCTGGCTGGGTCGCTCAAAACTCATTGTCGAGGTCTTCTTGCGGCTCGCGGACTCTTTGCGGCAGCAGCGTCAACCGGTCGCGCCTGCGTGCCAGCTCAGCGCGCAGGCCGGCGCGGTCCTCGTGGAAGAGAGGCACGCCGACGAGGGTCGCCACGTCGAATGCCACCCCCAAGGTCACGCTTGGGTCTCCCCGCTCGACCTTGAGCAGGGTGCTCGTGCTTATGCCCGCTCGCTCCGCAAGTTCGCGGACGGTCCAGCGACGCTCGACTCGAGCCTCCTTGACCTGAGAGCCGAGCAGCTCAGCCGCCTGCCGAACAGTTCGCGAGTATGCACGAGTTCGCTTAGACATGTATCGATAAACTACAACATAAGATGATAGCAAGTAGTTTATCGATACATATCGGCTCTCAAAACTCTTCGCAGCTGCTCGCTTGCGTGGTAGCGGACCGAACGACCGCGGCCGGTCTGTTCGACCAGGCCGCTGTCCAGCAATCGCCTGAAGTCGTTGCTGGCGCTGGCCGGTGATATCTCAGCCTCCTGGCTGTAGCCGGCTCGGCCGCTGCCGCCGACCAAGCTCTGCTCGAGCGCGATCATGAGCCGCTCCGGCCAGCCCCGCTCTTTGACCAGCTCTTCGAGATGGCCCCAGCGCTTCGCCGCCTCTTCGATCTGGGCCAGGCGCTGCCGCGCCTGAGCGATGTGAGCGTCAACGCAGAAGCCGACCCAGCCGGCGGTATCGCGATGGGGCTGGTAGCTGCCCCCCTGCACGTCACGCAGGGCGGCGTAGTAGTCGGCGGTGTGGTTGCCGAGGTACTCCTCGATCGAGGAGAACTCCGGCGAGATCAATCCCTCACGGGCGAGGACCAAGGATTGGACGATGCGCGAGATCCGCCCGTTTCCGTCGCGGAAGGGGTGGACCGAGACGACATTCAGGTGAGCCAGCGCCGCCTTGACGATCACGTTGATTTCCCCCTCGCCTCTCAGCCAATCGACAATCTCGCCAACGAGGCCGGGGACCTCCTGCCATGGCGGTCCCTGGTAGTCGAGCCCTCCCCCGGGACCGGTGACGGCGATCTCTCCCGTGCGCCAGAGGCCGGGATCCTTGTCGCGCTGGAAGTAGCAGGCGTCAAAGTGGAGGTCGAGGATCACCCGGTCAAGCCACCGGAAGGAAGGGTCCTCCGCCATCGCGCCGACGTGGTCCATCGCCCGCGCGTAGCAGGAGACCGCCATCCGGCTCTCGTCGTCAGACTCGGGTTGCTTCGCGCTGCTGGTCAGGGCGATGGCTTCGGCGGGGTCGACGCTGTAGCCCTCGATCGAAGTCGAGCCCTCGATCGAGCTCGCCCGGACCTCTCGCCGCAGGCTTCCCATCCAGCGGCTGGACCGGGTCGCCTCGGCGCCCAGCTGTTGGCGAAGGTTATGAAGGGTGTCGAGTTGCTTTTTAAGCCCCTCGCCGAGTTCTGGCGGCATGTAGATCATAGAACGCACTATACATATATGCGTCTAATCGTATATTTGAAGAGATTGCCGCTATGCATCCCAATGCACTGCGAAATTGGCTACTAAGAGCCTGCGAATGGTGCGTGGGCGGCGGGGGCGAGAAACCCTCCGGCGTGGGGCGCCGCCGCACCGGAACGTGCTCGAACCTCTGGATCCTCGATCCGGTCCCGGCCTGACAGCCCACCCGCCGCTGCCGCGGGATGGGACCCTGCTAGGAGCTCTCTTCGAGTCTCTCGTGACCCTTTGGTCAGGGTCTATGCGCAACACGCCGAGGCTCGGGTTGGCCACCTTCGCACCTACGGTGGAGACCATGAGGTCGGCGACGAACTACTCGACGCGCTGGTCCTCACCACCGGCGAGCACGCCTATCGCCAGCCCGACGGGATCGACGTCGTGCCCGCCGCTTTGGCTGGGCCCGTAGCTCCGGTGCCCGTTAGCCGCCAAGCCACCCTCGGCCGTTCACGGTCCTAGGCAGCCAACCGGAATGACGTGGACTCCGTCCTTTCGGACATATCCATAGCCAGTGCCGACAATGATTGCCAGGACTGCTGGATCACCTGACTTCGAAGTGTCGATGCGTTCCTTGAACTTGATGAGAGTGACCGCCCCCTCCTCGATTCTTCTGTCTCCACCTAGCTTGACCTCAAAGGCGCCCCAAGAATTTCCCGTCTGAACGATTGCGTCCACCTCGAGGTCACTACTGTCCTGGTAGTGCATGACTTCGCCGTCAATGGCTTGCGCGTAGATCCTGAGATCTCTGATCACCATCGACTCAAAGAGCAAGCCCATGAAGTTGAGGTCACGCACTAGAGCATTGGGCTCGCCCTGCAGGGCTGCTACAGCCAGTGATGGATCGACAAAGTGGCGCTTGGCTGAACGTCGCAGCCGATATCTCGAACGCAAATGAGGTTGCCACGCCGGTTGCTCCTCTACAACGAATAGGCGGGTCAAGGAGCTGAAGTAGTCAGCGACTGCATCATCGGAAATCGGATCCTCTGGTCGGCTGGCATCGGCGGCCAAGGTTCGTGCCGTGACCGGAGTAGCAACATTGCGGGCAAGGCTCTGGATGAGTCTCGTTACTCTCTCGATCCTGTGGCGTGAGCCGAGTCGCTGAGTGTCGCGAGGTATCTCGTTGAGGTAGTCGCGCACCCGTCTTAGGGCATCGGAAAGCTCTAGTTCTCTGAAAGCAGGCCATCCGCCGCGGCAGATCGCTGCGGCTAGGTCCTCCAGCTCTAGTCCCGGATTGGTGGCTTCGCTTTCTTGGCGATCGAGCAGTGCCGCCAGCGAAATCTCCCCGCCGCTGCTTCCCAGCTCGTATAGAGACATGGGTCGCATCCTCAGGCGACTGATCCGGCCGGCGCCTGAATGGCGAGTCTCATCGTCGGTTGGTTGAGAAGAGCCGGCAAGGATGAATTGGCCAGGGTCAACCCGTTCGTCAACTGCGCGGCGTACGTGGTTCCAGATTTCCGGTGCGAGCTGCCACTCGTCGATCAGCCTGGGAACGTCGCCGTCGAGCACCAGCGCGGGATTTAGCTCTGCGGCGTCCCGAGCCTCTTTGTCGACGTCGAGCAGCACTTCGCTGTTGGCGATCTGACGGGCGGTCTCGGTCTTCCCACAGGCCTTTGCCCCCTCGACGAGAACCGCGCCAGCCGCTCCGAGCCTTCTTTTGAGCTCAAGATCAGCGATTCTTCTGACATATGGCATTTGGCTTCCCAACTAATTTGCACCGAGAATCTCGGAGATAGCAGAACTTATAGCTGGAAGATTACAGACTTTTCAGCTGGAGGGTTACAGCAGAATTAGCCGGGAGATTACAGATAGCTGCTTGCGCCTGGTTGAGAAGAAATCTCAGGGACGCCCCGAACAGGATTCGAACCTGTGGCCTACTCCTTAGGAGGGAGTCGCTCTATCCAGCTGAGCTATCGGGGCGGGTTACCGGAAAAGGCTCTGCTGGGCCGTTTCCAGCGATTGCTTGCCGTCCGCGCTTGACTCAGAATCGACAGAAACCGGCTCCCCGCTGCCCATTGCTGCCCAATCGAGGGCTGCATCGAACTCGCGAAGCGCCACGCCGATCAGCCTCTCGCGGCGGCGCACAGCACTAGCGTAGACCTTCATCGAGAAGCCCGGCTCGGTGGGCCCGAGCTGGTTCGCCACGTACACGGGATCGTCTCCCAGGGCGAAGCGCAGGCTGGCGTACAGGCGTCGCAGCGAGTGCGGCGTCACCGTCTCGTCAATCGGCCGCAGTCCCAGCTCATCGAGCCTCTTGTTGGCTCGGCGGAGCGCCGTCTTCAAGCGCCGCTCGACGTTGCTGACGCTCTGCCGCTGGCCCTTACGATTGCGGAACATCGGACCCTCGCTGCTGCGCAACGTGCGGAGCTTGTAGGCGGCGAGTTCCTTGCGCAGGGCGGCGGGCAGATCAACCTGGCGGACACCCGCCTCGGTCTTCGCTTCGCCAACGGTGAGCGTCCCGCTGGCCGGATCGAAGTCGGACCAGTCGAGGCCGCAGGTCTCGCCGTTGCGCAGCCCGCCCCGCCCATCGTCGCCACCATCGGCCGCAGCTTGTGCGCCGCCTCGAGGAGGGAGGGTAGCTGCTCAGGCTCCACGGTCGGCCGGTTCGGCGTGCTGCGCTTGACCCGTCGCCTTCGCCCGCGTGCCGGATTGCGCGCCGCGTCGATGTGCCCGTAGTCGCCGCCGGCGTCGAGGATCATCGCCAGCAGCCCGAGTGACTTGTTGATCTGGTTCGGGCCAAGCGCACCCTCGCGCAGCTTCGTGGCCTTGTAGCGGTCGACGTCCTCGGGACCGATCTGGTCGAGGTGCATCGAGGCGAGGTGGGGGAGAAGGTGGCCGCTCAAAAGCCAGCGGTAGCTCTTGATCGTCTTCGGCCTCAGCTCCGGTTCGCGGCTTTCCAGTCATTCCGAGGCGAACTCGTGGAAGGTAGGTGTTTCGGCTATATGCGGAGCTTGTGCTGGCTCGTATGGTCGCCAGATGCCACGCTCCACATCCGCCAGTACGTGCCGCAGTTCGGCCTCGGCTCGCTTTCGGCTCCAACCTTCCTCGGCCGTGCCGAGAGCGACATAGCGCCGCTTGCCATAGGCCCGGAACCGAATCGCCCAGCCGCGCCCGTCTTGCGGCTCGATCACCTGCCCTGTGGCTTTGCGGGGCATCCCTACCTAAGCCGCCGACGGCGGCAAGTTCTCCCCCTGCCCTCGAATCGGAAGCAACTGCGCCCTTCTCTTCGACCCCTGAGGCTGACTCGCCCGCTTACCCGAGCGGCCGGGCGAGTCAGCCGGTCTCTCGTCAGCCCTCCGCAGCACCTGCGCTGCCACTTCCGGATCGAAGCGAAGCCGTGGCTTAGACCCGCTGCCGAGCTTGACCGCCCCAAGCTCGATCGCGTGGGAGTACACCCATGAGCGCTCGATCCCGAAGCGCCGCGCCAGCTCGGCCGCGTTGACCAGCTCCCGCCGTTGGAGCCCTCGCCGTTCGAGCAGCTCGACCACGCGCCGGGCGATTGCCTCGGTCGCCTGCGGGTCGAGCTTGATGCGCGCAGACGGCATCTCGAAAGCACTGTCCAAGGAGCCGGTCCGCTGCATCGCTCGAACCCCCGAAAGGAGGGTCTCTCCTATGTGTGCCGGGATGTCAAACAGACCTTGAAATCAAGATTGAGAAAGAGCAACTCGCTGCTCACCGGAGGCACGAAGTGTGGTCCAGACGACCCGGACCAGGAGCCGCTTGAGGCAGCGAAGCGCTTCGGGGCCCGACTTGCCCTCGGCCCGCTTCTTGGCCAGGTAGGTGCGAGCACCAGGGTGAATGCGGGCCTGAGTCAGAGCAATCCGGTAGAGCGCGGCGTTCAGCTGGCGGTTGCCGTGGCGGTCGAAGCGCCGCCGCTCTCGGTTGCCGGAGGACGCCGGGATCGGCGCGCAGCCTGCGAAGTGGGCTAGCGCCGCCCTCGGTCTTGAAGCGCTCGATCCCGGCGATCTCACCGATCAGCTTGCCAGCCGTGAGCCGCGCGACGCCTGGGACCTGCAGCAGCTCAGGAGCGTAATCCTTGGCGAGGTCACCGATCTCGGCAGCGAGCTGGCGCTCGCGCCGGGTCAGATCGCCGATCCGGCCGAGCAGGTCGCGGCAGATCCGCACCTGGGCCGACTGCTCGCGCCGAGCCAGACGTTGGGAGAGGGCGCGGCGTGTGGAGACCTGGTCCAAGCTCCGCGCTGTGGGCTCCAGTTCGGGCTCGAGGTCGTGGAGGCGCCAGCGCAAGCGCGAGGCCAGGATGGTGCGCTCGCGCACCAGGCCCTCGCGGTGGTCGACCAGGAGTTTCAGCTCGCGTGCCTTGGGGTCGTGGCTGGCGGCATGGAGCCTGCCCTCTTCGCGCAGCGCCGCCCTGGCGACCGCGAGTGCGTCGATCGCATCTGACTTGCCGCGAGTACGGGCGCTTTTGCGGGCGCCTGCCATCAGCTTCGGCGGCACGCGCAGAACCGGCACGCCTGTGGTCAGCAGAAAGCGCTCCAGGCGGCCGTTGACATGCCGGCAGTCCTCGAGGGCAAAGCGGATCTCCTCGCCCCCTTCAAGACTCTGGGTCCAGGCGAGGAGCTCATCCTGCCCGGCCACATCGGCGTCGATTGTGATTTCGCCAAGCAGCTGTCCGACGCCTGAAACAGCTACCGCCGTGTGGGTTCGCTTGTGGGGGTCGATGCCGATCGTGATCACTGGGGCTCCTATCCTGGGAGTGGTCCTCGGTCACGGATTGACGGCGGACAGAACTGGGTGGGGCTCTCGCACGCTCCTATCAGGTCACGCCATCGGTCCTCGAACGCGGCGGGCGACAGGACCGTTTGGTCAGCCAACGGCGACATCGAATGTTGGGTCAGCCCGCCGCGCCGAGGACGCTAAGCCGGTCAATGGACGCCTCTTGAACAAGGGCACGGGAACCCAGTTCCCAGTGTGTCGTGCAGTTGGGGTGGTGGCTGGAAGGGGCATGTCGGGTTCGACTGCTGGTCATTGCTCGGGACTCCGGCGTCTCGTCTGCCTTGCGGTTGGGACTCTCTGCTGTCCTGATGCCTGAGTGGTTCTTGCTGGTTGGCTTGGGTTCTGAGCTTCAGCGGTTTTCTCGGAGGCCGAGGCAGGGTGCGGAGCCCTCCAGACAGCCCCGCAACCTCCCTGTGGCCTGCGCCCCGGCCCCCGAGAAAACCGCTGAACGCTCCCCTGTCCTAGGAGACACCCCCAAGCAGCTCGTCAAAGCGCACAGCCGCTCGGCTCGGCGCGAGGCGTCGGCAATCGCAGCTGAGCAGCCCGTCGCGGCTTAGCTCCCTCACAGCGCGCTCCACGGCGTCCTGTTCGCAGCTCCGCAGATCGGTCTCGACCCGAAGGGCAAGCTCCAAGATCGAGAGCTGAGCGGGATGGAGGAGCAAGACCTGAGTGAAGACCGAACGTTCCATGATCTCGTCCTCGTGGGCGGGCGTTGGGACGCGCCGCCGGATATCTTCGTTGTGCATGGGAGCTCATACCTCCTGTGCCATGCCCCCGGCTGTTCCACCAGCGCGGGGGCGCTTTGTCGTTGGGGCGGCGAGGCTACAGCAACATCAGATAAAACACAAGTGCTGATACGGGTGGATCAAAACGCCCGTGTCTGAGAGCGTGCACAGAGGATGCGCCGCTCAGAGCAGCCACAACCCGCCCTAGGCAAGGCAATTCGCCAGCTCCGCGAAGAGCGCGGCATGACCCAGGAAGCCCTAGCCCAAGAGGCTGGGATAACGGTCGGCCACATGTCAATGATCGAACGCGGCCACTCAAATCCGACGTGGGCGACAGTGAAGGCAATTGGCAAGGCTCTTAATGTGCCTATGGCTACGCTGGCCAAGTGCGCAGATCAGCTTGAGAGCTAGCGGCTTCAAGCTTGGTCGCTGCCTGGTCGGCAAGCAGCTTGAAGATTCCAGCTACCATTGAAAAAGACAGCACCCCCTTTCGGGGGCGCTGTCCATCGCAAAGCATTTGGGGTTGTCGGGCCCGGGCTCATTGAGGTCCGGGTCCGTGACCTCATATCAACGCTCTCAGCCTCCTGGGTCGAGCTTCACTGCGTGAACGACCTTAGCATAAGTCCGGTCAGTATCACAGATAGGCCAGAGCTTAGGAGATATATCTGCTAGTATGCGCAGCTATGACCGACGAAACGATGCACAAGCCAAAGCGTGACCGCAGCCCTGCCTACCCTGCGGTGGACCTTTCCCAAGCAATCGATCGCGCAAGCGCGCTGTATCAGGCAGAGCGTAAAAATCCAGCCCCAATCAACGCAATTCTCCATCATTGGGGATACTCTCCCGGAAGTGGACGAGGCCTTGTCACGCTTGCAGCTCTCAAGCAGTTTGGCTTGTTGGCGGACGAAGGCAGCGGAGAGCGCCGCCAGGCCCGTCTTAGCCCAAAAGCACTACGGATCATCCTCGACGCGCACGATGACTCGCTTGAGCGTCGAGAAGCCATTCGTGAGGCTGCGCTTGAGCCAAAAATCCATCGGGAATTGTGGGAGAAGTACGAGGGCGATTTGCCGTCCGATCCCACGCTGAGAACCCATCTCAGCCTCGAAAGAAATTTCACTGATCGAGCTGTGCGGAGCTTTATTCCGCAGTTTCGGCGGACGGTGGCATTTGCAGAGTTGGAGGCTGACCCTGGCGAGGTCGACGTAAATGAGGCGAAGGACGGGGCTTCCGCCGGCGAAAGCGATCGGGTTGGTGCGCCCCCCATTGAGCCGCCGGAGGTACGAGATCCGATGCGGGAGCAATCCGTGCGAAGCGTGCAGCTTCCGCTGTCGGGCACGTCGTGGGTATCAGTCCAAGGCGCGTTTCCTCTCAGCGAGTCTGCGTGGAATCAGATGATCGCGATGCTTGAAGCCATGAAGCCTGGACTAACGACGACGGATGACGATGAGGCGTGACGTTCCGCCCCCGATTCCACGGTTTCGGTCGGAATAGCGGGTGCGCCAAGTGAAGCGGCAGCGGACAATGGTCTACGTGGATGGGTTCAACCTCTACTACGGGGCGCTTAAGGACGGGCCGAATCGGTGGCTCGACTTGGCCGAGGTCTGCCGTCGTTTGCTCAAGCCCACTCATGAGATTGTCGGGATCAGGTACTTCACTGCTCGGGTTCAGCCTCGCCCAAACAATCCGCAGCAGGCCCAGCGCCAGCAGATTTACCTGCGTGCCCTGGACACCATTCCCGATCTCAGCATCCACTACGGCCACTTTCTGGCCCGCAAGGTCAATCGTCGCCTGGCGCGACCGCCGCGACAGGGGTCCCCGAATCGGCTCGTGTGGAGCACGGAGGAGAAGGGCTCCGACGTAAACCTGGCGAGCCACCTGCTGATCGACGGGTTCCGCGCCCGCTACGACATTGCGGTAGTGATCTCCAACGACAGCGACCTGAAGACTCCAGTCGAGTTCGTTCGTGGCGAGCTGGGCGCGCCGGTGGGTGTCCTCAATCCCCACAAGAATCGAAGCTGGGCGCCATCGCCGAGGAAACTGCCGTCCGGTTCTTTCTACAAGCCGATCCGTTCTGGGGTTTTGGCAGCTTCCCAATTGTCGCAGACGCTCACGGACGCGGACGGCACAATCCACAAGCCCAAGAGCTGGTAGAGGCCCATAAAGCGCAAGAGCCGCCCGAAGGCGGCTCCGCATCCCAGCCGCCGAAGCGAACTGGGGGGATGGACGCAGTGTAGCTACAACCGTTGCCGCGCGGCAACCATTCATTGGGCAGCAGGCTGTTCTCGCTGCCCAAATCGGCCTGCATTGTGCCCAATCCAATGGAATCCCGGGTCCTAGTAAGGGCCACATATTCCCCTCCGCAGAGCCGAAAACACCGACTCCTCCGCTTCGCTTAGGAGGGAGTCGCTCTATCCAGCTGAGCTATCGGGGCCGGACTGCGGATTGTCTCACTCCCGGTTCGCGATCAGCTCTTGGCACCAGCGGACCGCTGAGTTGGCGACAGCGATCGCTCGCATGCGGTCCAGCGCCTCGATTGGTGCGTCGTCATAGCGAAATTCGGCGGCCCAGGGAGTAAGCCAGGACGCCGATCCGAGTTCCGGTTCCATGACGATTGAGTGCTTGCCGGCCAGCACGAGCAGGTATTCGAGATCGTGCGTCTTCGGAAAGTCGGCGCCTGCCAGTATCAGAGCGACCTTCACGGCCTTCTCGACGGCTTGCTGTGCGTGAAAACCCACCGGGCGATCGTCCATCTCCGGATGGGAGCGAGCTTCTCGGCAGTCGCCAGGTCGATCTCCGCGAGCCGAGCGAGAGACCTCGCGACCTCGATCTGCTCAGGCGTGAGCAAGGACGCGACCGTCGCGCAACGCGTGATGGACCATCGTTCCCGGCACCTTTGCGCGCCGCTCGGCGCGCTTCGCGTCCAGAACGACGATGTCTACCGGCGCCGGGAAGTCTCTGAGAGTGCGCCGCAGACGCTCCCACTCCTCGAGACGGTTCTCGATAACGGGCTCGATGACGAGGAAGTCGACATCGCTATCCGCTCTAGCGTCTCCGCGTGCATGGGAGCCGAAGAGGATCACCTTCGACTCCGCGCCGGCGGTTTCCGCCAGCAGTTTCCCTGCCTGGTCGATCAGGTCTTGAGAAACCATGGCGACAAGGTAGCGGAGCGGGTCGCCGACAATGCAATCCATTGGGCAGCGGCTGCCCGAATCGAGATCAATCACGCGTAATCGGAGGGAACCTAGCTTCACCGAACGCCAGGTGCATCTGGCTATACAAAGCGCCGCAAGCGCGATGCTCGGAGCCCCTTAGGAGGGAGTCGCTCTATCCAGCTGAGCTATCGGGGCTGGTTCTGCACAGCGTAGAGGCTGAGGCCTCGCGTATTCATGCGTGCTTCAGCTTTCGGCGGCGTCAAGATTTTCCAGGTCGACGAGGTCTTGACCGCGGCCAGCTGCGCGCTTCATCGCTCGTAGATCCTCGACTGAGCAGACCGCGACGTTGACTCCGAGTACTTCTGCGTCGCTTGCACGAGAGCGAAGCTCCTCGAAGCTTGGGACTCCGTCCAGCCCTTGCACGATGTCGAGACGACCGAGGTCGGTATCGATCGCCATCTGCTCTCCATTGGCCAACTCAGCCGCGATCGAGAAAGGGGTTCCAAGGAGCGCCTCACCCCTTTGAACGTGCCCACCGGCGGCCACGGCTACCTCGGCGACCACCTTCAAGTTCTTGGCGTCGCGTGAGACAACGATGTCGATGTCCTTGGTCGCGCGTACGACCCCTTTCGCTCCCAGGGCGAGCCCGCCGATCACCACGAACTCGGCGCCTGCGGCCACCAGCCGCCGTAGGATCTCGTCGAAGGCAGCTTCGGTCATCGCCGCCGGGCGGCGTCTGCCATCTTCAGCAGCGCGTGGCTCAGCGCGATCGTCTCGGCCAGGTTCACGCTAATCGGTCGTCGAGCGTCTTCGCGGAGACGCCTGATACGTACAGCCTCCGCTTCTGCGGCAGCGTCCTTTGCTTTATCGGCTTCCCTAGTCGAGGCCATGGGGACACGGTAGCGGAGCCGCTGGCCAAATCTGGGGTCCGGGGCCAGTAGGGTCGGACTTCCCTTGGGATTGATCACCGGACGATTTCGCAGGCGAGCAGCGGGCCATTTCGCGGGGTCGACGTTGCTGCGTGAAGACGACGCCAACAGCTTCGGGGTTGAGTCGGCTGGGAAGTGGCAGGTACGCGGGAACGGCAACCTGGCTTTGACCGAGCACGAGCTGATCTTTGCTCAGTGGGGGTGAAGGACCTCGACGGCTGGCTCGAAGCGCTCGGCGCTGAATAGCATTGTCTCCGTGGAGCCCGATGCCGTTGAGATCCGCATGGTCGGTTGCCTGTTGGAGAAGCAGCGGACCACGCCGGACGCTTACCCGCTCTCGCTGAACGCGCTGCGCCTCGCCTGCAACCAGGCGACTAACCGCGAGCCAGTCGTCGACTACGACGAGGCCACCGTGGTCGAGGCACTGCGGCGAACCGCTCTGCGGGGATGGACGCGGCTCGCCAGCGGCGCCGGCAGCCGGGCGCGCAAGTACCGGCACCTGCTCGACGAGGTGCTCGACCTCGACGATACCGAGCTGTCGCTGCTCGGCGTGCTGATGCTGCGCGGTGCGCAGACGCCGGGGGAGCTGAAGCAGCGGGCCGACCGCATGCACGCCTTCGCCGATCTCGGTGCCGTGCACGAGACGCTGGAGAGGCTTGTCGAGCGCTGCTACGTCGAACGGCTGCCGCGCCGCCCGGGTCAGAAGGAGGAGCGCTACGTGCACCTGCTGGGCGGCGATGAGAACGACGCGCCAGCGGAGCAGCGGGACGCGAATGCCGTCGAGGCCGCCGCCGCTCAGCCGGGCTCGTCGCCGGAGGAGGACCGGCTCGAGCGCCTCGAGCAGGAGCTCGGCGATCTGCGCGAGCAAGTGCGGCAGCTGCGCGAGGCTTTCGGCGAGCCGAGTTCGCCTCAGGCGTAGAGACTCTCGCTGGCCAGCTCCTGCGCCCGCTGGCTCCAGAGCTTGATCTGCAGGAAGACGTCGTCGCCATAGCCCTTCAGCGCGTCGAGGGCGATCAGGGTGAAGCGCTCGTTGGAGACGACTTCCTGGTCGACGGTCTCGAAGTCGAGCTCGGCGGTGGCGGCCACGGCACCGCGAACGAGCGGTCGGCCCCAGACCAGGGTCACGTCCCCGGCGCGGCCGTTCTCGCCGCGCCAGCGGCCGAGCACGTCATCGTTGAGGTCGACACTCCAGTTGGGGTTGTCCTCGGCGAGCACGTCGGTGAAGTCCGCCGTAGCGCGGAAATCCGACGGCTCCTCGCCCTCTGACTGGATGTAGGAAACGTGGCCGAAGAGCTCCAGCCCGCCCTCGGGACCCTCCGTCCGCGCGGTTGCGGGGACCCAGACGCGGCCGCCCCAGGCGCGCTCCGGGAACCACTCGACCTCGGCCGGGATCT
The DNA here is from genome assembly GCA_963698085.1 of uncultured Solirubrobacterales bacterium. GTDB lineage: Bacteria > Actinomycetota > Thermoleophilia > Solirubrobacterales > 70-9 > VRUE01. Next base: position 1,444,901 of record OY969122.1, read on the forward strand.
CCACCGCGTCGGGCATGTCATCGACTCCCTCACACGCGGTTCGGAACTCGCCGACGAGCCGCTCGGCGAAGCGACCGTGCGGAATCCCCTCCTGGGTCGAGTCGGCGATGAAGCGCGGGATCGGGCGTGGGTCGGGCGGCATGCCCGGCACCCTAGTCCGTGCCGCGCTGAGTCTGCCTATCCAGCGTTGTGGATTTCGACCGAGGGCGCTTCGACGACCCTTCGTGCAAGGGCATCCGCCATGAGGTCACCGCACTCTCGCCGCTTCGTCCTCGCCGTCATCAGCAGGGTGGCGAGGATCGGCAACGTAGCCAGCCACCAGGCCGATACCGCGCATGCAAGGAGGACGACAAGTGCTAGAAGTGGAGGCGCGATCGCCGAGCGGAAGTCGGCCTCCGCACGCAGGCGGTCGACCTCGCTGACGGTCTCAGCGCTGGGGTGGATCAATCTCGCTCTGATGACCGGAAAGTCCGAGATCACGTCGGCGACTCCTGGCGAGTTCTCATTCGAGCGCTCTGGCAGAATTTCCGACAAATAGCGTTCCACCGCGAGCACGCCCTGGTTCGAGAGGTAGGGCTTGTAAGGCTCGATGCGTATTTCGCTCAGCGAGCGCACCAAAGCCTGGACGCTCTTGTTCAGTTCCAGAACTTCGGCAGCCGCACGCGTAAGGCTGTTGATTCCACCCACAGCGATTTCCATGGCGGCTCCGGCGGCTTCAATGGTCAACGTCGGAACCTGCTCCGGGCCGCGCCGGGGTTTCTCCTTTCGCTCGGCTTTGTCCCGCCGCCCAACTGGACTTAGAGACGCGAGGTAACCTCGCAGACGGGTCCACGCCTGGCGTCTTCGTTCTCGTTGCCGCTCCGCGATCAGCTCCCTCTCCTCGGCCGTTTGAGTGGCACCCGCCGAGCGTCGCGCGTTGAGATAGAGCCGCGAGAGAACACCGCGAATCTCGTTCATAAAGGTGCCGATCAGGTAGGCGACGAAGGTCGCTCCCAGGCCAAGCGCCACCGGGCCGATCTCGTTCCCCAGGTGATGGGCAGATTGATACGGATCTGCTTCGAAGTCTCCTTCCCCGAGGCTGGGATCGAGCAACAGCCAGAAGAAGACGATCCAGAGATACCCGCCTACCAGGGCGGACCGGATTCCTCGAATACCTGGAAGTGCGCCTAGCAAGGGCAAGCAGGGTAGTGGCTGGCCAAAGGCTAGGCCTGAGAATGCTCCCGCAAGTCCGTCGCCGCTCGCTCCGGCGGGTAGATGTTGATGTCGACTCCGGTACACAGCTCGAAGCCGGCCTTGAGCGTCAACCGGGGGGCGATGTCGACGTGCCAGTGGAAGCTGTCGCTGCCGCGCGGCGCGGTGGCGACCCAGAGGTTCAGCTCTGGCGGACCGTCGAAGCGGGCGGCGAGGATCTGCATCGCGGTGCGGATCATCGCGGCCCCAGTCTCGTCATCCTCGAAGCGCGGCTCGGCACGGCGCGGCACGATCCGCAGCTCGTAGGGGGAGCGCGAGGCCCAGGGGCAGATCAGCGCCGCCTCGTCGTCGATCGCGACCAGGCGCTCGCGCCGCCGCACCTCCTCGACCAGGACGTCGCTGAGCAGGCCGCTGCCGCCGGTGCGTTCGCCGTAGGCGCCGGCCCGCTCACGCTCGCGTGCCACCGCCACCGGCACGAAGGGCAGCGCGTAGAGCTGGGCGTGCGTATGGGGCAGGGAGGCGCCCGCGCCGGCGCCCTCGTTGACGACCAGTTGCACGTAGGCGGCATCGGCGTGGGCCCGCATCCGCTCGCGCCAGGTGGCGATCGCGCCGAGGAAGCGCTCCTCGCTGAGCTCGGCCATCGCGGTGGTGTGCTCGGGGGCGTTGACGATCACCTCGTGACCGCCGGGCGCCGGGCGCGAGGCAAAGAGGTCGGGCTCGCCTGCGCGTCGCGACTCCAGCAGGGGGTCGCCGGAGCTGGCGAAGGCGCCGGCTTCGCCGCTGGTCGCGGTCGGTCCATCGCTCGCGGCGCCTCCCTCCGTACCGCCCAGCGCCGGATAGAGGTTGGGGACGACCCGGCTCGTCCAGCCCGGCGTGTCCGGCTCGCCGCCGCTGGGCCGCACCGCGTAGACCTCGGGCGGCGTCTTCTCCTCGCGGCCCTCGCAGAAGGGACAGTTCTCGGCGCCCTTCTCGTCCTCCTCGGCGCGTTCGAATCCGTGCGGCCGGTCGGCCCGGCCGGGCGCGAGGATCGTCCGCAAGCCCGTTAGTTGGTCTATACGGATTTCTGGGGTGCTCAGAGTTAGATCCGCGAGGGGGGAAGGTCGTCTGGGTCCGGCTCGGGCGCGTCAGGGGGTGGTGGCGGGGCGGGTCTCGGACCGGTCTTCGGCGGCGTTTTCCGCTCGGTCGCGGTGAGGAACGGCTCCAAGACGTCCATCGGCAGCGGAAAGACGATCGTCGTGTTCTGGTTGCTGCCGATCTCGAGCAGCGTCTGTAGGTAGCGCAGCTGCAGCGAGGCGGGGTTGGTGCTGATGATGTCGGCGGCGTCGGTGAGCTTCTGCGCCGCCTGGAACTCGCCCTCGGAGTTGATGATCTTGGCCCGCCGCTCGCGCTCGGCCTCGGCCTGGCGCGCCATCGCCCGCTGCATCTGCTCGGGGATCTCGACGTCCTTGATCTCGACCGCGGTGACCTTGACGCCCCAGGGCTCGGTCGACTCGTCGATGATCGTCTGCAGCTCTTCATTGAGCCGCTCGCGCTCGGAGAGCAGCTGGTCGAGTTCGGCCTTGCCGAGCACCGAGCGCAGCGCCGTCTGGGCGATCTGCGACGTCGCCAGCAGGTAGTTCTCGACCTCGACGATCGCCCGGTCGGAGTCAACCACGCGGAAGTAGGCGACGGCGTTGACGCTGGAGGGGACGTTGTCGCGGGTGATCACCTCCTGCGGTGGGATGTTGAGGGTCACCGTGCGCAGGTCGACCCGTTCCATTCGGTCGATCAACGGGATCAGCAAGATCAGCCCCGGGCCCTTCTGGGCGATCAAGCGGCCGAGCCGGAAGATCACGCCGCGCTCGTACTCGCGCAGAACGCGAACGGAGGAGCCAAGCAGGATCGCACCGAAGAACAAGAGGACCAGGAAAACTCCGACCGCGATGTCCATCAGCTTGCTGCTCCCTTCTCGGCGCCGGCAGGTGACGACTCGGGCCGGACCAAAAGCGTCAGACCCTCGACCGCCTCGACCGTGACTCTATCCCCCGGGCGCAGCGGTTCCTCTTCGTCGGTCAGCCGCGCTCGCCATAGTGCGCCCTCGATCCAGACCTGGCCCTCGGGGTCGAGCGAGGAGCGGACCTCGGCTGGGGCGCCGATCAGCTCCTCATGGCCGGCACGAACGGGCTGGTCCCGATGGGCGGCCAGCACTTTCCGGGTGACGACGTAGAAGCTGATCCCGGAGAGGATCCCGAGCGTAACCAGCGCCGGGCCGGCCCAGTCGGCGGCGCTCGCGTCCGATTCCGCGGTGAGGGCGATCACCCCGCCGGCCACGAGCCCGACCACGCCGAGCACCGCGAGCACGCCGCCCGTGGGCAAGAGCAGCTCTGCCACCAGCAGGGCGACCCCGAGCAAAGCGATCAAGACGAAAAGGTCCACGGGTCGATTATCCGCTTTCGGCGCCACTGTCGAAGGCGAAGCGCTCGATATCCGCCTTCAGCTCGGCGTAGTCGTCATATGGGCCCTGTTTGAGATAGACGAGCTCGCCGCTGCGGTCGTAGAAGGCGGTGTCGGGCAGGCCCAGCGAAGCGCCGATCGAGTTGCCGATGTCTTTGTCGGGATCGGTGTAGCTGGGGTAGGGGACCGGCTCCTCGACGAGGAAGGTGCTCGCCGCGTCGTCGGAGTCCTCGCTGTCGATGCCGAGGAAGGCGATCCGTTTGCCGTAGCCGGCCGCCGCCCGCTGGAAGTGGGGGAACTCGAAGCGGCAGGGGCCACACCAGGAGGCCCAGACGTTGACCACGGTCGGATAGCCACGCAGCGCCGCGATCCGGGTCTCGTAGGCCTCGACGCCGCCAGGCAGCAACTCGTTGGCCTGGCGGTGCAGCGCCGCAAGTGGGGCCGGCGAGCCGGCAAGCGCCTTCGCGTAGTCGGGAGGCTCGCCACCACCACCGTCTTGCGAGGACCCGCAGCCGGCGAGCGCGAGCGTCGCCATGATGAGAAGGAGAGAGCGCCGCACCAGGCGCGCCGAGACACGAATGCGGCGATGGGGTTCATTCATCTGGCTTCCTTGTTTACAATAGGACTTGTCCGGCTCGCCGTATGCGAGCCGCTCGAGTGCGCTGGGGGGAAGGAAAAGCCAACCTCCCGGCATCCTCGTCTAAGTCTTCCCGGCAGCACGCTTGCGTCGTTGCGGGAACGAAAGCGCACAAGCCTTCATGGCCAAGACCAGCGAAGTTGCCGCGTCAGCGGCAGTTCCCTCAGGCGCCGACATCGAGCGGGCGGCTAAGTTTGCCCGCGAGCCGTTGCTGCTCGATGGCGAGGGTCCCGAGGCCCTTGCCCCCGGCACCGCCCGCCGCCGCGCCCTCGACCGAGCGCTGAAGGAGCTGAACGAAGGAGCGGAGGAGCCCTCGATCCAGTGGCGCCGCGACTTCTCGCTGCTGCTCGGGCTGGAGCGACTGCTGGCCGATGAGCCGCCGAAGCTGCGCGACGGGGCCGAACTCAACCCGCACCAGGTCGACGCGCTCTCGGGAACCCTGACCGAGCTGATGTCCGAGCAGCAGACCGCGGCCGAAAATGGCGACGTGCCACCCGTGCCCGAGGTTGCCGAGGCCGCCAGCGATGGCGAGGGCGCCGACGAGGACGAGGGAGAGCCGGAGGATCTTGCTCCGGACGAGGAGCCGCAGGACTGGGAGGAAGAGCCGGCAGAGGACGAGGACGAGGAGGCCGTTGCCGAGGCCGCTGAGGACCCCGGTGCCGCCCGCCGCTTCTGGTTCGAGCACGCGACCGGCGCCGGCAAGACCGTCGCCGCGGTCGGCTTCATCGACGCCACCCGCACCGGCGGCGTCCTCATCCTCACCCACCGCCGCAACCTGGTCGACCAGTTCATCGGCGAGATCTCCGACCGCGGCTACAAGGAGCGGCTGCGCCCACCGCTCCTCGGCGACCGCGACGACGCCGAAGGCCCGGTCACGGTCGAGACCTATCAGTGGTTCGTGCGCAACCACAAGAAAGTCTCCGACGCCTACTCGATCGTGATCTGCGACGAGGCGCACACCGCGCTGGGCGAGAAAACCAGCGCTTGCATCCGCGCCTGGACCGGCCCCGTCTTCATCGGCATGACCGCGACCGGGGCGCTGATCGCCCGCCACGTCGCAGACCTCTTCCCGACCCAGACCTCACGCTTCGACCTCGCCCAGGCGGCGCGCCGTGGCGTGATCGCGCCGCTGCGCTGCATGCGCATCCCGCCCGGGCCGGGGGTGCGGACGATCGCCAAGGTGCCGCTGCGCAAAGGCGAGGTCGACCAGGACTTCGACCAGGAGGAGCTGGCCGCGCTGCTCGACCAGGAGCCCTTCAACGTCGCCATTGCCGACCTCTACAAGACGCGCTTCTCCAAGACCCCCGGCGTCCTCTACACCGCAGGGGTCCAGCACGCGAAGAACGTCGCCAAAGCGTTCAAAAACGCGGGGATCGTCGCCCGCGCGGTCTCCGGCGAGACGCCGAAGCGCGAACTGGCCGAGATCCTCGCCGCCTTCGAGCGCGGCGAGGTCGACGTGCTCTGCAACGCGATGCTGCTCGCCGAGGGCTGGAACTCGCCGCGGGCGACGATCTGCATGCACCTGGCGCCGACCGCCTCGCGGCGCATCTACCAGCAGCGGGTCGGCCGCGTCACCCGGCGGGCGCCGGGCAAGGAGGCCGGCCTCGTGATCGACTTCGTCCACCCGGCGACGACCCATGACGAGACGATCGTTACCCTGCACAGCCTGCTCGACCGCGACGTCTACCGCGGCGGCGCGATCGTCGTCGGCCCGGTGCGCCGCGGCCGCGGCCGCCGGGTGCGGGTCGAGCGGCGGATCGTCCCCGTCTCCGAGGATTCGGAAAAACGCACCCAGGTCCTAGAACGCGACCTGTGGCGGATCGCGGTCGAGAACCTCGACTACCCCGAGCAGCACGCTTGGGCGGCGCTGGCCGGAGCGCGGGTCAACCCGCAGAACTGGCGCCGGGCACGCTCGATGCTGCAGAACGACCGCACCAAGGAGCTGCGCCGCCGCTTCCTGCTCACCTGCGTCCAGCGCAACCGCAACTCGCAGTTGCGGCTGAAAGCGCTGGCCGAGATCGCCGACCTGCGCGATCCCGACGCTTTCGATGACGCGATCGACATCGTCGGCACCTGGAGCCGCGACGACAAGCGGGCCGGGACCAAGTGCCTGCTGCAGGCGTTGGTCGACAAACGGATCGGCCGCCGCGACCAGGCGCAGGCGTGGGTTTGGCGTCTCGCCTCCTACACCCGCGAGCTGCACGAAGAGTACGCCGTGCAGCGCTGGCCCGAGACGAAGCGGCTGCTCGGCCTGCTGGTCAACTCCTCGGGCCGGGCGCACGGGCGCAACGCCCGCCGCCTCGTCCACGCGGCGCGCAAACAGGACCGCCGTTTGGCGGTGGCGCTGCTCGCCGGCGCCGTCTCGCACACGCCGGAAGGCGAGGAGGTGTTGCGCGGGGCACGGATGCGGATGGCCCGTAAACCTTCAGCCACCGCACGCGAACTGCTGCGCAACTTCCCCAAAAGCGGCAAACGTCGCCGCAAACGCAAAAAGGGCAAGGGCGGTGCTCCGGCTGAGGGCGAGAATGGCGCGAAGCCGACGAAGCAGCCGGCTCGCCGCCAGCCGAAGGCCAGCGGCGGGAATGGCTCGGAGGCGGATTCAGAGCCGCAAGTGGACCTCGCCGGCACCGAGGACGACGCGGTCACCGCCGGCAGCGACGACGACTAAGTCGCCCGAGTCCTCGATGCCGTCGGCGACGCCGGAACCGTCCTGCCAGGATATTTGACGGCCGCGGAGGGCGTCGCGGGAGCGCCAGGCGCTCAGCGTTTCCTCTCGGTCCGCATCGACCCAGCGGTCGAGGTGGTGGTTCAGTGCTGCGGCTGCCTGGTGGGGGGTCGGGAGTCGCCTCGCCGAGTGCCCACCACCGCCTTCGGCGGTGGAATCTGGTGCCGCTTCGCGGCTGGAGTCACCCTGCCGGGGCCGCTTCGCGAGGCATCGTCGAGGCGACTCCCGACCCCCCTCGAACGCACTCAGGATCGAGACCGCCGTGTCTTGTAACTCGATCGGGAACTCGTCGCGCTCGATCGAGAGGTTCAGGCCGACCCCTATTACCGCCCAGCCGTCCTTGGGCTTCGCCTCGATTAGGACGCCGGCTAGCTTGCGGCCATCGATCCAGATGTCGTTCGGCCACTTGATTGCGCACTCGGCTCCCGGTGCCAACTCCTCAGCTGCCTCGCAGGCGGCGAGGGGGACCGAGAGCGGCAAGAGCAGGTGGCGCTCGTCGAGTGGGCGCAGCACCGCGGAGTAGAGGAGGGCTTTGCCGGGGGGCGCGGTCCAGGTGCGGCCCTGGCGGCCGCGGCCGGCGGTCTGCTCGGCGGCGGTGACGACGGTGCCTCCGGGAGCGCCCGCCTCAACCAGCTCGCGGGCGCGGGCGTTGGTCGAGTCGGTGACACGAAGGTGGCGGTGGGGGGCGCCAAAGCGGATCATCGGAGAGTGCGTTCGCAGTTTGTCGGACTATGTGCCACAAACTGCGAACGCACCGACCTCACCTCACCGTGTCGGCAAGGAGGGCGGCGATTAGGCCGTCGACGTCGTGGCGCTCGGCCTCGACGTGGACCTCGAGGCCGGCGGCCCGCGCCGCCTCGCTGGTGATCGGGCCGATCGAGACGATGCGTGCGGTGGTCGGAAAGCGGTCGCCGAGCGCCTCGGTCAGGTTTTGCACGGTCGAGGAGGAGGTGAAGGTGATGTAGTCGGCGCTCTGGGCTGCCTCGATGGCATCCGCGCCGGGCTCCTCGCGCACGGTCTCGTAGAGAGCGACGACGTCGACTTCGGCGCCGCGCTCGCGCAACGCGTCAGGGAGGACGTCGCGGGCCTCGGCGGCGCGGGCGACGAGGGCTCTCGAACCCGCGATCTCGACCCGTCGCAGCGCCTCGACAAGGGCCTCGGCGACGAACCGTTCCGGAACGATGTCTGCCCTGATCCCGTGCTCAGCAAGGGCACGAGCGGTGCCTGGACCGATGGCTGCAATGATCGTCCCCGCCTGCGCCGGGATTGCGGCGGCGCCCATTTCGCTTCCTTTCACCTCGGACTCGGCGGCGCCCATTTCCCCTCTTCCTACCTGCTTCTTTTCCTGTGTACCGCCGAGCGCCCGTGCATCTAGGCCGGCCGCGCTTAAGGCCGCGAACAAGAGATGTGCTCCGTTCGGACTCGTAACGCAGATCAACGAGTACTCGTTGATCTGCTCCACCGCGCGGCGCACCTCCTCGCTCTCGATCCGCGACTCGATCCGGATCGCGGGCAACTCGACCACCTCTGCGCCGAGCGTTCGTAAAGTCACCGCCAGGCCGCTCGCTTGCGCGCGGGCGCGGGTGACGACGACGCGGCGCCCGTGCAGGGGTCGGCGCTCGAGCCAGGCGAGCGCCTCGCGCCGCTCCACTACGGGGCCGACGACGATCAGCGCCGGGGCGCCGATCCCCTCGCGCTCAACTGCCTCGGCCAGGGTGCCGAGGGTTGCGACGACGGTGCGCTGGCCCTCCATCGTGCCGCGCTCGACTGCGGCGGCGGGCTCGTTCGCGTCGCGGCCGGCGGCGATCAGCGCCGCGGCGTTGTCGGCCAGGTGTTTTACACCCATGTAGAAGACGAGCGTGCCAGGGAAGCGAGCGAGCGCCTCCCAATCGAGCGCCGTCTCCTCCTTCTCGGGGTCCTCATGGCCGGTGACGAATGCAACGGCGGAGGCGTCGTCGCGGTGGGTGACCGGGATGCCGGCGTAGGCGCTCGCCGCGACCCCGGCCGTCACCCCGGGCACCACCTCGAACTCGATCCCCGCCTCGCGCAGCGCCTCGCCCTCCTCGCCGCCCCGACCGAAGACAAACGGGTCGCCACCCTTTAGACGCACGACGCTTTTCCCGGCCTGCGCGGCCGCGACCAAACGCTCGTTGATCTCCCCCTGCCCCACAGACGTGCCTGTGGGGGCCTTACCTACGTAGATGAGCTCGGCATCGGCTCGGGCGCCGTCGAGCGCTCCGGGGGGGATGAGGCGGTCGTGGAAGATCGCGTCGGCGGAGGCGATTAGCTCCAGCGAGCGCGCCGTCATCAACCCCGGGTCGCCCGGACCGGCTCCAACCAGATAGACCACACCGGGTTGAGCACTCATTCCGGTGTTCCTTTTCCGCCTATACGGTGGATTTCGCACACCGGAAGTGCCTCGGTCATCCTGCGAGCTCCTCTGCGCGGTCGAGAACGTCGCGGGCGCCGGCGCTGAGCAGGCGCTCGGCGAGGAGCGCGCCGGCAGCTGCCGGCTCCTCGGCCTCGCCCTCGACTCGGTCGCGGATCCACTCGCTGCCGTCGGGCAGGCCGACGAAGGCCTCGACCTCGATCTGCTCTCCCTCGGCGGTGGCGTGGACACCGATCGGGGTGGCGCAGGTCGCGTCGAGCAGGGCGACGACGGCGCGCTCGGCGGTCAGCTCGCGCAGCGCAGTCTCGTCGCCGATCGCGCCCGCCGCTTCGAGCGCGTCGGCGTCGTCATCGCGCGCTTGCAGGACTAGCGCTCCCTGGCCTGCCGCCGGCGTCATCGCCTCTCCGGGCAACGCGAACGAGGCCTCGCCCTCGCGTCCCAAACGCCGCAGCCCGGCGGCGGCGAGGACGATCGCATCGTGCTCACCCTCCGCGAGCTTGCGCAGGCGGGTGTCGACGTTGCCGTGCAGCTCGCTCACCTGCAGATCTGGGCGCGCCGCGAGTAGCTGGGCGCGCCGCCGCAAGCTGGCGGTCCCGACCCTGGCACCTTCGGGCACATCGTCGAGCGAAGTGCCAACCCCGATCCAGACATCCGCCGGGTCCTCGCGTGCGGGCACGGCAGCGATCGCCAACCCCTCGGGCATCTCCGCCGGCACGTCCTTGGCCGAGTGGACACCGATCTCAGCTTCGCCATCCAACAGAGCCCGCTCCACCCCACGCACAAAACGCGCCTTATCCCCAACCTCCCCATCGGAGGAGACCTCAACCAGCTCAGCTCCCCCCAACAGCTCAGCAACCTGACTCGCTTGAGCTTTCGCGAGTGCGCTGCTGCGGGTAGCGATCCGAATCATTGAGAAGGGTGTGTTCGTCTAAGGGCGATTCCGGTAGGGGTGGAACGTCTTGTACTTTTTTTGCGGCGGCCCTCTCGGACGGCCGCAGACCGTTTTCAAAAAAAGTTAAGTGGAACCCCTACCGGAATCGCCCCTACGCAACTCGGTCACTTTCCCCTTTTCGTCCCGCTCCGGTTCGGTCTCAACGTCGAGCCCAAACAGCTCGCGCAGCGCGCTGACGTAGAGATAGGCCTCATCGCTGCCGGCCGAGCGCTTCATCCGCAGGGTCGGCTCGTGCAGGAGACGCGAGGTGACTGCCTTCGCCATCGTTTCGAGCCGCTCGCGGTCGGCCTCGCCGAGGTTCTCCCAGCGACCCTCGTTCTCCGCCAGCACCCGCTCGACGATCTCCTCGGCGCGCCCGCGCAGCGAGGCGATCGTCGGCACCACCTCAAGCGAGGCGAGCCAGCGCTCGAAGCGGTCGAGCTCGGCGGCGAGGATCGGCTCGGCCCGCCGACCCTCTCCCTCGCGGTCGCCGGCGTTGCGCTCGACGATCTGCTGCACGTCGTCGATATCGTGCAGGCTGACCCCGGCGACCTCGCGGCACTCGGGCTCGATGTCGCGGGGCACGGCGATGTCGACCAGCAGCAGGGGCCGGCCGGAGCGTGTCTCCATCACCTGGGCGAGCCCATCGCGCTCGACTATGTGGTGGGGCGAGTTGGTCGCCGAGACGACGATGTCGGTCGCCTGGAGTTGCTCGGGCAGCTGCTCCCAGCGAGCGGCCTCGCCGCCGAAGCGCTGGGCCAGGCCGATCGCGCGGTCGTAGTGGCGGTTGGCGACGAAGACGCTGGTCGCGCCGCGGGCGACCAGCGCCCTGGCGACGAGCTCGGCGGTCTCGCCGGCGCCGACCACCAGCACCCGCTTCTCGCTGAGGTCGCCCAGCGTGCGCCGCGCCAGCTCTACCGCCACGGAGGGAATCGAGACGCCCTTCTCGCCAATCGCGGTCTCCTCGCGCACCCGGCCACCGGTGGCCAGCGCGCCGCGGAAGAGGCGGTTGAGGATCGGCCCGGTGGCGCCCTCGACCAGGGCCAACTCGTAGGCGCGTTTGACCTGGCCTTGGATCTCCGCCTCGCCGACGATCATCGAGTCGAGCCCGGCCGTGACCCTGAAGAGGTGGTGCGCAGCATCCCCGGCGCGCAGCGAGTAGAGGTGGCCGAGCAGCTCGGTCGGGCGGATCTCCGCCTGCCGCGTCAGCACCCCCAGGGCGGTCGACTCGGCTTCGACCGGATCGGAGACGATCAGGTAGAGCTCGGTGCGGTTGCAGGTCGAGATCGCGGCGGCCTCGTGGATGCCATCAACAGCGGTCAGCTCGTGCAGGGCGCCGACGGCGCGGCCCTCGGTGAGCGAGAGGCGCTCGCGCAGGTCGAGGGGCGCCGTCTTGTGCGAGACGCCGAGGGCCAGCAGCTCAGACATCGACCCCCGCCTTCTCGGGCTCCGGCTCAGCCTGGTCGCCGTTGGCGCGGTTCTCGGCGAAGCCAGCCAGCTCGCGCAGCTCCCGCTCGATCCTCTGGACTTTGGCCGCCATGATCGCCACGTAGATGATGATCAGGACGAGGAAGACGACGTAGGCGCCGGCGACGTACTTGCCGGCCTCATCCAGCGGCAGGGCAGGCGCTGCGATCGGCAGGAACATCAGCTGACCTCCGGCGCGACGCGGGAGGACCCGCCGGGGGCGGGGGCGTCGAGGGCGCGGCGCAGCCGCTTCAGCTGCCCCGAGGCGCTCTTCGCCGTCAGCTCGAACTTGACCATGGTCACCCAAAGCAGCCCGATCGCCGCCAGGCTGACGAGGAAGGTGAACATCATCTCTCCAGGCAGGCCGCCGTTGGCGGTGGCAAAGGTGCGCGGATGGACGAGGGTCTCGGCCATCCGCACCGCGATGAAGTTGAGCGGCACGAAGGCCCCCGCCGTGATCGCAAAGACCGAGGCGTAACGGGCCTGGCGCTCGCGGTCCTCGATTGCGTAGCGGAAGGGGTAGTAGGTCGCGTACATCAGGAAGACGATCAGGAAGCTGACCAACGTCGGCTCGTCCCAAACCCACCAGTGTCCCCAGGAGGCCTTGGCCCAGATCGAGCCAGTGATCAGCACGGCGACGCCGAAGATCACCGACATGTGGATCGAGACGTAGGAGTAGGCGTCCCAGCGCGAATTGCCGCTGCGCAGATGCAGGATCGCGAAGATTCCCCCGATCACAAATCCGACCAGGGCCGTGATCGCCAGCGGCACGTGCAGGTAGAAGATCTTCTGGACGAAGCCTTGGTCGGCGTCGAGCGGCGCGTAGAAGAAAACCAGCGAGAGCGACACGGCGAGTGCCGCGACGGTCGCGATCGAGAGTGGTCTCAGGCCTTTGCCGTACATGCTCGTGGCGCGGTGGGAGGGGTTTGGCGCCTCAGTCCTCCAGCAGGAAGTCGAACACCGCGTATCCGACCAGGAGGAAGATCAAATCGTATAGGCCGAGCACCGCCAGCCAGGTGCCGAAGCGGTCATAACCGGGACCGCCCAGCGCCAGCAGCGGCTCGATCGCGCCGGTCGCGGCGATCGAGAGCGGTACCGCGAGCGGCAGGAGGATCAGCGGCGCCAGCAGGTCGCGGGCACGCGAGTTGACCGCCATCGAGGAGATCAACGTGCCGGTCGCGGCGAGACCGAGGTCGGCGAGCAGGAGGACGAGGGCGAGCCCAGGCAGGGCGGCGGCCGAGTCGAGAAAGAAGACGGCGAAGACCGGGACGACGATCAGCTCGAGGACGGCGAGGTAGACGAACAGCGCCGCCGCCTTGGCGGCGAACAGCGCCGTGCGGTCGATCGGCGCGAGCCGTATTGCGTCGAAGCCCCCCTCCTCGCGCTCGGCAACGAAGAGCCGGTTGATGCCGAGGATCGCGGCGAAGAGCAGCGTCGCCCAGAGCACGCCGGCGGCGAGGCTGCCAGAGAGGGCGGTGCGGTCGAGGCCAAAGCGGAAGATGACGAAGGTGGTGACGGCGAACAGGGCCATTGCCGGCAGCGACTGCAGGGTGCGCAGCTCGGCGCGCAGGTCCTTGCCGAGGATCGCGGCGAAGGCGAGGCGCGAGGGGGTGATCACAGTCGCGCCTCGCTCGCGGCGCGGAGAATCAGAGATGGACGCTTGCTCGCTCGGCGCTTCACTCACTTTGAGCCCAATCTGAGAATTTGGTCGGCGTCGGGCAGCGCCCGCTCGGGGTCGTGGGTGACGAGGACGCGGGTGCGTCCCTCGCCGGGGCCGATCAGCTCACGGGCCAGCTCGCGGCCCTCGGCGTCGAGATGGGAGTCGGGCTCGTCGAGCAGCAGCAGCTCGGGCTCGTGCAGGACGCAGCGGCAGACCGCGAGCCGCTGCCGCATCCCGGCCGAGAGCTCGGCGACGTGCTGGTCGGCGCGTCGCTCCATGCCTACCGCGGCGAGCAGCGCCTCGATCCGCGCCTCGGCGTCAGCGCCGCGCAGGCCGTGCAACTTGGCGTGGAAGCGAAGGTTCTCCCGCCCGCTCAGGTCGCGGTAGAGCAGCGGCTCATGACCCAGGAAGCCGATCCGCCCCCGTGCCTTCCATGCCTCGCGGGGCAGCTGTGCTCCCAGCACTCGCACCTCGCCGCCGCCGGGTCGCAGCAGCGTGGCGAGGATGCGCAGCAACGTCGTCTTGCCGGCGCCGTTCGGCCCCAGCACGACCAGCGTCTCGCCCGCGGCGAGCGTCAGGTCAACTCCGTCCAGGGCCAAACGGTCGCCGAACTCCCGCCGCAGTCCGCGCAGCTCGATTGCCGTGCTCACGCCGGGATTCTCCCCGAGCGAGCCACGATTGATGCATTGACCACGCTATATGGGGTCAACTCATCAATTGTTGCCGCGAGAGACGAGGAGGCTCAGCGGCGCTTCTTCTTCAGCGTGCGGGCCCCGACCTCGAGCAGCGGGCCCGCGCCCTCGCGCAGGGCCTTGGTCCGGGTCGCGCCTTTTCCGTAGAGCAGTTTCGCCGAGGCGCGCACCGCTTCGCCCAGGGTCTGGTCGTAGGGGTGCCACCAGAAGTCGCGGGTGAGGCCCGGCTCCCAGGAGTTCATCTTGACGTTGACGCACTCGTAGAAGCCGAATTTCGAGTGCGAGCGGCCGACGCCGGAGTCCTTGACGCCGCCCCAGGCACACTGGCAGGCGCCGTGGCTGAAGGAGTGGTCGTTGACCCAGACCATTCCCGACTCGATCCGCCGCGCGATCCGCGCGCCCTTCTGGCGGTCCTTGGTCCAGACCGAGGCGCCGAGGCCGAACTCGGAATCGTTGGCGAGGTCAATTGCCTCCTGCTCGGAGTCGACGACGACGATTGGCAGCACCGGGCCGAAGACCTCCTCGCGCATGATCCGCATCTCGTGCGTGACCCCGGTCAGCACGGTCGGGGCGATGTATTTGTCGGAGAGGCCGGCGACCGGGGTGGGCCCGCCGCAGAGCTTGGTCGCGCCGGAGGCAACTGCATCCTCGATCAGGTCGACGACAATCTCGTACTGGCCGTCGGAGGTCATCGGGCCGATCTCGGTCTCCCACTCGAGCGGGTTGCCGAGCCGCAGCTTCTGCGCCTCGCGGGCGACGCCCTCGACGAAGCGGTCGGCGACCTCGCGCATGACGTAGACGCGCTCGATCCCCGAGCAGGTCTGGCCGGCGTTGGCGAAGCCGCCCCAGACGGCGCCGGAGATCGCGTTGTCGAGGTCGGCGTCGGCGCAGACGATCATCGGATCCTTGCCGCCGAGCTCGAGCACCGAACCCTTCAGCTGCCCCGCGCAGACCTCGCCGACCTTGCGCCCGACCTCGACAGAGCCGGTGAAGAAGATCTTCCCCGCGCTCGATTTGGCCAGCGCGTCGCCGACCGCGCCGCCGCCGTGGACGACGCGGACCAGGCCCTCGGGCAGTCCGCCCTTCTCGAAGACGCGGCGGATCGCCTCGCCCAGCAACGGCGTCAGGCTGGCCGGCTTGAGCACGACGCCGTTGCCGGCCATCAGCGCGATCGCCACCTCGCCGAAGGGGATCGACCAGGGGTAGTTCCAGGGCGCGATCACGCCGACGACCCCGATCGGCTCGTAGGTGAAGCGCGATTTCTTGGTCGCCAGGAAAGCCTGGGACATCCGCACCTTCTCGTCAGCGAGGATCTTGGGGCCGGCCTTGGCGCACCAGTGCAGCGCGTCGACGGTCGGCAGCAGCTCCATCGTGTAGGCCTCGGCACGGGGCTTGCCCTGCTCGTTGACCAGGAGCTCCGCCAGCTCATCGATGTCGTCCAGAAGTGCATCTGCTGCGCGTCGCAGATAGCTGGCACGGGTCTTCAAGCTCAGCTCGGCCCAAGCCGGCTGGATGCGTGCGACATCGTCGACCACAGACTGGACTTCGTCCGGGGTGATCGTGGCTACGGAATCAACCAACTCTCCCGTTGCCGGATTAAAGCTCTCGAGGGTGGACTGGGATACGGAAGGCTGCGTGGCGATCTCCATGACCGCGATTGTAGGTGGTGTGGGGGTGCCGGGAGAGGTCTCGCCAGTGCCTATCACCGCCTTTCGGCGGTGAAATCTGGTGCCGCTTCGCGGCAGAACCACTCCGCGGTGCCGGGGGGAGGCACCGGCGAGACCTCTCCCGGCACCCGACGACACCCACGCCTCGCCAGAGCTGGAAGCTTTCGAGAAGTGCCAGCTTTCCCCGTAGTCATACTCGGCGCATGGCCGACCGTCTGTTCGATAGCGATGAGCCCAACTCCACGGCAGTAGCTGCTGACGCACCTTTGGCCGTCCGGATGAGGCCGCGGAGTTTGGAGGAGCTCGTGGGGCAGGAGCATGTGCTCGGGGAGGGGTCCGCTCTTCGGACCGCTATCGAAAGCGGACATCCTCATAGCTCGATCTTGTACGGGCCGCCGGGGTCGGGGAAGACGACGCTGGCTCGGATCGCTGCTGCCGCGGCTGACGGAGCGTTTGAGGAGCAGTCTGCGGTGAACGCTGGCAAAGCTGAGATCCGGGGGGTGATTGAGCGGGCTCGGGAGCGCAGGCGGACGAACGGGCGGCACACCGTGCTCTTTCTCGATGAGATCCATCGCTTCAACAAGGCGCAGCAGGATGCGCTGCTGCCGGCGGTGGAGGAGGGGTTGCTGACGTTGATCGGGGCGACGACTGAGAACCCCTACTTCGAGGTCAATTCGGCCTTGCTGTCGCGGTCCCAGATATATGAGCTGCAGCCGCTCTCGGCGGAGCAGGTCGAGGAGCTGCTGCGGCGGGCGCTGGCCGATCCTGAGCGTGGGCTGGCCGAGCCACCGCCGGTCGAGGACGCTGCCCTGGAGATGCTGGCCCACCGGTCCGGCGGCGATGCGCGGGTGGCGCTCTCCGGGCTGGAGCGTGCGGTCGAGCGCTCGCGGGGCGAGGCGATCGACGTCGCCGCGGTCGAGGACGCGCTGCAGCGCAAGGCGCTCGACTACGACCGCGAGGGCGACCGCCACTACGACTTCGTTTCGGCCTGGATCAAGGCGACCCGCGGCTCCGACGTCGATGCATCGCTCTACTACCTGGCGGTGATGCTCGAGGGCGGCGAGGACCCGCGCTTCATCGCCCGCCGCATGGTCATCCTCGCTTCCGAGGACGTCGGCAACGCCGATCCGCAGGCGCTGCTCGTTGCCGACGCGGCGGCGCGCGCGGTCGACCGCGTCGGTCTCCCCGAGTGCGCGCTCAACCTCGCCCAGGCCGCCGTCTACCTGGCCCTGGCGCCGAAGTCCAACGCCTCCTACAAAGCCCTCGGACGCGCCCGGGCCGAGGTGCGCGAGAACGGCGCCAAGACCCCGCCCGACCACCTGCGCGACGCCCACTATCCCGGTGCCGGGAAGCTCGGCCGCGGCGAGGGCTACCGCTACGCGCACGATGAGCCAGGTGCCGTCAGCGATCAGCCGCTGATGCCGCCCGGATTGGAGGAGCTGCACTTCTACAAGCCCACCGACAGGGGCTTTGAGGCGGAGCTGGGGAGGCGTTTGGAGGCGCTTCGCAAGAGGCTTTCCCGGGGCGACGCGGGTCCCTAATCGCAGGCGCAACTTCCTCATAGACGCGGTGTTTCAAAGGGCGGCTTTCCAAGCTAGAGCCAGGGAGAGCCGACATACCGGCCGGAGGCCTGGACTGGGGGTTTCCGGCCGGTTCTAAAAGGGGAATCAGGGGGGACTCGACGACCGCGCGGGACTGCGCGGTCGTCGGGCGTTGTGGGCCCGTTTCTTCACCAGCCTTCAACCTCTCTGCAACAGCTTTTCAACCGGTTGGGAACATCTGTCCAACATCGGCGCATGGGTGGGGTGGCAGGTTGGCCGCATGCTCAAACAAACGCTGCGCCTTACCGTCTTGTCCCTGGCTGCGCTGGCCGTCGCCGCGCCTGCTGCGATCGCGACGCCCACTCCGCTCGACCTCGAGCCGCTTGGCCGCACGCCGGCGGGAGGAAAAGAAACCGCCGAGATCGCCGCCTTCGACCCGAAGACGAAGCGGGTCTTCGCTACCGACGCCAAAAACAACCAGCTCGACGTCTTTGACCTCTCGAACCCGGCGACGCCGCTGCCGCTCGCCCCGATCGAGCTCAGCCCCTACGGCGCCGGCCCCAACAGCGTCGTCTACCTGTCTGACTTCCGCGCTGTCGCCGTCGCCGTCCAGGCGGCCAAAGTTGGCGACCCGGGCAACGTCGTGGTCTTTGACGCGAAAAAAGGAACGCACCTCGCCACCTTTGCGGCCGGGGCGCTGCCCGACATGGTCACCACCAGCGAGGACGAGCGCTACCTGCTCGTCGCCAACGAGGGGGAGCCGGCCTCCGACGGCTCGGTCGATCCAGAGGGCTCGGTGACGGTGATCGACCTCAAGCGCGGCCTGAAAAAAGCCGAGATCGAGACGGCGGACTTCGACGACGTTCCGCTGCGTGGCCCGGTCAGGATCTTCACCCCTGGCTCGAGTGTCGAGCAGGACCTCGAGCCCGAGTACATCACCACCAGCGGCGACTGGGCCTGGGTCTCGATCCAAGAGGCAAACGCGATCGGCGTCCTCGACGTCGAGGACGCCGAGTTCGTCTCCGTGCGCAGCCTCGGCTTCAAGAACCACGGCCTGAGCGAGAACGCCTTCGACGCCACCGACACGGGAGCGGTGCCGAACATCGAACCGCATCCGAGCGTCTATGGGATGTACCAGCCCGACGCGATCTCGGCCTTCAGCGTGAAGGTGCGGGTGCCGGACCGCTGGCCGAGCGAGTGGGACTGGCTCGGCCACTTCCACAGGTCCAAGTACGTCACCCGGACCCTGATCGCCACGGCGAACGAGGGCGACTCCCGCGACTGGGATTTCTTCGCCGAGGAGTCCCGGGTCAGCGCGCTGAAACTCGCCCCTGAGGTCTTTCCCGCTGGGGCCAGCTCGAACAGCCAGCTCGGCCGGCTGACGGTGACGAAAACGCTTGGCAACACCGACGCCGACAGCGACTACGAGCAGCTCTACGTTTTTGGCGGACGCTCGATGTCGCTGCTCAGCCCCGGCGGCCGCGTCGTCTACGACACCGGCGACCAGCTCGAGCGCCTCTCCGCCACGCTCGATGCGGCGAACTTCAACAAGGACAACGCCGCCTCGATCATCGACAACCGCTCCGACAACAAGGGGCCCGAGCCGGAGGCGGTGACCACCGGCGAGGTCGGCGGCCATACCTACGCCTTTCTCGGCGCCGAGCGCAGCGGCATGATCTATGTCTTCGACCTCTCCTCGACTCCGGGCGAGGCCGAGTTCGCGGGCTGGATCAACACGCGGGAGGGCGATCTCGGGCCCGAGGGGATTGAGTTCGTCTCGCGCTGGGACAGTCCTACCGGCAAGGCGATGTTGCTTGTCACCTACGAGATCAGCGGGACGGTGGCGGCCTACAGCGTGATGCCGTAGGTGGGGGAGGCCGAGGGTCGCCCCGGGAGCGCCCATCACCGCCTGCGGCGGTGAAATCTGGTGCCGCTTCGCGGCTGGAGTCACCCTGCCCGGGGCCGCTTCGCGAGGCGCTCCCGGGGCGACCCTCGGCCTCCTCTATCGTCCCCTGCATGGCTTCCGAGAAGCTGAGACTTGGCGGCATGGCGTTGCGCAACGGCCTGCTGATCCATGGGCCGACTCACTGGGCCGCTGCTGTGCGGGACGAACGGGGGGAGGTGGTCGTTGCCTCGGAGCGGAAACCGGAGTTGGCGCCGAAGCTCGCTGGCAAAGTGCCGGGTCTGCGGGGGCCTTTGAAATTGGCTGAGGCGATGGCGGTTCTGCCGCTGGTGCGGCGGCGACTGCCGGCCGCGCGGTTGCCGTTTGAGGACTGGAAAGTGGTGGCGGCGATTGGGGCGACCCTGGTGAGTACGGCGGTGCTGCGCCGCCGCCTGTCGAGCACCGCGCTGCGCGAGGGGATGGTGCAGGCGCTTGGCGCCGCGCCGGCGATGATCGCCCTCGCCGATCGCGACCTCGCCGCCTACCACGGGGTCGAGCACAAGGCGATCGCCGCTTACGAGCAGGGAGTCGAGGATCCGTCGCAGGTGCCCAAGGAGCACGACCGCTGCGGCTCGAACCTGCTCACGCCGATGATGCTGCTCTCGGCCGGCGGCACGGTGATGCTGGAGCGGCTGGTCGAGCGACCGAGCCCGCTGGCGCGCGCCGCGGTCGGGCTCGGCGGCGCCTCCATCGCGGTCGAGATGTTCGCCTGGAGCGACCGCAACCACGGCGCCCCGCTGGCGGAGGCGTTCCACACCCCCGGCCGCGAGATACAGCGGCACCTGGCGACGAAGGAGCCGACGCCCGAGCAGCTCCAGGTCGGGATCGCGGCGCTGGCGGAGATCCTCCGCGTCGAGGAGGCTCAGCCCGGCAAGGCCGAGCCCCCGCCGGCGACCTAGGCGTCCATCTAGACTCCCGCCGATGTTCGGAAGGATCGATCACATCGGCGTCGCCGTCGAGGACATCGACGCGGCGCTGACGCTCTACCAGTCGAGCTTCGAGATGGAGCTGGCCCACCGCGAGACGGTCTCCTCGCAAGGCGTCGAGGCGGTCCTACTCGACGTCGGCGACGGGCACGTCGAGCTGCTGCGCCCCCTGGGCCCAGAGACCGCGGTCGGCAAGTTCCTCGCTCGCAAGGGCCCCGGCCTGCATCACGTCGCCTACGCGGTCGAGGACATCGACGCGACGCTGAAGCGGCTCGCCTCGGCCGGCCTCGAGCTGATCGACAGCGAGGCCCGTGTCGGCATCCGCGAAAGCCGCGTTGCCTTCCTGCACCCGCGCTCGACCGGCGGCGTGCTTACCGAGATCGTCGAACCCGCAGGAGGTCACTGATGGCGGATGCACAAAAGGTAGAGATCGGCTTCGAGGGTGGCCAGGTGGTCGCAGTTCGGCTCAGCGAGGACGAGCTGAAGGACCTGCGCAAGCAGGTCGAGAAGGGCGGCTGGCACGACGTCGAGACCGAGGACGGCATCCTCTCCGTCTATGCCGGCAAGGTCGCCTTCCTGCGCATTGACTCAGGCGCGCACCGCGTCGGCTTCGGCCAGCAGGACTGATGCGAGCCCGTCGGCTGCTCGGCGCTGCGGGACTGGCAACGCTGGGCGCAGCGTTGTGGTGGCGCAAGAACCCGTCGGCCTGCCCCTACGGGCAGCGGTTCTGGGTCGAAGCCCCGCACCCGGTCATCAGCCGCGACCGCTTGCGCTCGGTCCTCGGCCCGCAACACGGCGAGCGGCTGCTGGAGATCGGTCCGGGCACCGGCTACTACACGCTGGACCTGGCCGAGTGGGTTGGTGCCGAGGGCCGCGTGGAGATCTTCGACCTCCAGCAGGAGTTCCTCGACCACGTCAGCGCTCGCGCCGTTGAGTGCGGGCTCGGCAACATCGTCCCGACCCAGGGCGACGCCACCGCGCTGCCCTACGAGGATGCATCGGTCGACGCGGCCGTCCTCACCGCCGTGCTCGGCGAGATCCCAGACCCCGGCGCCGCCCTGCGGGAGATCCGCCGCGTGCTGAAATCCGAGGGCCGCCTGGTGGTCGGCGAGCTCTTTGGCGATCCCCACTTCACCACCAGGGCCAGCCTCGAGCGGCAAGCCGGCGAGGCCGGTCTCAGCCTCGACACCCACTCCGGCAACTGGTTCGCCTACTTCGCCCGGTTGACGCCTGGTTGAGGGTTCTCGCCGGCGGGTAGACGAGCGACGCGAGGAGAGCGATCGCTGAAGGTTCAGCCGCGGACTGCTTTCCCGGCGATGTTCTTGATCCGAGTTCGATCCCTCTGTGACAGGTTGCTCGGGCGGCCCTTCGACTTCCCGATCAGGTGCAAAAGTTCCTGCTGCTCCTTGTGAGTCAGGTTGTGGTCCACCCGCTCACGGCCCTTCTGGGCGAGCCAGACGCCAACGGTCAACACCATTCCCCACGGGACACGCCTCCAGGCGCGTCTGAAGATCCACGGCAGCATGGCGCTTACGTACCCGGTTCCGAGCACCGCATGCGTTGGCTAAGCCGCTTTGTCCCCCTCAGCCATGCCTCGATGCATAGCGGACGGTGGACGGCGCCGGGACGGAGGGAGGCCCGCCCCGGCGCCTGTCTACCGCTAGTTGTTTTTGCCCCCGCGGCAGGCGGGGATGTTGAGCCGCAGGTTTTTCCGTTTCAGCTGCCGGCTGTTCTGGGCTTTCAGGTTGAGGAAGCCGGTGGTCTGCCTCGAGCAGAGATTGCGCGAGTTGATCAGCAGCCCCTTGTTACCGCCCTTCATCGTCAGGACGAACTTGTCGACGGCGACGTCAGGCGTTTTGCGGAACACCGTTTTCAATCGCGCGTTCGTGGAGCTGATCACCCCGCGCAGCCGGACGTTCACCTGGCCCTTCAGATCGGCCAGCAGGTCGGGCAGCGGATTGTTGGACGAGGTCAGGTAGACCGGCCCCTTGAGCTTGCCTTTAAGCAACGGCGAGGTCGCCTTGGCGTGGCCGTAGATCGACGCTTTGGGGCAATCGTTGGCCGCCAGCTGGACCCTCGTGCAGATCGTTTTGATGTGCGCCTGATCGAGGATCGTCGCGCGGGGCAGGATGAATGCCGCCCGACGCGTGTTGGCGTCGCCTTTGCGAGCATCGAGGATCGCCCGGAACTTCGGGTGGGCGGCTCGCTGAACCTGGTTTTTGCCACCGAAGATCCGGGCGTAGAACTTCGGTTTGTACTGCAGCGCTTTGCAGTTGCGGAACTGGACCGGGTTGGTCCGGTTGATCGACTGCCACTGACTTGGATCGGCCGGGTTGCCACCGCCGCCGAAGATCGTCGATTTGATCGGCAGCGGTTCGCGGCAGGTGGTCGGATTGAGGGTGAATTCTTTCCGGTCCAGGTTGACCGCGATCGCCCGGATGTCGAGCTTGACCCCGCCGAAGACGTCCGGGATCGGGTCGGACACGGCCCGGACCTCTACCGTTTCGGGGTCGACGTTGAGCGCGGCCCGCACGACGACGTTGCCGAGGTCAAACGGCCCGGCGACCGCCGGCGTCACGAAGACCATGCTCACCGGCGCCCCCTTGTAAGGGCCGGCGAGGTAGGCGTTGCCGTTGGCCTTGAACGGCGACGGGCCGGTACCGGCATCGATCTTGGCCGTGCCGACGAAGCTGCTCGAGGGGCAGCTGGCGCTCGCCTGCTCGTCTTTGCCGGTGCGCGACGCAGCCGCGTCGATGCTCGCCTGCGGGCAGTACTCGACTCCTTTCAGTTTGGCGACCATGCCGGAGGGCAGGTCGACGTCGATCTGCTTCACCTCCTGGTTGCCGTCGTCGCGGAAGAGGTCGAGCCGGAAGGGGACGAAATCACCCGCCCCGTTGCCCTGCGGGCCAGCGGCATAGAACGGCGCGAACTTGCGCTCCGCGAGCGTCTGCGGGCAGCTGCCCCCGCCGGGATCGCTGGAGAGCGTCGGCAGCGTAGCGCTGACGGGAACCTGTTCGCCGGGCCTCGCCCATGGTTCGAACTGACCCGTGGCCTCGAAGGTCGCGCAGGTCGGCGGGCTCGTCAGCGTTGCTTTCGAGCCGTCGAGATGCATTTTCACCGTCTCGAAGGGAACCTGCGGCAGCCCGTCGGGCAGCGCGCCGGCGAACTGGCCGACGATCTTGTCGGTGAGGACCGCCGTCAGCGCCCCGGTCACCGGGTTCGCTTTCACGTTGCCCACCAGGCGAGCGAAGATGCCCTCGTGGGCGCTCTTCGCTTCGATCAGGATGCGGAACATCTCGCCGGACTGCGGGTCCTGGCTCTGCTGTTCGCCGACGTAGACGTCGCCCTCGAGCGGCTCAGCCAGCGGCGGTGAGACCACCTCGACCGTGCCGATGATGGACTCGGGTGGGCATTCGTTCGTCTCCACCCGCTGCCCCTTCTTGAACTGGGCGTCGGTGCACGCCACGAGGCCGTTGGCCCCCGAGGGGTTCAGTCCCATCCCCTGCGGCAGTGAGATCTCGGCGCTCCGCACGTGCGACTGGGACTGATTTGGTGCTTTTTCTTTTTCAGGATCGAACGGCAGTTTCGCCGTCACGGTCGCCGCCGCCGGGGAATCGATGCTCGCGGTTCCCGCATCCGCTTCGATCGAAGGTTCGAACGGGATCGTCTCGCAGCCTTCCTGTTTGATCCGCGGGCCGGTGTTCGCGGGAACCCTCGGCGGTGGACCCTCGACGGCAGTGACGCCGGCGGGGAAGTTCGGGTTCGCGGGGTCCGCATGCGACTCGGCCCGGAACCAGGTCGAGTAGAGGTGTTCGAACGCCGCTTCGTTGGGGTCGAAGCAGGTGGTCGGATTGGTCAGGTACGTGCCGTTGCCGGTCGTGGCCCCATTGGTGACGAGACGGCTGATCAGGGTCGAGAGGCCGCTCGCCTCCGCCGTGTTCAGCAGTTTGATCGTGAAGCTCTCGTGGAAGTCGTTCTCCCATGCCACCTCCGTTTCCAGGAAGACCGGGACTTTGGCGTTGACGACGAAGCCGAGTTTCGCCGGTTCGCCTTCGGCCGGGACGAGGTTGTAGACCGGGATTTCGGTTCCACCGGGGATCGGCGGGATCACGAAGCCTTTTTCCCGTTTTATCCCTCCCACTTCGACTTCGTCTTTGTTCGTGACCAGGGTGATTTTGTCGCTGCCGGTCTGGGTCGAGGGGTCGCAGGCTGGCACGAAGTTTTCGCCGACTTTGTTGAGGAAGCTGGCGATCGGACAGCGCGAAGGCGTCGCCTCCGGATTCACCGTCAAGCCCGGCGGCAGATCGGTGCGCAGCGTTCGGATCGTGTGTTCTTTGATGTCTTCACCGGGAATCGGCGCAAGGAAGCCCGGCCCGGGGATGAGCGTGTACGGCGCGTGCTCGATGATGTATTGGGTGAACCCAATCGGCGGGTGGCCCGAGGCCGTTTTGAAGAAGAGGCCGGGCGTTTCCACCGAACACCGTTTGGGGGGAGGACCTTCCGGCGGCAACCCCGCTTCCGAGTCAGCGGTGCAGGTCCCCGCCTGGAACCCTGAATCGAACGATTCCGGGGTTACCGGTTGGATGATGTCCTGGGTATCGGCCGTGGCTGAAGCGGCGAAAGCAAAGAACAGCGCGGCGGTGAGTACGAGCAGCCCGAACGGACGTGCCTTACCTCTCATCTGACTCTCCTCACAAGACGGGTTTCCTAAATCGAACTACCCGCCTCCCGCACTTGAAAACGGTACACCATGGAGCTAGCGGACTCCAGAGGGGATAACTACGGGTTGGCCAAAGAGGTCCAGAGGCGTTCCTCCGCGTCGGCTACACGGTTGGCCGTTATGTCGATCTGACGCCAGAGCTCAGGCTCCGGTTTGTCGTCCTCGCTTGCCGCGTGGAAGGCGTTGGCCAGATGGGTCCACGCCGATGCTGCGTCAGCAGCAAGCACCGCCTCGGGCCGTCCGGCCTCGTCGAGGAAGCGCGAGTACATCAGGCGGAAGGCGCCGCCGCCGGTCCCGCGCCGCTCGATTACCTGGTAGCCGAAGCGGGCGCACCACTGCCAGTCCTCCGCTACCTCGGGCCAGGACCCCGCCTCGGCGGCAAGGCGGCCCACGGCGTCGAGGCCGGAGAAGCCGCGGAACTCGGGCTCGACCATTGCCCGGGCGGCGCGCTCGATCGCCGCCGGCACCGCCTCGCGAAGCCGCTCCGGCGAGACCGCGCCGGTGACGGTGAACATGTGGCCGGAAAGGGGGTAGGCGGGGTGCTCGCTGTGCCGCGCCTTGTCAAGGTTCTCGATCCGGGTTGTCTGCAGCTGCTCGAAGCCGGTGTCGGAGAGGTGTGCGACCTCGTCGTCATAGCCGGCGAGAACGACGGCGTGGCCGGGGAAGTGGGCCGAGTTGCCGTAATGGTCGAGGTAGTAGAGGTCGGTGAGCAGGAGGACCGGCCTGCCGGCGTCGACCTCGGCGCGGGCTGCTGCCCAGGCGCCGTCGTCGTCGGACTCGAAGGTGCGCAGCTCCAGCGCCGCCCCGGTCAGCTCGTCGAAGTTCTCCTCGAGGCGGGCGGTGCGGCCATTGAACCAACGCGTTGGCGAGGCGTCCTCGATCGTCACGTAGTAGAAGCAGGCGCCGGCGCCGAGCCCGAAGGCCATCTCCTCGCTGATCTCGACGCCGTGGAAGGCGAGCAGGTTGCGCAGCGCGGTGGAGCCGCAGTGATGACCGGGTGTGTGGGCATAGCCAGGGACGAAAGGCATCGGGGCGGATTATCCTGCTCCGATCAATGGGAGACGCCGACCTCAGACTTCTGTACGCGATGCGCACCCGGTGGCACTCCCCGGCGTTTGAGCGCGCCGCCAGGCTGCTGGGGAAGGCCGGCAACAACGGCGCGATCTGGCTGGTGATTGGCGTTGCTCTGGCAATTGTCGACAGTGGCCAGCGCGAGGCATGGCTGATCTGTGGCGCGCTCGGGCCGATCGCGATCGTGCTCAACTACTGCATCAAGCTGGTCGTCAGGCGACCGCGGCCGGTGCTGGAGGGACTGCCGCCGCTGGGCGGGGCACCCAGCTCGCTTAGCTTTCCATCGGCGCACGCAACGTCGTCGTTTGCCGTGGCGACCGCGATGGCTCGGGTCGAGCCGCTGGGCGCGCTTGCCTTCCTGCTGGCGTTCGCGTTGGCGGTCGGCCGCCCCTACCTGGGGATGCACTACCCGTCCGACGTTCTGGCCGGCATCCTGCTCGGGATTGGGCTGGGCCTCGTCGTCCCTCTGTCGCTATGAAGGTCGGCATAGTCGGGCTGCCCAACGCGGGCAAGTCGACGCTGTTCAACGCGCTGACCAAGGGCGGCGCCCAAACCGGGGACTATCCCTTCACGACGATCGAGCCCAACGTGGCGATCGCCGAGGTGCCCGACGAGCGCCTGGGGCGGGTCGGCGAGACGGTGGGCAGCTCCGAGCTGGTGCCGGCGACGATCTCCTTCCACGACATCGCCGGCCTGGTAAAGGGCGCCTCCGAGGGAGAGGGGCTCGGCAATCAGTTCCTCGCCTCGATCCGCGAGACCGATGCGATCTGCCACGTCGTCCGCTGCCACGCCGACTCCGGTGTGCCGCATCCCGATGGCCGCGTCGACCCCCTGGCTGACATTGAGACGATCGAGACCGAGTTGGTCCTCTCCGACTACGAGCAGGCAGAGCGGCGGCTCGACCGGGTGCGCAAGGGCGCCAAGTCGGGCGAGGCCGAAGCGATCGCCGAGCGGGATTGGTTGGAGCAGGTGGTCGAGGCGCTCGCCGCCGGCAAGCCGGCGCGCTCGGTCCCGGTTGCCGACGCCGCGGCCCACGGCCCTGCCAATCTGCAGGCGCTGACCTCAAAGCCGATCCTCTACGTCGCCAACGTCGACGAGGGCGACGCCGAGCCGCCGCAGGCGGTCGCCGCCCACGCCACCGAGATCGGTGCCGGCGTGGTCGCGGTCAGCGCCCGGATCGAGGGCGAGCTGGCCGAGCTCGACCCGGCTGAAGCGGCGGAGATGCGCGAGTCATACGGGGTCGAGGGGTCGGGACTGGCCCGCCTCGTCCGCGCCGCCTACGAGCTGCTCGAGCTGATCACCTTCTTCACCGCGGGTGAGGACAAGGAAGCCGTCGCGCGGCCGCTGCAACGCGGAGCCACCGCGCTGGAAGCGGCGGGGACGATCCACACCGAGATCCAGGAAGCATTCGTCAAGGCCGAGGCGATTGGCTGGCGCGAGTTGGTCGAGTGCGGCGGCTACGCTCCGGCCCGCGACAAGGGCCTGCTCCGCATCGAGGGCCGCGACTACGTCGTCCAAGACGGCGACGTGATCACGATCAAGGTTTGAGCGCTGCTTTCAGAAACTTGAGTCCTTTGGCCGTACGTTCCCAAGTATTCGGTGATCGACGCAAGCAGTATCTGGTATGAGCGCTCTCACCGCGCTTGTGGGCTCGGTAACAACTCGATAACAATTGAAACAGGGTGGGTTTGATGGCGAGCTATGCGGTCGAACCAAAGCAACGCGAGATCAATCTCCCCTGCGGCCCTCGAGGCCGATCCTGGCGCTGCCAATAACGGGACCGCCACCGAACTGCGCTCCGGCACGAACGGAGCGGCGCGCGCCTCGAATGGACATGCGCAGCCCGGCAACGGAACCGCTTTCCGCCGGCCGAAGGTGCTGGGCAAGTTCCTCTATGCGGGCGAGGAGAAGCTCTACCTCCGCGGCGTCACCTACGGGACCTTCCGCCCCGGAGAGGATGGCAGCGACTATCCACACCCGGCACGAGTGGAGGTCGACTTCAGGCAGATGGCTGCCAACGGGGTCAACTCCGTCCGCACCTACTCCGTTCCTCCGCGCCACCTGCTCGATGCCGCCGCCCGCCATGGGTTGCGGGTCCTGATCGGGCTGCCATGGGAGCAACACGTTGCCTTCCTCAAGGAGTCCCCGCTCGCCCGCTCGATCGAGCAGCGAGCACGCGAAGGCGTCCGCGCCTGCGTCGGCCACCCGGCGGTGCTCGGTTACGCGATCGGCAACGAGATCCCGGCCTCGATCGTTCGCTGGCACGGCCGCCGCCGCGTCGAGGGCTTCCTGCGCCGGCTCTACGAAGCGGTTAAGGATGAGGACCCCCTCGCCCTCGTCACCTACGTCAACTTCCCCACCACCGAGTACCTCCAGCTTCCCTTCCTGGACTTCCACTGCTTCAACGTCTATCTGGAGTCCGACCGGCAGCTCGAGGACTACCTCGCACGGCTGCAGAACGTCGCCGGCGACCGCCCCCTCGTCATGGCCGAGATCGGACTCGACAGCCGTCGCAACGGGGAGGCCCGCCAGGCGGAGAGTCTCGAGGGGCAGGTGAGGCTCGCCTTCGCGGCGGGATGCGCCGGGGCCTTCGTCTTCGCCTGGACGGACGAGTGGCATCGAGGCGGCTATGACGTCGAGGACTGGGACTTCGGGCTCACCGATCGCGACCGGCGCCCCAAGGCGGCGCTGACCGCGGTCGGCAAAGCGTTCCGCGAGGTGCCGATCTCGCCGAGCACCGAGTGGCCGAAAATGTCCATAGTCGTTTGCGCCTGCAACGGCGGCGGCACGCTGCGCTGGTGCCTGGAAGGCATGGACGGGCTCGACTATCCGGACTACGAGGTGATCGTCGTCGACGACGGCTCCAGCGACGACACTGCGGCGATCGCGCGGGAGTGCGGCTATCCCGCGATCAGCACACCGAACCGGGGATTGAGCAGCGCTCGGAACACCGGCCTCGAGGCGGCGAGTGGCGAGATCGTCGCCTACATCGACTGCGACGCGCGCCCGGACCGCGACTGGCTCCGCTATTTGGCCGCCTCTTTCCGGGGGACGGATCACGTGGGCATCGGAGGCCCCAACCTCCCCCCGCCGGACGGCTGGATCGCCAACTGCGTCGCCAACGCTCCCGGAGGGCCGGTCCACGTGCTGCTCTCAGACCACGAGGCCGAGCACATTCCCGGCTGCAACATGGCCTTCCTTCGCCAGCGGCTGGTCGAAATCGGTGGCTTCGACCCGCGCTTCCGGGCGGCCGGCGACGACGTCGACATCTGCTGGCGCCTGCAGGAGAATGGCGGCACGCTCGGTTTCAGCGCCGGGGCCGTCGTCTGGCATCGGGCCCGCGACTCCGTCCGTGCCTACTGGCGGCAGCAGATCGGCTACGGCAAGGCGGAGGCGCTGCTCGAGCGTAAGTGGCCTGAGAAATACAATGTCGGCGGCCACTACTCCTGGGGCGGCCGCCTCTACGGGAACGGGGTGCCGCAGGGGCTGCTGCGTCGCTGGCGTGTGTACTACGGGAGATGGGGAACCGGCCTTTTCCAGGCGATGTACAGGACCGAGGGCCCGGCTCTCAGCTCGCTCGCGCTGATGCCAGAGTGGTACCTGGTGATCCTGCTGCTCGCCGTGCTCTCCGGCCTCGGCGCCCTCTGGAGCCCGCTGCTGGCGGCGTTGCCTCTCGCGATTGCCGCCAGCGGTCTGCTGATTGCGCAGGCGGTGGGTGGAGCCCGTCGGGCGAGTCGGATGTCGATGGCGCGGCGTGAGCACCGCCTGCGATCGATGTTGATGACGACCTTCCTGCACATGCTGCAGCCGTCCGCCCGGCTTTGGGGCCGGCTGCGGAGCGGCCTGACGCCGTGGCGGTGGCGTGGGCCGGCAGGTCGCTCGTTACCGCGACCGGCGTCGTGGATGGTCTGGAGTGAGACCTGGCACCCGCTCGAGAGCTGGGTCGCCGCGCTCGAGGATGCGCTGCTGCGGAGTCAAACGGTCCTGATTCGCGGCGGCGACTTCGACCGTTGGGACCTCGACCTGCGGGGTGGTCTGTTCGGCAAGGCGCGTATCCTGACCGCGGTAGAGGAGCATGGCAACGGACGGCAGCTGGTCAGGTTCCGCGCCTGGCCTTGGCCAACGCGGATTGGATCGCTCTCGGCCGTGATCCTGGCTTGCCTTGCGATCGCCGCCGCGCTCGGCGGCGCCACCTACGCCGCAGCGGTACTCGGTCTCTTCTTCGTCCTGGTCGTCACCGCCACGGTCCTTGACTGCTCGCGTGCGACCGGCAGCGCCAAGCGGGCAGCGGACGGCCTCGCCGAGGTCACCCTGCTCGGTGACGCTGCGGACGCCGGGTAAGCATGACGGCGGATCGCAGATACTCAGACACGGCGATCTATCGCCGTGTCTTACGCGAGGCACGCTCCTACTGGCGGCACATCTTCGGGATCTGGCTGATCAGCCTGCTCTCGACGCCGCTTGCCCTGCTGCTCCCGCTTCCACTCGCCATCGCCGTTGACAGCGTGCTGGGCGACAAGCCGCTGCCGGGCTTCCTCGACGCGCTCGTGCCGAGCGCGATCCAGGACTCGACCAACGCCCTGCTGATCTTCGCCGTCGTGCTGCTGGTGATGGTGGAGCTGGCCTCGCAACTGCAGTCGATGTCGAAAACCCTGCTGCGCACCTACACCGCGGAGCGCCTGACCCTGCGCTTTCGCGCCCTCCTCTTCCGGCAGGCGCAGCGCCTCTCCCTCGCCTACCACGACCGCAAGGGGACGGCGGACGCGAACTACCGCATCCAGAGCGATGCAGGAAGCGTCTCGACCGTGGCGGTCGACGGCGTGATCCCGTTCGTCAGCGCCGGGGTGACCTTCATCGCGATGCTGGTGATCATCGCCAACATCGAGCTGACGCTGGCGCTGATCGCGCTTGTCTACGGACCGATTTTCGTCCTGTTGACGTGGGCATACCGCCGCCGTCTGCGCGCCCGCCACCGCGAGGTGAAGGAGCTCGAGAGCAGCGCACTCTCCGTCGTGCAGGAGGTCCTGACCTCGATCAGGGTCGTCAAGGCCTTCGGCCAGGAGGACCGAGAGGAGCAGCGCTTCACGAACCGCGCAAGCGAGGGGATGGGAGCGCGCCTGCGGGTTGCCCTGATCGACGGCTCGTTCTGGATGGCGATCGGGCTGGTCACCGCGCTGGGGACCGGGTCGGTGATGTACGTGGGGTTCCGCAGCGTCGAGTCGGGGGCGATGACGCTTGGCTCGCTGCTGCTGATCATGGGGTACCTGGCGGAGCTCTACGGCCCGCTATCCAAGATCAGCCGTCAGGTGGCGACCCTGCAGTCCGGATTCGCGAGCGCCGAGCGGGTCTTCTCGCTGCTCGATCAGGCCCCGGACGTCGTCGATCGACCCGATGCGCGTCCCCTGCGGCGGGCCAGCGGGGCGATCGAGGTCCGCGACGTCTCCTTCTCCTACAACGGCCAGGCGCCGGTTCTCGAGCGGGTGTCGTTCGCGATCGAACCCGGTGAACGGGTCGGGATCAGCGGGCGGACCGGTGCCGGGAAGACGACGCTGGCGAGTCTGCTGACGCGCTTCTACGACCCTACCGCCGGCGAGATCCTCCTCGACGGCGTGCCTCTGCGCGATTACCGCCTCGCCGACCTGCGCAACCAGTTCGCGATAGTCCTCCAGGAGCCCGTCCTGTTCTCGACCTCGATCGGCGAGAACATCGTCTACGGGCGGCCCGAGGCCGACCGCGACGAGATGATCGCCGCGGCGCAGGCAGCCGACATCCACCGATTCATCGAGACCCTCCCCGACGGCTACGAGACGCCGGTGGGGGAGCGTGGCATGACGCTGTCCGGCGGCGAGCGCCAGCGCGTATCGCTCGCCCGGGCGTTCCTCAAGGATGCGCCGGTCCTGATCCTCGACGAGCCGACCAGCTCCGTCGACCTGAAGACCGAGGCGACGATCGTCGACGCGATGGAGCGCCTGATGGCCGGCCGCACGACCTTCATGATCGCCCACCGGCTGAGCACGCTCGAGTCGTGTTCCCTGCGGCTCCGCGTCCAGGGCCACCGGGTCGCGGTCGTGCCGGAGGGGGACGAGATCGCAGCGCCGCCGCCGGCTCGAACCGGCGAGGGGCGGGCGTCATGACGGCGGTCGCCGAGGACACCCGTGAGGTCTCCGCGGAAGCTCGACACGCCGCCCGGCGCTTGGAGCTGCGATCCGACGCCCCGGACGAGCTGGAGTTACTCGAGTGCTCCTGGAAGTCCACGGTCCTGCGCCTGACCTGGCGACATCCACGCTGGCGGGTCGTGCTGAAGCGTTGCACCCCGGGCTCGGCGGAGATCGAGGCCGCGGTCCACGCTGAGGTCCTGCCGCGGATTTCGATTCGGGCGCCACAACTCTTCGGTGTCTGGCGCGACGCCACGACCACTTGGCTGGCCTTCGAGGACATGGGCGACGAGCCGCCGAGGCTCGACGACGATCGCCAGCGGGCGCTGGTCTCGCGCTGGCTCGCCCAGCTGCACCGCGGGTCTCGCGATCTGGCCCGTATCCCGCTGTTCCCGGATCGCAGCGCGCAGCACTACGCCGGCCTTCTCGGGTTCGCGCGAGCGCGTCTCCTCGAGCGCTTGACCGAGGCGCCCAGCGGAGATGACGAACGGCGCCTGACGCGAGCGATTTGCCTCTGCGACTCGCTGCACTCGCACTGGGACGCGGTCGAGGAGCAAGCCGCGCTGCTACCGCCCGCGTTCGTGCACGCCGACCTGGCGCCCGAGAACCTGCGCATCGTGCGCTCCGCCGGCAAGCTCGAGGTGACGGCGATCGATTGGGAGAAAGCCGGGATCGGGACGCCATTCGCTGACCTGGCGATAGCCGACGTCCCCGCATACGCGCTTGCGGCGGGCGTGTCGCTGGAAACGGTGAGCTCGTCGATCTGGGTGGCGCGGCTACTGGCGGCGCTCTCGCATAATTGGGCAGCGAAGCCGATGTCCGAGGTCGAGCGGTACGGGCGTCGCATCGAGCGTGCGCTGGGATCGATCCGTGGGCGCTAGGACTGAACCGAAAACCGAGGACCTGGCGGCACGCGCGAGCGAGCTCTGGCTCGACATCGACCCCATCGGGTCGCTTCCGGAGAGCGTTGAGACGCTCAAGGCCCCGCATCGCAAGTCGGCGGTGCTGCGCCTCCTCGGTGCGGGACCGGACGGCCGATCGGTCGTGGCCAAGCGGGCGGCGCGCGACTCGATCGAGATCGAGGCGCGCGTCTACCGCGACGTGCTCGCCCACCTGCCCGTCTCGGCGACGCGACTGCTCGGCACCGCGCCGGACGGCGATCGGTCCTGGTTGTTCCTAGAGGACGCCGGCGAGACGCCCTTCGACTCCGGGCTCGCGAGCCACCAGAACCTGGCGGCTGTCTGGATGGCCCGGGTGCACGGGGGGGCGCGCGAACTTTCGCAGGTGAAGGAGCTGCCCGACCGTAGCCCGAGTCATTACTGGGCCCTGCTGCGAGCGGTCGAGGCGGTGCTGCGCGAGACGCTGGGCAATCCGGCGTTGTCCAACGAGGAAATCGCAGTCGTCGAGGATGTCCTCGAGGCGTGTGACGGGCTCGCGTCAAAGTGGCACCGCGTTGCCGCGCAACTCGACCAGGGCCCGCTGACGATCGTGTTCGGCGGCTTCAGCAGCAAGAACGCCCGGGTGCGCGCATCCGCCGATGGACCGGTGCTGATGCCGTTCGACTTCGAGAGCGCCGGCTACGGCTGTCCCGCGATCGACCTCGTCTATCCCGATCGCGACGCCTACGTGGAGGAGGCGCGTGGGTGGTGGAGCGGGCTCGACGGCGGCGAGTTCGACCGGCTGCAGGGGATTGGACGCGCCCTCGGTGGGCTGAAGGCGATTCCGGGAGAGCGCAAGGTCCTGCTCGGCCCCGCGCCGTCGAAGGCGGTCGCAAAGCTCCACTGGTACGGCCGCGAGATCGTCGACGGAATGGACGAGGGGTAGCAGGATGGCGAAGCAGGAGACCGTCGTCCTCGTCGATTCACTTGCCGACCACCCCGCGGTGCGCGCGTGGCGGACGGTCGAGGGCGATTCCACTCCGACGTCGGTCGAGGTCCTGAAGCCCGAGAAGCGAAGATCCGCTGTCTTTCGGCTCAACGGCATCGGGCCCGCGGGCGCCGACGTCATCGCCAAGCGCCGGCAGCGCGGCGAACTGGATCTCGAACGTCGCCTCTACGCCGAGGTGCTGCCGTCGCTGTCGGTGCCGACGCTGCGGGTATTCGGCTTCGTGGAGAGCGACGACGATCGGTCCTGGATCTTCCTCGAGGACGCCGGCGAGCTCTGGTACTCGCCGCGGGACCCAGAGCACCGAGCGCTCGCGGTTCACTGGCTCGCCGATCTGCATACGCGTTCGTCGGACCTCTCGGCGTCGCTGCCCGACACCGGACCGGCTTACTTCCGCTCGGTCCTCGACGACGGGCTCGACGGCGTGCGGACCGGTCTCGACCATTCGGATCTCTCACCGCCCGACCACGCGGTCCTGCGTTCGATTGGGTCTCAGCTCGAGCTCGTTCGCGAGCGCTGGGAGGACGTCGAGGCCGCGTGCGCCGCCGCTCCGCGCGGCATCGTCCACGGGGATTTCGTCCCCAAGAACGTCCGCGTCCGCCCCGGAAGCGGCGCCCTCGAGCTCGTCGCCTTCGACTGGGAGACCGCCGGCGTGGCGACGCCCGCTGCCGACATCGGCCTGCTTCCCGAAGAAGGGGACTCGCTGCGCCTCTACCATGCGCTCGTTTCCGGGGCCTGGCCCGACCTGAGCTGGGAGGACGTGCAGAGATTGGCGCGGACGGGTCGCCTGCTGCGCCTCCTCAACTGCGTCCATTGGGAGGCCCGCAGCTTCCAGTACGCATGGATCGACCACACCATGCGCCGGATGCGCGCATACGAGCGAGCCCTGGGGGAGGCCATCGACTCGAGCGCCTGGGTGGCGCAGTGAGATGACCCTGACTGTGGACAGGGCGAGTGACGGCGCGCTCGAGCGCTCGCTGGAGACTGTGCTCGGCGAGCCCGGTGAGGTTGCCCTGACGGCGCGGGAGCCGAACCGCTACGCCAGTACGTTCCCCAGCGAGATCGTCACTTGCGTGGCCGGTTCGCGAACCTTCACGCTGCTCTGCAAGTACGAGGTCGCCCGCGACCGTGGCCTCCGCGGTGTGCCGGTCGGCGTTCGCTACGAGTCCGACGCCTACCGCTACGCGGTCGAGCCGTCGGGGCTTACCGCGCCCCGCTGGTTCGGCCTGCACAGCGACGAGCCCGCCGGTCCTGGGTGGCTGATGCTCGAGTTCCTCGCCGAGACCCTCCGCCTGGACAAATCTCCGCAGCCGGGCGGGCTTTCTCGCGCGGCGGGGTGGATCGGGTCGTTCCATCGCTTCCACGACATTTGCGGCAAGGCGGCGCCGGAGGGCTTGAATCGTGAGGGGCGCGCGACGTTCCAGGCCTGCGTGGCGCGTGCCGCCGATCGCTGGGCAGAGCTGCGCACCGAGCATCCGTGGTTTCACCCCCTTGCTCGGGACTACGAGGCTGTGTTCTGCGACCTGTTCGTGCGGCGCCCGACCGTGATCCACGGCGAGTTCTACCCCTCGAACGTACTGGTGCGCGACGGCTCGGTCTTTCCGGTCGATTGGGAGCGTGCCGCCGTCTCGGCCGGCGAGATCGACTTCGCGGCGCTGACCGAAGGGTGGAAGCCGGAGGACGTCCGCCTGGCGACGGAGAGCTACGTGGACGCCCGCTGGGGAGGCGAGGCCCCGGACGATTTCACCGAGTGCGTCGAGGCGGCGCGCGCGTACCTGCACCTGCAGGCGCTCGGCGACCTGGTAGCGGGTCCCTTCAAGGCCAAGGACGAGTGGCGCTTGCAACGGCTCAGGACGGTGGTCGAGAACCGGGGCCTGGCGTGAGTCCGGCCGACTCGGATCTGGCCTTTGACGTTCCGACGGCGGATCGGGGCCTAGTCGTCGTCTGGGGAATCTTTGCCCGGATGCCGTACGGCGGCGTGACCTGGCAGGCGATGCATCACGTCATGGGTCTGCGGCGGCTTGGCTTCGACGTCTGGTACGTCGAGGACTCCGACAGCCCGCTGTATGACCCCAAAACGCACTGGCGAACGATGGAGTTCGAGCAGAACGTCCGCTTTCTCGAACAGTGGATGGGCAGGCTCGGCCTCGGCGACCGCTGGATCTTCCGCCCGCCGGGCGGCGGCGGCCGGCTGATCGGCGCCGACGAGGCAACGCTGCGGGACCTGTACGCACGGGCCGATCTCGTTCTCAACCTCTGCGGCTCGCACGAGGTTCGCGCCGAGCACGCGGAGATCGGCAGACTGGCCTACGTGCAGACCGACCCCGTCGAACTGCAGGTCGGGCTCGCGAACGGCGATGACGACGTCGCGCCGCAGCTCGATGCACACCACTTCCACTTCACCTATGGAGAGAACCTCGGCGGCGAAGACTGCCCGGTGCCGCTCGGCTCCTACCGGTGGCGGCCGACGAGGCCGCCGGTTGTGCTCGACTGGTGGATGTCCGCGAACGGTCCAGGTCGCGACGCGCTGACGACGATCGCCAACTGGCATCACGAGGGCAAGGACGTCGTATGGGAGGGCCGGCGCTGGCACTGGAGCAAGGATCGGGAGTTCCGGCGCTTCCGCGCGCTCCCGTCCGTGTCCGCGTTGCCGCTCGAGCTCGCGCTCGGCTCGATCGGAGAGGACGAGAAGGGGGACCTCCGGAGTGAGGGGTGGAACGTCGTCGACTCGATTGGCGACCCGCGGCGCTACCGGGATTACATCCTCGATTCGGCTGGCGAGTTCACCGTGGCCAAGGAGCAATACGTCGCCCCCCGCAGCGGCTGGTTCAGCGATCGCAGCGCTTGCTACCTGGCGGCCGGGCGGCCGGTCGTCACCCAGGACACCGGCTTCGGCAAGTTCGTCCCGACGGGCGAGGGGCTGTTCGCGTACTCGACCACCGAGGAGGCAGCGGCGGCGATCGAGGCGATCGCCGGCGACTACGAGCGTCACTCGGCCGCGGCCCGGGAGATCGCGCGCGAGTACTTCGACGCGCAGCGCCTCCTCGAGCGGATGCTCGCCGAGAGCGGGGTCGGGTGATGGGTGGCCTGCGGATCGTCGTCACCGGGCAGATGGCCCAATACCCGCTGGGGGGTGTGACCTGGTTCTACCTGCACTACGTGCTCGGGCTGGCGCGGCTCGGCCACGAGGTCTGGTACTTCGAGGACTCGGGGCAGTGGCCCTACAACCCGACCGCGGATGGTCTGGTCGAGGGGTGCGAGTACAACGTCGGCTACCTCGACGAGGTGATGACGCGCTTTGGCCTAGCGGGCAGGTGGGCCTACCGCTTTCCGTGGGAGTCGCAGTGGTTCGGGCTCGAGCAGGACGAGCGGCGAGAGGTGTTGGAGACCGCCGACCTGCTCGTCAACGTCTCGGGCACGCTCGAGCGCCCCTGGGAGTACCGAGCGGTGCGCCGCCTCGCCTATGTCGACACCGACCCGGTCTTCACGCAGGTGAAGCTGGCCAGGGGGCAGGAGGACTTCCGCAAGCTCGTCGATGCGCACGACGTTCATTTCACCTACGGGGAGCGCGACTCGGATGCCGTTCCCGACACCGGTCATCGTTGGCTGGGGACCCGTGCGCCGGTCGTGCTCTCCGAGTGGCACACCGATGCCGAGCCCCGCGACGTGTTCACCACGGTTATGAACTGGACGAGCCACAACTCGGTCGAGTTCGACGGGATGCGATTCGGGCAGAAGGACGAGGAGTTTCGCCAGTTTGTCGAGCTCCCCGAGCTGGTCGAACCGCAGGTGCTCGAGCTCGCCCTCGGCTCCGGCAAGAACCAGCCGCCGCCGCGTGATCTACTCACGCACAAGGGGTGGCATTTGGTCGACCCAAATGAGGTCTGCCCCGACCTCGACAGCTTTCGCACCTACACCGAAACCTCAAAGGCAGAGTGGGGAGTCGCCAAGAACGGGTACGTGCGCGGGCAGTCAGGCTGGTTCAGCGAGCGGTCCGCTCGCTATCTTGCGGCCGGCCGGCCGGTCGTCGTCCAGGAGACCGGGTTCAGCGACGTGCTTCCGGTCGGGGAGGGAATCCTCTCGTTCACGACGCTCGAGCAGGCAGCGCGTGCGATCGACGAGGTCGAGCGCGACTATGACCGGCACGCTGTGGCGGCCCGCGCGATTGCCGAGCAGCATTTCGACTCCGACCTGATCCTCGCGCGCCTGGTCGCCGAGGCAATGGAATGAGCGCGCCCATCGCCGTCGTCGTCGGGTTCGCCGGCAAGTGGCCGCTGGCGGGATTGATGCTCTACAACCTCCACTATCTTGCCGGCCTGGCCGAGCTCGGCTACGAGGTGCACTACGTCGAGCGCCAGAACAGTCCCCACGACTACTACGACCCGCGCAGCGACGAGTTGACCGCGGACGTCACGGCGGGGTTCGCCGCCCTGGAGGCCATCATGCCGGCGGTCGGGATCGGCCCCGACCGATTCAGCCTGATCGACCTCGAGGGCGGCTGCCACGGCGCTGGCTGGGAGACGCTGGGCGATGCCCTCGATCGCGCGCAGTTCGTGCTCACCCTTGCCGACTCGACCTGGTTCGACGAGCTCGAGCGATGCCCGCGGCGCGCCTTCGTCGATGGAGACCCGTTGTTCACCCAGGCCGCGATGCTGGGGGCCGACCCCAGCTTCCGCGCGCTCGATCACTACGACGTCCTCTTCACCTACGGCACGCGGATGGGGCAGAGCGGATGCGAGGTGCCCGATGCCGGGCGGCGGTGGATTCCGACGCGACCCGTCGTCGCCACCCGCCTCTGGGACGCCGGCTCGCCGCGCGCAGACGGTGCGCCGATCACGACCGTGATGAACTGGTCGGCGTCGGAGGACGTGCGGCTGGACGGTCACGTCTACGGCCATAAGGGACGCGAATTCGAGCGCCTGATCGGTCTCCCGGCCCGCACGGGGCGCCGCTTCGTCCTCGCGGCCGGTGGCCCGGCGCCGCGCGAGCGCCTGCGCGCCGACGGCTGGGAGCTCGAGAATCCGCTCGAGGTCACGGGAACGCTCGATGCCTACCGTGACTTCATCGCCGCTTCGTACGCCGATCTCGGTATCGCCAAGCACGCCTACGTTGCTTCGGAGTCCGGCTGGTTCAGCGATCGCAGCACCTGTTACCTGGGGTCCGGGCGACCCGTGCTCCACCAGGAGACGGGGTTCAGCGAGTGGCTGCCGACCGGTGAGGGCGTGTTCGCCTTCTCCAGCGCCGACGACGTCGCCGAAGCGCTCGAGCAGATCGACCACGACTACGAACGCCACGCCCGCGCAGCGCGGGCGATCGCGGAGGAGCATTTCGAGGCGAGGATCGTGATCGCGAGCATGCTCGATGAGGCCGGGTTCGTATGAGCGCCCGCCCGCCCCGCAGCGAGTACCTCGTCTTCGGCAGCCCGGAGATCCGCGAGGAGGAGATCGAGGAGGTGCTGGCGACGCTTCGCTCGGCCTGGATCGGGACGGGGCCGCGGGTCGCGCGCTTCGAGAGCGAGTTCGGCGACTATGTCGGCGCCGAGCACGCGGTGGCGTTGAACTCCTGCACGGCGGGGTTGCATCTGGCGATGATGGGTCTCAGGCTCGGCCCCGAAGACGAGGTAATCGTCCCGGCGATGACCTTCGCGGCGACGGCCAACGCGGTGGTCCACGCCGGCGGTCGGCCCGTCCTTGCCGACGTGGACCGCGACACCATGTGCCTCACCCCCGAGGCGGTGGAGGCAAAGCTCACGCCCCGCACTCGGGCGATCGTGCCGGTGCACTTCGCCGGGCGCCCGTGCGAGATCGAGGAGATCGTCGCACTCGGTCGAGAGTCCGGGCTCGCGGTTGTCGAGGACTGCGCGCACGCGATCGAGACGCTCGTCAGCGGCCGTCACGCCGGCACCTTCGGCGATTTTGGCGTGTTCAGCTTCTACGTCACCAAGAACGTCGTAACGGGTGAGGGTGGGATGGTCGTTACCTCGGATGAAGATGCCGCGATGCGGATCAAGACGCTCGCGCTGCACGGCCTTTCCGCTGATGCGTGGAGCCGCTTCTCGGATGAGGGCTACAAGCACTACGAGGTCGTCGAACCGGGCTTCAAGTACAACATGATGGACCTCCAGGCAGCGCTCGGAGTGCACCAGCTGGCGCGTGCCGAGGCAAACCTCCGCCGGCGCCAGGAGATTTGGCGCCGCTACGACGAAGCGTTCGCCGACCTACCCTTGCGGACGCCGGCGGCGGAGGCGCCGGGCACCCGCCACGCGCGGCATCTCTACACGGTTCTGCTCGATCTCGAGCGCATCAGCTGCACCCGCGACGAGGTGCTACTCGATCTCCACAGGCAGAACATCGGAAGCGGCGTCCACTATCGCGCTCTGCACCTCCATCCGTACTACCGCGACACCAATGGCTACGGGCGCGGAGATTTCCCCAACTCAGAGTGGATCTCCGATCGGACCGTGTCGCTGCCGCTCTCCCCGAAGCTCAGCGATGAAGACGTCGAGGACGTGATCCACGCCGTGAAATCGACGCTCGATAGGGCGAGACGCCGCAGCCCATTACCTTAGGGTGGGTCCGGGCTGACGGCGTCTCACCTAGGCCCCAAACGGTTCAGGTGCGCATTTGTCAGGCCCCTGGTTCTAGCCCGCTTCCCTTAAAGTCATCCCGAATGGACGAAGGCGCGAGATTCCCGCGGGTCGCCGCGAAGGCGGGCCACTACGAGAGCTTTTACATCAAGGCCTGCCAGCCGGGCGGTGGCCGGGGGATCTGGATTCGGCACACGGTCCACAAGCGTCCCGGCGCCGAGCCGAACGCCTCGATCTGGTTCGTCTTCTTCGACCGCGAGGCGGAGGGGCCGCAAGCGACCAAGGTCACCGTGCAGGCGGCTGAGCTCTCAGCCCCGGCCGGTTCTTGGATACGGGTCGACGGAGCCGAGATCGGTCCGGGTCGGGCGAGGGGCGCGGTCGACACCGATGCGGTCGGGGCTGCCTGGGAGCTGACCTTCTCCGGCGACGCCGACCCCTGCAAGTACCTGCCCTCCGACCGGCTCTACGAGACGCGCCTGCCGAAAACCAAGTTCGTCGCGCCCTTCCCCAACGCCCGCTTCGACGGCCGTCTCGAGATCGGCGAGGAGACCATCGACATAAGTGGCTGGCCGGGGATGATCGGCCACAACTGGGGCAGCGAGCACGCCGAGCGCTGGGTCTGGCTCGAGGGCACCGGCTTCGCCGATTCGCCGGATACCTACTTCGACGCCGGCGCCGCCCGGATCAAGCTCGGTCCCTGGACGACGCCCTGGGTGCCCTCGGGAATGCTGATGCTCGACGGTGAGCCGCATAGGTTGGGTGGCTTCGGCCAAATCCGTGGGGCGACGGTCGAGGAGTCGGCGGGGGAGTGCTCCTTCGTCCTTCCCGGCAAGGACCTCGTCGTCCGCGGCAGGGTCTCGGCTCCGAAGAAGGATTTCGTCGGTTGGGTCTACGCCGATCCGGACGGTCCCGAGCACAACACGATCAACTGCTCGGTCTGCGACCTCGAGCTGACGGTCGAACGCCCCGCCTTGCCACCGCTGCAGCTCTCACTGCCTGGCGGTGCCGCCTACGAGCTGGGTATGCGGGAGACCGATCACGGTATTCAAATCCAACCGTACTCAGACGGCTAAAGGGTTTAATCACCAAAACTTATGTATAACTCCCGCCCTAGGATGGGCGGGAGATGGAAGCGCCGCTGCGCGCGAGAGGAGCCGATGGTCAGCTGCGGGTACTACCTGCGCAAACGCCATGGGCTGATTCACCGTCACACTGAGACCGTCGCCCTTCAACCCGATCACACGGCTCGCTGGGAGCTGCGGATCGACCTTGAACTCCCCAGCGATGAGGAAGCTCGCTGGCCGGGAGAGGACGGAACGGACACGTTCCTCTTTCCGCTCGTCTTTCTGAAGAAGGCCAGCGCCCGCACCGGCTTCGAGGTACGCGACGAGAGCGGAGACCTGCTCACCGTCCCGATCCGCGCGGAGTGCGACCGGATCTCCAGCTTCGCTGCCGCCCACGCGTCGGAGTCGATGCACTCCTCGATTCATCCTCAGCCCGAGATCCCCATAGAGGGGCTCAGGGAGGTGTTCGAGAAAATTGCCGCCGATAAGCCCTTCCAATCCTCGCTCGCCCTGCACAAAGTCCTCGGCGAGGTGGGTCTGGAGGGTGATCGCGAGATCTCAACGGCAAACGAGGAGCTGGGCAGGGCTTGGGAGGAGAACAGCCTGCTCGAGGTGCTCCACATGCTGGTGGACCACTCGTTGATCTGGGTTCCGTTGAAGGGGAGGGCCGGAGAACGACGCACGATCGTCGTCAGCCAGGAGATCTCGATGGTGCGCCGCGTCTTCCTTCGCTGGATTTTCGGCGATGTGCGCGTGCCCGACTGTCCCTACCTGCACCCGTTGAAGACGTGGCGCGCGCGCCGGGCTCGCCCGGGCTCCTACCTCGAGGTAGGAGAGCGCCGCTACGGCCGCCGCACCGTCCGCATCAGCTTCTCCGCTTTGGGGGAACGGATAGGCCAACCGCTGGGCTGGATGCCGTTTGAGTATGAATTTCCAACTGTGTATACGAAACGTTGCCAGACTTATCACTTCGAATTGATTTGCCCGCCGGGCCGAGGTCCCCGGGAGCTGCGTCCGGCCCGCGCGGTGCCGCTAGCCGAGCCGCGCCAGTTCGTCAAGCGCGACGACGGCAAGGGGAGCACGATTCTGACTTCGCGCGCGGGCCGTCATGACAGAAAAGGCGCCCGCTTCCCGAACGATCTCTGGTTCCGTGTAACGGTTGGCGTCGGCGACGGCGCGTTTCCCGCGCTCTGGTTCCTCACCGGCGCAATCACCGCGGTGATGCTCTGGCTTATCGCGGGCTACGCGTCGGTGATCGAAAATGGCGACGAGCCCCAGATAACCGCGGCGATCCTGCTTGTGGTCCCGGCGATCGTGGCCGCTCTGGCGATCGGCGAAAACGCCGTGCCGGTAACCCAGGTGATCGGCGGCGCGAGGACTCTCCTCCTGGTAATCGGCCTCAGCGCGGTGATGGCGACGGCTGTCCTGATCGGTGCCGAACCGTTCGACTGGGACCCGGTCTGGACCTGGACGGCGTGCGCGATGGTGGTGACCGCGGCGACCGTTCCGCTGGCGACCGGCTGGCTGCTTTCCTCAGCCAGCGTCTGGCGACAGATGAAGAGGCTGAAAACGCGACAGCGGCAGAAAAACGCCCTCTGGATCGGTGTGGGCCTCGCCCTGCTCGCCAACGGGGCACTGATCGTCCTCTGTGACGGGCCGGTCGACCGGGGCATCGTCGGTGGGGCGCTGGTGCTGCTGACGGTGGGGATGACCGCCCTGGCCAACAACCGGATGGCGATGCCGATCGGCGAGGAACGTCGCTACATCGCCTTCTCGCTGCTGCTCGCCGCGATGACTTGTCTCTCACTCGGCTGCATCGAGCTGCAGGCCGCGGTCGGCGGCTACAAGGACCTGCACGAATCGGCTGAGTACGCGGCGTTGCCGATTCTGGTGCTCTCGCTCTTCGCCGGCGAAGCCTTCAGCAAGCTGGTCTCCGGGTTCGCACCAGAGCAGGACGAGATCCACGTATCGCCCCAGATCGGACGCGCCTTGCTGCGGGGTGAGGCGGTTCGCGAGCTGGCGATCTTGAGGGAACGCGAAGACGAGGCGGCAAGGACGCAGAACGGCTTGCAGGCGGAGGATCAGGGAGCCGACCGCGCGAATGGGAATCCACACGAAAGGGTACGGTAAGGACGACATGGAAATCGAACGTGACGTGACGATCGACGAAAGCGGTAACTCAGAGGCCGGGCTCTCCTCTGGTCCGCGCAACATGGACCAGCTTCCCGCCTACACCGATGCCGAGGTCGACAAGGAGCTGGGCCCCGTGAGTCGGAAGATCGAGGATCTCTTTCGTGGCCCGGAGCACCGCGCGACACAACCCGCCTGAACTGCGGCTGCCGGGCAGAAGCCTCCTCTAACCTGGAAGCTCACCGAGAGGAGGTCTGATCATGGCGACGCAGGCGGTCCAGGCTGTCGATCACAAGCTCCTCGCTGGCGGCGAGTGGATCGAGACCGGCGAGTGGGCCGAGGTCGAGAGTCCTTATGACGGGACCGTGGTCGGTCGGGTCGCACAGGGAGATGCCGCTCTCGTCGACCGCTGTGTGATTGCCGCGCGTGCCGCCTACGAGTCAGGTGGTTTTCCCCAGTTCGAGCGTGCCGCCGTCCTCGACCGCGCCGCCGAGTTGGCGGGCGAGCGGACCGACGACCTCGCCCTGACGATCGCCGCCGAGGCCGGCAAGCCGCTGAAGACGGCGCGGGTCGAGGCGGAACGCTGCGTCGACACCCTCACCTTCTCGGCGGTCGAGGCGCGTAAGCTCAGCGGCGGCACCGTGCCGATGGAGGCCTCGGCGGCGGGCGGCGGCAAGCTCGGCGTGATGATGCGTGTCCCCTACGGCGTCGTCGGCGCGATCAGCCCCTTCAACTTCCCGCTCAACCTCGTCGCCCACAAGCTCGGCCCGGCGCTGGCCGCCGGCAACGCGGTCGTGCTCAAGCCCGCGGGGCAGACGCCGATCTCGGCTCTGAAGCTGGCCGCGATCCTGGTCGAGGCGGGCCTGCCGCAAGGTTGGCTCAGCGTTGTTCCCGGCCCGGGCTCGGAAGTCGGCAACGCGATCGTCGAGCACGACCTGACCGGGGCGCTCAGCTTCACCGGCTCGGCCAAGGTCGGCTGGGGCATCCGCAGCCGCGTCCCCCACAAGAAGGTCAACCTCGAGCTGGGCTCGAACGCGCCGCTGATCGTCCATGCCGA
This sequence comes from uncultured Solirubrobacterales bacterium, assembly GCA_963698085.1. Taxonomy (GTDB): domain Bacteria; phylum Actinomycetota; class Thermoleophilia; order Solirubrobacterales; family 70-9; genus VRUE01. The sequence goes on from OY969122.1 coordinate 1,489,769, forward strand.
CGGCGACTGGGAGGCGGCCGCCGACAAAACCAAGCTGCACGCCTTCTCGCACGCCGGCCAGAGCTGCATTTCGATCCAGCGCGTCCTCGTCCACGATGAGGTCGCCGACGCCTTCACCGAGCGCCTCGTTGCCAACACTCAGGCGCTGCGGGTCGGCGATCCGCTCGATCCCGAGACCGACGTCGGCCCGCTGATCTCGCCCGGCGACCGCGACCGCGTCAAGCAGTGGGTCGAGGAGGCGGTCGCCGCCGGGGCGGAGCTCTTGACAGGAGGAGAGCTGGTTGACGACGGGCGCTGCCTCGCCCCGACTTTGCTCGCCAACCCCCCACGCGAGGCCAAGGTCTGGCGCGAGGAGGTCTTCGGCCCAGTGGCGACGATCGACCGCTACTCCGACTTCGCCGAGGCGCTGCGGATGGCAAACGACTCCAAGTTCGGCCTCCAGGCCGGCGTCTTCACCCGCGACATGGGGCGCGGGCTGGAGGCGGCGGCGACGCTCGAATTCGGCGGCGTGCTGATCAACGAGGTGCCGACCTTCCGCGCCGACCAGATGCCATACGGCGGCGTCAAGGACTCCGGCAACACCCGCGAGGGCCCTGCCTACGCCGTGCTCGAGCTAACCGAGGAGCGCTTCGTCACTTTGCAGGGATAAGCGCAGTAGCGCGCTCATGCTGAAACTTATTCCAGTAATGAGCCGGTCCACTTGCCCTGATGATCAGACCGAGGATCAAGCGAACCACGGAGAAGATCGCTGTTCCCAACGGAGACCTGCTCCTCCTGCGGCCAAGTATGGGGGGCGGAGACATCTGTATCGAGCAGTCCAGCGAGGAGGATCGGCAGCTACTCGACGCCATTGACGGCAACCTAAGGCGAGGGGAGCTTGAGGAGCGCTTTGGCGAGGAGGCGGTCGACGACCTGCTCGTGCAACTAGAGGAGCTGAGTCTCCTCGAGGACGCAGCCGACGACAATCTCGTCCCCGAGGAGGTGACGCGGCGCTTTGACCGCCAGCTCCGCTACTTCAGCGACATCTCCACAGGTCCACCGCCTTCGCAGTGCCAGACGCAACTTGAAGACGCCCGCATCGTCATCCTCGGCGTCGGGGGCCTGGGCGGCTGCTCTGCCCTGTCACTCGCCGGCTGTGGCATCGGCGAGATGCTCTTGATCGACGGCGACCGGGTTGAGGAGAGCAACCTCAATCGACAGTACCTCTACACCGAGGCGGACATAGGCAAGTTGAAGGTCGATGCCGCCGTAGAGCGGTTGGGGGCTTTCAACTCGCGCATCCACCTCGAGACCCTGCCCGAGACCCTTGAAGGCGAAGAAGCGATCGCCGAGGTGATTGAGGGCTACGACCTCGTGGTCGACTCTGCCGACTGGCCGATCCACGAAGTCGAGCACTGGATCAACGGCGCCTGCTTCGCCGCCGAGATCCCCTACATCGCGACCAGCCACTTCCCGCCGGTCGCCCGGGTCGGCCCTTTCTTCATCCCGGGCGTAACGGGGTGCTATGAGTGTCAGCTAACCGGGCTCAGGCGCACCTACCCGCTGCTCGACACGGTGATCGAGCAGCGGCGAGCAAGGCAGACCCGCAACGCCACGATGGGCCCGGCCTGCAATCTGATCGGCGGCCATGTCGGTCTCGACGTGATGCACCACCTGACCGGATTGAGGACGCCCTCGACCCAAGGCGTCGCCCACATCTACGACCTCTGCACGATGGATGTGACGCGCGAAGCGATCACCCCCGAGGCCGATTGCCCGGTTTGCGGGCACCTGCCCACCTCATGACGATCGCGACCTGCGAGGCCGAGGCCACCTACGAGGCATTCGCGCCGCACTACGACGAGTTCACGGGGGGGCACCAATACGAGTGGTGGCTCGGCGAGCTCTTGAGCACACTCGAGCGCCACGGCCTGAGCGGCGACCGCCTGCTCGACGTCGGCTGCGGGACTGGGAAAGCGTTCGCGCCGATGCTCGAGCGCGGTTGGAAGGTCACCGGCTGTGACATCTCACCAGCGATGCTGGAGCTGGCGCGGGCCAAGGTCGGGAAAGACGTACGCCTGTCGGTCGCCGATATGCGGGACCTGCCGCGCTTCGGCAAGTTCGATCTGATCTGGGCGCTGTATGACGCGCTCAACTACCTGCTGAACGGCGAGGAGCTGCAAAAGGCGCTTTGCGGAATGGCGGCCAATCTGGCTCCAGGCGGCCTGCTGACTTTCGACGTGCTCACCTTGCAGGGGTGTAGGACCTTTTTCACCGGTGAGCATGGGATGAAGCGTGACGGGCGACGGTTGACGTGGCGTGGAGAAGGGTCGCGAGATGCCGCGGCAGGCGGGATCTGCAAGGCCACCTTCGAAGTTGAAGCGGAAAGCGGCGCCATCGCCAGGCATCACCATCGGCAACGGCACTATTCCGAAGCAGAGATGCGGGCCGCGCTCAAGGCCGCGGGCCTCGAATGCGTTGCCCTCTACGGCATGACGACCGACGGCATCCTGCGACAACCTCTAGATGAATCAATTCACACGAAGGCGCAGTACATCGCCGCCGTTGAGACTTAGCGAGAGTTATGCGGGCGGATAGCTTTCACCCACGGTCAACGCCCGCTCGCTCTCAAGCGCGTCGAGAAAAAGCACCATGAAGTCGTGCCGTCCTTCGGCAAACGTGCGACCAGCTTCGGTGAGCATCTTGTCTTTGAGGCGAAGCAGTGTCTCGTGAAAGTGATGGACTATCGAGGCAGTGGGGACTAGTTCGCCTTCGGTCCCGACCCCGGTGTATTCGAGCCAGATGGGTGTTCCACTCGCCCCTCCGAACATGAAGGCCCGGGCGACGCCAATGGCGCCTAAGGCATCGAGCCTGTTCGCGTCATGCAGAATTCGCCCCTCGACGTTTGCGTCAAGGGCGTCTCCTGACAACGAATCTTGGCCGGCGAACGCGACGCAATCGCACACCTGGGAGACGAGTTCCGCCGGGAAATCGAGGGTCGCCAGCGTCTCTCCAATCAGATCGTCCACGGTCTCCGTGCCGGGACTATGCTCAAGAGCCCTGGTGCGTCGTTCGAGCACCTGTCGATAGTCGTGGACATAGGACGCCGCCGCCAGGATCATCGGGTCGCCCCCTTCCTCAAACTGCAGCCGTCTGGTGAGCCCATACACCCTGTCGAGATGTGCAACCTCCTCGGCGACTCGAAAGCCCTGGGAAGAACGGCCCGTACGGGCCCGCAGCTCCCCCATTAATGCCGTCATTGCTGATCCCCGTCGCCCAGCACCCCTACGGTAGGCGCGGAGTTTTTCGGCAAGCTGCCGGACGATGAGGTCCCGCTCAGCTTCCATCAGAAGCCCCTCTTTGGTAGCTCTGCGAGGCAATAGGGGGTATCAAGGCGATCGCGGCCGACGGGAGTCCCCGAGACTTCAATGGCCTTGAGCTTGGAAAGCCGTCTCAGGCGGGCGTGGATGCTCGGCGCGGAAATCTTGCCCTCGAAGAGCTCTACGAGATCGCGTTCAGAGAGAGCTTGATCGATCCAGGCAAAAGCTTCGAGAATCTGGACATCTAGCGGATGGACGAGTTGAACTGCCAGCATCGCCCACCGAGAGTCAGCGAGCTGGCCGTTGTCGTGCTCTAGGTCTGCCTCTGACATCGAATAGCTGGAACTTTGTGGTGCCCCGGCAGCCCAGTCGCTGCCGGGGCACCTGCCCAAGCCCCTTGATATGGGAGGTCTGAGGGCTTTGGACGCTCAATTCCTGAGTGCTGAACCTAGGATTAGCCATCGAGCCTCAGTTGCCTATAGCCATTTTTTAGGACTTTTCTGTTCCCATCTCTAGTAGCTCAAGAACCAGCTGAGCTTGGAGGGCGGGAGCGAAGACTGTCACCGCCGCTCCCACCCCGAGCTATCCCGCCTTATGGGTTGATACGACGGGCGCAGTGCAGCCGTGCGATTTGATCGTCAACGCTCTCACCTCCTTCCTCCGTTAACGCCGCTGGAAGTCTATGATAAAGAATATCCGATTAATAAACTTTATTCAAAAGAGGGACAATTTTTCCCGAAATCCCTGGATACCACCGGAAAGCCGCCGCTCAAACCAAGTAGAGTGCTCGCCTCGTACCTATGGACCACCGCTCCAAACCCGAATCCGAGAAGAGGCAGACGAGAAACCGCCTAAGCAGGCAATCCGCTGGTCGAAAGCCAGACAAAGGAGTGATCACGGGATTGCAAACTGAGCTCCGCACTCAGATCCTTGTGCTGCTCAGTGAACGGGCCGCATCTCGGCCCGAAATCGCCCGGGAACTCGGGGCAGACCCGGACCGCGTGAAGTATGAGCTGAAGGTCTTGCGGAAGCTCGAACTTATCGAGGAGGTGTGCCGGGAGCCAGTCCGCGGAACTACCCGGATCTTCTACAGAACGGTGAAAGTCACTCATCTGGATGTAGAGGAATGGGCGGGTGTCCCGGACGTAATAAAAGGGAGAATGCGGGGCCCCCTTTTCAGAGTTCTCGTCGATGATGCCAGGGCCGCCATTGAAGGAAACACCTTCGATTCGCTAGAGGCCGCCCACATGAGCTGGATGCCAATGCTTGTTGACGATCAAGGTTGGCGCGAAATTGTCGAGCTTCTTGACAACACGATGTACGAGGTCCTACGAGTCAGAACAGAAAGCAAGGAACGGCTACTTGGCGACGACGCCGAGGGACATTCGATCACGGTCTCGATGTTGGGCTACGGGTCTTACAACGAGAAGAGGAAAGTGGGTCCGGCCGCTGATCCGGATAGGCCAGAGGACGGCTCGGCCGATTGAAGGAAGGACAGGCCCGAAGCGCTAACGGAAAGCGTTTGGTCGACATGCGGCGGCGCCGGAGTCAGCGGTCTGTCACTTAAGGGCTCGCAATACAAAGTTTTTGGGGGAATTTTCTGCCGGCCGTTGCAAGACGCTAGTCGCGTATAGGGTCGCCCTGTTTCGACGCAGCTATTGCAAGGTGTGGAATCAAGACCACTGATAGCCAGTCGTATCTCGTCAATCAATTCAGGGGGTAGTCAGATGAGGTCTAGCAGGGGATCAATCGCCAGCCGCGTGCGCTGGATCGCCGTCTTCGCGGCTGTACTACTCGCCTGCTCGTCCATTCCCGTTGTCGCCGCCGAATCTGAGGAAGCGGGTTTCACTCCACCGACGAGTGAGGAAAAAGAGATTGCTGCTGCCCAAGTACCTGGGGCAGTCGAAGTATCCGAAGCACTCGGAGACCTCTCCGCAACCCAGGCAAAGAGCTTGCTGAGTTCAGCCTTTGACGAGATTCTGGGCGGACTGGACGGCGATCCCGCCCGCCTCATCAGCGACCTACAGATCGAACATGTCGTTGGCGATCACGCAGCTCTCGTGCCGGACGGCGAAGGCGGGAGCCAGCTTGTCGAATTGCCGATCCCAGTCCGCAGTCAGGTTCCTGGCGAGGAAGCAAAGCCGGTTGACCTGAGCTTGGAAGCTGTGCAAGGCGATTTCGTTCCCGAAACCGCAGCAACCGATATTCGACTTCCCGGCACTCTCAACGGTGAGATCAGCATCGGCGATGAGCTTGCAATCTCCAGCTTGCCCGGCGACGGCGAGGTGAGCGCTACGCGCTACGGCGACAAGGACCTTTTTTTCGGCAACACCAGCACGGACACCGACACTTTCGTCGCACCGTTGACCAGCGGTGTCGAGATCTTCGAGCAGATTCGATCGCCGAAGAGTCCCGAGCAGTTCCGCTTCGGACTCTCCTTGCCAGAAGGGGCGGAGCTTCGCTCAGACGGTCAGGGGGGCGCCGAGGTCATTGACGCTTCCCAAGGGCGAATCGCTTTCATCCCGGCGCCGTACGCAGTGGATGCACAGGGGACCGATATCCCGGTATCGATGAAGGTCGACAGAGACTCCATTGTCGTCGAGATCCCCCATCGCTCCCTTGAGATCGCTTACCCCGCGCTCTTAGATCCCGAACTAGTTGTCGAGAACTGGTACTGGAGCGGCGGCAGCATCTTTGGCCTGGGGTACTGGGGCTGGGAGGAGAGCGCCGATTACGAAAGCAGCTTCAGTTGCATAGTCACCTGCTGGGGGTCCGGTCTGTATGCGCGATCCAAAGGGAACAACTACTCGTACGGCGCAAACACCTGGGGCCGTTGGGTCTACACTGCCCCGAACTCAACTGCCTACATCAGCCGAGTGGTCTTCTCGACGTTGCGGGGCAGCGTCTACAACTGCCAGACCCAAGAGCCCCACGGCTGGGTGGGGCTGTGGAACGGCGGCTCATACAGCGGCCTCGGCACCTACAGACCTCTTAGTTTCAGCGCCACCAGCCACGACACGGGCTGGGTGGGCGGCCCTGGCACCCGCTGGGCACACGTCGCCATCGGCACTGGCGGCAGCCCCTCGCAGCTTGCTTGCGGCCATGACTTCTACGTTGGCGGCGCGACGATCTACCAAGACGATCCGGAGAACCCAGGAGTTTCAATCAGCGGCAAACCAAGCGGTTGGATCACCGACACGCCGGCCTTCACTATCACCGCGAATGGGAGCGACCCCGGCCTTGGGGTGCGCAAAATCACCTTCACCCGTGACGGGCAGCCGGCCATCGAGCGCCCGGTCGGCTGCAACGGGACCGCTGCCAGCCGCTGCCCTACGAATCGCAGCGAGCAGTTCACCCAGACCGGGGCCAGCTTCGACGAGGGCAAGAAGAACGCCGCTATCACGGTCGAAGACGCCACGGGACGCAAATCGACCCATACCTGGCAGACCCTGGTCGATCGGACCAAACCCGACCTCGCCTTGAGCGGTCAGTTGGCGGTAGCCACCGATGAGGACAAAGGCGAAGAACAGGGCAATGAAGAAGTCGAGGAGCTCTCACTCCCCGTCTACAACCTGAGCATCAAAGCCACCGACATCGGCACGGAGAGCAACGCCGACGCGAAAAAGCGTTCAGGCGTCAAAAAGATCGAGGTCTTCCTTGATGGCTCCGAAATGCAGAATTGGGAACAACCTTGCTCGGACAGCTGCCCTATGGAGCAAACCTACGTGCTGAGGCTTCAGGATCTTGAATCGGGCCTCCACAAACTGAAAGTCATCGCGACCGACTACGTGGACAAGGCACGCGAACGCGAAATCGAGTTCGAGTACATCCCCGCAACCGGGATCAAAGACGAGTACGTAATGCACTACTTCCCGCTGCCTGACGGATCAGGCAACGAAATCGAAGAAGAGAACCCCGAGCGTCCCGAACTTGCCGTCAACGTGATGAACGGCAACCTCGTCTACCGCGAGAAGGATGTCGATGTCGAAGGCTACGGCGTCGATCTCGAAGTTGAGCGCTACTACAACTCCCAACTCCCCGAGACCACCGAGTGGGGGCGTGGCTGGACGCTAGCGCAGACGCCGGATCTCGACGTGGAGGAAGTCGAAGGACCGCCAAGCAAAGCGACGATGCTCCGGGCAAGCGGCGCGGTCGAGGGCTCGGTCGGGCTGCCGGCGTCGGTAGGCACGCAGAAATTCGACCCCCAGCTACAGGCAGTGGTCACCAAGGAGTTCGGTGGGGGCTACGAGGTGACTGATGCGACCGGCGAAAGCGACACCGCTCTCGCCTTCAACTCGGCCGGGAAGGTCGAGGAACTGCGCACCGAGGGCGAGGCCAGGATCGATTACTCCTATGCGGCGGGTGAGTTGGCCGAAATCGCGGTTGACGATCCTGCCAGCTTCAATGTCAAAGACCCAGGGGAACTTGAAAAACCCGGTTCAGGACTGATCGACAAACCCACCTACGCCTCGGCCTTCGGCTCCTACGGCGGCGGCGACGGACAGTTCCGCTCCCCAGGCGACGTGGCGATCGACCTCCAAGGCAATCTCTGGATCGCCGACAAGGCCAACAACCGCATCCAGAAGTTCGACAAGGGCGGCAAATTCCTCGCCGCCTACGGCTCCCTGGGCTCTGGCAACGGCCAGTTCAACCGACCCTCCTCGATCGCTGTCGACCGCGAAGGCAACATCCTCATCAGCGACTCCAACAACCACCGCATCCAGAAGCTCAGCCCGAGCGGTGCGTTCATCGCCAAATTCGGCTCCTCCGGTTCGGGCAACGGCCAGCTCAACAAGCCCGAAGGTATCGCCGCGGACCCCGAAGGCAACATCTGGGTCTCCGACACCCAGAACGGCCGCGTGCAGAAGTTCAACGACAAAGGTGAATTCCTCGCGATCCTCGACTCCGGCCAACTCTACGAACCGACCGGTATCGATGTCGATGCCGGCGGCAACATCTGGGTCGCCGACTGGCAGAAAAACCGCATCTCGGTATTCGACTCCTCTGGTGTCCACAAAAGCAACGTCGGCTCGGCCGGCTCGGGCGACGGCCAGTTCAACCGACCCGACGCGCTTGAGATCGACAGGGAAGGCAACGTCTGGGTCGGCGACCTGCAGAACAGCCGCGTGCAGCGCTTCGACCTAGCCGGGCAATACGTCGGCCAGTTCGGATCAGGGGGGTCGGGAGAAGGGCAGTTCAGCCTCGACTACCCGATGGGGATCGTTGCTGACGGCAAGGGCCGCCTCTGGGTGACCGACGTCAACAACCACAGGGTGCAGGAGTGGTTGGTCCCGATCGACAAACCCACCTACGCCTCGGCCTTCGGCTCCTACGGCGGCGGCGACGGACAGTTCCGCTCCCCAGGCGACGTGGCGATCGACCTCCAAGGCAATCTCTGGATCGCCGACAAGGCCAACAACCGCATCCAGAAGTTCGACAAGGGCGGCAAATTCCTCGCCGCCTACGGCTCCCTGGGCTCTGGCAACGGCCAGTTCAACCGACCCTCCTCGATCGCTGTCGACCGCGAAGGCAACATCCTCATCAGCGACTCCAACAACCACCGCATCCAGAAGCTCAGCCCGAGCGGTGCGTTCATCGCCAAATTCGGCTCCTCCGGTTCGGGCAACGGCCAGCTCAACAAGCCCGAAGGTATCGCCGCGGACCCCGAAGGCAACATCTGGGTCTCCGACACCCAGAACGGCCGCGTGCAGAAGTTCAACGACAAAGGTGAATTCCTCGCGATCCTCGACTCCGGCCAACTCTACGAACCGACCGGTATCGATGTCGATGCCGGCGGCAACATCTGGGTCGCCGACTGGCAGAAAAACCGCATCTCGGTATTCGACTCCTCTGGTGTCCACAAAAGCAACGTCGGCTCGGCCGGCTCGGGCGACGGCCAGTTCAACCGACCCGACGCGCTTGAGATCGACAGGGAAGGCAACGTCTGGGTCGGCGACCTGCAGAACAGCCGCGTGCAGCGCTTCGACCTAGCCGGGCAATACGTCGGCCAGTTCGGATCAGGGGGGTCGGGAGAAGGGCAGTTCAGCCTCGACTACCCGATGGGGATCGTTGCTGACGGCAAGGGCCGCCTCTGGGTGACCGACGTCAACAACCACAGGGTGCAGGAGTGGTTGGTGGCCCACTACGCCCCCGATCCTCTGACTGAGTTCGATCTCAGCAACGGCGACCCGGAGGTTGAAGTTGAGACTCCGGAAGGGCTTGTGAGCAGTGTCGAGGGCGATGAGGCCGGCATCCATGCCTATGAGCATGAAGGCCGCCGCCTTACCTCCCATGAGGATGCCGATGGGGAGACCACCTACGAGTACGACGAAGTCGGCCGGATGACGCGAGTCGAGTTGCCTAACGGAACCTGGGCGGAGATCGAATACGGAACCACCGACGGGCGGGTCAAAAAAGTCAAAGTCGATCCCGCGGGGTCAGCCCCGGAAAAGACGACCAGCTTCAGCTACACCGACCAGCCACGCTCAACCAAAGTCATCCTGCCTGACGCACCGGCTATCACCTACGACATAGGCGAAGACGGCTCGGTCTTCAAATCGCAGAACGCGCTCAACCCACCCGAATTCGAAAACATCGCCGGCACGCTCTATGACGTGGAAAACAAAGAAACTGCGGCGCCGATCGCCGTCGGCGAATACAATCTGGTCGTCAAAGCGTATTCGGAGGCGGGTATTGCCTCGATCCAGGTCTACGCTAACGGAAATCAACTCGTCTCCGAGAAGACCTGCCCGCAGATCGACGAAGAACCCGAAGCATGCAAAAAACTCCCCGACGAGTGGGTGACCTATACCGGCAACCATGCTCCTGGCATCCTCAATCTCGAGATGGTCATCGAAGACGGGATAGAACAGGTGGCCAGCAAACGATTCTGGGTCAACATCCCCTACACGCCGCCACCGCCACCCGACCAGCCTGTGACCCCAAAATTCGCCGACGTCCTGCAGTTCCGTGAAGAGCACGGTCTTGACATTGACCTTGATCCGGTGCAGGACGAGCTTGAGATCAACGATCGCGTGTTCGACACGATCAACGACTGGATTCAGGGCAACTCCGCCGCCGTCGCATCGATGGAACGGTGGGGCGCGCCGCTGCGAACGCCGGAAGTCGCCGAGCTTGAATATCGCCTCGCCTATTGGTCGCACGATGCAGCAGCGATCGAAGCATGGGCGGCCGCCAACGCCGCGAGCTCATTCGCCGGTTCGTATATCGACGAACCCGCGGGCGGTGTAATTAGAGTTGGATTTACGCAGAATCAGCAAGCGACAATCAACGCCCTCACGAATAGTGCGAGTCTCATGGCACCTGACCGGATTCTTCCATTCTCGATGAACCCAAGCCACTCGCTAGCGGCACTTCAGTCACTACAAAAAAGCATCGCGTCGTTTGCCGCTGAGTCCTATCCAACGCTAATCACGAGCGTAGGGAGTGAACTGCGGGAAAATCGGGTTAGGGTCGGCGCTAGCGATCTCAAACAGGCTACGGAAATACTGCATAGCCAGTTTGGCAGCGGCGCCCCAATTACCGTCCACTATCAGCCGGTCTCCCGGCCGCGGCGTAGTGGTCGTGAACGGGTCACTGGCCCGATTAGAGCTGGAGATGTCCTTCGATTATTGGACGGTCCCAATAGCCCAGCGAAAGAAAAACTTGTTGGCGCTCCTTGCACGAACGCATTCGGGGCGTTTGACAAGGTCAAAAACAAACAGACTGGCCGAATGGAGACGCGGATGTTCGTTTTAACGGCAAGTCACTGTATGGAAAAGGACCACGAGGTCATTCGACGAAGCAGTCCTAGTCAGACCGAAAAGCAATGGATCGGCATTGTGCGGCGCGACGGTGAGGATTTAAACCCGGAAACGCTTGAAGTGGACGCAGCGGCGATCCGTCTTTACCATCCCGAAGTAGTGCCACGAAAGATCTTCACTGCCGAAAACGCTCCGCGTATTTCAGTCAAATCGATTAGTGTAGCTCCTGGAATCGGAACTAACATTTGCTTCTCGGGATTCAAATCAAACGAGCAACGGTGCGGTCCCATCATCTCGCCACCTCAAGAGACGTACAACGACGGTTACTCTACGGTCGAGATCTGCTTCGAAGCGTTTATTGAGGACGGAGATAGCGGTAGTCCAGCTTGGGTCGAAGGCACGGGGGCGGCCGTTGGAATAATGACCAGTGGCTTCGGTCAATTCGAAGGACTTCCGAAAGAAGCATGCTTTGAGGCTTTAAAGCCGTACCCGGGCTGGCCGGCGAGTTCAGCGGTATTTACGAATGACGGGTTGGCACCGCTACATTTGGTGGTAGATAGTGGCTAGCTTGACTCTTATGCGCAAGCTAATGATGCGCGTTCTCGCGCTCAGCGGTGCCGCGCTTGCCTGCAGCCTGATTCTTACGTCCGGTTCTGCTCCCGCGATCACTGAGGAAAGCGCTCGGAATGCATTCTGCGGCGATGAGACCGTACGCGACTATAGGTTCCCCTTTCGACGGATGAGAGCTCTTCACGAGGTACCCGAGTCAGGACGCCTACCTTTTGCGCCTAAAGGAATCTTACTCAAAGTATTGGACGACGGGCTGCGTGTGGGGCCTGGTGCGATTGGTTTCGCACTTACCGACAATGCGATCGGTCAGGATCGTCTACTGAATTGGCGAATTACTGCCGGGCTCGTCCGTGTGGATGGGCGTGGGAGGCCCGGTGGACTCCTGAAAACTAGAGCATGGAGGCTGGGGACGGTCGACCTCCATAACGAGGACGGAGTGCTGCACCTATCCGTCAACGGACAGCCCACGTTCTACCGGATGGACATCACATTCAGAAATAACACCGGGAAACGCTTGGGCAGATACGCTGCGTATTTCCGTGTTGTTAGGCCGAATGTGAATGTCGAGCTCGTCTCGAGCGACCAGTCACTTGAGCAGGGACAATCTCTCCATGCCCGAGTCGAGAACCTAGGTACCGAGTCGGTTGCACCAGACAGCCGCATATATCTTGAGCAGTTCGATGCCCATGAATGGCATCCCGTCACTTCTTACCTCACGCCTGGACGGCGACCCCAAATCCGAGCTGTCCTCCCTGCGGGGCAGGCTGCCCGCTGCGTCGAGATTCAGATTCCCAATGAGCAGGGAGTCGGGCTTTACCGGATCACGAGCAAAGTGGCCCTTTGGCGAAGTCCGTCGCGGCAGGTGACCCTTTCAAAGGTCTTCCGCGTAGAACTTGCTGACTCCGGTTAGCGCCGCTCCGCTAATGGACCGACCCTGATGGGGGCAAGGGGGACTTCGATGTGGCCTCAAATGTGGTTCCGGGGATCCTGGACGACCCCTCATTACGACCCCTTAGCCTGAAGCACCGTTAGATGGCGGTTCTAGCCGTGCCTACTGAGTTCTTGGTACGCTTGCCGCATTAAGGTCAGGATTTTAATCTCTATGTTTGCCGCCGCGGCGATCGCGGCGCCTGTTGCGGCGGCCGCTCCCTCCGACACGGAAGGGCAGACCACGGTGCAGCAGCGGATCGTGCCGGCGGCACCGGGCGCCTACCGTTTCCTGCAGCTCGGCGCGGGTGAGCCGTACACGGTGCGCGAGGAGCTCGGTGCCGCCGGCGCCGGCCGCGCGAGCGCCCGCACCTCGCTCGTCTACTTCGGGCAGCTCTCCGACTTCCAGCTCGCCGACGAGGAGTCGCCGGCGCGGGTCGAGATCATCGACCCGCTATCCACGCCGCTCAACCTTCCCTTCGGCTCGGCCTGGCGCCCCTGGGAGGCGCTCGAGCCGCAGATCTCCGACGCGATGATTCGGCAGTTGAACCAGTTCACCGGCGCCAGCCCGGTTGCCGACGGAGGCGGCGGGCACCGCGCCATGGACCTGACGATCAACACCGGCGACTCGGCCGACAGCCAGCAGCTCAACGAGACGCAGTGGGTGCGCACGCTGCTCGAGGGGGGTGCGCTGAACCCCAACAGCGGCGTCAGCAAAGCGACTTACTCGCATCTGCTCTGCCCGAACCTGCTCGTCCCCGGTGCCGCCGAGGCGGCCCGCTACACCGGCATCCAGGACTACGACGACTACTTCGAGGGCACCTTCCCCGAGTTCTACGACCCCGACAGCCCCAAAGGCCCGCACGCCGCCTGGCCCAAATACCCCGGGCTGATGGACAAGGCGCAGCAGGCCTTCACCGCCGCCGGCGTCGACGTGCCCTCCTACGTCGCCTTTGGTAACCACGACGCCCTCGTCCAGGGCAACGCGGCGGCGAACCTCGCCTTCGAGCAGGTCGCCACCGGCTGCCTCAAGCCGATCGGCCCCGTGCCAAATCCCGAAAACGCGGCGGCGCTGCTTGCCTCCCTGTTCGACCCGACGGCCCTGCTGGGGACCCTGCTGAGCAGCCCGCAGAACCTGGTCCTCGTGCCGGGTGACCCGCAGCGACGGTTCGTCTCCAAGAAGCAGTACAAGGACATCTTCAAAGCGGGCACCCAGGCGGATGGCCACGGCTTCGACTTCATCGAAGCCGCCCAGGAGAGCGCCTCGAAAGGCGCCGCCGGCTACTACGCGTGGAGCCCGACCCCGGGGATGCGCTTCATCGCGGTCGACACCGTCGCCGAGGCGGGCACGATCCTGACGCCGAGCGGAGCCTCGACCTCCGACGGCAACATCGACGACCCGCAGTTCAAATGGCTGCGGGGTCAGTTGGAAGCCGCGACGGCCGCCGACGAGTTGGTCGTGCTCTTCAGCCACCACGCGCCGGAGAGCCTCACTGCCGACGCCGCCGACGAGCTGGCGCCGCTCTGCCTGATCAACGACGCGCACGGCCACGACATCAACCCCGGTTGCGACCTCGACCCGCGCAGCTCGCAGCCGATCCGCCTGCAGGCCGACGCGGTCAGTCTGCTGCACGAATTCCCCAACGCGATCGCCTGGGTCGCGGGCCACTCGCACGACAACGTCGTCAACCCGTTCCCGAATCCGGGCGGGTCGGGTGGCTTCTGGAGCATTCGGGTCGCCGCCGAGGCCGACTGGCCGCAGCAGAGCCGCCTGCTCGAGGTCTTCGACAACCACGACGGCACGCTCTCGATCTTCGGCACGATCCTCGACCACGTCGGGCAATCGGTCGCCCCGGCGCCGGGGACGGCGGCGAGTGGGATGGACCTCAACGACCTCGCCTCGGCCGGCCGGACGATGTCCTTCAACGATTTCCAGTCGGGCGCGCCGATCGGCGAAGGCCAGGCCGACGACCGCAACGTCGAGTTGCTGGTCGACGACCCGCGCTGATCCGATCTCTGGCGACTTACCGTCGCCTGAGGGGGGCTAAGTCGCCAGAGGTCCCTTCATAGGGTCCCTACTCGTGCGGGCGCGCCATGCGGCGGTGGTCAAGCGCTTCCTCAAGTACGGCGGGCTCGACCCCCTGCTCCAGGGCGACCTCGCGCAGCGAGCGCCCGGACTCGGCGGCGACCTTGACGATGTCGGCGGCGCGGTCGTAGCCGATGTGGGGGTTGAGCCCGGTTACCGTGGCCAGGGTCGCCTCGGCGTGACGCTCGGTCATCTCCTCGTTGGCCTCGATCCCGGCGACGCATTTCTCGTCCAGCAGGCGCGAGGCCGAGGCGAGCAGCTTGATCGAGTCGAGCAGGTCGCGGGCGATCAACGGCACCCGCACGTTGAGCTCGAACTGACCCTGGCTGCCGGCGACGGTGATCGCGACGTCGTTGCCGATCACCTGGGCGGCGACCTGGATCACGACCTCCGGGATCACCGGGTTGACCTTGCCCGGCATGATCGAGGAGCCCTTCTGTAGCTCCGGCAGGCGCAGCTCCGCCAGGCCGGCGCGCGGGCCGGAGCCCATCAGCGCCAAGTCGTTGGCGATCTTGTTGAGCGATACGGCGTAGACCTTGAGCGCGCCGGAGAGCTCGACCAGGGCGTCGCGGTTGCCCTGCGCCTCGAAGCGGTCGAGCGGCTCGGAGATCGTCAGGCCGGTTTCCTCGGCGAGCTTCTCGCGCACCTTGGCGGCGAACTCGGGATGGGTGTTGAGGCCGGTGCCGGTGGCAGTGCCGCCGAGCGGGATCTGGCCGACGCGCCGCAGCGTCCCCTCGATCCGCTGGATGCCGAGCCGTACCTGGGCCGCGTAGCCGCCGAACTCCTGGCCGAGAGTCACCGGGACCGCGTCCATCAGGTGGGTGCGGCCGGCCTTGACCGTGTCGGCGAAGCGCTCCGCCTTCTCGCTGAGCGCCGCCTGCAGCCCCTCCATCGCCGGCAGCAGGTCGCGGGTGACCTCGCCGAGCGCCGCCAGGTGCACCGCGGAGGGGAAGACGTCGTTGGAGGACTGGCCCATGTTGACGTGGTCATTGGGATGAGCCGCGTCGCCGGCGAGCTTGGCGATTACCTCGTTGGCGTTCATGTTCGAGGAGGTGCCGGAGCCGGTCTGGAAGACGTCGACTGGGAACTGGTCGTCGTGTTCGCCGGCGGCGACCGCGTCGCCGGCGTCGGCGATTCGCCCGGCCAGCTCCTCCTCGAGCCCGCCCAGTTCGCCGTTGGCCCGTGCGGCGGCGGCCTTCAGCCGTCCCAGCCAGCGGACCACCGGCGCGGGGACCCGCTCGCCAGAGACGGGAAAGTTCTCAACGGCCTTGGTGGTCTCGCCACCCCATAGCTGCTCTGGCATTTCGCTCCTCGGTCCGGCCGCTGCAAACCGGCGCATCTCGGCCGTGCATATTTCGTTTATCTGCTTCCCGCAGCGTATTTCAGTTGCAGCAACTTGCTCTTCCCGGTCAGGCCCAGCAGCGCCTGGGCGGTGGTCCAGACGGGAGTGAGGGAGCTCCCCTTTGCGTAGACGATCGAACCGTTGCGGCGGGCGAGTGAGGCGAGGTAGTCGAGCGGGGTCGGGCCGCCCGGTGCCGTACTTGGGCGGGGGCCGAGCCCGGCGACGCGAAGGGCGATCAGGGCGACGCCGGTGCTTTGCGCGTTCGAGCTGCCGCCCGGAATCACCGGAAAGCCACCGTCCGGGGACTGGGCAGCGCGGACTGTGGTCGCGGCCCGGCGCGCCGCGGCATGCCGGCCAGCGACCGCCAGTGCCCAGGCATCGAGTGCAGCCGAGTCGACATCAGCGCTGGGCGTGCGGCGCTGGCGACGGTCGAGCAGGCGCTCGGCAAGCCCTTGCGCGGCGCCCGACGTCTCGTGGCGCCCACGCAGCGCGAGCGCAAGCTCAGCCCACTCGCTGCCCGGCCCGTCGTTGTGTCGCAGGAACCGGCCTGCACGGCGGGCGACCCGTCGCAGCTCGGCAGGCTGGCGGGCAGCACCAGTGATCGGCCGCCCGCCGCCCGTCTGCTCGCCTTCCTCGGCGCCGCCCGTCCCGGCGGGGCTCAGTTGCGGCGGCGTGCCGAACAACGGCCCGTAGAAGAAACGAACTTCGTCGCCGCCGGCGATCTGGGCGAGGCAGCCGCCCGAGGAGAAGCGACCGTTGACACTGAGCGACCAGTAGTTGTCGGGGGGAGTCGAGGCGTGAGGGCCGATGCGCTCGATGAAGAAGTCGCGGAAGCTCGGGTTCCAGTTGCCCTGCCACGAGATTCCCGCGCTGCGCAGGCCGTCGTCGAGCGCACCGGTGGCGGTGGGCGCAGGGGCGGCCCCGGGCGGCCCCGAGCATGGGTGCGACCCGCTGCCGTCGCCACCGTCGACCGCATGCGGAGCGGTGTCCACCGGTCCGGAGAAGAGCGGCACCGAGTCGCTTGCGCTTTCGACTCTCAGGCTGACCGTCGTGCCCGTGGCCGGTGGCGGGGCGGCAGCCGCCGCCACGGCCGCAAGCGCGACCGTGGCGGTGAGCACTGCCGAAAGGGTCCTCACGGGTTGAGGAACCGCCTGGCGTGGGTCAACCGCAGGGCGCCGTCCTCGGCACGAGTGGCCGCGGTGACGCGCAACCTCACCCGGCCCTCGTCCGCGCTGCGGCGCAGAGCCTCGCTTGCCGGCATGAGGAGCGTGTCGCTGTTGCCCGAGGGGAGGGTGAACGCCGCCGAGCCACCGAAGCGCAGGCGATCGTCCAACCCCTGGCGGAACTGCACGGTGAGCACGCCGCGGCAGCCGAGCCGGCCATTGCCACGCGGGCACTCGAGGCGCACCGCCAACTCACCAGCGGTCCGCAGCCTTGCCCGGCCGCGGACAGCCACACGCGGGCGCTGGACCCGGCGCTGCTTGGCTGCCGCCTGGAGCGGAGGCACCTCGACCTTGGCTGGCGCGTCCGGATCGGTGACCTTCGCCGCGAACTCGAGGAAGAGGAGATCGCCGAAGCCAATCGGGTCCTCGCTTCCCGCGGTTGGGACCGATCCGTTCACCGCCGTACGCCACTCGTAGTCGGCGGTCTCGGCCACGCCGTTCAGCGACGCCAGGCCGCCAGACCCCACTTCGCCAGTGAAGTCGACGACGCAGCCGGCCGGAACTGACGCGGTCTCGGCGTCGGTGAGCACGGCCTCGAGGCTCGACCCGGACTCGATATCGATCCGGCACATTCGCACGTCATCGGCACCCGGCCCGTGGTCGATCACGAGCGTGACCGGGACCGGCGTGCCGTCGGGCACGTCGGCCACCGGGCGCACAGCTGGGCTGACCTCATCCAGCCGCGCCGGCGGCGCGGCTGAGAACGCCTCGCCGGCAAGTGGCCGCACCGAGCTGTAGGTCTCGAAGGCCCCGCCGGCGAATTCCTCGGTCCAGTCGAAGTGACCGTCCGGCTGCTGCATCGAGACCAGGTAGTCGAGTGGAGTCTTGCCCTGTGCGGTCGTCCACTCGCTGCTCTGGGGGTCGATCCCGCACTGGATCAGGCCGCTCGTCACCCAGGAGGTGGTGTCGGTGTTGACACCGATTCCGAATGCCTCTGGCGGAGCAATGAATCCTCCGGTGGCGGCATCTTGCAGGGTATGGAGGAGTGCGATCGCTTGGTCGAGATCGCCATCGCCCGGACCGACCCCAGCGGCGCAAAAGGCCGCCACGACGGAGCCCGTCATGTCGGTGTCTGCAGGGGCGCCGGGTGACGCGTTCCAGCTCCAGCCCCCGTTGGGCAGCTGTTTGGTGCGCAGGTAGTCGACGATCGACCGCAGCAGCTCAGGCGGGGCCCCGGCATGGTGCAGTGCGAGCACGCCGAAGATGTCGTCGTTGAGCAGGCCGGTTTCGCCGATCTGTTCACCGTCGAACAATTCCGCCACCCTCGCGACCATGTTGCTCTTGGTCGTGTCGGCGGAGGTCGAGAGGCGGGACGTCTGGATACCGCCGGCGACGCCGGAGAGGATCGCCCGCTCGGCGTCGGTCGCGGCGCCACCTGGGCCGCTCGCCTGCCAGTCGCCTAGGTAGAAGTCCTGGGCGCTGGGGTCGGCCAGCGAGGTACTGGCGTCGGCTGCGTTGAGACCGGCTGCAGCGAGGGCGGTCATTGCCCAATCGCCGCCGAATCCGAACGAGCCGCTCTCTTCTTGGTTGGACAGGAACCAGTTGACGCCGCGGTCGGCGGCGTGCTCGGCCTGGGCCGGTGAGACGTAAGCGCCGGCATTGCCGGCAAAGGCGGCCAGGGCCACCAGATTTATGCCCAGCACGCAGAGCGCGCGCAGGGGGCGTCTGAGGGAACTGCTTCTTGGCGTGTTCATCGCCGTCTCCTTTTCAAGGGCGGCGACGCACCACACAACCGTGTTAAGTGAGCCGGCCGCCTAGTCGCGAGGCGAACCTCCTTGCGACTCTCGGCCGGATATTCGGGCTCGGGATCGTCCTCCTGACCACCCTTCCCGGATCTGTATTCAGGCCCAGTGGGACTACCAGCCAGTCGTCACCCACACCGCTGCGCGTCAGCCCCGGATTCACACCGGAGTTCCCCACGCCGTGAGTCGGCGTCAGCCTAACACGCTCAACCCCGAGCCCGGCCGGCGTCGAAACCTTCGCGGTAGGTGCGCGTGAACAGCGGCGACAAGGGCTGGTTGTCGGGGCTGTAGCGGGCTGCCGCGGCGAGGCGGCGGATCAGCTCGGCGTGGATCCCTTCGGTGTCGGCGGCACCGCGCTGCGCGGCGCCGAGCAGGTAGCCGAGCTGGAGATTGGAGGTGCCGCCGGGCTCCTCGCGCGCCTCGGCATTGAGCTCGGTCGCCGCGCTCAGCATCGCGGTGCCGACTTCGGCCAGGTCGCCGCCGGATTGGTTGGCGGGGAGGCAGTCGGAGATCGGGGTCTCGCTATCAAGCCTGACCACAGCCGGGGTGGCGCGTAGGGCGTCGAGATAGATCGAGGCGCCTTCGAGACAGGCGACCGACGTCTCCTCGTCGGTCTCCCCGCAGCCGGCGATTGCGGCTACGCAGACGACGGCGATGAGCAGAGGCGAACGCACCCACCGCATCCTATGGACGTGCCGGTGCTGCGGTGTCCATATGGACACCGCAGCACCGGCACGTCAGTCGCCGCGCGGAGAGATGCCACCGGACTCGATCACCGAGACGCCGCCGCGCGGCCGTGGCCGCGGCTCGGGCTGCTGGGCGACGGCCTGGTTGCGCACCGGGAAGACCTCGACCCATTCGGCCAGCTGGAACATCGGCGCGATCGCGTGTTCCCAGGAGAGATGCAGGTGGTGACCGCAGCCGTGGCCGGCGTCGCCGTCATAGCCGACCCAGCGGAAGGGCGCCCGCGGGCGGTTCTGGACCGGCTCGGCCCAGCGCGCGAGGCGGGTGATGCCGTTCCAGGCGCGATTGCAGCTGCCGGTCCCGCGCAGCGCCACGATGTCGACGGCGAGGCCGTTGTAGTGATCGGAGTTCCTCACGTGGCAGCCGCGGCAACCGATGTGCTCACCGCTGGGCAGCTTGCCCGAGTAGCCGTCGGTGACGTAGATCGGGAAGCGGGCGGCGAGCCAGCGCAGGTTGGGCACGATGCGGCGGTCGACCATGTCGCCTTCTTCGTGGGGGATCGAGGCCGGGATCGGAACGATCTCGCCCGGCGTGTAGGCGATTCGGGTTGGTATCGGAGCGGCGTTCGCCGCCGTTGCAGAGACCAGGCAGCCGATCAGCAGCGCTAGCGCGAGTGCCACAAAGGCAGAAGTCGTACGCCTTCCCTGCTGCAAGTTGTCCAAGGTCCCTGGCACGACCGGGCAATTATCGGCAGACACTCCAATGCAGCTTGAATGCTGCAACTTGCTTCGTGGAATAGGGTGCCCGCCATGCAGACCGTGCGCGACGCCAGTTTCGACCTCTTCCGTACCCAGGGAATGACGACTATTTTCGGCAATCCCGGGTCGACGGAGTTGCCGATGCTCGCCGACTTTCCCGGCGACTTTCGCTTCGTGCTCGGCCTGCACGAGGCGGTTGTGGTTGGCATGGCGGATGGCTTCGCGCAGGCCTCCGGCCGCCCGGCGATCGCCAACTTGCACACCGCGCCCGGGGTCGGCAACGCGATGGGGGCGATATTCAACGCCCAGGCGAACCACTCGCCCGTTCTCGTCACCGCCGGCCAGCAGGCGCGTGCGCAGATCACCCTGCAGGCGAACCTGACCAACCGCGACGCGATCCGTATGCCCCACCCGCTGGTCAAGTGGGCCTACGAGCCGCCCCGCGCCGAGGATGTGCCGCTCGCGCTCGCCCGCGGCATCCACCTCGCCTCGCTGCCGCCCCAGGGTCCCACCTTCGTCTCGATCCCGATGGACGACTGGGACGTCGAGGTCGACGAGGCCGCCGCCGGCGAGACAATCAAGCGCCGTGTGAACGGGCGCGCCGTCGCCGATCCCGAGGCGGTCCGGCGCCTCGCCGCCCATCTCGAGGAGGCGAGCAACCCGGTCATGGTCGCCGGCCCCGACATCGACGCCAGCGGTGGCTGGGACGCCGCCGTGGGGCTGGCCGAGCGCCAGCGGCTGCCGGTCTGGGCGACGCCGGCGCCGGGTGGAGGCAAGCTCGGCTTCCCCGAGGGGCACCCCAACTTTCGCGGCGTCTTGCCACCGGCGATTGGGCCGGTCGCGCAGACGCTCGAGGGCCACGACCTGATCCTCGTCGCCGGCAGCTCCGTTTTCCCCTACTACCCGCACATCCCCGGTCCGCTGCTGCCCGAGGGCGCCCAGCTCGTCGCGATCACCAGCGACCCCGACGAGGCCGCCCGCGCGCCGATGGGCTACGCGGTCGTCGCCGACGTCGGGCTGACCCTCGCGGCGCTGCTGGAGGTCGTGCCCGAGTCCTCGCGCCCGGTGCCCGAGCCGAACCCGGGGCCGACCGAGATCCCCGCCGAGGACCCGCTCAACTCCTCGACCGTCCACTCCGTCCTCGCCGAGGTCTTTCCCGAGGACGGCATCGTCGTGGTCGAGTCGCCCGCCAGCACGCTGGCGCTGCGCAATCAGCTGCGCCTCTCCCGCCCCGGCAGCTACTACTTCAGCGCCGGCGGCGGCCTCGGCTTCGGCCTCTCCGCCTCGGTCGGTGTGCAGCTCGCCCAGCCTGATCGTCCCGTTGTCTGCGTGCTCGGCGAGGGCTCGGTGCAGTACGCGGTTACCGCCTTCTGGAGCGCGGTCGCCCACGAGGTGCCGGTCACCTTCCTCGTCCTGCGCAACTCCGAGTACGCGATCCTCAAGTGGTTCGCCGAAGTCGAGTCGGTGCAGGGCGCACCGGGCCTCGACCTGCCGGGCCTCGACGTCGCCGCGGTCGCCGCCGGCTACGGCGTCTCGACCACGCGAGCGAGCAGGCGCGACGAGGTCCGCGACGCGCTCAGCAAGGCACTAGCCTCTCCGCGCCCGGAGCTGGTCGAAGTCCCGGTGCAGCCGGGGATGTCGCTCTTCTAGTTCCTTTCCAGGAGAATCTCGCGGGATGACCGTCGCAGCTCCCGACCGCGCCCCCGATTCCCTCGCCGCCGGGACGCCGCAGCCGCTGCGCGGGGAGCTGGAGGCGCTGCTCGGCGCCGACCGGGTCCTGGCCCGGGCCAGCGACATCGTCCGCTACGCCTCCGACGCCAGCCCCTACCGGCTGCTGCCGCAGGCGGTGGTAATGGCGCGCGGCGCCGAGGACGTCGCCAAAACCCTCGCCTACGGTCGCGCCAAGGGCGTTCCCGTCGTCTTCCGCGGCGGCGGCACCAGCCTCAACGGCCAGGGTCAGAGCGACGGCATCCTGCTCGATGTGCGCCGCCACTTCGGCGGCGTCACCGTGGAGGGGGAGGGGGCGCTGGCGCGGGTCAAGCCCGGCACCCTGCTCGGTCACGCCAACCGCGTCCTCGCTCCGCACAGTCGCAAGCTCGGCCCCGACCCGGCCAGCACCGACATCGCCACGGTCGGCGGCGTGGTCGCCAACAACTCTGGCGGGATGCGCTGTGGCACCGTCCACGACTCCTACTCGACCGTGCGCTCGATGACCTTCGTCCTGCCCTCCGGCACGACGATCGACACCGGCGCCCCCGGCGCTGCCGAGCGCTTCGCCGCCGAGGAGCCGGAGCTGGCCGTGGGCCTGACCGCGATCCGTGACGAGATCCGCGCCGACTCGGAGCTGAGCGAGCGCATCCGGCGCAAGTTCGCGATCAAGAACACGACCGGCTACCGCCTCTGCGCTTTCCTCGACGCCGAGGAGCCGCTGGAGATCTTCAGGCGACTCCTTATCGGCTCAGAGGGCACCCTCGCCTTCGTCGCCGAGGTCGTCTTCGAGACGGTGCCGCTGCCGGCGCGCACGACCACTGCCTGGATCCATTTCCCCGGCATCGACGCGGCGATCGCTCCGGTCCGCGACCTGGTCGAGAGCGGTGCGACCGCGGTTGAGCTGATGGTCGCGCCGGCCCTGATCACGGCCGCCTGGAACATGGTCGGCGCGCCGCGGGAGTGGAAAGAGCTGCCGCCGGAGTCGGCGGTGCTGCTGGTCGAGTTCGGCGCCGAGACCGATTCCGAGCTGGATGCTTACGTCGCCGGGGCAGAGAAGATCGTCGCTTCGCACGAGACGATCCGCCCGGTCGGTTTCAGCCGCGACGCCGAGGAGATCGGGCTGGCCTGGCGGGTGCGCGAGGGCCTGCACGGCCTGGTCGGCCGGCTGCGGCTGCCGGGGACGGCGCTGATCGTCGAGGACGTCTGCGTGCCGCCGGAGCGGATCGCCGAGGGCGCCCGCGACCTGCAGGCTCTGCTCGGCGAGCACGGCTTCCTGCCCGGCGTCGCCGGCCACGCCTCGGCCGGCAATCTGCACTTCATGCTGACGCCGGACTTCGGCAAGCGGGAGGACCTCGAGCGCTACGAGTCCTTCATGGCGAAGCTGGTCGAGCTCGTCGTCGACAAGTACGACGGCTCACTCAAGGCGGAGCACGGAACCGGGATCAACATGGCGCCCTACGTCGAACGCGAGTGGGGCCAGCGGGCGACCGAGCTGATGTGGCGGATCAAGCGCCTCGCCGATCCCGACGGCGTCCTCGCCCCGGGCGTCGTCCTCAACCACGACCTCGGCGCACATCTGCGCAACCTGAAAACCATGCCGGAGGTAGAGGAGGAGTCGGCGAGCACCTGCGTCGAGTGCGGCTTCTGCGAGCCGGTCTGCCCGAGCCGCAACCTGACCACGACGCCGCGACAGCGGATCGTCCTGCGCCGCGAGATCGCGCGCCAGCCCGAGGGATCGCCGCTGCGCCGGGCGCTGGAGGAGGAGTACTCCTACGACGGGCTCGACACCTGCGCTGCCGACGGCTCCTGCCGCCTCGCCTGCCCGCTCGGGATCGATACCGGCAAGCTGGTCAAGGAGCTGCGCGAGGAGCGACACTCGCCGCGGGCGGAAGCCTGGGCCCTGCGCGGGGCGAAGCACTGGAGCGGGATTGAGAAGGCGTCGCGAGCTGCGCTGCGGACTGGCGGTCCGCTGGCGCGCCGCACGAAGCGCGGCGCCGGCCTGCCAAAGGCGGCGCCCGGTCGGCTGCCGGCGACCGCGCGTGAGACCGCCGCGGCCGTCTACATCCCCTCATGCACCAACCGCATCTTCGGCCGCTATCCCGCCGACGGGCCGAAAAGTGGAGCCGGAGTGGACTTTTCGGCCCGTCGGCCGAGTTTGAGCTTGGCGGAGGCGATGGTGGAGGTTTCGGCGCGCGCCGGGTTGCCGGTTTGGATTCCGGCCGAGATCGTGGGCAGCTGCTGCGGCCTCCCCTGGAGCTCGAAGGGTTACGGCGATGCGCACCGACACAAGGCGAACGAGATGGTCGAGCGTCTTTGGCGCTGGAGCGGCGAAGGCGAGCTGCCGGTGGTGATCGACGCCGCCTCCTGCACCCACGCCGTCGCCGAGCCCGGCGAGGGAGTCCTCGGCGAGGAAAGCGCGGGGCGGCTCGCTGGACTGACGATCCTCGACTCCGTCGCCTGGGCCCACGATCGCCTGCTGCCGCAGCTGAACGTCGCCAGCAAGGTCGCCTCCGCCACCGTCCACCCGACCTGCGCCACGCGCCAGATCGGTCTTGCCCCGTCCTTGCGTGCCCTCGCCAACTCCCTCGCGGAGGATGTCTACATCGCTCCCTCGGCGACCTGCTGCGGCTTCGCCGGCGATCGGGGTATCACCCACCCGGAGTTGACCGCCGCTGCGACGGCGCCCCAGGCAGCTGAGCTGTCGGGCCGTCATTTCGATGCCCACCTCTCCAACAACCGCACCTGCGAGATCGGCTTGGCGCGCGCCACCGGCGAGGCCTATGAGTCCGTCCTCTTCTTGCTCGAGCGCCTCACTCGCTGAACGAGAATCCGACCGATCGCGGAAGTACCATACTTAGTAGAAACTGATTAATTACCTAAATAAGACCATCGCGATAGACTCCCGCCCGCTTGCTCACCTGGGCGAAACTGGGATCGGTGTGCCTGGTCAGTGGCCTGCTCCTGGCCACCGCGGCCGCCCTCGCCCCCGCGAGCTCGACCTTCTTCCTGATCGACGCCAGCGCCTGCATCGCCCTGGCTGTGACCTTCTACGTCGTCGCCCTGAAGACCGAGGGGCCCCAGCCCCAAGCGACGATCCGCAGGCCGAAGGCGGGGTGGGGGATCAACGTCGTCCTGGCCTTGGTCGTGCTTTCGGCTTCCACTCCGCTGGTCAAGACCGGGATAGAAACCGCCGCCCGCGGTGCGACGGGCGCCCCGATCATCAACAAGGTCACCTGCCCGCTGTCGATGCCTGACGCGAAACCGCGGCGGCACCCTGCTCGTCGGCCTCCGCCTCAACCGCGCGAATAGTCTCGAACATCTGCGGGTCGCGATCGAAGCGGCGGTCGAGGATCGGGTTGACGATGCCGCGTAAGGCGGAGACGTAGCGCCACCACTTCGGCGCGAAGGTGCGGGGGGCGCGTTCTTCGATTCCGCGGACGGTCGCCGCGCCGGCCTCATCGGGCTGAATCCGCTTGAACAGCCAGGCCGGCGCGTTTTCCTGCAGGCGGTCGGAGTGCTTGCGCTCGAAGCCGTCCCGAACGAGCGTCGTATCCACCCAGCCGTAGTAGACGACGCCGGCACTGGCTCCGAGCGGCATCAGCTCGGCGCGTAGGCCGCGGCCGAGCGCCTCGACCCCGGCCTTGGCAACGGCGTAGGGGCTGTTGAGGACGCCGTTGGCGAAGGAGTAGACCGAGCCGGTGACGACGATGTGCCCCTTGCGCTCGACGATCTGCGGCAGCGCCGCGCGGACCGTACGCCAGACGCCGAGCAGGTCGACCTCGAAGACCCGCTCCCACTCCTCGCCGCCGATGCCGCGCACGGTTGCCACCTGCGATTGGGCGATGCCGGCGTTTGCGACCGCCACATCGAGGCCGCCGAAGCGCTCGACTGTCTCGGTGACGGCGGCTCGCATCGCGCCCTCGTCGGTGACGTCGGCACCGACCCCGATCGCCCGCGCGCCGATCCGCTCGGCTGCCTCGCGGGCCTGCTCGGGGTCGAGGTCGACGACCGCGACCGAGGCGCCGCGCATGTGGATCTGGCGGGCGGTCTCGTAGCCGATCCCGCGGGCGGCACCGGTCACCAGCGCCACCTTTCCGTTCAGGTCGTAGGTGGGCATGCGGCGCGGAGGCTACTCGCTCCTAGAATCACCTGCTCATGCCCGGCTTCAAGCCAGTCGACCCGAAGCAGTCCTTCCCAGAGCTGGAGGAGCGGGTGCTGGCGCGCTGGCGCGAGCGCGACGTCTTCCGCCGCTCGCTCGCCAACCGCGAGGGCGCCGAAGTCTGGAGCTTCTACGAGGGGCCGCCGACCGCCAACGGCCGCCCCGGCTCCCACCACGTCCTCTCCCGTGTCTTCAAGGACGTCTACCCCCGCTACAGGACGATGCGCGGCTATCGGGTGCCGCGCAAGGCGGGCTGGGACTGCCACGGGTTGCCGGTCGAGCTCGAGGTCGAGAAGGAGCTGGGGATCTCCTCCAAGGGAGAGATCGAGGAGTACGGGATCGCCGAGTTCAACCAGCGCTGCCGCGAGTCGGTCTTCGAGTACGTCGAGGAGTGGAACCGGCTGACCGAGCGGATCGGCTTCTGGATCGACCTAGACGATCCCTACGTCACGCTCGACAACGAGTACATCGAGTCGGTCTGGTGGTCGCTCGGCCAGCTCTGGAAGCAGCAGCTGCTCTACGAGGGCCACAAGGTCGTCCCCTACTGCCCCCGCTGCGGCACGGCCCTCTCTTCGCACGAGGTCGCGCTCGGCTATCAGGACGTCGAGGACCCCTCTATATATGTGCGCTTCCCGTTGCTGGCCGACGACGGCAGCGATGCCGGCGAGTCGCTTTTGGTCTGGACGACGACGCCGTGGACGTTGCCGGGCAACGAGGCGGTTGCGGTCGCGCCCGATGTCACCTACGTAAAGGCGCGTGTCGAGGGCGAGACGCTGATCCTCGCCGAGTCGCTGGTCGAGCGCGTGCTGGGCGAGGGCGCGGAGATCGTCGATCGCTTTCCCGGTCGCGATCTGGTCGGCCGCCGCTACAAAGGTCCGGTCTTCCCGCTCGCCGATCGCGAGCCGGGCGGCTTCCCAGTCCTCGCCGGCGACTTCGTCACCACCGAGGACGGCACCGGTCTCGTCCACATCGCCCCCGCCTTCGGCGAGGACGACTACGCGGTCGCGGCCGAGAACGGGATCTTCGACCCGACCCAGCACGGCACCCTCTACAACCCGGTCAGGCCCGACGGTCGCTTCGAGGAGCGCGTCAAGGGCTTCGAGGGCAAGTTCGTCAAGGACCCAGAGGTCACCCGGGCACTGATCGACGACCTCGCCGAGCGTGGGCTGCTCTTCCGCGAGCAGGTCTACGAGCACGCCTATCCCCACTGCTGGCGCTGCGGCACGCCGCTCCTCTACTACGCCAAGTCGAGCTGGTACATCGCCACCTCAGGCGCCCGCGATCAGCTCCTCGCCAACAACGAGCAGATCGGCTGGCACCCCGAGCACATCAAGCACGGCCGCTTCGGCAAATGGCTGGAGAACAACGTCGATTGGGCACTCTCGCGCGACCGCTACTGGGGGACGCCGCTGCCGATCTGGGAGTGCACGGGCGAGGACTGCGACGGTCGCTTCTGCGCCGGCTCGGTTTCGGAGCTGCGCGAGCGCGCCACGGGCGAGGTGCCAGACGACCTGCACCGGCCCTACATCGACGAGGTGACGGTGAAGTGCGAGCGCTGCGGCGGCGAGATGCGCCGGGTCGAGTCGGTGATCGACACCTGGTACGACAGCGGCGCGATGCCCTTCGCCCAGTTCCACTACCCGTTCGAGAACGAGGAGCGCTTCGAAGAGCGCTTCCCCGCCGACTTCATCTGCGAGGCGATCGACCAGACGCGCGGCTGGTTCTACACCCTGCTCGCCGAGTCGACGCTGCTCTTCGGCACCTCGAGCTATCGCAACTGCGTCTGCCTCGGGCTGATCCTCGACCCGGAGGGGCAGAAGATGTCGAAGAGCAAGGGCAACGTGGTCGAGCCCTGGGACGTGATCGCAGCCCACGGCGCTGATGCCTTCCGTTGGTACTACCTGACCGCGCAGCAGCCCTGGTCGGGCTATCGCTTTTCGATCGACACGGTGGGCGAATCGGTGCGCCAGTTCCTGCTGACGCTCTGGAACACCTACTCGTTCTGGGTGCTCTATGCGAACGCCGAGAAACTCGAGCCCGCGGACTTCCACGAATGGGACGCGCGTTCGCACTTTGTCGGCAATAGCCCTACAAACAGCGAACGCAGCCCCGCCGAGGACCTCGACCGGTGGGCGATTGCCCGGCTGCAGCGAACCATCGCGACCGTCCGCCTTCGCATGGACGAGTTCGACTGCACTGCCGCGGGGCGTGAGATCGCTACCTTCGTCGAGGAGCTCTCCAATTGGTACGTGCGCCTCTCGAGACGCCGCTTCTGGGAGGGGGACCGCGCCGCCTTCGCCACCCTTCGCCACTGCCTGTTGGAGACGGCGGCGCTGCTTGCTCCCTTCACCCCCTTCCTCGCCGACGAGATCCACCTCAACCTGGCCGGGGGCGAGGCCGAGGAGCTCGGGGAGATGCCGGACTCGGTCCACCTGCGGGACTTCCCCGAGTTCGACGAATCGCTGACCGAACTTCACCTGGAGGGGGCGATGCATGCGGTCCGCCTCACGGTCGAGCTCGGCCGCGCCGCCCGCGCCCAGGCCAAGGTAAAGATGCGTCAGCCGCTGCGGCGGGCGGTGATCGTCGCCAACGACGCAGAGCGGGAAGCGATCGAAGCCCACGGTTCGCTGGTCACCGCCGAGCTCAACGTCAAGGAGCTCGACTTCGTCGAGGAGGAGTCCGAGCTGGTCAGCTACGCCGTAAAGCCCAATTACCGCTCGCTCGGCCCGCGCTTCGGCAAGCGGATGCCACAGGTGGCCGCCGCGGTCGAGGCGCTCGACCCCGTCCACGTCGCCGCGGTGATGGCCGACGGCGGCCAGGTCGGCATCAACGTCGATGGCGACGAGCACACGATCGGCGCCGACGAGGTCACCCTCTCCCTACAGCCGCTGGAGGGATACGAGGTCGAGGCGGAGGCCGGCCACGCTGTTGCCCTCCAGCTCGAGCTCGACGACGAGCTGCGCCGCGAGGGCCTCGCCCGCGAGATCGTCCACGCGGTCCAGAATGCCCGCAAAGAAGCAGGCCTAGAGATCACCGACCGAATTCGGTTGGCGCTGGGTGGCGACGACACGCTGATCGCGGCCGCCCAAGCCCACGAGCCCTACATAGCGGGCGAGGTACTCGCTACTTCAATCGCCTACGAAGCGGCCAGCGGTGTCACTGCCAAGCTCGATGGCCGCGAGTTGCGGATCTCGGTCAGCCGCGTCTGAAAAGGGACCGGGTGCCCCTCCCCATGAGGCCGTTGCGCAGCTGATCGCTTGCCGTGCTTCAA
The DNA here is from genome assembly GCA_963698085.1 of uncultured Solirubrobacterales bacterium. Lineage (GTDB taxonomy): Bacteria > Actinomycetota > Thermoleophilia > Solirubrobacterales > 70-9 > VRUE01. The sequence goes on from OY969122.1 coordinate 1,519,303, forward strand.
ACGCTGGTCCCGGAGCCTCCTGGGGAGGGGCACCCGGTCCCTACTCGTCAGCCTCGCCGATGATGAAGTCGGACTTCTTAGAGTCGGAGAATTTCACCCAGCAGTGCTCGGGGGCCGCGCCTGCCACCTCGACCAGGGCGGCTTCGATCCGTGCCGCGATCTCGGCTTTCTGCTCGTTGGTTCGTCCCTCGAACCAGTGGATGTGGACGAACGGCATTGCGTCGCCTGTTGGTCGCCTTGGCCCGAGCGCTGCCTAGGCGAGCGCTGGCTCTAGCTCGGCCTCGAGCCGACGCTTTGGCATCGCCCCGACGACTTTCTTGGCGATCGCCCCGTCCTTGAAGAGGAGCAAGGTCGGGATCGAGAGCACTTCGTACTGCACCGCCGTCTGCTGGTTCTCGTCGACGTTGAGGCTGAGGATCGTCAGGTCGTCGCGCTCGGCGTCGATCTCCTCAAGCACCGGGTGGACGACGCGGCAGGGGCCGCACCAGGGGGCCCAGAAGTCGACGAGCACGGGGCCGTCGGCCTCGAGGACGTCTGACTTGAAGGTGGCATCGGTCACGTCGGTGAGCTTGCCGGTCACTGGTATCGGTCTCCCATAAGTCGAGGTTCAGCGCTCAATACTTCAGAAAGTATAGCGAGCCTGCAAGAGGCTAGCTTGCAACATATGACGAACGCCGAGATCGCCGCCGCCTTGGAAGAGTTGGGGGTGCTGTACGAGCTGGACGGCGCGGTGAAATACCGCGTGCTTGCCTACTCGACCGCGGCCAAGGCGATCCGCGAAAGCCCACTCTCGGTCGCCGAGCTGGCCGCGGCGGGACGGGCGACCGAGATTCCCGGCGTCGGTAAGACGCTGGCCGAAAAGATCGACGCGCTGCTGGCAAGCGGCGAGATCCCGGCGGCGGTGAAGCTGAAGGCGAAGTTCCCGCCAACCCTGATCGAGGTGACGCGGGTGCCCGGAGTGGGGGCGAAAACCGCACGGCTTCTCTTCGAGGAGCTCGGGATCGTTTCGCTCGAGGACCTGAAGGAGGCGGCGGAGGCAGAAAAGGTGCGCGACGTGAAGGGCCTCGGGCCGAAAGCAGAGGAGAACGTGCTGGCGGCGCTGGAGCGGCTCGGCGAGCCGGGCGAGGGTCCCGGCCGCCTGCTGCTCTCGGCCGTGCGGCCGATCGCCGAGGAGTTGGCGGCGGCGCTGCGCGAGCACCCCGCCGCGAACCGGGTCGAGGTCGCCGGCTCGGTACGACGTTGGGCTGAGACCTGCAAGGACATCGACCTGATCGCGACCGCCGAGAGACCCGAGGAGCTCGCCGAGCACCTCGCCGGCCATGCCCTGATTGCCGCTGCCGGCAATCCGGGTGCCAGCGGGGTGCGGGCGCAGACCCACAACGGGATCTCGGTCGATCTTCGGATCGTCCCTCCCGATGCGTTCGGCAACCTGCTCCAGCACTTCACGGGTTCGGCGGCCCACAACGTGCAGCTACGCGAAGAGGCGGTCGGGCGCGGCCTCTCCGTCTCCGAGCACGGCATCACCGAGACCGAGAGCAGCGAGGTGATCCGCTGCGCCAGCGAGGAGGACGTCTACGCGAGGCTCGGTTACGCCTACATCGAGCCGGAGCTGCGCGAGGGTCGGGGGGAGCTGAGGGCGGCGCGCGAGGGGGAGCTGCCGGACCTGGTCTCGATCGAGGACATCCGCGGCGATCTGCACTCGCACACCACTCTCTCCGACGGGCGCAACACGTTGGCGGAGATGGCGGCGGCGGGCCAGGAACGCGGCTACGCCTACATGGCGATCACCGACCACTCGGCGAGCCACGGATTCGGCGACCACGTCACCGCCGAGCGGCTCTGGGAGCGGGTCGAGGAGGTGCGGAAGTGGAACAAGGGGGTGCGCGGCTTTCGTCTCCTCGCCGGCTCGGAGGTCAACATCGGCCTCGACGGTGCGCTCGACTACCCGGATGATCTGCTCGACGCGCTCGACTGGGTCATCGCCAGCATCCACACCTCATTCTCGATCTCCGCGACGGCGATGACCGAGCGAGTCCTGGCCGCGATCGACAACCCCCACGTCGACTGCATCGGCCACCTCACCGGGCGTCTGATCGGTCGCCGCGAGCCTTACGGCATTGACGTCGAGGCCGTGGTCGAGGCAGCGGCGCGGGCCGGCACGATGCTGGAGATCAACGGCAACCCGAACCGTCGCGACCTCTCCGAGCACCACGCCCGGCTTGCCGTGGAGGCGGGCGCGACGATCGTCCTCAACACCGACGCCCACGGCGTCGACACCCTCGGCAACATGGCCTACGCGATCGCCGCCGCGCGCCGCGCCTGGCTGACGGCCGGTGACGTTGCCAACACGCGCGGCTGGGGCGAGTTCAAGAAGCTGCTGAAGAGCTGAGCCCTTTCAGTGCCCGCGCAGTCGGTCGCTGCGCAACCCCGGGGTGCGGACCAGTTGCACCGGGCGCAGGGCGGAGTTGGGGACGACGTAGAACTTGACGCCGTCGCGCTGCTCGACCCCCAGCACCGCCGCCTCGCGGCTGCGCAGCTCGAGCGCGACCAGGAGGGCGTAGCCCGCCCCGATCGCGGCGACCCCGGGGAAGACGATGCCTAGCGCGCCGGCCAGGATCGCGGTGGCGCCGATCGGCCAGAGGCGGGCGGCGGAGATTTTTGCCGGCGTCTCCTCGGGGAGGGAGGTGGCGGTGCGGGCCCGGGCGAGGACGTCGCGGACGCCGTCGGCGGCGCGGGACGGGCGGCCGAGGTAGAGGCCGAGGACGAGCGCGATCAGCCACCAAGCGGCGGCGACGATGACGGTCGTCGTGTCGTCGACGCGGCCGGCGGAGAGTGCCGCGATCGTCCCCAGCACGGTCGCCTCGGCGCCGGTGAGGAAGACGGTGACCCGCAGCAGGTCGGTGTACGGCATGGCCGAGTTCTACCCGGCGAGCGCCTCGAGCAGGTCCAGCCAGCCCTCCGGACCGTCGACCTGCAGGTCGGACTCCTCGGCCAGCGCCGGCGGTCCCTCGGCCGAGATCACACCGACGCAGACCGCCGTCTCCAGCCTGCCCTCAGCGCACAGCTCCCGCAGGCGCCGGAAGGCGTCGAGGTCAGTGCGATCGTCGCCGGCGTAGGTCGCGGCGGCGATCCCGTCCGCGGCGAGCAGCGCCGCCACAGCGGCATCCTTGCCGCCGCCTCTGGGCGGGCGCAGCTCCAGGACCTTGCGGCCCCAGCGCAGTTCCAGTCCCGCTTCGCTGGCGGTTGCCGCGATCTCCCGAGCGCGCGTCTCGGCACTGGCTTCCTGCTCGGCTCCACGCCAGTGCAGCGCCTGGATCGGCCCCTTGTCCTCCAGCCTCAGCCCCGTCCTCGCCAATGACTCGGCCCCCAGCCCGGAGACGAAGTCCGCCGCATCCTCCTCGTGCCCTTGCAGCGAAGGATCGAAGCTGGGTTCGTCGTCGCCCGGCAGCACCAGTTCGAGGCCGTGGTTTCCGGCGTAGGCGATGCCGTCGACCCCGACCAGGCGCCGCGCCTCCTCGGCGCGGCGGCCGGAGATGCAGCCGATCAGGCCGTAGCGCTTGCTCAGCAGCTCGAGCAGCTCGCTGGCGCGCGCCGGTACCGCGGCTTCCTCGGGCCTCGGCACAATTGGCGCCAGGGTTCCATCGACGTCGGTGAGGATGGCGGCGTGGGCGGGGTCGTCGCGGAGTCGCGCCAGCGGCCCAAGTTCTACCTCGCGTTCCCCGCTGCCGGATTCGGGAGACACGCGACTAGTATCGCGCGATGCCATCGGAGCGAACCCTGAAGCTCGCCGCGGTCGGCACGCTGGCCGGCATCTTCAGCGGTCTCTTCGGGGTCGGCGGGGGAACCGTGATCGTGCCCCTGCTGATCTTCTGGTTCGGCTACGGAGAGCGGTTGGCGACCGGCACCAGCCTCGGCGCGATCGTCCTGATCGGCACGCTGGGCGCCCTTGCCCAGGGCGGCCTCTACGGCAACGTCCATGTCGGAACCGGTCTCTGGCTCTCGATTCCGGCGATCGGCGGGGTCGTCCTCGGCACCGCGATCCAGCAGCGGATTCCCCAGCGGGCCGTGTCCCTTCTCTTTGCGGTCCTGCTCGTCGTCGTCGCAATCGAGCTGATCCTTCAATGAGCGGGTCCCACGATGGATGAGCTCCTCGCGGCCCTAATCGCCGCCGCCGGTGGCCTCGCCGGTGGCCTGGTCGGGGTCGGCGGCGGCATCCTTTTCGTGCCGGCGCTGACGATCTTCCTCGGCCTCTCCCAGGTCGAGGCTGAGTCGACCTCGTTGATGATGATCGTGATCGTCGCCCTGGTCGGCGCCCACCGCCAGAACTCCTACGGCAACCTCAACCTGCGCGACGCGCTGGTGATTGGCGCCCTCTCTCCGCTCGGAGTGCTGATCGGCGTCGTGGTGGCCAACGAGCTTTCACAGCGAGCGCTCGAATTGTCATTCGCCGCACTGGCGCTCTACATCGCCTACGGCCTCGTTCGCCGTGCTCTTTCGCCACAAGCCTAGGACCACGACGCGGAGCGCTACGCTCATTGGGTGGACTCGCTCACCTGGCATGGCGACATGCCCCAACTTCGCTCTCCCGTCCTCGTCTGTTCTTTTCGCGGCTGGAACGACGCCGCCGGGGCTGCATCGGCGGCTCTGGGTGCGCTCTCGGATTCGTTCGACGCCGAGCCGATCGCCGAGGTCGACCCCGAGGACTATTTCGACTTTCAGGCGACGCGGCCGACGATCATTCTCTCCGAGGGGCAGACCCGCCGGATCGAGTGGCCGCGAAACGAGCTGATCGCGATTCGCATCCCCGGTGCCGATCACGACCTCGTCCTCTTCGACGGGACCGAGCCGAACCTGCGCTGGCGCACCTTCTCCGAGACGGTGGCAACCGCGGCCGACGCGCTCGGCGTCGAGATGGTGGTCACCCTGGGGGCGCTTGTGGCCGAGGTCTCCCACACCTTGCCGGTGCCGATAACCGGTCTCGCCTCCGACGAGCAGCTGGTCGAGGAACTCGACCTGCAGCGCTCCAATTACGAGGGCCCGACCGGAATCGTCGGCGTCGTCCACGACTCATGCCGGCAAGTCGGGATGACCTCAGCCTCATTGTGGGCGGCGGTGCCCCACTACGTCGCCGCGGTGCCCAACCCGAAGGCCGCGCTGGCGCTGTTGCGACGGCTCGAGGGGTTGACCGGGATTGCAGTCGACGCGACCGGGCTCGAAGAGGAAACCGCCAGCTACGAGGAGCAGATCGGCCGTGCCGTCGCCGCCAACCCGGAAATCGCCGAACTGGTCGAGCGGATCGAGGCCGAGCAGGTGGAGCAACTCGGCGAGGACGGCGAGGACCTACCGTCCGCCGACACGATCGCCCGCGAGTTCCAGCAGTTCCTACAGCAACGCCGCGGCGAGTCGAACTGAAGTTCACGACCGCCCGCGGTAAGGAAGCAACGATCCACCCTCGCGGGAATTGATGTCGCACGCGCTTCGCGCTTAGCGACTGTGTTGGTGCGCGGCTGCGCCGCGCATCTATGAGATTGCATTTCGCCGCTTCGCGACATTCCCGCGAGGGTGGATCGTTGCTTCTTCACCAAGCCCAGAGTGGGCAGCTCAACTCGCTTGCGTTTGAGCTCAAAGGGTGCCCAGCTCGGCGTTGAGAGGAAGCCCGTTTGTCCTCTGGGCGAATGTGGCCGAAGGCAGCGAAATGCAATCTGTCCTCTGCGCGGCGTTAGCCGCGCTCCAACATCGTCGCTAAGCGCGCGCAGCGCGCGTGCGACATCAATTCGCCCAGAGGACAAACGGGCTTCCTTCTTGGCCTCAGCTCTCCGCCGCTGGGCAGATCAGGCGGTAATCGCACCAGCTGCACACGGTCGGCGATGGGCGTGGCTCGAAGTCCTGGCCGATCACGCCCTCTCCTACCTGGTAGACCGTGCGCTCGACCCGCTCGGCATCGTCGGGCCCGACCGGCGCGGCGACTTTCTCGGCATCGAGCACGTAGTAGTAGCTGCCGGTGTTGGCCTCGAGCTCCCAGGCCTCGCGGGCGGCGAGCCGGTAGAGGGCAAGCTGCAGGTCACTCTCCAGATCGGCCTCGTTCTTGCGCTCACCCGTCTTGTAGTCGATCAGCTCGTGGTCGCCGCCGGGAAGGCGGTCGACCCGGTCGACCCTGCCCCGCACGTGGTGTTCGCCGATGCGGATGTCGAACTTGCGCTCCAGCCAGACAGGCTCGCCCTCCGAGTCCCTCTCGCGCTCCCAGTAGAGGCGCATTGCCTCCCGGGCGCGGTCGCGGAACTGCAGCTCGTCATCGCTGCTGCCAAAGCCGGTGCGCCGCCAGCCCGCCTCGAACAGGGCCATCAGCCGGCGCAGGCCCTCCTCCTCGCCCTGATCGTCGCCTTCTTTGTGGAAGCGCTCGAGGACGTTGTGAATGAGGATGCCGAAGCGCTGGTTGATCGTCGGCTCCTGGGGGATGCCGAAGACGCGGGCGAACTTGTACTTGAGCGGACAGGTGAGGTAGAGGCCGAGGTCGGATGCCGAGAGGCTGAGCGCGCCGTCACCGCGGCGCGGCAGGAAGGCCTCGAGCGAGGGCTCCTGGCGGGCGCCGATCAGCCGGCGCCGACCCTCGCGCTCCCGCTCGGAGCCGAGCAGGTAAGAGTCGAGCGAGGATGCGTCGAGCTCGGCCTGCTGCTCGGGCGTGGCGACTTGGCGCAGCAGGCCATTTACGGCGTCGATCGCCTCGGTCGTCGCCTCGTCCCCGGGCCGCTGGGCGAGCGCGGCCAGCTTCAGCAGCTCGAGGTAGCGGGCGATCGCCCGGTTGAGGTCGATGGTGGTGTCGAGTCGCGGCTCGGAGAGCTCCCGGCCGGCTTTCCAGGATGCCTCTAACACCTCCTCGCGCAGCAGGCGGTAGGTCGCGTGCAGCCCCTCGGCCGGACCGAACAGCTCCTCCTCGTGCTCCTCCTCGTCAGCCCCGGATTTGGCGAGTGCGTCGGCGTAGACCTCAGAAGGCCGAGCCTCGCCCTCCTCGCCGCGCTCGACCCGGGAGAGGACGAGGCCGCCGCGCGCCGGCCTGCCGATCCGCTCTGCCCCGGCGCCACGCTCGAGGCCGAGCACGAAGACCTGCTCGAACTCCATTCCCTTGACCGCGTCGCGGGTGAGGCCCTGCACGGCGCCGCGCGCGGGTGGCTCGGTCACGCCAGCCGGCTCGACCCCAGCATCGGCGACGGCGCTGAGGTGGCGGACGAAGTCCCGGGTTGCACCATTGGGCTCACGCCGAGTCCAGGCTGCCGCAAGCTCAGCCAAGCGCGAAAGCCCAAGCAGGCGCTCGGCGACCTCCGGCTGGGCGGCAAAGAGCCGCTGTCGACGCAGGCCGACCGCCTCGATCAAGCGCCGCACGAAGACATCCGCACGACGCTCCTCGATCACTGCTGAAGCCGTTCCGTAAAGCTTGAGGAAGGACTGAATCCTCTCTCGCGCCTCGGGCGGGATCTGCGGGCTCTCGAGTGCCGCCTCAGAAGCGGACACCATGTCGAGCTTTCGGCGGCGGGCGATCGTCGTCAGCCGCGCCAAGTCGGCGGAACGCAGCTCAACCGGGGGCCGGGTCAGTGCTCGTGCCGCGGCCGCGGAGTCCGCTGGGTCAGCCAGAACTCGCAACCAGGCGATCGCGTCGCGCACCTCGGGACGCTGGAATAGCGCCGCGGGCCCGGAAAGGTGGAAGGGAATGCCACGCTCCTCCATCGCTGCGGCCACCGCCCCGCCCCGGGCAGGGTCGTCAACCAAGACACAGATCTCCTCGGGCGCGGTGCCACCAGCCAGCAAGTGCTCGGCCTCGCGTGCAACAGCTTGCGCTTGCGCCCGCTCGTTGGTGCAATTCCAGAATCGGGTCTTCGGGTTGCGGAACTGCTTGCTGAGTTCGACCGTAGTAATGAGCGAGGGGGCGGGGGTGTCCGAGTGGGCGCGGCGTCCTGTTTTTCGCCCTGGCGACTCAGCGAGAGATGCCCCGGCGCCCGGCGAAAAACCCAGCACCCACTCGGACACCCCCGCCCCCCCGCCCCCAGCGTCCACGGCGTACAGCAGATTCGGGTTGTCCTCGGCCAGTGCCGCAAGGATCGCTCGCTGGGCCGGGGAGGTGTCCTCCAGCTCATCCACCATTACGTGCTCGAAGCGGGCTGCAATTGCGAGGCGGACATCGGCGCGCTCGTGCAGCAGCTTGGTAAGGGTCAGGTAGACGTCGCTGCGGTCGAGGTTGCAGTTGTCGGCGAGGATGCGGTCGTGAGCGTTGACCAGCTCCGCCAGTTCGGGATCGGGGGGGTCTGAGCCGGCCTTCAGCTCATCGATCTGCTCCAGCAGGCGGGCGAGCAGGCCTGCCGGATTGCCGCGGATCTGCTGGTCGCGTAGCGGGAGCTCGTCCAGGCGGTCGAGGAGAAGCGCCAGGCGCTCGGCGGGCCCGAGAACGCTGAAGAACGGGTCGAGGCTCGCTGCGGTCGAGTACTCGCGGAGCAACCTCTCGCAGAGCTGCTCCCAGGTGTCGACCCAGAGCTCTTCCAGCGGGCGGTCGAGGAGCTGCTCGACGCGTTCGCGCAGACGCTGGGCAGTGGCTCGGGACGAGGCGAGGACGAGGACCCTCTCTGGCGCGGTCCCATCAGCGACCAGGCGTACGAAGCGCTGGGCTAGGACCTCGGTCTTGCCCGTTCCCGCTTCGCCAATCAGCAGCAGCGGACCGGAGCGATGGTCGATCGCACGCTGCTGGGGCTCGGCGAGGGCAAGCATGGTCCAACGCTACCTGGACGTCTGGCTCACCGCCGAACCGGCCGCCCTCCATAGGATGCCCTCGATGGACGTTTTATCCGCAGACTGGCTGGGAATCTGTCGCCGCATCGTCGAGGTGCAGCAAGGGCTGTTCGAAGAAATAGACGGGATCGAGGCGCGGACCGAGTACGAGGGGATCGGTGAGGGAGGCGACCGCACGCTCGCCATTGACCGCCGCTGCGAGGACGTGGTCTTCGCGGAGCTCGAGCAACTAGCCGCGGCGGGCGGCTCTTTCATTGCGATCTCCGAGGAGCGCGGCGAGGTGGTGTTCGGCGATGGGGGGCCTGCCCGGGTGGTGATCGATCCGATCGACGGCTCGCTCAACGTCCGCCGCACCTTGCCCTCGCACAGCCTCAGCATCGCCGTCGCCTCGGGTCCATCGATGGCCGATGTCGAGTTCGGCTACGTCCATGACTTTGGTGCCCGCGAGGGGTTTGCCGCCAGCAGGGGGGAGGGGGCAAGCCTCGATGGGCGGAGGCTGCAGGTGGCCGCCGACGGCGAGAAGCTGGAGCTGCTTGGAGTCGAGTCGGCTGCGCCGGGGCTCATGCTGCCGCTCGAGAAAGCGCTCGACGGCCGCGTCTTTCGCCTGCGGGTGATCGGCTCGATCGCGATCACCGCCGCCTATGTTGCGGCCGGGCGGCTGGACGGAATGCTCAGCCTGCGGCCCTGTCGCTCGGTCGACATCGCCGCCGCGCAGCTGATCGTCCGCGAGGCCGGCGGTTCCCTCGCTTTTGGCGAGTTGGCTCTGGAGCAGGCGGACCTTGGTCTTGCGGCCCGCTACCCGATCGTTGCCGGGGCGGGGGGACAGGCCCTGGCAACGGTTCGTAACGCTTTGGGGGAGGCGGTTTAGAACAGGTGTTCGGAAGAACGTATGTTCGCTACACTCGCGAACGCCCCCCCCAAACCACCCGAAGGGATGATCTTCAGTTGGCAACCAAGTCCAGTAGTGCAAGCAGCAACTCCAAATCGAAAACGCAGGCGAAAAGCACCCCTACCGCCTCTCCCTCCCGCGCCGAGCAGGCCCGCACCGCGGCTGAGCGCGCCGTCGACGTCCCGGTCGGCGCTGTGCTCGAGGTCGGCGACCGCGTGGTCGAGCTAGTCGAGCCCTTTGCCGGTCGCAGCGCCGCGCAGAAACAGCTCAAGTCCTATGGCGCGCAGCTGCGCCGCACCGTGAAGCGCACCGAGCGCCGTGGCGCCAGCGCCCGCCGCAAGGCGACCACCGAAGCGCGCAAGACCCGCAGCAAAGTCGAGCGCGAGGCACGTAAGCGACAGCGCACGGTCGAGACGACCCTGAAGCGCAACCGCAAAGAGGCCGAGCAGCGAGTCCGCCGAGTGGGAGACCAGCTGGCCGCCCTGAGGGCGTAGGACACTGCGCAGGGAGCCACGCGCGGCTCCGCGCCGTACGACTTGAGTACTGTCGCTACGCCGCGCGCGGCCCCCTGCTTGGTCCTACACCCTCAGCGCCCTCGAATAAGGATTGGTCGTGAGCCAGCCGGCTCGTAGGGCCAGTCCTCCTGCGCGGGCGCGACGGCGCGGAACTGGAAGCGAGCACCGCGGCTGTCGTCGTCGCTGAAGCGGTAGGCGTAGCGAAAGCGACCGTGGCCGTCGGTCTGGACCGTGCGGAACTCGGCCCAGGGTAGGCCCGGTAGGCGGAACTGCAACTCCACCGTCCTGCCAGCAGCCGGAATCGTGCCCGAGGGTGCGGTCAGCCTGCCGTGGAAGACCAGCGGCGGCCCGCCGACCTTCGCTACAGCGGCGGAGGCCCGCAGCTGCACTCGGCCGCGCACCCGCAGCTCGAGGGTCGGGCTGGTGGAGCGACCCAACGTCGGGCTGCCGTCGAAGGCGATCGCGATCGTCCGGCTCGGACCGGGAGCCGTGCGGATCGAGAAGGCCCCGCCCGGACCGGTCACGGCGGTCGAGACGCGTACGGCGGGACGGGCGCCGGGCGCGAAGCGTTCGACGATTCTCACCTCCTTTCCGCGCAACGGCGTACTGCGGCCCCCGCTGAGGCTGCCAGCGAGGAGAACGCGGCGACCGTACGGAACGGTTCGCTGGAGCCCTTTGCGTGGAAATGCAGCGCGCAGACCGGTTGTCGCCTTGAGCGGGTTGGAGAGCACCATTGCTTCGCCGTTGCGACGCCGCGTCGTGAGCGTCGCGTTGCCAGCTGCGTCAAAGCCAATCGCGCGGAACTCGTAGCTCCCCGGCGGGTAGGCATCGGAGTCCCAGCGGGCGCGCAGCTCGTCATCTACCCCCGGCACGAGAGCCAAAGGCTGGAAGCGGTCGCCGGAGCCGGCCCGTCGCACACCGATCTGGCCGCGTAAGGGATCGGCCCCGGCGAGCGGGTCGCGAACCCGCACCCGCAGCAGGTCCGGGTCGGATGGATCCTGGGAGTTGGTGAAGGCGACGCTCGGCGGAGTGCGATCGATTCGCACGGTCGCCGTTTTGGGTTCGCGGTTGACGAGGCCGTTGCTGCTGCTGCCGTTGTCGACATTGCCGGCGGCGTCTCGCGCGTAGAAGGCAACCCGGTGCACGCCTTCACCGATCACGTTCGCGGTGGCCAGCCCACCAAGCCCAATCGTCGGTGGGCCCTCGTCGATCCGGATTGCGGTGAAGGGCGGCTGCCCACCACCTCCTGATTCCATTCCGGAGCCGCCGTCGGTGGCCCTAGCGACAAGCCACGCGGACCGGTTGGTCCACCCTGCCGGGGCGCCGCCCAGCTGCGTGACCGGATCGGTCGTGTCGACCCGGAGCACTGCCCGTCCGCTTGTGGCGGACTTCATCCCCGAGCCCGAGACGGCGACCGCGTGCAAGTAGCTGGGCCCCTCTGGCAGCGCGTCGATCTCCAGCTCGTCATCCTCACTGCCGCCGCGCAACGTGGTCTCGGACTCGGTGCAGCGGTCCGGCGCCAAGCAGGGGGCCGCGAAAGGGGCAGCGGCGATCGAGACCGCGTAGCCTCGGATTCCCGAGATCGGCGGCGGTCCGGGCGGGTGGCTGAGGCGGACGCCAAGCGGGAAGGCGGCACGCCCGATCCAACCCGAGAGCGGTTGCGGCGAGATCGCTGCGGGCCGGACATCATCGAAGCGCAACGCCGCGTTGGCTGCTGGTCCCTCGTTGCCGGCGGCATCCTCGAGCCAGACTTCGGCGCTGTAGGCGCCAGGGACTTTTGGCACGGCTAACGCCGCGATCCCGTCGCTTAGCCAAGTAAGGCGCTTTTCCTCGAGCTCATCGCCCTGCGGATCGCGCAGCCGGTAATGGGTAGCTACAGGTGCTGAGCTCCCGCCCGGCGGATTCGTCCATTTGAGTTCGAAGCGGTGGTCGGCGCTCCAGGTGCTGACGCCAACCACCCGCAGGTTGGTCGGGCGCGGCGGGTTCGCGCTGGCTGGAGCGGCGATGCTCGCCGAAACGAGCGCGAGAAACCCCAGGGGGGCCAACGCCAAGCGCGCTCTCATGGTCCGAACTCCCCCGCTGCACTGCCGCTCGAGGCTGCCGCTGGTTCCGTCGCGGGCGGGGTCGAGGTTGCTTCCGCGGGTGGGGGCGCGTATTCGACCGCCCCGGCTTCGCCCTGTTCGGGCACCGGTATTGCCGGGGAGGGTTCCGGCTCGCCTTGTGGCTGCGGCTTTGGGGCCCGTGGCGCCTTGGGCGCTGGCGGAGCTGGTTCATAGGTTGGGGGAGGGGCCGCTTCGGCCAGCGCTTGCACGGAGACCCGCTCGATCTTTGCCTCAGTGGGGCGCTCGGGTGCGATGCCGAGTGGCACCGGAGCAACCCCGCTCGCCACACAGGCGGCGGCACCGCCGACCGTGCCGGCGCAGATCGCCAGTGCCTTGGCGAGAGCCGTCGCGCCTGCACCGCGGGCACCGCCGGCGACGGCGACTTGGGTGAGGCCTCCTTCGCTGGCACCGCCGGCGCCGGGGAGGCGTGAGTGCAGGCCGATCAGCAGCTCCTGCGCCTGCTCGAGCAGGGAGCGTGAGACCGGCAGCGCCGGAGCCAGGGCCGCGACGGCGGCCGGGGTGGCGCGGTAGGCGCGCATCGTCGCGCGGCACGCGGCGCAGGCGCGCAGGTGCTCCCGCATCGCCCTCTTGTCCTTTTTGCTCGCCTCGCCATCGCAGTAGGCCGAGAGCAGCGGCGCCAGCTCGGCGCAGCGTGTCCCGTCCTCGCTGCGCGTGAACTGGCGGCGGAAGCGCTCGCGGCCCTCGGCCAGGCAGCGATTCACTTTGGTTTGGCTGAAGCCGGTGATCTCGCCGATCTCTGCGTAGGAGTAGCCGGCTGCCAGCAGAGTCAGCGCGCGTAACTCGGCCGGCTTCAGTTCTTGCAGCGCCTCACGGCTGCGGGCGATCCACTCACGGCTCTCGAACCGTTCTCCCGGCCCGGCACCGCTGGCCACGATGCGGGCGATCGGATCGCCCGTCCCGTCGTCGCCGACCCCCAGCAGTCGCTCGCGGTTGCGGCGGATCGCCAACGCCTCGTGCTTGACCACTGTCTTCATCCAGCGGATCAGCTCCCGCGGGCGCTCGCTCGGCGCTTTGACCAGGAGGATCTCCAGTGCTCGCTGGTAAGCGTCCTCGGCGTCGTCCTCGCAGAGCGAGAAGCGGCGCGCGGTATGCCTCAGCTCGGCGTCCTCACGAGCGATCAGTTCGACGGCGGCGCGCTTGCGCCCGGCTGTTGCGGTAGCTCCCTGCACCGGTTCAACTCCCTCGTCCGAACATGCCACGTACAGCGTGGGACGGGACCAAGTTCTCCCCCTGTCTGGACGGGTGGACGGGCGAAAAGGGCGGAATTTGCGAACTGAGGTGTTTACGGGCGACGTCAAGCGGCTCACCTGTAGCATCCGCCAGCGATGAGCACCTGCGTTATCACCGGCGGTGCCGGCTTCCTCGGCTCACACCTCTGCGAGCACTTGCTCGGCAAGGGCCACCGGGTGATCTGCGTCGACAACCTGGAGACGGGCTCGCTGCAGAACATCGAGCACATCCGCGATGACGCTTTCGACTTCCGCAACATCGACATCACCGAGAAGGTCGAGATCCCCGAGCAGGTCGACTTCGTCTACCACCTCGCCTCGCCGGCCAGCCCGATCGATTACCTGCGGCTGCCATTGCACACGCTCAAGGTCGGCTCGCACGGCACTCATCACATGCTCGGCCTGGCCAAGTTCAAGCGCGCCCGCTTCCTGATCGCCTCGACCAGCGAGGTCTACGGCGACCCGCAGGTCCACCCGCAGACCGAGGACTACTGGGGCCACGTCAACCCGATCGGCCCGCGCGGCGTCTACGACGAGGCGAAGCGCTACGCCGAGGCGTTGACGATGGCCTATCACCGCCAGCAGGGAGTCGATACCTCGATCGTGCGGATCTTCAACACCTACGGCCCCCGCATGCGCGCCCACGACGGGCGGGCGATCCCGACCTTCCTGCGCCAGGCGCTGAAGGACCAGCATCTGACCGTCTTCGGCGACGGCAGCCAGACGCGCAGCTTCTGTTACGTCGACGACCTGATCCGTGGCATCGTCGCCCTCGCCGAGTCCGACGTGCACACGCCGGTCAACGTCGGCAACCCCAACGAGTTCACCCTGCTGGAGTTGGCGAAGACGGTGATCGAGGTAACCGAGTCGCGCTCGGAGATCATCTACGAGCCGCTGCCGGTCGACGACCCCCAGCAGCGCCAGCCGGATATCACCCGCGCCCGCGACCTGCTCGGCTGGGAGCCGAAGGTCGAGCTGCGCGAAGGGCTGCAGCGCACGATCGAGCAGGCCGGCGTCGAGAGCCTCGCCGGCGCCTCGGACTGACGCGCCCCAATATCCTCCGGGAGATGGCCAGCGAGAGCGGAAAGCCGGCTGCCGAGGAGCGGTCGACGATCGCGCCCTTGGTCGGGCCCGACGACGAGCGCGTCTTCACCGACTCTGGGATCGAGATCGACTCCCTCTACACCGAGGAGGACGTTGCCCCCGACCTCGAAGAGCGGCTCGGCAAGCCCGGCGAGCCTCCCTTCACCCGCGGCATCCACGAGGGCATGTACCGCGACCGGCTCTGGACGATGCGCCAGTACGCCGGCTTCGCCACCCCCGAAGACACCAACGAGCGCTACCGCTACCTGATCGAGCACGGCTCGACCGGCCTCTCGATGGCCTTCGACCTGCCGACCCAGCTCGGCCGCGACTCCGACGACCCGCTCTGCAACGGCGAGGTCGGGCGCACCGGCGTCCCGATCGACACGATCGAGGACATGCGGATCTGCTTCGACCAGATCCCCCTCGACCAGGTCTCGACCTCGATGACGATCAACGCCCCGGCGGCGATCCTGCTGTTGCTCTACGAGCTGGTCGGCGAGGAGCAGGGGGTCCCCTCCCAGAAGCTGCGCGGCACGGTCCAAAACGACGTGCTGAAGGAGTACATGGCGCGCGGCAACTACATCTACCCGCCCGAGCCAACGATGCGGCTCACCACCGACATCTTCGAGTACTGCCGCGAGAACGTGCCGAAATGGAACACGATCTCGATCTCCGGCTACCACATCCGTGAGAAGGGCTGCTCGGCTGTGCAGGAGGTCGCCTTCACCCTCTCCAACGCGATCGCCTACGTCGAAGCGGCGCTTGAGCGGAGACTCAAGATCGACGAGTTTGCGACCCGGCTCGCGTTCTTCTTCAACTGCCACAACAACGTCTTCCAGGAGGTCGCCAAGTTCCGCGCCGCGCGGCGGATGTGGGCGAAAATCGTCGAGGAGCGGTTCGGGGCGAAGGACCCGAACTCGATGAAGATCCGCTTTCACACGCAGACCGGCGGCGTCACGTTGCAGGCGCAGCAGCCCGAGGTCAACATCATTCGCGTCGCCCTGCAGGGCTTCGCCGCGGTCAGCGGTGGCACCCAGTCGCTGCACACCAACGGCTTCGATGAGGCGCTGGCGCTGCCGACCGAGCGCTCGGCCCGGATCGCGCTGCGTACCCAGCAGGTGCTCGCCCACGAGTCCGGCGTCGCCGACACGGTCGATCCCTTTGCCGGCTCCTACTTCGTTGAGTCGCTGACCGACGAGATCGAGGAGCGCGCCTGGGAGCTGATCGGCAAGGTCGAGGAGATGGGCGGCTCGGTCGAGGCGCTCGACTTCATGCAGAAGGAGATCGAGGAGTCGGCGCACTCCTACCACGAGCGCTACAAGTCGGGCCAGGACATCATCGTCGGGGTCAACAAATACGTCACCGACCAGGTCGACGACGTCGACATCCTCCGCGTCGACCCCGAGTCCGAGCAGCGGCAGCTGGCGCGGTTGGCGACCTTCAAGCAGAACCGCGATCAGGCCGACGTCGAGCAGAAGCTGGACGAGCTCCGCGCCGTCGCTCGCGGCGAAGGCAACCTGCTGCACCCGATCCGCGCCGCGCTGGCCGCCGACGCCTCGATCGGCGAGGTCTGCGGCGCAATGCGCGACGTCTTCGGCGAATACAAGGGCGGCGCTTTCTTCTAGCCGCCCGACGTGCCGGTGCTGGAGTGTCCATATGGGCACCGTTCCACCGGCACGTCCCGCCCAGGGGGAGGAACGTTGCCGCGGGGGTTGAAGCGGGCGCCAATGATCGAGGCATCGAGGACGCTGATGAAGTCCGAGCCGGAGCTGGCCGAGCTGTTGGCCGAGGTCGAGGACGTCGAGGTGACGATGACCGAGAAGGGCTTCGGAACGCGGGTTGAGATCCGGGCCACTCCGGGTAACGGTCTCGTCGAGGCCGACTTGGAGCGCATCCTGGACGACCTCGCCGAGCCGCAGAAGAAGCCGTTCGCCTAACCAGGGAGGAACCCGAGTTGAAGCAGCTGAGCAAGCACCTGACCTTCGCCAACGCGATTTCCTGCGTCGCTCTCTTCGTCGCCCTGAGCGGCGCGGCCTATGCGGCGAAAACGACGCTCGGCAACAAAGCCGTGAAAACCCGGAACCTCGCCAACGGCTCGGTCAACACGCTCAAACTCCGCAACGGCGCCGTGACCGCGCTGAAGCTGCGCAACGGCGCCGTGACCGGGCCGAAGATCGCCCCTGGCGCGGTCGGCTCGACCCAGATCGCCAACGGCGCGGTCCGCTCGGCAGCGCTCGGCGGCGGTGTCGTCACCGAGGGCAAGCTGAAAAACGGCGCGGTGACCGAGGCGAAGCTCTTCAACAGCGCCGTCACCAACTCCAAGCTCGGCCCCAACGCGGTGGCGACCGGCAAGATCGCCGATGGTGCCGTGACCAGCGCGAAACTGGCGTCAAGCTTTCTCGCGCAGCTGGTCAGGAACGTCTCCTACGTCAACAAATCGAGTGGCGCTCCCAGCGCGACCAGTCCCCAGTCGGCTACGGCCGAATGCCCGTCCGGTAAGCAGGTAATCGGCGGCGGAGTGAGGGTTGTGCCCGGTGATGCGGTCTTGTGGGAGATAGCGGAGTCGGCGCCGTTCGTCGCGGGCGACGGCAAACGGACCGGCTGGACCGCGGTGGCGAAGACGACCGAAGTCGGGAAAACGTTCGCGGTCGAAGCCCACGCGATCTGCGCCGAATTCTGAGCCCATACGCCGAGGGGTCTATCCGGGATAGGCCCTTCGGCGGCTCTTAAATAGACTCCCGCGCCGCGATGCGCGAGAAGAACCCGATCACCCACGAGGAGAAGCTCGCCTACCTGCGCGAGCTACGTGAGGCGGCGGTTCACTCCGCCTCCGAGGAGGCGGTGGAGAAGCAGCACGCGAAGGGCAAGATGACCGCCCGCGAGCGGATCGAGAAGCTGCTCGATCCCGGCTCCTTCGAGGAGCTCGACACCTTCGTGCGGCACCGGACCTACGACTTCGAAATGCAGAAACGGCGCCCCTGGGGGGACGCCGTCGTCACCGGCCACGGCACCATAGAAGGAAGAACTGTCTTTGTCTTCTCTCAAGACTTCACGGTGTTCGGGGGCAGTCTCGGCGAGGTGATGGCGGAGAAGATGTGCAAGGTGATGGACCTTGCCGCCCAGGTCGGGGCGCCGGTGGTCGGCATCAACGACTCCGGCGGCGCCCGCATCCAGGAGGGCGTCGTCTCGCTCGGCGCCTACGGTGACGTCTTCGTCCGCAACGTGCAGTGCTCCGGCGTGATCCCGCAGATCAGCGTGATCATGGGCCCCTGCGCCGGTGGCGCCGTCTACTCGCCGGCGATGACCGACTTCATCTTCATGGTCAAAGAGACCTCGCACATGTTCATCACCGGCCCGGAAGTGATTAAGACGGTGACCGGCGAGGAGGTCGAGTTCGAGGAGTTGGGTGGGGCGATGAGCCACAACAGCAAGTCGGGCGTCGCCCACTTCGCCGCCGAGGACGAGGAGAGCTGCCTCGAGGACGTGCGCTACCTGCTCGGCTTCCTGCCCTCCAACAACCTCGAGGCGCCGCCCCGCTTCGCCCCCGAGGATGACCCCGAGCGCGAAGACGAGGAGCTCGAAACGGTCGTGCCCGACGATCCCTCCAAGCCCTACGACATGCGCGAGGTGATCTCCCGTGTCGTCGACGACGGCGAATTCTTCGAGGTCCACGAGCACTTCGCCAAGAACATCGTCTGCGGCTTCTCGCGCCTCGACGGCTTCCCGATCGGCATCGTCGGCAACCAGCCAGCCTTCCTCGCCGGCGTGCTCGACATCGAGGCTTCCGAGAAGGCGGCCCGCTTCGTCCGCACCTGCGACGCCTACAACGTGCCGATCCTCACCTTCACCGACGTCCCAGGTTTCCTGCCCGGCACCGACCAGGAGTGGAACGGCATCATCCGCCACGGCGCCAAGCTGCTCTACGCCTTCACCGAGGCGACCGTGCCGAAGCTCACGGTTGTCACCCGCAAGGCCTACGGCGGCGCCTACGACGTGATGAACTCGAAGCACATGCTGGCCGACTACAACGTCGCCTGGCCGACCGCGGAGGTTGCGGTGATGGGGCCGGAGGGCGCGGTCAACATCATCTACCGCAAAGACATCGCCGCCTCGCCGACCCCTGACGAGCGCCGCCAGAAGCTGATCGACGACTACAAAGCTCACTTCGCCAACCCCTATTCCGCGGCCGAGCGCGGCTATATAGACGACGTGATCGAGCCGCGCGAGACCCGCCCGAAGCTGGTCAAGGCCCTGCGCATGCTGCAGTCCAAGCGGGTCGAGCAGCCGAAGCGCAAGCACGGCAACATCCCGCTCTGAGCCCTAGCGGTCCGGTGGGCCCTGAGCTGCCGCGGCGCGGCGCGCCTGCCAGGTAGCCAGCGGCGCGGCGGCCATCTCCTCCCAGGCGGCGTCCTCGCCGAAGTACTGCATGGCGACGAAGTGGAGCAGGCCGGGGAGCATCTCGGGTGCCCGCTCGGCGTCGCCGTCCATCAATTTCGCCGCCAAAAGCGTGTCGATCGCCCCTACAATGAAGTCCGACGTAATAGGAGGTGGAGCTTGGCGAGAGGGGATCTCGCGGCGCGCACTGTCCAGTGCGCGGGAGAGGCGCTCCATCAGATCGCGCCGCTGGGCGAGCGACCGCTCGCCTGCCGCATGCACCTCGACCAGCAGCGCCTTGGCGGTCGCCGGCTGGTTGGCGCAGAACTCGAGCAACTCGGCCAGGGCCGCGCGCAGGCCCTCGCGCCAGGAAGGCTGCCGCTTGGCGGCGCCGATCAGGCGTCGGTAGAGCCACTCGCCGGTGTCGCCGTAGGCCTGCGCGAAGCAATCCTCGCGATCTTCGAAGTGCTTGTAGAAGGTCGCGCGGCTCGTCTGCGCCCGCTCGATCACGTGCCTGACCGCCACCTGCTCGTAGCCGAGCTCGCCGCTGGCGAGGAGCATCGCCTGCAGCACCCGCTCCCGAGGGGGACGGCGGCCGCGGGAGCCTGGGAAGGTGAGGACCGTGCCGCTGTCGCTATTCGAAAACATACTCCTTTTGTCTAGGTATAGCAGCTTTTAGAAACGGAGATGCCTAGAACGCCATGTTTTCTGTAGAAAAGGGAAGTAGACATCAGATATATGTTTTGGTACCGTCTTGGAATGGCCGACTCGCGTTCGCTCTCGGAACGCCTTTCGAAACTGCCGCCCGGGCGACACCTGATCCCACGCGACTTCGTCTCCCAGAACCAGCGCGAGCGGATGCTGCTGGCGACCGCCGAGCTGGTCGCCGAGCGGGGCTACCAGAAGACGACGATCGAGCTGATCGCGAAGACAGCGCGGGTCGCGCTGGTGACCTTCTACGAGCACTTCGCCAACAAGGAAGAGTGCTTCCTCGCCGCCTTCGACGAGAGCGTCGCCGCCGCCGGCGAGGTCTTCGCCGAGCTGGTCGATCTCGAGCAGCCCTGGCCCGAGCAGATCTCCACCGGCCTCGAGGTCTTCCTCGAGATGGTCGTCGCCGAGCAGGCGCGGGCCAAGCTCTGCATCGTCGAGAGCCAGGCGGCCGGCGGTGCCGCCCTGGCCCGCTACCAGTCGATGCTGGAGCGCGTCGCACCGAAGCTGCGCGAGGGCCGCGAGCTCAACCCACGGGCAAGCCGTTTGCCGGACGGGCTCGAGGTGGCGATCACGGGTGGCCTGATGTGGCTGGTCCATCAGCGGCTGCTTTCCGGCCGGGTCGACGATCTCAAGGCCCTGCTGCCGGAGATGCTGCAGGTGACGTTGACGCCCTACGTCGGGGAGGTCGAGGCGGCGCGCGCCGCGGAGGCGGCCCAGGCCCGGGTGGCGGCTTAGTGGGCGGCCGCCACGGGGAGCTAAGCGCGGGGAGTTGGGCCAGGACGATGTGAGCGGTACGCGCAGAGGACCTGATCCGGTCCGGGAGAGGATCGCCGTCGCGATAGTCGACCTGGTCGCCGATCACGGCTTCGCCGCGGTCGATGTAGAGACGGTCTGCGTGCGGGCCGACGTCGGCCGCGCCCACTTCGATCGCTGCTTTGCCGACCTCGAAGACTGCTTCCTGACACTTCACGACGAGGTGATGGAGGAGCTCTGCACGCGGGTTGACGTCGCCTGCAACGGTCGCGAGGCCTGGCACGACAGGATCTGGGCGGCGGGGGTAGCGGCGACGCGCTACCTGCAGGAGGACTCCGCGCGGGCGCGCTTCCTCGTCGTCTCGGTCAACGGCGCCGGTAGTGCGGCCCAGTCGCGCCGCGACCGGATCGTGCAGCGGATCGCCGATTTCCTCGACGGTGGCCGGGGCGAGGTCGAAGGAGAGCGGCGGATGTCCCGCTGCACCGCCGAAATCGCGGCTGGCGCCGTCTACGGGACGATGCTGACCAAAGTTGAGAGCGGCTCGATCGAACGCGGCGAGGAGTTCCTGCCGGAGCTGATCTACCTGGCGACCATGCCCTACCTTGGCGCCCGCGCCGCCGAGGACGAGCTGCTGGTCCAACCCCTGCGCTAGGGGGACCCGCAAGTGCCGTGACCGCCCTGCTCTGGGGTATCGTCGCCCCGTGAGCGCGGAACGACCAAGCGTGCATATCTGGTTCGTCGCGCCGGGAGTGAAGCGCGAAACTTTGTGATGGCCAAGGGGAAGGCGAAGAAAGGCGAGGAGTCGGCGGCCACCGCTGCCACCTCGCCGCGGCTGCCCGCCGGGCGCCATGGCCTGCCACGGGAGTTCATCGTCCAGAACCAGCGCGAGCGGATCGTCACCGCCCTCGTCGACACGGTCGCCGAGCGCGGCTACAACGCGACCACGGTCGCCAACATCACCAAGGCGGCCTCGGTCTCCCGCCGCACCTTCTACGAGCACTTCGCCGACAAGGAAGCCTGCTTCCTTGCCGCCTACGAGATGGTCGCCGACCACATCGCTGCTTCGATGCGCACCGCGGCCGAGTCCTTCGAGGAGTGGCCGCAGAAGGTCCGCGCGGCGCTGGCGACGATGCTGCGATTTCTCGCCGGCGAGCCCGAGCTGGCGCGCATCTGCATGATCGAGCCGGTTGCTGCCGGCGGTGAGATCGCCGCCCGTCACCGCGCCTCGATGCAGGGCTTGGTCGAGATCCTCAAGGCCGGCCGCCCCGAGCACGGCGGCGAGCATCCCCTCCCCGAGGCGACCGAGGAGACCCTGGTCGGCGGCATCGTCTCCCTGGTCGTGCGCGAGATCAGCGCCGGCCGCACTGAACAGCTGGAGGAGCTGCTGCCCGACCTGGTCGAGCTTACGCTGGCACCCTACGTGGGGGCCGAAGAGGCCGAGCGCCTCGCCCGCCAATAGGGCTAAGGCACCGCGGTCGCCTCAGCCTCCGCCGCTCGACCGCGACCCGGAGCCGCGGCTCCCTCCTCGCGGGTGAGGCGGTGGGCGAGGTAGACGGGGACGATCGAGAGCAAGACGACGATCACCGCGACCGCGTTGACGATCGGCAGCTGGTTGGGGCGGAAGAGGTTGCGGAAGATCCAGATCGGCAGCGTTTCTTCGCCGGCGCCGATCGTGAACGTGGTGACGATGATCTCGTCGAAGGAGAGGCCGAAGGCAAGCAGCGCGCCGGCTCCGAGCGCGCTCCTCAAGTTGGGAATCGTCACGAGCCTGAAGGTCTGCCAGGTGTGCGCGCCGAGGTCGGCAGAGGCCTCCTCGAAGGAGGCCGAGACGCGGCGCAGGCGGGCGACGACGTTGTTGTAGACGACGACGATGCAGAAGGTGGCGTGGCCGACGACCACGGTGAACAGGCTGAGGTCGATTCCCAGCACCTGGGTGAAGGTGTTGCTCAATGCGACGCCGGTGACGATTCCCGGCAGGGCGATCGGCAGGACGACGAGGAAGGAGATCGTCTCGCGGCCGAAGAAGCGGTGCCGCGAGACCGCCAGCGAGGCGAGCGTGCCGAGGACGATCGCGATCGCGGTAGCCGCGGCAGCGGCTTTGAGCGAGGTGACGAATGCTTCGCGGGCAAACTCGTTCTCGACCGCCTTCGGGAACCAGTCAAGGGTCAGGCCGGGCGGCGGCCACTCGAGGATGTTGCTCGAGTTGAAGGCGTAGATCGCGAGCACGATCAACGGCACGTAGATGAAGGCCATCCCGAGCCCGACTCCGAGGCGGAGGAGGAGCGTCGATCGCTTCGAGAGCCTCATCCCGTCCCCTAGATGTGCTCGAAGGCGCCCAGTTTCCGGGCGACCATCAGGTAGGCGATCATCACGACGATCGGGACGAGCGCGAGGGCGGAGGCAAGCGGCAGGTTGTTGGAGATGTTGTTGAAGATCACGTTGCCGATGAACTGGTTGTTGGAGACCAGTTTTGGCGTGATGTAGTCGCCCAGGGTGAGGGCGAAGGTGAAGATCGAGCCGGCGACCACGGCGGGGAAGGCGAGCGGCAGGATCACCCGCCGGAAGGTGGTGAAGGGAGAGGCGCCGAGGTCCTCGGAGGCACTGATCAGCGAGTTGGGGATGCGCTCTAAACCGGCGTAGATCGGCAGGACCATGTAGGGCAGCCAGAGGTAGCTCATCACCAGCCAGACGGCCGTGTTGCCGTAGCCCGGCCCGCTCAGCCCGAGCGGCGCCAGGGCCCAGTCGATGACGCCGTCGTTGGAGAGCATCGTCCGCCAGGAGAGAACCTTGACCAGATAGCTCGACCAGAGCGGCATCAGCACCAGGACCACGAGGAGCGCTTTGCCGCGGCGGCTCGCGACCTTGGCCATGTAAAAGGCGATCGGAAAGGCGAGCAAGGCGTCGGTGATGGTGACGAGCGCCGCGATCAGCACGGTCCGCCCGACGATGTCCCGGTAGACCGGTTCCTCGATCAGCGTTTCGAAGTTCTCGAGGCCGAAGCCGCGGACGACTTCGCCGCTGAGCGGGTCGACCGACCAGAACCCGGCGATCAGCAGCACGGCGAGCGAGCCGAGATAGCCGATCACCAGCCAGCCGACGGGTCCGGCCAGCAGCGCTCCAACCTGGAGGCGCCGGCGGCCGTGGAAGAGGCCGGCGAGCCGGTGGCCCACCGAACGCCTCTCCACGACCGCCTCAGTCGCCATTTAGCTCAGGGCCTGGCGCTCAGCCCTTGATCGTGGTCCAGGCCTGGACCCACTCGTTGTAGTCCTTGCAATCTTCAGACCCGTCGCCGCAGTCGGCGAGCGGCGTTTCCCAGTAGTAGACGCGTTTCCAGAAGCCGGGGTCTTCCGCATGGTATTTCTCGCAGAACCCTTTCTCTGCCGTCTCTTCGCACGCCAGGCTTTGCGCCGGCGCCTCGCCGAAGTATTCGGCTACTTCGGCGTTCACTTTCGGCGAGACGATCCAGTCCATCCACTTGTACATGCAGTTGGGGTTTTTGGCTTCCGAGCTGAGCATCCAGGTATCCGACCAGCCGGTTGCACCCTCTTCGGGCAGGAATCCCTGGCTAGCCGGGCTCGCCGCCACCGGTTTGCCTTCTCCCTGGAGTTCGAAGTACTGGTACTGCCAGGTGGTGCCGACCTGGCTGTCTCCGGCAGCGAAGGCCTGGATCTGCTTGGCGGCTTCAGACCAGTATTCGCCGACGTTGGGGCGTTGTTCTTCGAGTAGGTTCACCGCTGCGTCGAACTGCTCGTCGTTCAGCTCGTAGGGGCTGTCGATTTCCAGGTCGGGTTCGTGCGTCTTCAGGTAAACGGCCGCATCGGCGATGTAGATCGGGTCGTCGTAGGCGCTGATTTTGCCCTTGTATTTAGCCGCTTTTTTGGGATCGAGGATGACGTCCCAAGAGGTCGGCGCGGGTTTGACGTCGTCGGTGTTCCACATCAGCAGGTTGGCGCCGCGGCCGTGGGGGATGCCGTAGTGGGTGCCGTCGAAGGTGTTGTAGGGCTGGTCCTTGAGGTCATCGAAGATCGTCTCGTAGTTGGGGACGAGCTCGACGTTGACCGGGTCGACGTCTCCGCCGTCGACCAGCCGCGCCGATGCGTTGCCCGAGGCGGAGACCCCGTCGTACTGGCCGCTGCGCATCAGCTGCACCATTTCGTCAGAGGTGCCGGCGACCTTGTTGTTGACCTTGCAGCCGGTCTTCTGTTCGAACGGTTTACTCCATTCGGGTTCGACGTAGCCGGCCCAGGAGATCAGGTTGACTTGCCCCTCTCCTTGGCCGACTTTGGTCAGTTCCTCGCCGCTCGTCGTGTCGTCGTCACCCCCACCGCAGCCAGCGAGCAGAAGCATGAATGCGAGCAGGCCAGCGATCACGAGCCACGCCGTTCGCCCCGGGTGTGCGTCCTGAGTCCTCACGGTGATTCCTCCTCTTTTCGTTGTCCACGGACCGCGACCGTGTGCTCCGGACGCCAGCCCACCAGCACCTCCCTGCCCTGCTCAGATGGAGCGCCAGTCGACGCACCCTCTACGTTCTGTTGTACGAGTTGAAGCTGTCCACCGTCCTCGAGGGCGACGGTGTAGCGGGTGACCATCCCCGCGTAGGCGATCTCGGCGACCTGTCCGCGCTCGGTCCGCAACCCGTTCGGTCTGGCGGAAGGGTCGAGCAGCTGGATCTTCTCCGGCCGGATCGTGAAGCGTTTGCCGTCGCGCTCGAGCAGGTTGGAGACGCCGACGAAGCCGGCGACGAACTCCGTTGTCGGTCGCTCGTAGAGCTCCACCGGGGGACTTACCTGCTCGATCTGGCCCTGGTTGAAGACGGCAATCCGGTCGCTCATGGTCAGCGCCTCGTCCTGGTCGTGGGTGACGTAGACGAAGGTGATCCCGACCTCGCCCTGGATCGTTTTCAGCTCGCTCTGCATCTGCTCGCGCAGCTTTAGGTCGAGCGCGCCGAGCGGCTCGTCGAGCAGCAGCACCTGCGGCCGGTTGACGATCGCCCGCGCCAGGGCGACACGCTGGCGCTGCCCGCCGGACAGCTCGCCGGGCTTGCGCTCGCCGTAGCCGGGCAGGCGGACCATCTCCAGTGCCTCGTCGCGGCGGCGCGCCCGTTCTGCCTTGTCGACTCCGGCGACGCGCAGGCCGTAGGCGACGTTCTCGCCCACGGTCATGTGGGGAAACAGGGCGTAGTCCTGGAAGACGGTGTTGACCGCTCGGTCATACGGAGGGACCCCTGCCATGTCCCGGCCGGCCAACTCGATCGTGCCTTCGCTGGGGTCCTCGAAGCCGGCGATCATCCGCAGCGTCGTCGTCTTGCCCGAGCCCGACGGGCCGAGCAAGGTGAAGAACTCGCCCGCCTCGATCTCGAGGTCGATGCCCGCAACCGCCCGCACCTCGCCGTAGTGCTTGGCGAGGTTGACCAAGCGGATGTCGGGTGGAGCAGCTACATAAAGAAGTTATCCGAGCAGTTCAGGAAAGCAAGGACAAAACCACCCCGGCCAGTTGGCCGGGGTGGCCTACGGGACCCCTGCCCCGAAGTTCTCTCTAGTAGCCGACCGGGTGCCGGGCGACGAAGCCGGCGCCATCGCGCACGTCTTCGTGCCAGCTCGGGCCGGTTTTGCCGTCGGTGTTACCGGAGGTGTCCCAGCGGTAACCCGCGATCACCGCATAGGTGTGGCCGGAGTTGGCGTAAACCGTGATCCAGCGGCCCTCGCCGCTCATGCCCCAGCTGGCCAGCGGCCCCGAGGGCATCGGGCTGCTGAGGAAGTTGCCCCCCCGCAGCGCGTAGCTAACCGAGCCCGAGCAGTCATAGCCGGCGTCCTCCCAGCGGCGATGTCCACCGCCGTAGATGTAGGGCTTGTTGCGGATGCGGTTGGCGAAAGCGATCACGCGCTTGACCCGTGCCGGAGCGGACTTGGGCGGGATCAGCATCCCGTTGGCGAGCAGCCGCGCTTTCGGCGTCGGGGTGCACATATCCACTTCGGCTGGGGTGAGGCCGCCGCCTGCGCAGCCGGCACTGGCTGATGGTGCAAAGAAGGCAAGGACGGCCAGCGCCGCGACTACGACTAACCCCGCCTTGGACTTTGAGTAGCTCTTCAGCAAACCGATCTCCTTCGTCGGCCTACGGGGTTAGCTGTCGGGCTGGCGCTGAAAGGAGCCTGCGCCCCCGCCCTATATGGGCGAGTTAGCCCCGAAAACGTGGTTCCCCCGCTCCCGCGTCGCCATTGGCTAGCGGGACTCGGCGTTTCGGTTGTTCGGAACGGCGGGCAGTGTAGACGATTCCCCGGGCGGATGCTCATTAAAAACCAACATTTTGTGGCCTTTCGCACTTTCATCCCGAATTCCTGTCGGCAGAGCGGGTGGTAGCTTGCGGGCTGGGATGGAACTTGCCGGCCACAAAGCCCTGCTTACCGGTGCCACGGGTGGCTTGGGGCGCGCGATCGCCGCCGCCTTGGCTGAGCGGGGGGCGAAGCTGACCCTCAGCGGCCGCAAGGCTGAGGCGCTGGAAGCACTGGCCAGCGAGCTTCCAGGCGAGGGACACAGCGCGGTTCCCAGCGACCTGGCCGAACCCGGCGCCGCGGAGAAGCTCGCCGCGGAAGTCGGTGCCGTCGACATCCTCGTCGCCAATGCCGGGCTGCCGGGGACCGGACGGCTGCCCGACTACAGCAGCGAGCAGCTGACGGGGACCCTGCGCGTGAACCTGGAGGCGCCGATCCTGCTCGCCCGGGCGCTCGAGCCGGCGATGCTGGAGAAGGGCTCCGGCCACATGGTCTTCATTTCGTCTCTCTCGGGGAAGTCAGCGACGCCGCTCTCTTCGATCTACAACGCAACCAAGTTCGGCCTGCGCGGCTTCGCCCTAGGCCTACGCGCCGACCTCGATCCACAAGGAGTCGGCGTCTCCCTCGTCTCGCCCGGAACGATCCGCGAAGCGGGCATGTACTCAGACTCCGGCGCCCCGCCAATCCCCGGCCTCGGCACGGGAACCCCAGCTCAGGTAGCCAACGCGGTAGTCAAGGCAATCGAGCACAACAAGGTCGAGGTAACGGTCGCTCCCATTCAGCAGCGCATGCTCGCCCACTTCGCTCTCGCCACCCCAGGGCTATCAGTCAAGATCGCCAGCGGCGACGCAGGTCAAAAGGCCGCCGCAGCAGTCGCTGACGGCCAATCAGACAAGCGCTAGCTAAGCTCGCCGACAAGCGCTAGCGAGGCGAGTCCCAAGCGCTGACGAGGCGCGGGTGGGGGGTGTCCGGCCGGCAGCGGCGTCCTCTTTTTCGCCCCACCCACAATCTCGGACGGCTGGTTTTCCTCCCAGGCGAAAAACCCAGCAACGGCCGGACACCCCCCACCCGCGCCCCCGCCGTTGCCTAGGATGAACGAGTGCCCTCCCTCGACTCCTTCGGCGCCCGTTCCACGCTTGAGGTCGGCGACTGCTCCTACGAGGTTTTCCGGCTCGACGCCCTACAGGAGCGGTTTGACGTAAGCCGGCTGCCGTACTCGATCAAGGTCTTGTTGGAGAACGTGCTGCGGCTGGAGGACGGGGTGTCCGCGAGCGCGGCCGATGTCGAGGCGATTGCCAGCTGGGACGCTGCGGCGGAGCCCAGCGCCGAGATTCCCTACCAGCCGGCGCGGGTTCTGATGCAGGATTTCACCGGCGTGCCCGCGGTGGTCGACCTGGCGGCGATGCGTGACGCGATGGCCGAGATCGGCGGCGACCCGGAGAAGATCAACCCGCTGGTCGACGTCGACCTGGTCATCGACCACTCGGTACAGGTCGACGCCTTCGGCAACGAGCGCGCCTTCGCCGTCAACGCCGAGCGCGAGTTCGAACGCAACCGCGAGCGCTACTCCTTCCTCAAGTGGGGCCGCGAGGCCTTCGACAACTTCAGCGTCGTGCCGCCGGCGACCGGGATCTGCCACCAGGTCAACCTCGAGCACATCTCCCAGGTCGTCTACAGCTCCGAGCGCGGTGGAACCCTCCAGGCATACCCCGACACGCTGGTCGGCACCGACTCGCACACGACGATGGTCAACGGCCTCGGCGTGCTCGGCTGGGGCGTCGGCGGGATCGAGGCCGAGGCGGCGATGCTGGGTCAACCGGTCTCGATGCTCTTGCCCCAGGTGGTCGGCTTCAGGCTCGACGGCGAGCTGCCCCAGGGGGCGACCGCGACCGACCTGGTCCTGACCGTGACCGAGATGCTGCGCGCGCACGGCGTCGTCTCCAAGTTCGTCGAGTTCTTCGGGCCGGGCCTGGCGACGCTGGGCTTGGCCGACCGGGCGACGATCGGCAACATGTCGCCGGAGTTCGGCTCGACCTGCGCGATCTTCCCGATCGACGCCGAGACGCTGCGCTACCTGGAGTTGACCGGAAGGCCGACCGCGACGCTCGAGCTGGTCGACGCCTACGCCCGCGAGCAGGGGATGTTCCACGACGAGTCAACTCCGGACCCCGTCTTCTCGGCGACCCTGGAGCTGGACCTGGGCGACGTCGAGCCGAGCATCGCCGGTCCCAAACGCCCCCAGGACCGGGTGCCGCTGGCGCAGGCGAAAGAGGCTTTCCTCGGGGCGATGCACGAGTTCGACCCCGAGGCGGCCGAGCGGATGGGCAACGGCGTCGACGAGGCGAGCGAAGAGTCGTTCCCGGCCTCCGATCCGCCGGCCGAGGACCACGACGACGAGCGGGGCAAGCCACGGCCCGCCGTGAGCGGCGCTCCGGTGGCGATCCTGGAGCGGGCCAGCGGCGACGAGATCGAGGTGACGCTGGAGGACGGCACCACGGTCGAGCTCGACCACGGTCGGGTCGTGATCGCGGCGATCACCAGTTGCACCAACACCTCCAACCCCTCGGTGATGATCGGCGCCGGCCTGCTCGCCCGCAACGCCGTGCAGCGTGGCCTCGCACGCAAACCCTGGGTGAAGACCTCGCTCGCGCCCGGTTCGACCGTTGTCACCGAGTACCTCGAGAAGGCCGGGCTGACCGAGTACCTCGACGCGCTCCAGTTCAACCTGGTCGGCTACGGCTGCACCACCTGCATCGGCAACTCCGGGCCACTGCCGCCGGAGATTTCCGCTGCGGTCGAGACCCACGATCTTGCTGTCTGCTCGGTGCTCTCGGGCAACCGCAACTTCGAGGGGCGCATAAACCAGGACGTGAAGGCGAATTACTTGGCCAGCCCGCCGCTGGTCGTCGCCTACGCGCTCGCCGGCCGCATGGATCTGGACCTGATCGGAGAGCCGCTCGGCGAGGGCTCAGACGGCGAGCCAGTCTACCTGCGCGATATCTGGCCCGACCCAGCCGAGGTGAAGGAGTTGATCGGTCGCTCGATCGCCTCCGAGATGTTCACCCGCAACTACGGCGGCGTGCTCGAGGGTGACGAGACCTGGAAGGCGGTCGAGGTCCCCGAGGGCGACCGCTACACCTGGCCAGACTCCACCTACGTCCGCAAGCCCTCCTTCTTCGAGGGGATGCCGCCTGAGCCGCCCCCGGTCGAGCCGATCGCCGGCGCCCGCGTGTTGGCACTGCTCGGCGACTCGATCACCACCGACCACATCTCGCCGGCCGGCGCGATCAAGAAGGCCAGCCCCGCGGGCGAATGGCTGATCGAACAGGGGGTGGAGCCGCGCGACTTCAACTCCTACGGCTCGCGGCGCGGCAACCACGAGGTGATGATTCGCGGCACCTTCGCCAACATTCGCCTCCGCAACCTCCTGGTCGAGCGCGCAGGCGGCTTCACGCGGCGCTTCCCGGATGGCGAAGAGACGACGATCTTCGAGGCGGCGATGGCCTACGCGGACGAAGGCGTGCCGCTGGTCGTCCTCGCCGGCAAGGAGTACGGCTCGGGCTCCTCGCGCGACTGGGCGGCAAAGGGCACGAAGCTGCTCGGCGTCCGCGCCGTGATCGCCGAGTCCTTCGAGCGCATCCACCGCTCCAACCTGATCGGAATGGGCGTGCTGCCGCTCCAGTTCCCGCAGGGGGAGTCGGTCGAATCGCTCGGCCTCACGGGAGAAGAGGTCTTCGACGTTGGCGACCTCAAAGGCGGCGAGGCGAAGACCGTCATTGTTACCGCCGGCGAGACGGTTCTCGAGGCAACCGTGCGGCTCGACACTCCGAACGAGGTTGTGTACTACAAGAACGGCGGGATCCTGCAGACCGTGCTGAGGAGTCTGCGGGGGTAAGACACTGTCTGAGTTTCAGACAAGCGGCGCAGGAGGGCCGCGGGAGGCAGGGGGTCCGCGCGACCCTCACTGCACCTATGCGTCGGTAGCCAGGGAGGGATGCCGACGCGCCTGTTCGTCTCAAACGGGACTGCTCGAAACGAACAGTCACTGTCTAGCTATAGCGCCTGTAAGGCCTGGGGTCAAGGCTTTTTGAGCGAATTTATGGGGATTCCACGACTTTTTGCGGGGAATCCCCGATGCCCCATCCCCGCCGCTCGATCAGTTCGATCCCGATCACACTTCCAACTGGGCCGACCGGCGTGAGCGTTGCCGCCAGCAGCGTGTAAGGCGCCTCGCGCCTGATGCACGCAACCCAGATCAAAATGCAGAGAGCGATGAAGCCCAGTCCATGCGCCCATCCAAACACCATCGTCTCCGTGTCTAGGCCGGGCATGAGCCAGAAGAAGAGGAGTCCAGCAAAAATCACAAGCTCAGCCCAAGAAACCCGCTTGACCCACTTGAACAGCTCCCCCGGCACAGGCTTTCTCATGGAAGGAAAGAGGAGGATGGGGGTGTCCGGCCGGCAGCGGCGTCCTCTTTTTCGCCCCACCCACAATCTCGGACGGCCGGTCCTCCTCCCAGGCGAAAAACCCAGCAACGGCCGGACACCCCCATCCTCCTCTATGCCCCCGGAGTAAGCGCAGTGAGCACGATTCGCTCCTGCTCGCGCGCGTGGGCGACCGAGTAGCCCTCGCCCGGGCTGGCCCGGGTTGGGCGGCCGACGTAACCGAGCTCGACGCCCTCGGGCATCAGGTCGGGGAGGCGGCGCGACATCACCTTCCAGGCGCCCATGTTGCGCGGCTCCTCCTGCGTCCAGACGATCTCCTTCAAGTTGGGGTAGGAGGCGATCAGCCCGCTCAGCTGTTCCTTGGCGAACGGGTAGAGCAGCTCGACCCGCGCGATCGCGACGTCCGCCGCCGCCTTGCGCCGCTCGTTGGCGTCGATGTCCCAGAAGATCTTGCCGGTGCAGAGGACAAGTCGCTCGACCTTCTCGCGACGCTCCACCGCCGCCGGGTCGTCGAGGATGAAGTGGAAATGGCCCTTGGTGAGTTCCTCGGCGGTGGCTGCGGCACGGTCGAGGCGCAGAAGCCCCTTCGGCGTGAACACGATCAACGGCCGCGGCTTGCGAATCAGCGCCTGGCGCCGCAGCAGGTGGAAGTACTGCGCCGCGGTGCTGGGGTAGGCGATGCGGATGTTGCCCTCAGCCGCCAGCGCCAGGAAGCGCTCGATGCGGGCGCTGGAATGCTCTGGCCCCGAGCCCTCGTAACCGTGCGGCAGCAGCAGCGTCAGCCGGCTGGTCTGTCCCCACTTGGCCTCGCCGGAGACGATGAAGCTGTCGATGATGACCTGGCCGGCGTTGGCGAAGTCGCCGAACTGCGCCTCCCAGAGGATCAGCGCGTTCGGCGTCGCCGCCGAGTAGCCGTACTCGAAGCCGAGGCAGGCGATCTCCGAAAGCGGGCTGTTGTAGAGCTCGAACGGGGCGGTCGAGTCGGCGAGGTTCTGCATTGGGCAGTAGGGCAGGCCGGTCTTCTCGTCGTGCAGGACGAGGTGGCGGTGGGAGAAGGTGCCGCGCTCGGTGTCCTGCCCGGTGAGGCGGATGTGGACGCCCTCGGTCAGCAGCGAGGCGAAGGCGAGCGCCTCGGCGTGGCCGAACTCGATCCCGCCGCTCTCCAGCGCCTCGCCGCGATTGCCGAGCGGTTTGCGCAGCTTGCGGTGGATCGTGAAGCTCTCCGGCACTCTCTGCAGCTCCTCGTTCAGCTCGGCCAGCTTTTGCTCCGGGACGGCCGTATCGACCGGCGGGCTGGCGCTGCGGTCGAGTTCGCCGGTGCTCGAGGTGGTCACGGTCGGGTCTTCGTACTCGCCTAACTCCATCTTCTTGCGCAGATCCTTGAGCGCAGCCGACATCTCGTCGTGGCGGGCTTTGCGCGCCTCCTCGACCTCCTCGCGGGCGATCGTCCCCTCCTCGATCAACTTCTCGGCGTAGATCTCGGAGACCGGTGGATGGGCCTTGATCTTGGCCGCGATCGCCGGCTGGGTGTAGGCCGGCTCGTCGGTCTCGTTGTGGCCGTAGCGGCGGTAGCCGATCACGTCGATGACGATGTCGCGGCCCCAACGCTCGCGGAATGCCATCGCCAGGCGAATAGCCGCGGAGCAGGCCTCGACGTCGTCGGCGTTGACGTGGACGATCGGGATGTTGAAACCCTTCGCCATGTCGGCCGCATAGGGGGTCGAGCGGGCGTCCTCAGGGTCGGTGGTGAAGCCCACCTGGTTGTCCTGGATGATGTGGATCGTGCCGCCGGTGGTGTAGCCGCGCAGGGCCTGCAGGTTGAGCGTCTCGGCGACGACCCCCTGGCCGGGGAAGGCAGCGTCGCCGTGCAGCAGGACCGGCACGGCGCATTTCGGCTTGTGCTCGAGCGTGGGGCCGTCGATCACGGCCTGGAGGAAGCGGGTCCCACCCTCGACCACCGGGTCGACGAACTCGAGGTGGCTGGGGTTGGGGTAGAGGCGCACGGCGATCTTCTCGCCCTCGCTGGTTTCGTAGATCCCCTGGTGGCCGTAGTGGTACTTGACGTCGCCGGTGCCACCGTGGGGTATGGCGGCGACTGCCTTCACCTGCTCGATCTGTTTCGCCCCCTCGAACTCGGCCAGGATTGACTCGATCGAGCGGCCGAGGTTGTGGACGAGGACGCTGAGCCGGCCCCGGTGCGCCATGCCGAAAACGACCTCTTCAGCGCCGGCGCGGCCGGCTAGGGTGACCTGCTCGTCGAGCATCGGCACGATCGCGTCGAGCCCCTCGATCGAGAAGATCTTCTGGCCCAAATACGCTTTCTCGACAAAGCGCTCGAACTCGAAAACGTCGATCAGCCGGCCCAGCAGGCGGCGTTTCTCGTCATCGGTGAGCGGTTGGCGGTGGGCGCCGGTCTCGACCATCTCGCGCAGCCAGGTCCGCTGCTGGTGGGAGGAGAGGTGCTCGAACTGGTAGGCGATCGTGCCGCAGTAGGCCTCGCGCATCCGCGGCAGCACGTCGAGCAGGGTCTCGCCGGGAACGCCGATGCGCAGGATCGAGGCCGGCACCCGGGCCATCAGCTCCGGCGTCAGGTTGAGGTTCTCGGGCTGGATCGCCGGATCGCCCTTCGGCTCGCTGCCGAGCGGGTCGAGGCGGGCGGCGAGGTGGCCGTGGGTACGGTAGCCCTTGAGCAGGGAGGTCGCGGCTTGAACCGCCCTCAGCAGTTCTTCGTCCGGCGCGCCGGGAGCGGAGGGCGGCGCGGCGGCGCCGAGCGGCGGTGCCGAAGCGGAGGCCGGGTGCGCGGCGGCGAGCGGCGCCGGATCGATGCCGAGGTCGCCGGCGAGGGCCTCGTAGAAGCCGTCCTCACCCTCGAGCAGCCGTTCGATCCGGCGTAGGAAGGCGCCCGACTCGGCGCCCTGGATCACGCGGTGGTCGTAGGTCGAGGTCAGCGTCATCGTCTTCGAGACGCCGAGCTGACGCAGCCGCTCCGGCGAGGCGTGCGCCCACTCGGGGGAGTAGGCGATCGCGCCGGCGGCGATGATCGCGCTCTGGCCTTTCATCAGGCGCGGTACCGAGGCGACGGTGCCGATCCCGCCCGGGTTGGTCAGGGAGATGTTGGTGCCCCGGAAGTCGTCGGCGGTGAGCTTCGACTCGCGCGTCTTCGTGATCAGGTCCTCGTAGTAGGAGTGGAAGGCGGCGAAGTCAAGGCCGTCGGCGCCCTTGATCGCCGGCACCATCAGGCTGTGCGAGCCGTCCTTGCGCTCGACATCGACGGCAATGCCGAGGTTGACCGGCCCGTTCTCGATCGCGAACGGCTTGCCGTCGCGTTCCTCGAAGGTGCGGGTCATCACCGGCCACTCCTTGGCCGCCTGCACGATCGCCCAGGCGATCAGGTGCGTGAACGACACCTTTAGCCCGCGCTCGTTGAGCTGCCCGTTGAGCGCCTTGCGTTTCGCGTCGAGCGTGTCGACCGCGATCGTCCTGAACGACGTTGCCGTGGGAACCTCCCGGCTCTCGCCCATAGCCTGAGCCAACATCGCCGCCGGCCCCCGCAAAGGCTTAGCCTCTCCAGCAACCGGCGCCGCAGCACCATTCCCGCCATCGGCAGCCGCCAGCACATCGTCCTTAGTCACCTTGCCCCCGGGCCCGTTCCCGCTAACCGAAGCAAGGTCGACGCCATTCTCTTCAGCTACGCGTCGCGCAACAGGAGTCGCCCGTACCCCATTGCCGGCGCCGTTCCCGGCGGAAGTTCCCTCAGACGTCTCACCCGCGGGTGGCGTGGGGGAGGGGGTGTCCGGGCGGGCGCGGCGTCCCGTTCCTCGCCCTTCCGGCTCGGCGAGAGAGGCATCGCCGCCCGGCGAGGAACCCAGCGCACGACCGGACACCCCCTCCGCCGCGACAGGACCCGCGGCTGAGGCATCCGAACCCTCGGAAGTTCCCTCGCCAGGTTCCATCTCGGCAAGGGGAGCGCCAACGGGCACCTCATCGTCCACTTGCGCGATCAGCTTGGTAATGACCCCGTCAGCCGGCGCCGGCACCTCGGCGTCGACCTTGTCGGTCGAGACCTCGACCACCGTGTCGCCCTCGTTGACGAAGTCACCCTCCGCCACGTGCCACTCAAGAACGATGCCCTCGGTAACCGACTCCCCCATCTCGGGCATCTGGATCTGCACGGTCGCCGTTTGCGCCATTTGTCGATTGAGTGTATGAAAGAGCGATGAACTACTTCGTCACCGGAGCGACGGGATTCATCGGTCGCAACCTCGTCGCCCGCCTGCTGCAGCGTGAGGGGACGATTTACGCGCTGGTCCGGGCCGGCTCCCGGGGTCGTCTCGAGGAGTTGCGAACGGCATGGGGAGCCGACGGGGCGCGGGTCGTCCCGGTTGCCGGTGACCTCGCCCAGCCGAGCCTCGGGGTATCCGAGGAGGACCTGCTGACGCTGCGCGGCGACGTCGACCACTTCTTCCACCTGGCGGCGATATACGACATGGCGGCTGGGGCGGAGGCGCAGGAGGTGGCCAACGTCGAGGGGACCCGGCACGCGGTCGAACTCGCCGGTGCGATCGAGGCCGGCTGCTTCCACCAGGTCAGCTCGATCGCTGCCGCCGGCCTCTACAAGGGCACCTGGACCGAGGACATGTTCGAGCAGGCAGAAGACCTCGATACCCATCCCTACTTCCGCACCAAGCACGAGTCCGAGCGGGTCGTCCGCGAGGAGTGCCGCCGGCCCTGGCGGGTCTACCGCCCCGGGATCGTCGTCGGCGACTCCCGCAGCGGCGAGATCGACAAGGTCGACGGGCCTTATTACATGTTCAAGCTTCTCCAGCAGGCGCGGCGCGTGCTTCCCTCCT
Source organism: uncultured Solirubrobacterales bacterium (assembly GCA_963698085.1). Taxonomy (GTDB): domain Bacteria; phylum Actinomycetota; class Thermoleophilia; order Solirubrobacterales; family 70-9; genus VRUE01. The sequence continues at coordinate 1,555,319 of OY969122.1, forward strand.
GGCTACCGACCCTCGGCGTCGAAGGCGGTGAGATCAACATCGTCCCGGTCGACTACGTCGCCGCGGCGATCGACCACATTGCCCACAAACCGGGGCTCGATGGGCGCGCCTTCAGCCTCACCGATCCCAACCCGAAGACGGCGGGCGAGGTGCTCAACCTCTTCGCCCACGCCGCCGACGCGCCGCAGGCGGCGCTGCAGCTCGATTCCGGCATCACCGATCCGGCAATGAGCCTGGTTCGGACCGGGCTGAAGTTCCTGCCGCCGGCCAAGCGGGCGGTCAAGATGGGGCTGGACCGGGTCGGCATTCCTCCTGGTGTCCTCAACTACGTCAACTACCCGACCCACTTCGACTCGAGCCAGGCGCAGGCAGCGCTGGCCGGCTCGGGGATCGAGGTGCCGCCGCTGGAGAGCTACGCCGACCGCGTCTGGGACTACTGGGAGCGCAACCTCGACCCCGACCTGTTCAAGGACCGCTCGCTCTCGGCGGCTGTGCGCGGCAAGGTGGTGCTGATCACCGGCGCCTCCTCGGGGATCGGCAAGGCGACCGCGGTCAAGGTCGCCGACGCGGGGGCGACGGTGCTCCTGGTCGCGCGCTCGGTCGACAAGCTCGAGGAGACGAAAGCCGAGATCGAGACAGCCGGCGGCATCGCCCACATCCACCGCTGCGATATGTCCGACATGGAGGACGTCGAGCGGATGGCCGAGGAGGTACTCGGCTACCACGGGCAGGTCGACATCCTGGTCAACAACGCCGGCCGCTCGATCCGGCGCTCGGTCAAGCTCGCCTACGACCGCTTCCATGACTACGAGCGGACGATGCAGATCAACTACTTCGGCGCCCTCAAGTTGATCCTGGCGCTGCTGCCCTCGATGCAGGCGCGCAAGTTGGGCCACATCATCAACGTCAGCTCGATCGGCGCCCAGACCAACCCGCCGCGCTTCTCCGCCTACGTCGCCTCGAAGTCGGCGCTGGACGCCTTCAGCCGGGTGATCGCCTCCGAGGTGGTCGACGACGGCGTCGACATCACGACGATCTACATGCCGCTGGTGCGGACGCCGATGATCGCGCCGACGCGGATGTACGACATGTTCCCGGCGATCACCCCCGAGGAGGCGGCCGAGATGATCGCCGGGGCGATGATCGGCAAGCCGAAGAAGGTGGCGACGCGGATGGGGACGTTTGGCGAGGTGCTCTACGCGGTCGCGCCGACGGTCAGCGATCGGATCCTCAATACGGCCTACAAACTGTTTCCGGAGTCGCAGGCGGCCAAAGGCAAGACCGACGAGGCGCCCGATCAGGCGCCGACCACCGAGGCTGTGGCGTTTGCTCACTTGATGAAAGGCGTGCACTGGTAGCGGCCCTGGCCGGCGGGTCCTGTCACGGCGGCCCTCCCCCATGTGCTCGGACTCGCTTCGCGAGCCCTCCGCTATGGGGGACCCCCGCCACCGTGCCACCCGCCGGAGGGGCGCCTCCGGTCGCTAGATTCGGATGAGTGAGCGGAGGCTCAAGCACTGGGGGTGGGGGTATGAGGATCAGGCGCCTTCTGGGAAGGAGCTGACTGAGGCCGCGGCGGGGATTCGGGAGCGGTTGGGGTTTGGGGGCGAGCCGGAGAAGGCGGTGCCGCTGGAGAAGGTGGAGGTGCGGGCGTCGCGGTTGAAGGCGCCGGACGGGTTCGGCGAGCTGTTCACGGACGAGAAGTACGAGCGGGTTTCGCGGGCGCTGGGCAAGGCTTACCGGGATGTCGTGCGGGGGTTCCGGGGGAAATTCGAGAACCCGCCTGATCTTGTGGCGCTGCCGCGGGACGAGTCGGAGATCGAGACGGTGCTGAGCTGGGCGGAGGCCGAGGGGGCGGCGGTGATCCCGTTTGGAGGAGGGACCAGCGTCGTCGGTGGGGTTGAGGGCCGCCTCGGCGACCGGCCCTTCGTCTCGCTCGACCTGCGGCGCCTGGACCGGGTCCTGGAGGTCGACGCGGCGTCGATGGCGGCGCGGATTCAGGCGGGCGCCACCGGGCCGGGGTTGGAGGAGCAGCTGCGGGAGCGGGGGCTGACCCTGCGCCACTTCCCCCAGTCCTTCGAGTACTCGACCCTGGGCGGCTGGATCGCGACCAGGGCGGGCGGGCACTTCGCCACCCTCCACACCCACATCGACGATCTCGTCGAGTCAGTGCGGGCGATCACTCCGCGTGGGCTCTGGGAGAGTCGGCGGCTGCCCGGCTCGGGAGCGGGGCCGTCACCTGATCGCGCTTTGATCGGGTCGGAGGGAATTCTCGGCGTGATCGGCGAGGCCTGGGTGCGGGTGCGGCCGCGTCCCGAGTTCAAGGCTTCCTGCGGAGTCGAGTTCGATGGCTTCCTCGCGGCGGCGGGCGCCGTGCGCGAGATCTCGCAGTCGGGGCTATACCCAAGCAACTGCCGCCTGCTCGACGCGCTCGAGGCAGAGACGACTGGTGCCGGTTCGGGTGAGAAGAGCCTGCTGGTGCTCGGCTTCGAGTCCGCCCACCACCCCGTCGCCGCGCCGATGGAGCTGGCGCTGGCGATCGCGCACGAGCACGGCGGCGTTGCGGGGGAGGTGCGCGAAGTCGATGGTGCGAGCGACGGCGGAGGCGATTCCGGCGCAGTCGGCGCCTGGCGCAACGCCTTCCTCTTTGCGCCCTACCTTCGCGACACCTTCGTCGCCTGTGGCGTCCTCTCGGAGACCTTCGAGACGGCGATCACCTGGGACCGCTTCGAGGACTTTCATGCGACGGTGATGGAGGCGGTTCGCGCAAAGGTGGCTGGGGTCTGCGGTGCACCGAGCGAGGGGCAAGGAGCGCCACGGATCAGCTGCCGCTTCACCCACGTCTACCCGGATGGGCCGGCTCCCTACTTCACCGTGATGGCCCCTGCCCATCGTGGCGGCGAGGTCGAGCAGTGGGACGAGATCAAGGCAGCCGCCGCCGAGGCCGTGATCGAAGGCGGCGGCACGATCACCCACCACCACGCCGTCGGCCGCGACCATCGCCCCTGGTACGACCGCCAGCGGCCGGCGCCGTTCGCGGCGGCGCTGCGCGCCGCCAAGTCGGAGCTCGACCCCGCCGCGATTCTGAACCCCGGCGTGTTGATCGACCCCGGACGCGCCTGACGCGTCGCATCTCGGCGTCCTCGGTCATAACCCCCGTTTGCGGCGGCCGTCAGCGCTACGCTGCCGCGACAGATCATGGAAACGATTACCTCGGAGCATCCGACGACCCCTGCCGACGCCACGGCTGGCGATCGGGTCGTGCCGCGGCGCTCGCCGCTGCGGGCGGCGATCAAGACCGGGCGGCCGCAGGAGTGGATCAAGAACGTCTTCGTTTTCGCCGGCCTGCTCTTTTCCGGCCAGTTCGACAACTCGCACGCGGTGCTGGAGGCGTTCCTCACCTTTCTTGCCTTTTGCGCCATTTCCAGCGCCGGTTATTACGTCAACGATCTGGTTGACGTCGAGCTCGACCGCCAGCACCCGAAGAAGCGCTTCCGGCCGCTGGCCGCGGGCGAGCTCTCCGAGCGAGCGGCGCTGACGATCGCGCCACTCTTGGCTGTGGTTGCGATCGCTCTCGCCTTCGCCGCGGTCAACTGGGAGGTCGGCCTGATGGTGATCGGTTACGGCGTCGCCCAGATGGCCTACAGCTTCGGTCTGAAGCAGATCGTGATCGTCGACGTGATGACCCTCGCGGGCCTCTTCATCCTGCGGGTTGCCGCCGGCGCCAGCGCGGTCGACGCCCACGCCTCCGAATGGCTGCTGCTCTGCACCGGCATGATCGCGCTCTTCCTCGGCTTCACCAAGCGCCGCCAGGAGGCCGTCTCCGAGCTGCACGAAGGCACCAGCAGCCGCCCCGTGCTCGAGCATTACTCGCTGCCGTTCCTCGACCAGATGGTCGCCCTGGTCACCACCGGGACCGTGATCAGCTACTCGATCTACGCGGTCGATTCGCCGATCGTCGGCAACGAGATGATGTGGACGATTCCGCCGGTGCTCTACGGAATCTTCCGCTACCTCTACCTGATCTACGACCGCGCCGACGACCGCTCGATCGCGGCGATGGTCTCAAAAGACAAGGGCATGATCGCCGCGGGCGCCATCTGGGTCGCTGTCGCCTTTGCCGTCCTCTACGTGTTCAGGTAAGCGAACCCCGTGGGTGGGATTTCCTAGAGGTCCACGATGTCTCGCGGGCCGCGGCGGGGGCGATCGGCGCACGTGCCGATGGTTTCGGTAGTCAGGTCGACGGAACTTTCGTTCTCGACCAGAGTCACACGTATTCGTGAGAGGGAGTTCGTCGATCCCGCCGAGGCCACGTAGCTGCCTTCCCGTGCAACCCGAATCACGTATGAGCTGCTGCACAGGATCATTTCTGCCCTTCGTTCCCCCACAGCCAGCGCTGACTGGGTTGCGTAGATCGATCCCATGCGTAGGGAGAACGACCCACCACTCGTCGTGACGACTGCTGGACATTGCAGATTTCCATCACAGAAGAAGGGCACTTTCGTCTGGGCCTTTCTGTGAAGTGAGCAGCTTGCATAGCCTTCCCTCTGGAGGAAGAGATGGGATTCACTGCTGTAGCGGGTGACTATCTCGGTCGGCGCCGGTCCAAACTGGCACAGCGCCTGTCGCTTGAAGGCAACCTGAGCTAGGCCTCCGCTCTCGATTCGAACGGTGCTTTCAGGCTGCAGCCGCACCTTGCGACGCGGCGTAGTCGAAAAAGAGACGCTGCCCGCTTTCTTGCAGGCGACGTCATTTGGGCTCGGCTCCACACACCACTGCGCGGATTTTTCGCGTGCCTCCGCCCCGCCGATGAAGACGCCAAGCAAAGTCGCAACGCTGAGCACTTTCACGAATTTAAAGCGAAGCACGGCCGGACAGGCTAACGGAAGAGGAGAAGTCGATCGAACCATGCGGTGGCGAGCACACCTATCACCGCGAATATGACCGGTAGCCATAGCTCTTCGTGTCGGCTGTATCTGGTGGGGACCGATTCATCCTTAGCTATCTCCGCGGTTTTGGCCGCCGGGGTTTCGAGTGAGAGCTTGGTGCGTTCAGGCGCTTGGTTGACCCCCAGGTCCAGGCTGACGGCATCGCCACGCTCCGAGTCGATTTTCAAATGAACGCCGTCGAGCTTCCGGAACGAATCACCGAGTCGGAGCAGACCATTGTCAATGCCCAGCCGAGCGGTGCTGGCGTCTGCCCGCGCGTGTATCGAGGCAAGGTCGAACAGGTTGTAATTCAGCGTGGAGCCCACTCCGGCGAGCACGACGGGAAGGCGCCATCGGCTCGGGCGGCGTTCCACGCACTGGACTGAAATCGGGGGGGCGCCGGTGGGGATCAGTGCAAGTGAGGACGCTTCGAAGCAGTCGACGCTGAGCCTGATCTTCTCGGCGCCGATGCTCATCGTCCAGCCCGAGAGCGATCGCCTTGGTGGTTCCGTCGCGGATGGCGATAGCTGGAGGCGTCTCGGTTCGTGTGCTGTAGCCGTGAGGGTTGCTCCGGCGGGCCAATCGAAGATCATCGGTGGCTGGATGGGCCGCGCGGGGCGTGCCAGCGCTCCGCAGGCGCCGCCGAGCGCTTCGACGAGCCGGGCGCACGCCGAGGCACGCACGGGAATGAGCAGCTCGACGGTCTTGGCCTCCCACCCCTCATTAGGCTTACCGGCTTCCAACACGAGCTTGTGAAGCTGTGCCCGCACGAGGGGCGGCCGTGAGAGACCGCTGAGGGTCACGGCCGAGTTCGCCGGAGGAAGGGCGGTGTGGACGGCGGCGAGGATCGGGGGGCGCTGTGAAAGCCAGAGATAGCCGCCTCCGGCGACGAGCAGCACGAGGGCGGTTATCGTGGCCAGTCTCCTGATCTGACGACGCTGGTCGGCGACTCTCTCTCGAGCCCGTAGCTGCTCGATGCCTTCGATCTCTCCGCCGCCGGGAGTACGGCGCTTCGAGGGCCGGGTGCTCGGCACTTAACCGGGGTCGACCGGCAAATCCGAGAGCAGTTCGGTCCTGCCGTTGCGTTGGAACTGGAGGTCGATCGTCTCGTTCTTGCGGTAGGTGCCAAAGAGGCCGAGGTACATCGCCAGCCAGCGGCCGGTGCCGACCTTCTCCTTGATGATCTCGCGGCTGAAGACGATCTCGCCGGCGCGCAGGTTGTAGTCGCTGCCCTCGCGCTGCTCGACGCCGTTGATGAAGACGGCATAGGGCGCTTCGGCGCCGGCGGGCAGCTTCAGCCGCCGCCCGGCCGCGTAGCTGCCCTTGGGGATCTCGGTCTCGCTCATCGTGCTTGCAGAGTCTCGCGGACCGCGTCGAATGGCGTGTCGTAGGCGGTCGGGTCGAGCTCTTCCCGGGTGACGCCGCCGCGAAAGGGCACGAAGGTGCCGTCGCCGCGCACGTCGACCCCGGCGCTCGGCCTGCGCAGCAACCTCTTGCAGGACAGCTGCAGCCGCGCATGAACCTGGTCGCCAGGGGCGAAGTCCCGCAGCGCCGAAACCCCCTCCACCGGCCCCTCAGCCCGAATAGCCAAAGCCCGCTCCCGCATCACATCCACGGCTTCTCCCAGCTCCTCAAAGCTTTCGTGCGATACGTCGGATCCGTGCCTGATCGTCAGCTTCCACGCGGCCATGGGGGGCAGAGTAAGGGACGGGGGACCCTCCCACGGAGGCTCCGGGACCGCGATCGAACTTCAGCAGGCGATCAGCTGCGCAACGGCCTTCGGGGGAGGGTCCCCCGTCCTGCCCTACGCCCCGCGGCGCGGCCGTTTCGGCCGCCGCGCCGGCGGACCGACGATTTTCTCCGGACCGTCGCGGTCCTCGACCGGCGCGTACTCGCGCTCGCGGTGGCCGGTGTAGACCTGCCGCGGGCGGGCGATTTTTTGCTCGGGATCGTCCTTCATCTCCATCCACTGCGCGACCCAGCCGGCGGTGCGGGGAATCGCGAAGATCACCGTGAACATCTCGGTCGGCACGCCGAGCGACTCGTAGATGATCCCCGAGTAGTAGTCGACGTTTGGGTAGAGCTTGCGCGAGGTGAAGTACTCGTCCTCGAGCGCCCGCTTCTCCAGCTCGCGGGCGATCTCGACCAGCGGGTTGTACTCGGTTGCCTCGAAGACCTCGTCCATGTGCTGCTGGATGATTTTCGCCCGCGGGTCGTAGTTCTTGTAGACGCGGTGGCCGAAACCCATCAGTTTCTCTTCGCGCCCCTTCACCCGCTCGAGGAAGCTCGGAATGTTGTCGACCGAGTCGATCTTGCGGAGCATCCGCAGCACCGCCTCGTTGGCGCCGCCGTGCAGCGGGCCGTAGAGCGCCGCCACACCCGCGGCCACCGCCGAGTAGGGGTCGACGTCGGAGGAGCCGACGCCGCGCACTGCGTTGGTCGAGCAGTTCTGTTCGTGGTCGGCGTGGAGGATAAAAAGCACGTCGAGCGCCTTGGAGAGACTCTCTTTCGGTGTGTGCTTGGCTTCGGTCATCTTGAACATCATCGAGAGGAAGTTCTCGGCGAAGTTGAGCTCGTTGTCGGGGTAGACGTAGGGCAGGCCGCGGTTGTGGCGGTAGGAGAAGGCGGCCAGCGTCGGCACCTTGGCGATCAGCCGCACGGCGGCCATGTAGCGCTCTTCGGGGTCTTCGGTGTGCTTGGCGTCGGGGTAGAAGGTCGAGAGCGCCCCGACTCCGGCAAGCAGCATCCCCATCGGGTGGGCGTCGTAGCGGAAGCCCTCGAAGAACTGCTTGAGGTCCTCGTGGACGAAGGTGTGGTGGATGATGTCGTAGGTCCAGCGCTCGAGCTGTGGCCCGGTCGGCAGCTCGCCGAAGATCAGCAGGTAGGCGACCTCGAGGAAGCTGGATTTCTCGCAAAGCTGCTCGATCGAGTAGCCGCGGTGTTCGAGGATGCCGGCGTCACCGTCGATGAAGGTGATCGCCGAGCGGCAGGAGGCAGTGTTGGTGAACGCCGGGTCGTAGGACAGCATGCCGAATTCGTCCTCGTCGACTTTGATCTGGCGCAGGTCCATGGCGCGGACCGTGCCGTCGGTGATCGGCAGCTCATAGGTCTTGCCGGTGCGGTTGTCGGTGACAGAGAGGGAGTCGGTGCCCATGCGGCGGAGATTCTCGCAGCTCAGAAGCTCCGGCCCCTTAACGCACCGGCAACGGCTCGAACTGGGTCATCCTGTGCAGGCTGGCGAAGCGCTCGTCGATCTCCTCACGGCTCAACCTTGCGACCCGCTCGGTGCCGAACTCCTCGACGTTGAAGGAGGCGAGCACGGTGCCGTAGCCCATCGCCCGCCGCAGGCAGGCCTCGTCGAGCTCGCCCTCGTAACCGTCGAGGTAGCCGAGGAAACCGCCGGCGAAGCTGTCGCCGGCGCCGGTCGGGTCGCGCACGTCCTCGAGCGGGAAGCCGGGCAGGGCGAAGAAGCTCTCTTCGCTGAATAGCGCCGCCCCGTACTCGCCCTGCTTGGCGACGATCGCGCGCGGGCCGTTCGCCATCACGGCGCGAGCGGCCCGCGCTAAGTTCGACTCCCCGGTCAGCTGGCGGATCTCGGCGTCGTTGACGATCAGGCAGTCGACCTCGGCGATTGCCGCCAGCAGCGAGTCCTTCGCCGTGTCGATCCAGAGGTTCATCGAGTCGAGGCCGCTGAAGCGAACGGCGGGACACTGGGCGCGAACCTGGCGCTGCAGGTCGGGCTGGATGTTGGCGAGAAAGAGGGTGTCGGCCGCTTTCGCCTCGGCGGAGAGCTTCGGCTCGAACTCGCCGAAGACGCCGAGCTGGGTGTCCTCGGTGTGGGCGACGTTGAGGTCGTACTCGTAACGGCCGCGCCAGAAGAACGATTGGCCGCCCTCGATCCGCTCGATGTCGCCGGTCTGCACGCCGCGGCTCTCCAGCACCTCGAACTCGGCGCTGCCGAAGTCATCCCCGACCGGGCCGACGGGACGGACCTCGGTGAAGAAGCTCGCCGCCAGCGAGAAATGGACGGCGGCGCCGCCGAGCATCCGCTCGCGCTCCCCGAACGGGGTCTTGACTGCATCGAAAGCGATCGATCCGACGACGGTGAGCGACATTGGCGGCAGGGTATCTGGTGGTCGTAGCAGGAGAGGGACGGGGTGTCCCTCGCGCTTGCTGCCTTTTTCGCCGGACGCCCGGCCTCTCTCGCTGAGCGGTCCAGGCGAAAAAGAGACCGCCGCTGCGCGCGAGGGACACCCCGTCCCTCTCTGCCAGGGACGGCGAGATTCCGATGCCGACTATGGTTCGGCGCCGTGAAAGCGATTCAGATCGATGAGTTTGGTGGGCCCGAGGTTCTTGCGTACCGCGATGTAGCTGACCCCGAGGCTGGTGAGGGTGAGGTCGTTGTTGAGGTTGCGCGGTCGGGGATCAATTTTGCCGACACGCATGCGACTCGGAACGACTACCTGGCCGAGCAGCAGCTGCCGCTGATCCCAGGCGGGGAGGTCAGCGGGCGTACTCCTGACGGACGGCGGGTGGCGGCGCTCCTCGGTGGTGGCGGCTACGCCCAGAAGGTCGCCGTGCCCGAGCAGATGCTGATTCCCGTGCCCGACGGCGTCGACGACGACCAGGCCGCGGCCCTGCTGCTGCAGGGAATCACCGCGATGGCGCTGGTGCGTCGTTGCGCGCGCATCGAGCCCGGTGAGACCCTGCTGGTCGAGGCGGCAGCCGGCGGCACCGGCTCGCTCGCGGTGCAGCTCGGCAAGCAGGCGGGGGCGAGGGTGATCGGCCTCGCCTCCAGCGAGGAGAAGCGGGCGATGGTCGAAGGGCTCGGCGCCGACGCTACCGTCGACTCTCGCGCCGAGGACCTGAAGGAGGCGATCCTCGCCGCCAACGACGGCAAGCGGGTCGACGCCGTCCTTCACATGAGCGGCGGCGACGCCTTTGATGCTGAGCTCTCGGCGCTGGCGCCGCTCGGTCGCATGGTCGTCTTCGGCATCGCCTCTCGCGAACAGCGCGAGGTCTCCACCGCCGCCCTGCTGCGCGGCTCCAAGGCGGTAATCGGCTTCTGGCTTGTCCACCTGTTGATGCGGCCCCAGGAGGCCGGGCCGATGATCGCCGAGCTGCTCGGCGCCGTCGCCGGCGGCGAGCTAAAGGTCAGCGTCGGCGAGGTCTACCCGCTCTCAGAGGCCACCCGCGCTCACGAAGACCTGATCGCCCGCCGCACCAGCGGCAAGCTCCTCTTGGACCCGTCGAAGTGACGGCCTTCAAGGACCTGGGGCTTGCGCCGGAGATCCAGCAGGCGCTGGATGAGCTCGGCTACGAGGAGCCCAGCCCGATCCAGGAGAAAGCGATCCCCGAGCTGCTCTCCGGCCATGACGTGATCGGTCAGGCGCAGACCGGGACCGGCAAGACCGCGGCTTTTGGCCTGCCCCTGCTCCAGTACGTCGACCCCTCAGACGACGAGGTGCAGGCGGTCGTCCTCACCCCGACCCGCGAGCTCTGCATCCAGGTGACCCAGGCCCTGCGTGCCTACGCCGAGCACCTCGACGTCGAGATCGTCGCCGTCTTCGGCGGCGCGCCGATCAAATCGCAGCAGTCGCAACTGCGCGCCGGCGCCCACGTCGTCGTCGCCACCGTTGGCCGGATGATGGACCTGATGTCGCGCCGCTCGCTGGTCCTCACCGCGGCCCGCTACATCGTCCTCGACGAGGCCGATGAGATGCTCGACCTGGGTTTCATCGAGGACGTCGAGAAGATCCTGCGGATGTGCCCGAGCGGGCGCCAGACGGCGCTCTTCTCGGCGACGATGCCGCCACCGATCAAACACCTCGCCGAGAGCTACATGTATGACCCGCAGACGATCAAAATCACGCCGAAGAAACTGACCGTGGACGCGATCGCCCAGGCCTTCGTCGAGGTGCCGGCGAACCAGAAGGCGGCGCGCTTGGTCGAGCTGCTGAAGACGGAGGAACCCGAGCAGGCGATCATCTTCTGCCGCACCAAAATCGGCGCCTCGAAGCTGGAGAAGAACCTGAAGGACAAAGGGCTCGACGTGAAGGCTCTGCACGGCGACATGAGCCAGGGCTCGCGCGACGGCGTGATGATCGCCTTCAAGGACCACCGCGTGCGGCTGCTTGTCGCCACCGACATCGCCGCCCGCGGGCTCGACATCGAGCACGTCACCCACGTCATCAACTACGACGTGCCCGCCTCCTCGGAGGTCTACGTGCACCGGATCGGCCGCACCGGCCGGGTCGGGCGAACCGGCCGCGCGATCACCTTCGTGACGCCGGCCCAGCGCGATGAGATCGAGCGGATCGAGCGCGACGTCAAAACGACGATCGGCGAGTGGGAGAGCCCGGAGGAGCGGATGGAACACGCGCCGCGGCCGCGCCGCCGCGAGCGCGCCAAGGTGCGCGAGGAAAGCGGCGAGGCCGAGCCGTCCGCTGAGAAGCCCGCCGCGGCTGCCGCGGAGAGGCCAACCGACGGCAAGCCGGTCAAGCTCTTCGTCAACCGCGGCGAGCGCAGCGGCATCGACGAGGAGGACCTGCGCTGGGCCCTGCGCGAGGGCGCCGTGCTACCCGAGGAGGCGATCCACGAGGTCCGCGTCCTGCACCGCTTCTCCTTCGTTGAGGTCGACCCCGATCAGGCGGACCGCACGGTCGAGTTCCTCGACGGGACGAAGTTGAAGGGCAAAGAGATTCGGCTCGAGATCGCCAAGAGCTGAGCGCCGCTGCTCAGCTGCCGGTCAGCTCCGCGATCTTGGTGAACAGCGCGTCGAAGTCGATTGGCTTGGTGATGTAGCCGTTGATCCGCAGGCCCTCGCGCTCGCCGTTGCCGTCGCCTTCACCGGTGTGGGCGCTGACGATCAGCGCCGGCGTCTCGATCCCGGCAGCGCGCAGCTCGCGCAGGGCGTCGATGCCGGACTTGCGCGGCATCATCGCGTCGAGCAGGAGGATGTCCGGTGGGTTCGAGGCGTCGATCTTCTCGACCACCTCCTGGCCGTCGGCCGCGGTCTCGATCTCGTGACCCTCCATCTCCAGGCGGGTACGGAGCAGCAGCAGGATCGTCTCGGAGTCGTCGGCAAGGAGGATTCGCGCCATCAGATCGCCTCAGCCCGGTCGTGGGCGATTGCCGGTAGGCGGATGCGGAAGGTCGATCCAACGCCGGGCGTCGAGGTGGCGGCGATCGTGCCGCCGTGCAGCTCGATCAGCGATTTGGAGATCGCCAGGCCGAGCCCGGTGCCGCCGACCCGCTGGGTCTCGCCGGCGTCGCCGCGGGTGAAGCGCTCGAAGATGTGCTCCAGCTGCTCTGCGGGTATGCCCGGTCCGTCGTCGATCACGTCGATCTCGACATCGGCGCCCGCGCGGCGACCCTCCACCTCGATTTTCGCTCCCTGCGGGCAATACTCGTTCGCATTCGTAAGCAGATTCACCAGTACTTGGCGAATCCGGTCTCGATCGGCTTCGACCTGGGGAAGGTCGGTCGCGACCTCGAGGCGCAGGGTCTGATCGCGGGAGTCGAACTGGGCCCGCATCGTGCGCACCGCGTCTTCGATCAGGCTCATCGCGGCGGTCGGCTCCGGCCGGATCGTCAGCCGCCCCGCGTCGCTGCGGGCTAGGTCGAGCAGGTCGTTCAGGAGGCGCACTAGGTGTCGCGTGTTGTCGAGGATCACCTCGACCGTCTCAGCCTGCTGCGGGCTGAGCTTCTCGCGCTCGAGCAGCAGCAGCTCGGCGAATCCCTGCACCGAGGTGAGCGGGCTGCGCAGCTCGTGCGAGGCGGTGAGGACGAACTCGTCCTTCATCCGTTCGAGCTGGTCGCGTTCGCCGGCGCGCCGTTGCAGCTCTTCGGCCATCTCGTTGAAGGCGCCGCCCAGGGTCGCCGTCTCTGAGAGCCCGCCGATCTTGACGCGGACGTCGAGGTCGCCGCTGGCCAGCCGCCCCGAGGCTTCGACGAGATCCTCCAGCGGGCGGCGCATCGAGGAGATCAGGCCGGTGAAGAGCAGGGCTGCCCCGGTCAGGCCGGCGATCAACCCGGCGCCGACCAGCAGCGCGGTGTCGCGCGTCTCATCGGAGATCTCATCGCGCAGCACCTGTCGCTGGCGCTGCTGGTTTTCGATCGCGATTCGGGCAACCGCCGGCCGCGTGCCGGCCGCTAAGTCGTTGCGGGCCTCGATCTCGCGTTGGTAGGAGCGGGCGGTGGCGTTCTCGAAATCCTGGCGCTGCTGCAGGAAGCGGGCGACGCCGATCACCGCCAGACCGGTCAGTACCGCGAAGGCGATCGCGAAGCCGATCGTCAGCCGGTTGGCGAGCGATGGACTGAGCCTGAACGTCCGTCGGGAATATGCTTGCGAGCCGATGGGCGACGAGGCTACAGGCACGTCCGACGGCGCCGCCGTGGCGCCCGACGGAATCGACCGGGCCGGCGTCGAGGCCTGGTTCGAGCAGCATGTCGAGGGGGTCCGGCTGCCGCTCTCCTTCGAGCGGATTTCCGGCGGCCACTCGAACCTCACCTACGGCGTCGTCGATGCCGCTGGGCAGCGCTGGGCGCTGCGGCGACCGCCGCTCGGCAAGCGGCTCGGCTCCGCCCACGACATGGGGCGGGAGCACAAGGTCGTCTCGGCGCTGGCGCCGACGCCGGTGCCGGTGGCGCCGATCGTCGGACTCTGCGAGGACGAGAGCGTCAACGGTGCGCCCTTCTACGTAATGGAGTTCGTCGAGGGACCGATCTTGCGCGGTCTGGCCGAGGCCGAGGCTTTCCCCGCGCAGTCCGATCGCCGGGCGATCGGAGAGAGAGTCGCCGACACCCTGGTCGATATCCACGCGGTCGATCCGGACGCGGTCGGGCTTGGCGACCTCGGCCGCAAGCAGGACTACGTCGCCCGCCAGCTGCATCGCTGGCAGGGGCAGTGGGAGAAGTCGAAGACGCGCGAGCTGCCGGCGATCGACGCCGTCCACGAGCGTCTTGCGGCGCGCATCCCGGAGCAGGGGCCGGCGACGATCGTCCACGGCGACTACCGCCTCGACAACATGATCCTCAACCCCAGCGGTGAGGTCGCCGCGGTGGTCGACTGGGAGCTCTGCACGCTCGGCGATCCGCTCGCCGACGTCGGCCTGCTGATGGTCTACTGGCCTGATCGGGGCGAGGACGGCGAGGAGCCGATCGCCCTCGGCCAGCCCGCCAACCTGGCGCCCGGCTTCCCGGCCCGCGAGGAGCTGCGCGCCCGCTACGCCGAGCGCTCCGGCCGCGACCTCTCCCAGCTCGATTTCTTCGTCGCCCTCGGCTACTGGAAGTTGGCGATCATCCTCGAGGGCGTCTACGCGCGCTACGCCGCGGGGCAATACGGAAAGGTCGACCCAGGCATAGAACATTTCGCCCGCCTGGTCGAGCGTCTCGCCGAGGCGGCCGAGGTGGCTGAGCGGGGCAGTTGAGCCGCACCGTTTCGGCTAAGTGTTTTGGTCCAAAGGCTCTTGACGGCGACCGACCGACCTGATTTTGTCCCAGCATTCCTGTAACTGGGCACGGAGGCTCGTCCCGAGTCCCTCCACCCGCGATCAAGGAGAGACTCTTGAAGCAGATTCGCAGGCACTTCACGTACGCCAACGTGATGTCCTCCATCGCCGTCTTCATGATCCTCGGCGGCGCCACCGCCGTCGCCGCGACGAAGATCGGCGCCAACGAAATCAAAGCCAACTCGATCAAGACCGGCAAGATCGTCAAAGAAGCAGTGACCGCCGGCAAGATCAAGAAAGCAGCGGTGACCGAGGGCAAAATCGCCGACGGCGCCGTGACCACGAACAAGATTGCCAACGACGCTGTGACCGGCGACAAGGTCAACGAGTCGACCCTGGGCGTGGTCCCGAACGCCGCCAAACTGGACGGCAAAACCGCTTCCTCGTTCGCCAGCTCGGCTGGAGGCATTAAGGCGGCCTTCGCCTACAACGACGGCACGATCGAGCTCGGATTCAACGCGATCAACGGCGGCACTTTCACGGTGCTCAACAATGGCTCCGAATCCGACCTGATCCTGGCTCCGTTCTCAGTGGAAGATCGGATCGCGGTTGTGAGCGGTGCGACGATCAGTGACACGGGCGGTCAGAGCGCGCCCTTCCCGAGGTGCATCTACTCAGTCGAGAACATCACCGCGACGACGTTCGAAGTTCACCACGTCAACGCCGACGCGGCGGGCGCCTGCGACGAGGAGTGGTCGATCCTGATCTTCTAGATCAGGCGAGATTCACATTTAGTGTCAAAGGGCCGGGCGAAAAGCCCGGCCCTTTCTGGTTCACGCCCGGCCCTGGTTTCAGTTTTTCGCCGGCGAAGAGCCTCTCGGGTGGCGTAGAGAGCGGGCAGGGCGGCGGTGTCCTTCGGGCGCCCGAGCGCCTCCTTCGAGGCGATGACCTCATCGAGAGTGATGACGCGAATGGAGATCTCACCCAAGTCGGCACCCTCGAGTTCGATCCTCTCCCCGCTGGATCGGGTGCGAGCCTTCAATGTGGTGAGAGCCGCGGCAAGGCGGTCGGCGTTGTCAAGTTCCCAGCTGCGGGGCATCACGTCGAGGTCGAGCGCCGCTCCCGCGCGAGCTCGTGCAGATGGGCGTAGCGGCGAAGCGCTCGCAAGCGCTCCTCCGGCGTCAGCTTCAGCAGCGTATTCGCGAGCTCAAGGTCGTGGGGGTCAGCTGTCGGGTTGGCACTCAACCTAACCTGCTGCCCGCAGGCCGTGGCCAGACGCTGCAGCGTCTCCCAGGACGGCGTTGCCGAGCCACGCTCGTAGCGGGCGATCGCAGGTTGTGAGGTGTCGGCTCGCTGCGCCAAGGCGCGTTGCGAAAGCCCGGTCGCGCGGCGCATGCCGAGGAGGAGCTCGCGGGGAGAGTCACTGAGAAGTGTGATACCTCATAAGGTATCAAACTGATGGTCCCAGCCAGTGGGACTCAGATCGGGCGCGGAGCGTGCTTGGGCTCGAGCTCGCCAGCCGCTTCGGCTTCCGCTCGCTTGGACCAGCGGTTGAGCTCGCGGCGGGCGAGGACCATCTTGTGGACCTCGTCCGGGCCGTCTGCCAGCCGCAGCATGCGGCTGAAGCGCCAGAGGGCGGCAAGGGGGGTGTCGTCGGTCATGCCGAGCGAGCCGTGGATCTGGATCGCCCGGTCGAGCACCTCCATAACCATGTTGGCGGCGACGATCTTGATCGCCGAGATCGACTGGCGGGCGGCGCGCTTGCCCTCGGTGTCCATCTTCCAGGCCGCGTACATCGTCAGCAGGCGGGCCTGGTCGATTTCCATCCGCGAGGTGGCGATCGCCTCCTGCACGAACTGCTTGTCGGCCAGCGGTCCGCCGAAGGCCTGGCGCTCGTTGGCGCGGCGGCACATCATCTCGTGCGCCCGCTCGGCGGTACCGATCGCTCGCATGCAGTGGTGGATGCGCCCCGGTCCGAGCCGGTCCTGGGCGATCGCGAAGCCCTTGCCCTCCTCGCCGAGCAGGTTGGCGACCGGCACGCGACATTCCTCGTAGCGGATCTCGCAGTGGCCGGGACCTTTGTCGTGCCCCATCACCGGGATCGGCCGTACGAGGTTGAAGCCGGGGTTGTCGGTCGGCACGCAGATCATCGAGGCGCGCGAGTAGGGCGGCGCCTCGGGATCGGTGACGACCATCGCGATCGCCAGCTCGGCGCCCACCGCGCCCGAGGTGAACCACTTGTGGCCGTCGATCACCCACTCGTCGCCGTCGCGCACCGCCCGCGCTTGCAGCAAGGTTGGGTCGGAGCCCGATACCTCCGGCTCAGTCATCGAGAAGCAGGATCGAATCCGTCCTTCGAGCAATGGCTCGAGCCAGCGCTCGCGCTGTTCCTCGGAGCCGTGCTCGGCGAGGATCTCCATGTTGCCGGTGTCGGGCGCGGAGCAGTTGAAGGCCATCGGCGCCGCCGCCGGGCTGCGGCCCATCTCCTCGCAGAGCAATCCGTACTCCCAATTACTGAGGCCCGGGCCGAAGCGCTCGTCCGGCATGAAGAGGTTCCAAAGACCCTCGCTCTTGGCCCGCTCGCGCACCTCGACCAGAACCTTCGGGTAGGGGACGCCCGTGGCGACCTCGGCGTCGAGAGCCGCCATGATCTCCCGCTCCTGCGGGTAGAGCTGCTCATCCATGAAGTCGAGGATGCGCTCGCGCAGGGCCTCGACCTGGGGGCTGGGCTTGAAGTCCATCGTGGGAAAGCTAGCTGAGCCGGCGGTAACGGGCGAAGAGCTCGCCGTCCTGCTCCAACAGCCAGGCCAGTTCGAGCGGAACCACTTCGTCCAGCTCACCCTCGAGGATGCGTGGGGGAACCCCGCCGCCGGAGAGCTTCGACGCGATCGTCAGAAAGAGCTCATCGACGAGCCCGGCCGCCTGCAGCGCACCGTGAAGCGTCGGCCCTCCCTCGCAGAGCAGCGCCCGGATGCCCTCCTCACGCAGGGAGCGCAGGAGTGCGGGGAGATCCGCCCGGCCCTCGGGTCCGCTTTCGACCACGATTAGGCGCTGGTCTAGCCCGCTGTAGCGCTCGGCCCGCATCGTCCCGGCCCCGACCATCACCGCGTCGAAGCGCGTCCGCAGCCCTACCAGCATGGCCGTATCGGTCTCGGAGCCGATCGGCCCGGAGACACCCCCGATCGCCGCCCGCCCGTCGACCGTCGCGGCGAAGTTCATCGCCACGTAGGGGCGATCGTCGTGGAGGTGCTTCCAGGGGCGGTAAGCAGCGAGCTGCTGATCGACGCTGGTGGGGCCGGGATCGGGAAGCAGCCGCTGCACAGGTCGGAGCCTACGTCGAACACGTGCCAGAATCGCCGCCGCCATGGCAGCCGGCGATTCGCCGCACTCGATCTTCCTGCGCTTCCTCAAGTTCGGCGCGCTCGCCTGGGGCGGGCCGGCGGCGCAGATCGCGATGGTCAAGCACGAGTGCGTCGACGAAGAAGGCTGGGTCAGCGAGGAGACGTTCAAGAAGACCCTCGCCGTTTATCAGGTGCTTCCCGGGCCGGAGGCGCACGAGCTCTGCGTCTACTTCGGGCGGATACGCGGTGGCAAGCTCGGCGGATTCCTCGCCGGGCTGGGATTCATGCTGCCCGGCTTCGTTCTGATGCTGGCCCTCTCTGTGCTCTACGTCGAAGCGAACCTGGCCGGCCACCTCGACGAGCTGTTCTACGGCCTGAGCGCTGCGGTCGGGGCAATCGTGCTGCGCGCCGTGGTTCGGTTGAGCGGCACGTTCATAACCGATCCATGGTTGGCGGCGATCGCGGCAGTGGCCTTCCTTCTCACTGTCTTCGCCTCTGCCGCCTTCGTCCTCGTCTTGCTCGCCGCGGGGGTCGCCTATGAGCTGCGGACCAACGCGGGGCGCTGGATCGGCGGCACCCACTCCTTCTCGCCGAGTGCGCTTGCGGTTGCGGCCCTCACCGGGGCCGTAACGTTTTCCTTGACGGCGGAGATCTTCTTCGAGGGCCTCCAGGCGGGGCTGCTCACCTTCGGCGGTGCATTCACCGTGATTCCCTTCCTCCAGCAGGCCGCGGTGGCGGACCATCACTGGCTCAGCGACAGTCAGTTCGTCGACGGGCTGGCGCTGAGCGGCATCCTGCCCGCTCCGTTGATCATCTTCTCGACCTTTGTCGGCTACGTCGCCGGCGGCACGGCTGGTGCCTTGGCGATGACGCTCGGCATCTTCCTGCCCGCCTTCGTCTTCCCGATCTTCTTCCACCGCTTTCTCGTCGCCGTCGCCGAGAACCCGCGCATCCGGCCCTTCCTGCTCGGCGTCGCCGCCGGGGTCATCGGCCTGATCGCCGCCGTTACCGTCGACATCGTCGACGCCAGCGTGGTTGACGTTCCCACCGCGCTCCTCGCCGTCGCCGCCTTTCTCGCCCTGAACCGCTGGCACGGCAAGCTCACCGTGCTCTACGTGGTCCTCGGCTGCGGCGCGATCGGCGCCGCATTGCAGCTCACGGTTCTCTAGGGGCGTGGAGGTGACGCCCTACGAGTAGTCGTGCCAGCCGGCGAACTCGCGGCCGGCGAACTCCTGCAGGCCGGCGACGTCAGCGCCGAAGCGGCCGCGCAGCGTCTCGAAGAGGTCGTCGGGGAGCTTCGGCTTCGGCGCCGGCGGCTTCTCGGGATCGTGGACGACCTTCTCGACGATCCAGCGCAGCGACTCGGGCAGGCGGTCGAAGTTGCGGTCGAAGGAGCGCAAGCCGGGCAGCTTGATCGCTTTCTCCATGAACTGGTATTTGTCGCCCTGCTTGGCGCTCGACTTCTCCCACTCGCGGTCGAACTGCTCCGAGGTGAAGCCCTCATCGACGCCGGCGAAACGGAAGGCCTTGCGCATCGTCTCCTCGCGTTCGGTCTGCAGCTCCTCCTGGGTGATCACCTCGATCTGCTCGCGGTCGAACAGCTCCAGGTAGGGCTGCAGCTGCATCCAGTACATCGAGCGGTGGACATAGGAGGAGTCGGGCTCAGACAGGGTGGGGACCAGCTCGCGGGTCTCATAGCCGGCGCCGGTCGCGTGCACCCAGTGGGAGAGGATGCGCTTGATCGGGTCGCGCACCATGTAGAGCAGGCGGGCGTCGGGACAGTGCTGCTTGATCCGCGCCGGAACGCCCTCGAAGCGCGGCAGGTTGGTGTAGTGAGGGGAGGACTCCCCTCGCACCTTAAAGCGGTTGTCGAAGCGGCTCGCGTACCAGTCGAGGCCGAGGTCCCAGTTCAACTCCCGGGCGAAGAAGTTGAGCTCCTTCGGCTTCGACATCTGGATTTCCGGGTGTAGGCCGAGGTAGTGGTGGATGCTGGTCGTGCCGCACTTCAGCCCGCCGATGATGATCAGGTTGGGCAGCTCGGCGTGGCGCTTGCGGCGGCGCCGGAAGCCGCTCTTGCGGTCGCCGGTGTAGCGCTCGCGGGCGCGCGCGCACATCGCCTCATCGGCGGGATCACGGGGGGCTGCTGGCACGGCCTGAGTCGTCTCGGGCTCTGACACGAGCGGGCTAGTCTAGCCATCGTGCCCCACGCCGACCTTGCATCGAGCGCCGAGGCCTTCGGGCGGCGTGCCGCGGAGTTCTTCGGCCACCTCTCGGAGATCGATTGGACCTCCTTTGCGCTGGCGCTTGCCTGTCTTGCGGCGATGCAGCTGGCGCGTGCCTGGGCCTGGCGCAATGTCCTCCGCGCCGCCTATCCCGACGTCCGCATCTCCTTCCTGCGCCTCAGTGCCGCCTACCTGGCTGGGGCCGGGATCAACGCGATCCTCCCAGCGCACGCCGGCGACGTGACCAAAGTCTTCCTCGCCAAACGCCAGATCCCCGGCTCCTCCTACCCGGCGGTCACCTCCTCCTTCCTCGTGCAGACGGTCTTCGACACGAGCGTCGGCGTGCTGGTGCTGTTCTACGCGATCTCCCAGGGCCTGCTGCCGGAGCCGCCGCAGCTGCCCAACCTGCCCGCCTTCGAGATCGCCTTCTGGGCCGAACACCCGCAGGTCTTCTTGATCACCCTCGGTGCGTTGCTGGTGGGGATCGCGATTGGGATCTATCTGCTGGCGCACCGTGTGCGCCGTTTCTGGGACAGGGTCAAACAGGGCGTCGCCATCCTCACCACCCCGCGGCGCTACCTACGCGAGGTCGCGGCCTGGCAGGGGGTCGGTTGGCTACTTCGCTTCGCTGCCTTCTGGCTCTTTCTCGAGGCCTTCGGCATCGGCGGCTCGTTCTCCAATGTGCTGCTGGTGATGAGCGTGCAGGCGATCGCCAACATCGTCCCCTTCACTCCGGGCGGTGCCGGCGCCCAGCAGGCGCTCCTGGTGGCGACCTTGAGCGGCCCCTCGCGCACCGCTGTGCTCTCCTTCTCAGTCGGCACCCAGATTGCGATGGCGGCCTGGTCGGTCTTCCTAGGCTTCGCCGCGATCCTGCTGGTCTTCCGCACCACGGACTGGCGCGGCCTGATCCGTCAAGCCGAGGAAGATCGAGATAAGTCTGAGGAGGTCCAGGCGGCCCCAGACAAGGACGCAGGAAGGCTGGCGAGGGGAGCGCACAGTTAGAACCACTTAGTGCGTGACCCGCGCCGGCCGACCGCGCGAGGGCCGCGATCAGCTCGACCAGCCGGGATAGCGGCCCTGGAGCTCCCACTGCCACGGCGGCCGCTCGCCGGCGGGGAAGTCGTAGTGGTCGCGGCCGGGCAATGTCTCCAGCGGCACCAGGGCTGGGTCGTCTGCCAGCATGACGCGGACGTGGCTCGCCGCCTCCACTTGGGCCTGATTTGCGCGGCGGACGAGGCGCTCCCAGCCGAGGCCCGGCCGGTAGAGCCAGTAGGTCAACTCGACCCAGCCGCCGAGGTTGCGGCGCCGGTCCTCGACGCTTATGAAGGCAGTTGTGCGTCGATTCGAGTTGGTCAGGTGGAGCCCGTTGCCAGGGCTCGGCACGGCGCAGCTCTCGCGCCGGCAGCGGCGGAAGTCGACCGGGAGGAGGGGCAGCCCGCCCGGACCGAGCAGAGCGACCGGAACGGGGGCCAGGGCACGGGCGAGACGGGCGAGGGGCCAGCCGTAAGCAGGAACCAGCGGGTGGTGGTGGCAGGCGTCGGGGATGCGCGGGGCGCAGCTGATCCGGCGGGCGATCGTGCCGCCGAGGGAGTGGCGGGGATCGATCTCCCCGCCAGCCGCGATCGCGGCGATTGCGGCGATCAGCAGCAACGCGATCAGCGCCGCCAGGCCGGCTTGCTCGACGCTTGCCGTTCCTCTCTCGCATCGCATGGTGCGACGCTAGGAGCTCAGGGCGCACGGGTGGCGCGCCAAATGCAAGGACTCCGCGCCGCCACTCGCGCAGTCTGCTTACATTCCTCTCGTGGAGGGCTTCAACCTCTTTGGGGACCCCGACGAGTTCCGCGCCCGCATGGAGGAGCTCAGCGAGCAGATGCAGTCCTCCCAGCGGGTTGCCTGGGCCGACAACGCGATCCGCCTCGCGGTCGAGCTGACCGTTGCCTCGATCGAGCGGATCGAGCTGACCGGCACCAGCGACGAGCAGTCGATGCAGGTGCGCGACGCGATTCGCGTCCTTTTCCCCGAGGCGGTCACGCTGGTGCGCGAGGCCCGCGAAGGTCTCGCTTAGCTAGAGCAGCTCGAGCTTCAGGTTCGTGGCGCCGCCGCGCCTCAGGGCTGCTGCCGCCAGCTCCAGAGGGACGGCGACTAGTAGGGCGGGGATCGCTACTACTACGCTGACGAAGGCGTCGAGGCGGCGTTGCCAGGGCTCCTCGGCTGGGACCGCCTTGCTGCGTCCCAGAGCGCCCAGGGCGACGTTGCGGCCGAAGGTGAAGCCGTTGAGGATCGTCTGCCACATCGTCGCGATGCCGGCGCCGGGGGACCAGCGGGCGGACTTGACGACCTGATCGCGGTGGGCGACAAGGCGGCGCACCGCCTCGACCGTGAACAAGTAGCGGGCGCCCCGCTCGAGCCCGGCCCAGCCGGCGCCGCCGATCCAGGCCGAAAAGCCGGCGCGGTCGAGCATCGTCAGCACCTCTCCGGCGCCGCTGATCCGGTCGAGCTCGCGCAGCGCCTCCTCGGCGCTTCCGGGTTCGCCGACCACCCCCAGGCCGCAGCTCTCGCAGCGGCGAACCGGCCCGACCAAACCCGGCCGCTCGTCGATCCAGCCAAAGAGCGGCTCGCCGCATGCAGGGCAGGGAGGGTTATCGGGACCGGCACCGGCCTCCAGCGGGACGACGGGGGTCGGACGGCTTGCTCGCTCCGCGGTCACTGCGCGGTAGCGTAAGGGCATGCGGCTCGCCGAGATCATGACCGCCGGCGTCGTCACCACCACGCCCGATGCCAGCGCGGTCTCGGTGGCACGCCAGATGCGCGATAACCGCGTCGGCTCGGTCGTCATCGTCGACACGGCTGGCGCCCCGGTGGCGATGATCACCGACCGCGACCTCGCCCTGCGGGTCTTCGCCGACGGAGTCGACCCCGACGCGCCGGTCGCCCAGCACGCCTCGCGGCCACTGGTCTGCGGCGATCCGGAGATGGAGCTCGACGAAGCGGCGGCGCTGATGGTCCAGCACCGCGTGCGGCGACTCCCCGTCGTCGATGGCGATAGCCTCGCGGGCATCGTCACGCTCGATGACATCGCGGTGCGCACCGGCAACCTCGAGGTCGCCCAGAGAATGACCGCCGAGGTGATCGAGGGCGCGCTGCCCCAGTTCTACTTCCACGAGCGGGGCTGAGCGAAGCTTGAACGGCAGCAAGGAGGCGGCGTTGGCCTGGGAGGAGCGCTGGGCGCGGCCGGCCGCACTGGCTGCCTTCGGCGCGATCCTGCTGATCATCGCGGCGATCATCGTCGCCAGCCAGGGAGTGGGCGGCGCCGACGGCGACTCGGAGCTGCTGCGCAACGTCGACGCCAATCGCGACGCGCAGCTTCTCTCCAGCATCCTGCAGGCGATAGGTGTCGGCCTCCTGGCGCTGCCGCTCTACTACCTCTTCCGCGCCGCCGACGCGCGCAGCGAGACGATGCGAAGCCAGCTGGTCGGCGTTGTCGTCGCGGCGCCGCTGTTCCTCGCCGTGCTGGCGATCCTCAGCGGCCTCTCGACCCTAAGCGCGGCTTCTGACTTCGTCAACGACGAAGTGCCGCGGCTGTTGGCGAAAGGCGTCGCGCTCGGCAGCGAGCGGGCCAACGACGTCGCCAACGACACGATCGCCGACGCGCCGTTGCGGCCGCTTGCCGCCGGCTTCGGCCTCGGCGGCCAGATCGGCTTTGTCGTCGCCATGTTCTACACCTCGATGCACGCGATGCGGGCCGGCTTGCTGACCCGCTTCTGGGGCTCGCTCGGGATGGCCCTGGGCGCCGTCTCCTTCATCTTCTTCCAGTTCGCCCTGCTCTGGTTCGTTTACCTCGGCCTGCTGCTGATGGGCTGGGTCCCCGGCGGCAAACCGCCGGCCTGGCAGAGCGGCGAAGCGGAGCCCTGGCCGACGCCGGGGGAGAAGGTGGCCGGCTCAGGCGACGAGTGAGGCGGGGGCCCTCGCGGGCACCTTAGGGCCCAGCGGGTTCGCCTCCCCGGCGATTTCCTTGCGGTAGGAGAACCAACCGCGGAAGTTGCCGCTCCACTCGCTCTCTTCCAGCTCGGCCGCGGTCAGTGGCTTCGCCGGGTGCTCCAGCGGAGACATGTGGCCGCTCTCGAGCAGTCGGTCGTGAAGCTCGATGTCGGCGGCGAGATCGCGCACGCCGGCATGGGTCAGGTAGCTGACCCTGGCGCAGCGTCCGGCCGAGACCTTGACCAGATCCTCGGTAGACGTCACTTGCTCGCGGTCCTCCTGGCGGATCAGCGGCAGATGCCACTCGCCCCAGCCGAGCTGCGCCGGTTCGGAGGACGCGACCGCGTTGCGCATGCTTTCCGCAACGAGCCTGATCTCCGGCTGTGCGTCGGCGTGGCAGCGCAGGTTCCAGAAGTTGTCCCACTCGGTCGCGGTGACGATCACCGTGTGCCACATGAATGGCTCCAGCAGGCGGTTGGCGACCTGCTTGTGCACGTTCAGCCACTCGTCGGGCTGGGAGCGCTCGCGGATCGCGGTCTCGACCCGGTCGAGGACTTCGAGTAGATCGCCCTCCGCGGCGATGTCCGGGTCGGCCACCAGCCCAAGCACGCGGCGCACGGCGTCGTCGCGAGCGCGCAGCCACTCGCGCTCGGCGGCCTCCCTCTTCTCACCCTCGAGCGCGGGTCCGGCCTGCATGCCAGGCTGATTCGAGCCGAACTCGATCGGCACGTACGGCTCCTCGAGCACCCGCCGCAACTGTTTGGCGATCGGGATCGCGCGTGAGCTTGCCGAGTTGCGCGAGAAGACGCGGTGAGTGTTGAACTCGGCGAGCACGAAGCGCGGGAAGGTCGCCTCCAGGGTCGTCAGCCGGTAGCCCGCTGGAGACTGCGAATCGGCGAGGACTTTTGCGTCGAATGCCATCGGCTCCAATCTCCCAATTCGACTGGACGGCAAACCAGCCTGCATTTTGCCCTTCGTTGCGAGCTCTTACGGGGCTACCCGCGGCGGCGCCGACATGAACTCGACCTGGTGGCCGCCCGGAGCGACGACCTTGGCGCGCGCCGCACCCCAATGCCGGCGCCCCGGCCTTACCTCGAAGCCGTGCTCGCGAAGCCGCTCTACGGCCGCCTCGAAATCCGCCACCACAACCGCGGCGTGGCCGTGCGGCGGGACGGTCGGCGCCTCGTTGCGTTCGAGGTGGATCTGAGTGCCCTCGCGTTCGACCCATACGAAGGTCTCGGCAAGCGCGGATGGTGGGTCGACCTGTTGAAAGCCGAGCAGGGCCCAGAGCTCGACCGAACGCTCGATGTCTTCCGGCGCCACCTCGAGCGTGACGTGATGGAGCATCGACCAAGAATAGGACGGTGAGGTCTCACTTACCCGCCATATACGCGGGTAAGTGAGACCTCGATCGCTAGAGCAGCAGCGAGCCGAGGGCGGCGAGG
Source organism: uncultured Solirubrobacterales bacterium (assembly GCA_963698085.1). Lineage (GTDB taxonomy): Bacteria > Actinomycetota > Thermoleophilia > Solirubrobacterales > 70-9 > VRUE01. The sequence continues at coordinate 1,580,682 of OY969122.1, forward strand.
ACGACTATCGCCGTTGACCAGGTGACCGCCTCGGCGGTGATCTCCATGTCGAGGCCGTAGGCGTGGGCGACGACCATCGTGTTCAGGCCCGAGGGCATCGCCGACATCAGTCGGTAGGCGGCGGGAAGGTCGATCAGCGGCGCCGCCAGCAGCATCAGCAGCGCTGGGGCCAGCGCGAGCCGGGCGCCGAGGGCGACGGCGACCGGCTTGGTCAGCGGCGGCGGCATCGGCAGCTCGCCGTGCTCCGCGTTCTCGGCCAGGGTCGCGCCGACCGCGAAGAAGCCGAGCGGCAGCATCGCGAAGACGAGGATCTGCGAGGCATCGACGAGAACGGTGGGGGCCAGGACGTCGGGGGCGAGCAGGCCGGCGATCGCCGCGTAGAGCGGCGGGTTGCGGGTGAAGAAGGCCGCGATCCGCTGACGCGGGCCTTCACCCACCTTGGTGCCGAAGGCGGCGCCGACGGCGAAGGCGCCGAGCAGCAGGCAGGGCGCCGTGACCAGGACGTCGTAGAGGACCGCGGTCGTCAGCTCCTCGCGGCCGAGCAGCGCCACGGTCAGCGGGTAGCCGAGGTAGCCGGTGTTGACGCTGAGCACGGCGCAGACCACCGCGCCGGTGCGAGGACGGCTGAGCCCGAGCACCTGGTTCGACACCCACCAGGCGACCACGCCCGAGACTGAGACCGCGACGATTCCAAGCAACAAGCCGACCCCATGCTCGACATCGATCTCGCTAGCCGCCAAGTTGAAAAAGATCACCGGCGGCACCAGCACGTAGAGCATCAACGTCAGCGCCTGCCGCGCGGCTTGTCCAGCCGCCTGAGGACGCCTGCGCTCAGCGAAGACGCCGATGGCGACGCCGGCAGCGATCGCGATTGCAGTCAGAAGCACGCCCACGCCCAGACCCTTTCAGCTACTCGCCCGGAGGCGCTCAGGCGTACAGCGCCTCGATCTGCTCCGCGTATTTCTCGCCGATCGGCTTGCGCTTCAGCTTCAGGGTCGGCGTCAGCTCGTCGCCGCCGGGCGCCCACTCCCCGTCGAGCACGTGGAAGCGCTTGATCTGCTCGACCCGAGCGAGGCGCTCATTGGCGCTCGCCACCGCTCGCTCGATCTCGGCGATCGTCTCCGGGTCCTCCGCTGCGGCGCCGCGCGCTGCCAGCGTCTCGTGGTCGAGCACGATCAACGCCACGTTGTAGGGCCGCCGGTCACCGATCGCCACCACCTGAGCGATCAGCGGCGAGGCGGCCTTCAGCTTCGCCTCGATGTTGGCGGGAGACATGTTTTTGCCCGCCGCATTGATGATCAGCTCCTTCTTGCGGTCGATGATCTTCAGGTAGCCGTCCTCGTCGAACTCACCGATGTCGCCGCTCAGCAGCCAGCCATCCTCGGTCAGCGCCTCGGCGGTCTTCTCGGGCATGTTGCGGTAGCCCTTCATCACCACGGCGCCGCGCACCATCACCTCGCCGTCGGAGGCCAGCTTCACCTCGACCCCCGGCATCGCCGGCCCGACCGTGCCCACCCGCACCCTGCCTTGACGGTTCACCGTCGCGACTGCGGTGGTCTCCGACATTCCCCACAGCTCGCAGATCTCGACTCCCATCGCGAGGAAGAACTCGAGCACCTCGGGTGGGGTGGGCGCGGCGCCCACGACAAACCACTCGACCTGGTCGATCCCGAGCGTTTCGCGGATCTTCGAGAACACCAGCTCGTCGGCTTTGTCCCATTCCGCCTGCAGGTCCGCGGGGATGTCCCCCACCATGTAGGCGGCGACCCGGCGGCGACCGACCTCCATCGCCCACTCGGTGGCCTTGCCTTTCTCGGCATCCGGCTCGGCGACCATCCCCATCTCGATCGCGGCCTTCAGTTTCTCCCAGATCCGCGGCACACCCCCCCAGACGGTAGGCCTGACCTCGATCGAGTAGGCGACCAGTTCGCGTGGGTCGGGGCAGCAGTACATGCAGTTGCCGTAGAACATTTGCGCGTAGAAGAGCCCCCAGCGGTCGGCGACGTGGGCGCTGGGCAGGTAGGAGATGGTGCGGCCGCCGGGGGTCGTCGCGTGGACCTCGTCGCAGGCCCGCCACTGGGCAACCATGTTGGCGTGAGTGAGCTGCACGCCCTTCGGCGGGCCGGTCGTGCCGGAGGTGTAGATCAGGCAGAGGACGTCGTCGGCCTCGACCGCGCGCCAGGCGGCCTCAAAGTCAAAGTCCGGGTCGCCCATCGTTTCCAGTTCCGCCAGCGAGATCGTGCCTTCGGGTGCCTCTCCGTCGACCACGACGACGTGCTCGAGCGTCTCCACTCGCTGGCGCGCCTCCAGCACGCGCTCGAGGAAGGCCTGCTCGGTAACGATCACCCGGTTGGCGGCGTCGGCGACCACGTATTCGATCTGCTCGGGCGAGGAGGTGTTGTAGACGGAGAAGCAAGTCGCGCCAAGGTGCAGAGCCGCGCAATCGGTGAGCGCGAAGGCCGGCCGGTTGACCAGCATGAACCCAACCGTGTCACTCCGCTCAACGCCCAGTGCGGCCAGCCCCGCGGCGCGCTTGCGCACCATCTCGGCGTACTCGCGCCAGCTCGCCTCATAGTCAGAGTCCTTCAGCCGCAGCGCCGGGCTCTTCGCCCACTCCTCGGCGGTGATCTGAAACGCCTCGCACATCGTCTCTGCTGATAAAGCTTTTGGCCGCTCAGACATGCGCTGACCATATACGTCCCTCGCGGCGGGTGGCGCGGATTTGGGGGACCACCCCGAGGAAGCTTTAGCTACCGCAGGGGTGGTGGCACCAAATCCGTGACAGGCCCCGCCGCGCCGGGTGCGCCCATCAGAACAGCGAGGCCCCGGCGTGTTCTGCGAACTCGACCAGTGGTTGCGGGATCACGCCGAAAAAAACCGCGCCAGCCGCAGCAAGTAGCGCCGGACCGACCAGGTAGATGCGCCGGCCGGCCTCGGCGTCGACCGGGTCAGCCTCCGGTGCGGCGCCAGCGATCGCCGGAGCCGCGCCTGGCGCGGTCTCTTCGCCGGGCCGCATCCACATCGTCGCCACCACTCGCAGGTAGTAGGCGAGCGAGATCATCGTGCCGACGGCGATGAAGACCGCGAGCCAGGTGTAATCGCCTTCGACCAGGGCCTCGATCAGGTAGAGCTTGCCGATGAAGCCGACGGTCGCCGGCAGCCCGGCTAGGGCCAGCATTGAGATCGTCATCGGCCAGGCGAGCAGCGGCCGCTCCTGGCCGAGCCCGCGCAGGGCGCGGATGTTGTCGCCGAAGGCGGTCTCGCGCTCGCGGGCGACGATCACGCTGAAGGCGGCCAGGTTCATGAAGAGGTAGCCGGCGAGGTAGAAGACAAGGGCGCTGACGCCGGCCTTGCTGGCGACGACCAAGCCGCCAAGGATGTAGCCGGCCTGGGCAATGCCCGAGTAGCCGAGCAGGCGCTTGAGCGAGTCCTGCCCGAGCGCGCCGACGTTGCCGACGACGATCGAGACCGCGGCGAGTACCGCCAGGGCCGGCTGCCAGTCGCCCGCCTCGCCGGCGAGGGCGACGAGGAAGAAGCGGACGAAGACGGCGAACGCGACCGCCTTGGTCGCGACCGCCATGAGGGAGGTGATCGGGGTTGGCGCTCCCTGGTAGACGTCGGGCGTCCACTGGTGGAAGGGCGCGATCGAGGTCTTGAAGGCGAGCCCGACCGCGACCAGGGCGATCCCGATCAGCACCAGCGGGTCGCCGATCAACCCAGCCTGGTCGATCCCGGTGGCGATTCGGCCGAAGTCGGTCGAGCCCGAGCCGCCGTAGAGAAAGGCCATGCCATAGAGCAGCGTCGCCGAGCCGAGCGAGCCGACGATCAGGTACTTCAGCCCCGACTCGAGCGATTGCTCGCGGCGCATGTTGGTTGCGCAGAGGATGTAGAGAGGGATCGAGAGGGTCTCGATCGCGACGAAGAAGCTGACTAGGTTCTGCGCTTGCGCCAAGAGCACCATGCCGAGGACCGAGCCGAGCAGCAGCGCGTGGTACTCGCCGGAGCCGGCCTGCTCCGCGGCAGGCTCGCGAATCGAGAGGCAGACAGCGAAGGCGGCGGCAGCGATCGCGATAAGCGAGATCGCGATCGCCAGGTCGTCAAGGCGCAGCGCCCCCGCGACCAAGGTTTGCGGATCGTTCCACTGCCAGACCAAGAGCCCGGCGGTAGCCGCCAGGGTCAGGAAGCTGAAGAAAGGCGCCGTCCGTCGCGCGGGCTTGAACACGGCGGTGAGGAGCACGACGCAGACACCAACCGTCAGCGCGATTACGGGCGACAGCGCCGCGTAGTCGATGTGCGGTGCGTTGAAGTCCATCGTCCTACTGCTTCCTCTGGGGATGGGGCGTCGGGGGTGGTTTCCAAATCACTCGAGCACCGAGCGGCCGGTTCGCATCGAGGGCGAGTGGCTCGGCTCCGCGAGCGTGCGATTTGGAAGCCACCCCCGACGCCCCCTTCACTGCGGCGATGGTCTCGGACACCGAGCCATCGATCCGCTTCAGGATCAACTGTGGGTAGAGCGCCAGGCCGAGGATGCAGGCGACCAGGGGGGCAAGCACGACCCCGTCGCGCCACCCGATCTCCCGCGACGCGACTCCGCCGGCCAACCGGTTGTGCATCGTGCGCTGGTAGAGGCGCAGCGCGTAGTACGCCGACATCGCGACGCCGGAGATAGCGACGAAGGCGAAGACGATCTTCTCCTGGAAGAGGCCGTTGAGGATGTAGAACTCGCCGACGAAGTTGGCCGAGCCCGGCATCGCCAGGGTGGCCAGGGTGACGATCAGGAAGAGCGCTGCGAGCACCGGCGCGCGCATCGCCATGCCGCCCATCTCGCGCAGGTCCTCCGAGCCGCTGCGCTCGGCGAGGAGCGCGATGATGATGAAGAGCGGCGCGACGACCAGCCCGTGGTTGACCATCTGCAGCACCGCCCCGTCCGCCCCGTCGGCGCGCAGGGCGAAGATGCCGGCGGTGATGAAGCCGAGCTGGGCGACCGAGGAGTAGCCGCCGATCAGGCGCACGTTGGTCTGGGTGAAGGCCATCACCGAGCCGTAGAGGATCGAGGCCAGGGCGATCACCAGCACGACCTCCTGGAACTCGATCGTCGCGTCGGGGAAGAGCGGCAAGACGACGCGCAGGAAGCCGTAGGCGCCGACCTTGGCGAGCACGCCGGAGAAGACCGCCAGCACCGGCAACGGCGCCGCCCGATAGGCGTCCGGCATCCAGCCGTGCAGGAGGAAGGCCGGCATCTTGACCAGGAAGGCGGCGGCGAAGAACCAGAAAATCCAGCGCTGGCTGCCCTCGCCGATCGGGTCTTGGGCCAGCTCGGCGATCGAGAAGCTGATCTGGCCACCGTCGGCGGCGATGATCGCGGTGGCGATCGCCGCGACCAGCATCAGGAGCGAGCCGATCAGGGTGTAGACGATCATCTTCAGCGTTGCCGCCGAGGCGGTCGGGCCGCCCTCGCGATCGCTGCCCCAGGCGCCGAAAAGGAAGTAGAACGGGACCAGCATCAGGTCGAAGAAGAGGACGAAGAGGAGCAGGTCCTGGGCGACGAAGGCGCCCAGGGTCGCGGTCTCGCCGAGCAGCATCATCAGGAAGAAGAGGCGCGGCCGCTCCTGCTCACGGAAGGCGGCGAAGGCGGTGCCACCGAGCCAGACGACCGCGGTTAGCAGGACGAGGAAGACGTTGAGGCCGTCGATGCCGAGGCTGTAGCCGACACCTAGCCCGGGGATCCACTCGAGGTCGACCGTGTCCTGCAGGCCGGCTGCGCCCGAGTCGAAGCCGGCCAGTAGCGCGATCGCCAGCGCCAGCGTCACCGCGGCGCCCAGCGTCGCCCACCAGCCGGCGAACCGCTTTGGCAGGAAGAGGCCGACGAGGCCGAAGGCGAGCGGGGTCCAGAGCAGCGAGTTGATCATGAGCTGGAGAGGAGGAAGTAGAGGGCGAGCCCGGCGAAGCCGGCGATCAGGAGCAGGGCGTAGCTGCGCACGAAGCCGCTCTGCACGACGCGGACTATGCCGCCCGCTCCAGCCACGGTCTCCTTGGTGCCGGTGACGAGGCCGTCGACGACGAGGCGCTCGAAGGTCGAGTTGGCGAAGCGGCCGATCGCGAGTGCCGGGCGAACGACGAGGAAGTCGATCGCCTCGTCGAAGTACCACTTGTTGACGGCGAGCTCATAGAGCGGGCGGAAGCGCCGGCGGAAGGCCGCGGGCAGTCCGGGGCTGCGCGCCCAGAGCAGCCAGGCGGTGGCGATGCCGAGCAGCGAGATCGCGCCGCCGATCGCGAGGCCGCGCCACTCAGCCCCAACCGAGGGGTGGATCTCGGCCAGCGGCGAGTCGTGGAAGGCAGGCTCGAGGAAGCCGAAGAGGACGTTGTCGACGCCGGGGACCTGGATCAGGCCGGCGAAGAGCGCGCCGACGCCGAGCAGCGCCATCGCCACAGCCATCGACCAGGACTGCTCGGCGATGTGGTGCTCAGGTCCCGGGAAGCCGACCTCCGTGTCCTCTCTCTCTTCGGTCGCCGGGTTGATCGCCGGCCCGTGGTAGAGCTCGCCGTTGTCGATCAGGTGCTGTGCCTCATCGCAGGGCCGACCCGGCAGCACACGGAAGATCAGGCGGAAGGTGTAGAGCGCGGTGAGGAAGGCGCCGACGTAGCCGCCGATCGCCATCCAGAAGTACATACCGCCGCGCAGCTCGGCGTAAGCCAGGATCGAGTCCTTGGAGAAGAAGCCCGAGGTGAGCGGGAAGGCCGCCAGCGCCAGGCCGCCGATCAGAAGCATCAGCGAGGTGAACCGCATCGCCTTCCAGAAGCCGCTCATCCGGTCGATGTCCTGGCGGTTCGCCATCGCCGCGATGATCGAGCCGGCGGCCATGAAGAGCAGCGCCTTGAAGAAGGCGTGGGTCATCAGGTGGAAGAGGCCGGCCGAGTAGGCGCCGATCGAGACCCCCATGATCATGTAGCCGATCTGGCTCATCGTCGAGTAGGCGATTGCCCGCTTCAGGTCGGTCACGGCGATCGCGATCGTGCCGGCGATGAGCAGCGTCGCTAGGCCGACGAAGGCGGCGATGTCGGCGGCGGTGGGGGCGAGGTAGAAGAGGACGTTGGTGCGGGCGATCAGGTAGACGCCGGCGGTGACCATGGTCGCGGCGTGGATCAGCGAGGAGACCGGCGTCGGGCCCTCCATCGCGTCGGGCAGCCAGGTGTGGAAGGGGATCTGCGCCGACTTGGCGAAGGCGCCGACCAGCAGCAGCAGGCAGATCGCAGTGATCGTCCACTCACCCTGGCTGAAGACCTCGGGCGCTTTGGCGAAGACGGTCTCGAAGTCGAAGCTGCCCAGTTCGCGGAAGATCAGGAAGGCGGCGAGGACGAGGCCGACGTCGCCGACGACGTTGATTACGAAGGCCTTCATCCCCGCCTTGGTCGCGGTCGTGCGTCGGTACCAGAAGCTGATCAGCGCGTAGGAGGCGAAGCCGACGAAAGCCCAACCGACGGTCAAGAGGACGAAGTTGCCGGCGAGGACCAGCAGCAGCATCGAGAAGACAAAGAAGTTGAGGTAGGCGAAGAAGCGGTGGTAGCCCTCGTCCGAGCGCATGTAGCCGAACGAGTAGAGGTGGATCAGGGTCGAGACCCCGGTTACGACCAGCATCATGAAGGTGGAGAGCTGGTCGACGTAGATGCCGAGCTCGATGTCGAGCCCGCCGGCGCTGGCATAGTCCCAAAGCGAGGAGGCGTGGTGACGCGACTCGGGCTCATCGCCGAGCAGGTTGAGGAGGGCGGCGACCGCGCAGAGGAAGGCGAGGCCGATCGCGGCGGTGCCGATGATGCCGGCGACGCGTGCGGGGATCGCCCGGAAGCCCAGCGAGATCACGATCGAGCCGAGCAGCGGCAGCAGCAGGACCAGCCAGGCCCAAGATGAAGCGCTCACGCTGTCCTCCCGGCGCTCATCCGCGCAGCTCCCTCAGCTCATCGACGTCGAGCGGCAGCTTGCGGCGGAAGATCGCGACGATCAGACCGAGCCCGACGACGACCTCGCAGGCGGCGATCACCATCACCACGAGGGCGAAGACCTGCCCCTCCTGGTTGCCGACCATGCGGCTGAAGGCGACCAGGGCGAGGTTGCCGGCGTTCAGCATCAGCTCGAGGCAGAGCAGGATCACTACCGGGCTGCGCCTGAGCAGGATCCCCATTGCGCCGGTTGCGAACAGCAACGACGAGAGGACGATGTACCACTCGATGCTCATTGGGTTGCCGACACTCCCTTACTCGTAGCGGGGTGGGCGCCGGGCACAGGGTCCCCAGGCTCGCCTTCGCGAGGGGTCCCGAGGGCGACCGATCCGGGGTCGCTCGGCTCGCCTTCGCGAGGAGTTCCGATCGACCCCGGATCGGTCGCCCCTCGAGAGCTCTCTGCGTCTCGCCGGCTCGCGAGGACGACGGCTCCGACTGCTGCGAGGAGGAGCAGGATCGAGCTGGCCTCGAAGGGCACCAGGAACTTCTCGAGGAGCAGGGTTCCGATTGCCGCGGGGTCGCCGAAGCCGGACTTGACGTCGGGGCCGTCGGTGCCGAGGGCCAGGAGGGACGAGGCGAGGACGGCTATTGCCAGCTCGATGAAGATTGCGATGCCTAGGAGGGGGGCTAGGAAGCGTTGGCCGGGGATTGACTCCCAGGCTGACTCGCCGGAGCCACCTACATAGGCGACTACGAAGACGTAGAGGACCATCACGGCACCGGCGTAGACGACTACCTGGGCGGCGGCAATGAAGGCCGAGCTGAGTAGGAGGAAGAGCACGGCGAGGGAGAAGAGGTGGACGATCAGCGCCAGCACGCTGTAGAAGGGGTTGCGCATGGCGACGACCCCGATCGCGCCGCCGAGGGCGCCGAGAGCGGCGCCGAAGAAGAGGATCTCTTCCACTACTCGCCCTCGGCTTTCAGCGGCGTCCGCTCGAGCGGCTCGGCGAGCAGCATCTCCTTGGTGAAGATCAGGTTCTCGCGGTCGTAGTCGGCCATCTCGTAGTCGTGGCCCATCGTGATCGCGTCGAAGGGGCAGGCGATCTCGCAGTAGCCGCAGAAGATGCAGCGTGAGAGGTTGATCTCGTAGACGGCGGCGTAGCGCTCGCCCGCCGAGACGCGCTCGCCGGGGATGTTCTCGGCGGCGACGACGCGGATGCAGTCGGCCGGGCAGGCGGCGGCGCAGAGCGAGCAGCCGACGCACTTCTCCAAGCCGGTGTCCTCGAACTTGTGCAGTTTGTGGCGGCCGCGGAAGCGCGGGTAGACGGGCGTCTTCTCCTCCGGGTACTCGATCGTCAGCGGCCCCTCGATCAGCCGCGCCATCGTCGTCTTCAGCCCGCGCAGCGTCTCGCCGAAGGCACGGTAGGCGCCGCCGACTCCGCCGGGCTCGGGCCCGCGCTGGACCTCGACCACGTCCTGGTCTTTGAGGTAAGGAAACTCGCTCATGAGCGGACCCCCTCTGGCGAGTTACCGACGTATTTCGGGGGGTAAGTCGCCAGAGCCATCAGGTGACCACCACCAGTACTGCAGTTACGAGGACGTTGAGCGTCGCCAGCGGCAGCAGCACCTTCCAGCCGAGGCTCATCAGCTGGTCGTAGCGCAGCCGGGGCAGCGTCGCCCGCACCCAGATGAAGACCAGGATCAGGCCCATGATCTTGGCCAGCATCCAGATCGGATCGAGGAAGCCCGGGCCCGGGCCCATCCAGCCGCCGAGGAAGACCGCCGCGGCAACCCCGGAGACGACCAAGATCTCCATGTATTCGACCAGGAGGAAGCTGCCGAAGCGCATGCCGCCGTACTCGGTCATGAAGCCCTGGACCAGTTCGGCGTCGGCCTCGGGCATGTCGAACGGCGTGCGGTTGGTCTCGGCGAAGCCGGCCAGCATGAAGATCAGGAAGCCGATGAACTGGGGGACGATGAACCACATCGCCCCCTGGGCGTGGACGAGGTCGACCAGCGAGAGCGAGCCGCCCATGATGATCGCGCCGAGCAGAGCCAGGCCCATCGCCACCTCGTAGGAGATCAGCTGGGCGGCACCGCGCATCGCGCCGAGCAGGCTGTATTTGGAGCCCGAGGACCAACCGCCCAGGAGTACGCCGTAGAAGGCGATCGAGCCGACGGCGAAGAAGTAGAGCAGGCCGATCGGCACGTCGATTCCGTAGAGCCCGACGCCGTCCTGTACGTCGCCCCAGGGGATGATCGCCAGGGCGAGGACGCCGGAGAGGACCGGCAAGAGCGGCCCGAGGATGAAGAGGCTGCGGACCGCGTTGGCCGGCATGAAGGCCTCCTTGCTGAGCAGCTTGCCGACGTCGGCAAGCGGCTGCAGGATGCCGAACGGCCCCACCCGGTTCGGCCCGTAGCGGTGCTGGAAGCGGCCGATCAGCTTGCGCTCCAGCACCGTCATCAGCGGCAAGATGCCGAAGATCACGGCGAAGATCACCAGCGACTTGACGATCATCACCCAGGTCGCTTCGACGTACTGGGTGTCGGCGATCGGCAGCATCAGCCGGCCACCTTCTCGATCGTGACGCTGACCGGCGAGCCGTTGAGCAAGCCGTTGGCGTTGTCCTCGGCGGTGCCCTCGATCAGGAAGCAAACGCCCTGCTCGATCCGCTCTCTTACAGCTACCTGCGCACGCACGCTCGTCCCGTTCTGCGAAACGTCTACCTCGTCGCCAGCTTTCAGCTCAAGGCGCTCCGCATCGGTCAGCGAAAGCTCAACCCGCTGCCTCGGCTGCAAGAACTTCAGCGGCGGATTCAGCTCCGTGATCGGGCCCGCCCACAGGTCGCGATAAGTCCCGAGGGTGAGGAAGCTCGAAGCGGGGTGGGCGGTCTCCAGCTCACTCGTCCCTTCGGAGCTCGCGGCGGACGTGGGGGACGGCTCGCCAGGAACTCCCGGCGAAGGCCGGCCTGGCGAGTCGTCCCCCGCGTCCGCCGGAAGCTTTGAAGCCGCCGGGCGATCCTGCCAGCGGATTCCTCGGCCGGCGATCTCCGCATCGTCGATGCCGGCGTAGAACGGAATCGCCTCAGTAAGAGCGGCGAGGGCTGAGGGCTGGGAAACGACCCCCGTGTCGTGGCCAAGAGCTAGTGACAGCTCCGCGAGCACTCCCGAGTTGGGGCGGATGTCGCCTGGGCGAGCGGCACTCGGCCTTACCCGCTGCAGTCGTCCGTCGGGATGCGTGACCGTGCCGTCTTTCTCGGCGTGCGTCTCCAGGGGAAAGACGACATCCGCCATCGCCGTGGTGGCGTTCTCGAAGGTCGAGAAGCAGATCAAGTGATCAGCAGCCGCAAGCGCCTGTTGCCATGCTTCGGTGTCCGGGAAGTCGCGCAGGGGGTCGGCGCCGAACAGGAGGAGCGTCTTGATCTCTCCGGAAATGAGTCCGGCGCGGATCTGTTCGGTGCTTTTGCCCGCGGCGGTCTCCGCGAAGCCGGGGCCGGCGTCCGGGAGGCAGCCGGCCTCGCGCAGGCCGCGTGCGTTCGTGACGTCGGGGATTTCGAGTAGGCCTGAGCCCTCCTTGCCGGCTAGGTCGAGGGCGGCGGCTACGTCGAGGAGGGCGGCCGTTGCTTCCTCGCCCTCGCGGCTGATGCGCTCGCCCCAGAGGATCACTATGCGCTCGGCGTCCTTGAGCACGTCCGCCACCGAAGAGGTACCACCGCTCTCGTTGCCGAGGCGCAGGGAAGCGGAGAGCTCCGCGAGGAACGCGGTGGCGCCACCCGGGGCATAGCGGGCGACCGCCTGGGCGCCGCCGTCGAGCGTCGTCGGACGATCGGTGGCAAGTGCCAGCTTGGCGCCGTTGCGGCGCATCGTCTTGCGGATGCGCAGGTCGAGGATCGGTGAGCTGTGCAGCGGGTCGGAGCCGATGAGGAGAATCGCGTCGGCGTCGTCGATGTCGCGGACACGCGCCGAGACCGCCGGCTGGGCGAATTGCAGCAGGGCGTCGCGCGAGGGGCCGCGCGAGATCCGCGACTCGACGTGCGGCGAGCCGAGCGCCTCGCGCAGGATGCGCTGGACCAGGTAGCCCTCCTCGTTGGAGGCGTCGCCGATGATCGCCGCGGTTGCCCCGCCGCCGGCCTTCAAGGCCGCGGCGGCTTTCGCGATCGCCTCGTCCCACTCCACCGCGCCGCCGCGCAGGCGCGGCCCGCTCACCCGCTCCTCGGCGGCGAACATCTCGAAGCCGTAGCGGCCGCGGTCGCAGAGCCAACCGTCGTCGACGTCGGGGTTGTCGCGTGCGATCACGCGCTTCACCTGCTCGTCGCGGACGGTGAAGCTGACGTTGCACTGGCTCGGGCAGAGCGTGCAGACCGAGCCGGCCTGCTCGATGTCCCAGGGCCGCGCCCGGAAGCGATAGGTGTAGCTGGTCAGCGCCCCGACCGGGCAGAGGTCGGTGATGTTGCCGTGGAAGGGGTCGACGTAGGGGCGGTCGTCGAAGGTGCCGACGAAGGTGCGGTCGCCGCGCTCGAGCAGCTGCAGCTGCGAGTCCTCGGAGACCTCCTGGCTGAAGCGGACGCAGCGGTAGCAGAGGATGCAGCGCTCGCGATCGATCGCGACCAGCGGCGAGAGCTCGATCGGCTTCTCGAAGTGCCGCTTGGGGTCGGTCATGCGGCTCTTGCCTGGCCCCCAGCCCATCGTGATGTCCTGTAGCGGGCATTCGCCGCCTTTGTCGCAGACGGGGCAGTCGAGCGGGTGGTTGACGAGCAGGAACTCGACCACCGCACTCTGCGCGTGTTTGACCTGGTCGGTGCGGGTGTGGACGACCATGCCGTCGCGGACGGGGGTCGAGCAGGAGGTCTGCAGTTTCGGGATTCCCTCGACCTCGACCAGGCACATGCGGCAGGCGCCCACCGGCTCGCCGAGCTTGGGCTCGTAGCAAAAGACCGGGATCTCGACGTCGCCGCGCTTGGCGGCGTCGTGGAGCATCTCGCCCTCGGTCGCGGCCACCTCGCGGCCGTCGATCACGATCGTCACCGCGCGGCTCACGTGGCGGCCCCCAGGGTTTCGGCAGGGCTCTGCACGGCGCTGATCCGACTGACGTCGTCGAGTTGCGGGCCTGCTTCCTCGATCACGCGCTCGAACTCACCGCGGAACTTCTTCACCATCGCGCTGACCGGCATCGCCATCGAGTCGCCGAGCACGCAGAGGCAGTGGCCCATGATGTTCTCCTGGACCGAGCTGATGATGTCGAGGTCCATCGGCGTCGCCTCGCCGCGCACGACCCTTTCCAGCATCTTCACCGTCCAGTTGGTGCCCTCGCGGCAGGGGGTGCACTTGCCGCAGGACTCGTGGTGGTAGAAGCGCGCCGTGCGCAGCGCCATGTGCGGGATCGAGACGCTGTCGTCGGCGACGATGATTGAGCCCGAGCCGAGCATCGAGCCGGCTTCGGCCATTGCCTCGAAGGAGTAGGGCAGGTCCATCCCGTCCTCAGCGGTGAGAACCGGGGCGGAGGAGCCCCCGGGGTAGAAGGCCTTGACCTCGCGCCCCTCGAGCGGGCCGCCGGCGAGGTCGTAGACCAGCTCACGGGTCGGAATCCCCAGCTCGACCTCGTAGTTGCCGGGCCGCCGCACGCCGCCTGAGACGGAGACGACCTTGGTTCCAGGTGACTGCTCGGTGCCGTAGCCCCGGAACCACTCGGCGCCGTGGGCAACGATGCGGGGCACGTTGGAGAGCGTCTCGACGTTGTTGATCAGCGTCGGCCCGCCGTAGAGGCCCTGCACCGCGGGGAACGGCGGCTTCAGCCGCGGGTTGCCGCGCTTGCCCTCGAGCGCATCGAGCAGCGCCGTCTCCTCGCCGCAGATGTAGGCCCCCGCTCCTCGATGCACGATCAGCTCGAGGTCGCGTCGCGAGCCGAGGATGTCCACCCCCAGGTATCCCGCCTCATACGCTTCGGCGACCGCGGTATCGAGGATGTCGGCCTGCAGGTCGTACTCGCCGCGGATGAAGATGAAGGCGTGGCCGGCGTCGGCGGCGATCGCGGCGATCGCGATCCCCTCGATCAGCTGGTGCGGGTTGCGCTGCATCAGCTCGCGGTCCTTGAAGGCTCCCGGCTCGGACTCATCGGCGTTGCAGCAGAGGTACTTGGCCATTTCGCCGCGCGGCAAGAAGGAGGCCTTTTTGCCCATCGAGAAGCCGGCGCCGCCGCGACCGCGCAGGCCGGAGTCTTCGAGCTCCTTGAGGATCTCGTCGGCCTCCATCTCGCGGTAGGCCTTCTCCAGCGTGGCGTAGCCGCCGTAGCTCTTGTAGCCGTCGATCGTGCGCAGCGCCGGGTCCTCGGCGTGCTCGAGCAGGATGCGTGTCTCAGGCATCACGGCCCCCGTTCGCGCCGGCCGCATCTCCTGCCAGCGGCCGCCGCTCCAGCGCCTTGCCGGGCAGCACGTCCTCGCCGGCCAGCAGCTGGTCGATCGCCGTCTTTGCTTCGTCCGGCTCCAGCGGCCCGAAGTAACGCTCGTCGATCGAGGCCATCGGCGCGATGTCGCAGGCGCCGAGGCACTCGAAGCCGGTGACGTACAGGTCCTCCTGCCCCTCGGCGGCGCCGCGGAACGCATCGAGCAGCTCGTCGCCGCCGCGCATCCAGCAGCTGATGTTGGTGCAGACGGCGACTTTGTGCGAGCCCACCGGCTCGGTGTGGAGCAGGTCGTAGAAGGAGGCCACCGACTCCAAGTAGGCGGGCGTCACCCGCATCACCGCGGCCGCTTGGCGGATGCCCTCCGGCGTGCACCAGCCGTAGAGCCGCTGCACCGCCCACAGCGCCGGGATCGAGACCGAGTGGCGGTCGGGGTAGCGACCCATCAGCGTTTCGATCTGTTCGCGCAGCTGCTGTGGACACTCGACTTCGTGCAGCTCGGGAATCGCCTCCGGGTTGCGCTCGGGGACGCGCCCCTCGCTGACCGCGGGATCGACCGGCAACTCGCTCATCGATCTACACCCCCCAGGATCGGGTCGAGCATGCCGAGGCTGCAGATCATGTCGGCGACGTAGCCGTCAACCGACATGTCCCTGAAGGCCTGCAGGTTGACAAAGGAGGGGTCGCGGTAGTGGACCCGGGCCGGCTTCGCGGAGCCGTCGGCGAGGAGGAAGCAGCCGACCTCGCCGCGCGGCGACTCAATCGCGTAGTAGACCTCGCCGGCCTCGACCCGATAGCCCTCGGTGACGAGCTTGAAGTGGTGGATCAGCGACTCCATCGAGGTCGGCAGCTCCGAGCGCGGCGGCAGCACGTACTTGCGGTCGTCTGCGATGAAGGGACCCTCGGGCATCCCGTCGAGCGCTTGCTCGATGATCCGCACCGACTCGACCATCTCCGCCACCCGCACCCGGTAGCGGTCGTAGTTGTCGCCGACGGTGCCGACCGGGATCTTGAAGTCCATCTCGGGGTAGGCGAGGTAGTCGAATGCCTTGCGCAGGTCCCAGGGCTCGCCGGCGGCGCGCAGCAACGGCCCGGTCACGCCCAGCTCCAGCAGCCGCTCGCGCGGGACGATCCCGGTGCCTTTGGTCCGCGAGAGGAAGACCTCGTTGCGGTCGAGCAGGTCTTGGTACTGGCCGACCCGGATCGGCATATCGGCGATGAACTCGCGCAGCTTCGCCTCGAAGCCGAGCGGAATGTCCTCAATCACGCCGCCGACCTGGAAGTAGCGGGTGTGCATCCGCTGCCCGGTCGCCATCTCGAAGAGGTCGAGGATCTTGTCGCGCTCGCGGAAGCAGTACCAGAGCATCGAGATCGCGCCGAGGTCGAGCGCCGTCGTCCCCAGCCAGACCAGGTGGGAGTGGATCCGGTTGAGCTCGAGGAAGATCGTCCGCAGGTACTTGGCGCGGGGCGGGATCTCTAAGTCGACGATGCGCTCGACGGCGCCGCAGAAGGCCTCCATCTGGAAGAAGTAGGAGACGTAGTCCATCCGCTCGACGAAGGGGATGACCTTCCAATAGCTCTTGTCCTCGCAGGACTTTTCGATCCCGGTGTGGACGTAGCCGATCACCGGCTTCAGGTCGCGCACCATCTCGCCTTCGAGGTCGACGACGAGGCGCAGCACCCCATGCGTCGCCGGGTGGTGCGGCCCGATATTGATCGTCATCACCTCGGTGTCCAGGGACGTGCCGGTGCTCCGGTGCCCATATGGACCTCTCTCCACCGGCACGTCTTGGGTGCGGGCCTCAGCCATAGTTGCGCTCGTTGTAGGTGAAGGTGACGGGCTCGCCACCGACGGGGAAGTCGCGGCGCTGCGGCCAGCCGACGTAGTCGTCCGGGAGCAGGATGCGGGTCAGGTTGGGATGGCCCCTGAACACGATCCCGAAAAAATCAAAGACCTCCCGCTCCTGGAACTCCGCCGTAGGGAACAGCTCCACACACGAATCGATCTCCGGAAGCGCCTCTGCCGCGGGTGGCGGCGTAGGGGGGACCTCCCCTGAGGAAGCTTTAGCTACCGGAAGGGGAGGTGGGTCCCCTGCGCCGACAGGACCCGCGGCCGACGGGCCATGAAGCATCGCTTTCACCCTGAGTCGCTCCACGCGATCTCTGTTCAGCAGCTCGTAGTGGACCGCGAAGCGAGGGGAAGCTGGGAGGTAATCCGCAGCGTGGAGGCTAGAGAGGAACGTGTATTCCTGGCCGGGGGACTCGCGGAGCCAGGTCAGCACGGCGATGATTTGTCTTGGGTCGACGACCAACGCCGGCTGGTCGCGGTCGAAGCTGGTATCGAGCACCGCGCCGGGGTGGTCCTGCTCGATCTCGCCTCGGATCAGCTCGAGTCCAGGGGCATCAGGCACGGATCAGCCCTCGGGCCGTCTCGTAAGCCTCCGCTGCCTCCGGGCTCGGGTCGCTGCGCGGGCCGCCGCGGGCCCACTCCTCGGTGCCGGCGGCGTTGTAGCGCTGGCGCCAGCCTTGGTCGGGGTTGCCCATGATCTTGCGCTGCAGCTTGGTGAAGCCGTAGAGGACCGCCTCGGGCCGCGGCGGGCAGCCGGGGATGTGGAGGTCGATCGGCATGAACTTGTCGGCCCCCTGGACGACGGCGTAGTTGGAGAACATGCCGCCGGAGGAAGAGCAGGCACCCATCGAGATCGCCCATTTCGGCTCCAGCATCTGGTCGTAGAGGCGGCGGACGACCGGCGCCATTTTGATCGAGACCCGGCCCGAGAGGATGATCATGTCGGCCTGGCGCGGCGAGGCCCGCAGCGCCTCGGCGCCGAAGCGGGCGAGGTCATAGCGGGCGGTGACGATCGAGATCGGCGCCTCGATCGCGCAGCAGGCGAGGCCGAAGGTGAGCGGGAAGCAGGAGTTGGCCCGCGCCCAGCCGAGCAGCTTGTCGAAGTTGGTCATTACGACTTTTTCCTCGACATAGCGCTCCAGCTCGTCTCCCTCGAGATCGCCGCGCAGCATGTCGCGGGCGCGCAACTGGCGGTCCCGCATCGTCTGTCGCTCTACCTCCAATCCAGTGCACCCTTTCGCCAGACGTAGACGAAGGCGATCAGCAGCAGGACGACGAAGACGACCAGCTCGCCGAGGACGAAAAGGCTGTCGGCGTCCTTGAGGATGACGCCGATCGGGTAGAGGAAGACCACCTCGATGTCGAAGAGGATGAAGAGCATCGCGATCAGGTAGAAGCCGACGCCGAAGCGCATCCCGCCCGAGGGCTCGACTGGGATGCCGGACTCATATGGCTCTGCCTGGCGGCGGCTCGCGGCGGTCGACTTCTGCGGCCGCTTCGGCCCGATCACGTGGTTGAGCAGGACGAAGGCGGTGCCGACGCCGAGGCCGAGCAGGGCGAAGACGAGGATCGGTAGATAGCTCTTCAGCATTGGGGTGGAGATGCGGCGGCCGTTTCGGCGGGCGCTCCCCGCGCCTTTCGTCGCCTGCACTCGCTGTTATACACCCACCTTGTGACAACTTGCTACATAGTGATTTTCCGCATCAGCAAGCCGAATCCCGACCCTTTCAGGCGGATTTAGGACAGATGGTCACGGTCCACCTCGTAGTCGGTTGCGCGCTGATCGCACTCAACCTCGCCGCCTTCGCCTTCGGCGGCATCGCCTGGCTGCGCGCTCGCTCCTCGGTCCCCTTCTGGTACCTGCTCCGCGCCGCCCAGGTCGCCGTCTTCCTGCAAGCGCTGCTCGGCGGCCTGCTCCTCTTAACTGGCCACGAACAGGTGGACGAAATCCACTACCTCTACGGCATCCTGCCCCTCGTCGTCTCCTTTCTCGCCGAGGGCGCCCGCGCCGGCGCCGCCCAGCGCGAGCTCGGCGAGCTCGACTTCGAATCCCTCCCCGGCGACGACCAACAGGCCCTAGCCCTGGCCATAGTCCGCCGCGAGATGGGCATCATGGCCGTCAGCTGCGGCGTCATCCTCTTCCTAGGCCTCCGCGCCGCCGCCAGCAGCGGCGCCTTCTAGCCACCGCCACGCGGACGGCCACAGCAGCAGCCCGGTGAGGACGAAGAGCAGGAGCGTGCCGGTGAGCGTCAGCGTGGCGATCAGCGCGGCTCCACCGAGGGTGCCGAAGTAGAGGCTGGCGAGGGCTGCGAGTAAGGCGATGGCACCGCCGGCCCATCCGCGATGTGCCAGAGCCAGCCGGCGTGTGGGCTCGATCGCGCCGGTCAGGAGGATGCCGAGGACCGCCAGCGGGATCAGCGACCAGCTGCCGATCGCATCGATCCGATCGAAGTTGGTCCGCGGCGACTCGTACGACGGCTCGTTGCCTTCGACCCGCTCGACTTCGTCGTCGTCCGCGGACTGGCGATAGCCCGGAATGGAAACCGTGGCCGGCGGCTGGCAGCCGATCTGGCCGAGCTTGGCGCCGCCGGCCGAGACAGCTTCCGCGAAGACGACCGCGTCCGCTTCGGCTGGAAAACCGAACAGCTCCGCGTCGCCGCGTTTCTTCTTGAAGGGCTCGGTTCCCGTGCCGTACACGGCAAATCCGTAGGCGGGGTTGACGTCTTGGCTGGTGGCGCTGAGGAAGATGCGGTCGTCCGGCTCGAGCCATCCGAGGTCGAAGCTCCCGCCGGGCTGCGACCGCCTCAGCCTGCCTGCCTGGCGGCAGTTAACGAAGATTTGGACCACGCTGCGGTTGTTGAAGACCTCGACCACCACATGGCGATGGGTCTCCCGGACGACCGCCCGGCCGGCGGTCAGCCCCGAGCCGAGCAGGGCGATCGTCAGCAGCAGCGTGCCGAGGACGACCCGTACCCCCCGCTTTCTCAGCATCGTTTTTCGTCGAAGACCGGCTTGCCCTGAAAGGTGGCGTCGACTTCCAGGATCCGCACCTTGAAATCGACGCTCCGATCCCAGCCGGCCAGGTCGAGTCTCGCCTCCAGCCGGTAGGGCTGCCCGCACTCCGGCAGGCGGGCGACGTTGAGCGTGCCCTCGAACAGGCCGGCGTTGTGCCGCTCGCCCCGCAGGTGGAACAGCTCGCTCTCGCGCACGGTCAGGGAAACCTCGACCTCGCCGGGCAGCGGCGGGGGCGCGATGCCGCAGCGCAGCGGCGGCTCGGGGTCGAGGAGCCTGATCCGCGCGGAGTAGCTGGCGCTGTTGCCGTTCCGCGTGTTCTCCTGGCCGGCTTCGAAGCGATACACGCCGGCGCAGGGGATGCGCGAGACGTTCGCGCTCACCTCGAACGGGCCGGAGGCGCCGATGCCGCTGCTGCGGTGCCCGCGCACGGCCAGCGTCGGCCGTTCGGCGCCGCTGCGGCTGAGCTCGAAGCCGACGGTGAAGGTCGACTCATCCAGGCTTTCCGCTTCGGTGGCCCTGCCAGCGGGGCTTGCCGACAGGGCCAACGCGAGCGCGGTCAGACAGGCGCCCGCGAGCACCCTTCGTCCCCCGCGCTTTGGAACGTGGCTGTACGTAAATACTCCTCCGCTGGGCCCGACCAGCGACCTGAACTGTATCGAGAACTGTCTGGAAGTTTGTTGTCTCCAGGTTGCGGCGCCGCGCGCGTTCAGCCCAGCGGCCGGTATTCGCCGGCGTGGAAGACGAGCGGGTCGCCTTCGCTCGTCTCAAGCGCGGTCACCGCGCCGGTGACGATTACGTGGTCGCCGCCGGCGATCACGTCGCGCAGGTCGCAGGCGACGAAGGCGAGGGCGTCGTCGAGCGCGGGGATGCCGTCCTCTTCGTGCCAGGCGATGCCGTCCCACTTGTCCGCGATCGGTGCCTTGGTGGCGAAGGCGCGGGCGATCGACTCCTGGCCGGCGTGCAGGACGCTGATCCCGAAGCGATTGGCGGCCTGCACCGCGAGCAGGGTGCGCGAGCCACGGTCGAGGCAGGCCAGCATCAGCATCGGCTCGATCGAGAGCGAGCTGACCGCGTTGGCGGTCGCGCCCGCCGGTCCCTGCGGCCCAGAAGCGGCCACGACGGTGACCCCGGTGGGCAGCATCCCCATCGCGGCGCGGAAGCTGGCGGGGTCGGGCGGACTCATCGCTGGGCTGGACAATATGATGCGCGCCGCGTGCGACCTGCACTGGCAATAGCCCTGGCCGCCCTGGCCGCCCTCGTCCTCGCCGCCTGCGGGTTCGGCGAGGAGGGCATCTCGGTCTCCAAGGACGACCCCGATTACAACGGGGCCGTGCTCTTCTCCACCCACTGCAGCGGCTGCCACACGCTGGGTGACGCCGGCACGCAGGGAACCGGCAACCGCAGCGAGCGCACGCAGGGGCCGAACCTCGACCAGCGAACCGAGACCTACGACGATGCCCTCTTCGCGATCCAGAACGGTGGCTTCTCCGGGGCGATCATGCCCCAGAACATCGTGGTCGGGGACGAGGCGGAAGCGGTGGCGCGCTTCGTCGCCAGGTACGCGGGCTCAGAAGCCGAGGAAGCGGCCCGCCCCGGCGACTCCTCGCCGTAACCGGAGCCCCCGATGCTCGACCTGAAGCTGATCCGCTCCGACCCCGAGCGGGTCAAGATGGCGCTGGCGCGGCGCGGCGCGGCCGAGGACGTCGACACGCTGCTGCGCCTCGATGCGCGGCGGCGCGAGCTTTTGCCCGAAATCGAGAGTGCCCAGGCGGAGCGCAAGGCGCTGTCCAAGCAGATCGGCGAGGCGAAACAGCGCGGCGAGGACGCCGAGGAGTCGATGGCGACCGTGGGGGGACTGAAGGAGCGGATCGAGAGCGGCAAGGCCGAGCTCGAGCAGGTTGAGGCCGAGCTTCAGCGGGTCGCCGCGGCGCTGCCCAACCTGCCCGATCCCGATGCCCCCGACGGGATGACGGAGGAGGACGCCGTCGTCCTGCGCGAGGTGGGGGAGCGGCCGAGCTTTGACTTCGAGCCGCGCGACCACCTCGAGCTCGGCACCGAGCTCGGCTTGATCGACATGGAGTCCGCTGCACGACTCTCGGGCTCGCGCTTCGCCTACCTGAAGGGTGACCTTGTTCTGCTCGAGCTCGCCCTCGTCCGCTACGCCATCGACCTGGTCCGAGGAGAGGGGCACGAGCCGGTCGTGCCGCCGGTTCTGGTCCGCGAAGAGGCCCTCTACGGCACCGGCTTCCTGCCCGGCGACCGCGACCAGATATACGAGGTGCCTAAGGACGATCTGTTCTTGACCGGCACCTCGGAGGTCGCGCTGGCCGGGTTGCACGCCGATGAGATCCTCGAGGCCGAGCAGTTGCCGCTGCGCTACGCCGGCTTCTCGACCTGCTTCCGCCGCGAGGCCGGCGCCGCCGGCCGCGACACGCGCGGGATCTTCCGCGTCCACCAGTTCGACAAGGTTGAGATGTTCTCGTTCGTCGAGCCGTCAGAGTCGGCGGCCGAGCACGAGCGACTGCTGGCGATCGAGGAGCGCATCCTCACCGAGCTGGAGATCCCCTACCGGGTCGTCAACGTCGCCGCCGGCGACCTCGGCGCTCCCGCGGCGAAGAAGTACGACTGCGAGGCGTGGGTTCCGAGCCAGGATCGCTACCGCGAGCTGACCTCCTGCTCGAATACCACCGATTTCCAGGCCCGTCGCCTCAGTTGTAGGTATCGCCCTGCCGATAACGAAGCAATTCGGGCTGTACACACGCTAAATGGGACGGCTGTAGCCGTGGGACGAACGATGATCGCTCTGATGGAGAACCGCCAGGATCGGGAAGGTGGCTTTACGCTACCTAATATTCTGTATGCGTATGGCTGCCCTGAAAGGATTTCTGCAAGATGAGCGCCGGCGTCCGCGACGCTAAGCGCGTCGTCCTCTGCGACGACCACGAGATCGTCCGCGATGCGATCAAATCGCGGATGGTCAACTCGAACGCGCTGCAGATAGTCGGTGAGGCGTCGAACGGCCGCGACGTTGTTGATGTAGTCAAAGAACTCGAACCCGACGTCCTGATCATCGACGTCGAGCTGCCCAAACGCGATGGCATAGAGGCGACCAAGGAGGTGCTCAAGGTCCGGCCGCGGACCAAAGTGATCATCTTCACCGCGCACGCCCAGCCCGACCTGCTGGCGCTCGCCCTGCGCGCCGGCGCCTCCGGCTACGTCCTCAAGTCGGCGCCGGCCGAGGACATCGCCCGCGCGGTCAAAGCCGTCACCGGCGGTGGCACCTTCCTCGGCGGCGACTTCGCCGGCGGCAAGCCCTCGGAGGTGGAGAAACTGCTCGACCTCTCGCCCCGCGAGCGCCAGATCCTCGAGCTGCTCGCCGAGGGGCTGCGGGTGAAAGAGATCGCCGAGCGCCTCGGCCTTAGCCCGGCGACCGTGCACACGCACGTGCGCAACGCGATCGCCAAGCTCGAGGTCGATACGCGGACCGAGGCGGTCGCCCTCGCCGTGCGCTTCAGCTACCTGGGTGCGGGTGGAGGCGTCAAGTAGGGAAGGGCGTGGGGTGATCCTTCCGAGCGCTATCCGGCTGCGCCGGTAGCGCCGCGCTCGGAACGACCACCCCACGCCCTCTTCTCGGCACCCGCCGCCGGGCGGGCAGGGGTGGCGCGCCCTACTCGCCGTCGAAGCTGAGCGCGCAGCCGTTGATGCAGTAGCGCTGCCCGCCCCGATCCGCTGGCCCGTCCTCGAAGACGTGCCCCAAGTGGGCGTCGCAGTGTTTGCAGACGACCTCAGTGCGTCGCATCATCAGGCTGTTGTCAGGTCGTAACTCGACGTGTTCGAGGTTGACCGGCTCGGTGAAGCTGGGCCAGCCGGTGCCCGAGTCGAACTTGGTGTCGGAGGAGAACAGCTCGGCGCCGCAGCAGACACAGCGGTACATCCCCTCGCTCTTCTCGTCGACGTAGGGGCCGGTGAAGGGGCGCTCGGTGGCGGCGTTGCGCGTTACCTCGTACTGCTCGGGGGTGAGCTGCTCGCGCCATTGCTCATCTGACTTGTTCACTTTCTCCATGGGCACAGGGTAGAGGGCGGTGGGGGTCACCTCGACAGTGCCCAAACCCCGCCGGAGGCGGGGTTGATGAGGAGCCGCTTCGCGGCGGGAATCACTCCGCGGTGCCGGGGGGAGGCACTGTCGAGGCGACCCCCGCCGCCCATACGATGCGCCGCTGTGGAAGAAGCGTTCTACGAGATAGCTGATGACGGGTTCGTTGCCACGGAGCTGACCAGAGGCCCCTGGGACCCCGGTGCGCAGCATGCTGGCCCACCGTCGGCGCTGCTCGGGCGGGAGATTGAGCTTGTCGATGGAGCTGAGGGGTTTCAGGTTGTTCGGGTCACGTTTGAGATTCTCAGGCCGGTGCCGATCGGGCCGGTTCGGGTTGAGGCTGAGGTGGTGCGGCCGGGGCGGAGTGTGCAGATGATCGAGGCCTCGCTCTCCGGTGAGGACGGGGAGTTGATGAGGGCTCGGGCGTGGCGTATTCGGACTCACGAGATCGAGATTCCTGACGATGTGCTCACCACGCCGGAGCCGCCGCTGGGGCCGGAGGAGGGCGGCAAACCCGAGTTCTTTTCCACCGGCCAGTCGGTCGGCTACCACACGGCGATGGAGTGGCGGTCGGTTGGCGGCGGCTTCCGCGAGCCAGGCCCCGCGACGGTTTGGATGCGGATGGGCTGCCAGCTCGTCGCCGGGGAGGAGCCGACGCCGCTGCAGCGGACCCTGGTCGCCGCCGACGTCGGCAACGGGATCAGCGCGGTGCTCGACTGGGGCCGCTTCCTCTTCATCAACGTCGACCTCAGCGTCTACCTCGAGCGCATGCCCGAGGGCGAGTGGGTCTGCGTCGATGCCGTCACTCTGCCGCAGCGCAGCGGGGCCGGCACCGCCGAGTCGGTGCTCTCGGACGAGCGTGGCCGCATCGGCCGCGCAGCCCAAGCCCTTCTAATTGCCGAACGCAACTGACGTGCCGGTGGATAGAGGTCCATATGGACCTCTATCCACCGGCACGTCCACCGGCAAACGCAGGGCGACGGCGGGGGACCGCGAAGGCGATAGTCGCCACGGCGACGAGGGCGATCGCCGCCGAGAAGAGGAAGGCGCCCTCGTAGTTGGTTAGTGCCGCCGCCAAGCCAGCCAGCGGCGCGCCGAAGCCGATGCCGGCGTCGAAGAAGGCGGTGAAGGTGCCCAGGGCCGCGCCGCGCCGCGTCTCGGACACGCGGCCGACGACGATCAGCGAGAGCGAGGGATAGAGCAGCGAGAAGGCGGCGCCCATCGCCAGGGCGCCGGCGATCGCGACGCCGAGGCTGTGGGCCAGCCCCATCGTCGCCAGGCCGACGGCCTCGACGACCGCGGCGGCGATCGCCACGCGAAGCGGACCTACACGGTCGGGCAGATCGCCGCCGACCAGCCTGGTGAGGACGACCATCGTCGCGAAGACTCCGAACACCACGGCGCCGTGCCCAACCCCACGCGCATCGAGGTGGAGGACGACGAAGGAGGCGACGGTCGCGTAGCCGAGCGAGGCGAGGGCGAGCGCGGTCCCCGGCCGGATTGCCTCGCGGGCGATCAGTGGGTGGTGCTCGTCCTCGGCGGGCTTGGGGTGGAACGGGTCGGGCAGCCGCAATGCGATCAGCGCCCCGACCAGCGGCGCGGCCCCGGCGAAGATCCAGACCGACGTGTAGCCGGACGCCCCCAGTAGCAGCTCGCCCACCAGCGGCCCAATGCTGAGCCCGGACCAGACGGAAAGCCCGTAGAGGCCAATGACCCGCCCGCGTCGCTCCGGCGGCGCAATGTCGACGATCCAGGCCGAGCCGGCGGTGAAGACGGTGCCCTCGCCGGCTCCGAGCAGAAGCCGGGCGAAGATCAATCCCGGAATGCCCAGCGGCAACAGGTAGAGGAAGCCGGCGACGGCGACGAGGGAGGAGCCGAGTAGGACGGTCGACTTGCGGCCGCGGCGGTCGGCGAGGCGACCGGCAAAGGGACGCAGGAGGAGACCGGTCACGGCGTAGGAGCCGATGACGATGCCGACGGCGATGTCGCCCTCGCCGAGCGGGCCGTGCACGTAGCGCGGCAGCACCGGCAGCACCGCTCCGACCGCGAGCAGGCCGGAGAAGGTGACGGCGAAGACCCCGGCGAACGCCACGCCGGGCCGCGCCACCGCCGACCGTCTGCCCTGGGTCATCGCAGTAACGCCGGGAGGTCGTCAATCACGTAGTCGGGAGGTGGCGTTGCGGCCTCAGCCTCGGCTCGCGTGCAGGCGCCGGTGAGGACGAGCACCGTTGTCAGCCCGGCCCGTCGCCCGCCCTCGATGTCAGAGGCTATGCGGTCGCCGACGATCGCCACCCGGCTGGCTTTCGGGATCAGCGCCCGTGCCTGGTCGAAGAGGTGGGGCTCGGGCTTGCCACCCGTCACGGCACGCTTCCCAGAAGCGGTCTCCACGGCCGCGAGGGTTGCGCCGGTGCCCGGCCAGGCGCCGCCCGGCATCGGCAGCGTCGGGTCGCGGCTGGTTCCGAACAGCGCCGCCCCGGCTTGCAGAGCGCGGGTCGCGGTCAGCAACTCCGCGTAGTCGAACTCTTGGTGGGCGGAGACCACAACTGCGTCGGCAGACTGCGCGGCGTCACCGTCGAGCAGTTCCAGCCCAGCCGCCGCGACCGTCTCCTTGAAGCCGGGCGCTCCGATTACGAAGGCGGTACCGCCGGGCCCGACTTGCTCCGCGGCCAGCTCCGCGGTCACGACTCCTCCGGTGAGGACGCGGTTGCCGGCAATCTCGATTCCAGCATCGCGCAGTCGAGCGGCATAGGCGGCGGGCTGTTTCACGGAGTTGTTGGTGACGAAGACGATCTCCGTCCCGTCCGCGAGTAGCTTTGCCAGGGTCTCGACGGCCCCAGGCACCATCTCCCGCCCGACCCAGACGACCCCGTCGAGATCGATCAGCAACCCGTCGAATTCATCCGCTAGCGCCATGCGGCGGCCCAGGCTATTGGCCCCCGGCCAATGAGATCGATACGGTGCGCGCCATGAGCCAGAACGGGCAGGTGGTGACCGCAACGGACGTCTCGCGCCGCTACGGCGAGGGCGAGGCGGCGGTCGACGCGCTGGTCGGGGTCAGCACCGGCTTCGAGACGGGCCGCTTCACCGCGATCATGGGTCCATCGGGGTCGGGCAAGTCGACCCTGATGCACATCCTCGCCGGTCTCGACAAGCCGACCTCGGGCACGGTCGTCCTCGATGGGGAGGAGATCACCAGCCTCGACGACGGCGCCCTGACCAAGCTGCGCCGCGACAAGCTCGGCTTCGTCTTTCAGTTCTTTAACCTCTTGCCGGTCCTCACCGCCGAGGAGAACCTCGTGCTGCCGCTCTCGATCGCCGGCCGCAAGCCCGACGCCGCCTGGTTGGACCAGCTGGTCCGCACCGTCGGCCTCGAGGATCGCCGCACCCACCGTCCTTCCGAGCTCTCCGGCGGCCAGCAGCAGCGGGTTGCGGTCGCCCGGGCCCTGGTCTCCAAACCGGCCGTCGTCTTCGCCGACGAGCCGACCGGAAACCTCGACTCGAAAGCCAGCGCCGACGTGCTGCGCCTGCTGCGGCAGGCAGTAGACGAGTTCGGCCAGACGGTGATCATGGTCACCCACGACCCGGCCGCCGCCGCCCACGCCGATCGCCTGATCACGCTCCGCGACGGCAGGCTCGTCCACGACGCCGCCCCTGGCTCGACCGACGAGGTGATCGAGCTGATGAAGACGATCGACTAGTCGACAGGTGACCGGCCTCGCCCTCAAGAGCCTCTGGGCGCGCCGCATCCGCGCCCTGACGACGATCCTCGCGGTGGTGATCGGTGTCGCCTTCGTCGCCGGCACCTACATCCTCACCGACACGACCTTCGCCGCCTTCGACGAAATCTTCGAAGACTCGCTGGCGAAGACGAGCGTCGTGATCACGACGAAGGAAGAGGTTCGGCAGGAAACCGGCGAGGTGCCGAGCTTCAGCGCCGCGGTGCTGCCGAAGGTGAAGCGGGTGCAGGGGGTGAAGCTGGCGAGCGGCCAGATCTTCACGCCGGGGGCCTTCTTCGATGCTAAGAACGAGGAAATAGGCACCCAGTTCGCGCCCAAGTTCATCACCTCGGTGCTGCCGGAGGAGCTCGAAACGCAGACCTACGTCGAGGGCCGCCCGCCACGCGACGCCAAGGAGGCCTCGCTCGATCAGAGCGCCGCTGAAGAGGCGGGCATCGGAATCGGCGACACGCTCAAGCTCGCTTCGGTCGAACGCGTCGTCTCCTACCGCATCGTCGGCCTGACCAAGCTCGGCGAAGCATCGTGGGGCGGCGCGAGCATCGCTGGGCTGATCTTGCCCGAGGCGCAGCGGATTACCGACAAGCGCGGCGAATTCGACCAAATCCTGGTTGCCGCCGACGAGGGCGCCTCCGAAACCGCCCTGCAGCGCCGGATCCAGGCGGTCACCCCCGCCTCGCTGCTGGTCGAGACCGCCAAGCAGAATGCCGAACGGAACTCCGATCAGATCCGTGAAGACATTGGCTTTCTGCGGATCGCGCTGCTGGTCTTCGCTTTCGTCGCCCTCTTCGTCGGGGCCTTTCTGATCTTCAACACTTTCTCGATCACCGTCGCCCAGCGGATCAGGGAGTTCGGCATGCTGCGCACGCTCGGCGCCAGCCGAGGCCAGATTCTTGGTTCGGTCGTGGTCGAGGCGCTGGCGATCGGCGTGCTCGGTGCGCTGCTCGGCCTGGCCGGCGGCTACGCGATCGCCGTCGGCCTCAACGGGCTTTTCGTCGCGCTCGGCATCGACCTGCCGACCACCTCCCTGGTGACGGAGACCCGTACGATCGTCGTCTCGTTGCTGATCGGGATCGGCGTGACCTTGGTCTCGTCCTTCGTCCCGGCCCTGCGGGCGACCCGGGTGCCACCGATCGCCGCCCTGCTGGCGCTGGAGTTGCCGCAGAGCCGCCGCCGTGGCCTCGTCGTCGCGGCGCTTGCTGTATTGCTTGGGATCGCCGGGCTGGCAATGGTCCTGGCCGGACTCTTCGGCAGCGCCAGCGGCGGCAGCGCCGCCGGGCTGATGGGAGCGGGAGCGGTCGCCGTCCTGCTCGGCGTCTCGCTGTTCAGCCCCCGCCTGGTGCGCCCGCTCGCCTCCCTCACCGGCCGGCCGCTGGAGATGTTGCGCCGTCTTACTGGCCGCCTCGCCCGCGAGAACACGCAGCGCAACCCAGCTCGCACCGCTGTCACTGCGGCGGCGCTGATGATCGGTCTTGCCGTCGTTGTCTTCGTCACCGTCTTCGCCGCCGGGATCAAGAGCTCGATCGCGACCGCGGTCGACGAGAGCTTTCAGGGCGAGCTGGTGCTGCAGAACTCCGACGGCTTCTCACCGATCTCGCCGCGCGCCGCCGACGCCGCCCGTCAGGTGCCCGGCGTCGCGTTGGTCTCGACGGTGCGCGCCGCGCAGGCAAAAGTGTTGGATGGGGGAGGCAAAAAGCGCGTCTCGGCGCTTGCCCCCGACGCTGGCGCCGTGCTGACGATCGACTGGACCGAAGGCGGGCCGGAGGCGCTGCGCGGGCTCACCGACAGCGAGGTGATCGTCGACAAGTCCCTTGCCTCCGACAACGATCTCGAGCGAGGGGACAAGGTGGGCTTCTTGACTCAGATCGGGGCGCGGCCCGAGCTCACGGTCGTCGGCGAGTTCGAAGACAAGGCGGAACTGTTCGGCTCGGCGATCGTCACCCAAGGCCTGATGGCGCGGGCCTTCGACCAGAAGGACGACGTCCTCGACTTCGTCAAGCTGGCGCCGGGCGCGAACGCCACGGCGGTTCAGGGTCGCCTGGTGGCGGCGATGGACCGCGAGTTCCCGGTTGTCGAGGTGCGCAACCAGCAGGAATTGAAGGAAAACCAGGAAGAACAGATCAACCAGCTGCTCGGCCTGATCTACGCCTTGCTGGCGCTGGCGGTGATCGTCTCCCTCTTCGGCATCGCCAACACGCTGGCGCTCTCGATCCACGAGCGCACGCGAGAGCTCGGCATGCTGCGGGCGATCGGCATGTCGCGGCGCCAGGTGCGGACGATGATTCGCTACGAGGCGGTGATCACGGCGCTGATCGGGGCGTTGCTGGGGATGGTGATAGGGGTGATCTTCGCGGCGCTGATCGCGCAGCCGCTGAAGGACGAAGGCTTTGCGCTCTCCTATCCGGTCGGGCAATTGCTCGTACTTCTGGTCTTTGCTGCCCTCGCTGGCGTCCTCGCTGCGATCCCGCCGGCCCGCCGCGCCTCGCGACTGGATGTGCTCCGCGCACTGCAGTACGAGTGAGGCCGCGTAGCCGGCGCATATCGGCGTCCTCGGTCGCTCGCGTGCAGAGCACGCCACGCCCCCTGCGTCCTTGATCTGCTTGACTACGCGGCCTCACTATCCATGGCGGAGGAGGCGCCGGACGGCGCCCATCAGCTCCTCCGTACGGTCCGCCTGTTGGTCCTCGGGCGCGCCGACGACGCAGTGCGCGGCGTGGTCTGAGAGCAGCTCGAGCGCGACCTTGTCGAGCGCAGCCTGGATCGCGGTGACCTGGGTGACGACGTCGATGCAGTAGCGATTCTCCTCGACCATCCGCTCGACGCCGCGCACCTGGCCCTCGATCCGTCGCAGGCGCTTCAGTACCGCGTCCTTTTCCTGGCTGTAGCCGCGGGTCTCGCTTGGGGCGCTCATTGGTGGCCTCCGTTCTCTGCCGGAGCGCCGTGCGTTGCGGAGTCATCGTCGTTGAAGGCCTCGACACCGAGCACGATCGCCCCGAACAGCGCCGCCGACGCGAAGAACACGGCGACCGGCTTGGCGGGCAGACCGCCGTGGATGCCGGTCTCGTGCATGACGGCGTGGCCCTTGCCGCGCTTGAGCAGCCAGCGGTTGACCGGGAGCGCCGCGAGCCCGGCGATCGCGAGGGCAACTCCCAGCGAACCCCAGAACAGCAAGTCGCCGAGCCCGGCCTCCATCGCCCCGGGGATGGCGAGCATGATCGCGTTGTCGACGATCTCCATCGTCGCGATGCTGACCGTGTCGACGGCGAGCGCGATCGGCACGACCGTGGCGAGCGCCATGCCCGATCGCAGCAGCGGCCAGCTGGTGAGGGTGTAGCCGAAGAGGAAGGCGAGCGCGATCGCGAGTGCCACGGTGCCCAGGTCGGAGAAGCCGAAAGCGGTGCCGAGCGCCATCCCGAGCACCTCGCCGATCGCGCAGCCGGTCAGGCAGTGCAGGGTGGCGACGACCGCCATCGCGGTCAGAGCCGAGCCCTCGGTCGGTATCTCGTGGTGGTCGTGTGCGTGGGCGGCGGCGTCCATGCGGGCCTCCTCGGGTTAGTGAGTAGGGAACGCCGAGCAGCGTAGCAAATACCCCTAGGGGGTATCTACCGAAAGACCGTTGCGCAGTGCGCCGGCCAACTCGAGCATCGCCGCGCGGGCGGTGCCGCTGACCTCGGTCATGTTGGCGAAGCCGTGGATCAGGCCGGGGTGGCGGCGCAGGGTCACCTGCCCGCCCGCGTCCTGCAACTTCGCCGCGTACGCCTCGCCCTCGTCGCGCAGCGGATCGAAGCCGGCGGTGGCGACGTAGGCGGGCGGCAAGCCGGAGAGGTCGGCAGCGCGCAGCATCGAGACGCGTGGGTCGGCGTGATCGGCCCCGGGCGGCAGGTAGTGGCGCTCGAACCAGTCCATGTCCGCTTTCGTCAGCAGGAAGCCCTTGGCAAACTCATCACGCGACCGTTGCCCGCCGACCGCGTCAGTGACGGGGTAGATCAGCGCCTGCATCGCCGGCGACGGGCCCTCCCCGTCGCGGGCCAGCAGGCTGACGGCGGCGGCGAGGTTGCCGCCGGCGCTGTCGCCGGCGACGGCGACGCGACCGGGGTCCACGCCCAGCCGGGTGTTCCCCACCGTCGCCCAATGGAAGGCGGCAAGCGCGTCATCGACCGCCGCCGGGAAGGGATGCTCGGGTGCCAGGCGATAGCCGACCGAGAGCACTGTGGCGGGAACCTCGAGGGCGAGAAAGCGGCAGACGCTGTCGCAGGTATCGAGGTCGCCGATCGTCCAGCCGCCGCCGTGGAAGTAGACGATCAGCGGCCGATCCTCAAGGCCCAGCCCCGACGGTTCGTAGAACCGGGCGGGGATCGACCCCTCCGGTCCGGGGATTGCCAGGTCCTCCACCGCCGGTTGCGATCGCTTGGGGCCCGCGGCGGCGGCGGCGCCGGCACGGATCCTGGCGCGCGCCTGGGCCGGCGTGAGCTTGCCATAGGCCGACGCCGAGTCGTCCCGGGCGAGGCTCGCCAGTCGCACCAGGGCCTGCATCTCCGCCGCCAGGACCTGACCGTCCACCCGGGCGGGGGCGCCAAACAGCAGCCGCTGCAGTCGTGGCGGCATGCCGCAGGCGAACCGTAGAACCCTGTGCTCGATGCGTGGCGGAAGACGAGGAGGGGCCAAGACGGGCCTCAGGCTATACCGTGAAAGCGCAAATGGAGGCAGCGACGACAACCGCTCCGCAGACGGTCACCGGGCCGGCGCAGCGCCGCCTTCCACCGGGCCCGCCGCTGCCCCGCCCGGTGCAGACGGCGATCTGGTCCCGGCAGGCGCGGCGGATGCTGTTCTCCTGCCAAGACCGCTACGGCGACATGTTCCGGCTGAAGATCGCCTACGAGGGAACCTGGGTGATGCTGGCCGATCCCGATGCGGTCAAGCAGGTCTTCACCGGCGACCCGCGCGTCTTCCATGCCGGCGAGGGAAACCAAATCCTCGCCCCGGTCCTCGGCCGCAACTCTGTCTTGGTTCTCGACGAGAAGCCGCACATCAGCCAGCGCCGCTTGCTACTGCCGCCCTTCCACGGCGAGCGGATGCAGGGCTACGGCGAGACGATGAGCGAGATCGCGGCAGCCGAGATCGAGCGCTGGCCGGCCGGGACTCCATATGAATTGCGGCCGCGGATGCAGGCGATAACCCTCGACATCATCCTGCGCACCGTCTTCGGGGTGCGCGGGGGCGAGCGGCTGGCCGAGCTGCGCGACGCGCTGCGCGATTTCCTCGACCTGACCACCAACCCACGGCTGCTCCTGCCGTTGCTCCTGGTGGGTCCGGAGCGGGTGCGGCGCCTCGGCGCCTTCAGGCGGCGGATCGACCGGGTCGACCGACTCATCTACCGCGAGGTCGCCGATCGTCGCCGCAGTAGCGACCTCGAGCAACGCGACGACATCCTCTCGCTGCTGGTCGGCGCCCGGCATGAGGACGGCAGCCCGATGAGCGACGAGGAGATGCGCGATGAGTTGCTGACGCTGCTCGTCGCCGGGCACGAGACGACCGCCACCTCGCTTGCCTGGGCGGTGGAGCGGCTCAGCCGCCACCCACAGAAGCTCGATCGCCTGCGCAACGAGGTCGAGGCCGGCGGGGAGGAGTACCTGACCGCGACGATCCAGGAGACGCTGCGGCTGCGCCCGGTGATCTCGATCGTCATCCGCCGCCTAACCGAGCCGGTCGAGATCGGCGGCTACGAGCTGCCGGCCGGCGTCTCCGTAGTGCCGAGCGTCTACCTGGTCCATCGCAATCCGAAGATCTATCCCGACCCCGAGGCCTTCAAGCCCGAGCGCTTCCTCGACAACCCGCCCGGCACCTACACCTGGATCCCCTTCGGCGGCGGCGTCCGCCGCTGTCTCGGCGCCTCCTTCGCCCAGTTCGAGATGGCCGTGGTCCTCAAGGAGCTGCTCAAGCGCCGCGAAATCCACCCAGCGAACCCCCGTCCCGAAAGAATCTTCAGGCGCGCGATCACGGAGACCCCCCGCCACAACGCCACGGTGGTGCTCAGCTAGCGGTCGGAAGGAGAGCCGGGCACCCTCCCCACCATCTCAGCTCAACCGCAGCCGGTGTTGTTCCCGCATGAGGAACAGGTGTAGCACGAGCCGGTCCGCTGCATCATGCCGCCGCACTGCTCGCAGGCGGGGCCGAGGTCGAGGCCGGACATTTTGGCCGGCACGACCGGAGGGGTTTCGGTGAAGGCCGACGCCGCCGGGGCCGACTCGCCGCCGCTCGCCTTGGCCTTCTCGGCGCCGGCGCCGTTGGCGGGCTTGGAGTGTCCGTTGCCACCGTTGGCCGGGCCGGCGGTGTCGGTCGAGATCCCGAGGCCGAGCTGGCTCGTCTCCGCGTCCTTCTTCGCCCGCACCTCCTGGGTGAGGATGCCGAGGTCCTCGAGCTCGTTGATGTCGTCGATGAAGCGGCTCGCCAGCCAGCGCATGATGTAGTCCGGCATCGATTTGGCGAAGGGGATCTCCGGGTTCTGGGTCATCCCCTCAGGCTCGAAGCGCATGTAGCTGAACTTGCGCACGAAGACGTCGAGCGGGACGCCGTACTGGAGGCCGATCGAGATTGCCGTGGCGAAGGCGTTGAGCAGCCCGCGCATGGTCGAGCCCTCCTTGCCGATGTCGGTGAGGAAGATCTCGCCGACCGTGCCGTCCTCGTACTTGCCGGCGGTGATGTAGCCCTCATGGCCGGCAATCCAGAACTTGTGGGTGATCGACTCACGCTCGCGCGGCATCCGCTTGCGCTCCGGCGGCAACGCGACGACCTCCGCCTCCGCCTCCTTCTCGTCCTGCGCGTCGGTACGCAGCGCCTGCGCGGTCTTCGAGCCGTCGCGGTAGATGGCGAGAGCCTTGAGGCCACCCTTCCAGCCGCGCGTGTAGGCGTCGGCGATGTCCTCGATCGTCGCCGACTGCGGCAGGTTGACCGTCTTCGAGATCGCGCCCGAGATGAAGGGCTGGGTCGCCGCCATCATGTCGATGTGGCCGGTGTGGGAGATCGCCCGCTCGCCGACCGCGACGTCGAAGACCGGCAGGTGCTCGTCCTTGAGGCCGGGCGCGCCGACGATCGTCGCGTTCTCGGCGATGTAGGCGTCGATCTGATCGACCTCGGCGTCGCTGTAGCCGAGCCGGCGCAGGGCCAGCGGCACCGAGCGGTTGACGATCGTCATCTGCCCGCCGCCGACCAGCTCCTTGAACTTGACCAGCGAGAAGTCGGGCTCGATCCCGGTCGTGTCGCAGTCCATCAGGAAGCTGATCGTCCCGGTCGGGGCAAGCACGGTCGCCTGCGCGTTGCGATAGCCGTGCTCCTCGCCCAGCTCGACCGCCTCGTCCCAGGCCCGCTGCGCGGCCTCGAGCAGGTCGGCCTTGATCCCGTTCGGGTCGATGTCGTAAGCGGCGTCGCGGTGCATCCGCATCACCCCGTTATGGGCCTCGCGGTTCTTCTCGTACTCGTCGTAGGGCCCGGTCGCCCCGGCGGCGATCTCCGCCGACTGGCGGTAGGCGCGCCCGGTCATCAGCGACGTGATCGCAGCGGCGACGTTGCGGCCCTCCTCGGAGTCGTAGGGCAGCCCGTCCGACATCAGCAGCGCGCCGAGGTTGGCGTAGCCGAGGCCGAGCTGGCGGAAGGCGTTGGCGTTCTCGCCGATCTTCTCGGTCGGGTAGCTGGAGAAGCCAACGACGATCTCCTGGGCAAGGAAGACGATGTCGACCGCGTGTTTGAAGTCCTCGACGTCGAAGCTGCCGTCCTCGCGGCGGAACTTCATCAGGTTGAGCGAGGCCAGGTTGCAGGCCGAGTCGTCGACGTGCATGTACTCGCTGCAGGGGTTGGAGGCGTTGATTCGCCCCGACTCTGGCGAGGTGTGCCAGCGGTTGATGATCGTGTCGTACTGAACGCCAGGATCGGCGCAGCGCCAGGCGGCGTCGGCAATCTGGTTCATCAGCTCGCGCGCCGGCAGCGTCTTGGTCGCCTCGCCGGTGGTGCGCGCGGTCAGATTCCAGTCTTCATCGGCCTCGACCGCCTCCATGAACTCGTCGGTGACTCGCACCGAGTTGTTGGCGTTCTGGTACTGGATCGAGGTGAAGCCCTCGCCGTCGATCGACATGTCGAAGCCGGCGTCGCGCAGGGCGCCCGCCTTCTCCTCCTCTTTGGCCTTGCACCAGATGAAGTGCTCGACGTCCGGATGGTCGACGTCGAGCACGACCATCTTCGCCGCGCGCCGCGTCTTGCCGCCTGACTTGATCGTCCCCGCCCAGGCGTCGGCGCCGCGCATGAAGCTGACCGGGCCGGAGGCGAGACCGCCCTTGGAGAGCGGCTCGACCGAGCCCCTGATGTTGGAGAGGTTGATCCCGGAGCCGGAGCCGCCGCGGAAGATCATTCCCTCCTTGGTGTTCCAGTCGAGGATCGACTCCATGCTGTCGTCGACGCTGAGGATGAAGCAGGCCGAGCACTGCGGCCGCTCCTCGAAGCCGACGTTGAACCAGACCGGCGAGTTGAAGGCCGCCTTCTGGTTGAGCAGGATCGAGGTCAGCTCGGCCTCGAAGGCCTCGGCGTCCTCGTCGGAGGCGAAGTAGCCGCCCTCGCGCCCCCAGCCCGAGATCGTCCCCGCGACCCGGCCGATCATCTGTTTGACCGAGCTCTCGCGCTGCTCTGACCCCATCTGCCCGCGGAAGTACTTCTGGGCGACGATGTTGGTCGCGTTCTGACTCCAGCTCTTGGGGAACTCGACCCCGCGCTGCTCGAAGGCCGGCGCGGCGGGATCGCCGATCACCGCGTCGCGGATCTCCCACTCGATCTCATCGAAGGGGTGCGTTCCGGGGGAGGAGAAGCGGCGTTCGATCGCCAGGCCCTTGAGACCGTTTTTTGGAGCACTGGTGGCGGTCTGGGACATCGAACTTCTCCTCTCGAGGCGTTTTAAGGGGGAGCTGCCCAGGATCGTCCACGAGTCGGACAGACTTTGTGGCGTCTGACTCCGCAAAACGCCGTGAATTTCATGAATTCACGCCTCTCTCCCTCTATGGTGACAAGGAGATGGTGCGGGCAAGGGCCGCGGCGAAGGCGGAATCTGCAAAGGAAGTTGCGAGCGAGGCGATCGCTGCGGTCAAGCCGCGGTTACGGGGCGTCTCGCACGAGTGGGCTTTCTTCATCTCGCTCGTCCTCGGCGCGGCGCTGATCATCGCCGCGAAGACGCCGCAGGCGACCCTTGCCGTCGCGATCTACGCCGTCAGCCTCTCAGCGCTGCTCGGCACCAGCGCCCTCTACCACCGGGTGAACTGGAAGCGGCCTGAAGTACGCCGCTGGATGCGCCGGCTCGATCACTCGATGATCTTCTTCCTCATCGCCGGCACCTACACGCCGTTCGCGCTGCTCGTCCTCGACGGCCCGTTGGCCGACGCAATCTTGGTTGTCGTCTGGGCCGGCGCGATCGCCGGCGCGATCGTCGAGATGATCTGGATCGAGCACCCAAAATGGGTCGCGGCGCTCATATACATGTCGCTGGGCTGGGTCGCCGCCGTCGCCTTCCCCGGGATGTGGGGCGAGATCGGCCTCGCCGGAACCCTGCTGGTGGCCGTCGGCGGCCTCTTCTACACGGCCGGCGCCATCGTCTACGCGACCCAGCGCCCCAATCCCAGCCCGCGCGTCTTTGGCTACCACGAGATATTCCACGCCCTGGTGATCCTCGCCGCCGCAGCCCACTTCGCCGCAATCGCCTTCTTCGCGCTCCCGGCGGCGTGACGACGAAGGGGGCACCCGACCCCTTCTACGCTAATGCCGTCGCGGCGCGCTCTTTAGCCGCCTCGATCAGGGCCAGGACCTGCGTCTCCTCGCCCTCGCGCAGCAGCTCGACCGGGTCGGGGTCGCCGTTGACGATCCCCTCGAAGAACTCCTTGCGGTCCTGGTAAGTGGGCAGCGTCCCCTTCGCCCAGCCGCGGGCGCCGTTGAGGATCACCGCCAGGCGCGCGTACTCCTCGCCGAATAGCTCCGAGACCTCGCGCTTCATCCGCTTCGCCAGGGCGGGGGAGGCGCCGGCGGTCGAGATCGCGATCGCCAGCGGGCCGCTGCGGACGATCGCCGGCAGGATGAAGTTGCAGAGCGGCGGCACGTCGACGACGTTGACCAGCATCGCCCGCTTCTCGGCGTCGTCGAAGACGCCAATGTTGACCTCGCTGTCGTCGGTTGCGGCGATGACCATGAAGACGCCCTCTAGGTCCGCGGCGCCGGCGTAGGCCCGCTTCTCCCACTCGATCGACCCCTCCGCCGCGAGCGACTCCAGCTCGGGGTGGGCGACCGGGGCGATCAGGGTGACGTCGGCATCGCAGGCGAGCAGGCCCTCGACCTTCTCGAGGCCGATGTCGCCGCCGCCGACGACCAGGCAGCGCCGTCCTTTCAGCTTCAGGCAAGCGATGTAGAAGGGCGTCTCCAGCATGTCGCGCACACACGACTGGTCGCAGATCCCCTTGCGGAGCTGGCAGACGCACTCCTTACCTGCGTAGGCCTGAGCGGGCATGCGATGAAGGTTAGAGGGAGCTGAGAGTGAGCCGGAAACCCTCGGCGAGGCTGGTCTCGGCGCGCCAGCCCAGCTCGCGCTCGGCGCGGGCGGCGTCGACCGCGATTCGCTGCACCTCGCCGGTACGGGCCGGGGCGAACTCGGGCTCGAAGCCCTCGGCGCCATCGATCTCGGTGAGCTGCCGCGCCAGCTCCAGCACGTCGGTCTCGATCCCGGTGCCGATGTTGATCGGGCCGTTCGCCTGCGAATCCGCCGCCGCCAACGCGGCCGCGACCACATCGCCCACATATATGTAGTCGCGGGTCTGCTTGCCATCGCCGAATACGGTCGGTCGCTCGCCGGCCCGCAGCCGCCCGCAGAAGATCGCGATCACGCCGGCCTCGCCGAGGGGGTCCTGGCGCGGTCCGTAGACGTTGCCGAGCCGCAGGCTCACCCCCGAGAGGCCGTAGAGCCTTTCGTAAAGCGCCAGGTATCCCTCGGCGGCGAACTTGCTCTGGCCGTAGGGGGAGAGTGGCGCGATCGGCGCGTTCTCGGCGAGCGGTAGCTCCTGCCCCTCGCCCTCGCCGTAGATCGCGCCGCCGGTGGAGACGAAGACGATGCGGTGTGAGCTGGCCGCCCGCATCGCCTCCAGCAGGTTGGCGGTGCCGCCGACGTTGATCGAGGCATCGAAAGCGGGGTCGGTGATCGACTTGCGCACGTCGATCTGCGCGGCGAGATGGAAGACGACGTCTGGCTTTACCTTTCCCATCCGCTCGGCTAACGCGGCCGCCTCGCGGATGTCGAGCTCGGCGAGCTCGGCGCCCGCGGCAAGGGCGCCGTCGAGGTTCTCACGCCGCCCGGTGGAGAGGTCGTCGACGACCGTCACCGCGTCGCCGCGCGCGAGCAGCGCGTCGACCAAGTTCGAGCCGATGAACCCCGCTCCGCCGGTGACAAGTGCCTTCATCGCCGCGTGATCCTAAGCCCAAAACCCCGCCGATGGGCCGAAAAGCGGACCCGGGCTTCGCTTTTCGGCCCGTCGGCGCCTGAAAGGGGTCGGCGAACGCCCCTGCTACCCTCGCCGCCCCATGCGACTGATCGTCACCGAGAAGAACAACAGCGCCAAGAAGATCGCCGACATCCTCGGCCGCGGCGAGGCGAAGGAGGACAAAACCTTCAAAGTCCCCTTCTACACCTGGACCGACGAGGACGGCAGCGATCACATGACGATCGGGCTCAAGGGCCACGTGCTCGGTCCCGCCTTCCCCGAGGGCTACTCGAACTGGCAGAAGACGGACCTGCACGACCTAATCGACGCCGAGCTGATCAAGGAGCCGACCGACAAAAACGTCGTCAAAGCGATCAAAAAAGTCGCCAAAGAGGCCGACGAGCTGGTGATCGCGACCGACTTCGACCGCGAGGGCGAGCTGATCGGCCTCGAGGCCCTGGAGGAGATGCTCGACTCCAATCCCGAGCTCGGCTCGCGCGAGGGTACCGCCGACGGCAGCCTGGTGATCCAGCGCGCCCGCTACTCAGCCCTGACTAAGGAAGAGATCGAGCGCGCCTTCGGCGAGCTCGACACCCTCTCCTACCCGCTCGCCAACGCCGGCGCCGCCCGTCAGGACATCGATCTTCTTTGGGGCGCGACCCTGACCCGAGCCGTCTCCCTCGCCAGCCGCCGCTTCGGCTCCAACTTCCTCTCGGTCGGCCGCGTCCAGAGCCCGACCCTGGGACTGATCGTCGAGCGCGAGATGGAGCGCCGCGCCCACGTCGCCAAACCCTTTTGGGAACTGTTCGCCAAGTTCCAACACGCCGACGGCAGCTTCGAGGCCCACCACGCGACCGACAAATTCTGGGAGAAGGCCGAGGCCGACGCGGCGCTCACCGGCACCTCGAGCCCCGGCACGGTCAAATCGGTGACGGCGCGCAAGAACACGCGCAAGCCGCCGACCCCCTACAACACGACCGCCTTCAGCACCGACGCCTCCAGCCGCCTCGGCATCACCCCCGCCAGCGCGATGCGGATCGCCGAGGACCTCTACATGGACGGCTTCATCTCCTACCCGCGCACCGACAACACGGTCTACCCGGCCTCGCTGCCGGTGCGCGAGCTGGTCTCCTCGCTGGTCCGGGTCAAGGAGTTCTCCGCCGCCGCCGGCCTGCTCGACGGCGAGCTGAAAGCGACCCGCGGCAAAAAAGAGACCACCGACCACCCGCCGATCTACCCGACCCAGGCGATCCACCCCGGCGCCCTCGAGGGGCCGAAGAAGCGCGTCTACGAACTCGTCGTGCGCCGCTTCCTCGCCACCTTCAGCCCGCCGATGATCACCGAGTCGACCCGCGCCGACATCGAGGCCGGCTCGGAGACCTACTTCGTCCGCGGCTCGGTCGTCGTCGACCCCGGCTATGCCGGCATCTACACCTACGCCCGCTCCGCCGACGAGGAGATCCCCGCCCTGCAGGAGGGCCAGCAGCTCGATCTCGACGGCGAGCCCTGGATCGTCGACAAGGAGACCCAGCCGCCAGGACGTATCTCGCAGGCGAAGCTGATCGAGATGATGGAGGAGCGTGGCCTCGGCACCAAAGCCACCCGCGCCGACATCATCCAGAAGCTCTTCGACCGCGGCTACGTCTACAGCAACCCGCCGGTCCCCTCGGAGACCGGGATCGCGCTCTATGAAGCGTTCAAAAGCTACGTGCCGGCGATGGCGACGCCGGAGATGACCGCCCTGCTCGAGGCGGAGATGGACCGGATCGCCGCCGGCGAGATGACCAAGGGCGCCGTCGTCGGCGAGAGCCGCGACCTCCTGCACAAGACCTGGACCGAGATCGACGGCAGCCGCGAGGACCTGGCCAAAGTGATCTGGAAGGGGATGGACGAGGACCGCATCCTCGGCCCCTGCAAGGTCTGCGAAGAGGCCGGCCGCAAGAAGGAGGACGGCTCGCCGCACATGCTGCGAATCATCCGGGCGAAAAAGTCAGGGAAAAGGTTTGTGGGATGCACTGGGTGGACCCTCGACGACCCCGAGTCCTGCGACCAGACCTTCCCGCTGCCCCAGCGCGGCGACGTCTTCAAGCTCGAAGACCGCTGCTCGGTCTGCGGCGAGACCCCGCGGCTCAAAGTCGTCCCCTTCCGCGGCCGGCCCTGGAACCTCTGCCTCAACGACGACTGCGAGTCGATGCAGGAGATGAAGAAACGCCGCGCCGAGCGCGAAGCGGCGAAAGCGGCGAAGAAAGAGATGGAAGAAAAGGCGCCGCCGGACAAATCTTCAACCGCGACTCGCAAACGGAAACGGGCCA
The DNA here is from genome assembly GCA_963698085.1 of uncultured Solirubrobacterales bacterium. GTDB lineage: Bacteria > Actinomycetota > Thermoleophilia > Solirubrobacterales > 70-9 > VRUE01. The sequence continues at coordinate 1,621,509 of OY969122.1, forward strand.
AAGCAACGGCCAAAGGCTGAGGCCTCGGCGTTGTTCATCTCGCTCGAGGGAGTAGATGGGTCGGGCAAGAGCACGCAGGCAAAGCTGCTTGCGGAGGCGCTCGGCGCCGAGACGCTGCTGATCCGCGAGCCGGGGGGCACCGAAGCCGCCGAGCGGATCCGCGAGCTTCTCGCCGATCCGACGCTGCAGCTCGACCCATTCGCCGAGCTGCTGCTCTTCTCAGCCGCGCGCGCCGACCTGCTCGCTCGGGTCGTGCAGCCGGCCTTGGAGAGCGGCGGCACCGTCGTCGCCGACCGCTTCGCCGACTCCAGCGTCGCCTACCAGGGCGGAGCGCGGGGACTCGGAACCAGCCACGTGCTCTCGCTCGTCGACACGACGATCGACGGCCTCTGGCCCGACCTGACGCTGTACCTGCGGCTCGACCCAGAGGTCGGCCTGGGCCGGGCCGGGGGTGAGGACCGCTTCGAGGCCGAGGGACTGGAGCTGCAGCGTGCGGTCGCCGAGGCCTACGACGAGATCGCGATGATCGCGTCGGACCGGGTCGTCGTGGTCGACGCAAACGGGAGCGTCGAAGAGGTCCACGCGCGAGTGATGGAAGCCGTCCGCCGCCGGGTTGCCGATGTCGATTGATGCTTTTTCCCCACTATGACCGGGCAATGCATCAATTGACCGAGCATCAGCCGCGTGCGCAGATGGCGCTGGACGCGGCGCTTGCGGCGGGGCCCTCGCATGCGTACCTCTTCCGTGGCCCGCGCGGAGCGGGCAAGCGCGCGGCGGCGCGGGCCTTTGCCGCCGAGATCCTGGCGAGCGCCGCCGAGGATGCGGACGACGCGCGGCGCCGGGCGCTGCTCGATCCCTCGCCCCACCCGGATCTCGTATGGATCGCTCCGAAGGGCGCCCAGCACATGGTCGAGGAGGTCCGTGAGCAGGTGATCCGCGCCGCCGCCTACCGGCCCTATGAAGGGGGCAAACGGGTCTTCGTGGTCGAGGCGGCGGAGGCGATGCGGGACGAGAGCCAGAACGCGCTCTTGAAGACGCTGGAGGAGCCGCCCGAGTTCGTCCACCTGATCCTGCTCACCTCCGAACCGGCGGCGTTGCTGGAGACGGTCGCCTCGCGCTGCCAGCCGGTCGACTTTGCGCCCTTGTCGGTCGAGGCAATCGAAGCTTCCCTCGTCGGCGATGACCCCGACCAGCTCACTGCAGCCGCTCGTCTTTCGGCCGGTGACCTCGACCTCGCCCGCTTTCTGCTCACCGACTCCGGCCGCGAGCTCCGCGAGATCGCGCTTGGGATGGGGGCGGTCGGGTCCGGCTCGCCGGAACCTCCCCCTCGTTCCGCCGAGGCGGACCCGACCGCCCCCTGGCGGGCCCTCCTGAAGATCGCCGAGCAGGCCGGCGATGAAGCCGAAACCGTCGCGCGCGAGGCCCTCGAGGCCGAGAAAGAGGCCGGCGTCAAACGCTCCGCCCGCGACACCGCCGACGCGGCGAAGCGGGCCGGCCGCCGCCGCCGGACCGAACTGCTCGACCTCGGGCTCAGCCTCGCCGCGACCTGGTTCCGCGACCTGGCGGCCGCCGCCGCCGGAGCCTCCGAGGTTGTCTACAACCGTGATCGCCTGAACCAGCTCCAGTCCCAGGCGGCTGGCGTTGACACGAACCGCGCCCGCGAGGCTGCCGAGTTCGTCCAGGACACCCGCAGCCGCCTCGACCTCAACGTCTCCGAGGAGCTTGCCCTAGAGGCGCTCTCGTTCCGGCTCGCGCGCGAGCCGGTGTAGAGCCTTCACAGAGAGTCACTTTCAGCGCACTACCCGTGCTTTCGAGTCTGGGCGATTCTGACTCGAAACCAGCCGACACGATCCGCTTGTGGACAGTGATCTATACGTTAAATGCTCTTGCCTACATGGCCGTATCGCTCACGCTAGCCGTCAAGATCATCTTCGGCCGTAGCAGCGCCTCGCACTGACGGCTCGCCGCCGTTCTCCCCTGAGCGCGCCTGCTCCCGCGCCTTCTCCAGAGCCCGCTCCTGCGCTAGCCGCGTTATCTGGGCCGCCTGGCGGGACATGATCACGCTGAAGTTGAGCGCCAGGCCCAGCAGTAGTAGGAGGATGATCGAGAAGAGGGCGACGTTGGTGTCGCGGACGCCCATCGCGTCGGCGACCACGCCGAGCAGGCCGGGGAATGCGGCGCCCGCCAGCATCCCCAGGCCGGCGACGAACCAGACGACGCTGTAGCGCTCCTGCAGGCGGTCGCGGCGGATCAGCTCGAGGATCATCAGCATGAAGGCGAGCGCGATCACCGCGGCGAGAATCCGCGTCTGCGAGGTCAGGTGGACCTTCGGATCTTCGGCGGCTGAGGCCGCGGCCAGCAGCGCCGTCATCGTTCCGTCCTCGGCCGGAACTGTCCGACCAGCAACACGATCATCCCCTTGAAGATGAAGAAGGCCGAGCGCAGCGGCGTCAGGAAGGAGGAGCCGCCGACCCGCTCCAGCATCCGCACCGGCACCTCCTCGACCCGCAGCCCCTGGCGCACCGCCAGCTGCAGCGACTCGATCTCGGCGAAGTCGGGCGAATAGTTCTCGCTGAACAGCCTCATCACCCGCCGGTTCGCCGCCCGCATGCCGCTGGTCGTGTCGGTGAAGCGCTGCCGCGTCGCCAGGGTGAGGAAGAAGCGGAAGACGCTGGTGCCGATCCGGCGCGAGAAGGTCGGCCGGTAGTCCTCGCCCCCGATCTCGCTCGTCCCCTCGCCCGGTTCGCGGTAGCGCGAGCCGATCACGAGGTCGGCGCGGTCGGCGCGCACCTCCTCCAGCAGCCGCGCCACCTCGGCAGGCGGGTGCTGGCCGTCGGCGTCGAGGTGGGCGCAGAAGTCATAGCCCTCGCGCATCGCGTAGAGGTAGCCGGTCTGCAGCGCCGCCCCGAGGCCCTGGTTGAAGGGGAGCGAGGCGACTGTGGCGCCGGCCTCGGCCGCCCGCGCCGCCGTCTCGTCGGTCGAGCCGTCGTCGACGACGAGCACGTCGGCGTCGGGCAGGCGCTCGCGCACGCCGGCGATCACCGTCGCCACCGCGTCGGCCTCGTTCCAGGCCGGGATGAACACCAGCGTCCTCATGTGGCGATTCTGGCAGGCGGGGCCGGCGTTGCCGCCGCACGGCGGTAGGTCGATTGTGTTAGTAAACGTTCATGGAACGGCTGGGTCCAGTGGCGGGCGGTCGGCGATGAGGCGGATCGGGATCAGGTTCTGGCTGGCCGCCGCCTTCGCCGCGGTGGCGCTGTTGACGGCCGGCGTCGTCTACCTCTTCGGCGACCGGCCCCGCGCCGTGCTCGGCGCGATCGCCCTCGGCGTCCTCGCCGGCTTCCTGATCGCGCTCGGCATCTCCCGCCGCGTGCGCCGCCTCTCCTCCGCTGCCGGCGAACTCGCCGCCGGCTCCTTCGACACCCATCTCGCGGTCGGCGGCCGCGACGAGATCGGCGACCTCGCCCGGGCGCTCGAATCGATGCGCGCCTCGCTCAAAGACAGCGTCGGCGTGCTCACCGCCGACCGCAACAAGCTGCAGGCGATCTTCGACGGCCTCACCGACGCCGTGATCGTCGTCGACGAGGACGGCACCGTGCGCTTCTCCAACAGCGCCGCGGCGAAGCTGCTCGACCCCCTCGGTCACCCGCCGGACTCGATCCAGCCCCACCTCGAGCGCGCCGCCGAGCTCGGCTTCGCCGCCCACCCGGCGCTGCGGATCGGCGACCGCGCCTACGCGATGTCCGCCCGCTCGCTGCCCAAGGAGCGCGCCGTCCTCGTCGTCGCCCGCGACCGCACTGACGAGATGCGCCGCGAGCTCGCCGAAGCTGACTTCATCTCCAACGCCGCGCACGAGCTACGCAACCCCCTGGCCGGCATCTCCAGCGCGATCGAGGTCCTGCAGGAGGGGGCCAAGGACGACCCGCAGGCGCTCGACCACTTCCTCGGCCGTCTCGCCGAGGACGCCGAGCGGATGAACCGGCTGACCCGCTCGCTGCTGACCCTGGCCCGGGTCGAGTCGATCGGCGCGGGGGAGACCGAGGACGTCGACGTCGCCGGCGCGATCCGCGACACCGTCGAGGCGGTCGAGACCCCCTCGCACATTGAGCTCGCGACCGAGGTTGAGCCCGATCTGGCCGCCGTCGGCGACCCGACGCTGCTGCGCCAGGTGCTGATCGGCCTGCTCACCAACGCCTTCAAGCACACGCCGCTGCCCGGGCGCGTTACCGTTCGCGGCCGTCGCGACGGCGAGAAAGAGGTGGTGCTGGAAGTGATCGACACGGGGCCGGGGATTCCAGAGGCGGAGATAGAGCGCGTTTTCGAGCGCTTCTACCGCCGCGACGAGTCGCGGGTGCAGGAGGGCTTCGGCCTCGGCCTGGCGATCGCCCGCCGCATGGTCAGCGTCATGGGCGGCGAGATCGGCGCCAAATCGGTCGAGGGCGAGGGCAGCACCTTCTGGGTCCGCCTGCCCGCCGCGCAACCCAGCCCGACGCCGGTCGCATGAGTCGCGCCCGTCTACATAAAGGAGTGAGGGGGAGATGAGCAGCGGCCGCATCCTGGTTGCCGACGACGAGCCCTCGGTTCGCGACTCGGTCGGCTACGCGCTCGCCCAGGAGGGCTTCGAGGTGACCCCGGTCGCCGACGGCGATGAAGCGGCGGAGCGGGTCGGCGACGGCATCCCCTACGACCTCCTGATCCTCGACATCATGATGCCGGGGCCGAGCGGGCTCGACATCTGCCGCGACGTGCGCGCCCGCAGCGCCGTGCCGATCATCCTGCTCACCGCCAAGGACGCCGAGGTCGACAAGGTCGTCGGGCTCGAGGTCGGCGCTGATGACTACGTGACCAAGCCGTTCTCGGTACGCGAGCTGCTCGGCCGCGTGCGCGCCCAGCTGCGCCGCCGTGAGCTCGATCGCGCGCCGCTCTCCCACGCGGTCAAGGTCGAGGCCGGCCCGGTCGCGATCGACCTCGTCCGCCACGTCGCCACAGTGCGCGGCGAGCCCGTCAACCTGACCCGTTCCGAGTTCCAGCTGCTGCGCCTGCTCGTCGGCCGCGCCGGCGAGGTCTTCCCCCGCCGCCAGATCATGGAGGAGCTCTGGCAGACCGAGTTCGACGGCGACGAGCGCGCCTGCGACGTCCACATCTCCAACCTGCGCCAGAAGGTCGAGCGCGACCCCCAGAACCCCGAGCTCGTCCTCACCGTGCGCGGCGTCGGCTACAAGTTCGAAGCCAACGGCGCATAGCTTCAGGCACCTGCACGCAGACGGCCCGCCGAGGCGGGCCGTCTGTAAATTCTGGGAGCCCGGTGGGATCCACCCGGCCCAAGCATCGCAATGCACATTGTAGCGCTTTGTCTGAGTCTGTGCTGGCTAGCGCCCCCGGTGGTGTCCGGTTTCAGTAGATAGGCGACACCTGTGTCGAGACATAGGAGACACCCAAAGAAGGGAGATCTCCTGTGGCAAAGGCGCGGTACCTGGTCGAGGCGCATCTGCTGGAGGGCCGCTCGGTCGCAGAGCTGGCGAAGGCCCACGGAGTGCATCGCAGCTGGATCTACAAGCTCTTGGCCCGTTACCGCGAGGGCGGCTATGAGGCGCTGGAGCCGCGCTCCAGGGCCCCACGCTCCAGTCCCAACCGCACGCCCGAGGAGATAGTGCGGGAAGTCGTGTCCCTGCGAGAGCAGCTGCTCTCGCAGGGACACGACTGCGGCGCGGAGACGATCGCCCATCACCTCGCCCGCCAGGGGATCGACGGTGTCCCCTCGGTCTCAACGATCTGGCGGATCCTACGCCGCGAGGGGCTGGTCAGTCCTCAGCCGCAAAAGCGCCCACGCTCCTCGTTGATCCGCTTCGAAGCAGAGCTGCCCAACGAGATGTGGCAGGCCGACAACACCCACTGGCAGCTGGCCGGCGGCGAGCACGTGGAGATCCTCGACATGATCGACGACCACTCCCGCCTGTTCTTGGCCTCTGTCGCCCGCCCGACCTTCAAAGCGGCCGATGTCGTGGATGTCTTTCGCGGGGCGGTCGCCCTGCACGGGGCGCCCGCCTCCTTGCTTTGTGACAACGGTGCCGTGTTCACCGCCGCCCCGCGCGGTGGCAAGGTGCTCTTGCAGCTCGAGATGGAGCGCCTGGGCATCATCGCCAAGAACTCGCGGCCCTACCATCCCCAGACCTGCGGCAAGGTCGAGCGCCTGCACCAGACGCTGAAGCGCTACCTGGACAAACAGCCTCCCACGAAGACCCTCGCAGAGCTGCAGGCCCAGCTCGACGCCTTCGCGCACTACTACAACACGATCAGGCCCCACCGCGCCCTGGGAGGCCGCACGCCCCTGCAGGCCTACAGCGCCCGGATAAAGGCGCGGCCGGCCTCTGGGGCCGGCCGCGAGGCCCACTTCCGCGTCCGCCACGACAGAGTCGACGGCCAGGGCAAGGTCAGCCTGCGCCACGACTCAAAGCTCCACCACATCGGCATTGGCCGCGCCCACAAGGGGAGGGCGGTCAAGCTGCTGATCGCCGATCGCGACATTCGCGTCCTCGACTCACGAACGGGCGAGTTGATCCGGCGGCTCACTCTCGATCCGAGCCGCGACTACCAGCCGGTCGGAGGGTGCTGAGGGGTGTCTACTATGACGCGCGACATCTGTCTCCGATGTCGCGACACATCACAATAGCGCCCCCGGAGGGAATCGAACCCTCGGCTCCCAGCTGCGACGCTTGGGCCCGGAATCCACCGGCGGGGGCGACCGCCGCTCTCGCGGCGAGCCGACGCTAGGTGGACCGGAAGCGCGTGTGATGCGCTGAAAGTCAATTTTCTAAATCTTCAGTCGGTCAGCTTTGTCAACGACTCAAGAGACACACGCGTACCTGAGATTTCCCCGCGCTAAAGGGGATTGAGACCGGCTACACACGCCGGTGGTGTGAGGAGCTGGGGCGCTTTTGCGAACTCGCTTGACTTTTATGTCCGCAACTGTCTATCTTTCTGTCTGTTCCATGTACGAAACAGTTCAGCCCGTGGGACGGGCAGGGCTATCAGGGACATAACCGAGCTTCACATGGGCCGCCAAGGGAAGCGGCCGGCAGAGGGGCTCACGGGACAAGGAGAAGAGATCTAGATGCTCTCGCCACTACGCAACCGCTTCGGCATCCCGGGCGTGATCTCGGTGATCGCCCTGGTGTTCGCCATGCTCGGCGGCGCCTACGCAGCTTCAAACAACAGCGGCTCCGGCAAGGCCTCCGCCTCAGCCAAGAGGGGCAAACCGGGACCTCCGGGCAAACGCGGCAAACCGGGACCTCCAGGTCCGGCCGGCCCACAGGGTCCGGCAGGACCGGCGGGCCCCGCCGGCGCCAAGGGTGACAACGGGGCGGCGGGTTCCAACGGCGCCAAAGGCGCGACCGGGGACAAAGGGACGAACGGAACCGCCGGCGCCAAAGGCGCGACCGGCGCAGCTGGAGCTACCGGAGCTACCGGTCTCAGCGGCTTCACCGCGACGCTTCCCTCCGAAGCGACCGAGACCGGCGCATGGTTCATGAGGGGCAACGCCGACAACGAATGGACGCAGAACGCTACCTCGATCAGCTTTCCGATCCCTCTCGCTGAGGCGGATGTCGCAGGCATGGAAACCAAAATCTGGAAAGAAGGAGCGGAACCGGCGGCGTGCCCCGGGAGTCTGGTGAACCCTCAGGCTGACCCGGGCGTCCTCTGTGTGTACATCAGCCCCGCGAGCAGCGTCCCGACTAATCCCCAGATCCTCCCTCCCAGCTTTCCAGAAGAATTCGGGGTTGGCACGAGCGGCGCCCTGCTTGTGTGGTTTACCTCGCTGAATAACACCAAATTCGCCAGCGGCAGCTTCGCGGTCACCGCTCCCTGAGGAAGGCCTCGCGCCAATCCAAAGAGACGACGGCAATGGCCTCAAGCTCACAAACGCAACGGACCCGGACGGCCGCCAAAGCCGTCCGGGTTCGGATCTCACTTGCGCTGGCTGCGACGGCCCTCGCCCTGCTCGCCCCGCAAGCAGCGGCCGACAAAGTCATCAGCGAACCCGGCCAAGGCGCGGGACAGACCGAAAAACCCCAGGGCCTCGCCCTCGACTCCGAAACCAGCCGGCTCTACGCAGCCGACGAGGGCAACAACCGCATCGACGTCTTCGCCTCCGACGGAAGCTTCGCCTTCGCCTTCGGCTGGGGTGTGGACACCGGCGCAAGCCAGCTGCAGGGCTGCACCACGGCCTCCAAATGCGCCGCGGGCACAGCGGGATCGGGAGCGGGCCAGTTCAACAAACCCCCCTGGGTAGCCGTCGACAACGATCCCCTCAGCCCCTCCCACCACGACGTCTACGTCGGCTCCGACAACCTGCGCATCCAGAAGTTCGACCCCTCGGGCGCCTTCCTCTTGGCCTTCGGCTACGACGTCGTCGCCCAGGGCCCCAACGACTCGGCAAACGAAGAGAAACAGGCGCTCACGGTCAAAGCCTCCGGCGGCACCTTCAAGCTCAAATTCGAAGACCCCTTCAGCGGCGGCGGGACCAAAGAAACCGCCCCGCTCCCCTTCAACGCAAGCGCGGCGGAAGTGGCCGCCGCGCTCAACTCGCTCTCGACGATCGGCGGCCTCGGCGGCTCGGTCGCCGTAAGCGGCGACGGATCGGAAGCAAACCCCTACCTGATCGGCTTCCAGGGCAGCCTCGCCGGCGACGACGTGCCCGCCATAGCCACCGACGGCACGAGCCTCACCGGATCACCCTCGATCGCGGTCAAAGAGCAGGCCCGCGGCGGTGGGCTCGAGGTCTGCGAAGACAACGTCGGCGAAGCCTGCAAACGGGGCAGCGCCCAACCCGGCGGGGAATGCGAGATCTCCAAATCGAGCGACCCGATCGCGGTCGGCCCCGGCGGGGACCTCTACGTCGCCGACAGCTATGAAAAAGGCGGAGACGACTTCAGCCGGGTAATCGTCTTCGACTCCACGGGCGAATGCATCGACGAGCAAGTGCTCTTCGAAGAAGAGAATAGATCGATCCGCAACTTCACCGTCGACTCGGCCGGCAACTGCTACGTGACTGTGGCCGGCGGGGGCGGGGTGATCCGCAAGTACGACTGCTCGAACGGCGCCCTGCTGATCGAATACGGCGGCGTGGAAACCGAAGGCATCGCGCTCGACGGCGCCGGCAACCTCTTCGGCAAGCAGCGCGGGGCACAGGTGACGAAATCGGGGTTCGCCTTTTTCTTCGCCGAGTACTCCCCCGGCGGCGCGCTCCTCAGGCGCTTTGGCTATGTGCCGACCGGGACTCTCTTGGTTCCGGGCCTCGCCGTCTACGAAAGCCCCGACGGCGACCTCTACGCCTCGACCGGAGCAGGGGTCAGGCACCTCTCCGTGCCGCCCCCGGGCCCGGTCGTCCTCCCCGAAGCCTGCAAGGTGAAAGACGGCGCCCCCGGCAGCACCAACGCAATCCTCCAAGCCGAAGTCAACCCCGAGGGAAAAGCGAGCGGCTTCCGCTTCGAGTACCTGACCCAGAAACAGCTCGAAGACGAAGGGGGTTTCTTCAACCCCCAGAAAAGCCCCGAGGTCCCGTTGCCGGGAGCGGCGGACTTCGAGCTGCACGAAGCGGCGGCCAAACTCACCGGGCTTACCCCGGAAACCACCTACCACTGCCGCGTGGTCGCCAAAAACGCGGACGGCGAATCGCTGCCCGGGGAGCTCGGCAGCTTCAAAACCAAAGAAGGGTTCGAGTTCGGCTCCGCCTGGGCATCTGAGGTGGGCGATACCTCGGCGACCCTAAACGCCGAAGGCAACCCTCTCGGATCGGTGACCAAAGGCCTGATCGAATACATCGAAGACGCCAAATACCAGGAAAGCGGCTTCGCCGAAGCGCTGAAAACGCCCGAAGAGCTCGAATACGGCGCCGGCGAAGCGATGGTGCTGCGCAGCATCGCCTTGAGCGCGCTCGCCCCAGGCACCCTCTACCACTACCGACTCAGGGCCAACAACGGCACCCCTCCCGAGGGGATCGTCTGCCCCGCGCAGAAACCGAGCTGCCCCGAGCTCGAGCGCACCTTCAGGACCTACTCGCCCGAGGAACCGGTCGGATTCGACGAGCGCGGCTACGAGCTGGTCTCCCCGGGTGAGAAGAACAGCGCCGAGGTGGCGGTGCCGGGTGTAGCGGGTGGCACCACCGAACCGAGGGTCCGCCGAATCCAGGCAAGCGCCGGCTCAGGCGAAGCGGTCACCTACACCTCCTGGACTTCCTTCGGCGAGGCCCAAGGTGCCCCGGGTGTGAGCCAGTACCTCTCCAAGCGCGCCGCCGCCGGCTGGGGCACCGAGAACATCTCCCCCCCTGGCATCTTGTTCCTCCCCGTCGTCCCTCCCTTCAATGGCTTCAGCGCCGACCTGCGCTTCGGCGCGGCGAAGGTGAGCGAACCCTCGCTTGCCGAGGGTTGTCCAGAAAGCTATGAGAACTTCTATCTGCGCGACAACCAGAGCGGAGCGCTGCAGTGCCTCACCCCCGAAGCGCCGAACAGCCCGGTCGGATTCAAGGTCTGCTTCACCTACGCCGGGGCGAGCGAGGACGGCAGCCGCGCCTTCTTCAGCGCCCCCGTCCCCTATGCCGGGGCTCCGACCGGCACCGGCTCGAGCCTCTACGAATGGTCGGTGGAAGAAGGACTACAGGTCACCAGCATCCTGCCGAACGGCGAAGCGGCCACTCCGAATGGCAACACCGCCTTTGGGGCCGGGGGCGACGTCAACTGCCAGTGGGGCCAGACCACCCTGCGCCACGCGGTCTCAGCCGACGGCTCACGCGCCTTTTGGACCTACGCCGGGGACAAATACAAGGTCCACAAAGACACCAAGGCCCAGTGCGCTCCCGCCGACCCCGATCCCAAATGCGAAGTCGTCCTCGACCCCCTCTTCGTCCGGGTGAACGGCAGCGAGACGATCGAGCTCGACAAAGTGCAGTCGGGCGTCGGCTCTTTGGTCAAATCGGGCAAAGGCGTCTTCCGCGCGGCGAGCCGCGACGGCTCGGTCGTCTACTTCACCAGCGAGAACCGTCTGGTTGCCGGCTCGAACACCATTCCGGGCGAAGAAGACCTCTACCGCTATGAGTTCGGCCAAGCCGCCCCGCTCACCAACCTGACCACCCCCGGCTCGGTGGTGGGCGACGTGCAGGGAGTCCTCGGCGCAAGCGATGACGGCTCCCACGTCTACTTCGTCGCCCATGCTGTCTTGAGCGAAGAAGAAAACGAGGCCGGGCAGAAAGCCGAAGAAGGCAAGGACAACCTCTACCTCTTCCACGGGGGCAAAACCAGCTTCATCGCGACCCTCGCTGCGGAGCTGGACGCAAACAGCTGGAGCAGCCTGCCGGGGCAGCTGACCGCCCGCGTCTCCCCCGACGGCAAGCACCTGGCCCTCCTCTCGATCGAAGCCGAGAAGCTGGCCGGCTATGACAACACGATCGCCTCGGGGCAGCATTGCCAGTGGAACCCGACTTTTAACAAACTGATCGGGAGCCCACTCTGCCCGCAAGCCTTCGTCTATGACGTCGAAACCGAGGAGCTGACCTGCGCCTCCTGCAATCCCTCGGGCTCGAGGCCGTTGGGGCCGGCCTTCCTCCCGGCGTGGACCAACGTCTACGAAGGGCCGCGCTACCTCTCCGAGGACGGCTCGAGGCTCTTCTTCGAGACCTTCGACGCGCTGCTCCCCGCAGATGAGAACGAAAAACGCGACGTCTATGAGCTCGAGCTCGAGGGAAACGGGACCTGCGATGCGGCGAACCCCAACTTCGACCCCGCCGCGGGCGGCTGCCACTTCCTGATCACGAGTGGTAAAAGCGAGGACGAAAGCTACCTGGTCGACGCCTCCTCGGATGGCCGCGACGTCTTCTTCTCGACCCGCTCGCAGCTGGCCGGCTGGGACGTGAACGAAGACTACGACGTCTACGACTACCGCGAAGGCGGGGGCTTCCCCGAGCCACCACCACCGCCGCCGGTATGCGGGGGAGAGGACTGCAAGCAGGCGTTGCCCTCGACGCCGCTGGTCGGTCCCGCGCCCGGCACCGCGAGCTTCGAGGGGCAGGGCAACGTTTCAGCAGGCGGCAGGCCACGCTGCCCCAAGGGCAAGGTGCGGCGCCGCGGGCGCTGCATAAAGCCGCGCAAGCGCGGGGGCAAACCCCGACGCAAGGCAGCCAAGCAGGGACGGAAGGCCGCGCGATGAGAATGCTCAAGGCACTTCCTGCGCTGCTCGTCGCGACGATATTGGGCGGGTCTCTTGCCGCCCCCGGCGCTCTCGCCGCGCCGACTCCCGCCCCAGCCTGGGACATCCAATCCCTTGCGACCCCGACCAACTTCGAGCCGGGCGATGAAAGCGGCAAAGCCAGCTACCAGGTCTTCATCACCAACAGCGGCGGCAAAGTGACCGACCAGAGCCAGATCACGATCACCGACACCCTGCCCGAAGGCCTGGGTGTGAAAAGCGTCAAACTCTTCCCGCCGAGGCGGTCGGGGACGGACATCGGCAAAGCGGCATGCGAGGCCGAGACGATTGCTGAAGTCAGCACCGTCACCTGCCAAGTCACCGACGCCCTTTTCCCGCTGGTCAGCCCGGCGAAGCTCCAGCCGGGCAACGGGCTGTTGCTGCAAATCCAGGTCACCGTGCCGCCGACGGCCTCGGGACCACTGGTGAACCAGGTGAAAGTCGAAGGCGGCGGAGCCAAAGCAGTTCTCGCGGAATCGGAAAACCAGGCCAGCGAAGAAGACGCCCAAGCGGGCTTTCAGGAATTCGACGCCGAGCTGACCGCCCCCGACGGCCTGCCCGCCACCGGCGCCGACTCCCACCCCTACCAGTACACGACCTCCTTCGGTGTGAACGTGGCGCCGGCGCCAGCGGGTTCGGCTGCCCTCTTCGTGCCTGCCGAAGGCGACCTGAAGGAGATCGAGGTGGCGCTGCCGCCGGGCCTGATCGGCAATCCGACCGCGATCGAGCGCTGCAGCCATCGGCAGTTCAACGCGATCCGCTCTGTCTTCGTGCCGGAAGAGGGGCTCGACGCCCGCCTGAACGATTGCCCGAACGGCTCGGCGGTGGGACTGGCGGTCGTCCAGCAGCTGGAAGGAGGCGCAGCAACCGCCAGGTTCCCGATCTACAACCTGATCCCGCCGAAAGGGATGCCGGCCCAGTTCGGCTTCCAGGTCCTAGGCCTGCCGATCTACATCAACACCAGGGTGCGCTCAGACGGCGACTACGGGATCACCGCCTACCTGCACAACACCACCCAGGCGCAACGGGTGACGGCTGCGCGGGTGACGATCTGGGGCACGCCGTGGGATGAAAGCCACGACCCGCTGCGGGGGGAATGCGGAGAAATGAACGGGCTCTGCCCGGTAGAAGAGCCGCCCCGCCCCTTCCTGCGTCTGCCGAGCTCCTGCGAGAACCCGCTGGCGACGACGATGAGCTTCGACACCTGGGCGAACCCCGGCACGCTGATCGAGCGGGCCTTCACCGAAGCAGCTCCGCAGGAATGCGAGCTGCCCGACTTCAGCCCCGAGATCGAAGCAAAGCCGACGACCAACGTCGCCGACGCTCCCTCGGGCCTTCACTTCAACCTGCACCTGCCGCAGGCAGAGAACGACGATCCCGAAGGATTGGCCGAGGCCGATCTCAGGGACGCCGCCGTGACCCTGCCGCCCGGCTTCGTGATCAACCCCGCCTCGGCCGCGGGCCAAGGAGCCTGCTCGGCGGCCCAGATCGGCCTGACCACCCCGGTGGGGCAGAGCGAGGCGCGCTTCACCGCGGAGCCCCCCGAGTGCCCCGATGACTCCAAGGTGGGCAAGGTCGAGGTCGACACCCCACTGGTAGACCACCCCGTGCCCGGTTCTGTCTACCTGGCAATGCCCCACGAAAACCCCTTCGCAAGCCTCCTAGCCATCTACATCACCGTCGACGATCCGCAGACCGGGGTGGTGGTCAAGCTGGCGGGCCACGTCAAGCCCGACCCGGTAACCGGCCAGCTGACGACGACGGTCAACGGCAGCCCTCAGCTCCCCTTCGAAGACTTCCAGCTCGACTTCTTCGAAGGGGCAAGAGCGCCGTTGCGCACCCCTGCCGTCTGCGGCACGCACACCACGACCACCTCGCTGAAGCCGTGGACGTCCCCTGCCTTTGGGCCCAATGCGACGCCGTCTGATTCCTTCCAGATCACCCAGGCCCCAGCGAGCGCCGGCTCTTGCCCCGCGAGCCCCGGCGCCCAGCCCAACGGCCCGAGCTTTCAAGCGGGCACCGCAGCCCCGGTGGCAGGCGCTTTCTCGCCTTTCAGCCTGCGCCTGGCAAGAGCCGACGGCTCCCAGGAAATCAAGGGCATCGACCTGACCCTGCCGCCGGGCCTGACCGGAAGGCTCGCGGGCCTCGCCTACTGCTCAGACGGCGCCCTGGCAACTGCTGCTTCGAAGCCCGGCCGCCAAGAGGAAGGCAGCCCGAGCTGCCCCGCCACCTCGGAGCTCGGAACCGTGACCGTCGCCGCAGGAGCGGGCCCCGCCCCCTACCACGCCCAGGGCAAGGCCTACCTAGCAGGCCCCTACAAAGGCGCGCCGATAAGCATGGCGGTGATCACCCCGGCCGTGGCGGGTCCCTTCGACCTCGGCACCGTCGTGGTCAGGGCCGCGCTTCACGTCGACCCCGAAACCGCCCGCATCAGAGCGACAAGCGATCCCTTGCCGACGATCCTCGAGGGCATCTCGCTGGACGTCCGCTTGATCGACCTGCGGGTCAGCAGGCCCAACTTCACCCTGAATCCCACTTCCTGCGAACCGATGGCCTTCTCGGGAGGAGCGCTCTCGATCCTGAATCAAACCGCTCCCCTGACCCAGCGCTTCCAGGTAGGCGGCTGCCAGGACCTCGCCTTCAAGCCGAAGCTCTCCCTGCGCATGAAGGGCGGCACCAAGCGCGCCGATCACCCACAGCTCACCGCGACCTTGAAGATGCCACCGGGAGGAGCCAACGTCGCCAAGGCATCGGTAGCCCTGCCAAGGTCTGTCTTCCTCGACCAGGCCAACATCAGGACGGTCTGCACCAGGGTCCAGTTCGTCGCAAGCGCCTGTCCCAAAGGCTCGGTCTACGGCTATGCCAAGGCATGGACGCCGTTGCTGGATCAGCCGCTCGAGGGCCCCGTCTACCTGCGCAGCTCCGACAACCTCCTGCCGGATCTCGTCGCCGACCTGAACGGCCAGATCCACGTCGTATTGCACGGCAGAACCGATTCGATCAGGGGCGGGATCAGGAACACCTTCGAAGGCGTCCCCGACGCCCCAGCTTCCAAATTCACCCTCACGCTCAAAGGCGGCAAACGAGGGCTGCTCGTCAACAGCCGCAACATCTGCAAGGGCAAGAACCGCGCCAGCGCCAAGTTCACTGCCCAGAGCGGCAAGGTGAGCGAGTTCAGGCCTGCGCTTAAGGCGAAGTGTAGTAAAGGCAGGGGGAGAGGGAACGGCGGCAAGCGTTAAAGCAAGGGCCGGTGCCCCAGAGGCAGAGCTCCACGATCGCCTGCTCGCTCGCCGAGCCGAGATCGAAGAGGCAATCCTCACCAGGGTCTACGGGGTATCGGACCCGACAGGGGCACGCGACCCCTCCTATCTGGAGGGTCTTCGCTCTGCGGTGGTGGCGGCGATCGACTACGGCCTCGCGTCCATCCAGAGCGGCGAGCGAAACCGCCCCCCGGTCCCCGCCGCCCTCCTCGTCCAGGCCCGCATCGCCGCCCGCAGTGGTATCGGCCTCGACACTGTCCTACGCCGCTACTTCGCGGGCTACGCCTTGTTGGGCGACTTCATCATCGATGAGGCCGAGGCCAGTGACATGCTGGGGGGCACTGAGCTAAAGCATCTCCTGCGCGCGCAGGCCTCGATCTTCGACCGCCTCCTCGCCGAGGTGAGCGAAGAACACGCCAGGGAGGCGGAGATCCGACTTGGCCCCACAGAAGAGAGACGGGCAGAGCTCGTCCAGAGGCTGCTTGCAGGAGAGCCGCTCGATGCCTCCGAGCTCGCCTACGACCTACAGGCGACACACACAGGGCTCCTCGCCAAGGGCCACGGCTCAGCGGATGCGATCCGCGAGCTCGTAGTCAAGCTCGACCGGCGCCTGCTGCTCATCCGACGCGAGGAGGACGTGGTTTGGGCTTGGCTCGGGACCAGGCAAAAAGTCGAGCAGGATGAGCTTGCCCGTGCGATCGTCTCGATCTTTCCCAGCGAGTCCTCCGTGGCGATTGGTGAGCCCGCTCACGGTCTTGAGGGCTGGCGGCTTTCACACCGCCAGGCCCAAGCGGCCTTGCCACTTGCAATTCGCAGCGGCGATCCCTTCGTGCGCTATGCAGACGTCGCCCTGCTTGCCTCGATGCTCCAGGACGAACTGCTCGCGACCTCGCTTCGACGCCTCTACCTCGCGCCGCTGGATCAAGAGCGAGATGGGGGGCAGACGGCGCGGGCAACCCTGCGTGCCTACTTCGCCTCGGACAGGAACGTCTCATCCGCGGCGTCAACCCTGCGAGTCAGCCGTCGCACCGTGACTAACCGCCTTCGAGCGATCGAGGAACTCCTCGGAAGCCCGCTGCGCGAGAAGGCCGCCGAGATCGAAGCCGCCCTGTACCTCGCGGAACTCGAACACTCCCCCGCCTCAGAGATCTCAATCTGAGAATCCAAAGCCTCCGCACTTTCCCGCATTGGTAACGCGCGGCGCGGAGTTCCACGGCGAGGCTTTAGAGAACGCAGTTCAGGGACCAACCAGGGAGGGCATCGCATGGGGAAGGACAGAGACAGCGCTGAGGGCAGCAAAGTTGACAAAGGTCCATGGGCTAACACGGCCAAACTCCTACTCCTCTTCGCCTTCCTCCTAGCCTTCGCAGCTCTGGCGACCCCGGCCTCGGCTCTGCCCACCGAGCCCCTCCAGCCACCGCCTCTCGCCCCCCCCATACCCCCGAAGACACAACCCCAAGCCGAGCCCGAGCAAGATACTCGCATCCCCGGCCACTACATCGTCGTCTTCAAGGACTCCGTCGCCCATCCCGGCAACCTCGCCGAAGCGCAGACCGAGCAAAAGGACGGCGACCTCGGCTTCATCTACCGCCACGCCCTCAAGGGTTATTCCGCCGAGCTCTCAAAGGACGCAGTGGAAGCGCTGCGGGAGAACCCGCAGGTCAAGTACGTGACGCCGGCTCAGTGGATCGAATTGGAGGCCCAGACGCTGCCGACCGGGATCAAACGCGTCGGCGCCACTGAAAACGCGACCGCGGACATCGATGGCAAAGACGATGCAAGGGTCAATGTCGACGTGGCGGTGATCGACTCCGGCGTCGACTACATCCACCCGGATCTGAACGTCTACAAACGGACGAACTGCGTCCCTTCCGGAGAAGACCCCGAAAAAGAAGGGAATATCAAAAGCTGCACCGATAACAGCGGCACCGATGGCGTCGGCCACGGCACTCATGTCGCAGGGACGATCGGAGCCATCGACAACGGCGACGGTGTGGCCGGTGTCGCCGCCGGCGCCCGCTTGTGGGCCGCGAGAGTGTTCAACAACAAAGGCAAAGGCACGATGCCCTGGGCTATTGCTGCCGTGGACTGGGTGACCACCCACGCGAGCGAAATCGAGGTCGCCAACATGAGCCTCGGCGGTGCCTACAACCCTGCGCTCGAAGAAGCGGTCACCAACTCGGTGGAAGCCGGCGTCGTCTACGCGGTCGCTGCGGGCAACAGCTCTGTCAAAGCCAGCAACTTCAGCCCGGCGAACAACCCCGACGCGATTACCGTCTCCGCCCTCGCCGACTACGACGGGAAACTAGGCGGTCAGGCACAGCCGTTGCTCAACAGTGGGCCAGGGAAGTGCGAAACGCTGGAGGAGTACAACAACTACGGCGATGACGACCGCATGGCCTGGTTCAGCAACTTCGGCTCGGTTGTCGACATCGCCGCCCCGGGGGTCTGCATCTTCTCAACCGTGCCTGGCGGAGGGTATGACTACAACTCAGGCACCTCGATGGCCTCCCCGCACGTCGCGGGCGCCGCCGCCTTGCTCGCCAGCAAATCGAATCCGAATTCCAAAGAAGACGTCGAAGCGATCCGCCAGCAAATCGCCGACGAAGGCAATCGGTCCTGGGTCTCGATCTACTCGTGGTACGGACACGAATGGAATCAAACTCCGAGCACTCCCCTCTTGGACGTCAGCCCGCTCGGAGCCGCGACCTACACGACCACAGCCTCCGAAGTAGTTCCGACCGAAGCAA
The DNA here is from genome assembly GCA_963698085.1 of uncultured Solirubrobacterales bacterium. Classification (GTDB taxonomy): domain Bacteria; phylum Actinomycetota; class Thermoleophilia; order Solirubrobacterales; family 70-9; genus VRUE01. Next base: position 1,639,756 of record OY969122.1, read on the forward strand.
AGTTGAACGGCGGTGCGAATCCCTACGCGGCCAATACCAGCTACCGGTTCGAATACGGGACCACGACCTCCTATGGCGCCAGTATACCCAGCTCGCCGAAAAACATCGGCTCGGGCAGCAAAGACGTTGGCCTCAGCGAGACCGTCAAAGGACTGAAACCGTTCACCACATATCACTATCGCCTCACGACGATCAACGAAGCGACGAAAGTCGAAACCCACGGCGAAGACAGGACCCTTTTCACTCCGGGATCCGTGTCCACCATGCCCGCCACGAGCATCGGCACACACCGAGCCAGGCTCAGTGCCACAATCAATCCTTGGGGGGTTGAAACCAGCTACCACTTCGAATACGGGACGAGCACAACCTACGGCCAGTCTACGCCGGTATCACCGAAATCGATCGGCTCAGGCACGGTGCCCGTGAAGATCAGCGAGCCCATCGAAGGGTTGAGAGGGGGGACCAAATACCACTACCGTGTGGTGGCGACGACCAGTGAAGGCGAAGTGAAGCATGGTAAAGACGAAACATTCTTCGCCGCCGACTCGGAATTCGTCGCCAACTGGACTGAGCTGGGTCATGGCCATCCGTTCAAGCTGAAAGGTGAAATTGCTAAAACTTCTGACTATGATGAATTTGCACTCTACGACGCAGGAGCCCACGGCGCGGGCTATCAATTTTTTTGCGACTCCTTCAGCTTTACGTCGAACCTGCTATTCGCCAACGCCGAATCCTTCAGAGTGGCGATTGAGGATCCGCACTGTTTCAAAGGTGGCGGAACAAATACGATTGCAATGAACGGGTGCGAACTGGAATTCTATCTCGAGGGTGGTGTCGATATCGTCGGATCCGAATGCACGGCGATAACCGTTGACACTTCGGATGGATGTACAGTCGAAATCGGACCGCAGCGCGGGCTGAACATATTCCCCGACGGCCCCGATGGCTTCGGCGAAGGCGGCTTTGGGATTCAATCAGGATTAGGGGTCAATTACACTACGTTCACGGTAAAACACCGTTTCTTCACATGCCCGGCCCACGAAGGCACGTGGGAAACCGGAGTGCTGGAGGGGAACTGGGAGGTATGGGGGGTCCGGGGGGAAGATGGTGTAAACGAAATCGAGGCGCGTATCTTTTCTCGGCCGGCTGTCACCGGTACTGCTGTCGGGGTGGGGCAGACATCCGTAACGCCTATCGGAACTGTCCATGCGCATGGGGCGGAAAGCGACTATCGGTTCCAGTACGGTCTGACAAGCGCGTATGGCTCACAAACTCAGTGGAAAACCCTGCCTGGAGGGGAAGAGATCGGAGGAGACGAAAAAACGGATGAAGTCAGCAATGCCCTTGAGGATCTCAAACCCAACACCACCTATCACTATCGGCTTCAGGTGATCAACGACTACGGGACGTTCAGTGGTGACGACGAGACTGTCACTACGCTCCCTCTTTGCAAAGGCGCTGAAGGCAAATGCGAATGGAAAGCGCAGTCGACCCCAGAATCTCTCAAAGTCCGAGCACTCGCTCACCGGCGTCTCCTGCGCCTCGGCGAACATGTGCTTCGGCGTCGGCACAGATTCGCTCACTGAAAAAGGATTCGCCGAGCTCTGGGATGGCACCCAGTGGAGCAATGAGCTCGGTTTCGGAAAATCGGCCTCAGGGGTCTCGTGCCCCTCGGCCACTTGGTGCGTGGCCGTGGGGGTGGCCGCCGGGGCCAGCTTCCCCCAAGCCTGGCTCCTCAAAAAAGAAGGCTCCAACTGGAGCTTCGAAAGCCCGTTCACGCTGCCCAAACCCAGCGGCGGCTCCAAACTCACCCTGCGCTCGGTCTCCTGCAGCTCGACCACGGCCTGTACCGCGGTCGGTTCCTACTACGTCGAAAGCGAAGGCAAATACAAACCGCTGGTCGAGCGTTGGAACGGAACCAGCTGGTCGCTGGAATCGGCGCCCAACCCGCCTTCGGGAAGCGCGGAAAAGGCGATGCTGGCGGTCTCCTGCGCATCTGCGACCTCTTGCACGGCGGTAGGCACCGCCAACAACGTTCCCTTCGTCGAGAGCTGGAACGGCACGAGCTGGTCGGTGCAGAGCATCCCGGTGCCTTCGCCCTCGGTGGAAAGCACCCTGGAAGGGGTCTCCTGCACCTCGGCCGGCGCCTGCACGGCGGTGGGCTCATACAAGGAAACTTCGAGTTGGACCAAATACAAAAAGCCCCTCGCCGAGCACTGGAACGGAAGCACGTGGTCGATCCAGGCGACCCCGAGTCCAGGTGAAGCCAAAGGCATGGTGAAGCTGGTGGGTGTTTCGTGCACTTCCTCCAGCGCCTGCACTGCAGTGGGGCGCTATGCGCCCGTGACGGGCGAAAACCCCAATGAACAGCGGACCTTGGCCGAGTCTTGGAACGGCACGAGCTGGACGGTGCAGTCCTCGCCCAATTCCGCCCAGAAAGTCAACGGCCTCGCCGCGGTCTCCTGCAGCGCCGTAAGTGCCTGCACCGCGGTTGGCAGCGCCCAGGCCGAATCGAGTGATTTGAGCAATGCAGACCAGGCCTCATTGGCAGAGCGCTGGAACGGCAGCGAATGGAAAGTTCAGGCCACCCCGGGCCAGAGCCGCTCGAGCTACTCCCTCGCCGATGTCTCCTGTGCCTCGGCGAGCATTTGCCTCGCGGTGGGCAACGACCCCTACACGAGCAGGGGATTCGCCGAGCTCTGGGACGGCAGCCAGTGGACCATGCAGTTCGGCTTCGGCAAATCCGGCGCAGACATCGCCTGTCCGGCGACGAACTGGTGCATGGCCGTGGGGGTGGCCGCCGGGGCCAGCTTCCCCCAAGCCTGGCTCCTCAAAAAAGAAGGCTCCAACTGGAGCTTCGAAAGCCCGTTCACGCTGCCCAAACCCAGCGGCGGCTCCAAACTCACCCTGCGCTCGGTCTCCTGCAGCTCGACCACCGCCTGTACCGCGGTCGGTTCCTACTACGTCGAAAGCGAAGGCAAATACAAACCGCTGGTCGAGCGTTGGAACGGAACCAGCTGGTCGCTGGAATCGGCGCCCAACCCGCCTTCGGGAAGCGCGGAAAAGGCGATGCTGGCGGTCTCCTGCGCATCTGCGACCTCTTGCACGGCGGTAGGCACCGCCAACAACGTTCCCTTCGTCGAGAGCTGGAACGGCACGAGCTGGTCGGTGCAGAGCATCCCGGTGCCTTCGCCCTCGGTGGAAAGCACCCTGGAAGGGGTCTCCTGCACCTCGGCCGGCGCCTGCACGGCGGTGGGCTCATACAAGGAAACCCTCTTCGGCAACTTCAAGCCGCTCGCGATGCGCTGGAACGGAAGCGGATGGACGATTCTCGCTCCCTCCAGTCCCGCCAATGTCAAAGACGTGACCCTGAAAGGGATCTCCTGCGTCGCGACCTACCAGTGCACGGCTGTCGGCAATTACAGGCTCCAGGGAGGCGAACGCAAGACCCTGGTCGAGGACTGGAATGGTGCGAGCTGGACGATCCAGGACTCGCCTGACTCAAGCCAGAAAGTCGACGCCTTCACCGGCGTCTCCTGCAGCTCGGCGATCGTCTGCACAGCGGTGGGGGCCGCCGAGCCGGAAGAAGGCTCGACCGTGAATGAAACTTCGCTCGCCGCACGGTACGAATAGGCACCGGCCGATTGTCGTAGCGGGTGACAAATGGAAGGCCGTCTATCCTCCTCATCATCCATGTACGAAGCGGTTCATTAACCAGTGCCGTTGCCGCGGGGGCGCCACGACCTTTCTTCTGGCGAAGTCGAAGCGGATCAGCGGCGGCGGATGCTGGCGGCGATGGCGGGGGCGCTGGCCGAGCACGGTTACGCGCGCCTCACCGTCGACGACGTGTTGAGGCGGGCCGGCGTCTCGCGGCGCACCTTCTACGAGCTCTTCGATGACAAGGACGACTGCCTCCTCGCGGCCTACGAGGATGCCGAGCGGCGGGCGTGGATGGCGGGGGCCACTGCCGCGGCCGGTGTGCCCGCCCTCGCAGAGGCAGGCGGGGCGCGCTCCGATCCCTGGCCCGACCGGGTCCACGCCGCCCTTGCCGCGGTGCTCGAGTTCGTCGTTGCCGAGCCAGACACGGCGCGCCTCTTCACCCTGGAGGCGCGGGCCGCGGGGCCGGAGATGGCGGCGCGTCACGCGGCCGCCCTCGACCGGCTCGCCGCGTTGTTGCGGGCGGGCAACCGCCGCGCCGCGGCGGCCCCTGCTCTCCCCGAGGCGACTGAGCGCGTGCTGCTCGGCAACGTCGCCGCCGTGGTCGGCTCCTACGTAATCAGCGGCGCCACCGAGCTGCTGCCCGACCTCGCGCCCCAGTTCGCCGAGCATCTGCTCTCGCCCTACCGCGAAGCGCCCGAGTGAACCGGCCCGCACGCCCTTCGCGCGTCAGGTGACCTCCGGGTCGGTCAGCGACGCGACGTCGGCAAGGTCGATCGGACGGCCGCGGGTCAACTTCATCTGGATCAGGTCGTCGAGGCCGACCACCGGGACGTCGATCTCGCCGAGGCGCACATGCAGGGCGCGATCGCGCAGCTCCTCGTAGGAGCGCCCACCCGGTACCTCGTGCATCACGTCGATTCCGCCGTCGCGGCTGCCGAACTGCCAGATCGTCGCCCGCGGCAGCATCCGCGCGTCGATCTCGGTCCCCTCCTCGCCTGGATTCAGAACTCGCGCGTCGAGCGAGCGAAGCGCGGCCGCGAGCCGGGTCAAGTTGGCCGGATCCGGAGCGGGGATCAGGTCGGCATCGTTGGTCGTTCTCACGTGTCCGTGCGTCTGCACCGCCAGACCGCCTATCAACACGTAGTCGACGCCATGCTCGGCGAGGGCGCGAAGGATGCGCTCGGCGTCGAGGGGAGCGTCAGCCCCCGCCACGCGCGGCTCTTCCCGCCTGGGCAAGGCGCCCCGCCATCCGGTTCCAAGAGACCCCCAGCGCCAGGCGCTCGCTCGGCGAGCGAGCGGCGGTGGCCCGGCGGTGCACCGGGTCGTAGTCGCGTTGCGGCATCCGACCGGCGAGCTCCAGCCTCTCGCCCATCGCTTGCAGCAAGAGGTCCAGCGTCTCGACGCCTGGGGAAACCTCGTCCGCCTCGAGCCTGCTGATCGCCGATTGATGGGTCCCGACTCGACGTGCCAGGCGCTCCTGGCTCAAGCCATGTCGTCTGCGGGTAGTCCGGATCAGCTCCCCTGCAGTCATGCTAATAGTATAACGAATAAGTGATCAATTTGACTCTGCGCTCGCCTCGCGTGGTCCGAGGTAGGGAACGAAGAGGGCGAAGAGGAGGTCGGGGAGGCGCCGGCGCAGCTCGGTCGTGCGGCCAGCCTGGATCTCGTCGAAGAGCAGGCCGGCGACGGCGCCCGCCGCCATCAGGCCGGTGCTCGGGGGCAGCTCCGTGCTTGCTGGGTCGGTCCTGACTGCTGTACTGCCGTCGCCCTCGAGCAGCCGTGCGAAGCGCTCGATCAGCTCGAGCTGACGCTGACGCGCCTCGGTGCCGGCCATCACAACCTCGACGACGGCTACGCGGGCCAGCTCCGGATCGCCGGCGAGGAGCTCGATCAGCGAGCCGACGCCGGCCCGCACGCCCTCCAGCCAGGAACGCGGTCCGTCGCCAACCCGCCGCTCGTCGCATTCCTCCACCACGGTGTCCAGGACCCGCTTCGCGACGAGCTCGTAGGCGGCGAGGAAGCACTCGTGTTTGTCGGCGAAGTGCTTGTAGAAGGTCGTGCGGGAGACGCCGGCCTCGGCGATCAGGTCGGCGACGGTCGCTGCCCGGTATCCGCGCCGGCCGACCACCCGGATCGTCGCCTCTACGACCGCCTTCCGCCTCGATGTCAGCGCCTGTGCCGTCACTGCTGTACAGCAGCGTACATAGAAAGTAACCACGGTGGTACGTAGAAGTTCCCAGTCTGGAGATGCGCTGTGCTGGCCGGCGCGGGCGACGCGCGCCGACCGTAGCTGCGCCCAATAGTCTCCCTCTATATGGAGCGGACCCCCAACGCGGACGAGGCGGCTGCGATCGCGGCGGCGATCGCTCGCTTCCAGGCCGATACCGCGCCGGCGGACGCCCCCGCCGGCGAGATGATCGGCGCCTGGCAGCGCGCGGCGGTGGTCGAGGGGGTCGGCGCAAAGGGCGTCATGCAGATGCATCTGGAAGGAGGAGCTCAATGGCAGTCGTGAAGATCATCGAGTTGGTCGGCAGCTCGAAGACGTCGACCGACGACGCGGCGAAACAAGCGCTGGCGCAGGCGCAGGGCACGCTGCGCAACGTGCGCGCCGTCGACATCGTCTCGACCGGGATCCGGGGCGAGAACCTGGACGAGTACCGCGCCCACGTGCGGGTCGCCTTCCTGGTCGAGGGGACCGAGGTCGACTGAGTTTCAGTCCGGCCGCAGCCGCTCGGCGCGCTCGGAGATGCCGACGGCGATCTCGCGGACGATCGGGTCGGCGTGCTGTGGCTCGCTTGCCAGCTCCGGCACCGCATCGCGCACCCGGTCGACGAACGGCGCCATGCGCTGCTCGAGGAAGCGCGGCGCGAAGCCGATTTCGCCGGTGAGCCGGCGCCAGACGCCCTGGTCGACGTCTTCCAGGTTCCTCGCCCCGTCGATCGACATCGCCAGCCGGCTCGTCAGCTCGCCATACGCGGCCGTGGAGACGAGGTCGTAGAGGGGCGCGAGGCTCGGCGCGTGCGAGTCGTAGAGCAGCGAGTAGTTCTTGCCGTGCGCGTCGCAGTTGCCGATCAGCACGTTGAAGACGAGCGCCAGCCACAGCTGCGGCCGGTCGCGCGCCGGGGCGGTCGAGGCGTCGTCGATCAGCGCCATCGCGTCGACCACCCCTGGCCCGCCCTCCTGCTCGTACTTCTCGAGGTGGAGCCTGCCGAGCGCCTGGCAGAGGTCCTCCTGGTGCAGGCGGCGGACCGGTTCCTGGGTGAGGTCGCGGTCGTAGCGGCTGACGATCAGGTAGGGCAGGCCGGAGACGGTCTCCGCCCGCTCGACCTCCGCGACCTGCAGCCCGGCTGTCGCGGCCAGCCGCATGCAGAAGAGCTCGTTGGCGACCAGGCCGGGGAATCGCTCCGGCTCCGGCTTGAGGATGTGGGTGGTCGGATTGCCGGAGCCGTGCGGGAGCGCGAAACCCTCCTCGACCTCGATCACGGGAAGCTTGCTCTGCGCCCCAGCGAGGGAGAGCCGCACCTCGCCCTTCTCGTCAGCGGCGAGCGGTCGCTGCGGGAGCTCGACCAGGATCTCGTCCAGTCGCTCGGGGGAGAGGATCTCGAGCTGATCCGGCTGCGGGCTCGCCGGTGGCTCCTCCGGCGGCAGGAGGGTGATCGCGCCGGCGACGTCGCCACCGAACCGCTCGAGCAACCGATAGTCGTTTGAGGCCGAGATGCCGGTCGTGAGGGCGAGCTGAGTGCGGACGTCCTCCTCCGGCAGCAGGTTGCCGAAGAACGCGAGGCAGTCGCGGTGGGGGAATGCCTCCCCCCGCAGCGGCAGGTTCAGGGAGAGCGGCTGGCCGCCCGCCTCGACGTAATCGCCGTCGTAGCGGAACTGCAGGTTGCCGTTGTCCTTGCGCCGCAGGACCCCGGCGAGCTCGTCGTGCAGGAAGACGTTGAGGAGCGGGCTAGCCACGCGGCTCAACCCCGACGTTCAGCCCGACCGCGCGTGCTGCGCGCAGGACGATGCCGACGTGGACGGTCTCCTTGCCGTTCTCCATCTGGCCGATGACCCTGCGGCTGACGCCGATCGAGGCGGCGAGGTCGTCTTGGGTGATCTTCAAGCGGCGACGCCGCTCGCGTATGGCGGCGCCCAGCTCGGCCGGGACGCTGGTCGCTTGCATGGAGGAAAGATAGAGCAGATGGGATCGATCGATCGCATTCGGCTCATTTTGGCCGGGATCGTGCGAAATGGGATCGATCGATCGCATACGCGCGTACGTACGCATACGCGAGGTCGGATGGGATCGATCGATCCCACGGCGACGCGCCCATCGCCGGCTGGATAGGCTTCTCTTGATGACTGACGAGATGCGTGAGGTCTCCCGTGAGGAAGCCCAGAAACTGATCGACGACGGCGCCCAGTTGGTCGACGTGCGCGCCGACCACGAGTGGGAGGCGGGACGCATCGCCGGCGCCAAGCACCTGCCGCTAGCCGAGCTGGCGGAGCGCACCGGTGAGATCGACCGCGAGCGCCCGGTCGTCCTCTACTGCCGCGGCGGAACCCGCTCGACGATGGCGACCGACGCGCTCGCCGAGGCAGGCTTCGATGCGGTGAAGCTGAGCGAGGGGATCGTCGGCTGGGAGGAGGCCGACCTGCCGCTCGAGCCCGAGGGCGGCTACGTCGCCGAGTCGGGCGAGGCAGCGGCGATCCTCGAGGCTCGCAAGAAGTCCGCCTGAGGCTGAGTCGGCCTACTCTCGTTGCAGAGAATTTTCATTGCGCGCACCACGCGCGCGACAGAAGCCTTTTAGCTGCAAGAATGCACTTGATGAGAGAGAGCTGGACGGATACGCGATTGGATGACTTCGCCGCCAACGTCTATCGGCGGCTCGACGGTGTCGAGGCGGAGTTGAAGGCGATGCAGCGGGTAATGATCCAAGCCGTCATCGCCTTGACGTCGACTTTCATCGCCGGCTTTGCAGCCCTCATCGTCTTGATCGCCACGCAACTCTGAGCTAAATACCCTAATCCCGGTCCGGTTTTGCTATTTTCCTCCGTGTGGAGGTAGTCGTAGACCAGGACAAGAAGCAGCGCGGCAAGGGCCGCACGGGCTCGCTCGAGAATCCCGAGACCTACGAGAACGTGCCTGGGCACGTGATCCCGATCATCGAGCGCGAGTTCGACGACTTCGACAACGAAGCGGAGGATTTCCTCGCCGGCAAGATGGCCGAAGACCAGTTCATCGGCTTTCGCCTCAAACAGGGCGTCTACGGGCAGCGCCAGCCCGACGTGCAGATGGTCCGCGTCAAGCTTCCCTTCGGCGGCGTCACGCCGGAGCAGATGGAGGCCTTCGCCACCGTGGTCGAGAAGTGGGCTCCGCTGAACAAGGGCCACATCACGACCCGCCAGAACATCCAGATCCACCACGTGCCGCTGCGCGACATGGAGTCCCTGCTGCGCGAAATCGCCGCGGTCGACCTCTCCTCGCGCGAGGGTTGCGGCAACACGGTGCGCAACGTCACCGGCGACCCCTGGGCCGGCGTCGCCGCCGACGAGATCTTCGACCCGACGCCCTATGCCGGCGCCTACGTCCGCTACTTCGTCCGCCACCCGACGACGCAGCTGATGCCGCGCAAGATCAAGACCGCCTTCACCGGCTCCGACGAGGACCGGGCGATCACCGGCATCCACGACATCGCCTTCCTCAGCCGCGAACGGGACGGGGTCAAGGGCTTCGAGGTCCGCGTCGGCGGCGGCACCTCGATCATGGCCCGAGTCGCGCCGACGCTCTACGACTTCGTCGAGGCCGACAACGGTGACTACCTCAAGGTCTCCGAGGCCGTGCTGCGCATCTTCGACCGCCAGGAGTGGCTGCGCGTCAACCGCGCCCGCGCCCGGATCAAGGTGCTGATCGACAAGATCGGTATCGACGCCTTCCGCGAGCAGGTCGAGGAGGAGCTGCAGGGCGACTGGGTCGCCGAGCGCGACTTCGACGCCGAGCTGGTGGAGCGCCTGCGCTTCGACGACGAGGAGGAAGAGCACGCGCCCGACGTTCCGCCGACCCCTGCCTCGCCAAACGGCGACCGCTCCGAGTTCGACCGCTTCCTCCAGGGCAACGTGCAGCCGCAGCGCCAGGAGGGCTTCGTCGCGGTCGAGGTCAAGATCGAGCGCGGCGACCTGACCCCGGAGCAGTTCCGCGGGCTGGCCGCGATCATGCGCGAGCACACCGGCGGCTACGCGCGCAGCACCGTGCAGCAGAACCTGGTTCTGCGCTGGGTGCGCGACGAGGCTCTCTACGAGGTCTGGGATCGGCTCAAGGCGCTAGACCTCGCCGAGCCCGGCGCGGACGAGATCACCGACGTCGTCAGCTGCCCTGGCACCGACAGCTGCAAACTCGGCATCACCAGCTCGATGGGCCTTAACCGCGCGATCAAGCAGCGGGTCGAGGAGATGGAGATCACCGACGAGCTGACCCGCAAGATCCACATCAAGATGAGCGGTTGCCCCAACGGCTGCAGCCAGCACCACATCGCCAACATCGGCTTCTACGGCGCCTCGCTGAAAGTGGGCGGACGCCAGATGCCCGCTTACATCCCGCACATCGCCGGCAACTACGAGGGCGGCGAGGTGATCTTCGGCACGCGGCTCAAATCACGCCTGCCGGCCAAGCGCGTCCCGGAGGCGGTCGAGCGCTGGCTCCGTCTCTATGAGGCCGAGCGTGCCGAGGGCGAGGAGTTCAACGCCTTCGCCGAGCGGGTCGGCGCGCCCCGCTTCGAAGAGGAGATCAAGGAGCTGACGCTGCCGGCCGAGTTCAGCCTCGAGACGATGCAGCAGTTCATCGACTGGAACCGCTCCAGTCCCTACAAAGTGGAGCGGGGCGAGGGCGAGTGCGCGATATGAACCCGGTCGCCACCGCCACGATCCCGGAGCTCGACGCCGAGGAGGTCGCAGCGCGCCTTGAGCAGGGCTCCGCCACCGAGGCGATCGAGTGGATGTTCGAGACCTTCGGCCAGAGCCACTACATCGCTTGCTCGTTCCAGAAAACGAGCGCGGTGACGGCCCACCTGGCCAGCCAGATCAACTCCGAGGCGCGCTTCTTCTACCTCGACACCGACGTCCTCTTCCCGGAGACGTATGAGACGCGGGACAAGCTCGCCGCGCACCTCGGGGTCGAGTTCGACCGCTTCCACAACCTGACGCTGGAGGAGCAGGCGGCCAAGTTCGGCGACGAGCTCTGGAAGAGCGACCCCGACGCCTGCTGCGGCCTGCGCAAGGTCGAGCCGATGCGTCGCGCCCTTTCTTCCGTAGACTGCTGGCTCGCCGGCGTCCGCCGCGAGGACTCCAAGAGTCGCGCCAAGACTCCCAAGTTCAACTGGGACAAGCGATTCGACCTATGGAAGCTGAACCCAATTGCGGACTGGACCGAGCGCGACGTCTGGAACTACATCCGTGAGCACCACCTCCCGTACAACCCGCTGCACGATCAGGGCTACCCCTCGATCGGCTGCACCCATTGCACCAAGCCGGTCGGGCCAGGCGGCTCGCCGCGCGCCGGTCGCTGGGCGGGTCTCGAGAAGACCGAGTGCGGGATCAACTAGCGGCGCCCAGGCGCGCCTTCGATAACCCTCCCCCGAACGATTGGTGATACCCCCGCATGAGCGAGACGATGACTGAGCTTTCCCTGACCCTTGACGAGCGCCACACGGCGGACTTCGAGATGATCGGCAACGGCGGCTTCGCGCCGTTGACCGGCTTCCAGGGCTCCGCCGACTGGGAGCGCGTCTGCGCCGAGATGCGCACCGCGGACGGCGAGTACTGGCCGATCCCGATCACCCTGGCGACCGAGCTCGAGTGCGAGGTCGGCGACGTCGTCGCGCTGTCCAGCGACGAAGGCAAGCCGCTGGGCCGGATCAAGGTCGAGGAGATCTGGGAGCGTGATGCCAAGAGCGAGGCGGAGCGGGTCTACGGCACGGCCGACGAGGCCCACCCGGGCGTCGCCGCGATCTACGAGGAGGGCAGCCGCTGTATCGCCGGCCCGATCGAGGTCGACGCGCTGCCCGACCACGAGGACGCCTTCATGCGTCGCTACAAGACGCCGGCTGAGCACAAGGCCGACTTCGAGGCGCGTGGTTGGAAGAAGATCGTCGCCTTCCAGACCCGCAACCCGATCCACCGCGCCCACGAGTACCTGACCAAGGCGGCGCTGGAGACCTGCGACGGCCTCTTCATCCACCCGCTGATCGGCAAGACCAAGGCCGGCGACATCCCCGCCGACGTGCGCATGCGCTGCTACGAGGTGCTGATGGAGAAGTACTACCCCTCCGACCGCGTGGTGCTGGGTGTGAAGCCGGCGAAGATGCACTACGCCGGTCCGCGCGAGGCGGTCCTGCACGCGATCGTCCGCCGCAACTACGGCGCCACCCACTTCATCGTCGGCCGCGACCACGCCGGTGCCGGTGACTACTACGGCACCTACGACGCGCAGAAGATCTTCGACGAGATCGACATCGACGAGCTCGGGATCGAGCCGCTGATGTTCGAGCACACCTTCTGGTGCAACGAGTGCGAGGGTCTGGCCTCGAACAAGACCTGCCCCCACGACCAGGAGGCGCACCTGTTCCTTTCTGGGACCAAGGTCCGCGAGATGCTCGGCAACGGCGAAAGGCCGCCGCACGAGTTCTCACGCGACGAGGTGGCCGACATACTCATCGACGCTTACAAGGAGGACTGACGTACTGATGGCTGGCGAGAAAGGCTTCACCCTCTGGTTCACCGGGCTCTCCGGTGCCGGCAAGACGACGATCTCGAGGCTGCTGGAGGGCCACCTGCGCGAGCGCGGCTCGAAGCTGGAGATCCTCGACGGCGACATCGTTCGCGAAAACCTCTCCAAGGGGCTCGGCTTCTCCAAAGAGGACCGCGATACGAATATTCGCCGGATCGCCTTCGTCGCCGACCTGCTTAGCCGCAACGGCGTGCCGGTGATCACCGCGGCGATCTCCCCCTACGCGGAGATCCGCGACGAGGCGCACGAGCTGATGGGCGACCGCTTCATCGAGGTCTACGTCAAAGCCTCGGTCGACACCTGCGCCGAGCGCGACGTAAAGGGGCTCTACGCCAAAGCCTTCGCCGGCGAGATCAAGGAATTCACCGGCGTCTCTGACCCCTACGAGGTTCCCGAGAACCCCGACGTGGTCTGCGACACCGAAGGCGAAACGGCCGAGGAGTCGGCGCAGAAGTTGATCGAGTACCTCGAGTCGCGGGATCTGATCCCGGCGGCTGCCGTCACGGCGTAGGGATTCTGCATGGCGAGCAGGGAGGGACGGGGTGTCCCTCCCGCTTGCTGGGTTTTTCGCCAGTAGAGCTGATGGCCGTGCCGAGGATGCCCGTTGGGGCGAAAAAGAGGACGCCGCTTCACGGGAGGGACACCCCGTCCCTCCTTGACGGACGCGGTCGATTCCCTAACCTGCGAGGGGTGAGGTGGGGGATCAGATTCGTGCTCCTCTCCGCAGCTTTTCTGTTGTTTCCCGCGAGTGCGGGGGCGGAGTTCTTTCGGCTGGCGGAGTTTGGGGAATTCGGGAGTGGGGCGGGGCAGCTCGACTCGCCTGCGGGGGCGGCGGTGAATTCGGATGGCGATCTGTTCGTTGCTGATAGCGGCAACGATCGGGTTGCGGTCTTTGCCGGGGACGGGGCGTTTTTGCGGGTGCTGAGCGGTGGGCTGTCTGGGCCGCGGGACCTGGCGCTCGACGATGACGGACGGGTCTTTGTCGCCGACACCGGCAACGATCGCGTCGCGGCTCTCGCGAGCGGAGGAGGCCTTCTCTTCGCCTTCGAGGAAATCGGCGAAGCCAAACTGGTCGGGCCGACCGGGGTCGCCGTCGCTGGGCCGCTTGTCTTTGTCGCCGACAATGGCAACACCCGCATCGCCATCTTCGAAGACGACGGGGATTTCGTCGCTGACTTTCCCACGACCACGCCGCCGAAAGACGTGATCGTTGGCCCCGAAGGCAACCTCTACGTCCTGGTCGAAAAACGGGTCGAGGTCTACACCCCCGGTGGCGAACTCATCCGCTCCTTCGGCGACGAAGGGGTCGAAAAACTGGACTCGCCGACCGCGCTCGCCTTCGGCGAGGGGCAGGTCTTCGTCGCCGATGAGGCCGAACGCTCGGTCGAACGCTTTGCCCCCGGCGGCACCTGGCTCGGCGGCTTCTCCGTCGATTGGGACCCCACCGGGCTTGCCGTCGCCTGCCAGGGCAACATCTTCGTCATCGAGAAAGAGGTGCCCGTCGCTTCCGTCGAGCGCTTCGGCGAAATCGGCACCCCGCCGCCACCCTGTGCGGAGCCGCAGGCCGAGCCAATTCGAGTCTCGCTGATCCCGCTGCCGTCGAACCGGATCCGCTTCGCCGGCTTGGTAAAGAACCGCCGCAACGGCTCGGCGGTGCTGTTCGTGCGGGTGCCCGGGCCGGGCCGGGTGATCCTCAAAGGCAGGGGCGTTCGCAGGCTGGCGCGGAGCGCACGGCGGGCCATGCGCGTGCGGTTGCCGGTCAAGCCGAAGGTCCGGTTGAGGCATTTCCTCAAGCAGCACGGCAAAGGCAGGATTCGGGTTGAGGTGACCTTCAGGCCAACCGGCGGCGAACCCCGCACGATCGAAAAACCGATCCTGCTGCGGCGCAAGCGCGTCCGCTAGGAGCGAACCTCGACGAGGAGCTCCGCCAGGCCGATCGCCTCGACATTTTCGGCGAGCCGGAAGCGCTCCTCGCCGGCGTAGACGACGAAGGCGCGCTCTGGTTGCAGATCGGCCAGGGCAGAGCGCATCCCGCGTTCGATCTTGGGGGCCGAGGTGCGCTTGATCTCGATCGCCCAGACCCGGCCATCGGGCCAATCGAGCACCAGGTCGATCTCAGCGCCGCCACTGGTGCGGAAGAAGCTCGGCAGCGCGCGGTCGCCGATCGCCGAGAGCAGGTTCTCGATGATCATCCCCTCCCAGCTCGCTCCGACGACCGGGTGTCCCAGCAGCGCCTCCTTGTCCTCGATTCCGAGCAGCGCATGCACCAGCCCGCTGTCGCGTACGTAAACCTTCGGCGAGCGGACCAGTCGCTTGCCGACATTGACCAGCCTGGGTTGCAGCCGCCGCACCAGCAGCAGGTCGACCAGCAGATCGATGTAGCGTCCTATGGTCGCGCCGGTCACTTCGAGGTTGCGGGCGAGCTGCGCCCCGTTGAGCAGTCCGCCTTGGACATGGGCCAGCATGGTCCAAAGCCGTCCCAAGGTCTCGGCGGGGATCCGCGGCCCAAGTTCTGGAATCTCGCGCTCCAAGTACGTTCTGATGAAGTTTTTCCTCCATCGCATGCTGCCGCGGTCGCTTCGGGCAAGGAAGCTGTCGGGAAATCCTCCACGCACCCAGAGGTTGTCGAGTCGCTCAATGCCCACCTCGGTCAAGTCGAATGGGTTCAGCTCGACGAAGGAAATACGTCCGGCCAGAGTCTCGCCGGACTGGGCTAACAGCTCGAGTGCAGCGGACCCGAGTAGGAGAAATTGTTCGGACCGCTTTCCTTCTCGGCGCCGGGCGTCGATCACTCCGCGCAGCGTTTCGAATAGGCCCGGCGTGCGGTGGATCTCGTCGAGGACGACCAGCTCATCGGTGTGGTCTTCGAAGTAGAGATGAGGCGACCCCATCCGAGACCGGTCCGACTCGGACTCCAGGTCGAGATAGACCGCCGGACGACTCTTGGTCACTTCCAGCGCCAGCGTGGTCTTGCCAACCTGTCTCGGACCGATCAAAGCGACTGCAGGCGCATTTTCCAGTGACCAAGCCACTTCTGGGGCGATTCGTCTCTTAATCATCCATGTAAATCTATAACAAGATAAAAGATTTACAAGGATAAAGATAGGAGGCGGGTAGTCACCCGAACGGGCGGATACTCAGAGCGGGCGAAGCCCGCGAGTTCGGGTGGGGGACTACCGGCCCTCTCGCCTAGGTACTTGCGGCTCCCCAAGTCCGTAGGTGTCGTACGCGCCGAACTTGGCGAAGGTCTTGTGCGTCGGCCCGTGGTAGTCGGAGGAGGCCGTTGGGATCAGGCCGAGCTCGTCGCAGAGCTCGAGCAGGTGGGCAGTTTGCTCTTTGCTGTGGGTCGGGTAGAAGGTCTCGATCCCGTCGACGTCGAGGGCGCGGATCAGCTCGTCGACCTCGTCCGGCTCGGAGATGTCCCAGTAGGGGTGGGCGACGACGGCGACGCCGCCGGCCTCCTTGATCACGGCGACGGCCTGCTCGGCGGTCGGCCAGCGCCGCGGCACGAAGGCCTTGGCCCCGGGCACCAGGTACTGCTCGAAAAACGGTCCGAGGTCACCGGTCGCCCCCGCGGCGCGAGCGATATGCGGTCGCCCGATGGAGAGCGCATCCCCGGCCTCCCTCACCGCATCCTCCAGATGAAGGTCGAATCCCTCCCCCCGCAGTTTCTCCACGATCTCGCCGGCCCGGGAGACCCGCTCATGCTGAGCCCGCTCACAAGCCGGAGCGATCCTCCCCAGATCGACCCAGTACCCACAGATATGCAGGTCTTCCGCGTACTCGTGCACGCAGGACATCTCGATGGCAGGAATCAGCTCAATCCCCTGCTTCTCGGCAGCCTGCATCGCCTCCGGTACTCCGGCGATGGCGTCGTGGTCGGTCAGCGCGAGAGTTGTAACCCCTGCTTTCGCAGCTTCCAAAACGACCTCGGCGGGGGGGAGCTGGCCGTCCGAGACCGTCGAATGCGCTTGAAGCTCAATAAGCACGACGGCGCACCCTAATGGGCCTGGAGGGGGTGATGGGGACACCCCTGAACGGGCGGATACTCAGAGCGGGCGAAGCCCGCGAGTCCGGGCAGGGGTGTCCCCATCACCTCTCCTGCGGCATGAATAGACTGCGCCGCCGTGTTCGAGAAGGTGCTGATAGCCAACCGCGGCGAGATCGCTATCCGGGTCGCGCGGACCCTGAAGGAGATGGGCATCGGGTCGGTTGCCGTCTACTCCGAGATCGACCGGGATGCCCCACATGTTCGCGAGGCAGACGAGGCGTTTCTGATCGGCCCCGCGGTGCCGGCGGAGAGCTACCTGAACATCGAGAAGATCATCGCGACCGCGAAGGAGGCGGGCGCCGAGGCGATCCATCCCGGCTACGGTTTCCTCGCCGAGAACGCCGATTTCGCCAAGGCCTGCGCGGACGCCGACATCGTCTTCATCGGCCCGCCGCCTGAGGCGATCGAAGCGATGGGCTCGAAGACGCGGGCACGCGAGATCATGGCCGAGGCCGGCGTGCCGATCGTTCCTGGCGCGACTGAGCCTGCGAAGGATCTCGATGCAGCCAGGAAGCAGGCTGAGGATGCCGGCTATCCGGTTGCCTGCAAGGCCGCCGGTGGCGGAGGGGGTAAGGGCTTCCGCGTCGCGATGACCCCGGACGAGCTCGAGGAGGCCTTCGAGGGCGCCGCCCGCGAAGGCGAGAAGTTCTTCTCCGACGATCGGGTCTACGTCGAGCGCTACCTCGAGGACCCGCGCCACGTCGAGGTCCAGGTGCTGGCCGATTCGCACGGCAACGTGATCCACCTCGGCGAGCGCGATTGCTCGATCCAGCGCCGTCACCAGAAGGTGATCGAGGAGGCGCCCGGCCCGCAGGTCGACGCCGAGATGCGCGAGCGGATCGGCAAGATCGCCACCGACGCGGCCGCCGCGGTCGGCTACCGCGGCGCCGGCACGGTCGAGGGGATGCAGGTCGGCGAGGAGTACTTCTTCCTCGAGATGAACACGCGGGTGCAGGTCGAGCACTGCGTGACCGAGATGGTCACCGGCGTCGACATCGTCCGCGAGCAGGTGCTGGTCGCCGCCGGCGAGACCTTGAGCGTCGCCCAGGAAGACGTCGAGCTACGCGGGCACGCGATCGAGTGCCGGATCAACGCCGAGGCTGCCCACAAGAAGTTCGCCCCGGCGCCGGGAGCGATCAGTTCATACCGTGAGCCCGCAGGACCGGGCGTGCGGGTCGACTCCGGGGTCGAGGCCGGCTCCGAGGTGACGCCGATGTACGACCCGATGGTCGCCAAGCTGATCGTCTGGGACGTTGACCGCGAGCACGCGACCAGGCGCATGCTGCGAGCGCTCGGCGAGTACGAGATCGGCGGACTGACCACCCTGATTCCCTTCCACCGCGCGATCCTCACCACCGAGCAGTGGGCCAAGGGCGAGACCTGCCGTGACCTAATGGAGGATCGTGAGTGGCTGAAGACGACGGCACCGCCGGCGACGGAGCCACCAGAAGCCCCGGAGGGGGCCGAGCTCGTCGCCCGCGACTACAAGGTCGAGGTCTCCGGCAAGCTCTTCGACGTCAAGGTGCTAGGAGAGGCTGTCGCGGGCAACCCCGGATCGGCCGGCGCGGTTGGCAAGAAGCCGCCGAAGCGCGAACGCAAGGCGAGCGGCGCAGCGAGCGCCTCCAGCGAGTCCCTTCCCTCTCCGCTACAGGGCACCGTCCTAAAGGTCGCCGTAGAGCAGGGCGCGGAGGTCGCCGAGGGCGACCTCATTTGCGTGATCGAGGCAATGAAGATGGAGAACGAGATAGCCGCCCACCGCTCCGGCAAGGTCACCAACTTGAACGTGGCCGAAGGGGCGGCGGTCTCTTCAGGGGACATACTCGCCACGATCGAGTAGGGGTCGGGGTCTTCTCGCCCTAGCCTCCCCACGGCACCGCGGAGAGAGGTTTGCCGCGAAGCGGCTCCAGATTTCACCGGCCGAAGGCCGGTGATAGGCGTAGGCGAGGAGACCCCGACCCCTGCCTGGCTAGCGTTTGCCGCGTTCTTTTTCCCGCCGTTCCTTTTCCCGTTCCCGTTCGCGTTCCCGGATTTCCTTCTGTTTTTTGGCGCGGAGACGATTGAACTCCGTCCGGGTCAGCGGCAGTTTCGGCGTCACTTCCCGACAGCCGCGGCCGACGCAGTCGATGAAGCGGGTCATCTGCCGATGCAGGAAGTTGCGGATCGGGTAGAAGTTCGGCACCTTGGCGATGTTGTTGAGCTCGTTCGGGTCTTTGGTGATGTTGTAGAGCTCCTTCTCGCCGGTCGGCCAGGCGATGTACTTGTAGGGGCCGAGGCGGATCCCGGCGTAGTCCTTCGGCGGCGCCAGCAGCGAAGCGGTGGCCTTTGATCCCCGCGAGGCAGTCGCGACCGGGCCGCCCTTGGGTGCCGTGGAGATCGCGCCCTGCGCGTTGACGTCGCTGGTCTCGACGAAGGACTCGAAGAGGATCGGTCGCCGGCTGCGCAGTTCTGGATCACGCAGGTAGGGCACGAGCGAGCGACCGTCGAGGCTCTTGTCCGCGTCGACCCCGGCCAGCTCGAGGATGGTCGGCGCAACGTCGATGTTCGCGGCGAGCTCCCCGGTCGAGCTGCCGGGCTCGATCCCTGGTCCGCGGATCAGGAAGGGGAGATGCGTCGCCGGCTCGTAGGCGAGGAACTTGCCGCCGAGCAGGCGGTGCTCGCCGAAGAAGAAGCCGTTGTCGGAGGTGAAGATGACGTAGGTGTTGCGCAGCCGGCCCAGCTGCCCCAGCGTGCCGATCACCCCTTTGACGCCGTCGTCGATCGCGCGCAGCGAGTCGAGCTGCTTTTGGTAGTAGACGCGGTAGGTGCGCTTCTCGTTCGGCGAGAGGTGGGGGGCATCGCGGATGAAGCGGGGCTTGTCGCTGACGTTGCCCTCGTCGAACCCTTCGGAGCGGTCGTGGGGGTGGCGGGCGCCCTTGAACCAGTCGTAGTGGCGCAGCGCCGGCTCGGGGCCCGCCGGGCGGCGGAAGTCCCCGTGTGGCGCGGTGTAGTCGAGCTGCAGGTAGAAGGGCTGCTCAGGTGAGGTGGCCAGCATCTCTTCCCTCGCCATCCAGTTGAAGATGTCGGTCGAGTACACGCAGGGCCGCCCTTCGGCCGGTTCGAACGGACAGCCGGATTCGTCGCGCACGCCGTATTCGCGCGTTTCCCAGCTGCCGGGGTCGCCGTAGGCGTCCGGTTCGCTGAGCGCGCCGTTGTTGTTGAGCGTGTAGCCGTAGAAGAGATGCTCGGTGTCGGCCTTCAGCACCGTGTGCCAGGCGTCCCAGCCCGGCGGCACGCTGGTGCCGTTGTCGTGGGGCTCGTCGCCGTAGCCGTTGAGGAACTTGCCGACGTGGATCGTGCGGTAGCCGGCGCCCTGCAGCCAGGTGGCGATGTTGTGCGAGGCGGCGGCGCGGAAGGAGAACCCGTAGTAGCCGCCGTTCGGCTGCACGTTGCCCTTGACGCCGTTGTTGTGGGCGTAGCGGCCGGTCAGCAGGCTGACCCGCGAGGGGCAGCAGAGGGGGTAGGGGACGTAGTAGCGGTTGAAGGTCATGCCGCGGTCGGCGATCAGGTCGAGCGTGTTCGGCATCGAGCGGGTCTCGGCGGCGCCGGGGAAGGCGCTGAAGGTCGCGTAGAGGCCGTCAAGGGTTTGGTCGTCGGTCTGGATCACGACGAAGCTCGGCGGCTCTTCGTTCGGGTTCAGCGGCGGTTCTTCCGCCTCCACCGCTCCCGCTTGCCCGACGCTCAGGGCAAGCGCGCAGAGCAGGCAGAGCAGCGCCGCCGCGCATGAGATACGGGCACGCAAAGACAGGCGGTTGTCGCTGATTCGATCCATGAATACGTGCCGCCCGGGGCGCCGGGCCACTTACGGTCGAAACCGTCCCCCGAGGCGAAGTTGCGAAGCGAAACGCTAGAAAACGGTGAGGACGCCGCGGCTAGCCCGCGCCCAGCTTTTTGGCTGCTTCGCGGAAGTTCTTCACCGTCGCGCTGGGGGCTTTGCGGCCCTCGAGCTTCTCGCCGTGGCGGTTGACCCAGATCACCGGCACCTTCATTTTCAGCACCGGCGCGATGTCGGTCTCGTAGTTGCAGCCGATGTGGACCCAGCCTTTTTTGCCACCGATCCGGCGCGCGCACTCTTTGAAGTGGACCGGGTCGGGCTTGTAGCTGCGCACCTGCTGAGCGGTGACGACGAGGTCCAGTTCGGTGCGCAGGTGACGGCGGGAGATCCCCAACAGTTTGTCGTCGATGTTGGAGATGATCCCGACCTCGTAGCGTTTGCCGAGCCGGTCCATTGCCGCGTTCGCCTCGCGGAAAGGCAGCCAGTAGGCGACGCTGTCGGGCAGGAACTGCGCCCGTGAGGGCTCGATCTCCCAACCCACCTCGCGGGCGATCTTGACGATCGTGCGGCGCAGCACCTCGGCGTACAGTTCGTAGGAGCCCGCCATGATTTCGGCCTGGACTTCCATGAAACGGGCCAGAAACGGCCCCTCTTCGAAGCTGAAGCCGTCCTTTGCAGCCTCTTTCTTACAGGCTTCGAGGATCCCCTTCTCCCAATCGATCAGGGTGCCGTAACAGTCGGTGGTCACCCACGTGATGGTTTTCAGAGCGGGGAGGGGCACAGGGCGCGGCATCTTATAGGCTGCCGCGCGCCCCCGGCGGGGGCCCCTACTGACATGGACCTCCTCGAGTACCAGGGCAAGCAGCTCTTCGCCGCGCACGGCATCGTGGTGCCGAGCGGCGAGGTCGCTTCCACGGTCGAGGACGCCGTCGCCGCTGCCGAGCGGATCGGCTACCCCTGTGCGATCAAGGCCCAGGTCCTGATCGGCGGCCGCGGCAAGGCGGGCGGGATCAAGATCGCCGCCGACAAGGAGGAGGCCGAGGGGCATGCCGAGGCGATCCTCGGCATGGACATCACCGGGCCCCACGGCGAGGGACCCTTCAGGGTCGAGCGGGTCTGGGTCGAGGGCGGCTCGGACATCGCCGCCGAGTACTACACCTCGGTGATCCTCGACCGCGGCGAGAAGAAGCTGCTGGCGATGGTCTCCGCCAAGGGCGGTATGGACATCGAGGCGGTCGCCGCGGAGGACCCCGGGGCGCTGGTCAAGGAGCACATCGACCCGACCCGCCCCTTCACGGCGACCGAGGCGAGCCCGATCATCGACGCCGCCGGCCTCGCCGAGGACGTCCGCGACGATGCCGCTGAGGTGCTGGCGAAGCTGGCCGAGACCGCGCAGTCAGAGGACGCGACCTTGATCGAGGTCAACCCGCTGATCGTGACCGCCGACCGCAAGGTCGTCGCCCTCGACGCCAAGGTGACGATCGACGGCAACGCCCTCTTCCGCCACGAGGGCCTGGCCGAGCTCGACGCCGAGTCGATCGACGATCCGCAGGAGGCGATGGCGCGCGAGAAGGGCCTCACCTACGTCAAGCTCGACGGCAACGTCGGCATCCTCGCCAACGGCGCTGGGCTCTGCATGTCGACCCTCGACGTCGTCGCCCAGGCAGGCGGCGCGCCGGCCAACTTCCTCGACGCGGGCGGCGGCTCGAAGGCCGATGCGATCGTCGATGCGCTGACCGTGATCACCTCTGACGAGAAGGTCACGGCGATCCTCTTCAACATCTTCGGCGGCATCACCCGCTGCGACGAGATCGCCAAGGGAATAGTCGAGGCCTCCTCGCGACTCCACCTCGGCGTGCCGCTGGTGGTGCGCCTGGACGGAACCAACTCCGAGCAGGGGCTGGAGATCCTCGCCGGCGCGAGCCTGCCCAACCTGCACCAGGAGACGACGATGCTCGGCGCCGCGCAGAAGGTCGTCGAGCTAGCCGGGGCGAGCGGCTGATGGCGATCATCGTCGACAAGGAGACGAAGCTCGTCGTCTCCGGCCTGACCGGCCGCGAGGGCTCCTTCCACGGGCTGCGCAACCAGGCTTACGGCACGCATCTCGTCGCCGGCGTCACGCCCGGCAAGGGCGGCCAGGATGTTGAGGGCGTGCCGGTCTTCGACTCGATCCGCGAGGCGGTCGAGCGGGAGGGCGCCAACACCTCGATGATCTTCGTCCCCGCCCGCTTCGCCGCGTCGGCGATCGACGAGGCGATCGAGTCCGGGGTCGAGACGGTGATCGCGATCACCGAGGGCATTCCAGTCTTGGACATGCTGGTGACCTACTGGAAGGCCAAGGAGGCCGGCGTGCGGCTGATCGGACCCAACTGCCCCGGCGTGCTCTCGCCGGGCAAGGCCAACGTCGGCATCATCCCCGCCCAGTTCTTCGACCCCGGCAAGATCGGCGTCGTCTCCAAGTCGGGCACGCTGACCTACCAGATCGGCAACGAGCTGAAGCAGGCGGGCGAGGGCAACTCCTCGATCGTCGGCATCGGCGGCGACCCGATCATCGGCTCGGACTTCATCGACATCCTCAAGCTGTACGAGGCCGACCCCGAGACCGAGCTGATCGTGATGGTCGGCGAGATCGGCGGCGACGCCGAGGAGCGGGCGGCGGAGTTCATCGCCGCCGAAGTATCCAAGCCAGTGGTCGCCTACATCGCCGGCTTCACCGCGCCGCCCGGCAAGCAGATGGGCCACGCCGGCGCGATCATCTCCGGCTCCTCAGGGACGGCGCAGGCGAAGAAGGAAGCGCTGGAGGCGAAGGGCGTGCGGGTCGGCGAAAGCCCGACCGAGACGGCGAAGATCGCCGTCGAAGTCCTGCGCGGGTAGCGCGCGCGAGGAATCCCTGGGCGCCGCAGAGCGCTATCCTTCGAGCGGCCTCGCGCCTCGGCCCGGGGTTTTCTCTTGTAACGGCGTCGTTTAGGCAACGAGGAGAACATGGCACGCGGAGATGTCCGCATCGCGGTGACGCTGGCTTGCGAAGACTGCAAGCGGCGCAACTACCAGACCAACAAGTCGCGGCGAAACTCGCCCGACCGCGTCGAGCTGCGCAAGTACTGCCGCTGGTGCGGTCGCCACACGGCCCACAAGGAGACCAGGTAGCGGCCGATGGCGAAGACTCGCGCACAGCGCAAGGCGGAGAAACGCGCCCGCGAAGCCGAAGAGCAGAGGCGCTCCGGCGACGCTCGCAAGTCTGACGCGCGGGCCCAGCACGACACCCAGGTTCCGGTCTCCGGCGACGTCGCCGAGGTCGAGGCGGTCGAGGCCGGGATTGGGCTCGGCGCCGCCGAAGCCGATCTCGAGACGCCGGATGCGCTGAAGGGTCGTAGCCAGCGCCGTGCCGAGGCGAAGGCGGCCAAGCAGGCCGAGAAGCGCCAGCGCGGGGAACAGAAGCGCCGCGAGCGCGAACAGGTCGCCAAGCGCCAGAAGCAGGCACAGGCGGCCCCGCGCCAGCGCGGCGGCGTCATTGGCTTCCTCGCCTCCTGCTGGGCTGAGCTGCGCAAAGTCCAGTGGCCGGACCGCGATACCCTCGTGCAGGCGACCGCGGTGACGATCATCTTTGTTGCCGTCGCCGCCGCTTACCTCGGCGCTCTCGACAGCGCTTTCAGCTTCCTCATCAAGCAGATCCTCTAGCGGGATCCCAAGGCAAAGGCGACCTCCAGATGTATCGCTGGTACGTGATCAACACCTACTCCGGGCACGAGAACAAGGTCAAGCACAACCTCGAGCACCGGGTTCAGACGATGGCCCAAAACCGCAACGTGCGCCAGGTCGTGGTGCCGACCGAGCAGGTGATGGAGCTGAACAAAGAAGGCCAGAAAGAGCCGAAAGAGAAACGGACGATGCCCGGCTACGTGCTGGTCAATATGGAGATGACCGACGACGCCTGGGGCCTGGTCAAGAACACGCCCGGCGTCACCGGCTTCGTCGGATCCCGCAACAAGCCGGTGCCGCTCTCGAAACCGGAGGTCGACCGGCTGCTGCACCGCGAGACCGCGGAGCGTCCCCGCACCCAAGCGCAGTTCTCGATCGGCGAGTCGGTCAAGGTCATCTCCGGCCCGCTCTCCGACTTCTCCGGCGAGATCGCCGAGATCAACGAGGACGCCGCCAAACTCAAGGTGCTGGTCTCGATCTTCGGCCGCGAGACGCCGGTCGAGGTCAACTACGACCAAGTCAAGAAGATCTAGCCCAGCCCGCTACCCTCCCCGATCCCGATGGCGAAAAAAGTCCTCACCCTGATCAAGCTGCAAATCCAGGCCGGCAACGCCAACCCGGCGCCGCCGGTCGGCCCCGCCCTGGGTCAGCACGGCGTCAACATCATGGAGTTCTGCAAAGCCTTCAACGCCCAGACCCAGGCCGAGGGCGGCACGATCATCCCGGTCGAGATCACGGTCTATGAGGACCGCTCCTTCAGCTTCATCACCAAGACGCCGCCCGCCGCGGTGCTGATCCGCGAAGCGATCGGCATCAAAAAAGGCTCGGGTGAGCCGCACGTCAACAAAGTCGGCACGATCTCGATCGACCAGGTCCGCCAGATCGCCGAGCGCAAGATGCCCGACCTGAACGCCAACGACCTCGACGCGGCCTCGAAGATCATCGCCGGCACCGCCCGCTCGATGGGCGTGGACGTCAAATAGCAATGGCCCACGGCAAGCGCTACCGCAAACAGCTCGGCAAGGTCCAGCGCGAGCGCGAATACCCGCCGGCCGAGGCGGTCTCGCTGATCAAAGAGACGGCCAGCGCCGGCTTCGACGAGACGGTCGAGATGCACCTGCGGCTCGGGGTCAACGTCCGCCACGCCGAGGAGCAACTGCGCGGCACCCTTGCCCTGCCCCACGGCCTCGGCAAGGACGTAACCGTTGCGGTCTTCGCCGAAGGCCAACAGGCGCGCGATGCTGAGGCGGCCGGCGCCGACCACGTTGGTGGCCAGGACATGGTCGAGAAAGTCCAGGAGGGCTGGACCGATTTCGATGTGGTGATCTCCACCCCGGACATGATGAAAACGGTTGGCCAGCTCGGCCGCGTGCTCGGCCCGCAGGGCAAGATGCCGAACCCGAAGGTTGGCACCGTCACCGACGACATCGAGAAGGCGGTGACCGAGTCGAAGGCGGGCAAGATCGAGTACCGAACGGACCGCCAGGCGATCATCCACCTGGCGATCGGCAAGGCCAGCTTCGACCAGCAGAAACTGCTCGACAACTGCCTCGCCGTGATCGACGAGGTCATCCGTGCCAAACCTTCCTCCTCGAAGGGCAAATACATCCTCTCGGCGACGCTGACGACGACGATGGGCCCGGGAATACGGATCGACGCTGGCAAGACCGGCGAGCGCGAGGCGGCCAGCGGGAGCGCAGCTGCCGAGGCGCCCAGCGAGGACAGCGAGCCCGCAGCGGAGCCGGCGACTGCGTAGACTCCCCCGCCGCGCGACCCCGAGACCACCGGCAGCCGCCGATGGGCCGAAAAGAGAAGCCGGACTTCGCTTTTAGGCCCGTCGGCAGTGGAAGCCCGGTGCAGGCGAACGATGAACAGAGACGAAAAGGCACAAGCAATCGAGGAGATCGCCGCCCAGATCGAGGGCGCCGAAGCGATCTTTGCGGTCGACTACCGCGGCATCAGCGTTCCGCAGGCGGCTGAACTGCGCGGCAAGCTGCGCGAAGCCGACGCCAGCTTTCGCATTGTCAAGAACCGGCTGACCAAAAGGGCGGCCGAGCAGGTCGGCGAGGATCGCCTCGGTGATCTGCTGCAGGGCCCAACCGCGCTGACCTTCGTCCGCGGCGACACCGCTCAGGCGGCGAAGGCGATCTCGACCTTCAACAAAGAGCACGAGGTCCTCACCTTCAAGGGCGGTTTCATGGCTGACATGGCCCTCGACGAAGAGAAGTTCAAGTCGATCGCCCGCCTGCCCGCCCGCGAAGTGCTCGACGGCCAGCTCGCCGGCGTCGTCGCCAGCCCGCTCACCGGTCTGGTCCGCGGCCTCGGCTCGATGGTCTCCGGACTCGCAAATCAGCTTCAGCAGCTTCAAGAGCAAAAGGAGAAAGAGGAGTGATGGCGACTAAAAGCAAAAGCTCGACTGAGGATTGGATCGAGGAGCTGAAAGGCATCTCGGTGCTCGAGCTCTCCGAGCGGATCAAAGCGCTCGAGGAGGAGTTCGGAGTGTCGGCAACCGCGGTTGCTGCGGCGGCGCCGGCTGCCGCTGGCGCGCCTGCAGGCGATGGCGACGGCGGTGGCGAAGAGGCCTCCACGGTCGACGTTGTGCTGACCGAGGTCGGCGGCCAGAAGGTGCCGGTGATCAAGGTCGTTCGTGCCGCCACCGGGCTCGGCCTGAAAGAGGCCAAGGCAATCGTCGACGAGGCCCCGAAAGCGATCAAAGAGGGTGTCGAGCGCGATGAGGCCGAGAAAATCAAAGGCGAACTCGAGGAGGCTGGGGCTTCAGTCGAGCTCAAGTAGGCCGCTGCAAACCTGCGGATCTCGGGGTCCTCAGTCGGCTAGATCGGGTCACGCACGAACTGTGCGCTCCCCTCACCAGCCTCCCTGCGTCCCCCGACCTCCTTGGTTTTCGCGGCCTTGGCGCGACCCGCGTTCGCCTTGTGATAATTTCCGTGGTCGCGCGCCCGTTGTCACCCCCTGCCCATATCTGCGCTGTATCCACGTCCCTCTGACCGTCTGAGGAGTCGCCGACTTTGGCACGTTCCAACGCTGCCCCCGTAACCCGCAGGAGTTTCTCCCGACTACAGAATCCCCTCGAAGTCCCCCACCTGATCGATATCCAGCGTCGCTCCTTCGAAGAGCTGACGGATCCCAAGGCGGGTGGTCTGCGAGAGACCATCAACGACATATCCCCGATCGAGGACTACACGGGGAATCTCGCGATCGTCTTTGGCGAGTACAAGTTCGAGGATCCGCCGCACTCGATCGAGGAGTGCCGCGAGAAGGACATGACGTACTCGCGGCCGCTGACCGCGACCGTCGCCTTCCAGAACAAGGAGACCGGTGAGATCCGCGAGCAGGCCGTCTTCATGGGCGACTTCCCGTGGATGACCGACCGCGGCACCTTCATCATCAACGGCACCGAGCGCGTCGTCGTCACCCAGCTCGTGCGCTCACCCGGTGCCTATGTGATGGCGCCCAAGGACCCTGAAAAACAGGTCTTCATCGCCAACCTGATGCCGGCCCGCGGCTCCTGGCTGGAGCTCGAAGTCGACAAAAAAGGCAAAGTCTTCGTCCGCATCGACCGCAAGCGCAAACTGCCGGTGACGGTGCTGCTGCGCGCGATGGGCTACGTCGAGGACGAGCAGATCCTGAAGATGTTCGACAACTCGGTCTACCTCAGGCACACGCTCGAGGCCGACACCGAGGCGACCCAGACCGAAGAAGGCGCCCTGATCGAGCTGTTCAAAAAGCAGCGCCCGGGCGAGCCGCCCTCGGTCGACGCCGCCAAAGCCCTGCTCGAGCAGCTCTTCTTCGACCCCAAGCGCTACGACCTGACGCGGGTCGGTCGCTACAAGCTGAACGCCCGACTCGATCTCGACATCGACCTCGACAACCGGGTCCTCACCCACGACGACATCATCGCCCTGATCAAGGAGCTGGTGAGCCTGCCGAAGCTGCTCGGCATCCCCGAGGAGATCGACGAGGAGCACCCGATCAAAGACTACGCGGCAGAGGCGATCACCTACCCGCGCGAGCCGGTCGCCGAGCACCTCGACGAGTACGAGCACTTCGGCAACCGTCGCCTGCGCACCGTCGGCGAGCTGATCCAGGAGGCCTTCCGGATCGGCCTCTACCGGATGGAGCGCGTTGTCCGCGAGCGGCTGACCACCGAAGACGCCGACGCGATCACGCCGCAGACGATCATCAACATCCGCCCGGTCGTGGCGGCGCTGAAGGAGTTCTTCGGTTCCTCGCAGCTCTCGCAGTTCATGGACCAGACCAACTCGCTGGCCGGCCTCACCCATCGCCGTCGCCTCTCTGCGCTCGGCGCCGGCGGCCTGACCCGCGAGAGGGCACCGATCGAGGTCCGCGACGTGCACCCGACCCACTACGGCCGCATGTGCCCGATCGAGACGCCGGAGGGACCGAACATCGGCCTGATCGGCTCGCTCTCCTCCTACGCCCAGGTCTCCGAGCACGGCTTCGTCACCACTCCCTACCTCCTGGTAAAGGACGGCACGGTCAGCGACAAGATCGTCCACCTCGACGCGACCCAGGAGGAAGACAAGGTGATCGCCCAGGCCAACGCCGAGGTCGATCCCAAAACCAAAAAACTGAAAGGGCCTCAGGTTCTCGTCCGCGCTGGTGAGCAGGAGTACGCGACCGCGCTGCCCAAGGAAGTAGAGCTGATGGACGTCTCACCGACCCAGATCTGGTCGGTGGCGACTGCCCTGATCCCCTTCCTCGAGCACGATGACGCCAACCGCGCGCTGATGGGCTCGAACATGCAGCGCCAGGCCGTGCCGTTGCTCAAACCCGAGCCGCCGCTGATCGGCACCGGGATGGAGCGCCGCGCCGCGGTTGATACCGGCGACGTCACCCTCGCAAAGGAGGACGGCGAGGTCAGCCACGTCGACTCGGAGTCGATCATCGTCAGCTCCGGCTCGAAGAAAGACGAGTACCCGCTGCACAAGTTCATGCGCTCTAACCAGGGCACGATCATCCACCAGCGGCCGATCGTGGCCACCGGTCAGAAGGTGAAGAAGGGCGATGTGCTCGCCGACGGCTCTTCGACCGCCGGCGGCGAGATCGCCCTCGGCAAGAACTGCCTGGTCGCCTTCATGTCCTGGGAGGGATACAACTTCGAGGACGCGATCATCCTCTCGGAGCGCCTGGTCAAGGACGACGAGATGACCTCGATCCACATCGAGGAGTACGAGATCGACGCCCGCACGACCAAGCTCGGCGACGAGGAGATCACCCGCGATATCCCCAACCGCTCCGAGGAGAGCCTGCGCAACCTCGACGAGCGCGGCATCGTTCGCGTCGGCGCCGAGGTGATCTCGGGCGACCTGCTGGTCGGCAAGGTGACGCCGAAGGGCGAGACCGAGCTGACCGCCGAGGAGAAGCTGATCCGCGCGATCTTCAAGGAGAAGGCGCGCGAGGTTCGCGACACCTCGCTCAAGGTGCCACACGGCGAGGGCGGCGTCGTCATCGACGTGCTCACCTTCAGCCGCGACGACGGCGACGACTTGCCCCCTGGCGTCAACGACCTTGTCCGCGTCTACGTCGCGACCAAGCGCAAGATCGCCGAGGGCGACAAGCTCGCTGGCCGCCACGGGAACAAGGGTGTGATCTCCAAGATCGTGCCCGAAGAGGACATGCCCCACCTCGCCGACGGCACCCCCGTCGACGTGATCCTCAACCCGCTCGGCGTGCCGAGCCGGATGAACATCGGCCAGATCCTCGAGACGCACCTCGGCTGGGTCGCCGGCAACGGCTGGTACGACGATGGCTCCGAGGCCTATAAGCAGGCCCACTCCGACGAGGGCGATGGTCGCGTCTACGTCTCGACCTCGGTCTTCGACGGCGCCAGCGTCGAGGACGTTGACGAGGCCCTGGTCCAGTGGCAGGAGCAAAACTCCGAGCGCGGCATTGACCTCGGGGTCGACAAGCGCGAGCGCGCCGGCTCTCGCGCCGAAGGCGCGATGCAGCTCTACAACGGCCGCACCGGCGAGCCCTACGAGGGCAAGGTGACGGTCGGCTACATGTACATCCTCAAGCTGCTGCACCTGGTCGACGACAAGATCCACGCCCGCTCGACCGGCCCCTACTCGCTGGTCACCCAGCAGCCGCTGGGCGGCAAGGCGCAGTTCGGCGGCCAGCGCTTCGGCGAGATGGAGGTCTGGGCCCTGGAGGCCTACGGCGCGGCGTACACGCTGCAGGAGATGCTCACGGTCAAGTCCGACGACACGGTCGGCCGGGTCAAGGCCTACGAGGCGATCGTCAAGGGCGAGAACATCCCCGAGCCCTCGATTCCGGAGTCCTTCAAAGTGCTGCTGAAGGAGATCCAGAGCCTTTCGCTCGATGCCAACGTCGTCTCCGAAGGCGGCGACGTCGAGATCTCCGAGGAGGACGACGACCTGCTGAAAGCGGCGGAGGAGCTGGGCATGGACCTGACCGGGGTCCGCGCCGAGGGTTCCAACGGGGCCGCCGATGAGAAAGAGGAGCAGGTGATCGCCGAGGGCGAGGGCGGTAGCGGCGACGGAAACGGAAGCGACGGAGCCGCAGCCGATGGGGCTGAGGCCGAGGCCAAGGAAGAGACGAAGGTGGAGGACTGATGATCGACATCAACAACTTCGACGCGATCGAGATTGGCCTCGCTTCCTCGAAGAAGATCCGCTCCTGGAGCTGGGGCGAGGTCACCAAGCCGGAGACGATCAACTACCGCACGCTGAAGCCGGAGAAAGACGGCCTCTTCTGCGAGCGCATCTTCGGTCCGACCAAGGACTGGGAGTGCTACTGCGGCAAGTACAAGCGGGTTCGCTACAAGGGCATCGTCTGCGAGCGCTGCGGCGTCGAGGTTACGCGCTCCAAGGTCCGCCGCGAGCGCATGGGTCACGTCGACCTGGCGTCGCCGGTATCCCACATCTGGTTCTTCAAGGGGGTGCCGAGCCGGATCGGCTATCTGATCGATATGGCGCCCAAAGAGCTGGAGAAGGTCCTCTACTTCGCCGCTTCGATGGTGACCTGGGTCGACACCGAGGCCCGCGACAAAGACCTCGGCAAACTCGAGAAAGAAGTGAAAAAAGTCACCGACGGCTACGCCGCCGAACAGCAGAAAAGGACGCAGGAGCTGGCGGAGTCGCTAGAGCGGCGGGTCAAATACCTCGAAGAGGGTGGCCAGGAAAAGTTCGATGATGACGACCACATCTGGGCCGACTCGCTGAAGCTGACGGCAACGCAGCTGCGCAAGCTGAAGGACGACGAGCGCGCCAAAATGATCAAAGAGCTGCGCAAAACGTTCGAGGCGGAGATCTCCGACACCGAGGCCTACATCGAAGAGGCAATCGAGCGGATGGACGAAGTTTGGAAGATCTTCACCGAGATGAAGCCGAAGGACGTCGTCAACGACGAGACGGTCTTCCGCGAGCTCAAGGATCGCTTCGGCTCGCCTTTTGGCTGGGGCGAGTACTTCCGCGGCGGCATGGGCGCCGAGGCAGTGCGCGACCTGCTTGAACAGGTCGATCTGGCGGCCGAATGTGAGGAGCTCGAGCAAACGATCAACAGCTCTAAAGGCCAGAAACAGGCGCGCGCGGTAAAGCGGCTCAAGGTCGCCTCCGCCTTCCTCAACTCCGACAACAAGCCGGACTGGATGATCCTCGACTGCGTGCCGGTAATCCCGCCGGAGCTGCGCCCGATGGTCCAGCTTGACGGCGGCCGCTTCGCGACCTCGGACCTCAACGACCTCTATCGGCGCGTGATCAACCGCAACAACCGGCTGAAAAGGCTGCTCGACCTCGGCGCCCCCGAGATCATCGTCAACAACGAGAAGCGGATGCTGCAGGAGGCCGTCGACGCGCTCTTCGACAACGGCCGCCGCGGCCGCCCGGTCACCGGGCCCGGCAACCGCCCGCTGAAGTCGCTGTCGGACATGCTCAAGGGCAAGCAGGGCCGCTTCCGCCAGAACCTACTCGGCAAGCGCGTCGACTACTCCGGCCGCTCGGTGATCGTCTCCGGTCCGAGCCTGCAGCTGCAGCAGTGCGGCCTGCCGAAGCTGATGGCGCTCGAGCTCTTCAAGCCGTTCATCATGGCTCAACTGGTCGAGCGCAAAGCGGTGCAGAACATCAAGGCGGCCAAGAAGATGGTCGAGTCGATGGTGCCCGAGGTCTGGGACGTGCTCGAGGAAGTCATCCACGAGCACCCGGTGCTGCTCAACCGCGCGCCGACCCTGCACCGCCTCGGCATCCAGGCCTTCGAACCGATTCTGGTCGAGGGCAAGGCGATCCAGGTCCACCCGCTGGTCTGCCACGCCTTCAACGCCGACTTCGATGGCGACCAGATGGCGGTCCACGTGCCGCTCTCCGCCGAGGCGCAGGCCGAGGCGCGAATCCTGATGCTCTCCGCCAACAACATCCTCTCGCCGGCCCACGGCGCGCCGCTGGCGACCCCGACCCAGGACATGGTGCTGGGGATCTACTACCTCACCTACGGGCCCTCGGCCGACGAGCTGGCCAAGCGCGACGAGGAGCTGAAGAAGGGCAAAAGCCCCAACGGCAACGCGCCGAAGGTCTTCCGCTCATCGCAGGAGGCCGAGCTCGTCTACGAGAACGGCGGCTGCAAGCTGCACGACCTGGCCGAGTACCGGCGGGCTGGGCACGAGCACTTCCTGACCACGGTCGGCCGGATCATCTTCAACGAGAAGATCGAGCGGGCGCTGGCCAACGCGCTCGACGACGAGTTCGACCCAGACGGCTTCGTCTTCGCCAACCAGGCGCTGAAGAAGCGCGACGTCAACGAGATGGTCTCCGATCTGGTTGAGGCCTACGGCGCACCGGCGGTCTCGCGGGTGCTCGATGCCTTCAAGGACCTGGGCTTTCACTACGCCAGCCAGGCCGGGATCACGGTCGCCAAGAACAACGTCGTCTCGCCGCCCGACAAGGCGGAGATCCTCGATCGCTACGAGAAGCAGACGGCGGCGATCCAGGGTCAGTACGACGACGGCTACATCACTGCCGAGGAGCGCCACGAGGCGGTCACCGCACACTGGAACAAAGCGACCGACGAGGTCGCCCAGGCGATGGAGGACAACCTCGACGAGCTCAACCCGATCTTCATGATGGCCAACTCGGGCGCCCGCGGCTCGTTCAAACAGATCCGCCAGCTGGCCGGGATGCGCGGCCTGATGGCCAACCCGAAAGGCGAAATCATCGAGCGGCCGATCAAGGCCAACTTCATGGAGGGCCTCTCGGTGCTGGAGTACTTCATCTCAACCCACGGTGCTCGAAAGGGCCTCGCCGACACGGCCCTGCGCACGGCGGACTCCGGTTACCTGACCCGCCGCCTGGTCGACGTTGCCCAGGACGTGATCGTCCGCGACGAGGACTGCAAGACCAAAGACCACATCGAGATGGCGCTGCGCAAGGACGACGGCTCGCTCAACGACAATCTCTTTGGCCGCCTGGCGGCGAAAAAGCTCGAGACCAAACGCGGCCGCGAACTGCTCAAGCGAAACCAGGAGATCACCCTCCCCGATGTCGAGGCGATCGCCGAGGCCTTCGGCGATGAAGAGATCACGATTCCGGTCCGCTCGACGCTGAAGTGCGAGGCCGAGTCCGGCGTTTGCCGGGCCTGTTACGGGGTCGCTCCGGCGACCGGATCGACCGTCGACATCGGTGACGCGGTGGGAATCATCGCCGCCCAGTCGATCGGCGAGCCCGGCACGCAGCTGACCATGCGTACCTTCCACACCGGCGGCGTCGCCGGGCAGGACATCACGCAGGGCCTGCCGCGCATCGTCGAGCTCTTCGAGGCGCGTAAACCTAAGGGCCTGGCGCAGATGGCCGAAGAGGCCGGCAAGGTTTCGGTCGAGGAGACCGACAAAGCGCTGAAAGTGATCGTCACCGAGTCGAGCGGCGAGGAGCACAGCTACAGCTTCCCGCCCCGCACCCGCCTGCACGTCGCCGACGGCGAAAAGGTCGAGGTCGGCCAGCAGCTCAACGAGGGCTCGCTGTACCCGGCCGACCTGCTGGCGATTCGCGGTCGCACCGACACCGAGCTCTACCTCGTCGCCGAGGTGCAGAAGGTCTACCGCGCGCAGGGCGTCGACATCAACGACAAGCACATCGAGTTGATCGCGCGGCAGATGCTGAGGAAGACGAGGATCGATTCGAAGGGCTCGACCGAACTGCTGCCGGGCCAGCTCGAGGACCGCGGCGCACTCAAACGGCTCAACAAACAGATCAAGGCGGACGGCGGTACGGCGGCCAAAGGCGAGGAGGTCATCCTCGGCATCACTAAGGCCTCGCTGGCGACCGAGTCGTTCCTCTCCGCGGCCTCCTTCCAGGAGACGACCAAGGTGCTCACCGATGCCGCGCTGGAGGGCAAACGCGACAAGCTGGTCGGGCTCAAGGAGAACGTCATCATCGGCAAGCTGATCCCCGCTGCGACCGGGCTCAAGCACTACCGCACGCTGGCGGTAGAGCCGGCAATCCCGATCGAGCCGCCCTCAGACGACGACCTGCTCGACGAAGACGAGCTGGCGGCCGAGCTGGGCGTCGATGGGGATGAGACCCCGGTGGAGAGCTTTGGGCCTTCGTTTGCCGAGGAGCTCGAGGAGCTCGCGCAGGAGATCGAGTCGAGCTCGGAGGACAAACCGTCGTAGTCGCTTAGGTAGGGGGGAGGGACCGGGGTGTCCCTCCCGCTTGCTGGGTTTTTCGTCTGAGTGGTGGCCGGCCGTCCGAGGTCGCCGGCGGGACGAAAAAGAGGACGCCGCTGCGCGAGAGGGACACCCCGGTCCCTCCTCACGAACGCGAACGGCGGCCGAGATCTGGTCGATCCGGCCGCCGAAGCTCGATTGATGCTTTATCCCCCATATATGGGGACAAAGCATCAATGAGCGCGACAACGGCCGGGCAAACGCCCGGCCGTTGTCGCGCTTGGGTTTGGGTGTCTACGGGGCGAGGCAGAGGGCGTAGACGGTGATCGTGCGGGTTGCGGCGGTTTTGTTCGAGGCCGAGTAGAACCAGCCGTTGCCGCTGGGGGCGTTGGAGGTCATCTCGACGCCGAAGACGCTGGCGCCGCCGCCACTGATGATCTGCTCATTGCCCTGGCAAGCCACCGCCACGGCCCCATTCTGGCCCGCGGCGAGGGTGTCCGCGTTGCTGCGCAGGGTCACCGCGGTGAGCTCGTCGGCGCTGATCGCGTTGGCTGCGACCTCGAGTTCACCGACCGAGTTGACGCCCAGGTCGGCCTGGGTCAGCGACTCGTTGGCTACCTCCGAGGAGGTGACCGAGTTGGCGGCGAGGTCGCCGGCGGTCAGTGAGTCCGGGGCAACCTCCGGGGAGGCGACCGCGTTTTCTGCGATCTCATCCGTTTTGACCGCGTCTTTCTCGATCTCGTCGGATTTGACCGCGTCTTTGGCGATCTCCTCCGAGCCGACCGAGTCGATGGCGAGGTCGACGGCGGTCACGGCCGCGTCGGCGATTTTGACCGACTGGATCGCGTTGTCGCGCAGGTCGACCGTACGGACGGTGCCGTTGACGATCTGGGCTGAGCGGACGGCTAGCTTCGGTGCCGCGACGGCGGTGCCGACGAGGGCGAAGCACAGAGCCACGCAGCTGATCACGAGGGCGGGGGAGGGGCGGAACTTGCTCTTGTTGGTCATCGGGGGTCTCCTTTCGTTGGTTTTGATTCCCGATGGCCACAGCTTCGGCTGGATCTGGCTCTGCGACTACGGACCCAGGGGGTGAAGTTGTTCACCCCCTGTGCGTGGGGGCCGGAGGCCCTCGCCCACAATTGCTTTTGGCCAGCTGGCCAGTAACGCCGGCCTTGGGTAGATTCCGGGCCATGAGCGAGAAGGTCTGCATCATCGGCGCGGGGTCGTCCGGGCTTACGGCTTGCCAGGTTTTGGGCGCGCGCGGCATCCCGTTCGACTGCTTTGAGAAGGGGTCGATGATTGGGGGGACCTGGCGTTATGAGAACGACAACGGGACTTCGTCCGCGTACCGGTCCTTGCACATCAATAGCGCCCGCAAGCTCATGTCCTACAAGGCGTTCCCTATGCCCGAGGACTATCCGGACTACCCCAGCCACTGGCAGGTGGCCAGGTACTTCGACGACTACGCCGAACACTTTGGGCTCAAGGAGAAGATCACCTTTCGAACCGAAGTGATCGACGTGCAGCCAGTCGGCGACACGGGTGGTAGAGGTTTGTACCGCTATACGGGACAAACCTCTACCGCACCCTGGGAGGTCACGGTGGAGGGTCCCGATGGGCGTCGGACCGAAACCTACGGGGCGATGCTTGTCGCGAACGGCCATCACTGGAAGCCGCGCTGGCCTGAACCTCCCTTCGCCGGCGCCGAGGAGTACGAGGGCGAGCAGATGCACGTCCACCACTACCGCGAGCCAGACGTGCTCGAGGGGAAGCGCTTGCTCGTGCTCGGGATCGGCAACTCGGCCGTCGACGTCGCCGTCGAGTCCTCGCGAATCGCCGATAAGACCTTCCTTGCGATGCGGCGCGGCGCCTACGTACTGCCGAAGTTCCTCGGCGGCAAGCCGATCGACGAAGCCTCGCCGCCGATCAGCACCTACCTGCCGATGTCCGTGCGGCGTTTCTTCATGAACCGGCTGCTGAAAATGACGGTCGGCGAAATGACCGATTACGGCCTGCCGAAGCCCGACCACAAGTTGCTCGAGGCCCACCCGACCGTTTCCTCGGAGTTGCTCCCCCGGATCGGCCATGGGGACATCACGGTCAAGCCCAACATCGATCGCTTCGCCGGCGATCGCACCGTGCGCTTCGAGGACGGCAGCGAGGAGGAGGTCGACCTCGTCGTCTACTGCACCGGCTACGAGATCGACTTCCCCTTTCTCGACAAGGAGGTCTTCGCCGCTCGTGACAACCGCATGCCCCTCTACAAGCGGGCCGTCTCGGTGGAGAACTCAGGTCTCTACTTCCTAGGTTTCGTCCAGCCTTTGGGTCCGATCATGCCGATAGCCGAGGCCCAGTCCGAATGGATAGCCGACCTGCTCACCGACGGCGCAACACTTCCTCCGGCCGAGGAGATGCGCAAGGAGATCTCAGCTTACGAACGCTGGATGGACAAGCGCTTCGTATCGTCGAAGCGCCACACGATTGAGGTCGACTTCCACCCCTACCTACGAGAGATTCGTCGAGAGAGAAAGCGGGTTACGCAGGCGGCTTAGCAGGAGGAGTCGGGGTGCCCCTCCTGATTGCTGGGGTTTTCGCCTGGCGGCTCGCTCCTCTCGCCGACTCGCCAATGCGAAAACCAGGACGCCGCGAATCAGGATGGGCACCCCGACTCCTCCTCAGAGCGTCAGCGCCGCCGCTGGGGAGATCGTGAGGTCCCCGGGGCCGCGTGGGCATCGGGTGCCAGCGGTTGAAGCCATCGCCGGAGTCTCCGTCGGCAGCTTCGTCCTGTGGAGCCTTACTTGCCCACCAGACGAGCCATAGTGCCCCCAGCACCGGGATCTTGAGGACGACCAGCAGGAAGAAGATCGGCAGGAATCCCTCCATCAGGTCAGTGTAGACGCACGATCCGGGTAGGCGGGGCGAAGCGGTTAGAGGCCGTTGGCCCAGACGGTCAGCGCCTCGACCTGGACCTCGACGAGGCCGATCTCCGGCTCGGTCGGCACGAGCAGAGTTGGCTCCTCGCGGCCCCGCGCCCACTCGTAGCAGCTCTCGTCGAAGCTGTCGTCGATCCAGGCCAACGGCCGTCCTTTGCCGTACTCGTCCAGCGGACCCAGCTTCCAGTGGGCGGAGCCGAAGCGAGCGGCGCCGTCGAAGCTGAGGAACGGCAGCTCCGGCAGGCCGAGCATATTCGGCAGATAGTCGTTCGCTTTCTCCTCCCAGCCCGTGGCCCAGACCAAGTCGTAGTGCTCGCTCAGCCGCTTCAACCTGAAGCCGGCCATCACCGAGATGCAGTGCACCATCCCGTCAACCAGCTCGAACTTCGCTTCGGAGCGGTCGGGGGGCTCGTCAAATCCAAACAAGGAGATGACCCCGTCCACATCGACGGCGAGGATGGGTTTGCTCATATCCAAAACCTTAAGAGGCCGGGTGGGCGGGGCTGGCAAGGACGCAGGGAGTGAGGTGAGGGGAGCGCACTACCGTGCGTGACCCGATCCGAACGACTGAGGACGCCGCCAGGCGCGTCCACCCGGCCTCTACCAGCGGTAGTGAGCGAAGGCCTTATTCGCCTGGGCCATGCGGTAGATGTCGTCCTTGCGCTTCCAAGCGCCCCCCTGCTGCTGGAGCGAGTCGAGGATTTCGCTGGCGAGCCGCTCCGACATTGAGTACTCGCGCCGATTGCGGGCGAAGTCGACCAACCAGCGCACCGCCAGGGTGCGGGCCCGCCGGGCCGGAACCTCGACCGGCACCTGGTAGGTGGCGCCGCCGACCCTTCGCGAGCGGACCTCGAGCACCGGGGTCAGTTGTTTGATCGCCGCCTCGAGCGTCTCGACCGGGTCCTCGCTGGAGCGCTCGCCGACGATCGCCAGCGCGTCGTAGACGATTCGCTCGGCAAGCGACTTCTTGCCGTCGCTCATCACTTTGTTGATCAGCTGCTGAACCAACCGGTTACGGAAGCGGGCGTCGGGTTCTACCGGACGAATCTGTGCGGCGGAACGGCGCGGCACTAGATGCCCCGACTCGTGGCGGCGTGCGCCTGGGGGCGCGTCATCCAGGTGTGTGGGGTCGCGGGGCGGGGCATCTAACTAGGAGGCCTTGACGCCGTAGAGGGAACGGCCCTGTTTGCGGTCGGAGACGCCGGCGGCGTCGAGCGTGCCGCGGACGACCTTGTAGCGGACGCCCGGCAGATCCTTGACCCGGCCGCCGCGTACCAGCACCACCGAGTGCTCCTGCAGGTTGTGGCCCTCGCCGGGAATGTAGGTGGTGACCTCCATCCCGTTGGTAAGGCGCACACGGGCGATCTTGCGCAGAGCCGAGTTCGGCTTCTTCGGCGTTACCGTGGCGACGCGGGTGCAGACACCGCGCCGTTGCGGCGCCGCGACCCTCTTCTTGCCCCCTTGCCCCGACTTGAGGCCCGGCGTCGTCGTCTTCTTCTTAGGCCGCTTGCGGCCCTTGCGAATAAGTTGGTTCGTGTTAGGCACGGCCCGGCATGGTACAGGTCTGCTGCAAACCGTCGTCTGGCTACGTCCTCGGTCGGCTGTCTCGCTCACGCACTTGGAAGTGCGCTCGCTTCACCAGACCTCCCTGCGTCCTTGCCAGACTTGGTTTTCACAGCCCTGTATCCAT
Organism: uncultured Solirubrobacterales bacterium; assembly: GCA_963698085.1. Lineage (GTDB taxonomy): Bacteria > Actinomycetota > Thermoleophilia > Solirubrobacterales > 70-9 > VRUE01. The sequence goes on from OY969122.1 coordinate 1,679,018, forward strand.
GCCGGTTGCGAACCGTGAGCGTCTTTCTGGACAGGAGCAATCCGCCCAGCATCAACCCAGCCGCAGCGGCGATCTGGGCGTAGAAGCCCTCGTAGAGGATCGCCTTGGCGCCGGAGAAGCGCGATGACTCGGCACCGGCGTCGAGGCCGGCCGGCAGGTCGACGAGGAGGATGACGGCGAGGCTGAGCAGGCCGAGGGCGAAGACAATCCGGCCCAGCCCCCGGCGACGCTCGTTGCGCAGCGCCGCGAGCGCGAGCGCTGCGGCGAGCAGGGCGACGGGGATCAGCAGGAACGCGTGGGCCTCGCCCGCGGTCTTGGTGCCGACCGTGGGAGCGCTGGCCGCCGCCAGGCCGGCGTAGCCGGACTGGCCAATCTCAACCGCGCGGTAGTCGACGAACTGGGTCGCGATCAGGCAGGCGGCGGCGCCGACGATGGTCAAGCAGATCGCCCGCTGTGGCGTCAGCACTGCGCTGGCTCGGGTTGCCACCCCCCGCGCCCAAGCCGCGGCGCGCAGCAGGCGCCGTTCGAGCCAGGCGAGGCGGCGGAAGATGAAGGCCCCGATCGGACGTAAGCGCCGGCCGAGGCGCCCGCAGAGGGTTCGAATCCGGCGTCCGACACGGACGATCGGCGGCCAGGCCCGCTGCAGAAACCGGTTGAGGCGCCGGTCCAGCGCCCGGGTCCAAGCCCCAACCCGTGGCCCTCGTACGAGCAACCCATTAAGCCGCCGATCGGCACTCCGCGTAAACGCCTCTGCCCGCACCCGTGCGACCATTGCCCGCCGCCGCGCCGCTGCTATCATCGCGCGTCGCTCAGGCTTCTTTTTCGCAGTTCGTTTCGCCGGGCCCGCGAGGGCCTTTTTCATGCGCCGATCCCGGCGGTTCCTGCCGGAGGGCTTCGACTTCTTAGATCTCGCTCGTCCCCACTTCATAAAGGCAACGCTTACCTTAAGACAATGGCACGTAGCTTCCCCCTAGAGAAAACCCGCAACATCGGGATCATGGCGCACATTGACGCCGGCAAGACGACGACGACCGAGCGCATCCTCTACTACACCGGCCGCACCCACAAAATGGGCGAGGTCCACGAGGGCGCCGCCGTCATGGACTGGATGGAGCAGGAGCAGGAACGCGGCATCACGATCACCTCCGCCGCGACCGCCTGCGAGTGGGAGGGCCACCGGATCAACATCATCGACACGCCCGGCCACGTTGATTTCACCGTCGAGGTCGAGCGCAGCTTGCGCGTTCTAGACGGCGCAGTCGCCGTCTTCGACGCCGTCGCCGGGGTCGAGCCGCAGTCGGAGACGGTCTGGCGCCAGGCCGACAAGTACAAGGTGCCGCGGATCGCCTACATCAACAAGATGGACCGCACCGGCGCCGACTTCTTCAACTCGGTGCAGACCATGGTGGATCGGCTTGGCGCCAAGCCGCTGCCGATCCAGCTGCCGATCGGCAGCGAGGGAGACTTTGTTGGTGTCGTCGACCTGATCGAGATGAAGGCGCTGGTCTGGAAGGACGAGCTCGGCACCGAGTTCGAGGTCGAAGACATTCCCTCCGACCTGGTGGAGAAAGCTGAGCAGTACCGCACCCAGCTGATCGAGGCCTGCGCCGACTACGACGACGAGCTGATGGAGGCCTACCTTGCCGAGGAGGAGATCCCGCACGAGCGGATCGCCTCCTCCCTGCACCGTGCCTGCCTCGAGACCAAGGTGACGCCGGTGCTCTGCGGCTCCTCCTTCAAGAACAAGGGCGTGCAGCCGCTGCTCGACGCGATCGTCGAGCTGCTTCCCTCGCCGCTCGAGGTGCCGCCCGTCACGGGTCTGTTGCCAGCTGGCAAGGGCGAGGACGAGCAAACCGAGGCCGAGCGCCCCGCGGACGACAGCGGACCCTTCGCTGCGCTCGCCTTCAAGATCATGACCGACCCCTACGTCGGCAAACTCACCTACTTCCGCGTCTACTCGGGCAAGCTCGAGGCGGGTGGCCGTGTGCTCAACGTCAAAACGGGCAGGACCGAGCGGATCGGGCGGCTGCTGATGATGCACGCCAACAGCCGCGAGGAGATCGAGGAGGTGTACTCCGGCGACATCTGTGCCGGGGTCGGCCTCAAGGAAACGGGTACCGGCGACACGCTGGCTGCGCCTGACGCACCGATCGCGCTGGAGAGCATCGAATTTCCCGAGACGGTAATTGCGGTCGCGATCGAGCCGAAAACGAAAGCCGACCAGGAGAAGATGGGCACCGCCCTGCAGCGCCTCGGCGAGGAGGATCCGACCTTCCGGATCGAATCCGACGAGGAAACCGGCCAGACCCTGATCCACGGCATGGGCGAGCTCCACCTCGAGGTGATCGTCGACCGCATGCTGCGCGAGTTCAAAGTCGACGCCAATGTCGGCAAACCCCAGGTCGCTTATCGCGAGACGATCCGCAAGGAGGTCAAGAAGGTCGAGGCGCGCTTCGTCCGCCAGACCGGTGGCCGCGGCCAGTTCGGCCATGTTGTGATCAACGCCGAGCCGGCGCCGGGCGAGGGTTTCGAGTTCGTCAACAAAATCAAGGGAGGCACCATCCCCGGCGAATACATCGGCCCGGCCGAACAGGGGATGAAAGAGGCGCTCGAGAACGGCGTCAAGGCGGGTTACCCGATGGTCGACGTCAAAGTCGAACTAGTTGACGGTTCCTTCCACGATGTCGACTCTTCGGAGATGGCCTTCAAAATCGCCGGCTCGATGGCGATTCAGGAGGCCGCCCGCAAGGCCGACCCAGTCCTGCTCGAGCCGGTGATGGCGGTCGAGGTGGTCACGCCCGAGGACTTCCTTGGCGACGTGATCGGCGACCTCTCGCGTCGGCGCGGCAAAGTTCAGGGCCAGGAGCAGCGCGGCAACGCGCTTGCCGTGCAGGCCTTTGTCCCGCTCGGCGAGATGTTCGGCTACGCGACCGACCTGCGCTCCTCGACCCAGGGCCGAGCCACCTACACGATGCAGTTCGAGCGCTACGAGGAGGTCCCGTCCAACATCGCCGAGGAGATTGTCGAGCACCGAGCAGGCGAGCCGGTAGGAGCCTCCTCGTGAATCTGGCTATATTTCCCAGGTTCGCCCGCAGGCAGCAGATTCCGGGCTGCCAGACTGTTTTAAAACTTAATCACCCAAGTCAGACAGAACCCGACTTCGAAAGGTAGAACGGAGAGCGATGTCAAAGGAGAAGTTCGAGCGCGATAAGCCGCACGTGAACGTCGGCACGATCGGTCACATCGACCACGGCAAGACGACGCTGACGGCCGCGATCACCACCACGCTCTCCGGCAAAGGCGACACCGAGGCGAAGAGCTTCGAGGAGATCGACAACGCTCCGGAGGAGAAGGAGCGTGGGATCACGATCGCGACCTCACACGTCGAGTACGAAACCGAGAACCGCCACTACGCCCACGTCGACTGCCCCGGTCACGCCGACTACGTGAAGAACATGATCACGGGCGCGGCGCAGATGGACGGCGCGATCCTGGTCGTCTCGGCCGCCGACGGCGTCATGCCGCAGACCCGCGAGCACATCCTGCTCGCCCGCCAGGTCAACGTCCCGCACGTGGTCGTCTTCCTCAACAAGATCGACCAGGTCGACGACGACGAGCTGGTAGAGCTGGTCGAGGAGGAGGTCAAGGACCTGCTCAACGAGTACGACTTCCCCGGCGACGACACGCCGATCGTCAAAGGCTCGGCACTGAAAGCGCTGGAGGGCGACGAAGACGCCCAGAAAGCGATCTTCGAATTGGCCGAGGCGCTCGACTCCTACATCCCGGAGCCGGTCCGCGAGCTCGACAAGCCGTTCCTGATGCCGATCGAGGACATCTTTTCGATCACCGGGCGCGGCACCGTCGCCACCGGCCGCGTCGAGCAGGGAATCGTCAACACCAGCGACGAGGTCGAGATCGTCGGGATCAAGGACACGACCACGACCGTCGTCACCGGGGTTGAGATGTTCCGCAAGCTCCTCGACCAGGGCCAGGCCGGCGACAACATCGGCGCTCTGCTGCGCGGTACCAAGCGCGAGGAGATCGAGCGCGGCCAGGTGCTCTGCAAGCCGGGTTCGATTACGCCGCACACCAAATTCAAAGCCGAGGTCTACTGCCTGAAGAAGGAGGAGGGCGGCCGTCACACGCCGTTCTTCTCCGGCTACCGGCCTCAGTTCTACTTCCGCACGACCGACGTGACCGGGATCGCCAACCTCCCCGAGGGGACCGAGATGGTGATGCCGGGCGACAACGTCGAGATGACGATCGAGCTGATCCAGCCGATCGCGATGGACCAGGGTCTGCGCTTCGCCATCCGCGAGGGTGGCCGCACCGTCGGCTCGGGGGTCGTCGCAGACATCATCGAGTAGTTCCGCATCAGGGGACGGGCATTGCCCGCCCCTCGCCGCTCTCGCGGCGAGAAAACTAAAAAGACATACGACCTAGGGGGCGGCGCCCCACCACCAAGGGGCGGCGCCCCTTCGGCGCGGTAAGGACCGCGCAGGAGAATAAAGAGAGAGAACAACCGTGGCGACTATCGCGGCACAGAAAATCCGGATCCGACTGAAGGCGTACGACCACGACGCCATAGATCGGGCTGCCCGCGAGATCGTCGAGACCGCGGAGCGCACGGGCGCCAGCGTCTCTGGCCCCGTCCCTCTCCCCACCGAGAAAAACGTCTACTGCGTGATCCGTTCCCCCTTCAAGGACAAGGACTCGCGCGAGCACTTCGAGATCCGCACCCACAAGCGGCTGATCGACATCCTGCAGCCCTCGCCGAAAACCGTCGACTCCCTCCAGCGGCTTGATTCACTGCCGGCGGGCGTCGACATCGAGATTCGCCTCTAGGCACTGCGATGGCGGCGATCCTCGGCAAGAAGCTCGGCATGACGCAGGTCTTCCGTGAAGATGGCACCGTCGTGCCGGTCACGGTGATCGAAGCCGGTCCCTGCAAGGTGACCGCGGTCCGCGACGCCGAGCGCGACGGCTATGCCGCCGTGCAGCTCGCTTTCGGCGAGGTCAAGGGGGGCAAGCTAAGCAAAGCGGAGCTGGGCCACCTGAAGAAGGCGGGCGCGCCACCGTCGCGCCACCTGGCCGAGTTCCGCGACGAGGATCTCGGCGCCGAAGAGGCCCCCAAGGTTGGCGACGACGTCACCGTCGCCGCCTTCGAGGCCGGCCAGCGCGTGAAAGTCTCCGGAATCTCGATCGGCAAGGGCTTCCAGGGTGGGATCAAGCGGCATAACTTCAGCCGCGGCCCGGTCACCCACGGTTCCCACAACGTCAGGGCCCCGGGCTCGATCGGCGCCAGCGCCTTCCCCGGCCGTGTCTTCAAAGGACAGCGGATGCCGGGTCAGATGGGCAACAAACGGACGACCCAGCGCGGCCTCGAAGTCGCCGAGGTAGACGCCGAGCGCAACCTGCTGCTGCTTAAGGGCTCGGTCCCCGGCTCCCGCAACGCCCTGCTGGAGGTGAGGACCGATGGCTAAAGCTGCGGTGCTCGGCAAAACGGCAAAAGCGGATCTGCCCAAAGAGCTCTTTGCGGAGCCCTTCCATCACTCGCTCGTGCACGAGACCGCGCGCGCCGACCTGGCGTCGAGACGGCGCGGCACCGCGTCCACCCTTACCCGTGGGGAGGTCTCCTTTACGACCGCCAAGGCCTGGCGGCAGAAGGGCACCGGCCGCGCTCGCGTCGGCACGCTCGGCGTCCCCAACCGCTTTGGCGGTGGTGTCGCCTTCGGCCCCAAGCCACGCCACTACACGGTCAAGGTCAACCGCAAAGCGCGCCGCAAAGCAATGCGGGCGGCGCTCTCGGTCCACGCTGAGCGCGGCAGCGTCGCCGTCCTCGACGCCGCTGGCTTCGAGACGCCGTCGACCAAGGCTGCCGCCCAGGCGCTGGGGAAATGGGGCGCCAAGCAGCCGACGCTGGTCGTCGTCTGTGCCGAGGAGACGGGCGCTTTGAAGAGCTTTCGCAACATCGCCAGGGTCACGGTCGCCGAGGTGGGTGCGATCGGTGTCGCCGACGTGATCGGCGCCGCCTCGCTGGCCGTCTCCGAGAAGGCGTTGGAGACGCTGAAAGAGAGGCTTTCCTGATGGACGCGCGCACCACGATCATCCGCCCGGTCGTCTCGGAGAAGAGCTACGCGCTGATCGGCGAAGGCAAGTACACGTTCAGGGTCGACGATCGCGCCCACAAGACCCAGATCGCCGCTGCGGTGGAAGAGATCTTCGGCGTTGGCGTGGCCCAGGTGCGGACCTCCAAGGTGCGGCCGAAGCCGAAGCGCCGCAACCTGAGCAAAGGTCGGACCCGCGGCTGGACGAAGGCCGTTGTGCAACTCGCGCCGGGCGAGCGGATCGAGCTGTTCGAAGGCGCCGAGACTGCGTAGGAGAGAGATGCCGAACCGCAAAACCAAACCGACCAGCCCGGGGCGCCGCTTCGCCACCTACCCGCTGCGCGAGCAGCTGACCGTTTCTGAGCCCGAGGCGAAGCTGACCGAAGGACTGCGCAAGACCGGCGGTCGCAACTCCAACGGCCGCGTCACCGCGCGCCACCGCGGCGGCGGTGCCAAGCGGCGCTACCGCAAGATCGACTTCAAGCGGCGCAAGGACGGCGTGCCGGCCAAGGTGGCCAGCATCGAGTACGACCCGAACCGCAGCTGCTACATCGCGCTACTGCACTACGCCGACGGCGAGAAGAGCTACATCCTCGCTCCCGCCGGGTTGGCGCCCGGCGACACCGTCCAGTCAGGCGAGGGAGCAGACATCAAACCGGGCCACGCACTGAGCCTGCGCGAGATGCCGACCGGCACGATCGTCCACAACGTCGAGCTGACCGCAGGCCAGGGCGGCAAGATGGGGCGCGCCGCCGGCACCGCGATCCAGCTGGTGGCGAAGGAGGGGGAGATGGTGACCCTGCGCCTGCCCTCGACCGAGATGCGGATGGTCCGCGCCGAGTGCCGGGCCACGGTCGGTCAGCTCTCCAACGCCGAGCACCAGAACGTAAAGATCGGCAAGGCCGGCCGCAACCGGCACAAGGGCAAGCGTCCGCAAACCCGCGGCGTGGCGATGAACCCGGTCGACCACCCGCATGGCGGCGGTGAGGCCCACCACACCCCCGGCGGCCATCCGGTGACGCCGTGGGGCAAGCCGACGCTTGGTTACCGGACCCGCAAGAAGGGCAAGCAGTCCGATCGCTACATCGTGCGCGGCCGGCGCCGCGGGAAGAAGAAGAGGTAAGCGACAAGATCATGGGACGCTCGACCAAAAAGGGACCGTGGGTGGAAGCGGCGTTGATGAAGCGGATTGCGGCGATGAACGAGTCCGGCCAGAAGCAGATGGTCAAAACCTGGTCGCGGACCTCGACGATCTTCCCTGACATGGTCGGCCACACGATCGCCGTCCACGACGGCCGCAAGCACGTCCCGGTCTTCATCTCTGAGTCGATGGTCGGTCACAAGCTCGGCGAGTTCGCTCCGACCAGGACCTTCCGCGCCCACTCCGGCACCGGCAAGGGTGAGTAGCAATGGCCCTTGAGAAGAAGCAGCGCGACCCGAGCACGAAGACCGGGGTCAAAAAAACTAAAAAAGATGGGGATAAAAAAGGCGAGGGGAAAACGCCTGCGAAAAAAACCGCGCCGAAAAAAGAGACGGCAAAAAAAACCTCCCCCAAAAAACAGCCGGCGAAAAAAGAAGGCGCAAAAAAACCGGCGGCGAAAGTCAGCGCGAAAAAAGAGAAACCGAAACCGGCGCCGCTCGTCGTCCGCGCCAGCTCCCGCTACGTCCGGGTTGCGCCGCGCAAGGCTCGCCTCATCGCCGACCAGGTCCGCGGCCTGCAGATCGATCGCGCTCGGGCCCTGATCCAGTTCTCGCCGCGCAGTGCGGCGCAGGACATTGGCAAGTTGATCGAGTCGGCCGCCGCCAATGCGGAGAACAACTACGACCTCGTCGCCGACGAGATGCGGATCGCCGAGATAACCGTTGACGAAGGCCCGACGCTGCGCCGCTTCCGCCCGCGGGCATTGGGTCGGGCGACCCCGATCAACAAGCGAACTTGCCACATTGCCGTGGCGCTGAGCCCGGAAGGGGAGCTGTAATGGGGCAGAAGATCCATCCCGGCGGCTTCCGCGTCGGCTACATCCAGAACTGGAAGTCGAACTGGTTCGACGAGAAGGGCTTCGCCGACGTGCTCGAGGAGGACCTGAAGCTCCGCGCTCACATCGAAGGCAAACTCGCCCACGCTGGGCTTTCGAGCATCACGATCGAGCGCCGCGGCGAGGTCTCCGTCGACATCCACACCGCCCGCCCCGGCATCGTGATCGGCAAGTCCGGCAGCGAAGTCGACGCGCTGCGCAAGGAGCTGCACAAGCTGACGGGCAAGCCGGTCAAGGTGAATATCCGCGAGGTGAAGCGCCCCGAGCTCGACGCGAAACTGGTCGCCCAGTCGATCGCCGAGCAGCTGCAGAACCGCGTCGCCTTCCGGCGGGCGATGAAACGCGCCCTGACCTCGGCGATGCGCTCCGGCGCCAAGGGAGTAAAGCTGCAGGTATCCGGCCGGCTCGGCGGTTCCGAGATGGCGCGTACCGAAAGCTACTCCGACGGCCGCGTGCCGCTGCACACGCTGCGTGCCAACATCGACTACGGCTTCTTCGAGGCACGCACCACCGCCGGGCGAATCGGCGTCAAATGCTGGATCAACAAGGGCGAAGTCATGCCCGAGGGTTTCCGCTCCGACCAGATCCCCGACGATGGCGAGCCACAGGGCGCTCAGCGCCCCGGGCGCCAGCGCGGCGGCGATCGCGGACGCGGCGGCGGAGGTGGTCGCTGATGCTGATGCCGAAGCGGGTCAAGCACCGCAAACAGATGCGCGGCCGTATGCGCGGCTACACCAAGGGCGGCAGCCACGTCGCTTTCGGCGAGTACGGGCTGAAGGCGCTCGATCGCGGTTGGATAACGAATCGTCAGATCGAGGCCGCACGTGTCGCGATGACCCGCAAGATCAAACGTGGCGGCAAGGTCTGGATCAACATCTTCCCGGACAAGCCCTACACCAAGAAGCCCGCCGAGACGCGGATGGGCTCGGGCAAGGGCAACCCGGAGGGCTGGGTCGCCGTGGTCAAGCCCGGCAAGGTGATGTTCGAGTTGGCGGGTGTCCCCGAGGACCTCGCCCGCGAGGCTCTGCGCCTGGCCGGCCACAAGCTCCCGATCAAAACCAAATTCGTGATGCGAGAGGGGGCCGAGGGCTGATGAAGGCGGCTGAGGCCCACAGCATGAAAGACGACGAGCTGGTGTCGAAGCTGATCGACGCCAAGCAGGAGTCGTTCAACCTGCGCTTCCGCCACGCCACCGGCGAGCTGGAGAACACGGCTCGCCTCGGTCAGGCAAAGCGGGATGTGGCGCGGCTGGTGACGATCGCCAAGCAGCGTGGGATCGACGTCGAGAGAGAGTTGCGGAAATAAATGAGTGACGAAGAGAAAAAAGACGCAGTCGAGGAGACGCCCGAGGGATCAGACCCTCAGGCCGCGGGTCCTGTCGCAGGGGAGGACTCCTCGTCCTCGCAAGCTGCGGGCGAGGAGCCCACCCCTACGCCACCCACGGCAGAGGAGCCTGAGGCTGAGGAGGCTCCAGCGGCTGAGGCTGATGACTCGACCGATTCACCCGACGCCGACGAGAAAGCTGAGGAGTCCGAGGCGCCTGCTGCCGAGTCCGAACCATCGGAGGAGGATCAGCTGCCCTGGAAGGAGAAGCGCAGGCTGGAGAGGTCGCGCCGGCCGCATAAAGCTGGGCCGCAGCAATCGCCTGAGGAGCGGAAGGCTGCTCGCTTGGCCGAGCGCAAGCGGCGGGGTGCCGAACGGCGCAAGGAACGGGCTGCCTCGAAAGCCAAGAAGACTCCCGGAACCGGGACGCCTGTTGCCGAGAAGGACGCCAATGCCGCCAAGGTGCGGCAGGGGATCGTCGTCTCCGACAAAGGCCAGAAATCGATCACCGTGCGCGTCGACATCGTGCGGCGCCACCCGACCTACGAGAAGGTGATCCGCCGCTCGCGCACTCTGCATGCCCACGATGAGCAGAACGAGGCCGGTGAGGGCGACGTCGTCCGCGTGGTCGAGACGCGCCCCCTCTCGAAGACCAAGCGCTGGCGCCTGGTCGAGGTACTGGAGAAGGCGAAGTGATCCAGCAGGAGTCCAGGCTCAAGGTCGCCGACAACTCGGGCGCGCGGGAGATCCTCTGCATCCGGGTCAAGGGCGGCTCCCATCGCCGCTACGCCGGCGTCGGCGACGTGATCACGGCGACGGTTAAACAGGCCAGCCCGCAGGGCGGCGTCCGCAAGGGCGAGGTCGTGCAGGCAGTGGTCGTGCGAACAAAGAAGCAGCTCGGCCGCTCCGACGGCACCTACATCTCCTTCGACGAAAACGCCGCCGTGCTGATCGATCCGGCCAGCAACAACCCCCGTGGCACCCGCATCTTCGGGCCGGTGGCTCGCGAGCTTCGCGAGCGCAACTTCATGAAAATCGTCTCGTTGGCACCGGAGGTGCTCTGAGATGGCCAAGCCGATGCGGGTCAAGACCGACGACATGGTCAAGGTGATCGGCGGCAAGGACTCCGGCAAGACCGGTCGCGTCCTGCGCACCGATCCGAAGCGCAGCTTCATCTACGTCGAGGGCTTGAGCATGGTCAAGCGGCACGAAAAACCGCGCCCCTCCCAAGACGTGAAAAAAGCCGGCCAACAGCTCGGCGGGATCGTCGAAAAGGAGGGGCCGATCCACGTATCCAACGTGATGCTGCTCGACCCCAAAGACAACAAGCCGACGCGGGTCGGCATGCGTCGCGACAAAGGCGGCAAGCGCGAGCGGTTCGCGAAGCGAAGCGGGGTGTCCATCTGATGGAGGCGGCAACCACCCCTCAGTCCCAGGCCGCGCCGCCGCCGCGCCTGCGCGAGCGCTACGAGCAAGAGGTCGTGCCGTCGCTGACCAAGAAATTCGGCTACACGAGCGCGATGCAGGTGCCGCGCCTGCAGAAGATTGTCCTCAACATGGGGGTCGGCGAGGCCAAGCAGAACGCGAAAATGCTCGAGGCTGCGCAGGAGCAGCTGGCGACGATCGCCGGCCAGCAGCCCAGCGTACGCCGGGCGCGCAAGTCGATCGCTTCCTTCAAGGTCCGTGAGGGAATGCCGGTAGGGCTCTCCGTCACCCTGCGCCGAGCGCGGATGTGGGAGTTCCTCGACCGCCTGACTTCGATCGCCGTGCCGCGTATCCGCGATTTCCGCGGCCTCAGCGCGCGTTCCTTCGATGGCCGCGGCAACTACTCGATGGGGGTCAAGGAGCAGCTGATCTTCCCGGAAATCGACTACGACTCGATCGACGAGGTGCGCGGGCTCGACGTCACGATCGCGACCTCTGCCCAGACTGATGCCGAGGCGTTCGAGCTGCTGCTTGGGCTTGGCATGCCGTTTGCCAAAGAGGGTCGCCCAGGCGCCGCCGCCGAGGCTGAGGCCGAGGCGGAGGAGGAGCGACGCAAAGAGGAGGCTCGCCAGCGGGCCGAGGCCGAGCAGGCGGCGCTTGAGCAACTCAAAGAGGAGAACCCGGAGGCCTATGAGAAGCCTCAGCCGGCGGGTCCTGTCGCCGAGGACGGCGAGTCGTCCTCGGCGCCACCCGCCGGAGACGCCGAATCAGGGGACGCCGAGAAGTCCGAAAAGGAGAGTTCAGATGGCTAAGACTTCGATGAAGGTGAAGCAATCGCGCAAGCAGAAGTTCAAGTCGCGCGAGTACAACCGCTGTCGCCGCTGTGGGCGCCCACGCGGCTACTACCGCAAGTTCGGCCTCTGCCGGATCTGCCTGCGTGAGGCCGCCCACGAGGGCTACGTGCCGGGCATGACCAAGTCAAGCTGGTAAGCGACCAGGACCAATAAGAACCAATGCTTAACGACCCAATAGCCGACTACCTGACCCGGATCCGCAACGCGATCGGCTCCGGCCACGACGACGTGCAGATCCCCGCCTCCCGCCTGAAGGAGGAGATGTCCCGCATCCTCAAGGAGCAGGGATACATCCGCGACTTCCATCGTAAGCCGGCCAAAGTTGGCGAGGCGATCGAGATCCGGCTCAAGTACACCGAGGACCGTCGCCCGGTGATCATTGGGCTGGAGCGGGTCTCACGGCCAGGGCGGCGTCGCTACGTCGATCACAAGGAAGTGCCGCGCGTGCACGGCGGCAGCGGCACGGCGATCATCAGCACCTCGGTTGGCGTGATGACCGGCCACGAAGCGAAGCAGAAGGGCGTCGGCGGCGAGGTAGTCGCCTACGTTTGGTGATCTGGAGCGTCCAGCCATGAGTCGAATTGGAAGAAAGCCGATCCCCGTTCCCGAGTCCGTCACGGTCGAGCTCGCCCCTGGGCGGGTGGCGGTCAAGGGTCCGAAGGGTGAGCTGGAGCAAAGGCTCGCGGCCGAGATGACCGTGGAGCAGGAGAACGGCACGGTGACCGTGCAGCGGCCCACCGATCGCGGTGAGCACCGCGCCCTGCACGGGCTGACCCGCAGCCTTATCGCGAACATGGTCGAGGGCGTCACCGACGGCTTCGAGAAGCGGTTGGAGATCCAGGGTGTCGGCTACCGGGCCCAGCTCAAGGGTAAGAGCCTCGAGCTGGCGCTCGGCTACTCGCACCCGGTCCCGGTCGAGCCTCCCGAGGGAATCGAGTTCGAGGTTCCGCAGCCGACCGAGATCATCGTGCGCGGGATCGACAAGCAACTGGTCGGCCAGGTCGCGGCGGACATCCGCAAGCGCCGCCCGCCAGAGCCCTACAAGGGCAAGGGAATCCGCTATCGCGACGAGCACGTGATGCGCAAGGTGGGCAAGCGCGCATGACCGTCATGACCAAGCGCCAGCAGCGGCTGCGCCGCCGCCGCCGGGTCCGCGCCCGCATCGTCGGCAGCGCCGAGCGGCCGCGCCTCTCCGTCTATCGCTCCAACCGCGGGGTCTTTGCGCAGCTCGTTGACGATGCCGCCGGCAAGACCCTTGCCGCGGTCAACTGGACCGAGCCGGAGCTGCGCAAGCTCGCGGCCAGCGAGCAGGCGAAGCGGGCGGGCGAGTTGCTCGCCGAGCGAGCCAAGTCCGCCGGCGTGGAGAGCTGTGTCTTCGATCGCGGCGGCTACAAGTTCCACGGTCGAGTGAAGGCGCTGGCCGAAGGCGCCCGCGAGGGAGGCTTGAAGTTCTGATGGCCCGCCGCGCATCGTCCAGTCAGCTACGGTGTCCGGTCCGATGAAGGGCATGGACATGACCAACGTGGAGACCGTCTCCCCCCGGGGACTGGATCTTCAGGAGCGCGTGATCGAGATCAACCGCGTCGCCAAGGTGGTCAAGGGCGGCCGCCGCTTCTCCTTTACCGCGCTGGTTGCTGTCGGCGACGAAGAGGGCGTGGTTGGGATCGGCTACGGCAAGGCCCGCGAGGTCCCGTTGGCGATTCAGAAGGCGGTCGAGAACGCGCGCAAGAGCTTGATCCGCGTGCCTAAATACGGGCAGACGCTGACCCACAAAATCATCGGCCGCTACGGTGCTGGCCACGTTGTCTTGCGACCGGCTAGCCCCGGTACCGGCGTCATCGCCGGCGGCGGCGTTCGCGCTGTGCTCGAGCTTGGTGGGGTGCGCGACGTGCTGACCAAGAGCATCGGCACGCAGAACCCGATCAACCTGGTCAAGGCGACTATGGACGGGTTGGTCCGGTTGCGGCGGCCTGAGGAGGTTGCGGAGTTGCGCGGGTTGACCGTTGCTCAGGTGCTGGGAGTTCAGAAGTCCAACGGGGCGACGACTGTTTCGGCCGAGGGTTCAGAGGCCGAGGGACAGGAGCCTCAGGCCGCGGGGCCTGTCACGGCAGGGGACGCGAGCGAGTCCTCGCCGGCGGGGCCTGTCACCGCAGGGGACCCACCTCCTCCTGCGGTAGCTAAAGCTTCCTCAGAGGAGGTCCCCCCTACGGCGCCACCCGCCGGAGAGGCCAATGCCGCGGCAGCTGAGGAGGCTCAGGCCGAGGAGGCGAAAGCCCCGGCCGCGGAGGAGACGCCAGCCGCAGAGGAGAAAGCTGAGGAGTCCTCGTGAGCGCGGTGAAGATTCGACAGGTCAAGTCTGCGAACGGGACTAATCCGTCGCAGAAAGCTACGTTGGCGGCGTTGGGGCTTGGCTCGATCGGGAAGGCTGTTGAGCGGAAGGATTCGCCGCAGTTGCAGGGGCAGCTGCGGGTTGTCTCTCATCTGGTTGAGGTGAACGGTGGCTGAGAAAGCTGCGAAAGCCAAAGACGACGCTCCCAGTGAGCGTTCGCAGGAGATCGGGCTGCACAACCTGTCGCCGAAGCCCGGCTCGAAACGGCCGCGCCGTCGCGTCGGCCGCGGCGAGGGCAGCGGCCTGGGGAAGACCTCAGGGCGCGGGCACAAGGGCGCCGGAGCGCGCTCGGGCCGCAAGCGCAAGGCTGGCTACGAGGGCGGGCAGAACCCGATCCACATGCGGATGCGAAAGCTGCGCGGCCCGCACAAAAAGCAGTCGATGCCTTTCGAGAACTTCCGCACCTCGACCCAGCCGGTCAACGTCGGTGACCTCGAGGAGCGCTTCGATGCCGGCGCCACCGTCAACGTCGACTCGCTCCGGGAAAAGGGCTTGGCGAAGCGCTCCGATCCGGTCAAGATCCTCGCCCGCGGTGAGATCTCGAAGAAGCTCGATGTCCACGCTCATGCCTTCAGCGCGGCTGCCAAGGAGAAGATCGAGGCAGCCGGCGGTTCCTGTCACACTCTGGAGCCGTAATGCTCAGGACTATTGCGAACGCTTTCAGCGTCGCGGAAATCCGCAAGAAGCTTGCGTTTACCGCGGCGATGTTGCTGCTCTACCGGCTCGGCGCCTACATCCCCGCGCCCGGAGTCGACGTCGATGCGGTCAAGGAACTCTCACAGAACTTCGAAGGCAGCAACGTGCTGGGCTTTCTCAGCCTCTTCTCGGGCGGCGCGCTGGAGCGGCTTTCGCTGTTCGCGCTCGGGATCATGCCCTACATCACCGCCTCGATCATCCTGCAGCTGCTCACCGTCGTCGTTCCGTCGCTGGAGAAACTGCAGAAAGAGGGAGAGGTCGGGCAGCAGAAGATCACCCAGTACACGCGCTACCTGACCGTCGGGCTTGCCTTCGCCCAGGCCTGGGGCTTCGTCTTCCTCTTCCGCTCCTTCGGCAGCAAAGCGGGTGGCAACGTGATCGGCGATCTCACCGGGCCCAAAATCCTTCTGATCGTGATCTGCCTCACCGCCGGCTGCACCTTGCTGATGTGGCTGGGCGAGCTGATTACCCAGCGCGGCATCGGCAACGGCATCTCGCTGATGATCTTCGCTTCGATCGTCTCCGGCCTGCCCGGCGGAATCCAGGCCTGGTGGACCAATCCCGACCAGGTCTTCGTCGTGATGATGCCCTTCGTTGCCCTCGCCGTGATCGTCGCGATCGTCTTTGTCCAGGAGGGCCAGCGCCGCATTCCGGTGCAGTATGCGAAACGCGTCGTGGGGCGCAAAATGACCTCCGGCGGCTCCACCTACCTGCCTCTGCGGGTCAACATGGCCGGCGTCATCCCGGTCATCTTCGCCGCCTCGATCATGGCCTTTCCGCCGACGATCGGCCAGCTCCTCAACACCCCCGCGGCGCTCGACTTCGCCGCTTTCTTCAGCCCCAACGGCTGGGCCTACGTGGTCGGTGAGGTGTTCTTCATCATCGTCTTCACCTACTTCTATACGGCGGTCACTTTCAATCCGGTGGACCAGGCCGACAACCTGAAGAAATACGGCGGTTTCATCCCGGGCGTGCGCCCTGGGCGCCCCACCGCCGAGTACCTCGACCGCATCCTCTCTCGCCTCACCTTCCCGGGTGCCCTCTATCTGGGCGCGGTGGCAGCGCTGCCGACGATCCTGATCAGCCAGACGTCGGCCAACTTCTTCTTCGGCGGGACCTCGATCCTGATCGTGATCGGAGTCGCGCTCGACACCGTCAAGCAGCTCGAGGCGCAGTTGATGATGCGTAACTACGAGGGGTTCCTGAAATAGAGCTCAACCTCGTCCTTCTCGGTCCTCCCGGCAGCGGCAAGGGCACCCAGGGTGAGCGGCTGCAGGAAGACCTGCAACTGCCCTACTACGCGACTGGCGACATCCTGCGCGCGGCCGTGCGCGACGAAACTGAGCTGGGCAAGGCCGCCAAGCAGTACATGGACCGTGGCGACCTCGTCCCGGACGACGTCATCGTCGGCGCGATCGCCGAGCGGATCGACTCCCCCGAGGCGGCCGACGGCTTCATTCTCGACGGCTTCCCCCGCACCGTGCCCCAGGCCGAGGCGTTGGCGGCAAAGCTCGGTGAGCTCGACCGCGAGCTGACAGGCGTGCTGCTGATCGACGCGGACGACGAGGAGGTGATGCGGAGGCTCGGCGGCCGTCGCACCTGCGTCGAGAACGGCCACGTCTTCCACGTCGAGTTCAACCCGCCCGAGAACGAGGGGGTCTGCGATGTCGACGGCAGTGAGCTGGTCGTCCGCGACGACGACAAGCCCGAGGTGATCCGCCACCGGCTCGAGACCTACCACGACAAGACCGAGCCGCTGATCGACTTCTACGACCACCAGAGCCTGCTCCGCCGCATCGACGGCGGCGCCTCCCCGGAGGCGGTAGCCGACGAGCTCCGCCGCGCCCTGGCGACGCTGAAGCTGGAAGCCGACGAGGCAATCTAGGCAGTTTGGGCAGGGGCTAGCTTGTACCGGATGATCATCCGCAAGACCTCGGAGCAGGTCGAGGAGATGGCTGCCTCCGGGGAGATCCTGGTCCGCTGTCTGCGCATGCTCGCGAGCAAGGCCCGCGCCGGCGTCACCACCAAGGATCTCGATGCCGCAGCGGAAAAGTTCATCCGCTCGCAGGGGGCGGAGCCGGCCTTCAAGGGCTACCGCGGCTTTCCGGGGTCGATCTGCACCTCGCCCAACTCGATGGTCGTCCACGGCATCCCGGGCCCCTATGCGCTGAAGCGGGGGGACGTGCTCTCGGTCGACGTCGGGGTGATCAAGGACGGCTGGGTCTCCGACGCGGCGATGACCGTGCCGATCGGCTCCGTCACCCCCGAGGCGCGCAAGCTGCTCGACGTGACCAAGGCCGCGCTATTTGCCGGCACGGAGCAGATGCAGCCCGGCAACCATCTCGGCGACATATCGGCGGCGATTCAGCGCACGGTCGAGATCGAGGGGCTGGCGATCATCCGCACTTTGGTCGGGCATGGAATCGGGCGTGACATGCACGAGGACCCGCAGGTCCCCAACTTCGGCGAGCCCGGCAAGGGGCCGGAGCTGGAGGAGGGCATGGTGCTGGCGATCGAGCCGATGGTCAACGCGGGCAGCCCCCTGGTTCGAATGGGCGACGACGGCTGGGCCGTTTACTCCCAAGACGGCTCCCTAGCTGCCCACTTCGAGTTCACGATCGCCGTCACAGCCGACGGCCCGCGCATCCTCACGCCCTGGCACGAGGACGACTGATCCCCTGATCAGGTAGTGGGGAGGCCGATGCGGCACCGCGGGAATTGATGTCGCACGCGCTTCGCGCTTAGCAACGAAGAAGGTGCGCGGCTCACGCCGCGCACCAGATTTCACCGCGCTTTGGCGCGGTGATCAATTCCCCCGAGAACCACCCCCGCCCCGACGCCCACCGAGCCCTCCTCCAAAGCGTCCCCCTGCTATCTTTCCCGGTCGGCCCTGAGGGCCGTTTGTTCGTGCCCGCTTGCCCGATTCATGGGGCGGGCGGGAATCCTGTAGTCGAGACAACCACCGGAGCGATGAAGGTCCGAGCTTCCGTAAAGCCGATGTGCGAAAAGTGCAAGGTAATCCGCCGTAACGGTGCGGTCCTAGTGATCTGCCAAAACCCGCGTCACAAGCAGCGGCAGGGCTGAACTCATGGCGCGGATCGCGGGCATCAACATTCCGGTCAATAAGCGGGTCGAAATCGGCCTCACCTACATCTTTGGCATCGGCCGCTCAACCGCGCAGGAGATCCTCGCGGAGACCGGCATCGACCCCAATACCTCGGTCAAGGATCTGACCGAGGAAGAGGTCGTGAAGCTGCGTGAGGCAGTCGAGCGCCGCGAGGTCGAGGGCGACCTGCGCCGCGAGCGCTCCCAGGACGTCAAACGACTGATGGAGATCGGTGCTTACCGCGGGCTGCGCCACCGTCGCGGCCTCCCCGTGCGGGGTCAGCGGACGAAGACCAACGCGCGCGGCCGCAAGGGCCCGCGCCGGATGAGCGTCGCCGGCAAGCGCAAGGCGCCGACGGCGAGGTAGGGGAGCCCAATGGCCGCAGCCAAAAAACCCGCTAAAGGGCGCCCTCGCCGCCGCGTCAAAAAGAACATCGCTTACGGGCAGGCGCACATCAAGACTTCCTTCAACAACACGATCGTCACCCTGACCGACCCCCAAGGCAACGTGATCGCCTGGGAGTCGGCCGGCTCGGCCGGCTTCAAAGGCTCGCGCAAGTCGACCCCGTTTGCCGCCCAGGTCACGGCCGACGCAGCGGCCAAAAAGGGGATGGAACACGGCCTTGAAAAAGTTGAGGTCTTCGCCAAGGGCGCCGGCTCGGGCCGTGAGACGGCGATCCGATCACTGCAGGCAGCGGGCCTCGACGTGACCACGGTCAAGGACGTCTCGCCGCAGGCCCACAACGGCTGCCGCCCGAAGAAGCGGAGGCGTGTCTAGATGGCCCGCGACACCTCGGCCCAGTGCAAGCAGTGTCGCCGCGAGGGCCAGAAGCTCTTCCTCAAGGGAGAGCGCTGCTTCACTGACAAGTGCGGAGTTGAGCGCCGCTCCTACCCGCCCGGCGATCACGGCCGCGGCCGCATGCGCCAGTCGGAGTACCGCGTGCAGCTGCGCGAGAAGCAGAAGACGCGCCGCTACTACCAGGTGCTCGAGAGCCAGTTCCGCGCCTACTACGACAAGGCTTCACGTCAGGACGGCGTCACCGGAGAGAATCTTCTGCGCTTGCTCGAGTCTCGCCTCGACAACGTCCTCGTACGGCTCGGCTTCGCCGCCTCGCGGCGCCAGGCCCGGCAGCTGGTCGGCCACGGGCACTGGCTGGTCAACGGACGCCGCGTCGACGTTCCCTCCTACCAAGTGCGCCCCGAGGACGTGATCTCGATCAAGTCTGGGTCGGCGGCCACTGACACGATTCGCAAGGCGACGGAGCTCGTCTCGACCGTGCCGGCCTGGCTGCAGGCCGATCACGACTCGCTCACCGCCAAGGTCCTCCGCCTCCCCGAGCGAGCGGAGATCTCGGCGCCGGTCCAGGAGCAGCTGATCGTCGAGCTGTACTCCAAGTAGTTCGGATCGATTTCTGAAACACCCATACGCAAGGAACTCATGACCACTGACTTTCAGGTCCCTCGTATTACCGCAGAGAAGGCGGATGACCGCCGCGGCACCTTCACCATCGAGCCCCTCGACAAGGGCTTCGGCTACACCTTCGGCAACAGCCTCCGTCGCGTCCTGCTCTCATCGCTTGGCGGCGCCGCCGTCACCAGCGTTCGTATAGAGGGTGTCGCGCACGAGTTCTCCAGCGTGCCGGGCGTCAAGGAGGACGTCACCGACATCGTCCTCAACTTGAAGGAGCTCGTCGTCCGCATGCATACCGACGCCGACGAGGTCGAGGCGCCACTGGTCGCGACCGGTCCCGGCGAGGTCAAGGCAAAGGACATCGACCTCCCCTCGGGAGTGGAGATCCTCAATCCCGACGCGCCGATCGCGACGCTGGAGAAAAAAACGAAACTCGAGGTCTACCTGACGATCGGCCGTGGCCGCGGCTACTCGCCGGCTGAGGAGAACAAGTCCGACGATCAGCCGATCGGTGTGATCCCGATCGACTCGATCTTCTCGCCGATCCGGCGCGCCTCCTACTCGGTTGCGACCGCCCGCGTCGGTCAGCGCACCGACTTCGACAAACTGACCCTGGAGCTCGAGACCGACGGCTCGATCGAGCCGGCCGCGGCGCTGCGCGAGGCCTCCGAGATCCTGATCAAGACCCTGGCGATCTTCACCGACGCCGAGCGAGTCGAGGAGCTGACCGCTCGCGAGGCGATCGCCGCTCCGCTTCCCGGGGCCGACGGCCTGTCCGGCGTCGGCGCCGGCGATGGTGGCGGTTCCGCCGCCAACAACGGCCTCGACGAGATCCTGATCGAGGAGCTGGAGCTGGGTGTGCGCTCCTACAACTGCCTCAAGCGGGCCGGTGTGCAGACGGTTGGCGATCTGGTTCGCAAGACCCGTTCTGAGCTGAACGCAATCCCCAACTTCGGCTCGAAGTCGATCGAGGAAGTGATCGAGACCCTGCAGGCTCGCGGCCTCGACCTTCAGGCGGACTGAGGAAGCAGCGAGCGAGGCAAGAACCGATGCGCCACCGCAAGAAGCGAAACAAACTAAGTCGCGATGCGTCGCATCGGGAGTCGCTTCTCTCCAACCTCTCCAAGCAGCTGATCGAGCACGAGCGGATCAAGACCAGCCAGGCGAAGGCGAAGGCGGTCAAGCCGGAGGTCGAGCAGTTGATCACGCTTGCAAAGCGCGGCGACCTGCACGCTCGGCGCCAGGCCCTGGCGACGCTGCACAACGACAAGTTCATCGTGCACAAGCTGTTCGAGGAGGTCGCGCCGCGGTATACGGAGCGGCCCGGGGGGTACACCAGGATCGTGAAGCTGGGCCCGCGGCGGTCGGACTCGACTGAAATGGTCTACCTCGAGCTGGTTTAGCGCGTCGGTTGGGGAGGGCAGGAGGTGTCCTCGTCTTGCTGGGTTTTTCGCCTGAGTCGCTGACGGCCGTCCGAGGTTGCGGTTGGGCGAAAAAGAGGACGCCGCTGCGTCGAGGACACCCCCTGCCCTCCTCATTCAGGAGCTCATCTCGCTCCTCTCAGTAGCCGACTTTCTCCAAGTAGAGGCCGTGGGGTGGAGCCGTGTTGCCGGCTTCGCTGCGCGGGGCGCCGGTTAGGAGCTGCTTGAAGCTGTCTGGGGTCCGGCGACTGGAAGAGACTTCGAGCATGGTGCCTACGAGGATGCGGACCATGTTGCGCATGAAGGCGTCTGCCGTGATGCGGAAGGTTAGGAGGTCTCCGGTCTGATCCCAGGAGGCGGCGAGGATGTCGCGGTCGAAGCGGACGTGGTCGGTTTGGGTCGGCGTGAAGGCGGTGAAGTCGTGGTTGCCGGGGAGCGCTGCGGCGCAGGCTTGCAGGGCGTCCAGGTCGATGCGATGTGGCCACCAGAGGACGCGGCCCTGCTCGAAGGGGCTCGGGGTGGAGCGGGCGAGGACGCGGTAGAGGTAGCTGCGCGACTTTGCGCTGCCCCGGGCATCGAACCCTTTCTCGACTGCGGTGGCAGAAGTGATGGCAATGTCGTCGGGTCCGACGCCGTTGAGCCGCCGCGCCAGTTCCTTCTTGACCTCCGCCTCGGTGACGAAGCTCGCTACCTGCCCAAGCGCATGCACCCCAGTATCGGTGCGCCCGGCAACAGTCAGCTGCACCGGCTCCCGCAGCACCGTGGCCAGCGCAGCCTCCAGCTCCCCCTGCACAGTCCGCAACCCAGGCTGAGCCGCCCAGCCCTTGAATCTCGTCCCGTCATATTCGATGTCCAGCCGCACCGTAGCCACGCGCGCAAGTATGCCCGCGCCCGCCGCAGCTCGCGCCTCAGCTGCGCTTGTGTGGACGGGGGAGGGGGTGTCCTCGACGCAGCGGCGTCCTCTTTTCGCCCCGCAAGCCCTCGGGCGACAGCCCTCGTTGTCTCGTGGCGAAAACCCAGCAAGACGAGGACACCCCCTCCCCCGTCCCTAGAATCGGCGACGTGCGTGTTCTTCTGACCAACGACGACGGCATCAGCGCCCCCGGCCTCCAGGCCGCCCGCCGCGCCCTGCGCGAGATCGACGGAGTCGAGGTCGACGTGATCGCCCCTGACTCGAACCGCAGCGCGACCGCGCGCAGCATCACCACGCGCTCCCCGCTGACGGTCGAGGAGGTCGAGTTCGGCGACGGCGACCGCGGCTTCGCCACCGACGGCACGCCGGTCGACTGTGTCCGTTTCGCCGAGCTGGGCCTGGTCGGACACCGACCCGATTTGATCGTCTCGGGAATCAATCACGGCGCCAACCTCGGCGACGACATCACCTACTCGGGAACCGTGGCCGCGGCCTTCGAGGGCATCGTTCTCGGCATCCCCGCCGTGGCGATCTCCCAGCAGTCCTCAGGCGGCGGCATGGGCTACGTCAGCGGTCGCTTCGAGTTCGGCATTGCGGCAGCCTTCCTCGCTCAGCTCGTCGGAGAGCTCACCACCGAGCCGATGCCGCCGGCGACGCTGATCAACGTCAACTGCCCCGCCGGCGAGCCGACCGGGATCGAGGTCACCAAGCTCGGCAAGCGCGTCTACAACGACGAGCTGAAGCTGGTCTCAGAGGACGAGGACGGTCGACGCCACTACGAGATCTACGGCTGGCAGCCAGGCTTCGAGGAGCTCGAGGAAACGGATCTTCTCGCGGTCTCGCAGGGAAGAATCGCGGTGACGCCGATCCACTTCGACCTCACCGATCACGGCGGCCTGGAGCGGCTGCGCGGTTGGCGCTTCGATCAGATGCTCGCCAAGAGCTCCCCTTCCTCGGTGTGAGCGACGCGGCCACCGAGAAGCGAGCGGAGGAGCTGCGCGGCGAGCTCGCCCTCCACAACCGGCACTACTACGTCCTCGACGATCCGCTAATCGGCGACGATGAGTACGACGCCCTGCTCGACGAGCTGCGCGGGATCGAGGCCGAGCACCCCGCGCTGAAGACGCCGGACTCACCTACCCAGCGGGTTGGCGCATCCCCCCTGGACCGCTTCGAGCAGGTCGAACACGCGGAGTCGATGCTCTCGCTCGCCAACGCCCGCAACGAGGAGGAGTTGCGCGCCTGGGAGACGCGCATCCGCAATCACCTCAAGCGTCTGGACATTAGCGCCGCCGAGTTCAGCTACACGACCGAGCCGAAGATCGACGGTCTGGCGATCTCGCTCACCTACGAGGGCGGTGTGCTCGTCCGCGGCGCTACCCGCGGCGACGGCCGTATCGGCGAGGACGTAACCCAGAACCTGCGCACGATCGGTGCGATCCCACTGCGCATCGACGACCCACCTTCTTTCGTCGAAGTGCGGGGCGAGGTCTACCTGCCGATTGCCGATTTCAAAGCGCTGAACGAACGCCGTGCCGAGGCAGGTGAACCGACTTTCGCCAACCCGAGGAACTCGGCCGCTGGCTCGATCCGCCAGCTCGACCCCATCCTCGCCGCTGAACGTCCGCTCTCGATCTGGTGCTACGGGTTTGGCGCCACCCGCGGGCTCGATCTGGCGACTCACTCCGAGGAGGTCGAGTGGCTCCGCGCCCGCGGCTTCAAGGTCAATCCCGACAGCGAGCACCACGCGGGCGTCGACTCGGTCGTCGAGCGCTGTCACCTGTGGGAGGAGCGGCGCGAGGAGCTCGACTACGAGATCGACGGCGTCGTGGTCAAGGTCGACGAGCGGGCGCTGTGGCGCGAGTTGGGCGTGGTTGGGCGCGAGCCCCGCTGGGCGATCGCCTGGAAGTTCGCGCCGACGACGGCGACGACGAAGCTGCTCGACGTCGTCTGGAACGTCGGCCGCACCGGCCACCTGGTGCCCTTCGCGATGCTCGAGCCGGTCCACGTCGGCGGCGTCACCGTCTCCACCGCGACCCTCCACAACGAGGAGGATCTTGCCCGCAAGGACGTGCGAGTCGGTGACGACGTGGTGGTGATGCGGGCCGGAGACGTCATCCCGCAGGTCGTCTCACCGCTGGTCCAGCGTAGGCCCAAGCACACGCGCCGCGTCAAGCCCCCGAAGGAGTGCCCGATCTGCGCAACCCCGACGGTCAAGCCCGAGGACGCCGTCTTCACCATCTGCCCCAATCGTGCCGGCTGCCCCGGCCAGTCGTTCCAGCACGTCAAGCACTTCGTCAGCAAGGGGGCGATGGACATCGACGGGCTGGGGGAGAAGCAGGCGATGCGCTTCCTGCAGGAAGGGCTGATCGCCGATGTCGCCGACATCTACGAGTTGGACGAGGAGCGTCTGGCCGGGTTGGAGGGGTTTGGCGAGGTCTCGGCTCGCAACCTGGTCGCCGCGATCGAAGCCTCCCGCGAACGCCCCTTCAAACGGGTGCTCTACGCGCTCGGACTGCC
This sequence comes from uncultured Solirubrobacterales bacterium, assembly GCA_963698085.1. Taxonomy (GTDB): domain Bacteria; phylum Actinomycetota; class Thermoleophilia; order Solirubrobacterales; family 70-9; genus VRUE01. The sequence continues at coordinate 1,703,218 of OY969122.1, forward strand.
AGGGGTGGGCTACGTCACGGCGGAGGCGCTGGCAGATCACTTCGGCTCGATCGACGCCCTGCACGAGGCCGACCCGGAGCGGATCGAGGAGGTCGAGGGCGTCGGCCCGATCATGGCTGTGCAGATCGCCGAGTCGCTCGTCGATGAGCCCACGCGGGCGCTGATCGAGAAGTTGAAGCAGAAGGGTCTTCGCCTTGAGGTGGCAGAGTCCGAACGGCGCGTCACCGGCGGCCCGCTGGAAGGCAAGACCGTCGTCCTCACCGGCACCCTGCCGGTGCTGACCCGCGAGGAGGCGGCCGCCCTGGTCAAGTCGGCAGGGGGCAAGGTCACCAACTCGGTTTCGAAGAAGACCGACTACGTTGTCGCCGGCGACAACCCCGGCTCGAAGCTGGCGAAAGCGGAAAAATTCGAGACCGAGATCCTCGACGAGGCCGGCTTGCGGGCGCTGCTTCAGTAAGACGCGACTAGGGCAGCGATGCGGTCCTGCTGGTAGTGCGCGGCGTAGAGGTCGCTGACGCTGGCCATCAGGAGCGAGAAGGCCATTACCCTGCCGCTGCGGTTGAAGCAGTAGCCCGAGAGGGCGCTGACCCCGGTCAGGGTGCCGGTCTTGGTGCGGCAGCGGCCGTAGGCGGCGGTTCCCTCAGTGCGGTCGGCGACCGTCCCCTCGCGGCCGGTGAGGGCCAGGCCCTGGATGAATTCGTCGCCGACCGCGCTCCTGCGCATCGCCTGCAGCAACCGCACGACCGCGAATGGGGAGGCGCGGTTGCCGCGGGTCAGGCCGGAGCCGTCGATGGCTTGGATCGCCGAGCCGCTGCTGCGGGCGAAGCGCTCGACCACCTCGGTGCCCGCCGCGGTGGTTCCGGCCGTGCCAAAGTGGGCGCCGAGCAGCTTGACCAGCATCTCGGCGAAGAAGTTATGGGAGAAGACGTTGGTCATCTCGACCAGCCGGTTCATCGTCGGCGAGCGAACGCTGGCCACCGGCTTTGCCTGTCCCGGGGTGACGCCGCGGGCGACCGTGGTGCGGATCGAGATCCCAGCCCCGTTGAGCGTGCGCGCCAACTTCGAGGCCGCGAGCGTGGCTGGGTCGGAGGCGAACCCCTGACTGATCGAGCCGCGATAGCCGGAGTTGAAGGAGAGGCCCGAGAGCGGGCCGATGTATGGGCTGGTCGCATAGCCGGAATCGGCGACGCCACGCAAGCGATCGAAGATCGTGTCGTCGGCGTAGAGCCGTCCACTGACGCCGCGAATTCCAGCCGTCCGGAGCTGGGCCTTGAGCGAGAAGAGATTGGTGCCGAGCCCGCCCTGGTAACGGTCGTAGAAAGAAGGAACCCCGAGTGCCGGGTCGCCCCCTCCCTGCAGATAGAGACTCCCCCGCAGCATGCCGTCGAAGCCGATCTTGCCGTCGGAGAGAAGCTGGGTGACGATGCGGTACTCGGGTCCGAACCGCGAGAGCGCGGCAGCGGTCGTGAACAGCTTCGTGTTGGAGGCCAGCGAGCGCGGCTGCTTAGCCGCCCGAGCACAGACCGCCTTCCCGGTCTCCGCATCGATCACGAACAGCCCACTGGCCGTCCCCCCTCCAGAAACCAACCGCTCTCGCATCTGCTGGCAGACGTTGCCAGCACCACTTGCTCCCGCCGGGAGAAGCAACCCCAGCAGCAAGACGAAGATGACCGACGCTCGTTTCATCGCACCCTGCAACACGGAATTTGTCGAAGGTAGCGGCATTCGCGGCGGGGCCGCCTGCAGGGTCTGGGATAATCCATGTTTATGGGCAAGGTTGTCGATATCGAGACCCCTGCGCGACGTAAACGCGGGAAAGGTCGCAAGCGCCCGTCAAAGACTGCGCTGGTCCTTGGGGGTGGAGGCTTTACCGGCGGCGTTTACGAGATTGGGGCGCTTCGAGCGCTTGACCTGCTGGCGGTAAACAGCACCGTCAATAACTTCGACGTCTACGTTGGGACCAGCGCTGGGTCTTTCGTCGCCACGATGCTTGCCAATGGCGTCACTCCCGACGAAATGATGCAGGTCATCAACAAGCGCGAGGCCTCCGAGCTGGAGGATCTCGACCTCAGCAAGGTGCTGAAATTCAACTACCTCGGCTTCCTGCAGAAAGCGGCGCTGCTGCCACTGCGCACGGTCGAGCTGATGCGCCGCCTGGCGCAGATGGGCGACTTCTCGGCGATCGACATCGGGGTCGGTTTGGCAGAGGCGCTGCCAGCCGGTCTCTACTCGAACGCCGGCATCGCCGACTACGTCGAGCAGGCGCTTGCCGACAGTGGCCGGATCAACGACTTCCGCCTGCTCGACACCGAGCTCTACCTGACCGCGACCGACCTCGACACCTGCGAACGCCTCGTCTTCGGCGAGCCCGGTTGGGACGACGTGCCGATCTCGAAGGCGATCGAGTGCTCAACTGCGCTGCCGATCGTCTACAAGCCGGTCGACCTGAAGGGGCGCCAGCTGGTCGACGGCGGAATCCGCTCGACGACCAACGTTGACATCGCGGTCGAAAAGGGAGCGAAGTTCATCGTCGTCGTGAACCCCCTCGTTCCCTACGTCAACGACTTCGAGCAGACGATCCCGACCGTCTTCGGCACCCGCGTGCGGCGGGTCGCCGATATGGGCCTGCCGGCGATCGCCAACCAGGCGTTCCGGCTGATCGCCCACGCCCGCTTGCACCAGGCCGTTGAGCAATGGCAGGAGAAATACAAGGGCGTCGACATCATCCTGGTCGAGCCCGAGCCCAACGACGAGCTGATGTTCGGCACCCCGATCATGGACTACTCGCGGCGGTTGAAGATCGCCCGCCATGGCTTCGAGTCGGTCACCGCGACGCTGGCCCAGGACTACGACCGCTACAAGGAAATCGCCGAGCGCCACGGCCTCGAGATCTCTGAGCGCCGCGTCCGCCGCGCCGTCGAGCGCGTTTCCGAGGAGGAGCCGGAGCAGGCTTCGGCCTGGCGCCGCGTGCTCGAGCAGACCACCGGGGCGCTGCTTCGCGGTGAGGCTTCCTGAGGGCCCTAGCGGTCCTTAGCCGGCGTAGAGCTTCTCGATCTCGCCCTGGTGCTTGTCGGCGACGACCGCGCGCTTGACCTTCAGCGTTGGGGTCAGCTCACCGCTTTCCTGGGAGAGGTCGTGGGGGAGGATCGCGATCTTCTTCACCTGCTCGACCCGGGCGAACTTCTCGTTGACCTTGGCCAAATGCGTCTCGATCGCCGTGCGCACGTCGCCGTTGGCGGCGAGTTGGGCTGGGTCCTCGGTCAGGCCGTGCTCTTTGGCGTAGGCGACCGCTTCTTCGGGGTCGAGGGTGACCAGCGCGACGAGGTAGGGACGGCGGTCGCCGACGACCACGCACTGGGAGACCAGCGGGTGCTGCTTGATCTCATTCTCGAGGTTGGCCGGCGTGATGTTCTTGCCCCCGGCGGTGATGATGATGTCCTTTTTGCGGCCGGTGATCGTGATGAAGCCCTCGGCGTCGATCGACCCAAGATCGCCGGTGTGCAGCCAGCCGTTGACAATCGTCTCCCGGGTCGCCTCCTCGTTCTTGTAGTAGCCCTGGAAGACGTTTGGCCCCTTGACCAAGATCTCGCCGTCCTCGGCGATCTTCACCTCACAGCCCGGGAAGGGTTTGCCGATCGTGCCGATCTTGAAGTCCTCGGGGGTGGAGATCGTCGCCGCGGTCGAGGTCTCGGTCATTCCCCAGCCCTCGAGCACCAGCACTCCGGCGGAGTCGAAGAAGCGCAGGATGTCGGGGTTGATCGGGGCGGCGCCGGAGACGGCGAGTCGCAACTGGCCGCCGAACAGACCGCGGATTTTCGAGAGGACTTTCTTGTCGGCGAACTCGTACTGCTTGCGTAGCAGGAAGCCGGGTTTGCGGCCCGAGCGTTCCGCCTCGCGCATCTTGACGCCGACCCGGATCGCCCAGTCAAAGATTGCCTTTTTCAGGCCGCCCTCTTTCTCCATCGCGCTGGTCGCGGTGGTGTAAATCTTCTCGAAGATGCGCGGCACCGATGGGAAGTAGGTCGGTTTGACTTCGGCCATGTTCGGCATGATCTTCAGCGGATCGCGCTCCCAGAAGGCGATCGTCGCGCCGAGGTCGAAGCTGCCGAGCTGGATCAGCAGGGCGAAGGAGTGGGCGAGGGGGAGGTAGAGGTAGGTGACGTCTTCGCCCTCGATGACGCTGTTCTCGTTGACCATGTCGAGCATCGCCCGGTAGTTGCCGTGGCTGATCACGCAGCCCTTCGGCGGCCCGGTCGTCCCCGACGTGTAGATGAAGGTGCAGATGTCATCCGGCGTCACCGCCTGCCAGCGCTGCTCCCACTCCGAGGCATCGCGGCCGGCGCCGAGCGAGGTGAGCTCGTCGAACGAGATGGTGTCGTCGCTGGAGCCCGTCATCCGCACCACCGACTCCAGCTGCGGCAGGCTGTCGCGGACCTTGCGGATCTTCTCCAGCTGTTCGTCGTCCTCGACGATGACGACTTTGGCGTCGGAGTTCTCAAGCACGTACTGGCACTCCTCCGGCGAGTTGGTCTGGTAGATCGGCACCACCGTCGCGCCGATTGAGAGTGCAGCGAAATCGAAGTAGGTCCACTCGGGTCGGGTGTTGGCGAGGATTGAGACCTTGTCGCCTTTGGCTACACCGAGGTCGACCAAGCCGAGTGCCAGCGCGCGCACCGTCTCCTCGACCTCGAGGAAGCTGCGTTTGACCCATGCCTCGCCATCCTTGAACTGAATCGCCGGCGCGCTGCCATAGATCTTCGCGGCGCGCGGAAGTAGATCCGCGAGCGTGGTCGAGTTGGTTCCCCGCTCCTCCACCGCGGGGAGTCTAGTAGACGACTGGAGTTAAGTGGCGGGGGTGCGCCGCCGCTCCTGCTGCCGTTCGGAGGTCTGGCGCAGCGATGTCTGGAAGAGGGACTTGTCGATCCGGCCGTGGAAGATCGGGACGTGCATCTCGACACACTTGCCGATCACCTCCTGCCGTTTCATGCGTAGCTCGTCGGCAAGCTCGGACGGGGTGAGGTGATTGGCCACGGCGGACCTCCCAGGTAGTTGAAATCGGGTATGCCCAGTTTTACCCCCGGCGACGGACGTGTCAACCGAAGTCGATGCTGTTTGCGGAGATCGGCGAGCCCGCTCCGCGGCTCGCGATAATGCAGCGGTGTCCGAAGGTGCCGTAACTCCGCTTCCCCGCCGGGGCCGTCTCTGGGTGATCCTCGGCTTCGGTCTGGCGTTTGCCGCGCTCGCCTACGTGATCGTCGACATCTCGACCAAAGAGGCGGGTCGAGAAGTTGTCCGGATCGACGGCATCGCCAGCGCGCAGCGCCTCTTCGGCGGGATCCCGCAGGAAGGCGACCGGCTCGGCTCCGCCGACGCGCCCGTCGCGATCCAGGTCTTTAACGACCTGCAGTGCGGCAACTGCCGCGACGAGTTCCTCACCACGATCCCCGCGCTGGTCGAAGACTACGTGCGGCCGGGGGACGCGAAGCTGCTGATGCGCCACTACTCGATCGCCGCGAACCCGCTGGAGCTTGGTTTCTTCGGCGCCGAGGCCGCCGCGGAGCAGGGCTATGGCTGGCAGTACACCTACCTCTTCTTCGTCAACCAGGGAGAGGCCGAGCGGTTCGGGATCGGTGATCGCCTGATGGCCTCCCTGGCGAGCTCGATCGGCGAGCTCGATGTGCTCGAGTGGCAGGCGGAGCTCGATGAGCAAGGGGGTACGGGGGGGCCGATCGCCGAGCGCCTGGCGGGCTACGAAGAGCTGGGGCGCGGTCTCGGCATCCGTGTCGGCCAGGCAATGATCATCAGCGGCCCCGTCGGGACGCGGACCTTGCAGGACAATCCGCAGCTCAGCCAGATAGAGCGGGCAATCGAAGCGGTGCGGTAGAGGCAACCGCGAGCCCGGCTGCCTCGATCGCGCTCGCCCAGGCGACCTCAGAGAGAAGTCCGGGGGCGGCGACCATGTCACCGGCCAGGAAGACGCCGTCGCCGCGGTCGACGCCGGGGCGGTCGCGCCAGCTCTTACCCGGGTAGTCGAGCGGTCCGCTGCGGCCGTTCATCACTTGCTGGCGGTGCCAGGTCTCACGCTCGCGCCTCTCGGGGAGCGAGACGTCGAGCAGGCGATCGAGGCGCAGCGCCGCCCCCTCGGCGCTCTCGTCAGGACGAACCGGCATCTGACCCTGCACGAGCTCCTCACCTGCGGGCGCAAGCGAGGGGTCGGCGGCACTGAAGCGCTCGATCCAGCCGGCCTCGTCGAGGTCGGAGACGATGAACGGATCGCCGCGACGGCGGCGTAGGCCGAGGTCGACGCATACGGTGTGACCGCCCGGCCACACGAGCGAGTCGTCGCCAAGCAAAGAACGCGCCTGGCCGAGCTCGGTCGCGACGATCACCGGTGGGTCCGGCAGCGACTCGACCCTGTGCGCGGTCTCGACCTCGACCCCGAGCTGGTGAACGCGCCGCTCCAGCGAGTCGACCAGCGCGCCCCAGCCACCGAGCAGGTAGCGCGCGGTGGGGGGAGGGCTGAGCAGGACCCGTACCGAGTGCTTCCAGACGAAAGCGGCTGACAGCTCACCCGGATCGTGGTGGAAGGTGTAGACGCCGGCGGCGGCGGAGAGCATCTCGGCGGTGCGCTCGTCGCTGTGCGCCGCCGCCCAGCCGCGGAAGTCGACGTCGACCGGCGCTTCGCGTCCGCGCAGCCGCAGCACCGCGGGCACGGCGCCTAGGGGTGGCAAGCGCCGCGCAACTCCCTGCCAGCGGAAGCGAATTCCCGAGAGCGGCGGCCCGGCGTACGGCGGCAACAGCTCGCGCTCGGCAAGCCAATCCCAGAAGGCCACCGTCCTTGTAGATGACGTGGGGGCCGAGGTTGGCCTTGTAGGGCCCGGCGGCGCTGCGGGCACGACCGCCGAGCGCTTCGTGGGCCTCCAGCAGGTGCACCTTGCGGCCTGCTTCGGCGCAGGTAATCGCCGCGGTGAGACCGGCGAACCCGCCGCCGACGATGGTGATCGTGCCCTTCTTGGTGCCGTTCTGTTGCGCCATGACGATCCTCCTCGAGCCGTTTTGGAGAGATCCACTTTACGCACAGACTGGCTCGATTTACAGTTCCAGTAATGGCATCTTCTAATGGTCCAGTTGGTGGCCCTGGCCTGCTGGTCGAGCTCGAGCGCGATGCCGAGGTTCCGTTGCACGAACAGGTCGAGCGATCGATCCGCGAGGACATCCAGGCCGGCCGTCTTGCCGCGGGAGCGCGCCTGCCGTCGAGCCGCGCGCTGGCGAGTGAGCTGGGCATCTCGCGCGGTGTCGTCACCGAGGCCTACAGCCAGCTTGCCGCCGAGGGCTACCTGATCACGAGGCAGGGCGCCCCGGTGCGGGTTGCGCGCACCGTTCGCAGCTCCGCGGGGCGCCCGCCCGCCCGCTCGATGCTGCCCAGCTTCCCGATCCATTTTCACCCCGGCCTGCCGGATCTGGCCGGGTTTCCCCGCGACCGCTGGTTGCGCTCGCTACGGGCGGCATGGCGGCAGGCGCCGATCGACGCCGTCGGCTATCCCGACCCGCGCGGCGTGCCCGCGCTGCGCCAGGCGCTCGCCGATTACCTGGGCAGGGTGCGCGGCGCCGCCGCTGAGCCGGAGCAGCTGATGGTCTGCACGGGCTTCGCCCAGGCCTTCTCGCTCCTCTGCCGCTGGCTCGCGGCCCGCGGGGTCGAGCGGGTGGCGCTCGAGGACCCTGGCTGGCACACGCACCGCTTGATCGTCGAGCAGGCTGGACTCGAGGTCGTGCCGATTCCCGTCGACGGAGAGGGCATCCGGGTCGATGCGCTTGCCGCCGGTACGGCCAGCGCGGTGGTCGTTACCCCGGCCCACCAGTTTCCCACAGGCGTAGTGCTCAGCCGTGAGCGGCGGGCGGCGCTGATCGAGTGGGCCGAAGTCGGGGAGCGACTGATAGTCGAGGACGATTTCGATGCCGAGTACCGCTACGGGGGCAGCGGCCTCGGCGCGCTGCAGGGCCTGGCTCCCGACCGCGTCGTCCACATCGGCTCGGCGAGCAAGCGCCTGACCCCGGGCATGCGCCTTGGTTGGGCGCTGCTGCCCTCCTGGCTCGCTTGGCCGCTGGTCCAGGCAAAGGCCGTCGAGGACCGCGGCTCGGAGGCGATCGGGCAGCTCGCCCTGCACGACTTCATCGAACGAGGCGAGCTCGACCGGCACATCCGCCGCATGCGCTTGCGCTACCAGCGCCGCCGCGAGGTTCTGCTCGAGGCCCTGGCGCAGCGGCTGCCACAGGTCCGGCCCGCCAATGCCGCCGCCGGCCTCTACGAGCTGGTCGAGTTGCCGGCGGGGACCGACGAGGCGGCGCTGATAGCCGCCGCCGCCGAGCGCGGCGTCGGCCTCGAGGGCCTTGCCCTGCACCGCTTCAACCCGACCGGTCCACCTGGCCTGGTGCTCGGTTTCGGCTGTCTTTCCGAAGCGGCGATCGAGCGCGGCGTCCGCCTGCTGGCCGAGACTAGGATGCTGCGGCGATGAGCCCGCAAGAACCCCGCTCTGCCATCGTCACCTGCATGGACGCCCGCCTCGACGCGGCCGGATTCCTCGAGGACTGGCCGACCGCCGCGCACGTCGTCCGCAACGCCGGCGGCCGGGTCAGCGCCGACGTCCTGCGTTCTCTGGCGGTCTCCTGTGCGATGGGAATCGAGCGCGTGCTCGTCATCCACCACACCGACTGCGCCATGGCTGCGCACAGCGACGAGGACATTCGTGAGCTGCTTCCCCCGGGCGCCGAGCCCGTCGACTTCCTCACCATCGCAAATCCGATCGAGGCGCTTGAACAGGACGTACAGGCGGTCAGGACCTCCAACCTCCTGCCGAATGCCACCGAGGTGCGCGCCTTCATCTACGACCTCGACGCCCAAGCCGTGCGCGAGATCGAGATACCCGCGTCCGGCGCGCGCTCTCTCAAGGGCTCGTTCGAGGGCGTAGCGATGACCGCGGTCGAGGAGGAGGAGCTGTTCTCGACTGGCGAGGCCTGGAACGCCTCTTAAGACTTGAGCGCGATTCTGGTCGATACCCACGTGGTTCACTGGTGGTCGGCGGAACCGAAGCGGGTCGGCGCCCGGGCGCGCAAGGCCCTGGAAGATGCGGACGAGCTCGTCGTCGCGGCGATCTCTTGGTATGAGCTGGCGTGGCTGGTGAAGCACGAGCGGATTACCGTGAATGTTCCGATCCGGTCCTGGCTGCAGGGCCTCGCAGCGCAGTTGCGAACGGTCGGCGTGACTCCGGCGATCGCGGACACCGCTGTCGCCCTCCCCTCGTCATTTACAGACGATCCCGCCGATCGATTGATCTACGCCACCGCGATCGAGCACGGTCTGAAGCTAGTGACCAAGGATCGGGCCATCCGCGACCACGATCATCCAGGCTCGCTGACGATCTGGTAACTGGCACTCAGGTCACTGACGCGCTGACCAAGAAATATCGGGGCGCCCGGATTTGAACCGGGGACCTCACCGACCCGAACGGTGCGCGCTACCAGGCTGCGCCACGCCCCGAAGGCGGCGATTATCTCAGAGCCTGATGCCGCGGGCCCTCTTGGGTTGCGACCTTGGGGTAATCCGCCAGCTGCGCCGGCGAGGCGAGAATCGTGCGGCGATCACCCGCTGCGCCGACGGGGACCGGCCAAAGGCCTTCGTTACGGCAGGCGATGGACTCTTCGCGCAGGTGCGGTGGGGGGTCGGTGAGCGAGGCGAAGGCACCGTCGGGGCTATGCAGCACCACCCGCGGCGAGTAGAACGCCCGCAGCGGGGTCTGCTCGCGCGTGTCGCCCGTCCATTCGAGCCGGTTGGCAAAGGTGACGCATACATGCCGCAGTCCCGGTACGACCTCTTCGACCCAGGCTTCCACGGTCGCATGCAGTGGTTCCCAGCGCCACATCAGCGTCCCGGCCGGGACGCCCTTCTCCACCAACTCCGCTCTCCTGCTGCCGGCGGTTTCGACCTCGGCTGTGCGGTCCGGGATCGAAGGGAAGTCGTAACTCATGCTCGATTGTTTCCTCGTGGCTCTCGTAGCGCTTTCCGGCGACGACCAAGTCGGCAACCGGTTTATCGTGGGCATTCAGGACCTGCAGCTCGACCACTCGCAGGAAGCTCACCGTGACCTCGACATGTGGATCGGAGCCCTCGATCAGGCACTCTGCTCGCAGCTGTGACGGTCCCTCCGGCGAGCCGCGGGAGAAGACGCCGCGTATGAAGCGCTTCCGATCCTCCATCGCAGATCGATACCCATCCCATTTGTGGGCAAAACCAATCACAGGAAAGTATGCGATCACCGCCGGATGGCGAGACCGCGACGACGATTGATCGCGCAAAGAGCGGGTAATCGCTAGCCGTCCCGCAAGCGAGAGATGGAGGAACCGATGGAGGCTTCAGCACCGTCCCCGAGCAAGGGCATATTCGACAGCGCCAACCTGGAAGCCCGCGAGCACGTGGTCGAGCTGCTGCAGAAGGCCTACTGGATGGAGATCGAGACGGTGATGAGCTATATCGCGGCGTCGGTCAATCTCGACGGTGTGCGGGCCCAGGAGATCAAAGAGTCGCTGGCCGAGGACGTCGAAGAGGAGCTCGGCCACGCCAAGCAGTTCGCGGAACGAATCAAGGAGCTCTATGGGGTGGTGCCGGGCTCGGAGGACTTCGCGGCGGAACAGAGCTTCCTGCAGCCGCCCGAGGAGCAGACCGACATCGTCCACGTGATCCGCGGCGTGATCAAAGCCGAGACGGGAGCGATCGAGCACTACACCCGCATCATCGGGGAGACCGACGGCGTCGATCCGGTCACCCAGGACATGGTGATCGAGATCCTCCGTGACGAGCAGGGGCACCGCCGCCTCTTCGAGGGCTTCCTGCGCGAGTACGAGTTCGAGGGAATCGCCTGAGGTTCATCGCTGATGTGAGCGGGTAGGCGCGAGATGAGCTCGCAAATCGCTAAGCCCGGACCCCAGCGGCTTTGATCGCAGGCGCGGTTCCCGCTCGGGTGAGAAGACCAACCGCCGTTCGAGGTGGAGAGGCGTCCGGGCCAGCGAAACGGAAAGGAGCTTCGATGCCACCGCGTGGAGTCAAGAAGGGAAGCAAACGCGCCCGCCAGTACGAGGAGATCAAGAAGAGCGAGATGGATCAGGGCCGCTCTGAGGATCGGGCCGAGGAAATTGCCGCGCGAACCGTGAACAAGGAACGAGCGCGCGCGGGGGAATCGCGCAGCGCCTCGCGCACTTCCCTCAACGACATCCCCTCTGGCAGGCGCGGCGGACGGCGCTCAGGCACGCGCCGCCGCAAGGGTCGCACCCGGGACCAGCTCTACAACGACGCCCGCAAGCTGAATATCGAAGGCCGTTCGAAGATGACCAAGGAACAGCTCCAGCGCGCCGTTGCCGGCGCCCAGAGCTAGCAAGCAAACCCCCACCCAGAGGAGGCAGCAATGCCAACGCAGCAAGAGGCCGGCAACATCACCGGCACCAAAGACAAGGACTACAACATCATCTGGTTTGTCGAGCAGTGCCTTAGCAATGTCCTGCGCCTCGAGACCTACATCGAAGACGCCGAGCGCGAGGGCGACGGCGATCTCGCGGACTTCTTCCGTCGCGCCCAGGAGACGAGTCGCAAGGGAGCCGAGCAGGGCAAGGAGATGCTGCGCAGCCGGCTTGCCGGCTGACCTGATGACGGTATTCGCGCGAGGTGCTGCCGAAGCTCGATCGCGCTTAGCCGCTGCGGCGGATCATCGGTTGGAAAGCTTTCCACCATCCCTCGTCGAGCAACGCGTGCTCGACGCTTTCCAGCAGGAAACCCTCTTCGTCCTGCAGCTCGTAGCTGACCACCGCTGGCTCGGCATGCTGGTCCACGCGGCGCACGTGGGCGATGAGCAGGAAGGGCGGGCAGCTGAGCCAGCGCTCGCCGGGCCGCGGTATCGACTTGGTGTCGATCATGACGCGCAGGTACCCAGCCGGCGGGACCGGAAAACTCGTCTGCTCACCGACTTCATCTGGCCCGTCTACCCGCGATTGATGGCCGTGGAACCGGGGTAGGCATCCAGCGTTATGGACGAAAGCCGGCTGGCGTGGATCTTCGGCTCGTCGCGCAGCGGCAGCAGCTGGTTGCTGCGCATGCTCGCCGACTTCGAGGAGGCGGTGCCGGTCGACGACCCGCACCTCGGGCACCATCTCGGCGTCTGGCGCCCGATTCCGCTCGCCTGGGCGGTTGCCGACGGCGAGCCGCCGGAGCTGACCACCCTGCTCGAGCTAAAGGCGAATGAGCCCGGCTACTTCTTCTCCGCCCGCCATCGCGACAGCTGGTGGCAGCCGCTTCGGCAGCTCATCGTCAGCCGCTTCGAGGCCCAGGCCGAGGACGCCTGCGTGGAGGCGCAGAGGGCAACCGTCGTGGTCAAGGAGCCGGGGTCGCACGCGGCGCCGCTGCTCGGCGAGCTCTTTCCGCGCTCAAAGGTCATCTTTCTCCTGCGCGACGGACGTGACGTGGTCGATTCATGGCTGGACGGCTACCGGGACGGCGCCTGGGCGATCCCGGGCGGTGCCTTTCCGGTCGCGCCGGAGGGTCGCATTGCCCTGATCCGCTGGCTCGCGGCCGTCTGGGCCTACCGCAGCCGGGCGGTCAAGGAAGCTTTCGAGACGCGCTCGCCTCAGGACCGCCTGCTGATTCGCTACGAGGACCTGCGCCAAGAGACGATCCGGTCGCTCGAGCAGATCTGTGACCTGCTCGGCTTCGACCGGGATCGCGCCGTGGAGGTCGCCGAGCGCCACCGTTTCGAGCGCCTTCCCGCCGATGCGCGAGGACCGAGCCGACGGGAGCGCGTCGCCGAGCCGGGCGCCTGGCGGGTGCACCTGTCACCCACTGAGCAGGATGCGTTGCACGAGGCGCTGGGCGAGGCGTTGGCGGAGTTCGGCTACGCGGACGCGCCGCTGGGGACGGTTGCCGCCTGAGTGAGCGCCGTTCCGTAACCGACGCTCTACCGCCATAGACAACTTGCCTAAAGCGGGTTACTCTTTTTTTAGTAGGCGTCGAATCGGAGGGGAATGGGCTGGATCGGAATAGCGGAGGTGGTCGGCGTCTCGCTGATCGTGCTCGGCGGTTCGGTCGCGTTTCTGTTTCTGCGGGAGCGCCAGGTGCGGCGTCGCTTCGCCATCCTCGCCGACATTGCCGCGGTCTCGGATGCCGGCGGCAGCCTCGAGCAGACCTTCGACGAGGTCTGCTCGATCCTGGTGCCGGAGCTGGCCGACTTCTGCATGATTGACGTGATCGGCGAGGATCGCGTGCCCCGCCGGGTCGCCGTGCGAATCGCGCCGGGCGGCGACGAGGAGATCGAGCAGTGGCTGGCGGAACGGCTGCCCTCCGTGCCGGCGCCGATGCTCGACGGCGAGCAGCGGGACTCGCTGACGCCGCGCTTCTACGAGCGCATGTCCGACGATGACCTGCGCGAGCTCGCCCACGATCCCGAGGACCTCGAGTTCCTGCGACGCCTGAACCCCCGATCGGCGATAACCGTCGCGCTCAACGCGCGGGGCCGGGTGACCGGATCGCTGACGATCGGCGTCGCCTGGTCGGGCCGGCGCTACCGGGATGAGGATGCGCGCTTCGCCTGGATCCTCTCCGGACGCGTCGCCCTCGCCCTCGACAACTCGGGCCTCTTCGCCGACCTCGAGCGGGCCGAGCGGGCCCGCGCCGAGATCGCCGAAACGCTGCAGCGGGGCCTGCTGCCGCCGCCGCTGCCGCACATCCCGGGCTGGTCGATCGCCGCGATGTACCGGCCGGCGGGGGCGGAGAACGAAGTCGGCGGCGACTTCTACGACGTCTTCCGGGTGCCGGGCGGCTGGATGCTGGCGATCGGCGACGTCACCGGACGTGGCGCCTACGCCGCCTCGATAACCGCTGTCGCCCGCTACACCCTGCGCACCGCTGCCCTGCTCAGCAACGACCCACTGGTGGCGCTTTCGACCCTCAACCGGGTACTGCTCGCCCGCGGTGACGCAGCCCTCTGCAGCGTCGCCGCGGTGACGATCGGCGAGGACCCGCGCCAGCCCGTGCGCATCGCCGTCGCCGGCCACCCGCCGCCATTGCTCGTCGACGGCGAGGACGTCACCGAGGCGGCGAGCGCCGATCCGGTGCTGGGTGCTTTCCCCGAGGCGCAGTGGAACATCGCGCACAGCCAGATCGAGCCGGGCCAGCAGCTCGTGATCGTCACCGACGGCATCGCCGAGGCCCAGGGCGCCGAGGGACGCTACGGCGAGGAGCGCCTGCGCGGGGAGCTGCGGGGAGCTCGTAACCCTGCCCTCGCCCTGCAGCGGCTCGAGTCCTCGCTGCACGCGTTCACCGAAGGGAATCTCGACGACGACATCGCGATCCTCGCCATCGCCCGCACCTCGGCCGATTCGCGTTCGGTCGACGAGGCCGCCGCCGAGTTGCTGGCGGGCGCCTCGAGCCTTGGGGGCGGCGATGTCTGATCCACAGGTGCTGGTCGAGCGCCTCTATGAGCGCTTTAACGTGCGCGACGAGGCCGGCATAGTCGAGCTCTGCGACGAGGGGATGGAGTTCTTCCCCGTTGTCACCGCCGAAGCCGTCGGTCGCGACGCTCCCTATGGCGGCCGGGCCGGCCTGCACGATTACCTATCCGACGTCGCCGAGGTTTGGGAAGAGCTGCAGATCACTCCGAGTCAGGTCGAACACCGGGGCGGCACCGTGCTGGTTCTCGGACGGGCCTACGCCCGCAGCCGTGAGCTCGGCATTCGCGACGTCCCGGTTGCCTGGATCTGGGAGGTGCGCGACGGATTCATCGTTCGCGGTGAGGTTTTCCCCGATCCGGAGCAGGCAGTAGAGCGCTTTAACGCCCTTCCTGCCTAGGGGGCGAAGGGCAGCTCTTTGTCGAGCCCGGTGACGTCCATCACCCGCTGCACGCCGATGGCACGGCTGCGGACGAAGCGAAGATGCTCCCCGTCCACGTTGGCACGGCGGTGCGCGGCGACGAGGACGGCGATGCCAGTCGAGTCGATGAACTCCAGCTGGCGCAGGTCCACCGTGATTGCCTTCGCACCGTCGGACTCGGCCTGCTCCAGCTCGGTGGCGAGGGTTGCTGCATTGGCCATGTCGAGTTCGCCCGCCAGTTCGACAGTCCACGCGGCCGCATCGATGCTGATCTGAACGGTCAGCGCCCCATCCCGCACTTTGCGGCTCTCGCGCTCCGTCCCGGCCATGACCTCACTCTACCGCTGCTATTCCCTGGGTTTCTGCCGGGCCTCCAGCTGAATCTCCCTCTCGGCTCGATAAACGCCTTCCTCGATCTCGATGCCGCGCTCCCGCTCGGCGTTCAGCTGGTGGCCGAAGAGGATCGCCAGGTTGCTGATCCAGAGCCAGATCAGGAGGGCGACGAGGCCGCCGAGGGTGCCGTAGGTCTTGTCGTAAGAGCCGAAGTTGGCGACGTAGAAGGCGAAGGCTGCCGAGGCCACCGCCCAGATGACGATCGCGAAGAGGCTGCCTGGAGTCACCCACTTGAAGGCGCGCAGCCTGACGTTGGGGGATGCGTAGTAGAGGACCGAGACCATGGTGATGAAGATCGCCACCATCGCCGGCCACTTGGCGATGTTCCAGACCGTCACCGCCGTATCGCCGACGCCGATCGGCTCGGCGACCGCGCTGACGATCGGGCCGGTGAGGACGAGGGCCAGCGCGAGCACGGCCACCATCACGATCAACAGCAGCGTCACCGCGATCTGCAGCGGCCGCAGCTTCCAGAACGGGCGGCCCTCGGGCGTCTCGTAAATGACGTTCGAGGCACGCATGAAAGCGCCGACGTAGCCGGAGGCCGACCACAGCGCGACCGCCAGTCCCAGCACGAAGGCAAAGCCGGCGGCGCTGCGGTTCGAAGCGATCGATTCGATCGGGCCGGAGAAGGTTTCGACCGCCGATTCGGGCCCGATCGAGGCGATGATCTCGGTCAGGCTCGAGGTCGTCGATTTCGGGTCGCCGAAGAGGCCGATCAGCGAGACCATCGCGATCAATGCCGGAAAGAGGGAGAGCAGGCTGTAGTAGGTAAGGGCGGCCGCCCAGTCGGTCAGGTTGTCCTCCCTGAACTCGGCCACGGTCCGTTTCAACGTGTCCACGTAACCCCGGTTACCCAGGGCCCACTGCTCTCAACCGGTGCCAGTCAGCCGCGCAGCTCGGCGAGCGCCGCCTCGCGCTGCTCGTGCATCGAGATCGACGATTCGACCCCGGTGATCTTGAGCAGGCGCCGCACCTGGTGGTTGTGCGAGCAGAGCACCAGGCGGCCCTCGCCCTCCCCGCCCGCCTCACGGTCGAGCTGCTTCCAGGACCTGACAATCAGCGCGATCCCGGTCGAATCGATGAACTCGCAGTCGCTGAGGTCGAGCATGAGACAGGCGTCGGTCTCGGCGAGCACCGCCTCCAGCTCCTGCTCGAGCTGCGGCGCCGTATTCATGTCCAGCTCGCCGGACACGGTGATGGCGGTGATCCCGCCATCGAGCTTCTCTCTTCGCACTCCGAAGGGCTCAGGGCTCACGCTGGCGATCCTACCGCAGGAATTTCGTCGAATTGCAGGCCGGACCGGGTTTGGCGACTGGGGCGGGGGGTAGCCCAATGACCTAAAAGCCCGGCGGTTATGCTCGGGCGCCGCGGGGAACTAGGTCCCCAGCGGAGATTGCGGTTCATGCCTGAGAACTCGACGATCAATCAGAAGCCCAGGGGGCTCCAGATGACCCTTCCGGCCAAAGCCGAGAACGTCGCCGTGGTCCGACACGCTCTCGCGGGCCTTGCCGAGGAGATCGGCATGGACGAGCCGGGGCTGGCCGACCTGAAGACGGTCGTCACCGAGGCCTGCATGAACGTCGCCGTCCACGCCTACAACGGGGGGCCGGGACCGCTCCTGATCGAAGCCCAGCCCGACGACGAGGGCCTGACCGTCACCGTTCGCGACGAGGGCATCGGCATCCAGCCTCAAGCCGATGTCGAGCGGGGTAGTCTGCGGTTGGGCCTCTCCCTGATTGCGGCCCTTTCCAGCAGCTTCGCCATCTCCGGCGGGCTCGACTGCGGCACCGAGGTGAAGATGCGGCTGCCCCTGCACGGAGGTGACCCCGGCAGCATCGACGGCGACCCGGTGAGGATGGAGCCGGATCTGCACGACACGACCGAGCTGGTCACCGACCGCCCCGAGCTGCTCGGCCCTGTGCTGGCACGGGTCGTCGGCGCTCTCGCCGCCCGGCACGACCTCTCGGTCGACCGGGTCTCCGACGCGGTGCTGGTCACCGATGCGATTGCCGCTGCCGCTCCCTCGCGCTTCGACGACGGCCGCGTCCGCCTCGGTCTCGACGATCGCGGCGAGGGCATCGCCCTGCGCCTCGGGCCGATGGAGGCTGGAGCGGCGGGTCGCATCCGTGAGGAGCTGGAGGTGCCGGACGTCGGCGGCTCGCTCGAGCTGCTGGCCGACGAACTCGCCGTCGAGGAATCCAGCGATGGCGAGTACCTCGTTATTCGCTTTGCCGCTGCTCCCTGATCTGCTCCCTGATTCGCGATAGGGCGCGTCGCAGGATGCGCGATACGTGCATCTGCGAGTGACCGATGCGCTCGGCGATCTGCGATTGCGTCATGTCCTCGGCGAAGCGCAGGCGTAGGACCAGGCGCTCGCGATCGTCGAGGTAGGGGAGCGCCGCGTCGAGCGCGATCCGTCCCTCGACCAGCTCGAAGGACTCGTCCTCCTCGCCGATCCACTCGGTCGGAGAGGACTCTTCGGCGTCATCGGAGCCGGCGGGCCGGTCGAGCGAGAGCGGCCGCCGGTTGTGGTTGGCCTCCATCACTTCGAGCACCTCGGTCTGCTCGACCTCGAGGCGCTCGGCGATCTCGCCGACCGACGGCGAGCGTTGCAGCTCCTTGGTCAACTCGGTGATCGCTTTGTCGACCTCGGCCATGCGGTCGTGCAGCCCCCGCGGCACCCGGACGGTCCAGACCCGATCGCGGAAGTGGCGTTTGAGCTCGCCGAGGATCGTCGGCGAAGCGAAGGCGGTAAAGGGGATACCACGGTCGGGATCGAAGCGATCGACGGCGTTAAGCAGGCCGAGGTTGGCGACCTGGAGCAAGTCGTCAAAAGACTCGCTGGCACCGCGATAGCGCAGCGCCAGCCGCTTGGCGAAGGGCATGTTGCGCCGCACCAGCTCCTCGCGAATCGCCGGGTCACGGGTCTGGGCGAAGCGCCTCCACAGCTCCCGATCGCGGGCAAGCTGCTCTTCGGCACCCGGACCGGGTGCCGAATTCATCTCCTCTTTGTGCCGCTCTGCTGCCATAGCAACGCCTGACGGTAAGCCAATCCTGGCCGGTACCGCCCTAGAGCCCTCACGGACCGTGCGGCTTCGTAAAGTCGATTGTGCCCAAGCCGCCGCCTACCCGCCACTGGCTCTGGTGAAACGTCACGGGAGTGGGTAGTCGAATCCCCGCGGCG
The DNA here is from genome assembly GCA_963698085.1 of uncultured Solirubrobacterales bacterium. GTDB lineage: Bacteria > Actinomycetota > Thermoleophilia > Solirubrobacterales > 70-9 > VRUE01. The sequence goes on from OY969122.1 coordinate 1,721,700, forward strand.
GTTAGGCTCCCGCGGGACTTCAAATTCGAAAACAAGGAGCTTCCAGATGGCCTTCTCGGTTCCCGATCTTCCCTACGACTACGACGCGCTCGAGCCCCACATCGACGAGGCGACGATGCGCGTCCACCACGACAAACATCACCAGGCCTACGTCGACAAAGCCAACGGTGCCCTGGAAGGGACCGAATGGGCCGACCGCGACGTCGAGGAGGTGCTGCAGAACCTCAGCAGCCTGCCCGCCGATAAGCAGGGCCCGGTCCGCAACAACGGCGGCGGCCACTACAACCACACGCTTTTCTGGCAGATGCTCAGCCCCGACGGTGGCGGCGCCCCGAGCGGTGACCTCGCCGCGGCGATCGATTCCGCCTTCGGCTCTTTCGAGGAGTTCAAGACCAAGTTCAAAGAAGCCGGCATCGGCCAGTTCGGCTCCGGCTGGGCCTGGCTGGTCAAGGACGGCGACGGCGTCGCGATCGCCAAAACTCCGAACCAGGACTCGCCGATCTCCGACGGCAAGACCCCGTTGCTCGGCTGCGACGTCTGGGAGCACGCGTACTACCTCAAGTACCAGAACAAACGCCCGGACTACATCGATGCTTTCTGGAACGTCGTCAACTGGGACTACGTTGGGCAGAGGTTCGCTCAGTAGCGGACGCTGCAAACCGGCGCATCTCGGGGTCGGTTTCGCGCCCGTAGCTAGCTGACCCGCCTACATACCTTGTGAACCGCTGAGAAGCCATCCGGGCCCTCTCAGAGGCTTGGGGTGTCTACGCCCTACGGCCTCAAAGGAGGACCCGGATGAAGGTTCACGCTAACGCCGTTCTCGGACCCGCGGGACGGCTCGCGCTGGTGGAGGCGATCGAGTCGGGGATGACGCAGAAGGCCGCAGCTGCGGCCTTCTGCGTGGCGCCCGCGACAGCTCACCGCTGGTGGCATCGGCGCCTGAATGCCAGCGCCGAGGAAGTGCGCTCGGGCCGCTGGCTGCTCGACCGTTCCTCTCGCCCCCATCGCAGCCCACGGCTGCTCGACGCGAAGACCCAGAGGCAGATCTGTGAGTGGCGCCGGCGCACCGGCTGGGGACCGCGCCTGGTGGCCGGCAAGGTCGGCCACCACCACTCGACCGTCTGGAAGGTGCTCCACCGCCACGGCATCTCCCGGCCCGCCAGGGCGCCGCGGGAGGAGGCCCGGCGCTACGAGTGGCCCTGCCCCGGCGATCTCCTGCACATGGACACCTCGCGCTATGCGCGCTTCGAGCGCCCCGGGCACGCGGTCACCGGGGACCGCTCACAGCACTCACGCAAGTGGATGGATCCCGCTACCCGCGTCGGCTATGACTTCTGCCACGCGATCGTCGACGACCACTCCCGCCTGGCCTACGTCGAGCTTCATCCCGACGAGCGGGCAGCCACCGTCACCGGCTTCGTCGAGCGTGCGCTGGAGTTCTTCGGCTCGCATGGCATCGAGGCCAAGCGCCTGATGACCGACAACGCCTTCGCCTACGTCAAGAACCGCGCGCTGCGAGAGCTCCTTGCCTCCAGAGAGGTCAAGCACATCACCACCCAGCCCTATCGATCCCAGACCAACGGCAAGGTCGAGCGCTTCCACCAGACGATGGCGAGGGAGTGGGCCTACGGAATGGCCTACCGCTCCCACCGCCACCGCAACAAGGCCCTGCCACACTGGCTCACGCACTACAACGAGACCAGGCCCCACAGCTCACTTGGAGGCCGGCCGCCGATCAGTCGCGTTCACAACGTCCGTGGGCAGGACAGCTAGGGACTGAGAACGGCTGGCCGCGCGGCCTTCGGGAGGTCGCGCGGCTCGGCCCCCTCCTTCGGCGGCACCTGGCTCATCGCGTGCTCGGCCAGGGCGGTGATCGTCAGGCTCGGGTTGACGCCGACGTTGGCGGGGATCGCGGCTCCGTCGCAGACCATCAGATTCTCGTAGCCGAAGACGCGCTGGCGCGAGTCGACGACGCCGTCCTCGGGACTGTGGCCGATCGCGGCGCCACCGAGGATGTGGGCGGTGGTGGGGATGTTGAATGCTGCCTCAGTTACGGAGCTCGTGGCGATCCCGCCGGTCCGCTTTGCTAGCCATTCGGCCGCCTGGTTGGCAGCGGGAATAAAGGTCGGGTTGGGGCGCTCGGGGTCCTGTTCGGTCTGCAGTCGCACTTCGCCGTTGCGCTTCAGCTTCGGCCGCAGCGCGATCGCGTTGTCGAGCGTCTGCATCACCAGGAGGATGATCGTGCGGCGCGAGCTGCCTCGGGGCCACATGATCTTGGCGAAGTTGACCGGGTGGCGGACGATCTGCCCAAGTAGCTTCAGTGGCCGCGTCACGCGGGTGCCGTCGCCGACCAGCAGCGTGTTGAGTAGGCTCATTGAGTCGCCAGCCTCGCCGTAGGTAACGGTCTCGATGTGGGTGTGGGGGTCGGGGTAGATGCTCGAGGTGATCGCTACCCGCCGGCTCAGATCGCCGGGGTAGTCCTCTGGCACCCTGACCCCGAGGATGCTCTCGCTGTTGGTGCGCACTAACTCGCCGAGGCGAGGGGAGATGCGCGGCAGCGAGCCGCCGAGGCGGCAGCGCTGAAGCAGTTTGTTGGTGCCAAGCGGCCCGGCGGCGACGATCACGCCGCGCGCCCTCAGCGTGCGGCGCTTGCGGCCGCGGAGCAGGCCGGAGCGCTCGCTGCTGACCGTGTAGCCGTCGCTGCCGTCGGCGGCGCCGAGCGGGTGGATATCGGTGACGGTGCGCTCGGCCTGTACCTCGACCCCGCGGTGTTCGGCCAGCCAGAGATAGTTCTTGACCAGCGTGTTCTTGGCGCCGTGCGGGCAGCCGACCATGCAGCGACCGCACTGCATGCAGCCGGTCCGCTCCGGCCCCTCGCCTTCGAAGTAGGGGTCGGGGACGGTCTTGCCGGGGTTCTCGAGGTAGACGCCGATCGGGGTCTTGCGATAGGTGTCGGCGACGCCGAGCTCCTCGCCGAGCTCGCGCAGCAGCTGGTCGGCGGGATCGTCGTTGTCGTGGACGACGACGCCCAGCATCCGCTGCGCGGTTTCGTAGTGGGGGGCGAGCCGCGCCTCCCAGTTCTCGAGGTCGGCCCACTGCGGGTCTTCGAAGAACGGGGAGGGGGGGACGTAGAGGGTGTTGGCATAGCCGAGGCTTCCGCCGCCCACACCGCAGCCGCTGACCACGGCGATGTCCTTGAAGATGCTGAGGCGGAAGATTCCCTTCATCCCCATCCGCGGCGCCCAGAAATAACGGCGGCTGTCGCCGGTGGAGCTGGGGAAGTCGTCGTCGCCGAAGCGCTTACCGCACTCGAGTACGGCGACGCTGTAGCCCTTTTCAGCTAAACGCAGGGCTGACACGCTCCCGCCGAACCCAGACCCAACGACTATCCAGTCGTAGTCAAAGGACATGGCTACTGCCACGGGTGGCACGGCGGCGGGGGTCCCCCATAGCGGAGGGCGCGCGTAGCGCGTCCGAGCACATGGGGGAGGGCCGCCGTGACAGGACCCGCGGCCCTAGGCCTCTCCGGGTTCGACAGGTCGAAAGTCGGAAGTCCTGGCTCCGCAGACGGGGCAGAACCAGTCGCTGGGGATCTCCTCGAAGGCCGTTCCGGGCGGGATGCCGCCATCCGGATCGCCGATCGCCGGGTCGTAGATGAACCCGCAGCTCTCGCAGATCCAGAGCGTTGCCTCGGTGGTTGCGGTCATGCCAGAAAGGTTAGAAGACTTCGCTTATTTGTCGAAGCTGACCGCGACCGGCTCGCGCTCGGATTTGTCTTCGATCTCGAAGAACTCGCGTGCGGTGAAGTTGCCCTGGTTGGCGACGATCGAGCCCGGGAACTGTTCGATGTCGGTGTTGTAGGACTGCACGTTGGAGTTGTAGATCCGCCGCGAGGCCTGGATTTCGTCCTCGAGCTCGGAGAGGTTGCGGCTGAGCTGCTGGAAGTTCTCGGTGGCGCGCAGGGTTGGGTAGTTCTCGGCAACCGCTTTCACGTCGGCCAGCGCTTGGGTCAGTTTCTGCTCCGCCTGCGCGGTTTCCGCAACGCTTTGGGCCTGCATCGCCTCGGCCCGCGCTTGGGTGGTTTTCTCGAAGGTCTCGCTCTCGTGCGCGGCGTAGCCCTTGACCGTCTCGACCAGGTTGGGCACGAGGTCGTGGCGGCGCTTGAGCTGCACGTCGATCCCACTCCACGACTCGTCGACGCGGTTGCGCGCGGCGATGATCGAGTTGCGCTTGACGATGAAGTAGAGGACCGCGATGACGATGATCGCGGCGATCACGATGAGAGCGATAGTCATGGCGGTCATCCTACCTCGCCGCCTGCAAACCGGCGCATCTCGGGGTCTTCAGTCGTCCGGATCGGGTCACGCACGGGAGTGCGCTCCCCTCACCGTCCTCCCTGCATCCCCCGACCTGCTTGGTTTTCGGCGGCGAGTAGACAAATAGGATCAGATGATGGGCGCGAAGCAGGATGCGCAGGAATGGGCCGAGATCGTGTGGCGCTATGGCGAGCGGCACGACTTGACCTACGAACCGGTCGGCGGGATCAATCCGAAAGACGGGCCGGTGGCCCTCTGCGTTGGCGGCAGCAATCGCCTCACCGGTCAGCTTGCCGAGGGCTTCTGGGGCTCCTGCTGCGATGCGGACGAAAGGGAGGTTGGCGGCTTCTTCGGCAAGACCATGCTGCCGACAGCGCTACTTGCCAAGGCCCACATGCCCGACCTGGCCAGGGTCGTGCCGGCCTTCAACGTCGAGTCGATCGAGGGGCACGAGCACGTCACCCAGCGCTTCGCCCGCAAGGTCGAGTTCGAGTCGATCGACTTCAACCAGCGCTTCCTGGCGACGATCCCCAGCGACTACGACCCGGTCAAGCTGCGCGAGCTCTTCAGCCCCGGCTTCCTCTCCTGGACGACGACGATGGCCAGAGAGATCGACTTCGGCATCAACGATCGCCAGCTCTGGTTCCTCTGGCACCTGCGCGAGCGCAGCGAGGCGGAGCTGAAAGAAGCGCTGAAGAACGCCGGCCAGCTGTTCAAGCGGCTTCAGGGCGAGATGGACGAGAGCGGCATCCACACCTACCCGCCAGGTCCCTGGCACGCCGGGCTGGCGTCGTTTCCAGATCAGGGGAGCGCTTAGGCGGGATAGTCGGGGTCGCCGGGGAGGACGACCCGATGCTCCTCCTGAGTGCCGATCACCTTGGGCAGGATCGGCTCGACTTCGCGACCGCGGTGTGCCTTGAGCGCCTCGGCGGAGGTGCGGTAGGGAAGCAGGGAGGTGAGCTGGCTGATCGTCGGGAAGGCGAGGGCTAGCTCGCCGGCCTCCTGCGCGTCGAGCGCCGCCCGCGGCTCGAACCAGCGCGCCTCGGTCGTCTCGACGCCATCGGGTTCGGGCGGTGTGTGGGCGGGGGCCAGCGCCAGGAAGAACCAGGCGTCGAAGCGACGCGAGATCACCTCGGGGGTTATCCAGCGCGAGAACAGGACCAGCTCCTCGTCGGCCGGCAGCGCGATCCCGGCCTCCTCCTCGAGCTCCCGCACCGCGCAGGCCCGGTACCCAGCTTCACCCTCGCCGTCCCCCTCATCGACACCACCCCCGGGGAACACCCAGACCCCAGGCATGAACCTTGCCTCCTCAGTCCGCTTCAACAGCAGCACCTCCAACGCCCTGTCCGCATGCTTCCCACCGCGCCTCAGCAGCACTACTGAAGCTGACGGTCGCGGAATAGCGGGCTCGCCCAGATTCGGCGCCTCTGCGGGACCGCGCTGCCTTTCAGTCACGCGGCCAGCGTATCTTGCGCCACCGGCTGGCTGAAGGCGGCTGCCTCGATCGATTCGGCGGTGATCGCGACCAGACGCATCAGCTCGGTCTCGGAAATTGAGAGCGGTGGCATCAGCACGACGACGTCGCTGAGCGGACGGATGATCGCACCGCGCTTGCGCGCCTCCAGGGTCACCCGGTGACCGAGGCGGAGGGCCGGGTCGTGCTCGCCGAGGTCGATGCCGACCATGAAGCCGCGGTTGCGCACCTCCGCCACCTCCGACATTGCGGCGACAGCGTCGAGCCGCTCGCCGAGTAGCTCGATCTTCGGTTGCAGCTGCTCCAGCGTCCGCTCCTGCTCGAAGGCCTTGAGGCTGGCGATCGCCGCCGCGCAGGCGAGCGGGTTGCCGGTGTAGGTGTGGCCGTGGAAGAAGGTCCGCTGCTCCTTGGGTGCGCCGAGGAAGCCCTCGTAGATTCGCTCGCTGGTCAGGGTTGCGGCCAGCGGCAGGTAGCCGCCGGTCAAACCCTTGGCCAGGCAGAGCAGGTCGGGCTCGACGTCCTCCTGCTCACAGGCGAACATCGTGCCGGTACGGCCGAACCCCGTCGCCACCTCGTCGCAGATCAGCAGCACGCCGAAGCGGTCGCAGAGCTCGCGCACGGCGCGCAGATAGCCGGGCGGATGGAGCAGCATCCCGGCGGCGCCCTGGACCAGCGGCTCGATGATCACCGCCGCCACTTCCTCCTCGTGGCAGGAGAGGACGCGCTCGAGATCGGCGGCGTCGCCGGGCTCCGCCGCGTGGGTCTGGAAGAGCAGCGGCCGATAGGTGGCGTGGAAGAGGTCGATGCCGCCGACCGAGACCGAGCCGATCGTGTCGCCGTGGTAGGCGTCGTGCAGGTGGACGAACGAGGTGCGGCGCCTGTGCTGGCCGCCGCGCTGTTGCTGGAATTGGAACGCCATCTTGAGGGCGATCTCAGTCGCGGTCGAGCCCGACTCCGAGTAGAAGACGCGCGAGAGACCCGGTGGGGCCAGCTCGACCAGCTTCGCCGCCAGCTCGGCGGCGCCGGGGTGGGAGAGACCGAGCATGGTCGAATGCGCGATGCGATCGAGCTGCTCACGCACCGCCGCGTCGATTCCTGGGTGGCGATGCCCGTGGACGTTGCACCAAAGCGAGGAGACTCCGTCGATGTAGCGGCGGCCCTCCCTGTCGATCAGCTGCGCCCCTTCGGCCCGCTCGATCATTAGCGGCTCTTCCTCGACCCAGCCTTGCTGCTGGGTGAACGGGTGCCATAGATGATCCCGATCGAGCTGAGCGTGGTCCACCGACATCGCCACCGGCGAATCTAGAGCGGCCTTCGGCCGGAACCGGTGGCGTCGATCCCCGCAGATTGCGGCAATTGAGTGATGTCGCTCACACGAACAACTATTGCGCTTGAGAAATAGTTGCATTAGTGCAACTATCGGGCCATGCCGTCGAGTGACACGTCCGCACGCATGGGCGCCCTGCTACGCCACGTCTTCCTCTATGACCGCGGCAATCAGCTGCGGGTGATCGAGGAGTCCGGGCTCTCAATGACGCAGTGCAAGGCGCTGCTGGAGCTGGGGGGGATCGGCGAGACGGCCTATCCACGCCAGGTGAGCGACCTGGCCGAGACCTTCGGCGTCTCGGTCCCCTCGATGAGCCGGGCGGTCGATGCGCTGGTCAAGAAGAAGCTCGTCACCAGGCTAGAGGACCCCGACGACCGCCGCGTCAGGCGCGTCGCGATCACCGCCAAGGGCAAGCAGTTCGTCGACACGCTGCTGGTCGTCCGCCAGACCGGCCTCGAGGCCTTCGCCGAGAGCCTCAGCGCCGCCCAGCGCCGCAAGCTGGACGCCGCGATCGACTCGCTGATGGACAGGGAGGACATCGCCGCGACCTACGAGCACCTGAAGGGAGTTGGACCCGCTTGACCCGCTACCGCCACCTGATCACCGACGACAACCGCAAGTGGTGGACGCTCGGGGCGATGTGCTTCGCGCTGTTCATGATCATGCTCGACAACACGGTCGTCAACGTGGCGCTGCCCTCGATCCAGCGCGATCTGGACGCCTCGATTTCCGGCCTCGAGTGGACGATCAACGGCTACACGCTCTCCTTCGCCGTGCTGCTCGCGACCGGGGGCCGGCTCGGCGACATCTTCGGCCGCCGCCGCATGTTCCTCCTCGGCGTCGTCATCTTCGCCCTCTCCTCGGCGACCGCCGGCTTCGCAGTCAGCTCCACCGACCTAGTCATCAGTCGCGTCGTGCAGGGCGTCGGCGCGGCTCTGATGATGCCGGCCACGCTCTCGATCATCACCGACGCCTTTCCTGCCCACGAGCGCGGCAAGGCGATGGGGATGTGGGCCGGGGTCTCGGCGCTGGCGCTGGCCGTGGGCCCCGTCCTCGGCGGCTTCCTCACCGAGCACGTCAGCTGGCGCGCGATCTTCTACCTCAACATCCCAGTTGCGATCGGGGCCGTCACCGCGGCCCTCTTCGCGGTGCGCGAGTCGCGCGACACGACCGTCGGCCGCGAGGTCGACTACCTCGGCGTTGTGGCGCTCACCGGCGCCCTCACGGCCCTAGTACTCGCCCTGGTCGAGGGCAACCAGTGGGGCTGGGGATCGGCCGAGATCGTCGGCTTGCTGGTTGGCGCCGTCCTCGGCCTTCTCGCCTTCGTGCTGATCGAGCTGCGGGTCAAGGTGCCGATGGTCGAATTCCGCTTCTTCGCTGACCGCAACTTCCTCGGCGCCGTGATCGTTGCCCTGATCGTCTCCTTCGCGATGCTCGGCGTCTTCTTCTTCCTCGCCCTCTACATGCAGAACATCCTGCGCTACTCGCCACTGGAGGCGGGCGTGCGCTTCCTTCCCTCGACGCTGATGATCGTCGGCGTTGCGCCGGTCGCCGGCCGGCTCTCCGACCGCTTCGGGCCGCGCTGGCTGATCGTCGCCGGCCTGCTCATCGTCGCTGCCTCCCTCTACAGCTTCACGGGCATCGCGGTTGACTCCGGCTACCTAGATCTGCTGCCCGGTTTCATGCTGCTTGGCATCGGCATCGCATTGACGATGTCGCCGATGACCAGCGCTGCGATGAACGCGGTGGCGGTCGAGAAAGCGGGCATCGCCTCAGGCGTCCTCTCGATGTTCCGCATGGTCGGTGGCAGCCTCGGCATCGCCGTGACCGGCGCGATCTTCCAGGGAGTCGCCGGCAGCAGCTTCGAGACGGCGACCCCGCAGCATTTCGTCAACGGGCTGAGCGACGCGATGATGGTCTCCGCAGCGGTGGCGCTGGTCGGCGCCGCGATCGCCGCCGCGGCGGTCCGGGGCAAGCCGAAAGCCGTCAGTGCCGAGGCGGCCGAGGCCGCCGTCAATCCGGGCGGCGAGGAGTTGGCTGGCGTCGCTTCCTAATACGGCAACGCGGTCGAGGTTTGTACCGCTATGCGACACAAACCTCGACCGCACCTCAGTCAAGCAGTAGGTGTGGCCATCGCTCAGGCATCGCCAGGTCGAGTAGCGGCAGCGTCTCGACCCGGACCTCGCCCAGGGCGGCAATCGTCTCGCGGTTCGATTCCTCGATCGGCGAGGGATTCTCCGGCCAAGGAGTGAGGACGACCTTCGCCACCTCCAAGTTGGCCGCACGCGCCGCCTCGATCGTCAGCAGCGTGTGGTTGATCGTGCCGAGGCCGGGCGCGGCGGCGACGACCATCGGAAGCGCCAGGTCCACGGCGAGATCGCGGACGAGGTAATCCGAGCCCAGCGGCACGAGCAGGCCGCCGACGCCCTCACAGACGAGCGCGTCGGCGCTATCGGCTGCGGTCCGCGCCGCGGCCAGCAGTCGATTCGGGTCGATTTCCTCGCCAGCTTGCTCCGCCGCGAGGTGCGGCGACATCGGCGGCCCGTAACGGTAAGGCGCGATCTCATCCTCGCTCTGCGTCGATCCAGCCGCCTCCCGCAGCAGGAGATGATCCGGCCGGTGGGCCGAAAACACACCCATATGCTGGGAAATCGGCCCATCGGCGGGGAAGTCGTCCAGGCCGGTCACTGCCGGCTTGAAGACCGCCACTCGCTTGCCGTCGACTGCGAGCGTGCGCGCGATGACTGCGGCGACGACGCTCTTGCCCACCTCGGTCCCCGTTCCCGTCACAAAAACCCCAGACGTGCCGGTGGAACGAGGCCATATAGGACCTCTATCCACCGGCACGTCTGAGGCGGTCAAGCGGCCAGCAGGGTGGATTGGACGATGCCCAGCTCGCGCGCCGTCGCGCCCGCCTGCCTCGCTGCTTCGCGCAGCTCCGCCTCCTCGTGCGTGGCCATGACGCTGAAGCGCAGTCGCGAGGAGCCGGGGGGGACGGTGGGTGGCCGAATGCCTTGGGCGAAGACGCCGCGCTCGAGCAAGCGCTCGCAGAGCTCCATCGTCCGCTCGGCGTCGCCGACTTCGAGCGGCACGATCTGACTCCGCTTCCCGCCGGCTGCCAATCCCTCGGCCGCAAGCCCCTCGCGCAGCGTCGCCGCGTTTGCGCCCAAGCGCCCGACCCGCTCCGGCTCGGCCTCGAGCAGCTCCAGCGCCGCCTGAGCCGCGGCGAGGACGGGCGGCGGAAGCGCGGTGGAGAAGATGAAGGAGCGCGCCGTGTTGAGCAGGTACTCGCTCAGCTCGGCGCCGCAGCAGACATAGGCGCCGTAGGAGCCGAGCGCCTTGCCCAACGTCCCGACGACGAGGTCGACCTCGTCGCTCAGCCCCGCGGCGGCGACGGAGCCGCGTCCTCCCGGTCCGAGGGCGCCGGTGGCGTGGGCCTCGTCGACCATTAGCCGGCAGCGGTGCGTGCGCGCCAGCCGGACGAGATCCTCTAGCGGGGCGACGTCGCCGTCCATCGAGAAGACGCCGTCGGTGACGATCAGCGCCCCGCGCTCTCCTGCCTGGCCGAGGCCCCAGGCCAGGTGCTCGACGTCGCCGTGGCGGTAGACGAAGGCCTCGGCGCGAGCGAGGCGGCAGCCATCGATGATGCTGGCGTGGTTGAGCTCGTCCGAGAGGACGACTTGGCCACGGCCGGCCAGGGCTGAGATAACGCCGATGTTCGCCAGATAGCCGGAGCCGAACAGCAGCGCCGCCTCATAGCCCTTGAAGGCGGCGAGTCGCTCCTCCAGCTGACGGTGTGGAGCCATGTTGCCCGAGATCAGCCGCGACCCGCCGGCGCCCGCTCCCCAGCCCAGCGCCGCCTCGGCCGCAGCCTCGCGCACCCGTGGATGGTCGGCGAGGCCGAGGTAGTTGTTCGAGCAGAGCAGCAGCACCGGCTTGCCTTCGAGCTGGACCCGCGGCCCCTGGGCGCCTTCGATCAGCCGCAACCGACGGTGGAGCCCGCTCTCGCGGAGCTCCTCCAGCCGCTCTGCCATCTCGCTCATGCCGCTGTCTGTTTGGCCGGGTAGGGCGGCGGCTTCTTGGTCTTCTTCACGACCCGCAGCTGGGTCGAGGGGTCCCAGAAGTTCGCTTCCTCCTGACTGTCGATCAGGTCGTCGATCGGGGTCGCTGGAGCCTCGCCCTCGAGCCAGCCGGAGCGGTTGTCCGGGCGCGGGTTGGCGCCGTTGTCGGGCTGGCGCGCGACGTTCAGCCCCAGCTCCTCGAACATCGCCCGGTCGTCCTCCGGCTCGGCGCCGAGGGTGGTGAGGAAGTTGCCCATCATCACGCCGTTGAGCCCGGCCTTGACGGCCAGCGGCTGCAGCTCGCCGAGGTTCTCGACCCGGCCGCCGCAGAGGCGGAAGAGGGCGCCGGGGATGATCAGGCGGAAGATCGCGACCCACTTGACGACCTCCCACGGGTCCATCAACGGCCGGTCGCCGAACTTGGTCCCGTCGCGCGGGTTGAGCAGGTTGATTGGCACCGAGGTCGGCTCCAGCTCGGCCAGCTCGAAGGCCATCTCGACCCGCTGCCGCGCCGACTCGCCGAGGTTGAGGATGCCGCCGACGCAGGTCTCCAGGCCGGCCTCCTTGACCGCGTCGATCGTCCGTATGCGGCCCTCGTAGCGGACCGTGCTCGAGACCTCCGGGTAGTAGGAGCGCGAGGACTCGACGTTGTGGTGGACTCGTTGGATGCCCGCCTCGCGCAGCCGCTTGGCGCGCTCGGCCGACATGTGGCCGATCGAGGCGCAGCGCTTCAGGTTGGTGTGCTCGGAGACCAGCTTCGCCCCCTCGACGATCTTCTCGAAGTCGCGTTTGGAGAGGCCCTGGCCCTGGGTGACCATGCAGAAGCGGTGTGCGCCTGCCGCCTCCGCGGCGCGCGCGTGCTCGAGGATCTGCTCGGGCTCCATCATCGCGTGCATCGGCGTGTCGGCCTCGGCGTAGCGGGACTGGGCGCAGAAGCCGCAATCCTCGGCGCAGCCGCCCGACTTGGCGTTAACCAGCGAGCACATGTCGGTCGAGTCGCCGAAGTTCTCCCGTCGCACCTCCCAGGCGCGTTCGACAAGCTCGCCTATCTCCTCATGGCTGCTCAGCTCGCCGAGCGCCAGCGCTTCCTCGAAAGAGACCAGGGAGGGCATCGCGGCGCAAGGCTAGGAACCGGCCCGGACGTTCGATCGCTGCGTCGGTGGGGGCGTGTTCGCTATTTGTCTGGCTATGCACGACAAACAGCGAACGCGTTTCGCGAGGCGGCGGTATCTGGCCCTGGGCGCAGTCTGCGCTGTCGCGGCCGGTGCCTTCATCCTCGGGGCGACCCTCGGCGACGGTTCTTCACCGCGCCCCAGCATCGCCAGTCAGCTCACCGCGAGCCAGCTCGCCGGCCAGCGGATCGTTCTCGGCTTCGCCGGCACACACCCGCCCGACGCGGTCGCGCAGGGGATTCGTAGCGGCCGTGTCGCCGGGGTCATCCTCTTCGCCGACAACCTCCCGAGCCGTGCCGCTGGCCAACGCTTGATCCGGCGCCTGCAAGCGACCCCGCGGCCGCCTGGCCTGCGTGATCCGCTGCTGGTGATGACCGACCAGGAGGGTGGCCTGGTCAAGCGCCTCGGCGGTGCGCCGACCGTCTCGGCACAGACGATGGGCGCGCGCGGCGGCGGCTTCAGCCGTGCCGAGGGTCGCCGTACTGCCGCCAACCTGCGTGGCATTGGTATCAATGTCGACCTCGCACCGGTGCTCGACGTCGCCCGCCCCGGCGGCACGATCGCGGATACCGAACGTGGCTTTGGCTCGACCGCTGCCGCTGTCGCCGCGACCGCGGTGCCCTTCGCCCAGGGGCTTCAGGCGGGCGGCGTGGCGGCGGCCGGGAAGCACTTCCCCGGGCTCGGGTCCGCCCGCCTCAACACCGACGACGCGGTTCAGCGCATCGAGCTCTCCAAGCGGACGCTGCGCGAAGTCGACGAGACGCCCTATGCCCGCCTGGCCGTAGCCGGCAGCGAGATGGTGATGCTGAGCACCGCGGTCTACCCGGCCTTCTCCGAGCGCCCCGCCGCCTTCACGGCCGCGATCGCCCGCGGCGAGCTGCGCTCGCGGCTCGGCTTCGAGGGCGTCTCAATCACCGACGCGCTCGACACCGTGGCGGTGCGAGCCTTCGGCAACACCGCAAAAGTAGCCCGCGCCGCAGCCGCCGCCGGCGCCGATCTCCTCCTCTACACCGAGCCAAACGAAGCCGCTCGCGCCCACCGCACCTTGCTGCGCGGTCTGCGCGACCGCTCGCTCTCACGCACCAGCTTCGAAGAATCGGCCGGCCGCGTGCTCCGCTTGCGCCACCGCTTGGATGCCTCCAGATAGGGGTGGAACGTCTTGTACTTTTCCCGCTATGGGCGCTGGCGGACAGCAGCAAAGTGCCTTCGGGAAAAGTTAAGTGGAACCCCTATCTGGAGGCATCCGGGTTATCCGGACGCGCCCGTCGCGGCCACCGCCACGCCAGCAAAGCGCACCGAGTCCCGCCCAGCACGCTTAGCCTCGTACAGCGCGTTGTCGACCGCCGAGAGCACCTCCTCGAAGCCGCCGCTTCGGGGGCCGAAGGTGGCGACTCCGATGCTCGCGGTGAGCGGCGGCGCCGCCTCCCCTGGCGGCGTGTGAAGGCGGATCGATTTCGCGATCGAGTCGGCGAGCTCCTCGGCCTCGTCGATGTCGCAATGGGGCAGCACGACCGCGAACTCGTCGCCGCCTATCCGCGCCACGACGTCGGTGGCGCGGATCCGTGCGCTGAGCACGCCGGCGATATCTGTGATCACGCGGTCGCCCGCCGGGTGGCCGAGTGTGTCGTTGACCTGCTTGAAGTTGTCGAGGTCGAGCATCAGCACGGCCCCGACGGATTTCTCGCGGCGGCTGCGGGCAAGCTCAGTGCGCAGGTCCTCGTCGAAGCGGCGCCGGTTCTTGAGGCCGGTCAGGGGATCGTGGCTCGCCTGCCGCTGCAGTTCCTGCATCCGTTCGCTGCGGCTCCAGACCAGGACCAGCGCAGCCAGGAGCGTGGCCAGGGCGAGACCGACCACCGCGATTAAGATCGGCAGGCCGAGCCCCGGCTGATTCGGGTCCCTGACGATCAGCAGCCAGGTTCGGTCGGCAACCCGGATCGGCGCGGAGGCGCCGTCCTTGCGAGACAGAGGGGGACCCATCACCGTCCTGCCGTTCTCGACCAGCTGCGCGTCGACGTCGTCGGGAAGCGTGTTCGTCACCGCGGCCGACAGGTCCTCGAGGTGGAAAGAGCCGGTTGCGAAGCCGATCAGCGCGTCCCGGCGCTGGCTGCGCGTCCCGGTTGGCGCTCCGTCGCGATAGACGGGCCGGAAGACGTTGATCCCGGTCCCGCCAAGTGGTAGCCGGATCACGCGGGTGGCCGCCGGGCGGCCGGTGTCGCGGCCGCGGAGTAGATGCCCGGCGCGCGTCATGTCGGAACCGAGGTCGAAGCCGTACGGGGTCTGCACTCCGAGTGGGGATTTGGTTTCCGCGAAGACGAGGGGGAAGTAGTGGGGCCGGTCGGCGGCACGGCGAAAGTTGCCGAGGGCGGTTCGTTCGAGGATCGGGTAGCCGTGGCCGCGTTCGAAACGACCCCGGGCGGAGCGGGGGACCGATTGGACGAAGGCGGTCGCGGCAAGGGCGCCGGTGCTCAGCAACGAGTCGGCCATGACGTCGAACTCATGGCGGGTGAACGTTCCCTCTGATTGGTAGAAGGCGGCGGCGCTGGCCAGCTGGCCAACCGAGAGCGCGGCCACCGCTTCCGCCTGGCGTGCCGAGCGGACCGCCTCGCTGCGCTGCAGTTGCTCGAAGTTGTCCCGTTCACGCGAGTGCACGAGCAGAGCGACTGCTATCGAGCCGATCGCGATCGCCGCGACAACCACATATCCAAGCCAGAAGCGAAACCTCATGCCTTCCTTTTCGGCGCTCCGACGGTTGCCCCTTACTCCGCAGGAACGCTTGCGAGCGACTCCCACAGGTACAGGGAGGCGAGGCTGCGATGCGGCCGCCAGGCCTCGCCGATCTCCAGCACTTGCTGCGGCGCCGGCATCTCCGCCAACCCGTACTCGGTCTGCACGGCCTTGCGGATGCCGAGATCGCCGCCGGAGAGGACGTCGGGCCGCTCGAGGTGGAAGATCAAGAACATCTCCGCGGTCCACTGGCCGAGGCCGCGCACGGCGACGATCTCCTCGATCACCTTCTCGTCGGAGAGCTCGCCGAGGCGCTCCAGCTCCAGCTCGCCACCGAGCACGTGCGCCGCGAGGTCGCGGACGTACTCGACCTTACGGCCGGAGAGGCCACAACCGCGCAGGTCCTCCTCGCTCGCTTCGAGCAGCTGCTCGGGCGATGGGGTGGTGCCACCGAAGAGGTCGCGAACCCGTCCGTAGATCGTCCGCGCCGCTTTGGTCGAGAGCTGCTGGCCAACGATCGCCCGCAAGAGTGCGCCGTAGGCATCGGCGGGCCGCCCCTCGCTGCGTCGCCGCAGCCGCGTCTCGATGTCGAGCTCGCCGACCCGCTCGATCAGCGTCGCCATCGCCGGGTCGGCGGCGGCAAGCGCGGCGCGTGCCTTGGCACCCTTGGCGCTCAGCTCACTGCCCCTTCCAGTGCGGCTTGCGCTTCTCGGCAAAGGCTTCGACGCCCTCGCGCAGATCCTCGGAAGAGAAGCACGATTCGCGCAGGGCGATCAGGCCCGCCTCCTGCTGCTCGCTGAGAACGGGATTTGAGTTGAGCACTTCAATTGCGCGCTTGTTGCCCCGCATCGAGAGCGGCGCGTTGGCGGCAATTCCCTCGGCCAGTGCAACCGACGCCGCCTCGAAGGCGTCGTCGTCGACCACCTCGTGGACGAGGCCGATCCGCTCGGCCCGCTCGGCGGTGTAGTTGCGGCCGGTGAGGAAGAGGTCCTTGGTCCGCGCCAGGCCGACGGTGTCGAGGAACTTGCGCAGGCCGGTGTGACCGTAGACGAGCCCGAGTTTGGCCGGCGGCATGCCGAGCTTGGCGCCGGCGGCGCAGATGCGTAGGTCGCAAGTGACGGCCAGCTCGAGGCCGCCGCCGAGGCAGTGGCCGTTGATCGCGGCGACGGTCGGCCAGGGGTGGGCGGCGAGCGCCTCCATTGCGTCGTGGAAGGGATGGGCGACCAGGGCCTCGGCGTCGCGTTCGAAGGTCTCGCCCGGGATCGAGGCGAGGTCGTAGCCGGCGGAGAAGGCGGGCGGGGCGCCGGTGATCATCACGCAGCGGGTCTCGATCCCATTGTCGAGCCGGGGCAGCGTCTCGGCCAGGGTGTCGAGGATCTCGTGGTCGAGCGCGTTGCGGCGCTCGGGGTTGGAGATGCGGATGCGGACGACCGCCTCGGCCGGTGAGTCGAGGAGGAGCTTGCCGCCGGCGAGCCGCTCGTTCACTCGAGCACGACGAGGACGTCGCCTTCGCTGACCGACTGGCCCTCCTCGCAACGGATCTCCTTTACGGTCCCGTCGTCCTCGGCCTCGACCGGGATCTCCATCTTCATCGACTCGAGGATGACGACCGTGTCTCCGTCGGAGACCTCGTCGCCGATCGCGACCTCGACTTTCCACACGTTGCCGGTTATGTGCGCCTCGATGTCCGCCATGGGCCGGGACAATATCCGCCGTGCCCGACCCTTTGGCCGTCATCGTCGCCGCCCACAACGAGGCTGACCGGATCGCGGAGACGCTGGCGGCGTTGCGCGAGTCGCTGCCCGGTGCGGCTCTCTGGGTTGCCGACGACGCCTCGACCGACGGTACGGCGGAGCGGGCGATGATGGCGGGCGCGCAGGTGGTCAGCCGCGGTCGGCCGCACGGCAAGGGAGGCAACGTCACCGCTGCGGCGGAGGCGGCGCTGAGCGCCGAGCCCGCGCCGGAGCTGGTGCTGCTCTGCGATGGTGATCTCGGTGCCAGCGCGGCTGAGCTGGCGCCCCTGGTCGGTTCCGTCAAGCGCGGCGAGTGCGACCTTGCCGTCGCCGCCTTCAGCCGCCGCCTCGGCGGCGGCTTCGGGGTGGCGCTCGGCTTTGCCCGCTGGGCGATCCGCCGC
The DNA here is from genome assembly GCA_963698085.1 of uncultured Solirubrobacterales bacterium. Classification (GTDB taxonomy): domain Bacteria; phylum Actinomycetota; class Thermoleophilia; order Solirubrobacterales; family 70-9; genus VRUE01. The sequence goes on from OY969122.1 coordinate 1,738,908, forward strand.
CGCTGCGGGCTCGAGACGAGCGCGCCGATCTCCGGCCAGCGAGCGCTGAGCGCCGAGACCCTGCGCGCGACGCTCCCCTTCGCCAAGGGCTACGGGATGGAGGTGGGGATGACGATCGACGCGGTCCACGCCGGCTACCGCCTACGCGAGTACGAACTCGACCTCTCCCACCGCGCCACCGGCCGCACCTTCGCCGGCTTCGTCCACCGTGCCCGCCAGCTGGCCGACTTCGGCCGCGTCTACCTTTCCCGCCGAGGGGAGAGGGCGAATTGATTCTCGCGATCGACCAGGGCACCACCGGAACGACTTGCCTCGTCTTCGATGCCGGGGGGCGGATCGCCGGGCGGGCTTACTTGGAGTTCGAGCAGCACTTCCCACGACCGGGTTGGGTCGAGCACGATGCGACCGAGATCTGGGAGGTGACCCGGCGGGTCGCGATTCAGGCCATCACAGACGCCGGCATCAAGGGGGCGGAGCTGGACGGGATCGGGATCACGAACCAGCGGGAGACGGTAGTCGCGTGGGACCCGGCGAGCGGGGAGCCGGCCCACCGGGCGCTGGTCTGGCAGGACCGCCGCACCGCGGATCGGTGCGAGGAGCTGCGCGAAGAGGGCCGGGAAGGGCTGGTGCGTGAGCGGACCGGGCTCGTCCTCGACCCCTACTTCTCCGCCACCAAGATCGAGTGGCTGCTGCGCAATGCTGACCTGCCCGCGGACGCGGTCTTCGGCACGATCGACTCCTGGCTGCTCTTCAAGCTCACCGGCCGCCACGCGACCGACTACACGAACGCCTCGCGGACGATGCTCTTCGACATACGAAGGCTCGCCTGGGACGGCGAGCTCTGCGCGATGCTCGGCGTCGACCCCGAGCGTCTGCCCGAGCCATTGCCCTCGGCGCACCTCTACGGCACCACGTCGGAGTTCGGCGGCGAGGTCCCGGTGGCTGGGATCGCCGGCGATCAGCAGGCGGCGCTCTTCGGCCAGGCCTGCCGCCATCGCGGCGCCGCCAAGAACACCTATGGCACCGGCAGCTTCGTCCTGCTCAACAGCGGCGACGAGGCGCCCGAGTCCAGTGAGGGCCTGCTGACGACGGTTGCCTGCGCGCCGGGAGAGGCGGTGGCTTACGCGCTCGAGGCCTCGATCTTCGTCACCGGCGCTGCCGTGCAGTGGTTGCGCGACGGCTTGGGCGTAATCGACGAGGCGGGAGAGAGCGAGGCGCTGGCCGCCTCGCTCGACGGCAACGACGGCGTCTACTTCGTCCCGGCGCTGACCGGGCTCGGCTCGCCGCACTGGGACCCCTACGCCCGGGGCACGATCGTCGGCCTCACCAGGGGCAGCGGTCGCGCTCACCTGGCACGGGCGGCGCTGGAGGCGATCGCCTACCAGACCGTCGACGCCGTGCGCGCTGAGGAGGCGGCCTGCGGCGAGCGGCTGAGCGAGTTGAAAGCCGACGGCGGCGCAGTCGTCAACCGCTGGCTGATGCAGTTCCAGGCCGATGTGCTCGGTGCGCCGGTGGTGATTCCGGAGATTGCCGAGACGACGGCGCTTGGCGCCGCCTATCTGGCTGGGATCGCCACGGGCCGCTGGAGCGGCCAGCAGGTCGACGAGATGTGGCGCGAGGCGGCTCGCTATGAGCCGCGGATGAGAGCGGGCGAGCGCGAGGCCCTGCTCGCCGATTGGCACCGCGCGCTGCAGCGTTCGCGCGGCTGGGCTGCCTAGATTCAGAGACTTCGCACGAATCGCCCCACTGGCGTTGCAGAGATTTTGCAACCGACGCACCACTCGCGACATTCTGTCTGCGAGCGTGCCAAGCTATGGAGGCGATGAGAGAAGCGTGGACCGACGACCGGCTGGACGACCTCAACCGCAAGGTGGAGGAGGGCTTCCGCAGCGTCGACAAGCGGTTCGATGCGGTCGACAAGCGGTTCGCCCGGGTCGATCAGCGATTCGCTGTGGTCGACCAGCGGCTTGACGGAATCGACCAGCGGCTCGACGGCATGGACAAGCGGCTCGACCGGATGGACCATCGGCTTGAGCGGATCGAGGATCGCTTCGAGCGCATCGAGAACCGTTTCGAACGGATCGACGACCGGCTCGCGACGATGCAATTCACGCTGGTCCTCTTCTGCGGAGCCGCTATCGCTGCCCTGATCGGCCTGATCGCATCGATCCTCGCCACCGGCGCGTAACCGCTCCTCAGACAGGGGGTAGGCACAGCGACGGCCGGCCTCGCCGGTGCCCCCCGCCATGCCCGACATCAAGCCACAGGTCTACAAGGACGATCGTCCCGCCTCTTACTTCGACCAGTTCCACCGGGCGGCGCGCAAGGGAGTGGGTTGGACCTACCCGCTCGTCCGCGTCCTGATCAGCCTGCCGACTCTGCTGATCTACCGGGTGCGGGCGATCGGCGTCAAGAATGTGCCAAAGGGCGGCCCGCTGATCCTCGCGCCGAACCACTTCAGCCAGATGGACCACTTCTTCGTCGGCCTCTACCTGCGCCGCCAGATCCGCTTTATGGCTAAATCACAGATGTTCGGCCCGCCCGTGCTCACCTACATTTACAAGCACGGCGGCGTTTTCCCGGTCCGCCGCGGGCATCACGACGAGGAGGCCTTTAAGACCGCTTTTACGATCCTCGATCAGGAGGGCATGCTGCTCGTCTACGCCGAGGGCGGCCGCTCGCGCAGCAGCGAGCTGGGGGAGCCGAAGCCAGGGATCGGCCGAATCGCGCTCGAATCGGGCGCCCCCGTGGTCCCAGTCGCGATCTACGGCTCTGCCAGCGTGCGGCGCTGGAAGCGGCTGCGCTTCCCGAAGGTCACCGTCCAATTCGGAGAGGCGGTCTCCTTTCCGCGAGACGATTCGCCGAGCCGCGAGCGCCAGCTCGAGGCTGCGGCTGAGATCTTCGGCCGGACGCGCGAACTGTACGAGGGACTCGCTACTCGTAACGGTCGCCGAGCTTCTCGAAAAAGCTCGGATCGTGTCCAGGCGTGACGATCGCGTTCGGGTACTCGCGCTTGAACAGCTTCAGCTCCTGGATCGAGCGGCGGTAGTTGTGGGCGTCGAAGGGGCGCGGCGCGAGCGGCGCTGAGCCGTCGATTTGACCCTCGGTATAGACGGCGTCGCCGCCGATCACGAAGTCGCGCTCGGCTAGGTGGGCGATCACCGACATGTGGCCGGCGCTGTGGCCGGGCGTGTAGGCGAGCCGGATCGAGCCGTCGCCGAAGAGGTCGAAGCAGCGGCCGAAGCTCGCGTAGGAGTCGATCCCGCCGCGGTCGAAGTCGACCGTGCGGTAGTCGAAGGCGTAGTCGAAGTGGACGCGCCGGTAGCCGTTCAGCAACGGTTTTGGCCCGACCGTCGCCGCCTCCCACTCGCCCTCGCTGACGACGAAGGTCGAGTTGGGGAACTCGGAGATCGCCGAGGTGTGGTCGAGGTGCATGTGGGTTATCACTACGACTGGAATCTCGCCGGGGTCGAGGCCACGGGAGCGCAGCTGCGCTGGGACGTCGGACCCCGGCTCGAGCGCCGGATTGCCGAAGCGGGCGGCGAGCCGGCCGAAGTTCTCCTGCCCGTCGGTGGCGACCGAGGGGTGCAGGCCGGTGTCGACGAGGATCGCGCCGGCGCTGGGGTGGCGGATCAGGTAGGCGGGGCAGGGCACGGTCATCGCCGGCTCGCCGCTGAGCAGGGCGCGCAGCAGCTTCAACGTCTCCAGGCGCCCACCGGGCCGCTCCATCATCGTCCGCGGCCAGGTCACCGAGCCGGCGATCAGCGGTTCGACGGCGACCGAGGCACCCGGCGTCCCTCCGGCAAGCGGCTCGTGCAGCGGTTTCGCCTCCACGTGCACCTTCATCGCCGGATGACATTACCCGGCTTCAGGTCGGCTATAGGCTCCCCTCGATGTCTGAGAGCCCCGATTCGCGCATCTTCAGGGAGGGCCTGCTCGACGGCCAGGTCTGCCTGGTCTCCGGGGCGGGCAGCGGCCTGGGGCGGGAGACGGCACTCGAGCTGGCCCGCCTGGGAGCAGTGGTAATCGGCTGCGGGCGCCGCGAGGAGCCGCTGGCCGAGACCGGCGTGATGGCGGATGGCTTCGCCGGCTCCTTCGAGCACGAGACGCTTGACATCCGCGACGAGGAGGCGGTCGAGCGGTTCTTCGACGGCCTGCTCGAGCGGCACGCCCGCCTCGACGTCCTCGTCAACAACGCCGGCGGCCAGTTCCTCGCTCCGGCCGAGTCGATCAGCCCGAAAGGCTTCCGCACGGTGATCGAGCTGAATGTGCAGGGGACCTGGCTGATGACCCATGCGGCGGCGACGAAGGCGTTCATCCCGCAGGGCGGCGGCAAGGTGCTCAGCGTCACCCTCTCCCCCCACAACGGCATGCCGGGCATGGTTCACTCCGGCGCCGCCCGGGCGGCGGTCGAGAACATGATGCGGACGCTGGCCGTGGAGTGGGCCCGCTTCGGGATCAAGACCTGCGCCCTCGCCGCTGGCCAGTTCGCCACCGAGACGCTGCTGACCAAGTATCCCCAGGTGGTCGTCGACAACCTCGAGCGCTCGATCCCGATCGGCCGCGCCGGTCGCGCTGAGGAGATGGCCTGGCTTGTCGCCTACCTGGCCTCGCCGGCGGGTGACTTCTTCTCGGGCACGACGATCACGATCGACGGCGCCCGCGACAACTGGGCCGGGCCCTGGCCACCCGAAGCGATCACCGAGGGCGGCGAGCCAATCGCCGAGGAGCGGCGGCCGAAGGATTGAGCGCGCCGCGCTAGCTGCGCGGTTCGAGGATGACCAGGGGGATTTCGCGCCCTTTGCTGCGCGCCTGGTAGTCGGCGTAGCCGCAATACTGCTTTACCACCAGCGGCCAGAGGCGCTCGCGCTCCCCCGCGTTGGCGACGCGGGCGTGGACTGGCCGCTGCTCGCCGCCAACCTGCACCGTCGTGTCTGGGTTGGCGATCAGGTTGTGGTACCAGGCCGGGTGCTTGGGGAACCCCCCTTTGGAGGCGACGATCACCACGTCGTCGCCGTCGGGGAAGTAGAGCAGGGGAGAGGTGCGCTTGGTGCCGCTCTTGGCGCCGACGTGGTCGAGCAGCAGCATCTTCCCCGGCACGCCCGGGATGTCTTGTCCGAGACGGCCGCCGGAGGCCTTGTAGAGGAACGTGTGGACGCCCATGAAGCGGTGGAGGACAGGCCAGATCCGGTCCGCCAAGTCGAGGTAGCGGACCCGCGACCTGCCCTCTGCCGCCGTGGAGCTCAGGTGTACATCCCCCCGAACATGCCGCCGGTGACGTTCAGCACCTGGCCGTGCACGTAGTTCGCCAGAGGCGAAGCGAGGAAGAGGACCGGGCCCGAGGCCTCGGCCGGCGTCGCCGGGCGGCCAAGCGGGATGATCGCCGAGGCCATCGCCCGCATCTGCTCCGGGATGCCGAGCTCGATCTTCTCGCCGCTGGGGGCGGTCATCTCTCCGCCCTCCTCTTTGGCGGCGGTCAGCCTGGTTTCGACGAAGCCGAAAGCGACGGCGTTGACGTTGATCTTGAACTGGCCCCACTCCTTGGCCAGGGTTTTGGTCATGCCGACGACGGCCATCTTGGCAGCCGAGTAGTTGATCTGGCCGGCGTTGCCCATCGTGCCCGAGGTCGAGGAGATGTTGATCAGCTTGCGGAAAACCTCTTTGTCTTCGCCCTTCTCCGCCTTGGCGGCCTCGCGCCAGTGCGGAGCCATGGCGCGGGCGACGCGGAAGGGGACCACGGTGTGGATGTCGAGCATCGCCTGGAATTGCTCGTCGGTCATGCGGTGGGCGACGCCGTCCCAGGTGTAGCCGGCGTTGTTGACGACGATGTCGATCGCGCCGAAGGCGTCGACGCCGGCGGCGACGAGCTGGTCGGCTGCGTCGGGCTTGGTCAAGTCACCGGCGAAGACCGCGGTCTCACCGTCGATCTCGCCGCTGGCCTGCTCGGCGACATCGGCGTCGAGGTCGTTGATCAGCACCTTGGCGCCCTCGCTGACGAACAGCTCCGCGGTGGCACGGCCGATTCCCCGGGCCGAGCCGGTGACGATCGCCGCTTTCCCATCAAGAAGTCCCATCGATTCGCGTTCTCCTTAGGTCGTGAAGTCCGCGGGGAGGCTACATGCAACCGGGCGGTCCTGGTTGACCGGCCAGTCGGCCCCCGTTTGGCCTGACAAACGGCCGAGTAATCCGTTCCTGATTTACACGTGTGGCGTTGTGTCACTGTGTTAGTGACATTTGCCGCGATCTCAACAGCCGTTACTTTAGTTGCGCGTAAATGTCTGATAGACAATACGCCGCGTCGCGAAGAAGCGATCGCAGAAAAGATGTGCCCCGGCTGTTTGACCTCCCATGAGCAGCCGGGGCACTACGCCGCTACCCGGAGGCCCGCCTCTCTCAGTCGCTGCAGGCAGCGATCGCCGCTAAGTCAGCCGGTCGCAAGAGGGCCATCAGCGTGCCGCCATCGACGATCGCGAGGCCACCCTTGCGCAGCTTCGCCTTTGCACCGGTGAGCCGCACGATCTCGTCCGAGAAGTGGGGCTCGTGACCGACCAGCATCGTCTCGCCGCGTCCCGCGGCGAGCGCGCCGGAATCGAATTCGCCCCCGGCCAGCTCTGCGACATCCTCAGGCTCGACTCCGAGTTCGCCGCAGGCGAGCCTTGCCGTAGCGGCCGCGCGTACCTTTGGGCTGGTCAGGCAGGTGTCGATCGTCGCCCCCAGCCTCGCCAGCGCCTTGCCGGCCGCCACCGATTGCCGCTCGCCCTTGGCGGTCAGCCGCCGTGCTGCGTCGTCACCATCGCCCCGCTCGGCCTCGCCATGTCGCAGCAGGTAGATCACGCCGGGATCGTATGGGGATCGTCAGTCACCCGACCCGAGCCTGAGGCCACCGTCCCAGAGAGCGACGATGCGCTGCTTCACCGGCTTGCCTCCGGTGGCCGGCACAGGTAGAGGCGGTAGTCGAAGACCGTCTCGAAGCCCATCCGTCGGTAGAGGCTCTCACCCATCGACGATGCCTGTAACGAGGCCGAGGCGGCGCCCAGCTCGAGGCCGGCGTTCACCGCGGCCGCGGTCATCGCGCGCCCGAGCCCCCGTCCCCGGGCCTCTTCGGTGGCGCCGACCCAGTAGATGCCGGCGACCCCGTGGCTGACTATCGTCATCGAGATCCCGGCAGGGCGGCCGTTGAGGCGGGCGAGAAAGGCGGCGGCCCCGTCGGCCCAGAGGTACTCGTTGTTCTCGTAGAAGGCGAAGATCTCGGGCGGGAAGCCGATGTTGGCGTAGGACTCGGTGGCAACCCGCCAGTACTGGGAGGCCTCCTCCGGAGAGCTAACCCGGTGCAGCTCGATCCCGGCGGGAAGCTCTGCCGCGATCGCCTCGCCCTCGCGCACCATCTCCGGCATTTCGTAAACGTTCTGCAAGCCGCCCCGCTCGGCCGCCTCGATCAGGTCGCGATCCTCCTCCGCTCCGGCCCGCGCCCAGACGGCGAAGCCGCGCTCACGGGGGGCGAACCAGGCCCTTGCTCGCTCGAGGAACTCGCCCGGATCGAGCTTGTCGTCGGCGCGGAAGGCGGCGTTGGAGATCACCGGGTGCGTCGAGCGCCCGGCGCCGAAGAGCCAGCCGTCGCCGCTCTCGATATCGACGCCGGGGTCGAGCTCGAAGAGTCTCCGCGAGCTCTCGATCAGGTTGAGATGGGCGTCGCGGTGGGGCATTTGCATCCAGCTAGCTCAGGAGTCCGCGCCGACAGCCTGCTTACTCAGCGGATCGCCGGTCGAAGCCAGGTAGCGGTCGAGCGCCTTCGATTTCTGCGTGTCCTCGTAGACCTCGTACTCGCGCAGCAGGCCCCAGGAGATCCGTCCCCAGATCACGTAGCGGTTCTCATAGACGCGCTCCCCCGCCGGGGAGTTGAGGTGGTCAGTGCCGCGGATGCAGATCGTCTGCTTCCAGGGAAAGCCCTTGAGGACGACCTCGTCGGGAGAGATCTGCAGGCCGGCATCGGCAAACCGCTGCAGCCACGGTTCCAGCTCGGTCTTGCCGTTGAACTCGCCTCCCCACGAGCTGTCCCCCGGAAAGCGGAACCTGACGTCCTCGGCATCCATTTTCAGCGTCGGGCCGATCTCGCCGGCGCTCGCCTTGGCCATGTTGCGGGCGATCATCTTCTTTGCCAGCCAGGAAAGCATCGGTGTCTCCTTCGCCGTGGGATCGGTCCTGGCGAAAACTAGCGCGGCGCCGCTTCGGCCCCTCGCCTTCTGGCTGCAAGCTTGACCAGCCCGAGCATCAGCTCGACCGCTTCGGAGTCGGAAAGGCCCTGATCGAGCACCAGGGAGCGCCAGGTGGCGAAGGAAACCGCGTGGCCGATCGCCGCTTCGACTCTGCGTCGCCGCGCGCCGCGCTCGGGACGACCACGGACGATCGCGGCGAAAGCCTCGGCGAACCAGCCGCCGATGCGTTCCACGGCAGACCGCATCGCGGGCACCAGGGCAGCGTCTCGGGTGGTCCTCTCCAGCATCTCCTGGCCGTTCTCGTACCAGGCATAGAGCTCACTCAGCGCAATCTTCAGGCGCTCTTCGGGGTTGGTGACAGCTGCCCACTCCGCCGGGTCGGGCAGCGGATGCTCCGCCGCCCAGTGCGAGGAGCAGGCGTCGAAGAGAGCCTCTTCGTCGGGAAAGTGTCGGTACAGGGTGGCGCGCTGCACCCCGGCGCACTCGGCGACGGCGCTGATCGTCGTTCGCGCTGGCCCGACTGACCCGTGCAGCTCGACCGCAGCTTCGGTGATGCGCCGCCGCGTTTCGTCCTCCAGCTCGGCCCGGCGCCGCTTGCGGTACTTGCGTTTTGGCGCTGAATTATTTTCGCGAGACATACCTGTTCGATGAAGTTTGACATGGCACGGGGCGGAATGCTAGCTTCATCGCACATCACTGTTTAGCGAAATGGAGGTAACCCGATGTCAGCAGCTCAGATCACCGAGACGCTCCAGCGCTTCGACGCCTCCCAGGGTCCGCGCAAGGTTGGGCCCAGCGACGGCCTGGTCGCCCAGCTCGGCGGCTGCGATGCGCGCTTCCTCGTCTTTGGTGAGGAATCCGGCGGCGGCTTCTCCCTGGTCGAACACCCGGTGCCGCCCCGCTCCCTCTGCGCCCCCCGCCACCGCCACGACGGCGTCGATGAGTACAGCTTCGTGCTTGAGGGCCGGATGGGCGCCCTGCTCGGCGACGAGGTGATCTACGCCGAGGTGGGCGATCTGGCCTTCAAGCCACGCGACCAGTGGCACACCTTCTGGAACGCCGGCGACACCCCCTGCCGCATCCTCGAGATCATCTCCCCGGCCGGCTTCGAGCACTTCTTCCGCGAGTTCGACGAAACGACGAAGAACGGCACCTTCGACCCAGTCGCCCTAGGCAAGCGCTACGCAATCGAGTTCGACATGGAGAGCCTCCCCCGCATCTGCGCTGAACACAACCTCGTCCACCCCCTCCTCGACTGAGGGGCGAGCCTGCGGCACTGGTGTGCGCCTACAACCCATCAATTTGCCGAGGATCTCCTTCATGAGTTCCGAGCATGGCACGGCAGGGCACGCGGGATCACCGGAGGGCAAGGATTCCCCGCAAATGAGCTTGTTCGAGGGTGAGGGCAATGATCGGTCGTGATCCCCGGCGGGTTGGCTGATGTGTCCGGATTGTGTCCGTCCAAGACGCACGCGGTGCATCCGGACAAGGCGTAGTTGCAAAACTGGGCGAGAAATTTCAGGGAGTGCCAGCAAAATCCCGCTCTTTGGGCTTTTTGGGACCGCAGTTTGCGGAGATTTTCTTTTCCGTCCGATCCATCCGTAAGTATCCAACTGCCGCAAAACTGGGGGATTTGTCTTTGCGTTCCCTCTTTGGCGTCCGCACGCGGCATCATGCTGCTCCTTCACGCTGCTGTCGTTGGGATAGCGGCCTAACGAGAAGGAGCGGTCAATGGAGGCCCCTGAAATCAGTAGCTCCGAGCGGGGGATGCAGGTAACGATGCTGCTGGCTGATGCCGCTCAAGCGGTTGGCGGCAAGCTTTACATCCTGGGCGGAGGTTGGTCCATGACCGGTCCGGGGCCGGTGCCCTCTGCTGTGGCGCTCTATTTTCAAGTGCCGTGGGATACCGCGAACGATGAACATCGCTTTCGCCTGGAGTTGCTTGACAGCGATGGAAACCCAGTCAACGACCCCGAGGGAAATCCGGTTGCCTTGGATGGGGGCTTCGAGACTGGGCGACCGCCTGGACTGAAGCGGGGCACCCCAATCGACATCCCAATGGCGGTGAATGTGCCTCCGTTGCCCTTGCCCCCCGATCAGCGCTTCGAATGGCGCCTCGCGGTGGACGGAGAAACCAGCAACGAGTGGCGACTGCCCTTCTCTACTCGCCCAGCCCAGCCGCCCGGGTCGATCGCGATCGGTTAGGCAGGAGTGGGGCTGCTTACACCAAGAATGTTCTTGGCTGGAGCGTGGAGATGACCCTCAAGATGAGCAAACGCATAACCGGCGCTTCCGGAAGTAGCACGATTGAGTTTGAGGAGCGATCCCTCGGCCACGGCCTTGCCAACCAGCCCCGTCAGTGCCCCTCGGACGCCGGCTTCATCGAGGTCGCCGCTCGAATGCTCGGCGAGCAGGAGGGATACGTCGTTAACCAATTCAGAATCATCGATGCCCCAGGTCGCCGACGCGAACCATTCCGAGAGTTCCGCCATAGAGAGCTCGCCGTCCACGAAGCGCTGTACCCAGGTGCGTAGCTCGATATCTAGCTGGTTGGCCATGGCGACTCCTAGTCGAAAGGTCTCATCGGCAGAGCTCCGTCGGCTCTTTAGCGACGGAGCCTATATAGAGATGTTGGCAGACGGCAAGCTCGAGGAAAAGGTCCTGCGCTCTCGGCTCCTCCTTCGTCCTGGCGAGCCAGCTGAAACTTCCAGCGAGATCCGTGCCTATTACAACCTCAATGGGACGATGGTTGCCAAGGTCCACTGCTATCGCAGGCCAGACGGGACGCTCGGCGGAAGTGGCCTTCCAGATCCGAAGTGGCTCTATATCGATGGAGTCGTCTTCTACTGCACCTAGGCGCATTTGTTCATTCTTCCAACTTGTCTGCGAGCCTTCCCATCTCGCCCATCGAAACGTTGAGCGCGGCAGTGATCTTCTTGAGGGTGTCCCAGGTCGGGTTGGCCTGGCCGCGCTCGATCAGGGAGAGGGTGGCGGTCGTGATGCCGGCGTCGCGGGCGACGGCTTCCTGAGTCATGCCGCGCTTCTCGCGGAGCTGGCGGACGGCCTCGCCTAGGGCGGGTTGAGGTCGCTCTGAACGCCGCATCAGCTGCACGTTCTCAGAAGCGCCAGCGCCAAAGCCCGCTGCGTACATCATTCTACAAACATGTACGCAGGCTTTGCTAGGCTCTGCGGGACATAAGTGGGGCCGCGTGCGCTAACACCGGCCCCGTGGCGACTGGCATAGCTCTCACCAGGCCAGTCGCAGCGGGAACGGTATCGACGTGCCGGCCTCAAGAAGCGGCGACCCGCCGCGCGGTAACGCAACGGGCCGCCTGACCACAAGGAGAGTGACCTCCTCATGGCTGATCCCAACCCTACGGATTGCGCCGAGCGTGATCTCCGTCGACCCGATGCCGAGGACACGAAGGCCGAGCGAGTCGTGCTGGCATTCCTGCTCGAAGAGCATCCATCCCAGCTGACGATCCCCGAGGTGTCGCTGGCTCTGAACGCCGATCCCGGCTTCGACTGCGACGACGCAGTCGAGCGTGCCATCCGCGAACTCGTAGCAGCAGGGCTGCTCTATTGCCAAGGTCGGTTTGTCCTACCGACTCGCGCGGCGCTCTACTTCTCGCGGCTGGAGGTGGACTGATGCCCGCCGACGTTGCACGCCAGTTCGCCGCGAATCTCCGCAGAGCTCGCCGCCGCGCTGGCCTCAGCCAGGAAGAGGTTGGCTGGCTCGCCTCGCTCCACCGGACGGAGATCGGCCTGCTTGAGACCGGTGCTCGTACGCCCCGCATCGACACGTTGGTCAAGATCGCCGCTGCCGTGGACGTTCCGGTCGAGTGTCCTCTGCTTGATGGCATCACCTGGACCCCCGGCAGCACGCAGGCTGGGGCGTTCACGCTCTCGCCTCCTCCTGAGAAAACGCCGTGAACCAGCAGGCCAGCCAATCATCAAGGCAAGAAAGCCAGCCAGGCCATCAATCCAGACCTAAGCCAAAAGCATCGAGCCAAAGACCAAGGGCAGACGCCCAGAAAGACGTGCTGGGTGGGCTCCTGAGATCCCTCCAGAACTCAAAGCCCGACAGCACGACACACTGGGAACCCTGCCGGGTTCGTGCCTGGAGCGGCGCTTTTCCGGCGGGCGGCGTGCGGCCGATTTTGGCACGGCTTCCGCCGTGCGGCGGCCGCTCTTGTCGCCGCCCCTCGGTCGCGGCGGGTCGGACGAATTGGGATTAGGACCGATGCATTTGGCCCTTTTTCCCGACAGGTGGGGTGCAGAGGAAATGCGCGACGAGGATCACATCGAGATCGAGCGGCTGCTGTCGCCGGAGGACGTTGCCCGCGTTTGCGGGTTGTCGCGGCGCGCGGTCTACCGAGCGATTGCGCGGGGCGAGTTGCGGGCGGCTCGGCTCTGTCACCGGCTCCGCATCCATCCGGCCGAGTTGGAGCGTTGGATCGCGGGGGAGATGCGCGGGGGGAGTCCGCCACCATCCCGGCGAGTTCGGCGGCGCATCGACGGGGCGGAGGACGGCTTGCGCGTCCTGCTCGATGAGGGCGCGGAAGGCTAGGCGAGGCCGATGAGTGTCGAACGAGTCGAACGGAAGGGTGGCGCTGTCTGGCGGGTGCGCTGGCGCGACGAGCAGGGGCGGGCGCGGTCGAAAGTGGTCGGCCGGAAGCGGGACGCGGACGCTTTCGATGCCGAGGTCGTGAGGCGGAAGCGGACCGGCGACTTGGACCTGCTCAGCGGCGGCCGGCAGACGCTTGCCGACTTCGCGCAGGAGTGGTGGAAGCTCTACGCAGTTCCTAACCTGGCGGCGCGCACTCTCCGCGGCTATGCGGGTCTTTGGGATCGGCACGTCCTGCCACGGCTTGGCTCGATGCGCCTCAGCGCCATCTCGCCGGAAGTGGTCGAGCGTTTCCGGGCCGAACTGGAAGCCGATGAAGTCGGGCTGCCGACGGTGCACCGAGCACTGGTGCTCCTCCAAAGCGTTCTCCGTCGAGCGGTCGAGTGGCGGCGGATCGGCCACAACCCCGTCAAGGCGGTGCAGAAGCCGAAGGTCCGCCGGCTGCGAGAGGTGCGACCGTTGTCGCCGCTCACCGTGGAGCAGCTGCGCACCGTTGTCGCCAAGAGGCGCAAGCACGGCGTCCGGGATGCGGCGCTGATCGGATTGCTCGCCTACGCCGGACTGCGGCCACAGGAGGCGCTTGCGCTGCGCTGGGGCGACGTGCGCGAGCGGACGCTGTTGGTCGAGAAGGCGGCGGACGGTCAGGGTGGTGTCAAGACGACCAAGACCGGGCAGTCGCGGACGGTTCGCCTCCTGGCTCTGCTGGCAGACGATCTCGCCGATTGGCGACGCTCGCTTGATCGGCCCGACGAGGAAGCGTTGCTGTTTCCGAATGGCTCAGGCGGTGTCTGGAACGACCCGGCCTGGCAGACCTGGCATCGGGACGCTTGGGTGCCCGCGTGTGGGACGATCGGCCTCGAGGGCGCGCGTCCCTATGACCTGCGCCACAGCTTCGTCTCTCTGCTGATCCACGAAGGACGCAGCGTGGTCGAGGTTGCTCGCCAAGCCGGGCACTCGCCGACGATGACGCTCGATGTCTACGCGCACGTCTTCGATGAGTTCGACATCGCGGAGCGTATCTCTGCCGAGGATCAGATCGCCCAGGCGGCGCGATGTGTCCGGATTGTGTCCGCCCGGCTCAGGCGAGCCGAAAGAACCACAGGAAACCCCCGCTAATCCCTACAACCCCATCAGCTTGCCGAGGATCTCCTTCATCACCTCGTCGGTGCCGCCGCCTATTGGGCCTAGGCGGGCGTCGCGGACGGCTCGCTCTATGCCGTACTCGCGCATGTAGCCGTAGCCGCCGTGGATCTGGAGGGAGTCGTCGGCGATCTCCAGGACGGCTCGCTGGGTAACTAGCTTGGCCATGGTCACGTCTTTGATGCAGTCGTGGCCCTCGTGGAAGAGGCGCAGGGCGTTGTAGGTGAGGGCGCGCGAGGCCTCGGCCTTGGTCGCCATCTCCGCCACCTTGTGGCGGATCGCCTGAAATTTGCCAATCGGGCGGCCGAAGGCTTCGCGGTCGAGGGCGTATTCGACGGACCTCTCGATCAGGCGCTGCATCGCGCCGACCGCGCCGATTGCCATCAGCAGTCGCTCCCAGGCGAAGTTGGCCATGATCAGCTTGAAGCCCTCGTTTTCCTCGCCGAGCAGGTTCTCCTCCGGCACCTCGACGTCGGTGAAGGCCAGCTCTCCCGTGTCGGATGAGTGCCAGCCCATCTTCTCCAGCTTCTGCGCCACCTCGTAACCCGGCATCTCGCGCTCGAGCACGAGGAAGGAGATGCCGCCGTGGCCGCCCTCTTTCGTCGTCTTGCAGGCGCAGACGAGGAAGTCGGCGCGGACTCCGTTGGTGATGAAGGTCTTGGACCCGTTGACGACGTAGCCGCCCTCGACCCGCTCGGCGAAGGTGGAGATGCCGGCGACGTCGGAGCCGGCGCCGGGCTCGGTGATCCCCAGGGCGCCGATCTTCTCGCCGGCGATCCCGGGCACGAGCCAGCGCTGCTTCTGCTCCTCGCTGCCGAAGTTGAAGATCGGCGGCATCGCGATCGAGGTGTGGGCGTTGAGCCCGGCGGCGACCCCGCCCGAGCCGCCCGAGCGGGCAAGCTCCTCGACCCAGATCGCATCGTGCAGATGGGTGCCGCCCTGGCCGCCGTACTCCTCGGGGAACTTCAGCCCGAGGAAGCCGAGCTCGGCGCAGCGCTTGTAGAGATCGCGGGGAAATTCCCGCGCCGCCTCCCACTCGTCCACATTGGGGGCGATCTCCTTGGTGACGAAGCGGTTGACGGTCTCACGCAGCTCCTCGTGCTCCTCGCCAAACGGCGGCAGCGTCGCCCGCGCACCCGTGTCCTTGACCACCGTCACGCCCGAGACGGTAACCGACCCGTCGCTACCATCGGCACATGGGACTGCCGGTGCTGCTCGCAATCGACGAGGACGCCGGCTGCCTCTCCCGCACCGCGGAGGAATTGGAGCGGCGCTACGGGCGCGACTACGAGGTGCGCGCCGAGCGCTCCGCCGGGGAGGCGCTGCGCCAGCTGGAGGCCTTTCGTGAGGCAGGCGCGCCAGTCGCCGTCGTCCTCGCGGACCAGTGGCTGGGAGAGGGGGAGACGACTGGCGCTGAGTTGCTCGCCCGTGCCAAGTCCCTGCACCCGAGCGCCAAGCGCGGTCTGTTGATCGAGTGGGGCGCTTGGGGCCACCCGGAAACCGCTGAGGCGATCTTCGAGGCGATGGCGCTGGGCCAGATCGACTACTACGTGCTGAAGCCGCAGCGCTCGCCCGACGAGCTCTTCCACCGTACGGTCGGCGAGTTCCTCTTCGAGTGGGCCCGAGCCGAGTCGCCGCTGCAGGGCGAGATCGAGATGGTCGCCGAGCCCGGCTCGCCCCGCACCCACGAACTGCACGACCTGCTCAGCCGCAACGGCATTCCCTACGCCTGCTATACGCCCGATTCGCCCCCCGGCAGGGCGCTGCTCGAGGACGCTGGTCGCGAGGACGCCGCCGCCCCGGTTGCCCGCATCCGTCCCGGCCAGCTCCTCGTTGACCCCTCCAACGTCGAGATCGCCGAGGCGTTTGGCGTCAACACCGAGCTGACCGCCGGCGATGAGTTCGACGTCGCCGTGATCGGCGCCGGCCCGGCCGGCCTTGCCGCCGCCGTCTACGCATCCTCGGAGGGGTTGCGGGCGCTAGTGGTCGAGCGAGAAGCGATCGGCGGTCAGGCGGGTTCCAGCTCGCTGATCCGCAACTACCTTGGCTTCGCGCGCGGCGTCAGCGGCACCGAGCTGGCCCAGCGCGCCTACCAGCAGGCCTGGGTCTTCGGCACCTCCTTCCTGTTGATGCGCGACGTGGTCGAGCTGCGCCCGGGCGAGCACAGCCACACCCTGCGCACTGCCGACGGAGCGGAGTTCGAGGCGGGGGCGGTGGTTCTCGCCTCGGGTGTTTCCTACCGGCGACTGCAGAACCCGGCGCTGGCGGCGCTGGAGGGAGCCGGGGTCTTCTACGGCGCCTCGGCGGCCGAGGCAAAGGCGCTTGCCGGGCGGCGCGTCTTCGTCGTCGGCGGCGGCAATTCGGCCGGCCAGGCGGCGATGCACCTCTGCCGCTGGGCCGAGCGGGTAACGCTGGTCGTACGCGGGCCCTCGCTGGCGGCCAGCATGTCGAGCTACCTGCGCGGGGGAATCGACGCGGCGGCCAACGTCGAGACGATGCTGGAGACCGAGGTCGCCAGCGGCGAGGGCGATGGCAGGCTGGAGAGTCTCACCCTGCGCGATGCCTCGGGCGCGACCTCGACCGTCGACGCCGATGCTCTCTTCGTCCTGATCGGCGCCCGTCCAGGCACTGAATGGCTGCCGGCGGAGGTCCAGCGCGACGAGTGGGGCTACGTGCTGACGGGGGCACAGGTGGACGAGAGCTGCATTGACCCCGCTATACGGGGCAAACGCAGCGCTCGTCCGTCGGAGCGCCTCATGTACGCGACCAGCCTGCCTGGCGTCTTCGCCGTCGGCGACGTCCGCCACGGCGCGGTCAAGCGCGTCGCCTCAGCCGTCGGCGAGGGCTCGGTCGTGATCCAGCAGGTCCACCGCTACCTCGAAGCGGGCGCCTTCCAGTCCTCGAGCATCGTGTAGCCACGCCCGTCGTGGTCGAAGCCGAGCAGGTCGCCCTGCGGGTTCTTCTTGCCGCCGTGGTGATAAGCGCGCACCTCGGTGATCTTGCCATCGCGGATCTGGAACCACTCGGTGCCGCGGTCGAGTCGCTTCTCGCCGCTCTCGGGCGCCCGCCAGGTCATCGTCCACTCGATGACGACCTGGTCTCCCTGCTCGATCGCGTTCTCGATGTACCACTGGGCGTCGATGCTCTCTACGCCGAGGGCGGCGTAACGGCCGATCGTCTCGGCCCCCTCGTGTGGTCCCAGACGCGTGTAGTAGTGGACCGCGTCGGCGGTGAAGTGCGCCGCGACCGCGTCGGCGTCGCCCGTGTTGAGCGCCGCATAGTAGGAGCGGATGTGGTCGACGTGGCTCACGGTCGCACCGCCCGCGGAGGCAGGGGCGGCGGTTTTCTCATAGCCCATAGCTGCGGCCGATCACGTCGAGCATCACCTCGTCGGTGCCGGCACCGATCCGGTTGAGGCGAACGTCGCGGTAGGCGCGCTCGATCTCGTACTCCTTCATGTAGCCGTAGCCGCCGAGGATCTGGATGCACTCGTCGGCGACCTCGCAGCCGACGCGGGAGGCGAAGAGCTTGGCCATCGTGATCTCCCGCACCGGGTACTCGCCGTTGGCGAAGCGCCAGGCGGTGGCGTAGGTGAACTGCTTCGCCGCCTCGGTCTTCGTCGCCATCTCGGCGAACTTGTGGCGGATCGCCTGGAACTTGCCGATCGGGCGGCCGAAGGCTTCACGCTCCTTCGCGTACTCGAGCGTCTTCTCGATCATCCGTTCCGAACCGGCGTGAGAGCCGGCGGCAGCAACCAGCCGCTCGCCCTGGAGCTCCCAGGCGATGTGGTAGAAGCCTTTGCCCTCCTCGCCGAGGACTGCGCTGGCCGGGACGCGGACGTCTTCGAAGGCCAGTTCGCCGGTGTCGGAGGCGTGCATGCCCATCTTCTCCAGCTCGGCAGAGACGCTGAAGCCCGGCACCTTCTCGCCGTTCTCATCGCGCAGGTCGACGACGAAGAGGGTGATGCCGGCGTGGCGCTCCTCCGGGTCGGTCTTGGCGACGAGGACGATGAAGTCGGCGCGCGGGCCGTTGGTGATGAAGGTCTTGGAGCCGTTGATCACGTATTCGTCGCCGTCGCGGATCGCCGTGGTGCGAATGCCGGCGACGTCGGAGCCGGCGCCCGGCTCGGTGATCCCGAGGCTGCCGACTTTCTCACCCTTGATCCCCGGCACCAGGTAGCGCTTTTTCTGCTCCTCGGTGCCGAGCAGGTGGATCGGGGGAAGGACCATGTCGGTCTGAACGGCAAAGCCCATGTTGGTGCCTCCGGAGCCCGAGTAGCTCATGCACTCGGCGCGGACCAGTGAATAGAAATAGTCGCCTCCTTGGCCGCCGTACTCCTCCGGTAGGCAGAGGCCGAGGTAGCCGAGCTCGCCGGCCCGCACCATCTTCTCGGTCGGCCAGTAGGTGTCCTCCCACTCGTTGCGGTGCGGCCAGAGCTCTTTCTTGACCCAGGCCTGCATCGACTCGCGCAGGTCTTCGTGCTCCTGGCTGAAGATGAAGTGTTTGCGGCCCGCCTCGTGGTCGGGCTTGATCACGGTCGAGCTGCCGTTCGTCGTCACGGTTGCCACTGGTCTCTCCTCCGTTCGCTGGTCCGAAAGGGCAGTCGAGCCACCCAGAGCAAAGTGGACAGTAGCACTTCCCACTTTCAGTGTGCGCCCGGTTTCGGCTATGGTCCGCGACGATGGACTACGAGGTGATCAAGTATGAGGTTGCCGACGGGGTCGCCGCGGTGACCCTGAACAACCCGGAGAAGCGCAACATGCTCTCCGGGCAGATGCTCGCCGAGCTGGTCGACGCGATGAAGCGCGCGCGCGACGACGAGGAGGCGCGAGCGGTTGTGTTAACCGGGGCGGGCGACAAAGTCTTCTGCGCTGGGGCGGACCTTGGTGGCTTTGCCGCTGACGTGCCGCTGGTTGCCAAACACTTCGCCACCGACCTCTTCCTTGAGTTCTTCCGGCTGATGCCGCGGTTGGGCAAGCCTTCGCTTTGCGCCGCCAACGGGCACGTGCTGGCCGGGGGCATGGGTCTCGCCCTCTCCTGCGACCTGCTGATCGCCAAGGAGGACGCCACCTTCGGCACGCCGGAGATCAACGTCGGCGCCTTCCCCTACATGATCATGGCGATCATCTACCGCAACGTTCCGCGCAAGAAGGTCAACGAGATGATGCTGCTGGGCGAGCGGCTGAGCGCCGAGCAGGCAGTCGAGTACGGGCTCGCCAACAAGGTCGTGCCGGCGGGCGAGTTCGACGCCGCGGTCGCCGACTGGGCCGGCAAGCTGGCCTCGAAGAGCCCGGTGCTGATGCGCCTCGGCCACGACGCGATGTACCGGCAGCAGGACATGGCGGTGGATGATGCGCTCGATTACCTGCGCTCGCAGCTTTCGCTCACCTTCTCGACCGAGGACATCGTCGAGGGCGTCACCGCATTCTTCGAGAAGCGCGAGCCGCAGTGGAAGGGGAGGTAGGGATGGCGAGTACTGAAGAGCGGCCAGCGGGGCAGGAGCAGGAGAAAAACTTGCTGCCAGGCACCGCTCCACTTGGCGACTTGACCGAGCAACTTCACGAGCGCCGCGAGGTGGCCAAGCTCGGCGGCGGCGAAGAGAAGATCGCCAAACAGCACGAGCGCGGCAAGCTGACCGCGCGCGAGCGCCTCGCCCTGCTGGTCGATGAGGGCACCTTCGTCGAGATGGGTATCCACGGCCGCCCGCACTTCGCCCAGCGGGCGATGGAGGGCAAGAAGGCTCCTGCCGACGGGGTGATCACTGGTTGGGGCGACATCGACGGCCGCCCCTGCTGTATTGCCGCCTACGATTTCACCGTGATGGCCGGCTCGATGGGGATGACCGGCGAGCTCAAGGTCACCCGCCTGCGCGAGATGGCCCTTTCCAAGCGGATGCCCTTCGTCTGGCTGCTCGACTCAGCCGGCGCCCGCATCCAGGAGGCCGCCGGTTCGCTTTTCGCCGGCTCCGGCCACCTCTTCCGCGAGGAGGTCGAAATGTCGGGCGTGATCCCGATGGTCGCGGCGATGATGGGCCCCTGCGCCGCCGGCACCGCCTACATCCCGGCGCTCTCGGACTTCGTGCCGATGGTCTCCGGCCAGGGCGCGATGGCGCTCGCCGGCCCGCACCTGACCAAAGCCGTCACCGGCGAGGACATCACGATGGAGGAGCTTGGCGGGGCCAAGGTCCACTGCCGCAAATCGGGCGTGGGGGACCTCGAGGTGAAGGACGACGAGGAATGCATCGCCAAGGTCAAGCAGTACCTCTCCTACTTCCCACAGAACTGCGAGCAGAAGCCGCCGATCGTGCCGACCAACGATCCCGACGACCGCATGTCGGACAAGCTGCTCGAGATCGTCCCGGAGTCGTCGCGCCAGCCCTACGACATGTACGACGTGATCGCCGAGATCGTCGACGACGGCGAGTGGTTCGACATCAAGCCGAAGTTCGCCAAGACGCTGATCACCTGCTTTGCTCGCTTCGGCGGCCAGCCAGTCGGGATCGTCGCCAACCAGCCCAAGCAGCTGGCCGGCATCCTCGACAACGACTCGGCCGACAAGGCAGCCCGCTTCATCAACCTCTGCGACGCCTTCAACGTGCCGCTCGTCTTCCTCCAGGACGTGCCCGGCTTCATGGTCGGCGCCAAAGTCGAGCACGCCGGGATCATCCGCCACGGCGCGAAGATGCTCTACGCGGTCAGCCGCGCCACCGTGCCGAAGGTGACGGTGATTGTGCGCAAGGCCTACGGCGCTGGTTACTACGTGATGTGCGGCAAGGCGTACGAGCCCGACCTGATCGTCGCCTGGCCCGGCGCGGAGATCTCCGTGATGGGCGCGGAGGGCGCGGTCAACATCATCGGCCGCTCGGCGATCGAGGCCTCCGATGATCCGGATGCCACCCGCGAGGCGATGCTGAACGCCGTCCGCGAGCAGATCGACCCCTACATCGCCGCCGGCAACGCGGTGATCGACGACATCATCGACCCAAGGGAAACGCGGACGGTCATCACCCGGGCGTTGCGAATGGCGGCAAGTAAGCATGTTGACAAGCCGAAGAAAAGGCATGGGGTGATGCCCGTATGAAGCCGGACGCTGCAAACCGGCGCATCTCGGGGTCCTCGGTCGCTCGGGGCGGGTCACGCACTAACAAGTGCGCTCCCCTTCCCTCGCTCCCTGTGTCCCCCGACCTGCTTGGTTTTCGCGCCCGTGCGAGGGACGGCCAATGAGTTCCTTCGGCGATCCGGTAGTCATCAGTTGTTCCATCTCCGGCGTGATCGCCAACCGCGATCAGTGCCCGGCGATTCCCTATACGCCGGAGGAGTACGCGGCCGAGGCGCGGCGGGCGGTCGACGAGGGTGCTTCGCAGATCCACATCCACGCGCGAAAGCCCGATGGCACGCCCTCATATGAGGTCGAGGACTTCAAGGCGATCACCGAGGCGATCCTGGCCGAGGTCGGCGACGTGATCATCAACTACTCGACCGGCGCGATCGGCATCCCGATCGAGAAGCGGATCGAGTACCTGCGCGAGTGCAAGCCCGACGTGGCCGCGCTCAACATGAGCTCGATGAACTACGCCAAGTACAGCTCGCGGCGCAAGGACTTCGTCTTCAAAGCGGTTTTCGAGAACAGCTTCGACACGATCATCGAGTTCCTCACCGCGATGCGCGACCTCGGGATCAAGCCCGAGCATGAGTGCTTCGATGCCGGCCACGTCGCCAACCTCGACCCGCTGATCGACATGGGTCTGCTGGAGCGGACGCCGCTGCAGATCTCCCTCGTCATGGGAGTGAACGGCGGCATCCGGCCGACTCCGCGCAACGTAGGCTTCATGGCCGACCAGATTCCCGGTGGCGCCGAAGGTGAGAACCAGTGGCAGGTGATCGGCATCTCCCGCGACCAGTGGAAATTGCTCGGCGCCTCGCTGGTCCTGGGTGGCAACATCCGCGCCGGGGTCGAGGACAACCTCTACCTGCCGAACGGCGAGATGACCAAGTCGAACGGCGAACTGATCGCCAAGGCGCGCCAGATGGCCGAGGACGTCGGCCGTCGCGCCGCCAGCGTCGCCGAGGCTCGCGAGCTGTTGGGGGTCCCCAAGCGTGAGCGAGCTACCGCTTAGCGACGTCAAGGTCCTCGACCTGACCCGGCTCCTCCCGGGTGGCTTCTGCTCGCTGCTGCTCGCCGACCTCGGCGCCGAGGTGCTGAAGGTCGAGGACACCGGCATGGGCGACTACATCCGCTGGGCGCCGCCCTACTACGGCGAGGAGGATCAGCAGGAGCTGGGCACGCGCTCCTCGCTCTACCTGGCGCTCAACCGCGGCAAGCGCTCAGTCCGCCTCGACCTCAAGAGCGAGGCTGGACGTGAGGCGCTGCTGCGCCTGGTCGAGCAATACGACGTCGTGCTCGATGGCTTCCGCCCCGGTGTCCTTGACCGACTCGGAGTCGGTTACGAGCGCATGCGCGAGGCCAACCCGGCGATTGTCTTCTGCGCGATCACCGGCTATGGCCAGGACGGCCCCTACACGCAGCGCGCCGGCCACGACATGAACTACCTCGGTCTGGTCGGGTTGCTCGGCCTGACCGGCGCCAAGGACGGGCCGCCGGTCCAGTCCGGCGGCCAGATCGCCGACCTCGGCGGCGGTGCCCTGATGGCCGCCTTCGGGGTGATGGCGGCCCTGCACGAGCGCCGGCGCTCCGGCGAGGGGCAGATGGTCGACGTCTCGATGGCGGATGGCGCCCTCTCCTGGCTGGCGCTCGTCGCCGGCCGCTACTTCTGCGACGGCGAGGCGCCGCGGCGTGGCGAGCAGCAGCTCGCCGGCGGCCTGCTCTGTTACTTTCCTTACGAGGCCGCCGATGGCTGGGTTACCTGCGGCGCCCTGGAGCCGAAGTTCTGGGCAGCCTTCTGCAACGGCGTCGAGCGCCCCGACCTGATCGAGATGCAGTTCGAGGCGCCGGGCTCCGATGCCTGGAGCAAGGTGGCCGAGGTTTTCCGCTCGCGCACCCGCGATGAGTGGCTCGCCTTCAACGACGAGCACGACTGCTGCATCGAGCCCGTCCTCGACGTCGGCGAGGCGCTCGACTCCGAGCTGGTCCGCGCGCGTGAGATGGTGACCGCGATCGAGCAGCCCGGCCTGGGGACGGTGCGCCAGCTCGGCGTGCCGGTCAAGATGAGCCGCACTCCGGGCGACCCGACCCGGCCGGCGCCCGCCTTCGGCGAGCACACCGACGAGGTCCTGCGCGAGGCCGGCTACTCGGCCGAGGAGATCGCGGCGATGAAGGAGGCCGGCGTCGCCGCCGGGCCCGGCGGCGACGCGGCAACGACCTTCCGAGCATGACCGCCGATGGGCCGAAATGTGGAGCCGGAGTTGACATTTCGGCCCATCGGCCGCTGATATGAGCATTCCGGCGGAGAAGGAGCTGCTGAAGATAGGCGAGCTGGCCGAGGCCTCCGGCGTGCCGGTGCCGACGATCAAGCACTACCTGCGCGAGGGCCTCTTACCGGAGCCGGTCAAGACGAGCCGCAATATGGCTTACTACGCGCCCGAGTTCGTCGACCGGATCAAGCTGATCAAGCAGCTGCAGGAGGAGCGCTTCATGCCGCTGAAGGCGATCAAGTCGGTGCTCGACGAGGATCCCGAGCGGGCCCGCGCCATGGTCGAGCTCGAGGACCGCATCCTCGAGCGGGCGTTGGGGGGGGAGCGGACGCGCACGAGCGCCGCCGAGGTGCGCGAGCGCTACGGCGTGCCCAAGGACGTGCTCGACCGGCTGGAGCAGATCGAGGTGCTCAGCCCCAACAGCCGCGGCTACTCGCCATCGGACATCAAGATCATCGAGGCGATCGGCCGCTTCCGCGCCGGTGGCTACGACGAGCAGATCGGCTTCACCGTCTACGACACCCTGCGCTACAAGAAGGCCCTCGAAGAGCTGGTCAGCCAGGAGGTCGAGATGGTGATGGACCGCCTCGCCGGCGAGGTCTCACCCGAGCGCGTGGTCGAGATGCTCGAATCCGGCTCCCAACCTCTGCAGGACCTGATCGCCGCTCTCCATACCAAGCTCCTCGTAGCCGAGCTAGAGCGCCACCGCGCCAGCCGCCCCTGACGTGCCGGTGCGTAGAGGTCCATATGGACCTCTACGCACCGGCACGTCCTTCGGCCAGCTCGGCCAGGCCCTGCTCGTGGCTGACGATTGGGGCGTAGCCGAGGTCGGCGCGGGCCTTAGAGATGTCGATCGTGCACTCCTGGGTCAGCAGCCAGGAGCGGAAGGTGGTCATCGGCGGCGTGCCGGATAGCGGCAGGATCTTCCAGGCGGTCTCGGCGACGCGGGCCAGCGGCGCCGCCGTCCAGGCGGGGACGCTTCGGCCGGCCGGCTCGACCCCCTGCGTCTGCAGCAGCGCAGTTACGAACTCCCGGAAGACGACGGGCTCGCCGTCGGTGACGAAGTAGGCCTCGCCGGGCCGCCCCTTTTCCGCCGCCAGGATCAAACCCTCGACGACGTTGTCGACGTGGGTCGTGTCGGTCACGTTGCGGCCGCCGCCGATCCAGGCGAACTGGCCCTTCTTCACGGTCTCGACCATCTCCGGCAGCAGCGTCGTGTCGCCCTTGCCCCAAACGAAGCGCGGCCGCAGCGCGACCGTCTCAAAGCCCTCGTCGCGGTTGGCGTCGCGCACCGCCTGCTCTGCTTTGGCCTTGGTCGCCGGATAGGGCGCCCGCGAGTCCGGGCGCAGTGGCGCCGTCTCGTCCACATGGACCAGCGGCTCGCCCGCCATCAGCGCGGCCTCGGTGCCGCAGTGGACGAAGCGCCGCACTCCGGCCTCGGCGCAGGCGGCGAGTGCGTTGCGCGTGCCGTCGACGTTGCCGCGTTCGAAATCCGCCCAGTCCCCCCACTCGCCGAGATGAGCGGCGAGGTGGAAGGCGACCTCGGCGCCGACAGCCGCAGAGGCGAGCGAAGCGCGATTGCCGATGTCGCCGTGCACGGGCTCGGCGCCAAGCTCGGCGACGCGCTCCGCTGCGGTATCGGAGCGGGCGAGCGCTCGCACCGAGCGTCCTTCGCCAACCAGGCGCTCGATCAGCCGCCCGCCGATGAACCCCGAGCCGCCGGTGACGAAAGCCGAGTCCCCCATCGGGCGATCGTAGCCCGAAACGCTTGCGGTAGAGGTTTGTGTCGCATAGCGACACAAACCTCTACCGCACTAGGGTGCAGCCATGAAGTCCGTGCTGGTTACCGGAGCGTCGACGGGGATCGGGCGATCCACTGCACTTCAGCTAGATCAGCGCGGATGGCGGGTCTTTGCCGGCGTTCGCAAGGAGGCTGATGCGGTCTCGCTGCGAGAGGCGGGGTCAGATCGCCTCGAGCCGTTGATGCTCGACGTCACCGACGCGGGCCAGGTCGCCGCCGCGGCGCAGCGGGCCGAGAGCAAGCTGGGAGAGGCCGGCCTCGATGGCCTCGTCAACAACGCCGGTATCGCCGTTCCCGGCCCGCTGGAGACGTTGCCGATCGAGGACTTCAAGCGGCAGATCGAGGTCAACCTGACCGCGCAGGTCGCCGTTACCCAGGCGATGCTGCCGGCGGTCCGCTTGGCCCGCGGTCGCATCGTCTTCATCACCTCGATTGGCGGCCTGATGGCATTCCCGATGTTCGGCGCCTACCACGCGGCCAAGTTCGGCCTCGAGGCAGTTGGCGACGTCTTCCGCCAGGAGTTGCGGCCATGGGGAATCTCGGTTTCGGTGGTCGAGCCCGGATCGATCGCGACGCCGATCTGGGAGCGCGGCCAGGCGGAAGTCGAGGCGATCGCCGGCCGCGCCGGCGATGGCCACACCGATCTCTATGGCGAGGCGATGGAGGCTTACCGCGAGGTGGCGCGGAAGACCGGCGAGCGTGGAATCCCACCGGAGAAGGTCGCGGCCAGGATCGAGCACGCGCTGAGCGCTCGGCGACCCCGCGTCCGCTATCTGGTTGGGGCCGACGCTCGCGGACAAGCGCTGGCCAGCCGCATCCTCCCCGACCGCCTGGTCGACTGGGTGGTTGCTCGCGCGACCGGGATGTAGCTAGCCGGCCGCGCCGGCGGAGATCTCCTCGCGTTCGGCTTCGGCAGCGGAGAGCATCGTCAGCGATCCGGTCTCGCGGGCGACGGCAGCGGCCCCGTCCAGCGCCTCCCGCGCGCCGTCCTGGTTCGCCGCTGCGCGAGCGCGGCCGAGGGCCATCAGCGCCAGCGGCAGCGACCAGCGCAGTTCGCGCTTGCGGGCGATCTCCGCTGCCCAGGTGGCGAGCTCGATCGCCTCCTCGGGCCGACCGACGCCGGTCAGCGCCTCGGCGCGCACCGCGGCCCGCCATGCCTCTTGCTCGTCGCCGCCGTCCATGGCTTCACGGTGGAGGCGCTCGGCTTCTTCGAAGGAGTCCAGCGCCGCGGCGTAGTCTTCCGCCGCTAGCTGAGTGGTGCCCAGGTTCCCCAGCGCCAGGCTGCGCGAGAAGACGTCGCCGAGGCGCTCCGTCAGCTCGCAGTTGCGCCGCCCGATCGCCACGCCCGCCTCGGGGTTGCCCTGCATCGTGAGGAGCATCGCCTTCGAGCCCCGGGTCCAGCTCGCCGTCTCGGGATCGCCCTGCTCCTCGGCGATCTGCAGTGACCTCTCCAGCAGCTTCTCGCACTGCTCGAGCTCGCCGCGCTCGCGGCAGACCATCGCTTTCGCCCACAGCGCCAAGGCGACGGGGCAGCCGATGATGATCCCAGCGCCTGCCCCATGGTCGCCTTCGGCGAGTGCGAGGATCTCGTCGGCGGCTCGGTCGAAGGTCTCGAAGTCCGCCGCGCAGAGGTAGGCGTAGGCGCCGGCGGCGCGGATCGCGACGCGCAGGTAGTCATCGCCCGATTCGTCGGCCAGCCGGTTCGCCTCTTCGACCCCGGCGATCCAATCCGCGGTCGTCTGCTCGAGCCCCGGCCGGGCTGAGCGCAGCATCTGCAGCAGCGCCAGCGAGCGCAAATCTCCGATTCGCGTCGCGATCTGCTCCGCCTCGGCCTCGAGCCGCGCCACCTCGTCCCGCTCCATGCCGAGGCGCCAGGCGTAGTCGAGCTGGAGCAGGCGCGAAGAGAGGGCCAGTGCGTCGGTCTCGGGGCTCGGGTCCAGCCCGGCGACCAGCTCGGTGACCGAGCGCCATAGCCGCAGCGCGTCGTTGGGCCGACTGTTGCCGGCCCAGTGCGCGGCGCGGGCCGCCCAGCGGGCGGCCTCCAGCGTCTCGTTGCCTTCCTCCAGGTGATTGGCGATCAGCGCCGCCAGCTCCTCGTGGCGATCGGGATTGAGCTCGATCATCGCCTGGGCGACGGCGGCGTGGGTCGCCGCCCGCTGCTCGGCCAGCTGCGTGCCGTAAGCGACCTCGCGGGTCAGCGGGTGACGGAAGGCGAGGACCCGTTCCGGGTAGAGCTCCAGCTCATAGAGGAACCCGGCGGAGATCAGCTCGCGCAGAGCGGCCTCGCCCTCCGCGTCGTCGTCGAAGCCGGCGACGAGCGCCAGCGACCTTTCCCCGATCTCCTTGCCCGCCACCGAGGCGGCCTGCAGCAGCCGCTTTGACTTGGGGCCGAGCCGGTCGATCCGCGCCGCCAGCACGGTCTGCACGGTCGCCGGCACGCGAGCGTCCTCGACTGGACGGACGAGCCTGTAGACGCCGCGCCCGCCCTCGAGATAGCTGCTCTCGGCGAGCTCGCGGACGATCTCCTCGATGAAGAACGGGTTGCCATCGGTGCGCTCGTGGATCAACGCGGCGAGACCGTCCAGCGACGGGTCGTCGCCCGCGAGGTCGCGCAGCAGTTCCTCGGTGCCCCCATGCCCCAGCGGCTCGAGCGCGAGCGGGTGGTAGTCGGGCGGGCCCGTCCAGGCCGGCTCGTATTCGGGGCGGAAGTTGACTATCGCCAGCGTCTGCGTGCCCTCGACCGAGCCGATCAGTTCGCCCAACAGCACCTCGCTCGCCTCGTCTATCCAGTGCAGGTCCTCGACGATGGTGACGATCGGGTCGCGGCGCCGGGGCGCCCGAATCAGCTTGCAGACGACCGCCCGCAGCGCCCGGTGCCGCGCCTCGGCACTCAGCTGCGGGAGCGGGTGGTCTGGGTCCGGGACGCCGAGGAAGTCGAAGAGCAGCGGCAGGTCGTCGGCGAGGGCGGGATCGAGCAGCAGCGCCCGCCCGGCGATCTTCTCGCGCACGATCCGCTCCGGGTCGCCGTCGGCGATGCCGAAATAGGCGCGCAGCATCTGCAGCACCGGCATGAAGGGGATCTCGCGGCCGTGCGACTGAGCCTGGCACTCGAAGACCTCAATTCCCTCCGCGCGGGCGCGTTCGGCGAACTCGTGGCAGAGCCTGCTCTTGCCGATTCCTGGTTCGGCGACGATGCCGACCGCGGCGCCCTCGCCGGCCTTGGCGCGGTCCAGCGCCCCGGCCAGCACCGTCATCTCGTCGTCGCGGCCGACGAAGCGGGAGAAGCCGCGCTCGCGCGAGAGGTCGAGTCGCGAGCGGGCCGAGCCGACGCCCGCCAGCTCGAAGACGCGCACCGGCCTGCTCGCTCCCTTGATCTCGAACTCGCCCAGATCCTCGAGTTCGAAGAAGCCGTGCGCCAGCTCGGCGGCGTCCTCGGTCAGGTAGGCCTTGCCCGGCTCGGCCAGCGCCTCCATCCGCTGCGCCAGCCCCACCGTGTGGCCGATTGCCGTGTAGCCGCCGCCGTCGCCGGGGCCGATCGCGCCGGCCACGACCTCGCCCGAGTTGATCCCGATCCGAGCGGAGAAGTTGAGCCCGTGCACGCGGCGTAGCTCGGCGGCGTACTCGGCGATGTCGTCGAGCATCCGCAGCGCCGCGAAGCAAGCGCGGCGGGCGTGATCCTCGTGCGCGACCGGCGCGCCGAAGACGGCCATGATGCCGTCGCCGGTGAATTTGTCGACGGTGCCCTCGAAGCGACGCACCTCTTCGGCGAGGATCGAGAAGAAGCCCTGCATGATCTCTCGCCACTGCTCGGGGTCGTGCCGCTCGGCAAGATCCATCGAGCCTTGGACGTCGGCGAAGAGGACGGTGACTTGCTTGCGCTCACCGTCGGGCTCGATGCGATTCGGACTGCTCACGTAATCCGAATCGTACGCCTCGATCACACCTATACTGGCCCGACTGAAACCGATTGACTGGTCAGTCAGCCAGCATGAGAGGACCGAAGTGCGCGTAGCGGCGGTGCAGCTCAACTCGAACGCAGACAAGGCGCGGAACCTCGCCGCCGCCGAGCGTTTGGTGCGTGCCGCGGCCGCCGATGGCGCCGAGCTCGTCGCCCTGCCGGAGAAGTGGAACCTCCTCGCCGCGGGCGAGGCGATGGCGGCCGGCGCCGAGCCGCTCGACGGCCCGAGCCTCAGCGCCGCCCGCTCCTGGGCGCGCGACCTAAGCATCCACCTGCTCGCCGGCAGCATCGCCGAGAGGGGCGACGATGCGACCTTGAACAGGGCCTTCAATACCTCGGTGCTGATCGGCCCCGACGGCGCCGACCTCGCCACTTACCGCAAGATCCACATGTTCGACGTCGAAGCAGGTGGCGTCGTCTACCGCGAGTCCGAGCACGAGCAGGCGGGCGAGGAGATCGTCTCGGCACCGGTCGAGGGCGTCGAGCTCGGCCTCAGCGTCTGTTACGACCTGCGCTTTCCTGAGCTGTACCGAATCCTCGCCGTCAACGGCGCCCGGCTGATCGCCGTCCCCTCGGCATTCACCGCGGCCACCGGGCGCGACCACTGGCAGGTGTTGCTGCGCGCCCGCGCGATCGAGAACCAGGCCTTCATCATCGCCCCCAACCAGTTCGGCGATGCGCCGCCTCACTACAGCTCCTTCGGGCACTCGGCGATCGTCGACCCCTGGGGGGTAGAGCTCGCCGTTGCCCCCGACGAAGAGTGCTTCGTTGCCGCCGAGCTCGACCTCGCCGCCCAGGAGCGGACCCGGAAGGAGTTGCCCTCGCTTGCCAACCGCCGCCCCCAGGCCTACCGGTGGCCGCAACTGTTGGAGGCTCACGCTTAACCATGGCTTCGAAAGCTCCGCCGATCGACAAGCGCCGTCAGATTCTCGATGCGGCGATCCGTGTCTTCGCCCGCCAGGGCTTCCACTCGACCCGCGTCGCCGACATCGCCGACGAGGCCGGGGTCGCCTACGGCCTCGTCTACCACTACTTCAAGTCGAAGGACGAGGTCCTCAACGAGCTCTTCAGCGAGCGCTGGTCGCTGCTCCTGGCGGCGATCGAGGAGGCTGACAGCAGCGAGGCGACCCCGCGGGCGAAGCTCGAGGCGGTTGCCGGCTTCATCGTTGACTCCTACCGCCACGACCCCGAGCTGATGAAGGTGATCATCGTCGAGGTCACCCGCGCCGCCAACTCCTTCGGCCGCACGCACCTGCCGGAGATCCGCCGCGCTTACGACTCGATCGCGAAGATCGTCGCCGACGGGCAGGGGGCCGGTGCCTTCCGCCGCGACATCGACCCGACCTTTGCCTCGATGTCCTTCTACGGCGCTATCGAGCAGTTGCTCTCCGGTTGGATCTTCGACGTGATTCCGGCCTCCGACACAGACTTCGAGCAGGCAAAGACTCTTGTCACCGCGACGATCTGCGACGGCCTCGAGCCTCGATAGGTAAGGTCGGGCGACGATGGACAACGACCTCGTCAAACGACTCGTCTGGAGCGGCATGCTCGCTGGAGTCGGTGCGCTGGCAAGCATCGTCGCGACCAGGGCCGCGGGGATCCTCTACCGCCGCCTCTTCGATGAGGACCCGCCGGAGTAGCCCATGGCCGACCCAACCCCGACCCCGCCCCCGACCCCAGATGACCGCTCGGTCTCCGAGCTCGTCTTCGACGTCTCCGAACGCGCCTCCTCGCTGGTCCGCGAGGAGATCGAGCTCGCCAAGGCCGAGGTCTCAGAGAAAGTCGGCAAGATCTTGCGCGGCTCCGTCGTCGGCATTGCCGCCGGCACCTTCGCCTTCCTCGCCCTGATCCTGATCATGCACGGCGTGGCGTGGCTGCTGGCCGAAGAGGTCTTCGACGGCAATGTCTGGCCGGGCTTCTTCGTCGAGGCGGCGCTCTTCTTGCTGGTCGCGGCCGCGGCGGGGCTATTCGCTTACCGCTCGGTTCAGGCTGGTGCGCCCCCGGTGCCAGAGCAGGCGATCGAGGAGGCGAAGCAGATCAAGTCGACCCTGGAAGGCGAACCCGATACTCCACTTCCGGTGGAGGCGCCGAAATGAGCGCGGGTGCACCAGGTCGCTCGCCGGGCGAGATCCGCCGCGACATCGACCTGCAGCGCCAGGACTTGGGCCGCTCGGTCGAAGCCCTGCGCGGCCGGGTGGCGGAGCTGACCGACTGGCGCCGCCAGGTACGCGAGCACCGTCAGCAGCTGATCGTCGGCGCCGCGGTGGCGGGCTTTGCCGTCGGTCTGTTGGCGATGCGCCGCCGCCGCAAGTAGCCGCCGTCAGCTCAAAACGGACTTGCTGACGCTGCCGATGCCCAGCAGTCCCGGGCCTACATGAGCGCCGAGGACGGCGCCGATCTCCGAGACGAAGGCCGGCTCGCAGCCGAAGATTTCGCGACCGTCGTCGATCAGGCCCGCGGCGGTCTCGTCGTCCTGGATGTGCTGGACGACCCAGGCGTCGAGTCCGGACTCGTGGCGCTCGCGGGCGTAGTCGCGCAAGCGCTCGATCGAGCGGGCGCGGGTGCGGACGCGCTCGATCGGGGTGATCTCCTCCTCCAACGTCAGGATCGGCTTGATCTTCAGCGCCGAGCCGATGAAGGCGCTGGCGCCGCCGATCCGGCCACCGCGCCGCAGGTACTCGAGGGTGTCGATCGCGAACCACATCTTCAGCTCCTCGCGGGTCTGCTCGGCGCGGGCGAGCGCTGCTGCGGCGTCGCCACCGGAGGCTGCGGCAGCAGCGGCTCCGAGCGCGCAGAGGCCCATCCCGCCCGCCGCCGAACGCGAGTCGAAGACCTTGATCCGCTCGCCGCCCTTGCCCTCGGCGATGAGCCGCTCGCGGGCTTGGTTGGCGGCCTCGCAGGTGCCGGAGATTCCGGCGGAGATGTGGACCGAGGCGATCTCGCGGCCGGCGTCGAGCAGGAGTTCGTAGACGGCGAGGAAGTCTCCGACCGACGGCTGGGAGGTGGTCGCGCCGTCCTCAGAGGCGCGCAGCCGCTCGAAGAAGGCGCCGTAATCGCCGATCTCGGTCTCCCGCTGCTGCTCGCCGTCGATCGAGACGTAGAGGCTTACCACCTGGATGTCGCGCTCGGCGAGGAGCTTGCTAGGAAGGTAGGCCGTGCTGTCGCAGACGACGGCGGTTGGCGCGGCGACGGTCAAGGCAGCCGATTCTCGCAGACCTGCCGCTACACTTAATGAAGTGACGGAGACTCCCCAAGAGGCGATCACGCTGACCGGCAATGCGGCCGCGAAGATCGGCGAGCTGCTGGGCGGTGCGGACGATTCCGAGGGCCAGGCGCTGCGCGTCGCGGTCCGCGGCGGCGGCTGCTCGGGCTTCCAGTACGCGCTCGCCTTCGACCGCGCCAAGGAGGATGACCACGTCTTCGAGGTCGACGGTGTCGCCGTCGTCGTCGACAAGGTCAGCATGCAGTTTGTCTTCGGCTCCGAGGTCGACTACGTAGAAGGCTTACAGGGGGCGGGCTTTCAAGTGAATAACCCCAATGTGGTTGCTGCTTGTGGATGCGGTTCCTCCTTTCAGGTCAAAGAGGACGCGGCGCCCGCAACTGCGTAGCCGGACGCTGCAAACCGGCGCATCTCGGCAGCCTCAGTCGCTCGGATCGGGTCACGCACGTTAGTGCGCTCCCCTCACCTCGCTCCCTGCGGCCACCGACCTGCTTGGTTTTCGCGCCCGTGGCGAGGGACTATTCGATTTGCAACGGGGGTGACTGCGCCGGCGCTGCTTGCTGCGGCGCCTCGGCCGGTTGCTCGACTCCGAGCGCCTCGGCCAGCTCGCCGGAGGCGAGCATCTCCTCGACGATGTCGGCTCCGCCGAGCAGCTCACCGTTGACGTAGAGCTGGGGAAAGGTCTGCCAGTCGGAGATCTCGGCCGTCACCTCACGCAGCGGCTGCAGGGCCGGGAGGACGTCGACGGCGCCGTACTCGACGTCCAGCGTGTCGAGGACCTGGACGACGCGCATCGAGAAGCCGCAGCGCGGCATCTCGGGCGTGCCTTTCATGAAGAGCAGCACCGGGTTGGCGGCGATCAGCTGCTCGACTTTCTCCTTTAGCTGTGGATCGGCCATGGGGACAGACTAGCGAGGGGCCGCAGTGGTCTTGATGCTCAGGGCGTGGATCTGCCCGTCGTCGAAGCGCTCTTTGACCGCCGCCTTGACCAGCCGATGCTGATCGATCCGTGAGAGGCCATCGAACTGGGGCGCGGAGACCGTCGCCCGCAGGTGGTCGCCGGCGCCGGTCTCGTCGACGACCTCCACCGAGGCGCCGGGCAGCGCCGCTGCGATCATCGCCTCGATTTCAGCCAAATCGGCCACTCCTCGGCTAGCCGGAGACCTTTTCGGCCAGCGTTTCGAGCATCTCCTCGACGCGGACGAACTTGACCCTGGGACGGCCGTGGGGGTCACCGCGGCCGACCTCGGCCTGGTCGATCGCCTGCCAGTCCTCGAAGCTGACGAAACGGACGCCGCGCTCGGCGAGCAGCTCCTCGACCGCGGTTGGCTCCGGCCTTTCGGGACTGAGCAGGGTCTGCGACCCGACGTCGGCGAGCAGGTGCTGGACCGTCTCCAGCGCGTCTTTCTTGTTGGTCCCGATCACGCCTGAGGGACCGCGCTTGATCCAGCCCGCGGTGTAGTGGCCGATCTTGTGACCCGAGTCGTGCGAGTCGAGCACGCGGCCACCCTCGTTGAGGATCAGGCCGCGCTTCTCGTCGAAGGGAACGCCCTCGATCGGGATGCCCGTGTAGCCAACCGAGCGCAGGACGAGGCCACACTCGAGCTCTTCGCGCTCGCTGCTGTCCTTGGCCCGCAGCGAACCGCCTTCCTCGACTAGCTCGTTGCGGCCAACGACGACTGATTCGACCTTGCCCTCACCCTTGATTTCGACCGGCGAGGCGAGGAAGCGCAGCACGATCCGCTGCTTCTTGCCCTCTGGCTGGCGCTGGGAGAACTCGCGCAGCGTCTCGACGTTTACCCGGGTCGTCTTGTCGGCCTCCTCGGAGTCGAGGTAGGCGGCGCTCGCCTCGTCGAGCTCGACCTCGGCCGGGTCGACGATCACGTCGGCGTCCTCCATCTCACCCAGCTCTTTGATCTCGGGGTTGGTGAAGGCCGCCTGGACTGGGCCGCGGCGCCCGAGCACGACGATCTCGCGGATCTGCTTGCGGTCGAGTAACTCGATCGCATGGTCGGCGGTGTCGGTCTGGCGCAGCTCGTGATCGGTCAGCGCCAGCATCCGCGCCACGTCCATCGCCACGTTGCCGTTGCCGATCACCACCGCCCGCTCGCAGGAGAGGTCGAACTCTTCCTCGCAGTAGTCGGGGTGGGCGTTGTACCAGCCGACGAAGGCGGTGGCGGCGTGGCTGCCGGGCAGCTCTTCGCCGGGGATGCCGAGGCGGCGATCGGTCTCGCAGCCGACCGTGAAGACGATCGCGTGGTAGAGCCGCTCGAGGTCCTCGACCTCGATGTCGTGGCCGACCTTGACGTTGCCGAAGAAGCGGAAGCCCTCACGCGCCGCGGTTTTTTCGTAGACCCGGGTCACCGACTTGATCTTCGGGTGGTCGGGGGCGACGCCGCCGCGGACGAGGCCGAACGGGGTCGGGAGGCGGTCGAAGAGGTCGACTTGCGCGTGCGTGTCGGCATCCTTGAGGATGTGCTCGGCGGCGTAGAAGCCGGAAGGGCCGGCGCCGACGATCGCGACGCGGACGGGGTTCTCTTCGGTGCCTATCTGGGTCATTTCCTGTCTCTGAGCGGTTGGGTGCTGGCCGGGAAGCACGTGCTTTCCGGCGAGGCGGGAAGGATAGGGAAAGGGCGCCGCCGGGCCGATTCAGCCCGGCGGCGCCCTGTGCTCAGCGTTGAGGCTCCTCGCCTCAGTCGTTGAGGATCAGTTTCGCTTTCTTGGTCGAGGTCAGGGCGGAGCCGTCCACCGGCGTGTAGGTGACTTTGATCGTCACTTTGGCACTGCCCTCATCGTCCAGCCGGCCGAGCGCTTTGCCTTTCGGTTTCAGCAGGAACGCGACGCTGCCGCCTTTTTTAAACGTCTTGTTGACGCGCTTGACCCCTTTGCTCCGGGTCGTGATCGTGCCGGGGCCCGGGAGGTTCAGGAACAGTTTGGCGGTGCCTTTTTTCGCGTTCCGTTTCAGTTTGCCGAATTTGAACTCGTTGTCCGGGCCGATCACGACCTCGGTCGAGGTCGTCCCGATGAGCCGCGCGTCGTCCCTCGGAGAGGAGAGGACGACGTTGAACCTCTCAGTCGGCTCGCCGACATTGTCGTTGGCGATCGGGATATCGATCGTCTTCGAGGCCTGGCCGCGGGCGAAATCGAGGGTCGGCGGCGGGCCGGTGTAGTCGGAGCCCGCGGCCGCCGTGCCCCCGGTCGAGACGGCGACGGTGGCCGGCCCGAGGTCGGCCGGACCGGTCCGTTTCACCTCGAGTGCCGCATTGCCGCCCTCCTCTACCCGTACCGAGCCAACGGCGAAGCCGGTGTCCGCGGCGTCCCGGGTGGTGACGAAAAGATCCAGGCTGCCGATGAAGCCGGAGTCCTGGCCGGCATCGTCGACGGCGAACAACTGCCACTGGCCACCCTCCAACCCGTCGAACACCGACAGCGAGGTTGCGTAGGGACCCCCGGGCGCAGGTGCGGGGAAGGCGTCGGGTTCGTCTTCGAAGTTGGTCGGCCGAGGAGTTTCCAAGCCGCAGGCAGCGGTCGCTTCGTCTCCAAGCGGTCCGGATCCCTCATCATCGAAGAGCCAACTTATGCCGAGGGGGTTTGAGATTCCGCAGGCGTCTGACATCAACAGCGTCGCGGCTCCTCGACGTGGCCCGGCAAGCAGCATGTCGACGTCGTCGGGAAAGGTATGGTGGAAGTCAGAAGCTTCGTAGTTGACGTCGCTGACCACTTTGCCTGGGGGCGTGGCGAAGGTCTTCGTCAAGGGGTACTGACTTGCGGTCCCGAGCGTCCCGGTTCCCGGAATCACCAGCTCCGACTCATCGGTGGTGATTTCCAGGCTCCAGCTCGAGATCGTGCCACCGTCTTCACTGGGGACGTCGTCGACGACAAAGAGCCGCCAGAGGCCGTTCGGGTCTCCGCCGAAGTTGGCGAGCAGGGCGGAGCTCGGCGAGCCGGGGCCGGGGCTTTCCCAGGTGTCGCCCGCACCGACATTGGTGGGTTTGAAGGAGCCCGTCGAGCAGGGGCCTTCGTCGGGTAGCGGGGCGCCCGCCCCGTCGTTGAAGGTGAAGGTCGTGCCGGCGAGGTCCGTCGAGCCGCAGGCGTCGGACATCAACACCGCGACGCTGCCCAGCGGCGATTCCAGAGCAATGTCGAGGTCGTCCGGCCAGGTATGGCTCAGCGTGACTTTGACGTTGACATCGATTGCATGGCCGTTCGCCCCGAAGACGTTGATCGTGCTCGGGTAAGGGCTGCCTTTTGCGTTCGGCACCGGAGCACTGATGTCCGTGTTCTGCGTGGCCACAAGGGTCTCCGCCGTTGCCGCCGGCGCAAGCGCAGCGAGCGCTGCTGCCGCCACGACCAAGCACGCCGACCAGATCTTCGTCCAGCTCATCTTCATCTCCAACGCCTTTCCTGATAGCTCCGGGTTGACGCGAGCCTACCTCAGATCTCTTTTCCAATCAGGCAGCCAGTAGCTTTCCGCTGCACTCGGGGCAGATGCCGTGGTCGAGTATCGGCATCCGCGCGCGGCGAAAGAGCTCGAGCAGCTGCGCCGCCTCCTCGACCTCGACCCACTCTCCCTCGACCAGAAAACGGTCGCACCAGGCGCACATCGAGAGGAAGTCCCCTTCCTCGCGGGGGGCGTCGGGGTCGAGTAGCGGTTGCGACTCCTCTCGCTCCTCCTCGGCGCGAAGCCGGGCCGAGAAGAGCACCACCCGGCCCGTCCTGTCGGCGGCGATGCGGATGTCCATCTCGCGGGTCACGTCCGGACCGTCGCAGCGAAACGGAAGGTCCACGTCGCGGACCCCTTCCCGCACCCGTCGCAGCACCAGCCGCTGCAGCTTCACCACTTCGTTGCCGGCGACGAAGTCCCACAGCGAGCGGCCGAGGCTGTCCCCAGCGCCCTCCCAGCCGTTCTCCTCAGCAAAGCGATAGTAGCCGTCGTCGAACTTGATCAGGCGGTCTTGATCGTCGATCGCGTAGCTGAGCGTTTCAATCGTCACCTCTCGATCAATTATGGGTCATATCCCGGTTACGACTCAAAGCTTGCTAGTGAACTCCATATGCGCCCGCTCCTTCGCCCACAACTTCGAGTGAGCCGGACGTGGTCCCAACGCCGCCGACGTCTGTGATCTGTAGTTCGCTGATTTCCGTCGCTTTATCGGGATCCAATGTCGTTTCGGTGAGCGTCGTTCCCAGTTCTTTGAATAGACATCCTTTGAATTTGAAGTCGTAAAAGACCGAACTGGTGACAATGATGTCGGTGTCCGTGGCTGTGAGCATCCAACCTTCAGCTTCCGGTTTTTTTGTCACTTTGTGTTCCGCGATTTCGCATCCAGCAGCAGCGCCTTCTCCGACGCAGGAGCTTGTTGTGAGATTGAATTCCGTCAGGTGGCCTGTGCCTTCATCTGCGCCTGTCATCACCATTTTGGCGTGCACGTCGCATTCGTAGTTGTAAGCGGGGAGAATGGAGCTGAATGCGATAATGCCTGTGAGGTCGACGAA
The DNA here is from genome assembly GCA_963698085.1 of uncultured Solirubrobacterales bacterium. Taxonomy (GTDB): domain Bacteria; phylum Actinomycetota; class Thermoleophilia; order Solirubrobacterales; family 70-9; genus VRUE01. Next base: position 1,776,734 of record OY969122.1, read on the forward strand.
TGCTTCTCCTTTAAGCGCTTGATGCCCGCTTGTCCATGTGCCCGACGCTGAGGCCGTGGCCGGTACAGCGAAGGCGGTCGATGCAAGCGCCATGCCGGCGAGCAGCGTCACTCGTTTGATGTTCATGACTGGATCACCTCTCCGTGGATCGCTCGTCCCCCCTTTGGGCGTAGCCATCTATTATCTATAAATTTCCTTATTATTCAAGGAATGCTAGAGACGGTGCGCCCGAGGGCTATGCGCCTCAGGTGGGCAGGCCGGCGGCGATATTTGCGCTGCCGTCGAGCGCGTCTAGCGCCTTGCGGACCGACATCGCGACGCAGGTGAAGATCGGCGTCTCGCGCTCGGTGTAGGCGCTCGACTCGGTCGGGCGCAGCTCCTGCACGAGGTCGAGGAACATCCCCGGGTCGTCGCCCTCGAAGGCGACGACGAACTCCTGGTCGTCGAGGCCGAACGAGTAGGAGGTGTTGATCGTGATCTCCGGATAGCGACGGCCGACCTCGATGTGGCTTTTCATGATCCGCCCACGCTCCTCCGCCGGCAGTCCGTACCAGCGGCGCTGCTTGACCATCGGGTAGAGGAAGAGGTATTTGCGCTCCGAGGTGCAGATCCGCGGTCGTGCCCCCTCCTCGGAGTAGGGCGAGTGCTTGGTCATCGAGAGGAAGGAGTGCGGCGTCTCCGCCCACTTCGCCAGGCCGCTCTGCCCGAGAACGACGTGGAAGGTGTGCAGGTCGTCCAGGTTCGGGCTCTGGGAGAGGATGAGGAGGTCGACGTCGCCACGCGTGCCTATGGTTGAGTAGGCGCGCAAAGAGCGGTCGAGGGCGAAGTCCTCGCAAGCCGCAAGGAACTCTTGCTTGTCGGCGGTGCGCAGCTCGGCGTCGCGGCGGCGCCACTCGGGGTCGATCTTGAAGAAAGTGAACTTGGCGAACGTACGGTCGGCCATCGCGGTCACGATAGCGCCGGCGGCGCTGGTCGCAGCGGCGATCGTCTTCCTCTTGGCCCTGCACGCCGCCGGTGCCGGCTTCGAGGGCGATCCCCTCGCGGTGGTGCGCGACGCGGCTCCAGGCGACCGCCTCTGGGATGTCGCCGACCGGCGCGCACCGGTGGTCGGGGTGACGCTGTTGGTCTGGCTGGCGGCGTTCGGGCTGGCGATGGCGGCGAATCGTGAGCGCGCCGGGCGAATCGCGGCACGGTTGCTGGCGCTCTCGCTGGTCTACTTGCCACTGCTTTGCCTGCTGGGTGCGGCGCTTGAGTCCAGCGTCGGGATCGAACGGTTGCTACTGATGCTTGGCTCGCCGGCCCTTGCGGCGCTCACGCTGGCGGTGTTCGGCGGCTACAGCGCGCTTGCCGTCGCCTGTGCCGCCACGGTCGTCGCCTACTCCGTCGACTTGATCGCCGGCTCACCGTTGACGCAGCTCTCGCTCGTCGGCCCCAACCCCGCCGCGGGGCACCGCTACTACGGGATCGGCAACGAGCTCGAGGCATGCCTGACGGTGCTGGTCTTGGTCGGCACCGGTGCGGCGCTGTCGAGTTTTCCCCTGTTCTGGAACTGGAAAAGCCAGCGGCGTTCGCCAGCCCGCGGCCCGGCGACGTTCCTTGTCGTTGCGGCGGTCTTTTCCTTTGTCTTTGCTTACGGCCGCTACGGGGCCGATGTCGGCGCGGCGATTTCCTTGCCGCTCGGCGCCGCGGTTGCTGCCGCGTTGCTCGCCGACCGCCGCGACCTCGCCCTGCTGGCATTCGCATTACCCATACCGGCGCTGGCCCTCCTCGTCGCCGCCGATTTCCTCAGCGGTGCGGACGCGCACCTCACCAGCACCGTCCTCGACGCCGATAGCGGTGGCGACGTGCTTGCCGTTGTCGGCCGGCGTTTGCGCGAGGCCGGCGAGAGCTTCGGCCGGCCGATCCTTCTCGCCGGCCTGCCGGTGGTCATTGCCGCTGCCGTGGCTGCCTGGCTCCATCGCGACCGCCTCGACGCCTGGCTACGGCCTGTGCCGGCGATGCGCGCCGCCCTGCTGGGCGCGCTCGCGGCAACCGTGGTGGGCACCCTCGCCAACGACTCCGGTGCCCTCTTGCTCGAGATTGGCGCCGTCTACTTGCTGGCCTTTATCGCCTTTGCCTGGGCCGAAAGTGGACGCCCGGATGCGGCCCGGGACATCGTTTAAGCAATGGCGGGTCGATCCTCTAGGCTTATCCCCAGTGCGAATCGCCCTCGTCTCGCCATATTCCTGGAGCTATCAGGGCGGCGTAAACCGGCACGTCGAGGCGCTCGCCGAGGAGTTCCTCGGTCGTGGCCATCACGTGCGTGTGCTCGCTCCCTACGACCCACCTGACCGGCTCAGCCGGGCGCTTCACCGCGCGCCCGCGGAGGGCCGCGAGATCCCCGACTATCTCGTGCCGATGGGCCGAACGGCGGGTTTCGGGGCCAATGGCGCGGTCTCCAACCTCGCTCCATTCCCCGCCGGCGGTGTCCTCGCCCCCCGCCGTGAGCTTCGCCAGGGTCGCTACGACGTGATCCACATCCACGAGCCGGTCGTGCCGCTGGTGGGTTGGAATGCGGCCCTCGGGGCCACGGCGCCGGCTGTTGGCACCTTCCATGCTTACTCGACCAAGGGAATTCCCAACCACATCGCCTCGGCGCTCGGCGCGCGGCGGGTTTTCAACCGGCTCTCGGCTCGGATCGCTGTTTCCGAGGCAGCCGCCTGGACCGGGCGCCGTTGGTTTGGCGGCAGCTACGAGATCGTGCCGAACGGGGTCGACGTCAGCGCCGCGCCGCAGGGGCCGAAGCCGCCCAGCGGCGAGTTGCGCCTGGTCTTCGTCGGCCGGCCCGAGGAGCGCAAGGGCCTGCCGGTGTTGCTCTCCGCCTTCGAAGCGTTGGTCGAGCACGTGCCCAGCCGCCTCACCGTGATCGGCGTCGAGCGCGACGACGTTCTCCGTTATCTCGCCGACCCCGAGACGCTGCGCTGGATCGACGTGCGCGGCCGGGTCTCGGGCGAGAGCCTCTGGGTCTCGCTGCACGAGGCCGACCTGCTCTGCGCCCCCTCGCTCTCCGGCGAGAGCTTCGGCATGGTCCTCACCGAGGCTTTTGCGGCGGGTACCCCGGCAATCGCTTCTGCCATCGCCGGCTACAGCGACGTCGTTACGGATGGCGTCGACGGCGTGCTCGTTCCGCCCGGCGACCCCCAACGCCTTGCCGAAGAGCTGCAGCGTGCCCACCACGAGCCCGAGCGCCTGACGGCGATGGGCGCAGCGGCGCGGCAGAGCGCCCAGCGCTACGCCTGGCCCCGCGTCGCCGATCGCGTCAGCCAGATCTACGAGCGCGCGATCGAGGTGCCGGAGCCCTCAGGCCCGGTCGAGCGGGTCGCCAACTGGGCAGGGGTCCGCCCGGCCGACGGCAGCCCGCCGAGTCCGCCCCGCCGCCTGCCCTCGCTGGACCCGCCCCTGGCGCAGAGCGGCAGTCGCAAGCGCCGCGTCGCCCGCCGTGCCGGTCTCGGCATCGCCGGCGTGCTCGGCATTGGCCTAACCGCCCTCGCCGCGCAGAAGATCGGGGTCGACAATGTCCTCTCGAGCATCGTCCGCTCCGACCTCACCTGGGTTCTCGTCGCCTGCGCGCTGATGGGCCTCTCACTCTTCTTCCGCGCCGCCTCCTGGTACGGAATCGTGCGCGCGGCCCTTCCCAATCGCCCGGTGCGCCGCCGCGACGTCACCTCGGCGACGATGATCGGCGTCCTGATGTCGGCGACGTTGCCGGCGCGCCTCGGCGAGCCGGCCCGCGCGATGACCCTGGCGCGGCGGATCGGCCGCATGCGCGAGACCTTCCCGGTGCTGCTCGGCACGCTGGTTTCCCAGACGCTGCTCAACATCGTCGCCCTGGCGATGCTCGGCGCGATCATCGTTTCCAGCACCGACCTCTTCCACTCCAGCACCGAGAAGCTGTTCCTCTTCAGCCTCGTGCCGCTCGCCCTGCTCGTCGTCGTCCTCGTCGCTCCGACGCTGATGCGCCGCAACGGTAACGGGCGCTTCGCCCGGATCGGCCGCGCGATGCACGGCGCCCTGCTGCAGGTTCGCGCTGGCCTCGCCGTGTTCCGCCAGCCGCGCTACGGCGCTGTCGCCAGCGCCGCGCAGCTCGGCGCTTGGGCGATCCAGCTTGCCGCCTGCGCCGCGCTGCTGGCGGCGCTCGGCTTGCCGGGCGGTATCGGTGCCGCGGCAGCGGTGCTGTTCGCGGTCAACGTCACCGCGGTTGTGCCGGCGACCCCCTCGAACATTGGCGTCTTCCAGCTCGCCGTGATCAGCGTTCTGCACACCGGCTGGGGGATCAGCACCGCCGACGCCCTCGCCTACGGCGTGATCCTGCAGGCGGTCGAGATTGCAACGGCGGTGGCGCTCGGCCTGCCAGCGCTCGTCCGCGAGGGACTCACCTGGAGTGACCTCAGGGTCCAGGCACTTTCCGCTTCGCCGGTCCGCCTTGAGCCGCAGCCCCGGCGGCAGCAGCGGGATAGCGGCGAACGCATCGGCGCTTAGCCCCTCACTCGTCGCTGCTGCGCGGCACTTTGCCGCCTTCCGCACCCGGTTCTTGGGCCGGCCCCCGGGGGGAGGCGATGCCGAGCACCCGCATCGCCTTGAGGCCGAGGCCGAGCTTCTCCCGGCCCTCGGTGGCGGAGACGTCGTGGCCGCAGAGCTCGCGCACGCGCTCGAGTCGGTAGCGGATCGTGTGACGGTGGGTGAAGAGCTGTTTGGCGGTGGCGGCGACGTTGCCGTCGTTGCCGAGGTAGGCCTCGACCGTCGCCACTAGCTCGGTCTCGTACTGGTCGTCGTAGGCGGCGAGCGGCTCGATCGTCTCGGCGAAGAAGCGCTGCAGCTCGCCGGGGTCCTCGCTCATAGCCGGCAGCAGCAGGCGGTAGGCCCCCGTGTCCTCGAAGGCCTGCAGCGGGCGGCCCTCGGCCTCGCCCACGTTGACCGCGAGGCGGGCCTCGTTGCCGGCTCGGTAGAGGTCGACCGGGTCGGCGACACGCCGGCTGGCGCCGATCGTCAGGTGGAAGCCCGTCAGGGCGTCCTCGAGCTCGCGCGACAGACCGGCGGCGGCGCGCTGCAGGCGCTGCTCGTCCTCGGCCTGAACGATCACGGCGATCTCTGTCGCCACCTCGCCCTCCTCGGCTGCGGCGAGGGCGCCGGGCGCGAGCGAGCGCAGCGCCCGCAGCGCCAGGGTCAGCACCCGGGCTCGCCACTCGCCCGTCTGCGCGGCCCGGGGCGCGGCGCGCAGGACGATCGCCCCGGCGCCCTTCTCCAAGTCGGCGCCGAGCTCGGCGGCGCGGGCGACGATGTCGCCGCGGTCGGTCACCTGGCGCGCCAGCACCGCGCTGACGAAGACGCCCGCGACCTCCTCGCTCTGCCAGTCGGGGGCACGGGAACGCTCGAGCTCTAGCGCCAGCAACGTCGTGACCATGCGAGCAATGGCGGGATCGGGAGCGACCTTGGCCCGGTAGCGCAGCTCGCCGACGGCGCTGTCGGCGACCCGCAGCTCAACTGTCGTTACCCGCTCGCCCCCGGCGAGGAGCTTCTCCTCCTGGTCGGGGGACGCGCCGGCCACGGCAAGCACCGCCCCAGAGCGCTCGATCAGAGCGACACTGGCGTCCAGCACCCGCGCCGCCGCCCGCGCCACCGCAGGCAACCCAGCTCCCGATTCAACCGCCTCAGCTAACGCGTCAAGCGTCTCCTGATCAGCAGCTTTTGCAGGGCTTTTTGGCCCCTTTGCACTGGTTGACATCTGCGCATTATCCCGCGCCCTAGACGAGTTCGACGATGTCGTTGTAGTAATAGACGACAGCTAGGCCCACCACGACGCCAGTAAGAACCAGCGCAACGAGGACGATCAGCGAGAGGAAGCCGGCCGCGGCCTTCTCCCAGATGCGACCGAAGGAACTGATCGCGGGGACGAAGATCAGAGCGACGAAGGCGACCAGGCTGATCAGCCCGGCGACGCCGAACAGCACGTACTCATTCTCGATCTTCTCTATCGCCAGGGGCAGCAGGTGGGCCATCTACGCCCTCATTCTGGCGCACCGTGGTGATGATGAGCGCGACAGCGGCGCAAAGCGCGAAGGCAGCGGCTCCGAGCGCCCAGCCGGCGTTGACGTCGCTCATGTAGTGGACGTCGAGGTAGACCCGCGAGAGGCCGACCAGCGTGGTCAGGGCGATCCCGCTCGTGATTACCAGCGCCCCACGGGTCATCCCGGGCCGCAGTCGCATCACGATCGTCACCGCCAGCCAGACGTAGAAGGTCGAGTAGGCGGCGTGGCCGCTGGGGAAGGAGGAGCCCTCGGCGTCGACGAGGCCGCCCGTGGGGCGGGGGCGATCGGTTGCGTCCTTGAGCTCATGCACACCGATGTAGACGATCGCCAGGCCAACAACCAGCACTCCGACCTCGGCCCAACGCCGGCGGATCGCGAGAGTCAGGGCGCAAATTGCCCCCAGCGAGAAGACGAGCGCCGCTGATCCGAGCGCGGTGATTTCCTTGGCGAGGTCGACCAGCCAACCGGTCTGCAGGTTTTCGACGATGTCGATTGCGGTCTGGTCGCCGGGGGTGGGCCCGGTGTCGCCGCTGACGATCGAGGTGTAACCGATGAGGACGAAGCTGCCGACGGCGAGGATCGCCATCAGGGTGGTGAACTCGAGCCCGAAGGTGCCGCCCGGGGTGACCCGATCCCAGAGGAAGCGCAGCTGTGGCTGGAAGCGCCGCCCCAGCACGACCAGCCAGCGGGTCGCAACGCGTTCCTCCATCCAGCGCACCGCCGCGCGCCGGTTCTCGGCGACGCGCAGGCGGCGGTAGGTCATCACCGAGCCGACCGTGACGACGATCAGGGTGCCCAGCAGGAAGGCGCCGCGGCCGGCGTACTCGGCGGCGCTGTCGATGCTGCGCGAGAAGAAGTAGCCGATCAGGATGTGGGCGCTGGCCCAGAGACCGGTGCCGAGGATGCTGTAGGGGACGAAGGCGCCGTAGCGCATGCCCGAGCTGCCGGCGACGAAGGGCGCGAGCGCGCGGACCACGCCGATCCAGCGGCCGATGAAGATCGTCTTCCCGCCATGGCGGGAGAAGTAGTCCTCGACCCACTCGAAGCGCTCGCGGCTGACGCCGAAGCGCGGCCCGTTGCGCAGGACGAAGCCGCGGCCGAGTCGGCGGCCGACGAAGAAGCTGGTCGTGTCGCCGGCCCAGGCGGCGAACCAGGCGATCGCGATCAGGATGTAGATGTCGATCGCTCCCTGACCTGCGACGGCGCCGCCGAAGAGCATCGTCGTCTCGCCCGGCACGACCAGCCCGACGAAGGCGCCGGTCTCGGCGAAGGCGAAGACGCCGACCAGCAGATAGGTCCAGGCGCCGAGCGTGTTGGAAACGTCCTCCAGCAGCTGCTGCAGTTCGTCGTGCGGGATGACCCGGCTGATCAGGTAGTAGCCGGCGGCGATCGCGGCGGCGATCGCGACGAGCAGCAGGCGGCGCCGGCGCCGGTCCTCGGGGAGCTGGAGTTTCACTGGGCGCAGTCTTACGGGGCGCGGCCGGCCTCGCAGACGATTGCGTCCTCGCGGTCGATTTCGGTCGCTGCCGACTTTGCCTCGGCCAGGGTGGGGAAGAGCCCAAAAGCGGTTGGGCCCGAGCCGGTGAGCAGGGCGAGCGGGGCACCGGCCTCGCGCAGCGCGTCGAGCGCGTCGCCGATGTCGGGGCGCAGCGAGCGCGCGGCCGGCTCGAGGTCGTTGGCCAGCAGCTCGGCGTAGTCGAGCGGCGAGGCACCGGCAGCGGCCTCTGTCCGCAGGCGCGCGGCGAGGGTGTCCAGCTCCTCCTCGCTGCGACCGAGGCCGAGCCGATCGGCCTCGGCGAAGACCGCGGCGGTGCTGAGGCCGCCGCCTCCAGGCAGGAGGACGACCGCATGTGGAGCGGGCTTGGGGAGCTTCTCCACGCTCTCGCCGGCGCCGCGGACCAGCGAGAACGCAGGGTCGATTTGCGAGGGGACGTCGGCGCCCAACTCGGCGGCGATCCCCACGAGGTCCGGAGCCTCACCATCGCCTCGCGTCTCCGGCTCACGCGCCAGGCGCAGCACAGCTGCAGCGTCGGCGCTGCCGCCGCCAAGGCCGGCGGCGACGGGAATCCGCTTTTCGATCTCGATCCGCAACGGTGGGCTGCTCCAGCCGCGTTGCCGCAGTTCCGCCAGCGCCCGTGCGGCCAGGTTCTCCCCCCCGACTCCGGGACAGAGGACCTCATCCCGGTCGGACTCGGTGACCTCGATTGGGTCGGCTAGTGCGAGCGGCTCGAACAGCGAGCAGAGCGAGCGCAGGCCGTCGCTGCGACGCGGACCGAGGAAGAGGCAGAGGTTGAGCTTTGCCGGCGCCTTAAATCGCATCGGGAAGGGGGTGCTCAACTGTCGCCGTTCACCTTCCACGGCAGGCCGCGGGCAAGCTCGACGAACTCCAGCGGCGTCACCGCCTCTGCGCGCGTCTCCAGTCGCAACCCGAGCTCGGGAAGCATCGCCCGCGTCCGTCCCAGGGTGCCCGGGCGCGCATGGGCGAGCGAGCGGGCCAGGGTCTTGCGGCGGTGAGCGAAGGCGGCGCGGACGAGGTCGCGGGTCGCCGGGTCTGCTCCGGGTCCGGTGCGCCGCAGGCCGATGACCGCCGATCCGACCCGGGGCGGAGGACGGAAGACCGAAGGGTTGACTGATCGCAACATCTTCGTCTCGCAGGCGAGCTGCACGAGAACGCTGGGGGCGCCGTACTCGCGAGTTCCGGCTTTGGCCCGCAGGCGGTCGGCGATCTCGCGCTGCACCATCACCGTCCAGCGCTGGACCGAGGGCAGCTCTTCGATCGTGCGGATGATCAGCGGCGTGGCGATCGAGTAGGGCAGGTTGGAGACGATCGCGGTCGGGGCCGGATCGAAGCCGGCCAGGTCGAGCCGCAGCGCGTCGCCCCAGTGTAGTTCGACGTTGGGAAGGGCGGCGACAGGCGCCAGGGCAGGCTCCAGCCGGCGATCCAGCTCGATCGCGTGGACGTGTGCGGCTGCCCCGGCCAGGCGCTCGGTCAGTGGCCCTTCGCCGGCGCCGACCTCGAGCACCACGTCGTCCGGGGAGAGCTCGGCGTCGCGCACGATCGCCTCCAGCAGGTTCGTGTCGGCGAGGAAGTTCTGCCCGAGTCGGACCACGCCTCTGCGCCTACCAGCCGAAGAGGGCGCGGGCGTTGGTCTCGACGATTCCCTCCAGCTCCTCGTAGGAGATGCCGCGCTGAGCGGCGACGACGCGAGCCGTGTCGACGACGTAGGCGGGTTCGTTGGGCTTGCCGCGTACGGTCTGCGGCGCCAGGTAGGGGGCGTCGGTCTCGACCAGGATCAGCTCGGCAGGGACTTGCGCGGCCGCCTCGCGCAGATCGTCGGAGCCCGGGTAGGTCGTGTGGCCGGCGAAGGAGCAGTACCAGCCGCGCTCGGCGGCGTCGGCGACGCGCCTGGGGGCGGAGAAGCAGTGCAGGATCACCGGGGTATCGCCGGCGTGTGCATCAAGGAGCTCGAAGATCTCGTCGATCGCCGCGGTCTCCCCGTCCTTGTCACGACCGTGGATGACGATTGGCAGACCATGCTCGCGGGCGATCGCGATCTGAGCCTCAAAGGCGCGGCGCTGGTCCGCTGGGCTCGCCAGGTCGCGGTAATAGTCGATCCCGGTCTCACCGATCGCCCGCACCTTCTCGTGGGCGGCGAGCTGGGCAATCTCGGCGGCCCGTGCGTCGTCGAAGCCGTTGGCCTCGGTCGGGTGGCAGCCGACGCTGGCGAAGACCTCCGCGTGGCGCTCGGCCGCACCGATCGCGACGCCGTTCTCCTCGCCCCCGAGACCGACGTTCAACATCCGGTTGACGCCGACCGCGAGGGCGTCGGCGACGAGCTCGGCCTCGGAGCGCTCGCAGAGGAAGAGGTGCGTGTGGGAATCGATCATTGCCTGGATTCCACACTATCCGCGCGCCGCGGCGGACCATCTAACCTCTTTTGACCATGGCCGAGCGTGACTACATAGCCGCGACCAAGGAGCGCGTCCTCGTCTTCGACGGCGGCATGGGCGCGACCCTGGAGCAGTTCGACCTGACCCAGGACGATTACGGCGGCCTCGAAGGCAAATGCCACGAGGCGCTGGTTCTCAACCGTCCCGACGTGATCGAGGGCGTCCATACGTCGATGCTCGATGCTGGCGCCGAGGTGGTCGAGACCGACAGCTTCCAGGGCTCACGGCTGAAGCTCGAAGAGTGGGGGCTGGGCGAGCACACCCACGAGGTCAACCTGAAGGCGGCGCAGATCGCCCGCAAGGCGGCGGGCGAGGACCGCTTCGTCGCCGGCTCGATCGGGCCGACCGGCTTCCTGCCGGCTTCCGATGACCCGACCCTGGGCGACATCTCGTTCCGCAAGCTGGTCGAGGTCTTCGCCGAGCAGGCGAAGGGCCTGGTCGAGGGCGGCGCCGACCTGATCATCATCGAGACCGCGCAGGACATCCTCGAGGTCAAGGCGGCGATCTTCGGCGCCCGCGAGGCCTTCGCCGAGGCCGGCCGCACGCTGCCGATCCAGGCCAGCGTCTCGCTGCTGCCGCAGGGCGGCAAGATGCTGCTCGGCACCGACATCCAGGCGGTGCTGACGACGCTGACCGCGCTCGAGGTCGACGTGATCGGGCTCAACTGCTCGACCGGGCCCGAGGACATGCGCGAGGCGATCCGCTTCCTCGGCGAGAACAGCCCGCTGCCCGTCCACTGTATTCCTAACGCTGGCCTGCCCCTGCAGGGGCCCGACGGCGAGACGATCTTCCCCGAACAGCCGGAGCCACTGGCGGCGACGCTGGGCGAGTTCGTCGAGCGCTACGGCGTGGGAATCGTCGGCGGCTGCTGCGGCACGACCCCCGAGCACATCGCCGCGATCCGCGAGCGGGTCGACGGCGGGGTGCCGGGCGAGCGCCCCGCGCCTGGGCCGCCGCAGATCTCCTCGATGATGACTTCGACCCCGCTCGTGCAGGAGCCGCGCCCGACCCTGGTCGGCGAGCGCGTCAACTCGCAGGGCTCGAAAAAAGCGAAGGAACTGCTGCTCGCCGACGACTACGACGGCCTCGTCCAGGTCGCCGAAGACCAGGTCGAAGGCGGCGCCCACGTGCTCGACCTCTGCGTGGCGCTGACCGAGCGCGCCGACGAGGACGAGCAGATGGTCGCCGTGGCCGAGCGGGTCTCGCTGACCCAGCCGGCGCCGATCCAGGTCGACTCGACCGAGCCCGATGTCATTGAGGCCGCGCTGGAGAAGATCCCCGGCCGGGCGATCGTCAACTCGATCAACCTCGAGGCGGGTCCGGACAAGGCGAACCGCGTCGTGCCCTTGGCGAAGGCTCACGGGGCGGCGCTGATCGCGCTGACGATCGACGAGGTCGGGATGGCGAAGACGGCCGAGCGCAAGGTCGAGATCGCCAAGCGGATCCGCGACCTCGCCTGCGAGGAGCACGGCCTCGACCCCGAGGTGCTGATCTTCGACGCGCTCACCTTCACCCTGACCACGGGCGATGACGAGTGGAAGCCCTCAGCGGTCGAGACGATCGAGGGGATCCGCCGGATCAAGGCCGAGATCCCGGGCGTCAAGACCTCGCTCGGCGTCTCCAACGTCTCCTTCGGCGTTGGCCAGCCCGCCCGCGCCGTGCTCAACTCGGTCTTCCTCCACCACTGCGTCGAGGCCGGGCTAGACCTGGCGATGGTTAACCCGAACCACATCACTCCCTACGCGGAGATCTCCGATGAGGAGCGCGAGCTGACCGACGGCCTCGTCTTCAACCGGCGCGAGGACGCGCTCGAGCGCTTCATCGCCCACTTCGAGTCGAAGGGCGAGGGGGCGGCTGAGGAGGCGGAGGACCCGACCGAGGGCATGGAGCCCGAGGAGGCCCTGCACTGGCACATCCTGCGCCGCAAGAAGGACGGGGTGGAGGAGTGGATCGATCGCTCCAACGAGAAAATCGGCGCCGTCCCGACGCTGAACGAGGTGCTGCTGCCGGCGATGAAGGAGGTCGGCGACAAATTCGGCGCCGGCGAACTGATCCTGCCCTTCGTCCTGCAGTCGGCCGAAGTGATGAAGCGCGCCGTGGCGCAGCTGGAGAACTACCTCGACCGGATCGACGGCCACACCAAGGGCAAGGTCGTGATCGCGACCGTCTTCGGCGACGTCCACGACATCGGCAAGTCGCTGGTCAACACGATCCTCACCAACAACGGCTACACCGTGGTCGACCTCGGCAAGCAGGTCCCGGTGGAGACGATCATCGAGGCCGCGGTCGAGAACGAGGCCGACGCGATCGGCCTCTCCGCCCTGCTCGTCTCGACCTCGAAGCAGATGCCGATCTGCGTGCAGGAGCTGCACCAGCGCGGTCTAGAGTTCCCGGTGCTGATCGGCGGCGCCGCGATCAACCGCGACTTCGGCCGCCGCACGCTCTACCCCCACGGCAAGGAGTCGGATGACGTCTACGAGCCCGGCGTCTTCTACTGCAAGGACGCCTTTCAGGGGCTCGACACGATGGACGCGCTGATCGACTCCGAGGCGCGGGCGGCGCTGACCGAGCGGATCCACGCCGAGGCCAAGCAGCTGCGCGAGAAGCCGGTCGTCGTCGACGACTCGCCGCCGACCGGCGACGCCAGCGTGCGCTCCGCCGCGGCCACCGACAACCCGATACCCGAGCCGCCCTTCGGCGGCGTGCGCGAGGTCGAGATCGATTTCGACGAGGTCTATCCCTACCTCGACCGGCACGTGCTGTTCAAGCTGCACTGGGGCGGCAAAGGCGTCAAGGGCGAGGCTTGGCGCGAACTGATCGAGGGCAACGGCGAGGAGGAGGGCTTCGCGCCGCGCCTGGAGCGGATGTGGCGTGAGCAGGACTACCTCCATCCGCGGGCGCGACTCGGCTACTTCCCCTGCAACTCGGAGGGCAACGAGCTGATCGTCTTCGACCCCGAGGATCCCGAACGCGAGCTCGAGCGGCTCGTCTTCCCGCGCCAGCCCAAGCACGACCGGATCTGCCTCGCCGACTTCTACCGGCCGCTGAAGAGCGGCGAACGCGACGTGGTCGCCCTGCAGGGCGTCACCGTCGGCCCCGAGGTGACCGAGCTGATCGAGCGGCTGGAGTCCGAAGGCGAGTTCGCCGAGCAGCTCTTCGTCCACGGCCTCGGCGTGCAGTCAGCCGAGGGCTTGGCCGAGTGGCTGCATGCGCGGGTACGGCGCGAGCTCGGCATCGAGCTCGACCAGGGCCGCCGCTACTCCTGGGGCTACCCCGCCTGCCCGGACCAGTCAGAGCACGAGAAGGTCTGGCGCCTGCTCGATCTCGAGCAGATCGGCATGACCCTCTCCGACGGCTTCGCGGTGACCCCCGAGCAGTCGACCGTGGCGATCGTCGCCCACCATCCCCAGGCCGTCTACTTCGGCATGAAGTCGGGCTTCATCCCCGAGCAGAAGTCCCCCGACGAACTGATCGCCGGCACCGAGCGCGGCGGCAAGCTCCCACCTGAGCGCGAGCCGGTCAGCTAGTAGTCGGCGCGGGCGGTACTCGCCGCTGCGCGCGCCAAAATTCTGCGTCCGTCAGCCCCCGCAGGGGGAGAACTCGCTTCCGGTGTTCCTTATCCGGATATACGACGGGTAGCGAACACCGGAAGGGACGATTGGGCAATCGCGGCTCTGGCGGAGCGGCAGCATGGCGTGATTTCTCGTCGCCAGCTCAGCGCGCTGGGTCTGACCGACGACATGATCGACACCGCCGCCAGCTACGGGCGGCTGCATCGGATGTTCCCCGGGGCCTACGCGGTCGGGCATCGAGCAGTTGGGCGTAAGGGGTGGATGCTGGCCGCGGTGCTTGCTTGTGGGGAGGGCACGGTTGTCTCGCATGGCAGTGCGGCGGAGCTGCTGGGCCTTTGGGACAAGAGGCCGGTGCTGGTCCATGTAATCGGGATCAGTCAGGCGGGGCGGAAGATCGACGGCGTTCGCTGGCGCCGCGTCTCGTTACCGGGTCCAGAGGAAACGATCGCGATCGATGGAATTGCGTCTACAAACGTTGCTCGCACGCTTGTCGACCTAGCCGGAAGCCTGGGGCGAAAGTCGCTACGGCGCATGGTCGAGCAGGCAGCCGTGCTGCGCCAGCTCGACGTCGCCGCCGTCGACCGAGTCCTTGCCCACGGGCGCAGGCGGGGAGCGCCGCATTTGCGCGAAATTCTCCTCGACTGGCGTGGCTCGCAGAAATCGCCCTGCCTGCGAAGCATTTTGGAGGCGAAGCTGTTTCCGGCTCTAGCGTCGGCGGGCCTTCCATCGCCGCAGTGCAATGTGACGCTACGGATTGACGGGCAGCGTCTGGAGGTCGATTTGCTCTGGGCAGACCAGCGCCTGGTTATCGAAACCGACGGCGAACAGACCCACGGCACCCGTATTGCTTTTCAGCGCGATCGCTGGCGTGATCAGGTCCTCACCGCCGCCGGATACCGCACTGCTCGAGTCACATGGAGACAGTTGGACGACGAACCGACTGCCGTCGTTACCAGGATCAAACGCATGCTCGAGGTCGTCTAGCCGTTCCGGTGTTCCTTATCCGGATATACGACGGGTAGCGAACACCGGAGGGGAACGGGTTGGGCGAGTTCCGGGGGAAGGACTCGAACCCTCGCTTCCTGGACCAAAACCAGACGTGCTAGCCGACTACACCACCCCGGATCGTAACCACGAGCCTAGCGCCAGCGGGGGGCTTGATCGCGTCCGGGCCGGCGCTTATGGTCGTTCCATGGAGATGGGCGGAGCCGCACTGGACCCGGAGGTGCGTGACGGACTGCGGCGCACCTGGAAGGCGCTGATGGCCGTCGGCGTGCTGGCGATCTTCATCGGCTGCATCGCGATCCTCGTGCCCGCTGTGGCATCGGTCGCGACGGCGATATTCATCGGCTGGATCCTGATCATCGCGGGGGCATTCCTGGTCGCCGGCGCTTTTGCCGCGCAGACGGTGGGCTCGGTCCTGCTGCGGCTGGTCTGGGCCATTCTCACCGTGATGGTCGGCGTCTTCCTGATCGTCGAACCTGACAGCGGCACGCTCACCCTGACCCTGATCCTCGGCCTCTACTTCCTCTTCATGGGGATCACCCGCATCGCCGTCGCCTTCGCCGCCCGCGGTCAGCAGGGCGCCGGTCTGGTTGGCCTAAGCGGCATCGCCGGCCTGCTAATTGGCATCCTCGTCCTAGTCGAGTTCCCCAGCAGCGCCGACTGGGCAATCGGCCTACTAGTAGGCATAGACCTAATCTTCGCCGGCTGGACCCTTGTGTCTGTAGCCCTCGTGGGCAAAGAGCTCGCTCGCTCGACCTGAAGCGGGAGAGCACGGGGCACCCTTCCGCTTGCTGGGTTTTTCGCCGGGCGGCAACCAACTCTCGCCAAGCTAGCGGTGCGAAAAACGGACGCCGCGCACTCCAGGGTGCCCCGCACTCTCCCGCGCTTGCCGAGATTCGCTTGAGCTGAAGCAGGGGTATGGGCGCCGCTGACATCTAGATGAGCTCACCCGGCCGCGTCCTTGATCTGCTTGCGTCAGACGCGGGAGCACGCTGATCGGGAGAGGAGGGGGCACCCTGGAGTGCGCGGCGTCCTCTTTTCGCCCTAGCCAGTCAACGAGAGATGTCGGGTTTGGTGGCGAAAACCCAGCAAACGGAAGGGTGCCCCCTCCTTTCCCGCCCGGCATTACGATCCATGGGTGAGTTCGCCTCTGGTCCTGGTAATGGCAGCCGGCGAGGGCACCCGCATGCGCTCGTCGACGCCGAAGATGCTGCATCCCGTCTGCGGCCGCCCGCTGGTCGCCTGGCCGATCCTTGCTGCGCGCGAGGCTGGCGCCGGCCAGGTCGCGGCGATCGTCTCGCCCGGGATCGACATCTCTGCCGGCTTGCCCGAGGGAGTGGAGACGGTTGTGCAGCCGCAGCCCGATGGCACCGGCGGCGCCGTGCGCGCGGCGCTGCCGCTGATCGAGGAGGCCGAGACCGTGCTTGTTCTCTCCGGCGACCATCCGCTGATTTCCGCCGGGATCGTCTCCGGCTTCCTCGATGCCCACGCGTCATCGGATGCGGCGGCGACGATGATGACGATCGAGCTCGATGACCCGGGGACCTACGGTCGCGTCGTCCGCAACGCCGCTGGGGAGATCGAGCGTGTGGTTGAGGCGAAAACCGATGGCGATGCCAGCAGCGAGGAGCTGGCGATCCGCGAGATCAACGCCGGGACCTACGCGTTCGATGCCGGCCCACTAGCCACGGCCTTAACGGGACTCAGCAACGATAATGCGCAGGGCGAGTACTACTTGACCGATGTCTTCGCGGCACTGCACGACGCCGGCCATTCCGTCGCCGGCCACCTTGCCGATGACTTCGCGGTGACGATGGGTGTCAATAACAGAGTCGAGTTGGCCGCAGCGGAGTCCGAGGCGCGACGGCGCCTACTGGAGGCGCACATGCTTGCAGGCGTTACCGTCGTCGACCCGGCTAGTACCTGGGTCGAGGCGGACGTGGAGATCGCCGCCGACGCTCGCATCGAGCCGGGCACCAGCCTGCGCGGGGCCACCTCCGTTGGCACGGGCTCGGTCGTCGGGCCGCTGACCACGCTGATCGACAGCAAGCTCGGCGAGAACGTCGCCGTGCCGCACTCCTATCTGGTCGAGTGCGAGGTCCTCGACGGCTGCAACGTCGGTCCCTTCGCCTACCTGCGCCCCGGCGCGCATCTGGAGGAAGGCGCCAAGGCGGGCACCTTCGTCGAGATCAAGAACTCGCGAATCGGCGCCGGCGCCAAGGTCCCCCACCTCGCCTATGTCGGCGATGCCGACGTTGGTCCAGGCAGCAATCTCGGCGCCGGCACGATCACCGCCAACTACGACGGTTTCCGCAAGCACCGCACGACGATCGGCAAGGACGTGCGGATCGGCGTTGACACGATGCTGATTGCCCCGGTACAAGTCGGGGACGCGGCCTACACTGGCGCTGGAGCGGTGATCAAGGTGGACGTCCCCGAGGGGGCGCTTGCGGTGAGCGAGAACGATCAGAGGAACATCGAGGGCTACGCGGCGGGCAAGGCCGCGCGTGCCCGTGAGGAGGATTCGTGAGTACGATCGAGCAGCGTCCCGAAGCGGCCGCCACGCCGGCGCCCACCGCCATCCCGCACGATTACTCGAAGCGGATGATGGTCTTCGGCGGCCGCAGCTCGATGGAGCTGGCGGCCAAGGTCGCCGGCAAGCTCGGACTCGATCTCGGCCAGGTGACGCTGAAGACCTTCGCCAACGGTGAGGTCTACTGTCGCTATGAGGAGTCGATCCGCGGCGCCGACGTCTTCCTCGTCCAGTCGACCTGCGCCAACGAGCAGACCGAGATGACGCCCAACGACGCCTTGGTCGAGCTGCTGACGATGATTGACGCAGCGCAGGGCGCCTCTGCCCACCGCATCATCGCCGTCCTGCCCTGGTACGGCTACGCCCGCCAGGACAAGAAGTCCTCGCCGCGTGAGCCAATCTCGGCGCGGATCATGGCCAAGTGCCTGGAGGGCGTCGGAGTCGACCGTGTCCTCACCATGGACCTTCACGCCGGCCAGGTTCAGGGCTTCTTCCACGTCCCGGTCGACCACATGACCGCGATGCCGATGCTGACCCAGTGGTTCGCCGATCAGGAACTGAACGAGGAGCTGGTGATCGTCTCCCCCGACGCCGGCCGGGTGAAGACCGCGCGCAACTTCGCCCGTCGCATCGGCACCCACTGGGCGGTGATGGAGAAGGAGCGCCCGGCCCAGCAGGTCGCCGAGATCGGCTACGTGGTTGGCGACGTCAAGGGCAAGACCGCCGTCCTCGTCGACGACATGATCGACACCGCCGGAACGCTCTGCGCCGCCGCGCAGACCGTGCTCGACGAGGGCGCCGCCCGCGTCATTGCCTGTGCCACCCACGGCGTCTTCTCGGGTCCCGCATACGAGCGGCTCGCCGCCTCGCAGATCGAGCGCATCGTCGTCACCGACACGATCCCGCTGCGCCCCGGCGCGCCCGACAACATCACCGTGCTCTCGACTGCCGGTACCTTCGCCGACTCGATCCGCCGTATCTTCACCGACGACTCGGTCTCCGAGATCTTCGCCGGCGAGAACCAGCTCTTCTAGCGCCCTGGCTGCCCAGGGACCAAACGGGCTGCGCTTGGTCGGCCACAAGGGCGCCGACCTGATCGCGCCCGGCAACACGCGGGAGAGCTTCGCCGCCGCGGTCGAAGCCGGCGTCGACACGATCGAGCTCGACGTGCTCTGGACCCGCGATGGACACCCGCGGCTGGCGACGTCGGAGCGCACCCCGCTGGTCGTCGCCCATGACTGGCATGACGCCGAACGGCGCCAGCCGCTGACCCTCGGGCAAACGCTCGATGCCTTTGCCGGGCCGCCGCTCGACCGGGTTGAAATCGACCTCGACATCAAGCTGCCCGGCCGCGAGGAGGAGATCGTCGAAGCGGTGCGCGAGCGCGGGCTGCTCGAGCGGGCGATGATCTCGACCATGGAGCTCTCGACCCTGGCCCGGGTCC
Organism: uncultured Solirubrobacterales bacterium; assembly: GCA_963698085.1. GTDB lineage: Bacteria > Actinomycetota > Thermoleophilia > Solirubrobacterales > 70-9 > VRUE01. Next base: position 1,795,304 of record OY969122.1, read on the forward strand.
ACGAGCTCGAGCCCGGCCTGCGCCGCGGCTGGACCTATCCCAAAGTAACGAAAGACTGGGCCTCAAAGCGCTGGGCAAAGGCGCCGATGCTGACCGCCCTTGTCTGGCTGCGTCAACGCCTGCCGGGCCTCGCCGCGCGCGAACTCCCACGCCTCGGCGTCGAGGCGATGTGGGTCTACCACCCGCTCGTCAGTTCGCGCCTGGCCCGCATCACCAAGCTCGCCGACGTCGAGCTGATCGCCTGGACCGTCGACGATCTGCCGCGCATGAGCAAGCTCGTTGCCGCCGGCGTCGACGGCATCTGCTCCAACGACCCGCGCCTCTTCGCTTCCCTCTGACGTGCCGGTGCGTAGAGGTCCATATGGACCTCTACGCACCGGCACGTCACCCCGGGAGGCCGGTTCCGGTCAGGACTTCGTCGATCGGGCCGACGTCATCCAGCGAGACGAGGCGCCGCCCCAATCGTTTGCAGCGGCTCCCGCATCTCGGTGGGGGCACGTCCCTCGACCAGCGCCTCGCCGGCACTCGGTCGCACCAGACCCAGCAGCGCCCGCATCGTCGTCGTCTTGCCGGCGCCGTTGGGGCCGAGGAAGCCGGTTACCCGGCCGGCCGAGTTGGGGCAAGTTCAGACGGTGCCTGGCGTCGCCGTCGGCGGCGCGTTGCGGCCGCCTTTGGTCTTCACCGCTGACTCCAGCTCCTCTGGCGTGAAGCCGGCGACCGCCTCGCCGTCGAGCGCGTAGCGGTAGAGGGCGACGCCGAAAATCCCGCTCAGCGCGCTCGAGATCAGCACCGAGATCGCGAAGCCGATCACGCCGAGGATGACGAGCAGGGCACCGACGAAGCTGGCGGTCGCCCAGATCACGACGCCGGCCCCGACCAGCAGCATGCTCGGCAGGATGCCGAAGAGGAAGACGGCGCCGCCGATTGCGATGTTGCCGGTCACCTGCTGACCCCAGCGCGATTTGAACAGGCTCCCCGAGCGCTTCAGCGTCTCGAAGGGGCCGGTGCCCTCGAAGGCGATCACCGGCGCGGCGAGGAAGGTGATCAGCGACCAGCCCACCGCGAGCAGGCGGCCGAAGACGCTGCCGAGGACGCCAGTCTGGTTCTCCAACGCGCTGAGGACCAGCCCCACCACCGTGGACACTGCCGCCCAGCCGCAAATCTGCGAGAAGCGGCTGCGCGCCACCGCGATCCCGTCGCCCACCGTCGCTTGGCGACCGTGGAAGATCAGGTCGGCGGTAGCAGCGAGGCCGACACTGAAGAAGGTGCCGATTACCGCCAGCAGATAGAAGCCGATTACCGCTAGCGCGCCGCCGAAGATGGTCTGGCCGTCGTCGATCAGGAAGACGCCGGGGCCGACCACGATCACCGCACAGAGGATCGTCGCCGCTGCGCCGTAGAGCGGAAAGCGGACCAGCTCGCGGTTCTCCCGCAACAGCCCCCAGCTTTTCTTCGTCAACGCCCAGCCTCGCCGAATCCTGCTCATCTCGTCTCTCCTATCAGGCGGTGCTCGCCAGTCCCGGGGTTCGCTCTAGGCCTCTTCCCTCGAAGTACTCCCACTCCTGCTCGCCGAGCTCGGTTGCAGGCGGATCTGCGTAGACCCACTCGCGCATGATCCGGTGCCAGTTGCGCTTGGCACCGAGTTGGCCGAGCACGGCGACGACGCCGATTTCCATCCGCCGCCCCATCAGCTCGTCGGCGGGGATCGACTCGCGTCGCATCAGGTCGTAGTACTCCGAGCGCGGGTCGTTGGTCGACTCGATGATCTTCATCACCCGCCGCGGCGTGATTTCGATCTCGCGGTCCTCGATGTACCAGCCGCCAACCGCGCCCATGTGCTCCATCAAGCGCTCGGCGTCGAGCTTCGACGGCTTCTTGATGAAGCCGAGGTCGTGCAGGGCCTGGCGAAAGCCCTCCGGATCGTCGCGCGAGGCGGCGTCGAAGACGCGCTGCTCGAGCACGATCTGCTCGCGGTCGAGCTTCTTGGTCATTCCGAAGTCGAAGAAGGCGACGCGGCCGTCCGCCATCAGCAGGTAGTTGCCGGGGTGGGGGTCGGCGTTGAAGTGCTGCAGGTTGAACATCGAGCCGAGGTTGCCGCGGAAGACGATCTCGCCGAAGCGGCTGCGCTCCTCGTGCGGCAGTTCCTTGACCGCCTCAAAGTCGACCCCCTCGACGAACTCGGTGACGAGGACGCGGCGGCGGGAGAGGCGCGTGATCACTTCCGGCACGTAGACGAAGGGGTGGTCACGGTAGGCGCGCGCGAAGGAACGCTGGTTCTGCGCCTCGTACTCGTAGTCGAGCTCCTCCATCACCCGCTCGCGGATCTCGTGCGCGATCGCCTTCGCGTCGAGCCCGGGGGCGAGAGCGCGGGCGAGGCGAACGATCGTGCCGGCGTTGCGCAGGTCGGCGTCGAGCGCCTCGGCGATGCCCGGGTACTGGATCTTGACCGCGACCTGGCGACCGTCGATCAGCTCCGCCCGGTGCACCTGGCCGATCGAGGCGGCGGCGAAGGCCTCGTGCTCGAACTCGGCGAAGAGCTCGGAGACCGGTTCGCCGTCGTACTCCTCCAGCAGCACCTTCTCGACTTTCTCCCACGGCATCGGCGGCGCCGAGGTACGCAGCTTGCTCAGCTGCTCCTGGTAGATCTCGCGGTACTCGTCGGGGATGAACTCGGTGTCGATGAAGGAGGCGAACTGCCCCAGCTTCATCGCCGCGCCTTTCATCTGACCGAGCGCGCCGACCATCTTCATCGCGGTCTCGAGGTGGCGCTGCTCGAGCTTCTCCTTGCTGTCCTCCTCGGAGCGGGCGACGTTGGTCGCCTTGGTGCCGGCGTAGCGGGCACCCTGCACGCCGACGATCGAGCCGAGCTTCGCCGAGCGGCGAATTCGTCCCTTGGGGATCTTCGAGTCGTCGGCCATCGCCTGAAGTTGTACTCTCTCCCGTCCCGATGGCTCGCACCCGCGAAAAGCTGAAAGTCGCGCCGCGCACCGATTTCGGCTCGCGCAGCTCCCGCCGCCTGCGCAACGGTGGGCAGGTTCCGGGCGTCGTCTATGGGGGTGGATCGGAGGCCAGGGCGTTCCAGGCGGGCGAACGCGAGATCCGCTCCGTGCTCGCCGGCGGCCAGGCTCTCTTCGATCTCGAGCTGGAGGGGTCGAAAGCGGTTCCGGTTGTGGTCAAGGAGCAGCAGCTGCACCCGGTGCGCGGCAACCTCCAGCACATCGATCTTCAGGAAGTGAGACTCGACGAGGAGATCCAGGCCGAGGTGGCGATTGAGCTCGAGGGCGCCGAGACCGCCCCCGGCGTCAAAGAGGGTGGTGTGCTCGAGCACGTCACCCGCGAGATCACCGTCGAAGCGCTGCCTACCGAGATCCCCGAGCGGCTGATTGCCGACGTCTCCGAGATGGAGATCAACGACACCGTGCAGCTGTCCTCAATTGCCGCTCCTGAGGGAGTCAAATTCGTCGCCGATGACCTCGACGAGGTCACCATCGCCACGCTTTCTCCGCCGCGGGTTGAGGAAGAGCCCGAGCCCGCCGTCGAGGAGGAGGCCGAGCTGGTCGGCGAGGAGGGCGAGGCCCCCGCTGCCGAGGAGGGCGGCGAGGAGGGCGAGGGCGGCGATTCCGGCGACTCCGGCGGGGAGTAGCCACTGTCCATCTTCCGCCGTCGCGGCGGTCGCGGCGAGGCCGACCCGGGCGACGGCGACCGCATCCTGATCGTCGGCCTCGGCAACCCCGGCAACGAGCACGCCGGCAGCCGCCACAACCTCGGCTTTGAGATCGGGGCAGAGCTTTCGCGCCGCTGGGAATTGCCGCGGGCGAAGAAGAAGTTCGGCGGGCTGATCGCCGAAGGCCGCATCCGTCCGAGCGGCCCGCGGGTGGCGATCCTGCTGCCGCAGACCTACATGAACGCCTCTGGCGACTCGGTGGGCCCGGCGCGCGGCTCGCTGAAGGCGCCGCTCGACCGGGTCATCGTCCTGCACGATGAGATCGACTTGCCGTTCGGCGAGGTGCAGAGCCGGCTCGGCGGCGGTCTGGCGGGCCACAACGGGCTGAAGAGCCTCAAACAGGGCTTGGGCAGCCCCGAGTTCTGGCGGGTGCGGGCCGGCGTCGGCCGCCCCGACTCGACCGACCCCGAGATCGTCTCCGCCTATGTGCTCGGTCGCTTCCGCGAGCCGCGAGCCGAGGTCGAGGCGCTGGTCATTCGCGCCGCCGGGGAGACCGAGCGCCTCGTCGAGCAGCTAGGTTCTCCGGCCGATGAACGCTGAGCGCACCAGCTACGCGGTCGACCCGCAGGGCGTTGCCCTGTTGCGCCTCGAGCGGCCCGAGGCCCGCAACGCGATCGACACGCAGATGCTGGTCGAGATGCTCGAGCACCTGGCGGTAGCGCGCGCTGACGATGCGGTGCGCGTGCTCGTCCTCAGCTCCTCCGACCAGATGGGACTCTCCGCCGGCGCTGACGTCAAGGAGCAGCTCGACGAGGGGGGCAAGGTGCGCCGCATGCAGCTCTTCGCCGACCTCTACGACGCGATCGCCGGTTTCCCCAAGCCGACGGTGGCGGCGTGTCATGGCGACGTTGTCGGCGGGGGCGCCGAGATCGCCGTCGCCTGCGACATGCGGGTCGGCGGCGCCAACCTGCGCATGCGCTTTCCCGGTGCGGCGCTCGGCGTCCCGGTCGGCCCGGCCCGGCTGGTGACCCTCTGCGGCCTCGCCGCCGCCAAGTACCTGCTCTTCAGCTCGCGCACGGTCGGCGCCGACGAGGCCCTGCGCCTCGGCCTGGTCAACCGGGCAGCCCCGGCGGCGAGCACGGAGGAAGCAGCTATCGAGCTCGCGACCGCGGTCGCCGCGCACTCACCCGAAGCGGTCGCCCGCCTCAAGCGGATGCTGCACGAGTGGGACGACGTCGAGGGCCGTTCCCGGGCCGAGGGCGAGGGCCAGGTCGAGTGGCAGCGCTCCGGGCCAGGGCTGCCCTCCGGCAAATAGCCGTTTGGCCAGCGGCGCTTGCGCATTCGCCGCCGGGCTGGATAGGGTCGCGCTCGTCCGCCCAATCGCTCTTTACCTGGAGGGTCGCTTGAAAGTCCTCGCTTCGGTCCTGATCGCCCTCGGTTGCCTGCTCGTCGCGCCTGCCGCGGCGCTCTCCGCCGAATACACCGTCGACAGCACGCTCGACGAACCGGACGCTTCGGTGGGCGTGGCCGGATGCCTCACCGCCGGTCTGAAATGCACCTTGCGTGCAGCGGTCCAGGAGTCGAACAATTCGGTTGCGACCAAAGACACGATCAAATTCGCCGCTGCCTTCAACGGCGAGCTCGCCGACACGATCGCCCTCGGCGCGAGCTTCCCGATCATCACCGATCCGGTGACGATCGACGGCGACGGCGCCGGCCAGTGCACGACTGCCGCCGCGGTTCTCGGGCCATGCGTAGGGGTCAGCGGCCCAAGTGGCGGCTTCGGCCTCCAAGTCGAAGACAACGAAGTCACGATCGAGGGGCTCGCGGTGACCGGCGCGTTGACCGGCATCAACGTGATCAACGCCTCCCAGGACTTCATCGCGCGCGACAACTGGATCGGGGTGAAACTCGATGGCAGCGCCGGCGCCAACAACACGGGGATCTTCCTCGACCCCAACTCGAGCTCGGCGACGATTGGCGGCACCGCAGCCGCCGATCGCAACGTGATCGCCAACAACAACAACGTCGGCCTCGACATCGAGGGCGCCGACGGCGCCTTGGTTCGAGGCAACTACTTCGGCGTCGCGCCGAACGGCACCACCGCGGCGCCCACTCCCGTCAATGTCGAGGTAACCGATTCGACCGCCGGCGGAGGGTTCCAGGCTGAGGGCAACGAGATCGGTGCAACGATCGAAGGTGCGGCTGCGCCGTGCGATGACGGCTGCAACGTGATCTCTGGAGCGACCTCGACCGGTGTCGATCTCCACGGGAACGGCGCTGCTCAGAACGAGGCTCCGGCCAGCGGATCGACGACCGTGCACGGCAACTACGTCGGCTTGAGCGCGGCGGGGACGGCGGTCATCGCCAACACGACCTACGGCGTTCTCTCCTACGAAGCCGCAAACGTCACGATCGGCGGCGAAGAAAACGGCGACGCCAACTTCTTCGCCGGGGGCGGGACCGGTATCTATCACCAGGACGGCGAGGACTTTGCCGCCATCGGCAACATCATCGGCTCCGGCCCGAGCGGAGCGGACGTCACGCCGCCCGGGTTGGGCGTGTTCGTCTACTGCCTGAACCTGGGGACGGCGGGTGTCGATCCGGTGACGGTCGACGGGAACGTCTTCCGCATGGAAGGCGGCATCGGGGTCGAAGAGAAGTTCGGCAATGCCGACATCGAAGGAACTTCATCGAAGGAGCCCAGTATGGGATCTTCACCCTGGGCGATCCGCCGGGGGCGGGCAATCTGATCGCCGACAACGTGATCGGCGAATCCACGACCAACGGGATCCTGATCGAAAACGACTTCAACCTGGTGCTCCACAATGCGATCTACGGTTCTGGCGCGGCGGGCGTCCGGATCCAGGATCCGACCGCCTTCCCGATCTTGTCTTCGACCGGCAACCTGATCGGTGGCAGCTCGGCGGCGGAAGAAAACACGATCCGCGAAAGCGGCGGCGACGCGATCGAGATCGTCGACATATCCATGAGCGAAGACGAAGACAGCCAGAACGGCGTCGGCCGCAATAAGGGCGACGAAAACGCCGGTCTCTTCATCGACCTCGTCGACAACGCCAACGCGGGCATCTTGCCGCCTACCTTTGCGACCTCGCAGCAGTCGAGCGCGAGCGGGAGCGGGGCGGAGCCGAACGCGACGATCCGCGTCTTCCGCAAGGCCGAAGCCGTCCCGGGCGAGATCGACTCCACCCTCGCCGAAACGACCGCCGACGGTAGCGGCAACTGGAAAGTCGCCTATCCGACGATCCCGACCGGGACGCTCGTCGCCGCGACGCAGACCAGCGTCGAAGGGGGCACCTCCGAGCTGGCGATCGCCACGACTACGGCCGACCCCGCTGGCGGCGGAGGCGGCAGCACCGGCGGCGATACGAAGGACAAAGACAAAGACAAGGACGACAAAGGCAAGAAAGGCAAAGGCAAAGCCGACAAGAAAGCGCCTGAGACGACGATCATCAAAGGTCCGCGCGGACGGTCCCACAAACGCACCGCAAAGTTCAAATTCGTCTCCAGCGAGCCGAACTCCACCTTCCAGTGCAAGCTCGACAAGAAGCCGTTCAAACGCTGCCGCTCGCCGAAGAAATACAAAAGGCTGAAGCCGGGCAAACACGTCTTCAAGGTGCGGGCCATCGACGCCGCCGGCAACATTGACAAGACCCCGGCAAAGCGCAAATTCCGCGTGGTCGCCGCGAAATAGGCCCGGCTCAGCCGCTCCAGCTGGTCGAGTCGAGCTCCGTGCCGCCGGCGAAGGCCCGCGGCTGGCCGAGGACGTGCTCGGCGACGTCACGGAAACGGGCGACCCAGAGGTCGCCGGCGCGCGATCTCTTGGCAATCTCACCGAGCAGCTTGCCGAGTCGCTCCTCTCCCCACCAGTCGAGCATAGGCAGGTGGAGGACGAAGGTGGCGAAGCCGCCTTCTCCGGCGAGCCGGTCCAGCTCTCCTCTCAGGTAGGCAAGGAAGGCACCCGGGTCGAGCGGGTCGGGCGACTCGGCCATCTGCTTGCGCACTGGGCCGAGCCCGGGTAGGACGCAGCTGGCGTCGACGTGGCGCCACTGGAAGGGGAGCAGGACGACGCCGTTCTCGACTCCGGCCCCCTCGCCGGCCGGCGAGCAATAGCGCAGGCCGGCCTCGCCGAGGACCTCGACGCCGCCGCGGCCGAGCTGGCCACCAGGAGGGCGCAGGCCGGCCAAGTCGAGGCCCAGTGCTTCAAAAGCCCCCATTCCTCGCGACAGGTTTTTCGCCTGCGTGGCTGCCGAGAGGTCGCCCCACTGCTCGTGACGCCAGGCGTGGTAGGCCACCTCGTGGCCCCCGGCCGCGATCGCTCTCAGCGCATCCGGATAGAGCTCCGTGTTGAGGCCCTCGACGAAGAAAGTGGCGGTGAGGTCGCGTTGGGCCAGGGCATCGAGCAGACCCGGCAGGGCCAGGGTTGCGGTGAAGTGCTCACCCGGCGTGGCGTCGGCAGGGAACGCACCCAGCTCGATTTCCGCCGCCTCGCCGAGGTTGTCGAAGCTGAGGCAGAGCGCTCCGCGGGCACCGTCCGGCCACTCAGCCACCCGGCTCAGTCCTCGAGCAGCGCCGCGCTCCAGCGCTCGGGATCGCGCTTCGCCTGCTCGCGCGCCCAGCGGAAGTGGTGCTGTGCTGAGGCGAGCAGGATCGGGAAGCTGAGCAAGCCGGCGAGAGCGAAGCGGCGCGAGCCACGACCGGTCTCGGTCAAGAGGCTGAGCGCGCTGCTGATTCCCCAAACCCAGAGCACGGTGTTGTAAGCGGGCAGCTGGTCCTCGCGCAGCCCCTCGGCTTCGTCGAGCATCGGCACGCCGCCGTGCAGCGACCACGGCCAGGCCTTGAAGTGGACGGCGACGCCGGCTGCGCCGATCCCGGCGTTGAAGGCGGAGAGGCGCTCGCCCCACTTGCTGCCGCTCGCCGCCGCAGCGAGCCCCAGCGGGATCAGGGCACCCCAAAGCGCATAGGAACCGCGCCGCCCGAGCTGTGGCTCGAAGACCAGCCCGACCCCGGCGCGGGTCTCAAAGGCGTTGTGGACGAAGAGGCCCAGCGTGGAGCCGGCGGCGAATGGACGGCGGAGACGCATTGGCAGGAGAGCGTAACTTGGAGTGGCATTCTGGCGAGGTCCTGAGGTTGTCAGGCAAGGACGCAGGGCGAAGGCAAGGGGAGCGCACGATTAGTGCGTGACCCGCGGGCGCCGACCGAGGACGCCGCATGACAAGCTCAGGGGCCGCCAGATGTCACTCCGACCACTGATCGAGATAGCCGCCGAGAACGAGCGCCTGCACGCGCTCGCTGGTGAGGTGCGGGCGGCGAGCGGTGGCGAGCCGGTGGAGATCGGCGCGTCGGCGGCGCTGCGACCGCTGCTGCTAGCGACGCTGCTCGAGGACGAGCGCGGCCTGGCGGGCCGCCCGGCTCTGCTGGTCAGCGCCGACGATCGCTCCGCCCGTGATCTGGCCGCCGACCTGCGCGCCTACCTTGGCGCCCGCCGCGTCCGCTTCTATCCCTCGCGCGGGACCGGCTACGCCTCCCACGTGACCCCGCCCCCGCACCTGGTTGGGCTGCGGATCGACGCCCTCGACTCGCTGCGAGAGGAGGATGACGCGGTGGTGGTCGCCAGCGCCACGGCGCTCGCCGAGGCCGTGCCCGACGCGTCGCTCCGCCCAGCCGGTTTCAACCTCGAGCAGGGCGGGGAGGTCGAGCTCGACGGCGCTGCCCGCGACCTCGTCGCCGCCGGCTACGAGCGGGTCGAGCAGGTGGAGGAACGTGGCCAGTTCGCCGTCCGCGGCGGCATCCTCGACGTCTTCCCGGCAACCGAGGAGCGCGCCGTGCGGATCGAGCTGTTCGGCGACGAGATCGAGTCGATGCGCTGGTTCTCGACCTTCACCCAGCGCTCGCTGGGCGATGCGGAGAGGGTCGAGCTGGCGCCCGCCGCGGAGCTCGACGCCGAGCACCGCGAGCTGGCCCAGCTCGCCGCGATGGAGGCGGAGGAAGAAGGGAAGCAGGCGCCGAGCGCGGCCGAGATCCTGCCGCTGGAGCACTTCGGAGCGCCGCTCGACCTCGTCCCGCCGGAGGCCGCCGTGATCCTCGCCGCCGCCGAGGAGATCGAGCCGGCCCTGCGCGACCACTGGGAGGACGCGACCGCCGCGATGCACGCCGATGACGCCCGCCACCTCTACGTCGACGTGGCGGCGCCGCTCGCCGCGCGCGCCGTGCTCGCGGTAGCTGGCGCTGGTGAGGACGACGGGGAAGCGTTTCGCGCCGCGCGCGCCGAGTCGCCGGCCCGCAGCGTCAAAGAGGCCGAGGGGGAGCTCGAGAAGCTGATCCGCTCCGGTTACCGCACGGTCGTCGCCTTCGACAACCGTGGCGAGGCGGAGCGCTCCCGCTACAGCCTCGAACGCCTTGACGCCGTCCTGCTCGACGGCGCCCGGCTCTCGCCCGAGCCGGGTCTCGCCTTCGCCGAGGCGCGCCTGCGCGAGGGCTTCGTCAGCCCCGAGCTGCGCCTCGCCGTCTTCCCCTTCCGCCGTCTCGTCCACAGGCGTCGCCGCGCCGAGGACCGGGCGCCGGGCGCCGGGCGCGGGCGGCTCGCCTTCAGCGACCTGCGGGTCGGCGACCACGTAGTCCACGAGGATCATGGCGTCGCCCGCTTCGCCGGCTTCGAGACGCGCGAGGTCGGCGGCGTCAGCCGCGACTACCTCTACCTCGAATACAAGGGCGAGGACCGCGTCTACGTCCCCACCGACCAGCTGGCGAAGCTGAGTCGCTACGTTGGCGCCGGCGGCGAACCGGCGCTCTCGGCGCTTGGCGGCAAGCGCTGGCAGAACATGAAGGCGCGTGCCCGCAAAGCGGCGGGCGCCCTCGCGGGGGAGCTGCTCAACCTCTACGCGGAGCGACGGACCCGTAAGGGACACGCCTTCCCACCGGACGGCGAGTGGCAGATGACGATGGAGACCGCGTTCCCCTACCGCGAGACCGCCGACCAACTGGAAACGATCGAGGCGGTCAAGGGGGATATGGAAGCGGAGCAGCCGATGGATCGGCTGGTCTGCGGCGACGTCGGCTTCGGCAAGACCGAGGTGGCTTTGCGGGCGGCGGTCAAGGCAGCCTCTGACGGCAAGCAGGTGATGATGCTGGCGCCGACCACGATCCTCGCCCAGCAGCACTTCGGCACCTTCCGCGAGCGCTTCGCCGACCTTCCCTTCACCCTCGACTGGGTTTCCCGCCTGCGCAAGCCGGCCGAGGTGAAAGAGGTGCTGAGGCGGTTCGAGGCGGGCGAGGTCGACGTGCTGGTCGGCACCCACCGGCTGCTCTCGCGCGACGTCCGCGCCAAGGACCTCGGCCTCTTGATCGTCGACGAGGAGCAGCGCTTCGGCGTCAAGCAGAAGGAGCTGCTGCGGCAGCTGAAGCTGAAGGTCGACGTGCTCTCCCTCTCGGCGACGCCGATCCCGCGCACCCTGCAGATGAGCCTCGCCGGGCTGCGCGACATCTCGGTGATCGAGACTCCACCCGAGGGGCGGCGCCCGGTGCGCACCTATGTCGGCCCCTACGACGAAGACCTTGTGCAGAGGGCGATCGAGCGCGAGCTCGAGCGCGGCGGCCAGGCTTTCTTCCTGCACAACCGGATCGAGAGTCTGCCCGAGGTCGCCGAGCAGCTGCGTGGCCTGGTGCCGAAGGCGCGCGTGGCCGAAGCCCACGGGCAGATGGACGAGGTGGAGCTAGAGGAGACGATGATGCGCTTCCTGCGCGGCGAGGCTGACTGCCTGGTGACGACGACGATCATCGAGTCCGGCCTCGATATCCCGACCGCGAACACGCTGATAGTCGAGCGTGCCGACCGGCTCGGGCTCGCCCAGGCTTACCAAATCCGTGGACGCGTCGGGCGCTCGCGGGAGCGCGCCTTCGCCTACATGCTCTATCCGTCGACCGAGACGCTGACCGAGGACGCGGCGGCCCGCCTGACGACGCTTGCCGACCACACCGAGCTTGGCTCGGGCTTCAAGATCGCGATGCGCGACCTCGACATTCGCGGCGCCGGTGACCTACTCGGCGACGAGCAGTCGGGCCACGTCGCCGCGGTCGGCTTCGAGCTGTACTGCCAGATGATCGATGAGGCGGTCGCCGAGGCGAGTGCCGCCGGCGAGGGGGCGGAGGCGCCGGAGCCACTGCGCTTCGACGTTCCGGTCGATGCTTACTTGCCGGCCTCCTTCATCCCCTTTGAGGCGGCGAAGATCGACGTCCACCGGCGCATCGTCGCCGCCCGGGCCCCCGGTGATCTGCGAGCGATCCGCGACGAGCTGAGCGACCGCTTCGGACCGCCGCCGCCCGAGGCGGAGAACTTGCTGGCGCTGCAGCGGGCTCGTATCGAGCTGCGCCTGGCGGGGGCGCGCCGCGTCGAGCTGCGCGGCGGCCGGCTCAGCGTGGTCGGTGTGGAGCTCAATTCCGAGGGGGCGGGCGAGCTGGGGGACCGGGTCGAGGGGGCGCTGTATGAGTGGCGCGAGAAAACCGCTTCGGTGCGGGTGCCCGATGAGCCCGAGGCTCGCCTCGCCGCGGTGCTGACGATGGCTGAGGGCCTTCGCGAGGTATTGAGCGCCGCTTTAGTCGAAAAAGATATGCTCCCAGCTTCGTGAGTCCGGATCGAGGCAGGAGAGGAACGCCTGGCAAGGGCGGGGCCGAGAGCGGCCGTGGGCCGGCGGCTACGCGCCGCCTGGGCCTGCTGGTCTTCGGCCTCGGCTTCGTTGTCTTGTTCGCCATCGTCGCCATCTCCGAGGGTCTGGGCGATCCGAGCATTCCCCCGGGCGATGTGGCACTGGTGGAGGATGTCCCCGGGGATCTCGGCAAGGTCACCGAGGCCGAGTTCGAGCACGCGCTGGACGTGGCAGCGGCGCAGAGCGGCGAAAAAAAAGCACCTGAGCCCGGCAATCCGAAATACGACGAAGTAAAGGAAACGGCGCTGAACACGCTGCTCGAATCGATCTGGCTACAGGGCCTCGCCGATCAGTGGGGCATCGAAGTGACTGACCAGGAAGTCGCCAAAGGGCTAATAAAAATCAAGAAAGAAAGCTTCAAAACCGAGGCCGAATTCCAGAAATTCCTCAAAGAATCCCGTTACACGCCGGCTGATATCAATGAACGGGTGAAGGTGCAGGTCCTCAGCACCCAGCTCCAGGAACAGCTGAAAGAAAAAGCCCCGGAGCCGAGCCAGAGCGAAATCGAGGCGTATTACGAGGCGGCGAAGGACACCCAGTTCACGCAGAAACCGAGTCGGGATGTGCGGCTGATCGTCAACAAAGACCGCAAAAAAGCGGAAGAAGCTCTCGACGCCGTCAGCCGAGACAACTCGGAAGCGAACTGGAAAAAGGTTGCCCAAGAATTCTCCGAAGACCCGACGACCAAAGCAAGCGGCGGTCTGCAGAAAGGGGTAGCGGAAGGCGTTCTCGAAGAACCGCTGGACGCGGCGGTCTTCGACTCGGCGGAAGGTGTGATCGAAGGCCCGCTCAAAACCCAGCGGGGATACACCGTGTTCGAAGTCGTCAGCTCGACTCCCGAAAGCGTGCAGGAGCTGAAAGCGGTCGAACCTCAGATTCAGAGCACGCTGGCGCAACAGCTCGAACAGGAATACTTCACGGGATTCGTTTCGACGTTCAACACCGAATGGCTGCAGCGCACCTTCTGCGCCCCCGAGTATGTGACCCGGCGCTGCGGCGATTTCGAGTTCAGCGGGCACCCGGCTACGGCGCCAGAAGGCTGCTATGAAGCAGATCCCAAAGGCGGCAGGCCGGAAGCCTGCCCAGCGCCCGTGTCCCAGCTGATCCCGGCTTTGCCGGGCACGATCACGCCGCTGGAACCAAAGGGCAAACCGCTGGCACAGCGCCCGCGACCGCTGGATGAACCAGGGGCGGGAGCCGAAGAAGCAGCCGGCCTGCCCGAAGGAGCGCCGCCGCCACCCACCGGCGCGCCGCCCACCGAATAGTCTCTTCGGATCACTAGACTGGCGCGTCCCATGAGCGCCATAGCGTCCATCCACGCGCGCCAGATCCTTGACTCGCGTGGCAACCCAACGGTCGAGGTTGAAGTGCAGCTTGACTCGGGCGCGAGGGGGTCTGCGGCGGTGCCCTCCGGTGCTTCGACCGGCGAGTTCGAGGCGGTCGAGTTGCGCGACGGGGATGAGATCTGGGGCGGAAAGGGCGTCTCACGTGCAGTTGCCAACGTCAACGGCGAGATCGCCGCGGCGCTGACCGGGGCGCGCGCCGCCGAGCAGGGTGCTCTCGACCAGACGATGATCGAGCTCGACGGCACGCCGAACAAGGGCCGGCTCGGTGCCAATGCGATCCTCGGTGTGTCCTTGGCCGCCGCCAAGGCGGCTGCGCTCGACTCCGGTCAGCCGCTCTACGGCTACCTGGCCGAGCTCTACGGCGGCGGCGAGCCGAACTTGTTGCCGGTGCCGATGATGAACGTTCTAAACGGCGGCGCCCACGCTGACAACTCTGTCGACTTTCAGGAGTTCATGGTGGTGCCGGCGGGGGCCTCCAGCTTCGGCGAGTGCCTGCGCGTGGGGACCGAGGTCTTCCACGCGTTGAAGAAGAGCCTTGCCTCGAAGGGGCTGTCGACCGCGGTCGGCGACGAGGGGGGCTTCGCGCCCAACCTCGAGTCCAACGAGGCTGCGCTGCAGGCCGTGTTGGCGGGTGTCGAGGCCGCCGGCTACGAGCCCGGCTCGGATGTCTTCATCGCGCTTGACCCGGCGACCAGCGAGGTATATGAGGGGGGTGCCTACGTGCTCGAGCACGAGGGTCGCACGCTCTCCTCCGGCGAGATGGTTGCCTACTGGGAGGACGCCTGCTCGCGCTACCCGATCGTCTCGATCGAGGACGGCATGGACGAGGAGGACTGGGATGGGTGGAAGCTGCTGACCGAGCGCCTCGGCGCCCGCGTGCAACTGGTCGGGGATGACCTCTTCGTCACCAATCCGGAGCGGCTGCGCCACGGGATCGAGCTTGGCGTTGGCAACTCAATCCTGGTCAAGGTCAACCAGATCGGCACCCTGAGCGAGACCCTGGAGGCGATCCGCATCGGCCGCGAGGCCGGCTACACGGCGGTGATCTCACACCGCTCCGGTGAGACCGAGGACACGACGATCGCCGACCTCGCCGTCGCCACCGGTGCCGGCCAGATCAAGACCGGGGCCCCGTCACGTTCGGATCGGGTGGCCAAGTACAACCGGTTACTGCGGATTGAGGAGGAGCTTGGCAAAGCGGCGGAATTCCCGGGCTTGAACGCATTCGCCCAACGTGTTGCGTAGGACAAGGCCTTAATGAAGGAATGCGGCGCTTGGCCGCGTAGCAGCGGGTATGGCGACCCGCTCCCGGCCGGCAAGCAGGACGAGGTCACAGCCGAAACGACGCTCGACGGCGCGCCGCAAGCCGGCCGCACGGCGCAAACCCGCGGCGCGGCGCGGCGGCAGTCGCGTCCGCTGGGATCGGGTGGGACGCGTCGCGCTCACCCTCGTTCTCGCCGCAGTCCTCTACTCGTATCTGAACCCTGTTATCGACTTCGTCAAGACCTATACGGGGACGACCGCCGCCAAGGCCGAATTTCACGAGAAGCTGCGCGAAAACAAGCGCCTCCACAAGCGAATCCAAACGGCGGGAGATCCGATCGTGGTTGCCCGGCGGGCGAGGGCCCAGGGGATGGTCGCCGAAGGCGAGACGCCGATCGTCGTCCACGGCCTCGGCGGCTGACGCCTCGGTCCCTCGGAGGCCCCGGTGGTTAGCGCCGGCTCCTACATCGTCAGCGTTGCCCTGCTGGCCGTCCTGGTCCTCTCGCTGGGATTCAGCGCTGTTCGCCTGCGACAGAAACTTATGCCTAGCTGGGAGGGTGCACCAGCTCATTTGGTCGACACGGTCCTCGGCGTAGCGCTTCTCCTCTGGCTCTCTGAGCTTCTGGGCGTAGTGAATCTGCTCTACGCCGGGACGCTCGTAGGCGCAGCTCTGGCGTTGGCTGGGGGAGTGGCTTTGATGTTGGGCGGGACAGGGGAGTCGGGGTGGTCCGGTCGGGTGCGGCGTCCCGTTTTTCGCACGGACCGCTCGGCGAGAGAGGCGAGCCGCGAGGCGAAAAACCCAGCGGGCGACCGGACCACCCCGACTCCCCTCTCAGGGACCAATGGTGAGATTGACGCCAGGTCTTTGCTTCCCCAGCTCATCGCGATCGCGGTTGTCGCCATTGTTTTCGCCCATTGGGGCTTGACGACCGCGGATGCTTTGAGCCGGGGGATCTTCAACTTCGATTCGCTCTGGTACCACATGCCGTTCGCGGTGGAGATGGCGCAGAGCCACTCGGTGACCGGGCTGCATTACACGGAGACGGTCTTCACCAACTGGTTCTACCCGCAGAATTCGGAGCTTCTGCACAGCGTGGGGATTCTGCTCACCGAGCGAGACACGTTGAGCTTGTTCCTGAACTTCGGCTGGCTTGCCGTGGCTTTTCTCGCTGCCTGGTGCATCGGGAGGCCATACGGGAAGGGGCCGCTCACGGTGGTTGCAGCAGGAATCCTCCTCGAGTGCCACACGCTGGTCGTGCGCGAGCCGGGAGCGGCGAAGAACGACGTAATGGCAGCGGCGCTGCTCCTTGCTGCGATTGCGATCTTGATCAACGCTGATTGGGGGGGTCCCTTGAGGCGAGGGAGGGGGGGGTCCGGTCGGCTGCGGCGTCCTGTTTTTCGCACGGACCACTTGGCGAGAGATGACAGCCGCGAGGCGAAAAACCCAGCAGTCGACTGGACCCCCCCCTCCCTCGTCCCCTTGGCCGCCGCCGGGCTGGCCACCGGCATGGCCGTGGGGACCAAGTCGACCGCGTTGGCAATGGCCGCGGCATTGACGCTGGCAATCGTCGTGCTGGCGCCCGCCGGGCGGCGCTGGGCAGCGGCGGGATGGTGGTTCGCGGCGGGATTGGCAGGTGGGGGCTACTGGTATCTACGCAATCTCATCATTTCCGGCAATCCGCTCCCCCAGCTGGAGCACCTCGGCCCGATCACCCTGCCCCATCCCGAGCGACTGCAGGAGGGTCGGCCTGACTTCTCCATCGCCCACTACGCGACCGACACCGGCGTCTGGAGCGGGTACTTCAGTCCGGAGCTGCACGAAGCTTTCGGCCTGCTCTGGCCGCTGGTCATCCTCGGCGCGATCGGCGGCGGCGTGGTCGCCCTCGTGTGGGGCCGGAGCCGGATTCTGCGCTGGATGGGCGGCGTAGCGCTCTTTGGCATGCTCGCCTATCTCTTCACCCCGCTGAGCGCCGCCGGCGTCGAGGGCGCCCCCGAGGGCTTCGGGATCAACCTCCGCTACTCGATTCCAGCTTTGTTGGCAGGGATCACGCTGCTGCCTCTGGCTAGGGCGGTGGTGGGGGTGCCCCGGCGCCGCCGCCTCGTTGCATGGCTGCTGTTAGGGATGCTTGTGGCGGCGCTGGTCATCACCAACCGCGCCGACGTAGTCGTCCGCGACCCGGACCGGATCTTCGGCTGGGCGATCGCCCTGCTCTTCGTGCTGATCCCGGCGGCACTGCTCTTCGCGCGCAGCCGAGGGCTCTCGCGGGGCGCGGGGGCCGCAAGCTTCGCCACTCTCGCCCTGCTCATCGCCGCGATCGGATATCCGCTGCAGCGCGACTACCTGGGGGACCGATTTGCCAACGCTAACCCCGATACGAGCATCCCCGGCATGCACCTCGACTCCGCCTATCGCTGGGTTCGCGACGTCAGTGATTCTCGTATTGGTCTCGCCGGCACCACCGCCGGCTTTCTCCAGTACGGCTTCTACGGCACCGACC
The DNA here is from genome assembly GCA_963698085.1 of uncultured Solirubrobacterales bacterium. GTDB lineage: Bacteria > Actinomycetota > Thermoleophilia > Solirubrobacterales > 70-9 > VRUE01. The sequence continues at coordinate 1,812,798 of OY969122.1, forward strand.
TCTCCAACCGCGTTCGCTACCTCGGCGTCGAGGGCCTGCACGGCGCCTTCAATGCGATACCGAGCTGCGCCGAGTTCCGGGCGGCGGTCAACGAGGCCGATCTCGACTACCTGCTCACGGCGCCGCTGCTCAACTTCGTCGAGCCGGACGAGCCGGTCGACTCGCCCGAGGCCGGGTGGCTGCTTGGCGAGGCCGCCGCCGTCCCAATCGAGCGCAGTGGCCCGGTCACGGTCTGGCGCATCGGGGGGCCGCTGGACCCAGAGGCTTGCGGTCCGCGCAACGCCCCGCTGCGGAGGATTCCCCAGCAGCCTGCTGGGTAACCTCGTCGCATGGCCTATCCGCTCGAGAACGCGCTCTTCCAGTGGGAGGAGGGATGGCGAGCCTTGCGCGCGATCGAGGAGCCGCGAGAGCGACGCCAAGCCGACCGTGTCGTTGCCGCGATCGGGGACGAGCTCCGGCGCCGGATCGGCCCTACCTTCGCCGCCGCAGAGCTGGCGGAGTTGTACGGGCGGGGTACCGACTGGTGCCTGCAGGTTGCGATGGACGCCGTGCCCGGCCTAGCGGGCGATTCCCGCTCGCTCGCCGATGCCGCCTTCTGGCTCTATCTACGCGGGGCGACCGATTTCGCGGGCGGCCGTCAGCTACTCGTCTGAGTCGTCTCCATCGCCACCGGAGACGCTCTCACCGGCCCGCCGGATGACGATCTGATCGGCGTCGATGCGGACGGTGACCTCGCGCTTGCCGGCCCAGTGCTCGGCGTAGACGGGGTTGTCCTTCACCGCTGCATCGAGCCAGAGGCCGTAGCCGTCCCGCTCGCCATGGTCGAAGGTCGCCTCGAGCTCTTTGCGGCGGCCGCGGCCGCCGCGCCTACCCCGGCGCCGTCTGCGGCGGGGCCGAGCGCTACCGGCCTCGTCCTCGTCGCCCTCGCCCTCATCCTCGGATTTGCGCTCGCCGCGCGCCGGCTTCTCCTCGTCGCCTTCGTCCTCGTCGGGCTCCTCTTCATCCTCGGCAGCCTCTTCCGCGGTCGCCGCCTCGACCTCGGCCTCGATCTCATCGCGGAGATCGACTTCGCTGCCGGTGTCCTCGCCGTCGGGGGTGAGGTCGTGCTGTTTGCGGAACTCACGCAGCTCCGAGGCGGAGACTTCGAGCTGGTGCGCGATCCAGGCATCGGTGCGACCTTGCCGCACCCAGGCGCGGATCTGGTTGAGCTGTGGCTTCAGCGAGCGTCGGGCCATCGGCGCGCGAGTCTATTCAACCTGGAGGGGAGTTCGCGGAGTCACGGCCGGGGGACTCGCGCTAGGCCATCAAGAAGGAGAGGGCCTCGAACATTGAGACGACCACGACGATCACGGTCGCGGTCAAGCAGACGGCTAGCACGCTGAAGCGCACTTTGCCGTGGTGCTCGTTGCGGGTCATGCGCCGCTCTCGCGAGCGGTTCGCGGCGCGGCGGCGCAGCTGCTCGCGCCGGCGACGCTCCAAGGTCGTCTCCTGCTCGAAGGCAACCTCGAACTGGTTGATGCTTTGGCGCATTCTCATAGAGGCTGGCCCGGGGGCCGCGGCGGGGACCGTAGCAAAGCCGCACGGGCACTTGCGGGCCAAAGGGGGGTCGCCCAGGCGGCGGATGTGACGCCGGTCACGCCTATCCCTTCTATGTAGAAGCTCCGACGAGGCGATAGCGCCTTGATCGCTGTCCCCAAGCCCTTCAAGGAAGCGTCAATCGACGTATTTGGTCTCGGGGAAGCTCCGCATGAATGCCTCAATGATCTTGAGGACGTATTCGCCTATGTGCCGGTAGCTGTCGGCGTCCATGCCGATCTCGCCAAACGCTATGCCGAGTCGCAGGTTGCCGCCCATCTGCACATCCACCCGTTCAGTGAGAACGGCTCGGTCAAATCTGATGCGGAACCAAGGTGCATCGTGCTCCAGGCGGCTCCCCCTCTGGAGCATCCACCACGAATGGACCGGAGAGGGGCCGTCTCCCTGATAGCTCTCGACGAGACGGTCGAGGACGGAATCGGTGTCGCTTTTCAAGATGCTGTAGGCCGGGTTAATGAGGCGGTGTTTGTCTGCGTTGGACAGTTCAGCCAGGACGCTGAGGGGATGGAAGGCCGCCCGATCCCCAGCCTTATGGGGCTGCGTCATCTTCACCATTGCCCTGTGTCTCTTCGAGAGGCCGGGGATTCGGCGGTTGGCCATCGCCTCGAACTGGGCCTCGCCCTTGGAGGCGATGGGGTACTGGGTCTGGGCGCAATCCTCAATCGTGCCGCCGTTGAGCAAGGTCAACTGACAAACCAGGTGGTCCAGGGCGGAACGGAGATTGTGGACGCACTCACCGAGCATGACGCCCCATCGCAGGGGCGGCGGTTCGCGGATCTGGAACCGCTCGATCCATTCCCAGGTATCCGTATCGAAATAGCCCCGCGAGAAGTGGGGCTGCGGGTCTTGGTCGGAGAAGGAGCCGATCTCATGCCGGAGGACATCGAACTGCTGTTTCTCCCGATTGAACTTGGCGAGCACCCCGCCTAACCGGTGGGAGTGGTACTCGGAGTCGGGCACGGCCATTCCGGCACCTTAAGCGCTCGACCAGGGAGGAATGATGCGGTCAGACCTCGTCACTAGGACTGTTCCGCTACTCCAAGAACGGAGTCAGCTTCCCGATCACGTCGTCGCGGAGATAGTCCGCAAGTCCCGCAAGGAATCCAGTAACCGGGTGGCCGTAGGCTGGCGTTCCCTTGCCGAACGCTATGTCCAGCACGGCTGCGCTCTCCGGATTTGGATAAGACTCAGGACGACTTCCGGCGAATCGCACGATCTCCGTCTTTCGGTGTATCGGGCCTTGAACACGATAGGTCGCGCTGGAGGTAAGAGCTTGCGGGTTTATCTGGACCGCCTGCTGTCCGAAGACCGTCACGGGGAGCATTCGATGCTTATCCAAGTTCCAGAGTTGATCCAAGATCCACAGTTTCTCGCGGGCGAAGGCATCCCCAGCGTGAAAAGGCTGAAGATCCTCAATGATGCTTCGGGCGTCTGGATGGACTGCCCCGACTCTCTTGTCCAGCTCTTGCTTTCGGGGTTCTCGCGGCCCAAAGATCGGAAATTCACAGCCTTCCGCAGCCTTTTTGGGAAGTGGCCCAGCCGTGTGAGCCCAAGAGAGGGAGAAGACGAGTTGATCGAGGGACGCGCGCAGGTTGTGAATGCAGTCAGCCGCGATCAGAGGAATAGCATCAGCCGGGGGGACTGCCGGGGCATCCACGACGACCAGATCGTCACCGGTCTCCGGGTCGGTCTCCTCTCTAACGAGGTCCGCGTGGACATCGATCCATTGCTTTACGGCAAGGTCCAGATTCTTCAAGTGGAGCCGTGCCCGATCCATCTTGAGTTGGAATCCGGGCTGGCCAGTTGAGTCAGCTTCGACTTCAGCGAGTTCCGCCTTCTCACGTTCGCGCCGCAGCCGAGCCTTCTTCCCCATAGCCCGGGAACCCTACGCGGCTACTCGATGTTGTCAAGCAGCTTGACAAAGCGCAAGTGTCAAGTATCTTTACACCGTGCCACCGGCCAACCGCCACGACCCGCGTCGAGCGAAGTCCTCGACCTCTGACTACTCGGTCACTGAGTTCCTACGGGACTTCCCCGATGACGCCGCCTGCCTGGAGCATCTGTGGCGGACTCGCTACGCCGCTGATGGCGAACACGCGCATTGCCCACGCTGCGACTGCCGCCGCGTCTTCAAGCGCTATGCGACCAAGCAAGGGCGTCAATCCTGGACCTGCACCGGCTGCGGGCACCACGTCCATCCAACGGCCGGGACGATCTTCCACAAGTCCTCGACCTCTCTCCAGCTTTGGTTCTACGCCATGTACCTCATGGCGAGCACGCGATGCGGGATATCCGCCAAACAGCTCGAGCGCGAGCTGGGGGTCCACTACAAGACGGCTTGGCGCATGTTCAACAAGATCCGCAACGAGTTGATGAAGGACGACGCCGAGCCGCTAAACGGCAACGTCGAGATAGACGAGACCGGCGTTCACGGTCGCCCGCGTGGGCCGAAAATGACGCTGAAGGAAGCTGCTCAGCGGCGCGAGCGCCAGGTCTCCGTGCTGGGCATGGTCGAACGCGGGGGACGGGTCAAGTTGCGCGTGATCACGTCCCGGCGAGGCGAGCCATTAAGTGGAGCGGTGCGGGCCAACGTCAACCCAGAATCGATCATCTTCACCGACGACTGGATGGCCTACAAGCCCCTCTCTCGGGAGTACGCAGGGCACCGAGTGATCAACCACTCCGCCGGCTCCTACGTGGTTGGCGACATCTACACGAACACCATTGAGGGATTTTTCGGCAACCTGAAGACCGGGATGCGCGGCACCTACAAGAAGGTCTCGCGCAAGTGGCTTCAGTCTTACCTGGACGAGTACGCGTGGCGCTACAACCAGCGCCGCAATCATCGCGGCATGTTCTTCGCCCTGCTCGACAACGCGGCCAAATGAAAGACGCGACCGCCGCAATCAAAGGCATCCGGCGAGCGGCAAAGAGCCGCGACCGCGCCGACGCTGCTCGACACAAAGCGACCGACGAACTGCGTTGCTACTGCAAGGCAGCCCAGGAAGCGGGTGTACCCGTCACTCAGATCGCTTCTGAGGCCGGTCTTTCCCGCCAGGGCGTTTACGATCTACTGGTGGAGCGACCTTAGCCAGGTCGGCGTCGAACTTACCTTTGGTTGGGACCGGAATCTCCAGCCCCTTCTCGGTCTTCTGCTTGCGCTGTTCTTCTGTCATCTCAGAGAATCGGGGCGCTCGACACTGGCTGTGCTTCTTCTTCTGCGGCTTCCGCTTCTTCCTGTGTGATCTGAGCCTTAATGCTAGTTGCAAGGTCTGCCAGCGATGCCTCTACGGCTGCATCGGCAGCCGCCCAATCCGCTACTCCTTCGAGATGCATCTTTTGCTGCTCCTGCTCGAATCTGATGGAGGCGAAATAGCGAAAGAAATCCTGGCGTCCTAACAAGACCACCGGGCAATGGGGGGCAAAGATTGCGCCCAACCGTAGTTTCTTGCCGAGGAACGTGGCGTGGATGCCCGGCTCGTAGAGAAACTGCTCAGCCTTACCGCCAGCCGTTCCGCCCATGAATTTGAGGCACTCTCCTGCGTGATCGATCCCGAGTCGTTCGGCCCATTCCAGTGGCAGCGTCGTCGAATCACAGCCGCTGTCAACGAGACCCACAGGCCGCGTTGACAAGATATTCCCCGCAGGGTCGATCAGACCAATGGACACACCTGGACGCAAACAGCCTCCGCCAATGGTGCGGTAGTTGAAGGTCTTATTGAGGGCCTTCTCAGTAGAAGCAGGCTGCTGCTGGGTCTTTGGGGACCTGGATGACTTCGACTTCCTGGCCCCCTTCCGCCTCGACCTGCTCAACGAGTTCTCCTAGAGATTCCGCGCTCGCAATTACCGCGCGATCGCGTATTGCGACCCATTGGCCAGCGTAGTCGTCTAGTGCGACTCCGAGCTCTCGCTCTTCGTTTAGCGCTTTGTTGAGTTCCGCGACGGTCATTTGTGGCTCCTTTAAAGAGTCGGGGCCATATAGCAGGCACTTCTACCCATGTCAAGTCTTTTGCTAACGCGATGGTATTGGAAGATTTGCGCATAAGCAAGCGTGACGGACAATCTTTATGGATTGCAAACAAGCTGTCTTCAGCTCAATTTGGTTTGAATTGGAGGCATAAAGCAATGAGGAAAGAGGATTTTCTAAGTGACCAGAAAAGACTCTAGACGTTCCGGAGCATCGCCTGATGCGTTCCGTCTGGTTTGGCATAGCCCTATGTGGTCGCAATAAACGTGCCTGGGTGCATCCGACCCGGCTCCCAGGTGATCCCGTCCAGCAGATCGCAAGGGCCGATGTCGAGTGCCGCAGCCAGCTTCAGAAGCGTGTCGATGCGCGGGACTCGCGCCCCGCGCTCCAACAGCCCTATCTCGGTGCGATGCAGATCGGCTCGTAGGCCGAGCTGTTCCTGCGACAGCCCGGCCCGTTTGCGATAGCGGACGAGATTGGCCCCGAACCGCTGGGCGACGGTCACAGCACACCTATGCAGTCGGCATGGAGTGCTGCGGGCGTTGGCGTGACGACGCCGCCTGGGCAGTCCAACAGCCCAACACCGGTTAGGTCTCGCACCGCCCGCTCCAAGTTGTCGCTCTCGGCGAACTCCTTAGAGCCCGCGGTAATCACGCTCACCAGCTTGGGGACCGGTAGATGCGTGGGGTGCATCGCTAGAACCTGCGTAAGGACGATCCGCTGAGCATCGAGATCGTCCGTTTGGTTGGGCGAGGCGTCGCAGCCTGCGTCACTACGCTTGCTGTGCATGGGAAGTACCCCTTCCTGTGCCATGCCCCCGGCTGTTCCACCAGCGCGGGGGCGCTTTGTTGATTAGGGCGCCGGAAGGTAGCGACGACTTAGGACGCTAAAACCGCTCTGCAATGCGGGATTCCCAGCTTCTACAGAGAAGGGATATGCGTGACGCCGGTCACGGCCCGCAGGCGCCCCAAAGACCACGGCCGGCGCGGGCGGCGGCAAGCTCGAGCCGCTCGAAGCGGGGCGCGAGGCGATCGTTTGGTGGGATAGTCAGCGAGCGTGCGAGGCCGCGACGGAGCAAGGTCGAGTTGAAGAGTCGGGCGCCGAGGTAGGCGTAGGCGAGCAGGCGGCCGTAGACGTCGCGCCGCTCGACGCCGAAGACCAGCCGCACACGCTCACCTTCGAGTTGGTCGTGGGTGAAATCGGAAGCCCGCGGCCCAAAGCACTGCACCGGCTCCCCGGGCTTCACGGTCTCCGGCGTATCGACCCCGATCAGCCGCACATCCTCAATCTCACCCTCGACCCGCGCCTCAATCGTGTCCCCATCGACGACTCGCGTTATCAGGACGTCGGCGGACGCCGGACCAGCGTCCGGCTCACTCTCCCACGGCCGCAGCACAAGCAGCGCGACCACAGCCAACAGCACCAAGCTCCCGGCAACATCCTTTCTCACGATCTGACGCCGAGATTCGTTCATCTGCGCGCTGGGAGGCGGTCCCGGTAGGGGTGAAACGTCTTGTACTTTTTCTGCGGCGACGCCAGCGGACAGCCACCAGCTGTCTTCAGAAAAAGTTAAGTGAAACCCCTACCGGGACCGCCTCCTAGGGAATCCGACGAACGTTCGAGAGCAGCGTCTCCTTGATCTGAGAAATGATCTCGAGCGCCTCGTTCCACTCGCGCTGCCAGACGTTGCGGCCGAAGATGACGCCGCTGCCGCCCGCCTGCATGATCTCGCGGGTGTGGTTGAGCACCGTCTCGTCGTCGACTTTGGAGCCACCGGAGAGGACGACCAGGGCACGCCCGGCCGACTCGACGCAGTGGCGGATTGCCTCTGCCTGGTCAATTTCCATCTCGTTGTAGGGGGCCTGCGCGTCCTTGTCCTTCTCGGGGTCGATCTTCGGCATGTTGAGCTTGACCACGTCGGCGCCCATCTCCATCGCCAGCCGTGCCGCGTAGTCGATCGCGTAGAAGGAGTTCGCCCCGCCCTTGCTTTCGACCGCTTCGCCGCGGGGGTAGGACCAGATGATCAGCGGCATCCCGTAGCGATCGCAGTCTTCGCGCACGCCGCGCAGTTGGGCGAGGTCCTCGTCCTGGCGGGGGGAGCCGACATAGAGCGTGTAGCCGACCGCGTCGGCGCCGAGCCGCACCGCGTCCTCGACGCTGGCGTTACAGCTCGAGAACGCTTGGGCGGAGGAGGGGATGTCGGTCTTGCCGTTGACCTTGAGGATCAGCGGCACCTGGCCGGCGTAGTCGGGGTAGTACTTGCTCGCCATGCCGATCTGGCAGGCGAGGGCCGAGTAGCCGGCCTCGGCGGCGAGCCGGAACTGGTAGTCGGGGTCCTTGGAAGCGGGGTTGGGGAAGAAGTCGCGCGGGCCGTGCTCGATGCCCTGGTCGATCGGCAGCAGCATCAGGGTGCCGTTGCCCGGTCCGAACTCGAACAGCAGGCGGCGCAGGCGGGTCCGTTTGCCGGGCGCCAGCTCGGCCAGAAGCGATTTCTGCTCGGTCAGGCTCTTCAACTCCACGCTGTATTCCTCCTCGAAGATGGGTTCTTCCGCAGTATGCCACCGGCGGCGTGTGTCGAGCGCCCGCCACGGGGCGGTTATCCTCGATTGACCATGAGTGAGACTGAGCTCAGCGTCATCTGCAAGAACTGCGGCTCCGAGGTCAGTCCCTACGTAACCGAGTGCCCCTACTGCGGAGCGAGGCTGCGCAAGCGCGCGCCGAAGCTGGAGCGGCGCGGCGATGGGCTGGAGCCCAAGCCGCGGCGCGGCCCGACTAGCAGGCTACGGCGCATCAAGCTGCCCTCCCGCACCCTCGCTGGCCCCCACCGTCCCTACGCGACGTTGGCGGCGATCCTCGGCTCCGCCGCGCTGCTTCTGGTCGGGGAGGCAAGTGGTGCCTCGCTGATCGACATCGGCGGCCTCACCGTGCCGCTCGACGGCGAGTGGTGGCGCTACCTCACCGCTCCCTTTGCCTACGTCGACGTCGGCTATCTGTTCGTCGTCGCCGTCGCCCTAGCGATCTTCGGCATCGGCGTCGAGCGCCGTCTCGGCACTGCCCCCACTGCCCTCTTGCTGCTCGCCTGCGGCGCGCTGGGGATGCTGGCGGCGGGTGGCATCGCCAGTATGCAGGACGACTTCGTCGTCATCGCCGGGGGCAACGGGATGGCGCTGGGCGCACTTGCCGCTTGGTTCGCACTGCGCCGCGCCGAGTCGCGTGGTGCCGTCGATCAGGACTACGACCCGATCGGGGTCGCCGTCGCAGCCGCGGTGTTGCTGGCGTTGCCGATCTTCGAGTCGACCGCCGACGTCTTCGCCGGCTTGGCCGGCGGCGCGGTCGGCGGTCTCGCGGGCCTCGCCGCCGCGGCCCTGCGCAAGTGAGCCGTGGCCGCCCGACGTGCCGGTGCTCCGGTGCCCATATGGACCGCTCTCCACCGGCACGTCTAGGCTGAGCCCCGATGGTGCTTGACGACGAGCAGCGACTGGAAGCGGCGATCGAGCGGTTGGCCGAGGCCGACAGGTTCGCCGAGGCGGAGGTCATCGTCGCCCGCGCCGCGCCGCAACTGCAACGCGTGTTGATAGCCGCCCTCGCCGAGGGGGGCTGGTTCGGTGAGTCGCACGAGAACGAGTCGCTGAAGGCGGCCACGGTGCCCGACCCGGAGCAGCGCATCGCCGCCGTGCGGACCCTGCTGGCTGAGGAGGCGCGAATGGGAATGATGGTTGGAGTTGCGGTTGGCTGGGCACTGAAAGAGGAGATGAGCGAGGGCGAAGCCCCTGATCCCGAAGGAGAGAGCTGAAAGATGGAGATCAAGTTCCACGGCCAGTCGTGCTTCGAGCTGAGCGAGGGGGGGACGACGGTGCTGGTCGACCCCTTCCTGAAGCCGAACAACCCGGTCGCGGTGGCGACCGCTGAGGAAATTGACCCGACCCACATCGTGCTCAGCCACGGCCACGCGGACCACGTCGCCGACGCTGTTGCCGTCGCCAAGCGGACCGGCGCCCACTGCGTGGCGATCGTCGAGCTCGCCAACTGGCTGGAAGGGCAGGGCGTCGAGAACGTCAGTGACCCGAACTTCGGCGGCACGATCGAGTTCGACTGGGGCTACATCTCCCTCGTCCCCGCCTGGCACACGAACACGATCCCCGGCTCCGAAGAGGCTCCCTACAGCGCCGAGCACGGCGTCGCGATCGGCCCCGCCGCCGGCCTCGTGATCAAGATCGGCGAGACGACCGTCTACCACGCCGGCGACACCTGCCTCTTCGGCGACATGAAGCTGATCGCACAGCGCAGCGACGTCGACGTCGCCCTGCTGCCGATCGGCGGCCACTACACGATGGATCGCCGCGACGCCGTGGTCGCCGCGGAATTCGTCGGCGCAGCCACGGTGATCCCGATGCACTACGACACCTTCCCGCCGATCGAGACCGACAGTGGCGCCTTCAAGGCCGAGGTGGAGGAGAAGACCTCCTCGCGGGTGGTGCTGCTCAAACCGGGGGAGACGCACTCGGTCTAAAAACTGGCCGGGCAGCCAGTCCGGTGCTAGTCTCGAACGCTCCAGCCGCACCGAGCCGAGGAGAGTGCAAATGGGCACCAAAGAGGCAACCGGGACCCAGTCGCGAACCGAGCGGGCCGACTTCCAGGCGACCGCCGACCCGGCGCTGAACGAGGCCGCCGACCGCACGACCGACATCAAGCTGCTCACCTACGAGGAGCTCTACGGGCTCTGGGAGCGCCAGCAGTGGCAGACCCAGGAGCTCGACTTCAGCCGCGATCGCGAGGACTGGCAGGAGCGGATCGACCCCGAAGAGCGCTTCCAGCGGATGTACGGCCTCTCCTCCTTCTTCATCGGCGAGCAGAAGGTCGCCGAGGAGCTGGGGCCGATCATGCGCGCCGCGCCGACCGAGGACCAGAAAATCTTCCTCTGCACGCAGATCGCCGACGAGGCCCGCCACGTGCGCTTCTTCGAGCGCTTCTACCGCGAGGTCGGCGTGCTCGAGTCCGAAGAGCTCTCGCAGATGCTCGAGGAGACCTCGGCGCACCTCAACGACAACTTCGGCCGCCTCTTCGACGAGATGCTGAAGCAGCGCACCGACCGGCTCTCGGCCGAGCCTGAGGACACCGAGGTCCTGGTCGAGGCGGTGACGCTCTACCACATGGTGATCGAGGGGATGCTGGCCCTCACCGGCCAGCACTTCATCATGGACTTCAACGAACGCGAAGGGACGCTGCCGGGCTTTGTCGAGGGCTTCGGAAACGTCGCCCGCGACGAGCACCGCCATGTCGCCTTCGGCTCGGTCTTCCTGCGCGAGAAGGCGCACGAGGACGACCGCTACAAGCAGGCGATCCAGCGCACGCTGGAGGAGTCGGTACCGGCTGCCGAGGGCGTCCTCTCGCCGCCCTGGGCGCCCGAGGACGAGGACTACGAACTGTTCGGCTTCTCGATCGCCGACACGCGTGCCTTCGCAGCGAAATGCCTGATGCGCCGGCTCAAAGTGATCGGGCTTGGCTAGGCGCTAGCCGACTTTGGCTTCGGAGTCGTTGCTGCTGCCAGAGGACGGCGGCGGGCTCGATTCTGCCGGCGGTTCGCTTGGCGGCGGTTCGCTTGGCGGTGCGCTTTCGGCCGGCGGCGCTGCTTCGGCCGGCGGCGCGCTTTCGGCCGGCGGCGCTCCGCCCACCGTTACGACGACCGTTTCGCTGCCGGTAGGGGCACCAGCAGTCGCGGTTGGCGATTTCGCCGCGGTGAGTTTCGGTGCGGCGGCTTTTGCCGGAGTGGATTCGTCGGCGACTTCCAGCGCGCCGGACTGTGCTGCGGCTTCGGTCTCAGTAGCGGCAGCCGGCTCGACTGGTGCAGGCGCGGGTGGCTCGGGGGCCGGTGCCAGGGTCGTCTCGACCGGCTCGGGCTTCGGCTGGGGGGTAGCGACATGGCCTTGGGCGACCGAGAGCGGGCCTGGCGCGGAGGAAATTTGCGCTGGCGGGTTGCTCTTCGGCGTCGGCATTAGGTCGACCTTCTGGTTGACCTCGACCGCGCCGGCGGTGAGCACCGCGGCGGTGATGGCGCCGGCGACGGCCTTGGAGCCGATCGCGCCGCCGATCGCACCGAGCCCGCCGGCTGCGCCGCCGCCGCCGAGCGCGGCACCGACGCCGCCGACAGCGCCGGCCCCGGTGGCGGTTGCCGCTGCCGTCGCGCCGGCGCCTGCGCTTGCGGTCGCGCCGGCGCCGGCTGCTCCACTCGTCGCGCCTGCCGAAGCGCCGCTGGCTCCACCGAAGCCGAGCTTGCCCAAGATGAAGCCCTTCAGGGCGACCAGGGCGCCGGCTGGGGCCAGCGCCGCCATCACCTTGTCGTTGGAGCGAACCTGAGAGCGGAAGTCCGCGCATTCCTCGCAGTCGCGGACGTGGCGCCGCACCGGGCCGGAGACCTTGCGCAGGCCCTCGGCGGCCTCGGCCAGCTCCAACCGCACCTCGCCGCAGGTCAGCTGACGGGCCTGACTTGCCTCGGCGAGGGAGATCCGCGCCCGCACCAGCAGCGACTTCACCGACGGCACGCTGGTCTCCATCGCGGCGGCGATTTCCTCATAGGACATCGCGTCCATCTCGCGCAGCAGCAGCGCCGAGCGCTGCGTCTCAGGCAGCTTGCCGACGTCAGAGAGCAGCTGGCGGAACTCCTCGCGGTTGCTGACCTTCTCGGCGGTCGAGGCGGCCTCGACAGCCGGGACCATGTCCATAGATTCCTGCGCGTCGGCGGTCGGCTTGCGCAGGTGGTTGAGGCAGCGGTTGCGGGCGATCCGATAAAGCCACGGGCGCAGGTTGATCTCGCGCTCGTCGGCGAGCATCGCCCGGTAAGCGTTGACGAAGACCTCCTGCAGCACGTCCTCGGCGTCCTCGGTGGAGCCCAGCATCTGGCGGCAGAAGCCCAGCAAGCGCCCTTGGTAGCGGTCGACGATCGTCTCGAAAGCGCCGGCATTGCCGCTGCGCGCCATCGCGATCAGCTTGGCGTCGCCCTGCAGCTTCAGCAGCGGGGAGCGGCGGGCTAGAAGTCCGCGCTGACTGGCGTGGGTAAGAGCCGATGCCTCCAAGCTTTCACTCTCCAGGGAAGGCGTTTGACGAATCGCGTGGTCTTCGTAGGTAGGGACACCGTAGCAACGGGTTAGTTGCGGTCTGTACAAACATTTACCCCGGCTTTAGACGCCCGAACGTGCCTGGATACCATCGGCTGTGCCCGGGTGGCGAAACTGGCAAAAGCGGCGCACTTAAAATGCGCTGCCCCTTAGGGGGCTTGCGGGTTCGAGTCCCGCCCCGGGCACTCCCTCCCCGAGGAGCGTCCCTTAGGCTCCAGATTCTATGGAGCACGGGGGGCGAATCGTTGCGAAAGCGCTGAAGTCGCGTGGCATCAGCCACCTCTTCACGCTTTCGGGCGGACATCTGTTCTCGATCTATGACGGCTGCAAAGCCGAGGGGATCGAGATCGTCGACGTGCGGCACGAGCAGTCTGCGGTCTTCGCCGCCGAGGGCTTCGCCAAGGCGACGAGGCGGACCGGCGTGGCGGCGCTTACCGCTGGTCCGGGGGTGACCAACGGCGTCAGCGCGATCGCCGGCGCCCAGGCCAACTGCTCGCCGGTTTGCGTGCTCGGCGGGCGGGCGCCGGAGCTGCGCTGGGGTTCGGGCTCGCTACAGGAGATCGACCACCTGCCCTTCGTCGCGCCGCTGGTCAAGTCGGCCGAGACGGTGAAGGAGACGGGGGCGATCGCGGAGCGGACCGCCGCGGCGCTCGACCTGTCCGCCACTGCCCCGTTCGGTCCGACCTTCATCGACTACCCGCTCGACGTCGTCTTCAGCGAGGCGGAGGCCGAGGTCCCAGCAGAGTCCAGGCCGGCGCCGACTCCGGCGACCGGGGTCGAGGAGGCGGCGGCGCTGTTGGATGGCGCTGAGCGCCCCGCGATCATGGCCGGGTCGGGCCTGTATTGGGGTCATGGGGAGGAGCAGCTGCGAGCGCTGGCCGAGGCGCTCGGAATCCCGGTCTTCCTCAACGGGCTTGGACGCGGCTGCCTGCCCGCCGACCACGAGCTGGCCTTCAGTCGCGCCCGCGGCGCGGGCCTGAAGGGGGCTGACGTGGCGCTCGTCGTCGGCGTGCCGATCGACTTCCGGCTCGGCTTTGGCGGCAGCTTCGGCGAGGAGACGACGCTGATCCGTCTCGACGCCGCTCCTAACGCGCTGATCGCGAATCGGGCGCCGGCGGTCGACCTACTCGGCGACGTCGCCGCGACGCTGGCGGCGATCGGCGAGTCGGTAAGCAACGGCCGGGGACGTACCGACGCCTGGCTGGAGCAGCTGCGCGGGGTGGAGGCGGAGAAGCGCGCCGCCGAGCAGGACGAGCTGAATGACGCCCGCTCACCGCTGCACCCCGTCCGCATCTACAAAGAGCTGGAGGAAGTCCTCGACCGCAACGCGATCGTGATCGGCGACGGCGGCGACTTCGTCTCCTATGCCGGCCGTTTCATCGATACCTACGAGCCCGGCTGCTGGATGGACCCGGGGCCGTTCGGCTGCCTCGGCGCTGGACCCGGTCAGGCGATCGGCGCCAAGCTAGCCCACCGGGAGCGACAGGTCTGCCTGTTGCTCGGCGATGGAGCGTTCGGCTTCGCGGGCATGGAGTTCGACACTTTGGCGCGTCACGGTCTGCCCGTGGTCGGCGTGATGGGCAACAACGGCATCTGGGCGCTCGAGCATCACCCGATGAAATTTCTCTACGGCTACTCGGTGGCGGCCGAGCTTCGCCCCGAAACGCCCTACGAGAAGGTGGTCGAGGCGCTTGGCTGCGAGGGGGTCGTCGTCAGCGAGCCGGGGGACCTGCAACCGGCACTCGAGCGGGCCTTCGAGTCGGGCCGACCGACCCTGGTCAACGTCCTCACCGACCCCGAGGTCGTCTACCCGCGCAAGTCGAATCTGGCTTGAGAAAGCCAGATTTGGCTGGCTAGCCAAATTGGAGCAAAAGGCATCCCAAACGAGAATCGACCGCCATCGCTGGCGGTCGATTCAAGTTGGCCCCTCAGGACGGGCAGGGGTACGTCTTCAGGGACCAGTTCTTATTCGTTGGGCCCAGACGGCGGGAGGCGCCATGATGCGGCAATCGCCTGAACCCTATGACCGGGTCAACGATGGAGACTCTCGTCCTCACCTCTTTCCCGATGTGCCGAGTATGCGCTCGCCTATCCGAATTGTCTAGGAGCTGCATTTGCAGCTACTGATAACTCGGTAGAAGCACTTTACCTAGTTTTTGGGCTTCGGGGGACACGTTTACCCAACTGGACGAGTGCCGAAAACTCGTCTGTACACCGGGTCCCACGGCAACTGCCCGGATCTGTTTATGAGGGCCTACCCGTTTTGCGATGCGGCCTCGAGCGCCGTCCCATAGAGGATGTCGTGCTCGGAGACCTGGATTTGATCGAGCGCGAAGGCGCGCATCGCCTCGATCAGGATCACACAGCCGGCGATGATGTTGGGGGCGCGATCGGGGTGCAGGCCGGGAATCGCCTGGCGCTCGGCGAGCGGCGCGGAGGCGAACTGGGAGAGCAGGCGTTGGATCATCTCCAGCGAGAGGATGCGGCCGTGCACGCGAGAGGGGTCGTAGGGCTCGAGGCCGAGCTCGACCGCGGCGAGCGAGGTGGGGGTGCCGGCGACGGCGATCCCGCCCGAGGCATGGGCCTCATCCTTGCCGGCGAGAGCGTCGGCGATCAGCGACCTCACGTCGTCGGCGAGGGCCTCGAGCTCGACTGCGGTGGGCGGGTCGCCGGAGATGTGCCGCTCGGTGTGGCGGACCACGCCGGCCTGGAGCGAGTCGTGGAAGGCGATCTCGGTGCCCGTGCCGACGATGATCTCGGTCGAGCCACCGCCGATGTCGATCACCAGGGTGGGGGCTGGCGGCGGCTCCTCAGCGGTGGCGCCACGGTAGGTGAGCCGTGCCTCTTCCTCACCGTCCAGGACACGGGGGGAGAGCGCGAAGCGCTCACGCAGCTCGGCGACGAAGGCATCGCCGTTGGAGGCGTCGCGGACGGCGCTGGTTGCGATCGCGGCGACCCGCTCGGCCCCGGACTCGCGGCAGATCTCGACGTAGCCGGCGATCACCGCACAGGCGGCCTCGATCGCCTCGTCGGAGAGCTGCCCGGAGAGATCGACCCCACGCCCCAGGCGAGTTACCCGGCTCTGCCGCTCGAGCACGGAGACGCCGCCGTCGATGTCCGCGATCAAGAGGCGGGTCGAGTTGCTGCCGACGTCGATGACGGCGACTGTGGTGGGAGGGGCTGCCATGGGCAGCGGCACTCTAAGGGCCCGGGGGAACGGGGCGGCGTCCGGCAGGAGTGCCGGAGCGCTACCGAGTGGAGTGAGAGCAAGCCCTCCTGCGCTGCCACATGGTGGGCATGGCCGGTGAGCGAGCCATTGCTAGCATTGACAGACCGCCGCGGGGTGGAGCAGCCAGGTAGCTCGTCGGGCTCATAACCCGAAGGTCGCAGGTTCGAATCCTGCCCCCGCTATACCGAAGTCCCGCGACCAGCTCAGTGGTTCATCGGTTCGTGGAGGTGCGGGAGTTGCCGTGAGATTCCGGCTAAAAGTGCCCGTTTCCATCCCATTTCGCATCTTGTACCGTCTCCGCCACATAAGTGGGGCCGCGCGCTGGAACGCCGGCCCCGCGGCGACCGGCTTAGCTTGCGCAGGCCGGCCGCAGCGGGAACGGTAGCTGGCTACCGGCCCCAGAAAGCGGCCCCCGGCGGCGCTGTAACGCCAACCGAGGGCCTGACCACAAGGAGAACGTCCTCCTCATGGCTGATCGAAACCCTACGTCCGGCAGACGGGCCGTGCCCGTCGACTTGCCTGCCGACCACATAGCGATCCTGCAAAAAGACCTCAGCGACTGGTTGGCCGGCGTCCGAGAAGACCTGAAAAAGCCGGAGCGGATGGCGGACCCCGAGAGGGCTCGACACGAAGCAGACGCATTTGAACGGCTACTGGCTGGCCTCGACCGAGGGGAGATCCTCGTTCCCGATGAGGAAGCGCGATCGGCGATCGAGTCCGCCGCCAGGGGCCATGACCGAGCCAGCAACTACATCGAGATCGCGGCCGCCCATGACGCGCATCACGGCTTGTTGGCTCTGCTTGGAGGGCTGGCCGACTCCGATCCGCGGGGCGGGCAGTCGGCGTGACCGTGTCGGAGGAGGCCGGACAGGAGCTGGGGCCGTACAGCGAGGTCAGCGACGGCTTGGTCGTTGAGGCCGTCGATCGGGCGATGCACCACGAGCAGGACGAGGAGGTCTTGACCTCCGTTCTCGCCGAACACCTCGGGTTCGTTCCCGAGCCGGATACGAACCGTCTTCTCGTTCCCCGGCTTGAAAGCCTGCGCCGCGCCGGCCTGCTGACGAGCACCGAGCGGCGGGGCGAGCCGTACTGGAGCCTGACCACCGTTGGGCAGGAGCGCTTGGAGAGCGCCCGCGATGCCGGCGAGGCCGATGATCTGCCCGAGTCGCCCCAGCACCGCGCTTGGCGGCACGCCCGAGTAAAGGCGGCCGTGCGAATCGAAGGATTCAGGCAGGACCTGAATGACGCCGTAGCGGAGGCCAATCGACTCCTCGACCAGTTCCGGCCGGTGATGGCGAAGGAATGGTTTGAAGTGAGCGAGCGCCTTGGCCTTGCTTCGTGGCGCCTCGCCTCGGCGACCTACTGCCTGACCGAGTGGCCCGAGCCCGAGGACGCCTACCCGGACGTGGACGAAAACCCTGGGCTGAAGCCGGGACGGCGGGCGACCTGGGCCTGGGATGAGGATGCCCCGAGCCAGGAGGGACCATGAGCGGGCACCGCGCCGGACGGCGCAATGGCTACCGGCTTCGGCTGCCTGAGTCCAATCCGCCGGGCCTCAACCACTCGATCCTGACCGGGACGCTGCTCGACGCTCCGCGGCTCGGCAGGAACCCGATCGGCGAGCCAGTGGTGCTGGCGACGATCGAGTTCCCTGTCGCCGCCCCCTCGCACCCGCGGACCCTGTTGACGTGGGCGAGTTGCGAGATCGAAGTGTCGGCGGCGCTCGCTGAGCAGCACGGCATCCGAGAACTGGAGGGCGGCGCGCCGGTCCTCGCGGCGGGCCAGCTCAGCGAGAGGTGGGTGAGCTCGGGCGGGCGAAGCAGCAAGCGCAGCGCCATCGTTGCCATGCAGGTCCATCCAGGGCCTCCGCCCGAACACGATGAGTTGCTGATCCCAGGGGATCGCCCATGACTGACGGGCGATTCAAGGTAGGGACCGATGGCTCGTAAGACCCAGGCGCTCGACGGTCTCAGGCAGCGCTTCGGCGAGAACCTGATCTTGCTCCGAAGCCGGGTCGACCTGTCGCAGGAGGAGGCCGCCGAGCGCGCCGGCTTGCACAAGACCGAGCTTAGCCTGCTGGAGCGCGGCCTTCGGCTCCCTCGCCTCGACACGATCGTCAGGCTTGGCGGTGCGATCGAAGCCGAGCCGTGCGAGCTGCTGACCGGGATGGGCTGGCGCGCCGGAGCAAGGATTCAGCGCGGAGGGTACGCGCGGCGAGACGCAGGGGAGACGCCCGGCGTCGAGCCATCGAGGTCGGGCTGATGGGCGACTCCAGCATCTTGGCCGAACGGTTTGGGCGCAACCTCCGGCGCCAGCGCCGTCTAGCCGATCTCAGCCAGCAAGAGCTTGCCGACCTGGCTGATCTACACCGCGTAGATATCGGCGCGATCGAGCGGGGGACGAGGCTTCCGAGGCTCGACACGATCTTGAAGCTGTCGGCCGGTGTGGAAGCGACGCCGTGCGAGCTGATGGCCTGCCTGCGCTGGTATCCCGGCCATCGCGTCGATGGAATGTTCTCGATCGAGGATCAGCCCGCGTCTTCCGCCGGGAAGGCGAACGAAAGTGGCTCATGAGCTTCGGCCGGAAACAGCCCTTGCCGCCACTGGACGAGCTGCGCGAGCGATTCGGCGTCAACATGCGGCGGCATCGGGAACGGCTCGGGGTCAGCCAGCACGAGCTTGCTTTCCGCGCCGACACCCACATCACCCAAATCTCGCCGATCGAGCTGGGGCAGAAACTTCCGCGGATCGACACCTTCATCCGCCTGGCCGGGGCGCTGGAGATAAGGGCCGACGATCTCACCGTGGGCATCCTCTGGTTGCCAGCCGAAACGATCATCACTCCCGGCGGCTTCGACGTTCCCGACAACGCCGACCTCTCCGCTGAGGTTGCGACGCTTCGCGAGAAAGCGATGCCAGGGAGGAGGGAGAGCAATTGAACGGGCCGATCCCATCCAGGGAATTGCCGTACGAGGCGAGGGCGCGAATCGCTGACAACGTCTTCCTGCTGCGCAAGCGGGCGGGCTTCTCGCAGGAAGCCCTCAGCAAACGCGCGCTGCTCTCGGTGGATCGGATCGGCCAGATCGAGAACGGCAAGGTCACCGGGCGTTTCGATTCCTACGTGCGCCTGGCCGGATCGCTCTCGGTCTCGCTGCACGACCTTCTCGCCGGGGTGACGTGGACCCCTCCCAGCATCGAGCTCGAATACGAGGCGGCCTACAAAGTGGAGTTCGAGATAGAGGAGCCGGAAGCGCCTGAGTAGTCGCGCGACCGGCTCCAGCAGCGCATACGCTGACGGTCGATGCGACACCGGCTCTCGATCATGGGTCTGGGCGCCGAGCCGCCGGCCGCGTGGCTCGGGATCGTCGCAACGCTCGCCGCCGTGGCGATCGGGACGCTCCTCGTCTACCCGCTCAAGGAGATAGCGCCGGTCGTCTCGCTGGGAGTCGTCTACCTGCCGGCGATCCTGCTGATCTCGACCGTCTGGGGTCTGCGGCTGGGGCTGCTCGCCTCGGTCCTCAGCGCCGCCGCCTTCAACTTCTTCCAGATTCCGCCGCTGCACCGCTTCACGATCGCCGAGGAGGAGAACTGGGTCGCGCTGGCCGCGTTCGTGATCGCGGCGATCGTCAGCAGCACGGTCGCCGGGCTCGCGCGCGCCCGCGCCGTCGAAGCCGAGCGGCGTCGCGAGGAAGCCGATCGCGCACTTGCCGAGCTGGAGGCGCTGACCCGCGAGCGCGACCGGATGCAGGCCGAGGCCGTGGAAGCCGAGGCGGTGCGGCGAAGCGACGAGCTCAAGACCGTGCTGCTGCGGTCCATATCCCACGACCTCCGCACGCCGCTTACCTCGATCATCGCCGGGGGCACGGCGCTGGGGTCGGAGACCCTGACCGCCGAGGAGCGAGCCGAGCTGAGCGACGGGATCGTCGGCGAGGGCAGGCGCCTCTCGCGCCTAGTCGAGAACCTGCTTGACATCTCCCGGCTGGAGGCGGGGAAGGCCGAGCCGCATCGCGGCCCTGTCGATCTCGCCGAGGTGTTGGAGGCGGCGCGGCAAGGGCAGGGCAAGACGGAGTCGATCCGGCTGGCGATCGACGCGGAGCTGCCGATGGTCGACGCCGATGCCGCGCAGCTAGAGCGCGCCTTCGCGAACCTGCTTGAGAACGGGGTCCGCTACGGCAACGGCCGGCCGGTCTTGGTCCGCTCGCGGCTGGTCGGCGGCAATATCGTCGTGCGCGTGGTGGATCAGGGGCCTGGGATACCCGAGGGCGAGTGGGCGCGGATCTTCGAGCCCTTCCAGCATGGCGACGTCGCCAGCGCTGGGTCCGGGCTCGGCCTGGCGATCGCCAAGGGGTTCATCGAGGCCAACGGAGGCGGGATCGCGATCGAGTCGCTGCCGGGGCAGGGAACGAGCTTCGTCGTCACCCTGCCGCTCCACCAGGGAGGAACGGCGTGAACGGGGCGACGAGGGTGCTGATCTGCGACGACGAGGAGCAGATCCTGCGCGCCTTGCGTGTGATCCTGCGCGACGCCGGCTATGAGGCTGTCACCGCCTCGACCGGGGAGGAGGCGCTGGACCGCGCCGCAGTGAAGCCGCCGGCCGCTGCGATCCTCGACCTGATGTTGCCGGACATCGACGGGGTCGAGGTGACGAAGCGATTGCGCGAGTGGAGCGAGATGCCGATCATCGTCCTCTCGGCGGTCGGCGAGGAGGAGGCGAAGGTGCGGGCGCTCGCGGCCGGCGCCGACGACTACGTGACCAAGCCCTTCGGGCCGCCGGAGCTGGTGGCGCGGCTTGAGGCCGTGCTGAGGCGAGCGAGGCCAGAGGCTTCCGAGCCTCTGATCGAGGCGGACGGCCTTGAGCTCGACCTTGTGGCTCGCGTGGTGCGCCGCGACGGCGAGGCGGTCCACCTGACCCCGACCGAGTTCGAGCTGTTGCGAACGCTGGCACAGAACCGTGGCCGGCTAATGACGCACCGCGCCCTGCTGGTCGAGGTGTGGGGGGTCGAGTACGAAGACGACGTCCAGGTGCTGCGCGCCCACGTCGCCAACCTGCGGAGCAAGATCGAGCCGCCGGACGGCCCTCGCTATATCCGCACCGACCCCGGCGTCGGCTACCGCTTCGCGGGCTAGAAGCGACCTTTACGAAATCTGTATACGGAGGCCGCGCTTCTTCATGCGGCCTTGACGGGGTGAGGCGCACGATCGCTGCATGGATCTCGTCTCCCTCGTCCTGGCGCTCGTCGCCTTCGGCTCGATCTACGGGCTGATCGAGGCGATCGACCGCGTATGAGCGCCGCTGAGCTGTTCGGCCTGCTCGTCGCCGTCGCGGTCTTCGGTTATCTCGGCTACGCGCTGTTTCGGGGAGAGCGGCTGTAGTGGCTCAGGGCTGGGTTCAGATCGTCGTCTTCCTGGTCGTGCTGACCGCGCTGGTGCCACTCGTCGGCTCCTACATCGCCGCCGTCTTCCGCGGCGAGCGGGTCTTCCTCTCCCCGGTCCTCGGGCCGGTCGAGCGCTTCGCCTACCGGGTGATGCGCGTGCGGCCGGAGGAGGGGCAGGACTGGAAGGCGTACGCCCGCTCGATCGTCGTCTTCAGCCTGCTCTCCTGGCTCGCGCTCTACCTGATCCTGCGCACCCAGAGCGTCCAGCCGCTGAACCCCGAGGGCTTCGGCTCGGGTCCCTGGAACCTCAGCTTCAACACCGCCTCCTCGTTCGTCACCAACACGAACTGGCAGTACTACGGCGGCGAGACGACCCTGAGCTACTTCGTCCAGATGGTCGGGCTGACGGTGCAGAACTTCGTCTCGGCCGCGGTTGGGATCGCCGTGCTCGCCGCAGTGATCCGCGGCTTCGCCGCCCGCTCGGGAGCCGCCCTTGGCAACTTCTGGTCAGACCTCGTTCGGATCAACCTCTATGTCCTCTTGCCGATCGCCTTCATCGCGGCGCTCGTCCTCGTCTCCCAGGGCGTGATCCAGACCCTCGATGGCTCGACGACCTTCAACACGCTCGCCGGAGGGACGCAGACGCTGGCGCTCGGCCCGGTCGCCTCGCAGGAGGCGATCAAGGAGCTGGGAACGAACGGCGGCGGCTTCTTCAACGTCAACAGCGCCTATCCGTTCGAGAACGCCAGCGCTTTCACCAACATGGTGGAGCTGCTGCTGATCCTCGTGATCCCGGCCAGCCTCACCTACACCTTCGGCCGCATGGTCGGCAACCGCCGCCAGGGCTGGGCGCTGTACGGGGCGATGATGGCGATGTTCATCGTCGCGGTCGCGGTGGTCTTCGTCGCCGAGCAGCTCGGCAGCCCGGCCCAGCACCACGCCGGAGTCCTGACCTCCTCGGTCGAAGGCTCGACCGGCGGCAACATGGAGGGCAAGGAGCAGCGTTTCGGGATCGCCCAGTCCTCGCTGTGGACGGCGGTGACGACCGTGACCTCCTGCGGCGCGGTCAACGCGGCGCTCGGCTCGCTGACCGGGATCGGCGGCCTGGTCCCGCTGGCGAACATGGGGACCGGTGAGGTGGTCTTCGGCGGGGTCGGCTCGGGCCTCTACTACATGCTTCTGTTCGTCCTTTTGACCGTCTTCATCGCCGGGCTGATGGTCGGCCGCACCCCGGAGTTCCTCGGCAAGAAGATCGAGTCGCGGGAGGTGAAGCTGGTCCTCGTCGGCGTGCTGGTGACGCCGCTGCTGGTGCTGTTCGCGACCGCCCTGGCGGTGGCGAGCCCGGACGGCACGCAGTCGATCTACAACCACGGCCCGCAGGGCTTCTCGGAATCGCTTTACGCCTATATGTCGCAGGCGAACAACAACGGCTCGGCCTTCGCGGGATACACCGGCTTCATCCAGCCCGACGCGCCGGGCAACGCCGGGGCGGAAGCGTTCAGCTTCGCCAACCTGCTCGGCGGCGTCGTGATGCTGCTCTCCCGCTTCTTGCCGATGATCGCGGCGCTCGCGGTGGCGGGGTCGCTGGCCGGCAAGCGGATCGCTCCGGCCGGCGCCGGCACCTTCCGCGCCGACTCGCCCACCTTCGTCGTCCTGTTGATCGGCGTCGTCGTGATCGTCGCCGCCCTGACCTTCTTCCCAGCCCTCCTGCTCGGCCCGGTTGTGCAGGGGCTGACCGACCAGCTCTTTTGAGATGAACGGACTGCGAAAAGACCTCACCACCGCCGCGATCGCGGTCGTCTTCCTGACCGTGCTGCTCGGCGTCGGCTATCCGCTGGTGACGACCGGCGTGGCGCAGCTGACCTTCCCCGGTGCCTCTGACGGCAGCAGGATCGAGATGAACGGCAAGGTCGTCGGCTCGAAGCTGATCGGCCAGGACTTCAAGGGCCTGCCGCGCTACTTCCAGAGCCGGCCGTCGGCCACCGAATACAGCGGCAACGTCACTTACTTCAACAACCTCGGCCCCAACAGCCGCGAACTCGCTGACTTCTTCGCCGAACAGCTCGCCGCCTATCTGAAGCGCGAGCGCCCCTACGACCCCGGCCTGCGCCCCGCCGACGTGCCGGTCGACGCGGTCACGACCTCGGCGTCGGGCGTCGATCCACACATCTCGCTCGCCAACGCACGCATCCAGGCGCGCCGGGTCGCGGCCGTCCGTGATCTGCCGTTCTCCCAGGTGCTCGACCTCGTGGACGGGCACACCGCCGGCCGCTTCCTCGGGCTGTTCGGCGAGCCGGGCGTGAACGTCCTCGAGCTCAACCTTGCCCTCGACCAGGGAGGCGGCGCCGAATGACCGATGAGACGCTTCGCAACGAGCCGCGTTCGCTGCTCGACTGGCCGATCATCGTGCGCGCCGGCCTCGACTCGCTGCGCAAGCTCGACCCCCGCCACCAGTTCCGCAACCCGGTCATGTTCGTGGTCGAGCTCGGCGCCGTGATCGTCACCGCTGGCTGGCTGATCCAGGTCTTCGGCGGGCCTCCTCTCGGCGGCGGGGAGGAGCCCGCCTGGTTCGCCTTCTCGATCGGCGTGTGGCTCTGGCTCACGGTCGTCTTCGCCAACTTCGCCGAGGCGATCGCCGAGGGAAGGGGCAAGGCCCAGGCCGACGCGCTGCGCTCGATGCGGACCGAGACCGTCGCCCGTCTTCGCGACGGCGGCGAGAAGCCGGCCGCGGAGCTGCGGCGCGGCGATGTGGTCGTGGTCGAGGCGGGGGAGGCGATCCCCGGCGACGGCACCGTGATCGAGGGCATTGCCTCGGTGGACGAGTCGGCGATCACCGGCGAGTCGGCGCCGGTCGTGCGCGAGTCGGGTGGCGATCGCTCGGCCGTGACCGGGGGCACCCGCGTCCTCTCCGATCGGATCGTCGTGGAGATCACCCAGGAGCCGGGGCAGAGCTTCCTCGACAGGATGATCGCCCTGGTCGAGGGGGCAGAGCGGCGAAAGACGCCGAACGAGATCGCGCTGAACATCCTGCTCGCCGGGCTCACGCTGGTCTTCCTCGCGGTCGTCGTCGCCCTGCGGCCTTTCGCCGAGTTCTCCGGCACCGACGCCTCGGTCGTCACCCTGATCGCGCTGCTGGTCGCCCTGATCCCGACCACGATCGGCGCCCTGCTCTCGGCGATCGGGATCGCCGGCATGGACCGCCTCGTCCGCCACAACGTGCTCGCTCTCTCGGGGCGCGCGGTCGAGGCGTCGGGCGACGTGGACGTGCTGCTGCTCGACAAGACGGGAACGATCACGCTCGGCAACCGCGAGGCGACGCGGTTCATCCCGATGCCGGGGATCGAGGAGGCCGAGCTTGCCGAGGCGGCGCAGCTCTCCTCGCTGGCCGACGAGACCCCGGAGGGACGCTCGATCGTTGTCCTCGCCAAGAGCGAGTACGGGATTCGCGAGCGCGAGCTGGACACCCACGTCGCCACCTTCGTCCCGTTCTCGGCCGAAACGAGGATGAGCGGGGTGGACGTGAACGGCAACCAGTACCGCAAGGGGGCCGGCGACGCGATCGTCCGCTACGTCGAAGAACAGGGCGGGCGCCCACCCGCCGAGCTGCGGGAGCAACTGGACCTGATCGGCCGCGAGGGCGGCACGCCGCTCGCGGTCTGCCGGGACAACCACGTCCTCGGCGTCGTCTACCTGAAGGACATCGTTAAGGACGGGATGCGCGCCCGCTTCGATGAGCTGCGAGCGATGGGGATCTCGACGGTGATGGTGACGGGCGACAACCGCCTCACCGCCGCGAAGATCGCCGAGGAGGCAGGCGTGGACGACTTTTTGCCCGAAGCCACCCCGGAGCAGAAGCTGGAGCTGATCCGCGGCCACCAGGAGGAAGGCCGGATGGTCGCGATGGCTGGCGACGGGACCAACGACGCGCCGGCGCTGGCGCAGTCCGACGTCGGGGTGGCGATGAACACCGGCACCCAGGCCGCGCGCGAGGCGGGCAACATGGTCGACCTCGACTCCAACCCGACGAAGCTGATCGAGGTCGTGGAGATCGGCAAGCAGCTCCTCATCACGCGCGGGGCGCTGACCACGTTCTCGATCGCCAACGACGTCGCCAAGTACTTCGCGATCCTGCCGGCGATCTTCGCCTTCACCTACGCCGCCAACCCCGGCGAGCGCGGCCCGCTTGACGCGCTGAACATCATGGAGCTGGGAACGCCGACCTCGGCGATCCTTTCCGCGATCGTCTTCAACGCCCTGGTGATCCCGCTGCTGGTGCCGCTCGCCCTTCGCGGTGTCCGCTACCGGCCGATCGGCGCCACGGCGCTTTTGCGGCGCAACATGCTGATCTTCGGCCTCGGCGGCCTGATCGTGCCCTTCGTCGGGATCAAGCTGCTCGACCTCTTGATCCACAACCTGCTCGGAGCCTGAGATGTGCGCCGCGCAGATTGCGGCGGACAATCAAGGCGTGCGATCCGCTCGCCGTGGACACCTCAAGGTCTTCATAGGTATGGCGGCCGGGGTCGGCAAGACGTACCGAATGCTGCAAGAGGGCCATGCCGCGCAGGAAGACGGCCGCGACGTGGCGATCGGCTACATGGAGCCCCACAAGCGGCCGGAGACCTCGGCGCTGGCGGAGGGACTGGAGACGGTGCCCCGGCGACGGGTCTCCTACCGCGACACCGACCTGGACGAGGTGGATCTGCCGGCACTCCTGGCGCGGGCGCCCGAGCTGGCGCTGATAGACGAGCTCGCACACACCAACGCTCCCGGCGCCGAGCACGAGAAGCGCTACGAAGACGTGCGCGACGTGCTCGCCGCCGGCATAGACGTTTTCTCGACCGTCAACGTCCAGCACCTGGAGTCCCTGAACGACCAGGTCGCCGAGCTGACCGGGACGCGGGTGCGGGAGACGATCCCCGACGCGGTGCTCGGCGAGGCCGACGAGGTGGTGCTGATCGACCTCACGCCCGAGGCGCTGATCGAGCGCCTGCGGGCCGGCAAGGTCTACCCCGGCGAGAGCATCGAGGCGGCGCTGCGCAACTTCTTCACCGTGGAGAACCTGCTGGCGCTGCGCGAGGTGGCGCTGCGCCAGGTCGCCCAGGAGGTCGAGGCGAAGCGCCTGGTGGTCGAGCAGCCGCTGGGCACGCGCGAGGAGCGATTCGCCGCCGAGGTGCCGAAAGCGGTCGGTGAGCGGCTGCTGGCCCTGGTCCGCCCGCAGCCGAGCTCGCAGCGGCTGGTGCGCCGCGCCTGGCGCTCAGCGCAGCGGCTCGGCACCGACCTCGACCTGCTCTGGGTGAAGCCACCGAACCAGCCGATCGAGGGCGAGATCGAGCGCCAGGTGATGGCGCTGCGCCACCTCGCCTCAGTGCTCGGCGCCACCCTCCTGATCGAGGAGAGTGACAGCCTGGTCGACGGCGCCGCGCAGGTCGTCCGCGAGCGCGGCATCACCTACATCATGGTCGGCGAGTCCGAGCCGCCGCGCGGCTTGGCGCGGCTGCGCGAGCCGCTGCCGCAACGGCTGATGCGGGCGACCCCCGCCGGGGTCGATGTACGGATCGTCGCCCGCCGCGAGGGCGGGGAGGAGCGGTGACGGTGACGATCGAGCATGTGCTGATCGTCGTCGCGCTCCTCGCCGGGCTGGCCGGCGGTTACCTGATCGCGCGCTCGCGCTGGGGCGGGCGGCGCTCTGAGCGACCGCAGGCCATTCGCCAGATCCTCTTGCCCTTCACCGGCACCGAGATTTCCCGCCGAGCCGTCGATGCGGCGCTGCGGCTCGCGCAGGCAGAGAAGGCGACGTTGATGCCGGCCTACCTGGCAGAGGTGTCGAAGCAGCTACCGCTCGACTGTGCGATTCCGGCCGAGGCGGCGAAGGCGATGCCGATGCTGGAGGCGATCGAACAGCGGGCTACCGCCCAGGGAGTCGCGGTCGACTCGCGCATCGAGCGGGGCCGCTCCTACCGCCACGCCCTCGCCCGCCTTCTCGATCGCGAGACCTTCGATCGCGTCGTCGTCCCAGCAACCGCCGAGGTCGGGGCGGGCTTCTCCGGCGACGATCTCGTATGGCTGTTGGAGAAAGCGCCGGCCGAGGTGCTGATCCTGCGGCCAGGGCCAGAGGACAGGCGATTCGTCACCGCCCCAAATGGAACGCCAGCCAGAGATGCTGCCTAGATGAAGTCGCGCTAGTCGCGCGCTTCGTCCCCGGAGCCGCTGCCGGTTCCGTCAGAGGCTCCGCCCGAGGCGGTGTCGAAGCGCGAAGAGCTATGTGGCCGAGGGTCGGCCGGCAGCCCGTCCCAGGTGGTAGCGCCGATCAACTCCGGCTGCTCCTCCGCTGGCAACCGACGCTCGAAGATCGCCAGCGTTTCGCCGATTCCGGTGGCCGCCGGGGCGAGGATGCCGTGCAGTTCGAGCTGATGGGCCGCCTGGGCAACGCGATGGCATGGGGCGTAGTCGCCGACGTCGCTCGTCATATCCAGAATCGAGAGGCCGACCTTCTCGCGGTTCGAGGCGTCGCGGAGGTCGAGCACGTTGGTGACCGCGACTTCGCAGGTCACGAGCCGGCGGGGTTCGACCAGCTCGGGTCGCATCCCGTCGGTGGGCTCCACGAGGTGGCGGTATGCCTCGACGGTCACCGAGTCGGTGGGGCGGGCCAGGTAGAGCACCGGGTAGGTGTTTTCGGCGCCCCAGCGCCCGCCCGAAGCGCTGCCGCTCAGGGGCCGCTGCTTTGGTGAGGCGTGGCGCTGGAAGATGCCGGTAACGGTCGTGGTAGTCGCGCTTGAGACGGCGACGGCGATTGAGCGGTCCATCTACATGGCCCCCGAACTCAGGCGTTCGACAGCCGCCAGAACCTCTCGGAACTTGCCCGCCATCAGAAGGTCGATCGGCTTCTCGGAGTTGAGGGTGCGGTTGCGGCCGTGGAGCCAGATATCGGTGCCCTCGGCGTTGTAGACGTCGCGGAGCCGGTCGACGATGTAGTGCAGCTCAAGCAGGCGGTCCTTCGCCTCCCCGACCGGACGGTGGGCGCCGGACGCCCAATGCTGAACCTGCCGGGTCTTGACCCCGGTGATTTCTGCCAGCTCTGAATTGGTGAGTACGCCTTCACGTAGATCTCCGACGAGCTTTGCATAGAGCCCGGACTCCGCAAGTGCCTCAGTTCCCGCCACGACACCTCCATTGTGCATTTAGACTTCTAGATAAACGACGCGGTGAACGACACGTATGTTAGCATTCCAGACGACACGGAAGGAGAGACTGAATGCCTGAGCTACTAATCCGCCCCGGAGCTAACGACCACGAGGTCATCGGCGACCTCCTGACCCCCGCTGCCGGCGCCATCCTGCTGCCGGGAGCCCGTCCGCTGATCGACCGCCTCGTGCTCGACGCTCACGTCGCCGCGGCGCGCCCCGAGTTTGCCGCGACCGCTCGCGAGGCGGGACTGCCGGTGCTCGTGGACCCGCTGACGATCTTCTGGCAGGGCGTGCTGCGCGAGGAGGACAAGTGGTCAAAGCTGCCCTTCGGCGACGCCCGCAAGCTGAGTCCGCAGGAACTTTCCAACGACTTCCGACGCGAACAGCTGGTTGCCGCCACCGTCGACTTCCAGATCGACAACGGCGCCACGGCGATCATCCCGGCCTACACCTACGCCAGCTCGCCGGGCGACCCGTTCTTCCAGATCAGCCTGGATTTCCTGCGCGCGACCTCTCGCTACATGGCGCGCAACGGCATCGCGCTCCCGATCATCCCCATCTTCTGTGCCCGCCTGCAGACCTTCGGGCCGGAGAAGTCCTGGCGGGAGGGCATCGACCGCTTTGCCTCGGTGGCGATCGACCTCGGCCCCGAGGCGATCGGAGTCTGCCTCTCGCCGGCGGGGAACCTGAAAGACGACTCTTACAACAAGGTCTTCCGCCTCTTCGCCGCCACCCGCAGGCTGAAGAAGACGGGCACCCGGGTCTTCGCCTGGCGCCAGGGGATCTACGGCCCCGGCCTCGTCGCTGCCGGGATCGACGGCTACGAGACCGGGATCGGGACGCGCGAGCAGGCGAACCTGGCGCGGGCGATCAGCTCGCGCAAACCGCCGAAACCGGGGAAGAAGAGCGGCGGTGGCGGGCCGGGCATCTACCTTGAGCCTCTGCGTCGCAGCGTCAGCTCGAAGGTGGGCGAGACGCTTCTCGGAGATCGCTCGATGCGGCCGAAGGTGATGTGCGACGACGAGCGTTGCTGTCCCAACGGCGCCGGCAGCACGCTCGACCAGCGCCGCCACCACGCGGTCCGGTCTCGGTCTCGGGAGCTGGCCGCGATCGAGAGCCAGCCGCACGTCACCTGGCGTCTCCATCAGATCCAGAAGGACGCCCGCGCCGCGGCGGACCTCGCCGTCCAGGCGAACGAGGTGTTGAAGCAGGCCAAGATCAAAGAACGGATCGGCACTCCCGGCTACGAAGCGCTGGCCGGGGTGATGGAGTTCCTTCTGGCCTCCGCCGAAGACGTCGAAGCCGCCTGAATCGGGTAGGGAGGGGCCATGAAGAACAAGCTCCGGCGCCCTTCACCCGCGATGATCGTCGCGCTGCTGGCCCTCTTCCTCGCGGTCGGCGGCAACGTCGTCGCCTACGGGGTGGGCCGGAACTCAGTCCACTCCAGCGACATCGCGCCGAGAGCTGTAAAGGCTTCCGATCTCGGCCACTTCCAGCTTCGGAGGTCAGGCCCCATCCTTGATCCGGACCCCACCGCCCATGACGGCATCTACACCGGCGCTGGCGGGCGCGCGAAATGCAAGCGGGGTGAGCGGCTAATCACTGGCGGCTCATCGCAGACCGGCGAAGCTGGCACTCCGTATATGCGGGTTGTGGATGAAGGGCCGGTGCCAGTTGAACAGGCTTGGCGGGTGAGGTGGGCTTCCGACATGGGGGGAGCGGCGAGCGAAGACTTCGTCGTCGTTGCCCTCTGTCTAGTTCGGTAGCCCGGTCGCGGGACGCTGATTCGATGCGTGTCAGCTGCCCCCCGCGAGACGCGGTCGGCGCTGATTGAAACCCTCTGATTATCGGTCCTTAAAAGTGGGTAATAAAGCCGGTTGCACGGAGTCGCCGATGTAGCGACTCGCGGAGTCGGAGTGTCGGAGGCGGCAATGAGCGATTTCGGCAGCGGCGGCAATGAGTGAGGGGGCCAATTTCACTCCTTCCCGCCCTGTTGTAGTGATGGGTCTCGATTCCCCCGCCTCGACCGACGCCGAAACCGCCCCCGACGAGCTGTTCCAGAGCCTCGTTCGCGAAGGGCCTGGACGCGGAGAGGCGCTGCGGACGCAGCTCGCAGCTCGCTATCCCGACTGCTCGGCTGACGAAATCGAGGAAGCGATCCAGTACGCCTGCAAGAGCTTCCTGGACGAAGCCGAGGGCATCGGCGCTCCCGGCCAGGTCTACGCCTGGATTCGCACGGCAGCGCATCGCAGCCTCGGCCGCGAAGCCGACAGGCACCATCGCGAGGTCGTGGTCGATCCCGGCGGGGATGGCCTTGAGCGGGTCGGCGCTGAGGTCGCCGGCCCGGTCGAGGAGCTGATCGAGATCGAGGACGACGCGGACTTGGAGCTCTTGGTCAGCGAGGTCTCCTCCTCGCTCTCCGAGCGCAGGCGCGACGTCCTCGCCCTTCACGGCGCCGGCTGCAAGCGCTCGCAGATAGCCGATCGTCTCGGCCTGCCC
The DNA here is from genome assembly GCA_963698085.1 of uncultured Solirubrobacterales bacterium. Classification (GTDB taxonomy): domain Bacteria; phylum Actinomycetota; class Thermoleophilia; order Solirubrobacterales; family 70-9; genus VRUE01. The sequence continues at coordinate 1,843,759 of OY969122.1, forward strand.
GAGCGGGTCGTCAAGCGCGACATCGAGACGATCATGGACGAGGCGCGGGCGACCCTTGCTCGCCTTGCCGGCGGCGGCTGCGAGCGCGGCGAGCCGCTGGTGATGCGCTTTCTCTGCGGCATCTCAGACCCGGTGGAGTCGGCACAGGCGCGCGACCATCTTTCACATTGCGGGCGCTGTGAGCTGTTCAGCGAGCGGCTGATCGCCTGGCGCGAGAAGGCGGGCGCGATGCTTCCCGTTCCGGTCGCCGAAGGCGCGAGCCCCGGAGTGCTGGGGCGGATCGTGGAGTCCTCCACGGAGCGGCTGGCCGCGCTCAAGCAGCACGTCCTCGACGGAGGGGCGCAGCTCAAACAGCACACGACGACGACCTACTACCGCGCCGTCGATCCGACGCCCCTCGCCGCCGCTCGCCCCGGCACCGCCGCCGCCGTGATCGCAAGCTGCATCGCGATCGGCGGCGGGGCGGCGACGTACTGCGTCGAGCAGGGCGTCGATCCGCTGGGCGCCGCGAAGGGCTTGATCGCCTCTGCGCCGGAGGAGCCCGAGCCGGCGACTGCGCCGACCGAACCGGAATCGACGGGGCCGACCTACACGCCGGTCGAAACGCCGGTGGTCGAAGAACCCGCGCCGACCCCAGAACCCGCACCGCAGCCAGAGCCGGAAGCGCAGCCGAAGCCCGAGCCGAAGCCCGAGGACAGCTTCGAGCCCGTCTCGCCGGCATATGCGTCGAGCGAAGGCGGATCGGAAGAAACCTATGAAGCGGAAGCGGCGCCAGTCGAAAGCACGCAGTCGGTACCGGCTCCCGCCCAGCCCGGTCCGCAGTTTGGAGGCCCATGATGCAGCCCGCTCTATACCCCGCCCGCCCCTCCGCGCTCGTCGCCGTCGTCGCCGCGATCGTCCTCGCCGTCGGGCTCGCGGCGCCCCGCCCGGCGAGCGCTGGCGAATACACGATCTACGCCTGCCAGGCCGACGAGGCCGGCTACGTCAGCGCGGCCTTCGAGAACTTCGCCACCCGCGGGATGAAGTGGCGGCGGGCATGCGATCCACGCGGAGACGGGCTCCGAGGACTCGTCACCGCGAACGTCCCTCGTGCCGGTCGCGTGGAACAGGGGGCGCAGTCCGGGTTCATCCTCAACGCCCCGCCGGGGACGACCTTTTCCCGCTTCCGCTGGTCGGGCCAGGCACAGCGTCGCGACTGCCGTTACGCACTAGAGCTCTTCGCCGAGCGTCCCGGCACTACGCCGGTTTCGATGAAGAACGTGCGCGCCAACCGGGGCTGCCCACGTCCCGGTATGGCGCAGTCGTCCGGGGCACCGTTTCCACGCGCCTATGACCTCGGCGGGGCCACTCGGATTGTCCAGCGCGTCGTCTGCAAGGGAAGTCCGCAACACCGATTCTGTTCGGGGCTAGGTCAGAACTACATCCGAACCTTCTCCGCGGAAGCAACGGTGGTCGACGGGACTGCGCCATCAGTCGGAGTCGTTCAGGACTCAGCACTCACGCAGGGCCAGTGGGTGGCGGGAAAGCAACGCCTCGGCTACGACGCCTCTGACAATGTCGGGGTCAAGACCGCGTCCGTGCTCATCGGCGGTGGGGTGCGAGGGACCGAAGCTCGGTCATGCGACTACTCACAGAGAATCCCTTGCCCTAGCGGGGGCGGGCCGATTGGTGTCAACACCACGGAGGCGTCCGAAGGCTCGCAGCCGCTGATCGTCGTCGCCGAAGACGCAGCAGGCAACCGCGCGGAGTCGGGTGCCATAACGGTGCGGATCGACAACGCCGCGCCTGGCGCGGTGCCGATCGGGGTCGGCGGCGGAGAGATCTGGCGCAACGCCAACGACTTCGATGTCGCCTGGGCCAATCCGAGCGAAGGCGATCGGGCTCCGATCACCGCCGCTCATTACCGCCTCTGTCGGGCGGGCGGAAACGAGTGCGTCAACGGCGACCGCGCCGGGGCCGGGATCGCGGCGATCGACAGCCTTGCGGTCCCATCGCCGGGCGAGTGGGAGCTGCGGCTCTGGCGAGAGGACGCCGCTGGCAACCAGCAGGCGGATAACGCCTCCCAACCCGTCCGCCTCCGCTTCGACCCTGAGCCGCCGCAGCTCGGCTTCGAGAATCCGAGCGTCGAGGACCCGACGCGGGTGTCGGTCCTCGTCACCGACCGGATCTCCGGGCTGGCTGGAGGCGGGATCGAGATCAGCCGCGCGGGGTCGGGGAGCTGGCAGGTGTTGCCGACCACCCAGGAGGGCGATCGCCTCGTAACTCGCATTGACGACGCCTCCCTGTCGGCCGGCGACTACGACCTGCGGGTCACGGCGCACGACCAGGCGAACAACCTGGCGGGCACCGATCGCCGCCTCGACGGTCAGCCGATGCGGCTGACGCTGCCGCTGCGGGTCGCGACCGCGATGAAGGCGGGTGTGGTCGAGAAGCGCAGCGTCACCCGCAAGGGGAAGAAGGGCAAGGTGCGCCCCGTCCTCGAGCCGCGTGCCAAGGTCTCCTTCGGGCGCAAGGTGCATCTGGGCGGTCACCTCGTCAACCGCGCGGGGCACCCGCTGGCCGATGCGAAGGTGCTCGTCTACTCGCGCCCGAGGGAAGGAACCGAGCAGATCGTCGGGACTGTGACGACCGACGCCAGCGGCCGCTTCACCTACACGGTCGAGGCGCGCGCCTCGCAGACCTTCCGCTTCGCCTATTCAGGCACGGCGACGATCCTGCCGGTCGAGGACACCGCGACCCTGTTGGTCAAGGGGACCTCGACCTTCACGGTGAAGCCGAAACGGGTGCTGAACGGCGATTCCGTGATGTTCAGTGGGCAGGTGAAGGGGCGCCCGCTCCCCGAGACCGGGAAGCTGTTGGAGCTGCAGGTCCGGTTCACGTCGGGATTTCAGACGTTCCGAACGGTCCGCACCGACGCGGACGGCGCCTGGCGGATTCCCTACTTGTTCGACAGTATCTGCGGCGAGCAGGAGTTCGACTTCCAGGCTCATCTCGCCGGTGAGGCCGGCTGGCCGCTGGAGGCCGGTAACAGCCGGACGTTGACGATCCGAGTGAAAGGGCGGCCATGCTAGGCCGGAGAGGCCGATCACCCCGAGCCGAGGAGAGACCTAGATGAGAGCGTTGCTTGATCGACTCACCTATGCCAACGTCGTCGCGACTCTGGCTCTGTTCATCGCCGTGGGAACCGGCGGCGCCTACGCCGTCTCGAAGATCGACGGCTCCGACATCAGGAACCGCAGCCTGACCGGCAAGGAGTTCAAAGCGAACTCGCTCGGCGGCAAGGTGATCCGAGAGTCGAGCCTGCGCCCAGTTCCCCGCGCGCAGAACGCCGCCCGTCTCGGCGGCCAGCCAGCTTCTCGCTTCCTCGACAGCTGCCCGCAGGCGTTCGCTCCGACGATCCCGGTCGGAGACGTATGCGTCGAGACCCAGGCTCGTCCGCCTCGGTCGTATGGAAGCGCCGTCTCTGACTGCGCCCTGACCGACAACCGGGAACGGGCCGGGCGGCGGCTGCCCACCCACCAGGAGCTGATGGTGGCGCTCGCGCAGCCGCAGATCCAGCTCGCGCCAGGCGGCGAGCTGACCAGCGAGGTCTACCCGTCCAGCAGCAAACCCGGCGCGGTCGACGTCCTCTACGTAACCCAGGAAAACGGCAGCGTCGGCATCACCGAAGACCTAGGCGGCGACAAGAGCTACCGCTGCGTAGCCGATCCCATGAACTGAAAGCAACGGCCTCGACAACGAGGAGGAGCCCGATGGCAAACATCACCCAGCACCTGACGTCCGTCTCCCTCGACTCGCGATCGGGGTCTCCGCCCGGCCGCCGCCTCCTCTCCCTGACGCTGGTCCTGATGCTCGTCCTCGGCAGCGTCTTCCCCGGCTTCGCCCTGGCGGGCGAGAGCGACAGCGAAGGCGAGGGGACGGTGCTGCCGGTGGAAGTGCCGGTTGACCCGGGCTTCGATCCCGGCGGGGAAGAAGAAGCGCTCGAAGAAGCCCCGGCAGCGGGGGGCGACGAAGAAATCGGCGCCGTCGAAGCCGAACCGGAAGTAGATGCTGAAGTGCCGGCGGCCGGGGAAGTGACCAGTGCCGCCGCCGAAGCGCCGGCCGAAGCGGTGCCGCCTTCACCTGCCCCTTCGCCGGAACCCGCGACCTCGGCGCCCGCACTCGAACCCGTACAGCAGCAGGTGACCGAGCAGACCGAGCCGGTCGCGAATCAGTCGATCGTCGCGCCAAAGCAGAAGCAGGTCGAGCGCGGCACTGCGTCTGAGAGCGTGGCTTCCGGCAAAGCGCCGCCAGCCGAGCCGGTCCAGCAGGAAGCGCCGCCGCCCCAGCCCGCCACGGCGCCGCCGGGCGAGTCCGGCCGCAGCCTCGCTGGCAAGGACACCTACGTCGTTCGTCCCGGCGACTGCCTCTGGCACATCGCCGCCGATCTCCTGCCCGCCAACGCCGGAACGGAGGCGATCGAAGCTGAGGTCGAGCGGTTGTGGCGGTTGAACGAAGACCGGATCGGAACTGGCGATCCGAGCTTGATCTACGCCGGGACTGAGTTGCGTCTGCGCTGAGCAGATACTGGACAGAAATAGGCTGGGGCTCATGGATGCGCCCTCCGACGCAGCGATCATGGAACGCGCGCACAGCCTCGCCAGCGAAGCGATCCACATGGTTGCTCTCCAGCGCCGGAGGCTCCAATCAGACGAGCCAGAGGACGAGACCTTCGTCTTTCGCCGCTGGGCTGACTTTCAGTTTCTGGTCGTGAGCTTGCTTCGTCTACGGCGGGCCGGGGTCCTTGCCACGAAGCCAGAGGCAAGCCGGCCGGCGATCGAAAGGGCCATCGGCGAGTTCGATGAAGCATTGCCGCACCTTCAGAGGATGCGGAATGTCGGCGAGCACGTAGACGAGTACGCAATCGAGAAGGGACACGATCGCGGTGTTGACCGCCGAGCCCTACAGGTGGGTCGTTTCGACAGCACGACGCTCGAATGGCTTGGTGGTGACTTGAACGCTGATGATGCCTTGGCCGCCGCCGAAAGGCTCTATCTCGCGATCAAGGGCGCATTCTCGGCTCACTCAGTCCAGGGAAGCCCGAAGTGACGCGACAGCGGATCGCGTTCGGCCATTTCGCCAGCAAGGCGGCGATCTCTTCGCCGCCATCCGGCGAGCGCTCGGGACCATAGAGCGGGTTGCCGTCTTCGCATCGCGGGTCGTAGTGGGGGAGCGCGGAGCAGAACCCCTGCCACAGCTCGGCAAGGTGCTGGGCGAGGTCGGACCAGTAGAGGCGAACGGAGACCGGCCGCTCGTGGTCGTGATGCCTTAGGAGGTCGCGCCCCGCCGGGGTTGGATGGCCGCCTCGGCCGCAATGGGTCTGGTACTCGGAGAAGCGGAAATCGCGGGCGCTTCGGTTACGCATGCGGCCGGGGGAGAACTCGTCGCGCGCTTCCTTGGAAGTGCTTCGCATCCAGCGTGCGGCTTCGTCCCTGCTCTCGGCAGCGAGCGAGATCAGGTAGGCGCACTCGATTAGCTGGCGGACGAGGGCGGCGCCCGGATACCAGAGCTCCGCGTCGAACAGCTTGACCGCGCCTTCGCCCAACTCGCCGGCCATCTCGGTCATGGTCGCGAACCCGACTCCGGCTGCGTCGCTGTCGAAGGCGTAGTGAATCGTGAGGCGCAGGCCGTTCTCCGAGAGCCGGCGCGGGACGGCGCGAGCGATCTGCTCGCGCAGCGCCTGTCCCTCGTCGTCGGCCAGCGCACTTTCCAGAAATGCAGCCGCCTCTTTTTGCTCGCATCCATCGCGGCGGGATGATCGCAGGGGGCCAGTTTTCACCTTCGGCGCCCTGTTGTAGTGAGATGGTTAGTAACTCAGAACAGCAAGCAGAAGCAACAGCAGGAAACCAGCCGCTGTCCGAGGAGACGGTCGAGATGGTGGCGGCGATGCTGAAAGTGCTGGGCGATCCGACCAGGATTCGCCTGGTCGAGCTGCTGATCGACCGGGGCAGCGCCACGGTCGGCGCCCTGGCCCCTTACTTCTCCGTGAGTCAGCAGCGGATATCGCAGCAGCTCGCCGTGCTGCACCAGGCGGGCATCGTGAGTCGCCACCGTCGGGGAATCCACGTTCATTACGAGTTGGTCGACTTCGCCTGCTGGTGGGTCATTCAGCAACTCGCCTCAGGGCTTGTGACGAGTCCTGGCAGTTCCTCCTAGCCCTCGGGAACGGTTCCCGTCCAGCGAGGCAGCGTTTCGGAATGCGTCCGCTCCTGCGGAGCCGACACACACTTACTCACAAGGATTCGCTTGTGACCTTGTGGCCACTTTGACACTTCGACACCCCGTTGTCGTGAGCCAGCAAATCGGCTGGCACCAAGCACGACAACGGAGGTGGTCTAGAAGTGTCAGTAGGAATTGGTACTCAGCTCAGGCGGCGCGAAGGCGATGGACGCTCGGTCGGCTCGGCGCTCCGGGCTGTGGGCCGGGTGGCGCTGTGGGCGCTGGTCGGGCTCCTGCTTCTGCGGGGTGTTTCCGGTGTCCTCACCGAGCCCCGGCAGGACGGCTCGCCTGCCGCCGATCGAAGCAGTACCGCCGACCCCGCCACCGTCGCCTTCGCGGTTCGGTTTGCGCGGGCCTATCTCAGGGACGCCTCGCCGCAGGCGCTGGCTCCATTTCTTGCACCTGGCGCTTCCGCGCCGGCTCCCGCCGGAACCGGCGCCGTCGCCCAGGTCGAGCAGGCCGAGGTCGCCGCAGTTCGCGACCTCGGCGACCGCCAGGCGATCGTCACGGTGGCCTGCGAGCTCGGCGACGCCCGCACTCTCTACCTCGCCGTCCCGATCGTCCGCGAAGACGCGGCCGAGGTGGCGGCCCTGGGAGTGCCGGCGCTCGTTGCGGGACCGGCAGTGGTCGGGGCGAGCATCGAGCCGCCCCGGCCCGTCGCCGGCCCTGACGCGGAGGCGATCACCGGGCTCGTCCGGCGCTTCCTGCCCGTCTACCTGACGGCGACGAGCCCAGGCGATCTCTCCTATCTCCTCGCCCCGGATGTGGCGGTGACGCCGCCGGGTGGCGGCTTCGAGCTCGTCGCCGTCGCGAGCGTGAAGCAGGTCGGCAGCGGCGAAGGGGCCCGCCGCACGGTGGTCGCCACCGCGCGGGTCCGCGACGCGGCGAGCGGGGCGGTCGTCCCGTTCGCCTACCGGCTCGGCCTCGTCCGGCAGGACCGCTGGTACGTCGAGCAGGTCGAAGGGGCGCTCTCGTGAGCCGCCGGCTCGCAGTGGCCCTGGTCTTGCTCGCGGTCCTCGCGACTTCGCTCTGGCTGGCGCCGGACGTGCTCGCCGCCGGCAATGACGTAGGCCGCAACATCGGCTCGGAGCTGCGTCGCTGGGCCGCGTCGATCTACGGCGGCCTGATCGCGATCGTCGGCCTGGTCTTCCTGCTCAACAGGAAGTTCACCGACCTCGCGGTGTTCCTGCTGGCCGCGATCGTGGTCGGCTGGCTCGTCTTCTCGCCTGACCAGGTCGCCGACGCGGCGCGGGCGATCGGGAATCGGATTCTGCCGTGAGCGACGGCTACGAGCCGATCCGCTCCTACCAGCGGATCTTCCGCCCCGAGCGCCGCATCTACTCGATCGAGGGGCGGCCGCTGCCGGTGCCCGGCGGGGTGCCGCTGCGCTGGCTCGCCTACGCGACGGCGGCCCTGCTTCTCGTCCTCGCCCTCGGCTCGGGCTCGGCCGCGGTCGCCCTGACGATCACGGCGATCGCCGGTGTCGGAGGCGCGAGGGCGGGGGGCCGGGTCGGCGCCGTGGTGGCCGCGCTCGGTGCGCTGGCGGCGACGTGGATCGGCGGCCTGGTGATCGGCTTGATCGGCTGGCCGCTGCGGGTGGTCGTGATCCCGGCCGCGCTCGCGACGCTGGCGACCCAGGCGACGCCGGACGGGCGGCGCGCGGATCGCTTCGCCCTCTCCTGGATCGCGGTCCATCTCGCCCCGCTGCGGCGCTCGCTGGGCCGGGCGCTGCCCGCGCTCGGACGAGCGCATCTGCTCGGCGGTGAGCTCTGGGTCGCGCCCGACGAGCGCTCGCCGCGACTGCGGCGTGGCCGCGTCCGCGGCCCGGCGATCGTCTTCTTCTCAGCGCCGCTCGCCGTGCGCGGCTCGCGCCGCCGCCGGCAGGTCGCGCAGGCGCCCGGCCGGCGTCAGCGCAGGGGGGAAGTGAGCGCGCGGCGGCTGGCGCTCGGCGAGGGCGAGGTCTTGGAGGTGCGGCCGTGATCGGGTTTCCGCTGCGCTACGCGAGGCGGAACGTCCTGATCGGGCCGGCCGGCGAGGCCGCCGCGCTCTACCGCGCCGCGACGATCGCCTACCCCTTCCTTCCCCCGGCGGAGAAGTGGGGGCTGCTGCGGCGGCTTGAGCGCTTCGCCCACCTGGCCGGTGCCGACTTCTCGATCTGGCGGGTCCAGCGAGCCTACCCGGCAGAGCGCTACGCGCCCGATCTCGCCGACCTCGCCGACGAGCGCCACGCCGACGCCGAGGGGTGGCAGCGCTACCTGGAAGGCCACGAGGCGCGGCTGCGCGAGCTCCGCTCCCACGTTCCCGAGGTCTACATCGCCGTCTCGCTGGTCGGGGGCGGCGCCGGCCCGAGCGCCCTGCACTCCTTCAGCCGCCTCCGCCGCCGGGTCGAGGAGCTGGCCGGCGTCGGCGCGCCGCAGCCGATCTCGGGCTCCGAGCTGGAGGCGCTGGCGGCCGTCGAGCAGCGGACCTTCGATCGCCTCAGCGGGGCGATCGCCCTGGAGCGGGCATCGACGGAGGAGCTGCACTGGCTGCTTCGCCGCGCGGCCTGTCGCGGCGTCGCCGAGCCCGCAAGCGATCCCCACTGGCAGCCCGACGCCTTGGTCGTCGCCGCGCCCGGCGGGTCGGTCGCCTACGAGCCACTGGAGTCCGAGCTTTGGCGCTGCGCCAACGCGCCCGCGACCGAGCATCCCGGCGAGCCGCCTTCGCTGGTGGTCGAGGCTGAGGAGGGCACCTCCTGCCAAGCGTTCCTCTGCGCCGGCTCGCTCGCAGAGGAGGCCGAGTTTCCCGGCGCCGCCGAGATCCTTTTCGGCCCGGCAGAAGACGCCGGCTTCCCGGTCGACGCCGTCCTGCACGCCCAATGGGTCGGCAACCGCGAAGCGCTCGGCCAGGTGCGCAAGCGCATCCTCGACGTCGAGCACGCTTACCGCGAGCAGATGGAGGGCGCGAGCGGCCCCGGCGTCCTCGCCGAGGAGGACCGCGAGCTCGCCCGCGAGTACGAGGCGATCTTGCAGTCCTCGGCGCACCCGCCGATGCTGCGGGCCTCGATCTCCCTCGCGGTCGGCGCCCCTGATCGCGAGGAGCTGGAGCGCCGGGTCGGGGCGCTCCGCGAGCGCTTCGGCGACGTGGCGCTGCACCGCCCGCGCGGCCTCCAGCACGCCCTCTTTGCCGACCACCTGCCCCAGCCCGGCGGCGGCTCGGTGCCCGACTACGTCCAGCAGATGACGGTCGAGCAGTTCGGCGCGGCGGTGCCGATCGCGACCGCGCACGTCGGCTCGACCGAGGGCATCTACATCGGCTTCTCCCCGAGTGGCGCCGCCCGCCCCGTCTTCTATGACCCGACCGAGGCGCCGCGCGAGGCGCGCGCCTCGGCGGTGCTGCTCGCCGGGACGCTCGGCTCGGGCAAGACGATCGCCGCCCAGTCGATCGCCTTCGCCGCCCAGCGCCGGGGCTCGCTGGTCGTTGACTTCGACCCCAAGCCCGACCACGGCCTGGATCGGGTCGCCGAGCTGGAGGGAGAGGTCGAGGTCGTCGAGCTTTCGGGCGACCCCGAGCACCGGGGCAAGCTCGACCCGCTCGCGATCGGGCTGCCCGAGCTCCGCGAGGAGCTGGCCTCCAGCTACCTGCTGGAGCTGCTGCGCGACCCGCCGCCCTCCTGGGAGGTCGCGATCGACCGCGCCGTCCGCGACGCGGTCCGGGCCGGCGAGCGCAGCCTGCGCGGGGTGATCGAGCGGCTTCGCTCGGCCGAGTCCGAGGCGGGCCGTGAGGCGGCCGAGGCGCTGGACGTGCTCTCGGACTTCGGGCTCGCCCGGCTGGGATTCGGGAGCGGCGAGGCCGAGCCGATCGAGGTCAAGCGGTCGGTAATCACGATCCGCACTCCGGGGCTGAGCCTGCCCGACCCCGGCGCCTCGCGCGAGACCTACACCCGCATCGAGCGCGTCTCGGTGGCGACGCTCTCCCTGGTCGCCGCCCTGGCGCTGCGGCTGATCGCGGGGGATCGCAGCCGCCACAAGGTGGTCGTCCTAGACGAGGCGTGGTTCCTGCTCGCCTCGACGCAGGGCCGCTCGCTGCTCAACCGGATCATCCGGCTCGGCCGCGCCCTGAACGCGACCGTGCTGGTCGCGACCCAGCGCCTCGCCGACCTCGGCGAGCTGGCCGAGCTGTTCGGCGTCTACTTCCTGTTCGGCCAGGAGACCGACGCCGAGGCGCGGGCGGGGATCGCGCAGATCGGCCTCGATGCCGACGACGGCGCCGCCCGCGCCCGCCTGCGCGAATACCGCCGGGGCCTTTGCCTGATGCGCGATCTCGACGGGCGGGTCGGAGAGCTGGGCTTCGACCTCGCCCCAGAGCACCTGGCCGCACTCGACAACACCCCGAGGGCGGCGGTCGCATGACCGGGCGGCGCCGATGGCGGCGACGAGTCACGGTGACGCTCGCGCTGGGCGCGCTGATCCTGCTCCTCGGCCATCCGGTTGCGGGCGCGGCCAGCGATGTCTGGGGCAACGTCGGACCCTCGCCCCAGGTTGGCGGCGAAGGGATCGCCGGGCGCTACCCGCTCACCCACTACTCGCTCGACCAGCACTTCGACTTCATCTCGGCGTCGCTGACCGACGTGGACGTCTCCGGCGTCCCGCCGATGATCGCCTTCTTCTTCGCCTCGATTCTCTGGCTGGCGACCAGCTTCCTGGCGAACCTGCTCATCACCCTTTTCAGCTTCGCCTTCAGCCTCGACCTGGTCAACGGCTCGCAGGCCACCGGCGGCGCCGGGGCGCTCGCGCCCGTCTCGCGCGCGATCCACTCGATCTATGCCGATGTCCTCGGCGAGCCGTGGCTTGTGCTCGCGATCGCGGTCGCCGGCATCTGGGCGATGTGGCGAGCGCTGGTGCAGCGCCGCTACTCCGAGACGGCCGGAACGCTCGGGCTCTCCCTGATCTACGTCGTCGCGGCGCTGTTCTTCGTCGCCCAGCCGGGGGCGACGATCGGGGCCGTCTCCAAGTGGACGAACCAGATGTCTGGGGCGTTCCTGTCGATCTCCTCCCATGGCGACCCGTCGAGCGCCCGGCAGGCGAAGGAGGACACGGCAAACGAGCTGTTCGACCAGCTCGTCTTCAAGCCCTGGGTCGTCCTCAACTTCGGCGGGCTCGAACATTGCGTCGTCGCCGGCACCGGCTCGGCGGACTCCGATCCCGAGTCGGTCGCGGTGCGGCCGCTCTCCTCCAGCCCCGACCGCGATGCCGCGCTCGCCCGGCGCCTGCGGGCCGGGACCGAGATCACCGCGGACGGCAAGGTCTGCGTCAACAACGCGAACAAGTACGCGGCCCGCTTCCTGCGCTACAGCAACGGCGCCGAGGACATGGACGAGCGGGGCGCCGAGTACGACGCCCTGAACGACGGCGACGCCTCCAGCCTCGCCGACGCCGAGAGGACCGGCTACCGCCTCGGCGCCGCCGACAAGCCCGCGACCGACGCGATGGAGGAGGGCGGCCAGTACCAGCGGCTGCTGCTGTCGCTTGTCCTGTTCTTCGGCGAGCTCGGCGCCTTCCTGCTACTGGGGGCGCTCTCGATCGGGGTGATCCTCGCCCAAGTCCTGCTGCTGCTCCTGCTCGCCTTCAGCCCGGTCGCGCTGATCGCGGCGGTGATCCCCGGTCGCGGCCATGACTTCTTCAAGGGCTGGCTGGAGAAGCTGGCTGGCTACCTGCTGCGTAAGGCCGCCTACTCGTTGATCTTGGCGATCCTGCTCGCGGTCAACGGGGCGCTTGGGGCCGCGACCGCCCAGCTCGGCTGGCTGATGTCCTTCGGCCTCCAGTCGCTTTTCTTCTGGGCGGTTTTCCTCCAGCGGAAGACCCTCACCGACAGCCTGATCGGGATCGTGACCGGGCCGAAGGCTCCGGGGCGCGACGCCTCGCTGAAGCTGCTCTCGGTCTACGCGGGCGGGCGCATCGCCGGGCGGCTCTCGCGACCGCTGCGGCGTGGCGCCCGCTCGGTGTCGGGCGCGCCGGGTCGCCTGGCTGGCGCCGTTCGCCGGGGCGGGGAGCGCGACCCGCGCCGGGCTCCGCGGTTCGGCACCCGCTACAGCGCCCCGGTCGGCGGCGGGGTGCCCGCCCTCGACGCGCCGGGGCCGGCAGCCCGCCCCCGCCCAGCTGCTCGGGGCGGCGAGGCCGAGAAGGACAACTCGGACTCTTCGACTCCCGCGGCCGGCGCCCCAGTGGCCGGCGGCGCTGCCGCGAAAGGCGAGAGCAGGCGCAAGCGCAAGGCGCGGGAGGCGACGGCCTCCGAGACGTCACCGCGGGAGTCGCGCCCCGAGAAGGCGAAGTCGGGGCGCTCTCTCCAGCGTGAGGGCAAGCCGCCTGTCGGCCAGCGAACTCGCAAGGGATCCCCGGCGAGTGAGAGTGAAGGCGATCTCGGCGCGGAGCTGCGCGCCGAGCGCGAGCGGAGCCAGGAGAGGCCGCCTGCCTCTGGGGCCAAGCCCGACCGAGACCGTGACCCCGCGCCACCCAAGCGCAAGCGCCGCTGGCGGAAAGGGGGCTCGCGATGAGTGCCCGGCGCCGTCGCGGCGGCTCGATCCTCGCGCTCCTCGCAACCGGCATCTTCGCGGTGGCGGTCGTCTCGGTCGTCGGGACGGTGATGGCGATCCTCGGCTCGGAGATCGCCTGCATGGGCGGGGGCGGCTCGGCCTTCGCCGCCCCGGCGACGCGCGCCGCCGTGCGCGACATTCCACCCGGCCGGCTGCGCGTCTTTCAGGCGGCGGGCCGGCGCATCGACATCGACTGGCGCTTCCTCGCCGCGATCGGCGAGCAGGAGTGCGGCGAAGGCAACTGCGCCGGGGTAAACAGCAGCGGTTGCGCCGGGCCGATGCAGATCGGCTACGTGCGGGGGTCGGCGTGCAGCCCCGGATCGGGGCCGACGATCTGGGAGCTGTACCGGGTCGATGGCGACGGCGACGGCGTCACCGACGTCAACAACCCCGCCGACGCGATCTTCACCGCCGCCCGCATCCTGCGGAAGGAGAAGGGTGCGCCGTCGGCCGGCGGCTCCTATGCCGGCTACCGGGAGGCGGCCTGCGGCTACTACGGCGCCTGCGCCGATGGCGCCGCCAACTACGCCGATGAGGTGATGGCCCGCGCCGTCTCCTACGGCTTCGACGGCAAAGGATCGCCGCTGCCGTCCAGCCAAGCGGCGGCCGAGCCCGCCGCCAATGGCGGCGGCTCGGGCTGCGGGTCGAGCTCCGCGGCCGGGGCGAGCGGTAACGAGATCGTTCGCATCGCGCAGAGCCAGCTCGGCACCCCCGAGGACCCGCCGGGAACGAACTGCAACCCCTACGGGCCGTGCGTCGAATGGTGCTCGCTGTTCGTCGCCTGGGTCTGGAAGCGGGCCGGCGTCCCGCTGGAGGGCAACACCGCGACCTACGCCTACTCGGGCACCGTCTACGAATGGGCCGAGGCCCATGAAGGCGGCGGGCTGACCGGCACCACCGCCCCCGGCGAGCCACCCTTCTCGACTGCCGATCCCAACGGCGCCCGCGCCCTGCCGCCGACCGCGACGCCGGCCCCCGGCGACGCTGTCCTCTACGGCAGCGGCCCGACTGACTCGGACCACATCGGCATCGTCGAGCGCGTCTTCCCCGGCGGGCAGATCACGACGATCGACGGCAACTTCGGGAACCGGGTCGCCCGCTCCGGCCCGTTCCTTCCCTCGCAGGCCGTGGCCTACGGGATGCCGGCGCCGATCTTCGGCTACGCCCACCCGCCGAGCACCGAGGACCGCGCCGATGGCTGACCGGCTTCGCGCCTTCCTCGACCACCCGCTCGACCCGAGCGCGGCGCGGGCGATCCTGGCCTTCGCCAGCGCGATCCTGCTGGGGCTCGCGGCGCTGTTCGTGCTCGCCGGCAGCGAAGCCGAGCGGCCGACCTCGCAGGAGGGCCGCCCGGCGGCGACCTCGCCATCCGTGCCCGTCGCCCCGGTCGAGGAGGTCGAAGACGAAGGGGCCGAGCATCGCCCGCCGGGCCGCCCGCAGGACCCCCAGGACGTGGAGGGCAGCGCTGCCGCCCAGCGCGCCGGCCGCGCCCTGCGGTCGCACCGGGCGCTCCAGCACGTCCCGTACAGGCGCGGCGAGTTGGCGATCACCCTCGTCGGCGCCAGGGGCGACCGGGCAGTGCTGCGGGTGAGCGCCCCCAACCTGTCTTCAGCCCGCCACGGCTGGAGGGCCTTCCTCCGTCGCTACCACGATCGAGGCGAGGCATACATCGCCCGGTTCGTGGCCCCCGATGAGGGGAGGAGGCGATGAGGTCCGGCGTCGTCTCGCTGGTCGCCTCGGCGGTCGGGTCGCTCGGCGCCTCACTGGTCGCAATTAATTTGCGCCGAAGGGCCGCTATGCCGCATCGCAGCGGCGAATGCGGCGCTGCGATTTTGCCGACAACACTCCGTGACTTCGAGGTCGGTGCATGACCTCAAGGAAGCACTCCGATCCGCGGCCGCTGCTCGCGATCGTCGCTGCCCTGGTCGCGCTCTCCATCTCGTCGGCCATCTCGAACCTCGAAGCCGGGGCGGTCCTCGATCTCGCGGAGCGGTTCGCCCCCCTCGCGCTCGGGGCCGTCGCTATCGCCTCCGCGCTGGCTCCACAGCGCATCATTGCCACCCGCCGAACCCTGCGATCACGGCGGCTGGCGGCCATCGTTCCGGCCGACGAGTTCGACGCGAAACCCGATGTCGTTCTCGCCTTCGCCGCCCAGCTCGCAGCAAGTGAGCGGAGCATCGCCGGCTCGATGGATCGCAGGGCAAGCGCCCTGCGGGTGCAGCTCGCCTGCGATCAGGAGCGCCGGCTCGTCTACCTGATCGAAGTACCGGATCGCGCCGCCGGGTTGCTGCGTGCAGCGCTTCGCTCATATGAAGGCGTCGAGCTGCGATCTGCCGAGGAGGCGCTGGTCGCCAGCGGGAACCGCGCCGGGGAGGAGGAGGTCAACCTCCGAACCGAGCTGGTGCTCGCCCATCCGAGCATCGAGCCGCTGGCCCGGCCCGAGGGCGATCCCGATCCGTTGCAGGCGTTCGCCGCGGCGATGGCCGCCCTACGGCCCGAACGGGGGGAGGCGGCGACCGTCTGCGTAGACCTGCTGCCGGCTACCGGCCGGCGCCGCAGTCGGCTTCGTCGCCGCCTGAGCCGCCAGGCTCGGCGGCGCCATCGGGAGGGGCCGCGGTGGGGCGAGCTGCTCGGCGCCGAGCATCGCGGCCGGGACCGAGCCCAGCCCGACGAGCTGGTCGACCGGCGCCTCGTCGGACAGGCCCTCGACGCGAAGCTCCGCGATTCGGGGCCGCTGTTTGAGGCGCAGGTTCTCCTCCGCTGCCAGGCCCCCAACCGCCCGCGGGCGAAGGCCATGACGAAGCAAATGCTCGCGGCCTTTGAGCCGTTGACTGATCGCAACTGGCTTCGGGCTTCGGGCCTGCCGGTGCTCGGTGTCGCCTTCCTCGGCTCCGACCTTCCTCTCCGACGCGGCAGTTTCGACCGCCGCCTCGCCACCGGCTACTTCCGGCCAGCGCGGAAGATGATCCTGACGGCGCGCGAGGTGGCCGGCTTCTTGAAGCCGCCGACCGTCAACTGCCGAGCCGAGAACGTCCTGCGATCCGGCGCCCTGCTGGCGCCGCCTCCGCCGCTCCCGTCCTTCGATCCGAAACGGAGAGACCTGATCCCTCTCGGGATGGTCAGCGGCGATGAGGGCGAGCGCCTGGTCGGGGTGCGCGTCGCCGACACGTTCTTCAGCTACACCGCGGGCCGCTCGCGCTACGGCAAGACCGAGCTGGCGATCGTGCAGTTCGTCCACCTCGTCCGCTCCGGTTACGGCGGCTTCTTCCTCGACCCCCACGGCGACGCCCTCGATCGGATCGCGCCCTACCTCGCCGAGCCCGGCGTCGCCGAGCGCGTCGTTCGCATTGACCTGCGGCCCGGCGCCTCTCTCGACGGGCTGCCGGGCTGGAACCTCTTTGGGGTCGCCGGGGCCGATCCGGTCGAAGCCGAGGCGCGGGTCGAGGCGGTAGTCGACGCCTTCGCTTCTGCGCTCGAATGGGGCGAGCGATCGACCCGCGCGATCAACCTCACGACGCAGGCCGCCTCCGCGCTGGCGAGGATCGCGCCGGTCCTCGCCGAGGACGACCTGGCGCCGACGATCTTCCAGATTCCGACGCTGCTGAGCGACGCCAAGTGGCGGGAAGACGTTTTGCCCTTCCTCCCGCAAGCCTCTCAGCGCTTTTGGCGGGACCGCTTTCCGCTGCTCGCGACCGACGCGATCACGCCGGTCACGAACATGATCGACCGGCTGCGGGCATCCAGCGCGATCACTGCGCTGCTCGGTCAAGCCCGCACCACCTACCGAGTCCGCGAGGCAATGGACGAGGGGCTGATCGTGCTCGCCTGTCCCGGCGCCGGGGGCACCCGCGACCGGCTCGTCGCCAACCTTCTCGTCTTCGATCTCTTCCATGCCGCCCGCAGCCGCGCCGAGCTGGCGCCGGGCGATCGACGGCTTTTCTGGCCCTTCTTCGATGAGGTGCAGAGCTACGACGGCGCCGCCTCGGGCAACCTCGCTGCACTGCTTGAGCAGAGCGCGAAGTTCGGGCTGCGGGCGCACTTCCTCAATCAGAACCCCGAGCGACTGAGTCCGGCGACCCTCAACGCGCTCCTTACGAACCGCTCGCACCTTCTCGCAAGCGCGCTGAACTCACACGCGGCGGCGCTGCTGACGAAGGAGTGGGCGGGTCAACCGAGCCCGGCGGCGCTGACCAAGCTCGATCGGTTCCGCTTTGCTGCCCAGGTCACCGACCGGGGCCGCGCGAGCCGTCCCTTCGGCCTCCGCGGAATCCGCCTCGAGGATGTCTTCGGCGCCGATCGCCGGCAGGCTCCGGCCGCTAAGAGCCGGGCGGCCGGATGCAGCGCGGCCGAGACGTTTACCCGGCTGGAGGAGCACGACGAGCGCATCCGGGCCAAGCTGCGGGAGGCAAGAGGACGGCGGCGCGGGGGCCACGGATCATCCGGCTCGGCCTCGGGGCCGGTTCGCCATCAGCGGAAGGCGCCGGCATGAGGACCAACGGCGGCTTCATGGAGGCGGAAATCCTCGGCTCGCTGGCCGAGCACCGCGTCCTTTCAACGCCGCAGATCCGAGCGATCCACCTGCCGGTCTACAGCCCGCGCACGGCTCAGCGGACGATGGCCCGCCTCGGCGAGCGCGGCCTTGTGGCTTTCGCCAACCTGCCGGGGGTGCCGGGGGCGCCCCGCCGGCTTTGGTATCTGACCGAGGCCGGTGCCGGCGCTGCGCGGGATGCCGGCATGATCGACCGACTGCCGCGGCTGCTGAGCGCTGAGCAGGTCACCGGCCCCCTGCAAGCCCACACCCTCGCGGTCAACGACGTGGGGATCGCTTTCCTCGCCGCGGCCCGCGAGCGGGGCGACGAATGCACCCCGACCTCTTGGCGGCACGAGGTCGGCCACCTCCTCAACGCCGGGCGAGGTCGGGCGCGTCGCTCGCTTATCGCCGACGCGGTTCTCACCTACGTCCGCATCGGTGCCGAGGAGGTGGTGGTCGAGCAGCGCTTCCTAGAGCTGGATCGCGCCACGCTCTCGATCGACCGGCTGACCGCCGAGCTGAGCCGCTACGCCCGTCTATATAAGGCGACCGGCGCTGACGGCGAGCCCGCTTGGATCAAGCGCTACCCCTGGTTCCCGCCGATCCTCTGTGTCCTCGCCGGCAGGGAGCGGCCTGCGCTCGAACGCCGCCGGGAAACGGCGGTGGCGATGTTGAGCCGCGACCGGGATCTCCTCGCCGCCCCGGAGGTCTCGATCCGCTTCTGCCTCGCCGAAGACCTCGCCGAGGCGGGGCCGTTCGAGCCGATCTTCATCGACTACCGCGAACCCGAGCGGCCGACCGACTGGCTGGTCGAGGAGCCGGGGGCATGACGCCGGGGGAGCGGAAGCGTGAGGGGGGAGCGGCGGTTGGCGACCGCCAACGACGCGACCGCCCGCACCTCACGTTGGTACCGATCTCGCTCAAGGTCGCCAACGCCTACGTCGCCGAACACCATCGCCACAACCGCCCGGTTGCCGCTGGCGTATGTGTCGTCGGCGTCCGGGAAGGGGAGAGGCTGTGCGGGGTCGCGATCATCGGCCGGCCAGTCGCGCGGATGCTCGATGACGGCTTTACCGCCGAGGTCCGCCGCGTCTGCACCGACGGCACCTACAACGCCTGCTCGATGTTGCTGCGGGCTGCCTGGCGAGCCGTCAAGGCGCTCGGCTATCGCAAACTCATCACCTACACGCTGCCCGAGGAGGGCGGCGCTTCGCTGCGCGCCGCAGGGTTCAAACTGGTCAAGACCGATGCCGGCGGTGGACGATGGAACCGACCCGGTCGACCGGCTGCCGACACTCACCCGCTCGGTCACAAGTACCGCTGGGAGCTACCGACCTGACCGGCGAGGCGAAAACCTGCCCGCCCGACGCATTCGCGGTCGAGGTCGAGGTCGTACCGCTCGCGGACGGCGACACCGAGCGCCGCCACCGGCAATTGCGAGCGATTGTCGGCCTGCTCCGGGGGGTGCTCGCTAGGCGCGGGGATTTCGAGTTGACATCCCGGTCGCGATCTCATCTCATCTCAGACGATGATTGCCGCTAGTCCGACTCCAGCTTCGACCGTCGGGCTCGCCGAGCCGCCCACGACGCGGTTCGCGTTCTTCGGGCGCGTCTCGACCGACGACGTGCAGGACCCCTCCCTGTCGATTCCCCGTCAGCTCGGCGTCTGCGAGGACGCGATCCGTCCGGCCGGTGGCGAGATCGCCTCCTACTACTGGGACATCGAGTCCGGCCGCAAGGACCTCTCAGAGCGCGGGAACGGGGCGGACCCCGCCGCCTTCAAGGTGCCCGTTCCGCGCGATGGTGGCCTCACGGACCTTCTCTCAGCCGCCGCTAACGGTCGTCCGTTCGACGCTGTGATCGTGGAGTCAATCGACCGGCTCTCGCGAATGACCGCTGACGGGACGCGGATCGAGCGCGACCTTGAGCTACTTGACGTCCCCCTGTTCGCCGCCGACGAGCCGATGGTGACGAACGCGACCGCGATCCTCACGCGGCGCGTCAAGCAGGGCGTCGCCGAGTGGTACGTGCGCGACTTGATCGAGAAGAGCCGCCGCGGCATGGAGGAGTCGGTGCGCCAGGGCTGGCACACCGGCGGCCCCGTCCCCTACGGCTACGCGCTGGAGGCGCACCCCCACCCGAACCCGCACAAGGCCCGCGAGGGCAAGCACAAGCACAAACTCGTCACCGACCCGGATCGTGCGCCGATCGTCCTGATGATCTTCGAGGACTACTGCGTGCACCACCGCGGGCTCGGGGAGATCTGCGACAAGCTCAACCGCGATCTCGACCGCTACCCGCCGCCCCGACGCAACCGCAAGGACGAGATGCCGCTGCGGCAGACCTGGAGCCGATCACAGCTTCGCTCGTTGCTGCGCAACCCGAAGTACACCGGCTACAACGTCTGGAACCGCCACGACAAGCGCAAGGGTCGCCCGCTGATCCGCCCCCGGTCGGAATGGGTCTGGAGTCCAACCCCGACCCATGAGGCGATCGTCCCGCGGGAGCTGTTCGATCAGGTCGAGGAGCGCGCCCATCGCAACAAGATCGCCGCCAAGACGCCGACGACCGCCCGCCCTTACCACGGCGCCCCCGTTCGCAAGGGGCGGACCTACGTGCTGCGCGGCCGGGTCCGCTGCGGCATGTGCGGGCGCCGCATGGAGGGCAGCCACCAGAAGCACAAGAACTGGTACCGCTGCCAGTACGTCACCCGCCGCGGCCCGGTCGCCGCCGACGTGGCCGGCCACCCCCGGGTCCTGGGGATCAAGGAGGAGACGATCCTCGACGCCATTCTTGACTTCCTCGGCCAGCGCATCTTCGGCCCCGATCGCCTTCGCCTGTTGCGCGCTGAGTTGGCCCAAGCGACCACCGCTTCATGGAAAGACAACGACGCCGAGCTTGACCGCCTTAGCCGGGAGCAAAGCGAGGTGCAGCGCAGCCTCCACCGGCAAACCCTCCGACTGGAGGAGCACGACAACCCCAATCATCCGGTCGTCGCGCTCGCCACCCGCCGCATCGAAGAACTGGCAGCCCGCCAGGAATCAATCGAGGAGGCGATCAGCGCCCTGCGCGCTAAACGTCCCGAGGGCGCCCGGCCAGACGAGATCGCCGCCATGCTCGACGCGATCCCCGATATGCGCGATGCGCTCAGCGAGGCTGACGAGAGCGAGCTGATCGAGCTGTTCGACGCCTTCGACGTCTGCGCCACCTACACGAAGTCCACCCGCCGGCTGGAGCTTGCCGCCAGCGTGACGCCGGAACTGGTCGCAAGCCACGGTAGGTCGCAGGAAGGTGTTCAAACCCCGCCCCCGCTATGGCCTTAGTAGAGCCAAGCTCACTCAGGTCCCTTGCTTGACTGAAGGTGCTCGATACGAGCGCCTTCAGTCGTATTAGGCCGCTGTTGCGGTCGATTTCGACACGCAGGCGGAAGGCCTCGAAGACCGCCCGGCGCAGCTTGGGATCGGCCTCCTTGAGCGCCTTCGAGAGGTCGGGCAGGGAGTCGATGAGGGCGGCGGCTTCACCGGGGTCGAAGCCGTCACCGTTTCGCTGCGCTTGGTCGAGTTGGGCGATCGCCGCCTCGATCTCCTGGCGCTGGGATTTCAGGGCGCGGATTCGCTCGCCGACGAGGGCAGGATCGACTCCGGCCTCGATGGCGCCGAGCTGGCGCTCGATCCGCTGCTCGACCTCGCCGAGCTGTCGGCCGGCACGTTCCCGCTCGGCGCCGTCCTTGCTCTGTAGTTCCGCCTCCAGGGTGGAGCTCTGCTTGCGGAAGTGCGCGAGGCGGTCGGCGCCGAAGACCCGCGTCGCGAAGAAGGCGTCGATCAGCGTCAGCAGGCTGTCCTCGCGGACGTACTGCCATTTGCCGTGGCCGGTCGCCTCCGCGGCGGTGTCGCCATAGGAGAGCCGGTAGCCGCAGGTGTAGTAGGTGCTGCTCTTCCGGTGCTTGCCATGCATCCGCAGCGGGTTGTGGCCGGTGGCGCAGTGGACGATCCCGCGTAGCTGGTAGAAGCGCTTCTGGGTGTAGCGGCGACGGTTGCCTCCCTGGCCGGTGCTGCGCGCGTTCATCTCCGCCTGCACCCGCTCGAAGTCCTCCTCGGAGATCAGGGCCTCGTGGCGCTGGTCGGCTTCGATCCACTCCTCGGGGTTGCGCCGCACCAGCGGCCCCTCACCCTGCTTGACGGCTCGGAAGTCGAGCCTGTTCCAGTAGAGGCGGCCGGTGTAGACGTGGTTTTCGAGCATCGAGCGGATCGTCGTCTTCGACCACTTGCCCGAGGTGTTGCGCTTGGAGTCGACGTGGCGGGGTGGGGGAGGGCCGCCAGGGCGGTTGAGGTGGTCGGCGATCTCCTTGTAGCCCGAGCCGGCGAGGAAGCGCTGGAACATCTCGACGATCACCGGCGCCTGCTCGGGGTCGCGGGCCAGCCGCGACTTCGTGTCCCCGGCTCGGGCTCGCCGCGGGTCGGGATGGGGCTCGTGCCGCAGTCGGTATCCGTAGGGCGCGCGACCGCCGTTGCGGTATCCCTGGCGGGTGTTCTCGGTCTGCCCGCGCCGCACCTCGCGGCCCAGCTTCTCGACCTCGAACTGGTCGAGCGCCTGGAACATGTGCCGGATCAGTCGTCCCTCGGGGCTGGTCTGATCGCCCGCGCTGCGGGCGTAGAAGACCTCTACGCCCGCGCGGGCCAGCTCCCGCTCGTAGGCGAGCGCATGGAACAGCTCGCGGCTGAGGCGCGAGGTGGAGTAGACGATCACCGCGTCGAAGCGCCGCGCGTCGGGCTCCTTGGCCTCACGGACCAGCTCACTCCAGCCGACTCGATCGTCGCGCCGCCCGGCCTCTTGGTCGGTGAAGTCGCATACGATTCGGCCGCCCAACTCCTCTGCCTTCTCGGCGCACTCGTTGCGCTGGGAGGGAAAGGAGATCGTCGGGTCCTGCTTGTCCTTGGTCGATAGGCGTCCGTACCAGGCGAACTTGCGCATCATGGCCTCCTCGTGGGGTCGGTATGAACGGCTGAAAGGGCCGGTAAACTGGCGTGCATGGCAACGCGTGACCAGTTGCATCGTGAGGTGGACGAGTTGAGCGAGCCCCAGGTTCCGAGGGCGCGGATCATCGTGGTCGACGAGCCCGAAGCCGAGGACGACATCGTCGGGCTGCCGGAGGCATGGAAGACCTTTGAGGACGGCACGCCGCAGCCGAACTGGGTTGCGCTGCTGCACGAGGCTCGTAGCGGCCGGCGTTGACCCTCGTCGTCGATGCCACGGTCACGATTGCCTCGGTTGGCAGCGCCGAGGGCTTCAAGGCGTTGGGTGACGACGATCTCGTCGCCCCGGCGCTGATGTGGTCGGAGGCCCGCTCGACCTTGCACCTCGGGTTGCTTAAGGGCAACGTCAGCGCCGAGCAGGCGAAGGTCCAGCACGAGCACCTCGAACACTGCCCGGTCCGCCGCGTCGATGAGCCCGAGCTCGGACGAACGGCTTGGAAGATCGCCGAGCAGTTCGGCTGGGGAAGGACCTACGACGCCGAATACGTCGCACTCGCGGAAATCCTCGGCTGCCGGCTGGTGACGCTCGACGGTGCCTTGCGCCGAGGCGCAGAGCGGCTTGGCTTCGTGGTCTCGCCAGCCGAGCTTTGAAGTAGCCCACGCCGGGAGGCTCACTTCGCTTCCTCCAGGCTGCGCTCGATGAACTTGGCGACCCGCACCGAGCTTCGCGATGCCGCGGTGCGCAATCGCCGCGGCGTGGTGAGCCCGCGCTCCAGGGCTTGGCGGACCGCCATCTGAATCTGCTCGGGCTGGGTGCCGGTCGCGAGCGAGTCGACGATCGTGCGCTCCGGCCGCGTCACCGGCAGGCCGGCGATCCCGCAGACCTCCCGTTTCGTCGGCGGCGCGTTCAGCGTGTGCAGGCGAACGCCAGGGCGGCGGCGCTGCCCTCGCTCTGAGCGCGGCAGCGAGAGGTGAACCGCGTTGGGGATCACGTCCGAGAGCTCGTGGAGTTCGAGTGCGCTCTCGTGTGAGAGGACCGCTCCCGCGTCTCGCAGCGGAAGCCAGGCGACCATCATGTGCTCGTAGGGGCTGGGCGGAAAATGACGCAGTCGGTAGAGCCCCTGCCGCACCCGCAGATACCGCCCTCCTGGTCGGGCGTGATGGCTCAGCGTGCTGCGGTCCATTCCAGCGGCCACTGCCTGGGGGGCGGTGAAGTATCCGGCCTGGGCCTCTGCCTGGTAGTAGAGCCCATCGTGATCCACGTCAGACATATCATGGATGTTAGCGGGTACATTCCTGCCCTTTTCTGTCGTCTTTAGCTCGCTGATAGGCCGAGAGCAGGTCGAAGATCGCTTTGGCCTGCTCGCGCCGGAGCTGGTCGTCCAGAGCCGATCCAGGCGGCGCCTGCTCGATCGACATGCGGGCCTTCAGGTCGCCGACCGGGGTCGCGGCTCGCCGGTCGTGGCTGGGCCGCCGCTTGCCTTGCCCGTCCCCCACACGTCTACCTCGGCTGGCCTGGGATCTCAAGCCATGCTCCATGACAGAGAGCAGATTTGCTCTATTGGAGAGAGCAGCGCCGTCAACCTCCCAGCCAGTCGATCGGCTGCTCGGGCTTGCGGAAGTCGCGGAAGATCGGCGCGAAGGGGCCTTCGGCTTGCAGATCCTCAAACAGGCAGAAGGAGATCGCCATCTCCGGCGCGCGGGCGAGCCGGGGATCGCTTCGCAGCAGGGCGATGGCGGTCGAGCGGCGGCGCTCCAGGACCGCTCGCGAGCCGCCCGCGAGGACGCAGTGGGTCGGCGGGAAGACCGGATAGCGCAGGCGCCACGGCGGCTCGCCGTCCTCACCGGCCAGCCGGTACAGCTCCGCATAGCGGACCAGCTCGGCGGCGAGCCGATCGACCGAGAGGGTGGCGCGGTCGAGCTCCAGGAAGCGCTGCTCGATCGCGATGCCGTTGCCGGCGCCGCGCAGGTAGGTGAGGACGGCATCGGAGATCAGCGCGCGCCGTCGCCGGCCGCGCCCGTAGTTGAGCGGGTGGGATACCTCTTGGCGCCAGGCGAAGGGGCCGAAATCGTCGCCTCGCTCCTGAGCGGCGGAGAGGAAGCAGATCGCCGAGTCGTTGACCGCGAGCGTGTGGGCTTGCAGCGCCCCGGCCGCGTCCTCGGCGCCGATCAGCCGAGGCTCCCCTTGCAGCACACCCGCCTTTTGCGCCAGTCGGGCGCCGCGCTCGGTGACGTGCCAGAGCCGGCGCGGCGTGCCGTGAGGAGTCTCGATGTATCCGGCGAGCCCGGCTTTGGCGAGGCGGGACAGGAGCCTCTGCGCCCAGCGGTGGCCCCTGTCGTGGAGGTGGATGGCGTGCACCTGGGCGGTCGAGAGGATGCGGTGCTGGGCGAGCGAGGCGATCACCTCGATCCCCGTCTCCGAGCACGCCGATCGGAGGGTGGCGAGATCGGTCACGCGTCCTCCTCGGTTGGCGCCCAGAGGGGAGCCGGGCGGGCCGGCGCATCCTCGTTTGCCGGGGCCACGCTCTCGCCTGCCCCCGGCTTGCGCCTCAGCTCCTCGAGCTTGGCGAGGATGCGCTCGTCGAGCGTTTCGAGATGGGCGATCACCTCGCCGACTCGCGTCCGCGCTGCCGCTCCTTCGACTGGCGCATCGCCGTGGGCCGTTGGTGCTCCGAGAATGTCCTCGACCCTGATCCCACCGAGGGCGAAGGGCTTGCTCAGCTCTCCGCGGTGAGTGACCTGGGCGATGAAGCGGTAGCGGCCGAGCTTGGTAAGGGCGGCGGGGTCGGGCTGGCCCGCCCACTCCTTCGTCAGCAGGGCGGCGGCGTGGGAGTTCAGCGCGGTGGCGAGCAGATGCGAGCGGTTGGTGGTGAGCGCGTTCAGCGTCTGCGGGTTCAGCCGCTCGGGGTTCTGGTTGAGGACGACCGCGCGGAGCCCGAACTTGGCGCTCTGCTCCAGTAGCGCGGCGAGGTTGCCCGAGGCCGCACCGTCATAGCTCTGGACCTCATCGAGGAAGACCCAGAAAGGGCGGCGTGCAGCGGGAGCGAGCTGGGACCTGGTTCGCGCCGCGTGCAGCAGGTCGAAGAGGAGGAGGTTGGCGAGCAGACGCTCGCGGGTGCCACCTACGCCGGGGCAGGCGAGGACGATCTTCCCGGAGTCCATCGCTTCGCGAACCCGGTAGGTGCTCTGGCTCTGGCCGAGCAGGGCGCTGATCGGCGTCGAGTGGCGCAGGCGGTCGACGAGGTTGGTGAGCGGCGTGATCGCCTCCTGCGCGAGCAGCGGGAAGCGGTCGATCCAGAACCCCTGCGAGGCCTTCGGCAGGAAGGGGAGGACGGCGGCGCGCCAGCGCTCGTTGGAGAGCAGAGTGGGGAGCTGGAAGATCGTCGGCGCCAGCTCGGGCGGCAAGGCCGGCGCGATCCTCGCCAGCGCCCCCGCCGCCTGCGTGGTCAGGTTGATGGCGCGGGTGCTCTGCTCGCCCCATTGCAGGGTCGAGGCGAAGGCATCGACGATCGCCTCCACCGCGCGACTCGGCGCTGCCGCCACTCAGCTCGAAGAGATTCCAGCCGGGCAGGCTTTCGGGTCGCGGGGAGCTGAGGTCGATCTCGACCACTCGCGCGGCGACCTCGGGATTGCGCAGGTAGGGCCTGATCCGCTCCAGCGCATCGGCATGGGGATCGAGGAAGAGCCCACCGTGGCCGGAGCGGACCAGGTGGACGAACTGGGCGAGGGCGGTCTCGGTCTTGCCGTAGCGGCTGCGCCCGGCGACGTAGGAGAAGAAAGTGTCGGCGGTGCGGACCCCGACGATCCGCTCGCCGCCCTCCCCGGCGATCCGGCCGAGCGGGATCAAATCGTCCTTGGTCTTCTCGAAGGTCGGCAGCTTCGGCGGCACCGGCAGGAGCGTGCCGGAGCGCAGCACGTTCTCGGCGACGCAGTGGACGGTCGGCGGCTTCAGAAAGCCCGCCACCTCGCGGGCGGTGAGGATGTTGCGGCGTGCTGGCCGGAAGAGGCCTGAGGAGAGGCGGCGGTCGAAGCCTCGCCTGCGCGTCGGAAAGTCTGAGCCGAAGAACACGGCATCGCCGATCCCGAGCCCGGCCGGGCGCAGCCAGTTCTGCGCGGCGAACGGCTCGAAGGCGGCGAGCAGGCTCTGCATCGCGAGCTTTGCGCGAGGGCGTTCGGTGGCCTGAGCGCGGAGCAGGATCTGCGCCTCGAAGAGCGGGCCGGCATCGCGCAGCTTCGCGTCGAGAGCCTGGCCGACCAGGCGGCGGTCGATCAACTCGGCGGGGTTGGTGGTGTCGCGGCGGCGCTCGCCGTCGAGCACCTCCATCAAGCTGCGCCGTTCGCCGTGTGCCCACCGCGCCTGCCGCTTCAAACGGCGCCGCAGCCGCGAGCGGCGGCGCCCCCCTGCCGGCAGCAAGTCGAGGCAGACCGTTGATCGCTCGCGGTCTTCCGGACGAAGCGAGGCCATCGCCGCGGCGAAGGGCTGAAGCGGATCGGGCTCGTTGTCGAGCCGGGCCAGGGGTTCGACGCTCGGCCGGGCCAGGGTCAACTCGGTGCGCAGCGTGACCTCGCCGGGCCTGTCGGGCTCGGGGACCTCTGCCGCATCGCGCAGCTCGACTCCCTCATAGCCTCGCAGGGCGTTGCGCAGGAGCTGGCGGGAGCGGGCCGGCACTTCGAGCAGATAGACGAGACGGCCCTCGCCGTCGTTGGTCAGCCGCACCCGCAGCGCGCAGGCGCGGCGATCGAACCAGCCGCGCACGCTGCGGTCGGCCCGGGCCAGCTCGGCGGCGATACGCAGGACGGCCTCGGGCTTTGCGTCGAACTCGTCGGCCGGCACGATCGCCGCAGCGGCTCGCGTCGCAAGCGTGCGGCGCGTGGCGAGGAAGCGTTGTGTAGCCAGCGCGGAGGCGATAGCGAGGGCGCCGAGAGCGAGGGGCGCGAGCGACGCCGCGGAGGCGAGGAGCTGATCGACGTGGATGCTCGACACGGCGCGCCAGATGGCGGCGGTCACGAGCAGAGCGAAGATCGCCAGCATCGGCCGCGGGTCGGAGCGATCCTCACCCATCATGCACCGACCTCTGGGTCACGTAGGTATGTCGGCAAGCCACGAGCCGCGCGATCGGCGCTGCGATGCGGGATCGTGGACCTTCGCGCCTGGCTCGACGTGAACCGACGCCCGAACCGCCAGTCGGCTCGGCACCCGACCTTGGGCGCGACCGCACGATGCCGCCGCCCGGCCCGTATCTCGAAATGGTCCTCATATGTAAGGGAGGGATGAACCTCGAAAGTGGTCCCCCCGAAATTGGGCCGCCCCGCTGGTCTCATGTAGTAACAGGGGGCCGAGGGCGGAAAGTGGTCCCCCTTATGTGACGAATCCGACATTTGCCATAGGTCCGCCGGTCTGCTCGCTTCATGCCCCTCTGTCGCTTGAGGCCTGGTTTTGCGCCGCGAATTCCGCATCTACAACAACAGGGGGCCGAGCAGCGAAACTGGACACCCCAATTCGCAGAAATTTAGATTTCGCGGCTGGATCGGCTTGGGCTCATGCCCTGGCGAAAATGAGGAGGACATCTCGTGTACCTGCTCAGGTAACGGAGGCGCGAATGGCCGCCCGCGTCCTTACCCTGGGGAGGTGGCAACGGCGGAAGAGACTCGCGCCAGCGGTGAGCCTCTGGACGGCACCGTACCGTCCTCGGGTATTGCCCAAATCCGGGACATCATCGTTTGCGCCGCCGAGGCTTCCGACTCGGTGACGCCAGAGGAGTTCCGAGCCCATCCACCCGTCGGTGCCCCCAGGCGACTCTTCCCAAATGTGGTGTCAGAGGTCGAGCTTGGTGACGGAATCAAGCTCCTTTCCCTGCCGAGCGAGGAAGCCGAGGCAATCATGAGCGCGTGCACGCCTCGTGGGGAGAACTTCGACCCGATCCGGCAGTTCAGTCAGCGCTACTCGTTTGTGCGCGACCGGGCACTCCAAGAAATCGACGACAACTACTTCAACCCGGACGAGGACGGCAAGCTCTACGACGCTCTTTCGCTCTCGCGGCTGATCCGCGACCATGGCTTCTCACTGCAATACACGGCCCGTGTGATCGACCATGAGGATGGGAAGCGGACCATCGCATACCGGGCATCGGGCGAGGGCAACGCCGCCTACCGCCTCGCTTCCGATCGAGAGTGGCTCGACGGCCCTGGAGCCGAGGAGTTTGCGGTCCTGCTCGCAGCGAAGCGCTCCGCCGAGCTCCCGCCCCGGCTCACCCGTGCGATGTGGCGCTTGGAGTACGCGACGCGGATCGGGTGGGCCGACGTCGTGCTGCCGACGCTCATAGGGGGTCTGGAGGCCCTCCTAAAGGTCGGCCGAGGCCAACTCACGGCCCAGTTCAAGCGGCGGGCGACCGCGGTGGCAGCGGAGTTGGAGTTGGAGGGGATTAACGAACCCCTCTGCGGGCGCATGTACGACGCCCGCTCCGACTGGGTTCACGGCTCCCACGTCCGGCTCTTCGGCCGCGAAGGGAGTCAGACCCCCACGGATGCCGACGAGCGCCGAGTTCTCGACGAAATCGCAAAGATGCGAGATCTGCTCCGGGCGGCGATCCGCCGAGCGATCGAAGATCCTGAATTCCGAGCGTTCTTCGCTGACGACGACGCGCTTGAGAAGCGCTGGCCCGGTTAAGAGCCAGGCTCAATGAGGAGGAGAATGAAGCCCGAAAAGTCCGAGTCATGCCGAATCCATCCGGAGGATGAGATCCGCATTGGTCGATCGTCCTGGGACGACCAAGACTTCTCGATTAAGTACACCTGGTTCGATAAGCGGGGTCAGCCGTCGCGGGGTGGCGAGGTTCCCCTCGCTGCGTTGCCCCAGATGTTCGAGTTTGCTATTCGAGAGGGCTACCTGACCATCGGGGCTGAGGATGCTCACCAATAGATCGCGACGATGTTCGAATCGAGGTAGCGTGGATCTTGACTCGGGGACTCATCTTGCTCCTCCACCTGTACTTGGTCGGGGAGATTTCCCTCCAAGTCAAAGCCAGCCGCATCAAGTGCGGCTTCCCGTAGTTGGGCCGTGACCAATGGCTCGGCTTGGAAGTCAAACTGAGATTCGAGACGCTTGGTGAGTTCAGTGAACGCTGCACGCCGGCCCTCGCGCGTGTCGTAGGTTCCCCCGTGCGACTCGGAGAGAGGGCCATTGAGCACTCCCAAACCACCGTTCGAAGGCTCATGCCCGTATTGCCGGACGATGTCATTCGCGTATGCGGTGAGGGCTTTTTGCATCGCGGCATCCCGATCCTGATCGTCGTTTCCCGCAGACCCAAGTCCGTGGTGGCGATCAAGATAGCCGCCGATCTCCTGAATGCTGCTGCCGAGATCCGAGGAAACCTCTTTGAGAACGTCAACCAGCTTGACTGGCGTCCAGGACGACTGTGGGCCGTCGCGACCAAGCCGACAGAGCACCGAATACCGGGAGTGCGAAAAAAGAACGCGTCGAATGTCGCGCCAGAAAAGATCGCGCTCGGTGACGCCGACCACATAGAGAGGTCGGACCGTGAGGTCGGAGTCACCCATCCCATCGAGGACGGCTTGGTGAACGATCAGCTCCGTCGAGTCGATCATCACACTTCGATAGTCGACAGCTCGACCTCGAATGGGCACCAGCCCGACCAGCAGTCTCTCCAGCAGCTGGTTCGTCATGTAGCCATCGACAAGATTGGGCAATGATGCCGAGCCGAGGAGTTTTGGATTCTCGTCGACGATCTCAAAGAAGGCATTCATAATTGCGTTCATCCGGAAGATTCCCTCTGCTTCGAGTTCAACCTCGAACTCAAGCAAGGTGCCCCGCCGCAGCTCCTGAGCCAAGGCTGCCCAGACACTTGAGGCCGTGCGCGCATGGTGGAGTAGCGCCGCGGCGTCTTTTAGAGGTGGCGGTGGTCCCGAGAGGGGGTCTACGTGAAGCGGCAGGTTTGGCCTTTCGAGATCGAACAGTTCCTTGAAGGTCGACTGGACGAGTGCCTTTCTGACGACCTGCGTTCCGCTGCTTTGTTGAGCCTCCAGGGACGAGGAGACCTCACCTTTGGCGAGCCCAGCGTTGGCGGCTGCCTTTGCGGCGATGTCGCTGCGGATTAGAGCCGACTCACTTTCGTTGATCTCGGAGGGGACAGCCCCCTTGCGCGAGGCGATTAGGCTGTAGACGCTGACTTCGTCCAGGTAGACGAATTCCCGCAGGCTACCCTTGCCACCACGCCTCGCGGCGCGCCTCCGTCGGCGCCTCATCCTCCAGTTGCGGAACCGAGAGCCGATGCTCATTTCTCTTGATTTTCGCGGGCCATTGCTTCGATTGATCGAAGGCGCAGACTCGCGACGCGCTCGTAGCCGCCAACGTAGTCTTCGGCAAGGATCGCATCCCGACCGCTATCGGCAACTGCAAAGAGAGCTGCCTCCGTCCAGATGGCGGCCAACTCTGCGCTGGACCACATCTCGGTCTTGGCTGCGATCAGGTCGTGGGGGAGAACGCCGACAGTGTTTAGCTTCTTGCCCCACACCTTCAAAATCTCCTTGCGGTCATCCAGGCCTGGAAGCGGGAAGGTGATCTCCCAGTCAAGCCGCCCTGGCCGCCTCAGCGCTCCGTCGATGTCCTGTGGCCTGTTGGTGGTGGCGATGACCATGACGTTTTCATCTGGCGTGAATCCATCCATGAGCGACAAGAGCTGTGCAACGACCCGACGCGAAGCCTCATGCGACTCTGCGCGCTGAGTCGCAACGCTATCGATCTCATCGAAGAAGATGATGGAACTCTCCTGTTTGGACGCGTGGCCGAAGATGCCCCTAAGAATGCCCTCGCTTTCGCCGTACCACTTGCTGAAGATCTCCGGGCCTCGAATCTCGTAAAACTTTGCTTCTGCGCGATTCGCGATTATCCGGGCAAGCATCGTCTTGCCCGTTCCGGGTGGCCCGGTGAACAACACTCCCTTGATTCGGCGGGCACCGATCTTTTGCAATGCCGCTCGGTGCTTAAGAGGAAGCTCGATCAGCTCTTTGGCACGCTCGACAACCTCGTGCAGTCCACCAAAATCTGAAAAATCATCGCCGCCCTCACCCTCGGAGGCTAGGAACCCCTCTCCTATCCTGTCATCGGTCCCCACCGACTCTGGTATTCGGACCGGGTTCTCGTGCAACACGCGTAGGAGCTGCGTATCACCGCGTCCCTCGACGGTATTTCCGACGCTGTAAGTCGGATCGCTCGATGGAAGATAGCGATATCGACCATTTATTTCGGCAACAAAGCCGCCATCGACCTCCTGGCTGAGGATGCCGATCCAGGTGTCCTCAGGCCAGAGCGAGTTAGGCGCTCGCTCGAAGTGATTGCCCTCAGCGTCTACCAAGAGGATGTCGCCGACCTCAAGGTCAATCTGTTCCTCATCGCTCGAAATACGGCCGGTGATGCCATTGCGGTATTCGATATGCATCTGCCGGCGATCGTCGGCGACCGCCCTAACGCGTGCGACCTGCCCCTCTGCCTCCTGCTCTCCCCACATTTCGCCGAGCGTACATCAGGCCCGGATCTCCTGTAATTGGGCCGCGAGATGCGCGGCCCTCCCAGCGAGGAGTTCTCACCTAGGCCGAAAGAAGAGGACGGTGACAGCACGGCGTAATTCGCCCATCATCATCGTTGGTTGGGGTGGAGAGTCGCAGAGGTTGGCCCTGGCAGGTCGGCTTTGCCCAGTAGGGAATAGCGCGCTCCGCTCGGCCGCATTTCGGACCGATAGAGACCGACGCTTCGCCCTTCGAAGGGACTCCGCAAGCTCGGCGGGATCGGGCGGTCCGGCACATCGCGGACCGCCTCCGGTCGGCGTGACTTGTGATCCGCGGTCCGCACACGGGCGACCGTCAGGTGCGGCCAGAACGTCCGCTCTCTGGGTTCGTAGATGTAGAGGTTCTGGTTCGTGAAGACGGAGCGCAAGCCGATCTGGAGCACTTCGGCCTCAGGTGACTTGACCGGCAAGGCGAACACGCGGGGAAGCTCCGGCGTAGGGCCTTTCGCCACCACATCGCCCAGTTCGACCAGGGGCGCGGGGGCGGACGCGCACAGCTCCCGGATCGCCTCCAGGTAGCGGACGACCTCCCGCTGGGGACGATGGCCGAGGAACATCAGGACTATCCGCAGCCCGTGGTTGTGACGCAGGGCCGGATCGATCAGCGCCTCCTGCTGCCACGCTTCGACCTCGCTGCGCACCATCTCGGGCAGATCGAGGGCGACGAGCAGCCGCACTCTCCCGCGACCCGGATTGGCACCTCCGTTGGCGCCCGTCATGCGCGAGGGAGGTCGTGGAAGTTAACGGCGGCTCTCGTTGGCAGGACGAGATCGCCGATCCGGTGAAGCAGACCGCCCGCGGTCAGGACGCGGACTGCTCGCCGGATTCGGTCGTGCTCGGTGAACTCGGCGGAGGCGACGGTCAGCTCGCGGATCAGCTCGTCGAGCGTCAGCGTCTCGGGGTAGATGCCCAGGACTTCGCGAAGCACCTCCGCCTCGTCGCGAGCGTCCAGATCGGCATTGGTAGTGACGTGCGCGGCGCCAGCCGGGCACGTAGGGTCTTGATCAGCCATAAGGGAGCGTTGCCTTCCTTGTGGTCAGGCTCCCGGTTGGCGTTAGCCCGCCGCCGGGGGCCGCTTATGTCTATTCGGCCGGCGAACGTAGCTCGGCGGGCGCGAAAATCAAGGCGACTTTTGGGAGTTGGCTCTCGCGGGCCTCTGACCGGGAACTAGCGAACGCGCCGCTTTCCCGCTTGTGGAGCGAAATCCAGGGCGCACTCAATCGGCACCGCGGGCGCCCCACTTAGATCGAGTCGTTCCCCCGCTATGGTCCCTCGGGCGACCGATAGGTCCTCAAGAGACTTTCCACTGAAGACGCTCGACACGAGCGCCTCCAGTCTTATTTGGCCGGCATTTCGATCAAGCTCGATGCGCAGGCGGAAGGCATCGAAGACGTCTCGCCGAAGCTCGGGCTCGGCGTCGACCAGCGCCTTGGAGAGGTCTGGCATCTCCTGCAAGACCGCCAAGGCGTCCTCTGGATCGCCTCCGTTGGTCGGGGCATTCCCCTCAGGACCGCCTCCTCGGCCGCGGCGGCCCAGACCTGCTGAGGGGAAACGCCGGCAACGACGTGCTCAAGGGCAACCGTGGTGCTGACCGCCTGCGCGGCGGCTCCGGCTCCGACCGCTGTCGTGGCGGTGCCGGCGCGGACTCGATCCGGGGGTGCGAGCGGTAGACGTCAACCGCAATGTGCGAGTCGATTCGTAATGAGGAACGCCTAAAAGTGGAAGGCGGCTGATCGATCAGGATTAAGATAATCGCGGTCAGTCGGTGAGCCCTTCGGACGCAGACACCAGTGGAACGGAAGCGGAGACAGATCCGCCCGAAGCTGTGCGGGGGTCGCTTGAGGTTGGCGGCTATGTCCTAGACGTCGGCGCTTCAGCCGGAACTGCGGTTCAGCGGAAAGTTGGGGCTGCGGGGGAAGGTGCCGAGCCACTGGAGCGGGCTTTTGAGGAACCGGAGCCAGAGGGTGATAGCGAGGCGGCCGTCGCAGCCGGGGTCGTTGACGATGCCTCGGAGGTAACGGCGAAGATCGAGCGCGCCGTTGCGCTGGGCAAAGGGATAGCGGAGGGGAAAGCGCTCAGCCTCGACCAGCTGGTGCTGGAGGGAGGCACCCTGCTCGATCTGCTCGAACGGCTCGATCGGGAAGGGAGGTTTAAAGAAGCTCTGCGACTGGCCCGCGCCCTGGTGAATCTGCTCACGTTGCTGAGGCGATGGGCGGAGCTGTTGCGAGCTCTGCGCGCCGCTCTGCGTGCCGGCGAGAAGCTCGGGGACCTGGGCGCCATCGGCTGGGCAAAGCATGAGCTGGGAACCCTTCGCCTCGCGGCCGACGACGTCAAGGGCGCGGAGCGAAGTCTCCGCGAGGCGCAGGAGATCAGGGAAAGGATCGGCGACCGCCGCGGGCTTGCTGCAACCACCCGCAACCTGCATGTGCTCTGCGAGCGACTTCGAGAAATGCTGCGAGAGGAAGAACTCGTGCGGGCCCGCACCCAGGGGTCGTCTGCGCTGCGGCTGCTCATCTTGGCGGCGCTGTTCGTCCTCCTCTTCGGTGGAGGGGTGGCGGCAGGGGTAATCGCCGGCGACTCGAATGACGCGGGCGACTCCGCATCTAGCAAGGACGGCAACGGTAAACAGAACCCACTCCCGGGCGAAAACGGGGATGGGCCGAACGGCCAGGGCCCGGGCGATGAGGAGTCCTTCAGGTTGGAAGTAACCGTTGAAGGCGAGGGCGCTGGGACGGTAGAAGGCGGAGGTATCGTGTGCTCGGAGGGACCCTGTGTGGTTCGAGCGTCAGAAGGCGACACAGTGACCTTGGAAGCCATAGAGGGCCCCGAATCGGTCTTTGAAGGATTTTCCTCCGAGGACTGTACGGGCACCGAGCCGTGCCACTTGACGATGAACGACGACAAGGCGGTCACCGCGATTTTCGCCTTGGACGAAAAGGAATCCAATGGCGACGGCGGAGAAGAAACCGAAGTGCCCTCGGCTCCCCCGGAAACCATCGAATAGCGAGCAACCAACAACCAGGGGCACAAAGGCGGACGGCATCAACGAGGGCAGGGGATCTTTGGGACTCCGCAACCCGGCAGACCTATGTGATCGCGACGCTGAAGA
Organism: uncultured Solirubrobacterales bacterium; assembly: GCA_963698085.1. Taxonomy (GTDB): domain Bacteria; phylum Actinomycetota; class Thermoleophilia; order Solirubrobacterales; family 70-9; genus VRUE01. Next base: position 1,878,781 of record OY969122.1, read on the forward strand.
ACCGTGGCAAAGAGCCGCGCCGAGTTCGTTTCCCAACGGACCTCCTGTTGACCTAGACCCAGCGGTGGCGCTACGTTCCCGGGCCCGCAGCGCCTTGGCGCCGAAGGCGGTAGAAAGCCTCGTCGAATCGGAAGAGCCGGGCAATCGGATCGGGTTCGGTGTCCGCCGTCTCAATGCCGGTGATCTCCCACCCGGGGAATGCTCCTTCCACATCTGCCTCGCTCGCACCTCGGGGCAGCGGACCCCTGCGCCGGGGAGCGAAGCAATCGAGGATTAGCGTGGCGTCTGGAGCGGCGACCGCGCTCACCTCCCTCCCCATCGCCTGCCGCTGAGGCTCGCTCAGGCCGTGGAACGTGCCGGTGTCGACCAGCAAGCGGAAACTGGTGCTGATGTCCGCCTCCCGCAATGCCGTCACGTCGCCTCGGAGCAGGCGCATATCGACGCCCGCCTCCTCCACTCGCTTGCGAGCCCGGCTCAGTGCCTTCTCGACGGTGTCGATGCCGGTCACCTGCCAGCCTCGTTCGGCGAGTCGAATACCCCAAACAGCGCTACCGGTCCCAATGTCGAGCGCAGGGCCGAAGGGGGGGTTGCGCCCGTCCTCGTCGCAAGCCACCAGCTCCATGAGCTTGTCGGCGTAGGGCGGGTGCTCGGCGAGGTCCTCCCAGGGGTGGAAACCAAGCCTATAAGCGAGCCTGTAGTTCAACGTCGTACCTGACAGACAGCTTGGGCCTGTGCGCGGCGAACTCGTCAGCCTCGCTTGGCGTAGTCGCCGATCTCGCCGAAGTCAACCATCACGCATGCCTCGTCGCCCGGCACTTCGGCGTCGTGGCCCGGCGGGATCGCGACAACGTCCCCGGCGACGACCTCGACCTCGGAGCCATCGTCCATGAAGATCTTCATCTTGCCGGACAGCACGTAGCCGAAGTGGGCGGCCTGGCAGGAGTCGGTGCCCGCGATCGGCTTCACGTTCTCCGACCATTTCCACCCGGGCTCGAAGGTCCCCTTGCCGACAGCGTGACCGGCAAGCTGCACCATCTTCGCCTGGCCCTTCCCCTCGAACGGGCGGACCTCGTCGGGAGAGTCGAAATTCTTGACTTCAGCGGTTGCCATGGGTTCTCCTTCGATCGGGTTTGGAGTCGATCCGACCGTACACCCATGAAGAGGCGCTGGGCGCTCTCCCCCTGAGCAGGTCCCTCCGCATCGCTACTCGGAGATCGCACCAGGAGGTCGCGGTTCGAGGTCCGGCTAGCTCCATGAGCAGAAGCCTACGGTCGCTTTTTGGAGATCCCGCCGCCCCCTAAAGACCCAGGTTCCGGGGATCGATAAGAGTCCCATGGCTCTTCTCACGGTCGCGATCATCATGTCGCCGTTTGCCATCGTCGGTTGCCTGAAGGGTCGCTACGCCTTGAGCATCGTCGGCATGTTCGTGCTGTTTGGGATCCCGGCCATACTTGCGGCGACGCGTCTCGCGCGTGCTGACTCTTGGTGGGCCAAGCGGTTCTACGACGAAGCCGAGCTGATCCAAACGGGTCACCGCTATCCGGGGCACAGCCGTATCAGCGACGCGTTGACTCTCTGAGCTGATGTCTCGCGAGTGCGGACGGCTGGTGACTCAAGGGGCCGGGAACTACCCGATGGATGCCACGCTGGTCAGCGAACGCCGATCGCTTCCTGGCGACGATGACATCTCCCTCGACTCACAGTGCGGGCTCCGGACACCGGATTAAAGCCCCGAGCAGTCCGCGAGAAGCAGGTCAATCAGGGGGGTGAATTCCAGCTAAAGCAGCTCGGCAAGGCGCCGCGCGGCGCGGGCGGCGCCATCGGCCTCGACGTCGCGGTAGTCGACCTCGCGGCCGATCTCTTCGGCGATCGCCGCTGCGATCAGCTCCGGCGGGGACTCGTCGAAATCCATGCGGCGGCCGGCGCCGTAGCGTTCGAGGCGGTGGCGGACGTGGAAGTTCTGCTCGAAGTGATGGCGCAGCGGGAAGTAGAGGAAGGGTCGCTTCTGCGCGGTCAGCTCCATCGAGGTGGTCAGGCCACCCTGCACCACCGCCAAGTCGCAAGCCGCCAGGTGCCGGTACAGGTTGTGCACGTAGGGAACGACCTCGAGCCCGGGGTGGGCCGGAAGCGACTCGGGATCGATGCGGGGGCCGGCGACGACGATCATGCGCAGATCTGGGACCCGCTCCTTGGCCGCAGGGAAGGCGGCGATGACCCGCAGCAGCAGGTCGGCGCCGACGCCCGAGCCGCCGACGGTGACGATGCAGACCCGCTCGTCGTCGCCATAGCCCAGCTCGGCCCGCAGCCTGGTGCGATCGCTGAGGTCGGCGGGGTCGAATCCGGTCACGTAGCCGGTGAAGTCGAAGTGGCGCTCGGTCCAGTCGCGGATCGTCGGCAGCTGCGGCCCGAGCCGCTCCCCGACGATGTCGTCGGGATTGCCGACGAAGAGCGCCATGTCCCGGACCTCGGGGTGGTCGGCGACGTGGTCGACCATGTCGGCGTTGTAGTCGGCGGTCAGGAAGCTCTCCCGCTCGCCGCCGTCCTCCATCGGCAGGAAACCGACGAAGTCGGTCAGCCAGGCGAACGGGACCCGCTTCTCGCCCGGGTTCTCGTGCAGGTAGTAGTCCAGCTCCCATGCCTCGTCTCCGATCCAGAGGTCGTAGCGCTCATCTCGTACGATGTCGTGGAAGAGCATGAAGTTGGCGGCGAGGATCTCGTCCATGCTGCGCAGCGCCTGGAAGCAGTGCAGGTCGTGCTCGGCGGACTCCGACTCGATATGGCGGGACTCGTTGGCGAGGTGGGCGCTGGCGGGGTGGATGCGCTCGCCCTCGCCCTCCAGCACCCGGGTGACCGGGTGCTGGGCGAGCCAGTCGATCTGCAGGTCGGGATTCAGCTTGCGCAGCTCGCGCGCGATCGCCACGTCGCGCTGCGCGTGGCCGAGCCCGATCGGCGAAGAGATGTAGAGGGCGCGCGGGCGCGCGTCGGCCCGGTGGACCGTGGGGTCGCGGGGCGTGCGCGGCCGGCGGAAGGCTTGCTCGGAGAAGTCGCGCAGGGCGAGATTGACCTGGACGGGCTTGCGAGCGTGCGGGAAGTGCCCGGCGTCGCGCACCACCTCCAACCGCCCGCCGCTGAGGCGGGCCAGGGCGCGACCGTCGCGGGGCGGCGCGATCCGGTCGCGGGTCCCCTGCACGACCAGCACGGGGCACTCGAGCCCGCGGGCCAGCTCGCGCAACGTCGGCCGATCGCTGTGGATCTGCGCCCTCGCGGTCGCGATCAGCGTCTCGGGGTCGGTTTCGAGGGCCCAACCGACACCGTCCTCGATGCCCTTGGTCGAGTGCGGCTCGGGGAAGCAGCGCGAGATGAACCAGTTGGCGAACTCGGGGTATTCGCGCTGCCAGTGGACCGCGTTCATCCGCGCCCACCAGCGGTTGACTGGCGAGGGACGCGAGAAGCTTCGAGCAACCAACGGGTTCAGGAGCAGCGAGTAGTGCGAAGGCGTGTAGGGGAACATGGGTCCGACAAAGGCGGCGCCGGCGAGGCGCTCCGGCGCCAGCCGCCCCATCTCGAGCGTCCACTGGGCGCCGCGCGAGAGGCTGACCGTCAGCGCTCGCTCGGTGCCGGTTGCGTCCATTGCCGCGAGGCAGTCCCGGGCGAATTCCGCCGCGCTGTAGCGGCGCGGATCCCGGCAGCGGTCCGAGCGGCCGTTCCCGAGCCCGTCCATGACCAGCACCCGGAAGTGGCGGGCGAAGTACGGGATCTGCATCTTCCAGTGTCGGGAGTGGACCAGCGACCAGGTTGGGAGCAGGAAGATCGTCTCCTCTCCCTCGCCGTAGACCTCGTAGAAGATCCGCTGCCCGTCGCGCTCGAAGAACCCGTCGGCGTCGGGATAGCGGGCGCGGGTCTGCTCGCCCGGCCGGTCGAAGGACTCGATCGCGCTCGTTCCAGGGAGCGTCGTCTCGACGGCGTTCATGCCTTGCCCTCCTCCATCGAGGCAAGCCAGCCGTCGATCGCCTCCAGCAGCTCGGCGTGGCCACGGTCGAAGCCGAGCAGGCGCTCGTTCAGCAGGCCCTTGTTGAACTGCATGACCAGCGCCGCGAGCGCCTCCGGGGAGAAGCGATCGTCGCGTCCGTACTCGACGATCGCGTCGCTCAACGCAACGCGCAGCAGCGACCGCCACCGATCGCTGACCCCTCGCAGCCTTTCGCGCAGTTCGGGCCGGTCCCAGGCGAGTGCCTCCAGCTCCGCCCAGACCTTCGGGTAGCCGGCGGCCAGGTCCTCCTCGATGTAGGCGACCGCCGACCGCCACTTCTCGATGAACGGGGCGTCCGTCGCGTACATCGCCTGCTGGCGGTCCAGCACACGCTCCGTAAACCGCTCCAGGGTTTGCAGCAGCAACTCGTCGACCGAGCCGAAGTAGTAGTGGACGAGGCCATGGTTCTGCCCCGCCTCGCGGGCGAGCTGCCGCGTCGAGATCCCCGCCGCCCCCTCCCTGACCAGCAGCCGCTCGGCGGCGTCGAGAAAGGCCTCGACATTGGTCGCTCGGATCGAGGGGCGGCCGTCGCTGCCCTTCACATCTGCAGTTGCCAGCTCCTTAGTCATTCGCCTTAGTCACTCATCTAAGCACCAGCCATCTTAGCTGTCAAGGCTCGCAGTGCAGAAGGGCTTCTTTCCTGGCGCTCGTCGGGGCGACGACATCGTCCTGGCGTGCGGGGTGGTTCATTTCCGTTCGCATCGAGGCCTTCGAGTTCGTGATGGTCCCGGAGGGCCTGTGCGTGCGCCTGCGCGAGCGCAGCGACTCTCAATCTGAGGCGTAATCCGGGTAACGACTGCGTAGACTCCTGCGTGTGCCGAGCCTGGCAAGCAGGGCACTCAATGGTCCGACGACGTACCAGGCGGGCGCCGGGTAGGGCTATCTCGTGGCGGAACTCGTGGAACAGCACCGCCGCCTGCAAAGCCTGGTCGGCAGCCCCGTCTTGCGAAGACGGGCGAGACTCACCTGCGCCACGTCTTCCAGGAGCTCAGCTCGACATCTCCAGGGGCACGGCGCTGACAGCAGCCCTAGAAAATAGGCGCCGCTGACTAGCGTAGAGCTTCACCATCGAAGCTTCGACGCCGAGGTAGTGACTGGCAGCCGGGCTGTGCGGATCACTGTTCGGCGAGTCGCCAACGCCCTGGCGATCACGCGGAGCAGGTCTCTTTCACGCACCGACGCAGGGCGCGGACGTCGACTCCGGCGCGCTCCAGCTGCTCCCAAATCCCTTTCTGCTCAAGCAGGCAGGCGAGGAGACGGCAGAGGCGATCTTGGTCGCCACCGCCGCGCCCGGGAGGAGGCGGCGGTCGGTCGCCGCCCGCCCAGACCGAGACGGTGCGGAGCTGCTCGCGCGTGAAGGGGCGCCCGCGGGCCGAGAAGCCCTCGGCGCACAGGTGCACGCGGTAGACCCCCGCCGTCGCCGCACGGAAGCTGCACGCGTAGGCGCCCGGCTCGGCCGGGCTGAGGACCGCTGCCGCGACCGTTCCGTCGGGGTGCTCGACGGCGGCGCGCACGGTTGCCCCGGTGACCGGCAAGCCGGACTCGTCGAGCGAGGCGCGGAGGTGGGCGGTCGCACCCGGCTCGAAGCTGTCCTGGGAGACGGAGACGCGCATCCGCAACCCTGAGAAGGCCCGCACGAGCAGGCAGTAGGGCACGCCCTGGGAAGAGGACTGGGCGTTCCCATGAGTCAGCACTCTCCGGCCCGCGTATTTGTCGCTCAGCCTGAGACGCGCGTGCCAGCGGCCGGCGTGGACGGCGCCTTCGGGCCGCGGCAGGGGGAGAACGATGCGGATCGCTCCCAATCCCGCACGAGGCCGATCTGCTAATGCGCGCATTTACGGAGAGATCATCACTTGATGCCGAACGCTCGGGCGCGATAACTTCAAAATTCCGTCCGGTGCCTACGCAACGATCAAACTGATGCCTGAGCCAGCTACTGAGTCCGAGCCCCTAAGGGTTCAGCTTGCCGAGAAGGTCGGGGAGGCTGAGGCTGCCATTCGCGCCTATGTCGAATCCCATCCAAATCAGACCCCCGGCGCGGTTCAGGAGGGTGCTCGCAACGGTTGGTCCCCCTCTGTAATGGCCATCGCGTTTTGGAGTCTTGTCAATCAGCGAGTTCTTCGGGTTGATGAGGCCCTTCGAGTGCATGCTGGGGACTGACCTAGCGGTCGGATGCGCAACAGGCTGACGCCCCCGCCGGGCGACAGCGAGTTTCTCGACGAACGGCTGACCGAGGAGGAAAAGCCGGAGGCTCGCACCGAGGCCCAGAGGGACCGAGATCGGGTTCTCTATTCCTCCGCGTTCCAGAGGCTGGGCGGGATCACGCAGGTTAGCCCGCCCGAGAGCGGCTACGCGTTTCATACTCGACTGACCCATTCGCTCAAGGTTGCCCAGGTCGGGCAACGAATAGCCCAACGCCTCAAGCGCGACGCTCCGGAGGAGCCTCAAAACGCCAAGGACGCGGTTCTGGTGGCCCTCGACGTCGACGCGGTCGAGGCGGCGGGATTGGCGCATGATCTGGGGCATCCGCCCTTCGGCCATATTGCGGAGCAGGAGCTGAAGCGGCTGGCGGTCAAAGCCGAACTCGATGGCTTCGAGGGCAACGCGCAGTCGTTCCGCATTCTTACCCGTCTCAGCACTGCCGGACGGTTGATGGCCAGCGGGTTGAACCTGACTCGCCGCACTCTCAACGGAACGATGAAGTATCCGTGGCTTCGCGACGCAGAGAGGGCTGGACGAGAGACGAAGTGGGGTGCATATCCACCGGACAGCGACTACCTGAATTGGATCCGCCGAGACTGGCCCGAGGAGAACGAGACGTCGCGCTCGCTAGAGGCCGAGATCATGGATTGGGCCGACGACGTGACCTATGCGGTCCATGATGTTGACGATTTTTACCGGGCCGGCCTGATTCCACTAGATCGACTGCGTGGAGACCAGGAAGAGTTGGAGCGCTTCACGGCGTACATGATTCGCAAGCAGCTCGATAGATCGGTCATCGAGGCCGCAAACAAGCTCAAAGAAGACCAATTGGGGCTAGGGATCGGGGATCCATACGAGGGCCGACTTGAGCAGCGGGCCGGAATGCGCGCCGCCGGAGGTGGGCTCATCGGACGTTACGTGCAGTCCGTGGAGGTGCGCGAGGAGGAGGGCCATCTCTGGTTCGCAGTTCCCGACGCCTTAGTTGCCGAGGTGGCGATGTTGAAGGAGTTGACCTGGTACTACGTGATTGACCGACCATCTCTGGCGATTCTGCAAGAGGGACAGCGAGAAGTCATCCGTACGCTGTTTGATCGCTATCACGAGGGAGTCAAGGAACGCGAGTTCCGTCTCTTTCCGCCGGGATATATCGAGCGCCTGGACGCGGCTGAGACCGATCCAGCTCGGGTCCGTGCGGTGATCGACTTGATCGCAGGTTTGACCGAGCCCGCGGCGGTGCAGATTTATCAACGGCTTCGCGGCTTTGCTTCTGGGCCGCTGCTTGAGGCACCCGGAAAGCTGGCATGAGACGGCTGATCGCCCCGTCAGCGGCCAAAGGTAGCTATCGAGTCACTGCGAGGCCATCCGGCATATTGCAATGGAGATCGCTGAAAGGGATGGCTGCCTCTCGGGCGTGCTGAAGGAAACTCATTGCGCGTCGATAGGTGCTCTCACCCACGAGGGTCATGCGCAAGTTCGTTTCGCCACTGTCCCGGTACTCCCAAAGGAGTACGAGCTCGCCTTCCCAGATGGCCGTGTCGACAGTCCCGGCCAAGCCGTCTTGGCGAGAGATGGCACGTGCCTTTTCATTGTCCAAATATAGGAGCTCGACCCCGTTATCGATGTGCCATTGCTCATACTCGGCCGAGGCCTTTGGATTGTCTTTCAAGTCGACTTCGAGATCCGTCAGAGAGGATACGTTTATGCGAACCGACGTCGTACAGGACGTTCGTCGCATGTAATCGGCCTGTGCTCGTAGATAGACAGAGTCGGCGTAGGTGGCGAGAAATTTGCTCGGCACCAATACATCCGTTCCGTGGTACGGACCTGAAGTCACGGCAAAGCACCGCTCTCGAACCCACGGCGTGACCATGCTGTTCTCCAGGTCGATGCCACGCGAGCGCGTGTCGGCGATTCGATCTCCGAGTAGCCTCAGCTCCTCGCTGACGAAGCGCAACAGGATCGGCGTGGCACGTGAAGGGCCGTTAGAAACGATGGCAAAGATCGCTTTCAGCTCCGGCCAGAGGATTGCCAGCGTCAGCCCGACGGGAATGGCGACGCCGACGCATACGATCAGCGTCTCCAGTCCGAGCTCGGCACCGAAGCTCAAGTGCGCATGCAATACGCCCACCACGACGATGTTCGCCAGGGCAACTATTAGTAGCGCCACAACCAGGGTGAACCAGGCGCTGTGGGCGGTTACCAAGGAAAGGCATCGTCCAAGTGCGTGCGAAAAGCGGTTTTGTGGCGACATGCGGGTGCTCGACCTCAGTTCGGAAGCAGACGCTTCGGAGGATACTTTCGTTACCGAGAAAAACGTACGGGAGCAGCCTCCCGGCTCGGCTAAAGTGCGCTTGGTCCGACCATCAGTGGTCGACAGCGGTGCTGCTGTCCCTCTCAGACTGCGGAACGGCGCTGGGGGGGACCGCAGCGGGAGTGTGGCGAGATGATCGGCGTGGGCGCAAGGTCTTTCTACCGACGAAGAGACTCCCGCCGTCCCCCGGCACCGCGATCGTGTCGACGGTCCCGTCGGGTTCGGCTGGCCATGCCTCCCGGTACTCATCGGCGACCTTGCGGAGGGTTTCCACGAGCGGAGTTCCTGGCACTTCGGCCGCGGAGACCCGATGTGCCAGCCTCTTCAGGAACGGGTCGCGATCGAAGTCGCGCTCCCACCGGCGTAGGACTTTCGGCAGGAGCCGTTCGGCCTCTGGGTCCTCGGCCAGCAGTCGCCAGAGCAGCTCAGGTAGGTCGGCGCTGTGCACCGACCTGGTGAGCTCCCAGCGGCAAAGGAGGTCTTCGACCTCTGGAAATCGCAGGGGATCGTCGAAGTCCTCGTCGTCGGGGGCGAAGAGCAGGCCTTCGTCGTGGGAGCGGGTGCCGGGTTCCTTGGTGATGCGAAGGTTGATCCATTCGCCGTGGTCGCGCCAGCGGATGGGGAGCATGACGAAAAGCGTGAATGCCTCGATAGCCTCGAGCAGGCTCGTTTCAGGGGTGAGCAGTATGTAGTTGTTGAGGACCTCGATGCCGCGTTGGCTGAGCGCGCGGTTCAGGGCGACGGATTCGGCGATGTTGTAGAAGGGCTTTTGGTTCTGGCGTAGGACCGGGTTGGAAGTCCCGTCGACGCCGAGGACGACTTTGAACGGGTTCCGCTCGCAGAGGGCATCGATGTACTCGAGATCGACCACACCTCGGTGGTCGGTGAGATCACGGACGGTGTTTTGCCCGGGATCGAAGACCACAGAGTCGGTCAGCCCACCCGCTCGGCGAATGGCCATGTACGCCATGACGTCGTCGCGGTTGACGAGGGTGTTGTCCTCGGAGGTCATGATCTCGAAAGGCTGCAGGCTGGGTTGTTCCTGGTCGTCCGGTGCCTCGCCGGCGTGATGAAGGCGCGCCCCGGGCAGCCTCGCCGCCTTGTCGGCCAGCCACCGCTGCTTGGCCCGCCATGGAGACACGTGGTCCCCCGCGGTCGGCTCTGGTCCGCCGCAGAGGCTCTCCAGCAGCGCGCGAGGCACCGGGTTTCGCAGCAGCAGGTCGAGCGCGGGTCGCAGCCGCGGTGGCCCGTCGACGCCCAAGGCCTCCTGGATCGCCAGGGCGCGCCGCTCCTCCTCGGCGTGGCCGAGGGTCAGTGCGTCCGCCGCCGCACGCTGGGTGAAGTCCCACATCTGGGCCGCGCCGCATGAGTGGAAGTTCCGGCCCTGGTGGTTGGGGCAAAATCCACACTTATAGGGGCACCCGCGGGTGAAGTTGATTTTCAGGGTTCGGTCCACGCTGTAACGCTGCCACTCGAAGGGCAGCGGGCAGACGATTTCCTCGACGGCGTTGCGGGCAGCGGTGTCGGCAAGCACGACGAGATCACGATGGGCGATCGCGACGCCGTGCAGCGTTCGCGCGAGCTCGAGCGCCCGGTCGGTTTCGCCGGCGTCGAGACGGCGCAGCACGCGCAGCACCTGCGGGAAGGCTTCCTCCCCCTCTCCGCGGATCAGCGCGTCCCAGCCCTGGATCTCTCCCTGGACGAGGTCGATCTCTCTCATCTGCGGCCCGCCGACCACGATCCGGCCGGCGAAGCCGGCGTCGCGCAGCAACTGGACCAGGTGCGCGACCTCGTGGTGGTTGGTGAGATAGACGCTCAACCCGATTACGTCGGCGCCGAGCAGCTCGATACGGCGGCGGCGGAGATCCTCGGCGCCGATCGACAGCACGTCGGTGCGGGCACCGAGGCGATCGAGCTGATCGGCCAGGAACCGCAACCCGATCATCGGCAGGCCTCCCAGGGGGTGGGGTTCGGAAGCCGGGATGTAGACCAAGCGGACGTTGAGGTTGGTGAGGTCGTCGCTGACACGAGCGGCGCTGGGTGGCGGCGGCTTGGCCAGCAGCGCACGCGCCCAACGCGCCGCGGCGGCACCTGCGTGCGCCGGGGCGATGCGATCGATGATCTGAGCGGCCTCGGCCGCCCGGCCGAGCACGTCTTGGAAGTCCAGCAGCGCGTCGTCGTCGGGATCGAGCGCGACCCGCGCCAACGGCCTGCGGTTGCTCGGCCCGCCCGCCGAGACGAGTCGCAATTCCCGGTCGTCAGTCGTCAGCGCGTAGTACCGCCGGTTCGCCCTCCGGGCTGGGTCGGCGGGCGACGCAGTGGCAATTGCGATTCCCCGTCGGGCGTCCTCCGTATGCGAGGGCACCCGTCGCCGGCGCACGCCTTCGATCGAGAGGGCGTCGGCCTCGCCCGGGTCGCCCGCAAGGACGTGTGCCTCCTCGATCTGCACCGAGCCGAGTAACGCTGGGGCGTCCGCATCGGCCTGGGCGACGTAGTCGTCGAGCGCGAGAGCGCGCCACGCCGCCGGCTCCTGCTGGCGCTCCTCGTCGGTGACGCGGGCCGCGAGGGCTCCGGCACGGGCAAGCACGCCGGCATTTGAAGCGCCCACCACCAGCCAGTGGCCCCGGGCACCGTGGCAATCAAGAACCGGGCCGTGTGTGGCGTCGTGCCGGAGGAACCACCGGATCTGACCTTCCCAGGTCTTTCGCAGGTTCGAGCGCACGATTTCGAGCATGCCGGCGAAGCGCTCCGCTTCGATCCACTGGCGCTCGCGGGGAGAGAGACGCCGCTCGATGGTTTCTTCAATCGCGCGCAGGCCGTCCTCCGGAGCTTCGAACAGGAGTTGGCGATGGCTCTCGAGCACGTCGAGCAGGTCCGGCTCTGTCCTGATCAGCTCGAATCGCAACCTCAGGCGATCCTCGAGGCGCTGGTCGAAACCCACGCCGAGGGGCACCGTGCGGCGGCTTTCGGGATCGAGGGACCGGCTTTCCTCGAACAGCCGGCCGGTGGCGACCGCGAGATCGGTTGCCTCGGTGGGCCAGGCGCTGAGAGAAGCCAGCACCCACCGGCCGACCAGATCGACCAGCCCGCCCCCGGGAGGGCTGTTCTTCGGGACGACGATGGTTGATCTCTCCGCTGCGGCCTGGAGCGCGAAGGACCCCCGCGGGTCGAGCCGAACGAGCGCGTTGTCAACGGCGCCGACGAAACGATCCGTGCGCCCGACATGACTGTCGAGCTCAACCTCCTCGACGTCGGCCCGCGGTGCCCTCAGCAGGGACAGCGCGATCCGGAGCTGGTCGCCGGTGGTGACGAAAACGCGCTCGAGCGCTCGCGCGTAACCCCGCCTGGATCGTTCTCGGTCCCTCCGCACGCACAAGAGTCTGACACCTGTACGTATCTGGATAGGAATTTCCCGGTACTTGCGAGAACGATTACGACGTTGGGTTCGGAAGGCCCTGAAAACCGGTGGATCTGTCCGGGGGCCGGCCTAGCGTCGCGAGTCCGTTCAGCCGCTGACCGGAAGAGGCCCAATGCTCACCGCTTACCCCCCCGACATCTACAACTCGCAACGCCTGCTGTTCGACCGGACGCGACGTGCTTGTGAAGCCGATCCCGTCGACGTGCCGGCGGAGTTCTACGAGCGCGGATGGGTCGTCATCGATGGGATAGCCGACCATGAGCACGCGGTGGAGGTCCAGGAGGGCCTGATCGCGGGTATCGCTGCCCCGCGCGTGTCCATGCAGGGTTTCTTCGCCGACCGCGTGCAGCTCGGCAAGGCCGACTTGATTCCGGTTTGCGACGACGTCGTTGCCACCAGCTTCCAGGTGCTGCACTTCGATATGGGCCTGCCGTTGGCCGAGGGGCTCGACCAGCTTCTCGTTAGCCACGTCGGCATCTACCTCCCCGCGGACACCGAGTACACGGTGACGGCGAGGACCCGCCTGCTCGAGCTCGACGGGATCCTGGCCGAAACCGGTTTGGGGGCCGACGCGATCGAGGCCCGCATCTTGGAGTACACCCGGCGTCACGGCGATGGCTGGGGAGACCACAACACCTTTCGCTTGGCGTGTTTCGTGCGTGTCATTGACGCGCTCGCAGCGGCACCCGAGTTCACGGAGAAGATCGACAAGACCGTCGGCCAGTGGTTCGTCGAGGGGCAGCGGCTCGAGTCGACCGATGCCCATGCGCAGGAGTCTGAGTACTACACGCGCCATGGCATCGACGTTCCTGCGCGTGAGCACGAGGTGGCACTCGAGCCTGGCCAACTTCTGTTCGTCGATAACACCCGCGTCGTTCACGGCCGGGTCGGGGAGCGCCGCGCTCGGGAGGTCTTCAACTTCATGTTCGGCGTCCCGTCGATTGGCGACTCCGAGGTCGCCGCGCTTCGTCGCGGTGTCTGCGAGTTGATGGCGGGATTCGAGCCGAGACAGTAGCCCGCCGCTAAAATCATCTCGTTGACCGTCAACCTGACGCGCATCTACACGCGCCTTGGCGACTCCGGAGAGACGCACCTCGGGGACATGAGCCGTGTCCCCAAGGACCATCCGAGGATCGAGGCATACGGTGCGGTCGACGAGTTGAACGCTTTTGTTGGCCTCACGCTCGCCGTCAGCGAGATACCCGACGCTCGTCGTGAATGGCTCAGGCGGATCCAGAACGAGCTTTTCGATCTCGGCGCCGACCTCGCGCTGCCGCCCTCCGACGACGAGCGCACGCGTCTGAGGATCACGCCCGCTTACGTCGAGTGGCTCGAGTCGGCCTGCGACGAGGTGAATGCCGCTCTCGAGCCCCTGCGCTCCTTCGTCATCCCCGGCGGCTCCATCCTGGCTGCGAACCTTCATGTCTGCCGCACCGTTTGCCGGCGGGCGGAGCGCCTTGCTTTCCGTATCGACGAGGCCAACCCCGATGCCCTTCAATACCTGAACCGGCTCTCCGACCTCTTCTTCATTCTCGCCCGTGAGGCGAACGTCCCCGAGGAGCCCCTCTGGCAGCCGGGCGGCTCGCAGCAACCACCACCTCGCGTCCCCAGCCGCGATCAGGACGCCGGGAGGTAGGTGAGGAGGACCACTCCGGAGTCGAACCGCTTCACGTCGTCGAGCTCCATCCGAACGGTTCCCCTGTCACCGAGCACGTGGACGTTTCCCTCGCCCCAGACGAGCGGGTTCAGGTAGACCTCGTACTCGTCGATCAGGCCCTTCTCGGCGAGGGCGTACGCGAACTCGCCGCTCCCGTGCATGAATAGGTCACCCTCGACCTCGTCCTTCAGCTTCGGGATCGAATCCTCGAGGTCCCCTTCGAGCAGGGTTGCGTTCCACTCGAGATCGCCGGACAGGGTGTTGGACCCGACGTGCTTTGGCATCGGGTTGACCATGTCCGCCCACTTGCCCGACTGGCTCGGCCAGTATCCCGCCAGCCCCTCGTAGGTCTTGCGGCCCAGCACCAGCCCGCTGGACCTCGCCTGACGCTCGAACGAGTAGTCGCCGTGATCTCCGTCCGCCTGCACCCACTCGCCGACCGGGTCTATGACGCCGTCGACGGTGGCCTGCGTCGTCGCGATCAGCTTTCCCATCTCGACTAATGGTGGCACGCCGCTACGCTCGCAGGGTGACGCCGGAGGCGCTTGCCAACCTCGCGCATCTGCCCTACGCGTACCTGATGACGCGGCGAATCGAGCGGGCGAAGGCGCTGCTGCGCCGCGGCGACCTGTCGGTCACCGAGGTCTGCATGGCGGTCGGGTGTACGTCGCTTGGCTCGTTCAGCGCCCGCTTCACCCAGCTGGTGGGTGAGACGCCGACGGCCTATCGGGCCCGTGACCACGGCGCGCTCGCGAGCGTGCCGGGCTGCATCGCCAAGGACCTCACCCGCCCGAGCCGCGAGACGAAGCCGGAGCCGCAAGTCGAGCAGGATTGGAGAAACGCGGGGGGCCGTGGCTCCCTAGTGTTGGGCGCATGAACCTCGGGTGACAGGCGCGAAGATTTACCCATGCACCGTGTAGTCGACGCGATGAACGTGATCGGTTCCCGTCATCTGGCGTTTTTCGAGGCGATCGATGAACCGATCGAGAACGGGACCCCTCCGACCACCTGCTCGACGTCGAGACGCAGCTCGGCTGGCTGCGCGAGCTCGGCTTCGACCGACGTTGACTGCTACTGGAAGTGGCTGGAGATGGCGCTGCTGGTCGGCGTCAAGCCCCGTCTGAGACAGGCGGTAGCCGGGTAGATCTGCTTTAGCGGGACTTCATATCTCGCCGCCATAGTCAGGAAGCCAGTCATGGAGCCTCCTCGGAACCACATGGAGAGGATCGTTGGCGAGCCGTCTCGGTCGCGGCGGTTGTTTACAGCTTTCCCGCTCCTCCTCTGCATCGGCCTCGTCTTCGCGGGTTCGGCCGGGGCCGCGCAGCCGTTCTGCGGCGGGCGGCAAGCGACGATCGCCTCCAACGACTCGACGATTCGGGGGACCAAGGCGCACGATGTGATCGTTGGCGGTCGCGGTCCCAACGTCATCTTCGGGGCCGGTGGCAACGACGTGATCTGCGGCGGCTTCGGTCGCGACGTGATCCACGGCGAGCGCGGCAACGACACGATCGACGGCAAGCGCGGCAACGACGCCGTCCACGGCGGGCGCGGGTCCGATGCAGTGGATGGCGGCGACGATCGCGACGAGGTCTTCGGCGATAGCGGCAACGACAGCGTGCGCGGAGGGCTCGGCAATCGCGATGACGTCGAAGGTGGACCTGGCGACGACGATGTCAGGGGCGGGCAGGGCACCCTCGACAACGTTGCGGGCGGCGTCGGCAACGATCGCATCGACGGCGGACCTGGCATCCACGACATCGCCTCCTACCGCGGAGTGGGCGGGCCGATTTCGGTCGATCTCGGCTCTGGCGTCGTTGCCGGTGCGGAGGAGGAGCGCCTGGTCGGCATCGAGGACATCCTGGGGGGTTCGGCCGAGGACGTCTTGCTTGGCTCCGACGCCACGCCCAACCGGTTGGACGGGGGTCCCGGCGACGATCGCCTGCTCGGCGTGAGGCGGAGCGATCAGGCCTTCGGTGGTCCCGGCAACGATCAGTGCCTGGGGCCGTTAGCGGTCGAGGACTCCTGCGGCCCCGCCCGCCGTCGCGGCGGCACGAAGATCGAGCTGTACGAGAGCATCGTCGGTGGCTCGAGCCTCACGATCGTCGGCGATGACGGGGTCGACGAGGTGACGGTCAGCCGCGGCGACCGCGGCTACCTCGTTCGCGGTGGGTCCGGCAATCCCGTCCTGCGTGCGGCCCCGCGGTCGGGAGGCTGTGGCATCGCCGCAGGCGCGATCGTCTGCGCAGGGCCCGTGACCTCGATCCTCGTCTCCCTCGGTGCCGGCAACGACAGGCTGACGGTGAAGGGCAGCATTCCGGCCGAGGTCTCGGTGACGGCAGACGGGGGTCCAGGCAGCGATTGGCTGCGTGGCGGGCGGAGCGGGGACATCCTCTACGCGGGCGACGACGGTGACCCCGATGCGCTGGTTGGTGGCGGAGGAGACGACGTGCTCTTCGGAGTAAACATCCTCCATCCCCGCCGCAGTAGCGGCGGGGCGATGCTGGTCGGCGGCGGCGGGGACGACCTGCTGATCGGCGGCCAGCCCTGCGAGGACCTCTTCCACGGTGGCCGGGGTGACAACGACAGCGCCTCCTTCGCGCGGGTGCGCAACGCCGGGACCGTCGTCAAGGCGACGATTGGCGGCGCGGTGTTTGATCCCGAGGTCGGCCCTTGCGGCGACAGCCGCATCGACGGCACGGTCGAGAAGATCGAGGGGTCGACCGGCCCCGACGTCCTGATCGGCAGCGCCGGGCCAGACACGCTGCTCGGTCGCGGCGCCGCCGACGTGCTCGATGGCAGGGGCGGTGCCGACCGCTGCATCGGCGGGCGCGGAGGGGATCGGGCCGGTCACTGCGAGTACATGCGCTAGCTGGGGTCGCGCGACTGCTTGAAGCCGCCGGGACGATCGGCTGATTGCTCCGTACCGCTCGACTAGCTGTTTCCGCGCCTCGTTTTCCAAGCACCTGGCCAGGGCCGCCCCTGAGGGGCGGCCCTGGCGCTTCCGGGCCGGCCTCCTTGACAAAATTAGGTATATCTGTCCAAATAGTGGGTATTGCCTAAAGTTCCGCGTTCATCAAATTCGTGAGGCCTGCGGTGAGTCGATGGCGAATCAAGGGTGCTGGACCCGCGTTTGAGCAATCTCGACTGCGCATTGCCTCTGCTGCCGGCGTAATCCTGGTTGCCGCTGCTTGCGCTCCGTCGGCGTCTGCCGCGATCGGGGGAGAAGCGGCCGGGGTCGTCGGGTCGACCGTCAAATCGGTCCAGGCCACGGCGAAAGCCGCGCTCCCGACGGCGACGCCTCCGATGACGCCGCCGCCGACTGCGAAGCCCGCCGCTCCGCCTCAGGTTCCGATCAGGCCGCCACCTCGTGCGCCCAGCACGTCACCTCCACCCCATGGAGCACCTAACACGTCAAGAGCGCCTAACACGTCCTCCCGCCCCGATGACGGCTCCGCTGCTCTTCCTTCCGGGGACGGGATAGCCGACACTGCGCGGGGCACGGTCAACTCGGTCACCAACGCCGGCGGGGAAACCGTGTCTGGGGTGGTCACGCCGGAGCGCAGCGACGCTGCGCCGATCGCCGTCTCCCCAAGCGGCCCAGATGCGAACGCAACCAGAGCAGCCGCCGCGGGGAGCGGCAGCCTGCCCAGTGCTCCAATTTCCGTCCGGGCGAACGAGGTGGCGGCGCTGCAGCGGTGGCTTGCTCGCGTCTGGCCGGCGATTGCCCTCGGCGGTGGACCTGGTGGAGACGGAGTCTTCGGGCTGGTCGCGGGAGACCTGCTTCGACCGGCGTTTTCCGCCTTCGCCGGACTGCTCGGGAGTGCACCTTCTCTCCCCGCGCCCGCCGACTCCTCTCCGCTCGGGCACTCCACGTCGGAGACCGCGTCAGAACCCAGCCCCGCCCTTTCCCCGGTGCCCCCCGACAGGGGACGGGCCCTCTACCTCGTCGCTCTCGCCGCGCTGCTGGCCTTCATGGGGTTCGCGATCTGGAGGGAGTTCGACGTCGCGCTCAGGCCCTGGCAACACCGGCACTGAGCAGGCTGCGGCCGCAATCGGCGATCGAGTTCTCGCTTGGGCGGGGTGACCAGCCGAGGCGGGTCTTCGCCTTCTCGCCCGAGACCTCGGTCCTCTTGCCGAGCTGGCCGGTGATCGAGCGAATGCTCGGGTCGAAGAGGCCCATTGCGCGCACGACCAGGCTCGGCACGCTTCGGCTCGGCACCCTCGCCGCGTCCTCGCCGAGGCGCTCGCGCAGCACCGCCGCCACCTCGGACATCCACATGAACCTCTCGACCGCGATGAAACGCTCGCCGCCGGCATCCGGGTCGGTCATCGCCCTGATCTCTAAGTCGGCGACGTCGCGCACATCGACGAAGCTGAAGCCGATCCGCGGTACGCCGGGCATGCCCCGCAGAAGCCGTTCGATCGCCTGCAGCGAGTAGGAGCGGTCGTCACTCAGAACCGGGCCGATGATGGCACCGGGATTGACGGTGGCCAGCTTCTCGGTGGCGCCCCGCTCCTGCACGAACTCCCACGCCGCGCGCTCGGCGATCGTCTTCGAGCGTGCGTACGGCGACATCCTGGGGTTGTCGGGGACGCTCCAGTTCTGCTCGGTCAGCGGCCCGGACGCCGGCTTGTCCCCACCAGTGACCGCCGCCACCGAGGAAGTGACGACGATTCGCCGAGCGCCGGCGTCGAGACTGGCACGAAGGACGCGCAGCGTTCCGTCCCGGGCGGGCACGATCAAGTCGTCGGGGTCCTTCGGCTGCACCGGTGGGAACGGCGAGGCGACGTGGAGCACGTACTCGCAGCCGCCTGCCGCCTCCGCCCAGCCGGCATCGTCGAGCAGGTCCGCGGCGACGACCGAGAGGTCGCCTCCGGCGTCGACCTCGGAAGCGATCGTGGCGCGGACCTCCGGCTCGCGCGCGAGGTCGCGGACGGTCGTGCGCACCCGATAGCCGCGCCGTAGGAGCTCGATCGCGCACCAGCTACCCAGGTAGCCGGAGCCACCCGTGACCAGAGCCGTCTTCTTCTCTGCCTCTGCAGTCCCCATCGGAATGCGAAGAGTATGAACGTGAGAGCATCCAGGGGCCGATGACGGATTTCCTGGTCAAGCGCGACGATCTTCGCCAGTGCCGGATCAGCGAGGGGGAGGAACCGTCGCTCGAGCCCGGCCAGGCTCTACTGCGCGTCGACACCTTCGGCCTCACCGCCAACAACGTCAGCTACGCGGTCTTCGGCGAGGCAATGAACTACTGGGACTTCTTCCCGACCGCCGAGGACGGCTGGGGCCGGGTGCCGATGTGGGGCTTCGCCGAGGTCGAGCGGAGCGAGGCCGAGGGGGTGGAGCCGGGCACGCGCCTGTTCGGCTACCTGCCGCCCTCCTCGCACCTGCTCGTCACCCCCGCCGACACCAGCGAGGCCGGCTTCGTCGACGCATCGCCGCACCGGGCCGAGCTACCCTCCGCCTACCACCGCTTCCTCGCGACCGGGAGCGATCCGTTCTACCGCGCCGACAGCGAGGCGATCCAGATGCTGCTGCGGCCGCTCTTCTTCACCTCGTTCCTGATCGACGACCAGCTCGACGACGAGGGCCTGGTGACGCGCGGCGCGATCGCGATCGCCAGCGCCTCGAGCAAGACCGCGATCGCCGCCGCCTTCATGCTGGCCCAGCGCGACGGGGTCGAGCTGATCGGCCTCACCTCGCCGCGCAACGCCGAGTTCGTCGAAAGCCTGGGGATCTACGGCCGCACCGTCGGCTACGACGCGATCGAGACCCTGGAGCACGGTCCCACGACCTTCGTCGACATCGCCGGCGACGCCGACGTGCGCCGGGCGGTCCACTCGCACTTCGGCGACGAGCTAGCCCACAGCATGGCGGTGGGGATGACCCACTGGGAGGGAATGGGGGCCGGGGACGGCGAGCTGCCCGGGCCAAGACCGACCGTCTTCTTCGCGCCGACCCGCGTCTCCAAGCGCGCCAAGGACTGGGGCCGCGCCGATCTGGGGTCACGCATCGCCGACGCCTGGCACCCCTTCTGCGCGTGGACGGCGGGATGGCTGGAGACGGTTCCCGGCCAGGGCTTCGGCGCCTTGCGGAGCGCCTATCTCGACGTGCTCGAGGGTCGCGTCGACCCCAGGCACGCCCACGTGCTCACGCTTTAGCCGCCGGCGCCCTGGGGAGATGCAGCAAGCCAGCGGCGCTCCTTGGAGCGCATCACCGGGGTCGCCACGATGCTGCCCAGCCGTCGCTGCAGCGCTCGCCCGCGCGAGTCGTGCCCAGCGGGCAGCAGCTTGGCGAGCTGCCGGTACTCGCGCGAGACCTGGCTCGAGCGGAAGACGGAGGCGATCGCGGTGAGCAGGTCGCCGGGTGCGGCGACGGGCGTCCGCGCCAGCTCCTTCCCCTCGACCACGATTCGAAGCTCAGCCGGATAGCTGCGTGCGGGCGGCGTCTGCGGCGCCGCGGTCATCGCGGTGGCGATCGCGTCGGCGAGCTCGCCGCGGGCCGTGCCGACGTCGCGCGAGCGAGCCCGCGCCCGCCCGAGGCCCTCCTTGGTCGGCACCAGTCGCGCTCCTCCCAGCTCGGCCTCGCCGAGCTCGTCGAGCATCCAGCGATCGCCGCTGGCGACCAGCACCGGGATCTCCTCCGCCGCCAGGCCCTGGGCGTAGACCTGGACCTCGTTCAGCGACTCTCCGTCGAGCAGCACCTCCATCTCCCAGATGAAGGTGTGCGAGCAGAAGGCGCGTGGGTTCGGCGTGCTGGCGTGGTGGCCGAGCATCACCACCGCGTCGAGCGGTCCGCCGTTGGCCTTGGTCATCGAGGGGTCGGCCTCGACCAGCGCCAGCTCGGCGATCGGGCGCACCTCGACTCCGGCCGGCATTCGCTCGCGTTCGATGTTGGTGCCGACCATGTGCCAGTCACCGACCGAGATGCGCTCGGCGCCGCCGGCGCGCAGCGCCTCGATCGCGACCAGGACCTCGTCGGTCATCAGCCGGCGGCCGCGCGCGTAGGCAGAGGGATGCGAGGGCAGGCAGTCGCCGTAATCGTCGATGCCCGCGGTCCCCTCCATGTCCGCCGCGATCAGGATGTTCACTGGGCCAGCGTATCCCGGGGGTAGGCTGAGTGCACCGACCTATTTCGACTTCGGGGAATGGAGGACACGTGATCAGCAAGACCGACTTCATCGGGGTTCCCTCGCAGGACGCCGAGCGCTCGCGCAGCTTCTACGTCGAGACGCTGGGGCTGCGGCCGGACGAGAACTCGCGCTTCGAGTTCTGGGCCGGCGAGACCTGCTTCGGCATCTGGGAGCCGGAGAAATTCGGCATGAGCTTCGCCCCGCAGAAGAACGCCCACCCGGCCCTGCACGTCGACGACGTCGCCGCGGCACGGGCGGAGCTGGAGGCGAAGGGCATCGAGTTCACCGGCGACATCCTGGACACTGGCGTCTGCCACATGGCCTTCTTCACCGATCCCGACGGCAACGACCTGATGCTGCACGGCCGCTACGCGCCCTACGAGTAGCCATGTCGAAACTGAGATTCGAGATATCGATCTCGCTCGACGGCTACGCCGCCGGGCCGAACCAGAGCGAGGAGCAGCCGCTCGGCGAAGGCGGCGAGGAGCTGCACGAGTGGGTCGTCAAGCTCGCCGCCTGGCGGGAGTCGCACGGCCGCGAGGGGGGAGAGGTGAACGCGAGCACGCCGCTGATGGAGGAATCGCTGAGCGGGGTAGGGGCCGTGATCATGGGCCGCAACATGTTCGGCGGGGGACCCGGGCCCTGGGGCGAGGATCCGTGGCAAGGATGGTGGGGCGAGGAGCCCCCCTTTCACGGCCCGGTCTTCGTCCTCACCCACCACGAGCGCGAGCCGCTTACGCTGGGCGAGACCACCTTCACCTTCGTCACCGATGGGATCGAGTCGGCGCTGGCGCAAGCGCGGGATGCGGCGGGCGGGGACGACGTCATCATCGGCGGCGGCGCCAACGTCGCTCAGCAGTACCTCTCCGCCGGCCTGGTCGATCAGATGCAGCTCAACGTCGCCCCGATCCTGCTCGGCGGCGGCGCGCGCCTGTTCGACGGGGGCGCCGGAGCCGGCCTCGACCTGGAGTCGATCCTCGTCGTCGACACCCCCGACGTCACGCACTTGCGCTACCGGGTCGGCTAGGCGGCTCGCTGGCGCGAGCGATATGCGGGAGATCACACTGGCTGACCAGCCAGCATGAGACAATCCCAGCCCGTGGCCGAGGGGTCGCCCGAACATCTCGATGTGCTGATCGTCGGCGCCGGCCTCTCCGGAGTCGGCGCCGCTTGGCATCTGCAGAATCGCTGCCCGGGCAAGAGCTACGCGATCTTTGAGGCGCGCGGCGACCTCGGCGGCACCTGGGACCTCTTCCGCTACCCCGGCATCCGCTCGGACTCCGACATGCACACGCTGGGCTATCGCTTCAAGCCGTGGACGGCTACGAAGTCGATCACCGACGGCTCCTCGATCCTCCAGTACGTCCGTCAGACCGCCACCGACCATGGCATCGACGAGAGGATCCGCTTCCACCACCGCGTCGTCTCCGCCAACTGGTCGAGCGAGGAATCGCGCTGGACGGTCGAGGCCGAATGCAGCGAGGACGGCGAGGCCGTGCGGCTCACCTGCGACTTCCTCTGGACCTGCAGCGGCTACTACCGCTATGACGAGGGCTACACGCCGGAGTTCGAGGGTCTCGATCGCTTCGGCGGGCAGGTCGTGCACCCGCAACACTGGCCCGAGGATCTCGACTACGCCGGCAAGCGGGTCGTCGTAATCGGCAGCGGTGCCACCGCCGTCACCCTCGTCCCGGCGATGGCGGAGAAGGCCACGCACGTGACGATGCTGCAGCGCTCGCCCACCTACATCGCCTCGCTGCCGGCGGAGGACCAGATCGCGACCAGGCTGCGCCGCTTCCTGCCCGAGCGCGCCGTTTACTCGATCGTGCGCTGGAAAAACGTGCTGATGCAGACGGCCTTCTTCCAGCTCAGCCGCCGCCGGCCGGAGGTCGTGAAGAAATTCATCCGCAAGGGGGTCGAACGGGCGTTGCCGCCGGGCTACGACGTCGAGAAGCACTTCACGCCTCGCTACAACCCCTGGGACCAGCGCATGTGCCTGGTCCCCGACAGCGACCTCTTCGAGGCAATCTCGAAGGGCAGCGCTTCGGTCGTGACCGACAGGATTGCGAGCTTCACCGAGCGCGGGATCGAGCTCGAGTCCGGCGAGGCGCTGGAGGCCGACGTAGTCGTCACCGCAACCGGGCTCAACCTGCTCTTCCTCGGCGGCATCGAGCTTACGGTCGACGACGAGGATGTCGACATCCCCAGCAAGATGACCTACCGGGGCATGATGCTGAGCGGCGTCCCCAATCTCGCCTTCACGGTCGGCTATACCAACGCCTCCTGGACGCTGAAGGCGGATCTCACCTCCGAGTACGTCTGCCGTCTGCTCAACTACATGGATGCGCACGGCTACCGGCGATCTGTTCCCGAGGTCGACCCGACCGTGACCGAGGAGCCGCTGCTCGACTTCACTTCCGGCTACGTCTTGCGCTCGCTCGACCAGTTCCCCAAACAGGGCTCGAAGGAGCCGTGGAAGCTGCGCCAGAATTACGTCTTCGACATCCGCACGATCAGGCGCGGCCCGATCGACGACGGCGCGATGCGCTTTGGTCACGGCGCGGGCGAGCCGCGAGCCACGGAGAAGCTCGCCGCCTGATTCGATCCGGGCGGACCGGGTAGCGTGGCGGGCATGCGAACCAAGCTGCTGTTCCCACTCTCCGTCCTTTGTGCCGCCGCTCTGATGGCTTTCGGCTTCGCCGCCTGTGGCGATGACGACGACGATTCAGGCTCGGCGACCGTCACCGAGACGACCGAAGCGACGACGGAGGCCGGCGAAGGCTCGGCGTCCGAGGGCTCGGCCTCTGGCGGCGGCAGTGCGCCCGCCCCCAGCGGCGACGCGGCGCTATCCGAAAAAGTCGAGATCGTCGACTTCGCCTACGACCCTGATCCGGTCACGATCGAGGAAGGCGGCAAGGTGATCTGGATCAACGAGGACTCGGCGCCCCACACGGCGACCGCCGAAGACGGCAGTTTCGACACCGGCACGCTCGAGGAAGGCAAGCTCAAGTCGGAGAGCTTCAAGGAGGCGGGCAGCTACCCCTACATCTGCTCGATCCACCCGGACATGACCGGCACGGTCGAGGTGGTCGCAGCGGGCTAGCTTAGAATCGCGCGCGTTGTGACCGACTACTCGGACCTGCGCGCGCTCTTCATCAACTGCACGTTGAAGCGCAGCCCCGAGGTGTCCAACACCCAGGGGTTGATGGACGTCTCGATGGAGATCATGCGGCGCAACGGCGTCGCGGTTGAGTGCATTCGCGCCGTTGACCACGAGATCGCCACCGGCGTCTGGCCGGACATGACCGAGCACGGCTGGGAGCGCGACGAGTGGCCGCAGATCTTCGAGCAGGTGATGGCCGCCGACATCCTCGTTCTCGGCATGTCGATCTGGCTGGGGGAGAAGTCCTCGGTCGCGACCCAGATTGTCGAGCGCCTCTACGGCAACTCGCACCTGCTCAACGACGCTGGTCAGTACGCCTACTACGGTCGGGTCGGGGGTTGCCTGGTGACCGGCAACGAGGACGGGGTCAAGCATTGCGCGATGAATGTCCTCTACTCACTGCAGCACCTCGGCTACACGATCCCGCCCCAGGCCGACTCCGGCTGGATCGGCGAGGCGGGGCCGGGACCGTCCTATCTCGACGAGGGTTCCGGCGGGCCGGAGAACGACTTCACCAACCGCAACACCACCTTCGCTGCCTGGAACATGCTGCACCTGGCGCGGATGCTGAAGGACGCCGGCGGCATTCCCGCGCACGGCAACCAGCGCACCGAGTGGGACGCCGGCTGCCGCTTCGACTTCCCCAACCCCGAGCACCGCTAGGGCGGCTGCGGGTTAGCGGGAGTAGCCTCGAGCCGCTCGGCGAGGCGGTTCATGCCCAGCTTCCGGGCGGCCGCTGCGGCGCCGGTCCAGTCCGTGGCCTGATCGGGCGGCCGCTCGACGCCGGCGTCGCGCAAGGTGGCGATGTCCTTGAAGGCGAGCAGTTCCTCGCGAGCGTCGATCAGGGCGCCGCGCAGCTTCGGCCGCTGCTCGCGGATCGCGTTGTCGAGGATCGTCTCCAGGTTGCCGTGGCGGCGCAGCAGCTCGGCGGCGGTCTTGGGCCCGACCCCCTTGGCGCCGGGCAGGCCGTCGGAGGGGTCCCCGCGCAGGGCGATGAAGTCGGGCACCTGCGCAGGATCGACCCCATAGCGCTCGCGCACCTCGGCGGCGTCAACCTCTTCAGCGCCTTTCTTGCCACCGGTTTTGACGTAGAGGATCGTGACTCCCCTCCCTGCGCACTGGTACATGTCTCGGTCCCCCGTCATCAACAGCGCATGCCCGCCAGCCTCGGCCTCGCGCTTGGCGTAGGTGCCGAGCAGGTCGTCGGCCTCGAGCGAGTCGCTCGAGGCCACGGTCCAGCCGAAGGCCGCGAAAAAGTCCCGGCTGGCGGCGAACTGGAGGGAGAGGTCATCGGGCATCGCCGCCTCGCGCTCGGCGTGGTAAGCGGGATAAAGCTCGGTCCTGTAGGACGCCGCGTCGGGCCCGAAGCAGAGGACGACGGCACGCGGATCATGTGCTTCCACCTCGGCCAAGATCAAGTTGGCGGTGCCGAGCAGCGCGTTGACCGGCTTCCCGTCCGGCCCCTTGATCGAGTCCGGCAGCGCGTAAAAGGCGCGAAACAACAGCGAGGGGGTGTCAACCACGAGCAGTGGACGGGGCATGGCGAGAGCCTATCCCGGTAGGGGTGGAACGTCTTGTACTTTTTCCGCGGCGACGCCGGCGGACAGCCACCAACTGTCTTCGGAAAAAGTTAAGTGGAACCCCTACCGGGATAGGCTCCATCCGCATGGGTTTCTTCAGTCCCACGGAGCCGCCGTTCGAGTATGCCGAGTGGCGGCGCCGTCCACACCTTGACCGGATCAAGGTGCTGGCGCAGGACTGGGCGCTGAACGGGTTCGGCACGCCCTATTTCGTCTACCTGCTCTACGTGGTGAAGCTGATCGTCTACGCCGGCGGCGGCTTGCTGGTGATTTCGGCGACCACGCCGGGCCTGGGCGGACTCGGCGACCTCGGTTCGTGGTGGACCGAGCCGATCGTCTTCCAGAAGGCGGTGATCTGGACGATGCTGTGGGAGGTGCTCGGCCTCGGCGCCGGTTCGCTGCCGCTGACCCTGCGCTTCTCGCCGATGATCGGCGGTCTTCTCTACTGGCTGCGGCCGGGCACGACGCGGCTGCCGCCGTGGCCCGACCGCGTGCCGCTCACCCGCGGCACGCGACGCACCCTCTTCGACGTCGCCCTTTACGCGGGGCTGATCGCGGCCGCGCTGAACCTGCTGCTCTCCGACGGGATCGACGCGACGGCTACCACCACCGGCCGCCTCGACCCGGTCGCGGTCGGCGTCCTGCTCGCGCTCCTCGTCCTGCTCGGGCTGCGCGACAAGGTGCCCTTCCTCGCCGCCCGGGCCGAGATCTACGGCAGTCTCGCGATCATCTTTCTCTTCTCGCTGACCAACATGATCGTCGCCGCCCAGCTGGTCTTCGTCTGCATCTGGTGGGGCGCGGCATCCTCGAAGCTGAACCGTCACTTCCCCTTCGTGGTCACGGTGATGATCAGCAACACGCCGTGGAACCGCTGGCGGGCGGCGAAGCGGCGGTTGTATCGCGATCACCCTGAGGACTTGCGGCCGTCTTCGATCGGTGCGCTCAGTGCCCACCTCGGCACGGTGATCGAGTTCACCCTGCCGCTGATCCTGCTCGTCTCCCAGGGCGGAGTGATCGGCACGATCGCCGTCGCCGGGATGGTGATCTTCCACCTCCACATCCTCTCGACCTTCCCCCTGGCGGTGCCGCTGGAGTGGAACATCTTCATGATCTTCGGCCTGCTCTTCCTCTTTGGCCATTACGGCGACGTGCCGTTCTCGACCATCGATGATCCGCTCTTGCTGGCGATCCTCGCGGTCATCTGCGTCGGCCTGCCGGTGCTCGGAAACTTCCGCCCCGACCTCGTCTCCTTCCTCCCCGCGATGCGCTACTACGCCGGCAACTGGGCGACCAGCCAGTGGCTGTTCCGCAAAGACAGCGGCGCGGAGGCGAAGCTGGACAGCGAGATGGTCAAGCCGGCGCCGATAGTCACCGAGCAGCTGGCCAAGTTCTATGACCCGGAGATGATCGAGGTGCTGATCTACAAAGGCCTCGCCTTCCGCTCGATGCACTCGCACGGACGGGCCCTCAACGGCCTCGTGCAGCGCGCCGTCGACGACGTCGAGGATTACGTCGTGCGCGAGGGGGAGCTGGTCGCCGGCGTGGTGCTCGGCTACAACTTCGGCGATGGTCACTTCCACGACCAGCGCCTGCTCGCCGCGATCCAGGAGCGCTGCCGCTTCGAGTCCGGCGAGGTCCGCGCCGTCGTGCTCGAGTCCCAGCCGGCGCACGTGCAGCGCCAGCGCTACCGCATCTTCGACGCCGCCACTGGCCTGGTCGAGGAAGGCTGGGTGAACGTCGCCGACATGGTCGAACGCCAGCCCTGGCTCGACGAGCGCCCGTTCCCGGTAGAAACGGCACCCGTATGAGCTTCCGGTGTTCCTTCTCCACCGTATATGTGGATAACGAACACCGGAAGGGTGGTTGATGAGCACGGCGATCGTCGTCGGCGCCGGTCCCAACGGGCTCGCCGCTGCGGCGACGCTGGCGGCGCAGGGGGTCGAGGTGACCGTGCTCGAGGCCGCTGCGACGATTGGCGGCGGCACGCGCAGCAGCGAGCTGACCCTGCCGGGACTCGTGCACGACGACTGCTCGGCGACGCACCCTTTCTCGCCCGGATCAGTGGCGATGACCACGCTCGGGTTGGAGCGTTACGGGCTCGAGTGGGCCTGGCCCGAGATCGACCTCGCCCATCCCTTCGACGACGGCAGCGCCGCGGTGATGCTGCGCTCGGTCGAGCAGACCGCCGCCGGGCTCGGCTCTGCCGGGTCGGCCTGGAAGCGGCTCTTCGGCCCGGCCTCGAAGCGCTTTGAGTCGCTCACCGAGGACATCATGCGGCCGCTGGCTCACCTGCCGCGACACCCGCTCGCGTTGACCGGATTCGGCTTGCGGGCGCTGGCGCCGGTCTCGCTGCTTGCCCGCGCCTTGCCGACGCCGCGGGCGCGGGCGCTGTTCGGCGGTACGGCCGCCCACTCCTTCAGTCCCTTCTCGCGCCCGCTCAGCGCGGCAGCCGGGATGGCGCTGACCTGTGCCTGCCACTGCTACGGCTGGCCCGTCGCCCGCGGGGGCTCGCAAGCGATCGCCGGTGCCTTCGCCGCCGCCCTGCAAGAGCACGGCGGCCGGATCGAGATCGGCCGGCCGGTGCGCTCGCTGGCGGAGCTGCCGGCTGCCGATGCGGTCCTCTTCGATCTCGCCCCGGGCGCCGTCGCCGAGATCGCCGGCGACCGGCTGCCGTCGCGCGTGGCGCGCGCCTACCGTCGCTACCGGCACGGTCCCGGCGCCTTCAAGGTCGACCTCGCGGTCGAGGGCGGCATTCCCTGGACCGATGAGGCATCGCGCCGCGCCGGGACCGTCCACGCGATCGGCTCCTTCGAGGAGATCGCCGACGCCGAGCGCGAGGTCAATCGGGGCCGGATGCCGGAGCGGCCCTTCGTCCTCGTCGGCCAGCAGTACCTCGCCGACCCCTCGCGCTCGCAGGGCGATCTCCACCCGGTTTGGGCCTACGCCCACGTCCCACACGGATATCCGGGCAACGCAACCGAGGCACTGCTCGATCAGATCGAACGCTTCGCCCCGGGCCTGCGCGAGCGGATTCTCGCTCGCCACGTCCGCTCTCCCGCCGACCTCGCCTCCTACAACCCCAACTACGTCGGCGGCGACATCATCACCGGCGCCAATACCCCGCTGCAGTCGATGGTCAGGCCGCGTGTCGCGCTCGATCCCTACGCGACCGGCATCCCCGGCGTCTACATCTGCTCGGCGGCAACCCCACCGGGGGCGGGAGCGAGCGGGATGAGCGGCTACAACGCCGCGCAGTCGGTTCTCCGCCAGCTTCGCCGGTAACGGCGCTTCCCTAGATTGCCGGGGGTGATCGCGCTCGATATCGAGAACCTGGCCAAGCGCTACCCGACCGGGGTTGAGGCGCTGCGTGGGGTCTCGCTGGAGATCGCGCCAGGGGAGATGTTCGGGCTTTTGGGGCCGAACGGGGCGGGCAAGTCGACCCTGATCCACTGCACCACCGGTTTGGCGCAGCCCACCGGCGGCT
This sequence comes from uncultured Solirubrobacterales bacterium, assembly GCA_963698085.1. Classification (GTDB taxonomy): domain Bacteria; phylum Actinomycetota; class Thermoleophilia; order Solirubrobacterales; family 70-9; genus VRUE01. The sequence continues at coordinate 1,907,759 of OY969122.1, forward strand.
CGATCCACATCTTCGGCCACGACGCGATCGACGACTATGGCCCGGCGCGGCAGGCGGTCGGCCTGGCGCCGCAGGAGCCGAACCTCGACTGGTTCCTGACCGTCGCCGAGACCCTCGACTACCACGCCGGCTACTTCGGCATGCCGAAGCGCGAGCGGCGCGAGCGTACGGCCGAGCTGCTAGAGACCTTCTCGCTGACAGAGAAGGCCGACGAACGCACCCGCACCCTCTCCGGCGGGATGAAACGGCGACTGATCCTGGCCCGGGCGATGATGCACCGGCCGCGGCTGCTGATCCTCGACGAGCCCACGGCCGGCGTCGACGTCGAGCTGCGGCTGGAGCTGTGGCACTACGTGCAGCGGATCAACCAGGAGGGGACGACGATCCTGCTCACCACGCACTACATCGAGGAGGCCGAGCAGCTCTGCGATCGGATCGCCTTCATCAACGAGGGCAAGATCGTCGGCGAGGGCACCAGCGCCGAGCTGGCCGCTAAATACGGCGTCGCCAACCTCGAGGACGCCTACCTGGCCCTGGTTGGCCGCAAGGAGCTTTCGCGCTCCCACGTCGAGGTGACCCCCGCGTGAGCGCCGCCCAGATCCGCTTCGCGACGCTGTGGCGGCGCGAGGTCAACCGCTTCTTGAAGATTAAAAAACAGACGATCGGCGCGCCGCTGCTGGAAACCTTCCTCTACATCAGCGTCTTCGGCGCCGCGCTCGGCTCGCGGATCGACAAGCTGCACGGGATCGACTACGTCGTCTTCGTCATCCCCGGCCTGATCATGATGGCCTGGTCGATCAATGCCTTCACCAACAACTCCTCCTCGATCCTGCAGCAGAAATTCCAGGGGGCGATCCAGGACCAGCTCTCCTCGCCCGCATCACCACTGGAGCTGCTGCTCGCCTTCTCGCTCGGCGGCTTCATGCGCGGCCTTATCGTCGCCCTGCTCACCTTCCTCGCCGCCTCACTGCTGGTCGATCTGCCGGTCGACCACATCCTCGTCCTGATTCCGTCGCTGTTCCTGGTCGGCTTCTTCTTCTCGCAGCTCGGCGTGCTGATCGGCGTCCGCGCCGAACAGTTCGACGACGTCGCCTTCGCCCAGACCTTCGTCCTGCAGCCGCTGATCTTTCTCGGCGGCGTCTTCTACTCCGCGACCCTGCTGCCCGAGCCGTTCCAGACCCTGACCCACTTCAACCCGGTCTTCTACATGATCAACCTGGTCCGCTACGGCTTCGTCGGCTTCAGCGAAGTCAGCATCGTCCTCTCGCTGCTGGCGCTGACCGCGGCTACCGCGGCCCTCTTTTTCGTCAATCTGCGACTCTTTTCGCAGGGTTACCGCTTGCGGGCCTAAACAACTTGCTTTGAAAGGAGCTTTAGTGAAGTCAACTCGTCCACGCGCCGGTACGGCCAAAACCGCGATCCTCGCCGGCCTTGCCGCGCTCGTCGCACTCAGCGCCTTCGCCTCGACGGCCTCGGCGGCCACCGTGTTCATGAAGGCCGACAAAAAGGGCTTGCGCTTCGTCGCCCCGAAGACGATCGTCAACGGGGAAGAGCTGGAGATCGTCAACCAGAGCGATCCGAAAAAAGTCGGTCCTCATACCTTCTCGCTCGTGACCAAAGGCTCGCTGCCGAAAACGCCGAAAGCGCGGCAGCTCTGCTTCACCCCGAACCACATCTGCAAAGCGATCGCCAACTGGCACGGGGTCAAAGGCAACGGTCCGGTGAAAGTCAACCCGGTCGAGGTCGGCGCCGAGGGCTGGGACACGTCCGGCAGCGTCAAAAAGAAGGGCGACTCCTGGTTTACCGGTGAAAAACCGGGCACCTCGTTCGCGCAGCCGGTGGGCGTGGACACTTCGGCGGGGGCGTCGCGGATCTACTTCATCTGCGCTGTCCACTCGTTCATGCAGGGCTCGATCAACGTCCTGCCGGGCGGCTAGGACGGACGGCTCCTCGCAGTTCTCGCCTCGCCTGGGGCGCCGGGACTTCCTCGGCGCCCTGGGCGGCGGCGCCCTTGCCTTCATCCTGCCGCTGGAGCTGCGGGCGGATGGAGCGAAGCCGCCAGCTACGCCGGCGGAGCGGCCGCATGCCCCGGTTCCCTTCCGAGAGCGCCTGCCGATCCCCCAGGAGCTGCGCGGCTCGCACCTCCACATTCCGATGCGCGAGGCGGAGCTCCAGATCCTCCCCGGCGCCAAGACGAGGATGTGGACCTACGACGGCAGCTTTCCCGGCCCGACCGTGCGGCGGCGTGCCGGGCAGCGCACCCAGGTTACCTTCGACCACCGCCTCCCCCGCGCGGCCGGCGAGCTGACGGTCCACCTCCACGGCGGTCACAACCGCAGCCAGTTCGACGGCCAGCCCGGTGGCCTGACCAAGTCGCACCCACGTTCCTTCTACTGCGACATCCCGCTTGGCCTCTCGCCGCGCGTCTCCGGCAACGACCACCTGATCGAGCCAGGTGGGCGCAAGACCTACGTCTATGACCTGATCGAGGACGGTCGCCCCGAACGGGCCGCGTTCCAGTGGTACCACGACCATCGCCTCGACCACACGGCCCGCAACATCTGGCATGGCCTGGCCGGGATGTGGATCGTCGACGACGCCTTCGACGAGTCGCTGCCGCTGCCAGCCGGCGAGCGCGACATCCCGCTGATGCTCGCCGACCGCTCCTTCGACCGCCACAACCAGCTGACCGATCCGTTCACCGGCCGCCAACCCCCGGCCGACGGCGTCGCCGCAGCGCGCGTGCTCGTCAACGGCGCCTACCTGCCCCAGCACCGAGTGACCCCGCGGCGCCACCGGCTGCGCATCCTCAACGCCTCCCACTTCCGCTCCTACAACGTCCACCTCTCCAACGGCGCGCCGTTGGTCCAGATCGCCACCGATAGCGGCCTAATGCCGAAACCGGTGCGGCGGCGTGAGGTCATGCTCGGGCCCGGCGAGCGGGCCGAGGTTGTCGTCGACTTCGCCGAGAGCCGCGGGCAGGCGGTGGAGCTACGCAGCGGCCTTCGCGGCCGCCGTGGCGGCGCCGGATCGAAGCCCTACGTGGGGGCGCTGATGCAGTTCCGGGTCGATTCCGGCCGGGCGACCGACCGCACCCGCGTGCCGCGCTCGCTACGGCCGCTGCCCGGCTGGACGAAGCGCGCTTCGCGCACGCCGGACCGCACCTGGACGATCTCGATCGGCGGACTCTTCAAGACGACCTGGTTGATCAACGGCAGGACCTTCAACCCGGCCCGCGCCGACGCCTTCCCGCTGCTCGACACGACCGAGATCTGGGAGATCTTCAACCGCACCGGAGTTGCCCACACGATCCACATGCACCATGCCGACTGGTACCTGCTTGCCCGCGACGGCAAGTCGCCGCCCCCCTGGGAAGACTGCCTCAAGGAGACCTTTTTCGTCTTTCCCGGCGAACGCATCCTCGTCGCTGGCCATTTCTTCGACTACACCGGCAAGTTCCCGATCCACTGCCACATGCTCGACCACGAGGACCACGGCCTGATGGCCCAGTTCGAGGTGGTCAAGCGCCGGGCGCCAGGCTCGCGCTGATCCAGCTCAGGTAGCCCTCGCTGCCGGCGACGATCGGGAGGGCGACTATCTCCGGCTCCTCGTAGGAGTGGAGCTCGCGAATCGCCGCCTCGAGCTCGTCGTAGCGGGAGGCCTCGGTCTTCGCCAAGCAGAGCCACTCCCGCTCGCGCTCGACCTCACCCTGCCAGCGGTAGCGGCTGGAGATTGGACCGGTGACCTGTACGCAGGCGGCGAGGCGGCGCTCGACCAGCGTCGCCGAAATCCGTTCCGCCTCCTCTTCGGAGCCGGCGGTGGTGAAGACCTGGAGGTACTCCGCCATCCGAGCAATTTAAGACGTGCCGGTGGAGAGAGGTCCATATGGACCTCTCTCCACCGGCACGTCTAGTAGGCATTCCAGCGGGCCTAGCCCGGGTCGGCGACCAGGGCTTTGCCGTCGTCCTCGGGCATGACGAGGATCGCGCCCTCGCCGGTCACGTAAGCCTCCTCGCCGTGGTAGACGACGTCCATGCCGATCGCCTCGTCGTGCTCGCTCGCCCGCAGCGGCATCACTGCGCCGACCAGTTTCAGCAGGATGAAGGTGGCGATGAAGGCGTAAGCCGGCGTCACCACCGCCGCCACCGCCTGCGACCAGAACTGGCCGGCGTCGCCGTAGAAGAGGCCGTCGGCGACGCCGTTCCAGCCGATCTGGGCGACCAGGCCGAGGAAGAGGATGCCGGTGAAGCCGGCGACGCCGTGGGCCGCGAGTACGTCGAGCGTCTCGTCGACCCGCGTGCGCGGGCGCCAGACGATTATCGCGTAGCAGGGAATGGCGCCGAGGAAGCCGAGAACCATCGCCCAACCGGGGCTGATGAAGCCACCCGCGGGGGTGATCAGGACACAGCCGACGATGATCGCGGTGGCGGCGCCGATCGCGGTCACTTTGCGGCCGCGGATCAGGTCGAGCACGAACCAGGTGAGCAGCGCGCAGGCCGGCGTCAGCAGGGTGTTGACGAAGGCGAGCACACTCGCATCGTTGGCGCCAAGGCCGCTGCCTCCGTTGAAGCCGAACCAGCCGAACCAGAGCAGGCCGGCGCCGACCAGCACGTAGACGGCGTTGTGGGGGAGGAGCGCTTGTCGGCCGTAGTCCTTGCGGGCGCCGACCACCAGCGCTGCTGCGAGAGCGGAAAAGCCCGAGCCCATCTCGACCGGGACGCCGCCGGCGAAGTCAAGCGTTCCCTGCTCGGCGAGCCAGCCGCCGCCGAAGGCCCAGTGGGCGAGCACGGCGTAGACCACGATCGACCAGAGCGCGGCAAAGACCATGAAGGCGCCGAAGCGCATCCGCTCGACCACGGCGCCGGAGATCAGCGCCACGGTGATGATGCAGAAGGTCCCCTGGAATGCCATGAAGAGGAGGTGGGGGATCGTCCCTTCGCCGCGCGGCTCGAAGCCGACGCCGTTGAGGCCGGCGTGGCCGAGCCCGCCGATCAAGGCGCCTTCTCCGTCGAAGGCAAGCGAGTAGCCGAGCAGCGCCCAGGTGACGCCGGCGATCCCAATCGCGGCGACGCACATCATGAAGGTGTTGAGCGTGTTCTTGGCTCGAACCAGGCCGGCGTAGAAGAGGCCGAGCGCGATCGTCATCATCAGGACGAGCGCGGTTGCGGCGAGCATCCAGGCGGTATCGCCGGTGTCGACCTGGGCGAGGGGGAGGACCGCGGTGAGCGCGCTCATCGCTTCGCCACCGGGGTGACTGCGGCCTCGGCGGACTCGCCGGTCCTGATCCGCACCGCCTGCTCGAGCGGCACGACGAAGATCTTGCCGTCGCCAACCTCGCCGGTGCGGGCGCCGTCGCAGAGCGCCTCGACGGTCGGCTGCACGAAGTCGTCGGAAACGGCGACCTCAAAGCGGACCTTCTCGGAGAGCCCCATCTGCACGGTCGTGCCGCGGTAGGTCTCGACCCGCTCGAGCTCACCGCCGTGGCCCTGCACGCGGCTCAGCGAGACCCCGCGCACCTCCGCTCGGTACAGCGCTTCCAGCACGTCGTTGGCCTTCTCGGGCCGCACGATGCCGATCACCAGTTTCAAGGCTTCTCTCCTCTCCCGTCTCCCAAAGCTAGAGCGGAGCGAGCCTAACCGATTGAATTACGGCGTGCGCTCCTCGACGATCTCGTCGACGCCATTGGTTCGCCTACTCGCCTGAGGCGCGATGCACTTCGGTAGCCGTTGCCTGGTCGCGGGGGCGGACGACGATCTCATCGATGTTGACGTGGGGCGGTTGAGCGACGGCCCAGCGGATGCACTCGGCGACGTCCTCGGCGCACAGGGGCTGCATTCCCGCGTAGACGCGCCGCGCCGCCTCCTCGTCGCCGCCGAAGCGAACCAGCGAGAACTCGGTCTCGACCATGCCCGGCGCGATCTCGGTCACCCGCACCGGCTGCCCCAGCAGCTCCAGCCGCAGGTTGCGCAGCAGCGAGCGCTGCGCGTGCTTGGCGGCGATGTAGCCGGCGCCGCCGCGGTAAGACTCGAAGCCGGCGATGCTGGTGACGGCGACGAGGTGACCGTCGCCCGACTCGACAAGCCGCGGCAGCAGCGCCCGCGTCATCCGCATCGTGCCGAGCACGTTGGACTCATACATCGCGCGCCACTGCTCTTCGTCGGCCTCGGCGAGCGCGCCGAGGCCGAGCGCGCCGCCGGCGTTGTTGACCAGCACGTCGCAGCGCGGCACCCGCGCGACGAACTCCTCGACTGAGCGAGGGTCGGTCACGTCGAGGACGAACGCCTCGCCGGCTACTTCGGCGGCGACCTGCTGGACACGCCCCAGCCGCCGCGCCCCCAGTACCACCTGGAAGCCGTCGCCGGCCAGCGCTCGCGCCGCTGCCGCCCCGATCCCGCTGGAAGCACCGGTGATTACCGCGACTCGCGCCACGCCGACTACTCGCCGATCAGCTCGATGCGGTACCCGTCAGGGTCGGGGAGGAGGGTTCTGGCCGTGGAATCAGCCAAAGCTCACCTCCCACTCCCAGAGACCTAGTTCGGCGCCGAGCAGGACGATGAGGACGATGAGGACGACGAGGGCGGCGATGGCGCTGAAGGCGATATAGAGAGCCAAAAGCCCAACGACGGGGATCAAAGTCCACTTGGCGATCTGCTGCAAACGCTTGGACCAGGTAACGCTCTCGTTCATGACAGCCAAGTACCCCAAAGCCTACGTAGGGTCACACAAGATCTGTGGCCTATCGAGGCTCAACCTACTCTCCAATTATCTCAATTCGGTACCCGTCCGGGTCGCGGACGAAGGCGATGCGGTGGCCCTCGGTGCGGCCGCCGGGGCGGTAGGGGGGCTTCTCGGGCTCGATGCCCTGAGCGGCGAGGCTCTCCAGGGTGCCGTCGAGGTCCTCGACGATCAGGGCGATGTGGTTGTAGCCGCTGCCGTGGTCGTAGTTGGTGACGCCGTGGTTGTAGGTCAGCTCTAGGCGGGGGATCTCTTCGCCGGGCATCCCCATGAAGACGTTGATCGCCTCGTCGCCGATCGGCATCCGCCGCACCTCCTCGAAGCCGAGCTTCTCGTAGAAGGCGACCGATCGGTCGATGTCGCCGATCCGGTAGCAGGTGTGGAGGAAGCTCGGCATGCGATCTTCTCCGCAGGGTACTGTCTCTCCGATGAGCGAGACGCGGGTCAGGACCGCGACCGTGCACGGCCATGCGGTCTCCTACCTTCAGGCCGGCGAGGGCCCGGTGTTGCTGCTCGTCCACGGCATCGCCGGCAGCTGCGAGCACTGGCGCGAGGTGGTCGAGCCGCTCGCCCGCGACCACACCGTGATCGCCCCCGACTTTCCCGGTCACGGCGCTTCGGAGGCGGGCGGCGGCGACTACTCGATCGGAGCGTTGGCCGGCACTCTGCGCGACCTGCTGCTGGCGCTCGGCCATGAGCGCGCCACCGTGGTCGGCCACTCGCTCGGCGGCGGCGTGGCGATGCAGCTCGCCTACCAGCACCCCGAGATGATCGAACGCCTGGTGCTCGTCTCCAGCGGCGGGCTCGGCCCGGACGTGAGCCCCGTCCTGCGCGCCGCCGCCCTCCCGGGTGCCGATCTCTTCATTTCACTTACCGCGGGCGCCGGCCAGCGTGTCGGCTCCGCTCTGGGCCGTGGGCTGAAGGCGATCGGATTGCGGCCCAACGCTGACGTCGCCGAGGTGGCGCGTGCCTACGCCTCGCTCAAGGACCCCGCCCGGCGCGCCGCCTTCCTCGACACCTTGAAGGCGGTCGTCGGCACCCGCGGCCAGCGCGTCGACGCCAGCGATCGCCTCTATCTGGCCGAAGCGGTGCCGGTGCTGATCGTCTGGGGCGCGCGCGACTCGATCATCCCCGTCCGCCATGGTGCAGACGCCGTGCGAGCCATTCCGGGCAGCCGACTGGAGGTCTTCGACGACGTCGGCCACATGCCGCAGCTCGAGGCCCCCGGCCGCTTCATCGCCGTGCTCGAGCGGTTCCTGCGCGAGACCGATCCCGTCCAATTCGACCGCGACGAGTGGCGGGCGAGGATCAGGGGCGCGGCCTGACAGGCCCTCTCCTTTACGCACGCGAAATTGCGCTTGCCAGAGCGGAATGAGCCGGTAAGGTCGGCTCAATAGAATTTTCCCCGATGACGCCCCGGGAACGACGGCTGCGACGCAGGACACATCGCGCAAGCTGGAAGAAGAAATTTCTCATCCCGCTCGGGGCGCTTGCCCTTGCCCTGGCCGTGGCCGGCACGGTGGCCGCGAGCTGGGCGATCGACGTCTACAACTCGGCGCCGCCGCTCGCCAGCCTCAAGCCCGTGCAGAAGGGCCGCTCCTCGGCAATCTACGCGGCTGATGGCAGCCTGATCGGCTTCATTCGCGCCAGCAGCATCCGCCAGCCTGTGCCCTCCCGGGCGCTGCCGCAGAACCTCAAATACGCCACGGTGGCGATCGAGGATCGCAACTTCTTCGAGCACGGCGCGATCGACCCGGCCGGCATCGCCCGCGCCGCCTGGAAGAACCTGCTCGCTGGCGGCAAGCCGGTGCAGGGAGCCTCGACGATTACCCAGCAGCTCGTCCGCAATCTCTACATCCGCAACCCCGAACCGACGATCGAGCGCAAGCTCGTCGAAGCTCACCTCGCCTACGAGCAGGAGGAAAAACACTCCAAGAAGCGGATCTTGACCGAATACCTCAACACCGCCCCCTACGGAACGGTCGAAGGCGAGACGGCGGTGGGCGCCGAGGCGGCGGCGCAGACCTACTACGGCAAGCCCGCGAAGGAGCTCGACTTGACCGAGGCGGCGATGATCGCCGGCCTGCCGCAGGCGCCCTCTGAATACAACCCGCTGCTCGATCCGCGCGCCGCGCTGGAGCGCCGCAACCAGGTGCTGGAGGCGATGGAGGAGCAGGGCTACATCACGCCCTCCGAATACAGCAAGGCGATCGAGGAGGGCCTCGACTTGGACCCCGGCCACAAGTACCGGGTGATCCGCGACCGCTTCCTCTTCGACCTCGTCCAGCAGGAGCTGATCGACAAATACGGCCTCAACACGGTCCGCTACGGCGGCCTCAAGGCCTACACGACGATCGATCCCGAGTTGCAGGAACGAGCGCAGGAAGCAGTCGACTACTGCGGTGTCTGCTACCCCGGGGGTGGCCCGGCGGCCGGCCTCGCCTCGGTCGATCCCTCCAACGGCGAGATCGTCGCCCTCGCCTCGACCGAAGGCTCCGAAGACGAAAGCGAATTCAACTACGCCTGGCAGGCGCATCGCCAGCCGGGCTCCTCGTTCAAGACCTTCGTCCTCGCGACCGCGATCAAGCAGGGGATCGACCCCGACACCACCTACTACGACGGCACTTCGCCGAAGACGCTGGACCTGCCGGGTGCCGGCCCGCCCTGGGTCGTCAACAACGCCGAGCCGAGCGGCGGCACGATGTCGCTCGCCTCGGCCACCTGGCACTCGACCAACGTCGTCTTCGCCCAGCTCGACCTCGACGTCGGGCCCGAGAACGTGACCCAGATGGCGCGCCAGATGGGGATCGAAGCGCCGCTGGAATCGGTCCCGGCCGAGGCGCTCGGCGGGCTCGCCGTCGGCGTCACGCCGCTGGAAATGGCGAGCGGCTATGCAACGCTGGCCAGCGGTGGGATTCACCACGAGCCGACCGCGCTCGCTCGGGTCGAGTTCCCCAGCGGCGAAGTCGACGAACCCGATCCAGATGCCGGCGAGCGGGTGCTGAGCGAGGGCGAGGCGTATGAAGTCACGCGGCTGCTCGAAGGCGTGATCACGCAGGGAACCGGCGCCGGCTACACCTCGATCGGCTGCCAGGCGGCCGGCAAGACCGGCACCTCTGAGGAGCTCTCGGACGCCTGGTTCGCTGGCTACACGCCGCTCTACTCGACCGCGGTCTGGGTCGGCCACCCGGCCTCGCGCGAAGCGACCGGATACGGCGGTCCGACCGCCGGGCCGATCTGGCGCTCCTTCATGGAAGCGGCGAACAGCGAATGCGCCGAATTCGAGGTTCCGGCCGGCATGCCAGAGCTGGAGGGCTTCGACAGCGATCAGACGACCGGCTCGGCCGGCTCCTACGGCGAAGGCGAAGAAGAATTCGAAGGAGAAGAAACGGAAGGCGAGGAGCCCTCTGAGAAAGAGGACGGTGGCGACGAGGATTCCGAAGGCGGCGAGGCTGCGCCGGAAGCCGAGCCCGCCCCCGAAGCTGCACCCGCCCCGGCGCCCGCACCCGCCCCGGCATCGCCCGGCGGTGGGGTGTCGGCCGGCGGCGTCGCCGCTGGGTGAGCCGGCACGCCGGATCGGGTCATGATGCGCCGGTGAGCGAGGCCGACGAGCAGGCGCTGATCCGACGCTTCCGCAGCGCGCGGCGCGATCGCGGCCTCGCTGTGCTGGAGGGGTTCCACGCCTTCAAGCACGCGCTGCGCTTTGGCGCTGAGGTGGAAGAGGCGGTCGCTTCCGATCCCGAACAGCTGCGGGAGCTTGCCGATGAGCTGGCGCCGGACCTCGGCGCCGCGCTCGTCGAGCGCACCATCCCGGTCGGTGCCGAGGTCATCGCCGAGCTGGTGCCGCAGGCGCCGCGCACGGGTGTCGTCGCGATCGCGCGGCGGCCCGAGGTGGACCTCGCGAGCGTGCTCGTCGAGCAGCGCCCCGAGCCGCTGGTCCTGCTCGAGGACCCGCGGACGATGGGGAACATGGGCGCTTGCGTGCGGGTCGCCGCCGCCGCCGATGCCGCTGGGGTGATTACGACCGGCCCGAACGACCCCTGGCACCCCGACGCCCTGCGCGGCGCCGCGGGCCTCCATTTCGCCCTGCCGGTGGTCGGGGTCGCGGAGCTGCCCGCGAGCGACCGGCCGCTTGTCGCGATCGATCCCGGCGGCCAGGACCTACGCCTGGCCGAGCTGCCGCCGCGCGCGATCCTCGCCTTCGGCACCGAGCGCTACGGGCTGAGCGACGAGCTGCTGGCGCGAGCCGATGCCCGGCTCGGCATCCCGATGCGCGCCGGCGTCTCCAGCCTCAACCTGGCGACGGCGGTCGCGGCTGTTCTCTTCGCCCAGCGCCTCTGATTGGATCAGCGTGACGATCCATATACGATCGCCTAACCTCGTCCCCGCCGAAAGGAACCGCCTTGTTGCCACTCGCAGACATCAGCTTCGGTGAACTGCTCCTGATCTGTCTCGAGATCTTCTTCCTGGTGATCTGGGTCTGGATCCTTTTCACGATCATCACCGACCTCTTCCGTGACCACGCCCTTTCGGGCTGGGCGAAGGCGGCCTGGGTGTTGTTCCTCGTCTTCATCCCCTTCCTCACGGCGCTGATCTATCTGATCGCCCGGGGCAGCGGCATGCGCGATCGCACGATCAAGGCGCAGGCGGAGGCGAAAAAGCATTTCGACGACTACGTGCGCGAGCAGGCGCACAGCTCGCCGGCGGACGAGCTGCACAAGCTCAACGAGCTGAAGGAGAAGGGCGCCCTCTCGAGCGAGGAGTTCGACAAGGCGAAGGCCAAGCTGCTCGCCTGATTTGCAACAGGAGTTGCATGTTATTAGCAACTCCTAACAATTAAATAGCGACTTCGTTAGCGTGACGCGCGATGCGCGCCCCTGCCGGTACCTCCCGGTGGCTGCTGCTCCCGGCCACCTTGCTGCTGCTCGTGCTCTGCCTGGTGGCGAGCGCGCCGGCCGAGACCCTGCGCGAGAAACTCGACGCGACGCAGGGCAAGCTCAGCGACTTGCGCGAGAGCCAGAGCGCGGTTGCGGCATCGATTGCCGAGCAGAACCGGGCGATCGACTCGATGCTCGGCGAAGTCTCGCGCTTGCGGCAGGAACAGCTCGCGCTGGAGTCCGAACTGGCAGAGAAGCAGGCGCAGCTGGACAGCGCCAGCGCCAAGCTCGAAGCGGAGAAACGCCGCTTGGAGCGCATCCGCGATCGCTTGCAGCGGGCGCTGGAGGTGCTGCGCGACAGGCTCGTCGCGATCTATGAGGCGGGTAACCCCGACGTGATCAGCGTCGTGCTCGAATCGGAGACCTGGTCGCAGGCCAGCGTCCGCGCCGAATACCTCAACCGCATCCAGGACTACGACGACTCGGTCGCCGACCGGGTCAAGGGCCTCCGCGACGAAGCCAAGGCCGCAGTCGAGCGGATGGCGGAGATTCGGCGTCAGCTGAAGGCGGCGCGCGACGAGATCGCGGTCAGGGAGAGAGAGGCGGACGAAGCGCGAGCCGAGGCCGCGGCGCGCTTCGCCGAGCTGAAGGCGGCCCAGGCCGAGCGCCAGGAGCAGCTCGAAGCGCTGCAGTCGCGCGAATCCGCGCTGAGCGACAACTTGGCGACGATCACCGAACAGCTGGCCAGCTCGGGAGCCTCGGTTCCCGCGACCGCCCCGGCGCCGCTCACCCCGGGGCAGAGCGCCCAGTACATCTCCGAAAGCCAGGCGAGTGTGCCGAGCAGCGCGCCACCGGCCGTGCAGGCGGCGATCGAAGCCGCCAACGCGATCGCCACCACTCCCTACGTCTGGGGCGGTGGCCATGGCTCATTCGAATCGTCGGGCTACGACTGCTCGGGCGCTGTCAGCTATGCCCTCCATGGCGGCGGCCTCCTCGAAAGCCCGCTCGATTCGACCGGCCTGTCCACCTGGGGCGAAGCCGGCGCGGGTCAGTGGATCACGGTCTACGCCAACTCCGGTCACGCCTGGATGATCATCGCCGGGCTGGCCTTCGACACCTCCGGCGGCGCCGGCCCCCGCTGGCACCCCGAACCGGTCAACTCACCGGAAGGCTTCATCGCCCGGCATCCACCGGGCTACTAGACGTGCCGGTGCATAGAGGTCCATATGGACCTCTATGCACCGGCACGTCTGCCTAGGCTCGGGCGCGGACTAGATCCCGAACGTAGTCGGGGCACTCGACGCCCGGCATGAGGCGCTCGTCGGCCAGGGGGTCGCCCGCGGTCAGGCGTAGGGGGACCGTTCCGGCCCAGACCGGCAGCTCGTAGTCCTCTTCATCGTCGAGCGGGCCGCCGCTGCGGACCTTGGCCGAGGCCTCGTCGAGCGGCAGGCGGACGACGGCCGTCGCCTTCAGCTCCTGGGCGGTCGGCAGCCGGGCGTCGTCCCAGCGGCCGGGTATGAGTTTCTCGGTGAACGCCTCGAGCGCCTGGCATTTCTCGTCTTCTGACTCGACCGCCTCGGCCTGGCCGAAGACGACGACCGAGCGGTAGTTGACCGAGTGGTGGACGGCAGAGCGGGCCAGAACCAGGCCGTCGAGCAGGGTCGCGGTGACGCAGATCTCGGCCCGCCCGGCTCGGCGCAGGGTCGGGCTCGCCGCGGAGCCGTGGAGGTAGAGCGAGTCGCCTGCCCGGGCGTGGAGCGTGGGGATCACCACCGGGTACCCGGCGTCGCCGACCGTGCCGACGTGGCAGATCGGCGCCTCGTCGAGGATCGACTCGATCTGCTCGCGCTCGTAGACCGCGCGCTTGGGCATTCTCGTGACCCTCGTCCGCGACCTCGCGGGCGTGCGGGCCCCTGATCTTGTCGCCACTCGCCCCTTCCTTGATATCTGTTACAGTACAAATATATCTTCTGAGCTGACACAGTATCGAATCTTGGGCGAGGGCGCCGGGGAAATCGCCGCCAGCATCGAGCGGGGAGTCGTCTCGGGCGAGTTGCGGCCCGGCGAGGCGTTGCCCGCCGTTCGTGCCCTCGCCAGCGAGCTCGGCGTCAGCCCGACCACCGTCGCCGCCGCCTTCAAGAGCTTGCGGGCACGGGGTCTTGTCGTGACGCGGTCGCGCAGCGGTGCGCAGGTGAGCTGGCGCCCACCGCTCGGCGCGTCCCTGCTGGGGGCGTCGGTTCCCGAGGGGGCGCGCGATCTGGCCAGCGGCAACCCCGACCCCGATCTGCTGCCCGATCTGACGCCGGTTCTACGACGCATCGACCCTCCTCGCCAGCTCTACGGCGGCGACTCGGCCGACCCCAAGCTGCTCGAGCTGGCGAATGCCGAGCTCGGGCGAGCCGGGATTGCGGCGGACGAGATGGCCGTCGTCAGCGGCGCCCTCGACGGGATCGAGCGGGCGCTGGTGGCACAGCTTCGCCCGGGCGACGTGGTCGCCGTGGAAGACCCCGGCTTCGCCGGGGTCTTCCATCTCCTGCGCGCGCTTGGTCTTGCCCCGCGACCGGTGGCGATCGATGCCCGGGGGATGATCCCGGCGGCGCTCGGGGAGGCACTCGAGCAGGGCGTCGCCGCGGTCGTCCTCAACCCACGCGGGCAGAACCCAACCGGCGCTTCGCTAGACGAGGAGCGAGCGGCGGCACTGCAGCGCGTCCTAGATCGCGAGTCCGAGGCGATGGTCCTCGAGGACGACCACCTCGGCCCGATCGCCGGCGCTCCGCGACTGACCCTAACCGCTGGCCGGCGCCGCTGGGCGGCGGCCCGCTCCCTAGCCAAGTCACTCGGACCGGACCTGCGCCTGGCGGTCCTAGCCGGCGACCCCGAGACGATCGGCCGTGTGCGTGGCCGCCAGGCTGTCGGCCCAGGCTGGGTAAGCCACCTACTCCAGCGCACCGCGGCGGAGCTTTGGGAAGACAAGAGGGTCGCTCGTGAGCTAGAGCGGGCCGCCGAGACCTACACCAAGCGCCGCGAGGCGTTCGTCACCGCCTTGGCCGAGTACAGCATCGAGGTCGAGGCGCCGACGGGCCTAAACGTCTGGATCCCAGTCCCCGACGAGACCTCCATCGTCCAAGCCCTTCAGTCGGAGGGCTGGGCGGTAACGCCAGGAGCCCCGTTCCGCCTCCAAGCAGAACCGGCTATTCGAGTAACCATCAGCTCTCTGCAGCCAACCGAGTCGCCGACGCTGGCCGAGGCGATCGCCTCGGCGCTCCGCCCATCTCAGCGCACGCGCCCCGCTTGAGCCCTACGCGGGGACCGCGCCACTCTCAACCGGGCGACCTTCCGTGGCCCACGTCCCAACCCCACCCCGCGCGACATGGATGACCTCGAACCCCTCCCGCTGCAGTACCGACGCCGCGAGGCCGCTGCGTTTGCCGCCCTTGCAAATCGTCGCGAGGACCTTGTCTCGCGGCAGCTCGTCCAGCCGCCTCATCAGCTCGCCATAGGGAACGTGCAGCGAGCCGGCAATGTGGCCATCGGCATACTCGCCGGCGCCGCGCACGTCGAGGAGCAGCGGCGGGTCCTCACCTCCCAGCAATTCCGCGAGCCGCTCGGGCCCGATCGGCTCGATTCGCGCCACCGGACGCTCCTCCGCCCGCCAGGCGCTCATGCCGCCGCCGAGGAAACCGCGCACCTTCAGCCCGACCGCGGCCAGCAGCTCCGCCGCTTCCAGCTCGTTGCCATCGGAGGCGGCGATGACGACCACCTCGCCCTCGGGCGGGACGACCTGGGCGACCTTGGTCGCGAACCCGGTGTCGTAGGCGGAGGCGCTGATCGCTCCGGGGATGTGGGCCTCGTCGAATTGCTCGTTGGTGCGCGAGTCGACGGCCAAGGCCCCCGCGGCGATCGCCGCCTCGAGTCGCCTCGGCGTCAGCCTGGCGGGCGAGCCGATCGACTCGATCAGCGGCCCGCGGTTGAGGGCGACGATGTGCTCGACGTTGGGCGGGCGCTCGCCCAGGCTCGCAACCGCGTGCTCGACGAACTCGCCTTCGTCGGCGAAGGCAAGCGCGCGGTTGTGGCGGCGCTCGAAGCCGATCGTCGAGGAGGTCTTGAGGTCAATACCCGAGCTGCCGCAGAGCGAGCCGCCGAGGTGGCCGGGCCAGACCTCGACCTCGTCGGGCAGGGCGAGCAGGCGCTCGTGCAGGGAGCGGAAGATGCCGGCGGCGCCCTCTCGTGGTTCTACCGCCAGGTCGGGCCGGGCGACGTCACCGACGAAGAGCGAGTCGCCGCTCAGCACCGCGACCGGGTCGCCGCCGCGCTCGGCGTCGCGGAGCAGAAACGAGGTGTGCTCGGGCCGGTGGCCGGGGGTGTGGATGGCCTCGATCGAGACCGACTCGCCAAGTTCCAGTATCCAGCCGTCGGCGAGCGGTTCGTGCTCGTACTCGGCGTCGGCCAGCCCGTTGACGTGGATTGTCGCCCCGCTGGCGCGGGCCAGCCGGCCGTGGCCGGAGACGTGATCGGCGTGGTTGTGGGTCTCCAGCACGTGCTCGATCCGCACCCCGTGCAGGCGGGCGAGGTTGACGTAGGGGTCGATGTCCCACTGCGGATCGACCACCGCGGCAACTCCGGCCGCCGGGTCGCCGACCAGATAGGAGGCGCAGCCGAGGTCCTCGTTGATGATCTGTCGGAAGAGCATTTAGGCGGCCCGGGTTTGCTGTGGATCGTTGAAGGGGTAGCGTTCCCGCCCAGGGTAGCGGCCGCGAAAGGAGCGCAATGGGAGTCGAAGAGGAAACGTCGCTGGAGGGGGAGCTGAGCGAGCTGCTCGAGGTCGAGCGCTTCGAGCCGCCGGCGGAGTTCCGCGAGCAGGCGCTCCTCGCCGATCCCGCCGTCTACGAGGAGGCTGCCGCCGATCCCGAGGCCTGGTGGATGCGGCAGGCGACCGAGCTGCTCGACTGGGTCGAGACGCCGAGCCAAGGCCTCGACGATTCCAACCCGCCCTTCTACAAGTGGTTTGGCGACGGCAAGCTGAACGCCTCGGCGAACTGCCTCGACCGCCACGTCGCCGCCGGCCTCGGCGATCGCGTCGCCTACCACTGGCGTGGGGAGGAGGGCGAGGAGCGCGACGTCACCTACGCCGGGCTGCTGGCCGATGTGCAGCGCTTCGCCAACGCGCTCAAGGACCTCGGCATCGGCAAGGGCGACGTGGTCGGGATCTACTTGCCAATGATCCCCGAGGTCGTCGTCGCGATGCTCGCCTGCGCCCGCATCGGCGCGCCCCACAACGTCGTCTTCGGCGGCTTCTCGCCGGAGTCAGTGCGGGAGCGGATGGAGTTCTCCGAGGCGAAGGCGCTGGTCACCGTCGACGGCGCCCGCCGCAAGGGAACGACCGCGCCGATCAAGGCGCAGGTGGACGAGCAGATGGGCGACCTCGCCTCGCTGGAGACGATCGTCGTCGTCCGCCACACCGGCATCGAGTGCCCGATGCGCGAGGGGCGCGACCACTTCTACGACGAGTTGTTGGAGGCCGCCGACCCGGAGTGCCCACCCGAGCCGCTCGACGCCGAGCACCCGCTCTACATCCTCTACACCTCGGGCTCTACTGCCAAGCCAAAGGGCATCCTGCACACCACCGGCGGCTACATGACCGGCGTCACCGCGACCCACCGCTATGTCTTCGACATCAAGCCGGAGTCCGACGTCTACTGGTGCGCGGCCGACGTCGGCTGGGTCACCGGCCACTCCTACATCGTCTACGGCCCGCTCTCCAACGGCGTCACCAGCGTGATGTGGGAGGGCGCCCCCGACTACCCGCACAAGGGCGTCTGGTGGGAGACGATCGCGCGCTATAAGGCGACGATCCTCTACGCGGCGCCGACCGCGATCCGCACCTTCATCAAGTGGGGCGCCGAGATCCCGGCCGAACACGACCTCTCCTCGCTGCGCCTGCTCGGCTCGGTCGGCGAGCCGATCAACCCCAAGGCCTGGCTCTGGTACCACAAGGTGATTGGCGGCGAACGCTGTCCGATCGTCGACACCTGGTGGCAGACGGAGACCGGCGCGATCATGATCACGCCGTTACCGGGGATCACCGCGACCAAGCCCGGCTCCGCGACGACGCCGTTTCCCGGGGTCGGCGCCGAGGTGGTCTCTGAGGGCGGGAGCGAGCCGATCGAGAACGGGCAGGGGTTGCTGGTCCTGACCCGGCCGTGGCCCTCGATGCTGCGCACCCTCTACAAGGAGGAGGACCGCTTCATCGAGACCTACTTCTCCCGCTTCGGCAGGGAGACCTATTTGGTCGGCGATGCTGCCCGCCGGGATGCGGACGGCTACTACTGGGTGATCGGTCGCATCGACGACGTCGTCAACGTCTCCGGCCACCGGCTATCGACCGCCGAGGTCGAGTCGGCGATCGTCGCCCACGAGAAGGTCGCCGAGGCGGCGGTGATCGGGCAGTCCGACGAGCAGACCGGGCAGGCGATCTGCGCCTTCGTCACCCTGCAGGAGGGCACCGAGCCGAGCGAGGAGCTGGTCGAGGAGATCCGCGCCACGGTCGCCGAGCGGATCGGCAAATTCGCCCGGCCGAAGCGGGTGATCTGGGCCGATGACCTGCCCAAGACCCGTTCCGGCAAGATCATGCGCCGGCTGCTGCGCGACATCGCCGAGGGCCGGGCGCTGGGCGACGTCACGACCCTGCGCGACCCCGACGTGATGGCCGAGCTGGAGCGGCAGATCGCCGAGGCCCGCGCCGAGGAGGACTGAGGGGACGTGCCGGTGCGTAGAGGTCCATATGGACCTCTACGCACCGGCACGTTCTAGCGCGGCGCGCGCTGGTCGACCATTCGCTCGACCGCGATCTCCAGCGCCTCCAGTTGCTCGCGCACGTTGTGCAGCTCGCGCAGCGCCACCGCCTCGGCCGAGAGCTGCTCCGCCTCCAGCTCCGCCTCGACCTCGGCGATTTCCGGTCCGAGGAAGCGCTGGGCGAAGGAGCCGGTGAGCAGGGCGACGAAGCCGATGCCGACGATGAGGATGACGGTGGAGATGATCTCGCCTCCGGTCGTGGTGGGGTAGATGTCGGAGCCGAGGGTGGTCATCGTCGTCACCGCCCAGTAGATCCCGTCCCAGGTGTCGAGCTGCTGGCTCTGCTTCTCGAAGGCCTCGAACAGCGCCCCGCCGCCGATCGCGGTCAGCACCGCGAGCAGCATCGCGTAGCGCAGGCCCTCCAGCGAGAAGACCTCGCGCGAGAGCTGCGCCAGCCGCAGCAAGCGCAAGAGCCGCAGCAGGCGCAGCACGCGCAGGCCCTGCAGGCCGGCGGGGAGGACAGGCGGGGTGAGGAAGACGATGACCAGGCTGAGCTGATGGTGGCGCAGCCATTTGCGCCGGTCGGGAACGACCGTCAGCATTACGACCAGCTCGATCGCGAAGGCGAGCCAGGTGACCCAGTTGAGGACGGCCGCCACGTCCTCCAACCAGCCTCCCGGCTGCGACTCGGTGATCGCGACCATCGGCAGGGTCAAGGCCGCCGCGATCAGCATCGGCGTGTTGAGGACTTCGGCCACGCGCGTGCTGCGCGCGTCCATCCCCGGCGCGTAGCGAACGGGCTCCTCGGCTACCTGAGCGCTCATCCGCGCCTACTTCGACACCCGCGACCAGTTGCCTACACCACCCCTAACCCGTTCCGCTGTGATTTATGCCTCCTATAGATGCATAAATCACAGCGGAAGCGATGGAGGATAGTTTGCTAAACTAATTATCGAAGCTAATGACTCAGGCGAATGCAGATGCCGCGCTGATCGACTCCGCCGCGAGATTGCGTATGGCGATCGTGCGGATGGCGCGGCGCCTGCGCCAGGAGGCGGCCGGGGCCGTGGGCGAGCTGACGCCTACCTCGGCGGCGGCGCTGGCGACGGTCGAGCGGCACGGACCGCTCACCCCGAGCGAGCTCGCCGAGATCGAGCGGGTGAAAAGACCGACGGCGACGCGGACGCTGCGCGTGCTCTGTGAGGCCGGCCTGGTTGACCGGGCGCCCGACCCAGAGGACGGGCGCAGCGCCCTGGTCAGCATCACCGCTGCGGGACGCGACCGGCTGCACCGCCTGCGCGGGCGCAAGAACGCCTACCTGGCGCGCCGCATGCGCGACCTCCCCGCCGATGACCTGGAGACGCTCGACCGCGCCGCGGCGGTGCTCGAGCAAATCCTCGAGGAGGAGCGCCCGCAGAAGGGCGCGGGTGCCCGGTGAGCGCGGCGGTACGGCGCAGCTTCCACTCCCTCTCCGTCCTCAACTACCGCCGTTACTTCGTTGGCCAGGTCGTCTCGCTGTCCGGCAACTGGATGCAGACGGTCGCCGCCCTCTGGTTGATCCTCGAGCTGACCGGCAGCGGCGTCGCAGTCGGCTTGACCACCGCCCTGCAGTTCTTGCCGATGCTCCTCTTCGGCGCCTGGGGCGGGCTGCTCGCCGACCGCTTCCCGAAGCGGTCGCTGCTGATGGTGACCCAGGCGCTGATGGCTCTGCCCGCGCTCGCACTCTTCGCTGTGACCGTGTCCGGCGTCGTAGTGCCCTGGATGGTCTACCTCGCCGTCTTCACGATGGGAGCGGTCAACGCGGTCGACAACCCGACCCGGCAGAGCTTCGTGATCGAGATGGTCGGCGCCGACCGGGTCGTCAACGCGGTCAGCCTCAACAGCGTCATTGTCCAGTCGGCGCGCATCGTCGGCCCGGCGATCGCCGGGCTGCTGATCGCAGCCGTCGGCGTCGGTCACTGCTTCGCCGTCAACGCGCTGACCTTCGCCGTGATGATCGTGGCGCTGTGGCGGATGGAGCCGGCGCTGCTGCGATCGGCACCGGTCGCCGGCCGCGAGCCTGGCGCGATCGGAGCCGGCCTGCGCTACGTGCGCTGCACGCCGGCCCTTGCCGTGCCGCTGGCGCTGATGGCCCTGGTCGGGACCTTCGGCTTCAACTTCCAGGTGGTGCTGCCGCTGCTCGCCCGCTTCAGCTTCGATGGCGGCGCCGGGGTCTACGCCGTGCTGGTCTCGGCGATGGGGGTTGGCTCGGTTGCCGGCGCCTTGGTCACCGGCGCCCGCGGGCGCACCGGCCCGCGCCTGATTGCCACCGCTGCGCTGGCCTTCGGCGTCACCGCGCTGTTCGCCGCGGCAATGCCGACGCTGGCGCTCGAGGTGGCGATGCTCGCCCTGCTCGGTGCTGCCTCGGTCACCTTCGCCGCGAGCATCAACTCGACCCTGCAACTGGTGGTCGAGCCGGCAATGCGCGGCAGGGTGATGGCGCTCTACTCGGTCGTCTTCCTTGGCTCGACCTCGATCGGCGGCCCGCTCGCTGGCTGGCTCTCGCAGGCCTACGACCCGCGCGTGGCGCTCTTACTTGCAGCGGTCGCCGGACTCGCCGCCGCCTGGGCCGCCCACGTCTCCCTCGCCCGGATCAGCGCCCGGGCGAGGGAGAGCGAAGCCGTTGCTCAGCCGGTGTAGCCGGCCGATTCGAGGTATTCGGCGGCGACTTTGGCGGCCGGTTCTTTTTCGAGTTCGACCCGGGCGCCGAGCTCCTGCATCACTTTCAGCGTCAGGCCTTCCTGCACCTGCGTGATCGTCTCTTCGTAGTCGGGGCCGGCTTCTTCGACGACCTCCGGGGTCGTCACCCAGATCACGTTGCCGGCGGGGAAGACTTCTTTGTCGTCTTCGAGGATCACGTACTTGTCCGCCTGCGCCGAGAGCTGCGGGTCGGTGGTGAAGAGGATCGATAGATCGGCCTGGCCCTTGTCGAGCACGGTGTAGCGGAGGCCGATGTCGACCGGGACGAATTTCTTGAATTTGAGTCCGTACAGGTCTTCGAGTCCGGCCAGGCAGTCGATCCGCTGGCGGCACTCGGGTGAGCCGTAGAGAGTCATTTCCTCCGACTGGCCTTCGAGGTCGGAGACCGTTTTCAGGTCGCGTTCTTCGGCCGTTTTTTTCAGCGTGCCGACCGCGTTGGCGCTTGCGAACGGGGTCGGCGGGAAGGCGGTGAGGCCTTCTTTTTCGAAGTCCGCTTTCGCCTCTTCGTAGGCTTCGGTCGCGTCCGCGGGCACTTCCTCCGGTTCGACTTCGAAGAAGGAGGTCAGCGCGGTGCTGACGTACTCGGGGTAGCCGGAGATCTGACCGGCTTTGACGTTTTTGAGAGCCACCGTTTCGGAGCCGAGGTTCAGGTCTTTCTTGACTTTGTATCCGGCTGCTTCCAGCGCCTGCGCGTAGATCTCGCCGAGCACGATCTGTTCGGTGAAGTTCTTCGAGCCGACGGTAAGGGTGACTTTGCCGTTGTCGGGGTTTGAGACGATCGCGCCGCCACCTTCACTGGTGGTGCCGCCGTCATCGTCGTCGGAGCCGCAGGCGGCGACGCCGAGGCTGAGGAAGAGCGCGAGCAGTACCGCGATGGTGGCGCGCGCACGGTTGGACGTGGTTCTCACTGGTGGTTCCTCTCTTGTCGATTGACTGCGGTCAACTCGGTAAGGGTCAGGCGGGGCTCAGCTTCAAGCCTCTCGAAGTGAGCAGACGTTGCAGGCCGGCGAGCGCGAGCTCGAGCGTCAGGGCGAGCAGGGCGACGAGGATCGCCCCGGCCAGGACCCCGTTCTCGCCATAGACGTTTTCGTTGATGATGAAGTCGCCGAGGGTGAGCACGCCGGCGAGTGGGGCGATCGTCGCGGTGGCGACAATGTTGATCGTCGCCGTGCGGACACCGGTCATCAAAATGGGAATGGCCAGCGGCAGCTCGACCTTGCGTAGCACTTCGAACTCGCTCATCCCCATGCCGCGGGCGGCGTCGACGGTGCCGCGGTCGACCTGCCGGATGCCGACAAAGGTGTTGGTGAGGATCGGTGGGATGCCGAGGATCGCGAGGGCGATCGTGACGTTGAGCAAGCCGACGCCGATCGCCGCCGCCATGAAGGCGATCAGGGCCAGCTCGGGGATTGCACGGCCGGCGTTGCCGATACCGATCGCCAGCAGTTCGCCGGTGCCGCGATGCCCTAAGTAGAGGCCGACCGGCAGTGCAACGAGTAGCGACAGGGCAAGAGCCAGCAGCGTCACTTCGAGCTGGGTAAGGGTCAGTTCGATCACCTGATCGATGCCGCCGACCTTCCTGCCGCCAGTCACGTTCGAGCTCTGCGGGGTGAAGATGAATTCCACCGCACCCTCCAAGGAGGCGAGCACAGGCTGGGGGAGGGCAAGCACGCTCATGCCGTTGCTACCCGCCGCCACGGAGTCGCCAGGCGTTGGATCGCGAAGAGAATCGCGTCGAAGACGATCGCGATCAAGATCGCCAGGCTGCCGGCGATGATGATTCCAGTGAGGAAGGTGAGGTTCCCTTCGAGGAAGATCTTGTCGCCGAGACCACCGCCGCCGATGAAGACCGCAAGCGTCGCCAGCGCAACCGTGCTCACCGTCGCGATCCGCAGCCCGGCGACAATCTCGGGCGTCGCCAGCGGCAGCTCAATCCGCCAGAGGATCTGTCTGTCGGTCAGCCCCATGCCACGCGCGGCGTCCTTGACCGACGCGGGGACGTTGGCGAGGCCGACGATTGCGTTGCGGTAGATGATCTGCAGGGTGTAGGCAGCGAGAGCGATGATCGCGGTGTCGCGACCGCGGCCGGTGATCGGCAGCAAGAGGAAGAAGAAGGCGACGCTGGGGATCGTGTAGAGGACGCCAGTCGCGGCCAGCAGTGGTGGCTGCAGCCACCGCCGCCGATGGGCCAGGAGGGCGAGGGCAAAGGCGACCGCGAAGCCCACGACGACCGAGATCGCGACCAGTTCGACGTGCTGGACGGCAGGCGTCATGTACTCGCCGATGTTGTCCCTCGCCCACTCGAAGCAGAAAAGCTTGCCCTCCTGAGCCTGGCAGGGAAGCGTGTCCGAGGTGCGTTCCTTGAAGAAGTCTTCGCCGACTTCCCCCACGGCCGCCAGAGGCGCTGCCAGCGTCG
Organism: uncultured Solirubrobacterales bacterium; assembly: GCA_963698085.1. GTDB lineage: Bacteria > Actinomycetota > Thermoleophilia > Solirubrobacterales > 70-9 > VRUE01. Next base: position 1,931,318 of record OY969122.1, read on the forward strand.
CGCTAATCATGCGGTCGCTCCACGGCACCGTGCTCCTCGACCCTCGCGTCGGGTGAGGCGAGGAACTCGGAGATGATCTCGACCGAGAGCACGCCGTCGATCCGCCCTTCGTGATCGGTGACCGCGGCGTACTGCGCCTCGCCTTGGAGCAGGTCGGCGAGCGCGTCGCGCATTACGTCGTCGCGATCGAGCAGCGGGCCCAGCGGCGAGTCGGGCTGAGCGGGCACGGTCTCGGCGGCGAGGTCGCGCTCGGAGAGCCAGCCCCGCGGTCGTCGCTCGGAGTCGACCAGCAGCGGGTAGGGGACCTCGGCGCCCTGCAACTTCGCCCGCACCTCGCTGGTCGCCTGGCCGACGTAGGCGAGCGGCGCCTCCCAGAGGTCGATGTCGGAGACGCGCATCAGCGCCAGTCGCTTCAGGGCGCGATCGGCGCCGACGAAGTCCTCGACGAACTCATCGGCGGGCGCCATCAACAGCTCGGCCGGCGTCGCGTACTGGGCAACCTTGCCGCCCTTGCGCATCACCGCGATCCGGTCGCCCATCTTGATCGCCTCGTCGATGTCGTGGGTGACGAAGAGGACGGTCTTGCGGATCTCCGCCTGCAGTCTCAAAAACTCGTTCTGCAGGCGCTCGCGGTTGATCGGGTCGATCGCGCCGAAGGGCTCGTCCATCAGCATCACCAGCGGGTCGGCGGCGAGCGCCCGCGCCACGCCGACGCGCTGCTGCTGGCCACCGGAGAGCTGCGCCGGGTAGCGCTCGCCGAGCTCGGGGTCGAGGCCGATCAGCTCGAGCAGCTCGGCCGTGCGCGCCCTGATCCGATCCTTCTTCCAGCCCAGCAGCTGCGGCACGGCGCCGATGTTCTCGGCGATCGTGCGGTGGGGGAAGAGGCCGATTTGCTGGATCACGTAGCCGATCTCGCGCCGCAGCCTGGCGGGGTCCCGGTCTCGCACCGACTCGCCGCCGATCAGCACGTCGCCCTCGGTCAGCTCGACCGTGCGGTTGACCAGCCGCATCGCCGTCGTCTTGCCGCAGCCTGAGGGCCCCACCAGAACGCAGACCTCACCGGCCGGTATCTCGAGGTTGAGGTGGTCGACCGCGATTTCGTCGCTGTCGCCGTAGCGCTTGGTCGCATCCTCGTAGCGGACTGCCGACGCATCGGCGGACGAGACTCCGTCAGTGACCTGGGGGTCGGGCACTTGAAGCGAGCCTATACCCCGGCGACGCTCGTCTTCCACCTTCGGTACGCGGCGGTCTTCCGCCGGCTCAGCCGATGCCGAGCCGGCGCGCTCGCTCGGCCGCACGGGCAACGATCTCGTCCGTGCCCTCGACCTCGCCACCGCGCATCAGCATGCGGCCGGCGACGACGGTGGTGTCGACCACCGAGCCGTTTGCCGCATAGACGAGGTCGGAGGCGAGGTCGCCGAGGCCGAGCTCGGGGGAGTGGCGGCGCAGCAGCAGGAAGTCGGCGGGGGCGCCGGGGAGGAGGGACTCCGCACCGCCGCTCAGCAACGGCGCGCGAGCTCCAGTCGCGACCTCGAATGCCTCGGCGGCGGGCAGCACCGTCGGGTCGCCGCTCGCGTGGCGCTGCGCCAGGGCGAAGGCCTTGAGGTCGGCGAGAAGGTCGAGCGAGTCGTTGGAGCCGGCGCCGTCGGTGCCGAGGCCGACCGCGACCCCGGCGCGGCGCGCCGCCGGGTAGGGGAAGACGCCGCCCACCGCGAGCTTCATGTTGGCGACCGGGTTGCTGACGACGGTCGCGCCCCGCGCCGCGATCAGCTCCAGCTCCACCTCGTCGAGCCAGACACCGTGGGCCAGCACCGTGCGCTCGCCGAGCAGGCCGAGGCGGTCGAGGTAGAAGGCGGGTCGCATGCTGTGCGCCTCGACGCAATCGTGCACCTCCGCCTCGGTCTCGGAGAGGTGGATGTGGAAGGCGATACCCCGCTCGCTCGCCTGCTCGCCGGCCCAGCGCAGTAGCTCTTCGCTGACGGCGTAGATCGAGTGTGGAGCGAGGGCGGCGCCGATCGCCGGGCCGCGCTCGGCCAGCGCATCCAGGTCCTCGGCCACCTGCGTCTGCATCTCCGCGGTGCCGCCGTTGGCGTCGATCAGCGGCCCGCCGATCGTCGCCCGCAACCCGGCGTCCTCGACCGCCCGCGCCGTCGCCTGCGGCTGCCAGTACATGTCCCAGAAGCGAGCGGTGCCGGTGCGGATCATCTCGACGCAGGCCAGGCGCGTGCCCCAGTAGACGTCCTCGGCGTCGAGCTTTGCCTCGACCGGCCAGATCTTCTCCTGCAGCCAGCGCATCAACGGCAGGTCGCCGCCGTAGCCGCGGAACAGCGTCATCGCGGCGTGGGTGTGGCCGTTGACCAGAGCGGAGACGAGCGGCATCCCGCCCGCGTCGATCGTCTCGTCGCCGGGTTCGGGTGCGATGTCGGCACCGATCGCCACGATCACCCCGTCCGCGCAGCGCAGCGCGACGCGCTCGCCGTTGAAAGTGGCGTTCGTCACCGCCAGTGGACGTGCCTCGACTTGAGTACCCATAGTGACCTCTAAGTCGAGGCACGTCCGGTCAGCAGCGAGAGGACGGTGTCGAGGGCGGCGCTGAGGTTGATCGCGTTGGCCTCGCGGTGGCGTTCGACTTCGGCCGGGGTCAGGGGCTCGGCTGCCACCCCGCTGGCCAGGTTGTCGACGACGCAGACAGCCGCATAACGCAGCCCCAGCTCGCCGGCGACGATGCACTCCGAGGCCAGCGTCATTCCGACCAGATCGGCGTGGGCGGCAATCGAGCCGATCTCGGCCGGCGTCTCGAAGCGCGGTCCGTTGGTCTGCCAGTAGACGCCGCCGTCGCGCAGATCTCCGGCACCGCTCTCGCGCCAGCCGGCGAGGACCCTCTCTCGCCAGGCTGGGTCGAACCCCGGCGTTGCGTGCCCGCGGGCGTCGTCGAAGCTGGTGACCGTGACCTGCAGGGCGATGAAGTCGTGCGGGCAGACGAAGCTGCCGACCCCGAGCTCGGGGTCGAGCGAGCCGACTGAGCAGATCGCCAGCACCCGGTCGCACCCCGCGGCGACCAACGAGCGCAAGTTGGCGACGTGGTCGATCCGGTGGGGGAGGACGTAGGCCTCGGCTGAGCCGTGGCGCTGCAGAACGACCGCTTCGCGGCGCTGCGCCGCCGCCGTGACCTCGCCGCCGGCCGGCCCGGTGGCGCTGCTGCCGAGGATGATGGCGAGGCGGCCCATCGGCGCGCATCCTACGGCGCGTTCGCATTTCTTCCCGGCATCTGGGTAGAGAGGAGGCGATGTCGGACCGACGGGATCGGCCTTCGGGCAGAGAGGAGAGCGAGGGTGAGCGCCTCGACCGCAACCTGGCGGAGCTACTGCAGGAGCTGCGGGTGGCGTTGCCGGGCGTGCAGGTCCTCTTCGCCTTCCTACTTGCGGTCCCGTTCCAGCAGAACTTCGGCGAAATCACCCCGTTCCAGGAGCGGGTCTACTTCGCGACCCTGCTCTGTACGGCAATTTCGGCGGCGCTGCTGATCTCGCCGACGGCATACCACCGGCTGAACTTCCGCCAGGGAAAGAAGGAGGAGCTGGTGCTCGTCTCGAACCGCTTGACGATCGCCGGCATGGTCTTCCTGGCGCTGGCGATGACCGGTGCGATCATGCTGATCACCGACGTTCTCTTCGGCCGCGCCGCCACGGTCGCGTTCAGCCTCGCGGCGGCGGCGATGTTCGCTGTGTTCTGGGGCGCCTTGCCGCTGCGGCGGCGGGCCAGCGTCAGCCAGCTGGAATCGGAGCGCTCAGCATAGGGTCGTCTCCTCGCCCTCCGCGCGCTGGCCCCAGAGCCCAACCATCTCGTCGGCGAAGTGGTCGACCAGGGCGACGCCGGACGAGTGCGCGAAGAGCATTTCCAGGTCGAACTCCCAGATCAGGATCTTGACGTCGAGCGATACCGGCAAATCCTCGTCGACGTGCTCGCCGAGGATCGCGTAAGCCTCGCGCAGGACGGCGACGTTCGCCGCCTTGTCAGCGGCGAAGACCGCCTGCGCCTGCGGGCCGGTTGCCGCGACCCGCTCCCGGTGCTCGCGCTTGCGCTCCTCGTACTTGGCGATCGTGGCGTCTTCGGTCAGCGCTTCGACCATCACCACGACTTCGTCGCCGAATCGCTCCCGCAGCGAGTCCGGCTCAACGTCGGCGTGCTCGACCACATCGTGCAGGAGGCCGGCGGCGATCACCTCGTCGGGGTAGTCGTTCTCCGCCAGCAGCTCGGCGACCGCGAGCAGGTGCTCGATGAAGGCGATCTCATCGCAACCGGTCTGGCGGAACTGGCCGGCATGGGCCTGGCGGGCAACCGAGAGGGCGCCCCGGACCAGGGCCGAGCGCTCCGCCTTGGAGTCGATCCGACGGGTGGAGGGCATCATCCCACGCAGCAGGGTAACGGACCAAACAAGAAAAGCACTCTATTCGTACCGAAACGGGACAGATGTATTGCGAGATATTGGGTCTGCCCGCGCGGAGGGTGCTTCTCAGCCCGTGACGGCGGGGCTCGCGGCCAGCGCCCGCACGTCCAACTCAGCCCCCTCGACGGCCAGCTCGACCATCGCCGGGTCGCCCCCATCCGCCACCCAGCGCTCGCAAGCCTGTGCTCCCAGCCGGTCGAGCTGCTCGTCGGAGTGCAACGGATCGTGGTGGAAGAGGACCGTGCGCTCGGCACCCGTGCGGCGGGCGAAGCAGAGAGCGTCGGAGAGGGAGGAGTGGCCCCAGCCGAGGTGGTTGGGGTACTCAGTGTCGGCGTACTGGCCGTCGTGGATCAACAGCGAGGCGTCGTGGGCGAGGCCAAAGCCCGAGATCCACTCCTGCTCGAGCGCCTCGAGATCGGCGCCGAGCGCGGGCTCGTGGTCGGGGATGTAGGCGAGCGAGTCGGGGCCGTCGTCGATCCGGTAGCCGAGCGTCGGCCCGCGGTGGGAGACCGAGGCGGCGCGGATTCGCGCCGGGCCGATCTCCCACTCGGTCTCGGGGGTGTGGCGGAAGGAGACGTCGCAGGGCAGCTCGCGCACCTCGACCGGCGAGAGCGGCGCCGAGATGTAGCGGGCGATGCGGTCGCGCAGAGAGGCCTCGGGGGAGGCGGGCCCCCAGATCACGATCTCGGTCTGCGGGCGGAAGCAGGGCGCGAAGAAGACCAGGCCCTGGATGTGGTCGAGGTGGAGGTGGGTGAGGAGGATGTGAAGGCGGGTCGGCTCGTCGGGGAGAGCGAGGCCGAGGTTGCGGATGCCGGTGCCGGCGTCGAGCGCCAGCAGCGAGCCGTCGGAGAGGGTGACGCCGACGCAGGAGGTATTGCCGCCGTAGCGGATCGTCTCCGGCCCTGGGGAGGGGACCGAGCCGCGCGTGCCCCAGAGCTTGGCCTTCATCTAGGAGCCGGCTCCGTTGCCGGTGGCGGGCCAGAGGACCGCGATCGCGCCGCGTGATCCGTGCGCGGTCTGGATCGGGAAGGCGGAGACCTCGACCTGGTGGCGGGCGCCGTCGACGGAGTGGATCTCGAAGTTGGCGTGGGCGGGGCGGTCGTTGCGGACCGCGGCGACGAGCGGCAGCTCGTCGTAGGGAATCGGCTCGCCGCTCTCGTCGAAAGGGCCGAAGAGGGCGCCCCACTCATCGGCCCCCACCGCGCCGAGCTCCTCCCACGGTTTGCCGAGCAGCAACCCCGCCGCCTCGTTGTAGAAGACGAGGAGGCCGCCCTCGTCGACGAGGAAGGCAGGGGTCGAGAGAGCCGACATCAGATTGCGGGCGAGAATCAGCTCTAATGGCTTCTGGGGTGCAGTTGGCACGTAATTCCCTAGCCTCGAACGCGGGTGGATACGGTAGCTGTGACTTTCGTCACTTAGGCAATTTACAGCGCCAGAGGACTTCCGGCTCCACGCCGGAGCGTTTCAGTTCTGCGACAGAGCCTGGGGCGAAGATTTCGATTTCGCGCGCCACTTGCGCGCATCGTTCTGTCTACGCTTCTGCAATCATGGATCGTATGGCTTGGACAGACGAGCGGATGGACGATTTCGTCGCTCACACCTACCGTCGCTTTGACGAGGTTGATAGGCGCTTCGAGCAGGTCGACAAACGCTTCGATTCGGTTGAACGACGGATGGAAAACGGTTTCAAGAAGGTGGACGACGATATCCGTGGTCTGCGAACGGAAATGAACCAGCGCTTCGATGCCCTGAATCGGACATTGCTTCAGATTGGCGGCGGCGCAATCGCGGCGTTGATCGCTGGCTTCATGGGCCTGATCGCCACGCAGCTGTAAGGCAGGGAGGCCGCGATGCGCGGGGCGATGAGGTCGAGTAGAACTCGGCGGGCCTTGAAGGAGCCGAGCCGCATGTACAGAACCGCGATGGCCGTCTGCCGGCCGGTGGTCTCTGCGTGGGGCCGGCTCGAGGTCGAGGGGCTCGAGGCGCTGCCCGCCGACGGACCGGCGTTGGTGGTCGGCAACCACGACAGCCACTGGGACCCTGTGGCGGTCGGCGTGGCGGCGATCCGCCGCCGCCAGATCAAGGCGCTGGCGAAATCGACGCTCTGGGACGTTCGTGGCCTGAGCCCGGTCCTCGACGGCATGGGCCAGATCCCGATCGAGCGGGGGGCCGGTGACGCGGGGGCGCTGTCGCGGGCGATCGAGGAGCTGCGCGCCGGCGCCTGCATCGGCGTCTTTCCCGAAGGCACCCGCTCGCGCGGCGAGGTGCTGCGGGCGCGCAGCGGCGTCGGCCGCCTTGCCCTCGAGGTTCCCGCGGCGAAGCTGGTCTGTGTTGCGATCGAGGGCACGTCGGAGCTGACCGGCTTCCCCCGCCGTCCAAGGATTCGGACCCAGTTCTTCGAGCCCACGGAGGGCCAGGCGCGGCCTGATGAGGAGCCGGGAGAGATCGCCGTGCGACTCGTCGCCGAGATCCGCGAACAGGTCCCGCCGTCGATTTCGTGGCGCAAGCGCTCGTAGCTGCTCCGGGCGCGAGAAGTCGCAGAAGTTTTTGATTCTGCGCACCATCCGCGCGCATCGTTCTGTCTACGATGGCGCTACCATGTACCGGATGGATTGGACAGACGGCCGTCTGCAGGAGCGATTCGACTCAATCGACCGGCGCTTCGACGCGGTCGACAAGCGCTTCGAGCAAGTCGACAAGCGCTTCGACAAAGTCGATCATGAGCTTGGTCGCATCAACGACCGGCTCGACGGCCTGACGCGTACGATCATGCAGACGAACGTGGCCATCTTTGCCGCCCTCGTCGGCCTGATCGGCGTCCAGCTCGGTTTGATCGTCACCCAGCTATAGGCGAGGGCAGCTCAGAGCGAGGAGAGCAGAAGTTCGCTCAGCTCCGGCTCGAGCGCGCGCAGGCGCTGCGGGTCGCAGCCGGTGGCGCGGGTCGAGACCATGGCCAGGGCCGCGCCGACCAGGCGGCGCTCGAGGCCTGGCAGGGGCGTGGCGCCATCTGGATCTGCGATCACGGAGCGCAGCATCGCCCCGAGGCGCTCGACTAGGTCGCGGCGGGCCGCGGCGAGCGGCGCGATCTGCGGTGGTGGCTCGGCGCTGAGCAGGCGGGCGACGTCGGGCTCGGCGGCGAGGAAGCCAAGGGCGGCGGCGATGCCGGTCTGCGCCCGGCCGCGCCGGTCGAGCCTTGCGGTAGAGGTTTGTTGCGCTATCCGATACAAACCTCTACCGCGGTCGTCGGTACGGGTGCTGCAGGCGCTCTCGATCTCCTCGCAGAGCCGTCCGGCTTCGGTTTCGTAGGCGGCCAGCAGACAGGCCCAGAGGTCCTCGAAGTGCTGGTAGAAGGTGCGGCTGGAGACGCCCGCCAGCTCGGTCACGCGGGCGGCGGTGAGGCGGCCGTAGCCCTGCTCGGCGAGCGCCGTGGCCGCTGCCCCGAGCAGTCGCAGGCGCTGGTGCGCCCTCACCAGGTCGGTGGGGATCCCGTGGCGGCCGGGGGGGAGGTGCAGCGGCGTCACCGGCTCGGCCTCGGCGGGCTCGGCGAGGGCGGCGCCGGCGATCAGTCGCAGCTCGGTCATCGTTCCTCGGCCTCTTCCTCGACCCCCATCAGCCGCGCTCGCTCGCGCTCCAGCAGGATGCTCGCCCGCTCGAAGGCGCCTTCTGCCTCCTTCTTGCCGAAGTAGGAGCCGGCGGCGAAGTGCATCAGCTCCGGCAGCGCTTCCCAGAGCCGGCTGGGGTCGCCGGCGGTCAGGGCCTCGCTGACGCAGGACTCGATTCCGCCGACGACGAAGACGCCGGTCGCCTCGGGTGGCGCCTCGGCGGGGTCGATCTCGGTGCGGGCGCTGTCGATCGCCGCGGCGAGGCGCTCGACCGCCGCTTCGTGCCGAGCCAGCGCCGGCTCGCCGGCGATCTGCACCTCGACGAAGAGGGCCCGCGCGATCGCCGGTCGCTGGGTGACGAACTGAAACAGCCGCGCGATTGCCTCGCGCACGCCGCCCTCCCAGCCGGGCGTCGTCGCTGCCGCTTCCAGCACGCTGACGCAGAGGCGCTCGATCCAGACCGCGTAGGCCTGCGCGAAGCAGTCCTCCTTGCTCGCGAAGTGCTGGTAGAACTGCGCCCGGTGGCCGCCGCTGTATTCGAGGATCGAGCGCACCGAGGTCTCGCGGAAGCCGAGCTCGCCGCAGGCGACCAGGACGCCTTCCATCGCTCCCTCGCGGACGTCTCGCTCGGAGCCTCCCTTCGTCGCCAGCGAGTCGACCTTGTTGATCGCAGCTGATGCTTCCGCTGACATAGGCCCTATAAAAACTACTCCTTTTTCGCCAGATATGAAATCTTTTTCAAGTCGGCTACTCTCGGAGGCATGCAGTACCTCTCGCAAAGGCTGGCCTCCAAGCCGTCTCCGGGGCTGGGGGGAGAGGCGGAAGCGGGGGCCATCTCAGCCCCGCAGCGCGAGCGCATCCTCGACGCCGCCGAGCGGCTGATCGCCGAGCACGGCTGCGCCGACACCTCGGTCGAAGCGCTGGTCAAGGAGGCCGGCGTCTCCTCGGTCACCTTCTATGAGTTCTTCGAGGGCAAGGAAGAGTGCTTCCTCGCCGCCTTCGACCGGGCGGTCGAGATGGCGGCAGAGGAGCTGGCCCGAGCGGCGGTCGGCGATCCGGCTGCGGGGGGCCTCACCTGGTCCGAACAGATCGCGACCGGGCTGCGCGCCCTGACAAGGATGATTCCCGCTGAGCCGGGGCGCGCGCGGCTCTGCTTGATCGAGGCGCAGACGGGCGGGCCGGAGTTGAGCGCTCGCTTCGAAGCCGTCCTCGACCGCGTGGCGGTAAAGCTGCGCGAGGGTCGCGCCCTCGAGACGGCTCCAAGCGACCTGCCCGCGACCCACGAGGAGGCAACGGCCGGCGCCCTTGCCTGGCTGCTGCGCGAGCGGATCGCGACAGGCGATGCGGAGAAGCTGGAGGCGCTCTATCCCGAATTGATCGACATCGCCCTGGCCCCTTACCTGGGAAATGGCTGAGGTAGCAGGCCGCCTCCCACCCGGCCGCCACGGCCTGCCGCGCGTCTTCGTCGCTGAGAACCAGCGCGAACGCCTGCTCAACGGCGTCGTCGAAGCGGTCGCCGAGCGCGGCTACAACGCGACCACGATCGCCGCGATCACCGCCACGGCGAAGATCTCCCGCCGCACCTTCTATGAGTACTTCGAGGGCAAGGAGGACTGTTTCGGCGCCGCCTACGAGATGATCGAGGCACACGTCCTCGACTCGATGCTGGCGGCGCCGGGAGCGGGGGAGCCCTGGCCCGACCGGGTCCGCGCCCGCCTCGCCGCTCTTCTCGAAGTCCTCGCCCGCGACACCGCCGTCTCGCGCTGCTTCCTGATCGAGCCCCTCGCCGCTGGAGGCGACGTAGCCGCCCGTTACCGCGAGGCGATGCAGCTGCTGGCCGGGACCCTGCGCCCCGAGCCACCGCCGTCCGAGCTCAACATGGAAGTCCGCGACCAGGCCCTGATCGGCGGCATCGCCACCCTCATAGTCCGCCGCCTCAACGCGGGCGGCGCACCCCGCCTCCCCGATCTCCTCCCCGATCTCGTGGAGCTCGCCTTGGCCCCCTACGTCGGCCGCCAAGAGGCCAAACGACTGGCCGCAGCGGCCTAAGCTGTTAACGTATTCGTTATGCACACAAACGGCACTCCCCTGCTCGGCCAAGTGCTTCGAGATGCTCGTCGCCGCGCCGGGATCTCCCAGAAGCAGCTTGCCATCCGCACGGGAATTGCGGCACCGGCGATAAGCCGGATCGAAAACGGGCACGAGTCGCCCTCGTTCGAGCGCTTGACCACCTGCCTCGAAGCGCTCGGCTTCGAACCCAGCCTCGAGTTGCGTCCGCTCGGCGGCAGTCAAGCCGATCCAGTCCATCTCGCCGCCGAGGCCGAGCTGACCCCGGCTCAGCGCTTGGAAAGCCTGTTCGAATGGATGCGGTTTGGCGACGACCTCGCACGGGCCCAGTTGAAGCCGCTCGCCCCACGGGACGCCGACGATGCTTGAGGACCTTCCCTCCGGTCTGAACCGCGGGCCGCTCGACCCGGTACGAATCTTCGAGGCCCTCGAACGCCACGGAGTCGAGTACCTGACGATCGGCGGCGTCGCCGTGAATGCTCATGGCCACCTCCGCAACACGCGGGACGTAGACGTGCTGCTCGATTGGACGGCGGAGAACATGAGGCGGCTCGCCGCTGCCCTTACCGAATTGGACGCGAGACTCGCCGGCGTTGACGCCGACCTGCTCGACGTCAATCCTCTCGACCCCGATGACCTCCTCAACGGCGGCAACTTCACACTGCGCACTGCAAGCGGAGGCCTCGATCTCTTCGACCCGGATGAGATCCCCGGTGGTCGGCCCTACGAGGAGATGCGCCCGCGGGCAGTCGAGGCAACTGTCGCCGGCGTGCGCATTCGCGCCGTCGGTCTCGACGACCTGATTCGACTCAAGCGCGAGTCGGGCCGCGACCGCGATCTCGAGGACGTCGCGACCCTCCTGGCGGCCACCAGCAATGCCGCCATGGAGGACGAGCCAGAGCCGTAAACCTTCTTTTCAAAAACTTCTCCTTGCATTTGTAAAACAGATCTTTTATCCTTGTTTCAGTCGTTCCTGTCACGGGGCGGCCACAGGGACCACATAACCGAGCTTCAGAGGGCCACTAAGGGAAGTGGCCGGCAGAGGGGCTCACGGGACAAGGAGAAGAGATCGAATGCTCTCGCTACGCAACCGCTTTGGCATCCCGGGCGTGATCTCGGTGATCGCCCTGGTGTTCGCCATGCTCGGCGGCGCCTACGCAGCTTCAAACGAGTCAGGCTCGGGCAATGCAACCGCCTCGGCCAAACGAGGCAAACCGGGACCTCCTGGCAAACGCGGTAAACCTGGCCCTCCGGGACCGGCAGGCCCCGTCGGCGCCAAGGGCGATAAGGGAGACACTGGTGCCGCGGGCTCCAACGGTTCGAACGGAGCCGTAGGGCCCATCGGCCCGGCCGGCAAAACCGGCGCGACCGGCCCGGCCGGCAAAACCGGCGCGACCGGCCCGGCCGGCAAAACCGGCGCGACCGGTCTCAGCGGCTTCGTCGAAGCCCTTCCTTCCGAAGAGACTATGACCGGGACGTGGTGGTTCCAGGGCAACGGCAACGCAGTGCAGGCAGCGCCGATCAGCTTCCCGATTCGGCTTTCCAGCGCAGCTGCGGCGCAAACCAAAGATGTCTACTTCTCACACAGTGCAGAACCCGAAAAATTCGAACAAGAATGCCCCGGAAGTTTGGCCAATCCAGATGCAGAACCGGGCGTGCTCTGTTTCTACGTCAACGGGGAAAGCAACTTCGCTCCACTTGAGCCTGTTGCCTATCAACCCGATTTCGCAACGGGTGTTGAAGAAAGCGGAGTCGGTACGAGCGGTGTCCTCCTCTTCTTCGAATCTGTGGCAGCCTCGAAGATCGGGGGCGGTACCTACGCTGTAACCGCTCCGTAAAGCCGAGTCCCTCTCACGCTGACTAAAGCGATGAGTCAGGTCTCGACACCGAATAGGGGGAGGCCCCGGACAGCTGGTCAAGCTGTCCGGGACTCGCTCCTTCGCCTGCATTTGCTCTTTGCCGGTGGAATTCTTGCGTTGGGACTCTTCTTCCTCGTCTTCGCCCCTACCGCCCAGGCCGAGCTCAGCATCTGCACCCCCGGCAGCGCCGCCGGCAAGTGCGAAAGGCCGCATGGCATAGCGGTGGACAACGAAACGGGCCGCCTCTACGTAGCCGACCAGGGCAACAACCGCATCGATGTCTTCGAGGCCAACGGGACCTTCGTCATGGCCTTCGGCTGGGGCGTCGACACCGGCGCAAGCGAATTCCAAACCTGCACCACCGTATCGACCTGCAATCCGGGCATCGCCGGCTCGGGGCAGGGCCAGTTCTCATCCCCCAGCTGGATCGCGGTCGACAACGACACCACCAGCCCCTCCCAACACGACGTCTACGTCGGCACCGACAGCTTCCGCGTGCAGAAGTTCAGCCCAACCGGCGAATTCATCGAAGCCCTCGGCGAAAAAGGCAAAGGCGCCTGCCAGTTCGAACGCCAAAACGACCCGATTGCCGTAGGCCCTGAAGGCAAGCTCTACGTCGCCGACAGCTACGCGGAAGGCGCGCTCAACTTTCGCAACCGCATCATCGTCTTCGACTCCTCGGGCAATTGCCTGTCAGGAGAGGAAATAGACCCACTCTTCGAAGGCCAGAGCGAAACGATCCGCAACTTTGCTGCCGACTCGAAAGGCGACTTTTATGTGACGGTAAGCGGTGACGGTGGCGTGCTGCGCAAATACGATCCCAGCGGGGCATTCCTCTACCAGCTCGGCACCGCTGAAACCGAAGGCATTGCCATCGACCCTGCCGATAGCGTCTTCGTCAAGCAGCAAAGGCCGGACCACTACATCAGCCAGTATTCCTCCGATGGGGCGGTCCTCATGCGGTTCGCTTATGTGCGGTCCGGCGGCTTCAGCGTCCCGAGTCTCGCCGCTTACTCCAGTTCAGACGGGGACCTCTTCGCCAGCCGAGAAGCAACTGGAGTTGCCTATCTCACCCTGCCCCCGCCGGGCCCGATCATCTTCCCCGAGCCATGCAAGGTCAAAGCAGGCACTCTCGGCAACTCCAAAGCCACTCTGCAGGCGGAAGTAAACCCCGAGGGCAAAGCGACCACCTTCCATTTCCAGTACGTCGACCAGAAAAGCTTCGAAGACGAAGGCGGCTTTGCCAGCCCGAATACGGTAACCACTCCTGAGAGCGAATCCGTCGGCGATGACTTCGAATTGCACGAAGCAAGCGTCTTGGCCAGCCCCCTGGTGCCGGAAACCGAGTACCGCTGCCGGGTCATCGCCACCAACGCCGATGCCATCGTAACCGGCGAAGAAGGCTCCTTCACCACGCTCGAGCCGCTTGAAATAGGCGAGACCACGGTCTCTGACGTCGGCACCGAAGAGGCGACCCTGAACGCCACCGTCAACCCGCTCGGCATCCCCACCACCGGTTACTTCGAATACGTCGAGGAAGCCACCTACCTCAAAGACAGCGAAGAATTGGGACCCGAACACGGCTTCGATCACGCCAGCAAAGCGCCGAACGTGGACGAAGGCGAGGAACCGATCGACTACGGCGCCGGGGAAAGCTTCAAAGCGGGCTCCGTCCAACTCAGCGGCCTGAAACCGGGCATCGCCTACCGCTTCCGCATTCTCGCCACTGATTCTCTAATAGCTCCTAAAGAGATCGTTGGCCCGACCGAGTCCTTCCGCACCTTCAGCCCAGGAACCGAAGGACTGCCCGACGACCGCGCCTATGAGCTCGTCTCCCCGGCGCAGAAGAACAGCGCCGAAGTGGCGGTGCCGGGCAACGCGGGCGGCTTCACCGAGCCGAGGACCATCCGCATCCAAGCAGGCGCCACCTCAGGCGAAGCGGTCACCTACACCTCCTGGACCTCCTTCGGTGATGCCGAAGGCGCCCCGGCGACCAACCAGTATCTCTCCAGGCGCACCGTGGGCGGCTGGGAGACCGAGAACATCTCCCCCTTCGGCTTCCTCGCCAATCCCATAGCGCCCCCCTTCACCGGCTTCACCCCCGACCTCCGCTTCGGGGCGATGAAGATGAACGAACCGGCGCTGACCCCTGATTGCCCGGAAGGCTCCGCCAACCTCTACCTGCGCGACAACGAGAGCGGGACGCTTCATTGCCTCACTCCAGAAGCACCGAAAGATGGATCCGCAGGTTGCTTCGTCTACGCCGGGGCAAGCGAAGACGGCAGCCGCGCGTTCTTCGCCTCCAACGTCCCCTACGCCGGGACGGCGGCAGGAGAAGGTTGGAGCCTCTACGAATGGTCCTCGGAAGGCGGACTGCAAGTGGCAAGCGTCCTGCCGGGCGAGAGCGAACCGGTCGCCCCCACCGAAAGGACCGTCTTCGGCGCCCCCGTCACCGGTGGTGCCAGCGCGAACTGCCAGACCGGCCAGTCGACCATGCGCCACGTCGTCTCCGCCGACGGCTCGAGGGCGATCTGGACCTACGCGCCCGCAGACGAATCCAAACCGAGCCAGCTCCTCGTCCGCGTCGGCGGCACGGAAACGATCCAGCTCGACAAAGTGCAATCGGGCGCCGGCAAACCCGGCAACGGCGTCTTCTGGGCCGCCAGCGCCGACGGCTCGGTCGTCTACTTCACCGATGAGAACCGGCTGATCTCCGGCTCCAAATCCGAACCCGAAGAACCAGATCTCTACCGCTATGAGCTCGGCAAAGCCGCCCCACTGACCAACCTGACCAAAGGCAGCGTGCCCGGTGACGTGCAAGGCGTGGTGGGGGCAAGCGATGACGGCTCCCACGTCTACTTCGTCGCCGCCGCGGCGCTGAGCGGCGAAGAAGAAAACGGCGCCGGGCAGAAAGCAGAAGAAGGCGCCAACAACCTCTACCTCCACCACGAAGGCAAAACCAGCTTCATCGCGATCCTCGGTAGCGAAGACTTCACCGTCTGGAGCGAACAGCCGAGCTTCCTCTACGCCCGCGTCTCCCCCGACGGCCGCCACCTGGCCTTCCTCTCCTTCGAGGCCAAAGCGCTGGTCGGCTATGACAACACGCTCGGCGAGGAGACGATCACCGGCGGGCCACACTGCGATTGGAACCCGATCGCAAAGAACTTCACCGGCAGCCCGATCTGCGCCCAGGCCTTCCTCTACGACGCCGAAGCGAAAGAGCTCGTCTGCGCCTCCTGCAACCCCTCCGGTGCAAGGCCCCTGGGCCCGACCCTGCTGCCGGGCTGGACCAACGTCTATGAAGGACCGCGCTACCTCTCTGAGGACGGCTCGCGCATGTTCTTCGAGACCTACGACCCGCTCCTGCCCTCAGATCAGAACCTCAAACGCGACGTCTATCAGTTCGAGCTCGCGGGCAAGGGCACCTGCAGCAATGAAAGCCCCAGCTTCGATCCAGTCTCAGGCGGTTGCCACTCGCTGATCTCAGGCGGCAAAAGCACGGACGAAAGCTATCTAGTCGACGCCTCGGCAAGCGGCCGCGACGTCTTCTTCTCGACCCGCCACTCCCTGGTCGGCTGGGACACGAACGAAGACTACGACGTCTATGACGCCCGCGAAGGCGGCGGCTTCCCCGAGCCCCCACCGCCTCCCCCGATCTGCGTGGGGGAGGGCTGCAAGCCACCCGCGAGCACTCCTCCCGCCACCTCCTCGCCCGCCACCCCGCGCTTCCACCAGGACCCGCTGCCGCCTTGCCCCCAAGGCAAAGCGCGCCGCAAAGGTCGCTGCCAGAGCCCCCGCCCGCGTTGCCCCCAAGGCAAGCTGCGCCGCAAGGCGCGCTGCGTGAAACCCCCGCACAACAGAAAGCCGCAGCGCAAGCGAGCCTCCGACAAGCGGAGGGCACGATGAAGGCAGCGAAGGCTTTGGCAGCCCTGCTCGGCACCGCGATCCTCGCCGGCCTCATCGGTGCCCCCGCGGCACCGGCCGCCGCGACCCCCGTCCCCGCCTACGCCATCCAGTCCCTGGCGGTGCCGACCAACTTCGCCCCCGACAGCAAAGCCGCCTACCAGGTCTTCGTCACCAACAGCGGCGCCAAAACCACCGACCAGAGCGAGATCACGATCACCGACACGCTGCCGGCCGGGCTCGAGGTGGAAAGGGTCGACCTCTTTGGGCCGCGGCAGTCCGGCCAGGACATCGGCAAAGGGTGCGAAACCGAAGTGGTGGGCGAGATCAGCACCGTGACCTGCAAAGTCACCGATGCGCTGCGGCCCGAGGCCGAACCGGCGAAACTCCTCCCGACCAACGGGCTGATGCTGGAAATCCGGGTGGTGGTGCCCCCTGAGGCAGCGGGGACGCTGGTCAACAAAGTGCAGGTCGGAGGCGGTGGCGCCGCGCCGGCCACGGCGGAAGTCGAGAACGAGGCAAGCGAAGAAGACGCTCCCGCGGGCCTTGCCGAATTCACCGCCGAGCTGACCGGCCCCGACGGCCTGCCAGTCAACGAAGCCGCCTCCCATCCCTACCAGTACACGACCTCCTTCGCGGTCAACGTGGTGCCCTCCCCGCCGGGCTCCGCGTTCCCCGTCGTGCCCGCAGAAGGCGACCTGAAGGACATCGAGGTGGCGCTGCCGCCGGGTCTGGCGGCCAACCCGACGGCGATCGATCGCTGCAGCAGGCAGCAGTTCAACACTGTCAAAGCCGTCTTTGCACCTAAAGAAGGCGACGTGCGCCCCAACGAGTGCCCACCGGGCTCGGCGGTGGGGGTGGCGATCGTCGAGCAGCTGGAAGGGGTCGGCGGCCTGCGCAAGTTCCCGATCTACAACCTGATCCCGCCGAAAGGCATGCCCGCCCAGCTCGGCTTCCAGATCCTAGGCGCCCCCGTCTACATCAACACCAGGCTGAGAAGCGAGGGCGACTACGCGGCGATCGGCTTCCTCAAGCAGGTGACCGAGGCCCAGCGAGTGACGGCCTCGCGGGTCTTCATCTGGGGCACGCCGTGGGAGCAAAGCCACGACCCGGTGCGGGGCAGATGCGCGGAAACGGTCGAACTGTGCCCGGTGATCGGCACGCCGCGGCCCTTCCTGCGGCTGCCGAGCAGCTGCGAGCGCCCGCTGCTTACGACGATGACCTACACCACCTGGGCGCAGCCGCCGACCGGCGCCTCGGCGGCCTTCGAAGAACCGGCGCCGACCGAATGCGAGGCACCGCCCTTTGACCCCGAGATCGAAGCCAAGCCGACGACCAACGTCGCCGATGCCCCCTCGGGCCTGCACTTCAACCTGCACCTGCCGCAGAAAGCAAACGAAGACCCAGAAGGGCTGGGGCAGGCCGACCTGCGGGACGCGACCGTCACCCTGCCCGAGGGCTTCCTGGTCAATCCCTCCTCCGCCGACGGCCTCGCCGCCTGCTCATTGACTCAGATCGGCTACCAGGGCTTCAAAGAAGGCAAACCGAGCTTCTCAGCCGAGCCCCCCAACTGCCCCGACGCCGCCAAGGTCGGCACGGTGCAGGTAGTGGCCCCGGCGGTGGACCACCCCCTGCCCGGAGCCGTCTACCTGGCAACCCCCCACCAGAACCCCTTCAACAGCCTGATAGCCATCTACATCACGGTCTCAGACCCCCAGACCGGGGTGGTGGTGAAGCTGGCCGGCGAGGTCAGCCCCGACCCGGTGACGGGACAGCTGAGCACGACGGTGAGGCAGAGCCCCCAGGTCCCCTTCGAAGACTTCCAGCTCGACTTCTTCGAAGGCGCCAGAGCACCGCTCAGGACCCCGGCCACCTGCGGCACCCACACGACGACCAGCTCCTTGAAGCCCTGGAGCGCCCCTGCCTTCGGTCCCAACGCGACCCCATCGGACTCCTTCCAGATCACCCAGGCCCCGGGCGGGGGCGCCTGCCCGACCAGCCCCGGCGCCCAACCCAACGGCCCGAGCTTTGAAGCCGGCACCGAGGCCCCCCTGGCTGCCGCCTACAGCCCCTTTGTCCTAAAGCTCGCAAGAGCCGACGGCTCCCAGGAACTGAAGGGCATAGACCTGACCCTGCCGCCGGGCCTGACCGGCAAGCTGGCGGGCCTCTCCTACTGCTCAGAGGACGCTCTTGCCGCAGCTGCATCGAAGAGCGGCAAAGCCGAGCAAGCGAGCCCAAGCTGCCCGCAATCCTCAGAGCTAGGCACCGTCACCGTAGCCGCAGGAGCGGGCCCGGCCCCCTACCACGCCCAGGGCAAGGCCTACCTGGCAGGCCCCTACAAAGGCGCGCCGATAAGCATGGCCGTGATCACCCCGGCGGTCGCAGGGCCCTTCGACCTCGGCACGGTCGTGGTCAGAGCGGCTTTCCAGATCGACCCCGAAACCACCCGCATCAGAGCCGTCTCAGACCCCCTGCCGACGATCCTCGAGGGCATCCCCTTGGACGTCAGGAGCATCAACCTGCGGGTCGACCGCGACCGCTTCACCCTCAACCCGACCTCCTGCGAAGAGAAGGCATTCTCCGGCCAAGCGCTATCGGTGCTGAACCAGGCAGCACCTCTCTCCAGCCGCTTCCAGGTAGGCGGCTGCCAAGAGCTCTCCTTCAAGCCGAAGCTCTCCCTGCGGCTGAAGGGCGGCACCAGGCGAGGCGATCACCCCGCCTTCACCGCGACCCTGAAGATGCCAGAAGGGGGAGCCAACATCGCCAAGGCCCAGGTCGCCCTGCCGCGCTCGGCCTTCCTCGACCAGGCCCACATCCGCACGATCTGCACCAGGGTCCAGTTCAACGCCAACGCCTGCCCCAAAGGATCGGTCTACGGCCATGCGAAAGCCTGGACCCCTCTGCTTGACCAACCGCTCGAAGGCCCTGTCTACCTGCGCTCCTCCGACAACCTCCTGCCCGACCTGGTCGCAGACCTAAACGGCCAGATCCACGTCGTCCTGCACGGCAAAACCGACTCGATCAGGGGCGGGATCAGAAACACCTTCGAAGGCGTCCCCGACGCCCCCGCCTCCAAATTCACCCTCAGCCTCAAAGGCGGCAAACGCGGGCTCCTGGTCAACAGCCGCAACATCTGCAAAGGCAAGAACCGCGCGACCGCGATCTTCACCGCCCACAGCGGCAAGGTGAGCGAGTTTCGGCCGCAGTTGAGGGCGAAGTGCGGGGGAAGGGTCGGAAGCGCGGCGCTCTTGGGCCCGGCCGATGAAACGGCTGAGGCAACCGATGAAACGCAGAAAAGGGTCCCCATGAGACACCACGGTCCGATCGGCCTGGCGATCTCCTGTTTGGCCCTCCTCGCCTTCGTCCCCACCGCCGAGGCCGAGCTCAGCATCTGCACCCCCGGTACGACCGCCGGCAAATGCGAAACCCCCCAGGGCGTCGCGGTCGACAACGAAACCGGCCGCCTCTACGTCGCCGACCGCGGCAACAACCGCATCGACGTCTTCGAGTCCGACGGCACCTTCGTCCTGGCCTTCGGCTGGGGCGTCGATACCGGCGCCAGCGAATTCCAAACCTGCACCACGGCCTCGACCTGCAACCCGGGCATCGCCGGCTCGGGAGCGGGCCAGTTCTCATCCCCTAGCTGGATTGCTGTCGACAACAACCCCGCAAGTCTCTCCCACCACGACGTCTACGTCGGCACCGACAACTTCCGCGTGCAGAAGTTCAAACCGACGGGCGGATCTTCCATCGAATTCGTCAAATCCTTTGGCGAAAAAGGCAAAGGTCCCTGTCAGTTCGAACGCACCGGCGACCCGATCGCAGTCGGCCCCGAAGGCAAGCTCTACGTCGCCGACTGGTATCAAAAAGGGGCTACCGGAGCTGAAGGATCCGTCAGCCGTGTCGTCGTCTTCGACTCCTCCGGTAACTGCCTGGAAGAAGTCCCACTCTTCGAAGGCGACGACAGGCTCCGCGACTTCGCCGTCGACTCAGACGGCAACCTCTACCTGACGGTCGAAGGCGAAGGCGGCGTGCTGCGCAAGTACGACCCGAGCGGAGCTCTGCTTGAAGAGCTCGACAAAGGCAGTGTCGGTGGGGGCTTTACCACTCACGGTATCGCGGTGGATTCCTCCGACCACGTCTTCGCCCTCCAGCGAGCTTCACCGGGCATATTCATCGCTGAGTTCGACTCCGGCGGAGAGGTCGTCAGGCGATTCGCCTACGGACTGATCGAAGGAGCCTCAGCTTTGGCCGCGCATCATGGCGCGGACGGCGACGTCTACGTCAGTCGAAGCGCGGGCGTCAAGTACCTGTCTCTGCCTCCGCCAGGTCCTGTGCTCATGGCCGAACCCTGCAAGGTCAAACCAGGCACCCTCGGCAACACCAAAGCCACTCTACAGGCGGAAGTAAACCCCGAGGGCAAAGCGACCACCTTCCACTTCCAATACGTCGACGAGGAAAGCTTTGAAAAAGAAGGCGGCTGGTCTAACCCTGAAATCGTCAAAGAGACGCCGGAGAGCGCGTCGATCGGCTCTGACTTCGTTCTGCACGAGGCAAGCGCCCAGACGGGCGTTCTCGTGCCGGAAACCAAATACCGCTGCCGGGTGATCGCCACCAACGCCGACGGCAGCCCAACTGGAGAAGAAGGCTCCTTCACCACGCTCGAGCCGCTTGAAATAGGCGATACCACGGTCTCCGACGTCGGCACCGAAGCCGCGACCCTCCACGCCACCGTCAACCCGCTCGGAATCCCCACCACCGGCTACTTCGAATACGTCGAGGAAGCCACCTACCTCAAAGACATCGAAGAATTGGGACCCGAACACGGCTTCGATCACGCCAGCAAAGCGCCGAACGTGGACGAAGGCGAGGAACCGATCGACTACGGCGCCGGGGAAAGCTTCAAAGCGGGCTCCGTCCAACTCAGCGGCCTGAAACCGGGCATCGCCTACCGCTTCCGCATTCTCGCCACTGATTCTCTAATAGCTCCTAAAGAGATCGTTGGCCCGACCGAGTCCTTCCGCACCTTCAGCCCAGGAACCGAAGGACTGCCCGACGACCGCGCCTATGAGCTCGTCTCCCCGGCGCAGAAGAACAGCGCCGAAGTGGCGGTGCCGGGCAACGCGGCCGGCTTTACCGAGCCCAGAACGATCCGCATCCAAGCCGGCGCCACCTCCGGCGAAGCGCTCACCTACACCTCCTGGACCTCCTTCGGTGATGCCGAAGGCGCCCCGGCGACCAACCAGTATCTCTCCAGGCGCACCGTGGGCGGCTGGCAGACCGAGAACATCTCGCCCTTCGGCTTCCTCCTCAACCCCATAGCGCCCCCCTTCACCGGCTTCACCCCCGACCTCCGCTTCGGCGCGGTGAAGATGAACGAACCGGCGCTGACCCCTGATTGCCCGGAAGGCTCCGCCAACCTCTACCTGCGCGACAACGAGAGCGGGACGCTCTCGTGCCTCACCCCGACGCCGAACAGCCCCGTCTCAGAGATTTGCTTCACCTTCGCCGGCGCAAGCGAAGACGGCAGCCGCGCCTTCTTCAGCTCCGCCGCCCCCTACGCCGGGGCGCCGCTGGGCACGGGCGTGAGCCTCTATGAATGGTCGGAGGCAGAAGGATTGAAGGTGGCGAGCATCCTGCCGGGCCAAAGCGAACCGGTCGCCCCGATCAAGGACACCTTCATAGACACCTCCTTCGGCGCCGCTGGCGGCAACTGCCAGACCGGCCAGTCGACCATGCGCCACGTCGTCTCCGCCGACGGCTCGAGGGCGATCTGGACCTACGTGCCTCCGGGGTCCAGTCCGAGCCAGCTGCTCATGCGGGTAAACGGCACGGAGACGATCCAGCTAGACAAAGTGCAATCGGGCGCCGGCAAACCCGGCAACGGCGTCTTCTGGGCAGCCAGCGCCGACGGCTCGGTCGTCTACTTCACCGATGAGAACCGGCTGATCTCCGGCTCCAAATCCGAACCCGAAGAACCAGATCTCTACCGCTATGAGCTCGGCAAAGCCGCCCCACTGACCAACCTGACCAAAGGCAGCGTGCCCGGTGACGTGCAAGGCGTGGTGGGGGCAAGCGATGACGGCTCCCACGTCTACTTCGTCGCCGCCGCGGCGCTGAGCGGCGAAGAAGAAAACGGCGCCGGGCAGAAAGCAGAAGAAGGCGCCAACAACCTCTACCTCCACCACGAAGGCAAAACCAGCTTCATCGCGATCCTCGGTAGCGAAGACTTCACCGTCTGGAGCGAACAGCCGAGCTTCCTCTACGCCCGCGTCTCCCCCGACGGCCGCCACCTGGCCTTCCTCTCCTTCGAGGCCAAAGCGCTGGTCGGCTATGACAACACGCTCGGCGAGGAGACGATCACCGGCGGGCCACACTGCGATTGGAACCCGATCGCAAAGAACTTCACCGGCAGCCCGATCTGCGCCCAGGCCTTCCTCTACGACGCCGAAGCGAAAGAGCTCGTCTGCGCCTCCTGCAACCCCTCCGGTGCAAGGCCCCTGGGCCCGACCCTGCTGCCGGGCTGGACCAACGTCTATGAAGGACCGCGCTACCTCTCTGAGGACGGCTCGCGCATGTTCTTCGAGACCTACGACCCGCTCCTGCCCTCAGATCAGAACCTCAAACGCGACGTCTATCAGTTCGAGCTCGCGGGCAAGGGCACCTGCAGCAATGAAAGCCCCAGCTTCGATCCAGTCTCAGGCGGTTGCCACTCGCTGATCTCAGGCGGCAAAAGCACGGACGAAAGCTATCTAGTCGACGCCTCGGCAAGCGGCCGCGACGTCTTCTTCTCGACCCGGGCGAGGCTGACCGGCTGGGACACGAACGAAAACTACGACGTCTATGACGCTCGCGAAGGAGGAGGCTTTCCCGAGCCACCTGTCCCGCCAACGCCGTGCTCGGGCGAGGGCTGTCTCTCGCCGGTTCCGACCCCGCCGAGCACCTCCTCGCCCGCCACCCCGCGCTTCCACCAGGACCCGCTGCCGCCTTGCCCCCAAGGCAAAGCGCGCCGCAAAGGTCGCTGCCAGAGCCCCCGCCCGCGTTGCCCCAAAGGCAAGCTGCGCCGCAAGGCGCGCTGCGTGAAACCCCCGCACAACAGAAAGCCGCAGCGCAAGCGAGCCTCCGACAAGCGGAGGGCACGATGAAGGCAGCGAAGGCTTTGGCAGCCCTGCTCGGCACCGCGATCCTCGCCGGCCTCATCGGTGCCCCCGCGGCACCGGCCGCCGCGACCCCCGTCCCCGCCTACGCCATCCAGTCCCTGGCGGTGCCGACCAACTTCGCCCCCGACAGCAAAGCCGCCTACCAGGTCTTCGTCACCAACAGCGGCGCCAAAACCACCGACCAGAGCGAGATCACGATCACCGACACGCTGCCGGCCGGGCTCGAGGTGGAGAAAGTCCAGCTCTCCGGACCGCGGCAGATCGGCCAGGACATCAGCCAAGGCTGCGAAGTCGATGTGGTGGGCGAGATCAGCACCGTGACCTGCAAAGTCACCGATGCGCTGCGGCCCGAGGCCGAGCCGGCGAAACTCCTCCCGACCAACGGGCTGAACCTGGAGATCCGGGTGGTGGTGCCGGCCGATGCGGCGGGGACGTTGGTCAACAAAGTGCAGGTCGAAGGCGGTGGGGCAGCGCCGGCCACGGCGGAAGTCGAGAACCAGGCAAGCGAAGAGGACGCCCCAGCCGGCTTCGCCGAATTCGAGGCCGAGCTGACCGGCCCCGACGGTCTGCCGGTCAGCGCCGCCGCCTCCCATCCCTACCAGTACACGACCACCTTCGCGGTCAACACGATGTCCTCCCCGCCGGGCTCCGCGGCCCCTGTCGTACCCGCAGAAGGCGACCTGAAGGACATCGAGGTGGCGCTGCCGCCGGGTCTGGCGGCCAACCCGACGGCGATCGATCGCTGCAGCGCACAGGACTTCATCACGGTCAAAGCGATCAACGTGCCCCCAGAAGGCGACGTGCGCCCCAACCAGTGCCCACCGGGCTCGGCGGTGGGGGTGGCGATCGTCGAGCTGCTGGAAGGCAAAGGCGGCCTGCGCAAGTTCCCGATCTACAACCTGATCCCGCCGAAAGGCATGCCCGCCCAGCTCGGCTTCCAGATCCTAGGCGCCCCCGTCTACATCAACACCAAGATCAGAAGCGAGGGCGACTACGCGGCGATCGGCTACCTCGACAAGGTGACCGAGGCAGAACGGGTGACGGCCTCGCGGGTCTTCATCTGGGGCACGCCGTGGGAGCAAAGCCACGATCAGGTGCGGGGCAGATGCGCGCAAACGGTCGAGCTGTGCCCGGTGATCGGCACGCCGCGGCCCTTCCTGCGGCTGCCGAGCAGCTGCGAGCGCCCGCTGCTTACGACGATGACCTACACCACCTGGGCGCAGCCGCCGACCGGCGCCTCGGCGGCCTTCGAAGAACCGGCGCCGACCGAATGCGAGGCACCGCCCTTTGACCCCGAGATCGAAGCCAAGCCGACGACCAACGTCGCCGATGCCCCCTCGGGCCTGCACTTCAACCTGCACCTGCCGCAGAAAGCAAACGAAGACCCAGAAGGGCTGGGGCAGGCCGACCTGCGGGACGCGACCGTCACCCTGCCCGAGGGCTTCCTGGTCAATCCCTCCTCGGCCACTGGTCGCGAGGCCTGCTCATTGACTCAGATCGGCTACCAGGGCTTCAAAGAAGGCAAACCGAGCTTCTCAGCCGAGCCCCCCAACTGCCCCGACGCCGCCAAGGTCGGCACGGTGCAGGTAGTGGCCCCGGCGGTGGACCACCCCCTGCCCGGAGCCGTCTACCTGGCAACCCCCCACCAGAACCCCTTCAACAGCCTGATAGCCATCTACATCACGGTCTCAGACCCCCAGACCGGGGTGGTGGTGAAGCTGGCCGGCGAGGTCAGCCCCGACCCGGTGACGGGACAGCTGAGCACGACGGTGAGGCAGAGCCCCCAGGTCCCCTTCGAAGACTTCCAGCTCGACTTCTTCGAAGGCGCCAGAGCACCGCTCAGGACCCCGGCCACCTGCGGCACCCACACGACGACCAGCTCCTTGAAGCCCTGGAGCGCCCCTGCCTTCGGTCCCAACGCGACCCCATCGGACTCCTTCCAGATCACCCAGGCCCCGGGCGGGGGCGCCTGCCCGACCAGCCCCGGCGCCCAACCCAACGGCCCGAGCTTTGAAGCCGGCACCGAGGCCCCCCTGGCTGCCGCCTACAGCCCCTTTGTCCTAAAGCTCGCAAGAGCCGACGGCTCCCAGGAACTGAAGGGCATAGACCTGACCCTGCCGCCGGGCCTGACCGGCAAGCTGGCGGGCCTCTCCTACTGCTCAGAGGACGCTCTTGCCGCAGCTGCATCGAAGAGCGGCAAAGCCGAGCAAGCGAGCCCAAGCTGCCCGCAATCCTCAGAGCTAGGCACCGTCACCGTAGCCGCAGGAGCGGGCCCGGCCCCCTACCACGCCCAGGGCAAGGCCTACCTGGCAGGCCCCTACAAAGGCGCGCCGATAAGCATGGCCGTGATCACCCCGGCGGTCGCAGGGCCCTTCGACCTCGGCACTGTCGTGGTCAGAGCCGCTTTCCAGATCGACCCCGAAACCACCCGCATCAGAGCCGTCTCAGACCCCCTGCCGACGATCCTCGAGGGCATCCCCTTGGACGTCAGGAGCATCAACCTGCGGGTCGACCGCGACCGCTTCACCCTCAACCCGACCTCCTGCGAAGAGAAGGCATTCTCCGGCCAAGCGCTATCGGTGCTGAACCAGGCAGCACCTCTCTCCAGCCGCTTCCAGGTAGGCGGCTGCCAAGAGCTCTCCTTCAAGCCGAAGCTCTCCCTGCGGCTGAAGGGCGGCACCAGGCGAGGCGATCACCCCGCCTTCACCGCGACCCTGAAGATGCCCGCAGGGGGAGCCAACATCGCCAAGGCGTCAGTCGCCCTGCCGCGCTCGGCCTTCCTCGACCAGGCCCACATCAGGACGATCTGCACCCGCGTGCAGTTCGCCGCAGGCGCCTGTCCCAAGGGATCGGTCTACGGCCATGCGAAGGCCTGGACGCCGCTTCTGGACCAACCATTAGAGGGCCCGGTCTACCTGCGCAGCTCAGACAACCTCCTGCCGGACCTGGTCGCAGACCTAAACGGCCAGATCCACGTCGTCCTGCACGGCAAAACCGACTCGATCAGGGGTGGGATCAGAAACACCTTCGAAGGCGTCCCCGACGCCCCCGCCTCCAAATTCACCCTCAGCCTCAAAGGCGGCAAACGAGGCCTCCTGGTCAACAGCCGCAATATCTGCAAAGGCAAGAACCGCGCCACCGCGATCTTCACCGCCCACAGCGGCAAGGTGAGCGAGTTCAGGCCGCAGTTGAAGGCGAAGTGCGGGGGGAAGGGTCGGAAGCGCGGCGCTCTTGGGCCCGGCCGATGAAACGGCTGAGGCAACCGATGAAACGCAGAAAAGGGTCCCCATGAGACACCACGGGCCGATCGGCCTGGCGATCTCCTGTTTGGCCCTCATTGCCTTCGTCCCCACCGCCGAGGCCGAGCTCAGCATCTGCACCCCCGGTACGACCGCCGGCAAATGCGAAACCCCCCAGGGCGTCGCGGTAGACAACGAAACCGGCCGCCTCTACGTCGCCGACCGCGGCAACAACCGCATCGACGTCTTCGAGTCCGACGGCACCTTCGTCATGGCCTTCGGCTGGGGCGTCGATACCGGCGCCAGCGAATTCCAAACCTGCACCACGGCCTCGACCTGCAACCCGGGCATCGCCGGCTCGGGAGCGGGCCAGTTCTCATCCCCTAGCTGGATTGCTGTCGACAACGACACCACCAGCCCCTCCCAACACGACGTCTACGTCGGCACCGACAGCTTCCGCGTGCAGAAGTTCAGCCCAGCCGGTGAATTCATCGAAGCCCTCGGCGAAAAAGGAAAAGGCCCCTGTCAGTTCGAACGCCAAAGCGACCCGATTGCCGTCGGTCCCAAAGGCAACCTCTACATCGCCGACAGCTACGTGGAAGGAGCGCCCAACTTCCGCAGCCGCATCGTCGTCTTCGACTCCGCGGGCAACTGCCTGGCAGGAGAGGAAATAGACCCGCTCTTCGAAGGTCAGCAGCAGACGATCCGCAGCTTCGCCGTCGACTCGAAAGGCAACTTTTACGTGACGGTCGAAGGCGACGGCGGGGCGCTCCGCAAATACGAGTCGAGCGGGGCGTTCCTCTACCAGCTCGAGAACTTCGAAACCAACGGCCTCGCGGTCGACGCCTCCGACAACGTCTTTGCCCGGCAGCGTGGGGAAAGCGTGGTGCCGCCGACCACGATCATCAACCTCTTCACCAAGTACTCTCCCAGCGGAGCCACCCTTCAGAGGTTCCGCTATGCGCCAGGCAGCATCCCCGGTCTCCCGAGCCTTGCCGCCCACTCCAGCCCCGATGGCGACTTTTACGCCGGTGACGGAGCGGGCTCAGCAGTAACCGAAGTCAAGTACCTCTCCCTCCCCCCCGCGGGCCCAGTCCTCTTCCCCGCTCCCTGCAAAGTAAAACCAAGCACCCTCGGCAACACCAAAGCCACCCTCCTCGCCGAAGTAAACCCGGAGGGCAAAGCGACCACCTTCCACTTCCAGTACGTCGATCAGAAAAGCTTTGAAGACGAAGGCGGCTTCGAAAGCCCGAACACGGTGGAAACCCCCGAGAGCGCATCGATCGGCTCTGACTTCGAACTGCACGAGGCAAGCGCCCAGACGGGCGTTCTCGTGCCGGAAACCAAATACCGCTGCCGGGTCATCGCCACCAACGCCGATGCCAGCGTAACCGGAGAAGCGGGCTCCTTCACCACGCTCGAGCCGCTTGAAATTGGCGATACCACGGTCTCAAGCGTCGGCACCGAAGCCGCGACCCTGAACGCCACCGTCAACCCGCTCGGCATCCCCACCACCGGCTACTTCGAATACGTCGAGGAAGCCACCTACCTCAAAGACATCGCCGAACTGGGACCCGACCACGGCTTTGACCACGCGAGCAAAGCGCCGAACGTAGACGAAGGCGAGGAACCGATCGACTATGGCGCCGCGGAAAGCTTCAAATTGGGCTCCGCACTGTTGACCGGCTTGAAACCGGGCACCTCCTACCGCTTCCGCATCGTCGCCACCGACTCCCTGATCGCCCCCGATCCCCCGCCCAACGAGGTCATAGGCCCGACCGAGTCCTTCCGCGCCTTCAACCCGGGAACCGAAGGGCTGCCCGACGACCGCGCCTATGAGATGGTCTCCCCGGCGCAGAAGAACAGCGCCGAAGTGGCGGTGCCGGGCAACGCGGGCGGCTTCACTGAGCCGAGGACGATCCGCATCCAAGCCGGCGCCACCTCGGGCGAAGCGGTCACCTACACCTCCTGGACCTCCTTCGGGGATGCCGAGGGCGCCCCGGCGACCAACCAGTACCTCTCCAAGCGCAGCGAAGGCGGATGGGAGACCGAGAACATCTCTCCCTTCGGCTTCCTCCTCAACGCCATAGCGCCACCCTTCACCGGCTTCACCCCGGACCTCCGCTTCGGCGCGATGAAGATGAACGAACCGGCGCTGACCCCCGACTGCGCGGAAGGCTCTGCCAACCTCTACCTGCGAGACAACGAGGGCGGGACTCTCTCGTGCCTCACCCCGACGCCGAACAGCCCCTCCTCAGAGAACTGCTTCACTTTCGCCGGGGCAAGTGAAGACGGCAGCCGCGCGTTCTTCGCCTCCAACGTCCCATATGCCGGGGCGCCGGCAGGAGAAGGTTGGAGCCTCTATGAATGGTCGACGGCCGAAGGGCTGCGGGCGGCGAGCGTCCTGCCGGGTGAGAGCGAACCGGTCGCCCCGAGCGAAAGAACCGTCTTCGGCACCCCCGTAATCGGCGGTTTGAGCGCGAACTGTCAGACCGGCCTGTCGACCATGCGCCACGTGGTCTCCGCCGACGGCTCGAGAGCGATCTGGACCTACGCCGGCGACGAATACAAAGTCGACAAAAAAGACAAAGAACCGTGCGAACCCGCTCAGTTAGAAGCGGAATGCGAAATTGTCGAGGAACCGCTCCTCGTCCGCGTCGGCGGCAGCGAAACGATCCAACTCGACAAAGTGCAATCGGGCGGCGGCAAACCGGGTAACGGCGTCTTCTGGGCCGCCAGCGCCGACGGCTCGGTCATCTACTTCACCGACGAGAACAGGCTGATCTCCGGCTCCAAATCAGAACCGGGAGAACCAGACCTCTACCGCTATGAGTTCGGCAAAGCCGCCCCGCTGACCAACCTGACCAAAGGCAGCATGCCCGGCGACGTGCAAGGCGTGGTCGGGGCAAGCGAGGACGGCTCCCACGTCTACTTCGTCGCCGCCGCGGCGCTGAGCGGCGAAGAAGAAAACGACGCCGGGCAGAAAGCAAAAGAAGGCGCCAACAACCTCTACCTCCACCACGAAGGCAAAACCAGCTTCATCGCGACCCTCGGTAGCGAAGACTTCACCGTCTGGAGCGAACAGCCGCAGAGCCTCTACGCCCGCGTCTCCCCCGACGGCCGCCACCTGGCCTTCCTCTCCTTCGAGGCCAAAGCGCTGGTCGGCTATGACAACACGCTTGCCGAGGAGACGATCACCGGCGGGCAGCACTGCGATTGGGACCCCGTCGATAAGAAATTCACCGGCAGCCCCCTCTGCGCGCAGGCCTTCGTCTACGACGCCGAGGCAAACGAGCTGACCTGCGCCTCCTGCAACCCCTCCGGCTCCCGGCCCCTGGGGCCGACCCTGTTGCCGGGCTGGACCAACGTCTACGAAGGACCGCGCTACCTCTCTGAGGACGGCTCGCGGGTGTTCTTCGAAACCTACGACGCGCTCCTACCCTCAGACCAGAACCTCAAGCGCGACGTCTATCAGTTCGAGCTCGCGGGCAAGGGCACCTGCAGCAGCGAAAGCCCCTCTTTCGATCCCGTCTCGGGCGGCTGCCACTCGATCATTTCAGGCGGCAAAAGCACGGATGAAAGCTATCTCGTCGACGCCTCGGCAAACGGTCGCGACGTCTTCTTCTCCACCCGCCGCTCCCTGGTCGGCTGGGACACCAACGAAGACTACGACGTCTACGACGCCCGCGAAGGGGGCGGCTTCCCCGAGCCGCCACCGCCTTCCCCGATCTGTGAGGGCGAGGGCTGCCTGTCGCCTGTCCCGACCCCGCCGAGCACTTCCTCACCCGCCACCCCGCGCTGGCAGGGTCCCGGAAACGTCCGTGAGCTCTGCCCCAAAGGCAAAGCAAACCGCAAAGGCCGCTGTGTGAGCCCTCGCCCACGTTGCGCCAGAGGCAAGGTGCGCCGCAAGGCGCGCTGCGTCAAACCCGGGCGTAAAGGCAAACCGCAGCGCAAGCGAGCGTCTCACGAGTGGACGGCGGCATGATGACGGCGCGAAAGACACTGGCGGCCTTGCTCGGCGCCGCGATCCTCAGCGGCCTCGTCGCTACTCCCGGGGCGTTTGCCGCGACACCTGCCCCCGCATGGAGCATCCAGTCTCTGGCGGCGCCGACCAACTTCAAGCCAGGTGATGAAAGCGGTATCGCCCATTACCAGGTTTTCATCACCAACAGCGGTGCCAAAACGACCGACCAGAGCGAGATCACGATCATCGACACCCTGCCAGCCGGACTTGAGGTGAAAGAAGTCAGTCTCTCTCCACCGCGGCGCTCCGCTCAGAACATCGGCAAAGGATGCGAAACCGATGTGGTTGACGAAGTCAGCATCGTGACCTGCAAAGTCACCGACGCGCTTTTCCCCGAAGTCGAACCGGCGAAGCTCTTCCCGGGCAACGCGCTGTATCTGGAGATCCGGGTGGAGATCCCCCCCGACGCAGCGGGCACGCTGGTCAACAAAGTGCAGGTCGAAGGCGGAGGAGCCGCGACGGCCGTCGCGGAAGCAGAGAACCAGGTGAGCGAAGAGGATGTCCCCGCGGGCTTTACGGAATTCAAGGCCGAGCTGGCCGGACCCGACGGGCTACCGGTAGGAGCCGCCGCTTCCCATCCCTACCAGTACACGACCTCTTTCGCGGTCAACCTGGTGCCTTCCCCGCCGGGCTCCTCGTTTGCCTTTGTGCCCGCCGAAGGCGACCTGAAGGAAATCGAGGTGGCGCTTCCGCCAGGGCTGGCGGGTAACCCGACGGCGATCAATCGCTGCAGCAGGCAGCAGTTCAACACGGAACACCCAGTCTTCGCGCCTAAAATAGGCGATTTCGTCCGTCTGAACGATTGCCCAGTTGGCTCAGCGGTGGGAGTGGCGATCGTACAGCAACTGGAAGGGTCCGGGGCGCTCAGCCTCCAACGCCCGATCTACAACCTGATCCCCCCACCGGGAATGCCCGCCCAGCTCGGGTTCCTGATCCTAGGTGCCCCCGTCTACATCAACACCAAGCTCAGAAGCGAGGGCGACTATGGCATCACTGCTTACCTGAAGGAAGTGACCGAGGCCCAGCGGGTGACGGCCTCACGGATCATGGTCTGGGGTACTCCCTGGGACGAGAGCCACGATCCGGTGCGGGCGGAATGCCTGGCGATGTTCGAGCTGTGCCCAGTCGAAGGCACGCCGCGCCCCTTCCTGCGCCTGCCAAGCAGCTGTGAGAACCCGCTGCTGACGACGATGACCTACACCACCTGGGCGCAGCCGCCGACCGGCGCCTCCGCGGCCTTTGAAGAACCGGCGCCGACCGAATGCGAGGCGCCGCCCTTTGACCCCGAGATCGAAGCCAAGCCGACGACCAACGTCGCCGACTCGCCAAGCGGCCTGCACTTCAACCTTCACCTGCCGCAAAAAGAGAACGAAGACCCCGAAGGGCTGGGCGAGGCCGATCTGCGCGACGCGACCGTCACCCTGCCCGAGGGCTTCCTGGTCAACCCTTCTTCCGCTAACGGGCGAGAGGTCTGCTCCCTGGCCCAGATCGGCTACCAGGGCTTCAAAGAAGGCAAACCGAGCTTCTCCGCCGAGCCCCCTAACTGCCCTGATGCCGCCAAGGTCGGCACGGTCGAGGTCACCGCCCCGGCGGTGGACCACCCCCTGCCGGGAGCCGTCTACCTGGCAACCCCCCACGAGAATCCCTTCAACAGCCTGATAGCCATCTACATCACCGTCTCAGACCCCCAGACCGGGGTGGTGGTGAAGCTGGCGGGCGAGGTCGAACCGGACCCGGTGACGGGACAGCTCAGCACGACTGTGAAGCAGAGCCCCCAGGTCCCCTTCGAAGACTTCCAGCTCGACTTCTTCGAAGGCGCCAGAGCACCGCTCAGGACCCCGGCGACCTGCGGCACCCACACGACGACCAGCTCGCTGAAGCCCTGGAGCGCTCCTGCATCGGGTCCAAACGCCACCCCTTCAGACTCCTTCCAGATCACCCAGGCCCCAGGAGGCGGAAGCTGCCCGACCAGCCCCGGCGCCCAACCCAACGGCCCGAGCTTTGAAGCCGGCACCGAGGCCCCCCTGGCTGCCGCCTACAGCCCCTTTGTCCTAAAGCTCGCAAGAGCCGACGGCTCCCAGGAACTGAAGGGCATAGACCTGACCCTGCCGCCGGGCCTGACCGGCAAGCTGGCCGGCCTCTCCTACTGCCCAGACGGCGCTCTGGCCGGAGCGGCGTCAAAGAGCGGCAAAGCCGAGCAGCAGAGCCCCTCCTGCCCGTCGAGCTCGGAGATCGGCACCGTCACCGTAGCCGCAGGAGCGGGCCCGGCCCCCTACCACGCCCAGGGCAAGGCCTACCTCTCAGGCCCCTACAAAGGCGCGCCGATAAGCATGGCCGTGATCACCCCGGCGGTCGCAGGGCCCTTCGACCTCGGCACGGTCGTGGTCAGAGCGGCTTTCCAGATCGACCCCGAAACCACCCGCATCAGAGCCGTCTCAGACCCCCTGCCGACGATCCTCGAGGGCATCCCCTTGGACGTCAGGAGCATCAACCTGCGGGTCGACCGCGACCGCTTCACCCTCAACCCGACCTCCTGCGAAGAGAAGGCATTCTCCGGCCAAGCGCTATCGGTGCTGAACCAGGCAGCACCTCTCTCCAGCCGCTTCCAGGTAGGCGGCTGCCAAGAGCTCTCCTTCAAGCCGAAGCTCTCCCTGCGGCTGAAGGGCGGCACCAGGCGAGGCGATCACCCCGCCTTCACCGCGACCCTGAAGATGCCAGAAGGGGGAGCCAACATCGCCAAGGCCCAGGTCGCCCTGCCGCGCTCGGCCTTCCTCGACCAGGCCCACATCCGCACGATCTGCACCAGGGTCCAGTTCAACGCCAACGCCTGCCCCAAAGGATCGGTCTACGGCCATGCGAAAGCCTGGACCCCTCTGCTTGACCAACCGCTCGAAGGCCCTGTCTACCTGCGCTCCTCCGACAACCTCCTACCAGACCTGGTCGCAGACCTAAACGGCCAGATCCACGTCGTCCTGCACGGCAAAACCGACTCGATCAGGGGCGGGATCAGAAACACCTTCGAAGGCGTCCCCGACGCCCCCGCCTCCAAATTCACCCTCAGCCTCAAAGGCGGCAAACGCGGGCTCCTGGTCAACAGCCGCAACATCTGCAAAGGCAAGAACAGGGCGACCGCCACCTTCACCGCCCACAGCGGCAAGGTGAGCGAGTTTTGGCCGGTGCTGAGGGCGAAGTGCAAAGGCAAGAAGGGGAAACAGCACGACCGCAAGCGCTAAAGCGAGGTCGAATGGGACCGGCTCCCCCCAGGCAGAGCTCCACGAGCGCCTGCTCTCCCGCAAAGGGGAGATAGAAGAGGCGATCCTGGCCAGGGTCTACGGCGTCTCAGACCCCACAGCCGCAGGCGATCCCTCCTATCTAGACGGGCTTCGCCGTGCGGTAGTGGCGGCGATCGACTACGGCCTTAAGAGCATCCAAAGCAGTGATCGCAACCGCCCCCAAGTCCCAGCCGCGCTTCTCGTCCAAGCCCGCGTCGCCGCCCGCAACGCCGTCGGCCTCGACACAGTCCTTCGCCGCTACTTCGCCGGCTATGCCCTCCTGGGCGACTTCATCATCGAGGAGGCTGAAGTCAACGGGGTGCTGGCAGGCGCCCAACTAAAGCGCCTTCTGCGTGCCCAGGCCTCGATCTTTGATCGCCTCCTCGCCGAGGTAAGCGAGGAGCACGCGCGCGAGACAGAGGCCCGCCACCGTCCAGCCGATGAGCGCCGCGCGGAGCTGGTGAGAAGGCTCCTCGCGGGCGAGCACCTCGATGCATCGGAGCTCGCCTATGACCTGGAGGCGACGCACGTCGGCCTTGTCGCCGAGGGCTTTGGCGCGGCAGAGGCGATTCGTGAGATCGCCGCAGGGCTTGATCGCAGGCTGCTGCTCGTCCGCCAAGGCGAGGATACGGTTTGGGCATGGTTTGGGGGCTGGCATGCCGTTGACCGCGAGGAATTGCCAGACCTCATTTCGCGAGCCTGGCCTCAAGGGGTCTCCCTGGCGCTCGGCGAGCCGGGGGAGGGCATCGGCGGCTGGCGCCTCACCCACCGCCAGGCGTGCGCTGGGCTGCCGATCGCACAGCATGTCTCTGAGCCCTTTGTCCGCTACGCGGATGTCGCTCTGCTTGCCTCGATCCTCAAGGACGAGCTGCTGGCGACCTCGTTGCGCGAGATTTACCTGGCCCCACTGGAAGCAGAGAGGGACGGGGGAAAGGCAGCGCGCGAGACCCTGCGGTCCTATCTGACAACCGGCCGCAACATCACATCGGCCGCCGCCGCGTTGGGCGTCAACCGCAACACGGTCGCCAATCGCCTGCGCTCTATCGAGGAGGCAATCGGCCGCCCCCTTGATGCTTGGGCAGCCGAGCTAGAAGCTGTCCTGAAGCTCGAGGAGCTTCATTCGCCGGGCTCTTAGCTCGCTGACGCAGCAACCTGCCGCACTTCACCCACCGCGATTAAGCGCATTGCCTAAGCACGGTCTCCAGCGCACCGGCGACGCTTACCCAATAGCAGTTCCAGAGATCGACCAGGGAGGGGACATCGTGGGGATGGGGAGCCGCATGGATCGCACGGGGGGGAAGTTCGCACCACGTTCGGGTCGTGGCCGAACCGGCGCGACGCTGTTCGTCGCGCTGATGACTCTCTGTCTCTGCATGTCATGGTGCGCTGTGGCTCCTGCGATGCGCCCTAGTGATGGCCAAAGCGCTTCCCCTCGTAAGAGCTTCGTTCACAAGCATCACCGCAAGCACGCACAGAAGAAGCAGCGAAAGCGCGTTCAGAGGAAGAAGCGGCGCAGTGCGCGCAGCTTGGCAGCGGATACGCTGTCCGCCAAGCTGGCAGCTCTCTCAGTCGGCAAGATCGAGCCCTACTCCAAGGATCCCTCCGAAACCCGCCCGTACTATGCCTGCCCACCGCCGACCGAGACGCGGGCAAGCTGCAACCTCATCGTCAATCCCAATCCTCCCCTTCAGTCAAGTGGCGGTCAAGAACCGGTCGGCTACTCTCCGGAAGCGCTGCAGTCAGCCTACGGTCCGGACACCAGTAAATCCGCAACCGTCGCGGTCATCGTCGCCAATGGACATCCGTATGCCCATAACGCTCTCAAAGTCTATCGCTCCCATTACGGGCTGCCCCCGTGCGAACCCGGATCTTGCTTCAAAAGGGTCAACCAGTATGGGGAAGAAGGCAATTACCCTCCTCAGTTTGAAGAAGACGGCTGGGGCGCCGAGACGTCCTTGGACCTCGACATGGTCTCGGCGATGTGTCCCAAATGCAAACTCATCCTGGTCGAGGTTAAAGCCTCAGAGGACGAAGATCTCGGCATCGCGGTGAATGCAGCCGTTGCCCTGGGCGCGGATGTAGTCAGCCTCAGCTGGGTTGGTTCCGAAGACGCGAATGTAACCAAATACAACCACTACTACGAACACCCGGGCGTGGCGATCGTGGCTGCCTCCGGGGATAAAGTGGACCCCACCTACCCCGCTTCCTCGCCCGATGTGATCGCTGCCGGAGGGACCCTCCTCATTCCCGATGAAAGCCCCCGCGGTTGGATGGAGTACGTCTGGCATGGAGCCGGCAGCGGCTGCACCAAATACCAGCCGAAGCCCAGCTGGCAGACCGACACGGGTTGCGATTACCGCTCTGCCGCAGACGTTTCGGCCATCGCCAACCCCGCCTTGCCGGTCTCCGTCTACAACTCGGAACCCGGCTTCTTCAACCTGAGTGGCTGGATCGCCCTGGGCGGGACCAGCGCCTCGGCGCCGATTATCGCCGGCATCGAGGCGACCAAGAGCAAAGCCTTCCGGGAAGCCGGCGCGAAAGCCTTCAAGGACGCCGCCGCCAATCACGAACTCTACGACGTCGTCAGCTTCTGGAACAAATACTGCGTCCCCAAACTCGACCAAGGCCACTACCTCTGCGAAGGCTCTGCTGGTTATGACGGGCCGAGCGGCTGGGGGACCCCGGGGGAACCACTGCCCGGACCGCCCGCCTCACCCGAAATCGCGACCCTGATCGAGCCCGAAGAAGCGACCCTGGGCGGCTACATTAGCCCGCAGGGCAAAGCGACCACCTTCGTCTTCGAATATGGGACCACGACGGCCTACGGCTCCACCGTGCCCGCCTCCCCGGCAAGCGCAGGTTCGGGCACCGAGACGGTCAGGGTCACCCAGAAAGCAACCGGCCTGAAACCAAGCACCGAATACCACTTCCGCATCTCGGCGACCAACAGCACCGGCACCTACAAATCAGAGGACCTGACCTTCACCACCCCCGCCACGCCGAAACTGGTGGTGGCGACCGAACTTCCCACCGGCGTCCAGGTCGGCGGCGCGACGCTGAACGGCAAGATCAACCCCGCCGGCTCTGAAGCCACCTATGAGTTCGAATACGGGCTGACCGACAAATACGGCAGCAGCGTGCCGGTGCCCGCGAGTGCTACCGGGACGAAATTCGTCTCGGTCGGCGAGAAAATGAGCGGCCTGAGGAACGGAAAGACATACCACTACCGCCTCAAGGCGACGAATGGGTCAGGCACGGTGTATGGCATCGATCGATTCTTCACGACGCCGGACGGTCAGCCTGTTGTGACCGCCGTAGGCGTCACGAAGATCGAGGGGGACCAAGCTGAGCTGACCGGCACTATCGCTCCCGGCGGGGAAAGCACCAGCTACCACTTCGAGTATGGACCCACCGAAGCCTACGGCAAAGTCGCTCCCTCCTGGGGATCTGAAGAAATCGGCTCGGGCATTGAAGACGTTGATGTGGCACAGAAAACCCACATTGTGAAGCCGAACACCACCTACCACTTCCGGCTGGTTGCCGAAAACGCCAAAGGTACGGTTGCGAGTCCGGACCAGACCTTCACTACCCGCGAATGGGGAGCACCCGAAGCGAGATATCCCGCAGATATGGAATTCTACCAACCCGCCAAGCTCACTGAGACATCCTGTACCTCACCCAGCGCCTGCTTCGTGGTCGGTTACTACACAAACACTTCGAAAACCATCCGCACGCTGGCCAACCAGCGAAACGAATCCGGCAAATGGCAAGTACAGACCACCCCCAACCCAAGCGGCGCAAAAGAAAGCCGCCTGGAAGGCGTCTCATGCACTTCCTCCACCGCCTGCACCGCCGTCGGCAACTACGTCGACAGCACGGGCACGAGGCTGACCCTGGCCGAGCGCTGGAATGGGACCGAATGGACGATCCAATCGACCCCCAACCCAAGCGGCGCAAAAGAAAGCCGCCTGGAGAGCGTCTCGTGCACCTCATCGACGGCGTGCACCGCAACCGGCTACTACGTCAACAGCTCCGGGACGACGGTCAATCTTGCCGAGCGCTGGAACGGCAGCGAATGGACGATCCAATCGACCCCTAATCCTGCCGGGGCTGCCAAAGCCATTTTGCACGACGTCTCCTGCGTGAGCGCCAGCGATTGCTGGGCGGTGGGCGAAAGCCAGGAAGCGGGCAAAGAACCGACTTCGCTACTAGAGCGCTGGAACGGCAGCACCTGGACGATCCAAACGCTGCCCGAACCGACCAAAAGCCTCAGCTCGATCAGCTGCCCTGCGACCACCTGGTGCATGGCAGTCGGCGACGGGGTCTACGTCGAGCGCTGGAACGGCAGCGCTTGGTCACGCCAGAGCGCGGTTTCCCCCGGCGAATCGCCGCGGCTGAAAGCGATCCACTGCAGGAGCCAGAGCGCCTGCACCGCGGTCGGCGAGTACAGCCACGAAGGCACCGCCCCCCTCGCCGAGCACTGGGACGGCAGTGGTTGGTCGGTGCAGAGCACGACCGATCCGCTGGAAGGCCCGAGCACCCAAGGCGCAAGCTTAGAAGGCGTCTCCTGCCAGTCGGCCAACGGCTGCTCCGCTGTCGGCGACTACTTCCAGGAGGGAAGAGACACCACCCTGGCGCTGATCGAGACCCATCTTGCCACTCCCTACCTCACCACCGAACTAGCCACCGGCGTCAGCCAATCCGAAGCGATTCTGAATGGTGCGGTCGATCCAAATGGCGATGCGAGCACCTACCAGTTCGAATTCGGTCCCACAACCTCCTACGGCACGACCGTGCCGATCCCGGCCAAAGAAGCCGGCAGTGGCATCAACCCGGTGAAAGTCAGCCAGGCAATCAGCGGCCTGGAAGCAAGCAAAACCTACCACTACAGGGTCACCGCGCAGAACAGCTTCGGCTTGGCTCAGGGCGAAGACGAAACCTTCACCACCCTGCCACCCTGCCAAGGCGCCGAAGCCAAATGCGAATGGAAAACCCAGTCAACGCCCGACCTTACGACCTCCAAACACCAGCTCTCGGGTGTCTCCTGCGCCTCGGCGA
The DNA here is from genome assembly GCA_963698085.1 of uncultured Solirubrobacterales bacterium. Classification (GTDB taxonomy): domain Bacteria; phylum Actinomycetota; class Thermoleophilia; order Solirubrobacterales; family 70-9; genus VRUE01. The sequence continues at coordinate 1,969,946 of OY969122.1, forward strand.
CGATGTGCTTTGCGGTCGGCAGAGACGCGCTTGCCGACAAGGGCCTGGGAGAGCTCTGGAACGGCAGCGAATGGTCGGTGCAGGTGAAAGCCAGCTCGTTAAGCGGTTCCCCCTCGAGCGTCTCCTGTCCCTCGACGACCTGGTGCATGGCGGCCGGCAATACCGAAGGAGGCATACCGAAGGCCTGGCTCTTGAAAGAAGAAGGGGGCAAATGGACGCCCACCTACCAGATGCCCCCGACCCCCTCGGGTGGCTCCAAAGGGGTGCTCAGAAGCGTCTCCTGCACCTCGACCACGGCCTGTACTGCAGTGGGCAGCTACTACGTCGAAAGCGAATCCAAATACAAGCTTCTGGTCGAGCGCTGGAACGGCAGCTCCTGGTCGACGCAGACGGCTGCCGCCCTCTCTGAAAGCAGCTCGATCGAAGAGGTCGGCGTTTCCTGCCCGACCTCCACCTCCTGCATCATGGTCGGTACCCACCTGAAAGGCTCCACGCCAACCCCCTTCGCCCAGAGTTGGAACGGCACCAGCTGGTCGGCGCTCACCCCTCAGAGCCCCGGCTCCTACTCGACCAAGCTGCGCAGCGTCTCCTGCACCTCGTCTACTTCCTGCATAGCCGTCGGCAGCTACAAGGAAACCAAAACCCAGCCCGAAAAACCGCTCGCCGAGAGCTGGAACGGCAGCGCCTGGTCGACCCTCAGCGTACCCAGCCCCGAAACCACCCAGGCCGTAGGCCTCAAGGGGATCTCCTGCACCTCTACCAGCGCCTGCACCGCAGCCGGTTACTACTGGCTGGAAGGCAAACAGAGGACCCTGGCGGAGTCTTGGAACGGGACCAACTGGACGATCCAGGCCTCGCCCAACCCGAGCCCCGAACTCAACTCCCTGAATCAGGTCTCCTGCACCGCGGTCGGCGCTTGCACCGCGGTTGGCTCGATGCAGCCAGAAGCGGGCATGGTCGGAGAAGAAACCGCCTCCCTGGCAGAGCGTTGGAACGGCAGCGAATGGAAAACCCAGGTGACACCCAGCCTGGCGACCTCCGAATACTCGCTCTCTGGCGTCTCCTGTGCCTCGGCGACGATGTGCTTCGCAGTCGGCAGTTATCCGCTGATTGAGAGGGGGCTGGGTCAGCTCTGGAACGGCAGCACGTGGACGACGCAGGTGAAAGCCGTCGCCTCCATAAACGGATACCCCTCGAGTGTCTCCTGCCCCTCGACGACCTGGTGCATGGTCGCCGGCAGTGGCGTAGGCGGTTTGCCGAAGGCCTGGCTCTTGAAAGAAGAGGGAGGTGAATGGACGCGCAGCCTCCAGACACCGCCCCTGCCCAGCGGCGGCTCCAACGGCGGGCTGCGCAGCGTCTCGTGCACTTCGACCAGCGCCTGCACGGCGGTCGGCTACTACTACGACGAAGGCCAGGGCAAAAACCGGCCTCTGGTCGAGCATTGGAACGGCAGCAAATGGACGGCGGAATCGGCCCCCAGCCCAGTCGAAGGCAGCGCGGCAACCGCGATGATGAGTGTCTCCTGCGCCTCAGGGACCTCTTGTGTCGCGGTGGGCGAAGCAAGCAACGCCCCCTTCGCCGAGCGGTGGGACGGGACGAGTTGGTCGGTCATGACCACGCCACTCCCAGCCGGCGCCATCGAAAGCGGCTTTGAGAACGTCTCCTGCGGCTCGCCCAGCGGCTGCATGGCTGTCGGTACCTACAAGGAAAGCGGCAAAGGCCAGTACCCGAAGCCATTGGCCCAGCGCTGGAACGGAAGCGAATGGTCGATAGTCAGCGTGCCCAGTCCCGCTGAAGCCAAAGGCGAGGTGAGACTCGAGGGGATCTCCTGCGTATCGCCCTCCTACTGCACCGCGGTCGGTCAGTACTCGCCGACCGCGAGTGCCAACCCGGAAGAACTGAAGACCCTGACCGAGTACTGGGACGGCGCGAAATGGGTTGTGCAGGCATCGCCCAACTCGAGCCTGAAAGTCAACGGCCTGAACCAGGTCTCCTGCAGCTCGGCGATCGCCTGCACCGCGGTTGGCGGAGCGCGGCCGGAATTGGTCCCCACCCTGGGCGAAGCCGCGCTGGCGGCTCGCTACGAATAGGTCCGACGAGCACTCAGCCCCCTGATGCAGCAACTTGCCCTACTTCACCCACCACGATTGAGCGCATTGTCCAAGCACGGCGTCTAGTGCAACGGCGACGCTTACCCGAAGTTCAGGGATCATCGACCGGGAGGGGATGTTCGCATGGGGACAGGTGGGCGCAAGAATGTGTTGAGGGCACGGCTCAGGCTTTTTACGGGGCTCCTCGGCGTACTGAGTTCCGCGGTTATCTGCTTTGCAATGATCCCCGCCATGGCCTTCGCCCATGGCGGCCACAGCCATGCGCAATTCGACGGCCGCATGGCCGACCGACCTGACTCCGGGCGGATCGGCAAAAGCACCTACCGCTTCATCCCCTCCAAAAAGGAATACGAAGTCCGGCGAGACGGAGAGCCACCCCACTTCTTCCACCTCGATTACGCGGCAAAGCTCGAGGGCAAGTCAAGCCGATCTGCCGATGAACCACCTTTGCCCGCCCAGTGGCCAGGACCCAGCGCGACCCTTCCGAGCAACGAGCTGGCCCCGCACTGCCGCACCACGGGCAAGCGGATAGCCGTCGTTTATGCCCACCGCCCATCGGACGGCACGCCGACGCCGACGAGCCAACTGCGCAGCATTGTGAGGCGGATGAACTGGAAGTTCGCCGACCAAGCCTCGCAGTCAAGCGGTGGCCAGCGTGTCGTCCGCATGGCCGTGGACTGCAACGCAAGCGGCGAAATCAACGTCTACAACGCGACGGCCCCAAACAACAACTACGTGACCCTTTACAACGCTGCCTTCGAAGGGACGCTTGGCTTTCCAGACCTAAACGACGGCAAGTACCTGATCTTCGATCACTCCATCAACGAAGAAAACCCGGGAGTGGTTGGCGTAGGTGGCGCTGCGTCCGATGCCGTGAAGAGCTCTGCCAACAAAAACACCAAACATTCAATTGCCGTGATCTACGACGATACGTCCTGGGCGCCCTGGGAAAGCCACGTCACGATCCACGAGCTCTCCCACGCGATGGGCGCAGCGCAGGGTTCCGTTACCCCCAAAGCCCCCTTCTCCACGACGGGATTCCACTGCTCAGACGGCATCGACATCCTCTGCTACAACGATGGGACGGCAGGGAGCTCTTCCTACGCAGAGACCAAGTGCCCTGAACCCATTTACTACGACACGGTCAACGTGCCGATCGATTGCGGCAAGGACACCTACTTCAACGCCGCGCCTGCGCCCGGCACCTGGCTGGCTGAATACTGGAACCTCGCCGGGCCCGAGAACCCCTTCCTGGTAGCACCTCCGAAAGCGACGACCTCACCGGCATCGGCGATCAGTGGGAGTAGAGCGACCTTGCACGGAACCGTCAACCCCGAAGGATCGGAAACCAAATATCACTTCGAATACGGGCCGACTACGGCATACGGAAGCAATGCGCCGATGCCGAGCGTTACCGCCGGATCAGGGGGGGCTGCCGTAGCAAGAAACACGGAAATCACCGGCCTCGAACCACTCACGACCTACAACTTCCGCATGGTCGCGACGAGCGATGTCGGCACGGCCTTCGGCACCAACAAAACCTTCACCACGACGGGGATGATGCCGCCCGAAGTAACGACCGAAAGCGCGACGGGGATCAAAGCCGGAAAAGCCAACCTGCGCGGAACCCTCAACCCGAATGGGTTCAACACCACCTATCACTTCGAATGGGGGACCAAAGCTGAATTCGACGAAGGCAAATACGGGAACTCGACGGCAAAATTCTCCGGCGGCGGGGGCACGAGCAGCTTCCCGGTCACAAAAACGATCGAAGGCCTCAAAGGCCAGACCGAGTATCACTACCGCCTCGTCGCCAAAAGCGTTGAAGGAACGACGGTCGGATCTGACAAATCGTTCACGACGCTCAACTGGGGGCCGCCGACGGCTACGACCGATCCCGGTGAACCGGCGCTCAGCCACAATGAAGCGTTTCTGAGGGCGACGATCAACCCGCGGGAATTCGCGACCAGCTACCGCTTCGAATGGGGGACGAGCACCGCCTACGGCAACAGTATCCCCGTCCCCGATGAAAGCATCGGATCAGGGACCGAAGACGTCAAAGTCGTAAAGAAACTCGAATCCCTTCAGCCCGGCATGCTCTACCACTTCAGGGTCGTGGCTACCAACAGCGAAGGCACGACCTATGGGGAAGACCGCACGGTCAATACGCTGGGCCCGCCTGCTATCACCAACGAACCGGCGACGGGGGTAAGCAGCACCGAAGCGGTCTTGAACGCAGCCGTCTATCCAAACGGCTACCCCACGACCTACCAGTTCGAATATGGCCCCACGGCCTTCTACGGGACCACCGTGCCGATTCCGGCTAAAGAAGCAGGCAGTGGCATCAACCCGGTGAAAGTCAGCCAGGCAATCAGCGGCCTGGAAGCAAGCAAAACCTACCATTTCCGGATCGTGGCTCAGAACACCAAAGGTAGTGTTTCGGGGGCCGATGAAACCTTCACCACCCTCCCTCCCTGCAAAGGCGCCGAAGGCAAATGCGAATGGAACGCCCAGTCTACCCCCGGCCTCTCGACCTCCAAATACCAGCTCTCGGGCGTCTCCTGCGCTTCGGCGACGATGTGCTTTGCGGTCGGCTCCGACACGCTCGCCGACAAGGGTCTGGGAGAGCTCTGGAACGGCAGCGAATGGTCGGTGCAGGTGAAAGCCAGCTCGTTAAGCGGTTCCCCCTCGAGCGTCTCCTGTCCCTCGACGACCTGGTGCATGGCGGCCGGCAATACCGAAGGCGGCATACCGAAGGCCTGGCTCTTGAAAGAAGAAGGCGGCAAATGGATGCCCGCTTACCAGACGCTGCCGACGCCCAGCGGCGGCTCCAAACGCATCTTGCGTGCCATCTCCTGCACCTCGACCACCGCCTGCACCGCCGTAGGCCACTACTACGTCGAAAGCGAATCCAAATACAAGCTTCTGGTCGAGCGCTGGAACGGCACCGCCTGGTCGACGCAGACGGCTGCCGCCCTCTCTGAAAGCAGCTCGATCGAAGAGGTCGGCGTTTCCTGCGCCACCTCCAGCGCCTGCATCATGGCCGGCACCTACATAAGCGGCACGAAACCGGTCTCCTTCGCCCAGAGCTGGAACGGCACCAGCTGGTCGGCGCTCACCACCCAGAACCCAGGCTCCTACTCGACCAAGCTGCGCAGTATCTCCTGCGCCTCGACCACTTCCTGCGTAGCAGTCGGCAGCTACAAGGAAACCAAAGCCCAGCCCGAAAAACCGCTCGCCCAAAGCTGGAACGGCAGCACGTGGTCAACCCTGAGCGTGCCCAGCCCCGCCGAAGGCGCCCAAGGCGTGGGTTTGCGGGGAGTCTCCTGCACCACGGCTAGTGCCTGCACCGCGGTTGGCTCCTACTACCTCGAAGGCAAACAACGGACCCTGGCCGGGTCATGGAATGGGACCAACTGGACGATCCAGGCCTCGCCCAACCCGAGCCCCGAACTCAACTCCCTGAATCAGGTCTCCTGCACCGCGGTCGGCGCTTGCACCGCGGTTGGCTCGATGCAGCCAGAAGCGGGCATGGTCGGAGAAGAAACCGCCTCCCTGGCAGAGCGTTGGAACGGCAGCGAATGGAAAACCCAGGTGACACCCAGCCTGGCGACCTCCGAATACTCGCTCTCTGGCGTCTCCTGTGCCTCGGCGACGATGTGCTTCGCAGTCGGCAGTTATCCGCTGATTGAGAGGGGGCTGGGTCAGCTCTGGAACGGCAGCACGTGGACGACGCAGGTGAAAGCCGTCGCCTCCATAAACGGATACCCCTCGAGTGTCTCCTGCCCCTCGACGACCTGGTGCATGGTCGCCGGCAGTGGCGTAGGCGGTTTGCCGAAGGCCTGGCTCTTGAAAGAAGAGGGAGGTGAATGGACGCGCAGCCTCCAGACACCGCCCCTGCCCAGCGGCGGCTCCAACGGCGGGCTGCGCAGCGTCTCGTGCACTTCGACCAGCGCCTGCACGGCGGTCGGCTACTACTACGACGAAGGCCAGGGCAAAAACCGGCCTCTGGTCGAGCATTGGAACGGCAGCAAATGGACGGCGGAATCGGCCCCCAGCCCAGTCGAAGGCAGCGCGGCAACCGCGATGATGAGTGTCTCCTGCGCCTCAGGGACCTCTTGTGTCGCGGTGGGCGAAGCAAGCAACGCCCCCTTCGCCGAGCGGTGGGACGGGACGAGTTGGTCGGTCATGACCACGCCACTCCCAGCCGGCGCCATCGAAAGCGGCTTTGAGAACGTCTCCTGCGGCTCGCCCAGCGGCTGCATGGCTGTCGGTACCTACAAGGAAAGCGGCAAAGGCCAGTACCCGAAGCCATTGGCCCAGCGCTGGAACGGAAGCGAATGGTCGATAGTCAGCGTGCCCAGTCCCGCTGAAGCCAAAGGCGAGGTGAGACTCGAGGGGATCTCCTGCGTATCGCCCTCCTACTGCACCGCGGTCGGTCAGTACTCGCCGACCGCGAGTGCCAACCCGGAAGAACTGAAGACCCTGACCGAGTACTGGGACGGCGCGAAATGGGTTGTGCAGGCATCGCCCAACTCGAGCCTGAAAGTCAACGGCCTGAACCAGGTCTCCTGCAGCTCGGCGATCGCCTGCACCGCGGTTGGCGGAGCGCGGCCGGAATTGGTCCCCACCCTGGGCGAAGCCGCGCTGGCGGCTCGCTACGAATAGGGAGCGTCGTCGGGTAATAGATCCCGTACCAAGTCGTTTATCATTTGCTCCAGCGCTCTTGGGACTGAGGGCGCTGGGGAGGGGGATGCGGTGCTTTCGCTTTCGGGCGAGCGATGGATGTGGATGTGGAGGTGGGGGGGCTGGTTCATGGCCGTCCTCTCCTTGGTGATCTCTTTTGCAGTTGGAGCTGGAGGCGCCCAGGCGGCGGCGCTGGAACTGCTCGACGACCGGGGCTGGGAGATGGTCTCGCCGGTCGAGAAGAACGGGGGGGAGATCCAGGGGTTTGGCGCGATCGCCGGTGGTGGGTTCCTGCAGGCGGCAGCGAACGGGGATTCCGCCACGTTCAGCTCTACCTCCTCTTTCGGCGCGGGGGCGAAAGGCGCTCCGGTCGCATCGCAGTACATCGCCCGGCGCGGCGCAGGTAGCTGGACCACTGAGAACGTCACCCTGCCTACCCTCTCCGGCGCCTACGGCGAGGACCCGGTCGGCGTTCCCTACCGGCTCCTCTCCGGCGACCTGGCCCGTGGGCTCGTCTTCAACGGGCGTCGCTGCGACGAAGCCGAAGAGTGCCTGCGCAGCTACTCGCTGCGCGTGAGCGCCGGCGGCGCGCTGACGCTCTCCCCCGAAGAGCCCGACCTGCTCTTCGCCGGCGCCTCGCCAGACCTGCGCCACGTCATCCTCTCCACTTGCGCCGCGCTCACTCCGGGCGCGATGGAAGTCCCCGAAGGCGAAGGCTGCGATCCGGACACCCCCAACCTCTATGACTGGAGCAACGGGCAGCTGCGGCTGATCAACCTGCTGCCGCACGTCCTGTCGACGTCGGGCGCCGCCCTCGCCGCTCCCGCCGGGGCCGTCTCGAGCGACGCCTCGCGTGTCTACTGGCGCGACCTCGAAACCGGCAACCTCATGCTGGCTGAGGGGAGCATCACCAAACAGGTCGACGACGAAGCGGGCAGTGATGGCAGCTTCGAGGCCGCCACTCCCGACGGCTCGATCGCCCTCTTCACCGCGGCGGGACACCTCTACCGCGACAGCGCCGTCACCGACTCGAGCACCGACTTGACCCCGGCGGGCGGCGTCTTGGGGGTGCTTGGTGCCTCCGAAACCGCCGTCCACGTCTACTACCAGAGCACCGCCGGCCTGCAGCTCTGGTACGCCGGCACGACGACACAGATCGCGCCCGGCGCTGATGCCACCGATCCGAGCAACTTCCCGCCGGCCACCGGCGCCGCCCGGGTCAGCGCCGACGGCACCCGCCTCGCCTTCGTCTCCGAGGCGTCGCTGACCGGCTACGACAACACCGACCAGGACACGGGCGAACCCGACTCGCAGGTCTTCCTCTACGACGCCACGGCGAACGGCGGCGCCGGTTCGCTCACCTGCGTCTCCTGCAATCCCAGCGGCGTGCAGCCGATCGGCCCCTCGAGCATCCCCGGCGCGATCGCCAACGGCAAAGGCCCCCTCGCCACCCAGGCCTACAAGCCACGTGCCCTGGTCGCCGGCGGCCGCCGTGTCTTCTTCGACTCGCTCGATGCCCTCGTGACCCAGGACACCAATAACGACGACGACGTCTACGAGTGGGAGGCGCAGGGAACCGGCACCTGCACCCAGCCGGGCGGCTGCGTGAACCTGATCTCGAGCGGGCGCAGCGAAGACGGCGCCTCCTTCGTCGACGCCTCCGAGGGCGGCCGCGATGTCTTCTTCCTCACCGACGGCTCGCTCGTACCCTCCGACCCGCTTGGCACCTTCGACCTCTACGACGCCCGCGAAGGCGGCGGCTTCCCGATCCCCGAGGACCCGATCCCCTGCGAAGGCGATGCCTGCCAGCCGCTGCCCTCGCCGCCCGAAGACCCGACCCCGGGCACGCAGGTGCCGACCCCAGGCAATCCACCGGTCCGCTTCCCACCGAAGGCCTGCCCCAAAGGCAAGCGCCCGATCGTCCGCAACGGCAAACGCCGTTGCGTCCCTAAGCGCAAGCAAGACAAGCAGCGTCGCTCCGCCGCACGCGGCCGAGGGGGGCGCAGGTGACTATCCCTTTGAGCTCAGGAAACGCTGCCGCGCGGCACGACCCACTGCACGGCCTGCCCGGTGAGCTTGGCGATCCGCTCGTAGTCGGCGTCGTAGTGCAGGACGATGAGCCCAGCCAGCTCCGCGCAGGCGGCGACCAGCAGATCGGGCAGCGGCACCGCCCGGTGTTGAGAGCGCTCGGCCAGCATCGACTGGACCTCCAGCGCTCGCCTCATACAGCCCTCGTCCATCGTCGCTCGCGGCATCCCTCGCAGGGCCTCGGCGAGGGCGCGATAGGTCGCCCGGCTCGTGGCGCTGTAGAGCAGCTCGAGGTCGACGATGCCGCAGGTGGCGATCTCGCCCGCGAGCAGGAGCGGTTCCAGCGCCTCGCGCACCTCTGGGCGGGTGTCGCTCCTGGTCAGCGCGCTCTTGTCGGCAAGAAAGGTCGCCACCGGCGCTCAGCGCCACGCTCGCGACATGGTCTCCGGATCGTCCAGCGCCAATGCCCCTGGCCTGAACAACAGCTCCAGCAGTGTCTTGCGCTGGCGTACCTTGACCACTTCGGAGAGCGCCGCATCGACCGTATCGGTAAGCGTCTTGGTGCCGAGTATCTCCCGGGCTGCCTCGACTTTGGCGGGGTCGATCTCGAACGAAGTCTTCCGTTTAGCCGTGGTGCTCATTCAATCAGTATAGGGGTTCGTCGATTTCAGAATAGGAAAAAATATCGAAAACGCTATATCGATCTGGGATCGTGCGATAGGAGAAAACGCCTGGGGGCATTAGCCAGGCAGAAGCTCCAGAGCTTCGACGTGGTTTGGCCGCATCGTGCTGAAGTGACGATGGTCAAGCGTGGCGAGCTTTCGCTCCCCGAGTCGCTCGACAAGCGCCAGGACGCAGGCATCTACGATCCCCACCCTAAGGTCGGCATAGGTGCGCTGAATCTCATGCGAACGAGCCAGATCGGCGTGCGTAGGGCTCTCAACGCTGTAGGCGCCGGCCAGCACGTCCTCCAGGAACGCGAGCCAGACCTCGGGCGTCAGTCGTTCGTGGCACCAGTAGTCCAGCTCCGAGAGGACGAGGGCGGGGACGAGGAGCTCTTCCCGAGCCCCGTCGATCAATTCGGCGCACGGTCCGTGATCCGGATCGGCGGCGTCGAGCGCCGCAAGGAGTGCGCTCGTGTCTAGGACGAGTGGCACCTACGCCGGGGGCCGGGCGACCGGTTCAGTGGCGCTCTCGGCCGCGCCGCGCCCATCGGTGGAGCGCCCGAGTCCCAGCCTGGGACGATGCCCCCGTCGGATCGTGATGGCCTTCTCTTCGACCGCCTCCGCCAGCAAGGCGCTGAGGCTGTCTCCGCGCCTCCGCGCCTCTGCCTCGAGCGTCGCGAGGGCCTCGATATCGGCGCTTACGGTGGTCCGGCGATTCATGATGCATGATGCTAGCACCATCCGCCTAGTTGGTGGCGCTTTTGCGATCGCCGTGCTCGGGGTGCTGTGGACGCCGGTTGCCGCCCAGGCGGCCTTCGGCTTCCTGCCCGGCGCCGAAGGCTTTGACGTGGCAATCGCCGAGGAAGGTGGGGTGGGGGCGGAGACGCGGGCGGGCTCGCATCCCTACTCGATCACGACCACGGTCAACTTCGAGCTCGGTCCGGAAGCGCCGGGTGGGCCGTTCACCGACGGCGACCTGCGCGACCTCGATCTTGAGCTGCCGCCGGGGCTGATCGAAAACCCGAGCGCGGTCTCCCAGTGCAGCCAGGAGCGGTTCCACACCCCGCGCTCCTCGCCCTTCGAAGAAAGCCGCTCGGGGGAGAACTGCCCGGCGCTGAGCCAGATCGGGATCATCGAGATCCGCTCCGCCGCCGCGGGTGGCTCGACCCGCAGCTTCGGCCTCTTCAACCTGCAGCCGCCCCCTGGCTTCCCCGCCCAGATCGGCGCCAGCCCCTACGGCGTGCCGCTCGTCTTCACCCCGCGCCTGCGCGACGCCGGCGGCGAGTACGGCATCACCCTGCAGATGCGCAACTTCTCCCAGCGGATCAACGTCAGCGGCTTCACGCTGACGATCTGGGGCAATCCCTGGGGGCTCAGCCACAACGGCCAGCGCGGCAACTGCCTGAACCAACTGGAGCCGACCTTCCCCTGGGCCAAATGCCCGATCTCGCCGCCCCAGCCCGACCACAAACCGTTCGCCTATCTGACCCTGCCGGCGTCTTGCGGGCTGCCACTCGAGTTCAAGGTCGCCGCCAGCGCCTGGGGTGGAGCCGGCACGGCGAAAGCGAGCGCCGCCAGCCGCGACGTCGAAGGCAACCCGTCGGGACTGATCGAATGCGCGGCGCTGCGCTTCGAACCGCTCACCTTCGGCCAGCCGACCAACCCCCGCGCATCCTCGGCGACGGGCTATGACTTCAGCCTCACGCCCAAAGAAGAGGCGCTGACCAACTACAAACTGCTCGTCCCCTCGCAACCGCGCAAGGCGGTGGTCTCGTTGCCGGAGGGGATGACGATCAACCCCTCGGTGGCGGCGGGCCTGGGGGTCTGCACGGCGCCGCAGTACGCGGGGGAGACCGCCACCTCGCCGCTTGGTGCGGGCTGCCCCGAGAACTCGAAGATCGGGTCCTTCACGGTGCGCAGCCCGTTGTTCGAAGACGTGATCGCAGGGGCGGTCTACCTCGCCCAGCCCGACGACCGCCGAACGACCGGCCCCGGCGCCGAGAACCCCTTCGATTCGCTGCTCGCCCTCTACCTGATCGCCAAGGCGCCGGCGCGCGGGGTGATCGTCAAGGTCGCCGGCCGCCTGCACGCCGACCCGGCGAGCGGGCGGCTGACCGGCACCTTCGACCGGCTGCCCCAGCTCCCCTACTCGAACCTGAAACTGCACTTCCGCGAAGGCCAGCGGGCGCCGCTGATCTCACCCTCGGCCTGCGGCAGCTTCTCCACCCAGATCGACCTCTCGCCCTGGAACGACCCCGGCGCGGTCGTCAGCATGATCTCCAGCTTCCAGATCGACAAGGGGATCGGCCCGGGCGGCGCCTGCCCCAGCGGCACCCCGCCGTTCAACCCGGGGGCGAGCGGCGGCACCCTCAACGGCAACTCCGGTGCCTACACGCCCTTCTACCTGCGCTTGACGCGGGCCGATGACGAGCAGGAGATCGTCTCCTACTCGGCCGACCTGCCCAAGGGCCTGACCGGCCGCCTCGCCGGGGTCGCCGTCTGTCCCGACGCGGTGATCGAGGCGGCGAAGCTCCGCACCGGCACCGAAGAGGAGGCCGACCCCTCCTGCCCGGCGGACAGCCAGATCGGCCGCACCTTCACCGGCTACGGGGTCGGGCCGGTGCTCGCCTACGCGCCGGGGAAGATGTACCTGGCCGGGCCTTACCACGGCTCGCCGCTCTCGGTGGTGGCGGTCAACTCCGCCGCGGTCGGGCCCTTCGACCTCGGCACCGTGGTGATCCGCTCCGCCTTCCGCGTCGACCCCCGTACCGCGCAGCTCTCGCTCGACTCCGCCGCCTCGGACCGTATCCCGCACATCATCGACGGCATCCCGCTGCACCTGCGCGACATCCGCGTCTACATCGACCGGCCGAACTTCACCCTCAACCCGACCAGCTGCGAGGCGGCGAGCTTCAGCTCGACCCTCGGCGGCTCGGGCGTGCGCTTCGACGACCGCTCCGACGACACCACAGCGACGACCTCGGACCTCTTCCAGGTCTCCAACTGCTCGGCGCGCGGCTTCAAGCCGCAGCTCGGCCTGCGCCTGCGCGGCCCGACCAAGCGGGCCGGCTACCCCTCGCTGCGCGCCGTCCTCGTCGCCCGCCCCGGCGACGCCAACGTCAAGCGCGTGGCCGTCAGCCTGCCCCACACCGCGTTCCTCGCCCAGAACCACATCCGCGACGTCTGCACCCGGGTGCAGTTCGATGCGGGCCGGTGCCCCGAGTCCTCCATCTACGGGCGCGCGATCGCCTGGACGCCGCTGCTCGACGGGCCGCTCAGCGGCCCCGTCTACCTGCGCTCCTCCGACAACCCGCTGCCCGACCTGGTCGCCGAGCTGCGCCAGGGGGCGATCCGGATCGTCCTCGGCGGCCGCATCGACTCGGTCGGGGAGGGCCGCATCCGCGGCATCTTCGACCAGCTGCCCGACGCACCCGTGACCCGCTTCGTGCTCACCATGCAAGGCGGGCGCAAGGGCGCCCTGGTCAACTCGGCGAACCTCTGCACGACGCCTGCCTACGCGACGGCGCGGATGGTCGGGCAGAACAACAAGGGACTGGTGCTGCGGCCTCGGGTGCGGCCCGACTGCGGCAAGAAGCAGGGCAAGCGCGCGGGGCGCGGCAAGAAGAAGGGCACCAAGAGGAGGGGCACGTGAAGGTGACTCATTGGAAGGCGCTCTGCACCGCGGTGCTGGCTCTCGCCCTCGTTCCTCCCAGCGCCGGGGCCGCCGGAGGCCACCAGCTGCTCGGCGCGATCACGGGTGAGCGGATCGGCCTCTTCGAGCAGATCAAAGGCGCCTGCGGCGTCGCCGTCGACGCCGACGAGAACGTCTACGTCGCCGACTACTACCAGAACCGCGTCGTCATCTTCAACGACGAATGGGAGTTCCTGACGAAAATTACCGGCATCAACCCGCTCGACGCCGGCGGCGTCGCCCCAATCGACGGCCCCTGCGACCTCGCCGTCGACTCCAGCGGTCGGCTCTACGTCAACAACTATCACCGTGAGGTCGTTCGCTACACGCCGGCGCAGTACCCGCCGCAGGAAGGCACCACCTACGGCTCGCGGACGGTGATCGACTCGAACCACTCGACCGGGGTCGCCGTCGACCCCGCGACCGACCGCGTCTACGTCGACGACCGCACCTACGTCGCCGTCTACGAGCCCTCGGGGGAGCCGGTCGAAGAATCGGGCAATCCACTGCGGATCGGCGAGGGCTCGCTCGGGGACGGCTACGGCGTCGCGATCTCGGGCTTCGAAGGCAACGCGCAGTACGCGGCCACCAAAGGCGACGTCTACGTAGGCGACGCCGCCACCGAGACGGTCAAGGTCTACGATCCCGCGCTCGATCCCGACAACCCGCAGAGCGAGATCCGCGGCGACGGGACCGAGGAGGGGCGCTTCTACCTGACCGACACCGACCTCGCGGTCGATCCCGTCGACGGCCACCTCTACGTCTCCAACAACCTCGAGCCCCACTTCGAAGAAAAACCGGAAGCGGTGGTCGACGAGTTCAGCCCGCTGGGCAACTACCGCGGCTCGGTGCCGGACTCGTTCACCAACGGCTTTCCCTCGTTCCTGCAGGCCGGGGAACCGACCGGGCTGGCGATCACCGAAGGCGGCCTGCTCTACGTGACCAGCGGCAACTACGAAAACGCAGCGGTGTTCGCCTTCGGACCACCCGCCGCCGCCGAAACGCGCATCCTTACCGTCGCCAAAGGGGGCGCCGGGTCGGGCACGGTGACCAGCATCCCCTCCGCGATCGCCTGCGGGCCAGTCTGCGAGGGTGAGTTCGACTTCGAGTCGACCATCGTGCTCAAAGCCACGGCGGCGCCCGGCAGCCAGTTCGCCGGTTGGGGGCCGGGCGATTGCGACGACGAACCGAGCCCGGGCCGCTGCTCGGTGGAAATGGACGCAGACCACGCGGTGACGGCCGAATTCGAGCCCGTCGCCGAAGGGGCGGGGCTGGGTTCGCTGTCCGGGCAGGCTTCCGCTGCTGAGGCCTCCCCTTCGCATGCTCCGCCTCCCCCGACTATCGCCGCAAAACGCAAACGCGCTCAGCGCCACTACCTCGAGTCGGTGCAGAAGGGCAACCTGCGCGTCTCGATGAGCGGGCGCATCTCGCCGACCGCCCTGCCGCGCACCGGAGCGGCGCCGGTCTCCGTCTTCGTCGGCGGCCAGATCTCGACTACCAACGGCGCCGAGCTACCGCAGCTGAAGGGGCTGCGGATCGAGTTCAACCGCGGCGGCCGGCTCGAAGACCGCGGCCTGCCGGTCTGCCCGCTGCAGCAGATCAAGATCGCCTCCAGCGCCCGCGCGCTCAGCGCCTGTCGTTCGGCCCTGGTCGGTAGCGGTAGCTTCGAGGCCAACATCGTCCTGCGCGGCCAGGAGCCCTACCCGACCACCGGTCGCCTGCTCGTCTTCAACGGCCGCAAAGGGGGCAAGGAGGTCCTCTTCGGGCACATCTACTCGAGCGAGCCCTTCGCGACCTCCTTCGTCATCACCTTCAAGATCGCCCACCGCGCAAAGGGCACCTTCGGCACGGTGTTCACGGCTTCGCTGCCCGAAGCGCTGGGCGACTGGGGCTACGTCACCGCGATCGAGATGAAGCTCTCGCGCCGCTACAGCGCCGGCGGCGAGCGCCGCAGCTTCCTCAGCGCCGGCTGCCCGGCGCCCAAGGGCTTCCCCGGCGCGGTCTTCACCCTGGCGCGGACGAGCTTCTCCTTCGCCGGCGGCAAGACGCTCAGCTCGGGCTTGACCAGGGACTGCAAGGTGCGCCGATGAGGAGGGGCATTGGGTCTTCGCCGTTGATGGCAAGCCCGCGAATATCCGCATGGCGTCGCGTCACGCTCGCCGTCACGCTCGGCCTGCTCTCGACGCTCTGCTGGGCCCCCCAGGCCCGCGGCGCCGAAGCGAGCTGGGAGTTCGAGCCCGCCAGCTGGGACTTCGGCACGGTCGTGCCGGGCGATGGTCCCACGCCGCCCAAGGCCTTCACCCTCACCAACACCGGCGACGTGGAGCTGTCGGTCTTCTTCGTGGCGGTCGGCGGGAACGAAGGGGCCGGCTTCTCGATCGCCGCGAACAAATGCGGGAAACTCACTCCCAGTGCGAGCTGCACGATCGAAGTCACCTTCGACCCCTCCTCGGCTGGACCCAAGGATGGGGCGCTTTCGGTCTCGAGCCAGGGTGGAGAGGCGCCCCAGGCCACCGCCGAGCTGAGTGGCACCGGCGCCGGGCCTGAAATCTCGATGACTCCGGGCTCACACAGCTTCCCTGCGTTGCCACTCGGCGACGTTTCGCCATCGCGGTCGTTTACGCTGACCAACACCGGCAGCCTCGACCTGACGATTTCCTGGCTGTCCTTCGTCCTCTACCTGCACGGCGACACGGACCAGTTCCGGATCACCGGCGGCACCTGCGCTGCCGGGCTCGTGGTGCTGCCGCAGGGGACCTGCACGGTTGAGGCGACCTTTGCGCCCACCCGACCCGGATATCTGGCGGCCGACCTGTTGATCGGCAGCAACGCTTCCGGCCTTCCTCACGTGGCGACCGTGGAAGGCTTCGGCATCGCTCCTCCCACGCCGCAGTTCCCCGTTCTGCCACGCGTTGCCTCACCGCGCGCCTCGATCGTCCATCGGCCCAAGAAGCAGACCAGGAGCCGTAGCGCCGCCTTTTGGTTCCGCGGCTCGCCCACTGCCGCCCGCTTCGCCTGCAAGCTCGACAGCGAACCGTTCAGGATCTGCCAATCTCCTGCCCACTACGACGGGCTGGACCATGGCCGTCACCGCTTCACCATCCGGGCGCTCGCTGCGGAGGGGTACTGGGGACCGCCGAAAGTCTTCAGCTGGCGGGTGCGCTGACGGATCTCTCGGCGGTTCGTATCGAAGCTTGCGCCAAGAATCTTATTTCAGCGCACCATCGGTGCGTAAGATGATATCTTACATCTGTGAGGACCAAGGTATCGACCAAGGGCCAGGTCGTGTTGCCGGCGGAGCTTCGGCGCCTCGATGACATTCGTCCCGGCCAGGAGTTCGAGGTCAAGCGCCTCTCAGCCGACGAGTACCGGCTGGTGCGGATGAAGCCGCCGCCGAACGCCGGCTTGGTCGACTGGCTCTTGGAGTGCCCCGAGAAGGGCTATTTCGTGCCGATCGACTCCGAGTCGACCGACACACTGTGAAGCACCTCGTCGACGCCAACGTCCTCTCGGAGGCGACCAAGCCGGCTCCCGACGAACGGATCGTCGAGTGGCTGCGTCGCCATGAGCGCTCCATCGTGGTCGATCCCGTTGTCCTGGGCGAGGTCAGGTACGGCATCCTGTTGCTGGCGCGGTGCACCCGGCGAGCAAGGCTGGAACGCTGGTTCGACGAAGGCATTCGACGGATCGAGTGCCTTCCTTGGGACGCGAGCTTCGGGTTGCGCTGGGCGGAGCTCCTGGCTCACCTGCGCAAGGCCGGTCGGCCGATGTCGGTCAAAGACAGCCTTATCGCGGCGACCGCCCTCACCCACGAACTGACCGTTGTGACCTTGAACCGCCGTGATTTCGAACCGGCGAAGGTGCGACTGGTCGATCCCTCGGCATAGGTTCCTCTCCCCGCAGAGTAAGGGCGTGTGACCAGTGATTAGGCGGCGCCCCCGACGGCGCCGCCCACCGCCTACTCGAGTTTGCCGATCTTGAAGATCTTGGTGCCGCAGTCGGGGCAGACGCCTTGGATGGCTGGGCGACCGTTTTTCATGGTCACCTGTTTGGCGTCTTTGATCTCTACCTTCTTGCGCTCTTTGACGCAGTAACCCTCGGGCATGGGTCTCCTTTCGCTGCCGGTTCCCGGCAAGACTCGCGTTAGGCGCGAGGTGGATTGCGCAGAACGTAACGCAGGGAGGGGACGGGGAACACGCACAAACGTGCGTATCGTTACAAGCGCTAATTTCCGTCTTGCTCCGCTTCGGCGTCGGCGTTCTGCTCTTTTGCCTGTTCGAGCAGGTCCTGGATTTTGGCGTTGCTCGCTCCGCCACGAGGCTCGGCGTTGCTGGCGCCGTCAGAGGACGCGCCGCTGGCTCCGCCCGACGCCCCGCTACCAGAAGCGCCTCCGGCGCCTTTCTCCTCAGGCGTCGGTTGGGCGTCGGGAGCCGGTTCGCGTTCGGTGTCGGGCACGGCTTCGGCCCCCGGTTCGACCGGTGGGGCCGCCGTGCCGGCACCCGCCGCGGCTTCGTCGATCTGCGCTTCGAGTTCCTCCTGCAATGCCTGCACGTCGCCCTCGCTGACCGAGCTTTCGCGGGCGTCGATTGCGAGGTAGATCGCCGCCCCGCCGAGACCGATCGCGATCACGGCGAGCGCGAGGAAGACGCGCGTGCGTTTGCCGAGCTTGCGCTCGACCTCTCCGATCCAGGCCCGCAGCCCCTCCAGCGACATCGCTCCAATCTAGTCGAGAACCGCGCCCGGCTGCCGGGTCAAATACCCTGCTGGTCCGCACTTCCCATCGGGGAACGCCCCGACTTCCGACCCAGAGACCCAAGGAGAGCCACAGATGCCCGAGGCCGTAATCGTCGACACCATCCGCACGCCGATCGGCCGTGCCTTCAAGGGCTCGCTGGCCCAGCTGCGCTCCGATGAGATGGGCGCCTACGTCGTCGACCAGCTGCTCGAGCGCAACCCGCAGGTCGATCCGAGCTCGGTCGAAGACCTCTTTTGCGGCTGCGGCATGCCGCAGGGCCTGCAGGCGTTCAACATCGGCCGCATCGTCTCGCTGCTCTCCGAGAAGCTGCCGCAGGAGGTCAACGGGGTCACCGTCTCCCGCTACTGCTCCTCCAGCCTCGACGCGATCCGCCACGCCGGCAACGCGATCAAGGCCGGCGAGGGTGACGTCTACATCGCCGCCGGGGTCGAGTGGGTGAGCCGCTACAACGAGCGCACCGAGCCGGCCGGCGCCGCCGACCAGAACGAGAATCTCCAGGGCAACAATGGCCAGCCCAGCGCCTACATCGAGATGGGCAAGACCGCCGTCAACGTCGCCGAAAAATACGAGGTCAGCCGCGCCGACATGGACAGGTTCGCGCAGCGCTCCCAGGAACTGGCCGTGCAGTCCCAGGAGGACGGCTTCTTCGACCGCGAGATCGTCCCGGTGAAGCTGCCCGACGGCACCGAGGTCGCCAAGGACGACGGCCCGCGCGCCAGCTCGACGCTGGAGAAGCTCTCCCAGCTCGAGGAGTCCTTCGGCGGCGGTGGCGTCACCGCCGGCAACTCCTGCCCGCTCAACGACGGCGCCGCCGCGGTGCTCTTGATGAGCGACACCAAGGCCAGGGAGCTGGGCCTGACCCCGCGCGCCCGCATCGTCACCGCCGCCACCTACGGCAACGAGCCCGAGTACATGGGCGTCGCCCCGATCGGCGCCGTGAAGAAGGTGCTGGAGCGGTCGGGAATGACGATGGACGACGTCGACACGGTCGAGCTCAACGAGGCCTTTGCCGCCCAGGTGATCCCGATCATGGACGAGTGCGACATCGCGCCGGAGAAGCTCAACACGCACGGCGGCGCGATCGCCCTCGGCCACCCCTTCGGCATGACCGGCGCCCGCATCATGGGCACGCTGCTCAACGTGATGGAGACCGACGACCACCAGATCGGGATCGAGACCATGTGCGTCGCGGGCGGTCAGGGCAAGGCGATGCTCGTAGAACGGGTCTGACGCCGTCTGGCCGGCGCATATCGGCGTCCTCGGTCGCTCGCGTGCAGAGCACGCCACGCTCCCTGCGTCCTTGATCTGCTTGGCCAGACAACGTCAGACGGCGTAAGGTCGATTCATGGAGACCATCACGTATGAGGCGGAGGGTCGGGTCGCCCGCATCACCCTGAACCGGCCGGAGCGCGGCAACGGGATCGTGCCGCGGATGCCGGTCGAGCTCGCCGCCTGCGTCGAGCGAGCCAACCTCGACCCCGAGGTCCATGTCATCGCCCTCGCCGGCAACGGCAGCGGCTTCTGCGGCGGCTACGACCTGGTCGCCTCGGCCGAGGGCGACATGAGCGGCTTGGGGGAGGCCGGGGAGACGGACTCGTCGCCTGGGTCCCCGTTCGGCCCGCCACCGCCCGGCTCGCCGGTTGACCCGGCGACGATCGGCGCCAACCACGCGCCTGAGTCGAACTGGGACCCGGTCACCGATTTCCAGTTCATGTCACGCAACGTGCGCGGCTTCATGAGCCTCTTCCATTCCGAGAAGCCGGTGATCTGCAAGGTGCACGGCTACTGCGTCGCCGGCGGCACCGACATGGCGCTCTGCTCGGACCTGCTCGTGATCGGCGCCGACGCCAAGATCGGCTACCCGCCCGCCCGTGTCTGGGGCTCGCCGACGACGGCACTCTGGGCGGCACGGCTGGGGCCGATGCGCGCCAAGCGACTGCTCTTGACCGGCGACTCGCTGAGTGGCGAGCAGGCGGCGGAGTGGGGGCTGGCGACCGAGGCGGCACCGCCCGAGCAGCTCGACGAGCGCTTCGAGTCGCTGCTGGAGCGGGTCGCGCGGCTGCCGATCAACCAGCTGGTAATGATGAAGATGCTGGTCAACCAGTCGCTCTACGCGCAGGGCCTGCACCAGACGCAGCTGCTCGGCACCTTCTTCGACGGCATCGCCCGCCACACCGAGGAGGGCCACGGCTTCGTCCGCCGCGCCACCGAGGGTGGCTTCAAGCAGGCGGTTCGGGAACGCGACGAGCCGTTTGGCGATTACGGGCTGGACGGCTTTGGTGTCGAGTAGCAACGGAGCGAACGGCGGGCTGGGGCGCAGGCGCTCGATCGCGGTCGTCGGCGGCGGCTTCGGCGGGGTCGGGGCGGCGGTGATGCTGAAGCGGGCCGGCTACGAGGACGTCACCGTCTTCGAGAAGGGCGAGCGGGTCGGCGGGGTCTGGAACCACAACACCTACCCCGGCGCCGCCTGCGACGTGCCCTCACACCTCTACGAGTTCTCCTTCGCCCCCAACCGCTGGTCGCGTCGCTTCGCGCCACAGGCCGAGATCCAGGCATACGTCGAGGGCGTCGCACGGCACCACGGCATACTCGACAGGGTCCACACCGGGGTCGAGGTGAAGAGCGCCCGCTGGGATGAGGAGCGCGGCCGCTGGGTACTCGAGACCAGCGCCGGCCCGCACGCGGCCGACCTCCTGATCACCGCCTGCGGCCAGCTCTCGGTTCCGAAGACCCCGCCGATCCCGGGCCTGGAGAACTTCGACGGCCCCGCCTTCCACACCGCCGAGTGGCGGCACGACGTCGACCTGGCTGGCAAGCGCGTCGCCGTCGTCGGCACCGGCTGCAGCGCGATCCAGGTCGTGCCGGCGATCCAGCCCGAAGTCGCCCAGCTCGACGTCTACCAGCGCTCGCCCGGGTGGACGATCCCGAAGATGGACTACGCCTACCCGGACTGGGCGCATGACCTCTTCAAGCGGTTCCCGGCGGCGCGCCGCCTCGATCGCGCCGTCATCTTCGGCTTCATGGAGCTGGGGGCGGCGGCGATGACGCGCCACCGCTGGATGCTGCCCGCCTTCCGCGCCGCCGCTCGCCGCCAGATCACGGCGGCGATCGAGGACCCGGAGCTGCGCCGCAAGGTGATGCCGAGCGACGAGCTCGGCTGCAAGCGGACGATGCTCACCGACGACTGGTATCCGGCCCTGGCCCAGCCGAACGTCGAGCTGGTCACCGACCGGATCAGCGAGGTGACCGCCGCCGGCATCCGCGACGAGGCCGGCGCCGAGCGGCCGGCCGACGTGCTCGTCCTCGCCACCGGCTTCGCTAGCCATGGATTCGTCGCGCCGATGGAGATCGTTGGCCGCGGCGGCCGCGCCCTGGCGCAGGAGTGGGCGGAGGTGGCCCGCGCCTACCTCGGCCTCAGCGTCCCCGGCTTTCCCAACATGTTCCTGCTCTACGGGCCGAACACGAACGGCGGCACCGGCTCGGTCATCTACACGATTGAGGCCGGCGTTGCCCACGCGATCGCCGCGCTGCGCGAGATGGAGCGGGCAGAGGCGAGGCGGATCGAGGTGCGCCGCGAGGCGGCCGAGCGCTTCGACCGCGAGTTGCGCGCAGCCCTGGAGGGGACCGTCTGGCACAGCGGCTGCACCAACTGGTACGTCGACGAGAACGGCAACGACCCGAGCCAGTGGCCGTGGCTTTGGAGCACCTACCGGCGGCGCACGGCGCGGCTCGAGCCCGGCGCCTACGAGCTGGGCGGCGCCCGAGCATCCGCCGGAGCGGCTGCCCTCGGGTAGGGTCCGCGCCGCGATGAGCGACGCTCCCTCTCACCCCAGCGCGCGGATCACCCCGGAGACCGCCCGCGCCTTCCTCCCCGGCAGCTTCCCCGGCGACCTCGGGATCGAGCCGCTCGAGATCGAGGACTCCCACTCGCGGGGCAGGATCGTCGTCGACAAGCGCCACCTGCATCCCGGCGGCTTCGTCCACGGAGGCGTCTGGACCGCGCTCGGCGACACCGTCGCCGCCTGGGCGACCTTTCGCAGCATCCCCGCCGGCCACAACTTCACCACGATCGAGCTGAAGCTGAACGTCTTCGCCGCCGGGGTTCTGGGAGACGAGATAGTCGCCATTGGCGAGCCCCTGCACAGCGGCAAGAGCACGGTCGTAATCGAGGTGCGGATGGAGCGCCATCGCGATGGCACCGAGCCGCGCCTCGCGGCGAACTTGATCGTCAGCCAGTTCGTGCTGTCTCCCGCCGAGGAGTAAGACTGGGCGGGCGATGCCCGACCCCGAGCTCGCCTACGTCTTCGGTTACGCCTCCTTGGTTGCGCTCGAGGACGCCGGAGCCTTGCCTGGCAGGTTGCGCGGCTACCGCCGCCGCTGGGGCGCGGCGATGAACAACTGGGAGGGAGGCGAGGGCGCGAAGCACTGGCTCGACCGCGCGAGCGGCGAGCGGCCACGGATCCGCGTCGCCTACCTCGATCTGCGCGAGGAGGAGGGATCGGCCGTGAACGGTCTGGCGCTGCCGGTCGACGCGGACCGCCTGGCGGAGCTGGATGCAAGGGAGATCAACTACGCCCGGATCGACGTCTCCACCGCCTTCCAGCCGTCCGGCTGGCCACCACCATCTGACGAGGTGCCGCGCGTCTTCACCTACGTGGGGCTCGACGCGGCCCGCGAGCGCTGCCGCCGGGGAGCGGCCGAGGACAACATCTTCGTCAGCAGCGACTACGCCGCCGGCGTACGACGTGCATTCGAGCAACTCGCGCCCGGAGCCCTCGCCGAGTTCGACCGTACCACCGATCCGCTGCCGTTCCCGCAGTGGGATCTGCGCGTCGTCCTCCCCGCCGAGTGACCGATGCGAGCGAAGGGGGTCGATTGAGTTTTTGTCCCCCCTATACGGGGAAAAAGCATCAATCGCCGCTGGCAACGGGTTCGTAGCCTGGGGATTCGAGCCGTTCGATCTGTGGCAGGCGCCAGAGCAGGCTGGCGATCGTCAGCCCGATTGCAGAGCAGGCCAGCGCCAGGAACCACTCGCTCGCGGTCAGCAGCGTCATCTCGAAGAAGTCGCGCACCGGGGCGGCCGCGAGGATCAGGGCGAAGAGTGCGCCGAGCCCCGCGACCATCGCCAGCATGTAGCTCTGGATCGCGATGTGCTCGCGGCCCGGCCCGCGCTCCAGCAGCAG
The DNA here is from genome assembly GCA_963698085.1 of uncultured Solirubrobacterales bacterium. GTDB lineage: Bacteria > Actinomycetota > Thermoleophilia > Solirubrobacterales > 70-9 > VRUE01. The sequence continues at coordinate 1,993,066 of OY969122.1, forward strand.
CACAAAGGCGAGGCCAAGCACGATCAGCGTCGTCGTCGCCGCGGTGCGGCCGGCCTCCAGCGAGCCGCCGAACACCGTGTCGACGAGGAAGAAGCAGAGGATCGAGCCGAGCGCCGTCGCCAGCCCGGCCGGCACGGCGAAGGCGGCAAGCGCGCGCAGCAGGCGGCCGCGGTAGAGCGGCCCGTCGGAGGGGGCCAGGGCGAGGACGAAGGAGGGGATGCCGATCGTCAGGAAGACGGCGAGGGTGAGGTGGCGGGGGAGGAAGGGGAAGGCGAAGCCGGGCACCGCGACGAGCAGGATCAACGCCGCCGCGTAGACCGACTTGGTCAGGTAGAGCCGGCCAAGGCGGTGGACGTTGCGGGCGATCCGCCGTCCCTCGGCGACCGCTTCCGGCAGCCGCGCGAACTCGTCCTCGAGCAGGACGATGTCGGCGACCCCCTTCGTCACCTGCGCGCCCGAGCCCATCGCCACGGCGAGGCGCGCCTGCTTCAGCGCCGGCACGTCGTTGACCCCGTCGCCGATCATCGCCGTGTAGCGGCCGGAGGCGCGCAGCGCCTCGACCAGCGCCTTCTTCTGCTCCGGCGCGATCCGGCAAAAGATCGTGTTGCGCTGCGCCGCCGCGGCCAGGCCCTCCGGGTCCTCGGGCAGTTCTGAACCCTCGATCACGCCGGCGTCGGCGGGCACGCCGACCGCGTAGGCGACGGCGGTCACCGTCGCCCGCGCATCGCCCGAGATCAGCTTCAGGTCGATCTCCTCCTCGCGGATGAAGGCGATCGTCTCGGCGGCGTCGGCGCGCAGCGTCTCCTCCAGCACGACGAGAGCCACTGCCGTCAGGCGCGGCGGCGGGGTGTGGGCGGGATCGTCTGGCAGCGACTCGCTCGACTGAGCGAAGGCGACCACGCGCCGCCCTGCCGCGGTCTCCTCTTCCAATTTGCGGGTCAGCCCCGGCGGCAGCTCCAGCGCGCCGGCCTTGGTGAGGATGTCTGGGGCTCCCATTACGTATGAGGTCAAATGAGGGGCCTTCGCGGAGGGAACGTCACGATCTGATTCCCGTGACCGGAGCGGAGGCCCCTCCAGTGTGATCCCGCTCCACTTCCACTTCGAGGAGAAGGGGACTTCGCCGCCGACCCGACCCGGCGTCGCCGGAAAGGCCTCGGCGACGGTCTCCAGCGTGCGGTTGCGGTCGCCGGCGCTCGCCGCGAAACGGCCCAGCGCCGCCTGCGCCTCGTCGGGGTCGGTCCCCTCGGCCACCTGGATCCCGAGCAGGCGTAGCTGGCCGTCGGTAAGGGTGCCGGTCTTGTCGACGCAGATCGTGTCGACCGCGGCGAGGCTCTCGGTGGCGCTCATCTGCTGCACCAGCGTGTCCTTGCGCGCCAGGCGCACCGCGGCGACGGCGAAGGTCACGCTCATCAGCAGCACTAGGCCCTCGGGGATCAGCGTCACCAGACCGGCGGTTGCCGTCTGTGCGGCCTCGACCAGGTCGGTGCCACGTAGCTGGAAGGTGATCAGCAGCAGCACCGCCAGCGGCAGCATGGCCCAGGTGCAGGCGACGATCACCCGGTTGACCTCCCCCTGCAGCGGCGAGGGCGGGTGGCGGAAGGCCTTCGCCTCGCCCGCCAGCTTGCCGGCGTAGCTCTCCTCTCGCACCGCGTCGACCAGGTAGCGGCCCGAGCCGGAGATGCAGAAGGAGCCCGAGAGCACCCGATCGCCGGCCTCCTTGCGGATGCCGTCGGCCTCACCGGTCAACAGCGACTCGTCGAGGGTCATGCCGCGGCTGGCGATGACCTCGCCGTCGGCGACGAGCTGATCCCCCGGCTCGATCGCGATCACGTCGCCCGGCACGATCTCCTCCGCCAGCAGGCTGACCGGCTCGCCGTCGCGGATCGCCTTGGCGTGGGGTGCGACCAGCACCGCCAGCTCGTCCAGCGTCTTCTTCGCGTTCAGCTCCTGGCGGATGCCGATGTAGGAGTTGACGATCGCGATCAGCCCGAAGACCGCGTCGGCGAACAGCCCCAGCGAGAGGATGAGGACGAAGAAGCCGCCGATGATCGCGTTGAAGAGCGTGAAGACGTTGCCGGCGACGATGCTGGAGACCGAGCGCGAGGAAGTGTCCGGCGGTGAGCCGAGCTTGCGCAGTCGCTTGCTCGCCTCGGCGCTGCTGAGACCGCGCTCGGCGGCTTCCGGGGTGTCAGTGGCGGGGGCGGCCTTAGAAGCCATGGGGACATTCAATAGGGTTCCCGGCGGATGGCTCTCAAACTCGGACTCAATCTCGGCTACTGGGGCATCGGTCCCGCCGGTGAGGACGCGGTCGAGGTCGTGCAGGCGGCCGAGGCCGCCGGCTATGAGTCGGTCTGGGCGGCCGAGTCCTACGGCTCCGATGTGGTCAGCGTGCTCGCCTGGCTGGCGCCCCAGACCAAGACCATCAATCTGGGTGCCGCGATCCTGCAGGTTCCGGCGCGGCCCCCCGCGGCAGCGGCGATGGCGGGGGCGACGATCGACAAGCTCTCCGGCGGGCGCTTCCTCTTCGGCTTCGGTCCCTCGGGGCCGCAGGTCTCCGAAGGCTGGTACGGCGTTCCTTACGCCAAGCCCTGGGGCCGCACCCGCGAGTACATCGAAGTGGTGCGCGAGATCGTCGCCCGCGAGGGCAAGATCGACCACCAGGGCGAGCACTACCAACTGCCGCTGCCCGGTGGCGAGGGCAAGCCGCTGAAGCTCAACTTCCACCCTGAGCGGAGCCAGATCCCTGTCTTCGTTGGAGCGATCGGGCGCAAATCGGTTGAGATGGCGGCTGAGATCTGCGACGGCTGGATACCGATCTTCTTCAGTGTCGACGCCTTCGAGCAGACCTGGGGCGAGCACCTGGAAGCCGGCTTCGCCAAGGGCGGGCGGCAGCGCTCCGACCTGGAGGTCTCGCCCTCGCTGCAGGTTGCGATCGACGGCGACCTCGAGGCGGCCAAGAACGTGGTCAAGGCCGGCCTCGTCCTCTACTTCGGCGGCATGGGCAGTCGCAAGACGAACTTCTACGTCGACCTCGCCCACCGCTTCGGCTTCGGCGAGGTCGCCGACGAGGTTCAGCGCCGCTACCAGGAGGGCGACAAAGGCGGAGCCTTCGAGGCGATGCCCGACGAGATCGTCGAGGCCACCTCGCTGGTCGGCAGTGAGGCCGAGGTGGCGGAGCGGGTCGAGCGCTTCCGTGGCGCCGGCATCGACCGCCTGATCGTCTCGCCGGTGCACGTCGAGCGCGAGCAGCAGCTGCACACCCTCGAGCGCCTTGCGTCCCTCGCGGGACGTGCCGGTGCGTAGAGGTCCATATGGACCTTGTTCCACCGGCACGTCTGGCGTCGAGGCGCCGGCCTAGCCGCTTGTCATAGGCTCCCCCGCCGCGACGTTATGAAGATCGGAGTGCCGAAAGAGACCGCCGAGGGGGAGCGCCGCGTCGCGCTCGTCCCTGACGTCGTCAAATCGCTGAAGAAGAACGAGCGGGTCGACGTTGTTGTCGAGCGCGGTGCCGGCGACGCCGCCGGCCATCCTGACTCCCAGTACGAGGAGGCGGGCGCCGAGGTCGTCGACCCCGACGTTGCCTGGGGCACCGACGTCGTTCTTCGCGTTGCCGCCCCCTCCAACGAGCAGATCGGCCGTCTCAACTCCAACCAGCTCCTGATCGGCCACCTCTCGCCCTGGACTGCGACCGAGACCAACAAGGCGCTTGCCGCCGCCGGCGTGACCAGCTTCGCGATGGAGGCGATTCCGCGCACGACGCGCGCCCAGGCGATGGACGCGCTCTCCTCGCAGGCAGCCGCCGGCGGCTATGCGGCGATGCTGATCGCCGCCCGCGAGTCGGGTCGCTTCTTCGGCATGATGACCACGGCTGCCGGCACGGTGCCACCGGCCAAGGTGCTGGTGCTGGGCGCTGGGGTTGCCGGCCTGCAGGCTGTCGCCACGGCGAAGCGGTTGGGCGCGATCGTCACCGGCTTCGACATCCGCCGTGCTGCCTGGGAGCAGATCGCTTCGCTCGGCGGTCGCCCGCTCGAACTCGATTTCATCCCCGACGCCGAAGGCGAGGGCGGCTACGCTCGACCGCTCACCGACGAGGAGAACGCCAAGGTGGTCGAGGCGATCGGAGAGAACGCCGCCAAGCAGGACGTGATCGTCACCACCGCCGCGATTCCCGGCCGCCCGGCGCCGCTGCTGATCACCGCCGACGCCGTGCGCACCATGCAGCCCGGCTCGGTGATTGTCGACCTCGCCGCCGAGAGTGGCGGTAACTGCGAGCTGACGCAGGCCGGGCAGACGGTCGAGGAGGGCGGCGTCAAGGTCGTCGGCCCGCGCAATCTTGCCAGCGAGATGCCGGTTCCCGCCTCGCAGCTCTACGCCAAGAATCTGGAGAACCTGCTCGGCCTGCTGATCACCGAGGAGGGCACGCTGAACGTCGACTTCGAGGACGACATCATCGCCGCCGCCTGCATCACCCACGGCGGCGAGATCCGCAACGAGAGGGCCGCGAAATGAGCTTGATGACCGAGATCACGATCTTTGTTCTCGCCGCCTTCGTCGGCTTTGAGGTGATCTCGAAGGTGCCGACGACGCTGCACACGCCGCTGATGTCGCAGACCAACGCGATCCACGGCATCGTCATGCTGGGCGGCCTGATCGTTGTCGGCTTCGCCGATGACGGGCTCGAGTACGTGATTGGCACGATCGCGATCGCCTTCGGCGCGATCAACATCGTCGGCGGCTTCATGGTCACCGACCGAATGCTCGGCATGTTCTCGAAAAAGCCGAAGCCGAAGGGCGAGGCTGACGCGAAGGGCGGCACCTGATGGTCAGTGCCGTGTTCGAGCCCGGCGGCGACGCTGCCACGGCTCTCTACATCGTCGCTTTCTCGCTCTTCATCATCGGCGTCCGCCGCGGCACCCACCCGACCACCGCGAAGCAGGGCAACTTGATCACCGCTGGTGGCATGGCGATTGCCGTCGTCACCACCCTCTTGCTGGACGGAGTCGGCAACTGGGGTCTGATCGCGCTCGGGCTCGGGGTCGGCACCGCCGTCGGCGTTATCGCTTCGATCCGCGTGCAGATGACCGAGATGCCGCAGATGGTCGCCCTCTATAACGGCGTCGGCGGCGGCGCGGTGGCTCTGATCGCCTGGTCGGAGATCCGCCACGGGATCTCTCTCGGCCACGAGATCCCGCTCGACGAGCTGATCCCGGTCCTCTTTGCCGCTGTCGTCGGCTCGGTCTCCTTCTGGGGCTCGAACATCGCCTTCGCCAAGCTTCAGGACCTGATCCCGACCAAGCCACTCGCCGTGCCCGGCCAGCAGGTGATCAACGCCGCCCTGCTGATCGGGATCGTCGCCGCCTGCATCAACATCGCGATCAACAACGACGATCCGAACCAGGCGATCTTCATCGCGGTCCTGCTCGCCGCCGGCCTGCTCGGCAACCTCGTCGTGCTGCCGATCGGCGGCGCCGACATGCCGGTCGTGATCTCGCTGCTCAACGCCTTCACCGGCCTCTCCGCTGCCGCGGCCGGCTTCGCTCTCGACAACGTGGCGCTGATCGTCGCCGGCACCCTGGTCGGCTCCTCGGGAACGATCCTCACCATGGAGATGGCGACCGCGATGAACCGCTCGGTCGGCAACGTCCTCTTCGCCGGCTTCGGCGGCGCCCCCACGGGCGGCGGCGGTGGCGGCGACGGCGAGGAACGGCCGCACACGTCTATTGGCCCCCAGGACGCGGCGATCAAGCTCGCCTACGCCGACACGGTCACGATCGTCCCCGGCTACGGCCTCGCCGTCGCCCAGGCCCAGCATGCGATCAAGGAGGTCGCCGACGCGCTGGAGTCGCGCGGAGTGACCGTCAACTACGCGATCCACCCGGTCGCCGGCCGCATGCCCGGCCACATGAACGTCCTCCTCGCCGAGGCCGACGTGCCCTACGAGCAGTTGCGCGAGATGGAGGAGATCAACCCGGAGATGCCGCGCACCGATGTGGCCGTGATCGTCGGCGCCAACGACGTCACCAACCCGGCAGCGAAAAACGATCCCGACAGCCCGATCGCCGGCATGCCGATCATCGAAGTCTCCGAGGCCCAGCAGGTGATCGTGATCAAGCGCTCGCTCAGCCCCGGCTTCGCCGGCATCGACAACGACCTCTTCTACGAACCGAACACCTCGATGCTCTTCGCCGACGCCAAACAGGCCGCCAGCGACATAGCCGGCGAGATCGGCAATCTCTAGGCGTCTCAGCGCTCCAAGCGCTGTCATCTCTCGCAAACTCCCCGTAATCCGCCTCGCTCGGGGGGCGAGTTTTGACGTGCCGGTGCTTAGAGGTCCATATGGACACCGCAGCACCGGCACGTAAAGGGACGGGGCATCGAAAGGCGATTGCGAAGCGCGAACGGGCCTTTTCGAGGTTGGCGAGTCGTCAGCACGGGGTGATTTCCCGTCGACAGCTAGTCGATGGAGGGCTGGGTGTACGCACGATCAGCCGTCGCATTGAAGCGGGCCATCTACATGAGATTCATCGTGGCGTCTACCTGTTCGGCGACGGGCGAGTCAATCGCAGGGCGGAATGGATCGCGGCCGTACTTGCCTGCGGGGAGGGGGCTTTGCTCAGTCATCGAAGCGCCGGTGCCCTTTGGGGAATCGTTCGACCTAGAAGGGGGTCCATCGACGTGACCTCGGCAACAGGGAGACAGCGGCCGGGCATTGCGGTTCATGAGGGAGCGATTTGCGATGAGGATCGGGCCAAGGCCGACCGCATTCCTGTCACCACCCTCGCTCGCACGCTCTTCGACCTCGCGGAAGTCGAGGACGAGAGCGGTCTTTGGCGGGCGGCCGAGGAGGCTGACCGCCTACGCCTACTCAGGGTTCCAGAGCTCGAGGCGGTGTACGCGCGATGCCCGGGGCGGCGAGCACTTCGTCCTATGCGTCGACTGATCGACGCAATGAGCATGCCAGAGGACACTCAATCGCCACTGGAGGATCGAGTTCTCGATCTGTGTAGTGAGTACGACTTGCCCATGCCGGTAACCGGCGCCACAGTGCTCGGGCACGAGGTAGATGCTTTCTGGCCAGCCCGAAAGCTGACCGTCGAGGCAGACAGTTGGAAGTTTCATGGGCATCGCGGGGCATTTGAGCGCGATCGCGAACGCGACGCCGCCATGCAGGCCGCGGGCTATCGAGTCATCCGCCTGACCCATCGTCGGCTTGAACGAGAGCCAGCCACGGTTGCCGCCCAGCTCCGGCGCCTCCTGCAACTGCCGGATGAGGGACGTGCCGGTGCGTAGAGGTCCATATGGACCTCTACGCACCGGCACGTCTGACGGCGGGGCCATTGGGGAGCGAGAGCGGGGGCAGGGGACCGTGGAGTGGGTGGGGCTCGTTGCGGTGGTTGCGCTGCTGTTCGTGGGGTTGGTGGGGGCTGGGGTGCGGGTGCCTGGGACGGAGCTGGCGCGGGCTGTGGCCTCGCGAATGCTTTGCGCCGTGGCGATGGCGGACCGCTGCGGGGACGAACCGACGCTGATCGCCGCCTATGGGACCGAGGTGGGGAAGCTGGTGCGGCGTCACATGCCGACGATCCTCTTCGAGCGCGGCTCGCGAGCGCTGCCAGTCGACTTCCGGCGCTGTCGCAGCAGTGTCTGCAGCGATGGCTCGGCGAGGGGCCTGGTTCACGGGAGCGATGCCGGGTTGCCGGTGACTGCTTTCGTCCACGTCATCGATTGCCGTGAGGCCCTCCAGCCTGACTGCTCCGGCCCACGGGCCGGCAACCTCTACTTGCAGTACTGGATGTATTACGCAGACTCGGCCACCTTGCGTGGCGTTCCGGTGGCTGGGGCCAAAGGCTTCCACGAGGACGATTGGGAGGGCGTGCAGATCCGCATTGGCCCGGATGGCCACGTTGACCAGCGCGCTTCCTCGCATCACGGCTACAACCACGTCCAGGGTTTCGCCAACACCGGCTCGGATGCCGGCCTGATTCCGCTTCGCGATGCCGCCGAGGCAATCGGCGCCCGTCCACGCAACGGCTGGGGACCCGAGACCCGTCTGCTCGTCGTCTCCGGCGGCAGCCATGCCGGCAACGCCAACGGCTTCCTCCGTATCGACCGGGTAACTCCGGGTCGGCGCGTCCATTTGGTACCACTGGAGCAAATCGCCGAAGCGGAAGGGGACGCCTATTCCTTCGCGGTCAGCCCGCCGTGGCGGAAGGTGGTCTGGCGCGACCCCGAGGCCGAGGGCACCGACTAGTTGACCCGCCTACATACCTTGTGAACCGCTGAGAAGCCATCCGGGCCCTCTCAGAGGCTTGGGGTGTCTACGCCCTACGGCCTCAAAGGAGGACCCGGATGAAGGTTCACGCTAACGCCGTTCTCGGACCCGCGGGACGGCTCGCGCTGGTGGAGGCGATCGAGTCGGGGATGACGCAGAAGGCCGCAGCTGCGGCCTTCTGCGTGGCGCCCGCGACAGCTCACCGCTGGTGGCATCGGCGCCTGAATGCCAGCGCCGAGGAAGTGCGCTCGGGCCGCTGGCTGCTCGACCGTTCCTCTCGCCCCCATCGCAGCCCACGGCTGCTCGACGCGAAGACCCAGAGGCAGATCTGTGAGTGGCGCCGGCGCACCGGCTGGGGACCGCGCCTGGTGGCCGGCAAGGTCGGCCACCACCACTCGACCGTCTGGAAGGTGCTCCACCGCCACGGCATCTCCCGGCCCGCCAGGGCGCCGCGGGAGGAGGCCCGGCGCTACGAGTGGCCCTGCCCCGGCGATCTCCTGCACATGGACACCTCGCGCTATGCGCGCTTCGAGCGCCCCGGGCACGCGGTCACCGGGGACCGCTCACAGCACTCACGCAAGTGGATGGATCCCGCTACCCGCGTCGGCTATGACTTCTGCCACGCGATCGTCGACGACCACTCCCGCCTGGCCTACGTCGAGCTTCATCCCGACGAGCGGGCAGCCACCGTCACCGGCTTCGTCGAGCGTGCGCTGGAGTTCTTCGGCTCGCATGGCATCGAGGCCAAGCGCCTGATGACCGACAACGCCTTCGCCTACGTCAAGAACCGCGCGCTGCGAGAGCTCCTTGCCTCCAGAGAGGTCAAGCACATCACCACCCAGCCCTATCGATCCCAGACCAACGGCAAGGTCGAGCGCTTCCACCAGACGATGGCGAGGGAGTGGGCCTACGGAATGGCCTACCGCTCCCACCGCCACCGCAACAAGGCCCTGCCACACTGGCTCACGCACTACAACGAGACCAGGCCCCACAGCTCACTTGGAGGCCGGCCGCCGATCAGTCGCGTTCACAACGTCCGTGGGCAGGACAACTAGTTACTTCGGCGGCATCCGCAGGGCGCCGTCGAGGCGGATCGTCTCGCCGTTCAACATCGGGTTGGCGACGATCTGCTCGACCAGCCGCGCGTACTCCTCGGGCCGCCCCAGCCGCGAGGGGAACGGAATCCCGGCGCCCAGGGACTCGCGGGCCTCCTCCGGCAGCGCCGCCAGCAGCGGCGTGTCGAAGAGGCCAGGCGCGATCGTCACGACTCGCACCCCGCGCGAGGCCATGTCGCGGGCGGCGGGCAGGGTCATGCCGACGATCCCTCCCTTCGAGGCGGCGTAGGCGACCTGGCCGATCTGGCCATCGAAGGCGGCGATCGAGGCGGTGTTGACGCAGACGCCGCGCTGGCCCTCCTCGTCGGGCTCGTTCTCGCTCATCGCCGCCGCGGCAAGCCGCAGCACGTTGAAGCTGCCGATCAGGTTGACCTTGACCACGTTGGAGAAGAGCTCGAGGTTGTGCGGTCCACCCTTATGAGCGATCCGCTCGGCCCAGCCGATCCCGGCGCAGCAAACCGAAGCTCGCAGCCCGTCGTCCCCACGCTCAACCGTCCGCTCGACCGCCGCCGAGACGGCGACCTCATCGGTCACATCGGCCTCGACGAAGCTCGCGCCGAGCTCCGTCGCCAGCGCCTCGCCCCTCTCGGCGTTGAGGTCGGCTATCACCACGTTCGCGCCCGCGGCGGCCAGCGCCCGCGCGGTCGCCTCGCCAAGCCCTGAAGCTCCTCCCGCGATCAGTACTCCTTTGTTCTTCACACTCATAAGCGCAGGTTTTATCGATTCGTCACATCTGCTGCGCCGACCCCGCTAGTGTTTCCGCATCGCCACCGAGGTGACGGCACAGTCGAGCTCCAAGGAAGCGATCGCGGACCGGCTCGCGGATGCGCGCAGGCGCACCTATGAGCTGATTGAGCCGCTTGACGACGCGCAGCTCAACCGCGTCTACTCGCCGATCCTCAGCCCGCTCGCCTGGGACCTCGGCCACATCGCCAACTTCGAGGAGCTCTGGTTGGTGCAGACGATCGGTGAGCGCGAGCCGCTGCACGGCGAGCTCGGCCGCTTCTACGACGCAATCGAGAATCCGCGCAAGAGCCGCGGCGAGCTGCCGATCCTGCGCGACTCCGAGCTGCGCACCTACCTCGCCGACGTGCGTGAGCGCACCCTCGAGGTGCTCGCCGAAGTCGATATCGACGCTGGCACCGAGGACCCGTTGCTGCGCGAAGGCTTCGTTTACGAGATGCTGCTCGCGCACGAGCAGCAGCACAACGAGACGATGCTGCAGCTGCTGCAGATGGTCGATGGCTATGAGCCGCTGCACGAGGCCGACGCCGGCCCGGCGGCCCTGTCGCCCCCGCTCGGCCCGGAGATGCTCGGCATGAGGACCGGTGAGCACGAGATCGGCGCTCCCAACTCAGGCTTTGCCTACGACAACGAGCGCCCCCGGCACGAGGCCGAGATCGCCGCATTCGAGATCGATCGTCTTCCGGTCCTCAATCGTGACTACATGGCTTACCTGGAGGAGACTGGCGCCGAGCCACCGCTCTACTGGGAAGGCGACTCCGCCGGGGGCTGGGTTCGCACGGCAATGGGCCACCGCGAGCCACTCGATCCAGCCCAGCCCGTGATCCACGTCTCCTGGCACGAGGCCGATGCCTTCGCCCGCTGGGCCGGTAAGCGCCTGCCGACCGAGCAGGAGTGGGAGGCTGCGTGTCCGAATCTGACTGGGGTCGGCCAGGCATGGGAATGGACGACCTCCGACTTCCTCGCATACCCAGGCTTCGAGGCCTTCCCCTATCGCGAGTACTCGGAGGCCTTCTTCGGCGACGAGTACAAGGTCCTCCGCGGCGGCTCCTGGGCGACCGACCCCAACGTCATGCGGCCAAGCTTCCGCAACTGGGACCTGCCGCAGCGACGCCAGATCTTCGCCGGCTTCCGTTGCGCCAAGGACGCCGGGTGATGAACCCGAGCGCCGCCGCCGAGGCGATCGAGATCGAGGTGCGCCTGCGCGCCGACGGCGGCCTGGCGATGGCGCGCGACATTCGCCTCGGCCTTACCGCAAAGCCCAAAGAGCTACCGCCCAAGTACTTCTACGACGAGCGCGGCTCGCAGCTCTTCGAGCGGATCACCGAGCTGCCCGAGTATTACCCGACCCGCGCCGAGCGCGAGATCCTCGCCGAGCGCTCAGCGGAGATTGTCGCGGCGGCGGGCGAGCCAGGCACCCTGGTCGAGCTCGGCTCCGGCTCTGCCGCGAAGACGCGCCACCTGCTGAGCGCGATGCGCGATGCGGACTGCCTGGCGACCTACGTCCCGGTCGACATCTCCGAGGAGATCACGCGCGAAACCGCCGAGTCGCTGGTCGAGGAGTACCCCGGCCTCGCGATCCGCGGCCTGGTTTGCGACTTCGAGCACGACCTGGAGCGCATCCCGAACGGCGGTGGCGGTCGCCTCGTCGCCTTCCTCGGTGGCACGATCGGCAACCTCTACCCCGACGCTTGCCATGACTTTCTCAGCCGGATCGCCGCCCTGCTCGAACCGGGGGACCGGATCCTGCTCGGCACCGACTTGGTCAAGGAGGACGACCGGCTGGAGGCCGCCTACAACGACTCCCAGGGAGTCACCGCGGAGTTCAACAAGAACGTCCTCGCGGTCCTGAACCGTGAGTTGGACGGTGACTTCGACCTCGATCGCTTCGAGCACGTGGCGCGCTACGACCGCGACGCGGCCCGCATGGACATCCGCCTGCGCTCGCTCGCCGAGCAGTCGGTCCGGCTCGACGGCCTCGACCTCACCGTGCGCTTTGCGGCCGGGGAGGAGATGCGGACGGAGATATCCAGCAAGTTCACCCGCGAGCGGCTCGAAGACGCCTATCGCGAGGCGGGCTTGCGACCCGATGGTTGGTTCACCGACGCGGCCGAGGACTACGCGCTCAGCTTGGCTTCGGTTTAAAGTCTTGGACCTTGGATTACCCGGAGGATGATCAAGGAGGACCAAATTGAGCCTTGACGTCTACCTCTACGGGGAGCGCGTCGGAACCCTGTTCCCCGCAGGAGACAACGACTACCGACTTGCCTACGACCCGGAGCTGGTGGGGAGAGTTGGGCCCGGAAAGGCCCTACTCAGCAACTCGCTGCCGGCTCGCCCGGAGCCCTACAGCGCCGAGGCCACCCGTGCCTACGTCGAGGGACTGCTGCCGGAGGGCACGCGCCGCGCGAGGCTCGGCCGCGAGCTGGATCTCGATGCGAGCGATGGTTACCTGTTGCTCGCCGAGTTGGGCCAGGACTGCCCCGGCGCGGTTAGCTTCCTGCCCGCAGGAGAGACCCCGCGGTCCCGCGACCCGGGCGCGCTCGCCTGGCTCGACGAGGACGAACTGGCAGAAGTGGTGAAGCCACCCCCACCGCGCCTCTTCAGCGATGCACGCAGGCAACGGATGCGCTTCGTCCTGCCCGGCCTGCGCCACAAGCTCAGCCTCGTCCGCGACGAGGCAAGCGGTCGCTGGGCCTGGCCCGAGGCCGGCGTCCCGAGCACGCATGTGATTAAGCCCGAGACCGGCGAATACCCCGAATACGTCGCCAACGAGATGTTCTGCATGACCGTCTGCCGCCAGGTCGGCATACCCGTTGCCAAAGCGACGGTCGAGCAGATTGCCGGCCGTAGCTGCCTGATATCGCCGCGCTATGACCGTGTCGTCGGCGACGGCGGTCGCGAGGTCAGGCGGCTGCATTGCGAGTCCTTCTGCCAGGCGCTGGGCATTCCGCCCGGCGCCGAGGAGGAAAGCGAGGAGGGCGAAGCCCCCGGCTGGACCGAAGCCCGCGGCCTGCTCAGCGCGGTCAGCCGCCCGGACGAAGTGGTCAACTTGCTCACCGCTGCCTTCTGCAACTACATCCTCGGCAACGGCGACGCCCACGGCAAGAACTTCGCCCTGATCGACCGGGAGAAGACCTCGCTCTCGGGGCCGGAGAAAAAGTGGCGCCTGGCGCCGCTCACCGACATCACCTCTACCGTCGTCTACGACGACCCGGTCCATCATGGGCTGGTGATCTCCGAGGAGTACCAGGAAACGTCCTATTTGCTCGAACTCGCCGAAGTCTGCGAAGAGTGCGAGTTCGACTTCGAAGTGATGCGCGGGCTGGCGGCGACCACGGCGGCGCGGGTTGGCATGGCCGTGGAGACGATCGCGACGCGATCGAAGAAGGAAGGCTGGCACCAACCGATCGTCGACAAAATCGTCGAACTTGCCGCCGACCGCTCCTTCGGATTAGGCGCGGAGGTCGAGTACTAGACGTGCCGGTGCGTAGAGGTCCATATGGACCTCTACGCACCGGCACGTCCTACGGGGCGAGCGCCTCAATCGTCTCGCCGAGTGCATCCGGCGCGACGATTGGGGTGAGGATCGGCAGCGTTACTCCGCCCGCGACGAAGGCGTCGAGGCGCTCGCGCATCTGCTCGGGCGTGCCGAAGATGAACATGTCCTCGATCAGCTCCCAGGGTGCCGCTGCGGCAGCGCCCTGACGGTCGCCGCCCTCCCAGGCTGCGACCATCGCGTCGATCTGATCGCCGTAGCCGAGCCAGCGGTAGAAGGCGGCGTAGACGGGGACGGTGATGTAGGAGGAGAACATGAATCGGGCCAGCGGTTCGACCGCCTCGCGTTCGCCGGGCAGGCAGAAGAAGCGGCAGAGCAGCTCGAAGCCCTCCGGCGCACCCTCGAGCTGGGCGGTTACCTTGGGCAGGCCGGCCAGTGGCAGGAAGTTGGTGAAGGCGCCGTCGGCGCGCTCCACCGCGAGGTCGAGCATCTTGCCGCGCAGCGCCGCGAGCACGATCGGCACCCGCTCGGCCGGCGCCGTCTCCAGCTTGAAGCCGCTCGCGGTGCGCTCGCCGTCCAGCGCCACCCGCAGGAACTCGAGGGTCTCGCGCACCTTGCTCAGCGGCCGCTCGAAGGGAATCCCGTTCCAGCCTTCGACTATGCGGTCCGAGGAAGAGCCGATGCCGAGCACGAAGCGGCCGCCCGAGGCGTCCGCCAAGGCCGCCGCCTCCTGCGCCAGCAGCGCCGGGCCGCGCTGGAAGACGCCGACGATCCCGGTGCCGAGCCGCGCCCGCTCAGTCCAGGCGGCGCTCAGGGCGAGCGGCGTGAAGCCGTCCGGCCCGTTCGTCTCGCCGCTCCAGAAGTCGGTGTAGCCGGCCGCCTCAGCGCGCTTCACGAGCTCCTCGTGCGCGCGCAGCGGAGTGCCCGGCAGCGGCAGCGTCAGTCCCCATCGTGCCATCGGCCGCGACCCTATAGCCTGCGGCCCTCGATGGGTGAGACCTCGCCGCAGAAGCCCGATCGCAACCTCGCCCTGGAGCTGGTGCGGGTGACCGAGGCCGCCGCCCTGGCCGCCGCTCGCTGGGTCGGGCGCGGCGACAAGATCGCCGCCGACCAGGCCGCGGTCGACGCGATGCGCCACGTCCTCGACTCTGTCTCGATGGATGGCGTCGTCGTCATCGGCGAGGGCGAGAAGGACGAGGCACCGATGCTCTTCAACGGCGAGCAGATCGGCGACGGCAGTCCGCCGGTGGTCGACATCGCCGTCGACCCGCTCGAGGGGACGCGGCTCTGCGCCCTCGGCATGCCCAGCGCGCTTGCCGTGATCGCGCTCGCCGAGCGCGGCACGATGTTCGACCCCGGCCCCTGCGTCTACATGGAGAAGATGGCCGGCGGCGAGGAAATCGCCGACCTGCTCGACCTCGACCGGCCGCTGCCGGAGACGCTGAAGCTGATCGCCGAGCGCAAGGGGGGGACGGTCGGCGACGTCACCGTCGTCATGCTCGACCGCCCCCGCCATGAGGATGCGATGAAACAGGTGCGTGAAGCCGGTGGCCGCATCCGCCTGATCACCGATGGCGACGTCTCCGCCGCGCTGCTCGCCGTCAGCGACCGTTCCCCGGTCGACCTGCTCTGGGGAATCGGCGGCACGCCCGAGGGTGTGCTCTCCGCCGCGGCGCTGAAGTCGATGGGTGGCCAGCTGCTCGGCCGCCTCTGGCCGCGCGAGGACGAGGAGCGCAGCGCCGCCGTCGATGCCGGCTATGACCTCGACCGCATCCTCACAGCCGATGACCTCTGCTCCGGCGACGACGTCTTCTTTTCAGCCAGCGGCGTCACCGACGGGGACGTCCTGCAGGGGGTCCGCTACCGCGGCGCTGGCGCCAGCACCGAATCGCTGGTGATGCGCTCGCGCTCGGGCACCGTGCGCCGCGTCCACGCTCGCCACGATCGCTCCAAGCTGCGCGCGGTCATCGGCGAGCGTTACGGCTGAGCCGCAGATGGACATCGGCATCGCACTTCCCAACGCGGTTCCCGGCGCCAGCGGCGCGCAACTGACGGAGTGGGCGCGACGGGCAGAGATCCGGGGCTTCTCCACCTTGGGCACGATCGACCGCATCGTCTACGACAACTACGAGCCCCTGGTTGCGTTGGCGGCGGCCGCCGCGGTCACCGAGCGGATCGGGCTCTCC
This sequence comes from uncultured Solirubrobacterales bacterium, assembly GCA_963698085.1. Classification (GTDB taxonomy): domain Bacteria; phylum Actinomycetota; class Thermoleophilia; order Solirubrobacterales; family 70-9; genus VRUE01. The sequence goes on from OY969122.1 coordinate 2,008,879, forward strand.
ACGACCGTCCTGCTGGCGCCGCTGCGTACCAGCACGGTCGAGCTGGCCAAGCAGGCGCGCAGCGTCAACGCACTCTCCGGCGGGCGCCTCACGCTCGGCCTCGGGCTCGGCGCCCGCGACGACGACTACGAGATCAGCGGGGTCGAGGTCAAGGGCCGCGGCAAGCGGCTCGACGCAATGCTGGACGAGATGAAGGAGATTTGGGATGGGGAGGAGGTCGGACCGACGGCCGCCGGCGCGCCGCGCTTGATCCTCGGCGGCCACGCCGACGCCGCCTACGCCCGCGCGGCACGCTTCGGCGACGGCTGGATCGCCGCGGCCTCGGGGCCCGACCAGGCACGCGAGGGCATCGAAAAGGCGAAGGCCGCCTGGAGCGACGCAGGCCGCGACGGCGAGCCGCACACGATGGCGCTTGCCTACTTCTCGCTCGGCGACCGCGTCGAGGAAGACCTGCGCGAGAATCTGATGGACTACTACGCCTGGCTCGGCGAGGAGATCGCCCGCATGATTGCGGACAGCGCCGCTAAGGATGCGGATGCCGTCAAGCAGTACGTCGCGTCCTATGAGGAGATCGGCTGCGACGAGCTGGTCTTCTGCCCCAGCTCGAGCGATCCGCAGCAGGTCGACCTGCTCGCCGACGCCGCCAGCCTCTAGTCGAGCAGACCCACCTGGCGCAGGATCGAGACCGAGTCCGAGTAGACGTCCTTGCGCTTGACCAAGCCGTCCGCGAAGGGGATCGAGTCGATCCCGTCCCAGCTGATCGTGCGGCCGGTCGGCGCGGCTTCGAGGTCGCCGCGCCGCATTGGGTTGGAGTGGGTCGCGGTCGCCGTCCACTCCTGCACGATCAGTCCCTCGCGCACGTAGAGCCGCCGCGTCTCGAACTTCAGGTCGGGCCAGGTGGTGAAGATCGAGGCGATGTGTCCCCGCACCTCCTCACCCGTAGCCGACTCGCCGGCGGTGTGGTTGGCGAAGACCATGTCCGGCGCGTGCATCGCCATGATCGCGTCGAGGTCTTGCGCATTCCAGGCGTCGTTATAGCGCCCGATCGCCTCGGTCAGGCTCTCAATCGAGTCCGCGTCGCTCACGTCGATCACTCTAGTCCGTTTGCGCGAGCCGCCGAGGACGTGAGACGCTGATCGGATGGAGGAAGTGGCCAGAGCTACCGTCAGCGCCGACGTTGCCGTGGTCGGCGCCGGGCTCTCGGGGCTTCGGGCGGCGCGAATCCTCGCCGACGCCGGTCGCGAGGTCGTCGTGCTCGAGGCGCGCGAGCGGGTCGGCGGGCGGCTACTGAACGCGACGCTGGGCGACGGGGTCACGGTCGACCTCGGCGGTCAGTGGGTCGGCTCGGACCACACCCGGGTGCAGCGGCTCGCCGCCGAGCTGGGGATCGAGATCTTTCCCCAGCACGGTGCCGGCCGCAACCTGCTCGACCTCGAGGGTAAGCGGCGTCGCTACCGCGGCACGATCCCGCGCCTCGGTCCGCGGGTCCTCTGGGACATCTTCGTCGCCCGGCGCCGCTTCGACCGGCTGGCGCGGGCGGTCGGCGCGGAGCAGCCCTGGGCCGCCGAGCGGGCCGACGAGCTCGATGGCGAAACGCTTGCCGAGTGGTGCCAGCGCAACGTGCGCACCGACGCCGGCCGCGAGCTGATCGGCCTCGCCGGCCGCACGGTCTGGGGCGCCGGTCCGGAGGAGCTCTCGATGCTGCATGTCCTCTTCTATGTCGCCGCCGCCGGCAGCTTCGACAAGCTGATCGACACCGAGGGCGGCGCTCAACAGGACCGCCTCGACGGTGGCGCTCAGACGTTGCCGCTCGGTCTTGCCGAGTCGCTCGGCGACCGGGTGCGGCTCGGTTCCCCGGTGCGGCGGATCTCACAGGACGAGGGCGGGGTCCGTATCGCGGCGGACGGGGTCGAAATCGAGGCCGGTCGGGCGATCGTCGCCGCTCCGCCGGCGATCGCCGCCCGGATCGAGATCGATCCGCTGCCGCCGGGCCGTCCAGAGCTGGCCGAGCGCCTGCGCCCAGGGGCGCTGACCAAGTGCATGGCGCTCTACGAGGAGCCGTTCTGGCGCGGCGACGGGCTCAGCGGCGAGGCCATCACCGACGCCGGCTCGGTCACCCTCACCTTCGACAGCTCACCGCGCGACGGCTCGGCCGGCGTGCTGCTCGGATTCGTCGGCGGCCCCGAGGCGCGCGAGCTCGCCACACTCCCGGTTGCCGAGCGCCGCGCTCCGGTCCTCGCCTGCTTCGAGCGCCTCTACGGCCCGCGCGCCGCGCAGCCGCTTGAGTATGCCGAACAGACCTGGGCAGAAGAGGAGTGGTCGGGCGGCGGGCCGACCTCGAACTTCGGCGCCGGCGGCTGGACCGCGAGCGGCGCGGTGCTGCGCGAGCCCGCCGGCCGGATCCACTGGGCCGGCACCGAGACCGCAGTGGTATGGAGTGGATATATGGAGGGGGCCCTCGAAGCCGGAGAACGGGCTGCGGCAGAGGTGATTGCTGGAAAGCGGTCGTAAGGTCGGTTAGGGTCGCTCTACCACTCAGTCTCCCACCAGAACGGAGCTCCCTCATGGCCTACGAAATGCAGATCCGCGGCACTCAGGACGAGGTGAAGATCCGCAGTCCCTGGGCGGCTGCTCTGCTGCCGATCATCACCCTCGGCATCTACCACCTCGTCTGGTGGTACAAGATCAACCGGGAGCTGCGCGACTACGGCCAGGCCAAAGGCTACGACCTCGGCCAGAACCCGACCAACTCGGTACTGGCGCTCTTCCCCGGCGGCTTAATCATCGTCCCGGCGCTGATCACCTACTGGCGCGGGACCAAGCGCGCCATGGGCGCCTCGCGCCTAGCCGGCAAGGAGCCGCTCAACGGCTGGATCGCGATCATCCTCTACCTCTTGCTCGCTCCGGCTCTCTGGGCCTATATCCAGGTCTCTCTCAACGACGTCTGGCGCCAGGAAGCCGACCCCCTGCCCGGTACCGAGCTGCCACCGGGAGAGGCTTCGGAGATGCCGCCGCCGCTGCCGCCCGAACAGCAGCAGCCGGCTACGCCGCCCGAGCAGCAGCCGCCTTCGCCCTAGACTCGGGGCGTGGATCGCGCCCTCCTGCAGCAGACTCTCGCCACCGCGGGCGAGCCCTCCTACCGTGTCGCGCAGGTGTGGGAGTGGGTGGCCCGCGGTGCGCGCTCCTACGCGGAGATGACCAACCTGCCGGCAGCGTTGCGCGAGCGCCTGCGGGAGTCGGTGCCGCTTTCGACCCTCGAGCTCCGCGCCGAGGCGAAGTCCGACGACGGCACCGTCAAGGCGCTCTTCCACACCGCCGACGGGCGGCCGATCGAGGCGGTGCTGATGCGTTACCGCGACGGACGGCGCTCGGTCTGCCTCTCCTCGCAGTCGGGCTGCCCGCTCACCTGCACCTTCTGCGCCACCGGCCAGATGAAGTTCGGCCGCAACCTGAGCGCAGACGAGATCCTCGACCAGGCGCTCCACTTCCGCCGCACCGAAGCGATCGACCACATCGTCTTCATGGGGATGGGGGAGCCGACGATGAACCTCGACGCGGTGCTGGGCGCCTGCGAGCGACTGCCCGACCTCGGCGTCACCCACCGCCGCACGGCGATCTCGACCGTCGGCTGGGTGCCGGGCATCGACCGCCTCGCCGAGTGCCCCATGCCGCTCAGCCTCGCCCTCTCGCTGCACGCGCCCAACGACGGCCTGCGCTCGCAGCTGATGCCGGTCAACGATCGTTACCCGCTGGCCGAGGTCCTCGCTGCCTGCGAGCGCTACAGGGCCCAGCGCCGTCGCAACAAGGTCTTCGTCGAGTACGTGATGCTGGATGGGGTCAACGACCTGCCCGAGCACGCACGTGAGCTCGCCGCCCTGCTCGACCGCCGCTCCTACAAGGTCAACCTGATCCCCTACAACCCGACCGGCGCCTACGACGGCTCCTCGCCGGAGCGGATCGAGCACTTCCGCGCGATCCTCGCCGAGCATGGGCTCTCCGCCACCGTCCGCCTCACCCGCGGCCGCGACATCGAGGCCGCCTGTGGCCAGCTCGCTGTCACTACGCCGGCGAGCTGAGTCGAGGTTCGATCGTGGGTGCGAGAGGAAGCCAGCTTCCAGTCGAACTGCCAGGCGGGGACGTCGGCCCGCTGCGCAAGATCCTCGGCCGGCTCGCGATCGCCCTGGGGCTGATCGTCTTCGTCGCCCTTGTCTCCTACGCCGGTCGCGGCGGCTATGTCGATCCCGAGGGCGGCGGGATGAGCTTGCTCGATGCCTTCTATTACTCGACGGTCAGCATCACCACCACCGGCTACGGCGACATCCGGCCCGCCTCGGAGGGGGCTCGGTTAGTCACCACGGTGGTCGTGACCCCGGCCCGCGTCCTCTTCCTGATCCTGCTCGTCGGCACCACGTTGGAGATACTTGCCGAACGCAGCAGGGAGGCCTATCGACTCGGACGCTGGAGGAAGCGCTTGAAGGACCACACGATCGTTTGCGGGTACGGGGTCAAGGGTCGCGCCGCCGTGCGCACGCTGCTCGACAAGGGACTACAGCCGGAGCAGATCGTCGCGATCGAGCCCAGCGCCGAGGGGCGAGCTCGTGCCACGGCCGACGGGCTCGCCGTCGTCGCCGGCAGCGCCGCCAGGCAGGATGTGCTGAGCGAAGCCGGAATCGAGCGAGCCTCGGCGCTGGTGGTCGCCCCCGATCGCGACGACACCGCGGTGCTGATCACGCTTACCGCCCGCGAGCTGAACACCGAGGCGACGATCGTCGCCGCCGTGCGCGAGGAAGAGAACGCCCACCTCCTTCACCAGGGTGGGGCCGATGCCGTGATCACCTCCTCCGGCGCCGCCGGCCGCTTGCTCGGGCTCTCGACCCAGACGCCGCAGGTGACCGAGCTGATGGAGGACCTGTTGACCGTCGGCGAAGGTCTGGACCTCGTCGAGCGCCGCGTCGGCCCTGAGGAGGCGGGACCGAATCCGTCCCAGCCGGGGTCCGCGATCATGCTCGCGATCGTCCGCGACGGCCAGGTGATCCGCTTCGACGACGAGCGCGCCCGCGAGCTGCACGAAGGGGACAAAGTGCTCGAGCTGTTCAGCCACCGCAGCTGATAGCGACACGCACGTCGGCAGCGACTGGCCGGTCAGCCAGCTAGCATCCGGAGAATGCCGGCAGAGACCGCTGTGCCCGTCGCCAAACCGCGTCAGATGTCCGACAACCCGGTGCGGCGGGTGGCCGAAGACCTCCGTGCCGAGTGGCGGGGGAGGGGCAAGTACCCGCCCGGGCCGAGCGACTTCAGCCTCGCCCGCACCCACCAGATCGCCCACGACCCGCTGCCGCTGCTGCTCTCCAACTACGAAGAGTACGGGCCGATCTTCAGTCTGCGCTTGCTCCACACCCGGGTCGTCTTCATGCTCGGACCGGAGGCCAACAACTTCATCACCGTCGCCCACCCGGAGAACTTCCACTGGCGCGAGTCGAGCTTTGGCGACCTGATCCCGCTGCTCGGCGACGGTCTGCTGACGATCGACGACGACTACCACGACCGCGCGCGGGCGATCATGATGCCGGCCTTCCACCGCCGCCAGCTGACTGCTTCGGTGGAGGCGATGGTGATCGAGGCGGAGGCGGCGATCGCTGCGCTGCGCCCCGGCACCGTCGCCGACATCTACGCCTGGAAGCGCAACCTGGCGATGCGGATCGCGATGCGCGCCCTGCTCGGGCTTGATCCCGACGAGTCGGGGAAGGGCGCCGCCGCGGCCGAGCACTTCGAGCGCGCGCTCGGCTTCTACGGCATCGACTATCCGCTGCGGCTGCTGCGCGGCCCGGGCTCTCCCTGGCGCAAGCTGACCGCCTCGCGGCAAGTGCTCGACGAGATCGTCTTCGGCGAGATCGAGCGGCGGCGGGCGGCGCCCGACGACGAGCGCCAGGACATCCTCAGCCTCCTGCTCGGCGCCCGTGGCGAGGCGGGCGAGGCGTTCACCGACCGTGAGGTGCGCGACCAGGTGATGACCCTGATGTTCGCCGGTCACGACACCTCGACCTCGACCCTCACCTTCATGATGCACGAGCTAGCCCGCCATCCCGAAGTGGCCGAGCGGCTCTGCGAGGAGCAGGACCGGGTTCTCGGCGGCGAGCCCCCCAACGTCGACCTGCTCGAGCAGATGCCCTACCTCGAGATGGTCCTCGACGAGGTTTTGCGGCTCTATCCGCCCGCCTGGATCGGCCCCCGACGCGCCGTCCGCGACTTCGAGTTCGGCGGCTACACCGTCCCCAGGGACGCCTACGTCAACTACTGCTCGTGGGCCAGCCACCGCATCCCCGAGGTCTTCCCGGAGCCGGAGGCGTTCATCCCCGAGCGCTTCACCCGCGAGCGCAAGGCGGCGCTGCCGCGTGGCGCTTACGTCCCCTTCGGCGGCGGCCAGCGGATCTGTATCGGCAAGCGCTTCGGCCAGACCGAGGTGAAGCTGGTGGCGACGATGCTGCTGCAGCGGCTGCGGCTCGACGCCCTCCCCGGCCGCACGATGACGGTGCGGCAGATGCCGACCCTCTCGCCGCGGGGCGGTCTGCAGATGCGGGTACTGTCCCGCGCGTGACGGAGGCTCCCCGGTCACAGCTAAGCCGCTGGACGCTGTGGTTCGGCGGGCTCGCGTTCTTCACCTGTTACCTCGGCCAGACCGTGCTCGGCGTGATCCAGCCGACGATCACCGCCGATCTCGGCCTGAGCGAGTCAGAGGCGCAGTGGGTAGTCAACTCCTTCTTCCTCACCCTGGCCCTGTTCGCAGCCCCCGGCGGTCGCCTCGGCGACTATTACGGCCATCGCCAGGTGCTGCTGGTGGCGCTCACGGTCTTCGCCCTCGGTTCGCTTTCGGCCGCCGTCTCGCAGGGATTCGTCTGGCTCATCGTCAGCATCGGCGTCGCCGGGATCGGCGCTTCGACGCTCTACCCCTCGAGCGCGGCGATGATCGCAAACCGCGTGCCGGAGGCGCACCGCGGCGACGCGCTAGGCAAGTACTCGGCGATCGGGATCACCGTCTTCGTGATCGGCCCGGTGATGGCCGGCCTGCTCACCGAGGCGATCGACTGGCGGGCTCTGTTCGTCCTCCAGCTGGCGATCGGCGCCGGCGTGGCGTGGATCGGCTGGCGCAAGGTCGAAAACCGTCCGGTCGGCGAGCCCGAGCCCTTCGACGTCACCGGCCTCGTCGTGCTGATGGCGGGGCTGACGGCGCTGCTCGTCTCGCTGATGCAGGCCCTCACCTGGGGCTGGGACTCAGGCGCCACGCTGACCCTCTTCGGCGTCGGACTCTCCGTCCTCGCCGCCTTCGCCAGCTACGAGCTGCGCCAGGCGCACCCTCTGCTCGACCTCGGCCTGCTGCGCGTGCGCACCCTGCGCGGAATCGTCCTGGCGATGTTCGCCGCCCAGTTCATCATCAACGGCTACATCATCTACATCGCTACCTACTTCCAGCACGTGCTCGGCTACGGGCCGCTGCTCGCCGCGCTGGCAATCGTCCCCTCGATGCTCGCCGAGCCGCTCTTCAACATCCTCGCCGGTCGGGCTACCGACCGCATGGGTGCCCGCAAGCCTGCTCTCTTCGGCTACCTGCTCACCGCAGTCTGCATGGGTTGGATCGCGGCGTTCGTCGACGAGGACAGCTACGCCCTGCTGCTGCCCGGCTTGATCGTGCTCAGCGCCGCGATCGCGCCGATGTTCACCTCTTTGCTGACCGGTCTCAGCAACGCAGTCGAGGCGGATGAGCGCGGCGACGCCAACGCCCTCGTCCTCACCGTGCGCTGGATTGGCGCCGCCGCCGGCACGATGGTCCTCGGCGTCGTCGTCTACTCCGGGGGCGGCGCCACGCCGGACGCCTCACCCTACGCCATTGCCTTCACCATCCTCGCCGGCATGGCCCTGGCCGGCGCCCTCGCCTGTGCTGCGCTCCTGCGCGAACGCGCTACTTGATGAACAGCATCTCCTCGTACTTCGGCAGCGGCCAGAGGTCGTCGGCGACGATCTTCTCCAGCTTGTCGGCGGACTCGCGGACCCTGCCCATCGCGGCGATCTGTTTGTCGCGGGCGTGGATCGCCAGGTCGAGGCCCTCGAGCTCGTCGGGGTAGGCGTTGGCCTCCTCTAGCTCGGCCAGCGATTCGCCGAGCGTCCCCAAGCTCTCCTGCAGCTCGCCCGCCACACCCTCGGCGACGCCGGAGTCCTTGATCAGCGTCATGTAGCGCAGCGCCGCCGGCAGGATCATCGTCTTGGCGATCGAGTGCGTGGTCTCAGCCTCGATGTTGGCCCGGATCGCGTACTGCTCGAGCCAGACCTCGTAGCGCGACTCCAGCTCCCGCTTGGAGAGCACGTCGTAGTTTTCGAAGGCGGCGACGGTCTGGTCGGTGAGCACCTCGGGCAGCGCATCGGGCGTCGTCCGCAGGTTCTTCAGCCCGCGCTGCTCGGCCTCGGCGTGCCACTCCTCGTCGTAGTTGTCGCCACTGAAGCAGACCCCCTTGTTGGCGCTATATGCATCCTTGACGATCTCGATCACGGCCTCGGCGACGTCGGCGCCGCCGGAGGTCTTCGCCTCGAGCTTGTCGGCCAGCTCGTCGATCGCCTCGGCGGCGATCGTGTTGAGCACGGTGTTGGGGAAGGCGAGCGACATGCTCGACCCCAGCGCCCGGAACTCGAATTTGTTGCCGGTGAAGGCGAAGGGCGAGGTGCGGTTGCGGTCGCCGCCGTGCATCGGCAGTTTGGGCAGCACCGTTGCCCCCAGCTCGAGGAAGGAGGCCGGCGTGTGCGGGTCGCCTTCGCCGCTGGCGATCGCATCGAAGACCCTCTCCAGCTCGCCGCCGAGGAAGATCGAGATGATCGCCGGTGGTGCCTCGTTGGCGCCGAGGCGGTGGTCCTGGCCGATGTTTGCGACCGAGGCCCGCAACAGGCCCTGGTGCTTGTTGACCGCCTGGATCACCGCCGCGCAGAAGAAGAGGAAGTGGATGTTGTCGGCCGGCGTGTCGCCCGGGTCGAGCAGGTTGGAGCCGGTGTCGGTCCCCATCGACCAGTTGTTGTGCTTGCCCGAGCCGTTGACCCCGGCGAAGGGCTTCTCGTGCAGCAGGCAGACCAGGCCATAGCGGCGGGCGACGCTTTCTAGCACCTGCATCATCAGCTGCTGGTGGTCGGAGCCGACGTTCGAGTTCTCGAAGACCGGCGCGATCTCGTACTGGTTCGGGGCGACCTCGTTGTGGCGGGTCTTAACCGGGATGCCGAGCTTGCGCATCTCCAGCTCGGCCTCCAGCATGCAGGCGAGGATCCGCTCGGGGATCGAGCCGAAGTAGTGATCATCGAGCTCGTGGCCCTTCGGCGGCTTGGCGCCGAACAGGGTGCGGCCGGTGGAGATCAGGTCGGGACGCTCGAAGAAGTACTGCTCGTCGATCAGGAAGTACTCCTGCTCGGCGCCGACCGTGGTGAAGACGCGCTTGCTGTCCTCGTCGCCGAGCAGGCGCAGCGCCTTGATCGCGGAACGCGAGAGGGCGTCCATCGAGCGCAGCAAGGGGATCTTCGCGTCGAGCGCCTCGCCGGTCCAGGAGGCGAAGGCGGTTGGAATGCAGAGCAGGGCGCCGTTCGGGTTCTCGAGGATGAAGGCGGGGGAGGTCGGGTCCCAGGCGGTGTAGCCGCGCGCCTCGAAGGTGGCACGGACGCCGCCGGTGGGGAAGGAGGAGGCGTCGGGCTCGCCCTGGATCAGCTCCTTGCCGGAGAAGCCGGCCAGCGCGGTGCCCTCCTCGCCGGGGTCGAAGAAGGAATCGTGCTTCTCCGCGGTCGAGCCGGTCAGCGGCTGGAACATGTGGGTGAAGTGGGTGGCACCGTTCTCCAGCGCCCATTCCTTCATCGCCTCGGCGACGGCATCAGCCAGGCTCGGGTCGAGCGCCACGCCGTCGGCCAGGGTCGCCTGCAGCTTCTCGAAGACGTCGGCGGGCAGCCTTTCGCGCTGCACGGCGACCGAGAAGACGTTGGCGCCGAAGGGGTCGTTCTCGGGCAGGGTCAGGTCGAGCGCGCCGAGGGCCTCCCCGTTGGAGCTCCACTGCGCTGCGGTCACGTTCTGCTGGCGGATACGAGTCATCGCTGTGTCAATCCCTCGCTTGCGGCGCCCGTTCGGCGGGCGCGTTCGGTTACCGGTCTAACTCCCCTAGTGAAAGAGCCCACGCAGGGTAATAGGAAGGCGCGCGAAATGCCTTTGTACCGCGGTACAACGATCACGGGACTCATTTGTCCGTGCGTGCGGGCGCCTCGCTCCGACGATTGATGGATTTTCCCCCAATAGCGGGGACAACCCATCAATTTACGCGGGGTAACGCTTTAGCTCGCGCCCAGCAGGCCGAGCGGGTGGCGGAGGCGGAAGCCGCGGCCCGAGCGCATCTCCTCGCTCCACCGGGCCCGTGGCCGTCGCCTTCGTCGCTGGAGGTATCCCAGCGCAGGCCCGCGATCACGGCGAAGACGTGGCCGTTGTTGGCGTAGATGCGCACCCAGCTGCCCGGTCCGCCGCCGCCCCAGCGCATGAAGCCGCGCGAGTCGAGCGGCGAGTCGAGCAGGCCGGCGGCGTGCATCACGTAGCTGACCGAGCCCGAGCAGTCGTAGCCGCGCGAGTTCCAGTTGCGGTGGCCGCCGCCCCAGCGGTAGGGCCGATTGCGGATGTGGTTGGCGGCGCGGATCATCGCCTTGACCGCAGGCGGGGCGGAGGCGGGGGGAATCGCCCGGCTGCTCGGCGTAAGCGTCGCCTTCGGCGTCTTGGCCCCGGCGGTAGCGGCCCCGGCGCCAATCGTCACGGGGAGGACGCAGCAAACCGCGAGGAAGATGTTCATGCCCCTGCGCATGAAGGACATCTATCGGCAGACGCCGGGTCTAGCTGAAGCCCTAGCGGACGTGTTCGAGTTTTGCGGCCTATAGCCCAAAAGCTCGGACAGGCCATGAGGCGGCGGCCGATATAGCCTTGCTCGGTCCCCAACCTGGAGGAATCCACCGAAATGTTCGTCTCGAAGGCCGCCGTCGTCGGCGGCGGCACCATGGGGGGCGAGATCGCGCAGGCGATCGCCGCTTCCGACATCCCCGTCGTCGTCAAGGACATCGACCAGAAGTTCGTCGACGCCGCGGTTGAGAAAGCCCGCGCCGTAACCGAGGGTCAGCTAGCGCGCCTGGTCAAGAAGGAGAAGCTGACCCAGGAGCAGGCCGACGCCCGCCTCGCTGAGGTGATGGGCCTGATCACCGGCGCGACCAGCTACGCGGACTTCGGCGACGTCGACTTCGTGGTCGAGGCCGTGCCGGAGCGGATGGAGATCAAGCAGGCCGTCTTCCGCGAGCTCGACGCCGCCACGCCAGGCCACGCGATCCTCTCCTCGAATACCTCTTCGCTCTCGATCACCGAGATCGGCGAAGCGACCCTGCGCCCGGACAAGGTCGTCGGCTTCCATTTCTTCTACCCGGCCTCGGTGATGCCGTTGGTCGAGGTGATCGCCTCGGACGACACCTCACAGGAGACCGCAACCGCCGCCTACAACTTCGCCCAGGCGATCAAGAAGCAGCCGATCGTTTGCGGCGAGGTCCCCGGCTTTGTTGTCAACCGCGTCTTGATGGCGACGATGGGCGAGATCTGGCGTGCCCAGGAGCAGGGGGGGCTCTCGCTGAAGGCGATCGACGAGGCGATCGCCAACGCCAAAGCGGCGCCGATGGGCCCCTTCTTCCTCACCGACCTGCTCGGGCTCGACACCGTGCTGCACGTCGCCGAGCACCTCCACGACTCCTACGGTGAGAGCTTCTACGTCCACAAGGGCCTGCAGGGCCTGGTCGCCGACGGCAAGCTCGGCGCCAAGAGCGGCGGCGAGGGCTTCTTCAAGGACGGTGAGCAGAACGTCCCCGGCGAGGCCGAGCCCGATACCGAGGAGCTGGTCGCGATGTTCACCGGCCGGGCGCTGATCGAGGCCTGCCAGCTGGTCGAGGAGGGCGTCTGCTCGGTCCGCGACATCGACCTGGGGATGATGGCTGGCGCCGGGCTCGACCCGCGCAAAGGCCTCTTCCCGCCCTTCTGGAAAGCCGACCTCGAGGGCCTCGACACGATCCTCGAGCGGATCGAGCAGCTCGAGGAGCGTCACGGCGAGCGCTTCGCGCCGCCGGTGACCCTGAAGCGGCTCGTCGCCCAGGGCCGCCTCGGCCTCAAATCGGGCCAGGGCTTCTACCCCTACCCGCAGCCCGACGAGGGGGAGCAGCCCGAGACGGTGAAGCTGGAGACCCGCGGCGACGTCGCGATCGCCTGGCTCGCCAACGCGCCGATGAACGCGATCTCCCCCGACGTGATCCGCGACCTTGGCAAGGTCTGGGAGCAGGTGAAGGCGTCCGAGGGGATCGGCGCGATGGTCGTCGCATCCTCGATTCCGGTCGTCTTCTCGGCCGGCGCCGACATCAAGGCCTTCACCCAGATGGACGAGGGCGGCGGCGAGGAGCTGTTGCATACGGCGCACGCCCTGCTGCGTGAGTTCGGCACCGACAGCGTCGCCACGATCGCGGCGGTCAACTCGATCGCCTTCGGCGGCGGCTGCGAGCTGGCGATGGCCTGCGACGTGCGGATCGCCGCCGAGGCGGCGGTCTTCGGCCAGCCGGAGATCAAACTGGGGATTGTCCCCGGCTTCGGCGGCACGCAGCGGCTGCCGCGCCTGGTCGGTCCCAACAAGGCGCTGGAGATGAACCTGGTCGGCGACGCGGTCCTCGCCGGCGAGGCACTCGACTTCGGTCTCGTCAACCGAGTCGCCCCCGACCACGAGCTGTTCGAGACGGCGCTGATGTGGGCCCGCAAGCTGGCCGCCCAGGCGCCGATCGCCCGCGGACAGATTAAGGCCGCCTCGCACAAGGGCGACCTCGACGAGGGCATCGAGGCCGAGAAGCAGGCCTTCGCCGCCGCCTTCGGCAGCGGAGACGCTAAGGAGGGCATAGCCGCCTTCCTCGGCAAGCGGACCCCCACGTGGAGCGGCAAGTAACACCCACGAATTCCGGCCGACGGGCCGAAATGTCCACCCGGAGTGGACATTTCGGCCCGTCGGCGGCGGTTTTGCAGCTTGCGGAGCTGATCCGCGGGTCGAGTTGCACGGTGGCGCTGACGGGGGCGGGGGTCTCGGTGCCGTCCGGGATTCCTGATTTCCGCACGGCCGAGACGGGACTCTGGGAGAACGTCGACCCGATGGAGGTCGCCCACATCGATGTCTTCGAGCGCGACCCGGCGCGCTTCTGGTCCTACTACCGGCCACGCTTCCATTCGCTTGGCGACAAACGGCCCAACGCCGCCCACGAGGCGCTGGCCGAGCTCGAGCACCGTGGCTTGCTGGAGGGCGTGATCACGCAGAACATCGACCGCCTCCACCGCGCCGCCGGCTCGCGCAACGTGGTCGAGGTGCACGGGTCGATCGAAACCTCGACCTGTCGACGCTGCGACGCCTCCTATGGGATTGCGGAGGTCGACGCGCTCTTCGGCGACGACGGCGTTGCCGCCTGCACGTCGTGCGGCGGGGCGGTCAAACCGGACGTTGTCCTCTTTGGTGAGGTGCTGCCCGAGGCGGCGATGCGCCAAGCGCAGGAGTTGGCGGCGCGGGCCGAGTTGATGCTCTGCATCGGCAGCTCCCTGGTCGTCCATCCGGTTGCCGGGCTGCCCGAAGTGACGAAGGCGTGTGGCGGGCAGCTGGCGATCGTCACCAAGAGTGCGACCCCATACGACAGCGACGCGGTGATGAGGCTGGACGGCGAGGTCGACGAGGAGCTGGGTGCGCTGCTGGCGGCGCTCGCGTAGATGGCCGAGCTCGAGAACGGGGCGGCAAGCCTCCCCGAGGCGGTGATCTTCGACAACGACGGGCTGCTGCTGGACACCGAGTCCGTTTGGACTCGCGCCGAGCGCGATCTCTTCGAGCGCCGCGGGCTCGACTTCACCCCGGCCCATAAGCGTGAGCTGGTCGGCACCTCGGCCGCGGTCGCCGGCAGCGTCCTCGAAAGCCGCCTTGGCGAGCCGGGTTGTGCCGCGCAGCTAATCGAGGAGTTGAACGAACTGGTCGTCGCCGAGCTCGAGCACGGAGTAGAGGCGATGGTCGGAGCGCGCGAGCTGCTGCACGCCCTCAAGCAGCGTGGGACGCCGATCGGCCTGGTCTCCAACTCGCCACTCGCCTTCGTCCGCCGCTCGCTGGAAATCGTCGACTTCCACGATCGCTTCGACGTCGTGCTCAGTGCTCACGAAGTGGCGGCGCCCAAGCCAGCTCCAGACCCGTACCTCGAGGCCTGTCGCCGCCTCGGTGTCGAGCCCGGTCCAGGCGTGATCGCTCTAGAGGACTCACCGACCGGCGTCGCCGCCGCCCGCGCGGCGGGCCTAACCGTGATCGGCGTGCCTTCACTGGAGGGAATCGTGCTGGACGAAGCGCACCAAATCGCGACCTCGCTCCTCGACGACGTCGTCAGCCGGCGCTTATTGGGATGAGACGGGGACACCCCCGAACCGGCGGATACTCAAAACGGCGGTCTAATTAGACCGCCGTTTGTCGGGGCGGGGGTGTCCCCGTCTCATCCACGCAATACCCGCCGACGACGGAGGACGCGCTCGCAAAGCTCAACCAGCTCAGTGACTTGGCGCTCCTGCTCTACGTCGAGCTCACCGCGGAGAGCTGTGTTGGCAGCCTCGCCGGCCTCTTTGCGACGTGCCTGCAGATTGCCCATATCCTCATCGTGGCCCGGGTCGGCGAGCGCGCCATCGAGCTCGACCAGCATCGCCTCGAGCGCGATCCTCACCTGCAGGGCAGCCTCGCGGCGTCGGCCGGCGTCGAGGTCGGCGCGGGCGCGCAGGATCAGGGTCTCGCAGGTGTCGGCCCGCTCGCGTCCGCCGAGAATCGCGGCGAGGCGCTCCTGGGGGCGCAGCTCTTCGTCGCGACGCTGGCGCCGAGAGCCGGAGGGCGAGCGGGCATCGACGGCCTTCGCCTGGGTGAAGCGCCCGGCGGCGACCTCCTTGCCGCTGCCGTGGCCGATCCGTACAGTCATCGCGCCCTCCGCCCGCACTTCGAACCCGAGCGGGTCCGCGCTGGCCACGGTCTGGGCGTGCAGCGCCCGGTTGAGCAGGCCGATTCCGGCGGCGACCATGGCGTCGATCGAATCTTCCGCTGTGATGGCCTTACCGAGCCAGTCGCTGGCATCTGCTTCGGAGTCGAAGGGCTCCTGGGCTCGGATCGCAGTCACCCTAGTCAGCGGCAGCGAGTCCGGCTCGGTTGCCTCCGACTCCTTCGGTCGCCTTCGCCGCCGGCGTGGGGGAGCCGGTGCGCCCACCGTTTCTACGACAAGAACCCGCTCGCCGCCCTCTTCGCGGGCCAGATAGCGACCGTCGGGCACGCCGATTGTGCCGGGGAAATCGAACTGCACGAATCCGAAGTGCTGGGTCAGAAGACCCGATTCTCCCCGAAGCTACTTGCCGTTGCCGGCCGGCGGCTTCTCGGCCGGCAACGAGAACTTCGATGGGGTGGTCGGCACGTCCGGGTTGTCGATTCGCTCCAACCGATCGGTGAGCCGGGTCCACTGGTCGGGTTTGAGCAACTGAACGAAGCGTGCTTCGCCGTCGCCCACCGGGCTGTAGCCGATGTGGACGTGGTCGGCGTGATCGCTCATCGCGAAGCTCGGACCGCCCAGTTCCTGCAGCGAGATCAGCTCGTCGGGGACCATCGTCCCCTGTAGCCGCAGCGCCGCCCTCAAGAGGTCTTCGGTGATCGAGCCCGGTCCCTGGTTGCCGAGCACCGGCACCCCGTTGATCAGGGCTATGTCGGCGGCGCCGCCGTAGGAGTGGTTGGAGATGTTGCCGCTGGTGGTGATGCTGCCGTGGCGGCCGCAGAGCATCGAGGTGATCGTCAGGCGGAAGCCCTGGCTGGAGAGATAGGCGAGCGCGGCCAGCAGGCGGCGATCGATCTGGCCGGCGCGGATTTCGACCCGGTCGCACTCGGATACTTCGATCCGTTCGTCGGCGAGCACGCGACGGGCCAGCATTGCCTTGGGGAGCAGCAGGACACCAGCGCCGCTGAGTTTCGCAGTGAGCGGGTTCTTCCCCTTTGCCCGGTAGATCGCCGTCGCCTCGAGCAGCTTCCAACCGTCGAGGATCGGCTTCGGGTCGATCCGCGGCGCGCCCTTGCCGGCCGGGCGGATCGCAAAGTTGATGTGGGGATCGATGCCGTCATCGCCGGCGCCGATCCGGGCCAGCACCGTGCCCGCTATAACCCTCGACCCGATCTTGATGGTTCCGTCGGCGCCGGTCGCCGTGGCGTTATCGACGCTCTCGGTTGCCCGCGCCCGAACGTCATCCTCGACTCGACCCGGCAGCGCGTGCAGCCGGGGGCGGATGTTCTCGCTGTCAACCGGTATCCGCTTCTCCTTGCCGGTCGGCATCACGATCGTCCGCTGCTTGCGGACGATCGTGCCGAGCTTGGCGTAGACGTAGCGGTTGCCGTAGGCGTCGCGCAGGACCACAAAGCGACCTAGCCGTTTCGAGTGGCCCCGCTTCACGATCACTCCGTCGTTGACCGCGACCACCGGAGCTCCCTCGGCGGCGAAGATGTTGATCCCGCGCCGGGTCGGCGAGGAAGAGATCACCTCGGCGGCGTTGCCGTACTCCTCGCGGGCCTGCGGCGTCGCCTTGCTCAGCGCCGCCCGGGCGGAGATGTCGTCGGCGTAGCGGGCGTCGGCGGCGACGGGGAAGTGGGCCCCTTCGGTCAGCCCGGTCAGCGAGCCGACCAGGTCCGTCGGCAGCTTGCCATAGGCGCGGGCGTAGAGCAGGACCTCCTGCACGTACCAGTCGGCGTGGTTGTAGGCGAAGATCGCGTCGTAGAGATCCTCGTGTGCTCCCGCTGCCTTCAGGTAGTTGGCGGCGGCGCAGATCGCGTCGACCGGGTTGTAGGGGTCCTCGCGGCCGTCGCCGTTGGCGTCGAGCCCGTACATCTCCCAGGAGGACGGGATGAACTGCATCCAGCCCATCGCGCCGGCGCTGGAGACGTTGAGATTGGTGCCGAAGGCGGTCTCGATTTTGTTGATCGAGGCGAGCACCTCCCAGGGGATTCCGTACTCGGTGCCGCAGGCCTGGTAGATCGGCAGCAGGAAGGGCGGGATCTCGAAGGAGTCGATGACGAAGTTGGGGACGCCGATCGGCGCCGGACCGAAGGGGGCGATCGTCGTCGTCGGGTTGGCACTAGTCGGCGCGCCGCCGCTGCTGAATTGCGAGCCGCCGTCGGGCCCTTCTTCATGGGGCTGATCGCCTGCGGTGGCGGCCGGGGCGGTGACCGCACCGCCACCCCGGGCGACGGTCGTGCCGAGGGCCTCGTTGCGTGCGACGCCGCCGTTGTCCTCCGCGGCGTCGACGTCGAGGTTTGAGCCGGAGCGGACGCCGCTCTTCGGCTTGCTTTCACCGGACGACGGCTGTTGGCCTTCAGGGGCGGGTTGGGGAATTTCCGGGGCAGCCGCGGACCCTTCGGGCGCCTCGTTTTCGTCGATCGCCAATTCGCAGTCGGGGTCTTCGAGATCCTGCAAGCCGTCGGCGTCGTCGTCGGCCGCATTTGCGCAGGCGGGTTCCCCAGAGGGGACGACGAGCATGCCGTTCGCGGTCTGACCACCGCCCAGCTCCGCCGACGGTTCGGCGCCCGCCATGCCGACACCGAACGCGGTGACGACCGCGAACCCGGCCAGAGCGATGATCAGTGCGAGCTTTTGTCTCATGCGTCGGCGCCTGTAGTCCCTGCGTGCACGGGCATGGGCCTACCCGTCCACCCTCTCCCCAAGCATGAAGCACGCCCACGCTACTGGCTCGCGCGGAGGCACGCAATGCGCTTTGGCGCCGTCCAACACGCCCTTAATCAACAGCCTGCCCATGGACATCGAGCGGGAGGATTTCAGCCAAGCCGGATGCGCTCGTTAAGAACCTGTTTCAACCGGCGAGCAAAGAATCTCTAAGGTGTCTTCGATGAGCGCCGAGAGCGACTACAAAGACGATCAGGAGGGCCTGCGGGCGCGCAGCGAGCAGGCGATCGGCGAGCTGGCCCAAGCGCTGCTCGACAGCAACGTGCTGGAGAACGCCGTTGCGGCCGCTTTTGGCGCCCGTGAGAAGGCACAGGAGGCCCAGCATGCCGCGATGACCGCCCTCAACCTGCCCTCGGCGGGCGACGTCGAGCGCCTCGAGCGCCGCCTGCGCTCGCTCTCGCAGCGGCTCGACGAGGTCGAGGACGAGCTCGACCGGGTGTCGCGCGAGGTCGGCCGGCTGCGGCGCGAGATTGCCGCTGAGCAGCGTGAGTCTGACCCTCAGCTTGAGGGTTAGCTCCTTATCGGGATAGGCCCTTTACCGCCATGTTGCCCGCCAGCTTGGCTGCGGTCTCGAGTTTCTCGTCGCCGAGCCGCTCGTCGCCTGCTTCGTTGACGATGAGGATGACTGCGGCGGCGATGCCGAGCTGGGCGGCACGGGCGAGCACCGCGGTCGTCTGCATGTCCGCGGCTGCCACGGTGTCGGGAAGCTCTCCCTCTGCGACCGCGGTGTCGAGGCTGGCGACGAGCGCCGTCCGCGCCTGGCTTCCCAGTGCCGACTCCAACCTCGCCAGCAGATCAGGATCGGGTCTCACCGGGTCGCCGGGATCGAGTCCGAAGGAGGCTGCGCTGCCGCCGGCGGCCAGCGCTGCGCCCACCGTCAGCAGCTCGCCGGGCTCGGCCCGTCCGGCAAGGCCGGTGCAGGTCCCGACCCTTACCGCACGCTTGACGCCAAGTTTTGCCAGGTCGGCGAGGACGACGGCGGCGCTTGGTCCGCCCATGCCGGTTGCCTGGATCGTCAGCTCAAGGCCGCTCGTGGTCCGCCCCGAGTACCCCCACAGGCCGCGCGCGTGATTGCTCATCTTCGGCTTCTTGAGCAGCTCCTGGGCGAGTAAGAGAGACCGTCCGGGGTCGCCGACCAGGATCGCGTTGCTCGCGAGGGGTGCCGTTGGCCTCAGCCGGGAGGGCATCGCGGGAGCCTACGCTGGCGGCGATCGCCCGGCGCAGCTCGCGCTTGCGCATCCACTCGGCGGCGAAGTAGCTGCCGATGACGAAACAGAGCGCAAGCGCCTGGGCGGCGAGAGTCTCGACGGTCGGGTATGCGCCGAGCCAGGTGCCGAGCCAGAGCGGGAATTCGATCTCGAGCGGGTGGATCGGCAGCCAGCCGACGCCCTGCATGGTGCGCGCCGTATTGCCGACGAGGACGACGAGAACTAGTGCGATCAGCACCCCGGTCGCCACCAACATCTTCTTATAAGGGAGACGACGCTCGAGCGCGAACGTGACCGCGCCGACCACGGCGGTGATCGCAAGGCCGAGCGAGACGCCGGCGAGGACAACCCCGGTTCCCGAGCTGAGCTGCAGTGCCTGCAGGAAGAGGACGGTCTCGAAGCCCTCGCGGAAGACGCTGGTGAAGCCGAGGACGTAAAGGCCGGCGATCGTCGCCGCCCCGGCGCCAGTGGCGAGGGCCGCCCCGGTCAGCGCCTTGCCGCGGTCGCGGTGTCCTTTGATCCACTCGGTCCAGTAGACGCGGTGGAAGAACCAGTTCATGACCAACAGCAGCACCCCGATCGCGACCACGCCGACCGCCGCCTCGAGTTTCTCGCCGTATTTGGAGAGCGAGTCGAGCAGCAGCAGGGCCGCCACGAACATCAGCCCGCTGGCCGGCAGGGCAAGCAATGCGCCGCGGTAGACCGGTCGGCGCAGCGGCGCTCGTGGGCCGAGCATGCTGGCGGTGATCGCGGCCAGGATCAGGATCGCCTCGAGGCCCTCGCGGAAGACGATCAGCGCCGAGTTGACGATCACCGTGGTAGCGCTGGCGCCATCGCCGGTCAGGGCTCTTGCGTCGGCGAGCTCTTCGTCGAGGTCGAGCCGCGTTTCGCGAATCTCCGGCACCGGCGCCTTGTCGGCGACCAACGAGGCGAGGCCCTGCTTGCCATCGGCGCCGTACCAGATCAGCCCCTCGATCTTCAGCGCCAGCTGCGGGTCGAAGGCGCGCAGCTTCAGCTCCGGGCCGAACTCGAAGAAGCCGTAGGCCGCCAGTCGCGCCTGCTCGGCGGCGCTGTACTGACCCGCTCCGGCGGCCGCTTCGAGCTGATCGAGCGAGATGTCCACTAGTTCGTAGTCGGCTTCTTCCCCCGGTTCGGTCCACTCTTGAGGCGCCGCACTTTCGAAGGCCTCGGCGGCCTTCTCGCGCGCCGCGTCGAGCTGCTCCTGCGGCGCCACGGCGCCACCCTGCTGGGCCGAGTCGACGTCCTCGCGCAGCTCCACATAAGCGGCTTTGATCGTCGCCACCGCTGCCTGGTCGCGATCGAGCAAGGTGGGCTCGAGGTCGGCGAAGGCGGTTTCGACGCCGTCCATGAAGGCGACCGCCTCCTGGATCTCGAAGGGGATCGTCACCCGGCCGTCGGCGGTGCCCTTGTCGAACTCTTTCGGCACCAGGTCGAGGAAGCGGGTTAGCTGAGCGGCCCGGTTGACCTGCTCATCGGCGGTCAGGGGTGCGGCGGTGAAGCCCTCGAGATCGGCTTCGACCCGGAGGCGCGCGGACCTGAAAGCGGCGTGATCTCCGCTTGCGGCAGCGGCTGCGAGGCGATCGACGTCGGTGCTGGTCGCGCGGCGCTCGGCACCCCCCTGTTGCTCCTCGTACTCGGGGGCAAGCGCGAGCCAGTAGCCGCGCGCGATCGCCGCGGTTTCGGCGAGGCGACCGTTGAAGCCGCGCTCCGCCGCCTGTGCGGCTTCGTCGAGGTTGGTCGCGAGCCGCGCCTGGAACGCGTCGAGCAGGTCCTTTTCGATCTGCACGACGGCTTCGGCGGGCGTGATCTCCCGGGTGGCGAGCGCGTCGATCGCCTCGGTCGCGTCGACGCCCGGCCGGGTGAAGCGGGTCGCCTGGCGGAAGTCGCGGATCTGCAGCCAGGTCCGCGCTTCGGCCGCGTTGCCCTGCCGGGCGAGGGCGATTGCGACGGCGAAGGCGCCGCGCCGCAGTGCCGCGACGACACGGCCGCGCGCCGCCGCCAGCGCCGCTTCGTCGAGCCGGGCAGCAGCGCTCCGGGCGGCGACCAAGGAGGCCTCGATCTCGCGCAGCTCCCCGCCCGCGTGACGGGCGAGGCCGGCCCGAAGCGGGCCCTCGAGGCGCTTCTCGGCGGCGTTGACCGAGTCGCCGGTCCGTTCGCCGAAGAGCTGCTGCGTCTGCGCCTCGAAGAGATCGGCGCGGATCGCGTCGGCCGCCTGCCAGGGGGGCTCGGCGCTGGCGGGGGCCGCCGCAAGCAGGGCCGCCACGACGGCGGCGAGGATTGCGGCGGCCCTACGCACTCAACCTTCCTGCAGCTCCACTTCGAGCTGTTTCGCGACCTGGGTCACTTGGCCGGCGATCGCCTCGGCCTGGGCTTGGGCCTGGGCGCCGAGCGCGTCGGCCTGCTTGGCGCTGAACTGCTCCCCGCCTGCCTCGCGGTCGCGCAGGTCGGCGGCGAAGTCGACCAGGCTCTTCAACTCCTGGCGCGTCTGCTTGGCCTGCTGCGCGTTCTTTGCCGCGATCGTCGGTTCGATCCCGTCGTAGGTGACGAGGATGCCGCCGAGGATGTCGGCGATGTCGGAGAGGCGCGAGGTGGCGACGAAGCCGAGCTCCTCGGCGTCTTCGCCGGCGATGAAGCGCGAGTTCTTCCAGGCCTCGAAGTACTCGCTCATCGTCGGCGTCATCACCACGATTGAGGTGAGCGCGTCGGAGGCGGTCGGCTCGAACTCCTGTGCGTCTTCGTCGAGGCTTTCCGCCTGGGCGAGGAATTCGTCGAGCGTCGCCTTATAGATGTCGGCATCGGGCAGGCCCTCGCCGAATTCGACCTTGCCATCGCCATCGACGTCGGGCTCGGTGCCCTTGGCCTGCAGCTCGGGATTGGTTCCGTAGAGCGCGGTCTCGGTGAGGAAGAAGAGGTTGCCGGGCTGTTTCAGCTTCTCGCCCTGTGGGGTGGTGAGGGTGAAGGAGACGGCGTCTTCGGGGGTCGAGGCGTCCGAGCCGGCGTCGATGTCGACGTCGTACTGGGCGAGCCGCGGCACGCCGGCGACGATGCCCTCCATCTCCTCATAGGCCGGGTTGGCGGCGACGAAGGCATCCTTGGAGTCGGCGAGGATCTGCTCGACTTCTTCGCCGTGCTCTTTGAGCAGGCGGTCGTAGTCGAAGTCGACCGACTCGGCTAGCTCGTAGTACTCGTCGGCACCTGCCTGCAGTCGTTCGGCCTGCTCGACCAGTTCGGCCGAGTGGTCGGTCAGGTAGTCCTTGACCGGCGCCAGCTGGGCGGTAGCGGCGCTGGACGTCGTCGTGTCCTCTTCGTCGCTATCGCCGCAGCCGACAACCAGCCCGGCAGCCAACGCCAAAGCGGTCAGCGTCAGCGCGAATCTCGTCCTGCTCTTCCTCAAGTCCGTTGCCTCCTCGATTAGGGGAGCCTACTTAGGACTCCCTAAATACATGCCGTTTGGGGACCCTAACGAAATCCGAGTGCAGGAGTCGGGCATTGGCGGAGGCACGCGCCTGCCACTCGTGAGAGATGCGCCTCCCAGATTTCCTCCAGAAGTCCAAACACAGCTTTCCGGCCCGTTCATACCTTGGTCCGCAATCGCAAAACACAAACCGCGACCGCCGTTGCCGTGTGCTCGGCGGGCTAGGAGGGACGTTCAGAGATGAGAAAGAGGATTGGCCTCGCCGTCATGCTTGCGGCGCTTGCCTCCCTGGTGCTGCCGGGGACGGCCTTTGCGCAGCTGGCCGAACTCGAGACGACCGTCGCGGAAAAGTCAATCGAGCTGAACATGGTCTGGGTCGCCGTCGCGACCGCCCTGGTCTTCCTGATGCAGGCCGGGTTTATGTTCCTCGAGATCGGCTTCTCTCGACAGAAGAACGCCGGAACGGGCGTTGCCAAGGTGCTCGTCAACCTGGCGATCGTGACCATCGCCTGGTGGGCGATCGGCTACGGCGTCGCCGAAGGCGGCGGCAACGACTTCTTCGGGGACACCGGTTTCTTCTTCCACTTCGGCCAGACGGTCGCGGGAGAAGCAGTGACCGGCGAAACCGCGATGCTGATGCTTTACGGGCTCGCCTTCTGCGCGGTCTCGCTGGCGATCGTCTGGGGCACCACGCTCGAGCGGATCAAGTTCGGCGCCTACGTGATCTACGCCGCCGTCTTCGGCGCCGTGATCTACCCGCTGGTCGCGCACGCGGTCTGGGGCGGCGGCCTGCTCTCCGACATCGGCGGCAAGCCGGTGATGGACTTCGCCGGCTCCTCGGTGGTTCACCTGACCGGCGCCGTCGGCGCCCTCGCGGCGCTGCTGCTGCTCGGCGCCCGCAAGGGCAAATACGACGCCGACGGCAAACCGCGGGCGATCCCCGGGCACTCGATGCCGCTGGTCGGCCTCGGCGTGATCATCCTCTGGATCGGCTGGTTCGGCTTCAACGGAGGCTCGACCTTCGAAACCGCCGACTCGTTTTTCGGCGAGGTGATGCTGAACACCCAGCTCGCCGCCGCCGCCGGAGTCATCGGCGCCTCGCTCGCCGTCTACATGAAAAGCCGCACGCTCGACGTCGGCATGGCCGGCAACGGCGCGATCGCCGGCCTCGTTGGCGTAACCGCCCCGTCGGGCTTCGTCGAGTACTGGGCGGCGCCGGTCATCGGTTTCATCGCCGGCCTGATCGTCGTTTACGCGGTGCTGGCGATCGAGAAGTTCCTCGACGACCCGGTCGGCGCGCTCTCAGCGCACGGCCTGGCCGGTATTTGGGGCACCCTCGCGGTCGGCATCTTCGCCTCGCCGAGGCTGATCGCCGAAGGGGCCGCGCCGGGCGTCTGGTACTCGCTCGTCGACGACATCCCGTTCAGCTCCTCGGTCGGGCAGCTTGCCGTCCAGGGCTGTGCGGTGCTGTTCACCTTCATCGTCGTCTTCGCGATCTCGTTTGCGACCTTCGCGCTGATCAAGGCGACGATTGGGTTGCGGGTATCCGACGAGGAGGAGGAAGCCGGCCTCGACATCAGCTCGCACGGCATGTACGGGTACCCGGAGCAGTTCATCCCGCAGCCGGAGTACTCGACCGGGCTGCCAAGCACGATCGGCGGCGCCGGGGCCTCGGTGCCGGCAGCCGCACCCGCCCAGATGACCGCGACCGCGACCGAGTCGCGTTAGGAGGCCTGAACGCATGAAAAAAATAGAGGCGTTCATCCGCCACGAGGCGTTTGAGCCGATCAGGGCCGAACTGCTCGACAAGGGATTCCCGTCCCTGTCGATCGTCGAGGCCAAGGGATCGGGCAGGCAGAAGGGGATAGTCGAGAAGTACCGCGGCTCGACCCTCACTGTCAACGTCCGACCCAAACTGAAGCTCGAGGTCGTGGTCGAGGACAAAGACAAGCCCCTCGTCGTCGAGACGATCCTCAAGCACGCCCGCACGGGCGAGGTCGGCGACGGCAAGATCTTCGTCTTGCCGGTGGAGGAAGCGATTCGCATCCGCACCGGTGAGGGGGGAGAGACGGTCTTGCAAGCTCACTCCGAGGAGGAGATCCCAGCCTAATCCTCGGGTCAGTCTGCGGAACCCCTGCTGGCCTGTCCCGGCAGGGGTTCCGCTTAACTTTTTTTGAAGACAGCTTGCGGCCGTCCGCGGGCGCTTTCGCAAAAAAAGTACAAGACGCTCCACCCCTGCCGGGACAGGCCTGGAGTGCATCTCGGGAGGGAGCCCAGGACATGCCTGTAGCTCGTCGGCAGCGCTCTTTAGCCTCGCTGCTTCATGGCTGACGAACGCATTTCCCTCGCCGAGGCTTCGCGTCGAGCTGGTGTGCCCGCGAGCACGCTCAAACGGTGGGCTGAGGAGAAGGTTGTTCCGGTGCGGCGGGGGCGGTGGACTGCTGCGGCTGCGGCGCAGGCTCGGGTTGTGGCGCGGATGCGCGAGCGGGGGCATTCGCTCGAGGAGCTGAAGCGGGCGGGTCGCGAGGGGCGGCTTGCCTTCGGCTTCGTCGAGGACTTGCTCCCCGCCGCCGAAGAGGAGGCGAGGGTCGAGGACGTGGCGCGGGAGACCGGCCTCGAGCCTGAACTGATCGAGCGCATCCTCGTCATCCTCGGCACCCCCCTGGGGCGAGAGCGGAAGCTCAGCCCCGAGGACGTCAGGGCGCTGCGCCACTGCGCGCGGGTGCTGGCCGCTGGCTTCCCCCTCGTCGCCTTCCTGCAGTTGGTCCGCGTCTACGTGCAGTCGATGCGGCGGATCGCCGACGCCGAGGTGCGGCTCTTCCACCTCTACGTGCACGAGCCGATGATTCGTGACGCGCTGCCGGAGCTGGAGATCGCCGAGGAGATGGGCGAGCTGGCCGCCGACATCCTGCCGCTGGCGGCGCCCCTGACCGACTACTTACACACCCGCTACCTGCGCTACTTCACCGAACAGGACGTGGTCGGGCACATGGAGACCGACCTGGACCCGGCCGCCCCTCACCTCGGCCAGGTGCCGGTGACGCTCTGCTTCATCGACCTCACCGGCTTCACCCGCTACACCGAGGAGGAGGGAGATCTGGAGGCGCTCGACGTGGTCGAGAACTTCGTCGAAACGGTCGAGTCGACGCTGCCCCCGGAGGCGACGGTGGTGAAGACGATCGGCGATGAGGTGATGGTCGTCTCCCCGGACCCGGCCTCGCTGACCGAGTGGGCGGTCGGGTTGCTCGACCGCTTCCCCGAGCGGCCGCGGCCGCGGGTCGGAATCCACTACGCCAACGCCGTCTACCGCGACGGCGACTACTTCGGCACCCACGTCAACCTCGTCCACCGTGTCGTCGGTCGCGCCCAGGCGGGCGAGGTCCTGGTCACCGACACCGTCACCGGCTCGCTCGAGGAACGCGGCCTGGCCTGCGAGCCGATCGGCGAGGTCGACCTGAAGGGCTTCCCGGTCGCGACGCCGCTCTACATAGTTCGCCGTGTTCTCGACTGACGTGCCGGTGCTGCGGTGTCCATATGGACACCGCAGCACCGGCACGTCGCGCAACACTTAGGCAATGGAGAGCGAGGGCATGCTCGAGGCGGTGCGCGAAGGCGAGCTCCTGCTCGCCGGCACGCCGCTGGCGGCGATGCTCTCCGGGGGGCGGGACTCGGTTTGCTTGCTCGATCTTGCGGTGCGCTTGCTAGGTGCGGAGCGCGTTACGGCGCTGCACGTCAATTACGGACTGCGGGACGACTCCGACGCTGACGAGGCGCATTGTGTTGCCCTCTGCGAGCGACTCGGCGTGCGCATCGAGATTGAGCGGCCGCGCCGTCCGGAGGGACCGGGCAATCTGCAGGCCTGGGCACGCGACACGCGCTACGCGGCGGCGGCGCGCCTGGCCGAGGGCGCGGACGCGCTGATCGCCACCGGCCACACCGCCGACGACCAGGTCGAGACGATCCTCTACCGGCTCGCCTCCTCACCGAGTCGCCGTGCCCTGCTTGGGATGCGTCCGCGTGACGGCAAGCTGGTGAGGCCACTGCTCGGCTTCACTCGAGCGCAGACCACCGCTTACTGCGAGGAGCGCGAGCTGGCCTGGCGCGACGACCCGAGCAATGACGAGGGCGGCTACGCGCGTAACCGCGTCCGCCACGGCCTAGCCGCGGCCCTGGCCGACGTCCACCCCGCCGCGGCACAGAACGTCTTGCGCACCGCGGCGTTGCTGCGCGACGAGGCTGAGGTCCTCGAAGCGCTGGTCGCCGCTGAGCTCGACGGCTCGAACGGCTCACCGCGCAACACGATCGAGCTCGACCGCCTGGCCGAGCTGCCACCCGCGCTGCGCCGTCTCGTCGTCCAGCAGCTCGCCGACCGCGCCGCCGGCCGCCCCGTCGCCGGCGCCGCCCGCCATGCCGAGGAGGTCGCCGCACTTCGCCGCACCGGCACCGCGATGCTCGACCTCGGCGGCGGCGTCCGCGCGATCGCCGAGCGCGGTACGCTGCGCGCCGAGCGATGAGATCGCGCCTCGCAATGCTGGCTTCCTGCGCGATCCTCGCGTGCCTTGCGGCTTCGCTGCCGTCGGCCGCGGCGGCCGCGCGGACCACGGCCGAATTCGACCTCGAGGCGACGAACGGCTACACGGCTTACTTCAGATTTTTCGGCGACAGGGCCTCGGTCGGTGTGATTCGGCTCCCGAACCTGTTGGCGGTCCTCTCGGCCTCCTACCTATCCGAGGGAAGGCGCGAGGGCGACCGGATGCGCGCCCGCTTCGGCAGTCGCGGCCGTGTCGCGGTCGAGTTCAAACCGACCGGAAAGGCGAGCCGCCGCCACCCGCCGCGCCGCTGCGAGGGCAAGCCCCGGGTGACGCAGCCCGGCGTCTTTGCCGGCACGATCAGGTTCAGGGGCGAGGGCGGTTACACGAACGTCGACGCGACGCGAGTCAAGGGCCATGTGCACGTTACGCCGCGCTGGAGGTGCAAACGCGGAAAGGCGTCGCGCAGCGCGCGCTCGTCGTCCGCGCCGGGCCGGGTCCCGCTGGGCCTCGACCCGGAAGCCGAAAGGTTCACCGTCCTCGATGTGCAATCGGATGACGGCCGTGTGTCGTTTGGCGCCAGTGCGACGCGGCCGCGGGGGCGATCCGGCGAAACGCTCTTCACCGCGGCGCGGATCGAGTCGCGGCCGAGCCTGACCATCTTCCGTTCCGCCTTTGCCCACGGCGAGGACGAGGCCTTCACTTTCGACGAAGCGCTGAGCACGGCGAGCGCCGCCCCGCCCCCGCCCTTCTCAGGCACAGCGGCCTTCATCCGCGACGCCGGCGGCAAAGTCTGCGTCCGCTACCCATGCGAGCGCAGCTCCTGGCTCGGGCCGCTGGCCGTCGACTTCCCCGGCGCCAAGGACGTACCGCTCGCCGGCGCAACCTTCCAAGCGCGGCTCTATCGGTCTGGCCCCTTCGGAGTCAAAGTCGGATCCGGCGAATGAGCGACTCGGCGGTCGGCGAGACCCTGGTCTCCGGCGAGGATCTGCAGCGGCGGGTTGCCGAGCTCGGCGAGCAAATCAGCGAGGACTACGCTGGCCGCGATCTGTTCATGGTCGGCGTGCTGAAGGGCGCGGTGATCTTCCTCGCCGACCTGATGCGACATCTGGAGGTCCCCTGCGAGATCGACTTCATGGCCGTCTCCAGCTACGGCTCGCAGACCGACTCCTCCGGCGTCGTCCGCATCCTCAAGGACCTCGACGCGCCGATCGAAGGCCGCCACGTGCTGATCGTCGAGGACATCATCGATTCCGGGCTCACGCTCCAGTACCTGATGCGCAACCTCAACGCCCGCGGCCCGGCCTCGCTCGAGGCTTGCGCGCTGCTGACCAAGCCCGACCGCCTGCGGGTCGATCTCGAGCCACGCTACGTCGGCTTCCGTATTGCCGACCGCTTTGCGATCGGCTACGGCCTCGATCACGCGCAGCGTTACCGCAACCTCGACTACGTCGCTGCGTTGGACGAGTAGATGATTGGGATTGCTCATCCAAAGCGGCCAGGCGCGGAAACCGCCCTGGTACGCTGAATTTTCCTTATGAGGCGTTTTTTCAAAAGCGCAGCTTTTCCGATCCTGCTGGTGGTGATCCTCGCCTTCGTCGCCCAGCGGGTGATCAGTCCTGGCCCAGACACGGAAACGCCGTCCTACAGCGATCTGACCAAACCGAAGACCGGCCTGATCGCCAGTGGCCGAATCGAAGAGGTCACGATCAACAACAAGGACTACACGCTCGACGTCAAGGAAAAGGGCCAGAACGGCGAAGACGGCGAGAGCTACAGCAGCGCCTACCCCAAGGACACCGAGCAGAGCCTGGTCAACCTGCTCAACCAGAACGACGTCAAGACCGAGGTGAAGGGGACCGGCGGCTCCAGCCTGCTCTCGCTACTCACCTACATCCTGCCCTTCGTCCTCTTCTTCGGCTTCTGGATCTTCTTGATGAACCAGATGCAGGGCGGCGGTTCGCGGGTGATGAACTTCGGCAAATCGAAAGCGAAGCGGATGTCGGTCGACGCGCCGAAAATCACCTTCCGCGACGTGGCCGGGGTCGACGAGGCCGTGCAGGAGCTGCAGGAGATCAAGGAATTCCTCGAGAACCCGAAGAAATTCCAGTCGCTCGGCGCCCGCATCCCCAAGGGGGTCCTGCTCTACGGTCCGCCCGGCACCGGTAAGACCCTGCTCGCCCGCGCCGTCGCCGGCGAGGCGGGCGTCCCCTTCTTTTCGATCTCCGGCTCGGACTTCGTCGAGATGTTCGTCGGCGTCGGCGCCAGCCGCGTCCGCGACCTCTTCGAGCAGGCCAAGCAGAACTCGCCCTGCATCATCTTCATGGACGAGATCGACGCCGTCGGCCGCCACCGCGGCGCCGGCATGGGCGGTGGCCACGACGAGCGCGAGCAGACTCTGAACCAGCTCCTGGTCGAGATGGACGGCTTCGAGATGAAAGACAACATCATCCTGATCGCCGCCACCAACCGCCCCGACATCCTCGACCCGGCGCTGCTGCGGCCCGGCCGCTTCGACCGCCAGGTCGTCGTCGACCGGCCCGACCGCAAGGGCCGCAAGAAGATCCTCGAGGTGCACACCCGCGGCAAGCCGCTCGGCAAGCAGATCGACCTCGACGCGCTCGCCGGCCAGACCCCCGGCTTCACCGGCGCCGACCTCGCCAACCTGATCAACGAGGCGGCGCTGCTGACCGCCCGCCAGGGCAAACGCGAGATCTCCATGCACGAGCTGGAGGAGGGGATCATGCGGGTGATCGCCGGGCCGGAGAAGAAAACCCGCGTGATGAGCGAGAAGGAGCGGCTGATCACCGCCTACCACGAGCTTGGCCACGCGATCGTCGGCCACTTGCTGCCCAACTGCGACCCGGTCCACAAGATCTCGATCATCAGCCGTGGCCAGGCGCTCGGCTACACGATCAGCCTGCCGACCGAGGACAAGTTCCTCACCAGCCGCGCCGAGCTGACCGACACGATGGCGATGACGCTGGGCGGCCGCGCCGCCGAGGAGATCGTCTTCGGCGAGATCACCACCGGCGCCTCCAACGACCTCGAAAAGGTGACCGAGACCGCGAAGCAGATGGTTATGCGTTTCGGCATGTCCGAGCGGCTTGGCCCGCGCGTCTTCGGCCACGATCGCGGCCAGCCCTTCCTCGGCCGTGAATTCAGCGCCGAACCCGACTACTCCGACGAGATCGCGCGCGAGATCGACGACGAGATCCGCCGCATCGTCGAGGCTGCGCACCAGACCGCCAAGGACCTGCTCAACGAGAAGCGCGGCGAGCTCGACACGATCTCGAAGATCCTGCTCGCACGGGAGACGATCGACGCCGAGCAGTTCGTCTCCCTGCTTGCCGGCAAGCCCGAAGAGGAGGTCTTTGTCGATGAGGAGGAGCCCTCGCAGCCCGTGGAGCCGGAACCGGAGCCGGAAAAGGCGCAGCGCGAGGGCGCACGGCCGATCCCCCGGCCGAGGCCTGGGTACGCCGGCGGCGACGCCAGCTAATTCGCGCAGGGGCTCCGGGGCTACCTCGCCAGTGCCTAAATCCGCCTTCGGCGGATTGATCTGGTGCCCCTTCGGGGCGAAAACACTCCGCGGTGCCGGGGGGAGGCACTGTCGAGGCAGCCCCGAAGCCCCTCCCGTGAGAGCTGGTGATACTTCGTCCATGAATCCCAAGCTGATGGGCGTTGTCAATGTCACTCCCGATTCGTTTTCGGACGGGGGGCTTTTTCTTGACGCGGAAGCTGCGATCGATCACGGCCGTGAGCTGGCTGAGCAGGGGGCCGAGATCCTCGACATCGGGGGGGAATCGACTCGGCCGGGTGCCGAGGAGGTGTCCGCGGAGGAGGAGCTGGCGCGGGTTGCGCCGGTCGTCGCTGGACTGGCGGAGGCCGCGACTGTTTCGATCGATACGTCGAAGGTGGCCGTTGCCGAGGCGGCGCTCGATGCCGGGGCGACGATCGTCAACGACGTTACCGCGCTGCGGGGCGACCCCGAGATCGGCGCGCTCTGCGCCGAGCGGGATGCTGGCCTGGTCCTGATGCACATGCAGGGAGACCCGCGCACGATGCAGGAGGCGCCGACCTACGACGACGTGGTCGATGACGTCAAGGTCTTCCTCGCCGAGCGTATGCAGTCGGCCATCGACGCGGGCGTTGCCGAGGAGCGGATCTGGCTCGATCCCGGGATTGGTTTCGGCAAGAACCTCGATCACAATCTCGAGCTGCTGCGCCGGCTCGGCGAGCTGCGCGAGCTGGGGCGACCGCTCGTCGTTGGCGCCTCGCGCAAGAGCTTCATCGGCAAGATCGACGGCTCCGCGGTCGGCGATCGGCTCGGCGGCACGATCGCTTCCTCGGTCCTCGCCGCTGCCGAGGGCGCCGACATACTGCGTGTCCACGACGTCGACGAGGTCGCTCAGGCGCTGAGGGTCGCCGGCGCGATCCTCGGGTAGATAGGTTTGCGCCCTCCCATGGAGGAACCGAACGGCAATGGGATCGAGTCGCGGGTCGAGGTCGACCTGCGTGGCATCTCGATCTACACCCATCACGGCGTCAGCGACGCCGAGCAGGAGGTCGGCCAGCGGCTCGAGTTCGACCTCTCCTTCGACGTGCCCGATTGCGACGCGGTCCTCACCGATCGGATCGAGGACACCGTCGACTACAGCGAGGTCTGCGACATCGTCGCCCTCGCCGCGACCGAGCGCAGCTACCGCACGCTCGAGCGTCTCGCCCAGGTGATCGGCCAGCGGCTGATCGAGCGCTATGGCTGCAACTCGGTTCGCGTGCGCGCCGCTAAGCCCGAGCCGCCGCTGCCGCTCTCGCTCCAAGAGGTCGGCGTCGAGGTAACCCAGGAGCGCAGCGAGGAGGATGAAGAAGAGAACGGCGAGGAGTCCTAGGACGTGCCGGTGGAGCGAGGTCCATATGGACACTGGAGCACCGGCACGTCATGATGCGCGTCGGCTACCTCGGGCTTGGGTCGAACGTCGGTGATCGCGCCGGGCATTTGCGGGCGGCGATTGAGCTGCTCGGCGAGCAGGGGGTGGAGGTCGAGGCGGTGTCCTCGGCCTACGAGACCGAACCGGTCGGCGAGGTGCTGGATCAGCCCGACTTCCTCAACGCCGCGATCCGCATCCACACTGAGCTCGAGCCGGAGCCGCTGCTCGAAGTCTGCAAGGCGATCGAGGTTGAGCAAGGCCGCATGCTCGCCGCATCTCGCCACAGTCCCCGGCCCCTAGACATCGACCTGCTCCTGCTCGCCGACCTAGAGCTCTCGACCGAACGCTTGACGCTTCCCCACCCCGAGGTAACCAGCCGCCGCTTCGTCCTAGCCCCCCTGCTCGAACTAGACCCCAGCTTGACCCTCCCCGACGGCACGAAGCTCGCCAACGCTCTCGCCGCCCTCGGCCCCGGCCAGCGCGTGGACCGAGTCAGCTCGCTCGACTAAGGCCCGTCCGGTAGGGCTGGAACGTCTTGTACTTTTTTTGCGGCGGCGTTCTCGGACGGCCACAAACTGTCTTCAAAAAAAGTTAAGTGGAAGCCCTACCGGACGGGCCTTACGCCGCAGCGGGCGCGCTACGCAAGGGCTGCAACCAGGCCGGCGGGAAGATCGGCGGTACGTCGCCGGGCAGCTTTGGCTGGACCCGCTCGGCGAGGCGGCCAGCGGGCCGCGCCTCGATCAGCGGGCGCAGGTCCTGCATCGTCATCGCCAGGCGGATGCTCGGCGCGATCTGAAAGTCGGCCGCGTTCAGCTCCTCACCGTCGAGCGTTCCCTCGGCGATCAGGTCGTCGACCCGCTGCAGCAGCCCGCCGAGCTTGGCCAGATCGGCACGGACGTTCTCGTCGCTGGCCTCGTTGAAGTGGGCGGAGAGGGCGACGATCGGAGCTGCGGTTTTTATCGCCAGCCCGATCGGGATTCCGAGCCTGGCTTCCTCCGAGAAGCTGCGCAGGGGCGCCTTGTCCTTCTTCAGCGCCCACCAGATCAGCTGCCGGACCGGGTGCTGGAGCTCCTCGTCGCCGAAGCGCTCCGCCTCCTCGACCGCGGCGAGCTTCTCGGAGTCGGCCGGGAACAGCGCCGGCTCGGGCCGGAGTCGCTCCAGCTCACGGGCGATCTCGCGCGAGCCCTGCACCTTCTTGCCGTCGATCTTGATCGCCGGCACCGTGTTGCGGGGAAAGCCGAGGCCGCGTACGACCAGCTTCGAGATCACCGGGAAGAGGTCGGTGCGCTTGAACTCGATGCCCTTGTATTTGAGCATCAGCTGCGCTGCCACACCGGGGTGCGATCCCGGGATCGTGTAGAGCCGAACGTTCACTTGACGGCGATCCTAACCGGTGTCGGCCATAATCGCCGCCGTGCTGCTCGCAGTCGACGTCGGCAATACGCAGACTCACCTCGGCGCCTTCGACGGCGAGCGCTTGGTCGAGCACTGGCGCTTTCAAACCCGTGCCGGGGCGACCGGCGACGAGCTGGCCGAGCGGATCAGCGGAATGCTCGCGCTCAGCGGGGTCGGCCTCGATGACATCGATGCCGTCTGCGTCTCCTCCGTCGTACCGCCGCTCGGCACCCAGTACGAGCAGCTGACCGCTCGCTACACGGGCGCCACTTGCCTTTGCATCGGCCCCGGGGTGAAGACCGGGATGCCGATCCGCATCGACAACCCGCTCGAGGTCGGCGCCGATCGGCTCGTCAACGCGGTCGCCGCCTACGATCGTTTTAACGCCGCTTGCGTGGTTGTCGACTTCGGCACCGGAATCAACTTCGACGCCGTCTCGGCGGCCGGCGAATACCTCGGCGGAGCGATCGCGCCGGGCTTGGAGATTTCGCTGACCGCGCTGGTCGAACGCGCTGCGCGAATCGGCCGCATCGAACTCGAGGAGCCCGAGACCGCAATCGGCCGCTCCAGCCGGGCGGCGATCCAGTCCGGCGTGGTCTTCGGCTTCGCCGGCCTGATCGACGGCGTCGTCCGCCGTATTGAGGATGAAATGGACGAGGTGCGATTGCTCGCCACCGGCGGCCTCGCTTCGACGATCGTTCCCTTCACCGAGACGATCGACGAGGTCGACGAGATGCTTACCCTGAAGGGTCTGCGTCTCATCCATGAGCGGAACACCTAACACCCAGCCGCCCCTCACCGATCCGTTCGAGATCGGCGACGTGGAGATCGCCAACCGCGTCTTGCTGGCGCCGCTGGCGGGGATCGGCAACTGGTTTGTTCGCCTGCAGGCGAAGCGACACGGGGCGGGCCTCGCCGTCTCGGAGATGATCTCCAGCTTCGGCTTGCATTACCGCAACGAGCGAACCATGCGCGAGCTGATGCGGATCCATCCCGATGAGCACCCGGTCTCGGTGCAGCTCTTCGGCCACGACCCGGAGGTGATGCGCTCCGGCGCCGCGGTTGCCGCCGAGGCGGGCGCCGATCTGATCGATATCAACATGGGCTGCCCGGTGCGCAAGGTGCGTAAGACCGGCGCCGGGGTCGAGCTGCTCACCGATCCCGACCTGGCCCTGGCTCTGCTCCGTGGCGCGATCGACGGCAGCGGCCTGCCGGTGACGGTGAAGTTGCGCTCCGGGTTGCGACCCGGAGATCTCTCTGGCTTCGAGCTTGCCGTACGGCTTGCCAACGAGGGCGGGGCGGCAGCGATTGGCTTCCACCCCCGCGCCGCGACGACCAAACACAAGGGCAGCCCCGACTACGCCCTCACCCGCGAGCTGGTCGAGCGAATCGAGGTGCCAGTAATCGTCTCCGGTGGTCTCGATGATGTCGAATCGGTGCGCCGCGCCTACCGCGAGTCCGGCGCCGCCGCGGTGATGCTCGCTCGCGGGGCTCTGGGCAATCCCTGGCTGTTCGAGGAACTGATCGGGCGTCGTAGTACGCCCCCGTCGCGCGAGGAAGTGGTCGCCGAGTTGCTCTGGACGGTCGACCGCGCCGAGGAGCACCTCGGGCCCGAGCGAGCGCCCCGCTACCTGCGCAAGTTTTACCCCTGGTACGTCGAGGCCCTCGGTGCCTCGCCCGAGGTGGCCGCGGAGCTCCAACGCAGCGCCGACCTGCCTCGGGCCAAGCAACTGATCGCCGCCCAAATTCCCTTGAGTGCCGGGCTGGCGCCCTCGCTATAATCCCGCGACTTCTGGCCCAGGTGTGACGTGCGAAAGCCGTCGTGCCCGGGCGTTTTTGGTCTCAGGGCCGAACCAACCCACGTCCAGCAAGTAGAAGCGAGGTCAGCGCAAAGTGACTCGGCAAGCCGTAATCACTCCGGAAGGGCTCGAGAAGCTCAAAGAGGAAATCGAGCACCTGTCGACTGCAAAACGGCGCGAGGTTGCCGAACGGATCAAGGAGGCCCGTGAGTTCGGCGACATTTCCGAGAACGCCGAGTACGACGACGCCAAGAACGAGCAGGCGCTGCTCGAGGGACGGATCGCCCAGCTCGAAGAGCGGCTGCGCCGCGCCACCGTCATCGACGAGAAAGACGTTGACACCGACGAAGTCAGCTTCGGCTCGGTTGTCCACGTCAAAGATCAGAAAAGCGGCGACTCGCAGAAATTCCAGATCGTCGGCTCGACCGAGGCAAACCCCGCCGAACACAAGCTCTCCAACGAGTCGCCGATCGGCAAAGCGCTGCTCGGCCATAAGCGCAACGACGTGGTCAGCGTCGAGGTGCCGCGCGGGCCGAAGAAGAAACTCAAAATCACGAAGATCGAGAGCGCCTGACAGGTGCCAGATAGGCTCGCACGCGTCAGATGAGCGAGTCCGAACAGCCAGAAATCTCTGACGTTCTCCGTGACCGGAGGGAGAAGCTGGAGCGTTTGAGGGCCGCGGGGATCGACCCGTTTCCTCATGAGTTCGAGGAACGCGAGGAGATTGCCGAGGTGCGGGCGGCTCACGAGGGGCTGGCGGCCGGGATCGAGACCGATTCGCGCCACCGGGTCGCCGGGCGGATCGTCGCCCGTCGTGGCCACGGCAAGGCCGCCTTCCTCGACCTGCGCGACGGTAGCGGCCAGCTCCAACTCCACGCCACCGCCGACAAGCTCGGTGAGGAGGCATTCGAGCTGTTGGTCGACCTCGACCTCGGCGATTTCGTCGGGGTCGAGGGGACGGCGCTGGCGACGCGGCGCGGGGGCGAGCTCTCGCTGGCGATCGACCACTGGCGCCTGCTCGCCAAGAGCCTGCGGCCGCCGCCAGACAAATTCCACGGCCTCGAGGACGTTGAAACTCGCTACCGCCAGCGCGAGCTCGACCTGCTCGCCAACGAGGAGAGCCGCCGCACCTTCGCGATCCGCGCTCGCGCAATCTCAGAGATCCGTCGCTGGCTCGACGAGCACGGCTTCGTCGAGGTCGAGACGCCGGTGTTGCAGCCGCTCTACGGCGGCGCCCTGGCCCGTCCCTTCACCACCCACCACAACGCCCTCGATCGCGACTTCTACCTGCGGATCGCGACCGAGCTCTACCTGAAGCGGCTCGTCGTCGGCGGCATCGACAAGGTCTACGAGCTGGGCAAGGACTTCCGCAACGAGGGCGTCTCGCATAAGCACAACCCCGAGTTCACGATGCTCGAGTGGTACGAGGCTTACGCCGACTACGAGAAGACCGCGCACGACTTCGAGCTGCTGGTTTCAGAGGTGGCGGAGCGAGTGCTGGGCACGACGGTGGTCGAGCGCGACGGGGTCGAGATCGAGCTGGCGCCGCCCTGGAAACGGGTGAGCTTGCGCGACGCGGTGCGCAAGCGCACCGGCATTGACATCGCCGAGCACCCGACCCGGGAGGCGCTGGCCGAGGCGATGGGCAGCGAGCTCGACGCGAGCGAGGGCTGGGGCAAGCTGGTCGATGGCCTGCTCGCCAAGTCGGTCGAGCCGGAGCTGATCCAGCCCACCTTCATCGTCGACTACCCGGTCGAGCTTTCGCCGTTTGCCAAGGCGCACCGCTCGGAGCCGGGACTGGTCGAGCGCTGGGAGGCCTTCATCGGGGGGATCGAGATCGCCAACTCCTTCAGCGAGCTCAACGATCCGGATGAGCAGAGGCAACGCTTCGAGCAACAGGCCGCGGAGCTGGAGCGGGGGGACGAGGAGGCGCAGCCCTACGACGAGGCATTCGTCGAGGCGCTCGAGCACGGCATGCCGCCGACCGGCGGCGTCGGCCTCGGCATTGACCGCCTTGCGATGATGCTGACGGGAGCCCGCAGCCTGCGCGAGATCGTGCTTTTCCCGGCAATGCGCTCCTGAAGCGTCCCGAAACGGGGGCGAAAAAGCCGCTAGGAGCGGCAATAGAGGGCCCAAGGCCGGAGGGGCACTCTCGGTATCGTGTTAGGGCACATAGGCGCCTACCGGTACCCGAAGGGCGTCCGCGGTACTTCCGACCGCAAATCGCGTTTGACCTTAAAAAGGCCAAGAGAGGAAGCCTTTGTTCGAGAGATTCACTGAGCGAGCCCGTCAGGTAGTCGTCCTGGCCCAGGAAGAGGCTCGCACGCTGAAACACAACTACATCGGCACCGAGCACATCCTGCTCGGTCTGCTGCGCGAGGAGGAGGGCCTCGCTGCCCGCGTCCTCGAGTCTCTCGACATCACCACCGAGCGCGTCCGCTCCCA
Organism: uncultured Solirubrobacterales bacterium; assembly: GCA_963698085.1. GTDB lineage: Bacteria > Actinomycetota > Thermoleophilia > Solirubrobacterales > 70-9 > VRUE01. The sequence continues at coordinate 2,046,445 of OY969122.1, forward strand.
AGTGGTGCGGATCGTCGGCTCCGGCGAGGAGGTCACCTCCGGCCAGATCCCGTTCACGCCGCGCGCCAAGAAGGTGCTCGAGCTGGCGCTGCGCGAGGCGCTCTCGCTCGGCCACAACTACATCGGCACCGAGCACATCCTGCTCGGCCTGGTACGCGAGAACGAGGGTGTCGCCGCCCGCATCCTGCTCGACTTCGATGCCGACTCGGACAAGATCCGCAACGAGGTGATCCGCATGCTGTCGGGCCCGGGCGGCCGTCGCCAGGGCGGCGGCGGAGGCGGTCAGGGCGAGGGCAGCGGCAAAAAGAGCTCGAAACTGCTCGACCAGTTCGGTCGCAACCTGACCAAACTCGCCGAGGAGGGCAAGCTCGACCCCGTGATCGGCCGCGAAACCGAGATCGAGCGGATCATGCAGATCCTCTCCCGTCGCACCAAGAACAACCCGGTGTTGCTGGGCGAGCCTGGTGTCGGCAAGACCGCCGTCGTCGAGGGCCTCGCGGCGCGGATCAATAACGGCGAGGTGCCGGAGCTGCTGCGCAACAAACAGATCTACACGCTCGACCTGGCGGCGCTGGTCGCTGGCTCGAAGTACCGCGGCGAGTTCGAGGAGCGCCTCAAGAAGGTGATGAAGGAGATCACCCAACGCGGCGACATCATTCTCTTCATCGACGAGCTCCACAACCTGGTCGGCGCTGGCGCCGCTGAGGGAGCGATAGACGCCGCCTCGATCCTGAAGCCGGCGCTGGCACGCGGCGAGCTGCAGACGATCGGCGCGACGACGCTCGACGAGTACCGCAAATATCTCGAGCGCGACTCGGCGCTGGAGCGCCGCTTTGCCCAGATCAAGGTCGACCAACCCTCGGTCGAGGACACGGTCAAGATCCTCGAGGGGCTGCGCGAGCGCTACGAGCAGCACCACCGCGTCAACATCACCGACGACGCGCTGGGCGCCGCCGCCGAGCTCGCCGACCGCTACATCTCCGACCGCTTCCTGCCCGACAAGGCGATCGACCTGATCGACGAGGCCGCCTCGCGGATGCGGATCAAGTCGATGAGCGCGCCGCCGGTCTACCGCGACCTCGAGGAGGAAGTGGAAAAGACGCGGCGCGAAAAGGAGTCCGCGATCGAGGCCCAGGAGTTCGAGAAAGCGGCCAACCTGCGCGACACCGAGCGCCAGCTGACGACCCGCAAGCGCCAGCTCGAAGACGAGTGGTCTGAGGGCGATTCGTCCGAGCGCCCCGACGTCGGCGAGGAAGAGATCGCCGACATCGTCTCGATGTGGACCGGTATCCCGGTCTTCAAACTGACCGAGGCCGAGACCAAGAAGCTGATCCGCATGGAGGAGGAGCTGCACAAGCGGGTGATCGGTCAGGAGGTCGCGATCACCGCCGTCTCCAAGGCGATCCGTCGTTCGCGCGCCGGGATCAAGGACCCGAAGCGCCCGTCCGGCTCGTTCATCTTCCTCGGCCCCTCCGGGGTCGGCAAGACCGAGCTGGCGCGCACCCTCGCCGAGTTCCTCTTCGGCGACGAGGAGGCGCTGGTGCGGATCGACATGTCCGAGTACATGGAGAAGCACGCGGTCAGCCGCCTGGTCGGCTCGCCGCCGGGCTACATCGGCTACGACGAGGGCGGCCAGCTGACCGAGGCGGTGCGGCGCAAGCCCTACAGCGTGCTGCTGCTCGACGAGATCGAGAAGGCCCACCCGGACGTTTTCAACATCCTGCTGCAGATCCTCGAGGACGGGCGGCTCACCGACGCCCAGGGGCGCACGGTCGACTTCCGCAACGCGATCGTGATCATGACCTCGAACATCGGCGCCTCGGAGATCGCCAAGAACACCTCGATCGGCTTCACCGTCGCCGATGAGACCGGCATGTCCTACGGCGACATGAAAAACCGGATCATGGGCGACCTGAAAAAAGTCTTCCGGCCCGAGTTCCTCAACCGGATCGACGAGGTGATCGTCTTCCACAAGCTCGCCAAGGATGAGGTCAAGGAGATCGTTGATCTGATGATCAACCGGGTCCGCGTCCAGGTGGCCGAGCACGAGCTGCAGCTGGAGCTGACCGACGAGTCGAAGGATTTGCTGGTCGACAAAGGCTGGGACCCCTCGATGGGCGCCCGGCCGTTGCGCCGCGCGATCCAGCGCTACATCGAGGACCCGCTTGCCGACGAGGTACTGCGCCAGGGGCCGATGGTCCCCGGCTCGACCGTGCTGGTCGAGCGCGACGCCGCCGGCGACGAGGACGACAAGCCGCTGAAGTTGACCATTGTCGAGCCGAAGAAGCCGGCGAAGAAGGCGACGCCGGAGCCCGAGCCCGAGCCCGAGAAGGTCGGCGACAGCTCGACTAAATGAGGGAGCCGGGCCGGGTTGCGGTCGGCGCTTGGAGCGGCGGCCGCTTCATCCGCTTCGGCGAGGCGATCGAGGAGGAGCGACTGCAGGCGCTGCTGCGCCCCGGCGGTGGGATCGACACCGTGCTCACCGCCGACACCTACGGTCAGGGCGAGGCGGACCGCATGCTCGGCCGGGCGCTGGCGGACGTACCTCGCGACGAGTTCTCGCTGGTCGGCGCGGTCGGCCACGACTTCTACGAGGGCGAGCGCGACGGCCCGCGCGGCTACCCCCGCTTCACCGATCCGCGCCTGCGCGGCCCCGAGGCGTACGCCGATTACCTACGGATGGCAACCGAGCGCAGCCTCGAGCGGCTCGGCGCCGATCGCTTCGACCTACTGCTGCTCCACAATCCCGACCGAATTGGCTACTCGAGCGAGGCCGTCTGGGACGGGATGGCGGCTCTGCGCGAGGCGGGGTTGACCGGGCAGATCGGCCTCGCGCCGGGACCCGCCAACGGCTTCACCCTCGATCTGATCGCCTGCATCGAGCGCTTCGGCGTGCGGATCGATTGGGCGATGATCATCCTCAACCCGTTCGAGCCCTGGCCCGGCGAGCTCTGCCTCGACGCGGCTGCTCGCCACGGCGTCAAGGTGATTACCCGTGTCGTCGACTACGGCGGCCTCTTCTGGGGTGACCTGCGGCCGGGGATGGAGCTTGCCCAGGGAGATCACCGGGCGTTCCGGCCCGAGGGTTGGATCGAGGCCGGGCTGGCGAAGCTGGAGCGGTTGACGCCGATCGCCGAACGGGCGAGGCTCACCCCGATCCAGCTCGCTTGCCAGTGGAACCTCGCCCACGCGGCGGTCGAGTGCGTCGTACCGACGCTGATCCAGGAGACGGGCGAGGAGGCCTGCCCGATCGAGGCCAAGCGCGTCGAACTGGCCGCGCTGCCGGCCGAGCAGCGGCTGAGCGAGGAGGACGTTGCCGCGATCCGCGCCGTCGGCGACAACACCGGCTGCATGGCGCTGAAGGGCGCCAGCCCCGGCCATGAGGGCGAGGAGCGACCCGATCGTTGGTCGCTCGACCCAGAGCTGGCGACGGTTGGCGCGCGCTGGGGCATCGATCCCGAGCGCGACCTCGCTACGCACTGACGGGAAGGGGATAGGTGCCCCTCTCCCGGAGACCGTCGCGCAGCTGGTTCGCGGTACAGGGTTCAGAGGCAAGTCCCGGAGCCTCCGGGAGAGGGGCACCTATCCCCTTCTGCCCATAGCCTGCGCGCATGTCGCGTCCTTGGTGGACCCTCGTCGGTGCCTGCAGTGGCCTCTTCATCCTGATGCTTGACTCGACTGTCGTCGCTCTCGCGCTACCCAGCATCAGGCACGACGTGGGCGCCAGCGCAGCCGGCTTGCAGTGGGTGATGAACGGCTATCTGCTGGCGATCACGGCGCTCGTGGTCACGGCGGGGCGGCTCGGCGACATGTTCGGCCGTAAGCGACTGTTCATCGCCGGTTTGGGTCTCTTCGCGCTGGGCTCGGTCCTCTCCGGCCTGGCCGACGACGAGCTGACGCTGATCGGCGGCAGGATCTTGCAGGGAGTGGGGGCGGCGCCGATGTTGCCGCTCTCGCTGGCGATCGTCTGCAATGCGTTTCCGGCTGGTGAGCAGGCCCGTGCCCTCGGCATCTGGGCGGGGATCTCGGCCGTGGCGTTGGGCGTCGGACCGCTTGCGGGCGGCGCTCTGGTCGACCTCGACTGGCGGCTGATCTTCTGGATCAACCTGCCGATCGCCCTCGCCGGGATTGCGATCACCGCTCTCGCCGCGCCCGAGTCGACCGACCCGGGTGCCGGCCGACGCATCGACCTCGCCGGCCTCGTGACCCTCGGCGCCGGCTTGACTGCGGTCGTCCTTGCCCTGGTGCAGGCGCGGGTCTGGGGCGCCGCCGCAATCGTCGCCGTCGCTCTGTTCGGGCTACTCAGCCTCTACGCCTTCTGGCGAATCGAGCACCGGGTCGCCGAGCCGATCGTCGATTTCTCCCTCTTTCGCAGCGGTCCCTACTTCGGCGCCAGCGCCGCAGCCTTCGCCTTGGTCGGCGCCTACTGGTCGGTGATGTTCTTCCAGCCGCAGTACCTGCAGGACGTGCGCGGGCACTCGGCGATAGTCAGCGGGCTGATGATCCTCCCGGTCACCGTGCCGATGATCTTCGTCTCGCCTTTCTCCGGCCGCCTGATCGCTCGCTTCGGAGCCCGCCGGCTGATGACCGTCGGCATGGTCCTCGGCGTCATTGGCCTGATCGCCTTGACGCGGATCGGCCCGGACAGCTCCTACGCCCTGCTGCTCGCCGGCTACCTGCCCTTTGGCGTCGCGCTGGGGCTCGTCTACGCGCCGATGTCGACCGCGGCGATGGCGGCGATGCCGGCCGAGAAGGTCGGCATCGCCTCGGGCGTGCTGGCGATGGATCGGGTGATGGCAGGCACGATCGCCCTCGCCGTCAGCGGCGCTGTCTTCCACGCACTGCTGGGCAACGGCGGCTCGTTCGCGGCCTCGGTTGCCGACTCGACCTGGGTCTTGGTTGTCCTCTGCGCCGCGGGAGCCATACTCACCTGGGCCTTCGTGCGTGATTCCGGGCGTCCCCTGCCCGAACCACACACTCATCACCGGAGATTCCACCTTTGAGTGAGCGATTCGCTTGACAACGACTTCTCCGACCTTTCCACTAGGGATTGGTCAGACCGCATTGCAGAGCGGAATTTGCCATCCTAGACCAGATGTCTTCACCGCCAGGGGATGAGCTTCACGAGTTAGCGGAACGGCAGGACCCCCGGCTACTGAGGGCCCTGGATGTTGTTGCCCCGGGCGGCTCGCTGCGTGAGGGTATCGACAACATCGTCCATGCCCGTACTGGCGGCTTGATCGTCGTCGGCGACCCGGCGGACATCTCGCACATGCTCTCCGGCGGGATCGAGCTCGGCATCGACTACACGCCGGCGATGCTCTACCAGGTGGCAAAGATGGACGGCGCGATCGTGCTCAATGCCGAGGCGACCAAAATCGTCTGGGCCAACGTCCAGCTGATGCCCGATCCGACGATCCTCTCCTCGGAGACCGGCACCCGGCACCGCACTGCGGAGCGCGTCTCAAAACAGACCAGCGCCCTTGTCGTGGCGATATCCCAGCGCCGCGACGTCGTCTCCCTCTACGTCGAGGGAACCAAGTACATCCTGCAGGAGATCCCCGCGGTGCTGGCCAAGGCGAACCAGGGCCTGGCGACGCTGGAGAAGTACCGCGAGCGGCTCGAACAGGTCTCCGACCGCCTCACCGTGCTCGAGTTCGAGGGCGGCGGCGTTCTCTACGACGCCCTCACCGCGCTGCAGCGGGCGGAGCTGACGACGCGGATGGCGGTCGAGGTGGAGCGCTACATCGTCGAGCTTGGCACCGAGGGGCGCCTGATCGAGATGCAGCTGGAGGAGACGATGGTCGGCGTCGTCGCCGACAAGTCGGCGCTGATCCGCGACTACAGCGTCGAAGACTCCGAGGAGAACCTGGCCACGGTGCTGCAGTCGCTTTCGCGGCTGCCGCACGAGGACGTGCTCGACTTCGGCCGGCTTGCCGAGCTGCTCGGCTACGACCGCAAGCTCAACACCCTCGACTTTCCGGTTGCGCCGCGCGGTTACCGCGTGATGGGCCGTATCCCCCGTATTCCCAAGCTTGTCGTCCAGAAGATCATCCAAGACCTCGGCGGCCTGGAGCAGGTTCTGATGGCCTCCGACGCCGACCTCGAAGCGGTGGAGGACGTGGGGCAGACCCGGGCCAAGGACATCCGCGAGGGCCTGCGGCGCCTGCAAGAGGTTGAGCTGGTCGACCGGTACTTACAGAGTTGACGGCCACCGAGGCCGTCGCAAATTGAAAGGAGCAAAGCGATTCCCCAGCTAGAGGAGACCACCGAGGTAAGCATCGAGGAAGTCGAGTACGTCTGCGACTTCGAGGAGGGCGACAAGGTCGTCTATCCGCATCACGGCGCTGGCCTGGTGATGAAGAAAGAAACGCGGCAGCTGATGGGGGAGGAGCGTGAATACCTCACGATCAAGATCCTCCACAACGAACTCACCGTGATGGTTCCCTGCGAAAACGCCGGCAAGGCGGGACTGCGGCGGGTCATCGACGAGGTCGAAATCAAGAAGGTCACATCCGTCCTCACCGATGACGTCTCCGAGATGCCGAAGAACTGGAACCGGCGTTTCAAGTACAACCGCGAGAAGATCAAGACCGGCGACGTGTTCGAGCTCGCCGAGGTTGTCCGCAACCTGGCGCTCCGTGAGATGGAGAAGGGACTCTCCACCGGCGAGAAGCAGATGTACACGCGGGCCAAGAAGATCCTCGCCTCGGAGTTCATGTACGCGCTCGACAAGGACGAGGAGGGCGCGGAGGAGTACCTCGACGGGCTGCTGGAGGAGCGCTTCGCCGCCACCGCATAGCAGCGCCGCGTCATCCGTCACCGCGGTCATCGCGGCTGCCGGCTCCGGGCAGAGGCTCGGGGCCGGCGGTCCGAAGGCCTTCGTGCCGCTCGCCGGCCGGCCACTGGTCGAGTGGTCGATCGCGGCGATGCGTGCCGCTACCGGCGTGCGTTCGATCGTCGTCGCCTGCCCGCCTGGCCACGTCCACGACCTTGGCGGTGACGACGTGGCCGTGGTCGACGGTGGCGCCACCCGCTCGCAGTCGGTCGCCAGCGCCCTGGCGGCGGTGGGGACCGGGCTGGTTGCGATCCACGACGCCGCCCGGCCTCTGATCACGCCTGAGCTGGTCGAGGGCGTGGTCGCGACCCTGGTCGCGGACCCGGAGGCCGACGGCGCCATAGCCGCCACCCCGGTCACCGACACGATCAAGCAGGCAAATGCAGCTCTCGTAGTCGAGGCGACTGTCGATCGCGAACGCTTGTGGGCCGCGCAGACGCCACAGGTGTTCCGGGCCGATGCGCTGCGCCGTGCGCTTGAGTCCGATTCGGCCGGGGTCGAGGCGGCGACTGACGAGGCGATGCTGATCGAGGCAGCCGGGGGCCGGGTGCTGATCCATCCCGGCTCGCCGGAGAATCTCAAGGTGACGACGACGCTCGACCTGCGGCTCGCCGAACGGCTCCTGATCGAGCGCGACTCCGGCTAGCTCCGCTCGGCCGGCAGCCCCGCTGCGGCTCTCGTGCCGTCCTCGAGGTGGCGCAGCCGACGCCGCTCGAAGAGCCTGCGCTCGATGTAGAGGGTGGCGATTCCAGCTGCGACGATCCCGACGAGGTTGAGGCTGAGCTGGGCCATCGCCCCACGCCAATCGGCCCAGTTGCCAAGCGCGGCGGCGACGCCGATGTTGGCGGCTGCCGGGATCGTCGTCACCGAGATCAGCACCCCGATCAGCGCCCCGGACTTGGCCGAGGTGAGCGAGAGGACACCCGCCGTCCCGGCAAAGACGGCGACGATGACCGAGAACGCGTCCGGCTCAGCGATGAATTGCGTCAGCGGGTTGTCGACGCTCTTGAAGCTGGAGTCGACCAGGCCGGTCGCGACGCAGATCAGCGTGAAGAGGAAGGCCGCGGTGATCCCCACTGGGAAGCCCACGGTCAAGGCGGTCAACGAACGTAAGGCGGGGCCACGACGGCGCTCGACCGCGGCCACGCAGAGGCCAGCCAGCGGGCCGAACTCGGGTCCGACGACCATCGCGCCAACGATCAGGATCGGCGAGCCGGTGAAGATTCCCACCGAGCCGATCAGGCAGGCGAGCATCATGAAGACGAGGAAGTTGCCGCCCAGCTCGCTGCTCTCGGAGGTGCGCGCCTCGACCTCCTCCCAGACGACCGCGTCGGATGGTGCACCCCGTGCCGCCCGCTCGGCTCGCTCGGCGACCTCGGAGATCTGCGAGTCGATCTGCTCGAGTGCGATCGAGCCATCCTTGGGGATGCCGAGCTCGCGCAAATCGTCGATCACGACGCTGGCTTCCTCGCGGGCGACGTCGCAGAGGATGACGTCGCCGGCAGGTTGGCGAGCGGCACCCGCGAGGAAGACGAGGTTGCAGGCCGAAGGCGTCGCTTCGAGCAGGCGGATGACCTTTTGTGACCGATCGGTAGGTACGACGATCCGCAGGTGGACCATGCGCCGACCCTACCGAGACGTGCCGGTGCTCCGGTGTCCATATGGACACCGGAGCACCGGCACGTCCGGGAGGCGTAACTTGTGCGCTGTGCTGACCGACTACCACCTGCACCTGCGCCCCGACGAGCCCGATACGCCCCCCGAGCGCTACTTCACTGTGGAGAACGTCGAGCGTTACCGCGAGGCGGCGGCAGCCGCCGGGATCGAGGAGTTGGGCGTCTCCGAGCACGTCTACCGCTTCACCCAGGCGCTGGATCTCTGGCGCCACCCGTTCTGGAAGGAACAGGCGCGCGACGACCTCGACGCCTACTGCGAGTTCGTCCGCGGCACCGGGCTCAAGCTCGGGGTCGAGTGCGACTTCGTCCCGGGTGCCGAGGATCGCACCGCGAACCTGCTGGAGGCGCGCGACTTCGACTACGTGGTCGGCTCGGTCCATTTCGTCGGCGAGGCCGCGGTCGACCACGAGGATTGGGACGTCTGGGACAGTGGTGCCGCCGACGAGGTCTGGCGCCGCTACTTCGAGGCGCTGGCCGAGTGCGCCCGGACCGGCCTCTTCGACATCCTCGCCCACCCCGACTTGGTCAAGGTCTGGGGGCGGGGCCGGCCAACGCCCGAGCGCGACCCGCGCCACTACTACGAGCTCGCGGTCGAGGCGATCGCCGAGAGCGGGATCGCGGTCGAGGTCTCGACCGCCGGGCTGCGCAAGCCGGTCGGGGAGCTCTATCCGTCGCCGGCCTTCGCCGAGATGTGCGTCGAAGCCGGTGCCGCCTTCGCCCTCTCCTCCGATGCCCATCTCCCCGAGCAGGTCGGGGCCGGTTACGAGCGGGCGCTTGAGTTCCTCGGCGAGCTGGGCGTGGGGGAGGTCTGCGTCTTCGAGCGTCGCCAACGGAGTTTGGCCCCGCTTCCCGCCGGGGTAGGCGAGAATCGCTGAGTCATGAGCGTCGGCATCGGCTACGACAGCCACCGCTTCGCCGAGGGCCGCCCCTTGATTCTGGGCGGGGTCGAGATCGAGCACGAACGCGGCCTCAGCGGCCACTCCGACGCCGACGTGCTCACCCACGCGGTGATCGACGCGCTGCTCGGCGCAGCCGGCGAGGGCGATATCGGCACCCTCTTCCCCGACGACGACGAGCGCTGGCGTGATGCCAACTCGATCGACTTGTTGCGCACCGCGGTTGGCACAATCGGCGGGCGGGTCGTCAACATCGACGCCACCCTGATCTGCGAGGAGCCGCGGCTGTTCCCCCACCGAGCAGAGATGGAGCGCATCCTCGCCGAGGCGACCTCGGCCCGGGTCAGCGTCAAGGCGACGAGCAACGAGGGCATGGGCTGGATTGGCCGCGGCGAGGGAATTGCCTGCATAGCGGTCGCTTCGCTGGAGAGCGAATAGGCTTCCGCACCCCATGGGCAAACTCGGATCGATCGCAACGGCAGCGCGGCAGGCCGCCTCGGACAAAGCGTTCGAGGTCCGGGTGCTGCGTGAGGCCGGCGTCCTCGGCCTGCACCGTCCCGATAAGTCCGCAAAGGTCGTCTCCGCCTTCCTGCGCTGGGGCGCCTCGCCGGCCCTCGGGATCACGACCGCGGCGATTCACCACCCGCACGAGACGGCGCTGATCGACGAACGCGGCTCGCTCACGTTCGAGCAGCTGCAGCGGCGCACCAACGCACTCGCGCACGCCTTCGAGCGGATGGGGATCGGGCATGGGGACGGGGTCGGGATCATGTGCCGCAACCACCGTGGCTTCGTCGAGACGACGCTGGCGGCCGCCAAGATCGGCGCCAGCGCGCTCTACCTGAACACGATGTTCGCCGGCCCGCAGCTGGTCGAGGTGACCCGCCGTGAGGCGCCGAAGGCGCTCGTCTACGACGAGGAGTTCACCGATCTGCTCGACGGCGTAGACGAGAGCATCCAGCGGGTGGTCGGCTGGAGCGACGGCGAGACCGGGGCGGTGACGCTGGACTCGTTGATCGCCTCCGGCGATGAGTCGAACCTGAAGCCGCCGCCCGACAAACCCCGCTTCGTCATCCTCACTTCCGGCACGACGGGGACGCCCAGGGGTGCCCAGCGCTCCAGCCCCGACGGCTTGTTCGCGATCGCGGCGCTGATCGACAAGATCCCCTACCGCAGCCGCGAGACGATGATGATCGCCGCGCCGCTCTTCCACTCCTGGGGCTTCTTCCACTTCATCATGAGCTTGCCGACTGCCTCGACGATCGTGCTGCGGCGGCGCTTCGACCCGGAGGAGACGCTGCGCGCGGTGCAGGTCCACCGCGCCCAGGTGCTTGCCGTGGTGCCGGTGATGCTCCAGCGCATCCTGCGGCTGCCCGAGGAGACGCTCGCCTCCTACGACCTCTCCTCGCTGCGGATTACCTCGCTCTCCGGCTCCGCTCTGCCGGGCGAGCTGGCGATCGACTGGATGGACCGCTTCGGCGACAACATCTACAACCTCTACGGCTCGACCGAGGTCGCCTATGCGACCGTCGCCACCCCGGCGGACCTGCGCGCGGCGCCTGGCACCGCGGGGCGGCCACCGCGCGGCACCGTGGTGCGGCTCTACAGCGAGGGCGGGCAGGAGGTGCCGCAGGGCGAGGTCGGGCGGATCTTCGTCGGCAACGAGATGTCCTTCGAGGGCTACACGGGGGGCGGTGGTAAGGACATGATCGACGGCCTGCTGAGTAGTGGCGACGTCGGTCACATCGATTCCGGTGGGCGACTATTCATCGACGGACGCGACGACGAGATGATCGTCTCCGGCGGCGAGAACGTCTTCCCGCGCGAGGTCGAGGACCTGCTCGCCGATCACGAGGCGGTGGTCGAGGTAGCGGTGATCGGCGTCGAGGACGAGGAGTTCGGGCAGCGGCTGAAGGCGTTCGTCGTGGTTGCCGAGGAGGCCGAGGTGTCCGACGAGGACCTGAAGGCACACGTCAAGATCCATCTCGCCGGCTACAAGGCGCCGCGCGAGGTCGAGTTCCTGCCGGAGCTGCCGCGCAACGCGAGCGGCAAGATCCTCAAGCGCGAGCTGCACTCGCGCGAGGCCAAGAAGCCCGCTTAGCGAGTCCGCTAATTGCGGCTTTTGGCTCTGGCAACCGCTGGCGGAGTCGCCGCCGCCCGTAGTAGTTTGCGACGGAATGGGCGAACCCGCGGTGCGGTTGACGGCAGTAGGCGAAGCGACGGACCAGATGCACGGCGTCGCCAAGCAGGCCCTGGAGTGGGTCCGAGTCGGCGAGGAGCGCGTCGCGGCTGCAGAAGCCGAGCAGAAGGCGGTTAGGCAGCGGGCGAAAGCGACGCTGGCCAAGCTCGGCGAGCAGGGCCGCGAGCGGATTGCGTCCGAGCGCGAGAAACGACGTGAGGCCGAGGCGCGCGTGGCGCGTGCCGAGGAGGGCCGCGACCGGGCCGAGAAGGCCTTCGAGCGAGCGCAACGACGAGCCGAGGCCGACCGCGAGGCGTTCGCAACGCAGATGGCCGCCGTCAAAGGCCAGGCCGACCAAGTGACGGCGCAAGCGGTGAAGCGGACCGAGGAAGAGGCTTCGCAGCGGACCGGCGAGGTGCTCAAAAAGGCGCAGGCCGACGCCGACCGGCGCGTCGCTGCCGCCGAGCAGCGTGCAGCCGAGGCCGAGGCTCGTGCTGAGGAGGCCCACCAGCTCGCCGTCCGGCTCGAGAGCGAGATCGAGGAACGGGTGATGCAGGGCACCGTGGACGTCCGGCGCGAGGCCGAGGAGCGGGTTGCGAAGCTGATCGAGCGGGTGGAAGGCGAGGCGGAGGAGAAGGCCCGCAAGCGGGCCGAGGAGCAACTTCAGGCCGAGTCGGAGCGGATCCGCGGTCAGGCCGAGCAGCGCGAGGAGCGGCTGCGCCGCGCCGCCGAGGACGAGATCAAGGCAAGCGCCAAGAAAGCCCGCCGCGAAGTGCTCGCCGCGGCCGACCAGACCGCGCCTTCCTGGTCGCGCAACGAGGCATCCGCCTCCGGCGCGGGCTACCGAACGTTCTAGTCCCCTCTAGCATCCGCCCCGATGCGAGAGGTGCGGATCAGGGACACGCTGAGCGGCGAGCTGCGCGCGCTCGACCCCGACGGCGAGGTCGGGATCTACGCCTGTGGTCCGACCGTCTACAGCCGCATCCACATCGGCAACGCACGACCGTTCGTGATTTTTTCCCTGCTGGCGCGATTTCTGAAATCCGAGGGATACAAGGCGCGCCTCGTCGTCAACGTCACCGACATCAACGACAAGATCTACGACGCGGCGCGGGCGGTAAACGAGCCCTCGGCCGAGTTCGCCGAACGGATGACCAAGGCCTATCTCGAGGACACCGACCGCCTCGGTCTTGGCCGTCCCGACGCCGAGCCGCTGGCGACCGAGACGATCGGCGGGATCGTCGCCTTGATCGGCGACCTGATCGACTCGGACCATGCTTATGAGTCCGGTGGCGACGTCTACTTCCGCGTGCGCAGCTTCGATGCCTACGGCAAGCTTTCCAACCGGCGCACCGAGGACATGGACCAGGGCGAGGAGGCCGGCTCTGCCTCGCTGAAGGAGGACCCGCTCGACTTCGCCCTCTGGAAGGCACACAAGGAGGGCGAGGACACGAGCTGGGACTCGCCGTGGGGGCCGGGCAGGCCGGGCTGGCACATCGAGTGCTCGGCGATGGCTGAGACCGAGCTGGGACCCTCCTTTGCGATCCACGGCGGTGGTTCCGACCTCGTCTTCCCCCACCACGAGAACGAGATCGCCCAGTCCGAGGCGGCGGGGCGGCCCTTCGCCCGCCTCTGGATGCACAACGGGATGGTCGAGACCGACGCCGAGAAGATGTCGAAGTCGGAGGGCAACATCTTTCAGCTTTCCGAGGCGCTTGATCGTTACGGGCGTGAGGCGGTCGTCGACTACCTGATCTCGGGGCACTACCGGCAGCCGTTGGCGTTTGGTCCTGAGCAGATGGACCAGGCCGTCGCACGGGTCGAGCGGTTGCGGAACTTCTTTCGGGAGCATCCACTCAGGGACCAAGGTCGGGGGGAGTCGGGGGAGGCCCTGCCGGAGCAACAGCATGGAGGCTCCGTCAGGGCCTCCCCCGACTCCTCTCGCCAGGGACGCCCCGCCGGGGGCTCCGCCAGCTCTCGCTTAGACAGCTTTCGCGATGCGCTGGCCGATGACTTCAACACCCCAAGGGCCATGGCGGAGGTGTTTGAGCTGGTGGCTGAAGCAAATCGCGATGAGGTAGCCGGTGGTGAGGCTGCCGGGGCTGTAGCCGAGATGCTGGACCTCGTCGGTCTCAGCTCCCTTACCCAGCCGGATCAGGGAGTTGAGACCGACGAGGGGGCGCAGAAGCTGATGGAGGAACGCGAGGCAGCACGCGCCGAGAGAGACTTCGAGCGCGCCGACAGGATTCGCGATGAGCTTGCAGAGCTCGGCTGGGAAGTCAGGGACTCGGCTGCCGGTCCCAGCCTCGTTCCTAAGGTCTAGATGACGAGTCAGATCATCTATGGTCGCCGGCCGATTGAGGAGGTGGAACGGGGGAGGAGAAGCGTGCGCCGGATTTGGCGGGCGCCGGAGACCTCGACCGAGGAGCTTGAGCGGCTCTGTGGCTCGCCCGACCACCAGGGTGTCGTGGCGGAGGTTGATCCGTATCCGTATGCCGACCCGAATGCGTTGCTGCGTCGGCCAGATGCTCTGATCGTCGCGCTCGACCAGGTCCAGGACCCGCGCAACCTCGGGGCGATCTGCCGCTCGGCCGAGTTCGCCGGCGTGGCTGGTGTGGTGATTCCCGAACGCCGCTCGGCCGAGGTCACCGCGGTCGTCTGCAAGGCGTCGGCAGGCGCGGTCGAGCATCTCGACATCGCCCGCGTACGCAACCTCGCGGATTGGCTCTCCGAAGCCAGGGCTGCCGAATTCTGGATCTGGGGCGCCGACGCGGAAGGTGACAAGCCGCCGTGGAAGATCCATCTGGTCGGGCCGACGGTGATCGTCCTCGGCGGAGAGGGGAAGGGAATCCGTCCCCGGGTGGCCTCCGCTTGCGATGCCTTGACCGCGCTGCCCCGGCTCGGCGAGGTGGACTCGCTCAACGTCTCCGCTGCCGCTGCCGCTCTTCTATTCGAGGCAGTTCGACAGCGCAGCGACGGCGATTCGAGCCTCTGAGTCGGCGTAGCACTTGCAACGGCGTTTGCATTTTTTCGCAATTTGGGGTTGACAGAACTCCGCCGGTCGGTAAAGCTACCGCGCCAACAAGGGTGAAGCTCAGCTTGAGTCTGAGATTTATCCCGTCAATAGGGGCGCCACCAGGGGAGGTATCGGCGCCACGACCCTTCATCTCAAAGGAGAAGGATCAGTGGCTCTTTCCTCGCCAACCCAGGAATTGCGACTCCCCAGCGGGCACTTCAACGGCTCTACCCGGCCCAGCTCTAACCCTCAACCTGAACTTGATGATCACTATCTGGTCGCCCTAGCCAAGGAGGGGCGGACCGATGCCTACGACTCGATCGTTCGTCGCTACCGCGGCTTCGTCCGTCTCAAGGCCTCCTCCTACTTCTTGCTCGGTGGAGAGAGCGACGACCTGATCCAAGAAGGCCTGCTCGGCCTCTACAAGGCGATTCGCGACTACCGCAGCGACCGCGAGTCGAGCTTCCGCAGCTTTGCCGAGCTCTGCATCACCCGCCAGATCATCACCGCGGTGAAGACGGCGACCCGCAACAAGCACACGCCGCTCAACCAGTACGTCTCCTTCAGCCAGACGCCGGCCGCCGCGGGCGACTCCGACACGACCCTCGACGAGATCCTGCCCGGCCCGAGCGTCGCCGACCCGGTCAACCAGGTGATTGCCAGCGAGGAGCTTGAGAGCCTCGTCTCTTGCCTCTCGGGCACCTCGGGCGTGCTCTCCGACCTCGAGAGCCGTGTCCTCTCGCTCTATCTAGACGGCCACTCCTACGAGGCGACGGCCGAGCGCCTCGAGTGCGACACCAAGACTGTCGACAACGCCCTGCAGCGCGTCAAGCGCAAGGTCGCCACTCACCTCGACTCGCGCGAGGTTCCAGCGTAGGAGCCCACCTCGGTAGGGATTCCACTTAACTTTTTTCAACGGCGAGTTCGAGCGCGTCTAGGAAGGAAGCTGGCTCGAATGCCTGGGCGGGTGCCAGGGCGCCTTTACGGTCATAGCCAGGATCAGCGCAGAGCAGCGCCCCGTGAGCGAGGCTGACCGCGGTGAGGCCGTAGACGTCACCACCGCGGACGGTGCCGCGGCGAACCTCCATCTTGCCCCGCGCCTCACAGCTGATCGTGAAGCGCGCTTTCTTCCGGTCCTCTTCGCTCGGTGCCGCCGGTAGGCGCCGGATCAGCGCCCCCATCGCTTGGCGCAGCGGAGTGCGCATAGCTAGGCCGAGCAGGGGAGAGGAGGCGACGGCGAGCGGCATCAACCGGGGCGGCACGACCATCCCGTTGAGCAGCGTCCGCACTTGGCCGGTCTCCACATGCCGAGGCACGGTGACCTGCTCCCCAGCGGGATAGCGCAGCATCCGCTGCTCCCCGATCGGATCGGGAAAGTGCCAGCGGCCGCCGTCGGCACTGCGCGGCGCCGGCCGCCAATCTCCATCGGACCAGACGACGTCGCCACCCCGCATGATCTCCAGCCCCGAAAGCGCAGTCCCATGCGTAGGCGCAAACCCATGCACGCAATAGGCAATGACGATCTCCTCCAGCGGCCCCATCCCATCAGCAGTAAGCGCCGCAATCAAATCGCCAGGGGCGTAGTCAAAGCCCATCCCGGAGACCAGCGCAATTCCCTTTTCCTCGGCTGGCTTCCCATACCGATCAAAGATCATCCGCATAAACCCCTGCTCCCCGGTCGTATCGAGGTAATGCGTCCCGGTATCAACAGCCGCAGCCACAACCGGCTCCCCATAAAGAGAGAACGGCCCAGCACAAGCCACCACCACCGAGCAAGGCTCGAGCATCTCCCGCAACCCGTCCGGATCATCGACCGGAACAGCCTTGAACGGCACACCCCCAAGCTCCCCGGAAAGTGCCTCCAGCTTGCGAGCATCTCGCCCAGCAATCAGAAAGTCAGCTCCCGCTTCCTTCAATTCCCGGGCAATCAACCCACCCGTGAAGCCGCTAGCTCCGTAGACGGCAATCGGTCCAGCCTGCGCGGGATTACCGTGAGAAGCGACGTTCGTGGCCACCGGCGGACGGTATCTCAGGTCGCTTGAGGGTGCGGGAGGCGTGCCTGAGTTGTCAGTGACGCTCTAGGTCGGTGAGCACATAGTCGAGCAGTCCCTGGCCGTGCTCAGAAGCCACGGAGATGTCGTCTGCCGTGACTCTCGCTCGGTGGAGGGATTGCATTCTCAGGACGTCGCCGTCGGTGCGGTTGTTGGGGAAGACGCCGGCGTAGGAGACGCCTAGACGCTCTAGGTGGTCGGCTAGTAGGGCCGTCGCTGGATTCTCCAGAGGGAGGTCCAGGTAGATGGCATCGAGGCCTTTGCGGTGGAAGAGGTGGCGGCGCTCGGCTGCTACTGCTGCCTCCAGGTCGGCGCCTGGTTCGTGGACGGTGATTAGGGCCAGGTTGTGATCCTCATCCGGCTCTACGTGTAGCCCAGTTCGCTCCGGTATCCGCGCGTCGGCGGGCGGGTCGGCAAGGGTTCCTCGCAGCTCACACAGCTCCAGCGTCTGCCCGATGATGTCCCGGTGGCGCCCGGGCGCGTAGACCTCGCGCTCGTGGCCATCGTTGAGCTTGGTGTAGAAGAGCGCTGCCGATTGGCGGCGGGGTCGGTGGTCGGTCGCCGCGTCATTGTCGACGCTCGCCGGGATCCAGCCGAGCAGGAAGCCGGTCTCGTGGGCACCCAGCTCGAGGTTGGCGCGCTGGCTGTAGGGGTGGGCCGCGGTCGCCTCGCTGTACATCCCCGCCAGGCCGCGCGCTCTGGCCCAGTCCATCAGGTGCTGCTTGGTTCTCGTGAAGAGGTGTTGCCCGCGCGCCGACGCCATCGTCACCGCCTGACCCGAGTGGCCGACGGCGTCGCCGACCGCCGCCAGGCTCATCCCCTCGTGGCAGAGCAACTCGCCTTCGGCGGACTCCGCGACCCAGGAGACGTAGGTGCCGGCCGTTAGCCGCGCCTCGACCTCGGCCTCGTCGTAGACCCAGCGCACGTCGTAGGTCTCGCCATAGGCGGCCCGGATCGCCTCGGTTAGGACACTCCCTTCGCCCGGCTCCAGGGAGCGGAAGGTAGCATCGACCGTCTCACCGCTCGTACTCACGCGCTGCATCCTTGCCGATCGGATCTCTTCGCCATCTACTGCCCGGAAAACGCGACGGTATATTTAGTTCCAGCTGATGAGCTCTCTCCGAACATCAACTACCTCCGCGTAGACCCCGCGCGCAACAACCAAGCCAAACGCATCCGTTGGGCGCGAGATTATGAACTGCCCGCCTAGCTCAATTGGCAGAGCACTCGATTTGTAATCGAGAGGTTTCCGGTTCAACCCCGGAGGCGGGCTCTCTTCAGGAGCTGCTGTCGCCGAGGATTCTGGCCTTCTCGGCGGTGAGCTCCTCGTCCGTCAGCACGCCCTTCTCGTGCAGCTCGGCCAGGCGTTCGAGGCGTCGCAGGCGGCTCTCCTCGTCATCGGCGGGCGGCTCGGCGGCTGCGTCGCCCTCGCCACCCCCCGGCCGCCGCACCTCCGGCAGGCGCAGTTTCGAGACGCGCTCGCCGATGTCGGCACTCTTGACTGCGCCCACGACCCGATCCTTGGCGCCGCCGAAGTAGTCGCCGATCTCGGCGTCGGGAAATTCCTCGCTGGTCTGTTTGCGCAACTCGTGGATGCCAAAGGCGATGAAGCCGGCGGCGATCAGCGTGGTCAGGAAGGAGCGCAGGTTCTGCACCGAGGCGGAAATGAAGTAGAAGCAGATGAGGATCGCCAGGCCGGTGTAGACGTAGGGGGCGTAGTCGCGCAGGAAGGGGGTCATGAAGCGGCGCGTGGCGCGGGCTGAGCCGGTCGGCGAGCCGAGCCAGCCGGCGATGCCGAAGAGGACACCGAAGACGATAACCGTGGTCGCGATATCAACCATCAATGAGGTCGAGATCGACCAGGCCGATTCGGCCGCGGGCTTGACGCTTTCTTCCCTGACCAGCTGGTCGACGACGACGCCACCGGCGATCTCGCGGAAGACGATTACCGCGAAGCCGGCGGCGATCAACCCCACTCCGCAGAAAAGAACCGTCACCCAGCGCCCCTCGCGCGAGAGGTAGATCGCCACCCCGAAGCAGAGTAGCGTCAGCAGGGAGAGCACCAGCGCCAGGCCTTTGATCGCGACCGCTACGTCCTGGGCGGTCTTCAGCTCATCGGAGCGCAGGATCGTGACCTGGCCCGCGTCGGGCGGCAGTTTCTCGGCAAGCTGGGAGGCGATACCGACCTGGTCGGCGAGGTTGGTGATCAGGCTGCCGAGGTTGAGCGTCACCTCGCCTTCGGCGGTTTCCACCGCTTCTTTCTTGTTTTCCAATACCGCGAGGAGCTGTTCGTGTGCGCTGCGGTTTGCGTCCTTCCAGAGATCCTGAGCGGTCGCCGTTTGCAGTACCTGTTCGGCGCCGCCGCCCGCCACCTGGCGCAGGCCGCCCGAGGCCGGCCCGGCCAAGTCCTTGAGGTCCCCCGGCAGGATCTCCTCGAGTTCTTTTTCGACGTTGACGTTGTCGTAGAGCTGTTCGACCAGGTACTCGCCGACCGCGGCGCGGATCTTCTCGTCCTCGATCAGGCGGCCGCTGGTCTCGACCCAGTCGTCGGTGTTGAGCGCCTGGCGCTCGGTCCAGATCGCAAAGACGCTGAGGAAGGCGAACACCGAGCCGAGCACCACGAGGCCTTTAACCGTTCGTCGGCGTGCGCGACTCATTGCTGAGGATGCTATACGTGATGCGGTGAAGCTCGAGGGCATCCACCACATCACGGCGATAACCGCCGACGCGCAGAAGAACGTCGACTTCTACGCGGGAGTGTTGGGCCTGCGCCTGGTGAAGAAAACGGTCAACCAGGACAACCCGACCGTCTACCACCTCTTCTTCGCCGACGAGAAGGGCAGCGCCGGTTCCGACCTGACCTTTTTCGAGTTCCCCGGCGTGCCCGACGGCCGCGCTGGGGCGGGGGACGTGCACCGGATCGTCTGGCGCGTCGCCTCAACCGAGGCGCTCGATTTCTGGGCCGAGCGGCTCGAGTCGCACGGCATCGATTCCGAGCGAGCGGGGGCGAGCCTGCGCTTCTCCGACCCCGAGGGCCTCGATCACGAGCTGGCTGTGGTCGAGGTACCCGACCAGCCGCTCAACGCCGAGCACCCCGAGGTGCCGAGGGAGCTGGCGTTGCAGGGCTTCCACGCCGTCTGTGCCTACACCGCGGCGCCCGGGGCCAGCAGCCTCCTGCTGGAGGCGCTCGAGTTTGAGCAGGTCGAGGAAGGCTGGGAGGCGCGCGGCGAGAATCGCGGCGGCCTCTACGTCTACGACGAGCCGCCCGAGGAGCGCTCGTTGCAGGGGGCCGGCAGCGTTCACCACGTCGCCTGGGCCTCGACGATGGAGGATCACGAGGCCTGGCGCGAGAAAGCGATCGCGGCCGGAGCGCAGGTGACGCCGCTGATCGATCGCTTCTACTTCCGCTCGATCTACTTCCGCGAGCCGAGCGGCGTCCTCTTCGAGATCGCGACGCTGGGCCCGGGCTTCACCGTCGATGAGCCACTTGAGCACCTCGGCGAGAAGCTCTCGCTGCCACCCGACTACGAGCATCTGCGGACGGAGGTCGAACCGAACCTCCGTCCGGTCGTCAACCCGCGCACGGCCGAGCACGAGACCGGGTGAACGGAAACTTCGTCTGGAGGGACGCCGGGCGGGTAGTGGTGTTCCGCCGGGACGGCGTCGGCCAGTCGCCACAGCTTCTGCACGAGCACGGCTTCGACGACTTCGAGTTGCTGAGCACCCCCCGCGCGCTGCCCGGGGCGCCGGAGCTAGAGGCCGCTGCCAAAGCAGTTCACGCAGTCCCTTCCGGCCAGGTCCCCGAGGCCGCTGCCGCCCTGCTCGAGCGGGCGCCGTCTTTGCAGCTCGTGGCCCTCGGCGGCGGCCGCACGATCGACACAACCAAGGCGGTTGCCGCGGTCAGCGGCGCTCGCGTTGCCGCGATCCCGACGACGCTCTCCGGTGCTGAGATGACCGGGTTCCACCGCCTTCCCGCCGGGGCCGAGGAGGGGGTGCGGGGAATGGTGCGTCCCGAGCTTGCGATCGCCGACTCCGAGGCGATGACGAGCCAGCCGGAGGTGGCGTTGCGGGCCAGTGCGATGAACAGCCTCGCCCACGGCGCCGACTCCCTCTACACGCCCTTCGCCAACCCGGTCTCGGAGCTGACCGCGTTGCGCGGCGCCGAGCTGATCGCCGCCTCTCTCGACCAACCGCCGGAGGAGCGCAACCGCGCCGCGCTCGCCCAGGGCTCACTGCTCTGCGCCTACGCGATCGACTCCGCTGCCTTCGGCATGCACCACGTGATCTGCCAGACGCTGGTGCGGATCTGCGGCACCCCCCATGCCGAGACCAACGCCGCGATCCTGCCGCGGGCGATGGCCTTCATGGTCCCGCGCGCCCCCGATCAGCTCGCCCTCCTCGCCGAGGCGCTCGGCACCGACCCGACCGGCCTCGAATCTCGCATTCTCCAGCTAGGCGGCAACCCCGCCGGCCTCGGCCAGCTAGGAGCCCACCGAAGCAAGCTAGATCAAGCCCTCGATGCGATGTTGTTGCGGCCGGAGCTGGCTTTTACGCCGGAGCCGCCAACGCGTAGCGACCTTGAGCAGCTAGTCGAGTCCGCCTGGTAGGTCACTCCGCCCGCGGTAACCCCCGTCCCGGACTCGTGTAGCGCAGGGTAGTGACCGAAGAACGCCTCCAGGCCTACCACCAGTACACCCGCGCCCACAGCGTCAACTGGCCGCTCTACCTCCTGGCCAGGATCTTCATGACGCCGTTCTTCCTCCTCTACTTCCGCCTCGGCCGCACTGGCCGCGAGTACGGCCGGGTCAGCGGCGGGCTGATCGTCGCCGCCAACCACCGCAGCTTCCTCGACCCCTTCGCGATCGGCGCCGCGCTGCCCTGGCGGCGGCCGATGAACTACGTCGCCAAGATCGAGCTGTTCGAGCGCCGCTGGCAGGGCTGGCTGCTCTCGCGGCTCGGCGCCTTCCCGATCCGCCGCGGCGAGTCGGACGAGCTCTCGGTGGACACCGCTCGGCTGGTGGTCGAACGCGGCGGCACCGTCTGCATCTTCCCCGAGGGGACGCGAATCCGCCGCGGCACCCTGGCAACGCCGAAGCGTGGGGTCGGCAGGCTGGCCCTGCAGACGGGCGCCCCGGTCGTTCCAACGGCCGTCTTCGGCAGCGAGCACGTGCGCCGCGGTTGGCGCATCCGGCCACGCCAGGTGCGGGTGCGTCTCGGCAAGGCGATGACCTTCCCGCGGGTCGAGGAGCCCTCGCCGCCGCTGGCGGAATCGGTGACCGCCCGGATCTGGCCCAACGTCCTCCTGCAGTGGGAAGAGATGGGCGGGCTGCCGCCGATGCGCCGCGCCGCGGTGATCGGCGCCGGCAGCTGGGGAACCGCGGTCGCCGTGCTGCTCGCCCGCGGCGGGCTCGAGGTGCAGCTCGGCGCCCGCACCGCCGTGCAGGCGGCGGAGATGCTCGAGGCGGGGGAAAACCGTCGCTATCTCGAGGGGGTCGAGCTGCCCGACTCGCTGCTGGTCCGTCCCGCCTCTGAGATCGAGCTGGCCGGCCTCGACCTGGTCTGCATGGCGATCCCCTCGGGCTCCTTGCCGCAGGCGGTCGGCACGATCGCCGACCGGGTCAGCGACCGTTCCTCGCTGCTGCTGCTGACCAAGGGCCTGATCGCGCCACTGGGCCAGCTGCCCGCTGAGTACGTGGGGGAACGGATTCGCGCTCGGGCGGTCGCCTGCCTCGGCGGCCCCGCCCACGCGCGCGAGGCCGTCTCCGGGTCGGCTGCGCTCGTCCTCGGCTCCGGCGACGCCGACCTGCGCGACCAACTCGGCGAGGTCTTCGATCGCGCTGGCCTGGTCTGCGAGCGCTCGCGCGACGTCACCGGGGTCGAGATGGCCGGCGCGGCGAAGAACGCCGCCGCGCTCGCCGCCGCCGCCTCCGAGCCCTTCGGCCTCAACGCTGCCGGCATCGCCGCCGCTCAGGTCTGGCACGAGTGCATCGAATACGCGCTCTCGCGCGGCGCCGAGCTGGAGACCTTCTCCGGCCTGGCGGGGGTCGGCGACCTGACGGCCACCGTGCTTGCCCCAGCGGGTCGCAACCGCCGCGCCGGTGAGCTGCTTGGGCGGGGGACGCCGGCGGCGGAGATCCCGGCGATCATCGGGCAGGCCTCTGAGGGTCTCGACACGGTGCCGCTGCTGGCCGCGGCCTTCACCGCAGCGGGGAGTCCGGCCGATGCGCTGGGCGGCCTCGCGGCGCTGATCCGCGGCGAGATCGACACCGAGGCCTGGGTGGCCAGCCTGCGTTTGGGCGAGCGCTCGCGGAGGGAGGCCGCGTGAGGCTCCGCTCGCGAACCCACCATCTAGGCTTCGCCCGTGAGCGGCACCAAGGAAAACGTCGAGCCGGCCAGCCTCGACCCGGCCGCCAAGGCGGAGCTCGACCGAGCCTTCGAAGAGCTCTACCGCGACCACCTCAAGGATGTCTACTCCTACTCCTACTACCGGGTCGGCAACCAGCACGACGCCGAGGACCTGACCGAGCAGGCCTTCCTGCAGGCATACCGCCACTTCGACCGGGCGCGGCGCGAGTCCGGCGGGAGGCCCCTGCGCCCCTGGCTGATCCGGATCGCGCACAACCTGGCGCTCAACTACTACCGCGACCGCTCGCGCCGGCCGCAGACGCCGCTGGAGAGCGCCGACCCTATCCCGGCCCGGCACGGGACCGAGGCGATCGCCGAGGGGCGCGAGGAGCTGCGCCAGGTGATCGCGAAGCTCGACAACCTGCCCGACGACCGCCGCGACGCGCTAATCATGCGCTTCGCGCTCGGCATGGACAACCGCGAGATCGCGCGGGCGTTGGGGCGCAGCGACGGTGCCACCAAGGTCCTGATCCATCGCGCGATCAAACAGCTCGAGGAGGAGATGGGCGATGAGTGAGGCGAGCGAGAAGCTAACCGGCAGCACCTGGGACGTCGAGCGGCTGCTCGGCGACGCGCTGCGGCCAATGGAGCCGCCCGAGCGGCTCTCCGGACGCTTCGAGGACACGCTTGCCGCCGTCACCCAAGCTGCTGCCGAGGAGCTCTCTGACTGGGCCGAGGAGCTCTCCGAGAGCGAGCTGAGGGCGCTGCGCGACCCACGCAACTGGGTGCGGCCCGTGGTCGCGGTCGGCGCCGGCGGAATCGCCACCGGCGCCCTGGTCCTGCTCGAGGTTCGCCGCCGCGGCCGTCAGCAGACGAAGGGCCGCCTGCGCTCGGTCAGCGGCCGGATCGGGCTCTAGGCCACCGCGGCGACCGCGATCACGGCGTAGGTCGCCGTGATCCAGATCGCGTAGCGGCGCGAGGCGAAGCCGGCGAGGAGCAAACCGAGGGCGCCGCTGAGTATGTGGAAGCTGTTCGCCCAGCCGTTGACGGAGAAGAGGCTGAGCGCGTCGGCGAGGTCGTCGGGGCGGTCGAACGACGCGTCGAAGAAGAAGCCGACAATCCCGTACAGCATCAGCCCGGCGCCGATCAGCGTCGCGTACAGGCGGGTGGGGCTCGCTTCCTCCATGCGCGGCGATTGTAGGCTCCGCCTCCGCGATGGAGACTTGCTACAGGCATCCGAACCGCGAGACGAGGGTCTCATGCTCCAACTGCGGGCGGCCGATCTGCCCCGACTGCATGACGCCGACGCCGGTCGGCATGCGTTGCCCCGAGTGCGCCCGCGAGCGCACCAAGGTGACCAGGGGGGCGGTGGGGCCGGGCCGCTACGACGCGCCGGCGACCTATGTCCTGATCGCGTTGAACGTCGCCGCCTACCTGGCAGAGATCGCCGGCGGCAGTGGTGGCCTGAGTCCAGGCAACAGCTCGGTCATCCTCGACTTCGGCCTCTTCGGCCCCTCCGTCGCCGAAGGCGAGTGGTACCGGCTGCTGACCAGCGGCTTCCTCCACGCAAGCATCATCCACATCGGCTTCAACATGTTCGCCCTCTACTTCCTCGGCCGGATCCTCGAGCCGGGCATCGGCACGCCCCGTTTCCTTGCCCTCTACTTTGCCTCGCTCTTCGCCGGGTCCTTCGGGGCGATTCTGCTCGACCCGAATGCGCTCACGATCGGCGCCTCGGGCGCCGTCTTCGGCATCTTCGGCGCCACTTTCGTCATCGCCCGCAGCCGCGGGGTCGATGCGCTCGCCTCCTCGATCGGCATCATCCTGTTGCTCAACCTCGCGATCACCTTCGGCCGTCCCGAAATCAGCATCGGCGGCCACCTCGGCGGCCTTGCCGCCGGCCTGCTCTGCGCCCTCGTCATCGTCGCCGGAGACCGCGGCATGCTCGGCCCCCGACGCCTGCCGATCGAGCTGGCGGCGATGATCGCGATCGGCGTATTCACGATCGTCAGCGCGATCGTTGTTGCCTAGACCGCGAAAACCAAGCAGGTCGGGGGACGCAGGGAGCGAGGTGAGGGGAGCGCACTCCCGTGCGTGACCCGATCCGAGCGACTGAGGACCCCAAGATGCGCCGGTTTGCAGCGGTCTAGTGGGGCGCGCGCACTTCGGCGAAGCCAATGTTGCCCGGCGGGTCGACCAGGTCCGGGTGGAGGATGTGACCGAGCAGCTCGACCCCGTCGACGAGGCGCGGGCCGGGCCGCGAGAAGGTCGAGGCGGCATCGACCGCGTAAACGCGGCCGGCACCGAGCTGGACGATCCGGTCCCAGTGCTCGACCGCCTGGGCGTGGGATTCGCCGACGTACCAGCCGCAGGGCATCGCGATCACGACGTCGGGTCCGAGCCCGGCCAGCGCCCCCCAGCCGACTTCGGGGGACTTCAGGCCGGGAGGACCGGCGACGTCCTCGCCGCCGGCGATCGAGATCATCTCCGGAATCCAGTGGCCGCCGACGAAGGGCGGGTCGAGCCACTCCAGAGCGATCACCCGCGGCGGCGTTGCGCCGGTGACTGCGGCGCGGACGCTCGCCAGCCTGCCCTCCAGCTCGCCCCGCATCAGGTGGGCCTCCGACTCCAAACCGGTCGCCTCACCGAGCCGGATTACGTCCTCGAGCATCTCGCCGAGCGTGCTCGGGTCCTGCTGCAGCACCCGCGGTTGGCTCGGCAGCCGTGCCGCGACCTCGACCACGTCCTCGTAGGAGACGGCGCAGACGTCGCAGATCGCTTGGGTGACGATCAGGTCGGGGGCGACCTCGGCGAGCCGCTCCTCGTCGAGCTCGTACAGCGCCCGTCCCTCGCCCACGGTGGCCTTCACCGCCGTGTCGATCTCGCCTGCGCTGAGCCCCTCGGCCAGGGCCGTGCGGGTCAGGTGGGGAAGCGAGCGCGCCTGCGGGGGGAAGTCACACTCGTGGGTGACGGCGACGACGCTGTCGCCGAGGCCGAGGGCGAACAGCATCTCCGTCGCGGATGGGACGAGGCTGGCGATGCGCATACGGGCTCAATATGGCACTTACGCGGTAATTCGAAAAATCAGCCGCTTCGGAGTTGCCGGGGCGTGGCGTTGTTCCCGTGGACAGGAAAGCTATATTCACCAATTGCCGAATGGCCGAAGACGACCTTCCCCGAAGTATCGGGCCACATAGCCGATGAGCGTCCTCCTGCTCGTCCTCCTGCTCCTGCTGGTGGCCATCAACGGCTTCTTCGTCGCGGCTGAGTTCGCCTTGGTGCGGAGCCGGCGCGGCAAGATCGAACAGCTCGTCGAGGAAGGCGAGCGCGGCGCCGAGGAGGTGATCGAGCAGCTGGACAAGATCGACGAATCGCTGTCGGCCTGCCAGATCGGCATCACGATGGCCTCGATCGGGATCGGCTTCCTCGGTGAGCCCTCGCTGGCCGAGCTGCTCGAGCCGGCCTTCGGCGGTCTCTCCCACGGGGTCGCCGTCGGCCTCTCGCTCGGCATCGCTTTCGCTCTGGTCACGGCGCTCCACATCAGCATCGGCGAGCAGGTGCCGAAGATGCTGGCGATCAACCAGGCGGAGCGGACCGCGCGCCGCGTCTCCCGCCCGCTCAACTGGTTCCGCGTCGCCACCGCCCCGGTGACCAAGGCGCTGAGCGCGATCTCCAACGCGGTCGTCCGTCTCTTCGGCGTCGACCCGACCAACATCGACGAAAAGCACACCGCTGAGGACCTGAAGCAGATCATCGACAGCTCGCGGGTGGGGGGGACCCTCGACCCAGGCGAGGCCGGCATGTTGGGCGGCGTCTTCCACCTGCACGAGCAGGAGGCGCGCGAGGTGATGACGCCGATCCCGGCTGTGGTCACGGTCGATGCGTCGGAGACGGTCGAGACGGCGCTGCGGCGCTGCGTCACCTCCGGCCACACGCGCTTGGTGGTGATCGAGGAAGACAACCCCGACCGGGTCAAGGGCATCGTCCACAACAACAGCCTCGCCCGCCTCTATATGAGCGACGGCCCGCAGGCCCAAATTGAGCCGGTCGTGCGCGAGGCGGTGATCGTCCCCGAGACGCGCCCCCTCGATGACCTCTTGCACGACCTGCAGGTGCAGCGCACCTCGCTCGCGGTGATCGTCGATGAGTACGGCCGCACGGTCGGGATCGTCACCGTCGAGGACATCCTCGAGGAGGTGGTGGGGGAGATCGAGGACGAGACCGACCCCCGCGCCGCGGCCCTGCGCCAGCTCGCCGGTGGCGAATGGTTCGTTCGTGGCCACGTCTCTCTCGGCGACCTCGCCGACGCCGGGATCGAGCTGCCGGTCGACAGTGACGCCTACAACTCGATCGGCGGCTACGTCTTCGGCGAGCTCGGGCGGTTGCCGAAGCGAGGTGACACGATCACCGCCAACGGCTACACGATCAGGGTTGAGTCAGTGCGCGAGAACCGGGTCGAGGCGGTGCGGATCAGCAGTTCCGTCCGCCCCGCGGCCTAGGTTTCCTGAGCAACCCGCGTTTCGCCGAACCCTGGAGGTATTTGCATGTGGGTTGTGCGCTTGAGCGATAAGCAGCTCGAGGTCCTGAGAGCGTTGCTGCGCTCCGAGGAGCATCTAGGCCCGGCGCTCAAAGGAGCGGTCGAGGCACTCGACCTGGCCCGCTGGGACGACCTGCCCGAGGCCGAGCTTCCCTGGGACGAGATCGAGGCAGCCGCCCGCCATCAGGGCTGCTCGCCCGCCGACGTGATCTGGGACCGCGCCGGCAAGCGCTGACCGGCGCATCTCGGCGTCCTCGGTCGCTCGCGTGCAGAGCACGCCACGCTCCCTGCGTCCTTGATCTGCTTGGTCAGCGCTCGCCGGCGCTAGTCGTACGAGTAGAAGCCGGCGCCTGACTTCCGACCCAATTTGCCTTCGCTGGCCATTTGGACCATCAGCCCGGGTGGCTTGTGGGCCGGGTCTGAGGAGTCGGCGTAGAGGGCGTCGCCGATCGCCTCCGAGACGTCGAGGCCGACGAAGTCGAGTAGGGCGAGCGGGCCCATCGGGTGGCCGGCACCGAGCTTCATGCAAGCGTCGACCTCGCCCGCCTCCATACCGGTGCGCTCGATCAGGCGCACGGCGTCGAAGAGGTAGGGGAAAAGTAGGCGGTTGACCACG
Organism: uncultured Solirubrobacterales bacterium; assembly: GCA_963698085.1. Classification (GTDB taxonomy): domain Bacteria; phylum Actinomycetota; class Thermoleophilia; order Solirubrobacterales; family 70-9; genus VRUE01. Next base: position 2,074,599 of record OY969122.1, read on the forward strand.
AAGCCGGCCTGGTCGGGCACCTCGACCGCGGTCTTGCCCAGCGCCGCGCACCAGGCGAGCGCGCGCTCGCGGGTGTCGTCGCCGTTGTCGGGGAAACAGACCTCGACCAGCTTCATCCGCGGGACTGGATTGAAGACGTGGAGGCCGAAGAGGCGGCCGCCGATATTCGCCGCTTTGGCGATCTCGGCGATGCTCAGCGAGGAGGTCGTGGTGGCCAAGTCGGCATTTGGGCAAGCCTCAGCGACCGCGCCCAGCACCTCGCCCTTCGGCTCGACCTCCTCGATCACCGCCTCGACGACGACGTCGCACTCGGCCAGGTCCTTGGGGTCGGTGGTGACCCTCAGTCGTGACGGCTCAGCCCCCTCGATCTTGGCGCAGGCAGCAACGACCTTCTCCTCAGCCCGCCAAGCCGAAGCCTCACTGCGAGCAAGCAGGATCGTGTCGCCAGTGGTCGTAGCCACGGCGGCCAGGCCGGTAGCTATGGCTCCGCTCCCCGCAATACCGGGTGCCTCATATCCCGTGTTTCCGCTCATCTGAGGACGGGTTCCTATCAGAGTCCTCTCGCGCGGGTGGCACGGTGGCGGGGGTCCCCCATAGCGGAGGGCGCGCGAAGCGCGTCCGAGCACATGGGGGAGGGCCGCCGTGACAGGACCCGCGCGCCGAAGGCTCTAAAGTTGATTGACCAGTCGATCAACGGGAGGTCCCGATGTCAGGCAACGGAAACGGAAAGTTCGGCGGCCGCGAGGTCGTCATCGTCGAGGCGGTCCGCACGCCGATCGGGCGCGGCCACGAGGAGAAGGGCTACTACAAGGACGTCCACGCCTCCAACCTGCTGGCCAAGGCTTACTCCGAGGTGATTGCGCGCGCTGGCATCGATCCCACCCTGGTCGAGGACGTCGTTGCCGGCTGCGTGCAGCAGTTTGGCGAGCAGGGGATCAACATCGCCCGCAACGCCTGGCTCGAGGCCGGCCTGCCGATCGAGACGCCCGCCGCCACCGTCGACCGTCAGTGCGGCTCCGGCCAGCAGGCGGTCAACTACGCCGCCGCCATGGTCGCCTCCGGCGTCCACGACGTGATGGTCGCCGGCGGCGTCGAGCACATGGGCCACATCTCCTTCGCCGACAGCGCCTCGGTGATGCAGGAGCACGGCTTCGCCTTCTCGCCGCAGCTGATGGAGCGCTACAACCTCGTACCGCAGGGGATCTCGGCCGAGATGATCGCCGACAAGTGGGAGATCCCCCGCTCTGAGCTCGACGAGATCGGCCTGCGATCACATCAACTCGCCGCCGTGGCGACCGAGGAGGGCCGCTTCGAGCGTGAGATCGTCCCCTTCTCGGTCAACGGCGACACCTACGCGACTGACCAGGGCATCCGTCCCGACACTTCGCTGCAGAAACTGGCTGAATTGAAGCCGGCCTTCAAGGAGGACGGCAAGATCACCGCCGGCAACTCCTCGCAGGTATCCGACGGCGCCGCCGCGGTGCTGCTGATGACCCGCGAGAAGGCCGACGCGCTGGGGCTGAAGTCGCGGGCACGGATCTACGACCAGACGACGGTCGGCGTCGACCCGGTGATCATGCTGACCGGCCCGATCCCGGCGACCCGCAAGCTGCTCGAGCGCACCGGGATGGCGATGGACGACATCGACCTGGTCGAGGTCAACGAGGCCTTCGCTTCGGTCGTAGCCGCTTGGCGCCGTGAGCTCGAACCCGACATGGACCGGGTCAACGTCAACGGCGGCGCGATCGCCCTCGGCCACCCGCTTGGCTCAAGCGGCGCCCGCCTGATCACCACCCTGCTGCACGAGATGGAGCGCTCCGACAAGGAGATGGGCCTGGTGACGATGTGTTGCGGCGGCGGCCTCGGCACGGGCACCCTCATAGAGCGGATCTAGGCGACTGGCCACCTAGCCAGTAGTCTCCGGGACCGATGGACCTCAGCCTCTCACCGTCCGAGCGTGAGTTCCGCGACGAGGTCCGGATCTGGCTGGAAGAGAATCATCCGGGCCCCGAGCCGGAGGCCGGCCTCGAGGAGGTGATGGCCTTCCGCACCGAGTGGCAGGGCAAGCTGCACGAAGCCGGCTGGGCCGGGATCTCCTGGCCGAAGGAGTACGGCGGCCGCGGCGCGACCCTGATCGAGCAGGCGATCTTCGTCGGCGAGGCCGCCCGCCAGGAAGCGCCCAGCCCGGCCAACGTGCTCGGCCTGGCGATGGGAGGCCCGGTCGTCATCGCCCACGGCACCGATGAGCAGAAGCAGCGCTACCTGGAGCCGATCCTCACCGCGGAGGAGATCTGGTGCCAGGGCTTCTCCGAGCCCGAGTCCGGCTCCGACCTTGCCTCGCTGAAGACCAAGGCGGTCAAGGACGGCGACGAATGGGTCGTCACCGGGCAGAAGGTCTGGACGACCTTCGCCCAGTACGCCAAGTGGTGCATGCTCGTCGCCCGCACCGACCCCGACGCTCCCAAGCACAAGGGCCTCACCTATTTCCTGATGGACATGGAGCAGCCGGGCGTGGAGGCCAAGCCACTGGTCCAGATCACCGGCGAGGGCGAGTTCAACGAGGTCTTCATCGAGGGTGCGCGGATCCCCGACGCCAACGTCGTCGGCGGGGTCGGCAACGGCTGGTCGGTGGCGATCACGACGCTGATGAACGAGCGTGCCGGGCTTGCCTTCGGCGCGATCTCGCAGATCGCCAACAACCTCAAGCGGCTTGGTGAGCTGGCCAAGGAGACGCGTGTCAACGGAGGTAGTGCCGCTGACGATCCTGTCCTGCGCCAACGCATCGCCCAGCTCAACATCGAGGCCGAGACGATGCGGTTGAACGCCTACCGCGGTCTGACCAAGACGATGCAGTCCGGAATCCCGGGGCCTGAGGGCTCGCTGGGCAAGTGGCAGTGGGCCGACATCAACCAGCGCATTTCGGAGCTGGCGCTCGAGATCGAGGGCGCCTACGCGCCGCTCGACCGCGGCGCCGAGCACGCGATCGCCAACGGCGCTTGGCAGTACAGCTTCCTACGCTCGCGCGCCAACTCGATCGAGGGCGGCACGACGGACATCCTCAAGAACATCATTGCCGAGCGCGTGCTCGGCCTGCCGAGGCTGCGCTAGGGACTCAGGAGCTGTCGCTTACTCATGTACTTCGACCTCACCGACGAGCAGCAGGCGATCAAATCGACCGCGCGCGAGTTCCTCGCCGCCCGCTACAAATCGGAGCGGATCCGCGAGCTGGCCGAGAGCGAGCACGGCTTCGAGCAGTCCGACTGGGAGGAGATGGCCGAGCTCGGCTGGCCCGGCCTGGCCCTGCCGGAGGAGTGGGGAGGCCAGGGGCTAGGCATCGTCGATCTCGCCGTCCTCTTCGAGGAGATGGGCTACGCGCTCGCGCCCTCGCCGCTGCTCTCGACCACGGTCGCCGGCTTGGCGCTGGCACGTAACGGCAGGAATGAGCAGAAGGATAGGTGGCTTCGCTCCCTCGCCAGCGGCGAGGCGCGCGGCACGGTAGCTCTCTTCGACGCCGGCACCCCGGCGCGGATCGGTGACTTTGAGATGGAGGCGAAGGCCGACGGCGACGGGGTCGTCCTCGACGGCGAGAAGGTGCTGGTGATGGACGCGGCCAGCGCCGACTTCTTCCTCGTCGCCACCGCCGACGGGCGCCGCCACCTGGTCGAGCGTGGTGCCGAGCGGATCACCGTCACTGCGGAAAAATCGATCGACCTGACCCGGCGCCTCTACTCGGTCCACTTCGACGGCGTTCGGGTTGGAGCGGACGCGACCCTGGACGGGACACAGGCGGACTACCTGCCGGTGCTCTGGCGCGCCTGCGTCGCGATCGCCGCCGAGTCGACCGGCATCGCCCAGCGGACGATGGAGATGGCAGTCTCCTACGCCAAGGACCGCCAGCAGTTCGGCCGGCCGATCGGCGCCTACCAGGCGGTCTCGCACCGCTGCGCACAGATGCTGCTCGAGACCGAGAACTCGCGCTCCGCCGTCTACGGTGCCGCCTGGGCCGCCGACGCCGAGCCCGAATCGCTGCCGCTGGCGGCCTCGATGGCAAAGGCCTACGCCTCCGACGCCGGCTGGCGCGTCCCCGACGCTTCGATTCAGGTGCACGGCGGGATCGGCTTCACCTGGGAGCACGACCTTCACTTCTTCCTCAAGCGCGGCAAGGCGAACGCCGCCAGCTTCGGCGACGCTCGCTGGCACCGCGACCAGGTCGCCGACCTGGTCCTCGCCGAGGCGCCGGTTCCCGAGCCGGCCTGAGCTTGTCAGCGCTTGACCGCATCTCCGTTGCCGCAATCGGCACCACGGTCGCCGACCTCGAGGCCGAGGCGAAGCGGGCCGAGGTGGCGGGCGTCGAATGCGTCTGGGCGCCGGAGCTGTTCCGCTCCTCGGTAACCCAGGCCGCCTATCTGGCCGGCCGCACCGAGAAGATCGGCATAGCCACCGGGATCGCCTGGGCCTTCACCCGCAGCCCCTTCATCCTCGCCGTCTCGGCGCTCGACGTCGACGAGATGTCCGGTGGGCGCTTCCGGCTCGGCCTTGGCTCCGGCGTCAAACGGCTCAACGAAACCTGGCACAACGCCGAGTACGGCAAACCGGCGCCGCACCTGCGCGAGGCGATCGAGGCGACGCGGACCATCATGAGTCAGGCCGGGGTGGGAGAGCCGATCCGCTTCGAGGGCTCCTACTACGACATCGACATCAAGGGCTGGATCCGGCCCCATCCGGCACCGCGCGAGTCGGTGCCGATCTACACCGCCGGCGTGCAGGGAGGCATGTGCCGGATGGCGGGCGATGTCGCCGACGGTTTGATCGGCCACCCGATCCAGAGCCTGCGCTGGATCGATGAGGTCGTCGTCTCCTCCTTCGAGGAGGGCCTGAAGCGTTCAGGCCGGAACCGCGCCGATTTCGACTACCTGCCGACCGTCTGCTGCGCGATCGACGACGACGAGGCGAAGGCGATCGAGATGGCCCGCCGCACGATCTCCTTCTACGCCACGGTCAAGACCTACATGCCGCTCTGGGAGCTGCACGGCTTCGCCGACAACGCGGTCGCCGCAGGCGAGGCCTTCCGCCGCGGCGACCTGGCCGCCGTCCCCGCCGCGATCAGCGACGAGATGGTCGATACCTACTGCGCCGCCGGCCCGCTCGACAAGGTCCGCGCCCGGGTAGAGGCGACGGCCGAGCGCGCCGACGGCCTCTTCCTTACGCCGCCGACCTACTTCATCTCCCCCGAGGAGCTGAGCGAGTACCAGAACCGCCTGATCGACGCCTTCGGGCCGCAGAGTCACTGAGGCGTGGCGAGCGATAGCGACGCTCGCGAGCTCGAAGTGCTGAGCCGGGTGCGCGAGATCCCGGCAGGGTTCGTGCGGACCTACGGCAACGTCTCGCCGGGCGCGCCGCGCTTCGCCGGCGCGGTGCTGTTCGAGTGCGACGACCCGGACCTGCCCTGGTGGCGCGTGGTCCGCGCCGATGGCTCGCTCGCCAAGGGCGCCCGGCAAAAACGGCGCCTGGTCGCCGAGGGGGTCCCCTTTCTCGGCGAGCGGGTAGACATGTCAGCCGCCCGGGCACCGTCCTAGCTCTGGCGACTTACCGTCCTATACGGGGGGCTAAGTCGCCAGAGGTCAGTGAGCGCGGCGGGCAGCTACTCGTCGCGGGGGGTGATGCGGAAGATCGAGACTACCTCGGCTTGGTGCGCCTCGGGGTGGGCGACGTAGGCGCTGGGGCCACCGCCGAACCAGCCCGATGCCTCGTTGTCGCCGACGAAGACGCCCGGGTGGTGCTTGCCGTCGCCGTCCTCGACCCAGACCTTGTCGCCCTCCTTGAACCCGTGCGGCACGTCATTCATCGCCCGCAGCATAGACGTGCCGGTGCGGAGAGGTCCATATGGACCTCTCCGCACCGGCACGTCCGAATCAGGGGCAGACCACCAGCAGGTGGAAGTCGGCGTCGTCGGGATCGCCTTTGGCGTCACGCGTTCGCACCTCGACTGCGTTTGCGTTGGCCGGTGAGGTATTGGTCTGCGCCGTCCCCGCGCCCGGGGGCGTCGTACCCGCGTTGTTGCGCGAGGAGACATTGGCGCAGCCGCTGACGTTGACGGGGAACGTGACCGTGACCGCACCGCCACCCTCGGACGCCGAGATCCCTTCGTCGCTGGCCCGTGCAAGAGCCGCGTTGCCCGGACTCGCCGGATTGTTGACGACCGCCCAGTAGGTGTGTGAGGCGCGTCGTGCGCTTGGCACGGTGCCAAGCTTGTTGGTGTTGATCTGGAAGCCGGTAAGCGTCTTTTTCTTCAACTTGCCGCCGCCGATCGTCTGCTTTTTGATCGCGCCGCCGTTGATGTTTTGGGCGGCGATGGCGGTGCCTCCCAGTGCGACAATCAAAGCGATCACCGAGACCAACATCGCCGGTGACGGTCGTCTGCGCATCAACCTCTTCATCTCTCCTACCTCCTGTCGAGCCGCGTGTCTGCCCCGCTACCCAGCGGGGGGGACGGAGTAACTTCTGCAAATCTCGGTCGAGTACCTGAAATCAGGTAACACCGGGGGCCGACGATAGCTGCGGCTAGGCGGTCCCGCTCTAGGCAGGTAATCCCGCAACGAAGCGCTCAAAGGCAGCGATATCAGTCACGGCGGGGCCGTGACCGGGGAGGATCAGGGTGGGGTCGAGGTCGGCCAGCTTGCGGATCGAGCGACGGTTCTCGGCCGGGTCGTAGGTGAAGATCTGCGGCGGCTCGGCGAGCATCGGCCGTCCGGTCGCGTAGCTCATGTTGCGGATCACGTCGCCGCAGATCGCCACCCGGTCGGAATCGCGGAAGAAGATCACCTCGCCGCGGGCGTGACCGGGGGCGTGGATGACGCGGAAGCCGGCGACCTCGTCGCCCTCGCTCAGAACACGCTCGACCTTGTACGGCGGGCCCTCCCAGAATCGCCTGATCAACCGGTTGAAGGGGTTGGTAGGCGCCGCCTCTTGGATCGGCCGCTTCCCTTCCATCGCCTCGACGTCGTCGGCGTGGCAGGCGAGCGGCACGCCGCGCGCCTCGCAGACGTCCTTGGCGACGCCCTGGTGGTCGGGGTGGACGTGGGTCAGCGCTAGCAGCGAAATCTCATGGCCCTCGAGCTCGGCGAAGACCCGGCGCCGGTCCCAGCGGGTGCCGGCGTCGATCAGCACGTCCTCGGCCAGGTAGACGTTGACACTCGGCGCCGGGAACTGTTTCAGCCGCCAAACCCCGGGCGCCAGCTGCTTCATCGGTGGCCGATGCCCATCGTCCCGCGCGGATCGCCGCTGTGCTCAGCGAGGTCCTCGAGCTCGGCGATCTTGCGTTCGCCTTCGACCCTGGCCGGATGGCCGGCCGGCAGGGGCTCGATCAGGCGGCGGATGCGGTTGCGGACCTGCAGCGCGAAGTGGGGGGTCGAAGCGCCCGCTAGGGCGCGTATGTCCTCGGCGGTGACTTCGTGCCCGCCGCCGAGCAGCTCGGGGTTCTCGGTCTCGCTCACGGTGCGTCGCCAATCTTGGCCAGCTCGGCCAGCTCGTCGATTTCGGCCTGCTCGTTCACGTCGATGGCTTCCTGGTCTCCGATCAGCCAGATGTGGTTGTAGAAGGCGCGCGTTGGGTCGGTCGTGTAGCCCGGCTTGACGTCGAGCAGGTACCCGCGCAGCGCACCCGGAAGGGTATCGGCGCTATCGGTGAGCAGCAGCGGCCCCCAGGTTCCAGAGGCCGACAGCGGTGCGGCGGCGGCCGCGTCCAGCGGCTCATCGGAGCGGGCGACGACGAACCCGTGACCCGGATCGTTGACGTTCCAGCCGAAGCTGCCGTCGGCGTAGCGGGCAAGCGCGATCGCGTTGGCGACGGGATCCTCGCCGGAGACGCGGCGCACGCGGTCGCTGATCTCGCCGATCTGGCGAACGACCTCGGAGGAGATCACAGAGGAAGGGCCGAGCACGTAGACCGGGGTTTTGGGATGGCGTTGCAGCACCGCGGCCGTGGGCTTTGGCAGCGCATCCTCGTCGGCGAAGAGGACCGGATCACCCGAGCGGGCGGCCCAGGCCGCCGCCGGCATCGCAAAGGCGGACTCGGCGGCGGGCGCGACCACGATGTGCTGCGGCGGCCCCGCCAGCAACTCGTCGCGCAGGTTGGCTATCGCCGCCGCGGCGACCGTGCCGCCGCTGCCGCCGATTCGCTTTGCCTGTAAGTCGGAGGGGACCGACGCCGCGCCGATCGCGAACGCCTGCATGCCTTTGGTGGCTTTGCCGCCCTGGGGGTCGAGGGCGTCGAGCGCTTGCTCGGTTGGCTCGGGAACGCCGTCCCCTTCGGAGATGAGAACTGGCGCCCCAACCGGCGCCGCCATCAGGACCGACGCTGCGATTGCGCCGCGCCAATCCGAGGCGTCGACCAAGGTGACGGCTCGCGGTTGCTGGGAGGGCTTGGTCGAGGGGTAGGTAGCGAGGGCGATGCCGGCCGCGTTTGACGCTGGGTCTGGACCGCCGACGCGCGTCGTATTCGAGGTCGCGAAGGCCGGGTATCCCAGCTCATCCGGCGTACCGGCGGCCTGCTCCTCATCGGCAGCGTTTGGCGCTTTGCTGATCGGCGCTGGGGTTTCGGAGCCTTCACCGCTGCCGCCCCCGCCTCCAAGGACGGCCGCGACGATGAAGACGATCGCGAGGACGAAGAGGCCGGCGACCGCCTTGAGCGCGGCGGGAATCGGTTTGCGGCGTTGCTTGGGGGCGGGTAGCTTCGTCCCCGGGCCTTTGGGCGTCGCGGCCGGCTTCTCCCCCGACTGGGGCGCGGGCAGGTCCGCGTTGATCGGCCGCTCCTTCGGTGCCACGGGCGGCAACGCTAGACGGTTCTGTTGGCCTTCGAGCTGGCTGGTCGGTCAGCTAAGATTCACGGACCGGTTGACTGACCAGTCAATCAACGACAAGAGAACGAATAGCGCGCGACGAGGGGGACGGATGGATTTCGCACTTAATGAGGAGCAGCAAGAGTTCAAGGATCGCGCCCGGGCCTTTGCCCGCGACGTGATCCGTCCCGCCGCGCGCAAACACGACGAAGAGGAGAGCACTCCTTGGGGAGTCATTAAAGAGGCGCGTGTGCAGGGTTTTGGTGGGCTTGAGGCGATCCAGCGCTCGGCTGCCGACTCCGAGGGGCAGATGCAGGTGATCTCGGCAGAAGAGTTCCACTGGGGCTGCGCCGGCATCGCCCTCGCGATCTCCGGCTCCGGGCTCGCCGCTGCGGGCATCGCCTCCTCCGGCACCCCCGAGCAGATCGCCCAGTGGGTCCCCGAGTGCTTCGGCGCTGGCGACGAGGTCAAACTCGGCGCCTACGCAGTCACCGAGCCCCAGGCCGGCTCCGACGTCAAGAGCCTGAAGACGACCGCCAAGCGTGACGACGACGAGTGGGTCCTCAACGGCACCAAGGTCTTCATCACCAACGGCGGCATCGCCGACGTCCACGTCGTTGTCGCCACCGTCGATCCCAGCCTCGGCACCCGCGGCCAGGCCTCTTTCGTGATCGGTAAGGACACCCCCGGCCTCAGCCAGGGCAAAAAGGAGTCGAAGCTCGGTATCCGCGCCTCGCACACCGCCGAGATCGTGCTCGAGGATTGCCGCATCCCGGCCGAGAACCTGCTCGGCGGCGAGGAGAAGCTCGAGAAGAAGCTGCAGCGCGGCCGCGAAGGGAAGAAATCGCGCGGCGCCGACGCCCTCGCCACCTTTGAGATCACCCGGCCGCTGGTCGGCGCCTCGGCCCTCGGCATCGCGCAGGCCGCCTACGAGTTCACGCTCGAGTACCTCGACGGCCGCTCCGAAGGTGGCACGCCGCTGCTGCAGACGCAGCGCATCCAGCAGACGCTGGCCGATGTGGCGACCGAGATCGAAGCGGCGCGCCTGCTGGTGCAGCGAGCCGCCTGGATGGGCCGCAACGGCATCCCGATGCGCGGCGGCCAGGGCTCGATGTCGAAGCTGAAGGCCGGCGACGTGACGATGTGGGCGACGACGACCCTGATGGACCTTGTAGGCCCAGACGCTTGGAGCCCGGACCTGCCGTTGGAGAAGTTCTTCCGCGACGCGAAGATCTACCAGCTCTTCGAGGGCACCGCCGAGATCCAGCGCATGGTCATCTCCAGGATGCAAGCCCGCGAATACGCCGAGCGGCTCGGCTACGCGGCCGAAGTGGTCGCTGAGGGGGAGAAGGCTGCCGAGAAGGAGCCTGTGCCTGCGTAGGGAGCCTACGCAAGCGGGGTTGCAGTCATCTTGCATCCCCGCTTGATCGCTGAACCGGCTCGCTAGCCTCCCTCGCCATGTTCATGACTCGCCTTGCCTCGGTGGCGGTCGCCGCTGTGGCGGCGCTTGTTGTGCTGCTCAGCGGCACGGCAGCGTTCGCCGAGGATCTCTACGAGAAGCAGGAAGACAAGGAAGCGAAGCTCACGGAGGTTCGTGAGCGCAAGGGCGTCCTGACGACGACTATCTCGCGCTACCGCGACCGGATCGAACGGCTTACCGACGAGGTGGCGGCGCTGCGCGCGCAGGAGGCGGCTGTGCGTGCCAGGTTGGCCGCCAAGCAGGCCGAGCTCGACCAGGCCGTGGCAGAGTTGGACGTTGCGAAGAAGCACCTCGCAGTGGTCAAAGCCCGCCTCAAGCGAGCGCTGGTGGCGCTGCGCGAGCGGTTGGTGGCGATCTATGAGTCCGGCACCCCCGATGTCCTCAGCGTGCTGGTCGAGTCCGGTGGCTACGACGAGCTGATCAACCGCACCGAGTACCTCAACCGCATCAACGGGCTCGACGAAGCGATCGTCACCCGGGTGCGAGACCTGCGCGACCAGATCAAGCGCACCGTCGCCCGCCTGCGCTCGGCGAAGAACCGGATTGAAGCGGCCCGCAATGCGATCGCCGCCGAAGAGCAGGCACTGGAGAGTGCCCGCGCCGCCGTGCAGAGCCGCCAGGCCGAGCTGGTCGCCGTGCGGCGCGACCGCGAGGCGGCGCTGGCGACGATCAGCGACCACGAGCATGAGATCGAGGGGGACCTGGCTGCGATCCAAGCGGAGATTGCCGCGACGCTGCAGTCGAGTGCCTCCGCGCCGCTGCCAGCGGGCCCGGTCCGCTACGGATCGGGATCGATGATCTGGCCGGTCGACGGCCCGGTCGTTTCCGGCTTCGGCGCCCGCTGGGGGAGCATGCACGAGGGCATCGACATCGCCGTGCCGGCGGGAACGCCGATCCGCGCTGCCGACGCCGGCACCGTGGTCCTCGTCCAGTCCGACGCCGAAAGTGGCGGCTACGGCAACTTCACCTGCCTCGACCACGGTGGTGGCCTGCAGACGTGTTACGCGCACCAGTCCTCGTTCGCGATCACTTCGGGCAGCGTTTCGCAGGGCGACGTGATCGGCTACGTCGGCTGCACCGGCCACTGCTACGGCGATCACCTCCACTTCGAGGTGCGGATCAGCGGCGCCCCAACCGATCCGCTCGGCTACCTCTAGCGGCTCCGCACCGCACTACCCAGAATCGCTAAAAAATTCAATTAGTGGGTATGGCGTACGGCTTTGCCCCTGCGACCCTGGGGTAGCAACCGACCGGAAGGCGAGATGGCCCGCCAGGCGCGCAACTACCTTGCAGGAGCAATATCGGGCACGGCCCTGATCGGCCTGGCAATAGTCGCCTTCGTGATGCTCGTCTCGCTGCAGACCCTGCGCGACTGGCCTCTGGCCGGTATCGGCTTCGCCGGAGGGGACGACTCGGTCGAGGACGCTGCCGTCGCCCCCGCGGCGCCGGCGGTCGGCAGTGGCGGCTCAGCGGTCGCTGGGTCAGCCACCAAAGCCGCCCCCGGCGATGGCGTCTCGGACGGTGCGGGAGCTCGCGAGGGCGGCTCGGGGTCCTCGCCGCTGTCCGGTGCACCGCTCGCAAGCGCACCGAACTCGGGCACGCCCGGCTCTGCGCCCGCCGCCCCCGGCGGCGGCGATTCCTCGCCCGCGGGCTCCCCGGGCAATGCCGCTGCGAGCGAGGGCTCGGGTGGGAGAGGCGGCTCCGCCGACCCGACCGCCCCCGGCGGCGGTGAAAGCGCCGGCGGCGACTCGTCGGTTTCTGGCACCGCCACCGGCACGGTCAACGACACCGTCAACGGCGTCGACGAAGCGACCGGTGGGGCACTCGGCAGCACCGGTGTCACCAAAGTCACCGAAGGCGTCGTCAACGGTGTCGCCGGTCCCGAATCGACGGTTGGTCAGACGGTTGACAAAACCGTCGGAAAAGTTCAGGAAACGGTCGGCGGGTTGCTCGGCGACAAACCCTGAGCGAAGCCGACCGCTGGACGGGGCCCTAACCGTCACAATGCCGTGCCATGCCCCAGCACGGACAGGCAGGTGCGGTCGCGGACCCGATCGCGGGCTCGCCGGTCTACCCGGCCGGCAGCCGCGTGAACGAGCGCGGTCATCTCGAGATCGCCGGCTGTGACGTAGTCGACCTCGCCGCCGAGTTCGGCACTCCGGCCTACGTCTACGCGGAAGAGGAGATGCGCTCGCGTGCCCGCGCCTACCGGGAGGCGTTCGAAAGCCGGAGCCAGGACTTCGAGGTCCTCTTTGCCAGCAAGGCCTTCCCCTGTACGGCGGCATACCGGCTCTTCGCCGAGGAGGGCCTCTCGGTGGACGTCGCCTCCGGCGGCGAGCTGCACATGGCCCTGCGAGCGGGCTTCGACCCGGCGCGCATCCACATGCACGGCAACAACAAGAGCGACGAGGAGATCCTCTTCGCCGCCCGGTCGGGGGTCGGCCATCTGATCCTCGACTCATTCGACGAGATTGAGCGTTGCGAGCGCCTGCTCGACGAACCCCAGGACGTGCTGATCCGGGTGACGCCGGGGATCAAGCCCTCGACCCACGACTACATCACGACCGGGCAGCTCGACTCCAAGTTCGGCTTCGGCCTCGAGGACGGGCTGGCGGCGCGGGCGATCGAGCGGGTGCTCGCCTCCGACGTGCTCGACTTGGTCGGGCTGCACGCCCACATCGGCTCGCAGATCTTCGAGTTGGAGCCCTACAGGCTGGCGATTCGCGCCCTCGGCGAGCTGGCCGGCGATTGGTGTCGCCTGGTCAACGTCGGCGGCGGCCTCGGCATCGCCTACACCGCCGCGGACGAGCCACCGTCGATCGACGCCTATGTCGAGGTCAAGGTCCGCGGTGTCGCCGAGGTCTTCGGCGAGGGCGTGCGCATCCTGGTTGAGCCGGGCCGCTCGTTGGTCGGCAACGCCGGCATCACGGCCTACCGGCTCGGCACCGTCAAGGAGATCCCCGGCGTGCGCACCTACGTCGCCGTCGACGGCGGCATGTCGGACAACATGCGGCCGATGCTCTACGGCTCGCGCTACGAGGCGCTGATCGCCGACCGGGCGGGGGCCGTGCCCGACACGGCGGCGACGGTTGCCGGCATGCACTGCGAGTCGGGCGACGTGATCGTCCGTGACGCGGTGCTCGCCGCCCCTGCGGTCGGCGACGTCCTCGTCACGCCGGCGACCGGCGCTTACGGCCACGCGATGGCGAGCAACTACAACGGCGTCGCCCGTCCGCCGGTGATCTTCTGCTGCGACGGCGGGGCGCGGGTCGTCGTCCGCCGCGAGACCTACGAGGACCTGACCTCGCGCGATGTCTGAACCTGTCCGCATCGGGCTGCTCGGGCGCGGCACGGTCGGCGGCGCCTTCGCCGACCTGCTCGACGAGCGCGCGGCCGCGGTCGAGGCGGCGACCGGGCGGCGGCCGGAGCTAACGGGGACGCTGACCCGTAGCGAGGGTGACTTCGGCGAGATCCTCGAGCGCGCCGACGTGATCGTCGAGCTGATTGGCGGCACCGACCCGGCGCGCGAGTACGTGCTCGCGGCCCTGCGGGCGGGCAAGCCGGTCGTCACCGCCAACAAGCAGCTGCTCGCCCAGCACGGTGAGGAGCTCTTCGAGGTGGCTCGAGAAGCCGGCGTCCAGCTCCGCTTCGAGGCTGCGGTGGCGGGCGTGATCCCGATCGTGCGCACGATCCAGGAAAGCTTCGGCGTCACCGAGATCGACAAGGTCTTCGGCATCGTCAACGGCACGACCAACTTCATCCTCAGCGAGATGGCCGCCAGCGGCGCCGCTTACGAGCGGGTGCTGAGGCGGGCACAGGAGCTGGGCTACGCCGAGGCCGACCCGAGCGACGACGTCAACGGCGCCGATGCGGCGGCGAAGATGGCGATCCTCGCCCGCCTCGCCTTCCACACCGCGGTCACCCTCGACCAGGTCCCCTACGAGGGGATCGAGGCGATCCAGCCCGACGACCTCGCCTACGCCAAGGAGCTCGACCTATCGCTGAAGCTGCTCGGCGTCGCCGAGCGCCGCGACGGCGGGATCAGCGTCCGCGTCTTTCCCTGCTTCCTCTACAGCGGCCACCCGCTGGCGCCGATCGGCGGTCCCTTCAACGCCGTCATGGTCGAGGCGCCGGCGATCACCGAGGTGACGATGTCGGGCCCCGGCGCCGGTGGCACCGAGACCGCCTCCGCGGTGCTCGGTGACCTCGTCTCGATTCTCTCCGGCGAGGCGCCGGTGCACGAGGCGCGCGAGGAGCTGCCGCTCGTCGCCGACGTCACCTCCTCCTTCTACCTGCACCTCGAGGTCGCCGACGAGCCCGGCGTGCTGGCCCGGATCGCCCAGGTCTTGGGCGAGAACGAGATCTCTGTGAAGAGCGTCGTGCAGCGCGGGATCGGCGACGACGCCCGCCTGGTCATGGTCGTCCACGAGTGCCTGGAGTCACGTTTCGCCGCGGCCGTCGACGAGATCGGTGGGCTGGACGACATCCGCTCACAGCCGCGCTTCATCCGCGTCATCGAGGAGGAGTTCGTTTGACCCCGGTTCCCCTGATCGAGAGATACAGGGACCGCTTGCCGCTGGAGGAGGGAGACCCAATCGTCTCTCTCAACGAGGGATTTACCCCGTTGATCGAGGCCGAGCGGCTCTCGGAGCGGCTGGGGGTGCGGGCCTACCTGAAGTTCGAGGGCGCCAACCCCACCGGCTCTTTCAAGGACCGGGGGATGACCGTCGCCGTCTCGCGGGCGAAGGGGCGCGGGGCAGAGGCGATTATCTGCGCCTCGACCGGGAACACCGCCGCCAGCGCCGCCGCCTACGCGGCGCGGGCCGGGCTGCGCGGGGCGGTGATCGTGCCCGAGGGCAAGATCGCGATCGGCAAGCTGGCGCAGGCGCTGATGCACGGCGCCCGCGTAATCGCCCTGCAGGGCAACTTCGACGAGGCGCTGCGGATCGTGCGCGAGTTGGCCCAGAAGCACCCGATCGAGCTGGTCAACTCGGTCAATCCCTTCCGGATCGAGGGTCAGAAGACGGCGGCGTTCGAGGTGGTGGAGGAGCTTGGCGAAGCTCCCGGGGCGCTGGCGATCCCGGTCGGCAACGCCGGCAACGTGACCGCCTACTGGCGCGGCTTCGAGGAGCTCGGCGCCGCCCCCGTGGTCTACGGCTTCCAGGCCGAGGGCGCCGCGCCGCTCGTCGGCGGCGCCCCGGTCGCCGACCCGGAGACGGTCGCCTCGGCGATACGGATTGGCAACCCCGCTCGCTGGGAGGAGGCGATGGCGGCCTTCACCGCATCGCGCGGGCGGGTCGCGGCGGTCTCCGACGAGCAGATCCTCGACGCCTACCGCTGGCTGGCCGACAGCGAGGGAGTCTTCTGCGAGCCGGCCTCAGCGGCCTCGGTCGCCGGCCTGCTCGCCCACGGCCTGCCCGTCGTCGCGGACGCCACAGCGCCCGAGTCGGTGGTCTGCGTGCTCACCGGGCACGGTCTCAAGGACCCCGACACGGCGCTCTCCAAAGCCCCGCCAGTGATCAACTGCGAGAACGACCTCAGCGCGGTCGAGCGCGCGGTGTTCGATTGACCGCGCGCCGCCGGCTCGTTCGCGTCCCGGCCTCCTCCGCCAACCTCGGCCCTGGCTACGACGTGATGGCGGCCGCGCTCGACATGTTCCTCGAGCTCGAAGTCGAGGAGACGGACCAATACTCCTTCGACCCCGCCGGCCTTGACGTGCCGACGGGCCGCGACAACCTGATCGTGCGCGCCTTCGAGGCCCTGCACCCAGCCGACGGAATCGCCTTCCGCCTGAAGCAGACGATCCCGCTGGGGCGTGGTCTCGGCTCCAGCGCGGCGGCGATCGTCGCCGGGATCGTGGCCGCCGACCATCTCTACGAGCTGGCCCTCTCCGAGGAGGAGATGCTGGCGCGGGCGACTGAGCTGGAGGGCCACCCCGACAACGTCGCCGCGGCGATCTTCGGCGGCTTCGTCATCTGCGATCCGATCCCCGAGGGGGGCTCGCCCGATTGCTCGCGGTTTCCACCGCCGGACGGGCTTGAGGGCATCCTCGTCATCCCCGGCGAGGAGGAGGTTCCGACCGAGCAGGCGCGCGAGGCGATCCCCGAGGAGATTCCGCTTGGCGACGCGCTCGGCAACATCTTTTCCGCCGCCCGGCTGACGCTCGGCCTCTACCGGGGCGACCTCGGCCTGATCGCCGCCAGCCTCAAGGACAACATCCACCAGGGACGCCGCCGCGGCCTCTATCCGCGCTCGATGAAGTTGGTCGAGGACACGCCCGAGATGGGCGCTTTGGGAGCGACGATCTCCGGCGCCGGACCCACCGTCCTCGTCTGGACCACCTGGCAGGACGCCGGCAAGGTCCACGAGGAGCTGCAAAGCCGCTGCGGAGACTGGGCTGAAGTTCGCCGCATCCCATTCAGTAACCAAGGCGCCGACGTTCCAGAGCTCTGAGACGGGGCGCTATCGTCGCCGCGACCACGGCGAAAGGAGCGGCGACATGACGGGCGAGTACACGATCAAGCACCGCGATGAGTTCGAGACGATGGAGGGCTCGGGGGGCGCGACCTGGAAGCTGGCGCGGAAAGCGCTTGGCACCGCGGCCTTCGGCTACAACCTGGTCGAGATCGCGCCGGGCGGGCAGATTCCCGAGCACGACGAGTCGCAGAGCGGCCAGGCCGAGCTCTACATCGTGCTCGAGGGTGAGGCGACGATGCGGCTCGATGGCGAGGACCACCCAGCTCCGGCCGGCACCTTCGCCTCGATCGAGCCGCCCGCCAGCCGCACCATCCTCAACCGCTCCGACGCGCCGGTGACCGCGCTGTTGATCGGCGTCGACCCCAGCGGCGGCTACGAGCCGATGGGCTGGGCCTAGGCGGGGGGGCTTTCCGCCCCTATAATCCGGAGACCTGTCAACCCGTCGCGCGCCCGCTCGGAGAAGGCGCGGAAACCGGGAGGTCGAGATGTCCCATACCCAGTCCCGTGAGTTTCACGGCGAGGACGGCACCGTCCGCTACTCGCCAGAGCGTGCCTATCGACCGCTCGTTTCGCCCCCCAGCGTCGAGGACAAGGACGCCTGCGCGATCTATGCCTCTGTGCGCAAGGACGCGACGCCGAGCCACGAACCGGTCGAGCGGGCGATCCCGGCGCTGCAGAAGATGCTCCACCGGGCCGGCAACGTCGACGGCGAGGGCGACGGCTGCGGTCTCCTGGTCGACATCCCACGCAAGATCTGGGCCGAGGAGGTCCGCGCCGGCGGCCACGATCCCTCGCTGACCCTCGACGACGCCTTTGCCGTCGCCCACGTCTTCATCGATCGCTCGCAGGACCTCGAGCGGGTCCAGCACGACGCCCGCGAGCTGCTGGGCCGCGGCGGGTTCCGCATCCTCGCCGAGCGGATCGGCGTCGTCGACTCGCCTGCGCTCGGGCCGACCGCGCGCGAGGAGGAGCCCCACTTCTGGCAGCTCTGCGGCCTCGTCGCCGACGCCTCGCGCCGCGATCGCGTCCTCTTCGACCTGATGATCGAGCTGGAGACCCAGCTCGATGTCCACATCCCCTCGCTTTCGGCGACGACCTGCGTCTACAAGGTGATGGGGGCGCCGACGGTCCTCGGCGAGTACTACCCCGACCTTGGCGACGAGCGCTTCGAGACGATCGGCTGCTTTGGCCACAACCGCTACTCGACCAACACCTGGCCCTCCTTCAAGCGGGTGCAGCCCTTCTCGGTGCTCGGCCACAACGGCGAGATCAACACGGTCGAACAGCTGCGCCAGGAGGCGCGCATGCTCGGCGTCCCGATCCAGCCCGACTCTTCGGACTCCCAGGACCTCAACCGGACGATCGACACGCTGATCAGCCGCGACGGACTCAGCCTCGCCGAGGCGATGGAGATGGTGGTGCCGCCGATCGTCAACGAGATCCGCGGCCTGCCCGATGACCTGCACCGCTTCTACATGTACCTGCGCCAGGCAATGGGACCGTTCGCGCAGGGCCCGGTGGCGCTGATTGCGCGCCACAGCGACGAGTGCGTCTTCTCCGCCGACGCGCTCGGCCTGCGCCCGCTCTGGCAGGTCGAGACCGGCGACGACTTCGTCTTCAGCTCCGAGCCGGGGGTCGTCGCGGTGAGCGAGATGGTCTCCGAGCCGAAGCCGCTCGCCCCCGGCGAGAAGGCGCTGGTCTCGATCGACCGCGACCGCAAGCGCTCCGCCCTGCATGCCCATGACGAGATGCTGCGGATCGTCCGCGATCGCTGGCTCGTCCGCAACGGCGCCGAGCAGGCGGCTCCCTACGATCGTGCCCTAGATACCGGCGGCCCGCTCGAGGGCGGCGAGGTGCCGGGATACTCCGACGCCGGACCCGAAGAGCCGGTCAAGGTCGCCGATCGCATCCTCGCCGGCTTCGGCTGGCAGCGCGACGACGTCAAACTGGTCCAGCAGATGGCCTCCAACGGCGCCGAGCCGGTGGGGTCGCTCGGCTACGACGGGCCGCTGGCGGCGCTCTCGCCCGAGCGCCAGAACCTGGCCGACTACTTCAAGGAGACGGTCGCCGTGGTCACCAACCCGGCGATCGACCGCGAGCGTGAGATGGAGCATTTCTCGACCCGCGCCGTTTTCGGCCGCCGCCCCTCGATCGTTGCTGCTGGCAAGGACACGGGCACCATCGAGACCTCCTTCCCGGTGATCCTCGGCGGCCACCACGGGCTGGCGCCACTCTCCGACAAGACCTACCGCAAGATCGCCCGCGAGCACCACACCTACCTGCTCGAGGACCTCTGGGAGGAGTTCCGCGACCGCGCCGGCGCAGTCGACATCTCGCTGCTGGAGTCCGAGACCACGCGTGGCGCGATCGAGCGGATCAAGCAGGAGGCGGTGAAGAAGGTGCGCGACGGCGCCGAGCTCTTGGTGTTGACCGACCGCACCGTCTACGACGCCGAGCGGCGCTACCTCGATCCGCACCCGGCGACCTCGGCTGTGGACCAGGCGCTGAAGCAGTTCCGGGTCGAGCCCGGTGAGGAGAACCTGCGCCGTCGCTGCGGCCTGGTCCTGCGTTCCGCCGCGATCCGCAACGTCCACGACACGATGCTCGCCCTCGGGCTGGGCGCCAACGGCGTCTGCCCCTACACGATGGTCGAGGTGATCTGCGTCGAGGACTACGAGACCGACATCGGCAACCTCTGCGCCGCGCTCGCCAAGGGGATCGAGAAAGTGATCTCGACGATCGGCATCCACGAGGTGCGCGGCTACGCCCGCCAGTTCTCCTCGATCGGGGTCAAGCCTGAGCTGGCCGAGATCTTCCAAACTGAGGCCTTCGCCGCCAGCGATTCGGGCGGGATCGGCTTCGCCGGCCTCGACCAGAGCACCAACGAGCGGGCACGCATCCTCGGCGGCGACGAAGACGCCAAACCGGCCAAGACCTTTCGCTTCTACCCCAAGGTCTACAAGGCGGCAATTGCCACCGCGAACGGCTCGGGTTCCTACGCGGAATATTCGGAGAAGGTGCGCGACCTGGAGGTGCAGAGCCCGATCTCGATGCGCCACATCATGGGCCTCGTGGGGGACCGCGAGCCGCTCGACCCGGCATCAGTCGACGCCGGCATCGGCCACCACGACTACCCCGTGGTGATCTCCTCGATGAGCTTCGGCTCGCAGTCCGAGCCCGCCTTCCGCGCCTACGCTGAGGCGGCGAAGGCGATCAACATCCTCTGCGTCAACGGCGAGGGCGGCGAGATCCGCGACATGTACGGCAAGTACCGCAAATGGCGCGGCCAGCAGGTCGCTTCCGGCCGCTTCGGGGTCTCGGCGGAGATGATCAACTCCTCCTATGTCGCCGAGATCAAGATCGGCCAGGGCGCCAAGCCCGGCGAGGGCGGCCACCTGCCCGGCAAGAAGGTCTCCGAGAAGGTCGCCGCTGCGCGTAACGCGGCGCCCGGCACCGACCTGATTTCGCCCTCCAACAACCACGACCTCTACTCGATCGAGGACCTCGCCGAGCTGATCGACGAGCTGAAGACCGTCAACCCCGACGTGCGCGTCTCGGTCAAGGTCCCGGTGGTGCCGAACATCGGCACGATCGGCCTCGGCATTGCCAAGGCCGGCGCCGACATCATCACCCTGTCGGGCTTTGAGGGTGGCACCGGCGCCGCCCGCCAGCACGCGCTGCGCCACGTCGGCCTGCCCTCCGACATCGGCACCCGCGCCGTGCACCGGGCGCTGATGGAGGCCGGCCTGCGCAACCGGGTCGAGATCTGGGCCGACGGGGGCTACCGCACCGGCCACGACATCGTCAAGCTGCACTGCCTCGGCGCCAACCGGGTCGGCTTCGGCACCCTGGCGATGGTCAGCCTCGGCTGCACGATCTGCCGCGGCTGCCAGCTCGACACCTGCCACGTCGGCATCGCCACCCAGATCGAGACCGTCGAGCAAGCCCAGGACCACGGCCTGAAGAAGTTCACCCCGCAGGAGATCGACGTCGCGGCGGAGAGCTGCGCCCGCTTCTTTGCCGCGATGGGCGAGGAGGTCAAGGAGGTCGTCGCGTCGCTTGGCTATGACCGCGCCCAGGACCTGGTCGGCCGTTACGACCTGCTCGAGCAGGTCTCCCATCACGACCAAATCGATCTGGCGCCGCTGATCACGCCGCTGGAGGAGTTCCTCGACCTCGAGCCAATCGACCTGCCGGTCGCCGAGGAGATCGCGGAGACCCGCGCCGAGGCCGGCCTCGTCGTCGCCCGCCCGATCCGGATGGAGGCGAAGCAGGCCTCGGCTCAGATTGGCGCCCTCGCCGGCGAAGTCTGCTCCGGTGGCACCGTCAGCAGCCGCTTTCCCCGTGCAACCGATGCCAACGACCGCGTGCTCGGGACCGAGCTGGCTGGCGCGATCGCCCGCTCCCGCATCTTCGACGGCGGCCCGGAGTCAAACGACGACGTGCTCGCCAATCTCGAGTTCAACGGCGGCTCGGTCGCCGGCCAGGGCTTCGGCGCCTTCAACGCCTACGGGGTCTCGATCCGGGTCGAGGGCGGCGCCCAGGACGGCGTCGGCAAGGCGATGCTGGGTGGCACCCTCGCCGTGCTCAAGGGCAAGGGGGCCAAGGGTCAGCGCCTCAACGGCTCGGTCGGCAAGTCGTTTGCCTACGGCGCCCAGCGCGGCCGCCTCTTCGTCCAGGGCTCAGCCGACTCGCGCTTCTGCATCCGCCTCTCCGGTGCCGACGTCGTGCTCGGCGGCGAGCCTGAGGGGGACATCGACGACCCCCGCGGCTGCCTGGTCGACCGCGCCAACGCCAAGGGCTTCGCCTTCGAGTACATGACCTCCGGCCGGGCGGTCGTGCTCGGCGACCTCGGTCCCTGGGCCTGCGCCGGGATGACCGGCGGTCGCGTCTACGTCCGCCACAACGCCTTCGGCATCGACCGCGAGGCGATCGAAGCTCGCCTGGGTGAGGGCGCCAAAGTGGAGCTAAAGGAGATCGACTCCGAGGGCCAACTCGACATCGACGACCTGCTCTCTCACTACGCCGATGAGCTGCGCGCAACCGGCCAGGACGACGAGGCCGAACGGATGGCTTCGCTGGCCTCCAGCGCCGCTGAGAACTTCCTCATGGTCGTCCCGCACAAGGTCCAGGCGGACCCGAGCATCTCGACCGAGTAGACGCCGCGCTAGCGGGTCTTGGTCAGGAGGTCGGCGATCGCCCGCACCTCGCGCAGCAGGCCGTCCAGCATTTGCTCGGTATTCGTATGGATGCGCCACTCGGCGTGCTGGCGGTCTGCCTCGACCTGGTCGATGCGGCGTTCCAGCTTGCCGAGGCGCTTTTCGGTGCGTGCCTCGCTCTTGGCGATGCGCTTCTTGACGTAGCGGCGGGTTTCCTTGCGGATCTCGTCGAGCTCATGGCGGAGCTCGGGGTGATCGTGGTCGCCCCCCTGCTCGGCGAGCATCTCCTCGACGCCGACGCGGACGCGCTCTATCTCTTCGTGGAGCCTTGCGCGTGCTTGCTCAGCCGCCACCGATGGATCGTGGGGAGAGTCCACGAACGCCATCCTACGGCCACCGCAGGCCGGAATTTGCGCGAAAGACTTGTCTAGCCTTCGAGGGCGAAGAGGCGGTAGCGGCCGATCATCAGCTCGTCGCCGTCGCCGAGCTTGCCCCACTCGACCAGATCGCCGTTGACGAAGACGCCGTTGAGGCTGCGGTCGTCGAGGACTCGCAGGGGCTCATCCGGTTCGGAGACGACCAGGGCATGGCGGCGCGAGACGCTGGGGTCGTCGAGGCGGACGTCGGCGCTGACGCTGCGACCGATCCGGGTCCAGCCGACCTCGATCTCGAAGTCGAAGACCTCGCCGTCGTCGGCGCGGCCGACCAGGTGGCGACTGCCCCGGACCAGATCCGCCCGCATCTCCTCCAGCCAGCTTGTAGGGGCGGCCTCGACCGGCACGTCGAACTCGGCCGTGGTTTCAGCGTGCTCCTGCATCGATTCGAAAATCGAGTCGAGCCTGAAGCGCGAGGACCCGCAACGGGGGCAGTCGGGGAGCCGGTCGTCCTCGTGGAGCGCGAGCTGGGAGCCGCATTCGACGCAAAAATAGGTCCCAGGGCCGGGAAACGTCCCGCTGTCATTGCTATCGGAAGCTGGGGTGGGGGTGAGGCTGGCGGTAATGTCTGCTCCTTCCCGGCGCTTTCCGTAGACCGATCCTATCGCCGTGTACAACCCCGGACAATCCGGGGTTTGCCGCAGCGATACCCCATTCACGGTCGTGGTCAAACCTGGACCAGCGACTAGAATCGCGCTCTCGCATGGGCCCGGTCAGCACAGAGATCGAGATCGACGCCCCGCGGGAGCGAGTTTTCGCGGCGATCGCCGATCTCTCCCGCCGCCCCTCCTTCACCGATCATTTCCTCACCGGCTTTCACCTGACCCGGCTCGAGTCGCGCGGAATTGGCGCTGGGGCACGGTTTCGCGTCACCTTGCCGCTGCGGTCGGTTTGGATGGACATGGTGATCACCGAGCTCGAGGGGCCATACAAGCTGGTCGAGCGCGGCCGGGGAGGACGCAACAACCGGATACCGACTGCCCTCGTCTGGGAGCTGACCGAGAGCCCCGGTTTTCTGACCAGGGTCCACGTCTCCCACTGGACTGAGCCATCGAACCCCCTCGACCGGGCGGTGGAGATAATCGCTGCCAACTCGATCTTCGAGCAGCGCGGCTGGCGCGAGGCGCTGCGGCGGCTCCGCGACCAGCTTGAGAACGAGGAGGCCGCTCTCGCTCCGCTCGCGGTGGCGGGCGGCAACGCTCACGCGACCGGCATCCCGTGAGGCGGGCTGCCGAGCGCCTTTATAGACTCTCGCCGCCGATGGCCCCGAACCGCAGAATCGTGCTGCCGCTGCTCGTCGCGCTTGCGCTCGCCTTCGCGCTTTCCGCCTGCGGCTCCGAGAGTCACACCAAGGACGTGGTCGAGGGCCAGCCGGTGGAGCTGGGCGAGCTCAAGTACAACGTCATCTTCTCCCGCTTCCTCAATCCCAACGACAACGAGGACTCGGCCTACCTCGTCGGCCAGAAGGAAGCGCCACCGGGGTCGGCTTACTTCGGTGTCTTCGTCGAAGTCCAGAACGAGAGCGAAGAGCCCCAGACGCTGGCCGACTCGTTCACGATCACCGACGCCGACCATCAGACCTTCGAGGCGCTGGAGAGCGAAAGCCTCTACGCGCTGCCCTTCGGCGGCGAGGTCGAATCCCAAGAACAGATCCCGATCCTCGACTCGACCGCGCAGAAGGGTCCGATCGAAGGCTCGCTGATCATCTTCGAGCTGCCCGCCTCGGCTTCGGAGAACCGGCCCCTGGTCCTCTCGATCCCCGGCCCCGAAGGCCCGGCGACGGTCACGCTCGACCTCTAGGCTCAGAGTCCGGCCGAGAGGACCTGGCCGGCTATCGGTGCCGCCACCTCGCCACCCGCGGCTTCGGCTTCGATCAGCAGCACGCCGACCGCGAGCCTGGGTTTTTCGGCGGGGGCGAAGGCGATGAACCAGGCGTCCTTGATCTGCTCCGGTTCCTCTTCGTGCTCGCTGCCCGGCTTCGGCCCCAGCTCGGCGGTGCCGGTCTTGCCCGCCACCTGTGCCTCCGGGATCGCGGCAGCGAAACCGGTGCCGCCGGCGACCACGCCGACCATCAGTTCGGTCAGTTCGTCGGCGAGCCCCTCCGACATCACCCGCACCGGCTCGGCCGTCGGTCGCAGCTTGCGGTTGGCGACCACGGAGGTCGGCAGGCGGACGCCGCCGTTGCCGATCGTCTGCGCGACGGTCGCCATCTGCAGGGGAGTGGCAAGGACCTCGCCCTGCCCGATCGCGGTTACGCCGAGGTCGATTTCCTCGCCGATCTCGGTCGGGATCGTCGATTCCGGTGGGTCAACTGCGGTGACGATCTCCGGCGCGTAGAGCGTTGGAGGGGAGTTGAAGCCGAAGCGCTCAGCGGTCTCGACCATGTCGTCGTTGCCGATCTTCGGACCGAGCGGGGCGAAGTCGGCGTTACAGGACTCGGCGAAGGCTTCGCGGAAGGTGCCGCCGCAGAACTCGCCGTTGGCGTTGCTGATGAAGCGCCCACCGACGTTGACGCCGTCGACGATTTCGAATTCGGTCTCCAGCGTGACGACTCCCTTCTGCAGCGCGGCGGTCGTCGTGATTGCCTTGAAAGTCGATCCCGGCGGCTGCGGCGCCGAGAAGGCCTGTCCGGCGAGGGCACGGACGTCGCCGCTGCGCGTATCGAGCACCGCGACCCCGCCGGAGCGTCCAGCCAGCGCCGCGACTGCTTCCTCCTGGATGTCGGCGTCGATCGTCGTCTTCACCGGCGCCCCTGCGCGGGGCTCGGCCTGGGCGAGGATGCGGGCCGAGCCCGCTTCGTCGACCGCGAGCAGCGAGCCGCCGGGACGGCCGGCGAGGCGCGCGTTGAAGGCCTGCTCCAGCCCGCTGATGCCGACCGGCGTGCCCAGCGGGAAGCCTTGGCGGGCGAGCGCCGCGACGTCTTCTTCCTCGGCGCTGCCAATTTCCCCGGTGACGTCGATCGCGGCGCTGCCGATCGGGTGTTCGCGTTCTTCGGCCGGCCCCTCGGCCAGCGGCGTCCCGTCACGGGCGAGGATCTGCGCCCGCGGAGCCAGGTCGACCCGGTTCTCCAGGTGCTCGCCGGCTTGCAGGCCGGGGAAGACCAAGCTCGGGTTCCAGGCGATGCCACCGTCCGCGTAGGGGACCACGAGGTCGGCGACGACGGCGCCGAAGGCAGCGGTTCCGGCTTCGACCGGGACCGGGACCCCGGTATTGCCGTTTTCGCTCCTGGGGTCCTCAGGCGAGTCGAACTCGAGGCTGCGCAGCGTCGCCACCTCCGCCGCCTCACGGTAGGCCTGTGCGAATTCGCCTGCCTCTACCGCGCGGCGCGAAGCGTCGTTCAGCTCCCGATACATCGCGGCGAAGTCCTTCTGGGCCCAGGCCGCGCCGAAGCGCTCGGCGGCTTCCTTCTCGGGTGACTCTGATGCGCCCGAGGAGGCACCGAGTGCAAACGCGATCACGGCGATGACAATCAGCGGGAGCGCGCGGGTTACGAGACGCCGTCGGCGCTCCACCTCAGATGGCAGGGAGTTCACTAGGCGGGAATTTAGTGCTGGGGGAGGTCGGGCTCAACGCGTGGCCTACCCCGTGCAAGGACCCGTGTCCACCTCCGTTACCGCTGCTTCGACGAGTGCTTCTCGGACGACGTCATTCGGAATCGCGAAGCCGCCCGGGGGGCCGGAGGTGGTTGCGGCGAAGACGGTGGCCATTACCCGGCCGTTGGCATCGACCAAGGGGCCGCCCGAGTTGCCGCTGCGGACGTGTCCGCGGAGGGATGCGATCCGGCGCTGGATCGGGCCGTTGCCGTAGGCGTCCTCGCTGATCGCGGTGCTGGTGTCGCCCATGCGGGCGGCCGAGACGGCGTAGGGACCGTTCTCCGGATAACCGAGGACTGCACCCGCCGTACCTCGCTGCGGGTCGGCGGCCTTGGGCAGCGACGGGAGTGGCGCTTCGATTCGCAGCACGGCGAGGTCGTTCGCGGGGTCGTAGCGGACCGGCACGGCATCCAACGAGGCGCCATCGATCGTGCTGATCGTGGTGTCGTCCTCGCCGGCGATGACGTGCGCGTTGGTGACCACCAGCCCCGGTGCGGCGACCCAGCCAGAGCCCTCGACGCCGAGTCCGCAGGCGGTGCCCAACACGCGCACGACCGAGCGGCTTGCCCCGCGCACGTCGGCATCGCCGGCGATTGCCGCGTTCGGTGGCGCGACGGGGGCCGTCGGACCGGCAATTGACGGAGCGGGGTCGACTCGGTTGAGCGCGTTCAAGACCGGGCCTGAGGGCGGCAGCACGTCGTTGAGGCGGCGCAGGATCAGCGAGCGCTGCACGTCGCCGCGCAGCTCGGCGGTGCCCGGGGCGTGCAGCGCGACAGCGCCGAAGACCCAGACCAGACCAAGGGCGACAACGGCAATCAGCGCGGCGCCGCCGGCCCCGTCGGCGAGGCGCAGGGAGCGACCGCGGATCAGGCGCTCGCGCAGGCCGAGGGCAAGGCTCTCTAGCGTCAGGGCGACCAGGGTGCCCGCCAGCAGCGCGCCGAGCGCCGCGAACAGCGGCGCGTAGGGCGAGCTCGAGCCTTCGCTGAGCAGCAGCGGCGCGATGCGGCTGCCGGCGAACGCCCCGGCCGCGAACCCGCAAAGCGTGAGCATGCCGACAATCAGGCCCTGTCGGTAGCCCCACATGGCGAAGGCGATGGTGAAGGCGACGATCGCCCAGTCGAGAACGGTCACGGAGGAATAGAAGCAGGCCCGCCTCCGGGGCCCATCGCTTACGTTCAGTAAGCTGGCTCTCAGTGGAGGCGGTAACTGCCAAAGAGCAGCCCCCCGGCGTCTGCCCGCATTTCCACGCCGCGATCGAGCTGATCGGCAAGCGGTGGACTGGGGCGATCGTCTTCGCTTTGAACGAGCGGCCGCTGCGCTTCGGCGAGCTGGCAAAGGCGGTGCCGGGCCTCTCTGACCGCCTGCTCTCGCAGCGCTTGCGCGAGCTCGAGCAGGAGGGCCTGGTCGAGCGCGAGGTCGAGGCGGGCTCGCCGGTTCGCGTCACCTACTCGCTGACCGAGGCAGGGACCGAGCTGCGCCCGGCGATCGCCGAGCTCAAGGAGTGGGCTCGCCGCTGGCGCCCTCGGCGGTAGGAGTCGTTAATTTCGCATGGTGGAATTACCGGGTCCGTTCCCCGTGGGCCGCTACGCGCGCAAGCTCGAGGAGGAGATGCGCCGCCGTGCGCGAGTGTCTCTCATCGGCGAGGTCACTGGCCTTGGTCGCAGCAAAGCCCAGGCCTTCTTTGAGCTGCGCGACGCTGAGGGAGCTGTTCCATGCGCGATCTGGTTGAACGATCTGGAGAAACTGAACCTCCCGGAACGAGGCCTGCGCGATGGTGCCGAAGTCGTCATCGATGGCGGCCCGGACTATTACCGTGGTAATTCCCAGGCATCGCCCAGCTTCTTTTTTCGCTCCACCCACATTCGTCTCGCCGGCGAGGGCGATCTGCTCGCCCGGCTGGAGGCGCTGCGCAAGCAGCTTCGCGCCGAGGGTCTCTTCGAGCTGCAGAAGCAGCTCGCCCGGCCGCGGCTGCCGAAGGCGATCGGCGTTGTCACTGCGGAGAGCGGCGCGGCCAGGCGCGACCTGGTGGCGGGATTGCGGCGGCGTGGTTGGGCCGGAACGGTGGTTTGGGGCTTCGCGCCGGTGCAGGACCGGCGCGCTGCGCCGGCGATTGCGGCGGCGATCCAGGAACTCGCGGCGACGCCCTCGGTCGAGGCGATCGTCGTCGCCCGCGGCGGCGGCAGCCTCGCCGATCTCTGGGCCTTTTGCGACGAGACCCTCTGCCGCACCGTGGCCCTGCTGCGGGTGCCGGTGATCAGCGCCGTCGGCCACGAGCGCGACTCGACCCTGATCGACGACGTCGCCGCGGTCGCCTGCTCGACCCCGACCCACGCCGCCGAGGCCGTTGTGCCGCTCGACTGCGCCGCCGCCCGCAGCGCCCTGATCCGCGATGCAACCGCCCTGCGGCGAGTCGGTGAGGGCGCGGTCAGAACCCGCAGCCGCCACCTCGTGGCGCTGGCTCGCGGACCGGCGCGGGCGCTGCGGCGCGAGCGGATTGCGCTAAACCAGAAGACGCGCGAGATCCGTGCCTCCTCTGAGCGGGGACTTGCCGAGCGCCGCGCCTTCCAGCGGCGCCTCGCCCTCGTTGTCCTTGCGCGAGCCGCCCGCCGTGCCGCCGGCGCTGAAGCGAAGGCCCGGCGCGAGGGGCTGCACCGGGCGGAGGTGGCGTTTCGCGCCCACGAACCGGAGCGCACGCTCGAACGCGGTTACGCGCTGGCAGAGGACGGCGAGGGCGAGCCGGTGACCAGTGCAGCCGCCGCGGTCGCGGCCGGGCGCGTCAGACTGCGCTTTGCCGACGGTCGCGTCGGCGCGCAGATCGAGGAGGATGGAGAAACAGATGGGTGAGAAGCCGGAGTCCTACGAGGCCGCGGTCGAGCGGCTGGAGCAGATTATCGATCGCCTCGACTCCGGCCAGGCCGGCCTGCGCGAAACGCTCGAGCTATGCCGCGAGGGTCGCGAGCTCGTCACCTACTGTTCGACCGAGCTGGACGCGGTCAGCGAGGGGCTCGAGGAGCTGCGCCTCGATGAGCTGGCGGCGAAACTGGAGACGACCCCGGCGGATAGCTGACGAAAGGACGACCTTGACTGCCCAGACCCAACTCATAACCGGCACCGACTTCATCACCGTGGCGACCCAGGACTTCGACCGCTCGATCGAGTTCTACGGCGGCGTGCTCGGCCTGCCCGAGTCCAAGCGCTGGGGCAATATGCCCGGGGTCGAGTTCGAGACCGGCAACCTGACGATCGCGATCATGCAGTCGGACGCCTTCGGGCTCGAGTTCCGCGCCAACAACCACCCGATCGAGCTGCGCGTCGGCGACGTCCCGGCTGCCCGGGCGGAGCTGGAATCGCGGGGCGTCGCCTTCGAGGCCGACACGCTCGACTCCGGCGTCTGCCACCAGGCCTTCTTCTCTGACCCCGACGGCAACGCCCTGGCGATTCACCATCGCTACGCACCGCCGGGCGCCCCGGAGCCTTCCTCCACAGAGTCTTCTTAGGCGGAGGAGATCGCGGGTGGGCGACGGTGAGTTCGAGGTGCGGCGGGCGACCCCCGCCGACGCTGCCGTGGTGGCGCGCCTGCTGCACGACTTCAACGAAGAGTTCGACGAACCGACGCCCACCGTCGAGGTCCTGACCGGGCGGGTGCGGGAGCTGATCGCGGGCGGCGTGATCGCGGTTCTGCTCGCCGGCGGCGGGCCCGACGGCCTCTCCCAGTTTCGCTTCCTGCGCTCGGTCTGGAGCGAGGGCCTCGATCTCTACCTGGAGGAGCTCTACGTCGTCCCCGCGCGCCGCGGCAACGGCGTCGGCCGCGCCCTGCTCGAGGCGACGATGGCGATCGGGCGCGAAGCGGGCGCGACCCATATCGACCTCAACACGGGCGAGACCGACACGGCGGCGCGGGCGCTGTATGAGAGCGTCGGCTTCACCAACCGCGAAGGCAACGAGGACGGTCCGTCAATGCTCTATTACGAGCGCGACCTCTGAGGCTGCCTGACCGGCGCATCTCGGCGTCCTCGGTCGGTCGGCTGCGGGTCACGCACTGGAGTGCGCTCCCCTTGCCGGCCTCCCTGCGTCCTTGATCTGCTTGGTCAGGCAGCCTCAGGGGCCGGAGCAGAGCCGGCCCAGCGCCGGGCAGCCGCGGCAGAGGTCCCAGTTGCGCTGTTCCACCGGCGCCACCGGGAACTCCCCGGCGGCGATCCGGTCGATGGTCGCCTCGAGCGCGACCCGGCCGCGCACCATCGCCTCGCCGTCGAGCCGCTCGACCACCGGCTCCTCCGTGCGCTCGAGGAAGACGTAGGCGACCTCGACTTCGGCGGCGTCGCGGGCCTCGGCGACCGCGAGGGCGTAGACCGCCTGCTGCGTCGCGTACTTGGCGGCGCGCTGCGCGGGCGTCAGCTCGCCCAGTCGGTCGGTCTTGTAGTCGATGACCAGGGGAGGGGCGCCGTCGCGCTCGACCAGCAGGTCGATCGAGCCGCGCAGGGTCGCCCGCTCGACGCCGAGGAGCAGCGGCACCTCGGCGCGAGCGGCAGCTTCCCCGGCCAGGACCCGCTCGCGCAGCGTCGCCGAGTCGAGCCAGGCGCGGACCGGGGCCATCAGCTCCTCGCGCAGTCCCGGATCGGAGTCCAGTCCCGCGGCGAGCGCATGGCGGTCGATCAGATCGGGCGACGGCTCGCGCCACTCGTTGGTCGCGCTCCACTCCAGCAACGAGTGCACGGCAGCGCCCCGTGCCGCGGCTTCGTCCCGAGAGCCAGTCCCTCCATCGTCGCTTGCGTTCGCACTTTGTGGCACTGAGGTCGACAAAGTGCGAACGCGCTCGCCGAGGTCGAGGATGCGCTCCATGTAGAAGCGGTAGCCGCATTCCTCGTAGGCGGCGATCGCGGTGTAGGAGAGCGGTCGGCTGGGCACCGCCGGTGGGCGACGATCCAGCAGTGGCGCTTGGCCCTCACCCACTGGGGCTTGTCGTCGGGCATCGCGCCTCGTAGCCGTCAGCTCGGCCGCGCGCTGGGGAGACGGCGCGTTGAGCCGCACCTCGATCTGGGAGGGCTCGAAGCTCGCCGCGAGGCCCTCGCGCGGCTGCGGCGCGGGGATCGCGATCGCCGAGTCGCTCTCGCGATCGACCTCGAAGCCGTCGAGGACGCGCTCGATCACCGGGGTGCCGGGTTGAGTTCCCCGGCCCGGCTGGGGCATCGCCACGCCGCTGAGGATCAGCCGCTCGCGCGCTCGGGTCGCGGCGACGTGGAAGAGGCGCAGCTCCTCGGCTGCTTCGCGCTGTTGGGTCTCGGCGCAGAGCTCCTCCTGGGCGTAGAGGTTGATCGAGGCGGCGCCAAGGCGGCGCAGCTGCAGTCCCACCCGGGGCTCCTCGCTCTCGTGGCCAAGCGTCAGCGCCGGCAGGCGCGAGCCAGCCAGCAGCCGCCGCGAGAGGTTGGGGACCGCGACGACACCGAACTCGAGGCCCTTGGCGCTGTGCACGGTCATGATCCGCACGCCGTCGTGTCCCTCGATCGCGCTTGCCGCTTCCGCCTCGTTGTCGGCTTCGGCCCGCGAGTGGAGGAAGTCGAGCAGGCCGCGCAGGTCGCGCCCTTCGCGCGCCTCGAACTCGCCCGCGAGCCGCATCAGCTTGCGCACGTTGGCGAAGCGCGCCTCCCCCGCGGGGCGCATCAGCACCGCCAGGTCATAGCCGGTCTCCGCGATCGCCGCCTCGATCAGGCCGGCAAGGGAGAGCCGCCCGGCGCGGCTGCGCAGCCCGGCGATCGTCTGCGCGAAGTCGCGCAGCAGCACCAGCTCCGCCTCGGGGATCTCGGCCAGCCGCTCCGGGGCGTCGAGCTCCGCCTCGTCCAGCCCCGCCGCCCGCTCCAGCGCCGGCCAGACGTGGCGCCGACGGCCCGCCGCGGCGCGCAGCAGCCAGAGCGTGTCGGGGGCAACGGCGCAGGCGGGGGAGGCGAGGGCGCCGAAGAGGGCCTGGTCGTCGAGCGGGTTGGCGATCGTCGCCAGCAAGGCGCAGACGTCGGCGACCTGTTGCTGGGACCAGTAGCCGCGGCCGCCGATCGTGTAGGGGCGCAGCCCGGCGCGCTCCAACGAGTCCTCGTAGGCGTCGAGGTGGGTGAAGGCACGCAGCAGGACGACCATCTCACCGCGTTCGACGCCGCTCTCCGCCAGCTGTCGCAGCCGCTCGGCGACGAACCTCGCCTCGGCAAGGTGGCTCGGCGGCGTGTCGGCATCGGTCGCCGGGGCCAGGTCGATTCCCTCGCCGTCCCAGCCGTCGCGCGCGGTGAGCAGCAGCTCGACCGCCGCGCCCTCTCCGGGCGGCTGCGGCTGGGACGGCAGGGCGCCGACCCGCAGCGGGTGGAAGGCGTCGCCGAGCAGCTTCTCGCCGATCGCGTTGACCGCGCCGATCACCTCCGGTCGCGAACGGAAGTTGCCGCTCAGCTCCAGCGCCACGGCCTCGGCGCTCTGCTCCACCGCGCGCCGTTGCTCGCGAAAGACCTCGAGGTCGGCGTGGCGGAAGCCGTAGATCGACTGCAGCTCGTCGCCGACGACCATCAGCTCGGTGCGCGCTCCGCGCAGGGCTTCGATCAGCCGCAGCTGCAGGCGGTTCGTGTCCTGGAACTCGTCGACGAGCAGATGGCTGAAGCGTTCGCGGTAAGCGTTGCCGATCGCCTCGCGTTCCAGCAAGCCCACGGCGCGCAGCTGCAGGTCCTCGAAGTCGAGCCCGCCGCGGCGCTCCTTGACCGCCTCGTAGCGCTGCCCGAAGAGCTCCAGCAGCGCGGCGATGTGGCGGTATGCCTCGCCTCCTTCACCGGCCTCGGCGGTGCGGGCGACCGCGGCGTCGATCGCGTCCCGGTAGGCGCCCATCGACTTCGCCTTGCTGTCGGTCCTCAGCGCGACCAGCTCGTCGAGGCTCAGAACGCCGCCGCCAAGCACCGCGAGAGCGCGTTCGACCAGGTCCCGGCTGGAGTTGGTCGGCTTCAGCTCCTCGAGGGCCTCGGCCGCCACCGCGACTGCGTGGCGGACGGCGGCCTCTGGGTCCGAATGTGGCGGCTCGGGCAGGTGGGGCGTGATGACGCCGCGGCTGCGCAACTCGGCGTGGACGCCGCTGACGATCGCCCGCAGCCCGCCGATCTCGAAGGCGGCGACGGTTCGCTCGCGCCCCACGACGCCCTCGGCGAGGAACTCGCCCAGGGCGTCGTCGAAGGCCTCCTCTGCCGCCCGCTCTGCCTCCGGCCCGTCGAGGACACCGAAGCGGGGGTCGACCCCAGCCGCCACCGGGTGTCCGGCGAGGAGCCGGTTGCAGAAGCCGTGGATCGTCGTCACCCAGGCGCCGCCGATCGTCGCCAGCAGCTCCGCGGCGCGCGCGGACCCCGCCGCCGCGCGCTGCTCCAGCGTCGTGCGGATGCGCTGCCGCAGCTCGGTCGCCGCCTTATCGGTGAAGGTGAAGGCGAGTACGGCGTCGGCGGAGATCCCGAGATCGCAGACGAGGCGGCAGTAGCGATCGACCATGACGCCGGTCTTGCCGGTGCCGGCGCCGGCCTCGACCAGGACGTCACGGTCGCGGGCTTCGATCGCCGCGGCCTGCTCGGGGGTCGGGGCGCGGACGCTCACCGCTCCTCCCACTCGCTGTCCTCGGCTTCCGCGGGCGCCCGGTCGCGCCGGCAGATCGGGGCGAAGTCGCAGAACGCTGGGCAGACGTCGTGACCACGCAGGCCCTGCCGCGGGCCAGGGTCGCGGCGGATGTCGCCGCGCCGCATGCGGGCGACGATCTCGCCGGCGCGGCGGCGGGCGTCGGCCAGCAGCTGATCGAAGGTCTCCCGGTCGACCAGATCCTTGTCGTAGAGGCGGTAGGAGGAGAGCTGGGCCGCCACGTCGTCGCGAACGGCTCCGCGCGGGCGGCGGGAGGAGGTACCGCGCAGTGGGTGGTAGAGGCCGCCGACGCTCTCCACGCTCCAGTGCTCGGCGACCGCGATCAGGTAGAGCTGCAGCTGCAGCTTCGCCTGCTCCTCGAACTTCTCGCGCGCGGTGACCACGCGGGAGAGCTTGTAGTCGAGGACGAGGGCACGGCCGTCGGCGTCGCGGTCGACCCGGTCGATCGCCCCGTGCAGGTCCCAGCCGTCGAGCTCAAGCACCGGCCGCTCGGCGCTCTCGTCCTCGCCGAAGCCGGCCTCCAGCAGCCAGGGCTCAAAGCCGCCCGTCTCGCGCCCAGCCTCGTCGGCGAGGAAGCGGACGAGCAGGCCTTCGACCCGCCGCGCGATCGCCCGCTCCGCCGGGTGGGTGCCGAGACCGCGTTCGCCGGTCACCTCGCCGACCAGCTCCCGCGCCCTGGCGGTCCAGGCACCGAGGGAAGGGGGGCGGGGGAGCGGGTCGCCACCGGGCCGCTCGCTGTAGAGACGGTCGAGCACGGCGTGCATCAGGCCACCCTGCACGAGCGGGTCGGGCGTCGGGTCGAGTGGTCGGGGGTCGAGCTCGTGCGAGACGAACCAACGGTAGGAGCAGACGTCGAACCCCTCCAGCGTGGTGCCGCCGTAGGCTGGCACCGCGGCGAGCGCCTCGAGCACGGCGGGATTGGTGAGCGGTCCGGGTGCCCGGCTGGCGGCCTCGGCCCGCCGCGCCTTTGCCAGCGCCGCCTCCGCCGGGGCCAGATGTCGCGGCAGGAGCACGTCGGTCAAGCCGCGGACGACGGTCAGCTCTTCCTCGACCGGGTCCACTGCCTCCTCGCCGGGGGCGGGTGAGAGCAGGCGGCGCACGTCGTCGAGAAAAGGCGAGCGCGGCAAGGCGACGCCGTTCTCGTCGCTGTCGCGGTAGGAGAGGAAGAGGCGCTTGCTCGGCAGCGCCAGGCAGGCGTGGAAGAGGTAGCGCTCCTCGGCATCGGGATCGCGGCGGGCCGGCAGGCCGAGCTCGAGTCGCTGCGCTTCGGAGAGGAAAGGGTCCGCGGCGCGGTCGCGGCGCGGGAACTCGCCGTCTTGGAGCGAGGCGACGAAGGCGTGCTCGAAGCGCGAGGCGCGCAGCCGGTAGGGGCTGGCGATCCGCACCCGTCCCTCGACCGGTCCGCTCCAGGCGCGGAAGCGAAGCTCGCGCAGCGTCGCGATCAGACCCTCGGGCGGCGGCGCCAGCTGCGGCAGCTCGGCGAGGTCGCCGAGCGCGCTGGAGATCTCGCCGGCGGCGCGCAGCTCCAAGCCGTCCCCGCGGCCGGGCGCTGGTCCGTCCTCCTCGCCGCGCAGCGGGCGCGAGGCCATCGTCGCCACGAGGCGGGCGGTCGCGCCGGCCAGCTCGCCCGGCCCTTCGCTCGCCGCCTGCCGCAGCCGCTCGAGATCGCCGGGAAGCCGCTCGTAGCGCTCCTCCCACAGGCTCAGGGCGGCGGCTGCGCTCCGCAGGCGGCGACGGCGGACAGCGCGCTCGAACCAGTCAACCCGCGCCGGGGCGATCCCAGAGGGGCCGCGCAGGAAGCGCAGCAGGTCGGCTGCGCGACCGACGCCGAACTCCGCCTCTAGCAGGGCGATCAAGGTCCCCCCGACGGAGGTTCCCGCGACTGGGATCTCGGCCTCGAGGGCAACGCCGACGCCGTAGGACTCGAGCACCGCCGCGAGCAGCGGGCCGCGCCGCGCCGGGTCCCGCACCGCGATCGCGATCCCGGCCGGGTCGGCGCCGCCCGTGATCAGCTTCGCCGCCTCAGCCCCGATCGCCTCCGCCTCGCTCCGCTCGCCGGCCGAGCGCAGCAGGATCAGAGCGTGGCTGGGCGCTCGCCGCTCCGGTTCGGTGCGCCCGAGCTCGCGCTGCAGGTGGACGAGCAGGGGGTCAATGCCGAACGGTTCGCGCTCCTCGGGTCCGCTCAGCGCCTCGGTCGCGGTCGCGATCTCACCCAGCTCCTCCAGCAGGGAGGCGCGGGTGGCGAGCGCGGCGTTGCCCTCTTCGTAGGCGAGGGCGATGGTCACCTCGGTCGCCTCGCTCAGCGCCGCGATCAGGCGACTCTGATTCGGGGTGAGGTCACCCGGCTCATAGAAGAGGACTGGACGCTCTCCCCAGCCCTGCGGGGCCGCTCGCAGCGACTCGATAGCGCTGAGGGCGATGCCGTGCTCGTCGAGCAGACCGAGCCCGTCCCGCACTTCGGCGTAAGCGGCGAACAGCTCGGTCAGGTCGCCGAGGTAGGCCGAGGACTCGAGCGTCTGCGCGCCCGTTCCCAGCGACGCCGGCTCGAGGCCGGCGCTCTGCAGCTCGTCGAGCAACCGCTCGAAGGGGATCGCGAACCCGGGCCTTGCCGCGGCGCGTCGCAGCGGGCCGAGCTTGTCGCGGCGCCTGCCGATCGCGACTGAGATCGCCGCCAGCCGCTGGGCCGGGGTCAGCTTCCCACCCGATGGTGCGCCCGTGCACCGCGCCACCTCGCGAAAGAGGTCGTTGAAGGTCATCACCGCGCCGCCAAGCGCGGCACCGTCCCTACAGAGGCTCTGCTCGAAGCGGAAGACGTCGTCGAGCGTCGGCAGGACGAGGATTGGGTCGCGGTCGAGCGCCTCCCGGAAGAGGGCCTGGATCCGGTCGGCGCGGCCGGAGTTGGGAGGTCCGTGGATCTGCTTCAGCGACATAGCGGCAAGCGACCCAGCATAGGTCCAGCCGCGGCGTGCTTGAGGCATCCATGAGCCGAGGTGGGAAGCCGCAATTGGCGCAATTCCCGCCCCCGCTTTGCCGTCTTCCGCCCTCTCTAGATTGAGCGCAGCAAATGTCTCTCTGCTTCGTAGACCCAGCCGACGCGATCCGCGCGATCTCCGACTCGATCGGCCGCGAGGCGCGCCGCCAGCTCCTCGGCGAGGCCGTCCGCTCCTGGGTCGACGAGATCCCCGACGACGAGCTCGAGGTCCACTACGCGAAAGCGCTCTCCGAGCTCGACGAGCACGACCTCTCGATGCTCGCCGCCTGGCACGGCTCGCTCGAGCTCGGCCAGCCCGTCCCCAACCGCGACTTCCTCATGGGCGCCTTCGGCTCGCTCGGCGAGAACCGCCGCGAGGCGCTGAAGCTGGCAGCCGGCTTCCGCGGCGAGGAGGCCGTCGACTCCGGCGTCACCGAAGACGACGCCCTCGAGCTCGTCCTCAGCCTCCTCTCCCAGCCCCGCCAGATGGAGCTGGCTGTCGAGGCCGTAGAGCTCTACATCTGGGACCGCGCCGGCTCGGACAACTAAGCGAGCGCTGCCCGCACGTCGGCGATCGCCTGCTCGTTGTCCTGGAAGTGGACGGCGGTCATGCCCGCCTTCTCGGCCCCTTCGCAGTTGACCAGCACGTCGTCGACGAAGAGGCATGACTCCGCCGCGAGGTCGAGGCGTTCGAGGGTGATCGCGTAGATCTTCGATTCGGGCTTTCGGCAGCCGACGAAACCGGAGTCGACGACGGTCTCGAAGATCTCGTCGACCGGCAGCATCGGGCGCCACCAGGGCTCCCACTCGCGTACGTTGTTGGTCAGCATCGCCATCCGGTAGCCGCTTGCCTTCAGCTCGCGCATCAGCTTGATCATTACTGGGTTCGGCTCCAGTGCCTCGAAGTAGATCTCTTTGAAGTGGTGCATCTCCGGCCGGTGCCCGAGCAGCGGTTCGAGGCCCTCGGTGAGCTTTTCGAGGAAGGCGACCTCGGTGATCTCGCCGCGCTCCATCTCGAAAAGCGGGTTTTCGCCGTTGGCCTCAGTCGCCGCCTGCATCCCCTTGCCGAGGACCTCGGTGGTGATCCCGGTCTGGTCCTGGAAAGCCATGAACGACTGCAGCAGCGGCGTGGTCAGCACGCCGCCGAAGTCGGAGATCACCGCCTCGATCTTGCGGTCGGGCTCAGTCATCGCCGCGGATCAGCTCGTAGTGGCCGAGCCCCTCGCGCCCCTCGACCGACCAGCGGAAGAAGGCGATCTCGGAAGTCAGCCCGGGTCGTTGCACGGTTGCGGAGCTGATCAGCGTGCCCGCGCCCCGTAGGGGCGGCCCGTCGTCGTCATCGATCCAGAGCTCCAGCGTCGCCCGCCGCTGCACGCCGTCGGGCCCGTACTCGGTCGAGAGCAGTGCCTCGGATACCTCGACCGGCGCGCCATCGGGGTCGCAGAGGACCGCCGAGATCTGCTCGTCGCCATGGCCCCCCGCGCCCGACGGCCGCACCGCGCTCAGCGCCAGCAGGCCGCCGTCGGAGAAGACGATCCCAATCGATCGCCGCTGTGCCTGTCCGGGCTCTTTGCTCATCATGCCGGCGGAAGCCTATGGAACCAGCGACGATTCGCAGTGCTGATCCTCACAGTGACGCGGCGGCGTGCGCCGCCATCTACACGCCATATGTCGAATCGGGGGCTACTTCATTTGAGGAAGAGCCGCCCGGCGCGGCCCGATTCGCCGAGCGGATCGCCGACACCGCCACGAACTACCCCTGGTTGGTGGCCGAGTGCGGCGGAGAGGTGGTCGGCTTCTCCTACGCCTGCCCCCACCGAGCCCGACCCGCCTATCGCTGGGCCGTGGAGGTATCCGTCTACGTCGCTGCGGAGGGGCAGCGACGTGGTCACGGCCGGACGCTGTATCTGGAGCTGATCGAGCGATTGCGGAAACAACGCTTCCACGTCGCCTGTGCTGGCATCACGCTGCCCAACGACGCCAGCGTCGCCCTCCACGAGAGCCTTGGTTTCGTCGCGGTCGGCGTCTATCGCAGGATCGGCTGGAAGGACGGTTCCTGGCGCGACGTCGGCTGGTGGCAGCTCGAGCTGCAGCCGCCGGGCGCAGGCAAGCCCGCCGAGCCGCTGTCGCCCGAGCCGTAGGCCCGGCTACCATGGGCCGATGACTGAGAACCAGACCGAAGTGCTGACCGAGGACGATGTGATGGAGGCGCTCGAGGAGGTGATCGATCCCGAGCTGGGACTCGACTTCGTCTCGCTCGGCCTCGTCTACGACGTCAACATCGAGAATGAAGACGTCTACGTGACCTTCACCCTGACCACCCCCGCCTGTCCGATCGGCCCCCAGGTCTCCGAGCAGATGAAGGAGTTCGTCGGCGACCTCCCCGGCGTCAGCGCCGTCCACCCAAAGATGATCTTCGACCCCCCCTGGAGTCCGGAGATGATGACCGAGGACGCCAAGTTCGCATTGGGCTTCTAGGTAGGGATTACGGGGTCATAGAGGGTCATAAGGGGCCAGTTCTGTCCCCATCCCGTCGCGAGGAGACCTTCATCTACGCGACCCCGGAGATTCAGATCCACCGAGAGGAGATCGCGCCCTCCTCGCCCCACCTGCGCGAGGGCATCCCGCACATCGGCGAAGCCGCCGAGCGCGACCGCGCGCAGCTCGCCGCGCACGACGAGGCGTTGCGCTCGAAGTTCTCCGGCCTGCCAACCGAGGAGCTGGTCGCCCGCCGCGATGAGCTGCGGGCCGCTGCCGGCAACGAGGAGAGCCGGGAGAGGCAGCGCCGCATGTTGCAGGAGCGGATTGACCGCGTCCGCGAGTACATCGATAGCTTCGAGGCCGAGCGCGAGGTGGCGCAGGCGCTGCCGCGCCGCCAGAAGCGCAATGAGCTCGCGCACATCGACGCCTTGGAGGCGAGATCGCGCAGGCAGACCGCACAGCACGAAGCCGAGCTGGCGGAGATGCCCGTCGCGGGGCAGGCCGCGCGCCGGGAGCTGGCGGTCGCCGAGCAGGTTCTCGCGCAGCGGTGCGAGATGGCGGTCATCGCCGCGCGGATCTCCCCGCCCGCCTACATCAAGAACGAGCTGGGGGAGAGGCCGAACGATCCGTCCAAACAGAAGGCGTGGGATCGCGGGGTCTTGCAGATCGAGCACTACCGCCATGAGCACGGCATCAAGGACCCGAGCAAAGCCCTTGGGCGGCAGGCAAAAAGGGGAGCCGAGCGAGCGCGTCAGGAGGCAATGCGGCGACGGCTCATGGAGATGCAGCGCGTTCTTGGCCTGGGCCAGCATGCGGCGCGAGCGCGCCAGCTCGGCAGGGGATTGAGCATCGGTCGGTAACTGTTCCACCGACCTACCGGCGATTGAAGCACCGCTCGGGCGAAGGTCAACCCCCTCCGGGGGTCGGGCGCTCCGCGCCCTTGACATTCGCCCTCCCGGCGCTGTTTGGCGGGTAGGTCGGGGGCTCAGATAGGGAGTGCCGGGCGGTCCCTAATCTCGACCTGGTAGTCGGCGGGCAGGGTGATGGCGGGATGGCCTTGCTTGGGCCTCTGCTCGCGGATCAAAAGGCGCTTGAGGAAGGCGAATGCACCACCACCGGGAATTGCGACGATCTCGCGGCCGTCGGGATAGACGATTACAAGTGGCCGGTGCTTGGTCACTGCCCGAGATATGAGGGCCGAGACATCTGGAGAGTCGGCCGGGATGAGCACCGTTTCATTCGGATAACGCTCGTCCATTTCGGGATCAACTGCGATGCGACTGAGAAGGTCGAATGCGGCATTCGTGCCGGGGGTGTTCCTGGTGTCACCTGCTTTTCCCATGCTCAAATCAGCGGATCAGCCGAACCTCGATATCTAGGCCGGGCACGTCCTCCCAGGCTTCGTCGGCTGTCAACGCCGGGACTCCAAGGCGGCTCGCCAGAGCAAGGCAGGCACGATCGGCAAGCGACAGACCTCGCTGTTTGGTGATCGGCCGCAGCCGGGCTAGTGCAATGCAGTCCACTGCCGTCAGGGGCTCAATCGTCAGCGCACGTTTGGAGCCTTCGGCTTTACGTAGCTCGGCGGCGGCCGTGGCAGGATCGCCGCCGCGCTCGGCTACCTTCGAAAGAACCTCGGCTAGGTTCACCACGCTGATTGCCGCGCCGTCTGCCACTGCACCGGAGACGACCTCGCTGCCCTCCTCGTCATTGAGAAGCGCTAGGACCGCGGAAGCATCGAGAGCCGATGCTGGCGCTTCAGCGCTTGCCACGCAGCCGCCGCGCTTCTTCGGCGGCCTCTCGGTCTTCGACTTGCGCTTCGGCGCGCCGCTCAGCTATGAGCTCTTCGGAGAGATTGCGGCCTGGCGCAAGGTCTGCAAACAGGCCGCGCATACGCTCGGCGGCTTGGCGGCGTCGCTCAACTTCCGGGCGAGCGTGTTTGGTCGCGTGGGCCATGGCCCTATGGTACCGGCCGCCCCCGAGGCCATCGCCGAGGACTCGGCGAATAGTCTCCACCTCGTGACTGAGGGCGCAAAGCAGAAGGCCTACACCGACTTGAGGTCTGCGCAGGCCGCTTTTGAGCGTGCCGAGACCGAGCGCGACAAGGCGAGCAGCGCGCGGCGAAAAAGCTTCGAAAGGGCGCAGAAAACCGGGATGACCTTGCGCGAGATTGGCGAGGTGGTTGGGCTCCATCACACTCGCGTCAGCGAAATCCTTCGCGGCCAATAACAGATTTGGAGGGGGTACCCCTCCAAATCTGTTATTGTAGCCGAACACATAACGATGCGGCGACCCGCCGTGCGTCAACACAGCGGGCCGCCTAACCACAAAGGAGGCACACCTCCCTCATGGCTGATGAGAGCATTACCGATTCTGCTGCCCGTTGTCTCAATCCCTTCCTCGTTCAGGAGGCAAGAAATCAGGGCATCGTCCTCTCATTCTTGCTGGACGAGCATCCGGCGCAGCTGACGATTCCAGAGATCGCCCAAGCGCTCTACGCTCATCCCAGCGACTTCGAGGAAAACGACGCCGTCGAGCGGGCGATTCGCGATCTCGTTGGCGGCGGGCTCCTGCAATGTCACGGGCCCTTCGTCCTGCCGACCCGCGCTGCCCTCTACTTTGCCGGCCTGGAGATGGACTGATGGAGGTCGCGAGGCAGTTCGGCGAGAACCTGCGCCGACTCCGCAAACGGGCCGACATATCCCAGGAAGAGCTGGGCTTGCGCTGCTCGCTTCATCGGACCGAGATCGGTCTGTTGGAGCGAGGGGCGCGGATCCCGCGCATCGACACCCTGATCAAGATCGCCAGCGGTCTCGGCATTCGGATCGACTGTGCGCTCCTCGATGGAATCGCTTGGACCCCCGGCATGAATGAGGCCGGCAGATTCAAAGTCGCAGCGCGCGGTTCAAGGGAACTTCGCCAGAGCGAAGGCGATGAGCGCCGTTGCGAAATGCCTTCGTAGTTGCGCGTCGGCGGCCGCCGAAAGGCCCGCGTGGGAGCCAGCGCGACCCGCGAAACGAGCGAAGGCCTTGATCAGCTCGGCGGCGTCCTCCTCAAGAATGCCCTTGCTTTGCAGCCAAGCGCGGGCATTGCCGCCTTTCTTGGCGATCGGGGCGCTATGCGCTTTCGCGAGGGCATCGAACGAGCTTCGAACTTTGCGTTCGCCGCCTCCCAGTCTTCTCGGTCAAACGCCCTCGTAGCCTGGGCGTAGTGATTCGCCGCAACGGAGAGCGCCGGTCTGGATTCAAAGAGGTCCTCGACATACTGCGCCAACCGGTCGGCGGGTTGGTCGGCGGGCCTAACTGCCGAGACATCTCCTTCGAATACAGCAAAGCCGTCGTCAGTGAGAACGCGGTGTAGCTCGTCAACGTCAACGTAGTCGTGGGCCATCAGCCGCGTAGCTAGCTCGGCGACTACCTGGCGCAACTTGTCCTCATCGGGCGGGAGGGCCGGCGAGTCAGCGGTCGCCTTTCTGCCGACCTGGAGAGAACGCAGGCCCCCTAGAACCCTCTCTAGCTTGTTGCCTTCGCTGAGATAGTCAGACGCACCGGCGCCCTCCCAAATGAGTTCCACAACCGAGTGGCTTGGTCCCTCGCCGCCCTCAAATGGCTGAGAGAGAAGGGCAATCGTTCGATTAGACAGCATCAGTGCCAATCCTTTCGCATCGATCAAGCGAAGACGCTTGCTTCCCCCATTGCTGTCCCCACGGCCGGTAGAAAGTGCTCATTTGCGGGACTCTTGCGCCCATCGATGCCAGAATGATGCGAGGACGCCAAGTTCGCGCTGGGCTTCTAGAGAGGGCGCGAAAGGCGCAGTGAGCAGGAGTGAGAGTTGCTTCTAGTTCGCGCGGGGACTTATCGATTTTCTCCTTGGAGAAGCACCCAATCAGGGCCGATATAGAAGTCGCCGAATCGGTAAAGCTGGATGGCTGGCTTTCCGCTATTGCGAGTGCCGCCCGATTCGATTCCGAAGTTGGACGGCTGTGATCCGTCAACTGCGGGGGTGGATTCGGCGAACGTGTTCACGGCAGCGTGCCTGCGAAACTCCTTGACATCGGGACTTAGGCTCGACGTAATCCCCGAAACGTTACTTCCGAAAGATGGAATATCGAGCCCGTCAGGTACGCCGCAGAGGCTGCTAATCCCCCAAACGGTCGTCTTGTAAAAGCTAGGCCTACCGCCGTAGATTCCCTCGTAGAGCAGCGTTGGGGCCGACGCACCAACCGAATAATCGAAAGCAACAGGGCCATCAGGGATGATGTCGGCCAAGCGGTCCCGATTCAGCTCGATTCCAGTATCGGTCCCCGCCAGCGTAAACGTCGGATGGAAGCTTCTGTCGCAGGCCGTGACAGCGTACAGTTCAACTCTTCCGTTGCGGCTTATCGTCTGTACCCAAAAGCCGCGACCTTTAAATCCGTTCTCGCGATAGCCGTGTCGAGTCCGTGAGGCAAAAGGAAGGCCCAGGCGATCTTCGAAGTAACGCAAGTCAAATCCAGCGCGCAGAGACGTAAGCTTGTCGTACTCCGCGCCTCGCCAAAACCACGTGGCGCTGATGCGATCAATCACAAAGATCCCAGCGCTGACAAACACCAGCACAGCGCCCAGTACCGCTGCGCCCTCAACAAGCACTCGCAAGGCCCGCGGCCCCCGGTTTCGTATCCAGCGGCGCGCGCGTGGTGCGCTCAGGAGGTCGCGTAGCCGCATGTCTCAATCGTTCCACGCACAACCGACATCAAAAGCGACCCCCGGGTGCGTCACTCGGTCGTCCCCACCTCCGTCCCCACGGATTTCAGAAGTCCCCGGTTTGCAGGGATGTTGCTATCTGTCTTGCCGGAGATGATGACCGAGGACGCCAAGTTCGCGCTTGGTTTTTAGCTCGGCATTCGGGTCCACGCGGCTCTCGTTACCAGGCGAGAACCTAACTCCGGTCTAGCCCTCGGAGTCCCCTCGCGACCTAGGTGGCAGCTGAAGATCATCGGGGTCGATCTCTTCGGCGGTGCCGTCGAAGTCGTAGCTGCGGCCGGCTGGATCGGGCGGCCGGGACGCGCCGCGGACGCCGCCCATGCCCACCACGACGAAGCGGCGGGCGGCGTAGCCGCGCAGCAGGCGGCGGGCGATCGCCCGCGTTGGTGGGATCAGCAAGAACAGGCCGAAGATGTCGGTGATGAAGCCCGGGGTGAGGAGCAGCGTGCCGCCGACCGCGATCATCACGCCGTCGGCGACCTCACGGCCTGGGAAGCGACGATCGGCTAGAGCCTGGTTGAAGCGCTGCCAGGCGCCGCGGCCCTGGTGCCGCAGCAGTAGCGAACCCAGTACGGCGTCGGCCAACAACAGGGCGAGGGTCGGCAGCACTCCGATCAAACCGCCGATCTGGATGATCACGTA
Source organism: uncultured Solirubrobacterales bacterium (assembly GCA_963698085.1). Taxonomy (GTDB): domain Bacteria; phylum Actinomycetota; class Thermoleophilia; order Solirubrobacterales; family 70-9; genus VRUE01. Next base: position 2,119,049 of record OY969122.1, read on the forward strand.
CAGCTCGACGATCGGGACGACGATGAAGACGAGTACGAGCAGCAGGCCCACGGCTCAGGCCGGCGCGCGAGCTGCTTCGGCGGCCTGCTCGAGCTCCTGCAGCGACTCGTCGATGCCGGCGGCGATAAGTTCGACGTCCTCCATCGAGTCGTAGTCGGCGAGCAGGCCGAAGCAGACGCGGCCGTTGTAGCTCATGATCGCCACCGCCAGGGCGTGGTTCTGCGGCAGGAAGGCGACCGGGAAGACCTCTTGCAGCTCGCGGCCGAGCACGTAGAGCGGCATCTGCGGGCCGGGCACGTTGGTGACGATCATGTTGAAGAGCCGAGTCGAGAAGTTGATCCGCGCCGCCTGCGCGAGCAGGGTCGGCGGGGCGAAGTCGTTGAAGCGGGAGATCACTTCGGCGCCGAGTGCCTGCTTGGAGCGCTTCAGACCCTCCATCTGCTCGCTGACCACGCGCAGCCGCCGTGCCGGGTCCTCGACGTAGACCGGCAACGGCCCGCGCATCGCCGCCAGTTTGTTGCCCAGCTCACCGCGCTCATCGGCGGTCCGGATCGAGACCGGCACCAGGGCGCGCAGCTCGAGCCCCTCGGTGCGGATGCCGCGCCTGTCCAGCCATTTGCGCAGAGCGCCGGTGACAACCGCGAGCACGACGTCGTTGACCGTCCCGCCCAGGGCGTCCTTGATCTTTTTGAAGGTCGCCAGCTCCGAGCGGGTCCAGGTGAAGCGACGGTGCGGGCCGATTTCCCGGTTCAGCGGCACGTCGGGGGCGGGGTCGGCGAACGCGCCCGCGACCTCGCCGACGGCCTCCAGCGCCTCGACTGCACGCCGTGCCGCCGACTCCGGATGGCGCACGACATCGGCGGCCCGCTCGGCGAGCTTGAGTGGGGCGGTGGCCAGCTCGGTTGCGCCGCGCGCGATCAGGTCGGTCGTGCTCGGCATGGCCTGCGGCTGCCAGCCGTCCTCGACCGGGGCGGGCTCGGGGATCGGCTCGAGGTCGAAGAGCACGGTCCCGATGTCGACGCCGGCGATCCCATCGACCGCGGCATGGTGCGTCTTGGTCAGCAGGGCGAAGCGGTCGCGCTCCAGTCCCTGTACCAGCCACATCTCCCAGAGCGGCTTTGAGCGGTCGAGCTGCTGCGAGAAGACGCGCGCGGCAAGCCGCTTCAGCTGCGCCTCGCCGCCTGGCTCGGGCAGAGCCGTGTGGCGGATGTGGTAGCTGAGGTTGAAGTTGACGTCGTCGGCCCAGAGCGGCCGTCCGGCCTCCAGCGGCGGCACGACGAGGCGCTGGCGGAAGCGCGGCACCTGGTCCAGCTTCCCCCGCACGTGCTCGACCAGATCGACGTAGCGGGGCGGTGGCCCCTCGAAGATCAGGATGCCGCCGATGTGCATGTGGCTGGAGGAGGTCTCGTTGGTCAGGAACGAGGCGTCGGTCGAGCTGAGGCGCTCGAGGTGGTCTCCGGCGGTTCTCATCCTGCAAGGCTAGCTGCGACGCCGCTTTGGCCCAAGCTCGGCCGGGTGGGTCGCAACGTCGCCACCGGTACCCTGGGGCCATGCCAGATACCGCATCCGTGGCGCCGAAGCGCGTCCTGCTCGCCGCCCCGCGTGGCTACTGCGCCGGCGTCGACCGCGCCGTGCAGACGGTCGAGCAGGCACTCGAGCATTACGGCGCCCCCGTCTACGTGCGCAAAGAGATCGTCCACAACAAGCACGTGGTCGAGGAGCTCTCTAAGCGCGGCGCGATCTTCGTCGAGGAGGAGACCGAGGTTCCCGAGGGGGAGATGGTCGTCTTCTCCGCCCATGGCGTCGCTCCGGCCGTGCACGAGAACGCCGCAGCGCGCCAGCTGCGCACGATCGACGCCACCTGCCCGCTGGTCACCAAGGTCCATGTCTCGGCACGGCGCTTCGCCGCCGATGGCTACACGATCGTGATGATCGGCCACGAGGGCCACGAGGAGGTGGAAGGGACGACCGGCGAGGCTCCGGACAGCATCGTCCTGATCGAAACGGCGGACGAGGTCGAGAGCCTCGAGGTGCCGGACCCGACCAAAGTCGCCTTCATCACCCAGACGACTCTCTCGGTCGACGAGACGGCGGAGGTGATTGCCGCGCTGCGCGCCAAGTTCCCCGGCATCGTCAGCTCCAAGTCCGATGACATCTGTTACGCGACGACCAACCGCCAGATCGCCGTCAAGCAACTGGCGCGTGAGTGCGAGCTCGTCCTCGTGATCGGCTCGACCAACTCCTCTAATTCCAACCGCTTGGTTGAGGTGGCGCGCGAACACGGCGCTGCCTCACACCTGATCGACAATCACACCCAGGTTCAGGAGGAGTGGCTAGAGGGGGTGGAGACGGTCGGCATCACCTCTGGCGCCAGCGCCCCCGAGGAGCTGGTCGAGAGCCTGGTCGAGTTTTTCCGCGAGCGCGGCGCGGCCGATGTCTCCGAGCTGCGCACCGTCCACGAGGACGTGCGCTTCATGCTGCCTAAGACGATCCGCGAGGTAACCGGCGCGAGCGCTTAAGGCACGCCGACGATGGACGTGCGAGAATGTCTCCAGGTAGAGAGCTGTTGTTGATCTGTCAGCGACCTCTAGAGAAAAGGCCCGCCTCCGCGGGCCTTTCTCGTAAGTAGCTCTCTCGCTACTTGTTGTCTACCATACTAAAGATTGCAGATATATTGTCTGCATCAAAGTTGCCACTCCTGAGGGCCTATGGCACGCCTGCGGCGAAGCTGATTGACCAGATGCGAAGGCCGGAGGAGGGGCGGAGCGTGAGCCGGTGGCCCTCGTGGCGGGCGTGCTCGGCGAGGGGGTAGAGCGCCGGGCCGCTGACATCCATGGGCTGCGCTGCGACCCCGTCGATCTCGACCGCAATCTCGCCCGTTCCCTCGACCGTGACGTGGGCGCCGCCCGCCTCGTAGTCGATCTCCAGCACGTCGCCGTCCTCGCCGACCGTCCAGGGCCGCTCCCAGGAGCCGCCGGGGAAGAGCTCGGGAGTGGGGGGCATGACTTTGGCGCCCGGCCCGTCTGTTGGCCGCAGTGCTCCCATCGGCTCCGGCAGCGTGCGCAGGACGTCCTGGTCGCGTAGCTCGTCCTGGATCGCTTCCTCGGTCGCCTGGTATTCGCCCTCGCCGAAGTGGAACCTAGCGAGCGCACCGCCCAGTTTCCAGAGGAAGAGGCTGGGCCAGCCGGTGCAGCCATAGGAGTGCCAGAGACGGCGATCGGCGTCGATCGCGACCGGGAACTCGATTCCGAGGCGGGCCAACCCCGCTGCAACCGCATCGCGGTCTGCCCCGAAGGGGAAGCGCGGCGCCTGCACACCGATCGTGATCAGGCCGTGAGGCTCGTAGCGCCGCGCCCACTCAGAGACGTACGGCAGCGTGCGCACGCTGTTGAGCTGTGCAAAGTCGAAGAAATGAACCAAGGCGGGCCCGGCCGCGGTTGCAATCGGCATCGAGCGCGGCGCCTCGCCAACCCACTCGATCCCCTCGGGCAGGTCGGGGGCGGCGATGTCATCCCGTTCGGGTCGCATAGCGGCGCCGGAAGTTACCCGCAAGGGGGACGTGCCGGTGGAGAGAGGTCCATATGGACCTCTCTCCACCGGCACGTCCCTCGAGGACCGTGCGCTAGCTTTTCGGCGATGGCCGAGTTTCTGATTGCCGCGATCCCGTTGCTGGTGCTCGTCACCTCGCTGCTGCTTGGCCGCTATCCGGGCGCAGAAGTGGCGATGCGACTTGCCGAACGAATCGCCTCGCGGGCTCGCTCGCTCGTCACAGCGGCGAGTAATTGGCGCCGCCCGCGCCCGCCGGCCTCCTATGCCGCCCGGGGCGGCCTTCTCCTCGCCTGTGGCCTCTCCGGCCGGGCGCCACCGGCCTAGCCGTCTCGCTAACGAATCGGCACGCCTCGAGTGTGCCCCTGCCCACGCGGGCCCTGTTGAGCGCTGGCGTGCGCCCTGCAATCGAGAAGGAGATGGCTTGATGACCAACCCAACCAAAGCACACGCTGCCCTGCTTGCACTCGTCGTGAGCTTTGCTTTCACCGCCTGTGGAAGCAATGACGACGACAAAACCAGCAGCACTACGACGGCCACCGCCGAGAAGGAATCTGCGAAAGACACCAAGCCGCCGGCCGTGCCGACGATCGTCGTTCGCAATGGCGAGCCGGTCGGTGGCGTCGAGGAGTTGGAGTACGACGCGGGGGACCAGATTCGCTTCCGCGTTAGTTCCAAACAGGCCGACGAGGTCCACGTCCACGGCTACGACGTAGAGGAGGAGATCCCGGCGGGAGGTTCGGCGACGCTCTCCTTCCCGGCCGACATCGAAGGGATCTTCGAGGTCGAGCTGCACGAGAGCGAGGTACAGATCGCCGAGCTGCGCATCAACCCGTGAGCCTGCTGCCGCTCGCACACGCGCTGGCCGCCCGGCAGGACCTGCCGATACCGGCCTGGCTGTTCGCCTGGGGGGCGTCGATCGTCCTGATCGTCTCCTTCTTCGCGCTCTCGGTCGGCTGGCGCGAGCCCCGCCTCGAGGAGGACCGTTGGCGTCCCCTCGGGCGGGGGCTCTCGCGGGCGCTGCTCGGCCTGCTGGCGCAGATCCTCTACGGCGCGATCGGCGTCTTCCTGCTCGGCCTCGCCGTCTACGCCGGGCTGCGGGGCACCGAAGCTCCCGATCGCAACTTCGCCCTCACCTTCCTCTTCGTCACGACCTGGCTCGGCTTCCCGCTGTTCAGCGTCCTCCTCGGCGACGTCTTCCGGCCCTTCAACCCCTGGCGCGCCATCGGCCGCGTCGCTGGCGGCGCGTTTACCGCCCTCGCCGGCCAGCGGCCTGCCCACCTCGCCTACCCACGCTGGCTCGGCCGCTGGCCCGCTGCGATCGGGTTGGTCGCGGTCGTCTGGCTGGAGATCGTCTACGGCGTCAGCGGCGGCGTCGCTGTCGGCCTCTCCCCGCACCCGGCCGCGGTCGCCGCCCTCCTCTACACCGCCTACACGCTGGCGATGATGGCCCTGTTCGGCACCGAGCAGTGGTGCCGCAACGGCGAGGTCTTCTCGGTCTACTTCGGCATGTTCTCCCAGCTCGGCTCGTTTGCGGTCAAGGACGGCCAGCTGGGCCGGCGCCGTCCCCTCGCCGCGGCGACCCGCTGGGCGAGCGTTCCTGGCTCGGCCGCCGTGGTGGTCGCCTCGATCGCCACCACCAGCTTTGACGGCGCCTCGGAGGGTGCTTTCCTCGGCGCGCTGGAATGGACCTTCGAGCGCTTCACCGATGCCGATCTCGGCTTGACGACCGCCCTGCGGATCACCGACACGATCTTCATCGCTCTCTGCCTTACCGGCGTCGCCCTGATCTACCTGATCGGCGTCTGGGGGATGTCGACCGTGGCCGGGGCGCCGCCGTTGCGCAAGCTCTGGACCGGCTTCGCCCACACGCTGATTCCGATCGCCTTCGCCTATCTGGTCGCCCATTACTTCAGCCTCTTCGTCTTCCAGGAGCAGGCCCAGTTCACCTACCTCCTCTCCGACCCCCTGGGCACGGGGACGACCGATCTCTTCGGCACCGCGTCCTCGGGCATCGATTTCCAGCTGCTCAGCGCAAACGCGATCTGGTACGTCCAGGTCGGTGCCCTCGTGGTCGGACACGTGGTCGCCCTGACGCTGGCCCACGATCGTGCGATCGCGTACTGGGGCGACTATCGCCAGGCGGCGCGCTCGCAGTACTGGATGCTGGCGGTGATGGTCGCCTTCACCTGCTTTGGCCTCTACCTGCTCTCAGTGGCCAATGCCTAGAGCGGGTTTAACCGCGGAGATTGCGGGAAAACGTAGAAGTGTCCCGCCGACTTCGGTTTTCTACTGATGCCGGCGGGTGCCCTGGGTGGTGTACTGGGGCTTGAGGTTTGCGAGTCACAGATTTGCCGTTTCCCAATACGTAGCTCCCTCCCATAAGCAAAAAACAGCATCGAGGTCGCCGGATATATCAGCCACTCCGGTGGCCTCGTTGCGTTCGGCAGCCGATCAATCGACCCGCCGCACCGGTGGAACGGTCCAGCTGCCGTCGAGTGCGCTCCGGCTCGGCCAGTACATATGCAGCATCAGATTGAAGTCGCTCTCGGGCGCGGGTAGCCAGTTGGCCCCCGAGTTCTCGGGGCGGTCGTACTGGATGGTGATCTCGAGCGAGCCGTCAGGTCCGAGCTCCAGCTCGTCGCGGTTGCCGAGCGCGTAGCGATCGATTGGGTTGTCGACGACGAGCTGGTCCATGTCGTAGAGCGCCAGCGACCAGAGGGCCCCCACCGGCGGCAGCCCTTCCGGCTCGAAGCGCAGAACGTAGCGGTGTTCTCCGGTCAGGCGGCAACCGTCTTCGTCGATCGCGGTAAGGGGGAACATTGCATCCTCGGGGTGGGTGATGCCGAGCGCCGCGTTGGCGATCTGTGCACGCCGCAGGTAGTCGGCGCCGTTGGCCTTCAATCCGTTGCGAAGTGATCGCCAACCGTTCTCGAGCTGCTGCTGCGGTGGCGAGGCGATCGCCTCTCGACCGTCGGTCAGGCCGGCCTCCAGCGCCTCGCGCATTTCGCCAGGCAGGTTGCCCCAAGCGAAGGGCTGGCCGGGCCGAAGGCCGATTGCAGCGAGGCGGTCGAGCATTGGCCGATCTGCACCGGTCGGCGGGTTGCGCCCCATCTCATCGGCCAGGGCGTCGAGGAAATCTCTTGCGCTCAGCTCCATCAACTGGACGTGAGGGCTCGGCATCGGCTCCAGCTCGGGGTCGACGACTCCCTGCGACGGCGTCTCAGAGTCGCCATAGGCGCTGAGCGGCCTCAGCGCCAACCTCTGCTGGACGCTGCGTCCACAGTCGAGGTCCTCGCGGCCTGCCGCATGGGTATGGCAGATCACCCAGACGGTGTTGGTCGATGCCTCTACCTGCTGCACGCCGTCTGGCAAGGTTCCGCGCCAGCCGGGGCCCGTGAGGGCATAGGTCCCGCCTGAGGTTCCGGCGGTGCGTGGGCCAAGGCAGACGAAGGCATCGGTCCAAGCATCGATCAGTTGCATCAGGTAAGAGCGCCCGCCGGTGTCGGGAACGTCGAGGAGCAGCGGCTCCGCGGAGAGGTCGAGCCAGGCCAGCGAGTAAAGGGTGTCGGCATTGGCGCCGACGATCGCCCGGAAACCGGGGTCGGGGAAGCGGCACAAATGGGCGAAGCGGTTCAGCGGCGTGGGCCTGCCCCCGACCGCCGCGATGCTGGTCGTGGCGCGCATCGTTGCCGCCATCAGCAGCAGCGGGAAGCCGAAGACGAAGGCTTCAGTACCGAGGCGTTTGGCTTGTGGCTGCGTGAATCCCATATCGCGCAAATGCGTGAACCCGCGGTGTGGCTACCCAGTTGAGGCGAATCTATGCACGAAAAGATGAGAACATTCGAGACGTAGGCGTCAATGCGGATTGACTGCGCTGATCACACTGCAACATCCGTCCATTTGACATTGGCTTGCTGGTCGTCGAAACTGGCTTCGGGCCTAGTTGCGTGCAGACGCCGACGGACTCTCGTTCTTAACTATCACCCTGGGCCTTACGAGGAGCAGAAGATGGCGGGCCATGGTCCGGCCGAAATGATTCAGACGCCGTGGGGAAGGGCAGATCAGCTGCGCGAGAGGATGCTTCGCCCGGGTCCGGGCCTTCCCCGCGAAGAGGTGTCGCGGAGCCAGCGCGAGCGCCTGTTTGCAGCGGCGGTAGCCTGCATTGCCGCCAAGGGCTACGAGGCGACGACCGTCGCCGACCTGCTCGAGCTCTCAGGCGTCTCGCGCAGTGCCTTTTACGAGCACTTCCATGACCGAGAGGACTGTGTCTTGGCCACCTTCGACGCGCTCGCCGCGCAGTCGATGGAACTGGCTCGCCGCAAGCTAGATGAGGACGCCCCCGCCGAGAAAAGAGGCCGTGCTGCCCTGGGCGCGCTTTTAGGGGCGATCGTTCAGCAGCCTGCTGCGGCGAGGCTTTTCTTCTGCGATGTCTACACCGTGGGCGAACGGGGTCGCTTGGCGGTCGAGCGTTCGCTGGCGAGCTTCGTATTGCTGGCCGAAAAGACGATCACGGAGATTCGCGGAGGGCGCGAGCTTCCAGCCCAGATGGTTCATGGGCTTTTCGGCGGCGCTTGGTCGATCGTTCAATCTCATCTCCGCCGGGGGGAGGCGGACGCCCTGCCGGGGCTTGCGGAGGATCTCTGGGATTGGATACTCGGCTATGAGCCGCCGAGCGAGCCGCTGCGCTTGGCGGGACGACGGACGCCGCGTCCGATCGACGGCCCGCCACCCTTCGTCGCTTACAGCCAGGCCGAGCGGATCGTTCGGGCGCTGGCTGCCGGTGCCGGTGAGCGCGGATATCCGGCGGTGACGATCGCCGAGATCGCCGCTCGGGCTTCGGTTTCCCAAGCGACTTTCTACTCCTACTTCGCCGACAAGGATGCGGCCCTAGTCGCCGCCCTCGATTCGGCCGAGGCCCAGATGCTGGGTGTCGCCATGCCAGCGGCTCGTCGCGCCGCAGACTCGGCCAGCGGCATTCGCGCGGCGATCGGAGGGATGTGTGCCTTCTATGCCGCCGAACCGGACCTTGCCCGGTTGGTCACGATCGAGGCCTACGCGGCTGGCCCGGCGGCCCTCGAGCAGCGTGATCAGGGAATGCAGTCGATACGAGAGCTTCTCGAGCTGGGCCTCGACGCCGCCGCAGGCGCGAAGCCGATTGTGGCCGACGCGGTGCTGGGCACCCTGTGGGCGCTCCTCTACGGCCAAATCGTTGCCGCCGGGCCGAGCAGCATTCCCCAAATCACGCCACTCGCCAGCTACATGGTCCTGGCTCCGTTCGTTGGGGTCGAAGAGGCGACCAGGGTCGCCAACGGCGACGGACGCGAACGGACCCACTGAGCAGGTCGCGGACTGGCCCCGGGCCTGCCGCTGGGCGGCTGCCCGGGGCCCTCCGCGTCGCTTTACCTCAAGGCCGGCCTCAGCCGCCGGGAACGGTTGCGGAGAGGCCATCCACAGCGGGGTAATGAGAACAAACAGAAATCCTTAAGTCAACTCGCACAGGCCCCCTGCGAGCTTGCGGTCTCAACGAAAACGCCTGGTTTGAGCGCTTTTCAAACCAAATGTTAAGAACAGCAGCAGTCACGTGGCCTTTACTACGCAATTTCGCATGGATGCAAGCCCGCGTCGAAGCCAAGCCGCCTTCGCCCCATTTGCAGGGAAATAGACCAGCCGCCGGCTTTCGAGCACCCCTGAGTACGGCCTAATGCTCGGGATTAGTTGCTCCATCGACGTCCGGCATTTATGGATAGCCGTCGTAAGGAAGTTGGCCGGGCCCTTCGATGCGAAGGGTCCTGCCCCAGGCGAACTATCGAAAGGAAGGAAAGAACGATGCGTAGTCTTAAGGCACTTGGGCTCGCCCTGGTCGCCGCCCTCGCAATGAGCGCGGTGGCTGCCACCGGCGCTTCGGCTCAATTCGAATCCGAAGCCGCCGACACGGTACTGGACGTGACCTCGAACGAAACGCAGAAATTCACGTACTCCTCTGGAGGCATTGCGGTCGAATGTAACGAAGTGACCGTTGAATCGACAGTGGCAGGTACGGCGACCACTGAAGTGACAGCCATCCCGCATTACACAGACTGTGAACCGATCCTCGGCAACGCAACGGCGATTGACTTTAATAGTTGCGCCTACGTGTTCACACTGGCAGATAACGCAACAACGGGCACCGCTCATATCGAGTGCGATTCAGGTGACAGCGTCACAGTCACAGTAGGCGCCAGTGGATCGCTCTGCTCGTTCCACATCGGCGCGCAGACCGTGGGCAACATCACCTACAGCGTTGTCGGCTCCGGCTCGTCGCGTGAAATCAAACTACACCCGACAGTGACCGGAATCGACGCGACCCGAACGGGCAGCGCTCTCTGCGGAGCCGCAAGCTCGAGCACCGGCACCTATGTGGGCGATCTGACCGTCAGAGGTACATCCGGAGGCAACCAGGTCGGCATCTTCGTCGACTGAGCGCCTTCACGGACAGGCTGAGCCGAGCTCGAGGTTTGAGTGCGGTCAGCCGATTGAAGGAAGCCCACGGGCCGGGAGCAATCCCGGCCCGTGGGCTTCTGCTCAGCTGAGAGGAGCGGAACGGTGAGGGACTCAGAGCGTCTCTTGACAAGAACAATGACATTCCAATATATTCATCTCTCTGCCCACGGTTGCCAGCGTAGTTGCGACCGATAGCGCGAGGCAGGCGAGGTCCAGGCACGAGGGGATGAGAATGCGGGAGACCCGGAGAGCTAAGGTCGAAGGCGGGAGAGCAGTCCCGCCGCTGGCCGCCACGCTCGTCGCGCTCGCCTCGCTGCTGCTGTTTGTACCGCAGGCTTCAGCCGCGAAGACGACGGTTAACGCGATAGGCGCGCAGGGCACCGGGGCAGCTGGCGCTCTCTTCAACCAGCCACGAGGGCTCGCGGTCAACAGGACCGGCTCCGGCGCGGTCCCGGCCGGGACCCTCTACGTCGTCGACGGTAACAACAACCGCATCCAGCGCTTCGGGCCCGCCGGTCAATTCGTCGGTGCTTGGGGCTGGGACACGGTCACGAACGGTAGTCCCACTGACCTGGGCGGAACCACCACCTTCCAGATCTGCACCGTCGCTGCCGACTGCAAGAAAGGCCTCGCTGGTGTCAACCCCGGCCAGTTCGGCAACAACGGCGCCCAGGGGATCGCCGTCGACCAGGCGAGAGGCCTTGTCTATATCTCCGATCAGGTCAACCGGCGCATTAGCGTTTTCTCACCCACCGGGGTCTTCCAGGGTGCTTTCGGCTTCGGTGTCGTGAATGGCGCGGCCGCGCTTCAGTTCTGCACCACGGTGTGCGCGACGGCGGCGTCCGCGGGGTCGGACGCCGGCCGCTTCGGTGCTGCAATCGGGGGGCTCGCCGTCGATGCCTCCGGCAACGTTTTTGTCGCCAACAAGGCGAGTCGCCGCGTCGACGTCTTCAGGCCGATCTTCGCTGGCGCTGTCGTCACGGGGGTCGAATACCTGCGCGGTTATGGCTGGGGCGTTGACACCGGCGCCGAAGCCTTCGAGGTCTGCACGGCCGCGAGCGCCTGCAACGCCCCCGCCGAAGTTGGGACCGGGCTCGGCCAGTTCGGCGCCAACTCCCCGGCCGATGTGGCACTTGACTCCGCTGGCAACCTCTTCGCCCTCGACGCCGGCAACAATCGGGTGCAGAAGTTCAGCGCCACGCCGGAACCGCTCGTGGCTGCCTTCGGCTCTGCGCCACTGAGCGCCGCTTTCGGCACGGGCAGCCTCTACAACCTCACGGTCGACCAGGTCAACGACCACCTCTACGTCGTCGGCTCCGACTCCGCCGACGCCAGCAGGATCGCGGTCGCCGAGGTCGACCCAGCCGAAGCTGCGGTTGCGACGCACGCCACCGATCTCGCCCCAACCGTCGCCGCGGGCCTTGCGCTCGCCCCCGAGACGATCGGCGGCAACATTTACGTCTCCTCTAGTAACAGCGGCCACCGTGTCTATGTGCTGAACAACGCGCCGGTGATCGACCCGGTGACGACTTTCACCGGCACCACGGCGACGTTCACGGGTGAAGTCTTCTCGGGCGGATCGGAGGTCGAATACCACTTCGAGTATTCCGCCGACGGCATCAACTGGACGAAGGTCCCCGCCACCGACGTGAACGCGGGGGCCGGCCCGGGCATGATCGCAGTCCAACAGGAAGTCGATGGACTGATCGGATCGAAGCTCTACCAGGTTCGCCTCGCCCAAACCCGAGCCGTAGGTGGGGGGACCGCCTATTCCGCCGTGCAGACGTTTACGACGGCGGCGTCGGCGCCGGTCATCGTCGCGACCTTTACCTCCTCGGTCACCTCCACCTCGGCCGTGCTCGAGGCCGAAATCAATCCCGAGCAGCAGCTCACCACCTACCACTTCGAATACGGGCAGGCCGATTGTGCCTCTAATCCCTGCGCGAGCGTTCCCGTCCCCGACGCAGGCATCGGCTCGGGCGAAACGCCTGTCGCGGTCGCCAAGGAGATAACCGACCTTGAACCCGGCACGACCTACCACTTCCGGGTCGTGGCGGTCAACGGCACCGGCACGACCAAAGGCGATGATCACACCTTTACTACCTTTATCCCCACCGCGCCGGAAACGGCCTGCCCCAACCAGCCTTTCCGCTTCGGCCCGGGCGCCAACCTGCCCGACTGCCGCGCCTACGAGATGGTCTCTCCGGTCGACAAAAACGGGGGGGACATCCGTGGCTTGGAAGGCATCGTGGGAACCGCCGCCAGTGGCTTCAGTCGCGCCGAGATGAACCAGGCCTCCCTCAGCGGCGACAAAATGACCTACTCCTCCTACCAGGCCTTTGCCGGCTCTGAAAGCGCCGCCTACTCAAACCAGTACATCTCGAGCCGTGGTGGGGAGGGCTGGTCGACCGAGCCGATCTCGCCGGCCAAGTCGCTCGTCTCGGCTCCTCACTTCAACCCACAGCTTCTCCCCGACGTTCAGTTCAAAGCCTTTACCGACGATCTCTCACAATCCTGGTTCACGGAGATAAGCAGGTTCCCGCTCGCCCCGGGTGGGCTCGAGGAAAGCCTCCCGAACCTCTACGGGCGGGACAACCTCGATGGAAGCCTCCATGCGTTGACCATGGGTGAACCGGTCAACGTTAAAACGGATAGCTATCCGACCGTCTCAGGCCATACCCCCGATGGCAGCCATGTCCTCTTCGCGGTCTCAGGTGGGCTGACTCCTGACGCCGCCGGGAACGGTAACTCGGAGCTCTATGACTACTTCGGTGGTGCGCCTCATCTGGTCAGCATCCTGCCTGGCGGCGAAGCCGATCCGGACTCTTCGCTTGCCGGAGCTGGCGCCACCGGAAGTTGGCACGGCGGCATGCAGCTCGAGCACGCGATCTCCGACGACGGATCGCGGATCTTCTGGCACTCGACTCCGGATATCAGTCCCTTCAACAAGACCGGAACTCTCTACGTCCGCATCGACGGCACGACGACCGTTCAGGTCTCGGCAGGGTCGGAGGCAACCTTCTGGCGGGCAAGCGCCGATGGATCGACCGCGATTTACAGCGAACCCGTTCCGAGCGATGCCCTACAGGAACTCTATGAATTTGACGTCGACACGCAAACGAGGACGCCGATCGCGGGCGAAGTTAGGGGCGTCGCTGGCGGAAGCGACGATCTCTCCCATCTCTACTTCGTCTCCAAGGAAGACCTTGCACCCGGAGCTGCTGCGGGCGAGCCCAACCTCTACCTCGAGCAGGAAGGAACGATGACCCTCATCGCGACGCTGGCCGGAGCGGACACGGCCGAAGTCGCTGGGATCGAACAGAACGATATCGCCCCCAACATCGTCGACTGGCGGCCAGCCATGCGTAGCAGCAGGGTGAGCGCCGACGGTCGCCACATCGCTTTTATGTCGACCCGCAGCCTGACCGGCTACGACAACACCGACGCGGTCACCGGCAAAGCCGACTTCGAGGTCTACGTCTACGACGCCGACGCCGACGACCTGACCTGCGTCTCCTGCAATCCGAGCGGTGCGCGCCCCGTCGGACGACCCCTCGAGCGACCGTACAACGTGAGGCACGAAACTGACTTCGGCGACGGCGTCGAATTTTGGACCGCCGCCTGGTTGCCGACCTGGGAAAACTCCCTGCACGCCTCGCGCGCCCTGTCCGAGGACGGCAATCGCGTCTTCTTCCACGGCTTCGACGCGCTGGCCCCGCAGGACACCAACGGCAAGCAGGACGTCTACCAGTGGTCGGCGCCGGGTACCGGAACCTGCAAAGTCGGCGGTCCCGGCTATGCGGAGATCAACAATGGATGCGTTAGCTTGATCTCGACCGGGCAGAGCTTGGCGGACGCAGAATTTGTCGACGCTACGCCGAGCGGCAACGACGTCTTCATCAGGACCGAGAGCAGCATCGACCCCAGGGACCCGGGGCTGCTCGACATCTACGATGCTCGCGTCGGCGGCGGCTACCCGCCGCCTCCCGCTTCGCCGACGCCGTGCCTTGGCGACGCCTGCCAGAGTCCCCCGGCGGCACCCGGTGTCACGACGCCGGCGAGCGCCGCCTTCCGGGGTGCCGGCGATCCGGTTGTCCGCAAGCAGCGCCGCAAGTGCAGGGTGGGGCGCCGCGGCCGCCAAGGCAAGGCAAGGCAGAAAGCCAAACGCACGCGCGCCAAACGCTGTAAGCGTGCCAGGAAAGGGGCGGGGCGATGAACGGTCATGCCCGACTGCTCCCGATCCTCACCGCCGCTGCCGCTCTGCTCGTCGCCGCGCTCGTGACGGCGCCGGCCCAGGCGAAACTCAGCCTCAGGAGCTTCGACATCGCCTTCGCCAAAGAGGACGGCACCCCGGTCACCCAGGCCGGCTCGCACCCCTTCGCGATGACCACGCGGGTGGGCGTCGAATACAGCGAAGAGGCTCCCGGCGAATTCTTCCCCGAGGAGGAACTAAAGGACCTGATCGCTGAGCTTCTTCCCGGCCTCACCGGCAACGCCACGTTACCGCAGTGCCCGATGGCCGATTACCTCGAGTCGGCTGTCAGTGGCAACGTCGGGTGCTCGGATGACACCGTGGTCGGCGTCGCTGCGCAGTCGGTTCTCGAACCACCCAACTGGGAAGGCAGCCCGATATGGAACCTCGAGCCCCCACCCGGTGTGGCGGCAAGGCTCGTCTTCAGGGTCCTAAGCGTCTCGGCCTTCGTCGACGTGGCCTTGAAGGAGGGCGGCGACTACAACATCGTCGCCGACGCCGTGAACGTGCCGCAGATCGTGCATGTGTTCGGCTCGGTCGTGCAGCTCTGGGGCACCCCGACCGACCCCGGGCACAACAATCTCCGCGGCGGTTGCGCCCCGAAATTCATCTTTTTCGAAGGGGATGCACCCGAGTTCGAGTTCCCGCAGGACGCAGACAGCTGCCCGGTGAGCGCGCTGGCGCCGAAAACCCCGTTGCTGACCCTGCCGACGAGCTGCGCGGGCCCGGCGACGACCGTCTTCCACGCTGACTCCTGGCAGACTCCCGCGGCTCGTCTCGCCAACGGCGAAGCGGACCTCAGCGACCAGAATTGGCTCAGCGGCAGCGTCCTCACCCACGACGATGCGACCCCGCCCAACCCAGAAGGCTTCACCGGCTGCGGCAAACTTGGCTTCTCGCCGACGATCGAATCGCGGACCAGCACGGATTCCGCCGAGACCGGTTCCGGTCTCGACTTCAGCCTCGACTTCGACCAGAAAGGGCTGATTAACCCAGACGGGGAAGCTCAATCGGCGATCAAGAAGGCGGTTGTGACCCTGCCCGAGGGGATCACGATCAACCCCTCGATCGGCGAAGGCCTGGGTGTCTGCACGCCGGCTGACCTGGGTCGCGAAACTCTTGCCGCCGCGCCGGGAGAGGGCTGTCCCAACGCCTCCAAGATCGGCACCGTCCACCTCGAGACGCCGATTGTGGGCGAGGCAGTGGATGGCTCCGTCTTCCTCGCCCAGCAGGACGATCCGGCGACGCCTCAGCCTGGAGCCGAG
The DNA here is from genome assembly GCA_963698085.1 of uncultured Solirubrobacterales bacterium. Lineage (GTDB taxonomy): Bacteria > Actinomycetota > Thermoleophilia > Solirubrobacterales > 70-9 > VRUE01. The sequence continues at coordinate 2,134,595 of OY969122.1, forward strand.
AACCCCTTCGACGCCCTGATCGCCTTCTACATCGTCTTGAAGAACCCCAATCTCGGTGTCTTGATCAAGCTGCCCGCCCGAGTCGAGCCCGATCCGTTAACCGGGCAGCTTGTGACGACGGTCGAAAATATCCCCCAGCAGCCCTTCAGCCACTTCCTCTTCCACTTTCGTGAAGGGCAGCGGGCCCCACTGGTCAGCCCGGCCAGCTGCGGTTCCTACCTGACGAAAGCGGAACTCACGCCGTGGGCAAGGCCGGACGAAGTGCTGACGAAGACCGCCTCCTTGCAGATCACCAGGGGGATCGGCGGCGGCCCATGTCCCGCGGGCGGTGTGCCCTCCTTCAATCCCGGTTTCGAGGCGGGCTCGGTAAACAACAACGCCGGTTCCTTCAGTCCTTTCGATATGCGCCTGACCCGTAATGACGGAGATCAGGACATGACCAAGTTCTCCTCGATCCTGCCCCCGGCGTGCTCGGCTCGCTCGTCGGAGTGGGCAAATGCCCCGACGGGGCGATCGCCGCTGCCAAGGCGAAGACTGGCCGCGAGGAGCTGGCGGCGCCGAGCTGCCCCGGCAGCTCGCTAATCGGTCGCACCCTGGCTGGCGCCGGAGTCGGGGGAGCGCTCACCTATGTGCCGGGGCGGATCTACCTGGGTGGCCCCTACAAAGGCGATCCGCTGAGCGTGATCGCGATCACGCCGGCGGTGGCCGGCCCCTTTGATGCGGGCACGGTCGTCGTCAGGTTGGCGCTGTCGCTCAACCCGAAAACGGCTGAAGTCGAAGTCGACGGCGCAAACTCGGATCCGATCCCGCACATCCTCAAGGGGATCGTGCTGAAGGTCCGGGACCTACGCGTCCACGTCGATCGACCTAACTTCACGCTCAATCCGACCTCGTGCGACGAATCGAGCGCCGGGGCGACTCTCTTCGGTAGCTACCTGAACGTCTTTGACCCCGCCGACGACATCGCGGTTGCTCGTGAAGCTCGCTACCAGGCGGCCAACTGCCTGCGCTTGGGTTTCAAGCCGCGGCTCGCCCTGCGCCTAAAGGGAGGCACTCGCAGGGGCGCCCACCCGGCCTTGCATGCGGTCTATCGACCCCGAGTTGGCGATGCGAACATCGAGGGGTTGATCGTGCGCTTGCCGCGCTCGGCATTCCTCGACCAGGGACACATCCGCACGATCTGCACCAGGGTGCAGTTCGCGGCCGAAAACTGTCCCAAGGGTGCGCGGTACGGGTTCATCAGGGCTTGGACGCCCTTGCTGGAAGAGCCGCTAGAAGGGCCGGTCTATCTACGGTCCTCCGACCACGACCTCCCCGATCTCGTCTTTGACCTGCACGGGCTGGTCGACATCGAGGTGGCTACCCGCATCGACTCCATCCGCGGCGGTATCCGCGCGACGATCGCCGCCGCTCCTGACGCGCCCCTCTCCAAAGTGGTGTTGCGCATGCAGGGCGGCGGGAAGGGCCTGATCGTCAACAGTCGCAACCTTTGCGCTGGTAAGTCGCGGGCCAGGGCGCGCTTCACCGGCCACAGCGGCAAGGTCCGCAACGCCCTGCCGCTACTCCAGGCCAGCTGCAAACGCTGAGCGAATCGCTTCAGGCGGGGCAGCCCTGCGGATGGTTCGCGGAAGATGATTACCCATAGATACTTGATATAAATAGAAATACTTGATAACCGTTATGCCCAATCGAAGGGGGATCAAGGAGAGAGCTGGCACCCAAGCGCTTTCGCTGCTTGGAACACCGCCCAATCCCTTCGTGCTGCGCGCCCTTGCCGAAGGATCGAGCAGCCTGGCCGAGCTGCAGAGCCGCGGCGGCTCCCCGAGATCGACGCTTCGCACCAGGCTCAGGGATCTGATCGCCGCCGGCGTGATCGCCCAGCGAAGCCTTGACTTTCCCCGCGTTTCCGCCTACGAGCTGACGCCGGCCGGAGAAGAGCTGCTCTTCGTCGCTGAAGCCCTGGAGCGCTGGTTGGGCGAATCGCCGACCACCCACTGTCCCCTCGGAGGGGAGGGCGCCAAGGCGGCGATCGGAGCTCTGGCCGAGGGCTGGTCCGCCACGCTGCTCCGCGCGCTAGCCGCCAAGCCTCTCTCCATAGCCGACCTGGACAGCCTGATCGTCACTTTCAACTACCCGTCGCTGGAACGTCGCATTGCGGCGATGCGTCTCTGCGGCCAGGTGGAGGCGTGCGTGGATCGGGGCCGGGAAATCCCCTATGCGGTGACCGCCTGGCTTCGCCACGGTGTTGCGCCGCTTTTGGCGGCCATCCGCTGGGAGCAGCGTCACCCTGTCGAGGACGTCGGGCCGCTTGCCGCGATCGACGTCGAGGCTGTTTTCCTGCTCGCGATGCCGATGCTCAAGCTCAGCCGTGACCTCTCGGGGCGATGCCGGTTTGCGGTCGAGCTCCCCAAAGGGGACGGGAAGCGCCTGGCCGGTGCCCTGACCGAGCTCCAGGAGGGGGCCTTGACTGCCTGCAGCTCTCGCCTGGAGGGGAGTGTCGAGGCATGGGCATCGGGTCCGGTGGCGGCTTGGCTCGGGGCGCTGATCGACGGCGACATGACTTCGCTGGAGCTCGGGGGCGACGGACGGCTCGCCCGAGCGATCGTCGGCGACATGCACCGGGTCCTGTTCGGCGCGACCGCGCGCGACGCGGACACGGTTCAGCTCTTCGCTTAGGGCCCGCTACAGAATCTCGCCGAGCCGGCGCTCGAGCGCGGCGGAGATCTCGTCGCGCACCGACCCCTCGGCGAGGCGCTCGACCAGCGACTCGAGGAAGCCCTCGATTATCAGCTGCTTGGCCGCCGCCGGATCGAGCCCGCGCGAGGTTAGGTAGAAGAGCTGGTCGCGATCGATCTGGGCGATCGCCGCGGCGTGGGTGCAGCGGACGTCGTCGGCTTCGATCTCGAGGCCGGGGATCGCGTCGGCGTGGGCGTCGGGGGAGAGCAGCAGGTTGCGGCTCTCCTGGAAGGCGTCGGTCCCCTGGGCGCCGGGGTCGACGCGGATCATGCCGCGCCAGACCGCGGTTGCGCCGGCGGCGAGCACGCCGCGGAAAGCAAGGTCTGAATTGGTATTGGGCGCCGCGTGCTCCTGGGTGGTGTCGTAGTCGAGGTGCTGCCCCGCGCCACCCGCGTAGCCACCGGTCACCCGTGCCTCTGAGCCCTGCCCGGCGAGCTTGGTCTCCATCCGCACCTTGCCGCGCGCCGAGCCGAAGCCAAGCGCGGTCCAGTCGAGGCGACCGTCGCGCTCCACCTGCGCCCGCTGGCTGGAGAAGATCCAGGCACGCTCGGAGATGTCCTGGGTGCTGACGTAGCGCAGAGTCGCGGCCTGGCCGACGTGAAGCTCGACCACCGAGTTGAGCAGCGCGTCGGTCTCGTCGCCGGCCGACCCACAGTGCTCCCAAATCTCGGCCTCGGCGCCCTCCTCGACCACGACCAGCGTGCGCCAGTAGACCGCCGCGCCCTCCTCGTCGAGCGGCAGCTCGATCCGGATCGGCTCGGCGACCTTGACCCCGGCCGGCACGTGGATCAGGACGCCGTCGCGCCAACCGGCCTCGTTGCGGGCGACGAAAGGGTCCTCAGCCGGGACCAGCGAGCCGAGCCGCTCGCGCAGCAGCTCGCCGTGGCTCTCCAGCGCGACCCTGAGCGGCAGCACGGTGGCCCCCTCGCTGCCCTCGATCGCAGCGCTCGGCGTCGTCTCCGCGTAGGCGTCAAGGTCGAGCGTGGCGAGGTCGGTGAATTCCCAGCCCTTCGCCTTCTGGTCGGGAAGGGGGAGGCTCTGCGTGAGAGAGGCGCCCCGCTGGCGCCTCTCGTCCAACCAGCTCGGCTCGGTCGCCAGCTCAGCCAATCGAGCCCTCCATCTGCAGCTCGATCAGGCGGTTGAGCTCGACCGCGTACTCCATCGGCAGCTCTTTGGTGACCGGCTCGATGAAGCCGTTGACGATCATCTTCGAGGCCTCCTCCTCGTCGAGCCCGTGGCTCTGCAGGTAGAAGATCTGCTCGTCGCCGATTTTCGAGACGGTCGCCTCGTGGCCGACGTCGGCGTCGTTCTCGCCGATCCGGATCGTCGGGTAGGTGTCCGAGCGCGAGTCCTCGTCGAGCAGCAGCGCGTCGCAGACGACCTTCGAGCGCGACTCGGTAGCGCCGTCGGCGACTTCGAGCAGTCCTCGGTAGGTCGCCCGCCCGCCGTCCTTCGAGATCGACTTGGAGAAGATCGAAGACGAGGTTCGCGGCGCCGCGTGGATGATCTTGCCGCCGGCATCCTGATGCTGTCCGTCTCCGGCGAAGGCGATCGAGAGGATCTCGCCGTGCGCTTCGGGCCCGAGCAGGTAGATCGACGGGTACTTCATCGTCAGTTTCGAGCCGAGGTTGCAGTCGACCCACTCCATCGTCGCCTTCTCGTGGGCGACGGCGCGCTTGGTGACCAGGTTGAAGACGTTCTGCGACCAGTTCTGCACGGTCGTGTAGCGGACCCGCGAGCTCGGCTTGGCGACGATCTCGACCACCGCAGAGTGCAGCGAGTCGGTCGAGTAGACCGGCGCCGTGCAGCCCTCGATGTAGTGGACGTCGGAGCCCTCCTCGGCGATGATCAGCGTCCGCTCGAATTGGCCCATGTTCTCGGTGTTGATTCGGAAGTAGGCCTGCAGCGGCATCTCCACCTTGACCCCAGCCGGCACGTAGACGAAGGAGCCGCCCGACCAGACGGCCGAGTTGAGCGCCGCCAGTTTGTTGTCGTTGGGCGGAATGATCGTCGCCCAGTACTCGCGGACGAGGTCCTCGTGCTCGCGCAGCGCCGTGTCCATGTCGGTGAAGATCACGCCCTGGGCCTCGAGCTTCTCGTTGACCTGGTGGTAGACGACCTCCGACTCGTACTGGGCACCAACCCCGGAGAGGAATTTGCGCTCCGCCTCGGGGATGCCGAGCCGGTCGAAGGTGTTTTTGATGTCGTCCGGGACCTCGCTCCAGTCGCGGCTGTTCTTTTCCGAGGCGCGGACGAAGTAGTGGATGTCGTCGAAGTCGATCTGGCCGAGGTTGCCGCCCCAGGTCGGGGTCGGCCGGGAGTAGAAATGTTCCAGCGCCTTCAGCCGGAAGTCGCGCATCCACTGCGGCTCGTCCTTGTACTCGGAGATCGATTCGACCACCTCGCGCGAGAGACCCTTCGGCGCTTTGTAGGCGTAGCCGCTCTCGGGATCGTGGAAGCCGAACTTCTCCTTGTAGTCGGCGTTGATCCCGGCAAGCTCTCTTTTCTCTGCGACTGCCTCTGGCGTTGCCATGATCAGACCTCCAAGACGATGGTGTCGTCCACGACGGCCGCCGTGAACGTCCGCACCGGAGCATAGGCGGGGAGCGTCTTCGGCCTGCCGGTGGTCAGGTCGAAGAGCGAGCCGTGGCGGGGGCACTCGACGGTGCAGGTGGCGGTGTCGAACTCTCCCTCGGCGAGCGGCCCGTCGTCGTGGGAGCAGCGATCCTCGATCGCGTACAGCGTCCCGTCACAGTTGAAGACCCCGATCTTCAGCCCGTCGTGCTCGACCAGGCGCATTCCGCCGGGCTGCAGCTCGGCGAGCGGGCATACGGGAATTGTGGTTCCAGCAGTGTCGGTCAAGAGGAGTCCTTCTGCAGACGCTTCCCGCGCGCTCGTGCGGGTTGAGACTTAATCCTACTTCCTGGGTCGGATTTTAGCGACGTGAGAGGATCGGTCGAACGAGCCTTCGACGAATGGAGACGCAAATGAGCGAGCGGACCAGTTACGCGCCAGGGACCCCGTGCTGGGTCGACCTCGGGACCCCTGACATCGAGGCGGCCAACGCTTTCTACGGCGGCCTCTTCGGCTGGGAGGTTCCCGAGTCCGAGAATGCTGAGCAGACCGGCGGCTACCGCCAGGCGATGCTGCGTGGCAAGCCGGTCGCCGGGGTGATGCCGCTGATGCAGGAGGGCCAGCCGCCGGCCTGGAGTAGCTACGTCTCGGTCGAGGATGCGGAGGCGACGGCCGCCAAGGTGACCGAGGCCGGTGGGACCGTCATCGCCGAGCCGATGGACGTCATGGACCTCGGCCGGATGGCGGTCTTCGCCGATCCGACCGGCGCCGTCTTCGGGATCTGGCAGCCCGGCACGTTCATCGGCGCCGAAATCGTCACCGAGCCGGGCGCCCTCTCTTGGAACGAGCTCAACACGCGCGACCCCGAGGCCGCCAAAGCTTTCTACGGGGCAGTCTTCGGCTGGGACTTCGAAGACAACGACATGGGGGAGATGGGGACCTACACCACGCTGAAGGTGGTTGACGACATGGTCGGCGGGATGCTCGACATGGCGGCGCGCGGCGTCCCCGAGCAGGTCCCGGCCCACTGGCAGGTCTACTTCGCCGTCGAGGACACCGACGCGACGATCGAGCAGGCAACGGGGGCCGGTGGCAGCGTGATGGTCGAACCGATGGAAGTCCCGGCCGGACGCTTCGCGATCCTCACCGACCCCTTCGGCGCCAGCTTCGCAGTAATCGCCCTGAGCCCAGAAGCGCAGGCCAGCGCCTAGCCGACGTGCCGGTGCGTAGAGGTCCATATGGACCTCTACGCACCGGCACGTCCCTTTATGCGGAGCCGAGGTCGGCGGCAGCTTCGCTTGGGTCGCCGACCTCGCCCTCGTCCTCCCATTCGGCCGGCTTACCGAGGCTGGCGCTCTTGACCACCTTGAGGCCGAGCATTGCGCACTTCATCCGCGTCGCCGAGATCTTCGATCCCGAGCAGGTCGAGGACCTCCTCTTTCGGCAACGCCAGCAGTTCCTCGCGCGTCTTTCCGACGAGCTCATCGGTGAGCAGCGAGGTCGCCGCGGTGGAGATCGCGCAGCCCTGACCCTCGAAGGTGATCTCCGCGACCCGACCCTCTTCGTCGAGGCGGATCATCACGCGCTGCTCGTCGCCGCAGAAGGGGTTCGTGTCCTCGAACTCGAGGTCGGCGTTCTCCAACCGGCCGAAATTGTGCGGCCGCTTGTAGTGCTCGAGGATCTGCTCGCGGTACAGCTCGTCCATGCAGCGAGGCTAGCGCAGCGGTTCCGCTCGCCCGCTCGCCAGGTCGAGCCGGTAGAGCCATTCGAGCGAGCCACGGGTTGGCTGCCGCTGCTCGGCCTGTCTCAGCGCGCCGACGTCTGCCAGGCGCCGGACGTGGTAGGCGACCGCCGAGAGGCGCTGTTCTCCACCGAAGACCTTGACCAGCTCGGAGGCTGAGAGCGGTCGGTCGATCCAGGCAAGTGCTTCGATGATCTGCAGCTGCACCGGGTGGAGGAGGTGCGCTGCGAGCGCCGGCCAGAACCCGTCTGGGACTGTGCCTTCGTTCACTTCGTGGCCCGTGGTGACGGTATGGGTTTTAACCCCGCCCCGCGCGGGGAGCTTAGGTCGTCGTGCATGGGAGCTGCGCCTCCTCTGCCGAGGCCCCGGGCGGCGGATGTGTCCGTCGTCTGGGGCGTATGGTCTGCCGGGCGCTATCTATGTAAGGCAGTTAGCGCTCAGCAGTCTTGTCGTTTTGAGTGCTGAGGCAAGTCTTAGCCCTCAAGGGCCAAACGTCCATACGCACTATTCGAGTGACTTTTCTCACAGCATTCAACGATCATGACCCAAGTAACGCCCTAACTCGCGCTGAGTCAGGCCACAAAGGAGGCACCATGGATCTACCGCAGATCGTCAGCGAGGAGGAGTGGCAGCGCTCCCACGAGGCTTTGCTGGCCAAGGAGAAGGAGGCAACCCGGGCAAGCGACGCGCTGGCCGCGGAGCGCCGCCGCCAGCCGATGATGGAGTTCTCGGCTGACTACGAGTTCGAGGGGCCGGAGGGGAGGCTCACCTTCACCGACCTCTTTGATGGGCGGCGTCAGCTGATCGTCTACCACTTCTGGTTCCCGCCGGACGGGAATCCCTGCGGTGGCTGCACGATGTTCACCGACCAGATCAGTGAGCTCGCCCACCTCAACGCCCGCGATACTTCGTTCGCCCTCGTCTCCCGTGCTCCCCAGGCGAAAATTGAGGCGTACAAGGAGCGGATGGGCTGGACCGTCCCCTGGTACACCGTGGTCGGCGAGGACTTCCAGGAGGCCTGCGGGACGACCGAATACTTCGCCCTCGACGTCTTCCTGCGCGACGGTGACCGCGTCTTCCTCACCTACGCGACCAGCAGTCGTGGAGTCGAGATGCTGGGCAGCGTCTGGACCTTTCTCGACCTGACGCCGCTCGGCCGTCAGGAGGAGTGGGAGGACACGCCGCCCGGTCGCCCTCAGGGCCCTCCATACAAATGGTGGCGCCGACACGATGAATACGAGCCGGCGGAACTGAAGGGGAGCGGCTAGCCGGCGAAGACGCGGCGGGCGTCGTCGAGACCCTCGACCAGGCGGTCGATCTCCGCCGGCGTGGTGTAGACGCCGAAGCTGGCCCGGGCGGTGGCGGCGATGCCGAGGCGGTCCATCAGCGGCTGCGCGCAGTGATGGCCGGCGCGGACGGCGATGCCGTGGCGGTCGAGGATCTCCGAGACGTCGTGGGCGTGGACCCCCTCTAGCTCGAAGGAGACCGGCCCGAGCCGCTCTGGCCCACGGGGCGGTCCGAAGATCCGCAGTCCCGGCACCTCGGCGAGGCTCGCGAGCGCGTAGTCGGTGATCTCACGCTCGTGCTCGCGGATCGTCTCCATGCCGAGGGCGTCGAGCCAGCGCAGCGCCGAGGCCATCCCGATCGCCTGCGCGATCGCCGGCGTGCCGGCCTCGAAGCGGGCGGGCGGGTCGGCGTAGGTCGTCCCCGCCGTGGTCACCTTGCGGATCATCGAACCGCCGCCGAGAAAGGGCGGCATCTGACGCAGCAGGTCGAGCTTGGCCCAGAGCGTCCCGATCCCCGTCGGCGCGTAGAGCTTGTGGCCGGTGACCGCGTAGAAGTCGACCCCGAGCGCCGCCATGTCGAGCGGCAGCTTCGGCGCCGCCTGGGCGCCGTCAGCGAGCACCAGGGCACCGGCGTCGTGGGCGAGGCGGGCGATCTCGGCGACCGGGTTCTCGGTGCCGAGCACGTTGGAGACGTGGGTGACGGCGACCAGCTTCGGTCCGCGCTCGAGCAGCGCCGCGTAAGCGTCCATGTCGAGCAGGCCGTCCTCTCCGACCGGCACCCAATCGACCTCGGCACCAGCCCGCTCGGCGAGCTGCTGCCAGGGAACGACGTTGGAGTGGTGCTCCATCTCGGTCAGCACGACGCGGTCGCCGGCGCCGACGTTGGCGTCGCCCCAGGCCCGTGCCACCAGGTTGATCGCCTCGGTCGCGTTGCGGACGAAGACAACCTCGCGGCGGTCGGCGGCGCCGAGGTGGTCGGCGACCGTCGCCCGCGCCCCCTCGTAGGCCGCGGTCGCCTCAGCCGAGAGCGTGTGCGAGCCGCGGTGGACGTTGGAGTGGTGGGTGCGCTCGTAGCGGTCGACGGCTTGGATCGAGGCCAGCACCCGCTGGGCGCTGGCGCCGCTGTCGAGGTAGGCGACCGGGAGGCCGTTGACCTCGCGCTCCAGCGCCGGGAAGGAGGCGCGGACCTTCTCGATCGGGAAGGCCGACGTCGTAGGTGTGGTCGTCGTCGGCTCCATCGTCGCGAGGCTAGGCGCTGGCGCCGGCCTCTACCTCCTCGCGAATCCAGCCATAGCCCTTCTCCTCGAGCTGGGTGACCAGCTCGGGACCGCCCTCTTTGACGATCCGGCCCTCGAACATCACGTGGACCGAGTCGGGCTTGACCATGTGCAGGATGCGCTGGTAGTGGGTGATGATCAGCACGCCCATGTCGGGGCCGGCGAAGGTGTTGACGCCGTCGGCGACGACCCGCAGCGCGTCGATGTCGAGGCCGGAGTCGGTCTCGTCGAGCACCGCGATCTCGGGCCGCAGCAGCGCCAGCTGCAGCAGCTCCATCCGCTTCTTCTCGCCGCCGGAGAAGCCGTCGTTGAGGTAGCGGCTGGAGAAATCTTTCGGGATGTTCGCCAGCTCCATCGCCTCCTGGGCGACCTTGGCGAACTCTTTGATCTTGATCTCGCCTTCGCCGCGCGCCTCGCGGCGGGCGTTGAGGATCATCCGCAGGTACTTGCTGACCGAGACGCCGGGGATCGCGACCGGGTACTGGAAGGCCATGAAGAGACCGGCGCGCGAGCGCTCGTCGGGGTCGGCCTCGGTCATGTCCTCGCCCTTGAAGACGATCGAGCCCTCCGTCACCTCCAGCGCGGGATGGCCCATGATCGCGTTGGCCAGCGTCGACTTGCCGGAGCCGTTCGGCCCCATCAGGGCGTGCACCTTGCCCTTCTCGACGTCGAGGTCGAGCCCGCGGAGGATCTGCTTGTCCTCGACGCTCACGTGCAGGTTGCGTATCTCCAGCTCAGCCAATTTCGCTCCGTTCGTGTTGCAGTAGTGGTGGGTTAAGCGGCGCTGCCGACCGGCGTCTTCTCGGCGCGGTCCGCACCGCCCGAGAACTCGACCAGCTCGGCCAGCGTCGTGCCGGCGAGCGCCTTGGTGACGCCGCCCTGGACGCGGGTCCAGAGCAGCTTCGTCGCGCAGGCCCGATCGCCGTCGTTCTCGTGCGAGCAGAGGACCTTGCCCTCCGGCGTCTCGTGAAAGCACTCCATCGGCGCGATCTGTCCTTCCAGCGCCTCGACCACTTCGTCGAGGGTGATCGCCTCGGCCGGCTGGGCGAGCCGGTAGCCGCCGTGGGCGCCGCGAGTCGAGCTGACCAGCCCGGCCTTGCGCAGTTTCGCGACCAGGTGCTCGAGATAGGAGAGCGGCAGCCGCTCCGCCTCGGCGACGGCGCTGAGCGAGACCGGGGCGGACCCCGGCTGGCGGCCCAGCTCCACCATCAGGCGAACTCCGTACTCCGCTTTCGTCGAGAACAGCATCGACCTAAATCCTACTGAAGCGGTCGGTTATGCGGACGCGGGCTCGGTCGCCTCCTGTCCCTCGCCCTCCGCCGCTGCCCTGCCGAGCTCGACGTGCGCCCGGCTGTCGCGGTTGCTGATCAGGAGGAGGGTCAGCACGAAGCCGAGCGCGGCGATCGCGGCGCCGCCGAGGAAGGCGGTCTGGAAGCCGTCGTTGAGCGCGTCGACTGGATTCGTCCCCCCGCTCGAGAGCAGGTCCTCGGTGTGCGAGGTCGCGATCGTCGAGAGCACCGCGAGCCCAAGTGCACCGCCGATCTGCTGCGAGGTGTTGATCAGGCCGCTGGCCAGGCCCGCCTCGGTCTCCTCGACCCCGGAGACAGCGGCGATCGTCGTCGTCACGAAGGCGAAGCCGAGCCCGGCGGCGGCGAACAGCGAGGGCCCGAGGATGTCGGTGGTGAAGCCGCCGCCGACCGAGATGCGGCTGAACCAGACCAGGCCGATGACGATGAAGAGCATTCCTGCGGCGAGCACCGGCTTGTAGCCGACCTTGGTCACGAGCTGGGAGGCGATCGCCGCCGTCGCCATGATCGTCACCGCCAGCGGCAGGTAGGAGAGGCCGGCGTGGATCGCGCTGTAGCCGAGCACCTGCTGCATATATAAGGAGATGAAGAAGAACATCGAGAAGAGCGAGGCGCCGACCAGGAGGCCGACGACGTTGGCACCGGTCAGGGTCCTGATCCGGAAGATCGAGAACGGCACCAGCGGCTTGGCCGTGCGCAGCTCGATCGCGACGAAGGCCGCGAGCAGGGCGGCGGAGAGGGCGAGCAGGCCGATCGTCTGGCTCGATCCCCAGCCCACGTCGGTGGCGTCGATGACGGCGTAGACGAGGATCGAGAGCGCCGCCGTCACCGTGACCGCGCCGGCGACGTCGAAGGCACGGGTCTCGTGTTCGGCGCGGCTCTCGGCGATCAGCCTGGGGGAGAGGGCGAGGGCGATCAGGGCGACGGGCACGTTTACCCAGAGCACCCACTCCCAGCCGAGGCCGTCGGTGAGGATGCCGCCGAGCAGTACGCCGGCGGCACCGCCGGAGCCGGCGACCGCGCCCCAGACCCCGAGCGCCTTATTGCGCTCGGCGCCGTCGCTGAAGGTGGTGGTGACGATCGAGAGCGCCGCCGGCGAGATGATCGCCGCGCCGAGGCCCTGCGCCGCCCGCGCCGCGATCAGCTGCCCTTCGGTCGCGGCGAAGCCGGCGGCGAGCGAGGCGACGGCGACGAGCAGCAGGCCCGCCATGAAGACGCGTCGCCTCCCGAGCAGGTCGGCCGTGCGGCCGCCGAGCAGGAGGAAGCCGCCGAAGGTGAGCACGTAGGCGTTGACGACCCAGGGCAGGTTCTCCTGGGAGAAGTCGAGCGCGGTGCCGATCGAGGGCAGCGCGACGTTGACGATCGAGGCGTCGAGGACGACGACGAACTGCGCCGAGCAGAGCAGGACCAGCGCCAGCCAGCGTTTCTCGCGGAAGTCTTGAGGACTGGACATCGGGACTGGCTCCTCAGTCAAGCAAACCGAGCCGCTCGGCTACGAGCCTGTCTCAAAATCCTCGCGCACGCCTGGCGGCGGCGGACCGGCGTTTTGAGAAAGGCTCTAGGGCTCGATCAGGCCGCGCCGGATCGCGTAGCGGACCAGCTCGACCCGGTCGCGCATTCCCAGCTTGCGCATCGCGTTCGCGCGGTGGTTCTCGACCGTCTTCTCGGAGAGGTGGAGGATCGCCGCGATCTCCTTCGTCGTGTTCGCCTCGGCGACGAGCTTGACGATCTCCTCCTCGCGCGGGGTCAACTGGGTCTGTGCCTCCGGTGCGGGAAACGACTCTCCCCGCTCCACAGCCCGGATTGCTGCCACCAGGTCGGTATCAGCCTGCGTCTTCACCACATAGGCCGAAGCCCCCGCTTTCAGTGCCTCCGCCACATAGCGTTCGTCGTCGTGCATCGAGAGGATCAGCACGTTCACCTCCGGCGCCTGCGCCTTGATCTCGCGCGTCGCCTGCAAGCCGGTCAGCTTCGGCATCTTCACGTCGAGGATCGCCAGATCTGGACGCTCGCGAACCGCCAGCTCCCGCGCCTCGGCCCCATCCGCCGCCTCACCGATCACCTCGATGTCCGGTTGTCGCTCGAGCAGCAGTCGCAACCCGGAGCGCACGATCCCATGATCATCAGCAATCAGTACACGCACACGCCCAGTCTCCCAACTGGGGGCCGGGGGGGAGAAACCGGGGCCTCTGGCGACTTAGCCCCCTATATGGGGCGGAAAGTAGCCAGAGCCGATGTGTTGATCGCGAGAATCGCGGCTCGGCAACACGGTGTGGTGTCCGTTTGGCAGCTTTACGAGCTGGGGATCGGGGAGCGCGGAGTGCGGAACCACGTCGATGCGGGACGACTACACCGCATTCATCGAGGCGTCTATGCGGTGGGGCATTCGGCCCTGTCGCACGAGGGGCGTTGGCTTGCCGCGGTCCTCGCGGTCGGCTGGAAGCGAGCCGAGGAGGGCGATTCCGTGCTCGCACACTGGGGGGCGGCGGTGAGCCATCGCAGTGCCGCCTGTCTCTGGAATCTCCTGCCGGCCAGGGATCACCCAGTCGACGTCATCGTCAAGGGAGACGGCGGCCGAATGAATCGCCGAGGCATTCGCGTGCATCGTTCCCACCTGCTCATCCCGACCGATGTGACGCTTCGCCACGCGATCCCAGTTACGGCACCGGGGCGGACGATTGCCGATCTACGCCGGGCTGCATCTCAGGGGTGGCGGGGATCTGTGCCACCTCATGAACTGCGAAAAGCCATCCGGCAGGCCGGTGTGCTGGGCCTGCCGATCGGCGACCAGAGCGCAATCGGTCCCGGACCAGGGGACGATCGAACCCGCAGCGACTTGGAGCTCGACTTCCTGCAGCTGTGCCGTCGCCACCGCTTGCCGACGCCTGAAGTCAACGTTGGCATCGGCTCCTATCTCGTCGACTTCCTCTGGCGAGGCCGACAGTTGATAGTCGAAACAGATAGCTACATCTATCACCGTGGAGAAGAGGCCTTCCAAGATGACCGCGGCAGGGATCTCGAGTTCAAGCGCCTTGGCTATGAGGTGATCAGGTTGTCGGAACGGCAAATCAATGAGGAACCGAGCCAGGTGGGGGAGGTGCTGGCCGGACTCCTCCGCGACGGGCGGTGAGTTAGCTCGGAGCCGAGAGCCGGACGGTGGTGCCGTCGCCCGGCCGCGACTCGATCGTCAGCTCGGCGCCGATCAGGAGAGCGCGCTCGCGCATGCCGCTGATCCCGAGGCCGCGCTCGGACTGCTCGAAGGCGAAGCCGCTGCCGTCATCGGTGACCTCTAGTTCGACCCCGACGCTGGAGCGACGCAGGCCCACTGCGATCCGCCCGGCCTCGCTGTGGCGGGCGGCGTTGGTCAGCGCCTCCTGGGCGACGCGGTAGACGACCAGCTGCACGTCGTCGTCGAGATCGGAGAAGTCACCCTCGGTCCTCAGCTCAGCTACCAGGCCGGAGCGCTCGACCCCCTCGAGCTGACCGGCGATCGCCGCGGCGAGGCCGAGGTCGTCGAGCGCGGTGGGGCGGAGCTGGCGGGCGAGCGAGAGCAGCTCCTGCATCGCCTGGTTGGCGAGCGAGCGGGTTGCCGCGAGCTCCGGCTCCAGCTCCGGCGGGGCCGCCTCGCGCACCGCCTCCAACCGCAGCAGCAGGCCGGTCAGCGATTGGTTGACCTCGTCGTGGAGGTCGCGCGCGACCCGCGCCCGCTCCTCCTCCTGGGCGCGCAGCGCGGCGCTGCCGGCCCGCCGCCGCTCCGCTTCCAGGCGGCGCATCATGCGCAGGAAGGCGAGCTCGATCCGCGCCACCTCCTCGGTCTCGCCGACCCCGTCGATCGACGTCGGCAGCGGCCCGGGCGTGCTCAGGTCGACCTTCTCCATTTCCTCGATCAGCGTCTCCAGCGGCGCCAGGCGGCGCAGCACGGAGACGAGCTGAAAGGCGAGCGCGGCCGCGACGACGGCGAGCACGACGATGACCAGGGTCGTCACCGGGAATCCCTTGAGCCCCTCAATCGCATGGAGCAAGGTTAGCGCGGCTGGACGGAACCGGTTTTAGGCTTGTAACGGACATACAGGCTTTATGATGTCGGTATGGGTCCTCTCCAAGAGCTTGCCCACGACCTCGGCGCCGACGAGCGCACGCTTCGTCGTGCGGTGTCACAGGGGACTGTCCGCGCCCGGCGCCCTGGTCCACGCCGGTTGCGTCTGGGGGTGGGGGAGGACGCGTACCTTCGCGCCCACTGGCAGCTCCTGGCCGATCTTCGCCGCGCTCTCCGCATTGAGCGCGGGGTTCGGCTGGCTGTCCTCTATGGCTCGTTGGCGCGTGGCGACGAGGACGAGGGTTCCGATCTGGATCTGCTCGTCTCTCTCTCCGACGACACCGCTGTCTCGGGCTTGCGTACGCACATTCAGGGTATGGCCGGACGCCGAGTGGATGTCGCTCGTCTCGAGCGGGTTGAGGCAGGCGCCCCGCTTCTTCTGGATCGTGTTCTCGACGAGGGCCGCGTCCTCGTCGACCGGGATTGCCAGTGGACCCAGCTGCGCGAACGTCGCCGCGCGGTTCGCGCTCGCGCCCGACGCGCCCACCGCCGGCAGATGAAGGTCGCCTCCGGGGTGATCGCGGAGCTCACCGGTGGCTGACGATTCAAAACCGCCGTCGATCGGCTCGAAGGCGCTGCGGATAGAGCAGGCCCGGTTGGCGCGTTTCATCGAGACGATTGGCAAGCACAGCAAGGCCCTCGACTTGGCCATCGACGAGAACTTCGGCGGCCGGCTCGATCCCGGCGAGTGGAGAGCGGCGTTCGAATCCGCCGAGCCCCACGATGCCAACCGCACGATGGTCGTGACGGGCGATCACTCTGCCGTCCTCAATGCCTACGTCGAGATCCTCAAGGCGAGCGCCGGGGCACGCCTGCTCGGCCTGGTTCCCCATCGACGCCCTCATGCCAATCAGGTTTTCGAGGCTCTTGTTGCGGATGGCTGCCTCAACAAGGATCAGGCGGGGCTCTTGAACGAGATCTACGTCCTCGAGGGCCGGCTCGAGCATGCGTCACCCGATGTGGACGCGGAGGAAGTCCGCGAGGCGATTGAACGTTTCCGCGATGCGCTGCCGAAGCTCATCAGCGGTACGCACGCCTGGTTGGGTCGGCACGGCGTCGAGTTGGGGTAGTCGGCTGAGCCTGAATAGGGGTTGGCACCTATGGCCGGATCGGCCGTTCGGGGCAATACTTCACAAGCTGCGCAAATCTCGAACAGGAGCGATGCGATGACGACCACGAAGCAATCCACCTGGGGCGCGACCCTGCGGACGACGATCCTGCTGGCGTCCCTCTCGGGCCTGCTGGTCCTGATCGGCGCCCTGATCGGTGGGCCCAGCACCGCGGCGCTCTTCCTCGGCATCGCCCTCCTGATCAACCTCGGCTCCTACTTCTTCAGCGACAAGCTGGCGCTGAAAATGAGCGGCGCCAAGCCAATCGACGAGTCCGAAGCGCCGCGGCTCTACCAGATCGTGCGCGAACTGACGACGCGCGCCGGCCTGCCGATGCCGCGCCTCTACATGATCCCGCAGGAGCAGCCGAACGCCTTCGCCACCGGCCGCAACCCGAAGAACTCCGCGGTGGCGGTCACGCAGGGGATCACCAAACTGCTCTCCGAGGACGAGCTGCGCGGCGTCCTCGCCCACGAGCTCGCTCACATCCAGCACCGCGACATCCTGATCCAGTCGGTCGCCGCGGCGATCGGCGCCGCGATCACCTACCTCGCCTACATGATGATGTGGTTCGGCGGCGACGACGAGTCGCCGCTCAGCCTCGTCGCCTCGCTGGCGATGGTCCTCTTGGCGCCGATCGCGGCGACGATCATCCAGCTCTCGATCTCGCGCCAGCGCGAGTACGCCGCCGACGCAGGGGGCGCCGCGATCTGCGGCAACCCCGAGTCGCTCGCCAGCGCCCTGCTGCGCCTCGAGCAGGGGGCGGAAGCGATCCCGATGCGGGTCAACCAGGCAGCCGAGCCGCTCTACATCGTCAAGCCCTTCAAGGCGGGCGGCATCGCGGGCCTCTTCTCCACCCACCCGCCGATCGAAGAGCGGGTCAAGAGGCTGCGCCAGATGCGTCCCAGCCTCGGCTGACTTCCTCGAGATCAAAGACCGTCTCACCGAGAGGCCCGCGAAAGCGGGCCTCTCGCCTTCGTGGCGACAGGCGAGCGGCGCCCAGCGTTGACCTGAGGTGCATTTAAGAACTATGCTGTACGTAGAACGGACTTCTCCGTACTCTAAACATGGCAAGGGCCAGCGCCAGATCCGAGTCCGCCGCGCCACGCCGTCTTCCGCGCGGGCGCCATGCACTGACGCCCGAGGAGGTGCTGCGCGACCAGCGCGAGCGCCTGATCGCCGCGGTGCCGCGAGTCGTCGCCGAGCGTGGCTACGAAGCGATGTCGGTCGCCGACATCGTCAAGGCCGCGGCCGTTTCGCGCAACGCCTTCTACAAGAGCTTCGCCGACAAGCAGGAGTGCTTCGCGACTGCCCACGAGGCCGGCCACCAACAGCTCTTCGACGTCCTGGTGCGATCTTGTGATGCGGAAGCGACGATCGAAGAGCGCGTCGAGCGCTCGCTGGCGACGGGCCTTGGTGCCCTGGCTTCAGAGCCCGAGGTGGCGCGCCTCCTATTCGTCGAGGCGCCGTCGGCGGGGGAGGAGATCGCCCTCCGCTACCACGAGTGGCTGCGGCGCTACGGCACCCTGTTGCGTACCGCCGCACCGGACTTGCCACCGCAGTCGATCCCTGCACCTGAGGTAGAGGGTGTGATCGTCGGCGGCATCGCCTCGCGGATCGCCAGTGAGGTGCTGCAGGGGCGGGCGGCGGATCTGCCGGACCTCGCCGTTCCCCTGGCCGCGTACGTGCTCGCCTTCTTCAAGCTCGTCGAGCCGGCGAAGACCGCCAAGCGCCTGGCCGCGTAGAACCGCTCGTACCTGGTTCGAGCGCCCGTTTGTCTGGGAACTCTTCGGGTTTCGAGGCATAAATTCTACCCACTAAGTCCCTGCAAGTCACGCACTAGAGTCATTCATACCACGTGCGTATCTTGACAAGATCGAACCAGCGTGTTTACATTCTTATGCGTCTTTCGTTGGGAACGAAGACGGTATAGCCAGGGTAGTACCAAATGCAGGGACAGGGACAAGGAGGAAGAGATTTCAATGCTCTCGCCACTTCGCAACCGCTTCGGCATCCCGGGCGTGATCTCAGTGATCGCCCTGGTGTTCGCCATGTTGGGCGGCGCCTACGCAGCTTCTGACAACGGTGGTAGCGGCAAGGCCACCGCTTCAGCCAAACGGGGCAAACCAGGTAAACCGGGCAAACCAGGTAAACCGGGCCCCGCAGGCCCACAGGGTCCCGCTGGCCCGGCCGGTCCAGCTGGCGCCAAAGGTGACACCGGCGCAAAGGGGGACAAAGGGGACACCGGCTCAAACGGAACGAATGGCGCCAGTGTTACCACCGCTTCCTTCAGCGGCGAAAAAGCACCCTGCAAAGAAGGCGGCGTGGAAGTCAAATCGGCGAGCCCGGCCGCTCTCGTCTGCAACGGCGTGAAAGGCGAAAAAGGCGCTAAAGGTGCAAGCGGCTTCACCGAAGTCCTTCCCGAAGGGATGACCGAGACCGGTGTTTGGACTGGACGCAGTACTCAGTTCGGATCAGTCCCGATCCCAATCTCCTTTTCCATTCCTGTCGTACCACCGCCCACCCTCGTTTACGTGGGGCAAAACCAAGATAAAACGGCTGAAGGCTGTCCGGGGATCGGGGAAAACGGCATGCCGCTCGCAGTGCCGGGCAAACTCTGCGTCTATGCCGCGTTTGCGCTGGGCGCGAGTCTGGTCAGCAACATCACGATCGGGGAAAACGAAGAAAATGCCGGCGAAAAGTCCAGCCCTCCAGGCGTAGGCGCCGCAGGCACGAACCTCAACTTCGGCTGTGGCACCGAAGAGGAACCATTCTGCATCATGAACGGCGCCTGGGCCGTAACTGCGTCCGAATAGCACAGGGACGGCGACCGCATGAGACCTAGTGCACACCCGGTACGGATTCACCGTTCCGGGTGTGCACAAAGCCCGAAAGGATCACCGATGAGGAGTAGGTCGGATTGGACTCAGGCAGCCGGTTGCACTGTTGCCGCAGCCTTCCTCATCGGCTTCTTTGCGCTCTTCGTTTTCGCAAAAAGCGCCTCAGCGGACTTTTGCCTCCCTGGCTCCGGAGCGGGACAGTGCAACAACCCCCAAGGGATCGCGGTGGACGAAGAAACCGGCCGCGTCTACGTCGCCGACCAAGGCACCCACCGCATCAATGTCTTCGAAGCCGATGGGGACTTCGTCAGTGCTTTCGGCTGGGGAGTGGTCAACGGCCAGGAAAAATTCCAGGTCTGCACTGTTACCTGTCAGGCTGGAATTTCAGGATCGGGCCTCGGCCAGTTCTCGAGCCCGAGCCGGATTGCGGTCGACAACGTCGTCGGCAGCGCCACCCGTCACGACGTCTACGTGATGGACGCCAATCGGCGCCTGCAGCGGTTCGATCCCGAACCGCTCTCGCCGGTCCTTGCCTTCCCGGTGCCCTCAGGCAATGGCGAATGCCAATTCGGAAGGGGCGGCAGTCCGATCGCGGTGGGGCCGGGAGGCGTGGTGTATGTCGCCGATAGGGCCAGCAATGAATTCGGCTTCGTCAACCGGATCCAGAAGTTCAACCCCCTTACGGGTGCTTGTGTGGATGAGGTTGTGGTGGTCGAAGGACCCAACGCCAATCTGACTTCCTTGGCGGTCGATACGACCGAAAACGCCTACGTCGGGGTCGAAGGCGCAGGCATCGGTCTTCGTAAGTACGGCACGGGCAATGACGAAGAATTCCTCGGGGAGCTCGACCAACTCGAAACCAACGCACTTGCGATTGATGCTTCTGACCGCCTCTTTGCTGCCCAGCGGGAGTCGGTGCCAGGGTTCGCCAGCCGTGTAATCACCGAGTACGACGCTGGCGGCAACCGCCTTCATCGCTTCGGCTACTTTTCGTTTTCGGAGAAAGTTTTCGGTCTCGCCACTCTCCACACCCCTGGCGGCGACATCTTCGCCAACGCCGGCGCGGCCGGCATCAAGTACCTGAAGCTGCCCGAAGACAACCGCCCGATCGTCGTCCCCGATCCCTGCAAAGTCAAAGCGGGCACCCTCCGCAACACCAAAGCGACCCTGCAGGCACGGGTCAACCCCGAGGGGCTGGCGACCACCGTCCACTTCGAGTACGTCGACCAGCAGAGCTTTGAAACAGAAGGCGGCTGGTCGAGCCCTGAGGTCGAGGAAAGCGCAGAGAGCGAATCGATCGGCTCTGACTTCCTTACCCATGAGGCGAGCGCCGATATCGGCACGCCGGAGCCGTTGGCCCCCGAAACCACCTACCGCTGCCGGGTGGTGGCAACCAACGCCGACGGCTCGGCAACCGGGGTCGAGGGGACCTTCACCACGCTCGAGCCACTTGAAATCGGCGCCACCTGGGCCTCAGGGGTCGGCACCGAAGCCGCGACCCTGAACGCGACCGTCAACCCGCTCGGCATCGAAACCACCGGCTACTTCCAGTACGTCGAAGAGGCGACCTACGAAGCGGACGTAAAACAGGCCGAAGAAGAAGCCAAAAGCCCAGAGGAAGTCGCCGAGGCGGGCTTCTCCCACTCGAGTAAAGCCCCGGCAGGCGAACCGATCGAGTTTGGCGCAGGGGAAGCCTTCAAATCCGGATCGGCGCCGGTCTCGGGCCTCAAACCCGCGACCGCCTACCGCTACCGCATCCTCGCCACCAACCCGCTGATCACCAAAGAGGTCCCCGGCCCCACGAGGGCCTTCCGCACCCTCCGCATCGGCTCCGACTCGATCGGCCTGCCTGACAACCGGGCCTGGGAGCTGGCCTCCCCCGCGCATAAGAACAACGCCGAAGTCGGCGTGCCGCGGGTCAGCGGCGAAGGCCCGATCGTCTTCCCAGACTACGCTCCGATCAATGCCGCCGCCGGCACCGGAGAGGTGGTCACCTACACCTCCTGGACCTCCTTCGCAGACCCCGAAGGCGCGCCGGGCACCAGCCAGTACCTCTCGCGTCGAAGCACGAGTGGCTGGGGGACCCAGAACATCTCCCCCCGGGGGCGCCTCAGCGTCCCGATCCCTCCCTACCGCGCCTTCAGCCCCGACCTCGGCTTGGGCGGCATGGTCTCCTTCTCCCCGCCGCTTGCCCCCGAAGCCGTAGACGGCTTCGACAACCTCTACCTGCGCGACAACGAGACGGGCGATCTGCGCACGCTCACCACCGGCACGCCGGTGAAAGCGGACACCGAAGTCTGCCTCGACTACGTCGGGGCAAGCGAAGACGGAAGCCGAGCTTTCTTCTCGGCCGACGCCTCCTATGGCGGCGCCCCGTTGTCCACCTTCAGGACCTTCAACCTCTACGAATGGTCCGCGAGCGAAGGGTTGCGCCTGGCGAGCGTCTTACCCAACGGCAATCCGGCGGTACCGACCGCCGAGACCGCCTTCGGCGCCGCGGGCGGCTACGGGCTCGGGCACTGCCAGGTCGGCCAATCGATCGCCCGCCACGTCGTCTCCAGGGACGGCTCACGCGCCTTCTGGACCTACGCGCCGGACTCCGGCTCCACCCAGCTCCTCGTCCGCCTGGGTGGCGAAGAAACGATCCAGCTCGACAAAAAAGTCGCCGGTGCTTCCGGCAGCTCGGGAGGCGGGGTCTTCAGAGCCGCCGACGCCGAGGGCTCCCTCGTCTTCTTCACGGCCATAAGCAAGCTGACCAAAGACTCGGGCGCGACCGCCGGTGCCCCCGACCTCTTCCGCTATGACCTTGACGCCGAAGAAAGCGCACTGAGCGACCTCACCCCCGACACCCTCACCCCGGGATCAGAACCGGCAGGAGTCAAAGGCGTGGTCGGCATAAGCGAGGACGGCTCCCACGTCTACTTCGTCGCCTCGGGAGTGCTCACCGAAGCGGCAAACGAGGCGGGACAGAAAGCCCAGCCGGGCCAGAACAACCTCTACCTACACCACGAAGGCCAGATCACCTTCATTGTCACCGGCCCCGATGTCTCTGCCTGGGACTCCAAGCCCCAAACGCTGCGCGCCCGCGTCTCCCCCGACGGGCGCCGGCTCGCCTTCCTCTCGCGCAACACCGAGAGCCTCGTCGGCTATGACAACGCGATCTCCGAGGGCGAGCACTGCGAGCTTCCCAGTAGCGAAGGGCTGCCGCTCACCGGCAGCCCGCTCTGCCTCCAGGCCTTCCTCTATGACGCCGACAGCGGTGAGCTGCGCTGCGCCTCCTGCAACCCCTCCGGATCGAGGCCGCTCGGCCCCACGCTCCTGCCCGCCTTCTCCAACCCCCTCGAAGGCCCGCGCTACCTCTCTGACAACGGCCGGCGGCTCTTCTTCGAGAGCTTCGACGCCCTCGTTCCCCAGGACGACAACGGCAAGCGCGACGTCTATGAGTTCGAGCTGCCGGAAACCGGCACCTGCACCGAGGAAAGCCCCGCCTTCGACTCCACCTCGGGCGGCTGCCACTACCTGATCTCGAGCGGCAAAAGCACCGATCAGACCTTCCTGCTCGACGCCTCCTCCGACGGTCGCGACGTCTTCTTCGCCACCCGCGCCCCCCTTATCGGCTGGGACACCGATGAGAACTACGACGTCTACGACGCTCGCGAAGGGGGTGGCTTCCCCGAACCCAAAGAGCCTGAAGTCTGCGTAGGGGAGTCCTGCAAGGGACCGCCTCCGCCCCCACCGCCCATCATGCCCTCACCGGGCACCGCTGCCTTCCAGGGCCAGGGCAACCTCAAAGAGGGTCGCCCGCGCTGTCGCAAAGGCAAGGTGCGCAGGCGGGGGCGGTGCGTGAAGCCGCGCAAGCGGGCGACGGGGAGAAAAGCAGACCGGCGAGAGAGAAGCCAGGGCAAGGCGCCACGCAAAGGGGAGGCGGCACGATGAAAGCGAGCAAGGCGGTGGGGGCGCTCTTGACCTCCGTGATTCTCAGCGGCTCCGTCGCTATGGCGCAGGCCGTCGCCGCCGAAGCGGTCCCCGCCTGGGACCTCCAGGCCCTCGCCGCTCCGACCAACTTCAAGCCGGGCGATGAAAGCGGCCTCGCCACCTATGAAGCCTTCATCACCAACAGCGGCGGCCAAGTCACCGACCAAAGCCAGATCACGATCACCGACACCCTGCCCAAAGGGCTCGGGGTCAAAAGCATCGAGCTGCAGCCCGTGAGGTTCAACTCGACTCTCAAAGATCCTTCAGTCTGCGAGGTTGACGTCGTCGCAGAACTCAGCACCGTCGTCTGCAAAATCACCGACGCGCTCTTCCCGGCGAGACAGCCGGCAAAGGTTGTCCCCGGCAATCAGATGCGGCTGCAGATTCACGTCACCGTGCCCCCCTCGGCCGAAGGAGCGCTCGTCAACCATGTGAAGGTCGAAGGCGGCGGCGCCGAATCCACCGAAGTCGAATCGAAGAACCAAGCGAGCACGGAGGAAAAGGCGCCGGCCGGATTCCAGGAATTCCAGGCCGAGCTGACCGGGCCCGACGGCAAAATTGCCACCGGGGCGGACTCCCATCCCTACCAGTACACCACCAGCTTCGCAGTAAACCTCGATCCCGCTCCACCGGAGGCCGGGCAGCCGTTTCTGCCCTCCGGCGGGGACCTGAAGGAGATCGAGGTAGCGTTGCCGTCCGGCCTGGTCGGCAACCCGACCGCGGTCAAAGCCTGCACCGTGCAGCAGTTCAACACCATCCACGGCGTCGAATCCGAAGACAAAGACAACGTCTTCCCCAACGAATGCCCCGCCGACTCGGCAGTTGGCCTCGCCATAGTGCAGCAGTTCGAAGGGGCTGGGACGGTCATCAAGGCCCCGATCTTCAACCTCGTCCCGCCCAAAGGCATGCCCGCCCAGTTCGGCTTCCAGGTAATAAGCCTCCCCGTCTACATCAACACCAGGGTGCGCAGCGACGGCGACTACGGCATCACCGCCTACCTCAGCAACATCACCCAGGCCAAGCGGGTGACCGCCGCCAGGACGACGATCTGGGGCTTCCCCGCCCACCCCAGCCACGATCCCCTGCGCGCCCAGTGCGCCGATGTGGGCGGCAGCTGCCCCTTCGGCGGCGCCGAAGGGCGCCCCTTCATGCGCCTGCCGAGCGACTGCGCGAGCGCGATGCCGACGGCAATGCGCTTCGACACCTGGACTGAGCCCGGAACCTGGATCGAGTCGATCTTCACCGAGCCTTCGCCGATCGACTGCCACCTGCCCGATTTCTCGCCGACGATCGAAGCAAAGCCGACGACCAACGTCGCCGATGCCCCCTCGGGCCTTCGATTCAACCTCCACCTGCCGCAGAAAGAGAACGACGATCCCGAAGGATTGGGCGAGGCCGACCTGCGCGATACCAGGGTCACCCTGCCGGAGGGGTTACTCGTCAACCCCTCCTCGGCAAACGGGCTCGACGGCTGCTCCCCGGCCGAGATCGGGATGACGACGCCGGTGGGGCAGGGCAAAGCCAGCTTCAGCGCCGATCCCCCCGAGTGCCCCGATGCCTCAAAGCTCGGCACGGTCGTGGTCAAAACGCCGCTGCTCGGGCACGCCCTGCCCGGAGCGGTCTACCTGTCCGACCCCTTCCAGAATCCCTTCAACAGCCTGATCGCGATCTACGTCACCGTCGATGATCCGAAGACCGGCGTGGTGGTGAAGCTGCCCGGCAGGGTCGAAGCGAATCCGGTTACGGGCCAACTCACCACCACGGTCACGGAAAGCCCCCAGGTCCCCTTCGAAGACTTCGAACTGGACTTCTTCGAAGGGGCCAGGGCGCCGCTTAGGACCCCAGCCATCTGCGGCACTCATACGACGACCACCTCATTGAAGCCATGGACCGCACCAGCGTTCGGGCCGAACGCCACTCCTTCTGATTCCTTCCAGATCACCCAGGGAGCCGGTGGTGGAGGCTGCCCGACGAGCTCCGGGGCGCAGCCAAACTCCCCCAGCTTCGAGGCGGGGACCCTGGCCCCGGTGGCGGGCTCCTACTCGCCCTTCACCCTGCGCCTGGCGAGAGCCGACGGCTCCCAGGAACTGAAGGGCATCGACCTGACCCTGCCCCCCGGCTTGACCGGAAGGCTGGCGGGCCTCAGCTACTGCTCTGACGGCGCTCTGGCAGGCGCAGCCTCCAAGCCGGGAAGAAGCGAGCAGGCAAGCCCGAGCTGCCCAGGCACTTCAGAGCTCGGCACCGTCACCGTGGCCGCAGGCGCAGGCCCGACCCCCTTCCACGCAAGCGGCAAGGCCTACCTGGCAGGCCCCTACAAAGGCGCCCCGATCAGCATGGCCGTGATCACCCCTGCTGTGGCAGGTCCCTTCGACCTCGGCACCGTCGTGGTCAGAAGCGCGCTGCAGGTCGATCCCGAAACGGCTCGGATCAGAGCGGTGTCGGACCCGATCCCGACGATCCTGCAGGGCATCCCGTTGGACGTGCGAAGCATCGACCTACGGGTCGACAGGCCCGACTTCACGCTCAACCCGACCTCCTGTGAACCCTTTGCCTTCTCCGGCCAGGCACTCTCGATCTTGAACCAAGCAGCCGCGTTGAACAGCCGCTTCCAGGTCGGCGGCTGCCAGGACCTCGCCTTCAAGCCGAAGCTCGACCTGCGCATGAAGGGTGGCACCAAACGAGCCGATCACCCGCAGCTGACCGCGACCCTGAACATGCCTCCCGGTGGAGCCAACATCGCCAAGGCATCTGTTGCCCTGCCACGCTCGGTCTTCCTCGACCAGGCGAACATCAGGACTGTCTGCACCAGAGTCCAGTTCGCAGCAAATGCATGCCCGAAAGGATCGATCTACGGCAAGGCAAAGGCTTGGACGCCGCTTCTGGACCAGCCGCTCGAGGGCCCGGTCTACCTGCGCTCCTCCGACAACCTGCTGCCTGACCTGGTCGCAGACCTGAGGGGCCAGATCCACGTCGTCTTACATGGCAGGACCGATTCGATCCGCGGTGGGATCAGGAACACCTTTGAAGGGGTCCCGGACGCCCCGGCATCGAAATTCGTCCTCACGCTGAAAGGCGGCAAACGAGGGCTCCTGGTCAACAGCCGCAACGTCTGCAAAGGCAAGAACAGGGCAACCGCCAAGTTCACTGCGCAGAGCGGCAAGGTGAGGGAGTTTCGGCCGGCGCTCAGGGCCAAGTGTGGGGAGAAGGGCAAGAGGCGCGGCAGGGGTTGATTTCACCGTAACGATGAAAACGGCGAAGGCCTGCGCCATGCCGCCGGGACGCGGCACAGGTTCAGAGCGACGAGCAAGCGTCGACCTGAAGGCTCGCCTGGAGGAGCGCCGCGAGGAGCTCGAACAAACCGCCCTGGCCAGGGTCTACGGCATCTCCGATCCCACCGATGTCGCCGATCCCACTTACCTGGAGGGATTGAGGACGGCAGTGAGGGCCGCTGTGGATTACGGCCTCGCCTCGATCGGCAGCAGCGACCGAAACCCGCCGCAGCCGCCGCCGGTGCTCTTGGTCCAAGCCAGGATCGCCGCCTCCAGCGGGATCAGCCTCGACACGGTCCTGCGCCGCTATTTCGCTGGCTATGCCTTGCTCGGCGACTTCGTTCTCGAGGAGGCTCTAAGAGAGGATCTGCGAGGCGATGCCCTGAAGGGCCTCCTTCGAGTCCAGGCCTCGATCTTCGATCGACTCATTGCGGCAGTGAGCGAGGAATATGCGCGCGAGTCGGAGAACCCCGTTGGTACCACCGCAGAGCGTCGCGCAGAACTTGTCGAAAGACTGCTCGCCGGTGAGAGGCTCGATACATCGGAGATCGCCTATGAGCTCGACGCCACTCACGTTGCTCTGGTCGCCAAGGGCCCCGCCGCCGAGGCCTCGATCCGCGAGCTGGCCGCGGCGCTTGATCGCCGGCTGCTGCTGGTCCGTCGAAGCGAGGAGCTCGTCTGGGCCTGGCTGGGAGGAAGGCGCGATCTAGACCACGAGCGGGTGCGGCGGCTCCTCGAAACGATTCTCCCCTCCTCAACCTCCCTCGCGCTCGGCGAGCCAGACGAAGGGACGACCGGTTGGCGCCTCAGTCACCGCCAGGCCCAGGCCGCCCTGCCAATCGCCCTACGCGGTCCCGAGCCTTTCGTACGCTACGCCGACGTCGCCTTGCTTGCATCAATCGTGCAAGACGAGGTTCTTGCCACCACTCTGCGCCAGATCTACCTGGCACCCCTGGAGGAGGAGCGGGATGCAGGAGAGATGGCGCGCGAGACGCTGCGGACGTACTTCGCCGCTAACCGCAACGTGTCCTCGGCCGCCGCTGCCCTGGGAGTGAGCCGCCAAGCCGTAGCTAGACGCCTAGCATCGATCGAAGCGCGACTCGACCGTTCCCTGAGCGCGCACGGGTTTGAGATCGAGGCTGCGATCCGCCTAGAGGAACTCTCCGCCACAGCGTAACGAATCGCAATCTCGTTGACGACTTTTCGTGTCAGATCGAAAGGTAATGAGTGTGAGTGGGCTGAGATGTTGGCCCTGCGACATACGGCCGCAGGCCGCATGCACGACGCATCCAACGAAATGGCGGCACCCTGTCGCCAACATTAGGGAGGAACTGTGAAACGATCAACGACCTACGGAATCGCCATCCTGGCGGCGTTTTCCATGGCGATGCTCTTTGGAGCCATATCGGCATCGGCATCTGATTTCCACTCGGAAACAGAAGGAACTAGTTGGTCAGGGGAACCGACTGATAATCATAAATTCAACTTCCCTGCCGCTGGTTACCTTTTCACTGAATGCGACAACGAGTTCGCCGGTCAGACTGCCAGCACGGCAGAAGATGAGATCACCGTGACGCAGTCCAGCGAAGAGAAAAACAAATCGGGGTATCCGCTTATGCCCTGTAAGTTTTTCGGCCTCGCCTTCAAAGCGGCGATGGGCACCTGTGATTACCGTTTCCACGCGGGCGGAGAATCACTCGTCGGGTCGATGGACTTGACCGGATGCGGTAGCACCCGGATCGAATTCAACCATTCCGGGTGCTCGATCCAGATTGGCGATCAGCAAGGACTCGGGTCTGTCACGTTCAAAAACATCGGGACAGGCAGCGAACGTGAGATCGTTGCGACCGCCAACCTGCAAAGCATCACCTACACGGCAACGGGAGCCGGATGCTTCTCGAAAGTCGGTACCTTCCACGATGGAACCTACACCGGTTCCTGGCAGGTATCTGGCAGTTCAGGCGTGTGGGCGGAACCGAGCGCACTGCCTGCTCCGACCGTCTTTGCCGCTGAAGAAGGCCCGGTGACTCTTGGCGGGAAACGCGCCGAGAACAAACCAGTCTTCAAAATCAAAAACAATGGTTCTGTGAGCTGCTCCGGGCACACCTTGGCGGGAGAATCTGCCACTGCAGCGTCGGAAGGCGTTGCGCTTGCCGCGAGCTACAGCGATTGCAAATGGTTTGGCCAGGACGCCACTTTCAGCATGGGCGGATGCGGCTATGTGCTCCATGTCTCCGGCGGGTTCGACATCGTCGGTGCCACTTGTGCCAGCAACCCGATCACGGTCTCCATCCCCGGATGCACGGCTACGATCGGTCCGCAGGGCTCTTCTGGCCTCACCTACGTCAACGGAGGCTCTGGAAAATTGCGGAGTGTGACCGCTGCCGGTGAAGCGAACGGCCTCACCTCAACCACTAAAGGCCCTGCGTGCATCATCCCGGGGACGGTGAGCGGCAGCATCTACCAGAGCAGCGACATACTGACGGCCACCACCTCGACGGGAGGGCCGCAGGGAGTCTCGGTCGAATAGACCGGCCTCAGATTTGGCCTGGCTGATCTGAGGAGCAGGCAGTGATGCGGGGGTCACGGGCTTCGTGGCCCCCGCAATCGCAAGAGACGTGGCATTGCCAGTGACAGACATACCACGTGCGTATCTTGACAAATGCGAACCGACGTGTTTGCATTAATGAGTGTCTTCAATTGAGAACGAAGCTGGTATCGAAAGGCTGATGCGTCAGCCGCACCGCGATCTCTTCCTTCGGTATCTACTCGCTCCCACGGCGGCCGGTGCACAGGTCGCCACCGGCTGACGACGGGCCCGAGCGCTTCGAGCCCGATGCTCTCGCCGCTCTCCCCGCGGAGCTCGCTCTGTCACGCCTGCCCGTGGGGCGCCACGGCTTGCCTCGCTCCTTCGTCGCGCGCAACCAGCGCCTCCGCCTGATCGCGGCGATGCTCCGTGTGCTGCCGCGGCACGGCTACGCGCAGACGACGATCGGCCACGTCACCCGGGAGGCCGGTGTATCCCGTTCGGCCTTCTACAGCCAGTTCGAGAGCAAGGAAGAGTGCTTTCTGGCCACCTACGATCTCGCGGCCGTCTGGCTGTGCGGGCGGGTTGAGGCGGCCGCCGCGGCCGATGGACAATGGGCCGAGCGCGTACGTGCCGGAGTCTCTGGGGCAATGCGGCTCCTCGCCACGAACCCAGATGTCGCCCATCTCATCGCCGTCGAGGCCAATCAGGGTGGACCGGCGGCGAGGCGGCGCCAGCAGGCCTGCATCATCCGCCTGGCCACGGCTCTGCGGGCCGACCGGCCGAGCGATCTTGCCTTGCCCGGCGATCTTGAGGAGCTGCTCGTCGGCGGCACCCTGTCGCTGATCGCACGCTACGTCGACGCTGGCCGTGTCGAGCAACTGCCCGACGCGACTGGCGATCTCGTGGCGCTATACTTTTTGAAGTAAAGCCGGATCGGAATTCAGGTATTTAGCTCATTAGGAGAGGCATGGCCCCTACGGACGTAAAGCAGCAGGTTGAGGAGATCGAGCCCTTCGAGGCGTCGGAGGAGATCGGGGACGGCGACATCGTCCTGATCGATACGCGCGAGCCGCACGAGTACCAGGAGGCTCACCTCGAGGACGGCAAGCTGGTGCCACCGGGCCTGCTCGCCGACGAGATCGCCGCTGCCGCCCCCGACAAGTCGGCGCGCACGATCCTCTACTGCCGCAGCGGCAATCGCTCCTTCAAGGCGGCCGAGCAGATGCAGGCGCTCGGCTACGAGGACGTCGCCTCGATGGCCGGCGGGATCCTCGCCTGGCAGGAGCAGGGGCTGCCGGTGGTCGCCGCCAGCGGCATGTCCGCCGAGCAGCGCGACCGCTACTCGCGCCACACGCTGCTGCCCGAGGTCGGCGTCGACGGCCAGCTGAAGCTGCTCAACGCCAAGGTGCTGCTGCTCGGGGCCGGCGGGCTCGGCGCGCCGACCGCGCTCTACCTCGCCGCGGCGGGGATCGGCACGCTCGGCCTTGTCGACGACGATGTCGTCGACGCCTCCAACCTGCAGCGCCAGGTGATCCACAACACCGAGCGGATCGGGATGCCCAAGACCGAGTCGGCGCGCATCTTCATCGAAGCACTCAATCCCGACGTCAACGTCGTCGAGCACAACCTGCGCCTCACCTCCGAGAACATTCTCGAGCTGATCGAGCCCTACGACGTGATCGTCGACGGCGCCGACAACTTCCCCACCCGCTACCTCCTCAACGACGCCTCGGTGCGGCTGCGCAAGCCGGTCGTCTCCGCCTCGATCCTCAGCTTTGACGGCCAGATCTCGACCTTCGTCCCCTTCGAGGGCCCCTGCTACCGCTGTCTCTACCCGACGCCGCCGCCGGCCGAGCTGGCGCCGAGCTGCTCGGCCAACGGCGTCCTCGGCGTGATGGCGGGGACGATGGGCACCCTGCAGGCGAACGAGGTGATCAAGCTGGTGCTCGGCGTCGGCGAGCCGCTGATCGGCCGCCTGCTCCTCTACGAGGCGCTCGGCACGCGGTTCACCGAGCTGAAAGTCCGCCGCGACCCGGAGTGCCCGATCTGCGGCGAGAACGCGCCGGAGATCCCCGAGTCGGAGTTGGGCAAGTTCCCGGATTACGAGGCTTTCTGCGCAGGCTGAGCGGTCTATGGCGAGAAACCCGCCAAATAGGGCGGGTAAGTCGCCACCGACCCGCTTGGTTTCGTGGCCTCAACTAGGATCGCGTCTTTATGGCAACGATTCGCATTCCACCCGTCCTGCGCGCCCAGACCGGCGGCCAGCCCGAGGTCGAGGCGAGCGGCGCCAACGTCGGCGAGGTGCTGCGTGCTCTCACGGCCGAGCACCCGGCCACCGAGGAGCAGCTCTTCGGTCCCGAGGGCGACCTCAACCGCTACGTCAACGTCTACCTCAACGACGAGGACGTGCGCGTGCTCGACGGTCTCGACACCGCCGTCTCCGATGGCGACACGGTCGTCATCCTGCCGGCCATGGCCGGCGGCTGAGCCCTCCGGTGGGTCACCGCGCCGTTTCGGCGCATCTATCTCCGCGCATCAAGATGCTATGTTTGGTGCATGCGTACGACGATTACCTTTGCTGCCGACGTTGCCGCCAGTATCGAGAAGGTCCGGAAGGAACGTGACCTTGGCCTGAGCGAGGCGGTCAACGACCTCGTTCGCGCCGGTCTGGCCGATCGCGGCGACCGGCCTCCGGTCGATTTTCCGACGTTCGATGTGGGCATCGGGATCGATGTCCGCAATATCGGCGAGGTGATCGAGGTTCTCGAAAGAGAGGACGGGCTTTTCCCGCCGTCTCGCTGATGCTGATCGATGCCAACCTCCTCATCTACGCAGCCGACACACGCAGCAGGTTTCATCAACCCGCCCGAGAGTGGCTGCTGGAGCAACTGAACGGCAGCCGGCGCGTCGGCCTGCCATGGCAAAGCCTCGCGTCGTTTCTTCGCGTGATCACTCACACCCGAATCGCCGCGCATCCCCTTCCTCCGGCGGACGCATGGCAGACGATCTCAGCCTGGCTCAACTCCGAAATTGCCTGGGTCCCCGAGCCCGGTGCCGGCTACGCGTCGATTCTCGGCGATTTACTCGTCCGGTATGAGGTGACGGGCAACCTGGTTCCAGATGCCCAGCTCGCCGCGCTCGCGCTCGAGCACGGGCTCACCGTGTACTCGGCGGACACCGATTTCGCCCGCTTCACCGAGGTCAGCTGGACCAACCCGTTGGCGTAGGACGCCCTGATCTCCGAGCCGCTAACCCTGGCTATACTTTTTGAAGTAACGGGAGACTGGGATGCCTCACGACGAGCTACTAAATCGACCCTGCGGGGGACGCTTCGGCGATGTGGTTCAGTCGATCGGCAACACGCCGCTGGTCGAGCTGCCGCGCCTCTCGCCCAAGCCCGGCGTCCGCATCTATGCCAAGCTCGAGGGCCGCAACCCGACCGGCTCGGTCAAGGACCGGGTCGCCAAATCGATGATCGAGGCGGCCGAGGCGGAGGGTGCGATTGAGCCGGGGCAGACGATCCTCGAGCCGACCTCCGGCAACACCGGCATCTCGCTGGCGATGATCTGCCGCCGCAAGGGCTACCCGCTGAAGGTGGTGATGCCCGACAACGTCACCGCCGAGCGCACCCAGTTGTTGGAGATGTACGGGGCGGAGATCGTCTACTCGGAGGGCGCCAAGGGCTCCAACGGCGCGGTCGAGGTGGCGCTGGAGATGGCCGAGGACCCGAGCTACTACATGCCCTACCAGTACGGCAACGAGGCCAACCCGCTGGCCCACTACAACGGCACCGCGGTCGAGATCCTCGAAGAGCTCGACGAGGTGGCGGCCTTCGTCGGCGGCCTCGGCACCGGCGGCACGCTGATGGGCAACGGGCGGCGGCTGAAGGAGAACGATCCCGAGACGCTGCTGGTCGCGGCCGAGCCGATGCAAGGGGAGATGGTGCACGGCCTGCGCTCGCTCGAGGACGGCTTCATCCCGCCGATCATCGACATCACCCTGCTCGACCGCAAGATCATGGTCTCCAACCGCGACGCGATCGTCTGGACCCGCAAGCTGCTCGACGAGGAGGGCGTCTTCGCCGGCGTCTCCTCCGGTGCGATCGCCCGCATCGCCGTCCGCATCGGCGAAGAGCTCGACGGCGGCAACGTCGTCTTCCTGATCCCCGACGACGGCTGGAAGTACCTCTCCTCCGGCGTCTACACCCGCCCGATCGACGAGATCGAGAACCTGGACTCCACCGTCTGGTGGTAAACCGGTCCTCGTTGCGCCGATGCGAATCGCCCAATCCCTGATCGACGAGCTGGTCGCGCACGCCCGCGAGGACCTGCCGAACGAGTGCTGCGGTTTGATCGGCGGGTCCGATGGGGTCGCCGCGACCGTCTACCGCACGCGCAACGAGTTCGCCAGCCCCTTCAGCTACCAGATCCACACCAGCGATCAATTCCGGGTAACGCAGAAGGAGATCCCGGATCGCGGTGAGGAGCTGTTGGCGATCTACCACTCGCACACCAAGAGCCCCGCCTATCCCTCCCAGGCGGATGTCAACGCTGCCGAGGGATGGCCCGAACCGACCTACGTGATTGTCTCGCTCGCCGATCCCGAGGCGCCGGCAGTCAAGGGCTACTGGCTCAGGGACAAGAAGATCGCCGAGGCCGAGCTTGTCGTCGAGTAGCGGCAAGCTGGTCAAGGTCGCTTTCGCCCAGCAGCAGCCGGAGGCGGAAATGATCCAAGGGTTGCTGTCGGAGCACGGCATCCCAAGCATGCTGCGGCGGGCCGCGGGGTTCGACGTGCCGGACTTCCTCGCCGCCGGGCCGCGGGAAATCCTCGTCGCCGAGGAGCTCGGCGAGCAGGCTCGCGAAGTGCTCGAGGGGACCGGCGCGGGCTAGGCGCCGGGTCGGCTCAGGCGGCCGTCGGGGCGGGCTGGATCAGTCCCGCCAGCGGATCGGTCCCGTTCCAGCTGCCCGCCGAGGAGAGCGGGCGGAAGCGGACGAACGCCTGTTCATGCTGGAAGGGGAGGCCGCGGTCGGCTTTGACCGCGGCCTGGTGTGGGCCGTCCTTGCCGAAGGCGTACTCGCGCATCGCCCCGGCGCTGCGCCAGATCGAGAAGGTGGAGACCAGCCGTGGGCGGGCGGGTCGGGTGAGGCCGGTGACGGCGACGACGGCGGGGTTGTCGACGGCATCGCGCTCGGCGGGCCCGCTTGCCTTCAAGAACGGCCTGATTCGAAGCGCCCGCAGGCGGCCCAGGGTAAGGGCGACCGCCGGCTCCTCGTCGCTCATGTGCAGCTCCCGCTTCGGCAGTCCCGGCATTCCGGCCCACGACCCGAAGCAGCGCCGCGGCTCCAGCCGTGCGTGCCAACCCACCGCCAGGCGCTCGCCGAAGGGATGCCCTGCGAGGAAGCGGTCGATCGCGGCGTCGTCGTCCCAGGCGGCGATCAGGCCGATGCGGCCCAGCTCTGGCCTGGGCGGGCGTTTGCCGAGCGGCCCCACCATCGTCGGCTCCGCGTAGGTCATACCGGGAATCGCTGCTGGGTCGAGTCGCCGGAAGAGCAGCCGCTGCGCCCGCAATGAGCCGACGTCGGCGATATGAACGGAGACGATCATCTGCGGCTAAGCGGTGCTCGGACGAGCAATCGCCCGCAGGTAATCGCGCCAGGCGGCCTCGATTTCGTCGGCCGGGGCGTCGAATGCCGCTTCCAGGGTGGGGGCCGGGCCGTCCGGGAGGATCTGCAGCGCGAGGCGCTCGCAGGCCTCCGGCCCGCGTTCGGTCTCGAGCAGGTCGAAGATCGTGCCGCCGAGGATCACGGCATCGCGGCGGGAGGGGGGGAACGACGGTCCGCCGCTCTCGCGCAGGCGCCTGATTACCGCCGCGCGGTAGAGGCTGACCTGGCGGGCGAAGTACTGGGCCGCGCCCTCGACCAACCAAGCCCAGCCGAGGTAGCGGGCGAAGCGGCGCGGCGTCCAGGAGGGGGGGAGGTCCGGGTTGTTGGCGGCGATCACGAGCTGGGCGTAGAGGCGCTCGGCGGTGCCCCGCAGCGCCTCGCGCGAGTCGTCGCCGGCGGCGCGCCGCTCCATGTGCGGGTCGTTGAGCACGTGCAGCTCGGTCGCCATCGCCCAGCCGGCCAGGTAGCGCCGCCCGGCCGGCGCCGCCGACCAGCGCGCAGCGGGGAGATACGGGTGGGCGAGCGAGAGCAGCGTCGGGTTGGTGTGGACGACCACGGTGACCTCGCCGGGCACCGACTCGAAGCGATCCTCGAGCCGCAGCCGCAGTTCCTCCATGCGGTCGAGCGTGCGCTCGGCGAAGGCCGCGTCGCCGCTGTCGTGCCGCGCCGTGAAGCTAAGCGAGTGAGTCTCGACCCAAGGGATGCGGCGAGCCTATAGCCGAGGCTTAAACGAGTACTGGCTCAGCGGCGGTGCAGACCGAGTGGATCTCAGCGCGGGCGCGGTCGAACTCCTCGTCCGCCATCACCGGCGTGCCCTCGAAGGGCAGATCGCGGTCGATCTCGACCCAAGAGCGGCAGCCGTGGTACTCGTCGCGGACGCGCACGGTGACGGGGCGGGGGATGCGGTGGACCCGCAGCAGCAGGATGTGCAGCGGGTGGCGCCGCTTCCAGTTGAGCCGCTTCTCGGCGTAGTCCGGGGTCCAGACGTAATACGGGGAAAGATCGTCGACGATGCGCGGGTTGTTGACCGTCAGGTGGTCGGTCACCTCGGCCCAGCAGCGCAGCCTGACGCGGTCGGGCTGGGGGATGCCGCCATCCTGGATCAGCGCTGCGGGGGGCGGCTCCTCGTCGGGCCAGACACCCTCCTCGAGCGCGCGCCGCAGCTCCGGGTGGTGGGACTCGCGGACGAGGTTGTTGCGCTGGTGGTCGAAGGTCGGGTAGAGGAAGAAGCGCTCGTGGTCGAGCTCGAAGTGCTTGTTGTCCTCGCGGATGCCGCCCTTGCGCAGGGTCAGCAACTGCTCGCCCTCGGCGAGAGCGCGCACCGTTACTGCCCATTCCTTTAAAGCGATCGGCATATGAATCAAACCTGAGAAGGTTGGAGAATCTGTGCTGGGAGGTTGGCGCCTATGGACCCTGTCCAGGCGAGAGCCCCGCCCAAGGCCGCGCATTCTAGACGAGGCAGGCCGAATCGCCAAATTAATGCTGGTTTAGAGCGACCTAGGTGGACGTCCGGCCGATCGCGCCGCCACCCGGCGTCTCGATCCGCAGCCTGTCGCCGGGCTGCAGAGCGCCTTCGCTCTTGCTCGGCAGCGGCTCGCCGCCCAGGAAGTCGGCGCCGACCTGACCGTCTTCGCCGCCCTCGCGGCCACGAGGGGGATGCCGCCGGCGCTCGCCGATCAGCGTGTAGCGCATCGGCGCCAGCGCTTCCAGCTCACGCACCAGACCGTCGCCACCGCGGTGGAGGCCGGAGCCGCCGCTGCCGCGCCGCAGCGCCAGCTCGCGCACCCGCAGCGGGAACTCGGTCTCCAGCGCCTCGACCGGGGTGTTGAGCGTGTTCGACATCGCCACGTGGATCGCGCTCGGCCCGTCGGCGTCCGGACATGCACCCTGGCCGCCGCCGAGCGTCTCGTAGTAGGTGAAGCCCTCGCCGGCGAGGGTCAGGTTGTTCATCGTGCCCTGGCCTTGGGCCGGGACCGGTCGGGCGCCGGCAAGGGCGGCGATCGTCAGGTCGGCGACCCTGCTCGAGGTCTCGACGTTGCCGGCGGCGACGGCGGCGGGGAAGCGGGCGTTCAGCAGGCAGCCCTGCGGCGCGATCACCTCGATCGGCCGGTAGGCGCCGGCGCAGGGGGGTGCCTCGGGGTCGGTCAGCACGCGGACCGCGAAGAATGCGGCCGATTTGGTCACCGAGAGCGGGCAGTTGAGGTTGCCGTCGATCTGGCCGTCGGTGCCGCTGAAGTCGAGCACGAGGCGGTCGCCGCGGATGCTCGCCTGGAGCCGGAGACTGACGTCACGCGGATCGCCGTTCGCGTCGTCCTCCAAGCGGTCCTCGGCCGCGTAGGTGCCGTCGGGCAGGTCCGCCAGGGCGACGCGGGTGCGGCGCTCGGCGTAGGCGAGGATCTCCGCCATGCCGGCGCGCAGGTGGTCGAGACCATGGCGCGCCGCCAGCTCGGCCAAGCGCAGTGCACCGATGCGGTTGGCGGCGGCTTGGGCGCGCAGGTCGGCGAGTCGCTGGCGCGGCGAGCGCATCTGCGCCGCGATCTGCTCCAGCTCTCCACCCTCGAGTTGGGTCGGCGGGATCACCACGCCCTCTTCCGCCAGGGTGCGCGAGCGTGCCGGCATCCCCGCTGGGCTGGGCCCGCCGATGTCGGCGTGGTGGGCGCGGGAGGCGGCGAAGCCGAGCAGCTCGCCGGCGACGAAGATCGGCGAGATCAGGGTCACGTCGGGCAGGTGGGTGCCGCCGCGGTATGGATCGTTGAGGATCCACGCGTCTCCTAGTCGCTGCTCCTCGTCAAGCACAGCGGCGACCGCATCGGGCATCGAGCCGAGGTGGACGGGGATGTGCTCGGCCTGCATGACGAGCTCGCCGCTGGCGTCGAAAAGCGCGGTCGAGCAATCGTGGCGCTCCTTGATGTTGGCCGAGTAGGCCGAGCGAATCAGCACCGCGCCCATCTCGTCACAGGCAGCCTGCAGCCCGCCGATCATCACCTGCAGCCCGACCGGGTCGAGGCTCACGCCCGCCCTCCCGACGACGTGCCGGTGCTGCGGTGTCCATATGGACACCGCAGCACCGGCACGTCTCCTGGCGTGGATGGTGCCGGTGTCGTCGACCCCGGCGTCCCAGCCGGGTGGGAGGACGAGGGTCGACTCGGGGAGCTCGAAGACGACCGGGCCCTCGCTCTCGAGGCCGGCTGGGGGCTCGCCGCGCAGGACCGGCGTCTCGACCCACTCGCCGTCGAAGCGGACCGGACGGCTGTCCTTGCGAAGCTCGCCAACGGGCGCGGCGCGGAGCTGTGGCCGTGGTCCCGGTTCGACCAGCGCCAGGCGGATGTGGACGAGCACCACCTCGCCATCCGGATCGCGGTGGCCGTAGCGCTGCTCGTGGGCCTGTTCGAAGCGTGCGGCGAGGTCGGCCGGGTCCGGCCGCGCGGTCCCCGCCACGGGCAGCTCGAAGGCCTGCCCGGCGTAGCGCATCTCGTAGACCAGCTCGAGCTTGCAGTTACCCGCCTCATAGGCGGGAAAGTGAGAGTTCGACCCATCGTCCTCTCGGCCGGTCAGCCGGAGGGTCAGCTCGTCGACCTCGGCCGCGATCCGCTCCGCGGTGAGATCGGCGCCACTCAGCATCACCGTGCGCGTGGTGTCGCGGCGACGGTCGGAGGCACAGAGGCCGAGGGCGGAGAGGACACCCCCCGCCCGCGGGCAGAGGATGCGCCGGGTGCCCAGCTCGGTGGCGATCGCAGCGGCGTGCATCGGGCCGGCGCCACCGAAGGGCAGCAGCGCGAAGCCACGCGGGTCGACGCCGCGCTCGACCGTGATCACGCGCAGCGCCCGCACCATCTCCTGGTTGGCGACGCGGACGATCCCCTCCGCCGTCTCCAGCTCGCCGAGGCCGAGCGAGCCGGCCAGCGCTCCGACGGCCGCTTTGGCCGCGTCCAGATCAAGGGCGACGCCGCCCGCGAGGGTGGAATCGGCGGCCAGGTTGCCGAGCAGCAGATTGGCGTCGGTCACCGTGGGCTCGCTGCCGCCCCGCCCGTAGCAGGCGGGCCCGGGCTCGGACCCAGCGGAGCGCGGCCCCACGCGCAGCGCTCCGCCGCGGTCGCGCCAGCCGACCGAGCCACCGCCGGCGCCCACCGTGTGCACATCGACCATCGGCAGCTGGATCACGCGGCCGCCGATCTGACGCGAGTCGGTCCGCCTCACCTCGCCCGCTTCGATCACGCAGACGTCGCAGGAGGTGCCGCCCATGTCGAGGCCGAGCGCGTTGCCGTCGCCGCTGGCGCGCGCGAGCAAGCCGGCGCCGACCGCGCCGCCGGCGGGCCCGGAGAGGACGCTCCAGGCGCCCGCCTGGGCCGCCTCCTCGGCGCCGGTGACGCCGCCCGAGGACTGCATCACCAGCAGGCGCGGGATGCCGGTTTCCGTTGCCGCTTCGCCGAGCCGCCGCAGGTAGCGGCCGAGCAGCGGCGAGAGGTAGGCGTCGATCGACGTGGTCGAGCAGCGCTCGTACTCGCGAAAGCGGGGCAGGACCTCGTGCGAGGCGGAGACGTGCACCTCGGGCAGCGCGCGGCGCAGGTGCTCGGCGATCGCCCGCTCGTGCGAGGGGTCCAGGTAGGAGAAAAGCAGGCAGATCGCGACTGCTTCGGCATCGCTCTCGCCGACCAGCTTCTCCAGCCGCTGCAGCTCGCCGTCGGCGAGTGGTTCCAGCTCGCCTTCGGGCCCGACCCGCTCGGATGCCTCGAAGCGCAGATCCGGCTCGACCAGCGGCGCTGCCTTTGGCCGGCAGAGCCGGTAGAGGTCCGGCCTGTCCTGGCGGCCGATCTCGAGCAGGTCGGCGAAACCCTTGGTGGCGATCAGGGCGGTGCGAGCGCCGCGTTCCTCGAGCAGGGCGTTGGTGCCGACGGTCATCCCGTGGGCGAAGGAAGCGACCGCGCTTGCCTCGCGTTGGGCCCGCCGCAGCACCTCTTCGACCGCGCCGATGACTCCAACCGACTGATCCTCGGGAGTGGTGGGCAGCTTCGCGGTGTGGACCGCCTCGCCGTCGATGAGGACGGCGTCGGTGAAGGTTCCGCCTACGTCGACTCCAAGCAGCATCGGGCTGACGCTAGCGAGTGTGGTCGAGGTTTTGATCGCATAGCGGGGCAAACCTCGACCGCACTCGTTGGGACTGCACGGTCAGCGCCAGGCCTCGCGGCGGATCTCACCGCCGGCGGTGCGCACGATGTGGACCCCGTCCAGCTCAGGGTCGATGCCAGGGTGGTCGGCGCGCAAGTGGCCGCCGCGCGACTCGGTTCGCTCCAGGGCGCAGGTCGCAATCCCCCTCGCGAGGGGATAGGGGTCGTCGAGCAGCTCGCGTAGCTGGTCGGCGTTGCGCAGTGGTCCGGCGAAGCGCCATACGGCGTCCCGAGTTGTCTCGCTGGGCGGTTGGAAGCTCCACTCGGGCGGGGGCGGACGATCGCTCGCCGGTTTCTCCTCGAGGGCGGCGCGGGCGGCGCGGGCGCCGAAGACGAAGCACTCACTGAGTGAGTTGGACGCGAGCCGGTTGGCGCCGTGCAGGCCGGTGCAAGAGCACTCGCCGACGGCAAAGAGGCCCGACAGCGAGGAGCGGCCGTCGAGGTCTACCGTGACCCCGCCCATCGTGTAGTGGGCGGCGGGAGCCACCGGGATCGTTTCGGCACGGGGGTCGAGCCCCGCCTCGTGCAGCGAGTCGAAGACGTTTGGGAAGCGGGCGGGGTCGAGCTCGCGCAGGTCGAGCTTGACGCTGCTGCCGCCGTCGGCCTCGATCCGGTCGAGGATCGCCGCCGTGACCGCGTCGCGAGGAGCCAGCTCGTCGGTAAAGCGGCGACCGGCAGCGCCGAGCAGCGTCGCCCCCTCGCCCCGCACCGCCTCGGTTATCAAGAGGCCGTCAAAGCGGCTGCCGGGCAGTGCCAGCGCGGTCGGGTGGAACTGGCAGAACTCGAGGTCGGCCAGCTCGGCCCCCGCGGCGGCCGCCATCACCATGCCGGCGCCGATCGCGCCGCGGGGATTGCTGGTCCGCCGCCACAGGGCTGCCGCGCCGCCGGTCGCGAGGACGGTCGCCGCCGCGCCGACCGGCTCAGCGTCGGCCAGCAGCCCGTGGCAGCGCTCGCCGTCGCTCCACAGCGCGACGGCCGACGTCCTCTCGCGGACGCTGATCCGCGGCTCTGCGGCGACCATCGCCGCCAGCTTCGAGGTGATCTCGTGGCCCGTTTGGCTGCCACCGGCGTGGACGATGCGGCGCCGGGTGTGGCCACCCTCCAGGCCAAGCGCCAACTCCCCATCGGCATCGAGGTCGAAGTCGACGCCACGTTCGCGCAGCTCCCGTACCGCGTCGGGCGCCTCCTCGACCAGAGCTTGAACGGCCGAGGGGCGACAGAGACCGCGACCGGCGGCGATCGTGTCGGCGGCGTGCTGGGCCGGCGAGTCACCCGGCTCCAATGCCGCCGCCAGGCCCCCTTGGGCCCAGAAGCTGGCGCTCTGGGAGAGCGGCGTGCGCGAGATCACGCAGACGGCAGCGCCCTGCTCCGCTGCCCGCAGCGCCGTCCAGAGTCCCGCGGCCCCGCCGCCGACGATGGCGACGTCGCACTCGCTGCCTGTGACTATCGGCCCGCCGCCTCTCGGCGTATCGCCTCGACCTGACCTCGCAGCCAGGCGGCCGCCGCCTCGCGGGCGCGCGCCTCAACGTCGGCGCTCGTCCCCTCCGCCTTGCTCGCCTGTCGCCGTGCCTCCTCGATCCGCCTCTCGGCGGCCTCGGCCTGCGACTCGATCTCGGCCAGGCGGCTCTCGGCGGCGGAGATCGCCCGGTCCTTGGCAAGGCGCTCGCGCTCGAGCTCCTCGGCGTGATCGCGGCGCAGCCTCTCCAGCGCTTCCGCGTTGCTCTGCCGCTCCTTTTCCAGGTCGACTTCGAGCGCCCTGATCTCGGCCGTTGCCCGCTCTTCGGCCGCCGCCGCCGCCTTTGCTGCTTCCCCCAGCCGGCGTTCAGCCCCCTCGACCTGCAGGCCGGGGTCCTCGCTGGCGGGCTCGCGCTTTTCCTCGCTCATCCCCGTTCAATCTATTACGTAGAGGGCCGTTCCCGGTCGAGCACCTCGCGGTAGGCAACGATCGTCCTTTCCGCCATTCGTGCCGCCGAGAGGGAGGTGGCCCGGGCGACCCCCTCGATGCGCGGATCGGCGGCCTCAAGATGGGGGCGGACGGCATCGCTCCAGGTGGCCGCGTCGTATGGCGTGCAGAGTGCCCCCGCAATCCCCGCCAGGGCAAACGGGGCGATCCCGACCGGGGTCGAGAGAACCGGCACGTCGCAGGCGAGCGCCTCGACGCAGGCCAGGCCGAACCCCTCGTAATCGGAGGTGACGAGGACCGCGTTCGCCGCGTTGACCCAGAGCGGCATCAGGTCCGGATCGATCGAGCCGCCGGTCAACAGCTCCGCGCCGCTTGCGCTCGCCACCTCAGCCGCGCGGTCGAAACGCTTCTCTCGTCGATCTGGGTTGGCGGGGAAGAGCAGGTAACGGCCGCCGGGATCGAGCCCGAGCTGCCGCCGTGCCTCCGCGCGCGGCAACGGACGAAAGCGCCCGAGGTCGGGGCCGCACGGCAACACCGCCGAGCCGGGTACGGGAGGTAGCCCCGGCCTGCTGTCCTCGGGGCTGAAGAGGGCGCGCGAGACGGCGGCGACGAGGTCGGCGCGCCAGGCGAGGCGTCGCGAGAGCGGGCCGACGATCGAATGGCGGACGTCGGTGCCGTGGAAGGTGACGACCAGCGGTCGCGCTCCGGCGAGCAGCGCCGACCAAGCCGTCAGCCCGTAGTGGACGTGGACGAGGTCGAAGCGCTGGCGCTTCAGCAGTCGTCGCAGGCGCAGCGCGGCGGGGAGGTAGTGACTGGAGCCGGGGGGGAAGCTGAACACGTCGACCTCGATGTCGAGGCGACGCATCTCCTCGACCTGGTCGAGCACCCAGCGGCCCCGCTGGGGCGCCCCGGCATCGGCGACGAAGTTGGTGACGACCAGCACCCGCATCGGCCGCTGAGCGTACCCGCAGCCGGGGCGGGCGGCGGTTTGTTCCTGACTTTTTGCAGTTCGGCTGCTGAGTTGGCTCATTTACGTCTAGATCCGTGATTCGCGGCCTCCCAGGATCGGGGCAAACCCCAAAAGGAGGCTTCGATGATCTATTCGCTGATGGGTCTTGCACACGCCGCGATCGAGCGGCGGGTGCGGGCAATCCGGTCCTTGGCGGAGCGCGAGCGCGGCCAGGGCACGGTCGAGTACGTCGGCCTGATCCTGCTCGTCTCGCTGTTGATGGTCGGCATGGTCGCCGCAATGAAAGGTTTCAACGGCAAACAGGGCACGGAGTTGGCCGGCGTGATCGTCGACAAGATCAAGCAGGCGGTCGACAAAGTCGCGTTCAAATGAGCGCGGCGGAGGGGCGGCTCGCGCTGCGGGCCGTCCTTCCGGGCCGCCGCGCCGCAAGCGTGCATGACAGACTCGCGCCCATGAGCGCGGAGCGAGCAAGCGTGCATATCTGGTTCTTCGCGCAGCGAGCGGAGCGCGAAACTTGACCCCCGCCTCGCGCAGCTACGACAGGGCACCGGCGGACATCCGGCCGGTCGACATCGACCCCGGCTTCGTCGCCAGCGCCGACGGCTCGGCGCTGATCTCGATCGGCAAGACCCGGGTCATCTGCACGGCCTCGGTCAACGAGAGCGTGCCGAAATGGATGGGGGGCCGCGGCAAAGGCTGGGTCACCGCCGAGTACGCGATGCTGCCTGCCTCGACCGGCGACCGTAAGGCGCGCGACGTCTCCCGCGGCAAGCAGGACGGTCGCGGGGTCGAGATCCAGCGCTTGATCGGTCGCTCGCTCCGAGTCGTCGTCGACTTCAAGGCGCTGGGCGAACGCAGCATCTACGTCGATTGCGATGTGCTTGAAGCCGACGGCGGCACCCGCTGCGCGGCGATCACCGGCGGCTACGTGGCGCTGCGGCTGGCGATGCAGAAGCTGCTCGACGCGAAGAAGGTCGAGACGATGCCGCTGACCGGTTCGGTTGCCGCGGTCAGCGTCGGCATGGTCGACGGGCGGGCGCTCTGCGACCTTGACTATGGCGAGGACTCGCGGGCGGAGGTCGATGCCAACGTGGTGATGACCGGCGACGGCGGACTCGTAGAGGTGCAGGCGACGGCGGAGCGGACGCCGCTCTCGCGGGCTTCCCTCGACGAGCTCCTCGGGCTCGCCGAGATGGGCATCTCGCGGCTGCGCCAGGTGCAGGAGCGGGTAGCCGGGACCTGATCTTCGGTGAACCCTTGATCTTCGCCACGGGCAATAGGCACAAGCTGCGCGAGATGCGCGAACTGCTTCCGGGGATCGAGCTGGAGCCGCTACCGGAGGGCGTCGAGCTGCCGCCCGAGGAGGGCGAGAGCTTTGCCGAGATCGCGCTCGACAAGGCGCGCGCCGCGCACGAGGCGACCGGCGAGCCGGCGCTCGGAGACGACTCGGGGATCGGCGCCGTGGCGCTTGACGGGCGCCCGGGTATCCACTCGGCCCGCTACGGCGGCGAGGGCGCCAGCGACGAGGAGAACCTGGAGAAGCTGCTACGCGAGGTGGCAGCGGCCGGGGGCGAGCGCGGCGCCTACTACGTCTGCGCCCTCGCCCTGGTCGAAGCCGACGGCTCCGAGCACGTCTTCGAGGCGCGCTGCGACGGTCATCTGATCGAGGAGGCGCGGGGTGAGGGCGGCTTCGGCTACGACCCGGCCTTCGTCCCCGACGCAACCGGTCCGGGGGACCAGCGCACCTATTCCGAGCTCAGCCAGGAGGAGAAGAACGAGATCAGCCATCGCGGCCGCGCAGCACGACAGCTGGCCCGGCACCTGAGCGCCGGCGGGGCGGCGCCGGCAGAGCGATGATCCGCACCAAAAGTGGCGCGGCGGCGCTCTCGATCGCCTCCAATTCCGTCCTGATCGCGATCAAGCTCGCCGCCGGGGCGATCACCGGCTCGATCGCGATCCTCACCGAGGCGATCCACTCGCTGATCGACCTGGTCGCCTCGGTCGTCGCCTTCGTCTCGGTACGCAAGGCCGACGAGCCGGCCGACGAG
Source organism: uncultured Solirubrobacterales bacterium (assembly GCA_963698085.1). GTDB lineage: Bacteria > Actinomycetota > Thermoleophilia > Solirubrobacterales > 70-9 > VRUE01. The sequence continues at coordinate 2,179,084 of OY969122.1, forward strand.
GATCACCCCTACGGGCACGAGAAGGTCGAAAGCTTGGCGGCGACGATCGAGGGGATGCTGATCCTGGTCGGCGCCGGGATCATCGTCTACGAGGCGACCCACCGCCTCGTCGACGGCGCCGAGGTCGACGCCCTTGGGATCGGGATCGCGGTGATGGGTTTCTCCGTCGTCGCCAACCTGGTCGTCTCGACGATCCTCTCGCGCCAGGCGAGGACGCACGACTCGCTTGCCCTGGAGGGCGACGCCGCCCACCTGCGCACCGATGCGTTGACCTCGGCCGGAGTGCTCGCCGGCCTCGCGCTCGTCGAGATCACCGGGGTGGTCGCCTTCGACTCGATCACGGCGATCGTCGTCGCCGCTGCGATCGTCGTCGCCGGGCTGCGGATCATCCGCCGTTCCTCCGGCGTGCTGGTCGACGAAGTCCTTCCCGCCGAGGAGATGGACCGGATCGAGGCGGCGATCGCCGCCGCCCGCACTCCCGAGGTCGCCGGCTACCACAAGCTGCGTGCCCGCCGCGCCGGCAGTCGCCGCTACATCGACCTGCACGTCCAGTACCGCTCCGGCACCAGCCTCGAGCGCGCCCACGAGCTCGCCCACCGGATGCGCGAGGAGATCGAGGCCGACATCCGTCACGCCGAGGTTCTGATCCACGTCGAGCCGGAGACCTCCTTCCACGATCCCAAGCGCAACCACGGCCCCTACCGGGCGGGCTAGACCCTCTAGGGATCGGGCAGGAGATTCACCGCGGCGGCGAGGCCGACGGCGATCACCGTGGCGGTGTAGCCGGTGTAGCCGCTGATCGCAAAGAGGATCGCGGCGATCGCGCAGACTGCGACGACGGTGATCCAGGAGGCGCGGGCCAGGGACACGGGCCGGTATTTTCACGCAGATGGCCGACGATGCCGTGACGGCGACTGTTTCAGGCGATGCAGCCGAGGGGGCACTCGCCTACTTGACCGAGATGTCGCCCGATCTTCGCGGTGCCGCGATCCTCGACCGCGAGGGCGCCGTGCTGGCCGCCAGCGATCAACCCGAGCGCTGGCGCGACGACGTCGCCTCCCTCTTTGAGGTTGCCGACCGAGCCGGCGCTGAGCCGGTCGAGCAGGTCCACATCGGTACCGAGCAGGGCGAGGTCTTCGCCCTGCGCCACGCGGGCTTGGCTGCTGTGGCGGTGGCCGAGCGCTTCGCGCTCGCCTCGCTCACCTTCTTTGACATGCGCGCCGTGTTGCGTGATCTCGCCGCCGGCGGCGATGGCCGCGCGGGGGAGACGGTGTCAAATGACTCCTAAGCCGCACCGGGTCTTGTTCGATCGTGTCTCCGGTTACGCCGACGAGGCGGCCGCCTACATGCGCCGGCGCCGCGCTTTGCGCCGCCCCTTCGCCCGCCTCTACTACCGGGGCGGCAAAGCGGAGGATCACGCCACCGACTCAGTTGCCGGCGGCGAGCTGTTCGTTGCCGCGGGCAGGCTGATCGAGGTGGCTGGGAAGCGACCCAAGCCGTGAGCCGGGCGGAGGAGCTGCTCGATCCGGCGGTTGCCGAGCGCGTCCTCGCCCGCGCCGTCGCCCACGGCGGCGAGTTCGCCGAGGTCTTCGCCGAACGCCGGGCCGGCATGACGCTGGCGATCGACGAGTCGCGGATCGAGTCCGTGCAGTCGGGGGCCGAAGCGGGAGCAGGGGTGCGGGTATTAAGCGGCGGTACGACCTACTTCGCCCACGTCGACGGCCTCGACCCGGCCGATTTGGAACGCGCCGCCGGCGAAGCGGCGTCGGCATTGCGGGGAGATCGGGCCGAGCCACGGCCACTGCGGGCCAGGGCAACCAGCCCGCAGCCAATCGGCCAGCGCCCCGAAGACGTTCCGGTCGAGCGCAAGGCGGAGCTCTTGCGGGCGTTGGATGAGCGGGCGCGAGCGGCGGGGAGCGAGGTCGTCCAGGCAAGCGCTTCATACGGCGAGGCCAGGCGCGAGACGGCGGTCGCCAACTCGGCCGGCCTCTTCGACGGCGACGATCGCACCCGCGTGCGGATCGGCGCCCAAGTGGTCGCCCGGCGTGAGGACCGGGTCGAGACTGGCGCCGAGACGCTCGGCGGGCACCGCGGTTTCGAGCTCTTCGACGACGATCCGGCGGCGATTGCGGCGAGCGCCGCGCGCAAGGCGCTCACCCTGCTCGACGCGGGCCCGGCGCCGACCGGCTCTATGCCCGTCGTCGTCGGCGGCGGTTTCGGCGGCGTGCTCTTCCACGAGATGACCGGTCACGGGCTCGAGGCCGACCACGTCCACAAGGGCGCCAGCGTCTATGCCGGCAAGCTCGGCGATGCGGTCGCCCAGCCGCTGCTGACCGCCTACGACGATGGCCGCATGCCCGGCGAGTGGGGCAGCGACGCGATCGACGACGAGGGGGCGCCGACCCAGAAGACGCGGTTGATCGAGGACGGCCGCCTGGTCAGCTTCCTGCACGACCGCCAAAGCGCCGAGCGCGATGGCGTCGCACCAACCGGCAACGGTCGCCGCGAGAGCTTTCGCTACTTGCCGATTCCGCGCATGACCAACACCTACATCGCCCCGGGCGAGGCCGAGCCGGAGGCGATCATCGGCGGGGTCGCCAAGGGCTTCTACGCGGTCTCCTTCGCCGGCGGCCAGGTCGACCCGGCGACCGGCGATTTCGTTTTCGGCGTCAACGAGGGCTACCTGATCGAGGGCGGCAAAGTGACCCGGCCCTGCCGCGGGGCGACCCTGGTTGGCAACTGCCTGCAGGCCTTGGCCGCAATCGACGCGGTCGGCAACGACTTCTGGATGAAGACCGGCATCTGTGGCAAGGGCGGCCAGAAAGTGCCGGTCGGCACCGGCCAGGGCCACGTCCGGATCAGCTCGATGACCGTGGGCGGGACCGGCGCTTGAGCGATCTCACCGAGCGTGCCCAAGGTGCCGTCGAGCGGGCGTTGGCCGCTGGCGCCGGCGATGCGGAGGCCTATGCCAGCGAAGCCGAGAACCGCGAGGTCCGCGTCCACGGCGGTGCGGTCGAGAGCCTGACCGCTGCGACTCAGCGCGGTCTTGGCCTGCGCGTCTGGATCGGCGGTCGGGTCGGTTACGGCTTCGGCACCGATCTTTCTGCCGACGGCTTGGCGGGGATCGCGGCGCGCGCCATCGAGGCCGCCCGTGCAGCCGACGAGGACGAGTTCGCGGCACCTGCCGCTGCCCAGGGGGAGGAGGTGGCGGTCGTCGAGGGCCTCAGCGACTCCTCGCGCGAGGAGTCCTCACCAGCCGAGATCGCCGACCTCGCATTGGCTGTTGAGCGGGCAGCGCTGGCGGACCCACGGGTCGCCGCGGTCGAGCAGGCGGTCTACTTCGACAGCGCCGAGCGCGTCGCGATCGCCGCCTCCTCGGGGCTCGGCGGCGAGTACGAGGCGACGAGCTGCTACGCCTACCTGCAGGCTCTGGCCGATGGCGAGAGCGGCCGCGAGACCGGGCTCGGCTTCGGCCTCGCACGCGGCCCGGCGGCGCTCGACCCGGCCGCGATCGGTCGCGAGGGGGCCGAGCGCGCCGGCGAAATGATCGGCTCGTCCAAGCCCGCCTCTGGCCGCCGCCCGGTCGTCCTCGACCCAACCGTCGCCGCCAGCTTCGTCGGTCTGCTCGGCGACGCCGCCGGCGCTGATGCCGTCCAGCGTGGCCGCTCACCGCTCGCCGAGCGGCTCGGCGAGGAGGTCGCGGCGAAGGCTTTCGTCTTGCACGACGATGGCCTCGACCCCAGCGGTTTCGCGACCGCTCCGATCGATGCTGAGGGGGTTCCGCGCCGGCGCACGGCGCTGATCGAAGACGGCCGGCTGCGGACCTTCCTCCACGACTCCTACACGGCGCGCCGCGGCGGTGTCGCCTCGACCGGCAACGCCGGCCGCTCCGGATACCGCTCGCCACCGGGGGTCTCGGCATCCAACCTGGTCGTCGCCCCCGGCTCCGCGAGCCTTGAGCAGCTGCTGGGCGAGGCCGGCGAGGGCGTCTACGTCAACGACGTCGCCGGTCTGCATTCCGGCGTCAACCCGGTCACCGGGACCTTCTCGGTAGGTGCTTCGGGCCGCGCGATCAGGGGCGGTGAGCGGGCCGAGCCACTGCGCGAGTTCACGATCGCCAGCGACTTGGTCTCGATGCTGCGCGCGGTGCGGGCGGCGGGCTCGGAGTCGCGCTGGGTCCCCTTCGGCGGCTCAGTCAGCGCGCCGCCGCTGCTGATCGGCGAGATGACGGTCAGCGGTTCCTGAGGACATTCTCGCCCCAGGCGTGCCGTTACGCCGTTTGCGCTGTTAGATTGCCGCCCGACCTCAACGACCGACGGAGGAGCTTCGACGTGACCAAGGCTGAGTTTTTGGACCAACTGGCAGCTGATGAGCGTGTGGGCAGCAAGAAGGCGGCGGGCGATGCGCTCGACGCGGTGCTCGACACGATCACCGACACCCTGAGCGGCGGAGGTGAAGTCAGCTTCACCGGCTTCGGCAAATTCCACGTCGCCGAGCGCGGTCCGCGCCAGGGCGTCAACCCCCGCACCGGCGAGCGGATCACGATCCCCGGCGGCAAGGTCCCCCGCTTCTCCGCCGGCTCGGCGCTGAAGACCAAGGTCAAGGGCTGAGCTCGAGAGCACCCGCCAGATTTCTCGCCGCCGCCGCGGTTCTCTGCGGCTTCGTCGTCGTGATCGCCTTGATCACGGCGACGCTCGGCGGCGACGGCGATAGCGGTAACGGCGACGGCTCGGGCCGCGCCGAGCAGGTCAAGCAGGAAAGAAAGGACGAGGGTCCTATCCCCAAGTCCTATGTGGTCCAGAGCGGCGACACGCTCACCTCGATCGCTCGTGAGACCGGAGTTCCGGTTGCGGTAATCGTCCAGCTGAACCCCGGGGTCGACCCCCAGATCCTGATCTCCGGCGAAAAGCTGAAGCTGCGGTGAGAATCAACCGGCCGGCTGTCCTCGGCCTGTTGATCACGGGCTTCTGGGCCGCGGGGCCTGTCGCGGCAGGGGACCCACCACCCCCTGCGGTAGCTAAAGCTTCCTCGGGGGCGGTTCCCCCTACCACGCCACCCGCGGACGAGGCGCCGCCGTGGCTCGAAGCACGGGCCTGGGCGCTGGTCGACGCTCGGACGGGAGAGGCGCTCGCTTCGCATGCCGCGTCGCAGCGGCTTCCGATCGCCAGCACTACGAAGTTGATGACCGCGTACGTTGCTCTGCAGGAGCTGTCGCTGAACAAGATCGTCACGACCGCGCCGTATGACGCGATTTACGGTGAGTCGCTGTTGGAAGTGCCGGCTGGCGAGCGGATCAGTGTGCGTGATCTGCTTTATGGGCTGATCTTGCGCAGTGGCAACGACTCCGCTTATGACCTTGCGCTTGCGGCGGCCGGCTCGGAAGCCGCGTTCGTGCGCCAGATGAACCTGCGGGCTGCGGCGCTCGGCCTCCCGAACACCCACTACGCCAACCCGATCGGCCTCGACGAGGCCGGCAACTACTCGACCGCGCTCGACCTGGTGGTGCTGGCGCGCAGGCTGATGCGCGATTCCGCCTTCGCCACGATCGCGGCGTCGCGCAGCGCCGAGCTGCGCAGCCTGCGACCGCCGCGCCGGATCGAGACGCTGAACGACTTCCTGCTAGCCGAGCCCTGGGCCACCGGGGTGAAGACCGGTCATACCTTCGGCGCCGACTACGTCCTGGTTGGCTCCGGCCGGCGCAAGGGAGTCGAGCTGATCTCTGCCGTGCTCGGAACCTGGACGGAGACCGCGCGGGATCTGGAGACCGAGCGCCTGCTCGAGTACGGCTTCTCCCAGTACCGCCGGCGGACTCCGGTCCACGCCGGCCAGGTCTTCGCCGAGCCACAGATCCGCTACAACGGCGACGAGCTGCCGCTGCGTGCCGCGCGAACGGCGGCGGTCGGTGTGCGCCGCGGCCAGCGCCTGGCGGTCAGAGTGCGCGCGCCGCAGGAGGTCGAGGGGCCGATCCGCCGCGGCGCCAGGCTGGGGCGGGCGATCGTCTTCGTCGACGGGTTGCGGGCGGCGGCGGTGCCGCTGCGGGCCGGTCGCGCCGTGCCCGAGGCGAGCCGGCTGGACCGGGTGCGCAGCTTCGTCGTCGACAACGCACTCTGGTTTGTCTTGGCGCTGTCCGGGATACTGATCGCGGTAGTTCTTCTGAGGCGCTTCAGGCGATGATTCTCACCGTAACCCTCAACGCCGCGATTGACCGCACGGTCGCGGTGCCGAATTTCCGCCTTGGCCACCGCCACCGGGCGGTCGAGAGCCGCACCGTCGCCGGCGGCAAGGGAATAAACGTCGCCCGCGCCCTGCGCTTGCTCGGGCGGCCGGTGATCGCCGCCGGTTTCGCCGGTGGGCCGACCGGCAACCGCGTGCTGGAGCAACTGCGCAAGGAGGCGATTCTCACCGACTTCACCTGGATCGCCGGCGAGACGCGGATCAACATGGCCGTGATCGACCCGACTTCGGGCGAGCAGACTGAGATCAACGAGCGCGGGCCGGCGGTCAGCCCCGAGGAGGTCGAGCGCTTCGTCGAGCGGCTTCGCTACCTCGCCGCCGGGGCGAAGATCTGCGTGCTCGCCGGCACCCTGCCGCCTGGCGCCGGTGCCGAGCTCTACGCGCGCTTGGTCGAGGACCTGCGCGATTGCGACGTGATCTCGATCCTCGATGCCGAGGGAGAGGCGATGCTGGCCGGCCTGCGCGCCGGCGCCTCCGTCGTCACCCCCAACGAGCGCGAGGCGGAGGAGCTCGTCGGGCAGGAGTTCTCCGACCGGGAGGACTTCTCCCACGGGCTCTCCGAGCTGGTTCGGCTCGGCGCCGGTGAGGCGGCGATAACCCGTCCCGACGGCTGCGTCGCGGTGGTCGGCCAGGGGGCGGAGCGCCGGCTGCTCGAGGTTCGCACCAAGCCGCTTGAGCCGGTCTCGACGGTTGGCTCCGGCGATGCCTTCCTCGCTGGCTACGCCGCCGCCCTCTACGACGGCCGCGAGCCGGCCGACTGCCTCGCCTACGGTGTCGCCTGCGGCGCCGAGTCGACCCAACACTTCGGCGCCGGCACCGTCGACCGCCGCCGGGTCGAGCGACTGCTCGATGAGGTCGAGGTGCACGATCTGGAGGTCCACGCAGAAGTGTAGGCTGGCTGTTCAACGCCATCACCTTCCACGGAGGATCGATTTGGAGATCGACATCGGTCGCGGCAAGAAGGGGAGGCGCGCCTACGGATTCGATGACATCGCGATCGTTCCGTCGCGCCGCACCCGCGATCCCGACGACATAGACATCAGCTGGACCCTCGGGCCCTACCGCTTCGAGTTGCCTCTCGTCGCCTCGGCGATGGACGGGGTGGTCAGCCCCGACACTGCCGTCCTGGTCAACCAGCTCGGCGGTCTCGGCGTGCTCAACCTGGAGGGGATCTGGACCCGCTTCGAGGACGCCGAGGAGCAGCTGGAGAAGGTCGCTGCCGCGCCCACCCACGAGGCGACCCGGATCATGCAGGAGATCTACAACGAGCCGGTCAAGCCAGAGCTGATCGGCAAGCGGGTCGCCGAGATCAAGGAGCGCGGCGCCGTCGCCTGCGGCTCGTTGACCCCGCAGAAGGTGCGCGAGCACTACGAGATCGCGGTCGAGGCCGGGATCGACATCCTCGTAATCCAGGGGACGGTGATCTCGGCCGAACACGTCTCGACCACGGTCGAGCCGCTGAACCTGAAGGAGTTCATCGCCGAAGTGCCGGTGCCGACGGTGGTCGGCGGTTGCGCCTCCTACTCAACCGGTTTGCACCTGATGAGGACCGGCGCTGTCGGCGTCCTCGTCGGCGTCGGTCCCGGTGCGGCCTGCACGACGCGCGGGGTGCTCGGAATCGGTGTGCCACAGGCGACCGCGATCGCCGACGTCGCCGCCGCCCGGGCCCAGCACATGCTCGAGACCGGTGAATACGTCAACGTGATCGCCGATGGCGGCATGCGTACCGGTGGCGACGTCTCCAAGGCAATCGCCGTCGGCGCCGACTCGGTGATGGTCGGCTCGCCGCTCGCCCGGGCCAAGGAGGCGCCGGGCCGGGGCTTCCACTGGGGGATGGCGACCTTCCACCCCTCGCTGCCGCGTGGCACCCGCGTCTCGACCAAGCAGGACGGCACGATGGAGGAGATCCTGCTCGGGCCCGCCCAGGAGAACGACGGCACCTTCAACCTGATGGGGGCGCTGAAAACCTCGATGGCCACCACCGGCTACGAGGACATCCGCTCCTTCCAGCGGGCCGAGGTAATGGTTGCGCCGGCGCTGCAGAGCGAGGGGAAGAAACTGCAGAACGAGCAGTCGGTCGGCATGGGATCGAATGGGCGGGCTGCCGTGTCCGCGGGGGTGGCGGTTTCGGATGACTGATCGCGTCAGCCGGCGGGTCCTGTCGCGGCGGCCCTCCCCCATGTGCTCGGACGCGCTTCGCGCGCCCTCCGCTATGGGGGACCCCCGCCACCGCGCCACCCGCCGGTAGGGACGTGAGCGAAGGACTCCTCAAAACCGAGACCCCCGAGGCGGCGGCGAGCGGGTCCGATGGGACCCATGCTGTCGAGGAGGTTCTCGTCCTCGATTTCGGCGGGCAGTACTCGCAGCTGATTGCGAGGCGCATACGCGAATGCGGTGTGTTTGCCGAGCTGCTGCCCGCCACCGTGTCTGCAGAGTCAATTCAGGAGCGGAAGCCGAAGGCCTTGGTGCTCTCTGGTGGGCCGGCGTCGGTCTATGAGCCCGGGGCGCCGGAGTTTCCGGTGCAGTTGCTCGATCTGGGGATTCCGATGCTGGGGATCTGTTACGGGATGCAGGCGATGGTCCAGGCGTTGGGCGGCAAGGTCGAAGGGGCGGAGTCGGGGGAGTTCGGGCGGGCTGAGTTGACGCTGCGCAACAGCGGCGGCCGGCTGCTCGGTGGGTTGCCGGAGGAGCAGAGCTGCTGGATGAGCCACCGCGACGCGGTATTCGAGCCGCCGCCCGGGTTCGCCGCGCTTGCTTCGACGCCGGCCTCGCCGGTCGCCGCCTGCGAGGCGCCCGACCGCGGCCTCTACGGCATCCAGTTCCACCCCGAGGTCGTCCACACGCCCTACGGGACCGAGGTTCTGACCCGTTTCCTGCGCGAGATCGCCGCTTGCGAGGAGCAGTGGTCGGCGGAGTCGGTGATCGCCGAACAGATCGCCGCGATCCAGACCCAGGTGGGCGACGGTCGCGTGATCTGCGGGCTATCCGGCGGCGTCGATTCCTCTGTCGCAGCATTGCTCGTCCACCGTGCAATCGGCGAGCAGCTGACCTGTGTCTTTGTCGACCACGGCCTGATGCGACTGAACGAGGCCGAGCAGGTGGTCGAGGCCTTCGGCCAGTTCGGCATCCCGCTCGTCCACGTCGACGCCGAGGAGCGCTTCCTCGCCCGGCTCGCCGGCGTCGACGAGCCGGAGCGCAAGCGCAAGATCATCGGCGAGGAGTTCATCCGCGTTTTCGAGGAGGAGGCGGCGAAGCTCGAGGACGCTGCCTATCTCGTCCAGGGCACCCTCTACTCGGATGTGATCGAGTCCGGCGGCAGCGACGCCGCCGACACGATCAAGTCCCACCACAACGTCGGCGGCCTTCCCGACGACCTCGAGTTCGAGCTGGTCGAGCCGCTGCGGATGCTCTTCAAGGACGAGGTGCGGGCGGTCGGCGCCGAGCTGGGACTGCCCGAACGGATGGTCTGGCGCCAGCCCTTCCCCGGGCCCGGCCTGGCGATCCGCATCGTCGGCGGCGAGGTGACGAAGGAGCGGCTCGACATCCTGCGCGCCGCCGACGCGATCTTGCAGGAGGAGATCAGGGCCGCCGAGCTCTACCGCCAGCTCTGGCAGTCCTTCTGCGTGCTGCCCGTCGTGCGCTCGGTCGGCGTCCAGGGCGACGGTCGCACCTACGCCTACCCGATCGTGATCCGTGCCGTCACCTCCGACGACGCGATGACCGCCGACTGGGCCCGCCTGCCCTACGACCTGCTCGAGCGCGTCTCCAATCGGATCATCAACGAGATCCAAGACGTCAACCGCGTAGCGCTCGACATCTCCTCGAAGCCCCCGGCCACCATCGAGTGGGAGTAGGCCCACCGGACGTGCCGGTGGAGAGAGGTCATATATGGCCTCTTAGCACCGGCACGTCCGGCTAGCGCCGATGCCGTCCTTTCCCGTCTCGATAGCGATGCTCAGTCTCTTCCAGGCGGTATTGGTCGCGCTGCCGCGCGCCCGTCCGCCGTTCGCCTGGATGCCCAACAGCCCCTGGTGGGCGATCGTGCCGGGGGCTTCGATCATCCTCGTCGTCTTCGGTATCGAGGTGGCGCCGGACTCGGCCGATGCGCTGACCTGGCTGGCGCTGTTGAGCGTGCCACCGCTGGCGGCGTTCGCGCTCGGCTGGCTCGTCCACGGCACCGCACCCGCCTGGGCTCTGCTTGCTCTGCCGCTGTTCGCGCTCGCCTGGGCGTCTCAGGAGTCGCTGGCGGGGGAGACGGCCGCGACGCTCCTCTCCGGCCTCGCCTGCATCGCGCTCGGCTGGCTGCTCGTCTCGGTCGTCCCCGCGCACTGGTTGCGCTGGGGGATCTACGCGATGGCGGCGATCGACGCCGCGCTCGTTGCCGCGGAGCTGCTGCAGGACCCAAGCGCGGTGCTCAGCGCCGCCGCTCCAGCGGACCTGCCCCGCCTTCAGGTGCTCGACTTCGGCTCCGCCCGAATGGGCTTCGGCGACGCCTTCCTCGCCGCAACGGTTGGCTGCCTGCTCGCCCTCCCCGCCGATGGGCCGAAAAGTGGACTCCGGCTCCACATTTCGGCCCATCGGCAGCTGTTCGGTGCTGCACTGGTGGCGGTTCTTGGGTTGGCCTTCGACCTGCTCTTCTTTGCCCTCGACACCCTGCCGGCGACGGTCCCAGTCGCCCTCGCCCTGGTGCTCACCCAGCGCTTCGCCTCAGTGCGGGTGACCGACGAGGGTGATCGCGTAAATGCCCGCGAAGCCGGCGATCGTCAGGGCGACGCGGAGCCATGAGCCCTTGCCGTCGTGCTCGTGGGCATGGGCGGCGGGCAGCAGGTCGGTGGCGCCCATGTAGAGGAAGAAGCCGGCGTAGACGGCAAGGAAGTAGCCGAGGGTCACCTCGGAGACCGAGATCAGCGAGCCGACGGCTGCCCCCGCCAGGGGCGCTAGTGCGTCGATCCGCAGCCAGCGCTTCGCCCGCGAGACATCGCCGGACTGGCTGAGCACGAAGCTGACCGTGTTGAGGCCGTCGGCGAAGCCGTGGCCGACCACCGCCAAGAGGACGAGCAGGCCGGTCTCGGCGTTGACGCTGAAGGCGATGCCGATGCCGACGCCGTCGGTGAAGGTGTGCAGCGAGAGGCCCAACGCGCCCAGCACCCCGACCCGGCCGTGCGAGCGCGCCTGCTCGGGGTCATCGCGGTGGTGGAGGACCAGCACCCGCTCGAGCAGGAAGAAGCCGACGAAGCCAAGCGCGACCAGCGGCACCGCGTCGTGGGCCTCGCCGATGCTCTCGATCGCCTCGGGCAGTACCTCGAGCAGGGCGACGGCGACGACGATGCCGCCGCTGAGCGCGATTACGGTCGGCAGCGAGTGATGCAGTCGCAGCGCCGTTGCACCGCCGGCGGCGATTGCCAGCACGGCCAGCCCCGCCAGCGGTATCGCGACCTCAGGCATCGGCGGCGCAGGTCGTGCAGGTCCCGCGCAGCACCACGTCGTGGGCGGCGACCTCGAACTCGGCAGCGCAGCCGATCCGCTCGATCTCCCTCTCAAGCGCATCGCTGACGAAGGGGAACAGGCGGCCGCAGTCCTCGCAGACCAGGTGGTGGTGATGCTGGTCGGCGTCTACCCGCTCGTAACCGGCGGCATCGCCTCCGATCTCGACTCGCTGAACGAGGTGGAGCTTTTCGAGCTGGTCGAGGGTTCGGTAGACCGTGGCCCGGCTGACCGACGCGAGCCGCCGGTCGATCTCCAGCGCGGTGAGGGCACAGCTCTCGCCAGCGAGCAGCTCGACGATCTTGCGGCGCGAGGAGCCAGTGCGGTAGCCGGCACCGTCGAGGCGCTGCATCGCTGTTTCGGCCCAGCCCACGGCCGTGAACGTATCAGATAATGAGACTCGTTCTCAAAGCAGGAGAAGCTTCGCGCATCGCGGCCTAACTGTAGGCGTCCCAGCGCTGGAGGTAGGGCAGCGGGTCGACCGGGGCGCCGCCCTCGTACCAGCCGGGCGCGGTCCAGATCTCGAAGTGGAGATGACAGCCGGCCGCGTTGCCGGTTTCGCCGACCAGCCCGATCGGCTGGCCGGTGCGGACAACGTCACCCACCCGCAGCGGTGAGGGTTCGAGCAGGTGCATGTAGGCAGTGTCGAAGCCGGTTCCCTTGCCATCAATCACCACGTAGTTGCCGGCGGACCCCTGGTAGCCGGAGTAGCGGACCCGTCCGCCGCGAGCGGCGACCAGAGGCACCCCGCATTTGGCCATCACGTCTTGCCCCTGATGAGTGTGGCCGGTGCGGCCGGCGCCGAAGCGTGCCCCAGAGCTGCCGAAGTCGTGGGGCCCGAGGACAGGGAAGGCATAGCCGTATAGGTCGAAGCTGAGAGCGAACGGCTCGCCACTGGAGGAGGTCGCCGAGCGTGACCGCCGCGCCGCCGGCCCGCCGCTCTGGGGGACGATTCGGAAGGAGTAGTGGCCGTTGGCGGCCGGGCGCTTGTCGCTACGCGTCCCGTCCCAGCGGATGCTGTTGGCGGCGTTCGGCGCCACGTCGTTGCGGAAGAAGCTCTTCACCGTTTCGCCCACCTCGTCGACCACGTCGATCCGCAGGTCGTTCTGAGCCTGGTCGCTATCGATCGAGTAGGTCAGCCGCGGGTAGCGGACGCCGTAGTAGAAGGACTTCCGCGGCGAGGTGGTCGCCGAGAGCAGCGTCAGGGTGGTGCCCGCGCTGGGAGCGGCGTCGGGCGCGCCGCCACGGCTCGGCGGTGGGGGTGGGCTGCCGGCCGGCGTTGGAGCGCCACCGGTGAGGGCCGAGGCAGGGGAGGCGAAGCAGGCCATCAAGGCCGCCATCACGACTATCGATATCGATCCACCAAGCCAAGGCCCGGCGCCAGCTCTGCTGCGTGCCACGTGCCCTCTCTTTCGTTCGCCTGCGGAGTTAGCTGTCGGGCTCGCGCTGAAAGAGATGCGCTACGGACCGTTCTTCGTCCGATTCGCCCCTGGGACCTGCTTCGATCCCTACGGTTCCTCCGCTCCCGCCCGCTGTGCGGCCGGGATTCGGCTATTGCTGGCGCGGCAGTATAAACAGCAGCCCGGTCATAGGTGGGCACATGCACGCAACTTGGGATGACGGCTATCATCCCGGAGCCGCTGGGGCCTCCCCGCGGCTTTTCTCTGATGAAGACCTACGTCGCCAAACCGTCCGACCGCCAGCGAGACTGGCTCGTCGTCGATGCCGAGGGCCAGACCCTGGGCCGGTTGGCGACGCGGATCGCCGATGCTTTGCGCGGCAAGCGCAAGCCCGAGTACACCCCGCACGTCGATACCGGCGACTTCGTCGTCGTCATCAACGCGGAGAAGATCCAGGTGACCGGGAAAAAGATGGAGCAGAAGACCTACTGGCGCCACAGCGGCTACCCGGGCGGGATCAAGTCCCGCACCCTGGCCGAGATGCTCGACCGCCGCCCCGAGGAGGTGATCCGCAAGGCGGTGAAGGGGATGCTCCCCCGCAACCGCCTCGCCCGTAAGCAGCTGACCAAGCTCAAGGTCTACGCCGGGCCGGATCATCCGCACGCGGCGCAGAAACCACAGCCGATGGAGATCAAGTGATGGCAGACGAGCCCAAAGACGTCGACGTGCAGGACGAAGAGCCTCAGGCCGCGGGTCCTGTCGCGGAGGAGGACTCCTCGTCCTCGCAGGCTGCGGGCGAGGAGCCCATCTCCACGCCACCCACGGCAGATGCGCCTGACGCTGACGCCGAGAATCAGGCGCCCGTGGAGGAATCAGCTGAGTCTCCTGTTGCTGAGCAGGAGGAGGAGCCCGAGCCCGAGGCAGCGCCTGTCGAGAAGAAGAAAGACGCTATTCCCGGGGCTGACCTGGAGCCGATTGCGGTTGAGTCTGACGAGCGGCCGCTGAGTGCTGAGGAGCAAGCGCGGCGTGAAGCTGAGGAAGAGGAGCAGCGGGCTCGCGAGGCGGCGCTCGTCGGCGACTCCGACGAGGAGGAGCAGGCGGCAAGCCGCGCACCGGCCAAGCTGGAGGGAGATTCCCGCTTCCTGGCGACGGGCAAACGCAAGAACGCGATCGCCCGAGTCACCCTGCTCTCCGGGAGCGGCAAGATCGAGATCAACGGCCGCCCGATCGAAGAGTTCTTTCCCCGTCCGCTACACCAGACGACGGCAGCCCAGCCGCTCGTGATCACCGGGTACGAGAGCAGCGTCGACGTCCGCGTCCGCGTCCACGGCGGCGGCGTCAGCGGGCAGGCCGGAGCCGTCCGTCACGGCATCGCACGGGCGCTGATCGAGGTCGATCCCGAGCTGCGCGGTGAGCTCAAGCGGCGCGGCTTCCTCACCCGCGACGCACGTGCCAAGGAGCGGCGCAAGGCCGGCCTCAAGAAGGCCCGCAAGCGGCCGCAGTTCTCGAAGCGTTGAGGCGGCTGCAAATCTGCGTCTGGCGGTGTCCTCGGTCGGTCGGATCGGGTCACGCACTGGACAGTGCGCTCCCCTCACCGCCCTCCCTGCGTCCTTGCCAGACTTGATTTTCGCTCGCCTCAACGCCTCGATCCATGGCTAAGAGAAGACTCTTCGGAACCGACGGGGTCCGGGGAGAGGCTGGGACGTTCCTCACCGCCGAGCTGGCGCTTGCCCTGGGGCGAGCCGCAACCGCTTCCCTGGAGGCGCCGCGACCGCAGGTCCTGATCATCCGCGATACGCGCGAGTCGGGGCCGATGCTGGAATCGGCCTTAGCCGCCGGCGTCGCCGAGGCCGGTGGCGATGCGCTACTCGGCGCTGTTCTGCCGACGCCGGCCGCTGCGGTGCTCGTGCGCCGGCTCGGGCTCGACCTCGCGGTGGTCGTATCCGCCTCCCACAACCCCTACCGGGACAACGGCATCAAGTTCTTCAGCGGCGCCGGCACCAAGCTCGACGACGCCGCCGAGGCGCGGATCGAGGCGCTGTTGCTCGAGCGCGGTAGAGGTTTGGACCGCATAGCGACACAAACCTCTACCGCACCCTCCGGATTCGGCCACGTGCGCGAGCTCGACGGCGGCGCCGAGGACTACCTGCGCGCCCTCGAGGCGGCTTTCCCGCTCGACCTATCCGGGATCAAGGTGGCGCTGGACTGCGCCAACGGGGCGACCCACCGGGTCGCCCCGGCGATCTTCGAGCGCCTCGGCGCCGAGGTCGATGCGGTCGCGATCGAGCCGGACGGGCGCAACATCAACGATGGTTGCGGCTCCACCCATCTCGACCACCTGGCAGGGCACATCGCCGCTACGGGGGCCACCGTCGGCTTCGCCTTCGACGGCGACGGTGATCGCGTGCTCGCCGTCGACGGCGGCGGTCGGACCCACGATGGCGACGAGCTGATCGCCCTGCAAGCGCGCGGCCAGGCGGCGCGCGGCGAGCTCGGCGGCGGTGTCGCGGTGACGGTGATGAGCAACTACGGCTTCCACCAGGCGATGGAGGAGGCGGGGATCGAGGTCGCCGTGACCAAGGTAGGCGACCGCTACGTCCTCGATGAGCTGCGCGAGCGCAGCTGGGCGCTCGGTGGCGAGCAGTCAGGCCACATCATCGACACGCGCTTCGCCGCGACCGGCGACGGGATCGCAGCGGCGCTGATGACGATGCGCGAGCTGGGCGGCCGCGACCTCGCCGCGATCGAGGCGATGGAGAAGCTGCCGCAGACGCTGGTCAACGTCGAGGTTGCCGACCGCGAGGCGATCGCCGGCGCAACCGCGGTCTGGGAGGCGGTCGAGCGCGAGGGCGCCGACCTAGAGGGCCGTGGCCGCGTTCTCCTACGCCCCTCGGGCACCGAGCCGCTCGTCCGCGTAATGGCCGAGGCGCCGAGCGCCGAGGAGGCCGAGGCGGTCTGCAAGCGCCTTGCCGACCTGGTCCGCCAAGAGCTTGGCTGAATCCCCCGGCCTCTACGCTGTACGGCCTTCATGTGCGGAATAGTCGGATACGTCGGGGGGCGCCCCTGCCGCGATCTCCTGGTCGCCGGCCTCGAGAAGCTCGAATACCGCGGCTATGATTCGGCCGGGGTATCGGTGATCGAGGACGGCCGGGTCGAGAGCGTGCGCGCGGTCGGCAACCTCGCCAACCTGCGCGCTGCGATGGAGGAGCAGGGGGAGGGCGGCGGCGTCGCCGTCGCCGCCGAGCCGGCTACGACCGGCATCGCCCACACCCGCTGGGCGACCCACGGCCGCGTCACCGAGGAGAACGCCCACCCGCACAGCGACGACACCGACCGCGTCCACATCGTCCTCAACGGGATCGTCGAGAACCATGCCAAGCTGCGCGCGCGGCTCGAGTCCGAAGGGCAGGAGTTCAGCTCCGAAACCGACGCCGAGGTAGTCGCCCACCTGATCGCCAGCCACTACGACGGTGACTTGGCAGCGGCCGTGCGCGCTGCTTTTGCCGAGCTTCGCGGCCACTACGCCTTCGTCGCCATGCACGCCGACCGTCCCGAGCAGCTGGTCGGGGCGCGCAAGGAGTGCCCGCTGGTGGCGGGCGTGGGCGAGGGCGAGAGCTTCCTCGCCTCGGCGATCCCCGCCTTTCTCGTCGAGACCCGCAAAGCGGTCGCGATCGAAAACGACGAGGTCGTCACGATCGACGCCTCCGGGGTGTCGATTACCGATGCTGAGGGCAACCCGGTCGAGCGTGCGGTCGAGGAGATCGACTGGGACGAGACGGCCGCCGAGAAGGGCGGCTATGAGACCTTCATGCTGAAGGAGATCCACGAACAGGCCGACTCGGTCGCCGAAACGATCGCCGATCGGCTGCCGGGGGACGACGTGGTCGATCTCTCCGAGCTCGAGCTGGACGAGGACTTCCTGCGCGGTCTGCGGCGAATCGTGATCGTCGCCTGCGGCACCTCCTACCACGCCGGCGTGGTCGGCCGCTACGCGATCGAGGAGTGGGCGCGAGTGCCGGTCGAGTTGGACATCGCCTCCGAGTACCGCTACCGCAACCCGGTCGTGGGGGAGGGTGACCTGGTGATCGGCATCACCCAGTCGGGCGAGACGGCCGACACGCTCGCCGCGATGCGCCTCGCTCGCGAGCGAGGCGCCACGGTGCTGGCGGTCACCAACATCATGGGCAGCCAGGCGACCCGCGACGCCGACGCCGTCCTCTACACCCGCAGCGGCATGGAGATCAGCGTCGCCGCGACCAAGACCTTCGTCGCCCAGGTCGCGGCGATGTACCTGATTGGGCTGTGGCTGGCGGAGCTGCGGGGAACGATGCCCGCCGACCGCCTGGCCGAGCTGATCGCCGAGATGAAGTCGCTTCCCTCGAAGATCGAGGCGACGCTCGCCGGCTGCGAGGAGGCGGTACAGGAGGTCGCCTCGTCCCACGCGGAGCAGCAGTTCTTCCTCTACCTCGGCCGCCACATTGGCCTGCCGGTCTGCCTCGAGGGGGCGCTGAAGCTGAAGGAGATCTCCTACATCCCGACCGACGCCTACGCCGCCGGCGAGATGAAGCACGGCCCGATCGCCCTGCTCGATGAGTCGACCCCGGTCGTCTGCGTGGCGACCAAGAGCCCGGTGCTCGACAAGGTGCTCTCCAACGTTGAAGAGGTACGGGCGCGCGGCGCCGACACGATCGCGATCGCGACCGCCGGCGACAAGCAGGTCGGCGCGGTGGCCGACGAGACGATCGAGGTCGCCGACAGCGACTGGATACTGCAGCCGATCCTGGCGATCCTGCCCCTGCAGCTGCTCGCCTACGGCATCGCCCGCGCACGCGGGCTCAACGTCGACCAACCCCGCAATTTGGCCAAGACCGTCACGGTCGAGTGACGCTGTGGGTAGGATGCCGGACCGCATGAGGTCCCGTCCCCTTCTCGCCGCGCTCGCCGTTGCTGCTCTGATCGCGGTTCTCGCCGGTTGCGGCGGCGGCGGTGGCTCCTCGGGCTCCGAGGTCGCCGAGCTGGCGCCGCCCGGCACGCCGATCTTCATCGAAGGCACGGTGCGCCCGAGCGGTGAGCTGAAGTCGAACGTCGAAGCTGTCGCGGAACGGTTCTCCGGCATCGGCAATCTCGGTGACTTCGTCGTCTCGGAGCTGGAAAGCTCGGCGCAGGAGGACGGCGAACCGTTCGACTACGCCGAAGAAGTCGAGCCCTGGCTGGGCGAGAGGGCCGCGGTCTTCTTCGAGCGGATCGAGGATGACGAGCCGACCGAGCTCGGCATCGTCGTCGAATCGACCGATGCCGAGGCGACGCAGGAATTCGTCGACACCCAGGTCGAGCAGAGCGACGAGCCCTACCGGGACGGCTCCTACGGGGGGGTCGATTACCGGATCGGCGGTCCGGACGGAAACGCGATCGCCGTCGTCGACGACTTCCTCCTCATCGCCGAAGACGAGCCTGTGTTCAAAGACGCGGTCGACGCCTCGCAGGGCGACTCGCTCGCCGCGGAAGACACCTTCAGCGAGGCGATCTCAGCCGCATCCGCGGGAAGCCTCGCCGACGTCTACGTCGACGTCGGCCGCCTGATCGAGCAGTCGGGTGGAGAGATCGATCCCCAGGCGCGCCAGATCCTGCAGAACGCCGGCATCGACCCAAGCGAAGCGACCGCGGTGGCCAGCGTGGTGCCCGGCTCGAATCAGATCGCGGTCGAATTCAGCAGCGACCTGGCCGGCCAGGAAGCGCCGACCGGAGACGCCTCCGAGCTGCTCGGCTCGCTGCCCGGCGACGCCTTCGCCGGCTTCGCCGTGTCGGGCTTCGGCAAGCAGGTCTCCGAAGCGATCGACAGCCTCGACAAGCAGGGCATCCCGGACGCGGTCCCGCCGAACCAGCTGAAGAAAGGCCTGAAAGAACTCGGCATCGATCTCGAGTCGCTGTCCGCTTCGCTGCAGGACGCTGGCGTCTTCGCCGTCGGCAACAGCGAGAGCAGCCTCGGCGGCGCCCTGGTGCTGACGACGCAAGGCTCCGGGGCGACCGAAGCGGTCTCCAACATCGCCCAGTTGCTGCGCGGCGTGCAGGTCGAGGGCGTCACGCCGCTGAAAGGCAAATACAGCGGCTTCTCGATCCGCGACGAGGAGGAGCTGGGCGACAAGCCCCTGGTGGTCGCCGCCAAAGAGGGACGGTTCGCGATCGGCTACGGCCTGCCGGCAACGCTGAGTGGCCTGCTGGCGGGTGCGGCGAGCGAGGGCAAGACGCTCTCCGAGAACCCGTCCTACGACGCGGCCGTGACGGCGCTGGGCGACACCCCGATCAGCGGCTTCGCCGACGGACCCGCCGCCCTGCGCTTGGCCGACTCGCTAATCCCCAGTAGCGACGATAGCTTCGAGGAGGCGAAGAAATACTTGTGGAGCATCCGTTTCCTCGCCCTCGGCTCCGTCACCCAGGACGACCTGGCGACGGCCAAGCTGATCGTCGGCCTGAAGTAGCGCTCAGGTCAGGCTGAGCTGGCGCTGGTCGCGGACGACATTGAAGGGATCGTCTGCATCCTTCGGAGGTCTCTGTGCGTGAATCTGTTCCAGCACTGCACGCGGCTGATCGCCGACGAGGTAGTAGCGGGCACGCCTCTCGCCGACTGCCTGCAATAGGTCGAGATCAACCATCGATTTCAGGTCTCGAGATGCGCTCTGCTCACTGATTTCCTCGCCCACGGCATCTTGGGCCGAGGAGAGATAGCTCCCTCGGCGGATGCGAAGCCCAGAGGCAGTGTCCATGAGGGCTGCTGCGCAACGTTCGGGGAGGCCATTCCGCTCGGCCAGGACGAGGCAGCCATTCCAGAGCTGCTCGATCTCGCTGCGACGGCGCTGCCAGGCGCGGATTTGCATGTAGTGGGCGCGTAGGCAGAAGCGGATCCACGGACGGGCGTCCCGCTCTGGATGCCACGCGCCCGCGCCTACGTCAACCAGGATGTCGTAATAGGCCTGCGTGTTGCGGCCAAGGAATTCCTCGATGCTGGAGAAGATCGGCGCCAGGACCTGATCGCGTGCCAGCACCAGCGTCTGTAGGCAGCGGGCCATACGTCCGTTGCCATCGCTGAAGGGGTGAATCATGACCAGGTTCAGATGGGCCATTGCGGCTTTGATGAGCACTGGACTTCCGTCTTGGTGCAGCTGCTGGAGCGACTGGGTGATCAGTTCGGGAACGGAGCTGCTAGGCGGCCCTTCGTACGCCGTTTCGCCATTTTTGTCCAGCACGTAGATGTCGCCTGGGCGCCACCGTCCAGGATTCTTCTCGAGGTCGTGCTTGATCATCATGAAATGCAAGCTCTTGATCTGCCCCTCGTCGACTTGGAGGAGGTCGTCGTCGGCGATCTGCAGCACGTAGGTCATTGCGTCTCGATACCCCGCCAGCGCGTGCTGAGTTTCCTCGGTCGCATCCAACGTAGGCTCGCCGTCCACGGCCGCAACCACATCATCGAGCGAAGCCTCATAGCCCTCGATGCTGTTCGACCATTTAACGGCGCGGGCAAACGCCATTCGCCGCAAGGTGCCCGCCCATCGACGAGGCTCGGCTACGCGATCGCGCAGGGTCTCACGTTGCTCAGAGAGGAGTCGCATGACGTCTTTCTCGTCCTCTCGAAGCTCTGGGGTTTGAAAGATCATGATACTTACAAAATATCATTAATCGGGGGCGGAATGATGTTTTGTAAATGCCTATGACTCATTGCGCGAATTTCCAGCTATTTTGGAGGGCATGGAGCCATGGCTTGACCCCCTCTACGACGCGGACGGGATGCGCTCCGTCGATCGCTGGGCGATCGAGGAGATGGGGGTGCCCTCGCTGGAGCTGATGGAGGCCGCTGGGCGAGCCGTGGCGGAGACGGTTGGCGAGCTGGCCTTGGACGGGCCGGTGAGGGTCGTTTGCGGCAAGGGCAACAACGCGGGCGACGGCCTGGTCGCCGCCCGCTACCTCGCCGAGGCCGGCTTCGAGGTTGAGGCGCTGCTGCTCTGGCCGGCGGAGGAGCTGAGCGATGACGCGGCAGCGAACCTTGAGCGCTTCACCGCCGAGTATGTAAGCGGCGATCTGACGCCCCGGTTAGCTGACTCCGGTGCTGTCGTCGATGCAATCTTCGGCACCGGATTTGCGGGGGAGCCACGCGATCCGGCCTTGGCAGCGATCGCAGCGATCGATGCTTGCGGTGCTCCCGTGATCGCCTGCGACATTGCCTCCGGCGTCGACGCCTCTAGCGGGGAGGTTGCCGGCGCGGCGATCGAGGCCGACTTCACCGTCAGCTTCCACGTCGCCAAGCTCGGCCACCGGATTGCGCCCGGCAAGTGGCACACCGGCGAGTTGCGGGTGGCGTCGATCGGGATTCCCGCGGGCGCGCCGGCCGAGCCCTGCGCCGGAACGATCGCCCCCGCGGTGTTGGAGCTGGCCCCGCGGCGCGGCGCCCGCTCGACGAAGTTCAGCTCTGGCCAGGTGACGATCGCAGGTGGCTCGCGGGGCCTTACCGGGGCGGTGCAAATGTCCTCGCTGGCCGCGATCCGGGCCGGCGCCGGCTACGCGACGGTGGCGGTGCCGGCCGACCTCGAGCCGATCTTCGAGGCCGGCCAGCCGGAGGTGATGTCGGTCGGCTGCCCCGGCGGCGACGGCTGCCTCGCGCCGACTTCTGCCAAGTCCCTGCTGCGGGCCTTCGAGCGTGCCGCCGCCGGCGTCCTCGGCCCGGGCCTGGGCCGCGACCCGGGCTCTGTCGAGCTGGCCCGCGAGGTGCTCGGCGCGATCGAGGCGCCGCTGGTCCTCGATGCCGACGGCCTCAACGCGTTTGCCGGTGCGCTCGGCAGGATCGGCGCGCGGGAAGCGCCGACGCTGCTCACCCCGCACGCGGGCGAGCTGGGGCGCTTGCTCGACCGCCCTTCGGAGGAGATCGACGATCATCGCCTCGAAGCGGCACGGGAGGCGGCGCGCGCCGCCGACGCCGTGGTCGTGTTGAAGGGAGACGACACGATCGTCACCGACGGCGAGCGCGTTGCCGTCAACGCACTTTCCGCGCCCGCCCTCGCCACCGCGGGGACCGGCGACGTCCTCTCCGGCGTCGCCGCGGCCCTGCTCGCCCGCGGTCTCGATCCCTTCGCCGCAGCCTGCGCGGCGGTCCTCGCCCACGCCCGCGCCGGTCGTGATGCCGCGCAGCGGATCGGCGCCGCCGAGTCGGTGATCGCCACCGATGTGATCGACTCGATCCCCGTTGGGATGCGTCCCGACGGCCGGGTCGAATAATCTCGCCAACGATGAAGACCGCCGCCGAGATCATGGACAGCGCCGTGCCGAGCGTCTCACCCGACGCCGACGCCCGCACCGCGATCGAGCTGCTGGCCAAGACCGACAAGGGCGCGATCCCGGTGGTCGACGAGGATCGCCGCGTAGTTGGCATCGTCAGCGAGTCCGACCTCGTCCTCAGCGACGAGGAGTCCGATCTCCACCTTCCGCACTACCTCAACATCATGGGCGGCATCGTCTTCGTCGGCTCGATGAAGGGCTTCGAGGAGCGCCTCGACAAGGCATTTGCGACCAAGGTCTCGGAGCTGATGAGCGCCGACCCGGTCGTCGTCAACGACTACTCCAGCGCCGAGACGGTGGCGCGGAGGATCGCCGAGACGCACCACAATCACCTTCCCGTGGTCGACGACGAGGGTCGCTCCCTCGGAATGGTCACGCGGGCCGACGCGCTGGCCGCGCTCGTCGAGGACTAGCGGGATGCGGGCGGTCGCCCGGATCGATCTCGGCGCCGTGCGGCAGAACTGCGCACGGCTCAAGTCCGAGCTGGGCGAGGCGGAGCTCTGCGCGGTGGTCAAGGCCGACGGCTACGGGCATGGCGACGAGGCCTGCGCTGAGGCGGCGCTGGCGGCTGGCGCGACGCGGCTGGCGGTGGCGACCGCCGCCGAGGCCGAGCGGATCGGCCGCCGCCTCGCCCACGTGCCGCTGCTGACGATGGGGGCGCTGGACGGCGAGGAGCTCGACACCGTGCTGGAGGCGGGTGCGGAGCTAGCGGTCTGGCGGCGTGGCTTCCTCGATTTGGTCGCCGAGCGGGCCCGCGCGCACGGGCGCCCGGCCCGGGTCCACGTCAAGTTCGACAGCGGCATGGGCCGGCTCGGTAATCGCGACGCGGATCAGGTGCTCAGCCTGCTGCGCGCCTGCGCCGAGAGCCCCGACCTCGAGCCGGTTGGAATCTGGACCCACTTCGCCAGCGCTGACGAACTGGACTCGGATTTCTTCGATGAGCAGCTCGACCGCTTCGCCGCCGTCGCCGCCGCGACGAAGGAGGAGTTCCCGGCGATCCTCGTCCATGCGGCCAACAGCGCCGCCGTCTTCCGCGACCGCCGCTCGCATTTCGATATGGCCCGTTGCGGTGTCGCCGTCTACGGCCTCGATCCCTTTCAGGGGGACCCGGCCGAGCGGGGGCTGCGCCCGGCCCTCTCGCTGCGCTCCTACGTCGCCGATGTGAAGCGCTTCGAGCCAGGCGACAGCGCCGGTTACGGCCAGACCTGGCGGGCCGAGCGCGAGACCTGCGTCGGCGTGCTGCCGCTCGGCTACGGCGACGGGGTGCGGCGCGGGCTCTCCAACAACGCCGAGGTCCTCGTCGGCGGACGCCGGCGACCCCTGGTCGGCACGGTCTCGATGGACAACGTCACCATCGACCTCGATCCCGACACCGAGGTCGAGCCCGGCGCCGAGGCGGTGCTGATCGGCTCTCAGGGCGAGGAGACGATCCTTGCCGAGGAGATGGCGAAGCGCCTGGGCACGATCAACTACGAGATCACCTGTGGGATCTCGGCCCGTGTCCCCAGGGTGCGGGCTTGAGCCTCGCCGAGCGCCTCGCCGCCTCGCCGCCTGTCGGCATCGCTCGGCGGGCACTGCAGGGGGGCACCGCGGTCTGGATCGCTGGGGGGGCGGTGCGCGACGCGACGCTGGGCCGCGAGGTCACCGACGTCGACCTCGCGGTCGCCGGCGACCCGGAGCAGGCGGCGAAGGCGGTCGCTCGCGAGGGCGACGGGCACGCCTTCGAGCTCTCAGCCGAGTTTGCGACCTGGCGAGCGGTCGCCCGCGATCGCAGCTGGCAGGTCGATGCGACCGCCCTACGGGGGGAGACGATCGAGGCCGATTTGGCCGCTCGCGATTTCACCCTGGGCGCTGTCGCCGTTCCGCTTGTCGGCGGCGAGCCGATCGACCCCTTCGGCGGCATCGGCGACCTGGAGCAAGGGTTGCTCCGGGTCGTCAGCGAGGACAGCTTCCGAGCCGATCCGCTGCGCCTGCTGCGGGCGGCTCGACTTGCCGCTGACCTTGGTCTGCAGATCGATCCCACCACCGCCACGCGCGCCAGGTCGGAGGCGAAGCTTGCCGCCAAGCCTGCCGGCGAGCGGCAGCTCGCCGAGCTGCGCAGGTTGATCGGCGGCCCCGAGCCCCTGCGCGGCGTCGCCCTGCTCGACGAGCTCGGCCTCACCGCCGCCGTCCTGCCGGAGCTGGAGGCGCTGCGTGGGGTCGAGCAGGGCCCAAACCACCACCTCGACGTGTTCGGTCACACCCTGGCAGTGCTGGAACGCACGCTCGAGGTCGAGTCCGACCTAGAGCGCTACGCGGGCGAGCGCGCCGCCGAGACGCGCGCCCTGCTCGACGAGCCGCTCGCCGACGAGATGAGCCGCGGCACGGCGCTGCGCTTCGGAGCGCTCCTGCACGACATCGGTAAGCCGGCGACGCGGGGGGAGCGGGACGGCTACGTGACCTTCATCGGGCACGACAGCGAGGGCGCGGAGATCGTCACCGGGATCTGCCGGCGCCTGCGCGCCAGCGCGCGGCTGTCGCGACACCTGAGCGCGCTGACGCAGCACCATCTGCGCCTCGGCTTCCTCGTCCACGAGGTGCCTCTGCCGCCGCGGCGAGTCCACGAGTACCTGCGGGCGACCGAGCCGGTTGCCGCCGACGTCACCCTGCTCACGGTCGCCGACCGCCTCTCTGCCCGCGGCAGCGGTCCATTTGCCACCGAGGAGGCGATCGGCGCTCATCTCGACCTTGCCCGACAGATGCTGGCCGCGGCGCTCGACTGGAACCGTGACGGCCCGCCCGAGCCACTCGTGCGCGGCGACGAGCTCGCCGCCGAGCTCGGGATCGCGCCGGGGCCCGAGCTCGGAGACCTGCTGGCCGAGCTCGAGGCGGCCCAGTACGCGGGCGAGGTGGGCTCGCGGCAAGAAGCGATCGAGCGCGCCCGCCGGTTGCGCGGCTGACCAGGTACGCTGCTCGCCGCATGGGCAAAGAGGAGAAGATCGAGATGGAGGGCGAGATCACCGAGGCCCTCCCGAACACGATGTTCCGGGTCAAACTCGACAATGACCACGAGGTCCTCGGCCACATCTCGGGCAAGATGCGCCGCCATTACATCCGCATCCTCCCCGGCGACCGGGTAAAGATCGAGCTCTCGCCCTACGACCTAGACCGCGGTCGAATCACCTACCGCTACAAATAGCCGCCTGGCGGCGTCCTCAGTCGACTCGGTTCGGGTCACGCACTAGAAGTGCGCTCCCCTCACCTCGCTCCCTGCGTCCTTGCCAGACGGCTATTTCGGGTCTGCAAACTCGGCGATCAACGCCGACCAGGCGAAGTCCTTCGCGCCCAGCCCTTTTCCCGTGCGCGGGTCGTAGTACTCCCGTAGCCCTTCACGCTCTACTGCGCCGATCAGGCCGGTGGCCATCCGTTCCGCCTCCTGGTGGTAGCCGAGGCGGCGGAGGCCGAGCCAGAGCAGCCAGGCGGCGTTGATCCAGGTCGGGCCGCGCCAGTAGCGGCGGATCGGGCCGCGGCCGCCGCCGGGCTCATAGCTCGGCTCGCAGGCGGCGACGGAGGGCGGCGCGACCGGCGTCAGGAACTCGCGCTCGGAGAGCAGGTGCTCCTCGACCAGACGACGGCCGATCGCCTCGGGCAGGTCGGGCAAGGCAAGCGGCGCGAGCGCCGCCCAGGTCACCACGCCAGGCCGGGCGCCGCCCGGCTGCGCCTCGTCGAGGAAGAGCCCGCGGCGCTCGTCCCAGAGCCGCTCCACCATCGCCGCGGTGATCGACGGGCGGCCGAGTGCCAGCAGCGAGAGCGACCAGAGCGTGTTGACGACCGTCTCGCAGAGGACGGGACCGCCGCGGTCGCGGATGCGGCGCGCGTCGAAGCCGAGCTTCCTGTTGCGCCGCACCAGGCAGGGGAAGCCGATCCGCCCGGTTGCCCGCCGTCCCCAGACCGGGTCGAACTTTGGCGAGGCGTCGAGTCCCGACTCGTCTGGCTGCACGATCCAGAGGAGACCGTCGCCGTCGAGGTCGCGGTGCCGGCTCAACCAGTCCGCCTGCGCGACGATCCCCGGCTGGTTCGCAGGGTCGCCGACGGCGATGCGCCAGGCCCAGGCGAGTAGCGGCGGCTGGATCGTCCCGGTCTGAAAGGCGTGGCGCGAGGCGACGTTGTAGAAGGGGAGGCGGCTCAACGAGACCGGCCGGTCCCAGAAGATCGTGTGGCCGATGAAGCCGTCCTCCTGCTGGGCGGCGAGCAGGCTCCGCAGCTCGCCGCGCGCGCGCTCGGGCTCAAAGCGCCGCCAGACGATCGCCGCGAAGCACGAGTCCCAATACCACTGCCAGGGATAGCGAGTTGGGCTCGGCCGCGTATAGGCGAAGCGAACACCACCCCGCTCGCCCTCGATCCAGCCCCGCCGCAGCACACCCTCCGCGATCTCCTCGGCCGATGGGCCTAAAAGGGGAGCCGGAGTCCTCTTTTCGGCCCGTCGGCGGCGGGTCACGCGCCGGTGCGGCGCATCTCGCGCAGCGCCAGGGCGCCTAGGACGGCGAGCAGGCCGGCGAGGGCGAGTAGCCCCGGCCAGGTATCGGCCCAGGTGACGCCGCCGACGAACCCCTGCCGCGCCGCTTCGACCACCTCGGTTACCGGGTTGATTTCGGCGACGTCGGCCAACCAGGGCTGCAGCAGGGCCAGTGGCGCGTAGGCGGTGGTGAGCAGAATCGCCGCCATCGTCCCGGCCTGCATCAGCGGCGCCGCCGACTGGCTCTTGAAGCGCAGCGCCAGCACCGATCCCCAGCAGGCGGCGACCGCGGCCATCGCGATGACCATCAGATAGGTGACGAGCAGGCCGTCGACTCCGGGCCAGCCGGCGCCGAGCGGCAGCGCGATCGCCAGCACGAAGGTGGCCGGGATCAGCGCCCGGGTGCTGGCCCCGAGAACGGTGCCGGCGAGCAGCACCCAGCGCGGCGCGGGGGAGACAAGCAGGCGATCGAGCCAGCCTTGCTCGATGTCGCGGGCGAGGTTGACTCCCGCCGCCGCGCCGGTGAAGCCTGCACCTTGCAGCATGCTGATCGGGACGATGAAGCTCTCATACGTGCTGGCTTCGAAGCCACGCAGCTGAATCAGGGCGCCGAAGACGCCGTTGAGGCCGAGGAAGAAGATCGTCGGCGCCAGCACACCTGGGATTGCCGCCCCCGGGACGCGCAGCAGCTCGTTCCGCGCCCGCGACATCAGCGCTGCGATCGTCACCAGGTTGGCGCGCCAGGCCGGGATCGCGATCGTGCCGTCCATCAGCCCACCCGCAGGCGGTGGCGCAGCGCGCGAGCGCTGAGGATGAGGCCGAGGACGACGATGCCGGCGATCGCGAACAGGGCGTTCGCCGTCTCGGAGGCGTCGATGCCGGAGATGATCGGCTCGCGGACGCCTTCGACGATGATGCTGAAGGGGTTGTATTCGGCGATCGTCTTGGCCGGCTCGATCATCAGCTCGACCGGAAAGAAGGCAGAGGAGATGAAGAGGACGACGAGGACAAGCGGGAAGAGCCCCTGGACGATGCTGGCGCTGCCGGTGCGCAGGGCGATCGCCGCGCCGATCCCGCCGACCGCCATCGCGGTAGCGGTGACCAGAGCGATCGAGAGCAGCGCGCCCGGCACGCCAGCCTCGATCTCGGCACCGAAGATGAGCCCGATCGCGAAGAACCAGAGCGCCGAGAGCAGCCCCAGAGCTGCGGTTCCGGCGAGGCGACCGAGCACGATCGTGTAGCGGGAGATCGGCGCCGCGAAGAGGCGGTCGGTGAAGCCCATCTCGATGTCCACCGCGAGCGCGATCCCGCCGCTGTTGCCGGCCAGCATCAGCGACTGCATCATCGCCCCGGCGAGCATGAACTGGAGAAAGCTCTGCACCGGCGGGAAGCCGGGCAGATTGACCGCGCCGCCGGCGCCGCCGGTCTGGATCGCCAGCAGCAGGGTGGGGAAGATGATGATCGGTGCCATCAGCTGCGGCCGGCGGAAGGTCTGCCGGATCGAGCGCATGCCGAGCGCCCGTATCACGCGCAGATTGGTCACGACCCTCGAGGTCATCACCTGCCCGACCGGTTCCGACCGCGGGAGCGGAGGCCGATCCATATCTGATTCATTCGGCCTCCGCCGGAGCAGAGGAACCGGTCGGAATGTGATATCCCGTCTTGGCGACGAAGACGTCGTCGAGGCTGGGGTGGACCAGCTCCAGCGAGCCGACCGCGATGCTGGCCTCATCAAGCGCCCGCACAACCCGGGGGATGTCGGCCGCCCCGTGCTCGACCTCGACCAGGACCGTCTTGCCGTCGACCGGCGGCAGCAGCGGTCCGATCCGGGCGCAGATCTCCTCCGCCGCGGCGATCGATCCCTCCTCGATCTGCAGGCGGATGTGGGGGTGGCCGATTTCGGCTTTGAGCGAGGCTGGCGTCCCCTCGGCGACGATCCTGCCGCTGTCGATGATGCCGACGTTGTCGGCTAGCTGGTCGGCCTCCTCCAGGTACTGGGTGGTGAGGAATACCGTCGTTCCCTCGTCGTTGAGGGTGCGCACCTCCTCCCAGATCGTTTTGCGGCTGACCGGGTCGAGGCCGGTGGTCGGCTCGTCGAGAAAGAGCACCCGCGGTTCATGTACGAGCGCTGCCGCGAGGTCGAGGCGGCGCTTCATCCCGCCCGAGTAGCCGCCGACACGGCGGTCGGCGGCGCCGACCAGATCGACCCGCTCGAGCAGGTCATCGGCGCGCCGCCGTCCCTCGCCGCCGGGCAGGCCCTGCAGCGTCGCCTGCAGGCGGATCAGCTCGCGCCCGGTCATCAGCGGGTCGAGCGCCGCCTCCTGCAGGGCAACGCCGATCGAGGCGCGCACCCGGCGCGCTTCGGCGACGATGTCGTGGCCGGCGACCGTTGCCTTGCCGCCGGTCGGCAACAAGAGGGTGGTCAGCATCCGCACCGTGGTCGTCTTGCCGGCGCCGTTGGGCCCGAGGAAGCCGTAGATCTCGCCCTCGCCGACCTCGAGGTCAACGCCCTGGACGGCGAGCACCTCGTCGAAGGCACGCTCCAGCCTCTCGACCGCGATTGCCGCAGTCACGTCAGGCTCCCGTCGGCTCGGCCTCTGCCAACGGCGGCAGCGACTCGACCCAGCGGCGCCCGTTGGCGCGCTCCAGCGCCTCGGCGGCATCGAGCAGCAGCTCGTCCCCGCCCCAGGCTGCCTGCAGCTGCAATGCGATCGGCATCCCCTCGCTGCTCAGCCCCACCGGCATGCTGATCGAAGGGATGCCGGTCAGGTTGGCGAGGGCCGCGCCGCGGACGTTTGCCTGGTCGGCGGTGTGCGTGCCGGACGGCAGCTCGACCATCGGCATCTCGAGCGGCGGAGCGGGGGCCGGGACGGTGGGCCAGGCGATCACGTCGACCTCGTCGAAGAGCACCGCGAGGCGCCGTCGCATCAGCGTTCGCAGCCGCTGCGACTGGACGGTTGCCGCCGCCGGCAGCATCATCCGGTACTTGAGCGTGCCGCGTGCGATCGGGCTCAGTTCGGGGTCGAGGTGGTTGAGCTGCTGTGGCGCCACGCCGCCCATGCTCTCCGAGTTGATGATCAGGATCGCGGCGAGCGTGGCGGCGGCGAGGTCGGGCAGCGAGATCTCGCGGATTTCGCCGCCGGTCTCGGCCCGCAGTGTCTCGATCGCCTCCTCGCAAGCCGCTCCGACCTCGGGCGTGACGTCTTCGGAGACGGTGTCGCGGACGACGCCGATGCGCAGGCCGGCGGCATCGCCGCTCGCGAGCTGCTCGCCGTATAGCACCGAGCCGAGCAGGCGGCAGTCGCCGGCATCTGCGCAGAGCGGTCCCGAGACGATCAGGGTGGTGGTCGCCGCCATGTGGTGGCCCTCCATCGCCGAGCGGCCGAAGGTCGGCTTGAGGCCGGTCAAGCCGCAATAGGCGGCGGGGAAGCGCACCGAGCCGAGCCCGTCGGCGCCGACGGCGCCGGCAACCAGCCGGCCGGCGACCGAGGCGGCCGGCCCGCTCGAGGAGCCACCCGGGCAGCGCTCGGTGTGCCAGGGATTGCGGGCAGGGCCGTAGACGGAGACGTTGCCAGTGCTGCCGGCGCCGAGCTCGTGCATGTTGCCGACGCCGACGATCACGGCACCCGCGTTGCGCAGGGCAAGGTAGGGCGCGGACTCGCCCGGGGCGGTCGGCGCGAGCAGCTCGGCGGCGCCGAAGCGCTGAGCGCGCCAGGGCAGCGGCCACTCGTCCTTGATCACGACCGGCACGCCCCGCAGCGGCCCGTCGGCAGCGGCGGCGAGCATCTCGCGCGAGTGCTCGGGGAAGGTCTCGACGACGGCGTTCAGCGCAGGATTGCGCTGCTCGATCCGGGCGAGGGCGGCGTCGAGCAGCTCGTCCGGGTCGACCTCGCCGGCGGCGATCGCGGCGGCCTGCGCGCGCAGGCCGAGATCGAGCGCCGCGCTCACTCTGGCGCCCTCGAGAGGTCCGGGCAGCGCTCCGGCTCGAGCCCCTCGGTGTCGAGGGCGAGCAGCTCGAGGAGCGGCGGCCAGAGCAGGCCGTGGACGGCGGCCATCACCGCCAGGTCGGTCTCGTCGGCCTCGATTCCGAGCGAGGCGAGGCCGGCCGGGATGAACTCGTCTGCTGGCGCCGTAGCCTCCATTACGGCGGCAACCCTACCGGGGAGGGATCGTGCAGCCTGCGCGGAGGACCCCGTCAGGCGGCGGCGAACGACAGAATCCGGTGCCGCAACCCTGGCTGGAGGCCCGGGTTGTCGCTTGGAGACCTTTGGTGAGAGCAGCGGAAAGACGAATCGACGGGAGCCGCGCCGCGGTCGCGCTGGGCTTCGCCTGCGTACTGGCGGCGCTCATCGCCGCCGCCTGGCCCGGTGCGGCCGACTCCGCACCGGCGCGCGTGATTGTGCTCGGCAAGACCGACTCGACGCCGCCGCCGTCGTGCCCGGGCAAAATCGTCAACAACGTCGAGGTCGTGCCCTGCCGGGTCGAGGGCCATGTGACCGGCTTCCAGGCGATCGCGGGTGGCATTCCACGCCCCTACGAGGCGCCCTTCGACGGCAAAATCGTCGCCTGGTCGATCACCCTCGCGCGTCCGTCCCGCAAAGACAGCGAGAAAATGACCGACGAGGTTGGCTTCTTCAACGAATTCCTCGGCAAACCGTCGCAGGCGCGGATCGGCGTCCTGCGGCCGGTCGAGGGCTCGAAACCGCCGCAGTTCAAACTGGTCCGCCAGAGCCCGCTGCAGGTGCTCAACCCCTACTTCGGCAGCACTGCCATCTTCGCCCTCGAGCACCCGCTCACCGTCCTCCAGGGCCAGGTCGTCGCGCTGACCATCCCGACCTGGGCGCCGATGTTCGCCTTCAACGTTGCCGAAGACAACACCTGGCGCGGCAGCCGCCTGCCCGACCAATGCTCCTCCAAGGAAGACATCCAGAACGGCAATCCCCAGCAGGGTGTCGGCAAAGTCAAGACCTACGGCTGCTACTACAGCAATGCCCGACTTCTGTACACGGCGACCGTCGTCAAATCGCCGTAATCAGAGCGCCGTCTGGCGCAGGCCGCAGTGGGGGCAATCGCTCACGTCCAAGCCGATCAGCTGGTCGCAGCGGCGGCAGGCGCGCAGGTTCTCCGGCGCGCGGGGGAGGGCGGAGGCGGAGGGGGCGAGCGGCAACACCATCGCCACTGGCACCATCTCCTCGTTGGTCTCGCGATCGACGTAGACCGCGCCCGGTTCGGCATAGGTCAAGGCCTCACGACCAGAGGCCGGCGCGCGCATGCGGTAGAGCTGCTTCGAGTTCACGGCCGGGAACACTAATAGCTTCCCCGGAATCCATGCGCGTTCTTCTGTTCCACGGCTACATGCTGCGCGGCACCGGCAGCAACATCTACACCGCCAACCTCGCCCGCGCCCTCGCCGGTCTGGGCCATGAGGTCCACCTCCTCTGCCAGGACCGCCAGGTCGAGATCGAGGGGGTCGAGATCCACAACCCCGACATCCACGGCCTGCTCCCGGTCTACGTAAAAGACCCCTACGAGGGTTTCGAGGTCAAGACGTTCTCAGAGCTGACTGACGAAGAGCTCGACCGCTACATCGAGGCCAACGTCGCCGCAGTGCGCGCAGTCGCTGACGAAACGGGCGGCTTCGATGCGGCATTGGGTGGCCATCTCGTCATGGGCCCGTTAATTCTGGCTCGAGCGGACATTGGCTCATTCGCGGCGAAGATCCACGGCTCAGCCCTGGAGTACACGGTCAAACCAGATCGCCGGTTCCTCCCGTACGCGGAAGAGGGCATGCGCGCTGCGTCCGGCGTTCTCGTGGGCTCGCGACACACGGCTGAGTCGCTCTGGGCGGCGCTGCCGAACGTCGAGGGGCTCGAGGAGAAGACGCGCTTGGGGCCGCCTGGTGTCGATACGGAGGCCTTTCGGCCGCGGGTCCTGTCACGGGGTGGGGCACCCGGCGGGGCGCTGGGTTTTTCGCCAGCTGACGACGCGTCTCTCGATGGCAGGCGGGGCGAAAAAGAGGACGCCGCGTCCCGCCGGGTACCCCACCCCGCGCCACCCGCGGAGGAAGGCCGAGTTGTCTTCGTCGGCAAGCTGATCGTCTCTAAGGGAGTCGACCTGTTGATAGCCGCGTGGCCATTGGTCAGGGTGGCGCATCCGGACGCCAAGCTGGAAATCGCCGGCTACGGTGAGTACGAGCAGGGGTTGCGCCGTTTGCTGGCAGCGCAAGATCGTGGTGACCTGGGCGACGCGCGGGAGATCGCGAGGCTGGGGTGGGGGCTGGAGGGTGGGGAGGAGGCACCGCTGTCAATCCTCAGTGCCTTTCTTGCCGACCCCCCCAGCGGCTATGCCGAGGCCGCCAGGGGTATGGCCGGTTCGGTCGAGTTCATCGGCCGCCTTGAGCACGATGAGGTTGCCGAGCTGCTGCCTGGGGCGGAGGCGTTGGTCATGCCCAGCACCTTCCCGGAGGCGTTCGGGATGGTGGCTGCCGAGGCGGCCGCCTGCGGTGTGCTGCCGGTGTCCGCGGGGCATTCCGGGATGCTGGAGGTGTCCCGCCAGCTGGCTGCCACGCTGCCGTCCGCCGCCGCTGATCTGGTCTCGTTTCCGGTCGAGGAGGGGGCTGTGGAGGCTATTGCCGCGCGGCTGAACGGCTGGTTGGAGCTGCCCGAGGCGGAGCGAGTCGAGGCCCGCGATGCGCTGGTCGATACGGCGCGGCGGCTCTGGAGCTGGGAGGGCGTGGCCCGCGGCGTGATCGCAGCTTCGCGGGGCGACCTTGACCGTCTGCCGCTTGCATAGAATGCGCCCCCGCCGATGATGGGCCGCCTGCCGATAGCGAAGATGCTTGCCGCCACGATCGTGCTGACCGTGGTGATTTCCGCGGTGATGCTGCCGATCAACTGGAATGGCCAGGGTGCCTCGACGGCGGCGCCGAAGATCGACACGCTGCTCGACGTGATGATCGTCCTCTCGGCCTTCGTCTTCGCGCTGGTGATGGTGATGCTCTTCTACGCGCTGTGGAAATTCAAAGCCAAGCCGGGCGACGAATCCGACGGTGAGCCGATCCACGGCAACACGCGGCTCGAGGTCGCCTGGACGCTGATCCCGACGATCATCGTCCTCTTCGGCGCCGGCTACAGCTGGGCCGTCCTCAACGACATCGAAAAGCCAGCCGACAACCCGATCACGGTCGATGTCTTCGCGCAGCAGTTCGCCTGGAGCTTCGGCTACCCGGGCAAGGACATGGCCTACTCGGAGGGGGAGCTGCACGTCCCGCTCGACCGTCAGGTCCAGTTCAAAATGCACGCCCTCGACGTCCTCCACTCCTTCTGGGTGCCCGAGTGGCGGATCAAGAAAGACGCCGTGCCCGGGATCACGACGACCGCGACCGTGACGCCGGACAAGCCGGGCACCTACCAGCTCATCTGCACCGAGCTCTGCGGCTTTGGCCACGCAGCGATGCGAGCTGAGGTCGTGGTCGAGCCGCCGGCGGAGTTCCGCAAATGGGTCGAGGGGCTGAAAGAGACGATCCCACAGCCCTACCTCGAGACGATCAAATCGGACACCGAAACCAACCCGTTGCCGGTCGGGCCCGGCGGGGCGTAAAGGCATAATGGAGGGGATCTGATGGCTGCCGCGATCAAGCAACCAGGCTGGATTCGAGGCCTGCTGGGAGCCGTGCTTGCGGCCGCGTTTGGCTTCGGACTCGTGATCGTGCTGCGCGAGATCTCCGGCCTGCCCGCCTTCCAGACCGAGCAGACCGGCTATCCGCACATCGTCGTGCCGCTGCTCACCGGACCGCTCGGCTTCCTGGCGGGCTTTGGCTGCTTCGACTACTGGCTGCGCTGGGCGGCCGGCATGCCGACGATCCCCGACGATCACTCCCAGCACGGCGCCACGAGCTGGCGCGACTACTTCCGCTTCAACACCGATCACAAGGTGATCGGCATCCAGTACATCGTCACGACCTTCTTCTTCTTCTTCGTGGGCGGCCTGCTGGCGATGCTGATCCGCGCCGAGCTGGCTCAGCCGGGTGCACAGATCGTCGACGCCTCGACCTTTAACGGCCTCTTCTCCACGCACGCGGTGCTGATGATCTTCGTCTTCGTCATCCCGGTCTTCGCCGGCATCGCCAATTACGTGCTTCCGCTGATGATCGGCGCGCCCGACATGGCTTTCCCGCGGCTGAACGCGCTCAGCTTCTGGATGCTGCCGCTGGCGGGGCTGCTCTTCATCGGTAGTTACCTTGCGCCCGGCGGCGCCTTCGACGCCGGTTGGACCGGCTACGCACCACTCTCGACCGGCGCGCCCTTAGGCCAGTCGTTCTTCAACTTAGGCGTGCAGTTCGCGGGGGCGTCGTCGATAGCCACTGCGCTCAATTTCTTAGTCACGATCATCACCATGCGTGCGCCCGGAATGACCTTCTGGCGCATGCCGTTGTTGGTCTGGGCCAACCTCTCGACCTCGCTGCTAGTCGTCGCCGCGACGCCCTTCATCGCCGGCGCCCAGTTCATGGTTCTCTTTGACCGTGCCCTCGGCACCCAGTTCTTCGAGCCGCTGGGCGGCGGCGACGTGATCAGCTACCAGCACATCTTTTGGTTCTACTCGCACCCGGCCGTCTACATCATGATGCTGCCCGGGTTCGGGATCATCTCCGAGGTCATCTCGACCCACGCCCGCAAACCGATCTTCGGCTACCGGTTGATGGCCCTGGCCTTGATCGGGATCGTCGTGCTCAGCTACTCGGTCTGGGCACACCACATGTTTGTCGCCGGCATGTTCAGCTGGCTGCGGGTGCCGATGATGATCACGACGCTGCTGATCGCCGTGCCGACCGGGATCAAGATCTTCTCCTGGCTGGGGACGCTCTACTTCGGCAAGATCCATACCTACTCGACCGCGATGCTGTTCTCGCTGGCGTTCATCGTCACCTTCACGATCGGCGGCATCAGCGGGGTCATGCTCGGCATGGTGCCGATCGACATCCACGTCTCCGACACCTACTTCATCGTCGCCCACATTCACTTCGTGCTCTTCGGCGGCTCGGTCTTCACGATCTTCGCCGGCATTTACCACTGGTTCCCGAAGATGACGGGGCGGATGTATGACGAGAAACTCGGCCGCGTCCACTTCTGGGGCACGGTTATCGGCACCTGGGGGACGTTCATCCCGATGCACTGGGTGGGGATGGACGGGATGCCGCGACGCGTCGCCGACTACGCCGAGCAGTTCGGCAACTGGAACCTGCTGATCAGTGTCTTCGCCTTCATGCTCGGCGCCTGCCAGTTGGTCTTCCTCTACAACATGGTCGTCAGCTGGCGCTACGGACCGCGCGCCGAGGGCAACCCCTGGCGGGCGAAGACGATCGAGTGGCAGGTCTCCTCGCCGCCGCCGATCTTCAACTTCGACGAGATCCCGCGGGTGGTTGGTGGGCCATACGAGTTCGGCGTCCCCGGCGCCCGCCACGCGATCATGGCCGGTGACGGCGATGAGGCGGCCAAACCAAAGCCGACCGTGGTGAGCCAGGCGTGAGCGACGAGACCCCCCAGGTCCAGCCGCTGCTGGTCTTCCTCAACGAGGTCGCCGGCGGTCGCAAGCTGTTGCAGGCGGTCGCCGAGCGGGCCGAGAAGGTGCCGTTCGTCGCCGTCGCCGCGCCGCAGAACCAACCCGCCGTCGGCCAGCTGATCGATGCCGGCGAGCTGCGGGACGCGGCCCGCGCCCGGGTCGAGGTGACGATGTCGATCCTCTCCGAGTACGGGATCGACTCGGTTGGCGAGGTAATGGATCGCGACCCGGCGCTGGCGCTCGACGACGCGGTGCGCGCCCACGAACCCGGCGAGCTCCTTCTCTCCTGCCGTCATGGGACGCGCTTCGGCATCACCCGCAAGGACCTCGTCGAGTGGGCAAAGAACCGCTTCGAACCTGACGTGGCGGTGACGCACATCCCGGTACGCGTCCAGGATGACTCGATCAGCTGGGAGAAAAGCCACACGCTCGTCGTCGCCACCCAGACCGTCGCTGCACCCGACCTGGTGAGGAGATTGAAGGAGCGTGCCGCCGGGCACCCACATCGCTACACGATCATCTGCCCGCGTGCCGAGGACGTCTCCGAGGCGGAGATCGTCGGTGATCTCGCCTCGACGCTCGCCGAGCTCTACCGTGCCGACGTCGACGCGACCGGCCAGCCGATGAGCCCCGACCCCTTCCACGCCGTTCAGAACGCGATCGAGCACTACCGGGTCGACGAGGTGCTGATCTCGACTTTCGCCGGCGAGAACTCGCGCTGGCTCGACGAGGACCTGATCGGCCGCACCCGCGAGATCACCGACAAGCAGGTTGAGCACCTCGAGGTGGGCCGGCCCGCCGAGACCGTCGCCGCCGCGGTAGCAGAGGGAGAGGAGTCCTAATGGAGAGCGCCACCGTCGCACTCGGCCACTCCCACGAGGAGCACCACGGGCCGCCCGAGGCCAATCAGAGTTCGCGGATCGACCGGCAGACGCTGGGGATCCTGCTCTTCATCGTCTCCGAGATCATGCTTTTCGGCGCCTTCTTCGCCTCCTACTTCTTCCTCCGCGTCGTTGTCGACCCGCCGAGCTGGCCACCGGAGCCATTCGAGTTGCCGGTCGCCGTCGCCGGCATCAACACGGCGATCCTCGTCTCCTCCAGCTTCACGATCCACTACGCGCTGGAGTCGATCCGCCGCGGCAACCGCAAAGGCCTCAAACTCGGCCTGGTGCTGACCTGGATGCTCGGCGCCACCTTCCTCTTCATCCAGCTCAACGAGTACGCCCACATCGGCTTCAGCGCCCGCGACCTCGGCTTCGGCTCGATCTTCTACGGCCTCACCGGCCTGCACGGCGCCCACGTCTTCGTCGGTCTGCTGCTGCTCAGCTTCGCCACGATCCGCGCCTTCCGCGGCCACTTCGGGCCCAAGGCCGAGGACCACCTCGGCGTCGAGGTACCGGGCATTTACTGGCACTTCGTAGACGTGATGTGGATCATCGTCTACACCTCGGTTTACATCCTCTGATTCCGCGGTAAAACTTGGGGT
Source organism: uncultured Solirubrobacterales bacterium (assembly GCA_963698085.1). Taxonomy (GTDB): domain Bacteria; phylum Actinomycetota; class Thermoleophilia; order Solirubrobacterales; family 70-9; genus VRUE01. Next base: position 2,217,062 of record OY969122.1, read on the forward strand.
ATGCACAATCCCCTCAGATCCGAGGCTGACGCTTTTCGGTGGGTGGTTGTGATCGGGATTGCGGCGGTGTCGGTGATCCTGCTGGCGCTGCTGATCAGGCCTGTTGTCGGGGCTGTCTGGGCGGCGCTGCTGGTGGGGTTTGGCGCCGGTATGACCTATCGAAGCTCGCGCGGCTCGCTTCCGCGCAGCGTCGAGCTGACCCGTGGCGGCGATGGCAAGCACAGGCTGCTGGTCGTCGCCAACGAGACCGTGGGGGGCGAGGCGTTGCGGGAGGAGATTCGCAATCGCTGCCGCGACCGCGACTGCGAGATCCTGGTCGTGACGCCCGCCCTCGCCGTCTCGCGGGCGGAGCACTGGGCATCCGACGTCGACGAAGCGATGGAGATTGCGCGGCAACGGATGGAGCTCTCGCTGATCGAGATCAAGCAGCTGGGACTGAAGGCGAGGGGGGAGGTCGGCGACTCCGATCCGAACGTCGCGATCGAGGACGCACTGCGCGTCTTCCCCGCCGACGAGATCGTGATCTCGACCCATCCGCCGCAGCGCTCGCGCTGGCTCGAGCACGGCGTGGTCGAGCGGGCTTCGCGTGAGATCGACCTCCCGATCACCCACGTCGTCGTCGATCTCGACGCCGAGCACGTCAGCCAGAATTGACGAAACGGTCGCGAAGAATTCACATTTAGCGCGCCATCTGTGAAATCTTTTGTCTTAGGGTCTGTCATCATGGAGGCGATGACGGCAAGGCAGGACTGGAGCGACGATCGCATCGACGGGCTGGAGCGGAAGGTGGACGAAGGCTTCCGCCACGTCGACCAGCGCTTCGAGCAGGTCGACAAGCGTTTCGAGGAAGTAGGCCAGCGGCTGGGGCGGGTGGAGAAGCAGATGGACGATATGCGGACGGAAATGAACGAAGGGTTCAAACACCTGGGTGAACGCCTCGACATCTTCCAGCACACCCTGGTTCTTTTCTCCGGTGGCCTCGTCGTGGCCTTGATCGGCCTGGTTGCGATTCAGCTCTGAGTAAGTGCGGGAGTGGGTTGATCCCGGGACAAGTCCGTCCCGTTGGCTGCGGTCTCAGGCTGTCTCGGCACGAGTCTGCCTGCCGTCGCGACGGCCCACAGCATCGCCAGCCAGGTAAGGGTGGCTAGGGCGACGTGGAGCCAGACGATCTCGCTGGGCAGCTCGAGTGCCCACTGGATGCCTCCCACGAGGCCTTGTAGGCCCAGCAGACCGATGACGGCGGTCAAGGGCCGCAGAGCCCGTCTGTCGCCGCCAGGGCGGCGCAGGAGGAGCCATACCGCGATCGCCGCGAGGCCGAAGGCCGCGGCGATCGCCGAGTGGCGCTGCACCATCCACTCCAGCGTGCCGGTGCCCTCGAAGTCGAAGCGGTGAACCAGCTCTCCTTCGTGGGCGCCGGCGTGGGGGCCGGACCCGGTGGCGATCGTGCCGGCGATGATCGTCAGCTGACCGAACGGGATCAGCGCCCGCACCGCCCAGACTCCGAGCCGGTCGCTGGAGAAGCGCCGCTCGCCGTGCTCGTAGCGGGCCATCCAGGCGAGCGCGAAGGCGGCGTCGAGCAGCAGCATCGAGAGGATGAAGTGACCCATCACCAGGCCGGGCGCGAGGTGGTATTTGACGACGAGCGCACCGAGGATCGCCTGGCAGACGACGCCGATTGGAAGCAGGGCGCCGAAGAAGGCGAGGTGCCAGCGAAAGGGCCGGCGGAACCAGGCAAGGACGCTGGCGGCGATCACGGCGAGGCCGACGAAGCCGGTGAGCAGGCGGTTGCCGTACTCGATCACCGCGTGCGTGTCGAGTGGGGGCACGGTGCCGCCGTAGCATTTGGGCCAGTCCGGGCAGCCGAGGCCCGAGCCAGTAAGGCGAACCGCTGCCCCGGTCAGCACGATCAGCGCCAGGGCGGCGAGGGCGACGAGGGTGACCTGGGCGTAGCGCCGCGGCGAGATGTCGAGGCGCTCTTCGAGGCGGGTCCGCATGCTGCTCAGATGATGTCAGCGGCCGCGGTGCGGCCGCGGGCGCTCAACCGCTTTTGCTTTTGCCGTCGCCGGAGCTCTGCAGCAGGTACTGGACGAGGTCTTCGAGTTCTTTCGGCGTCAGCGTCTGTTTGTAGGTCGCCGGCATCACGTTTGCCGGGAAGCCTTTGGCGATGACGGCGTTGGGGTCGACGATCGATTTGTCGATCATTGCCGCACTCTGGCCAGGAAGGACTTCGTCCAGGTTGGGACCGACGCTGCCGCCGGCTTCCGCCTCGGCCAGGGTGTGACAGCCGCCGCAGCCTTTGCTGGCGAAGACCTGGGCGCCGGGCCCGCCAGGGACGCTGGGCGGCGCTGCGCCGGGCACGCCCGCGTACATGCCGACGTAGGCGGCGACGTCCTCGAGATCCTGGCCGGTGACGATGTCGGCCGGCATCGAGGCGGCCGGGTTGTTGGTGCTCGGCCGCGGATTCTCGATCTGCGCCGCGGTGATTCCCTCGACCGTATCGCCGTCCTCACCGACGGCGCGTGCGGCGGCGAACGCGTCGTCGAGGTTGGGCCCGATCTGGGCGGTGGTGCCCGCCTGGGCCATCTCGTGGCAGACGCCGCATTTCTGGATGAAGAGCACGCGACCTCGCTCCTCGTCGCCCTTGCTCGTGCCACAACCGGAAGCAGCGACGGCGACCGCAGCGAACGCGGCGAGCACGAGAAGGGGGCGGATCGGGTTCGGTGGCTTGGGCATCGTCATGCGGCGCGAAGCGCGCCGGAGTCTATAGATCGAGGCCGCTCCCAAGGCGGGTTACCGAGCCACGGTCGTCGGGTAGGCTTGAGGCGATTCTCACTAACCCGCGAGCCGCAAAGGAGAGGGACGAGAATGCAGGTACGGGAGGGGATGTCGGACGTGGTTCTCACCGTCGGCCCGTCGCACACGCTGCGCGAAGCGGCGCAGATGATGGTCGATAAGGGCGTCGGCGCCGCGGTCGTTACCGACGACGAGCGGCCGGTGCCGTGCATAGTCACCGAGCGCGACATCCTCCATTCGCTGGGTAGCGGGCAGGACCCGGATGCTGAGCTCGTCCGCGACCACATGAGCGAGGGGGTTGTGGCGGCCGCGCCGGACTGGAGCCTCGAGCACGCCGCCTCGGAGATGTCGACCCGGGGCATCCGGCACCTCGTCGTCTTCGACCAGGGAGACCTGGTCGGAATCCTCTCGATCCGCGACATCGTGCGGGTCTGGACGTCGACCGGCGCTACGTCAGGGATGTCGCCGGACTGATCAGCCCTGCGGCGGGCTGATCGTTTCTACTGGCAGCACGGCTCCGCGCACCTTCTGCTTGCGTGGCAGCCGAAAGTAGTCGCGCCTGGCGCCGCGGATCATGCTGCGCAGGGCGAAGAGGAGGACGACGCAAGCGGCGATCGAGTAGATCCAGCCGCGGAACATGAAGCCCTCGGCGAAGATCCCGCAGACCGCCAGGGCGGCGGCAAAGGCGAAGAACACCGGCGCCCAGGAGGAGCGGGGCGGGTAGATCAACTCGCCGGGCTCGGGAATGTTGCGGTGCTCGCTCATCACAAATATTCCCGCTTCGCTCCCGGCGCGAAGAACCAGAGATGCACGCTTGGTCGCTCCGCGCTCATGAGGCGATGTAGAGCATGGCGGCGATGAAGCAGAGGGCGAAGACCCCGGCGGCGATGCCGCCGGCGAGTAGGCCCGCCGCCATGTTCCGTCTCGCGGTCTCGCGATCCACGGCAGGATTTCTATCAGGCGGCCAGGGCGCCGGGACCTAGACCAGCTGGTCCAGTGGCATTGCCAGGAAGAGCAGGGCGAGGTAGGCGAGCGAGAAGAGGTAAGTGCGCAGCGCCCAGCGGCGGTCGGCGCTGCGCAACAGGCGCACCGCGCAGTAGATGAAGCCGGCCCCCAGCGCCATCGAGGCGACCAGGTACTCGACCCCGAAGCCACCGGCGCAGAAGGGCAGCTGGGTCACCGCGTAGAGCAGGATCGTGTAGAGGAGGATCTGGCGGCGCGTCTCGTCCTCGCCGCGAACCACCGGCAGCATCGGCACGCCCGCCTTCGCGTACTCGTCCTTCATCAGCAGCGAGAGCGCCCAGAAGTGGGGCGGGGTCCAGAAGAAGACGATCGCGAAGAGGTAGAAGGCGGTGCCGCTGAGACCACCGGTGACCGCGGCCCAGGCGACCAGCGGCGGCACGGCGCCGGCCGCACCGCCGATGACGATGTTCTGCGGCGTCGTGCGCTTGAGCCAGAGCGTGTAGACAAAGACGTAGCCGAGCAGGCCGGAGAGCGAGAGCGCCGCCGCCAGCGGGTTGACCGTCAGCGAGAGTAAGACGAAGGAGGAGAGCCCGAGCAGGGCGCCAAAGCCGATCGCGGTCACGGGCGAGATGCGACCGCTGGCCACTGGGCGGCCGGCGGTACGAGCCATGGTGCGGTCGATGTCGCGGTCGATCGCGTGGTTGATCGCGCCGGCCCCGCCGGCCGAGAGGGCGCCGCCCAGGCAGGTGAGGAAGACCAGCCCCAACGAGGGGTCGCCGGCCACGTACATCGTCGTCACCGTGGTGAAGAGCAGCAGCGACTGCACCTTCGGCTTGGTCAGCGTGACGAAATCACGCAGCAGCGAAGGCGCTGCGGGGCGCTGCGGGATGGCAGCCGTTTGAGCGCTGCTCATCGGATCACCGCGCTCAGGCTACCGGCTGCGACTCGCGCGCCGGCTGCTCCGCACGGGCGCTGCGATGGGCGATCGCCTCGCGGATGTCGCGCATCGGCCGGGGGCCGCGAACGTCGGGGCGCAGGTCGAAGTTATGCGGCTCCGGCGGCGAGAGCGCGAACCACTCGAGCGAGTCGCCTTGCCATGGATCATGGCCGGCGGGTGCGCCACCCTCGCGGCTGAGGATCGCGTTGACCAGGGTCATCAGGATGCCGGCGGCGAGGACGAAGGCACCGATCGTGGCGATCAGGTTGTAGTCGCTGACCCCGGTGCCACCGAAGAACTTGTAGGCGTCGATCACCTGGCCCTCCAACCCCCCGGCGAAGAAGAGCGGGACGAAGGTCAGCAGCGTGCCCAGCAGCATCGTCCAGAAGCTGAAACCGGCCAGGGTGGTGCCCATCGTCCGCCCGGTCATCTTCGGGAACCACCAGTGCAGGGCGGCGAAGCCACCGAAGACGGCGCCGCCGAGCAGGGCGAAGTGAGTTGCCGCGGTGCTGTCGGTCGTGTGCTGGAGGCGCCAGCCGAGAGCGACCATCGAGTGAGAGATCTCGGAGGCGAGTCCGATCGAGATCATCGCGATCGCACCGGCGGCGAAGAGTAGCGGCGGCCGCATCCGCACGGTGCCCCCGGCCAGGGTCGCGATCAGGTTGAAGAAGACGAGGCCGAAGGGGACGATCAGGGCCAGCGACATCGTCATCGCGAAGTACATCCAGCCGATCCCGATCGGGGCAGTGAGCATGTTCTGCATCCAAGCCAGGGTGCCGAGCACCGCGATCGCGACCAGCGAACCGATCACGGCGCCGCGGTTGAAGAGCGGCTTGCGGGCGAGCGCCGGGACGATTTCGGCGATCGCGCCGAGGGCGAAGATCAGCGTCAGCATGTAGGCGCCGGTGTAAAAGATCCAGCTCAGGTGCTGCCAGAGCAGCGGCGAGCCACCGGCGTCGCCGGCGAAGAAGATCCCTTCGAAGTTGCGGTCGACCAAAAGCATCGTCAGCGCGGCGAGCATCACCGGGCCGATGAACAGCAGCAGCCAGGAGGAGATCGCCGCCGCCCAGGAGAAGACCGGCACTCGCCGCCAGGCCATGCCCGGCGCGCGCAGGCGGCGCAGCGTCGCGACAAGGTCGATCGCGATCAGGACGAAACCGAGCGTCGCCAGGCCGGTCGCGGCGGCCCATGCGTCGACGCCGTTGTTGGGCAGGAAGGTGAGGCCCGACAGCGGCGGCAGCGGGTTTACCCCGGCCTCGCTCGGGGTGAAGAGGAAGCCCGCGTAGAGGACCGTGGCGCCGGCGACGAAGAGCCAGGTGCCGATCTGGCCGAGCCGCGGCAGCGCGGTGCCGCGGGCGCCGATCTGTAGCGGCACCACGTAATAGAAGAAGCCGAGCGCGAGTGGGACGGCGACGAAGAAGATCGCGGTTGCGCCGTAGAGCGAGAGCATCCGGTTGAAGGTGACCGGGTCGAGGAAGGTGTTCTCGGGGATCGCCAGCTGCAGCCGCATCAGCAGTAGCTCGACCAGGGCGATGAAGAGGAAGCCGAGGGCGCCCGTGATCAGGACGCGACCGAGGTCCTTGTGGTCGGCGCTGGTCGCGATCTCGATCCAGCGCGGGCGGCGTTGCGGGAAGCCGTCGACGACCAGCTCGGGACGTTTGTCCACGGGGCTCATGACAAATTCTCCCGCTCCGCTCCCGGCGCGAAGAACCAGATATGCACGCTTGGTCGCTCCGCGCTCATGGCGTTTCTCCGTTTTTGATCAGGCTGACGACGCGATCCTGCGCGGCCTGGATGTCGTTCTTCTCGTCCTCGATGAAGGCTTCGTACTCCTGCGGCGAGACCACTTCGACCTCGGTCCGCATCGCCGCGTAGGACTGGCCGGAGAGGGTCGCCGCCTGGCCGCGGTAGGTGCCCTCCTCATCGGCGCTGAAGACGACGTGGTTGGTCTTGCCCGGCACGGCGTCGCGCTTGCCGGCCAGCTCGGGGACGTCCCAGGTGTGGACGACGTCGGTCGAGACCAGGTCCAGTTCGACCGCGGTGCCGACCGGGATGACGAGTTTGTAATAGGAAAAGGCTTCGTTCGGGTAGTCGTAGCGCCAGATCCACTGCTGGCCGGTCGTCGTGATCTTCAACGGCTCCGAATCGGCGCTCTGGAGGCCGGCGGCGCCGGTCGCCGGCGTCTCACGCGCTTTGTCGGTGTAGACGATGCTGATCACGAAGATCACGGTCGCGAAGACGGCCAGAGCGCCGCCGACGCGCAGCTGGATGCCGCCGCTGCTGGTGATCTGGCGCGGCTCGGCGCCGCGCTCGGCGCGGTAGCGGCGCAGAACGTAGAGCAGGCCACCGACGACCGCGACGACGAGGATCGTCGCGACGACGAAGCCAATCCAAAGCAGGGTGTCGATCTGGTCGGTGCCAGGAGAGTGGGGCGCCAAAGCGCGGCCATTCTAATCACGCACATGACCGACTTTGCGGCCAGGTACCTCGCGCCGCACACACGCTGGTCGGTGTTTGGCCAAGTGCTCCTATACTCGCCGACCTCATGCGGACCCGTTTGAGCGGCTCATCTCATAACGTGTCGCCGGAAATGACGGCCCCAGATCGTCGCCAGGCTGCGTCCTCAGTCGTCCGAATAGCGCTGCTATTCGGACTCCCTGCGTCCTTGTCTGGCAACGCCTGGACCTCGTCAATTTCCTGGCGAACGTTATGAGAAGAACCGCTAGGCCATCTCCGGCGCTGCGCAAGACGGTGCGCGCCGGGGCGGTGGCGGCGATAGGCGCCGCGGTGGCGGTGCCGCTGCTGCGCCGCCGCGCCCGCATCCCCGCGCCGGTGACCGTTGCGGCCTGTGCTGCCGGGCCGCTCGGCCTCGCAGTGCTGTACCCACGCTCGCACAAGCGCGACGTGGCGATGTACGCGCTGCAGATGTGGGCCTTCACGATGGTCCACGAGCTCCCTTACGACGACCCCGAGCGTCTGCGTGCCCGATTGCGGGTCCGTTACCCGATCGTCGCCGACCGCGCGATCGGGTTTGGCCGGCTGCCCAACGTGCGCCTGCAGCGAGCGCTTGCCCGCTGGAGTGGGGTGGGAGCGCTGAACCGGTTCTTGACCTGGGTGCACTGGCTCTGGTTCATCGAGCCCTATGCGGCTCTGGCCTTCATCTTGCTGCGCCATCCCGATCGCTTCCCGCGCGCCGCGCGGCGGCTGGCCGCTGTCTTCGACGCCGGCTGCGCGGTCTACTTCGCCGCCCCGACCGCGCCGCCGTGGTGGGCATCGGAGCAGGGGCACACCGGCGACGACAGGGTGCGGCGGATCATGGAAGAGGTTGGCAAGGAAACTTGGAAATCGGCCTGGCCGGCGATGTACGCGGCGCTCGGGGGCAACCCCTGGGCGGCGATGCCCTCGCTGCACTTCGCCACCTCGATCTGCGCCGCGATCTCGCTGGCCGAAACCGGTCGCACCGCCGGCGCCGCTGGTTGGAGCTACGCGTTGACCCTGGGCTTCGCCCTCGTCTACTTGGGCGAGCACTACGTGACCGACCTGGTTGCCGGGGCCGGGCTAGTTGCCGCCGCGCAGCGGGGCGAGTCGCTGGCCGAGCCGGCCGTCTTGGCGGTGAATCGACGCCTGCAGGGTCTGGAGCGCCTGGCGAACGGGTAGCTTCTCAGGCGTGTCTCCCGAGCAGCCGGTGAACGGAAACGGCGGCTTCGAGCTGCCGCTGCTCACGCGGCGGCGGGTGGCGCAGACGCTGCTGGTCGTCCTCCTCCTGCTGATCGGGATCTACTTCCTCTTCCCGAAGCTGGTCGGGCTCGGCGACGCGATGAGCAAGCTGAGCGAAGCCGAGGCGATCTGGATCGCCGCCGCGATCGGCTTCGAGCTCGCCGCGATAGCCACCTACATCGCCCTCTTCAAGGCGGTCGTCGGCGGCGACGTGCTGCGGCTCAGCTGGGGAGAGACCTACGACATCAACCTCGCCGGCGTAGCCGCCACCCGCCTCTTCTCGGCCGGTGGGGCGGGGGGGATTGCCCTCACCTACTGGGCATTGCGCCGCGCCGGGATGCTTCGCCGCGAGGTGGCGCGGCGGATGGTCGCCTTCCTCACCCTCCAGTACGTCTTCTACCCGCTGGCGCTGATCGTCTTCGGGGTGCTGCTGCGCACCGGCGTGATGCCCGGCAAGGCATCGGTCGAGCTGACCATTATCCCCGCCGCGATCTCGGGTTTGGTCCTGATCTTCGGTGTGCTCGCCGCCCTGATTCCCGCTGATCTGCGCGAACGGCTCGCCTCGCACGTGCACCGGCCTCGCAGCAAGGCAATCGCCGACAAAGTGGCCAAAGTGATGGCGACGGTCGGCGAGGGGGTCAGGTTCGGCTTCGGGCTCCTGATCCACCCCGGCCGGGGTGGGCTGGCGGTGATCGGCGCGGTCGGCTACTGGGCGACCAACATCGGCATCCTCTGGGCCTCCTTCAAAGCGTTTGGGGTGCACGTGCCGCTGGCGGTCGTCGTGCAGGGCTTCTTCCTCGGCATGGTCGGCAACCTCTTCCCGCTGGCCCCGGCCGGGGTGGGGGCGGTGGACGCGGGAATGATCGGCGCCTTCGTCCTCTTCGGCATCCCCGAGGGGACGGTCTTCCCGGCGATCCTAATCTACCGGCTGGTCGCCTTCTGGCTGCCGATCCCATTCGGCGTTATCGCCTTCTTCCAGCTGCGAAACAGGGTCCATCACTGGGAAGCAGAGGGCCTGCCGATCGATCGCGGCAAGGAGCGCGAGCGGCCCCTCGAGCCGGCCGCGGGCTGAGCGGCGGCGCTTGCCTCAGCCGTTACTATACAAAGTAAAGTATTAGACTTCCGGCGGTAGATATGACGGACGAGAAGAAGATCGAGAACGTGATCATCATCGGCGGGGGGCCGGCCGGCTACACCGCCGCCCTCTACACCGCGCGCGCCAACCTCGAGCCTCTTGTTTTCGAGGGCTTCCAGTGGGGTGGCCAGCTGCAGAACACGACCGACGTCGAGAACTATCCCGGCTACCCCGAGGGGATCATGGGGCCGGAGATGATGAACCAGTTTCGCGCCCAGGCGGAGCGCTTCGGCACCCGCTTCGTCACCGACGACGTCGACCGGGTCGAGCTCACCGACGGCGGCGTGCACAAGGTCTTCCTCGGCGAGGAGGAGCACCTCGCCAAGACCGTGATCCTGGCGATGGGGGCGGAGCCGCGGCGGCTCGGCATTCCCGGTGAGATGGAGCTGAGCGGTTGCGGCGTCTCCACCTGCGGCGTCTGCGACGGCGCCTTCTTCAAAGGCAAAAAGGTGCTGGTGATTGGCGGCGGCGACTCGGCGATGGAGGACGCGATCTTCGTCTCCAAGTTCGCCGACGACCTCACCGTCGTCAACCGCCGCGACGAGTTCCGCGCCTCCAACATTATGCGGGAGCGCGCTGCCGAGCGACCCAACATCGAGTTCAAGACGCCGTTCGTCCCCGAGGAGTTCGTCAGCGGCGACGGTGGCGGCAACCTCGACCACGTGAGGCTGCGCAACGCCGAGACCGGCGACACCGAGGACTTCAGCGTCGAAGGCGCCTTCGTGGCGATCGGCCATATCCCGAAATCGGAGATCGTCAGCGACCAGGTCGAGACCGACGAGGACGGCTACATCCGCACCGACCCCGGCTCGACCAAAACCAACCTGGGTGGCGTCTTTGCCGTCGGCGACGTCGTCGACCGCACCTACCGCCAGGCGGTTACCGCCGCCGGTACCGGCTGCATGGGCGCCCTCGACGCCGAGTGGTACCTGCGCGACACGCCGCCCAGCCCCGAGGCTCACTGGATGCGCGGCGGCGAGCCGACCGAGGTCGCGCCGACGCCCGGTACCTAGCCCGCCCGGCGCGAACGGGCTAGGGTTGCCCCCGTGGGCGAGCGGCTTGCGGCCATATTTCCCTTCCTGATCGCGGTGATCCTGCCACCGGCGGGGCTGCTGATCGGCCTCTCGCAGCTACAGCGCGAGCGGGAACTGGGGATCCGGTTGATCGTCGTCTCGCTGCTCGCAGCGCTCGTTTGGGTGCTGCTCTTCGTCTGAGGCTCAGTCGAGCAGTTTCTGGACGACGAAGGTGCGGCCGCCGCGGGGGGTCTCGACTTTGACCGGCTTGCCCGGCTCGGCGTCCATCAGGGCTTGACCGATCGGCGACTCGGCCGAGAGGCGACCGGCGCTCAGGTCGGCCTCGGTGGAGCCGACCAGGGTCCAGGTGTTGACGGCGCCTTTCGTCTCGTCGAGGACCTCTGCCGTGCGGCCGAAACTGAAGCGGTCGGCGGCGCCGTCGACCTCGACCACGACCGCGGTGCGCAAGCGCTCACGAAGGCGTTTGATCCGGGTCTCGAGATGCGCCTGGTCGTCCTTGGCGATGTGGTACTCGGCGTTCTCCTTGAGGTCGCCTTCCTCGCGGGCGACCTTGATCCGTGCCGCCATCTTGGTCCGACCGGGTCCTTCCAACTGCTCGATTTCCTTGCGCAGGGCAACGATCCCCTCCTCGGTGATCGGCTCCCCGCCTCCATCCGTACCGCTCATTCGCGCACCTTTGCAGATGGAGGCCGGGAACAACGGAATGCCGGCGGCCGGCGACCGTCAGAGTTTGGCGATCAGCAGCCCGAGGAAGGTGATCAGCGTCGCCAGAACACCGGCACCGAGTTGAATGATTGTCCGGTGCAGCGCGTGCATCTCCCGATGTATCTCCTGGCTGTCGTCCCGCAGCTTGAAGATCTCCTCTCGAACCCAAACGTGGTTTTCATTCGCTTCGGCGCGTATGCGGCTCTCGATCGCGGCCATCTCGCCGCGCAGCACCTTGTCTCCATCCCTGATCTCGGCTCGCAACCCGTCTGCATTGCCCTTGATCTCGCCGCGCAGCACCTTGTCTCCATCCCTGATCTCGGCTCGCAACCCGTCTGCATTGCCCTTGATCTCGGCTCGCAACCCGTCCGAATCGCCCTTGATCTCGGCTCGCAACCCGTCCGAATTCCCCTTGATCTCGGCTCGCAGTTCGCCAGCGTTGCCATTGATCTCGCTTCGAAGCCCATCGATGTTGCCCCTGATCTCGGCTCGCAAGCCGTCGCGGGTGTCTTTGATCTCCCCTTCGACCTTGTCGAAGCGTTCGTCCATCCGATTCGATAGATCATCGAGACGGTCGTCTGTCCAGCTCTGCCTCATTGCCTCCATGTCTCCAGGCTAGGGAACCAGGTGTGACGCGTGGGACACGGAAGTGTAACTCTTTGTCTCAGCAGACGAATGTCTGAGTAACCCTGGCCCACACCGACCATCGTCTAAGGTCGGATTCGGTGCCAACCTGCTCGCATATCGACTCGATCGAGTACCTCGAACCGCCGGGCGAGATCGCCGGTTGCGAGGAGTGCCTGAAGCTGGGGACGAGCTGGGTGCACCTGCGGATGTGCCAGAGCTGCGGGCACATCGGTTGCTGCGATAACTCCCCCGGCAAACACGCCACCGCGCACTTCCAGGGCACCGGTCACCCCCTGATCCGCTCGGCCGAGCCGGGCGAGAATTGGAGCTGGTGCTACGTGGACGAAGCGATGTTCAGTCGGGAGTGACGATCGCGAAGCCCGGGTCGGGCTCGTCGAGCAGGCCCAGCAGATCGCCGATCTTCTCGCCGTCTCCCTCGACCCGCAGGCGACCGCTCTCGGCGAGTGCGGCGATGTCGGCGGTTTTGAGCAGGAGCTGGTCGAGCGCTTCGCGGTCAACCAGGAGGGTCGCTTCCGCCAAGGGCTCGTGGCGACCGGAGCGGTGGTGCAGCACGCCGTTGCGGACGGTGATGGCGTGTGCCTCGTCAGGGTCTGAGATCATCCAGTCGATTCGCAACTCCGTCTTCCAGGCGCGCGGGCCGTCGAGCCGGATCGCCATCGCATCCAGCAACTGGGCCACCGAGAGGTTGGCGACGATGTCCGGAGGGGCGGCTGCGGTTGGCGTGCCGCCGATCCCCTCGCGTAGCTCCTTCGCGCCCATCAGGAAGAAGTTGCGCCAGGTCGGGTTCACGGCGCCATGGCCGAGCTGCCCCAGGGCTTCGGCCTGAAGCTCGCGCGCCGCCTCGTTCTCGGGCTCGGCGAAGACGACGTGGTTGACGACCTCCGCGACCCAGCGGTAGTCGCCGTCCTCGAACGACTTGCGAGCCTTCTCCAGCACCGCTTCGCTGCCGCCCATGAACTCAAGGTAGCGGCGGGCCTGCTCGACCGGAGGATGCTCCCAGAGGTGCGCTGGGTTGCCGTCGAACCAGCCCATGTAGCGCTGGTAGATCGCCTTCGTGTTGTGGCTGACCGAGCCGTAGAACTCGCGGCAGTGCCACTCGCGGGCGAGGCTCGGCGGCAGCTCGACCTGCTCGGCGATCTCGGCGCCGGTGTGGCCCTTGTTCAGCAGCCGCAGGGTTTGGTCGTGCAGGTAGGTGTAGAGGTCGCGCTGCCTTTCGAGCAGGTCGACGATCCGCTCGCTTCCCCAACAGGCCCAGTGGTGGCCGCTGAAGAGGACCTCGGAGTCGGCCCCAAAGAGCTCGATCGCCTCGTCGAGGTAGCGGGCCCAGATCCGCGGGTCGCGGACCAGGGCGCCGCGCGGGGTAAGGATGTTGTGCATCGAGCGGGCGACGTTGTCGGCGGCGCAGAGCACCTTTGCCTGCGGGAAGTGGATGTTCATCGCCGCCGGTGCCTCGGTACCGGGGGTGAGCTGGAAGGTCATCCGCACGCCGTCGACGACCTCCGTCTGCCCGGTCGCGCCGACCTCAACCGTGGGCGGGATCAGCGTGATCGTGCCCAGCGAGGTGGTCTGTCCGAGGCCGGAGCCGATCTGCCCCCGCGGCCCGCGCTCGAGCAGCGCTCCGTACATGTAGCCGGCGCGGCGCGCCATCGCGGTGCCGGCAAAGACGTTCTCGCTGACAGCGTGGTGGAGAAAGCCGGCCGGCGCCAGCACGGGGATCTCCCTCGCCTCGATTTCCTCTGCCGAGACGACCCCTTTGGCGCCGCCGAAGTGGTCGACGTGGCTGTGGGTATAGATCAGGCCGGTGACCGGCCGGTCACCGCGGTGCTCGCGATAGAGGGCGAGTGCCGCAGCCGCGGTCTCGGCCGAGACCAGTGGGTCGATCACGATGATTCCGTCGGTGCCCTCGACCACGTGCATGTTGGAGAGGTCGAAGCCGCGCAGTTGGTAGAAGCCCGGCGTCAGCTCGAAGAGGCCGCTGATCCGGGTCAGCTGGCTCTGTCGCCAGAGGGTGGGATTGGCGGTATCCGGCGCCTCGTCGTCGAGGAAGTCGTAGGAGCGCAGGTCCCAGACCGTGCGGCCGTCCTCGTTCTCGACCACCGGCGGGTCGAAGGAGGCGACGAGACCTCGTTGCGCTTCCTCGAAGTCTCGTGCCCCCTCCGCCATGCCGGGGAGTCTGTCAGTTGCCGTGACCGATCAGGGTCTGGAACAGGTCGGTCTGATCGTTGACCCCCATGATGTTCGTGGCCTGTGGGCCGATTGCCGCAATGGGCACGCGGGCGCCGGTGTGGGTCTGGCCGCTCGCGGTCTTGCCGGTCGCGTAGGAAACGCGAATCGGGTAGCCGTCAGCCGTTTCCAGCGTCGCATAGAAGCCCGGCGTGTCCTGGTTGGCGCCGACGATCTGGCTCGTGTGCGAGTGGTCGGCGGTGATCACGACGAGCGTGTCCTCGTGGTCCTCCTGGTACTCCAGGGTGACGCCGACCGCCTCGTCGAAGGCGAGGTTCTCGCCGATCTGACCGCAGACGTCGGAGGCGTGGTCGCGCTTGTCGATCGAGGCTCCCTCAACCTGGAGGAAGAAGCCCTTGCGGTTCTCCAGCAGGTCGATCGCCTTGTCGGTCATCGCCGCCAGGCTCGGCTCGTTGGCGGGCCGGTTGGTCTCGTCGCAGCGGAATTTGGCCCCGCCCGCCCCTGGCGTCGGGGCTGCGATCAGGGGTTTGAACTCGGTGGTCATGTTGCCCGGGGTGAAGAGACCGAGCACCGGACCTTTGTCCAGCGAGGTGATCGCGTCGAGCTCGGTCGCGCTCTGCACGTAGCGGTAGCCCTCCGTCTGGGCGTAGTCGATCACCGTTTTCGTGCTCGAGTCGAGCGTCTGCAGGTAGCGGTTGCGGCCGCCGCCGAGGTTGACGTCGAGCAGGTGGTCGACCTGCTGCTCGGCGATCGAGCCGAGACCGCCTTTGCCTTTCGCCTCGGACGGGCAGATGTTGCGGGTGTCGTTGGGACCCTGGCAGGCCCGCTGCGAGATGTGCGAGGAGGGCGCGGCCGGGGTCGCGTCGGTGATCTCCGCGGTGGAGACGTTGCCGACCCGCATGCCGCGTTTGTCAGCGATCTCGAACGTGGTCGTGAAGCCGGCGTTGGAGCCGGGGATGCTCTCGTCCGCGCTCGGGCCCTGCGAGAGGCGGGCGTCGATCGTCTTCTTGCCGGTCGACCAGGCGGTCGCGGTCGGCGCCGAGTCCGGCACGTAGTTCGGCGGGTACTCGGGGCCCGGGCCGGCCGAGAGGCCGTAGGTGATCAGCTCGCCCGCGAAGGGCAGCGTCTCCATGTTCAGCGTCCCCTCCGCGCCCTCGCCGTAATAGCGCGCCAGGGTGATCTCGCTGTCGCCCATGCCGTCGCCGATCAGCAGGATGACGTTTTTCGGCTTGTGGGGATCGATCAGCTTCTTGATCGCGTGTGAGTTGCCGTCGTTGCCACCCCAGCCGTTGTTGGCGACCGCCACCGCGCTCACGGCGCTGACGATCAGCAACGTCAGGGCCGCGAACAGGCCCAGGTGCCTTCTCTTGCCTCGCATCGAAAGAATCTCCTTGTCGTCGTTCGATCGGATCCGGTTGGACCCGAGGCGACGCTAAAAGCGGCCGGCCCGCGTCCTGCTAAACGAAGGTTGCGGGCCTGAGACAGTGCTGATACAGCGCGGTGAAGGAATTGCTAACCGGCTGTCAAGCGTGGGGCGGGGCGGTAGGCGTCGCCGTGCTCGGCGCGCAGCGCTTCGAGCAGGACGCCGGCACGCCCCGACCCGATCAGCGCGGTCAGCTCCAGCGGACCACGGGGCCAGTTGAAGCCGAGTCGCATCGCGGTGTCCATGTCCCGCGGCGAGCCGACCTCCTCTTCGAGGGCGAAGGCCACCTCGTTGGCGATCTGGGCAAAGAGGCGGGTGAGGATCGTCTCGGCGGCCGGGTCGATCTTCCCCAGCGCCGCGGGGTCGAGCGTTGGAGCCTCGATGCCGAGGTCGGCATCCGCCTCGCGGTGCGGCCCGTCCCCGTACTCGTAGAAGCCACGACCGCCCTTGCGGCCGAGCAACCCTTCGCCGACCATCCGCTCCTGAATTGGGCTCGGGCACCAGCGCTCGGGCTCGCCGCCCTGCCTGTAGAAGGATCGGGCGACGCTGAGGTTGACGTCGAGGCCGATCAGGTCGATCAGCTCGAACGGGCCCATGCGGAAGCCGCCGCCGAGGCGGACGACGCGGTCGATCGTCTTCGCGTCGGCGACCCCCTCGGCGAGCATCCGCAGCGACTCGAGGCTGAAGGGTCGGGCGAGGCGGTTGGCGATGAAGCCGGGGCTGTCCTTGGCGCGGATCGGCGTGCGTCCCATGCGCCGGCCGACCTCGGCGCTCGCCGCCAGTGCCGTCTCGCTGGATCGTTCCGTCGAGACGATCTCGACCAGCTTCATCAAAGCCGGCGGGTTGAAGAAGTGCATGCCAACGACGCGCTCCGGGCCGGCGACGCCTTCGCCGATCGCGGTCACCGGCAGCGAAGAGGTGTTAGTTGCGAGGATCGCGCCCGTCCCGCAGGTCTCGGCGAGGGTGGCGAACAGTTTTTGCTTCAGCTCCAGATCCTCCGGCGCCGCCTCCACCACCAGGTCGCATTCGCACAGCTCGTCGAGGCTCGCTGCGCCGCCGGCACGGGCGCTCGCCTCCTCGGCCTCCGGTTCGCTCCACATGCCCTTGGCGACGCCCTTGGCCAGCGCTGCGCGCATGCGGTCGATCCCAGCTTCCAGCGCTGCCGGGACCGGGTCGTGCAGGCGGGTCTCATACCCGCCGAGCGCCGCGATCTGGGCGATTCCGGCCCCCATCGTGCCGGCACCAATGACGCCGACCCGTTCTACGGCCACGCTCAGCGTCCCTCGAACTTTGGCTCCCGCTTCTCGAGGAAGGCCTGCATGCCCTCGACCCGATCCTCGGTTGCCATCGCGATCTCATACAGCCGGCGCTCGTTCTCGAGCCCGGCGGAGAGCGCCGTCTCCTCCGCCGCCAACACCGCCTGCTTGCCGAGGCGGACGGCGATTGGCGGCCGCTCAGCGACGGTGCGGGCTAGCTCCATTGCCTCCTCCAGCCAGCTGTTCTTCTTCGCCACCTTGTTGACCAGGCCCATCTCTAGCGCCATGTCGGCGTCGAACTGGCGGCCGGTGAGCACGTATTCCATCGCCCGCTGCTTGCCCAGCACCCGCGCCAGGCGCTGGCTGCCGCCGCCGCCGGGGATGATCCCGAGGGTGATCTCCGGCTGGCCAAAGCGGGCCGTGTCGGAGGCGACGATCATGTCGCAGGCCAGTGCCAACTCGCAGCCGCCGCCGAGGGCGAAACCGGAGACCGCCGCGACGAGCGGGGTCTTGATCGCGGCGACGCGGCGCCAGAAGGATGCCGAGGGGTGGCTCAGCGCGTCGGCGAAGCTGCGTTCGCTCAGCGCCTTGATGTCGGCGCCGGCGGCGAAGACCTTCTCCGAGCCGGCGATGACGATGCAGCGGACGTCGGGATCGGGATCGAGCCGCTCCAGCTCGCCGGCGAGCAGCTCCATCACCTCCGGCGAGAGAGCGTTGCGCGCCTCGGGCCGATTGAGGCGCAGCAGCGCGATGTGTCCGTCGCGCGAGCTCTCGACCAGCTCGCCCATCAGTCTTTGCCTGCCAAATACAACTGGTCGGCTTCGCTCACTGCGCGAAGAATCAGATAGTGACGCTTGTTCACTCCGCCTCCATGGGGGTCATCGCGTTGATCCCGGTCGCGGCGCGGCCGATGATCAGTTTCTGGATCTGCGAGGTGCCCTCGTAGAGGGTCGTCACGCGGGCGTCGCGCAGGTAGCGCTCGACCGGGTAGTCGTCGACGTAGCCAGCGCCGCCGTGCACCTGGATCGCCAGGTTGGCGCATTCGACCGCCGCCTCGGTCGCGTGCAGCTTTGCGACCGAGGTCTCCAGCGTGTTCGGCACCCCTTCGTCCTTTAGTAGACCGGCGCGGTAGACCAGCATCCGCGAGGCGTCGCGCTTGACGATCATGTCGGCGATCATCTCCTGGACCAGCTGGAAGCGGGCGAGGGGGACGCCGAACTGCTTGCGCTCCTTGGAGTAGGCGACGGAGGCGTCGACGCAGCCGTCGCAGATGCCGACGCAGCCGGCGGCGACGCTGTAGCGGCCGTTGTCGAGGGCGCTCATCGCGACCTTGAAGCCGTCGCCGATCTCACCCAGCATCGTGTCCTCGCCGACCTCGACCGAGTCGAGCGACAGCTCGGCGGTGTCGGAGGAGCGCAAGCCGAGCTTGCCGTGGATCTCCTGCGAGGTGAAGCCCTCGCTGGCGGTGGGGACGAGGAAGCAGGCGAGGCCGCGGTGCTTCTTCTCGGGGTCGGTCTGGGCGAAGATCAGCGCCACCTCGGAGAAGTTGCCGAGCGAGATCCACATCTTCTGGCCACTGATCGACCAGCCGGAGTCGGTCTTGGTCGCGCGGGTGCGCAGGTTGGCGGCGTCGGAGCCGGTGTCGGGCTCGGTCAGGCCGAAGCAGCCGAGCGCCTCGCCCGAGCAGAGTCGCGGCAGCCACTTCTGCTTCTGCTCCTCGCTGCCCCACTTCTCGATCGAGCCGGCGACCAGCGAGGTTTGCACCGAGACCACGGTGCGGGCGGACGAGTCTGCGCGGCCGACCTGCTCGACGATTAGGCCGTAACCCATGTAGTCGAGGCCGCGGCCGCCGTACTCCTCGGCGACCGGCGCACCGAGGTAGCCGACCTCGCCCAGCTTGCTTGCCAGCTCGCGGTCGAAGCGTGCGGCACGGTCGTTGTCGCGCACCCGCGGCAGGATCTCGCGGTCGGCGAATTCGCGCGCCGCCTCGGAGATCAGGCGCTGCTCGTCGGTCAGCTGGAAGTCCATCTCGCTCCTTGTCTAGTTCGTCGTTCGAAGCTCGCGGCCGAGGGTCTGCGCGAACGCATCTTGCGCCTCGCGGGTGCGCGGCCCTGGCGCCTCTGGCAGTTCGTTGCCGTCGATTGAAGCGACGGCCTGGATCTCGCGCGTGGTCGAGGCGAGGAAGGCCTCCTGGGCGGCGCGCAGATCCGCAACTGGCCAGGCGCCCTCTTCGACGTGCAGGGCTTTGACCAGACGGTCGCGGGTGATCGACTCGAGCACGCCGACGTCGAGGGCGGGCGTGCGCAGCGTCCCCTGCGGTGAGACCCAGAAGATCGCCGAGGTCGGGGGCTCGAGCACGGTGCCGTCGGGTGTGACCAGCACGGCCTCGTCGGCGCCCTGTGCTTGCGCCAGCCGGGTCGCCTGCATGTTGGCGGCGTAGGAGAGCGACTTGACGCCGGTCAGGATCACGCTTGGGTTGTAAGTAACGGTGGCGAGGCTCAAGCTCTCAGCGTGGGCCGGGATCGGCTCGACCGCGGCGATCCGGCGGCCGCCGCGGGTGACGATCAGGCGCAGCTGCCCATCGGGCTTGCCGGCCTCGGCCAGGAGCACGTCGATCTCGCGCTCGAGCGCGGGGCGGTCGAACGCGAGCTGGATCGCGGCAGCCGAGCGCTCAAGCCGATCGAGATGATCGCCGAGCGCAAACGGCTTCCCCTCGTAGAGGCGGATTACCTCAAAGGCGCCGTCGCCACGGTAGAGGCCGTCGTCCTTCATTGGAACCGTTGCCTCGGCGGTGGACGAGATCCGCCCGTCGACGCTCGCCAGTTCTGTGAGCGCGCTCATCATCGACGCGCGAGGCTACCTCAGACTGCTTCGAAGACCGTCGCCAGGCCCTGGCCGACGCCTACGCACATCGTCGCGATGCCGTAGCGGCCGTTGCGGCGGCGTAGCTCGCGGACGAGGGTGGTGGCGAGGCGGGCGCCGGAGCAGCCGAGCGGATGGCCGAGGGCGATCGCGCCGCCGTTGACGTTGAGGCGGTCTTCGTCGATGCCGAGCTCGCGAGCGCAGGCAAGCACCTGCGAGGCGAAGGCCTCGTTGAGCTCGATCAGGTCGATCTCGTCGAGGCTGAGTCCGGCGGCCTCGAGGGCGCGAGGGATGGCGACAGCGGGGCCGATGCCCATGTAGGCGGGGTCGACGCCGGCGACGCCGCTGGCGAGGACGCGGGCGAGCGGCTCAGCTCCGAGCTTCTCAACCCCCGCCTCGGAGGCAACCAGCAGGCAGGCGGCGCCATCGTTGAGGGTCGAGGCGTTGCCGGCGGTGACGGTGCCGCCCTCGCGGAAGACGGGTCGCAGGGCAGCGAGCTTCCCCAGCGAGGCATCCGGACGCGGTCCCTCGTCGGCCTCTACGAGGACCGTCTCGCGCCGGCCCTTCGGCGCCTCGACCGGCACGATCTCCTCGGCGAAGAGGTCGGCCTCGACGGCGGCGACCGCCCGCTGGTGGCTGCGCAGGGCGAAGGCGTCCTGGTCCTCACGGCTGACCCCATAGCGCTCGGCGACGTTCTCGCCGGTCTCACCCATCGACTCGGTCGAGACGCCGAGCTCGGCCATGCGCGGGTTGACGAAGCGCCAGCCCAGGGTCGTGTCGTGCATCGTCTGCTCGCCGCGGGGCAGGCCGCGCTCGGGCTTGCCGACGACCCAGGGAGCCCGACTCATCGACTCGACCCCGCCGGCGAGATAGAAGTCACCCTCGCTGAGCTTGACCGCGCGGGCGGCGGCGTTGACCGCCTCGAGGCCCGAGGCGCAGAGCCGGTTGACCGTGGCACCCGGAACGCTGTCCGGTAGGCCGGCGAGCAGTGCCGCCATCCGCGCCACGTCGCGGTTGTCCTCGCCGGATTGGTTGGCGGCGCCGAAGTAGACGTCGACGATCTCGGTCGGGTCGACCTCAGTTCGCTCAACGATCGCTCCAATGACGTGGGCAGCAAGATCGTCCGGCCGCACGCCGGAGAGTGCGCCGCGGTATGAGCCCATCGGCGTGCGAACGGCGTCGACTAGGTAGGCCTCAGGCATTGGTAGCCATTAAATGCGACAGGGGCTGGCGGCGTATCCTCGCCACATGGGTTTCATCTTCCTAACCGTCGGCATGTTGGCGCTGATCATCGGCGTCCTCCTGGTGATCGGCCACTTCTACCAGGGCAGCAGCGCTGACCTGGTCGACTGGAAGCCGACGCGCAGCCCCGAAGTCGAGGCCCAGAATGAAATCGACGACCTGCAGCAGATGCTCGACGCACAGAACGAGATGCGCCGCCGCCGCGGCGCCCCCGAGATAGACGAGGGCGCGCTGCGGGCGGAGGTCGAAGAGGAGGAGCTCGAGCGGCTGCGACGGGGCGACCCCTTCGGGGCCTGAGGGCCGGCCGCACTTGGCGAGGGCGCTGATCGTCGGCTGCGGTTGCCGCGGGCGTTCGCTGGGTGAGCGGCTGCTCGCCGAGGGCTGGCAGGTACGGGGGACGAGCCGCAGCGCGGAGGGACTGGAGTCGATCTCCTCAGCTGGCATTGAGTCGGCCCTAGCGGACCCCGCCAGGCCCGGCACGGTGCTCGATCTCGTCGGCGACGTCACCACGGTGGCCTGGCTGCTGGGCTCGGCGCGGGGCAGCAACGAGGAGCTGACGGCGATCCACGGCTCGTGCTTGGAGCGGCTGCTGGAAAGGCTGGTCGAAACGCCGGTGCGCCGCTTCGTCTATGAGGCGAGCGGCAGCGTCGACGCCACGCTCCTAGCGCGTGGGAGCGCGATCGTGCGCGCCGCCGAGCAGCGTTGGCGCATCCCGGCCTCGATCCTCGAAACCGACGCGGTCAGCCGGGAAATCGATATGACTAAACTCGGATTGGAATTTAGGTAGATCGCTGAAAGCGAGCATTCAAAGGAGCGGCTCATGGCGTTGCAGCTTGGTGACGTAGCACCCGATTTCGAGGCCGAGACGACCGAGGGCCGGATCAAGTTCCACGACTGGATCGGCGATTCCTGGGCGGTGCTGTTCTCGCACCCGAAGGACTTCACCCCGGTCTGCACGACGGAGCTCGGCTACATGGCGAGCATCGAGCCGGAGTTCGCGAAGCGCAACGTGAAGATCATCGGGCTCTCGGTCGACCCGCTCGACAAACACGAGGCCTGGGCGAGTGACATTGCGGAGACCCAGGGCACCGCGCCGAACTACCCGATCATCAGCGACGCCGACTTCGAGGTCTCCAAGCTCTACGGGATGCTGCCGGCAGACGTTTCCGGCGACGCCGCGGACCGCACGCCGGCCGACAACCAGACGGTCCGCAACGTCTTCGTCGTCGGTCCCGACAAGAAAGTCAAACTTATCCTCGTCTACCCGATGACGACTGGGCGCAACTTCGACGAGGTGCTGCGCGTGATCGACTCGCTCCAGCTCACCGCCGATCACAAAGTCGCTACGCCGGCCCAGTGGCAGGACGGCGACGACGTGATCATCGCCGGCTCGGTATCCAACGATCAGGCGAAGGAGATCTACCCCGACGGTTGGGAAGAGCCGAAGCCCTACATCCGGATCGTGCCTCAACCTAACTGAGGCGCTCGATCAGGTCGCCGAGGATGCGGGCGGTCGCGCCCCAGATGAGGTGGCCTTCGACCTCGTAGGTGGGGGTGTGGATGGGGATGCCGCGGCGGATCAGGCGACGCATCGCGTAGCCCTCGCGTAAGACATCGAGCGAGAAGGTGAGGACGGTCTCGACCTCGGCCGGGTTGGGCTTCAGGTCGAGCTCGCTGGGGTGGGGGATGCGACCGACGAAGGGGTGGATGCGGTAGCCGGTGACGAAGGTGCCGGTGGTCGGTAGCTGCTCGCCGATCTCGACTGCGGACGGATCGAGGCCGATCTCCTCGTAAGCCTCGCGCAGCGCGGTGGCGGCTGGGTTGACATCGGCCTCGTCCACGCGCCCGCCGGGAAACGAGATCTCGCCGGCGTGGCGGCGCATGTCAGCACGCCGCTCGGTGAAGACCAGACCCGGTTCGTCCGGCCAGCCGTAGAGCGGCAGCAGCACGGCAGCGTCGGTCACTGGCGACTTACCCCCCGTAATAGGTCGGTAAGTCGCCAGAGCCTCAGATGATCACCTGCACGGTTCCGCCATCCACTGACCAGGCGGCGCCGCTGACGTAGGAGGCGCGCTCGGAGCAGAGGAAGACGATCGCGGCGGCGATCTCACCGACCTCGGCGAGGCGGCCGATCGGACGCTTGGCGCCGGCGGTGGCCAGCGCCTCCTCGCGGTTCTCGGCATCTGACATCCGCTGTGACTGGTCGAGCAGGCCGCCGGGCTCCATCCAGAGCTCCGCCTCGACCGGGCCGGGGCAGATCGCGTTGACGAGCACGCCCTGCTTGGCGTAGCGGTCGGCGAAGAGGCGCGAGAGCGAGAGCTCGGCCGCCTTTGCCACCGAGTACTCCGGCATCGCCGCCGAGGGTCGCTTGCCTGCGGTCGAGCAGACATTGACGATCCGGCCCCAGCCGCGCTCGGCCATCGCGGGGGCGGCGACGCGCATCGCCCGCAGCGGTGCCATCACGTTGAGCTCGTACTGGGCGTACCAGTCTTGATCGGGGACGTCGTCGAGGTCGCGCCACTGGGCGGCGCCAGCGTTGTTGACGAGCACGTCGATCGAGCCGAAGTGTTCGTCCGCGGCCGCCAACATGCGCTCGCCCGCATCGTCGTCTGTCACGTCGAGGGCAAGGGCATCGGCTCGCCCGCCGACCTCGACGCCCGCCGCCGCAGCCTCTCCCTGCGCCGCGGTGAGTCGCTCCTCGTTGCGGCCGACCAAGAGCACGTTTGCGCCCTCGGCGCAGAGCAGCCGCGCCGTCTCGCGGCCGATGCCGCGAGTGGCGCCGGTCACGACGCAGGCTCGTCCTTTCAGCCCGAGATCCACGGCGGCTAGAGGGTCGCTGCCTGGCTGTCGGTTTTGGCTCCGCCGAGCGGCGGCTTGCCCGCAATCAGGTCGGCCCCTCGCTCGGCGACCGCGATGGTCGGCGCGTTGGTGTTGCCGCTGGGGATCGTCGGGAAGACCGAGGCGTCGACCACGCGCAGCCCGTCCACGCCTCGCACCCGCAGCTCGGGGTCGACGACGGCATCCTCGCCGGAGCCCATCTTGCAGGTGCCAACCGGGTGGTAGAGCAACTCGACCCGGCGGCGCAGATCGTCGGCGATGTCCTCATCGCTCTCGACGTCCGCTCCCGGGAAGAGCTCGCGGCCGAGCTCCGAGGCAAACGGCTCGGCCGCGGCGATCTGCCGCGTCAGCCGGGTTCCCGCGACCAGCGCTGCTATGTCCTCCGGCTCGGCGAGGGTGTTGGTCTGGATGCATGGCTTGTCGGCCGGGTCGGTCGAGCGCAGGCGCAGCCAGCCGCGACTGCGGGGGCCGACCAGTGCTGGCCCCATCGTGATCGCGTGGCCGTCGTATTCCTCGTCGCCGTTCTCGACGAAGTAGGCCGGCGCGAAGTGGAATTGCAGATCCGGTTGGGCAAGACCCGGCTTGCTGCGCACAAAGGCGAGCGCCTCGGCAACCGATGAGGTGAGCGGGCCGCTGCGTCGCAGGAGGAACTCGAGCAGGGCCTTCGGACTCTCCGCGTCGGCGAGTGAGCCTCCACCCGGCACGTCCCAGACCGAGGTCAGGTAGGGGTGGTCCTGGAGGTTCTCGCCCACACCCCGGCGGTCGGCGACGACCGTGATCCCCTGCTCCTGCAACTGATCCGCCGGCCCGATGCCGGAGAGCAGCAGCAGCTGCGGCGAGCCGAGGGCGCCAGCGGCGAGGATCGTCTCGCGCTGGGCGCCGGCGACCTGCTCGCGACCGCCCTTGCGGTAACGGACGCCAGTGGCGCGGCCGTCCTGCATCTCCACGCTGAGCACCTGCGCGTCGCTGATGACATTGAGGTTCGGGCGACGCTTTGCTGGCCGTAGGTAGGCGTCGGCGGTGCTCCAGCGCCGCCCGTTGCGCTGGGTGACCTGGGCGAGGGCGGCGCCGTCCTGCTCGGGCCCGTTGTAGTCGGCGATGCGCGGTATACCCACCTCCTCGCAGGCGGCGAGGAAGCTGCCGGTGAGCGGCCGGGGTGAGCGCTCGTCCTCGACCCGCAACGGGCCGCCGACGGCGTGGTGCTCAGATACGCCGCGGGCGTTGTCCTCGGCTCGCAGGAAGTAGGGCCGGATGTCCTCCCATCCCCATCCCGGCGCACCGTCCGCGGCCCAGCGCTCGTAATCGAGCGGATGGCCGCGCACGTAGAGCATCGCGTTCATCGAGCTGGAGCCACCCACCCCTTTGCCCCGCGGCATGTAGAGGGAGCGGCCGCCGCAGTGCGGCTCAGGCTCGGTCTCGAAGTTCCAGTCGCGCTTGGTCCGGAACTGCTTGGCGAAAGCGGCGGGGATCTTGACGTCGGGGTGACGGTCTCTACCGCCGGCCTCGATCAGCAGCACGCTGACCGAGGGGTTCTCGCTGAGGCGGGAGGCGAGCACGCAGCCAGCGGAGCCGGCGCCGACGATTACGTAGTCATGCATCGGGCTGGTCCTCGATTCGGTCGGAGACCGAGACCTGGGTTTCGGCCGCGATGACCTTGTGCACGGGGCATTTTCTCCATCGTGATCGCGATGCAGCTCGCCAGCCCGGCGGCGAGCAGGCGGGTGGGGGAGGCCGGAGTCGGTCCCGCCGGCGACGAGCGGCTCGTCCACCACCAGCGAATGAGCACCGCCTTCGATCTCGACGTCGTGGGCGTATCCCCCCATTCGGTTCGCTCCGCTCACCCTCCGGCGGGCGACAACCTTCATCGCGCCTACGTCTTCCGGCGACCCCCGAAGAGGGCCGGATGGTGCCGTTGTCGCCCTTCTTGGTGTAGATCTTGACCACGGCGTGATCCTACGCCGCGCCGCCTTCAGCCGACTGGATTGAAGACCAGGCCGGTCAACACCTTGGGAAAGAAGTAGGTCGACTTCGGTGGCATGTTCTCGTCGCTTTCGCAGATCGCCTTGACCTGGTCGACTGGGATCGGGCGGAGGATGAAGGCGACGTCGTAGGTGCCGTCCTCGAGCAGGGAGAGCGAGTCCTCGACGCTCTTCGAGTAGCCAAGGCCGCGCTTGGCGAGGATGTCGTCTTCGCTGAGGCCGGCGATCCCTTTCAGCACGAGCGTCTCGAGGATCGCCGCGTCGAGGCGGCGGTAGGCCTCGGGCTTGCCGGCGAGCTGCTCATCGAGGGCGGCGACGGCGCTGTCCTTGAGCTGCAGGCGGAAGGCCTTTTGGTGGAAGGAGTCGTAGAGCCCGAAGACGCCGGCACCCTCCTTGCCGAGTGGGTCGAGCTGCTCGAGTGGCACCTCGCTCGCATCGAAGAGCTCGCGCAGGCCCTCGCCGAGGCGGCGCTGGCGCTCGGGGTCCTCGCGCAAGCCGGAGAGCAGGCGGTGGGTGGGGAAAACGGTGAGGCCCGGGTCGTCGAGCCCGGTCAGCGCCATCAGGGTGAAGTTGTGATCACCCTCGCCGCCGATCTCGTCGCGGTAGGCGATCGCCGTCTCGTAGCGATGGTGGCCGTCGGCGATCAGCAGCTGGGCGCCGCCGAGCAGCTCGCTGACCTGGGCGTGAATAGCGGGGTCGCCAACCCGCCAGACCTTGGTCACCGTGCCGCCTTCGTCGGTGGCTTCGCCCCAAGGCTCCGCCGACTTGACCGCCGGCGCGACCAGCGGCCAGGGGTCCTTGGTGGCGAGCGAGAAGATCGGCGAGAGGTTGTGGCGGGTGGCGCGGGTCAGGTCGAGGCGGTCTTTCTTCGGCCCCGGCAGGGTGCGCTCGTGGGGTAGGACCTGGCCGGCGGAGAAGTCCTCAACCCGAACGCGGGCGAGGATGCCGTGACGGGTGCGGGGGGTACCGTCGGGACCGGTGTAGTCCTGGGTCATCGCCCAGATCGCCGGCTCGGCGTCGGCGACGAGCGTGCCCGCCGCCCGCCACTCGTCCATCAGCCGCGCCGCCCGCTCGTAGGGGTCGTCCTCGGTCTGCTGCGGGCCGGTCTCGCCGTAGGGTTTCGGCAGGTCGATCGCCACCGCGTTGAAAGGGGAGCGTTCGAGCAGCTCCGCCCGCATCTCGGCATCGATCACGTCATAGGGCGGCGCCGCCACGTCCTGCAGCGAGCCGACCACGCCGAGGTCGTAGTGGGTCGCATGGATCGGGCGCACGTCGGCCATCGAGCGCGAAACCTAGCGGTTTCTCGCTCGAAGCTCGCTTGGCTGCACAGTGCAGCTTTACACTGGCGGCAGCGGGGCGTGGCGCAGCCTGGTAGCGCGCGGCCTTTGGGTGGCCGAGGTCCCCGGTTCGAATCCGGGCGCCCCGATTTGAAGTGGCTTGGGATCTCCGTCGCGTCGGTTGCCTTCGGGCTGCCGCCGATCGCGTTTGCGGTCGCGCTGGTGCTCGTACAAGGGCACGCCGACATCGCCTACTTCGAGGCGATCGCGCAGATCATCCCGATCGTGATCCTCGCCCTGGCGATCGAGCTGCGCTATTTCTCGCCTGGCCGAGAGCCTCCTGAGTCCTTGGGCCTGCTCTTTCGAGATCCGGTTCGGGCACGGGTCGTGGGGGCCGTCTACGCGGCCGCAACCCTTCTGGCGCTCGTGCTCAGCGAGGCGATCGCGCTCTGGGTCCTGGCCGAGGGAAGCTCGAGCCAGCTCAAACTGAGCATCACCACGGCCGGCTTGACGGCCGGTGCGGTTGCCCTGGTGGTGGCGATCCTGCTGCCGGCCGGCGACGAGACGGCTAGCTGATGCTGCCTGGACGCTTGTCCATTCACGAATTCCCTGGAAATGCCGATAAGCGCGGCGATGGAGAGGCAATCAGGAAGTCCAAGACGGCGGGAACGAGTCATTTTCGAAACCGATCGTCATCACGTCGTCGGCGATGTGACGCTGCCGCCGGAGGGCTACCAGAGCCGCTTCTCGGATGCGGTGAACCGACCCGACGTCGCTTTCATCCCGCTTCTCGACGTCGAGATCACACCGCTCGGCGGCGGCGAGACCAAACGGCGCGGCTTCATCGTCCTCGCCAAGGAGCACATCCGGCTCGCTTACCCGCTGGACGAAGCCGGCTTCGACGCTAACTAGTCTGCGCGCGCCGCCTGCCGCTGCCGGCGAAGGCGCCGATGTCGATCAGGAAGGCGGCGATGACGATGAACCACTCGAAGCCGAGAACGCCGTTGGACGAGGACCACATCACCGCGTAGGCGAGCGTCGTCCAGGGCAGCAGGAAGAAGCCGAGCAGGGGAACGATCCAGCTGTCGAAAGCGCGGCTGAGCAGGTCGCTGAAGAGGAACAGAACGAACAGCGCCAGCCGGGGCGAGATCAGGGCGAAAAGAAGAGCTAGGCAGCCGATTACGCAACGCTACCCTCTGTGAGTGCTCTGGAGCCGTCAGAAGAGTGAAAAGCCGGCGCCGGAGGATGCTCTTCCAGGCCGCAGCGAGCCCGCCTTCGAGGTGCCCGAGCGCCACGCCGTGCTCGACGCCCCGCTGGTGTCACCGTTCCCCGAGGGTCTCGAAACCGCTTACTTTGCGCTCGGCTGCTTCTGGGGGGCGGAGCGGCTCTTCTGGGTGCTTGACGGCGTCTACACGACGGCGGTCGGCTACATGAACGGGACGACCCCGAACCCGACCTACGAGGAGGTCTGCTCGGGCCGGACGGGTCACGCCGAGGCGGTCCTCGTCGTCTTTGACCCGAAGCAGGTCTCCTACGCGCGTCTGCTCGAGGTCTTCTTCGAGGAGCACGACCCGACCCAGGGAATGCGCCAGGGCAATGACGTCGGCACCCAGTACCGCTCGGGCATCTACTTCACCGGCGACTCTCAGAAGGCGACTGCGGAGATGGCGCGTGAGGCCTACGACGAGGCCCTGCGCGTCGCCGGACACGAGCCGATCACGACCGAGGTCGAGCCCGCCGGGCCCTTCTACTACGCCGAGGACTACCACCAGCAGTACCTGCACAAGGTGCCGAACGGCTACTGTGGCCTCGCCGGCACTGGCGTCTCCTGCCGCATCCCAGCCGCCACCGCCGATTAAGTAGCTCGCGCGCCCGGCGCGCCGAATAGCATCCCGCGACCGTGACCCCCTCCCTGGGTTCCTACATCGGCGGCTGCCTAGCGACGATCGGCATCGTCGCGGCGCTCGGCCTCGGCGGCTACTGGCTGCGGCGCTGGATCGTGCCCGAGTTTTCCGGTGCCCTCGCCCGCCTTGCCGACGCGACGCTCGCCGTCGCGCTGCTGATCCTCGCTCTGCAGCTGCTCGGCACGCTCGAGATCCTCACTGTCGGCTGGACGATCGTCATCTGCGTCGCGATCGGGCTCGGCGCGGCTGCGCTCGGTTGGATGAAGGCACCCCCGCAGGACCGCGAAGTCAGCGCCCCGCAGGTGCAGACGGCAGCGCTGCTGATTGCACTCGCGGTCGCCTCCTGGGTGGTCGCCGAGTGGACCTTTCCCTCCCAGCTCGCCCTCGACCACGGCATGTTCGGTGGCGACACCACCTGGTACCACATGCCCTTCTCGGGGCGGATCGCGCAGGAGGGGTCGACGCTGCCGCTCCACTTCACCGACCCGCTGCGACTCGTCGCCTGGTTCTACCCCGGCAGCGCCGAGCTGATCCACGCCGGCGGCATCGTCCTCTTTAAGAGCGACTGGCTCTCGCCGCTGATCAACATGATCTGGCTCTCGATCGCCCTGCTCGCCGCCTGGTGCGTTGGCCGCCCTTACAAGGTCGGACCGGCGACGCTCGTCGCTGGTGCGCTGGTCTTCTCGGCCGGGGTGATGATCGAGACGCAGCCGGGAGAGGGGCGCAACGACATCATGGGGCTCGCTTTCCTGCTGGCCTTCGTCGCCTTCTTGATCAACGGCCACCAGCGGCGGGCGCCAACCGCCGGGGCGGTGCAGGATGCGCCCGAGCGCGATGCGCCGCTGCTCGACAAGGGGCCGTTGATCCTCGCCGGCGTTGCTGCCGGGCTGGCGATCTCGGTGAAGCTGCCGCTGCTGGCACCGGTCGGCGCAATCGCGGTCGGCATGGTCGTCGTCAGCGGTGCCGGACGCAGGCTGATGACCGCGGCGGCGATCGGCGTCCCGGCCTTCGTCGTCGGCGGTTACTGGTACGTGCGGGCAGCGATCATCACCGGCGGCAACCCGCTTCCACAGTCGAAATGGGGCCCTCTGAACCTGCCGCGCCCCGACCAGATGCCGCTCGATCCGCGGCCCCGCTTCGCCGTCGCCCACTACCTCACCGACCCCACCGTCTATCGGCGCTGGTTCTTCCCCGACCTGAACGACGCGCTCGGCCCGCTCTGGCCGCTGATCCTGATCGTCGCCGTCGCCGCAGCGATCTTCATTGCCGTGCGCTCGCGCAACCAGATCCTGCGAGTCGTCGCTGCGGCGGCGCTGCTGACCGCGGTCGTCTACCTCTTCACCCCGCTAACCGCCGCCGGCCAGGAGGGCTCGCCGACGGGCTTCTTCACCAACACCCGCTACCTGATGCCCGGCCTGCTGCTGGCGCTGACGCTGGTGCCGATCGCGCGGCCACTGCGCGCCCCCGACTCGCGCGCCTGGCAGACGCTGCTCTTCCTCGTCGCCGTGTACGCGATCACGGTCTTAACTACGCCGCGCTGGTACCCGGACTACATAGTCGGCGCGGTCTTCCTCACTCTGGCGCTGGTCTGGGCGCCAGCGGCGCTCGGCCTGCTGCGCGGCCGCCGTCGGGTCAGCCGCGGCTACGTCGCTGCTGTCGCCG
The DNA here is from genome assembly GCA_963698085.1 of uncultured Solirubrobacterales bacterium. GTDB lineage: Bacteria > Actinomycetota > Thermoleophilia > Solirubrobacterales > 70-9 > VRUE01. The sequence continues at coordinate 2,247,621 of OY969122.1, forward strand.
GAGTCATCCTCCTGCTTGCTGTGATCCTCGGCCGCGCCCAGGAGGTCCAGTACTACAACCAGCATTACCAACGAACCACGCCGTTCCTGCAGGACGGAGGTCCGCAGAAGGCCTACACGTTCGCGCACAACCGGCACGGGGCGAGGATCGGGATCGCAGGATCGGGGGAGATCTTCTTCGGTCAGTACGGCTTCTACGGCGCCAACCTCGACAACTACGTCCAGTACATCGGCGTCGAGGGGCCGGACGGTCAGTACCGCCTGGCGACGACCTGCCGCCAGTTCCGGCGAATAGTCAACGAGGGTGACTACGACTTCCTGATCACCAGTAAGGCGACCCAGGACTCACCCGAGGCCGACTACTACTATCCGGTCAACGCCTGGCTGAAAACCGACCCCGCCCTGAAGTTGATGATCGAAGAGCCCGACATCACCCCCCAGCCGGATTACGTTTACAAAGTCAACGGCAAGCTCGACGTCACCTGCGCCGATCGCCAGGAAAGCTGATCCCAGCGCCCTCGCGGGCCGTAAGCTAGGTGCACCGGGCCCCCGTAGCTCAGTGGACAGAGCGGCTGCCTTCTAAGCAGCGGGTCGCAGGTTCGAATCCTGCCGGGGGTATCGCGCTCCGCTCGGTGTCAGGAATCGAGGGCCTTGGCGGCTCCCCGGTCCACTGCTCCTCGAGCAGGGCTTCTACACCCGGATGGATGCGCGGGCGGCCATTCCAAGCAGTTCCGCCTTGCGCTTTCCCTTGAAATGCCCCTGAACCGACTCGAGCTCGTCCAGAACCGAGTTCACCCGGTTCATCTCGTCGCGGACTTGGGTCAGGATCATGGTTCGGCGACCCCGAAGTACTCGGCCACGTCGGCGGGCATCATGTAGGCGGGGGGTCTGGGGAAGATCGCGCCTGTGCGGACGAGCGCTTCGCAGGCGAAGCCGGAGCAGATCGCGGTGCCGACCTTGCCGAAGACGATTTTGCTACCCAGGGTCAGGGTGAAGAAGAGGCTGACGATCGTCAGCCACCCGTACCGGGTTCTGCTTGGAGCGTCGAGCACCGCGGTGGCAAAAGCGGCGATCTGGGTTCGATCCTCGTCCGAGCACTGAACCCGGACGACGTGGTACTCGGTGCCCGTGTAATTGGAGAGCTTGGTCCGCACGACCCCGTCCGAGAGCGCCTCACCGAGGTTGCCCTCCTCGTCGAGGACAAGGGCAACGTGGTTCCAGTGTGCGAAACGCTGCCGCGCGCCGCGGAAGCGCAGGCGCTGGCCGAAGCGAATCATGCGGGACGTCCAGTAGCTCCCGTGGGTGAGGACGATGTCGCCCGTCGCCAAGCCCTCGGCGGCATCGCCGGGTCCGTACCTCTCAGCCGCAACCAAAGTCTCTCGCCTCCCGGTTGAACGCTCTCGTTCGCTCAGCTTATAGCGATCGATCGGGCCCCGCAGTACTGAGGGTGAAACGCATCTGGGCGGTAGCCTGAGTGAATCGTGTCCAACGCACTCATAGCGGGCGCTACGGGCTTCGTCGGCGGCCGGCTCGCCGAGTCTTTGGCCGGTTCGGGGGCGCCCGTCCGGTGCCTCGTCCGCGATCGCTCCAGGGCAGCGCACCTCGAATCGCTTGGCCTGGAGATCAGCGAGGCCGATGTGACTGACGCGGCGAGCCTCGAGGGCACCGGTGAGGGCATCGACGTCGCCTACTTCCTCGTCCACTCGATGGGCGGTGGCGAGGGCTATGCGGAGCGCGAGCGGCTGGGGGCGGGTAACTTCGCCCGGATGGCGTCGCGCGAGGGAATTGAGCGCGTCATCTACCTCGGTGGACTGGGCGAGGACGACGCCTCCGAGCACCTGCGCAGCCGCAACGAGACCGCGCGGGTCCTGGCAGCCGGCCCGCCGCTCACCTACTTCCGGGCGGCGATGGTGGTCGGCGCGGGCAGCGAGTCCTACCGCACGCTGCGCTATCTGGTTGGACGGCTGCCGGTGATGATCGCGCCGGCCTGGCTGCAGACCGACACGCAGCCGATCGGGATCGAGGCCGTGGTCGAGTACCTGCGCCGTGCGCCCGAGGTCCCCGAGTCGGTTGGGAGAGACGTGCAGATCGGCGGTCCCGACGTGCTCACCTACGCGAAGATGCTCGACCGGATGGCGGCCGCGATGGGCAAGCGGCGCCGGCCGAAGCTGCCGGTCCCCTTCGTCACGCCGTGGCTGTCGTCGCTCTGGCTCGGCCTGATCACCCCCGTCGACACGAAGGTGGCGCGCCCCCTAATTGAGGGGCTGACCACGGCGACCGTGGTCACCGACCCGTCTGGCGCCGAGCCGTTCGGGGTTGCCCCGGAATCGTTCGACGAGACGCTGCGCCGTGCCCTCGAAGAGGAAGAACGGGAGTGAGGCGTTTCCCGAATCGGAGCGCGGGTAACCAGCGGCCATGACTCCAAGCTCAATAGTGGTAATCCTCATCGGGATCGTGCTGGCGCTGCTCGTCAACTACATCCTCGGGATCATCGTGATCCTGATCGGGTTGGCGATGCTGCTGATGCCGATGCTCGGTGGCACCAGGCGTCGCGTTTAGACGCCTAGGCCACAATCGGAGCCGATGGCTCCGTGGAAGCTACCGCTGATCGTCGCCGCTCTTGCGGTGCCGATCGTGGTGGCTTTCGCATTGGGTGGGGGCGGTGCTGGCGTCGCCGCCGGGGCACTGGTCGTGGCGGTGCTCATCGTCGTCGCTGCCCGCCAGGTCCCCCGCGGGCCGATTGGGGCTCGCCCCGAGAGCGGCGCCCGCCGGCGCGTCCTCATCATTGCCACCCGCCCCGTGGAGACACCGGCCACGGTGGAGAGGATCGCTGCGGTTGGGGGGCTCGGCGGGGATGCCGACGATGCCGAGGTTCTGGTCCTCGCCCCGGCCCGGATCGGCTTCCTCGACCGTTGGGCATCCGACGTCGAGGGAGCGCGGCAGGCCGCCCAGGAGAACCTTGTCGTCACCGTGGCGGCCCTGACCAAGGCCGGGATCGCGGCCGAGGCCAGGGTGGGTGATGAGGACATCGTGCAGGCGACTGAGGACCAGCTGCAGAGCTTCGTGGCAGACGAGGTGATCCTGGTCGGCGATGGCGAGTCGGAGGCGGCGGCGGCCGAGCTGGAGTCCCGCCTCCAGGTCCAGTTCCGGCGGGTCTCACTTGCCGGTGGCTGAGCTTCAGCAGGTGTGAGGGCGCGCGGCGCTGCGTACGACCTGGAAGGCGCTGCCGGGGATTCGCTTCAGCTGGTTCAGGTTCCCGTCGTCCCAGCGGCGGTCGCTGGCGCCGCTGAAGAACCAGTTGGAGCCGTTGTCGGCGACGATCACCCCGTAGCGCTTCAGTGCCTCGGCGATCGTACGGGCTGGCCCGCTGAACGTGCCGAGGCTGTAGCCGGCCTTGAGCCGGAGCCGCGTTCCCATCGCCGGTGCGTTCGGGTTAGCGGTGTCGCCGGCGCAGTGCGAGGCGGGGTGGACCCAGGCGTCGCGGGTGCTCTCGAAGGTGATGCGAATCGCGTGGTCGAGCCGGCCGGCTGCGGCCTCGTCGTAGCGGACCAGGCCGGGGAAGATCGGCAGGCCGGCGGCATCGGCCGAGGTCCAGGAGTCGGGTCGCAGTGCGGTCGAGGTCAGCTCCCAGCTGGCTCCTGAGTCGGCGTTCCAGCGCGGTCGCCCGCCGTCCCGCCGGGGGAAGGCGCGGTAGAGCTCGTAGAGGGTGCAGGTTGAGCGATCGACGGTGAGCACGTGCCTGTCGCCATCGCTATTCCGCCCGCCCTCAACGGGTGCGCCGGCTGGAATCGGGAACGGCCCGCGGTCGCTCTCGTCACCGTAGGCGGTGTAGTGGATCGGCAGCTTGCGCTGGCCGGCGCCGACGACCGCGTAGGGAAAGCCGTAGGCGCGGGGGGAGCCGAAGTCGGGGTGGAGGAAGTTGCCTCCGTGGGAGTTGATGTAGGCGATGGCCGCGGCGGAATTAGGGACGATGGGCGCCCTCGAGATGTCCTGGTTCCAGGCGGCCTGGTTGGGTAGCGAGGGAGCGGTGGGGGAGAGGGAGGCCGGCGGATCGGGGAAGACCTGGCAGTCGCCGAGGCTGGGGTATGGGCCGGCACCCTGGGCCCGCGCCGACAGGGCGAGGAGAAATAGAAGCGAGAGGGCGAGAAAGGCGAAGCGCTTCATCCGAAGGGCGGGCGGTCGGGCATGCGGACCTCCTCGACCTCGAGCTGGCCGATCTTGAGCTTCCCGACCGTCGCGCGACCGATCGCCAACCGTCCCACGCTGAGCCGCCCGATAGCGAAGCCACCGATTGCCGCCGCCCCGACGGCCAACGCCCCGATCGCAACCGCACCCCGCGCCTGAGCCCCGATCGCCGTTACCCGGCGAGCCTCCGACTGAAAGAACGCAATCCCTCCTCGCTTGGGCATCGCGCAACCGTAGCCATAACCACGCTAGATTGAAAGCGCGCGGTGGACGTAGCTCAGCTGGTAGAGCTCCTGGTTGTGGTCCAGGCGGTCGCCGGTTCGAATCCGGTCGTCCACCCCTCATAGAACCCCTGCAAATCGGCACCTTGGTGTGAGCAGTTCGGTTTGAACCGGGACCCGATTTCCGCTCCCGATCAGGCAGTTTCTGCCTGATCGGCGTTGGATAGGCGGGGACATGCGGCGATTGCCGTCAATTCGGACGCCTCGCCTCGCAGCCGACCATGCCCGCGCCGCTCGCTTGCTCTCTGAAGATGGCGCTCCCGGCGACGCCGTCGCGGCGCACCTGCTGCTCGCCGAGCCCGGTGGCGACGAGTGGGTGGTTGCCGAGCTGCGCACCGCCGCAAGCGTCGCGCTTGGTCGCGGCGCCCCTGCCGCCGCGATCAGCTACCTGCGCCGGGCGCTGCGCGAGCCGCCGCCAAAACAGGACCGGCGGGCAGTGAGCCGGGAGCTCGGCCTGGCACTGCTCCGCGACGACCATGCCGAGGGGATCGAGGTGCTGCGCGCCGTGCGAGCCGCCGAGGACGACCCGGTCGTGCGGGCGCAGCTTGCGACCGAGCTCTCGATCTCGTTGGTCCTTCGCCGTCCGGGTGGCGAGGGGGTGGCGATGCTCGAAGAGTCCCTGCGGGAGATCCCCGACCATCGCGCCGGGCTCGGCCTCTTCCTGCACGGTCATCTGCTGATACACACGCTCAGCGGGCTGGAAGAAGTGCCGCCCCAGATCATGCCGGAGCGCGAGGCGTGGCCGGACGGCGGCACCGCCGAGGGTCGTTTCGTCCTGCGCCAGCTGGCCTTCCTCTACGCGGTCGGGTTCGGCCCGATGGAAAACGTCATGGACCTGATCGAGAGAACCGGCGCCGATCTCAGCCTCTATGCGGACGATGTGCGCGTCGGCCTGCCGGCGCACGCCGGCTCGGCCGCGATGGCTCTGGCAGACCATGGAGACCTGACCTTCGAGTACTTCGCAACGGCATTCCAGATTGTGGAGGAGCGCGGGTCGGTCACCGCTCTTTCCTCGGCGCACGGCATGCAGGCCTGGTGCCTCCTTGGCGATGGGGATCTGGGCGCCGCTTGGGTTGACGCCGAGAGCGCTGTGCGGCTCACCGAGGCAACCGGCCTTCAAACCATGTTCAACAGCTGGGTCTCGGCAGCCCTGAGGACTCTTGTCGCGAAGGGCGAGCCGGTTGCCGCCGAGGAATTGCTGGCGCGCGTATGGCAGGGGCGCGAGCCGGGTCCCGGGATCCCCGGCGCCGTCCTGTTGGTAGCGCGTGGGGAGCTCCGCCTGGAGAGAGGTCACCATGCTGAGGCGAGGCACGATTTCCTCGCCGCAGCCGAGCGAGTGCGCTGGCTGCCGTTCGCCAACCCGGAGGTGATCGGGTGGCGTACCGGCCTCGCCCTCTCCGAATACGCGCTCGGCAACGGGGAGGAGGCGCGACGACTGGCGGCAGAGGCAGTGCGGTTGGCGCGCGAGGCCGGCGGCGCGCGCGGGATCGGGCTGACTCTGCGCGTGTTGGGGTCGGTGACCGTGGGGGGAGAGGGGATCGAGCTGCTGCGCGAGGCGACCGACGTGCTCGGGAGGACCAGGGCGCGCCTGCAGCATGCCCAGGCGTTGGTCGAGCTCGGCGCCGCGCTGCGCCGCGCCAATCGGCGTCGCGAGGCGCGCGAGCCGTTGCGGGAGGGCCTCGACCTCGCTCACCGCTGCGGCGCCGCGCCCCTGGAGGAGCGCGCCCGCGCCGAGCTGACGGCGACCGGGGCGCGCCCGCGCAAGGCGGTCCTCTCGGGGGTCGAGTCGCTTACCCCGAGCGAGCTGCGGGTCGCCCGCATGGCCGCCGAGGGGATGACCAACCGCGAGATCGCGCAGAGCCTCTTCGTCACCGTAAAGACGGTCGAGACCCACCTTCGCCACGTCTACCAGAAGCTCGACGTGGCGGGACGGACCGATCTCGCAGAGGTCCTCGATGCGTCCTGAGACGCAGCCTCGCCGTCATCGACCACCTTCCCGATGATCGCGCGAGCGGGTACTGGCCCCCAAAAGCGGCTGTCGGAGGAAGCGCCACTGTTATCGCCCATGACGAAATAGTGATTCGGCGGGATCGTGATCGTGCGTTTCATGTTGCAGGCTCCAAAGTGGCGACAGGGCTGGATCACATCGGCCAGGGCGATTGAGCCGTTGACGACCGGCCGTCCCTGGCGGATGCTCAATCGATCTCCCGGCGTTGCGACGACGCGCTTCAGGAAGACCTGTGAGCTCAGCTTCGGGGTTGGCATGCGACAGGGCTTTTTGGGCTGGGCTGGGACGCCGCATTTTTCGGTCTCCACACCCCGTGGAGGGTGGAAAACCACGGCGTCGCCGATGGCCGGCGTTGCGCTGTCGTACGCATCGAGATCGACCGTGACCACCTCCCCCGCCGAGAATGCGGGCTCCATCGATTCGCTGGGCATCGTGTAGTCCTTCGTGTGACCGGACCCGAACCCGAAAAGTACGACGGCGAATGCGAGCAGAAGAAAGGCGCAGGCACGTCGGTGCATAACAGGGAGGCTAGCGAGACTCTGCGTCTCCCCTTCAGTGACTCAGACCACCCCGGCCGGCGCCTTCGCGAACCACCGTTCTAGGCGCTCTCGCGTGAGGACGTCGCTGCGGGGGCGGGTTAGGCGGGTGAAGGTGTCGCGGAAGGCTTGGCCGGCCTCGGGGTCGGAGGCTAGCCCGGCGAAGATGGGGCGGGTGACTTCGGGGCGGGGGAGGCGGCCGTAGTCGAATGACCACTCGTAGTGCTCGCGGGCGCGCTCGTCGCGCCAGGCTTCGTAGTCGGAAAGGTCATCGGTTGGGCCGGTGAGGGCGTCGGCGACGTGGAGCGCCTGCTCGATCGCGTCGGAGATGCCCTGGGCGGTGGAGGGGTGCTTGAAGTGGCCGGCGTCGCCGACCAGGGCCCAGCCGGGACCGGTCGCCTCACGGAAGAAGCCGCGCAGCATCGTCTCCGGGGCGACGCGGATCGGGGAGATCTGCTCGGCCCCCTCGAGCAGGCTCGGGTCGAACCACTCGAACTGCTCCAGGCTGGAGGTGAAGAGGCGCTGGCGCTGCTCGGCATCGCCCCGCGTCAGCTCCGCTGGAACGCCGAGCATCAGGATCGAGACGTCGTCCTCGCAATGCCCCCAGCTCAGCGAGGCCGACTCGAGCACCTCGACCCGGAAGCGGTCACTTTCGGGCAGGCCGCGCCAGTAGGTGAACACGATCCCGATGTCGCTTGCGGCCGGGCGCTGTTTCTCGAGTCCGAGCAGGCTCGCGACGGTCGAGGCGCGACCGTCGGCGCCCAGCACCCAGCGCGCCTCGATTTGATCGCCGCCCTCTAGCTCCACGCCGCGGACCGGGTCCTCGGCGGTGCCAGTACCGAGCAGGCCGGTGACCTTCTCGCCGAACCGGGTCTCGGCGCCGGCGGCGATTGCGACGTTGAGTAGCGCCTGATCGAGCACCGGCCGCGTCACCCCAACCATGCGATCGAAGCCGCCCACCGGCGTGAACGGCCCGGTCACCTCCTCGCCGAGCACGCGCACCGCGTAGTGCAGTGGATTGAGCTGGTGCCGCGCCTCGATCCGGCCTAGCGCTCCCAGCTCTTGCAGCCGGACGAGCGTGTTCGGGAAGAGGTAGTGGGTCGAGATCGTGTCTGCCGGCGGCGGTTCACGATCGACGAGCAGCACCGACCAGCCTCGCTCGGCCAGGCGGGTCGCCAGCGGCGAGCCGGCGCAACGGGCGCCGACGATCACCGCGTCGTAGCTCGACCGCCCCGCAGTGGTCACGATCGCCTTCGCCCGACCGCGAGCAGGAACTCCATCTCGAAGCGGGCCTCGTCGGCGCCACCGTGGTTCTGCTCCTCGTAGTAGCGGTCCAGCGCCTCCACGAACTCCCCCTCGCGCTCGTTGCGGCGCGCGTTCGCCTGCGCCGCGATCGTCGGCCCGTAGCGCTGCTTGAAGTGCTCGGCGAAGTCGGCGGGTCGCTCGAAGGCGGTCACCTCGAGCACGTCACGCTCCAGCGTCTCGAGCTCAACCCGGTCGCCGAGCAGCTCGCGCAGGTGCTCCTCGCCACCCCAGAGCGGTGGCGGCTGCGCACCCGGCGGCGGCGTCGGGGCGAACGGCCCGATCGTGCGGAAGAGGCCGCCGATCATCCCTTCCGGCGTCCAGCTCAGCAGCCCGATCGTCCCGCCCGGGCGGCAGACTCGCACGAGCTCGTCGGCGGCCGCCTGGTGGTGGGGCGCGAACATCACCCCGATCGAAGAGATCACGGCATCGAAGCTGGCGTCCTCGAACGGCAGATCCTCGGCGTCGCCCTCGGCCCACTCGAGTTCCACTCCTTCGGCCTCGGCGCGAGCGCGGCCGGCCTCGAACAGCTCCGGCGTTAGGTCACTGGCAATGACCGTCGCCCCGCTGGCGGCCGCCGGGATCGCCGCGTTGCCGGTACCGGCGGCGACGTCGAGGACGCGCATCCCGGGCCCGATATCGCAGGCCTCGACGAGGCGCGGCCCGAGCGGCAGCAGGAAGGTCTCGACCATCGAGGGGTAATCGCCGGACGCCCACATCGAGCGGTGGCGGGCCTTGAGCTCGCTGTTCGCGTCCTTCGTCTTGTCGGCAACGTCGTTCACTCGGATCTCCTTCTCGCGTGTGCTGTTGGAGATGGTCTACGCCGAGTCGGGGAGAGATTCAACTTCAAGATCTGCAGTTGGGCACGTACACTCGGAGCGAGGCTCATGCCAGAGAGCTACGGACAGTTCTGCCCGGTTGCACAGGCGGCAGAGGTTTTGACCGAGCGCTGGACGCTGCTCGTCGTTCGTGAGCTGCTGATGGGAAGCACGCGCTTCAACGAGATCCAGCGTGGCGTTCCCCGCATGTCCTCGTCCCTGCTCAGCAAACGGCTGCGGGAGCTGGAGCGCTCTGGATTGATCACCAGGCACCCGCTGAGTGGAGAGCGCGGGAACGAATACCGGCTGACGCCGGCCGGCGAAGCGCTCGGGCCCCTCGTCGTCTCGCTCGGAACCTGGAGCCGGGACCATCTGAAGCGGGAGATAACCGCTGAGGAGGCCGACCCGGCGCTGCTGATGTGGGACATGGGGCGGAGCCTTCGCCTCGACCGGCTGCCGGCGGAGCGGGTCGTGACCTTCTTTCGCTATCGCGACGTCGAGGATGGCAAGCGAGCCTGGTGGCTGGTGGCGCAGGGCTCGGGCACCGACGTCTGCTTCACGGACCCCGGTTTCTCGATCGACCTGCAGGTCGACGCCGAGGCGCGGGCGATGGCCGAGGTCTGGGTGGGGCAGCTCGAGCTGGGCGCGGCGATGCGCTCTGGGGCGGTGCGGATCACCGGACCGGAGCACCTGGTGCGCAGCGTCCCGGATTGGCTGGGACTGAGCTCGTTCGCTTATCCCGACCCAGCCGCCGTGTTTGCCGAGCGGCGACCCGAGCCGAGGATGAGACGTGAAGCAGCCGTCCCTGAAACTTGAACCTCGCCTCGCTCAACGTAAGCGTGGCCGATCCCCAAAGAGTTGAGGAGCTGCAGGCGTCGAGTTGTTATCGGTCGGTTCGTGACGAGGCAAAGCTTGTCTTTGGCTGAGCCCAAGAACAGGCGATATTCGAGCAGCTGCGCAAGCCCGCTGCGCACTGCACCCCGCTCGCTCTTGGCGTGAATGCTTTTGATCTCAAAGAGGACTCGACGATGTCCTTTTCCGCTGGGTCTCTTTGCCATCAGGTCAGTGGCACCATCGATTTCCTCGAGCTCGTTCCAGCCTGTTTTCTCCAACCAGAGACCGAAGGCGCGAAGGGTCGCCTGGTGGTGTTGGTCGGCCTGTTCCTGTAGAACGCGGCGGCTTTCTAAGTCCCCTGGGGCGCTTCGCCGGCGCTGAGATGGCTTCCTGCTGGGGTCGAAGGCTCTCGGCTGGAACGACGATGCATCGCGAAGGGACGACTCCGCTTCTCGGTCCCTTTTCGAGCGGGATTTCTGCCCCATCCGCTTGCCGCCCGCCAGCCTTAAGCGGAACTGATAGACACGACGGTCCTTGCCCTCTACGTCGGCGTCGATGCTCTCCCAATGATCGACGCAGATGACCCGATCGTGGAAAAGCAGCTTTTCAGCCCCCGCGTACTCGAACAAAAAGAGCTCACGGGAGTTTTCCGCGACGAAACGATTCACCCCCTTGAGCTGCTGGTGCCCGGTGAGCCCCTTGCCTGCGTAGATCAGGTCACCCTTGTCCCACTCGTCGCCGTAGCTAAACGATTGGCCCCTGTTTGAGCTGGTAATCAGCAGAAGGGCGTTGAGATCTGGGCACGAGAGCATGCCACCACCGACCGAGAACAGGCGCCGCTTAAAGCCAAATTTCGCCGCGACGTTCTCCCAGCTATGGACCGTGCCAGCACGCAACTGGGGGAGTTGTGGACTTGCGTCGGTAACGACCTCAAAACTCAGCTTCCTCAGGGTGGGCACTGAGGATTGGGTTCCACCCTGGTAGCTAACGGGCCGTCGCTTCCCGTCGCCGTGGAACTGGAGGCCCCATGCAACTCCGGCAATCGCCTTCGAATCGTAGAGCTTGCCTCTATAGCGAAGGCGATATTTCAGCGCCCTCTTGTAGCCATATTTTGCGAGGAAAGAGTCCTGGCCAATTCGATCGAACTCTTTGATGGCTTTGAGGACCGCACTTCGCGAATTGAGCTCCGAGATGGGCACCTCGCGACGATCTTATCTGCGCCAATCAAGGGGCGACGAAGGCGGACGCCGCCTTCGTCGCCCTTAGTAGCTTGTGGATTTCAGGCCGTGTCTGGGTACGAGTCTTGGCCGTCCCTGTGCTCGAGCTCGTCGGCATCAAGCATGGCCCAGCCGACCCGCTCTACAAGCTGACCTGAGAAGTGTTCCGACTCGAGATCGCTGAGGCTGACCCGCTCCCGGTACACCACCGTGCGATCGGGGTCGTCGTTTTGGTCCGTCACCACGAGTATCTGCGGCATGATGTCTCCTTCCGCTGATGGGTCGTAGTGGCCAGTGTCCCAGCGCAGTTTTAGCGGCAGGTGAAGGTTGCGTAAAGTTGGGCGAACCGCCAGCTCGCGATGCTCTGACGTATAACGACCAGATGAGCAAGCGAGAGCACACCGATGAGACGGCGGTGCGCGCGGTCGTGAGGGGGGAGGTGCAGGGGATCGGATATCGCGACGCGACGCTGCGCGAAGCGCGCCGGCTTGGCGTGATGGGCTGGGTGCGCAACGGGGAGGATGGGAGCGTGCTCGTCCACGCCGAGGGGCTCGGGAGCGCGGTCGAGGAGCTGGTGGCGTTCCTGGAGAAGGGGCCGTCGGCCGCGCAAGTTGCGGACGTAGCCATCGAGCGTGTGAAGGTCGAGGGCCACGAGCAGTTCGCGATTCGCGGCGTCAGCGCTGGCGCCTTTGTCGTCCAGGAGCACGCGGCCACCGCCCGTCATTTCGACCTGCGCCTGGAGGTCGGCGGGGCGATGCGCTCCTGGGCGGTTCCTAAGGGCCCCTCGCTGGACCCCGCCGTCAAGCGCCTGGCCGTGGAGGTCGCCGACCACTCGATCGCCCACAACGATTTCGAGGGCACGACCGACGAGGGCGGCGTGATCATCTGGGATCGAGGGCACTATGAGCAGGGTGGGCGAGTGGCCTGGCCAGAGGCGCTCGAGCGTGGCCACGCCGTCTTCGTCCTGCACGGGGAGAAGCTGCAAGGCGGCTTTGCCCTGCAGCGCACCCGTCCCGGCGACAAGCCCCAGTGGCTGTTGATCAAGCGCCGTGATGAGCACGCGCGCTCCGGCTCCGATGTGGTCGGCGAACTGCCGCAGTCGGCGCTCAGCGGAAGCACGCTCGACGAGCTTCTCCAACGCGACTGACCCCGGCCGTTCTGGCGGCTGCTCAACCCCTCTGCTCGGTCGGCCGGATCAGGATCTCGTTGAGGCAGACGTGCCAAGGCCGGGTCACCGCGTAGGCGATCGCGTCGGCGACGTCGGTCGCCTCGAGGATGCGGACGTCGGAGAAGCGCCCTCTCACCTGTTCGCGCACGCCGTCGCGCAGGTGGTCGGTGAGCTCCGTCGCGACGGCGCCGGGCTCGATCAGGGTCGACCTGACCTTGCGGTCGGCGAACTCCTGGCGCAAGGACTCGCTAAAGGCTCCGACGCCGTGCTTGGTCAGGTTGTAGACACCCGAGCCGGCGCGGGCGACGCGGCCGGCGACGGAGCTGATGTTGACCACGTCGGCGCAGCCTCGCTCGGAGTCCTCAGCTGCGGAGAGCAGGTGCGGCAGGGCGGCGTGAGTGGTGTGGATCAGGCCCTTGAGGTTGAGGTCGATCATCCGGTCCCATTCCTCGGTGGGCGCGTCTTCGATCGGGCCGAGCAGCATCACGCCGGCGTTGTTGACGACGATGTCGAGGCGACCCAGCTCGTCGACCGTGCGGTCGACCGCGGCGACGGCTTGTGACCGATCGGCGATGTCGGCCTCGATCGCCAGCGCGGTGTGACCCTGGCCGCCGATCTCCGCGGCCAGGCGCTCCAGCCGTTCGAGGCGGCGCGCGGCGACCGCGACCTTGGCTCCCTGAGCCGCCAGCGACCGCGCGGTCGCCTCGCCGATACCGCTGCTGGCGCCGGTGATCAGGGCAACGGTTCCGTCAAGCGGGTTCGTCATCGCGTTCCTTTCGGGTCGTTTTGCGCACCATGCAAGGCTAGCCTCGATGAGCGGCTCTCCCGTGCGATCGGCTGCGAACGAAAGAACCGCTTGGGCTCGCAGCCTGCAGACGCCGTTGCGCGAGTTCCTTGCCACCGAGACCGGCAGCGCCAGCGTGCTGCTGGCCGCGGCGGTTGTGGCTGTGGCCTGGGCCAACATCGACCTCTCCTCCTACGACAGCGTTTGGCACACGGAGCTCTCGATCCAGGTTGGGGACTCGGGGATCTCCCAGAGCGTCCGGGAGTGGATCAACAACGGGCTGATGACCTTTTTCTTCTTCGTCGTCGGGCTCGAGGTCCGTCGCGAGTTCGACCTTGGCGAGCTGCGCGAGCGTCGCCGCCTTGCCCTGCCGGTGCTGGCGGCGCTGGGCGGGATGGCTGTACCGGTCGCGATCTACCTGGCCTTCAACGGGGGTGAGGATTCGGCGCACGGGTGGGGAGTGGCGATGTCGACCGACACCGCCTTTGCCCTCGGCATGCTCGCCCTGGTCGGGCCGCGGTTCCCCGATCGCCTGCGGGCCTTCATGCTGACGATCATCGTCGTCGACGACGTGATCGCGCTGCTGGTTATCGCGATCGCCTACAGCAGCGACGTCGCCGTCGAGCCGCTGCTGATCGCTGCCGGGGTCTTCGGCCTGATCCTCCTCGCTCGTGTCGCCGGTATCCGCCAGGGTCTCGTCTACTTCATGCTCGCCGCCGTCGTCTGGGTGGCGCTGTTCGAATCGGGTATCGATCCAGTCGTGGTGGGTCTGGCTGTCGGTTTGATCGCTTGGGCGTACCCGGCGGGTCGCGGCGAGCTGGAGCGGGCGACCGATCTCTTTCGCCGCTTCCGCGAACAACCGACGCCGGAGCTGGCCCGCTCGGTTCGCTCCGGCCTGCAGGAGGCGGTCTCGCCGAACGCCCGCCTGCTCCACCTCTACCACCCGTGGACGAGCTACGTGATCGTGCCGCTGTTCGCGCTGGCCAACATCGGCATCGCGATCGATTGGGACTTTCTCGGTCGGGCTTATTCGTCGCCGATCACGCTCGGGATCATCTGCGGCTACGTGCTCGGCAAGCCGGTCGGTGTGGTTGGGATCTCCTGGTTGGTGACGAAGTTGAGCGGGGAGCGGCTTCGCCCGCCGGTCGGCTGGGCCGCCACGGTCGGCGGTGGTGCGATCGCCGGGATCGGCTTCACCGTCTCTTTGCTGATCGCGACGCTCGCCTTCGACGGGGCCCATCTAGAGGAGGCGAAGCTCGGTGTGCTCAGCGCCGCGCTTTGCGCCTCGATCCTGGCTTGGTTGGTCTTCCGCGCCACCACCTTGCTTCCCCGCCAGGCACGCATCCGGGCCCTGCTGGGCGGTTCGGAGACGCTCCCCGACCTCGCCGTGCCGGTCGATCCCGACCGCGATCACATCCGGGGCCCCGTCGAGGCGCCGGTGACGGTCCTCGAGTACGGCGACCTCGAGTGCCCCTACTGCGGCAAGGCCGAGTCGGTCCTGCGCGAGCTGCTCGCCGACTTCGGCGACGTCCGCTATGTCTGGCGTCACCTGCCGCTCTCCGACGTCCACCCGCGCGCCCAGCTCGCCGCCGAGGCTTCCGAGGCGGCGGCTGCCCAGGGGGCGTTCTGGGAGATGCACGACCTGCTGCTCGAACACCAGGATGCCCTGCGGCCCAGCGACCTGCTGACCCATGCCGAGCAGCTCGGCCTCGACCTCGATCGCTTCGAGGCCGAACTTCGCCGCCATCTCCATGCGCCGCGGGTCGAGGAAGACGTCGATTCGGCCGACATCAGCGGCGTCACCGGCACGCCGACTTTCTTCGTCAACGAGAAACGGCACGAAGGCGCGTATGACATCGATTCGCTTTCGGCCGCGGTCCGGGCCGCCGGCGCGCGCGTCGCGCTATCCTCTTAGCAGAC
The DNA here is from genome assembly GCA_963698085.1 of uncultured Solirubrobacterales bacterium. Lineage (GTDB taxonomy): Bacteria > Actinomycetota > Thermoleophilia > Solirubrobacterales > 70-9 > VRUE01. Next base: position 2,262,673 of record OY969122.1, read on the forward strand.
TAACTACAGAAATTGGACTTAAATATGGCCTATCTCTTGATTCCGCTCGACGAGGCAATCGTCTTTCCGACTGTCTCCGCCACGCTGCCGATCGATGTCGGCGAGGAGGACCGCGTCTTCCTGCTGCCCCGCCACGACGGCGAGTTCGGCCGCGTCGGTGTGGTCGCCGAGGTGCTCGAGCACGGCCGCTCGCGCCGCGGTGGGCCGGCGGCGACCGTGCTCGGCCTGCACCGCGGGCTCGCCGGCGTCGCCATTGCCGGCGCCGAGGCCGACGAGGGCTCGCTGCGCATCGACGTGCAGGAGGTTCACGACGGTCACCCCGATGACGAGCACACCCATGAGCTGACCCGCGAGTACCGGGCGGTGGTTGAGGAGATCCTCGAGCTGCGCGGCGATGACGGCCGGATCTCGGACTTTCTGCGCTCGGTTGATGAGCCTGGAGCGCTTGCCGACACCGCCGGGCTGAGCCCGGAATTCAGCTTCGAGCAGAAACTGCGCCTGCTCGACACGCTCGACGTCAGCGCCCGCCTGCAGGTCGCGGTCGAGCTGCAGCGCGAGCGCCTCGCCGAGCTGCAGGTGCGCAGCCGCATCCGCGACGATGTCGAGTCGGGCGCCCAGAAGCAGCAGCGCGACTACTTCCTGCGCAAACAGATGGAGTCGATCCGCAAGGAGCTGGGCGAAGACGAGGGCAGCCTGATCGAGGAGTACGAGCGCAAGATCGCCGAGGCCGAGATGCCGGATACGGTCGCCGAGCAGGCGGAGAAGGAGCTGCGCCGGCTCGAGCGCCAGGGCGAGCAATCGCCCGAGTCCTCGATGATCCGCAGCTACCTCGACTGGCTGATCGCTGTGCCTTGGGCGAAGCGCTCCGAGGAGCGGCTCGACCCCGCACACACGCGTGAGGTACTCGATGCCGACCATGCCGGGCTCGAGGACGTGAAGCGGCGAATCACCGAGTTCATCGCCGTACGCAAGCTGCGCGAGGAGCGCGGCATCGATGACGACAGCCGCGCCAACGGCGCGATCCTGACCCTGGTTGGGCCGCCCGGAACCGGTAAGACCTCGATCGGGGAGTCGATCGCCCGCGCGCTGGGACGCGAGTTCGTCCGCATCTCGCTCGGCGGCATGCACGACGAGGCCGAGATCCGCGGCCACCGCCGCACCTACATCGGCGCCCTGCCGGGACGGATCGTCCGTGCCCTGCGCGACGCCGGCACGATGAACCCGGTGATCCTGCTCGACGAGGTCGACAAGGTCGGCGCCGACTGGCGCGGCGACCCTTCTGCGGCGCTGCTCGAGGTGCTCGACCCGGCGCAGAACCACTCCTTCCGCGACCACTACCTCGACGTCGAGGTCGACCTCTCCGAGGTCGTCTTCATCGCCACGGCGAACCTCGTCGACACGATCCCGGCGCCGCTGCTCGACCGCATGGAGACGATCGCCTTCGACGGCTACACGACGGAGGAGAAGCTGGCGATCGCCAGGGGCTACCTGCTGCCACGCCAGCTGAAGCGCAACGGCCTGCAGCCCGAGGAGGTCGAGGTCGGCGACGAGATCCTGTGCGCTGTCATCTCCGAGTACGCCCGCGAGGCGGGGGTGCGGCAGCTCGAGCGCGAGCTGGGCAAGCTGCTACGCGGCGCGGCGACGCGGATCGCCGCCGGCGAGGCCGAGGTCCCCATCGCCCTCGACAGCGAGGCGCTGCGGGACGCGCTCGGGCGCCAGCGCTTCTTCCAGGAGTCGGTCGAGCGCACCGCGATCCCCGGCGTCTCGACCGGCCTCGCGGTCACCGGAACCGGTGGCGACGTCCTCTTCATTGAGGCGACCGCGATGGAGGGCGACAAGGGCCTGGTCCTGACCGGCCAGCTCGGCGACGTGATGAAGGAGTCGGCGCGGATTGCGCTCTCCTACGCACGCTCGCACAGCGAGGAGCTCGGCATCGACCCCGACGGGTTCCAGCGGGAGTTTCACCTGCACGTCCCCGCGGGGGCGATCCCGAAGGATGGCCCCAGCGCCGGCACGGCGATGACGACCGCGCTGGTCTCGCTGCTCTCCGGGCGTCCGGTCAAGCACACGGTCGGGATGACCGGCGAGGTCACCCTGCAGGGTCGAGTGCTGCCGATCGGCGGCCTCAAGCAGAAGGTGCTGGCGGCCCACGCCGCTGGGCTGACCGAGGTGATCCTGCCCGAGCGCAACCGCGGCGACCTTGACGAGGTCCCCGAGGACGTGCGCGAGCAGATGACCTTCCACCCGGTGATGAGCGTCGGCGAGGTCTTCGAGCGGGCCCTGGAGCCAGCCGAGAACGGGGCGAATGTCGCCGCGATGTCGTAGCTGCTCGCCGGTTCCGACCGAGCTGCGGGCGGCGGCGAGCCTGCTCGAGCGCCGCTGGACGCTGGCGACGATCTACGCCTGCGCCAGCGGCGCCGCCCGCTTTAACGAGTTCCGCCAGTCGCTGCCGGGGGTCTCGCCGACGACGCTCTCCGAGCGCCTCGAGCAGCTCGAGGCGGAGAGCATCGTCGAACGCCGCCTCGTCCCCGGCCGCCCTCCCCACACCGAGTACGTGCTGACCCAGCGCGGAGCGCGCCTCGCCCGCGCCGTCGCCGCATTGCTCGAGGACGAGGCCGAGGCTTGCCAGCGCAAGTGACGGCTACCGGTGGCCCGTGAGCGCGACGATCGACGAGCTGACGGTTGCCGATGCGCCGGAGGCTTGGTCGGCGCTCGGCTTCGTGGTTGAGGGCGATACCTGCGTCATCGGGGACGTGCGGATTTGTCTGGCGGGCTCCGGCGCGGGCAAGGGTCTGACCAGTTGGTCATTGCGCGACATCGAGAGCGCCGAGCTGGACGGGCTGTCGACTACCCGGTCCGCTCGGCCACCGCCGAGCGAGCTGCCGGCGCATCCCAACGGCATCGTCGCGATTGATCACGTCGTCGCGATCACGCCCGCGCTCGAGCGCACGGTCGCAGCGCTGCAGGCAGCCGGCCTCGACCTGCGCCGCATCCGCGAGGAGCCGACGCCCGCCGGCGCTCCGCGGCAGGCGTTTTTCCGCCTTGACGCGACCATCCTCGAGGTCGTGCAGGAGCCGCCCGAGGCGATCGAGCGCGGCGGTGGGGGAGACCGGCCCGCCTTCTTCTGGGGCCTCGCCCTCCTCACCCCCGAGCTTGACGCGACCGTCGCCGGACTCGGCGATCGCGTCAGCGAGATCCGCCCCGCCGTCCAGCCCGGGCGTCGCATCGCCACCCTTCGTCGCGCGGCCGGCCTCGCGGTGCCGGTCGCGCTGATCACGCCCTCGCCCGGTAGAGGTTGAACCGTGCGCGTCCGCCGGTCGGCAGGGCTCATTGGTTGCCACTCGAGCTCGCTTCCTCCCTGGCGGTGGTCAGCTCACCGCGAACGACCGCGGTCTGGTTCGGAATCTCCAGGCGGCGTTCGAGTACCGGGATCGCCTCCTGCGGGCGCCCGCTCAGACGCAGCGCGTTTCCCAGGTTGAACAGGGCATAGGCGTAGTTCAGGTCGTCGGTGCCCGGGGGGAAGGAACGGATTGCCTCTTCCAGCACCGGGACCGCCTCTTCGTAGCTGCCGGCCTGAATCATCTCGAAGCCTTCTTCGTTGAGGGCGCTGGCCAGGGCGAGGTCGTCTCCGGCCGGTTCTGGTACTTCTTCGCTTGCATCCGTTTCCGCGTCGCCGGTCGCTTTGCTGCTCTCGCCGACGCTCGCGGGCATGGTCGGGTCGGGCTTTCCGTCACCCTGCTCCTCGGCTCCGTCAATGACCAGGAGGAACGCGACGGCCAGCCCGGCGAACGCCGCGACGATCGCGGCGGCCTTGCCCCAGCGCCGCTCGGTCGGCGCCGATCTCAGCAGCTCCGTCGGCTGATTCGGGACAGCGCCCCGCGGGTCGATCTGGGCGACCGCCTCCGCGGCCGATGCCGGACGGCCTCGCGGGTCCGCGCTGGACAGATGGACCGCCAGCGCCCCGAGGTCGCCACGCCGCCCCTCGCCGATGCAGTCGCGCAGCACGATGCCGCACGAGTAGAGATCGGATCCCTCCGTCGCGGGTTTGCCGCTCATCACCTCGGGCGCGACATAGCGGGCGGTACCGAGGAGGAGCCCGGTTTGCGTCAGCGAGGTCGCGTCCTTGGGCAGGGCGATGCCGAAGTCGATCAGCTTGGCGCTGCCGTCTGGGGCGATCAGGACGTTCTGGGGCTTGACGTCCCGGTGCACGATTCCCGCTGCGTGGATATGGGCGAGGGCGCCGAGCAGCTCACGTGCAAGCCTCTCGCATTCGATCTCGGCATTCCGCGACATCCGTTCAGCCAGGTTCTCGCCCGCGACGTACTCCATGACGAGATACGAGCGTTCCGCTGAATCCGCGTAGTCGTAGACGCCGATGAGGTTTGGATGCGACAAGCCCGCCGCCACCCTCGCCTCGCGGCGGAATCGCGCCAGGAACTCGGGATCAGAGGCGATGGTGTCCGAGAGGACCTTGACCGCGACCGGCCGCTCGAGGACCTCGTCGCTCGCCAGCCACACTGACGCCATGCCGCCGCGACCGAGAAGCCGCTCGAGCCGGTAGCGCTCCTTCAGCCGGGACCCCTCGCCAATCATGGCGTGAGGAGCACCTAGCCGGACTCTTCGCCGAGCGCATTGGCGATCTCGTCGATTGCCGTTCGCTCGGCGTCGCTGACAGGTCGCTCACCCTCCTCCTTGGCCATCGCGACCCGCTCCGCAAGGCTGAGAGTGAAGCGCCTGTAGTCCGTGAGCTCCTCTGGAGAAGCCTTGGCCTCGAGCAGCGAAACCGCCTGCCGAACGATGTCCAGATGGTGCGCTTTCAGCTCCTCGACCGAGCCCTGCCGCGCCCGGTTGATCTTCGGCTTGGATTGCGCGATCTCTTCCATCAGAGGGGAGGCTCCGGTGGCGTTTCTTGCCTCGGCGAAGGCTTTCGCCAGCGAAAAAGACTCGCGGAACGAGCCGCCCCGCTGAGCCGTAGAAACGATCAAGCCGGCGCTCGTCGGCCCCTCGAGCACCATCTCCCACTCCTGCTCCGTGAAGTCTGCTTTTCCAGTCATGGGAACCGCATACCCGCCACGAGGCCTCTCAAGCGAGCGCGGCTGTCGATGAGTCGGCCAGCTCCCGATCGATCTCGAGCAAGTAGGGCGCGACCAGGCCGTCGTAGGCGGCCTTGCGCTCCGCGGGGAGGTCCTTCCAGCCGGTTACCGAGCCGCGGCAGATGTCCACACCGCAGAGACAGCCACCGGGAAAGTGCTCGATCGAGTAGTTGCGCATCGCGTAGTCGAAGGTGATCTCCTCCCCATCGGAGATCGACTTGCGAGCGACGAAGTTGCAAGCGCCCGTGTCGTTCAGCTCGACGCCGCAGTTCGGGCTGCACGAGTGGTTGACCTTGGGACCGAGCCCGCCGTGCCGCGCCCACTTGGTGCGACTCACCTGGGTTGCGTGCGAGTCGTTGCAGGCGACCTCTCCTTCGAGCATCCCGACCATCACCGTCTCACCAACTTGGAAGCCCCGGGTGGCGCGAACGCCACCGCCCTTGCCGCCTTCGGGAGTACACAGCTCATATCCGACAGGATCCAAGGGACCGCCTCTCAATTGGTTGAGCGCAGCGAAAACTGCGCTCGAGGACTGTAGGCCATCGCTGTTGAGCGACTCGCCGGGAGGGGCGCTTGACCGCTCAGTCGATCTTGCGAGAGGATGGATCGATGGCGACCGTCCTCTGCGTGCTCTACGACGACCCGGTGGACGGTTACCCGCCGGCCTATGCGCGCGACGAGGTGCCGAGGATCGAGCGCTATCACGACGGCCAGAGCACGCCGACGCCGGAGGCTGTCGGCTTTACGCCCGGCGAGCTGCTCGGCAGCGTCTCTGGCGAGCTGGGGCTGCGCGAGTTCCTCGAGCAGCGCGGCCACCGGCTGGTGGTCACCTCCGACAAGGATGGCCCCGACTCGGTCTTCGAGCACGAGCTGCCCGCGGCGGAGGTCGTGATCTCCCAGCCCTTCTGGCCCGCATACTTGACGGCCGAGCGGATCAGCAAGGCGCCGCAGCTGAAGCTGGCGCTGACCGCGGGCATTGGCTCAGACCACGTCGATTTGCAAGCGGCGATCGAGCGCGGCCTGACCGTCGCCGAGGTGACCTATTCGAACAGCATCAGCGTCGCCGAGCACGTGGTGATGATGATCCTGGCGCTGGTGCGCAACTACATCCCTTCCTACCAGGTGGTCGTCGACGGGGGCTGGAACATCGCCGACTGCGTTTCGCGCTCCTACGACCTCGAGGGCATGCAAGTAGGCACGGTCGCCGCCGGGCGCATCGGCTCAGCGGTCCTGCGGCGACTGAAGCCCTTCGAGGTCGGCCTGCATTACACCGACCGGCACCGCCTGCCGCCCGAGGTCGAGGAGGAGCTCGGCGTCACCTTCCACCCCGATGTCGAGTCAATGGTGGAGGTCTGCGACGTGGTGACGATCAACGCGCCGCTGCATCCCGAGACCGAGAACATGTTCGACGCGGACCTGCTCGCCAAGATGAAGCGGGGCTCGTATCTGATCAACACCGCCCGCGGCAAGATCTGCGACCGCGACGCGGTCGCGCGGGCATGTGAGAGTGGACAGCTGGCCGGCTATGCGGGCGACGTCTGGTTCCCGCAGCCGGCGCCTCGGGATCACCCGTGGCGCTCGATGCCCCACCACGGCATGACCCCGCACACTTCAGGCACCAGCCTCTCAGCCCAGGCTCGCTACGCGGCCGGGGCGCGCGAGATCCTCGAGTGCTGGTTCGACGGGCGCCCGATCCGCGAGGAGTACCTGATCGTCGACGGCGGCACCCTCGCCGGCGCCGGCGCGCACTCCTACAGCGAGGGCGACGCGACGGGCGGCTCCGAGGAGGCCGCCCGCTTCAAGAGCGGTTGATCCGCGCGGCGCTCGCCGCAAGGCGAAGCAGATGAAGATGCGCGCCGCGGTGCTGGAGGAGTTCGGCCAGCCGCTTCAGGTGCAGGAGGTCGAGCTCGCCGAGCCGCGCGCCGGCGAGGTGCTCGTCCGCCTCGTCGCCTGCGGCGTCTGTCACACCGACCTCTACACCGCCTCGGGCGCCGACCCATCGGGCTACGCACCGACCGTGCTCGGCCACGAGGGGGCCGGCGTCGTCGAGCGGGTCGGCCCCGACGTCACCTCGCTCTCGCCAGGCGACCACGTCGTCACCCTCTTCTCGCCCCAGTGCGGCGAGTGCATCCATTGCGTCGACCCGCGGACCAACCTCTGCCTGGCGATCCGCGAGCAGCAGAACAAGGGCTTTCTCCCCGACGGCACCACCCGCATCGCCCGCGAAGGTGACGGCATCCGCCATTTCATGGGCTGCTCGACCTTCGCCGAATACACGGTGATGCCGGAGATCGCGCTGGCGAAGATCAACCCCGAGGCGCCCTTCGAGTACGCCTGCCTCTTCGCCTGCGGTCTCTCGACCGGGCTCGGTGCGGCGATCAACACGGCCGCGGTGCAGCCGGGCGGCACTTGCGTCGTTTTCGGGGCAGGAATGGTGGGACTGGGGGCTGTCGCCGGCTGCCGGCTGCAGGGCGCCGAGCGCATCGTCTGCGTCGACCTCTCGGCGGAGCGGCTCGAGCTGGCTCGAGGCCAGGGTGCGACCGACGTCATCGAGGGCGGCGAGGGCGCGGTCGAGGAGATCCTCGAGATGACCGGCGGCTTTGGCGCCGACTACACCTTCGAGGCGACCGGCAACGTCGCCGTGATGCGCCAGGCGGTCGAGGCCGCCCGCATGGCCTGGGGCCTCTGCACCGTCGCCGGCGTCGCCGGCAAGGGGGAGACCCTCGACGTCGTGCCCCGCCTCTTGATCACGGGTCGCCGCATCGCCGGCTCCTCTTTCGGCGGCGTCAAGGGACGCGACCAGGTCCCGGACCTCGTCGACCGCTGCCTGGCCGGTGAGATCGACGTCCGGCCCTTCATCTCCCACCACCTGACCCTCGACGAAGTCGACCGGGGCTTCGAGCTGATGGAGGCCCAGGACGGAATCCGCAGCGTCATCGACTTCAGCTAAGAGGAGGGGCCGGTTGCCGCGCTGGTAGGCCTCGCCGTTCTTGCCCTCGTCGCCGGCTGCGGCGACGAGGGCGGTCCCGCGGACTCCGGGACGTCCTCACCGGCTGCCGAGACGGTCACTCCCTCGCACTGCCCGTCCGGCCTACCCAGTTGCCGCACGGCCGAGGGGCGGATCGTCTATGTCGAGCGGGTTGACCCCGATGGAGATGGCGATGCCCACTTCGTGATCGCCGACCCGCAGGGGATCACCCTGCGGGGATTGACGGCGATCGACGTTCGCAAGGGCCTGCGTCCCCGCCCGCTCCCTGGCCCAGGCGACCTGATCAGTGCCGCGGGCCCGGTGCAGGCCGGTTCCTACGGCCAGAGTCAGATCCACGCGATAGAGCTACACGTCGCGGGCCGGTAGGCCCCAGCTCCCCGACTGCTCAGCCGAGCAGCTCGTCGAGGCGCAGGGCGGCGCGGCTGGGGAGGACGACCTCGCCACTGCGGTGGACGAGGCCGGCGGCGGTGAGCTCGCGCACCGCTCGCTCGACCGCGTCCTTCAGCGCGAAGTCGCCGGCCTCGCCGGCGAACTCGCGAACTAGCTCGACCAGGGTCAGCTGGATCGGGTGCAGCGCCACCAGCTGCCGCAGGATCGCGGCCTCGAGCGCCGCGTCCTCGGTGCCCGGATCTCGGATTTCGTCCACGCTTCCCATCGCCTGCTTCTACTAAGGGCGCCCGCTGCCGATCTCTCCCCCCTGATCGGGTCCGCCCCGCACTACTCGTCCTCTTTGGCGAGCATCTCCCGGGCCCACTGCGCATCCGCCGACCAGCGGTAAAGGGGCGGCTTGGGGCGCCGTCTCGGAACCACCTTCAGCACTCCGCGCCTGACAAGCACGCGCACGTGGTAGGCGACCCTGCCCGCTGGCTCCTCCAGCTGGGCGGCGAGCGCCGCCGTGCTGGCTTCCTCGCCATCGGAGAGGCGGCGGGCGATCCGTTGCCGCGACGGATGCAGCATTGTCGCGCGGCGATAGTGGTTCTCCCTGTCCTGCTCGTCGCCGACGCCAAACCCCGCCATGCGGAGGAAATATAGAGAATACGAAGTGTTCTGTCTGATAGCCCTTCGTCTGAGCGTGCGGGCTTGCCTAGCTCTCCGTGCGAACCCCGCCCATTTCGCTGAAAACTGCGGTGGGTCCGCCGTCCACCCGTTGCTCGTCGGCGATCACATGGGAGACGGCGTTGATTAGGGCCAGGTGGGTAAACGCCTGCGGGAAGTTGCCGAGGTGACGGCCGCTCTGGGCCTCGAGCTCCTCGGCGTAGAGGTCGAGCCAGCCGGCGGCCTCGAGCAGCCGCTCGCAGAGCTTGCGCGCCCGCTCCGGCTCGCCGATCTCCGAGAGCGCCGATACCAGCCAGAAGGAGCAGATCAGGAAGGTGCCCTCCTCGCCGTGCAGGCCGTCGTCGGTCTCCTCGACCTTGTAGCGGAGGACGAGGCCGTGCTCGGTCAGCTCCTCGGCGATCGCGTTGACGGTCGCGCGGACCCGCGGATCGTCGGCAGGCAGGAAGCGCAGCAACGGGATCAGCAGGGTCGAGGCGTCGAGGGCATCGGTCTCGTAGTGCTGGCGGAAGATCCCGTCGCGGACGCCGCGCTCGAGGATCTCCGCGCGGATCTCGCTGGCGATCGCCTCCCACTCCTCGGCGATCCCGTCGAAGCCGATGCTGCGGGCGAGGCGGGACCCGCGGTCAACCGCGACCCAGATCATCAGCTTCGATGAGACGTAGTGCTGCGGCTCGCCGCGCGCCTCCCAGATTCCTTGGTCGGGATGCGGCCAGGCCTCGATCGCCGCTTCGACCTGCTGGCGGATCAGCTGGCGATCGGCTGGGGTCCCGGTGCCTTTCAGCGCCTTTTCGTGCAGGTAGATCGAGTCGAGCAGCGCACCCCAGACATCGTTCTGGCGCTGGTCGAAGGCGCCGTTGCCGATCCGCACCGGGCGCGCGCCGCCGTAGCCGTCGAGGTGGTCGAGCGTGCTCTCGGTCAAATCCTTCTCGCCGCCGATCCCGTACATGATCTGCAGGTTGGGGTCCTTGCGGCAGATGTTGACGATGAAGCGCATGAAGTCGCGCGCCTCCTGGTCGAAGCCGAGCGTATGCAGTGCCCAGAGGCTGAAGGTCGAGTCGCGGATCCAGCTGAAGCGGTAGTCCCAGTTGCGCTCGCCGCCCGGGGTCTCCGGCAGCGAGGTGGTCGGCGCCGCGAGGATCGCCCCGGTCGGCGCGTAGGTGAGGCCCTTCAGTACCAGCGCCGAGCGCTGCAGGTGGATACGCCACGGGTGATCGGGGAAGTTGCCGTCGCGTAGCCATTTGCGCCAGAAGTCTTCGGTCGAGTCGAGCCGCTCGAGCGCCTCCGGAGCGCTGCGCGGCCCGCCCAGATCGCCATCTCCCCAGGTCACCGCGCAAAAAGCGGTCTCGTTTTCGCGCAGCTTGACCGTGCCGCGAGCTGTTCCCCCTTCCAGCGATAGCTCCATGTCGCTGGTCAGCTGCAGCTCGACCCCGCCACCGCGAGCGCTCGCCTCGCCGAGCTCGCCGCCGCTCCAGCTCGCCGCCTCGGCGCCGTAGGCGAAGCGCGGCATACACTCCATCTCGATCTCCACCTCGCCGTCGATGCAGGTCATCGTCCGCAGCAGCGAGTGGTCGGACTCGTGCTCGGTTTGCGGCCGCGAGCCCGGGCCTTCCTGCTCGACCCAGTCGCCGATCGTTAGCGCATCGTGGATCACGACCCAGCCGGTGTCGGTGACCCAGGTCGTCTCGGTCACCAGCGTCCCAGGCACGTAGCGGCGGCTGATCGGCACGACGACGCCGCGCGGCCCCAGCCTGAAGTGGCCGGCGCCGCGGTCGAGGATGGCGCCGAAGGCGCTCGGCGAGTCGAAGCGGGGAAGGCAGAGCCACTCGACCGAGCCGTCGTAAGAGACGAGGGCGCTGGTGTGGCAGTCGGAGAGGAAGCCGTAGCTACCGATCGGCGGGAAGCGGTGGTCGGCGGCGCTCACGGCTCGCTCAAGCTACCACCGGGCTACGCTGGCTCTCCGTGACAATTCCGATCGCTCACGTGGCCGGCACCTTCGTGCCGCTCGAGGTCTTCCCGATCACGATCGCCGCCATCCTCTACTGGCATCGGGCAATGGTCCTCTCCTGGGACGGTCGCCCGGTGCCGCTCTGGCGCCAGCTCTGTTTTGGCAGCGGCCTGCTGCTGATCGCGGTCGCCCTCTTCAGCCCGATCGGCCACATCTCCGAGGAGCTCGTGCTCGCTCATATGGGCGAGCACCTGCTGATCGGCGACCTCGCCTCGCTGCTTTTGGTCCTCGGCCTGACCAAATCGTTATTGCAGCCGATCCTGGCGATCCGCTTCTTCAACCGCCTCCAGGTCCTCGCCCACCCGCTGGTCGCCTTCCCTCTCTGGGCGGTGAACCTCTTCTTCTGGCACATCCCGGCCCTCTACCAGGACGCCTACGGAACGGCGCCGATCCACGCGCTCGAGCATGCGTCCTTCCTCTTCTTCGGCTGCCTGATGTGGATGGCCGTTTTCGGACCGCTGCCGAAGCCGCAGTGGTTCAACGCCGGCTGGAAGGTCGGCTACGTGATCGCCGTGCGCTTCACCGGCGCGATCCTCGGCAACGTGCTGATGTGGTCGGGGACGGTGCTCTACCCGATCTACGCTCCGGGCGAGCGCTACTGGGGAATCTCGGCACTGGCCGACCAGAGCACGGCGGGCGTGATCATGATGATCGAGGGCACCTTCCTCGCGCTCGGCGTGCTCGCCTGGGTCTTCTTCGAGGTCGCCCGCGAAGGGACCGAAAAGCAGAACCTGCTCGACCTCGCCCGCGAGCGTGGGGTGGAGCTGGACGAGCAGCGTGCCCAGCGCGCCGTAGCCGCCGGCCACGGCGCGCTGCTCGAGGAACGCCTAACCGCCACTGGCGATGAGCGCGAGCCCGACCGCGTCTGAGCAGCGGCAGGACGTGCCGGTGGAACGAGGTCCATATGGACCTCGTTCCACCGGCACGTGGCTACTGCCGGCGCTGGTTTTCGTCGTCGGCGCCGCCAGCCTCGGCGCCGAGATCGCCGCAGCGCGGCTGCTGGCGCCCTACTTCGGCGCCTCGACGATCGTCTGGGCGAACACGATCGGCGTCGTCCTGGTCGCGCTCTCAGTCGGCTACTGGCTCGGCGGCCGCTACGCTGACCGCCATCCCCATCTGCGCGGCCTCTGTCTCCTCGTCTTCGCCGCCTCGGTGCTGATCGCCGCGGTCCCCTTCGCCGCCAGGCCCTTCCTCGGCTTCTCCGTCGACGCCTTCGACACGGTCTCGGTCGGTGGCTTTGCCGGCTCGCTGTTCGGGGTGCTGGTGCTGGTCGCGGTACCGGTCACCCTGCTTGGCGCCGCCTCGCCGTGGGCCGTCCGCCTGGCGGTCCAAGACCGCGAGCACTCGGGTGAGGTGGTGGGAAGGCTCTACGCGATCTCGACCGCCGGCTCCCTGTGCGGGACGATGTTCGCCGCCCTGCTGCTGATCCCGCTGCTGGGGACGCAGCGCACCTTCCTCGTCTTCGCCACCGCCCTGGCTCTGGTCTCCGCCATCGGCCTCGGCTGGCGCTTTGCGGCACTACCGGCGGTCCTGGCCCTGGCGATCGCGGCGCCCGTGGGGACGATCAAAGCGGCCGACACCGGCACCGTGCTCTTTGAGGCGGAGACGACCCACCAGTACGCGCGCGTGGTCGAACGGCCCGACGGCTCGCGGGTGCTGGAGCTGAACGAGGGCCAGGCGGTCCACTCGCTCTACCGGCCGGGGACCTACCTGACCGGTGACTACTGGGATGGGCACCTCTACCTGCCGTTCGCGGCGCGGCCGGCGCCGCCACGGCGGATCGCGATCCTCGGCAACGCCGGCGGCACCGTGGCCCGCGCCTTCGGCCACTTTTTCCCCCGCACCGCGGTCGACGCGGTCGAGATCGACGGTGAGCTGACCGAGCTCGGCCGCCGCTACCTCGACCTGCGCAACCCGCGCATGCAGACCTTCGCCGAGGACGCCCGCCCTTGGTTGGAGCGCTCGGCGGGCGACTACGACGCGATCATGGTCGACGCCTACCGCCAGCCCTACATCCCCTTCTACCTCACCACCCGCGAGTTTTTCGAGCTGACCCGCGAACGCCTCGCCCCGGGCGGTGTCGTGATCGTCAACGTCGGCCACCCCGAGGGCAGCGAGGAGCTCGAGCAGGTGCTGGGACGGACGATGGCCTCCGCCTTCCCACATGTCCTCCGCGACCCGATAGAGCCGACCAACACGTTGCTGGTGGCGGCGGAGGGGCCGCTATCACCGGCGCGCCTGCGGCGCGCCGCCCCTGCCCTGCCGTTACTACTGCGAGCCCCAGCCCGCGAAGCAGCCTCACGGCTCGCCGCTCATCTCCCCGGCGGCGAGGTTTACACCGACGACCGCGCCCCAGTCGAGTGGCTAGTCGATTCCTCCCTGCTGGAATACGCCAATGGCGACTAGAGCAAGGGCGTGGTTGGTAACCGGGCCGCTTGGCCGTGGGCTGGCCTTCGCGATCGACTTCGCGGTGGCGGTGCGGCGCGGGCTGCTGCGCCGCGCGCGATAGGGTCCCGCGCTCGATGCAGCCCACCGTCTCAGAGCTTCCCGGCTCTCGCGTCAGCGTCGAGGTCGAGGTCCCGGCAGCCGACGTCGATCGCGCGGTCAGCCGGGCCGCCCGCGCCCTGGCGCGGGAGATGCGGATGCCCGGCTTCCGCAAGGGCAAGGCGCCGGCATCGCTGGTGATCCAGCGGGTCGGTTTCGCCGCCGTGCTCGAGGAGGCGATTCGCGAGGCGCTGCCCGAGTGGTACGAACGCGCCCTGCTCGGTTCCGGTATCGCGCCCGTCGGCGACCCCAAAGTCGAGGTCGTCTCGACTCCGGAGGCCGAGGGTGAGCCGCTCGCCTTCAAGTTCGAGATCGGCGTCCGGCCCGAGGCCGAGCTCGGCGATTACAAGGGCCTCGAGGTGGGCAAAGCCGAGCCCGAGCCGCCGGCTGAAATGGTCGACCGTGAGATCGAGCGGCTCCGCGAGGGTTTCACCAAACTGGAACCGGTCGATCGCGCCGCCGCCGAGGGCGACGTGCTGCTGGTCGACTTCGAGGGCCTGCTCGACGGCAAAGCGTTCGAGGGCGGCAAGGCAAGCGATTACCTGCTCGAGCTCGGCGGCGGCCAGCTGATCGAGGGCTTTGAGGAGCAGCTCGCCAGCGCGACCGCCGGCGAGACCCGCAAGGTCGAGGTCACCTTCCCCGAGGACTACCAGGCTGAGCAGCTGGCGGGCGAAGATGCGGTCTTCACGGTTGAGGTGAAAGAGGTTCGCGAAAAGGTACTGCCCGAGCTGAACGACGACTTCGCCTCCGAGGCCTCCGAGTTCGACACGCTCGACGAGCTGCGCGACGACATCGCCAAGCGCCTCGCGGAGGCGGTCGGCCAGCGAGCCGAGCAGGACTTCCGCATCGCCGCGGTCGACGCCGCGGCCGCCGCCGCCAAGCTGGACCTGCCAGGGGAGCTCGCCACCGCCCGCGCCGGCGAGCGCTGGGAGCGGGTCGAACGCCAGCTCGCCGGCCAGGGCATGAGCCCGGACGCCTATCTGCAGATGCAGGGCAAAACCCGCGATCAGGTAATCGAGGAGTCGGTCCCGGAGGCCGAAGCGGAGCTGAAGCGCGAGGCGGTGCTGGCGGCGATTGCCGACGCTGAGGGGATCGAGGTCTCCGAGGAGGAGATGGTCGAGGCGCTCGCCCATCCCGCCGAACACGAGCGCACGACGCCGGAGAAGCTGCTGAAGCGCTTGCGAGAGAGTGGCCGCGACGCGATGATCCGCGACGACATCCGTTTCCGCAAGGCGATCGACCTCGTCGCCGAGTCGGCGAAGCCGATCCCGATCGAGCAGGCCGAGGCGCGCGCGCAGATCTGGACCCCGGAGAAGGAGCGCAAAGAGGCAGGCTCGCTCTGGACTCCAGGAGACGACAACTCTTAGGCGAAGCTTGCAGCCTCGGCCGACTGAGATCCGCTCCCGGAAGTCCGCCAGCACCCTTCTATAGAGTGCCGGCCATGAGTCCTTTGGTCCCGATGGTGGTCGAGCAGACCTCGCGCGGTGAGCGCTCCTTCGACATCTACTCGCGCCTGCTGAACGAGCGCATCATCTTCCTCGGCACGCAGGTGAACCAGGACATCGCGAACCTGATCGTGGCCCAGCTGCTGCACCTCGAGTCCGAGGACCCGGACAAGGACATCAGCATCTACGTCAACTCGCCCGGTGGTGACGTCTACGCCGGTCTGGCGATCTACGACACGATGCAGTTCATCAAGCCGGACGTGCAGACGATCTGCTGCGGCATCGCGATGAGCATGGGGGCACTGCTGCTTGCCGGCGGCGCGGCGGGCAAGCGGATGGCGCTGCCCAACTCGAAGATCCTCATCCACCAAGTCTCCGCTGGCTTCCAGGGCCAGGCGACCGACATCGAGATCCACGCCAAAGAGATCATCGACACCCGCCGTCGCCTCGACGAGATCATCGCCAAGCACACGAACCAGCCCTTCGAGAAGGTGACGAACGACACCGATCGCGATTACTTCATGAGCGCGGAGGAGGCGAAGGAGTACAACATCGTTGACCGCGTCATCGAACACCACTAAAGCGCCCGCTCTCAACCGCTGGGACCGCTACAGCTGAATCGACAGGGCTCCGCGGGCGTTTGGCGCGGATTCGGTGACTAACTCGGCCCTAAATTGACTCAGACTGCGCGCCACTTACGCGTTTGCACCTGCCACAATCCGGACATGCTCCGGAAGGGATTGTCTGCACGGCTCGAGCGCCATGTTGAGCATGGCGAGGAGTTGATGGAACTCAACCGAACCGCGTTCGAGCGGAACCGGATTGCCTTCGAACGCAACGGGGCCGCTTTCGAGCGCAACACCCAGGCCTTCGAGCGGATGATGGCTTCATTCGATCGCTTCGAGAAGACGACCGAGCAGCAGCAGGTCTTCATGCGCGACATGAATCGGCGCAACGAGATCGTCGTGCAGAAGATGATCGCCGACCACGAGAGGTTTATGGCGAAGCTGATGGAGCGCGATGAGGGGGCGGACCGGAAAGCGGAACAGCTAATGGCCGACTTGAAGGACCTTCGGGAGGAGTCAAGGGCACAGCGGGGCGCGCTTCTTGCGCTCATCGATCGGTTGCCGCCGCCGGCCCAGGCGGCCTGATCGACCAAGCCGACTACTCGGCCGCCGAATCGAGAAGCAGCTCGTACTCGACCCACTCGCTGCGCTCGGCGCCGGTCGCGTCGTAGAGGCGCTGCGCGGGCTTGTTGTCAGGCGCAGTTGCCCACTCCAGGTGGTGGGCACCGCGCTTTCGGGCGACTCGCGCGCTGGCCTCGATCAGGGCCCGGCCCACGCCCCCGCCGCGCCGATCCTCGGCAACGAAGAGGTCGTTCATCAGCACCGTCTCGGCCGGGACCAGCGAGGTGAAGTGCCAGTAGAGGCAGGCGTAGCCGATCAGCTCCTCGCCGCGCCAGGCGCCGAGCAGCATCCCGTCCTCGCTGGGTGCGATGAAGCGAGAGAAGAAAGCGCGGTTGCTTTCGTCGTCGACGTCCTCGACGTTGTAGAAATGCTGGTAGGCGGCGATCAGCGGCAGCAGCAGCTCCATTTGGGGCTGGGCGATCGGCTCGACGCGGACCTCGCTTGGCATCGCCGCCACCGTAGCGCGCCGGGCGCAAGGCTTTGCCCGCGAGAAGGGACCGCCGCCGCCCCGCCGTAAACGACGGGACACCGACAGGGCCGGGTTGCATCCCCCTCTAAGCTTGGGACGCGACGCCGGTAGGCAACTACCGTCCCCGCAAGGAGGAACTTTCCGCTTTGGCACGTCCCACGGATTCGAACGAGCAACTCCTCTGCAGCTTCTGCGGCAAGTCGCAGCGCCAGGTCAAGAAGTTGATCGCCGGCCCGGGCGTCTACATCTGCGACGAGTGCATCGACCTCTGCAACGAGATCATCGACGAGGAGCTGACCCCGCCCGGCAGCAGCGGCGTCGAGCTGGAGAACCTGCCGAAACCGCGTGAGATCCACGAGATCCTCGAGGAGTACGTGGTCGGCCAGGAGGCTGCCAAGCGGGCTCTCTCCGTCGCCGTCTACAACCACTACAAGCGGGTGCAGATGGCCTCCGGGGGCGAGGACCCCGAGGTCGAGCTGCAGAAGTCGAACATCCTCCTGCTCGGCCCGACCGGCTGCGGCAAGACGTTGCTGGCCCAGACCCTCGCCCGCATTCTCAACGTCCCCTTCGCGATCGCCGACGCGACCGCGCTGACTGAGGCCGGCTACGTCGGCGAGGACGTCGAGAACATCCTCCTGAAGCTGATCCAGGCCGCCGACTACGACGTCAAGAAGGCCGAGACGGGGATCATCTACATCGACGAGATCGACAAGATCGCCCGCAAAGCCGACAACCCGTCGATCACCCGCGACGTCTCCGGCGAAGGCGTGCAGCAGGCGCTCTTGAAGATCCTCGAGGGGACGACAGCATCGGTGCCGCCGCAGGGCGGGCGCAAGCATCCCCACCAGGAGTTCCTCACGATCGACACGACGAACATCCTCTTCGTCTGCGGCGGCTCCTTCGCCGAGCTCGACAAGGTGATCGAGAACCGCGTCGGCGACCGCGGCGTCGGCTTCGGCGCCGAAATCTCCTCGCGCGAGAAAAAGGACAAGGGTGAGTGGTTCGAGAAGGTGCTGCCCGAGGACCTGATCGAGTACGGCCTGATCCCCGAGTTCATCGGCCGCCTCCCCGTCGTCGCCGCGATCCACCAGCTCAACCGCGAGGACCTGATCACGATCCTGACCGAGCCAAAACACGCGCTGACCCGCCAGTTCCAGCGCTTCTTCGACTTCGACGACATCGAGCTGGTCTTCTCCGAGGACAGCCTCGAGGCGATCGCCGACAAAGCCCTGGAGCGCGAGACCGGCGCCCGCGGCCTACGCTCGATCCTCGAGGAGACGCTGCTCGACGTCCAGTTCGAGCTGCCCTCGCGCCGCGACGTGACCAAGTGTGTGGTGACCAAGGAGACGATCGTCCAAGGTCGTCGGCCGACGCTGGTTACCGAGGCGGCGCATCAGGACATTGGGGCGGCTGACGAGGGGTTGGACGAGGAAACCGCGTAGGGCTGTGGGAGGGACGGGGTGCCCCTCCCATGGAGACCGTTGCGCAGCTGATCGCAGGCGAGGGTTCTCGCGTGGTTCCTGAGCCTCCCTGGGAGGGGCACCCCGTCCCTCTCCCGACCGCGGCAGCTATCTAGACTCGCCGCGTGGACGCTGCCCAGCGGAAAAAGCTTGAGGAGACGACCCGCTATGACTCGAGCGAGGTCGAGGGGCGGATCTTTGCTGAGTGGATTGAGGGTGGGTACTTCCACCCGAAGGCGGAGGGGGCGCCGGAGGAGAACTACTCGGTTGCTATTCCGCCGCCGAACGTGACCGGGGCGCTGCATATGGGGCATGCGCTTAATGGGTCGATGCAGGATGCGCTTGTGCGGATGAATCGAATGAAAGGGCGCAAGGCGCTCTGGACGCTTGGTACTGATCACGCCGGCATCGCCACCCAAGCCGTGGTTGAGAAAGAGCTGAAGGCGGAAGGCAAATCGCGCCAGGAGCTTGGCCGCGAGGCTTTCGTCGAGCGGGTCTGGGCCTGGAAAGAGGAGTACGGCTCGCGCATCGTCGAGCAGTACAAGCGGCTTGGCGCCTCGCTGGACTACGAGAACGAGCGCTTCACCCTCGACGAGGGCTACGTCAAGGCGGTCTACCGAGTCTTCAAGCAGCTCTACGACAAGGGCTACATCTACCGCGACAACTACATGGTCAACTGGGACCCCGGCTCGCACTCGGCGATCTCCGATCTGGAGGTCGAAAACCGCGAGGTCGAGGATACGCTCTACTCAATCGACTACCCGGTCGAGGGCGCCGATCGTGTGCTCACCGTCGCCACCGTGCGCCCGGAAACGATGCTCGCCGACACCGCCGTCGCGGTCAACCCGAACGACGAGCGCCACGCCGACCTGATCGGCAAGCACTGCATCCTGCCGCTAGTCGGGCGGCGCCTGCCGATCATCGCCGATGAGCACGTCGACCCCGAGTTTGGCACCGGCGCACTCAAGGTAACCCCCGGCCACGACATGAACGACTTTGAGATCGGCCGCCGGCACGGGCTGGAGGAGATCGGCGTGATCGGCCCCGACGGGCGGATGAGCGAGGAGGCAGGTGAGCGCTTCGCCGGCCTGACTGCGACTGAGGCTGGCGAGGCCGTCGTCGCCGCGCTGCGCGAGGAGGGGCGGTTGCGCGAGGAAGAGCCCTACGTGCACTCAGTCCCCTTTTCGGAGCGCTCCGGGGCACGGATCGAGCCGCTGATCTCGCTGCAGTGGTTCTGCCGCATGGACGAGCTCGCCGCGCCGGCGATTGAGGTGGTGGAACGCGATGAGGTACGGATAACCCCGCCGCAGTGGAAGCGCGTCTACCTCGACTGGATGCGGGAGATCAGACCCTGGTGCATCTCGCGCCAGCTCTGGTGGGGGCACCGGATCCCGGTCTGGTACTGCGACGCCTGCGAGGAGACGATCGTTGCCGAGCAGGCACCGGAGCGCTGTGGCGCCTGCGGCGGCCCGCTGCGCCAGGAGGAGGACGTGCTCGACACCTGGTTCAGCTCGGCCCTGTGGCCCTTCGCCACCCTCGGCTGGCCCGACGACACCCCCGAGCTGCGCGCCTTCTACCCGACCAGCTTCCTCACCACGGCGCGGGAGATCCTCTTCCTCTGGGTGGCGCGAATGATCATGACCGGGATCGAGTTCGCCGGCGACGTTCCCTTCCGCGACGTCTACGTGCACTCGGTGATCCAGGCTCGCGACGGCCGGCGGATGTCGAAGAGCCTCGGAACGGGGATCGACCCGCTCGAGGAAATCGACGAGCACGGGGCCGACGCGTTGCGCTTCGGGCTCTTGGCGATGTCCTCGACCCAGGACGTGCGCTTCTCCGACGCCAAGGTCCAGCAGGGCGCCGACCTCGCCAACAAGCTCTGGAACGCCAGCCGCCTGATCCTGCTGGGCATCGCCGAGGTAGAGGCCGGGCCACGACCCCAGACCGTCGAGGACCGTTGGCTGCTTTCTCGACTGGAGGTGACGATCGTCTCGGTCACGGCGAAGCTGGAGGAATACGACTTCGCTCACGCCGCCGCGGAGGTTTACTCGTTCTTCTGGTCGGAGCTCTGCGACTGGTACCTGGAGATCGTCAAGCCCCGCCTCTACGAGGGAGAGGAAGAGGTATCGGCGACGCTGCTCTGGGCGCTGGAACGGACCCTGGCGCTGCTGCACCCGATCATGCCCTTCGTCAGCGAGGAGATCTGGTTCTACCACCCCTCGCGCCGGGGACACCTCGTGGTCCACCCCTTCCCCGAGGCGGATGAGTCGCTGCTCGACCCCGAGGCAGAGGCCGAGGTACGGGCCGGGATCGAGCTGACCAGGCGGTTGCGTGCCTGGCGAGATCTGGTCGAGGCGCCAGCGGCGACCGTGCTGCCGGCCCGGGCCGAGGGCACTCGGCCGCGCGAGTTCGTCGGCCGCCTCGCCCGTTTCGAATTTGGCGAGGACGGAGGTGATCCCGTCGCCGCTGTCGGCCCGGTGAAGATCCTTGCCTCGGCTGAGATCGATGCCGAGGCGATTGCCGCTCGGCTCGAGGGCCGGCGCGAGGAGCTGCGTGCCGAGGTGGCGCGCGCCGAGGGAAAACTGGGCAACGAGAAGTTCGTCGCCCGGGCGCCGGCCGAGGTGGTCGAGGAGGAGCGCGAGAAGCTCGAGCGCTATCGCGCCGAGCTTGAGGAGCTCTCCGAATAGAGCCTGACGATTACCTCGACTCGCTCCAGCCGATCGGCTGGAAGCTTGGCCTGGAGCGGATGCACACGCTGAGCACCCTGCTCGGTATGCCCCAGCATCGCTTCGCCTCGATCCACATCGTCGGCACCAACGGCAAGTCTTCGGTGACGCGGATGATCGCTGCGTTGCTGGAGGCGCACGGGGTACCCGCCGGCGCCTGCGTATCGCCCCACCTCGCGCGCTGGTCCGAACGGGTGCTGGTCCATGGCGAGGAGATCGGCAGCGCGGAGTTCGCGGCTGCGGTGGAGCGCGCGGCGATCGCGGCCGAGACGGTGAACCGGAGCTTGCCGGAGGGCGAGTCGGTGACCCAGTTCGAGCTGGCAACCGCCGCCGCCTTCGTCGCCTTGGCCACCGCAAAGGTGAAAGCCGTGGTAGTCGAGGCTGGGCTGGGGGGGAGGCTGGACGCGACCAACACGATCCCCTCCAAGGTCACCGTGCTCACCTCGGTCGGGCTCGACCACACCGAGTGGCTGGGGGAGAGCGAGGAGGCGATCGCCGCGGAGAAGCTGGCGGTGCTGCGGGATCACTCGGCTCTGGTACTGGGACGGGTGAGTCCCGCGATCGCGGCGCTGGCGCGGGAGACGGCCGGCGAACGCGGCGCCAAGCTAATCGTCGCGCCCGAGGACCCCGGCGCCGGGGTCCGGCTGCGCGTCCCGGGCGACTTCCAGCGCCGCAACTTCGCCCTTGCCTGCACCGCCGCCGCGGCCTTCCTCGGCGAGCTGGACCGCGAGCGGGCCGCGGCGGTCGCCGCCACGCTCGAGATCCCCGGCCGGCTTGAAACGATCGACGGCGATCCCCCGGCTGTGCTCGACGCGGCCCACAACCCCGACGGGGCGGCGGCACTGGCCGAGGCCCTGCCGGAGATCGCCCGCGGCCGTCCGGTGATCGCCTGCCTGGCCGCCTTGCGCGAAAAGGACGTTGCGGCGATGGCGCAGGCGCTCGCCCCCGCCCTTAACCGAGCGGTCTGCACCGAGCTTCTCTCATCGCATTCCGCTGGCCGGTCCAGCATTGAGGCAGGCGAGTTGGCTCGCGCTTGCGGGGAGGCCGGCATACCGGCCGAGGCCGAACCAAACTTGGCCGCGGCGGTGCTGCGCGCGCGGGAGCTCGCCCGTGAGGCCGGCGGCGTGCTCCTCGTCACCGGCTCTCACTATGCGCTTTCGCCCGCCCGCGCCGCGCTTGGCCTGTGCGAGGATGAGCCGAGATGAGCTCCAAGAGCGCCGGATCCGAACTGCTCTCGATGATGGGACTGGTCGCCGCGGTGGTGGCCGTGGTGATCCTGATCTTCTTTGGGCTCGGCTACCTCTTCGGCAGCCTCTTTCTCTAACCCGCGGTGAGCGACAGGGTTAGCGAGGCAGGCGGCGAAGTAGACTCCCCGCGCTCCCCAGCGGGCATCTAGCCATGGCAACCGCGATCTTCGGCATCAGCAACAACGGCCTCAACCTGGTCGTCAACCTGCTCATCCTGATGCTGGTCGTCGTCTGGTTGGCGCTGATCGTCTACACCTACCTCGACGCCAAGCGCCGCATCTCCGATCCCTTCCTGGTCGGGTGCGCGACCCTCGCCTCCTTCATCCCCTACATCGGCACCGCCGTTTACGCGATCGTGCGTCCGCCCGAGTTCCTCGAGGACGCCCACGAACGCGAGCTGGAGATCAAGGCGGCGGAGCTGCGCGTGCGCGAGCTGACCGAGCACTCCTGCCCCGGTTGCGGCTTCCCGGTCGAGAAGGACTTCCTGCGCTGTCCCGAGTGCCAGCGCCGGCTCAAGCACCCCTGCCCGAGCTGCCGCAAGCCCGTCGACCCCGGTTGGGCGCTCTGCCCCTACTGCGAGGAGCCGCTGCGCCGCGCCGAGCGTCCGCGTCGCAAACGGCCCGAGGGGCGCCAGCCGCCTCGCGAGGAGCGCAATGCACCGCCGCGCAAAAAAGAATCGGCCGAGGCAAAGAAAGAGCCGCCGAAAAAAGAGCCTGCCAAACCGAAACAACGACCGCAAAGGAGCCCCGACCGTGAGCCGGACCCTGATCCTCGTCAAGCCTGACGCCTTCGAGCGCGCCCTCAGCGGCGAGGTGATTGCACGGTTCGAGCGCAAGGGCTTGCGGATCGCGGCGCTGAAGACGATGGTGGCGAGCGAGGCAATCGCCAACGAGCACTACGCCGAGCACAGCGAGAAGCCCTTCTTCGGCGAGCTGGTTGAGTTCATTACCGGCGGTACCTTGGTGGCGATGGTCCTGGAGGGAGCCGAAGCGGTCGCGGCGGCCCGCCAGCTGATCGGCGCGACCAACCCTGTCGAGGCGGCGCCCGGCTCGATCCGCGGCGACTACGCGCTCGAGGTCACCTTCAACATGGTCCACGGGTCCGACTCCGACGAGTCGGCCGAGCGCGAGATCTCCATCTGGTTCCCCGAGCTGTCCTGAAGGTAACGCTCGCATCCGGCTCGCCCCAGCGGCGCGAGATTCTCCTCAAGCTCGGCGTCGAGTTCGACGTCGTCGTCCCCGGGGTTGAGGAGCTGAGCGGGGGAGAGCCTGAGGTGGAGGTGCTCGAGAACGCTCGGATGAAGGCGCGGGCGGTCGAGCGGGACGGGATCGTGATCGCTTGCGATACCGATGTCGTCCTTGACGGCAAGGCGCTCGGCAAGCCGGTCGACGGGACCGAGGCCGGGGAATACTTAGAGCGGATGTCGGGACGCCCGCACGTCGTCATGAGCGGGCTGGCGGTGCTGGCCGATGGCGAGGAGCGGAGCGGGCTGGAGCGGACCACGGTGGTCTTCAAGCAGCTGACCGAGGCTGAGAAGGAGCGCTACGTGGCCTTTGGTGAGTGGCGGGAGCGGTCGGGGGGATACGCAATCCAGACGCTCGGCTCAACCCTGGTCGAGCGGGTAGAGGGCAGCGTCTCCAACGTCGTCGGTCTGCCGGTCGGACTGCTGGTCGAGCTTGCCCCCGAGTTGCTGGAGCATCGCTCAGCCGCGTAGAGAGAGAGCCTCGTCGAGGTTGTCCATCAGCGCATCGACCACCATTGGGTCGAAGTGCGTGCCGCGCTCCGCGGAGATCAGCTGGATCGCTCCCTTGGCGCTGAAGGCCGGTCGGTGGGGTCGGTTGCTGAGCAGCGCGTCGAGGACGTCGGCCACCGCGACGATCCTGCCTTCGATTGGAATTTCCTCGCCGCTCAGCCCCTGCGGGTAGCCGCTTCCGTCGAACCACTCGTGGTGGGTGAGGGCGATCGTGGCGGCCATCTTCAGCAGGTCGCTTTCGGAGTTGGCGAGGATCTGATGCCCAACGGTCGTGTGGGACTGCATCCGCTCGCGCTCGCTTGGCGTCAGAGTCTCCCGCTTGCGCAGCACCCCATCCGGAGTGGAGATCTTGCCGATGTCGTGCATCGGCGCCGCGGCCCGCAGCAGCCGCACTCGATGCATGTCGAGGCCCAGCTTGGTGGCGAGCAAGGTAGCGATCGAGGCCATTCGGTTGACGTGGCGACCGCTCTCCGGGTCGTACATCTCGATCGCGCCAGCGAGTCGATCGACCGTTTCCCGATGCGAGATCTGTAGGTCCCTGATCGCTTTCCGCTGCGCTTTCTCTCGCTCGCTTTCCCTGCGCCTGCTGATGTCGCGGATCGCCGCGGTGGCGATCGCCTCACCGTTCCACTTGATGCTGGAAAGGCTGATTTCGACGGGAAACTCGCTGCCGTCCTTGCGCACCGCAAAGAGCTCGATGTCAGCGCCCATCTCGCGGGCATAGGGTTCCTTGAAGTAGGTTGCCCTCTGCCTGGGATGCACCTTGCGAAACCGGGCTGGAACGAGAAGGTCAAGCTCATGATCCTCCAGCTCCTCCCGCCCATAGCCGAAGAGCTCCTCAGCGTGCCGGTTGACGAGGACGATGCGGCCCGCCCGCTCGACGCCGACGATCGCATCTGGCACGAACTCCAGAAACTGCTCGAAGGTCGAGCTTCTCCCTTCCGGTCTGGTTCCAGCTGATCTGTCTGGTGCCGGCGGCATCCTTCTTAGTGCGATCCGTTACTCCAGTGTTACTGATTATAAGTTTCTAAACTTTGTGGTGTCTATTAGAAACTTATTAAGTCTCCGAAAGGGCAGATTTGACCATCTGGGATGATTGCGCCTGCATTTCCGCGAAATTGCACGAATGGGCATATTCAGCTACTTGACCGGACTTGGCGGCCGCGACATGGCGGTCGACCTCGGCACCGCAAACACTCTCGTTTACGTGCGCGGGCGTGGCATCGTGCTCTCCGAGCCCTCGGTCGTGGCGATCGACTCACGCAACGGCCAGGTCCACGCGGTCGGGGTCGAAGCGAAGCGGATGCTCGGCCGTACGCCGGGGACGATCACCGCGATCCGGCCCTTGAAGGACGGCGTGATCGCCGACTTCGACGTGACCGAACAGATGCTGCGTCACTTCATCAAAGAGGTGCATTCCAACCGCTTCGCCCATCCACGCGTCGTCGTCTGCGTTCCCTCTGGCGTTACCGGGGTGGAGAAGCGGGCGGTCGAGGAGGCCTGCCTCTCGGCTGGCGCTCGCAAGGCCTATCTGATCGAGGAGCCGATGGCCGCCGCGATCGGCGCCGGCTTGCCGGTCGCCGAGCCGACCGGCTCGCTGATCGTCGACGTCGGCGGCGGTACCACCGAGGTCGCGGTGATCTCACTCGGCGGGATCGTCGTCTCGCAGTCGATCAGAGTCGGCGGCGACGAGCTCGACGAGGCGATCGTCAACCACTGCAAACACGTCTACAAACTGGCGATTGGTACGCAGACCGCGGAGGAGGTCAAGCTCGAGGCGGGCTCGGCCTCGCCGCTGCCGGAGGAGGTCGAGGTCGAGATCCGCGGCCGTGACCTCGTCTCCGGCCTGCCGAAGACGATCACGCTCGGCTCGGCCGAGGTGCGCGAGGCGCTCGACGAGCCGGTCGGGCACGTGATCGACGCGGTCAAGGACACGCTCGACCGCACGCCACCGGAGCTGGCGGGGGACATCATGGACCGTGGCATTACCCTTGCGGGGGGCGGCGCGCTCCTGCAAGGACTCGAACAGCGCCTTCGCGATGAGTGCCAGATGCCGTGTCAACTGGCAGAGTCGCCTTTGACGTGCGTGGCCGTTGGCTCTGGCATCTCGCTGGAGGAGTTCGAGACGATCCACCGCGCCAGCAAGATGAACTCAGGGGCGGCACGCGTTGCTTAGCTGCCGTTCACGAAAAGCACCGAACTTAGGTCCCAGCCGTGTATCGCAAGCAAGTACGCCGCCGTAGGGCGGTTCTAACGTTCCTCATCCTCGGCTCCTTCCTGTTGCTGACGCTCACCTATGGGCAGAGCGCGGGTGGATTGCAGCGGGGTGTGAGCACGATCTTCAGCCCGCTGCAGGCGGTCGCCGACCGAGCGCTGAAGCCGGCCCGCGATCTGGTCAGCTGGTTCGACGAGACCTTCGAGGCGAAGGGCGAAAATGAACGTCTCGAGGAGGAGCTTGTAACGGCCCGCCGTCAGGCGGTCGCTGGCCAGGAGGCGCTCCAGGAGAACGCCCAGCTGCGCAAGCTGGTCGCGCTCGACCGCGGTCCGGCCCTGGCCGAATCGGCCTACGAGCCGGTCACCGGGCGGGTGATCGCCCGCTCGCCCACCGTCTGGCACTCGGCCGTGACGATCGACGTCGGCTCCGATGACGGTGTGCGGGTGGACGACCCGGTGATCAGCGGCGATGGTCTGGTTGGCCTGATTGCCTCAGCACAGGGTGGCTCGGCGCAGGTGACCTTGATCACCGATCACGCCAGCGCCGTATCGGCCAAGGTGCTCCCCGGCGGGGTGCAGGGTGTGATCAGGCCCGACGTCGGCAATCCCGAGGACCTGATCCTCGACTTCATCGACTCGACCAAGGATGTGCACGGTGGCCAGGCGGTGGTCACCTCGGGCTGGCGTGCCCAGGGCCTCGCGTCGCACTTCCCGCCCGGGCTGCCGGTCGGCGAAGTGACCCGCGCCCCGATCGTCGAGCAGGAGGCCAGCCAGCAGGTGCACTTGCGTCCGTACGCCGATCTCGCCAACCTGGACCTCGTACAGGTGCTCACCGGAGGTCGGCGCGAATGATCGTCACCCCCAATATCTTCGCCCGCTTGACCGCAATCGCGGTTCTCGTCGTCTTGTTGCAGCTCTCCTTCTTCTCCCGGGTCGAGCTCCTCCACACCAGCGCCGACATCCTGCCGGTCGTCGTGATTGCGCTCGGCCTGCTCGGCGGCAGCATGACCGGCGCCGTCGCCGGCTTTTCGATCGGCCTCCTGGTCGATTGCCTGCTGGTGGCGCCGCTCGGCGGTTCCTCGCTGGTCCTGCTCAGCGCCGGCTACCTCGCCGGCCTCTTCCGCGAGCGCTTCGAGATCCACAGCTCGTTGGTGCCACCGTTGCTTTGCATGGGCCTGACCCTGTTCGCCGAGCTTGGCTTTGCCGCGGTGCACCTGATGCTCGGCGTCGACGCCCCCCTCAGCAGCCTGATTCTGCGCGACATGCTGTTGAAAAGCATCTTCGCCTTCTTCCTCGCCTGGCCGATCTACTTCGGCTTGCGGCGAGCGTTGCGCCCCGCGTTGGTCGAGGAGTCGAGAGTGAGTCGCCGCCGTCAGCCGACCGTGCTTGGAGCCTGAGGCCGTGTACCGGCGCTCGGACGAACTCGGCCCCCAGAGCAGCAATCGCTTGGCGCTGCGCATCGCCATCTTCGGCGGCGTCGCCATAGCCCTCTTCGCGGTTCTCTTCTTTCGCGTCTGGTTCCTGCAGGTGCTGAACGGCGAGGAGTACCTGGCCGAGGCGAGGAACAACCGCACCCGCGAGTTCCGGGTTACCGCCCCCCGCGGCGAGATCCTCGACCGCGAGGGCAGGGTTTTGGTTGCCAACCGAACCAGCCTCGCCCTGCAGGTCAACCCCCGCAAACTGCCCGCCGACCTCGGCGAGCGGCGGGCGGAGCTGGCGCAGCTTGCCGAGCTGACCCACAGCACGCTGCGGGGAGTGCGCAGGGCGCTCCGCGAAGGGGCGGAGCTGGCACCGGGCGCGCCCGTCACCCTGCGCCGCGACGTCGGCAGCTACCTCATCTACTACCTCGAGGAGAACCAGGACCGGTTCCCAGGCGTCGCGGTGGAGCGTGTCTTCGTTCGCCGCTACCCGCACGGGACGCTTGCCGCCCACCTCTTCGGCAACGTCGGCGAGGTCTCAAAAGAACAGCTGAAGGAACCGCGGTACCGCGGTCTCGAGCCCGGCGACAGGGTCGGCCAGGAAGGGGTCGAGTACCAGTACGACCGGCTGCTACGCGGCCGCCCCGGCGCGACCCGGATCCAGGTCGACTCGCTGGGCCGGCCGACCCCGGGCGGTCAGCAGGAAGTGGTCGAGCCGGCGCCGGGCAACAACCTGCGCCTGACGATCGACTCGGGCTTGCAGGAAGCGGGCGACGCCGCGCTCGCCGGCCAGGGCCTGGCGGGTGCCTACGTGGCGATGGACGTGCGCAGCGGCGCGATCCTCGCGATGGGCTCCAACCCGACCTTCGACCCCGAAGTGTTCACGCGCCCGCTCAGCCAGCGCCAGGTGAACGAGCTCTACCGCGACCCCGTCCTATCGCCGCTGACCAACCGCGCGATCGCCGGTGCCTACCCGACCGGCTCCACCTACAAGCCGATCACCTCGGTTGCGGCCCTGGCCAGCGGCGAGGTGACCACCAGCGAACCGATCCTCGACGACGGCGCCTTCACCCTCGGCGGCATCACCTTCGAAAACGCCGGCGGCGCCGCCTACGGCTCGATCGCGATGCAGACCGCGCTGCAGGTCTCCTCCGACGTCTTCTACTACACGCTCGGCGACCGCATGAACGGCAGCCCCGCCCTGCAGGAGTGGTCGCATCGGCTGGGCATCGGCCGCGAGAGCGGCATCGACCTGCCGGGCGAGCAGCCGGGCCTTTTGCCGACCCCGGCCTGGCGCAACCAGCTCTACAAAGAAGACTTGACCGAACGGCCTTGGTCAGCCGGCGACAACGTCAACCTCGCGGTCGGCCAGGGTGATCTGCAAGCCGACCCGCTGCAGATGGCCGTCGCCTACGCAACGATCGCCAACGGCGGCACGGTGCCCCGCCCGCACGTCGCCCTGCAGGTCGAAGACGCCGCCGGCCGGGTGCTGCGGGAATTCGAGCCAAAGCCCGCCCGCACGGTCAAGATCGATCCCGAGTGGCGCGAAACGATCCTCGCCGGATTGCACGGAGCAGCCCAGGAACCCGGCGGCACGTCCTACGGCGTCTTCGGTGGTTTTCCAGTCCCGGTCGCGGGCAAGACCGGCACGGCAGAGCGCCCCCCGTACGCCGATCAGTCATGGTATGTGGTACTTGCTCCCTACCCAGACCCAGAGATCGTCGTCGCCGTGACTTTCGAGCAGGGTGGCTTCGGCGCCGACACGGCAGCCCCCGCCGCCCTGCAGATCCTCTCCGAGCGCTTTGGTAAAAGCGCCGAGCCGGTCGAAACCGCAGGGGCGGTCGAGTAGCCCATGTACGCAACCCGCACCCGTCGCTCCCGTCCCGAGCCCTTCGCCATGCGTCCCGGCATCGCCGAGCGCCTCGGCCTGCCCTACATGGACGCCACGCTCGGCCTCGCGGCGCTGGCCCTGGTCGCCTTCAGCGTCTTCGTGCTCGAGGAGGCGACCCGCGGAGACGTGCCCGGCAGCCCGGGCTATTTCTACGACCGCCAGGCGATCTACGCCGTGATCGGCCTCCTCGGCATGTACCTGCTGGCGCGGATCGACTACTCGCGCTTCCGCGAGCTGCGGGTCGGGATCTACACCTTCCTCTGTGCCAGCGTCACGCTCGTCCTCTTCTTCGGCTTCGCGGCGCGCGGCTCGCGGCGCTCGTTCGACCTTCCCTTCTTCAGCTTCCAGCCATCGGAGCTGGGCAAGCTCCTGCTCGTACTGGCGCTTGCCGGCTTCGTCATCGATGGCGCCCGGCGGGGCTCGGCACGGCAGCGCACGGTGCGCTACCTCTGCCTCGGCCTTGCCCCGGCTGCGCTCGTCTTCCTGCAGCCGGACCTCGGCACCTCCCTGGTGTACGGGGCAATCACCCTCGCCGTGATGTACGTGGGGGGCGTCCCGTGGACGCACTTCGCGGTGATCGGCGCGGCTCTCGTCGCACTAGTAGGGCTCGTCCTCGTGATCGCTCCCGCAGTCGGGACGCCGATCTTGAAGGAATACCAGCAAGAGAGGCTTACCTCCTTTGCCGATCCCAGCGGGGACCCCAGCGACGCGGGCTACCAGCAAAACCAGGCCAAGATCGCCACCGGCTCCGGTGAGTTGACCGGGCGCGGCGATCGGGCCACCCAGACGCGGCTCGACTTTGTCCCTGAGCGGCACACCGACTTCATCTTCGCGGTGATCGGTGAGCGCTACGGATTCATGGGAGCCGCATTCGTCCTATCCCTATACGCCCTGCTGATCTGGCGGGCGCTGCGGATCGTGACGCTTTCGAAGAACTCATACGGGACCCTCGTAGCGGGCGGCATCGCCGCCATGCTGCTCTTTCAGGTCTTCGTCAACGTGGGGATGAACCTCGGGATCATGCCGATCACCGGGATCCCCTTGCCTTTGCTGAGCTACGGAGGTTCCTCCGTGCTCGCGACGTTGTTGGCGTTGGGAGTGCTTCAGAGCATCCACGTGCAAGCGCGCCTCAGCCAGAAAGGCAGGTTCGCCTGGTGATCCCTAGAAGGGGACCCGGCCATGCGTACCTATCTGAACTGAGCTGAAACACAGATGAAAAAAACCATCCTGGTGTCCGCCGATCGCGGCGAGACCCGTGTTGCCGTCCTCGAGTCGAAGACGAAAGGCGGCAAACGAGACGTGGCGGAGCTCTACATAGAGCGCCGCGGCCGGCGGTCGATCGTCGGCAATATCTACAAGGGGAAGGTCGACAACGTCCTCCCCGGTATGGAGGCCGCCTTCGTCGACATCGGCCTCGAGCGCAACGGCTTCCTGCACGTCGACGAGATCGTCCTGCCGGGCGGCGAGCAGGCGCGGAAGCGCGGCCGCGGCAGCGGCCGCAAGATCAGCGAGCTGATCAAATCGGGCCAGGAGATCCTGGTCCAGGTCGTCAAGGACCCGCTCAAGTCAAAGGGCGCACGGCTCTCGATGAACCTCTCGATCGCCGGCCGTTACCTCGTATACGCACCGCAGGGAAGCGGCGTCGGCGTCAGCCGGCGGCTGTCTGAATCCGAGCGCGACCGGCTGCGCAAGATGGTCGACCGCACTTACAAGGGACCCGGCGGGCTGATTGTCCGCACGGCCGCCCACGGTGCCAAAAAATCCGACTTCGTACGCGAGGTCGGCTACCTGCACAAGCTGTATGAGGTGCTCAAGCGGCGCGCCGAGAAGACCAAAGGGCTGGGCCTGATCTTCCAGGAGGCCGACCTGCCGGTGCGGGTGCTGCGCGACGTCTTCCTCTCCGACTTCGAAAAAGCGGTGATCGACTCGCCCAAGCAGCTCGATCGGGTGACCAATTTCTTCCAGCGCACCGCGCCGGAGTTGGTCGACAAAGTCGAGCTGTACGAGGGTACGAAGCCGCTATTGGAGAAATGGGGGATCGACAAGGAGATCGAGTCCACCCTCGTCCGCCGGGTCGACTTGCCTTCGGGCGGTTACCTGATCATCGATTACACCGAGGCGCTGACCGTGATCGACGTCAACAGCGGCAGCTTCACCGGCCGCGGCAAAGGCGGCCTCGAGGAGACGATCACCAGGGTCAACACCGAGGCCGCCGATGAGGCGGTGCGGCAGCTGCGGCTGCGCGATATCGGCGGCATCATCGTCATCGACTTCATCGACATGGCGCGGGCGAAAAACCGCGACAAAGTGCTGAAAACGCTGCGCAAAGCGCTCGATGCCGATAAGTCAAAGAGCTATGTGGTGGAGGTTTCTCCGCTCGGATTAGTCGAGATGACGCGCCAGAACATCACCGACGGCGTGCGCGAGATTCTCACTGCACCCTGCCCGACTTGCGCCGGAGAGGGCGTCGTGCTCTCGGCCGAGACGGTGGCCCTGGAGGGGCTGCGCCAGATGCGCGAGATGGCCGCCGAGGATGCGGACGCCGAGGCGTTCCTGCTGCGGGTGAACCCGAAGGTGGCGGCGGAGCTGATCGAGCCCGACAGCGGTCTGGCCGAGCTCGAGGAGGAAACCGGGAGGCAGTTCCACTTCGAGGGCGGCGACGCGCTCGCGATCGACACCTTCGAGCTGGTCGAAGCGGGCAGCCGCGCCCAGATCGAGGAGCGGGCACTGCCCTTCAAGGTCGGCGAGGAGGTCCTGGTCACAATCGAGGAGCCGCACATGTACAACGCCGACGACGCGGTCGCGAGGATCGACTCCTACATCGTCAGCGTCAGCGGCGGCGGACCTTACGTCGGTGACCGCAAGATGGTGCGAATCGAGCGGGTCGAGCGGGCGGCAGCGGTTGCTTCGCTGCTTGCTGATCCGGCTGGCAACGGCGCCAACGGCGGCGGACCTGACGCATCGAAGTCCGAGGCTCTAGAATCCGCGCCCTCGCGCAGTAGCCGTCGTGGCCGCAGGGGTGGTCAGGGCCGGTCGCGCTCCACTTCACAGAGCGGCAAGGACGAA
The DNA here is from genome assembly GCA_963698085.1 of uncultured Solirubrobacterales bacterium. GTDB lineage: Bacteria > Actinomycetota > Thermoleophilia > Solirubrobacterales > 70-9 > VRUE01. The sequence goes on from OY969122.1 coordinate 2,295,236, forward strand.
TGAGCACGTACGCAGTCATAGAGAGCGGTGGCAAGCAGTACAAGGTCGAGAAGGGCAGCTCGCTGCTCGTCGACCGGCTTAGCGCCAAAGAGGGCGACAAAGTCGCCCTCCGCGCCGTGCTCTTCCGCGACAAAGAAATAATTGCCGAGCCGGTGGAGCTGGAGAAGGTCAAAGTCGAGGCGACCGTCGCCGAGCACCTGCGCGGGCCGAAGATCAAGGTCTTCAAATACAAGCCAAAGAAGGGCTACCGGCGCCGCGCCGGCCACCGCTCCGAGCTGACCCGGCTCGAGGTGACCGAGCTCAAGCTCGGTAGCCGCAAAGTGGCGCCGGCCGAGAAAAAAGAGGCGGCCAAGCCGAAAGCCGAGGCCAAACCGAAAGCAGCTGCTAAAAAACCTGCTGCGAAGAAACCTGCGGCCAAAAAAGCCGCGACCAAAAAGGACTCCGACGATGGCTCATAAGAAAGGGCTCGGCTCCAGTCGCAACGGCCGCGAATCCAACCCCAACATGCTCGGGGTCAAGGTCTTCGCCGGCCAGAAGGTCAGCGGCGGCGAGATCATCGTGCGCCAGCGCGGCACGCGGTTCTGGCCCGGCGACGGTGTCGGCCTCGGCCGCGATCACACGATCTTTGCGACTCAGGCGGGGACTGTGCAGTTCAAGCCTTCGCGCAAGGGCCGCACGATCTCGGTTCTGTCGGACTAGCGCTTAGGGAGGGGCGGGGTGTCCCTCCCGCTTGCTGGGTTTTTCGCCAGAAGCGCTTAGGCTGTCCGCCGGTCCGACAGGGCGAAAAAGAGGACGCCGCTGCGCGAGAGGGACACCCCGCCCCTCCTCGTCGATCTGGCAGAACCTCGTGCGCAAGCTTCAAAAAAGAAGGCGGCCCCGAAGGGCCGCCTCTTTAATCGGGGTGCCGCCGGATACATCCGCGACTCCGGAATGACTTGTCTAAGTATAGCGCCCGGGGCGGGAGTCGAACCCGCCAGCCCCGATTAGTCATTCCGGGGTCCGCATCCGTCGGCCCGGGCGCACCGCCACTGGCGGCATTCGGAATGTATTGGCTGAATTCGTGCCTGAGGGCGGCCGGTCCTAGAAATGACAGTTCTGCGATTGAACTTTTTGATTTCTGTGACGACTACGCTGCTCTGCGATGTACGACAAGGCGAAAATCTGGGTTGAAGGCGGTGCTGGGGGGAACGGGTGTGTCTCGTTTCGGCGGGAGGCTCATGTGCCTCGGGGTGGGCCTGATGGCGGTGATGGTGGGCACGGGGGAGATGTTGTGCTGGTTTGCGATGCCAGCCGTCGCGACCTCGGCGCACTTCGCGGTAGTAAGCACTTTCGGGCGGAGCGAGGGCGAAATGGAGAGGGCTCGAATCGCCACGGCGCACGGGGAAGCGAGCTGGAGATCCTGGTTCCGGCGGGAACCCAGGCCGAGACTGTGGACGGGAGCCAAGTGGATTTGGTCGAGGTTGGGCAGCGGGCCGTGGTTGCCCACGGTGGGCGTGGGGGGCATGGGAACAAGCGCTTCTCCACCTCTGTCCGGCAAGCGCCCCGGTTCGCCGAGAAGGGAACCTCGGGCGAGGAGGGGTGGATCGAGGTTCGGTTGAAGCTACTTGCCGACGTCGGGCTGGTCGGGCTGCCCAACGCCGGCAAGTCCTCACTGCTGGGACGGCTGACGCGGGCCGAGCCGAAGGTCGGGGACTATCCATTCACGACGCTCTCGCCGGTGCTGGGGACGATCGAGGGGGAGGACCGGCAGGCGGTCGTAGCCGACATCCCTGGCTTGATCGAAGGGGCAGCAGAGGGGGCCGGGCTCGGGCACGAGTTCCTTGCCCACGTCGAGCGTTGCTCGATGCTGGTCCATCTGGTCGATCTAGCGCCGGCGGAGGGCGACCCCGCGGCAAACTACGAGGCGGTGCGCGGTGAGCTGGTGGCCTACGGTGCCGGGCTCGAGGAGCTGCCGGAGATCGTGGTGCTCTCGAAGCGGGATCTGCTTCCAGTTGAGCAGGTGGAGGAGGCGGTTGGCGAATGGCAGGAGCGCATCGGAGGGCGGGTGCGCGACGTGCTGGCTGCGTCCGCGGCGACCAGCGAGGGGCTCGACGACCTACGCGGCAAGATTCTCGCCGAGCTGCCGAAGCAGGCCGTGCCGGCCGGAAGCCGGTCGGTGGCGGCCAGCGGAGGGGAGACGAGCCCAGCCGAGTTCGAGGCCGAGCACCGGGTCTACCGCCCGGTCGGCGAGGGCGGCTACTGGGTCGAGCGCGAGGGCGACGGTGGTTACCGCGTCCTCGGCCGCGGGGTCGAGCTCCTCTTCGAGCGCCACGACCTAAAGAACGAGGAGGCGCTTGCCTACCTCGAGCAGCGCCTCAACGAGATCGGCGTCGTCGCCGCCCTCCGCGCCGCCGGCTTCGAACCCGGCGACGACGTCCGCGTCGGCGAGCACGAGTTCGAACTACATCCCTAGGAGGACGTCCTCGCGGCTGTAATGGCCAACTGAGTCGAACCAGCGCTTGGCGCGCATGCCCTCCCGTAGATCGCAATCCGCGCTGACGATTCCCTCCTCGCCGTAGAGCGGCCCGGCGATCACCTCGCCCCAGGTCGGCTCGACTATCGCCGCGCCGCCGCGGCCGAAGACCTCGCGATCGGGCAGCTCGACCGGGAAGTCGTCGGGGAACGCCTCGCGGGGGATGAACTGCGGCGCCGAGATGACGAAAGCGCCGGACTCGATTGCGATGTGGCGCATGCTGGCGAGCCAGCCGTCGGAATCGTCGGCGGTTGGCGCGATCCAGATCTGCGGGCCCGATTTGTACATCGCGTAGCGGGCGAGCGGCATCCGGTTCTCCCAGCAGATCAGGCCGCCGACCTTGCCCAGCGGGGTCTGCGCGGCGACCAGGTCGTCGCCGGCGCCGATCCCGTGGAAGAGCCGCTCGTGGTGGGTCGGCATCAGCTTGCGGTGCTTCCAGACGAGACCCTTGGGGCCGACTAGGACGAGCGTGTTGTAGAGCGTGCCGGGCCGCTCCGATTCGCGCTCATTGACCCCGATCGCGCAGTGGGCACCGTTGCGGTTGCAGGCGGCGACCAGCTCGTCGACCAGCGGCCCGGGCACGTCGACCGAGTTCTCCCAGAGGCGCTGCCAGAGCTCGTCGAAGCCATCGAACCCGGCCGCGGGCGCCGCCCAGGACTGCGAAGGGTAGAGGGGGACGAAGGTCTCGGGGAGGACGATCAGCTCGGCGCCGTCGGCGGCGGCCCGCTCGATCAGCTCCACCGCCTTCGCGATCGACGCCTCTGCGTCGAGGATCGCCGGCGTCGCCTGGGCGGCCGCGATCCGCACGGTTCTCAGCTCTGGCATGCACTCAGATTAGTAGCGTGCGGTCACACCTACCTAGGAGATTCTGAGCGTGTCAACGACCCAGCAAGAGAAAGCCGCCAGCTTCCGCGCCCTGCACGAGGGTGAGACGTTCGTCATCCCCAACCCCTGGGATGCGGGCTCGGCGCGAGTGATGGAGGCGCTTGGGTTCAAGGCACTGGCGACGACCAGCGCCGGGTTTGCCTTCACCCTGGGGCGCCTGGACAGCGGCGTCACGCTCGACGAGTTGGCCGAGCATGTAGAGACTCTGGTTCGGGCGAGCGACCTGCCGGTCTCGGTCGACATTGAGAACGGCTACGGCCCCGATCCGGAGGACGCGGCAACGGCGGTCACGCGGGTCGCCGAAGCGGGGGCGGTAGGCGGCTCGATTGAGGACTTCGACCCCGAGGACGGGATCTACGCCTTTGACCATGCCGTCGAGCGGGTCGCGGCAGCGGTCGAGGCGGCCCGGCGGCTGGATTTCCCGTTCACCTTCACGGCGCGCGCCGAGAACTACGTCCGTGGCAATCCCGATCTCGACGACACGATTGCGCGTCTGCAGGCGTACGAGCAGGCGGGCGCCGATGTCCTCTACGCGCCCCGTCTGGGTCGCACGGACGAGATCCGGGCGGTATGCGATGCCACGACCAAGCCGGTCAACGTGCTCGCCCAGCCGCATCTCTCGGTGAGCGAGATCGCCGCCGCCGGCGGACGCCGGATCAGCGTCGGCGGTCTTCTGACCTGGGTCGCGGTCGAGGCGATGGCGGACGCGGCCGAGCGTATCCGCGACGAGGGCGACCTGTCGGGGTTGAAGCTTTCCGGCCGCGTCGGGGAGTGGCTTGCCCCATGACCCTCGTCGTCAAGCTCGGTTCCTCGATCGTCGCCGCCGACGACGGCGAGCTGCGCGCCGACGTGCTCGACTCGGTCTGCACTCAGGTGGCGGAGCTAGAGCAGGGGGACGAGCGGGTGGTGATGGTCACCTCCGGCGCGATCGCGCGTGGGATGCGGCTGATGGGTATGTCAGCGCGCCCGCGGGCGATGGACGAGCTGCAGGCCGCCTCGGCGGTCGGCCAGGGCGATCTCTTTCGGGCCTACCAGTCTCGGTTGGCCGAGCGGGGTTCGCGGGCGGCACAGGTGCTGCTGACCGCCGCCGACATCGCCGCCCGCACCAACTACCTGAATGCGCGGCAGACGCTGCGACGACTGATCGAGTGGGGCGTGGTCCCGGTCGTCAACGAGAACGACACGACCGCAACTGATGAGATCAGCTTCGGCGACAACGACTTCCTCGCTGCTCAAGTGGCGATCCTGCTCGACGCCAGGCTGCTGGTGCTGCTCTCCGACGTGGATGGTCTCTACCCCAGCGATCCACGTCTCGACCCCGGGGTTGAGCTGATCACGGCGGTCGACGATTTCGGCGAGCTGACCGGAATGGAGATCGGCGATCGCACCTCCGCCTTCGGCTCGGGCGGCATGCGCAGCAAGGTCTCAGCTGCCGAGATGGCCGCTGAGTCGGGCATCTCGGCAGTGATCTGCAACGGCACGAAGGAGGGAACGCTGTTGGCCGCCGCCGCTGGCGAGAGCGCCACCGGCACGCGCTTCCCGGCGCGGGCGGGCAAGGAATCGAGCTTCAAGCTCTGGCTCAGATACGCGAAGCCGGCGAGAGGCCGGCTCCTCGTCGACGATGGGGCCGCCCGCGTCCTGCGCGAGAGCGGCTCCAGTTTGCTACCAGTAGGCATCGTCGGGGTCGACGGGGACTTCAAGGCCGGTGACGCTGTCGAGGTTGCGGCCAGGGGAGGCGTGCTCGGCAAGGGAATAGCCGACTATGCCTCCCACGAGCTCTCCCGGGTGATCGGGCTGAAGACCGAGCAGGTTCGAGAACTCCTTCCCTATGCCGCCGATGAGGTCATCCACCGGGACCGCTTCGTGCTGCTGTAGCTCTGGGCGTCCGGGGAGGGGCGGGGTGTCCCTCTCGCTTGCTGGGTTTTTCGCCAGGAACGATTTTCGGCTGTCCGCATGCGCATCCGGGGCGAAAAAGAGGACGCCGCTTCGCGAGAGGGACACCCCGCCCCTCCTGGGTACCCTGTGCGCATGGCTATGACCGTCACCTCGATCACCGAGAACTGTGCTGCGGCACAGCGGGCGGCGCGGGAGCTGGGTGGTGCTCCGACCAAGACCAAGGACGCTGCGCTCGGCGCGATTGCGAGGCTGCTCGGGGAGCGGGTCGGGGATGTGCTGGAGGCGAATGCGGCCGATCTGGCCGACGAGCGGGCCGACGGCCTGACGCCGGCGCTGCGGGACCGGCTGGCACTGAGTGAGGAGCGAATCGTCGCGATGGCCGATGGGGTGCGCGCCGTGGCTGCCCTCGACGACCCGGTGGGCGAGGAGCTGGAAAGGAAACAGCTGGACAGCGGGCTCGACCTGCGCAAGGTCCGCGTGCCGTTGGGTGTCGTCGCGGTGGTCTACGAGGCACGACCGAACGTGACGATCGATTGCGCGGCGCTGACGATCAAGAGCGGCAACGCGATCGTCCTGCGCGGCTCGCATTACGCCGAGCGCACCAACGGGGCGCTGGCGGCAATCGCGCGCGAAGCGCTCGTTGAGGTGGGCCTGCCGGAGGACGCGGTGCTGCTGCTGGCCGGCGGCGGTCACGAGGACTTAGCCGAGCTGGCGACCCAGGAGGAGACGGTCGACCTGCTGATCCCGCGCGGCGGCGAAGGCTTGAAGAACGCGCTGAAGGACGTGGCGACGGTGCCGGTGATCTACGCCGCCGCCGGCAACTGTCATGTCTACGTCCATGCCGAGGCCGACCTGGAGGTGGCGCGGCGGATCGTGGTCAACGCGAAGACGCAGCGGCCCGGCGTCTGCAATGCCGCCGAGACGCTGCTGGTCGATGCCGCGGTTGCGGATGAGTTTCTGCCCCTGGCACTTGCCGAGCTGCGCGAGGCCGGTGTCGAGCTGGTCGGGGACGAGCGCGCCCGTGCTCATGCCGGCGGCGTCGAGATCGGGGTTGCCGATGAGGGCGATTGGGACAGCGAGTACCTCGACCTGAAGCTGGCCGTGGCCGTCGTCGACTCGCTCGAGGGCGCGGTCGATCACGTCAACCGTTACGGCACCCGGCACTCGGAGGCGATTGTCACCCGCTCCGAGGAAGCCTCGGCGCGCTTCAGCGCCGCCGTCGACGCCGCGGTCGTCTACACCAACGCCTCGACCCGCTTCACCGACGGCTTCGAGTTCGGCTTGGGTGCCGAGATCGGCAACTCGACCCAGAAGCTGCACGCCCGCGGTCCGATCGGGTTGCGAGAGTTGACCACCTACAAGTACGTCGTCCACGGCGACGGCCAAGTGCGTGAGTAGCCCCTCTGCGCCGGACGGCCAGCGAGGCGGTATCGGGCTCCTCGGCTCGGCGTTCAACCCACCCCACCTAGGGCATCTGGCCCTTGCCCAGGAGGCGCTCTGGCAGCTCGGCCTCGACGAGGTGGTGCTGGTGCCGACGGGGGAGGCGCCCCACAAGCGCATCCACGACGATCCCGGCCGGGAGTTGCGGCTCGCGATGACGCGGCTCGCCGCCGCCGATGACTCGCGCTTCACCGTCTCGACGCTGGAGGTCGAGCGCGACGGGCCGTCCTATACGTATGAGACCTTGGAGCTGCTTGCACGCGAAAAGGGAGAGCCCGAGCTGGTGTTCGTGATGGGGGCGGACGCCGCTGTCGGGTTCGAGGGTTGGCGTGAGCCGCGGCGCGTGGTCGAGCTGGCGCGGCTGGCGGTGGCGCGCCGCTCGGGTATCTCCGAGGCCGATGTCGCCGCGGTGATGCGCAGCGTTGGTGCCGAGGGGCGGGTGACGATGCTGGAGATGCCGCAGTTCGGCGTCTCTTCCTCGGCGGTGCGCGAGCGGGCGGCGGCCGGCAGGCCGCTGCGCTACCTGGTGCCCGAGGCGGTTGCCCGTTTCATCGAGGAGAAGGGGATCTACTCGTGAGCGGGCTCGAGTCCGAGACACTGGCGCGCCGGCTGGCCGAGCTCGCCGACTCGAAAGGGGCGACGGAGATCGTCCTTCTCGACATGCGCGATCTCGCCGCCTACACCGACTTTTTGACGATCTGTACGGCGCGCAACGAGCGTCAGGCGCGGGCGATCGTCGACGAGGTGAAGCTGCGGCTGAAGCAGGAGCACGGGCTGCTGCCCGGTGGGGTCGAGGGGGAGGGGGCCGCGGGCTGGATCGTGCTCGATTATCTGGACGCGGTGCTGCACGTCTTCACCACCGAGGAAAGGGAGCGCTACCAGCTCGAGGACCTCTGGCGCGAGGCGCCGCGACCCGAGTTGCAGCCCTCCCAAGATGGCGTCCGAGGGCACCTCTACGGTGCCGCGCATGGGTAGCTTCAAGCGGGCGCTATTCGGCTACCGCCGCAACGAAGTTGACGCCGCGATGTCGGCGCGCGATGCGGCGATATCCGCGGTCGAGCACCATGCCGCCGCCGCCGATGCCGAACTTGCCTCGCTCTCGGGGATGGTGATCGAGCGCGAGCGCGAGATACGGAGCCTGAGTGAGCGCCTGCGTGAGGCGAACGAGCGCCACGAGCGCAGCATCGCCTCTCTGCAATCGGTCTCCGAGCGGCTGGAGGAGATCCAGGAGCAGGCGCGCGGCCAGGCGACGCGGATCCGGATGAAGGCGCTGCGCGAGGCGGTCGAGGTGAGCCGGCGCACGCAGGAGCTCGCTGAGGTTCACGAGAACGGTGCCAATGGCTCCGCGCAGGTTGAGCCCAAGGGTGCCGAGGCCGCCTTGGGCGAGCTCTTCGAAGGCTTGATCAAGCTCGAGATTGGCCCGCTCGGCGACTTCTCGCAGCTGGTCGGCTTCGAAAACGCCGTCGGCCGCCTGGGCGCCCAAGAGATCTCCGTCGAGCGCTTCTCCGAGGGCCGGGCGACGCTCTCGATGCGACTCGACGAGCCAGTCGACCTGCTCCGCGAGCTCGAAGAGAATGCCCCCTTCGACTTCAACATCCGCCGCACCAGCGGCGACAACCTGATCCTCGACGTAGACGAGGACCAGGGCCCCGAGCAACGCGCGGCGTAGGACGGGCTCGGCTTCAGATGCATGGGCTGGACGCTTGACGTATTGACTGGCAGTGTTTTGTCTGCGAACATGTGTTCGTGATCGAGCACAACCCAAACCACAAGGGCAACGTCGCGGAGCTGGCGATCGCGAAGGAGGCGGCGAGGCTTGGACTGTCGGTGCTTATGCCGCTAACCGAGCACGAGCGTTTCGATTTGGCGATCGGGCTCGGTGGCAAGCTTCTCCGTGTCCAGTGCAAATGGGCAAACTGCAAGGACGATGTCATTCCGGTTCATCTGGCGAGTAGCCGGCGGGGCCCTGAGGGCTACATTCGCCGCAACTACTCCCCGTCCGAAATCGATGCGATTGGCATCTACTGCGGTGACTTAGATCGTTGTTTCTTGGTTCCGATCGAGGTGATTGCCGGTCAATGGGCTATGCAACTTCGCTTGGTGCCGGCGAGAAACGGACAGCGCGCGGCATTACACTTCGCAGACGAGTACGACCTAGGGGCTGTAGCTCAGCTGGCAGAGCGCCGCCGTGGCACGGCGGAGGCCAGGGGTTCGAATCCCCTCAGCTCCACTAATCAGGTTTCTTCAAATTGCCCGGCCTCTGAAGAGGTCGGGGCCCACGAGTTCCGCAACCACTTCGGCTACTACGCGGAGCGGGCGGCGGCCGGTACCGAGATCCTCGTCAACCGCCGCGGGAAGCCGCACGTTCGCCTCGGTCCGGCACGAGGTCGGTGTCCTCGGGTCCGCCTGCGACGCGAGCGAGAAATCTGTTGAGCCGGCGTTCGTAGAGGCCTGGGCCGACGTTCCACCCCTCGCAGTGCCCGGCCTCGGGTGCGCGGTGGTAGCTCACCCAGCGGGGTAGCTCGGCGGCGAAATCCTCGCTGGTCGAGAGCGGCACGACCTTGTCGTCGTCGCCGTGGAAGAGCAGGATCGGCAGCTGGAAGTCCTCGCCGTGCTGGAGGGCATCGAGGCTGTCCCAGTCGGCGTCTATACGCGCGCCGATCGCCCACTCGAGTGGCAACGTTGCAATTGCCGGAAACCCCATCTCGGTGGTGTTGAACTCGAGGGTCTCCCGCCAATCAGCCACCATCGCCGGCGGCGAATCCAGCTTCCGTTCCCAGGCTCCCCCGAGCCGACCCCGTCCATGCCCGGCAGCGTACTCAGGGACTCGGCAGCGGCTGCCGATGATTGGTCGATGAATACCGCCAACGAGCACGTGTTCTCGCACGGGATGCAGGACACGCGGGAGGCGATCGAGGCCTGGAACGGCCACCCGGGACCGGTCCTGCGCGACTGGCTCGTCCTCAGCCTGGCGATTGCGCTCGCCCTGCTCGGAGCGGTCTGGGTCGTTGCCGGCCTGCTGACGCCAGACCTGACCCCAATCCACATGCCCGGGCTGACCGAGTCCACCAGCCCGGCGGACATGCTGCCGATCCTCTGGCGAAACTCACTGGTCCTGGCCCTGCACGCGACCGCCTGCGTCGCCGGCTTCATAGCCGGCGCCTCAATGCCGATCGCCGCCGCCCAGCGCACCGGCCTCTCACGGTGGATTCACGTCAAGGCGGGGGAGTTCGCGATCCTCTTCGTCGCCGCCGTGACCCTCTTCTCGCTGCTGACCCAGGCCCTCTATCTCGGCTTCCAGGGCGCGACGATCTCCTTCCAGCTCGAGATCTCCCACGCCGCCCTCATCCTCAGCGTGCTGCCGCACGCGCTCCCCGAGCTGACCGCCCTCTTCCTTCCCCTCGCCGCCTGGCTGATTGCAAGCCGGCGCGGTGAGTGGAACCAGCTCCTGGCGGCCACGTTCATCACCGTCGCGCTCGCCATCCCGGTGCTTGTCGTCGCGGCGACGATCGAGGTCTACATCTGGCCCCGCGTCCTCGAGGCGATATCGCCCACCTTCTGACCGGGTCACGGCTCAGTACGCTCGTCGGGCTTTGGACCAGCTCGTACAGATCGTCGGCGCCCTGCTGATCCTCGTTGCCTTCGCCGCGGCGCAGTTCGGGGCTATGGACCCGCACTCGCGGCTCTACCTCGTCCTCAACTTCGTCGGCTCGGTGATCCTCGCGGTCCTCGCTTGGCAGGAGAGCCAGTGGGGCTTCCTGCTGCTGGAGACGGTCTGGGCGGCCGTCTCCCTCTGGGGCCTGCGGCCACCACCGCGCAGCGCCTGAACTATGACCGCCGGGTACTCGGGCAAGCCGATCCGCGACCTCACCCTCGCCACCGGGATGGTCGACACCAAGGTCTGCGCGATCGACGAGACCTGGTCCGGCCTGCGTCTGACCCGGCGCCGCTCGTAAGATCGCCGTCCCATGGCCGGATACGAAGCAAAGGCAATCGAGGCGAAGTGGCAGCAGCTATGGGCTGAGGAGTCAACCTGGGAGGTCGCCAACCCAGGTCAACCCGGCTACGACGGCGAGAAGCCGAAGTCCTACGTGCTGGAGATGCTGCCCTACCCCTCGGGTGAGCCTCACGTCGGCCACCTCAAGTGCTACGCGGTAGGCGACGCGATCGCCCACTTCCGTCGCCGCCACGGCTTCGAGGTGATCCACCCGATGGGTTACGACTCCTTCGGCCTGCCGGCGGAGAACAACGCGATCAAGACCGGCGAGCCACCACGCACCGCAACCGAGCGCTCGATCGAGTCCTTCCGCCGCCAGTTCCGCGAGTGGGGGATCTCGATCGACTGGTCGCGCGAGCTCGCCACCCACACGCCCGAGTACTACCGCTGGACGCAGTGGATCTTCCTGCGCCTCTTCGAGCGCGGCCTCGCCTACCGCGACGAGGCACCGGTGCAATGGTGCCCGAAAGACGCCACGGTGCTCGCCAACGAGCAGGTCGTCGACGGGCGCTGCGAGCGCTGCGGCACGCCGGTCGAACAACGTCGGCTGGAGCAGTGGTTCTTCAAGATCACCGAGTACGCCGAGCGGCTGCTCGCCGACTTCGACCTGCTCGAGTCCTGGCCCGAGCACGTCGTCACCATGCAGCGCAACTGGATCGGCCGCTCCGAGGGGGCCGAGGTGAGCTTCCGCTGCGAGGAGCTCGACCTCGACTTCCCGGTCTTCACCACCCGCCCCGACACGCTCTTCGGCGCAACCTTCTTCGTCCTCGCCCCCGAGCACCCCGAGCTCGAGCGGCTCGTCGCCGGCACGCCGGTCGAGGACGAGGTGCGCGAGTACGTCAACCGGGTCGCGCGCGAGTCAGTGGAGGAGCGCGGCGACGAGGACCGCCCCAAGACCGGCGTGCCGCTCGGCCGCAGCGTCGTCAACCCGGTCAACGGCGAGGAGATCCCGATGTTCGTCGCCGACTACGTGCTGATGGAGTACGGCACCGGCGCGATCATGGCGGTGCCCGCGCACGACACGCGCGACTACGAGTTCGCCCGCGCTTTCGAGCTGCCGATCAAGCGCGTGATCGAGGGCTCCGATCCAGAGGTCGCCCGCGACGAGGACGGGTTGCCCTACCCCGGGGATGGGCCGATGGTCAACTCCGGCCGCTTCGACGGCAAGCACAACCGCGAGGCCTACGAGGAGATCGTCGCCTGGCTGAAGCAGGAAGGGCGGGGCGAACCCGCCGTCAACTACCGGCTGCGCGACTGGCTGGTCTCGCGGCAGCGCTACTGGGGTGCTCCGATCCCGATCGTCTACTGCGAGGAGTGCGGCATCGTCCCGGTGCGGGACGATCAGCTCCCGGTCGAGCTACCCGAGGTCGATGACTACGCGCCGCAGGGCCGCAGCCCGCTGGCGGCCGCCGAGGAGTGGGTCGCCACCGAGTGCCCGCGCTGCGGAGCCGCCGCCCGGCGCGAGACCGACACGATGGACACCTTCGTCGACTCCTCCTGGTACTTCATTCGCTACCTCGATCCGAAAAACGGGGAGGTCGCCTGGGACCGGGCCGCGGCGGACCACTGGCTCCCCGTCGACCAGTACATCGGCGGGGTCGAGCACGCGATCCTGCACCTGATGTACGCACGCTTCTTCACCAAGGCGCTGGCGGACCTCGATTACCTTTTGGTGCAGGAGCCGTTCGCCAACCTCTTCACCCAGGGGATGATCACCCGCGACGGGGCCAAGATGTCGAAGTCGAAGGGCAACACGGTCAGCCCCGGCGAGTACGTCGAGCGCTACGGGGCCGACACCGCCCGCACTTACGTCTGTTTCATGGGCCCTCCCGAGCGCGGCGGCGACTGGTCCGACGAGGGGGTGGAGGGGGTGCAGCGCTTCCTCGCGAGGCTTTGGCGGCTCTGCGAGGAGGTCGAGGCGAAGGGTGGTAGTGGAGGCAACCCGAGCGGCGCCGAGGGAGAGGACCGCGAGCTACTCGCCAAGGCCCACTGGGCGATCGACAAGGTGGGACGTGACTTCGAGCGCGGCTTCCAGTTCAACACCGCGATCGCCGCGGTGATGGAGCTGGTCAACGAGACCTACCGGATCAAGGACGATCTTTACGGGGACCCAGCCGGCGTCGCGACCGTCCGTTTCGCGGCGGCGACAGCCGCCTCGTTGATCTTTCCCTTTGCCCCACACCTGGGGGCCGAGGTGTGGGAGCGGCTCCAGGGAGGTCGCATCTGGGAGGTGCCCTGGCCGCTGGCCGACCCCGGGCTGCTCACCAGCGACACCGTCACCCTCGTGGTCCAGGTAAACGGCAAGCTGCGCGACAGGATCGAGGCTCCCAGCGATGCTCCGGAAGCGGAGCTGCTGGCCCTTGCCCGCGAGAGCGAGAAGGTGCGCCGCCACCTTGACGGCAAGCAGGTGGTCAAGGAGATAGTCGTGCCCGGCAAGCTCGTGAACCTGGTAGTTCGCTGAGTTCTCACGGTTCAGGCTCCCCTTTCTGGTACAAAGCGCCCGCATGTTGGTGAGACGACTTGCAGAGGCGCCCGCCGAGGAGTGGCACCGACTTCGGTACCACGCCCTGATGGACGCCGGCCAGCTCGGCGCCCGCAACATGTCGGTGACCTGGCTGGAGATCCCCGCCGGAGCGGAGCAGACCTTTCGCTCTGACGAGGAGGCCGAGCAGGTCTACGTGGTCGTCCGCGGCGCTGGCACGATGTCTGTCGTCGGCGACACCCAGGGCGTGGGGGAGGGCGATCTGATCCTTGTCCCGCCCGCCACCGACCACTCGATCGCCAACAACGGCGAGGAGGAGCTTGCCTGCGTCTCGGTGCAGTCGCCTCCCGTTGCCGCGGCCGAGCTGTACTCCGATCAGCTTGCCGAGGTCTCCGGCTACGACGACGACTGAGCCGTTCCAGGCGGCGCATCTCGGGGTCTTCGGTCGGTTGGCTCGGATCACGCACTGGAGTGCGCTCCCCTCGCCGCCCTCCCTGCATCCCCCGACCTGCTTGCCTGGAACGACTCAGTTGAGTTTCGGATTTTTTGATTTCTGCGCGCCACTCGCGCGCTGAGATCCGCCACGGTCGGCGTCGTGCCGGACCTGTCCCGTTCCCAGCTGATCGCCTACGGCGCCGTTGCTGTCGCCTTGCTGTTGGTCGGCGCTCGCGCGATCCGGGCCGAGGGTGGCGAGGTCGTTGCACCCGTGGCTGCCTCCTCGGGCGATAGCGGGGGTGACCTCAGCCTGAGGATCGACGGCGGCACCGACATCGTCATCGACGTCTCCGGGGCGGTACAGCGGCCCGGTGTCTACCGATTGCCAGCGGGCGCCCGGGTAGTTGACGCGATCAGTCGGGCCGGTGGGCCAGCAAATGGGGCGCTGCTGGAAGGAATAAACCGGGCGGCCCGCCTGACCGATGGTCAGCAGGTGATGGTGCCCGAGCGCGGATCGGACGGAGCGATTGCGAGCGCGGGCCCCGGGGCGGAAGACGGGCCGATCAGCCTCGGCGGCGCCACGGTCGAGCAGCTCGAAACGATCGACGGCATCGGCCCGGTAACTGCCGGCAAGATCGTCGAATACCGTGATCAGCACGGCGGCCTCGCCTCCGTCGACCAGCTCGACCAGGTGAGCGGCATCGGCCCGGCGACGATGGAGTCGCTGCGGGCCCGGCTGCAGCCCTAGCGCCGATGCGCTCCACGGGCCTGGCCGCGCCGCTTCTCCTGGCCGCGGCGGCCGTCGCCCTGACGCTTTCCCACACTGGCGAGATCCGCGACCGCGCCGAGGCGGCGCTGGGCAGGGGGATGCCGACGCGAGAGGCGGCGCTGGCGCGCGGCTTCGTGCTCGGCGAGGACGAGCAGATCGACGCGGAGACGAGCGAGGACTTTCGTCGCTCCGGATTGAGCCACCTGCTGGCGGTGTCGGGTCAGAACGTGGCGTTGCTCGGCCTGCTGGCGATGCCGGTGCTGGCGGCGCTCGGGATGCCGCTGCGCACCCGCCTCGTCTGGCTACTCGGCCTGATCGCGGTCTACGTTCCGTTGGCGGGAGCGGGTGCCTCGATCCAGCGCGCCGGGATCATGGGCGCGCTGAGCCTGATCGCGACCCTTGCCGGGCGCCGCGCCTCGCGCTTCTACGCGCTGATCTTCGCCGCCATCGTTCTGCTCGCCGTCGAGCCCAGGATCGGCGCTGACGTCGGCTGGCAACTCAGCTTCGCCGCGGTCTTGGGAATCCTTTTCTTCGCGGCGCCGCTGCGCAGGGCAATCGGTGGGCAACTCGGCAGCCGCGGCTGGCGGCGCCCGCTCGTCGAGGGAGCGGCGATGACGATCGCCGCCACGATCGCGACCGCGCCGTTGATCGCCTTCCACTTTGAGGCGATTCCGATCCTCACCCTCGCCGCCAATCTGCTGGCGCTGCCGGCGGTGGCACCGGCGATGTGGCTGGGGATGCTGGCCGGGGCAGCTGGACAAGTTCCGGGCTTTCCAGTCGAGCCTCTCAATAGGCTCAACGCCCTTCTGCTGGCCTACATAGCCGAGGTGGCCGCCTGGTGTGGCCGGCCGAGCTGGGCGTACCCCCACGTGCGGCTAGGTGGCAGCGGGCTCCTCGCAACGTACGTCCTGATCGCGACCGCGGCGGTCTTCGGTCCGCATCTTGGTCATAGACGCCGGCTGAAGAGCAAGTCTGCTGGGGAGCGAAGCGGAAATGCGATCGCTCGGATGGGACTGGCGGGACTGGCGCTTTGCCTCGCGGCGCTCGCCCTCGCCTGGCCCGCCGGCGGGGGCGCTGGTCCGGCCCTCGGTCCGCCTGTGGGGCTGCGAATTTCGGTATTCGACATTGGCCAGGGCGATGCGATTCTGCTGCAGCCACCAAGAGCGCCCGCCGTGCTCGTGGACAGCGGCCCGCCCGGGGCTGGGCTCGCCGTGAAGCTGCGTGCAGCGGGGGTCGACCGGCTCGGCGCCGCCGTCGTGACCCATGACCAGTCCGACCACGCGGGCGCGATCCACGAGCTGCTCGGTGCGATACCGGTGGGACGGCTTCTTTACGGCGTGGCGGGTGGCGAGACGATCGAGGCGGCGACCGCGGCCGGAGTCAGGCCTCAGCAGTTGGCGCGCGGTAGCGAGCTTCGCTCCGGCGGGCTGCGGCTCGATGTCCTCTGGCCGCCGGCGGAGTTGCTTTCCGGGCTGGACCGGGTCGATGATCCCAACCAGCTCGCTGTCGTCCTGCGGGCCCGCTGGCGCCGCTTCTCGATGCTGCTGGCGGCCGATGCGGAGGCCGAGGCGGTGCCGCTTGACCCCGGCCCGATCGACGTACTCAAGCTCGCCCACCACGGCAGCGAGGACACCGGCCTCGCCGAGTTGCTCGATCGCGCCCGGCCACACCTCGCAGTGATCTCGGTCGGCGTCGAGAATCCCTTTGGCCACCCGGCTCCGGCGACGCTGGCGACGCTTGCCAGCCACGGCGTGCGCACTCTGCGCACCGACCTTGACGGCACTGTCGTGCTGGAGGTGACGGGCAACTCGATCCAGGTGAGCACCGGACCATGAGCTCGATCGTGCGTCCCTCAGGCACGGAACTAAACGAATCGACGAATCGATATTGGGGCTATGTCGCTCTCGGCCTTGCCGGCTGAAGCGCGGCGGCCGATGGACGTAGCGGTGCACTACAAGCGCGGACATCGATGGCTGCGATCACCAGGACGGCCGAGCGTCTTGGGCGGAGGCCTCCTGGAGCGGGCGCGCAGCACAACGTTGGCCTTGCTCGGGGCGACCGCCGCAGTCGGCCTTGCGATCGTCGCTCTCGCCATGAACCAGGAGTGGCCGCTGGTGGCCGGCAGCTCGATCCCGCAGATCCCACCACGACATCAAAGCGTCGGCGAGGCCGAGGCCTTAACCGGACAGGCGCAGGCGAAGGCCCCCCAGCCGGGGCCCGAGGGGAGACGCTTCGATGGCGGCGACTCGACCGGCGAGAGAGGAGCACCGGCTCCGAGTCCGAGTCCAGCAGCTAGTCCCACTGGATCTGCAGAGTTTGTCGTAGCGCCCTCCGCTCCGGCGAAGCCCCAGTCAGCCGGCGAGGGTGTCCCCGCGGCGCCCGGTCCACCCCCGACTGCCACGCAGCCCCAGCAGGTAGCGGTTGTGCCTGCCGATTCGCCTACCGCTGAGCCGGCTCCTTCGACGCCGCCTCCCCCAGTCGACAGCGAGCCGGCCAGTCCACCCGTGGTTGCGAGCTCGGATACGCCGGACGAATCCTCGGTTCCCCCTTGGAGTAGCGGACGAGGCCACGCCTACGGGCGCAGTGGCAAAGGCTCCGACCACCACGACGACTAGGACTCCTCTGGCTAGACTCGGCCCGTGGCCGAGGAGATGCGCTCGCTCTATCTGATCGCCGGCACCGACGGTGCCAAGATCGATGCAACTCGGGCACGCCTGCGGGCGCGGGCCGAGCGTGACGGGGGCGCTGCCTCGTTGCAGGTCTTTGAGCCCGGCGAGGGTCGCGGCGCGCCCGATCACGAAGGCCTGCTGACGGCAATCCCGGCAATGTCGCTGACCGAGTCACGTCGTTACCTGCTTGCCGATGGGGTCGAGCGCTGGCGCGACTCGCAGCTGGATGCTGTCGCCGCGGCGCTTGCGGAGCTGCCCCCCGACCTCAGCATCGTCCTCATCGCCCGCGCCAAAGCCCCGCCGAAGCTGGTTGCCGCGGTGAAAGCCGCGAAAGGGGAGATCCACGCGTTTGAGGCGCCGAAGGCAAGGGAGATGCCGCGTGTCCTGGTAGGCGATGCGAAGCGGCTTGGCTTTCGCCTCGATCCTGCCGCGGCGCGCATGCTGGTGGACCGGATGGGAGCGTCCCCGCAGCGCCTCCACAACGAGCTGGAACGCCTTGCGCTCTGGGCAGGGGACGGGGGTGAGGTGGGTGCGGCAGACCTGGAGGCGATGATCACCGACACCTCTGAGGCGGCGGTCTGGGCTCTCTCCGATGCCCTGCTCGAACGCGATGCGGCGGCTGCACTGCGCATCGGCGAGCGGCTGATCGCCCAGGGCGAGAACGTCACCGGGTTGATCTATGGCCTCGCCTCGCGTCTGCGCAAAGCCTGTGCCGCGGCAGCGATGTTGGAGTCGGGGTCGCCGCCAAAGCAAGTCGAGTCGAGCCTCGGCATGCATCCTTACGCCGCGAAGCAGTTGGTCGCCAGGCTGCAGAACGTCGAGGTCGATGAGCTGCAGGAGGCGACGATCGCGCTCGCCGATCTCGAGGTCTGGTGCCGCGGCGGTGCCGACTACGGCGACGAGTTGGCACTCACTTTGGCACTGCGCGCCGCTGCTGGCGCGCCGGCTTGACTACCTAGCCGCGCTGGCTGAGATACGGGCGGCTTTGGCCTTCTTGCGCGCACCCGTGTTCTTGTGCATCGCGCCTTTTTGGATCGCCTTGTCGATGCGCGAGACCAGAGCCTTGTGCTCGACCTCGATCGCGGCGGCGTCGCTACCCTCGACGGCGCTCTCGAGCCGCCGGAAATAGGTCTTGACCGTGCTCGTCAAGAGCCGGTTCTCGGTTCGCTCGCGCTCGCTGCGTAGGATGCGCTTCTTCTGTGAGGCTATGTTCGCCATGAGTGCGGCGCCGGACTATACCGAGCCTGAGCGCCGCTCCGGGCGGATCGCTCGCTCGACCGCGTTTTTCTCGGTCGCCACTGCGGCCTCGCGGGTCGCCGGCCTCGGCCGTGAGATCGTCGCCGCCGGCTACTACGGGATCAGCGGCCCGATGTCCGCCTTCACGATCGCTTTTCAGGTTCCCAACCTGATCCGCGCCCTTTTCGCTGACGCCGCGCTGCAGCCCGCCTTCGTCCCGATCTTTACCGAGCAGCTCGAGAAGAAGAATTACCGCGAGGCCTTCCGGCTCGCCTCGACCATGCTGCTGCTGGTCACCGCGGTCCTCGGCGCGATCACGGCGCTCTTCGTGATCGGCGCGCCGCTGATCATGCCGCTCTTCGCGCCGGGTTTCGAGGGGGCGATCCTCGACCTCACGGTGGCCCTTTCCCAGGTCCTCTTCCCGATCCTGGTCCTGCTCGGGATGAGCGGTGTCGTCGTCGGCATCCTCAACAGCTACGACCGCTTCGGCGCCTTTGCGATCTCGCCGCTCTTCTGGAACCTGACGATCATCGCCTGCTTGGTCGCGATCGTTCCCTCGCTGGAGGGCCAGGATCGGATCTACGCCTACGCGATCGGCGTCCTGGCGGGCACGGTGGTCCAGGTCGGAATCGTCATCTTCGATCTCCGCAACACGCCCTTCAAGTTCTCCTGGAGCTTCGACTGGCGCAACCGCGACGTGCGCCGCGTCCTGCTGCTGATGCTGCCGGTGACGATCAGCCTCGGCTTGATCAACTTCAACCTGCTGATCAACAGCCTCTTTGGCAGCCTCGTCAGCGACCAGGCGCCGGCGGCGATCGACAAGGCCTTCCGTATTTACCAGCTGCCGCAGGGGATCTTCTCGGTGGCGATCGCGACCGTCCTCTTCCCGACCCTGGCTCGTTTCGCCTCGCGCGGCGAGCACGACAACCTGCGGGCGACGATGGCCAACGGGATGCGTCAGATCCTCTTCATCCTCCTGCCCGCCGCTGCCGCGGTCCTGGTTCTCTCCGAGCCGATGATCCGGCTCGTCTACCAGCGCGGTGAGTTCACCCCGGAGCAGACGACCGTCGTTGCCACTGCGCTCTTCTGGTTCGCCTTCTCGCTCCCCGCCAACGGCCTCTTCCTGCTCCTCACCCGCACCTTCTTCAGCCTGCAGCGACCCTGGCTGCCGACCGCAATCGCCGCCGCCAACCTCGCCGTCACGGCGCTCGCGGCGCTCGGCCTCTACCACCTTGGCGTGGGCGGGATCGTCGCCTCGACCGCAATCGCCACGATCCTCAGCGTCGTCGCTCAGGGCATCATCCTGCGCCGGCTGCTGGGCGGTCTGGAGTTGGGCCGCTTGCTCGATGCCGGCATTCGGATCTCAGCAGCATCGGCTGTGCTCGCAGCCGTCAGCTACGGAATCTGGGAGGTCCTCGACGACGCCCTCGGCCGCGGCCTACTCGGCCAAATCGCCTCTCTCGGCACGGCTTTGGCCGTCGGTGGCCTGGTCTACGTCGGTGTTGCCAAGTTGCTTCGCGTCGCCGAGCTGGAGCAGGTAATGCGGCTCGTCCGTCGCCGCTAGATGCTCGACTTGCCGCGCTATCTGCTGGGTGTCCTGGAGTTAGCCCTGCTCGCCGGCTTCGCGACGCTTGGCGCGCATGCACTGAAGGTTCGACTCCTTCCAGCTTTCACGGGAGCACCCGCGCATCTCGCTACCGCTGTCCTTGCCCTCGCTCTGCTGATTTGGACCGCGGAGATCCTCGGCAGCTTTGGGCTGTTCGAGCCCTTGCCGTATCTCGTCGGCATTGGGGCGGTCGGCTTGGGGCTACGGCTGAGCGTTGGGGGAGGGTGGGGGTGTCCCTCCGGCTTGCTGGGTTTTTCGCCGGGCGGCGGGTCTCTCTCGCCGAGCGGTCAGGGCGAAAAACAGGACGCCGCTGCGCCAGAGGGACACCCCCACCCTCCCTCTCGAAAGCCGAGCGTCGCGACCGTGATTGCGCTGGCGGTGGCTGCGGTGGTAATCGTCAAGTTCGGGGCGGAGGTGCGGGTGAAGCTCGGAACAGGGATGACCGGGTTCGATTCGACTTGGTACCACGGGCCATTCGCGGCGGGGTTCGCTCAGAGCGGGAACACCTGGGATCTGCACTTCATCGCACCGCAGTTCCTTGCCTGGTTCTACCCAGCCGATGCCGAGATCTTCCACGGGCTTGGGATGCTGGCGTTCGATCGAGATGTGTTCTCGCCGCTGCTGAACCTCGGTTGGTTGATCGGCTGCTTGGTCGCTTGCTGGTGCATCGGGAGGCCGTATCGGGTGGCGCCATGGTCGCTTGCGCTGGGCGCCGTTGCGCTGAGCTTGCCTGTGCTTTCAGATCAAGCTGGGGAGGCGCGTAATGACATCGTCGGGATCTTCTTCCTACTTGCTGCAGTTGCGGTTGCGCTGAATGCTTGGGGGGCACAGAAAAACGGGCAGGTAGGGGGGGAGGGTTCCGAGCATCGCGATCCTCTCAGCGTGGACCTGGGCCCGTTAGTGGTCGCTGGCCTGGCCGTGGGCCTCGCTGCCGGCACCAAGCTCAACTTCCTCTTACCTGCTGCTGTTCTCGTCTTTGGGCTTGCGTTCTTTGCACCTTCCCGCGGGCGCTGGCGGGCTTTGGCGGCAGCGGGGCTTGCCGCACTGGCTGGAGGTGCCTACTGGTACCTGCGCAACCTGGCTCACAGCGGCAACCCGTTGCCCTGGTTCGACTCGATCGGGCCGATCTCACTGCCGGCACCTGATCAAGCGCTTGGAGGACGGGAAGGGCACAGCGTGCTTGGCTATGTTTTCGACGGTGCGGTCTGGTCGGACTGGTTCCTGCCGGGTCTTCACGACGGCTTGACGCTGCTCTGGCCATTGGTTGCGGCGTTGGCCCTGGCCGGACTCCTTCTCTGCCTCATCGGCCCACGCGGACTCTCGGCACTGCGGTCGAGGTTTGTACCGGATAGCGAGACAAACCTCGACCGCGATCGGGTGTTGCCGCTCGTGGGCTGCGTCGGGATCGCGGTCATCGTCGCCTGGCTGATCGCTCCGACCTCCGCCTCCGGTCCGGAGGGGATGCCGAGGGGCTTCGAGTCAGGACTTCGCTACCTCGCCCCAGCTCTCGTCCTCGGATTGGCCATTCTCCCGGCGGCGCTGCTCCCGCGGGTGGCGTGGGGTGGGGCCCCCGGTAAGGCGCGGCGTCCCGTTTTTCGCCCCACTCGCTCAGCGAGTAGACGCCCCCTCCTCTGGCGAAAAACCCAGCACCGTCCGGGGGCCCCACCCCACGACAGGACCCGCGGGCCGCTGGCAGCGTTGGCTCTGCTGGCCGCGATCGCAATCGGCTATCCGGTCCAGCGCCACTACCTCGAGAACCGCTACGCGAATCCCACCTTCGCCGCCCCCGGTCTCAACGCCGCCTTCAAATGGGCAGACCCGATCTCCGGCGCCCGCATAGCCACCACCAGCACGCGCCAGTACCCCCTCTACGGCACCGACCTCGCCAACCACGTCCAGTACATAGGCGAAGAGCAACCCCACGGAGGCTTCACCGCCCCGACCAATTGCAAGCAATGGCGCCACCTCCTCAACGCCGGCCACTACGACTACGTACTAACCACCCGCGACCGCATAGAAAAAGGAAAGCCCCCCTACCCAGACTCAACCCGCTGGACCGAAGGCTTGAGAGCAACGCCAATCTTGCGCACGCCCCCGACGGTCGTGTTCAAGCTAAAAGGGCCACTGGACCCAGCGTCGTGTAGGGGCGGCGAGGCCTTTCGTCCCTAGCTTCAGCTGAGGAGGTACGCGGGGTGTCCATCGGTGTGTAGGTATCGCGTTCCTCTGGCGGGTGGCGCGGTGGCGGGGGTCCCCCATAGCGGAGGGCTCGCGAAGCGAGTCCGAGCACATGGGGGAGGGCCGCCGCGACAGGACCCGCCAGCCGACAGCGCCCGCCATACTCCCTCCGCCGATGGACCACATCCGCAACTTCTCGATCATCGCCCACATAGACCACGGCAAGTCGACCCTGGCCGACCGCATCCTGGAGATAACCGGGGCGGTCGATCCGGCGAAAATGCAGGCCCAGATGCTCGACTCGATGGACCTCGAGCGCGAGCGCGGGATCACGATCAAGGCTCAGGCCGTGCGGGTCGAGTACACGGCTTCCGACGGGCAGACCTACCACCTGCATCTGATCGACACGCCCGGTCACGTCGACTTCTCCTACGAGGTTTCGCGCAGCCTCGCCGCCTGCGAGGGCGCCCTGCTGGTCGTCGACGCCGCCCAGGGGGTCGAGGCGCAGACCGTCGCCAACACCTACTTAGCGATCGAGAACGGGCTGGAGCTGATCCCGGTGATCAACAAGGTCGACCTGCCTGGCGCCGAGCCCGATCGGGTGGCGGGGGAGATTGCCGACCTGATCGGCGGCGATCCCTCCGAAGCGCTGCGGATCTCGGCCAAGACCGGCGAGGGGGTGATCGAGGTGCTCGATGCGATCGTCGCGCGGGTGCCGGCGCCGAAGGGGGAGCCCGAGGCGCCGACCAGGGCGCTGATCTTCGATTCCGAGTTCGACCAGTACCGCGGCGTGATCGCTTACGTGCGGATGGTCGACGGCACCTTCCGCAAGCACGAGCGGATCTTGGCAATGCAGAACGGCACCGAGGCGGACATCGACGACATCGGCTTCTTCCGGCCGGCGATGACCGGCGTGCAAAAGATGGATGCGGGCGACGTCGGCTACCTGATCACCGGCATCAAGGATGTCGCCAAGCTGCGCGTCGGCGACACGCTTACGACCCTCGGGCGACCGGCCGCCGATCCGTTGGAGGGCTACCGCGAGGTCAGGCCGATGGTCTTCTGCGGGCTCTTCCCGATCGACACCGACCGCTTCGAAGACCTGCGCGACGCGCTCGAGAAGCTGGCCCTCAACGACGCCGCGCTGTCCTGGGAGCCGGAGACCTCTGAGGCGCTCGGTTTCGGTTTCCGCTGCGGTTTCCTCGGCCTGCTCCACATGGAGATCGTGCGCGAGCGGTTGGAGCGTGAGTACGGCCTCGACCTGCTGTCGACGACCCCGAACGTCCGCTATGAAGTCCACAAAACCAGTGGCGAGCGGGTGGAGGTTCGCAGCCCGACCGAGCTGCCCGACCCCGGCACGATCGAGGCGATCGAAGAGCCCTACATCCGTGCCACGATCATCGCTCCGTCCGAGCAAGTGGGCGCCGTGATGGAGCTCTGCCAGGCCCGCCGCGGCACCCACGTCGACATGCACTACCTGAGCCCGCAGCGGGTGCAGATCCGCTACGACATGCCGCTGGCCGAGATCGTCCTCGACTTCTTCGACCTGCTCAAGTCCTCGACCCGCGGCTACGCCTCACTCGACTACGAGCCGATCGGCAACCGGGCCTCCGACCTGGTCAAAGTCGACATTCTGCTCGCCGGCGACAAGGTCGACGCGCTCTCGATCATTGTCCATCGCGACTTCTCCTACGAGCAGGGCAAGCGACTGGTCGAGCGGCTGCGCAAGACGATCCCGCGACAGCTCTTCGACGTGCCGGTGCAGGCCGCGATCGGCTCCAACATCCTCGCCCGCGAGACGGTCAAGGCGTTGCGCAAGGACGTCACCGCGAAGCTCTACGGCGGTGACGTAACCCGCAAGAACAAGCTGTTGAAGAAGCAGAAAGCAGGCAAGAAGCGGATGAAGCAGGTCGGGCGGGTCGAGGTCCCCCAGGAGGCCTTCCTGGCGGTGCTCCAGATCGACGAGTAGGGGGTCGGGCACCCCTCCCAAAACGCTCGGCAGGAGCCTCGCTGGAGTGTTTTGGGAGAGGTGCCCGACCCCCTTTCCCCGGTCCCTCTAGACTGCCGCCGCTATGAGCATCAAGACTGAGGCAATAGGCAAGGAGTGGCCCGCCACCACGTATGAGGTGGGCAAGGAGAAGATCGGTGAGTACGCACGGGTGATCGGGCTCGAGAACCCGGTTCACTTCGACCGCGAGGCCGCAAGGGCAGCCGGCTACCGCGACGTCGTGGCGCCGCCGATGTTCTGCGTTGTCTACAGCGCGCCGGCGCTGGGGCCGGCGATGTTCGACCCCGAGGTGGGGATGAACTTCGCCGCGATGGTGCACGGCGGGCAGAAGTTCGAGTGGGGCGAGCCCGCCTGCTCGGGCGATGAGATCACGACCACGGCGAGGTGCCGCGAGATCTACGAGAAGGACGGCAAGGGCTTCTACGTCTTCGAGACCGTCTCGGTCAACCAGGACGGCGCCGAGGTCGTGCGCGGCACCTGGACCAACATCGTGAGGGGGGTCTGAGGTGGCTGAGCTGAACGCGGGAGAGCCGATTCCGGAGCTGAAGGTGACGCCCGACAAGTACCTACCGCACCGTTACGCCGGCGCCTCGGGCGACTTCAACCCGATCCACATCGACCCCGAGTTCGCCAAGGCGGTTGGCCTGCCGAACACGATCCTGCACGGCCTCTACATGATGGGCCTGACCGCCCGCGCGGCAACCGAAGCGGCAGGTGGAGATCCCGGCTCGCTGAAGCGGCTCTCTGTCCAGTTCCGCGGCATGGGGGCGCCGGAGACCGAGATCGCGGTTACCGGCACCGTCAAATCGGTTGATGATGGCAGGGCCGTGATCGACGTGGTCGCGGCGCAGGGTGAGAATCAGACGATTCGGAATGCTGAGGCGGAAGTCGAGCTCTAGGAGCAGGGGAGTGCCGGGTGACCCCTCCCAAAACGCTCGGCGGGAGCCTCGCTTGAGTGTTTTGGGAGGGTCACCCGGCACTCCTCCTAGACTTCAAGCGTGCTTTCCGAGCGACAGGAGTTGATTCTCAGGCTGGTCGTCGATGCCTACCTCGCATCGGGCAAGCCCGTGGCTTCGAAGGCGATTGCGGAGGGTCGCGAGATTGAGTGGGGCCCTTCTACCGTGCGGGCTGAGCTGGCGGGGCTTGAGGCTGCTGGTTATCTGACCCATCCGCATACCTCGGCGGGGCGGGTTCCTACCGAGGTCGGCTACCGCTACTACGTCGACCGCCTGATCGAGTCGGGCACGCCGCCGGCCCCCGGCGTCGAGCTGGAGCTGTCGCGGCTGCGGCGCGAGATCGACGAGGCGATGCGTGAGACGACTGTCGCGCTTGCCCAGGTCACCGACCTGATGGCGCTCGCGACGGCGCCGGCGCCGGCAACTGCGACGATCCACCGGGTCGAGGTCCTGCGCTTGCAGCCGACCAAGGTGATGGCGATCGCGATCGCTTCGACCGGTGCGGTCGCCAAGCGAGTCTTCGATTTCGAGGGGCCCGTCGACCCTGGCTTGGTCGAGTGGGCGTCCAGCTACCTCAATGAGTCGCTGGCCGGAATGAGCGTCGGTGCTCGCATGATCGCCAATCGCCTCACCGATCCGGAGCTGGGGCCGACCGAGGCAAGCTTTATCTCTACCCTGGGCCCGGCCTTCACCGAGCTCGAGCAGGAGGCCGGCGAGAGCCTCTACATGGAGGGAGCCTCGCGGCTGCTCTCCGACGACCACCGCGGCGACCTGCCCCGCGCCGATCGGCTGATGACCGCGCTGGAGCGGCGCGCCGGCGTTCTCGGCATGCTGCGTTCGACCCTGGACGAGCGCTCGGTCTTCCTCTGGATTGGCGGCGAGAACCCACAGCCGGAGCTGCGCTCGGTCAGCGTCGTCGGCGCCAACTACGGCCTTGCGCACCGCAACCTCGGCTCGGTCGGTGTGGTCGGTCCGCTGCGGATGGACTACGCGACGGCGATCGCTTCGGTGCGCGGGGCGGCACGTGAGCTGTCGCGCTACTGCGAGTCGGTTTACGGCTGATGCCAGGTGACTACTACGAGATCCTCGGCGTCGCCCGCGACGCCAACAAGGGCGAGGTGAAGACGGCCTTCCGCCGCCTCGCTCGCGAGCTGCACCCGGACGTCAACAACCACGACCCCGAGGCGGAGGAGAAGTTCAAGGCGGCGGCGGAAGCCTACGAGGTGCTCTCCGACCCGGAGCGCCGCCGCGCCTACGACGCCTATGGTCATGAGGGCCTGCGCGGCGCTGGCGCCGCGCCCGGCGGCTTCGGCTCGGTCGAGGACATCTTCCAGGCGTTCTTCGGCGGCAATTTCGGCTTCGAGGTGCGGCGCGGGCCGATGCGCGGCCAGGACCTGATCCACACTGTTGAGATCTCGGCGGTCGAAGCGATGCTGGGGGCCAAAATCAGAATCCCGAGCCACGAGGGCGAGCGCGAGGTCGAGCTGCCGGCCGGCATCCAGCCCGGCAGCCAATTCGCCCTGCGCGGTCACGGCATGCCGGGGGCAAACGGCGGCCCACCCGGCGATCTCGTCGTCGCGGTTCAGGTGATCGTGCCCGAGGAGCTCTCCGAGGAGCAGCGCGAGCTGGCGGAGAAGTTGGGCGAGACGTTGGAGCCCCGCAACCTGCGCTCGCGCCAGGGCGACGGCGACAGCTTCTTCAGCCGCATGCGCAGAGCCTTCGGTTGATCCGGCTGGCGGTCCGCTGCGTTCCCGAGCTGGCCGAGCAGGTGCTGGCCGAGCTAACCGTGCTGGCGCCGAATGGGGTCGAGGAGGAGCGCGGTCGCGACTACGTCGAGTACGCGATTTACGGCGGCGAGGGCGAGCTGCCCGAGCTGGGCGAGATCGAGGCGGCCGCAGGCGGCGGCCTGGTCGGGCTGGTCGCGACCCAGGTTCCCGATGACTGGGCCGACCGCTGGCAGGACTTCCACAAGCCCTTGCTGGTTGGCGAGCAACTCTGGCTGCGCCCCTCCTGGGAGCCACCCCGCGAGGGCGCAATCGACCTAGTCGTCGACCCCGGACGAGCCTTCGGCACCGGCGCCCACCCAACCACCCGCCTCTGCCTCGAGCTCCTACTCGAGCTGGTCGAAGCAGGAGAGGCCACCGGCCCGCTCACCGACTTAGGCACCGGCTCCGGCGTCCTCGCAATAGCCGCCGCCAAGCTAGGCTGGGACCCGGTCACGGGCTACGACTACGAGCCAGCTTCGATCGAAGCAGCAACCGCCAACGCAACTACCAACAATGTCGAGGTCGCTTTTGAGCGTACGAACCTGCGCGACGGCCTGCCGGAGCTCGCGCCAACGGTCGTGGCAAATCTGACCGCGCCGGTGCTGACTGTAGTCGCAGAACAGCTGGCGAACGAGGGAGGGCAACGGGGGAGGGGTCGGCGGAGCCTCCCCGCTGTTGCTCCGCCGACCCCTCCCCCGTGGCCCTCCACCATGGCGTGCTCTGGACTACTGCCTTCGGAGCTGGACGAAATCGCAGCCGCCTTCGTCCCTGTCGGTCTAACCGAGGCCGACCGTCGCCACAACGGCGATTGGGCAGCGCTGCTACTCCGTCGCCGCTAGCGGATATGTTTCCCCCGATGCTGGCGACGATCGTGGATCCGGGCTACAAGATTGCCGTCTTCCTCCACATCCTTGCGGTGGTGTTGGCTTTCGGACCCACCTTTGGCTATGCGCTCTTCTTCTCCGTGGCGCCGCAGTACCCGCGGGCCACGCCAGCCATCCTGGCCGGAGTCCAGAAATGTGACCGCTATCTGGTCAACCCCGGAATGATTGTCTTACTGCTCGCAGGGATCTATCTGCTCATCGACGGGCCCTGGGAGACGGGCGACGCCTTCATCAGTCTCGGCTTTCTCGCGATCATCATCCTCTTTGGTCTCCAGCACGCCTTCTTCCAGCCGCAGACTCAGAAGGCGCGGGAGCTGGCAGAACGCGACTTGAAGGCCGGCGACACCCTCAGCGATGAGTTCACGTCGCTCAGCGACCGGATCGGCAAAATCGGCGGCCTGGCCGGTCTGATCGTCGTCGTCGCGATCTTTTTCATGTCGTACAAACCATTTCTATAGACGCCTCGCGGCCAATCGCGATGTTCGACTCTGGGGTCGGTGGCCTCACCGTGCTGCACGAGTGCCTGGTCTCGCTGCCCGAGGAGGACTTTGTATACCTCGGCGACACGGCGATGTTTCCCTACGGGACGCGCGATCCGGAGCAGTTGCGTGAGCGGGTCCGCGAGATTGCGACGCTGCTGCTGGAGGACGGCGCGAAGTTGCTGGTGATCGCCTGCAACACGGCGACCTCGATCGGCACCGACGTCGTGCGCGAGGTCGCCGCGGAGCGCGGCGTCGAGGTTGTGCCGGTGGTCGAGCCGCAGGCCGAGATAGCCGCCGCGATCACCGACAACGCCCGGGTCGGCGTGCTCGCGACGCCGAACACGGTCGAGAGCGGCGCTTACCGCCGCGCCCTCGAAGCGCAGGGCAGGGCGCTTGAGGTGACTGAAGTAGAGGCGCCCGACCTGGCGCCATTCATCCAGGACGGCTCTCACTTCGACCAAGGGATAGTCGAGATGACCCGCACTTACTGCGCTCCGCTGAAGCGAGCCGAAGTGGACACGCTGATCCTCGGCTGCACCCACTACCCGCTCGTGGCGCCGATGCTGCAGCGCATCCTCGGCCGCGACGTGCGCCTGGTCAGCGGTGGTCACGCGGTTGCCGCCGCCGCCCAGAGGACGCTCGTGTCCGCCGATTTGGCGCGCTCGACCGACGGCGAAGGCGAGTACCGCTTCCTCTGCAGCGGCGACGTCGACTCTTTCCGCGAGCTGGGCACGCGCTTCCTGCAGATGCCGCTGGGAGAGATCGAGCGGATCGACTTGGGCGCCGCCGACTACCCTTAGTGCGATGAGTGTCCTCGAGCAGGTGCAGGCCGATGTGCGCACGGCGATGAAAGCGGGCGAGCGTGAGCGTGCCGCGGCGCTGCGGATGATCGTCGACTCGCTGCAGCAGGACGCCAAGCTGGGCAAGGGCGACGAGGTCGCCGTGCTGCAGCGCGAGCGCAAGAAGCGGCTGGAGGCAGCCGATGCGTACAGCGAAGCCGATCGCGCCGAGCAGGCGAGCGCCGAGAAGCTCGAGGCCGAGCTGATCGAGGCCTACCTGCCGACCCAGCTCTCCGACGAGGAGCTGGCCGAGCTGGTCGAAGCCGCGGTCGCTGAGACGGGCGCCTCTGAGCAGAAGCAGATGGGTCAGGTGATGTCGGCGCTGATGCCCAAGGTCAGTGGGCGCGCCGATGGCAAGCGGGTCAGCACGGCGGTGCGAGAGAAACTTGGCTCGTAGACAGCTGACCCTCGAGAACAGCGTGGCCGCCGAGCTGGCCGGCTCCGAGGACGCGGTTCTGCGGGCGTTGCGCGGGCGCCTTGACTGTGACTTTCACCTGCGCGGCAACGTCCTCACCCTGGATGGCGACTCGAACGACGTCCAGACCGCGGCAACCGTCGTCGACGAGCTGGTCGATCTGATCGAGCAGGGGCACGAGGTCGCCCCGGGGACGATCGAAGCGGTGACGGGGGCGCTCGACGCGCACGAGAGCCCGGCCGAGATCCTCGAGGACGTCGTCTGGCGACACCGCAACACCAAGGTCGCGCCGAAGACGCTGAACCAGAAACGCTACGTCGACTCGATCCGCAACCATACGATCACCTTCGGCATCGGCCCGGCCGGCACCGGCAAGACCTTCCTCGCGGTGGCAATGGCCGCACACGCCCTGGCCGAGCGCGAGGTGCAGCGAATCATCCTCACCCGGCCGGCGGTCGAGGCCGGCGAGCGGCTGGGTTTCCTGCCCGGCGACATCCAGGCGAAGGTCGATCCCTACCTGCGGCCGCTCTTCGACGCGCTCTACGACATGCTCGATCCCGACCGGGTCAACGGTTATTTCGAGCGTGGCGTGATCGAGGTAGCGCCGCTGGCGTTCATGCGTGGAAGAACCCTTAACGACTCCTTCGTGATCCTCGACGAGGCGCAGAACACCAGCCCCGAGCAGATGAAGATGTTCCTTACCCGGCTCGGCTTCAACTCGCGCATGGTGGTGACCGGCGACGTAACCCAGATCGACCTGCCGACCGACCAGCGCTCCGGCCTGGTCGTCGTCCGCGACATCCTCAGTGAGGTGCAGGACATCTCCTTCGTCCGCTTCGGCGGCGAGGACGTCGTCCGCCACAAGCTGGTGCAGAAGATCGTCGCCGCTTACGGCGAGCACGCCGAGCGCCAGCAGGGCGAGCAGCCACCGGCGGCGGATGGCGGTTGACCTCGCCGACGTGCCGGAGGAGCTGCGCGATGCCGTGGCGGCGACGCTGAGCGCGGCGGGTGTCGCCGATGGGCACCTGGCAGTGGAGCTGGTCGACTCGGCGCGAATCCGTGAGCTCAACCGCGAGCATCGCGGCGTGGACGCGCCGACCGATGTGCTCGCCTTTCCCGTCGACGGCGCCGGTCCGACCGCGGGGCCGCGCGAGCTGGGCGACGTGGCGATCTGCCCCGAGCACTGCTCCGATGTGACCGAGGCGGCCGTCCACGGCACCCTGCACCTCTGCGGCATGGACCACGAGGTTGATCAGGGCGAGATGCTCGACCTGCAGGAGCGTCTGATGGCTGAGCTGCGATGACGCGGTCCGGCTTCGTCGGTCTCGCCGGACGACCCAACGTCGGCAAGTCGACCCTTGTCAACGCGATCGTCGGCAGCCGTGTCGCGATCGTCTCTATGCGTCCGCAGACCACCCGGCGCGCGATCCGCGGTATCGCCACCGATACCGCGGCCGGCCGCCAGCTCGTCCTCATCGACCTGCCCGGAGTGCAGAAGCCGCGCGACGTGCTGACCGAGCGCATGCAGAGCCGAGTCGAGCGCGAGCTCGCCGACTCAGACCTAGCCCTGTTGGTCGTCAACGGCGAGCAAGGAATCGGCCCCGGCGACCGCTTTATTGCCCGCGCCTTGGTCGAGGCAGACAGCGCGCTGCCGACGATATGCGCGGTCAACAAGATCGACACGGTCGGCCCCAACCAGCTGGTGCCCGTGCTGGCAGAGGCGGCTGAGCTCGAGGGGGTCGACGAGGTCTTTCCGATCAGCGCTCGCAGCGGCGAGGGACTGGCGGGGTTGGTTGAGCGGCTGGGCGAGCTCGTTCCCGAGGGTGAGTACCTATACCCGCCCGAGGACCACAGTGACCAGCCGGGCGAGACGATGCTCGCCGAGCTGATCCGCGAGCAGGTTCTCAACCGTACCCGCGACGAGATCCCGCACTCGGTTGAGGTGAGCGTGAAGGAGGTCGACCGGCGCGATGACGGTCTGGCAACGGTCCGCGCCGAGGTCTGGGCGGAGACCGAGTCCCAAAAGGGCATCCTGATCGGCAAGGGCGGCAAAAAGGTGAGCGAGATCGGAACTGCTGCCCGTAGCTCGCTGGAAGCAGAGCTCGGCACCAAGGTCCACCTTGAGCTGAAGGTGCGCGTTCGCAGCCACTGGCGAAGGGACGAGGGACTTCTGGATCGCCTGGGTATCGAGTGAGGGGATGGGGACGCCCTCGCCCGGACAAAGCGCGGCCTAATTAGGCCGCGCTTTTGAGTATCCGCCCGTTCGAGGGCGTCCCCATCCCTCGCGCGCGCCTGCCAATACGATTGTTCGATGTTCGAGCAGGTGAGCTTTGATGAGCTTGGGTTGGTCCCATGCATCGCGCAAGACGCTGAGAGCGGCGAGGTGCTGACGCTTGCTTATGCGAACGAGGAGGCTTTGCGGTTGACGGTCGAGACTGGAGAGATGCACTTCTTCAGCCGCTCGCGCGGGAAGATCTGGCACAAAGGGGAAGAGTCCGGACACGTTCTGAAGCTGCGGCAGCTGCGGATCGACTGCGATGGCGATGCGATCGTCGCGCTGGTCGAGCCGACCGGGCCCGCTTGCCACACCGGTGAGCGCTCATGCTTCTACCGCGAGCTCGATGCCGGCGCCGAGCCGGCGCCCGTCCCCCACGAGGCGTTGGCGGCGCTGCAGCGCACCTTGCGCAGCCGCGCCGCCGAGCGGCCCGAGGGCAGCTACACCGTGAAATTGCTTGACGATCCCAAGCTGATCGGCGAGAAGGTCGAGGAGGAGGCCGAGGAGGTCGCCCGCGCGGCGCGCGAGGAGTCCGATGAGCGCGTCGCCGAAGAGGCGGCCGACCTGCTCTACCACCTCAGCGTCTTGCTGGCCTCGCGCGAGGTTCCCCAGTCGGCCGTGATGGAGGTCCTTAATGGCCGTCGCGGCTGACACGTCTGAGCTGCGGATCGAGCCAAGTCTTGAGCAGGCGCGTGCGCTAGCTGCCGAAGGCAACGTCGTCCCGGTGCGCACACGTTTCGTCGACGACTGCGAGACGCCGGTCTCCGCCTTCCTTAAGTTGCGCGCCGGCGAGCCCGAGGGAGCGCCGTGCTTCCTGCTCGAGTCGGCGGAGCAGGGCCAGGTCGGCCGCTACTCCTTCGTCGGCATCCGCCCACGGTCGGTGCTGCGCTGGGGCGACGGTTTGCTGACAGAGACAGGCGGGGGGGATCGCCCGGCGCCAGATCCCTACACCGCCGTTGCTGACAGCCTCGCCCGCTTCCAGCTCGCCCCGGTCGAGGGCCTGCCGCCCTTCGCCGGCGGCGCCGTCGGCTTCTTCGGCTACGACCTGGTGCGGACTGTCGAGCCGCTCGCCGAGCCCAATCCGGACCCACTTGGGTTGCCGGACATGGCGCTGATGATCACCGATGTCCTGCTCGCCTTCGACCACCTGCGCCACGAGCTGACGATCATGTCCTGCGCCTTCGCCGACGACGAAGGCGGGATTGATGCCGCCTACGAGCGCGCTGTGGCGACGATCGCCGAGGTGCGCAACCGGCTGCGTGGCGCCGTCCCCGTGCCGGAGGCGCCCGCCCTCGTCGAGCCGCCGCGCTTCGTCTCCGGCATGGAACGCGAGGAGTTCGAAGCGGCGGTCGAGCGGATCGTCTCCTACGTCCACGCCGGCGATGCCTTCCAGGTCGTGCCCTCCCAACGTTTCTCGGCGCCGGCGCCGGTCGAGGCCTTCTCGGTTTACCGCGGCCTGCGCGCGGTAAACCCTTCGCCCTATATGTACTTCCTCGAGTTCGGCGACTTCCAGATCGCCGGCGCCTCGCCCGAGCCGCTGGTCAAGGTGCAAGGCCGACGGGTCGAGACGCGGCCGATCGCCGGCACCTACCCGCGGGGAGGGGATGAGGAGGAGGATCGCCGCCTCGCCGAGCGCCTCGTCAATGATCCCAAGGAGCGCTCCGAGCACGTGATGCTGGTCGACCTCGGCCGCAACGACCTCGGCCGCGTCTGCGAGTACGGCTCGGTCAGCGTCGACGAGCTGATGGTCGTCGAGACTTACTCGCACGTCCTCCACATCGTCAGCCAGGTCTCGGGCACGCTGCGCGAGGACGTCGGGGCGATGGACGTCTTGCGCTCGGCCTTGCCCGCCGGCACCCTCTCGGGCGCCCCCAAGGTACGGGCGATGCAGATCATCGACGAGCTCGAGCCGGTCAAGCGCTGCTCCTACGGTGGCGCGATCGGCTACCTCTCCTGGAACGGCGACCTCGACACCGCGATCCACATCCGCACCGTTGTCGTCAAGGACGGCCAGCTCCACGTGCAGGCGGGTGGTGGCACCGTCGCCGACGCCAAGCCGGCCTACGAGTACAACGAGTCGGTGAACAAGGCGAAAGCGGTCTTTCGCGCCGTCGAGCTGGCCTGCGAGCAACCGGACTGGCCATGAAGGTTCTGGTCATCGACAACTACGACAGCTTCACCTACAACCTCGTCCAATACCTGGGGGAGTTGGGGGGGGAGGTGGAGGTTGTGCGCAACGACCGCGCCGAGGTCGGCGAGCTGCTGGAACGTGGGGCGGACCGCCTTGTCGTCTCGCCCGGCCCCTGCACGCCCACCGAGGCCGGCATCTCGGTCGAGGCGATCCGGAGCTTCGCCGAAGCCCGCACGCCCGTGCTGGGCGTCTGCCTCGGGCACCAGTCGCTGGTCGAGGCCTTCGGCGGCCGCACCGTGCAGGGCGAGCCGATCCACGGCAAGGATGCAGAGGTCGACCACGACGGCAAGGCGATCTACGCTGACCTGCCGAGCCCGCTGGTTGCCGGCCGTTACCACTCACTGGTCGCCGACCCGGACCTGCCCGAGGAGCTCGAGCTCAGCGCCAGCCTCGGCGACGTCGTGATGGGCGTGCGCCACCGCGAGCTGCCGGCGGAGGGCGTCCAGTTCCACCCCGAGTCCGTGCTCACTCCGCAGGGAAAGCACCTGCTGGCCAACTTCCTGGGAGCGCGTTCGCAGTTTGTAGGGATGAGTCCGACAAATAGCGAACGCGAGGAGGATTGATGCCCAACGACGTCGTCACCCGGGCGGTCGACGCCGTTTGCCAAGGCGACCACCTGACCGTCGACCACGCTGCAGCAGTGCTCGCCGAGATCATGGAGGGCCGCACCGACGAGGTGCAGACGGGCGCCTTCCTGATCGCCTTGCGGGCGAAGGGAGAGACGGTGCCGGAGCTGGTCGGCCTGGCGCGGACGATGCGCTCGCTTGCCCATGCGGTCGAGACCTCGCGCGAGGATCTCGTTGACACTGCCGGTACTGGCGGCGGGCCCTCGACCTTCAACATCTCGACTACGGCGGCGCTGGTTGCCGCCGGTGCGGGTTGCGCCATCGCCAAGCACGGCAATCGCTCCAACACCAGCCGCTGCGGCTCCGCCGACCTGCTGGAAGCGCTCGGGGTCAACATCGAACTCGACCCGGTGCGGGTCGGGCAGTGCATCGACGAAGTCGGCTTTGGCTTCATGTTCGCCCCGCGGCACCACGCCGCGATGGCCCACGTCGTGCCGGTGCGCAAGGCGCTCGGCGTGCGCACGATCTTCAACTTCCTCGGCCCGCTGACCAACCCGGCCGGGGCCGAGCGCCAGCTGCTCGGCGTCTCCGATCGCCACTACCAGGAGACGATTGCCGAGGCTCTGGTTGGCTTGGACAGCGTGCGGGCGATGGTCGTCACCGCCGAGGATGGTGTTGATGAGCTATCGATCTCTACCCGCACCCGAGTGATCGAGGTCGCCGACAGCCGCACCAAGGAGTGGTTTGTCGACCCGGGGGAATTCGGCCTTGCCACTGGCGAGCTGGAGCAGGTAGCCGGCGGCAGCCCGGAAGAGAACGCGGCGGCCTCTCGGGCGGTTCTGGGGGGAGAGGGTGGTCCGCGCCGCGACGTCGTCCTACTCAACGCCGGAGCCGCAATCTACGTCGGTGGCCTTGCCGGCAGTCTCGGCGAGGGTGTGGAGCGGGCAGCGACCGCCGTAGATAGCGGTGCTGCCCGCGAGCTGCTCGACCGGCTGGTTGCAACTACTGCCCAGCTAGCCGACTAGGTCGGCCGACTCGACTAGGCTTTCTTTCTCTCGTGGGAATGCTCGAGCAGCTGATCGCCGCGGCGCGCGCAGGGGTCGAGGACCGCCGCGCGCAGACCTCTCAGGCCGACCTCGAATCGAGGCTGCAGAGCCGCGGCCACGACCGCCCCTTCAACGAGGCGCTGGTCCGGCCGGGCCTCTCGATCATCGCTGAGTTCAAGCGGCGCTCTCCCAGCGCTGGGGAGATCTCGGCTGTGGCGAACGTGGCGGAGCAGGTCGGCGCCTATGAGCGCGGCGGCGCGGCGGCGCTCTCGGTGCTGACCGACGAGCAGCACTTCGGTGGCTCGCTGGAGGATCTTCGCGGCGCCCGCGCTGCCTGCAGCCTGCCGATTTTGCGCAAGGACTTCATCGTCGACCCCTACCAGTTGGTCGAGGCTGCGGTCAACGGCGCCGACGCTGTTCTGCTGATCGTCAGGGCTCTTGAGGACGTCGAGCTGCGGGAGATGTATGAGGGAGCACGGAGCCTCGACCTCGACTGCCTGGTCGAGGTGCACGACGGCGAGGAGTTGGAGCGGGCGCTGCAGCTCGACGCCGACGTGATCGGCATCAACAACCGCAACCTCGACGAGGGTGAGGTCGACGTTGCCACGACCTATGAGCTGATGCCAGACGTGCCGGCGGGGAAGACCGTCGTCGCCGAGAGTGGGATCTCGTCTCGGGCGGAGCTGGAAGAGCTCGAGCGGGTCGGCGTCGATGCCGTGCTGATCGGTTCTGCGCTGATGAGCAGCGTCGACCCTGAGGCCTTGACGCGGGAGCTGACCGGGGTCGATGAGGGGACCCGCGAGCACCACCTGCCCTGATCGACGTCCTCCCCTCAGGGCGCTGACTTTTTAGAAGAACTTTGAAGAGGTACTCCATCATCGCTTGGCGATGAGGCAACTCTTCAAGACGTCGTTCGGCTCCGCACTTCTCGGTGGCGCTGTTGTCGCAGCATTTGGTTGGATCGCGATTGCGGCTGGCTGGATCCAGGCGGACGACAGCGGCTCGACCGTCACCGTTTCTCAGCCGTTGGCCGCTCCCGTCAGCGCCAGCGACGAAAGCGACGATCGCAACCTCGTCAATCAGATCTACCGGCGCGACGGGCAGGGAGTCGCTTTCATCAGCGCCAAGCAAGACGCAGGCGACTCGCCGGGCATCAACCCGTTCGGCGAACCCGAAGGCGAAGGTGGCACCGCGACCGGATCCGGTTTCCTGATCGACACCGAGGGGCACGTGATCACCAACAGCCATGTGGTCGAGGGAGCCGAGGGGGTCGAGGTAAAACTCGGCTCCTCGGAGACGAGCTATGAGGCCGAAGTCGTCGGCACCGACCCGGCTACCGACGTGGCCTTGCTCAAGGTCGACGCTCCCGTCGACAGCCTGCACCCGCTCTCACTGGGCGACTCCTCGAAGATCGAAGTTGGCGACCCGGTCGTCGCGATCGGCAACCCGTTCGGGCTCGACCGCACGGTGACCAGCGGCATCGTCTCGGCCCTGCAACGCCAGATCCAGGCTCCGAACGGCTTCTCGATCTCGCACGTGATCCAGACCGATGCCGCGATCAACCCCGGCAACTCCGGAGGGCCGCTGATCGACGCCAGCGGCAGCGTGATCGGGATCAACTCCCAGATCCAGACCGGTGGCACCAGCCGCGGCAACGTCGGCATCGGCTTCGCAGTGCCGATCAACACCGCGCGCGAAGTGGTACGGGAGATCGAAGAGAACGGCGAAGTAAAACACGCCTATTTGGGGATCAGCGGTGGCAGCATCACCCCCGACGTCGCCAAGGCGCTGAAGCTGCCGGTCAGCTCGGGCGTGCTCGTCAACGAAGTCGTCAAGGGCGGCCCTGCTGATGAGGCGGGCCTCAAGGGTGGCGACACCTCGGCGACGATTGAAGGCGCAAACCTGAGACTCGGCGGCGACGTGATCACAGAGGTCGATGGCGAGAAGGTCAGCGACATGGAAGAGGTGATCAACGCGGTCAACGCGGCGTCGCCTGGAGATGAGATGGAGCTGACTGTGGATCGGGACGGGGAGACGAAGACGGTCACGGTGACGCTCGGCGTTCGCCCGGATTCGGCTGAAGAAGTGCCGTCGCGCTAGGGCTGCCATAAGCCGTCGCGTACGCTTGCTTTATGCGGGTCAAGATCTGCGGGATCACCAATCTGGATGACGCTGCTGAGGCTGTGCGGCTCGGGGCTTGGGCAATTGGTTTGATCCACTTCGCCGAGAGTCCTAGGGCAGTCGAGCCGACCGAGGCCGTGCGGATTGCCGCTGCTTTTCGGCGCAAGTGCGAGGTTGTTGGGGTCTTTGTCAATCCCGAACTTGATGAAGTCGCCAAGGCGGTTGAGGACGAGGGGCTGACTATGGTCCAGCTGAATGGGGAAGAGGGGCCTTCGTTTTGCGCGGAGGTGGCTCGTAAAACGGGGTTGAAGGTGATCAAGGCTGTGCATGTGTCGAGTGCGGCCGACATCCACGCAGCCGAGGCGTTGCGGACCGACTTCCATCTTTTCGACAAGGGCGCAAAGGACCTCTGGGGCGGGACCGGGGAGAGCTTTGACTGGGGGTTGTTGGCTGAGCGGCGCTCCGCGGTGCCGGCGATCCTTGCCGGTGGGCTGCGTCCCGACAACGTCGCCGAGGCGATCGCCGTCACCCGTCCCTACGCCGTCGACGTGGCGAGTGGGGTCGAGGCCGAGCCGGGCCGCAAGGACCACGCCGCGATGACCACTTTCTTCGAGGCCGCACAGACGGCTAGCGTTACCTCCGGATGACGACCGTCGAAGAGCGCTTTGGCCCCTACGGGGGCCGTTACGTCCCCGAGACGCTGATCCCGGCGCTCGACGAGCTGAGCGCCGCCTGGGCGGCGGCCAGTGGCGATGAGGACTTCCGCGTGCGCCTCTCCTCGCTGCGCCGTGACTTCATCGGCCGGCCGACGCCTCTCTACCTGGCCGAGCGGCTCTCCGAGCGGGTGGGACGGCGGGTCTATCTCAAGCGCGAGGACCTCGCCCACACCGGGTCCCACAAGATCAACAACGCGATCGGGCAGGTGCTGCTGGCGCAGCGGATGGGCAAGCCGCGGATCATCGCCGAGACCGGCGCCGGCCAGCACGGTGTCGCGACCGCGACCGCCTGCGCTCTGCTCGGCCTCGAGTGCGTCGTCTACATGGGCAGCGAGGACATTCGCCGCCAGGCGCCAAACGTCGAGCGGATGAAGCTGCTGGGGGCGGAGGTCTCCCCGGTCGAGGCCGGTGCGCGCACGCTCAAGGAGGCCGTCAGCGCCGCGATCCGAGACTGGGTCGCGAACGTCGAGACGACGCACTACGTGATCGGCTCGGCCGTTGGCCCGGCTCCTTTCCCCGCCTTGGTGCGGGACCTGCAACGGGTGATCGGCGAGGAGGCGCGCGAGCAGGCTCTTGCCGCCGAGGAGGACGTGCTGCCAGCGCGGGTGATCGCCTGTGTTGGCGGTGGCTCCAACTCGATCGGGATCTTCACGCCGTTCATCGCTGACACCGAGGTAGAGCTGATCGGCGTCGAGGCGGCGGGGGAGGGGCTCGACAGCGGCCGCCACGGCGCTTCGTTGGGGGCCGGCGGCACCGGCGTCCTGCATGGCTCGCTCTCCGCGGTGATCGCCGACGAGGAGGGTCAGATCCTCGAGGCCCACTCGGTCTCGGCCGGTCTCGATTACCCCGGTGTTGGACCCGAGCATGCTCACTTGCGTGACACGGGCCGTGCTACCTACACCGCGGTGACCGATTCGGCAGCGCTGGCGGCGTTCGGCGAGCTTGCTCAGCTAGAGGGGATCATCCCCGCGCTCGAGTCCTCGCATGCGATCGCGTGGCTGTTAGAGAACGGAGGCGGGGACGGTTACGACGTGCTCTGTCTCTCTGGCCGTGGCGACAAGGACCTCGCTGAGGTCGTCGCGCATACGAGTGGGGAGCCCCGGGGGTGACTCCCCAGAGCAACAGCGGGGAGGCTCTGGGGAATCACCCCCGGGGCTCCATCCCAGGAGCGACGACTGACGAGAAGCTTGGGGTGACGACGGGCAATGAGCTAGAAGCGACGGCGACCGGCGAGGAGCGGATAGCGGCTGCCTTTGGAGCTGCGAGGGACGAGGGGCGGGCGGCGCTTATGCCCTACATGATGGCTGGGTATCCGGATCGGGAGGCGTCGGTTGGGATTGCTGCTGCTTATGTGGATTCCGGGGCTGATCTGATCGAGCTTGGGGTGCCTTTCTCCGATCCGCTTGCGGATGGGCCGACGATTCACGCTGCGGCTACTGCGGCGCTTGACGCTGGCACGACCTTGGAGGTTGCCCTCGAGATCTGCGAGTCGGTCTCCGCTCGGGTGCCGGTTGTACTGATGGCCTACTCGAACATGATCCTCGCTCACGGCGGTCCGGGGGAGTTCACTGGCCGTGCCGCTGCGGCTGGCGCGGCTGGGGCGATCGTCCCGGACCTGCCGCTCGATGAGGCCGACGAGGTGCGCGAGGCGCTGGCGGGTGCTGGCCTTGCCCTAGTGCCCTTGCTCGCTCCAACTACGACGGCCGAGCGGCGCGGGCGCATCTGCGCTGCCGCGCGCGGCTTCGTCTACGTCGTCTCCAGCGTTGGCACGACCGGGGAGCGCCGGCAGCTTCCGCTTGGCCTCGCAGAGCTGGTCGCGGCGACCAGAGCCGAGGCGGAGGTGCCCGTCGCCGTTGGCTTCGGGATCGGCACGCCCGAGCAGGCGGCCGAGGTGGGCGCGGTCGCCGACGGCGTGATCGTCGGCAGCCGCCTGGTCCGGGCTGCCGGCGAGGCGGGCTCGACCGCGGCCGCGGTTGGGGCGGTTGGCTCCTTCCTGCGCGAGGCGCGGGCCGCGCTCGTCGCTTAGACCGCCGACTCGACTAGGATTCCGGCCGTTATGGGACTCATCGTTAGCCTCTTCCTGGCGCTTGCCGCCACCACCATCGGTTACACCTGGCTCGGGCAGGGCGGCGCCGTCGCCGGCATGATCTTCCTCACGATCCTCTTGATCGGTGCGAGCATCCGAGTGTTCAAACCACGCGCCTGAGGCCTCCTCAGGCCCGGGTGGCGACGACCTGCAGGTACTCGGGCTCGAGCACCAGCGCCCGGTCTCCAGCGACGTTGTTCTGCTCGAGGTAGCTGCGCAGGTCGGCAGTCAGGGCCTCCTCTCCCTCCGGCCCGACTCGCTCGTAGGCGACCTTGGTCGGACCGAAGTAGGTTCGGAAGAACTCGAGGAAATGGTCGGCCGACCTGAACGCCTGCCGTGCCTTGCGGCGCTCGATGCGCAGCTCTGAGACGCCGTCGCCGAACAGCTCGCGCAGCCCCTCCTCGGTTCCCCAGCGAAGCGGTGATTGGACCCCGGGCGGCGGTGGTGCGTGTTTGGCGATCGTCATGAACATCTTACCTACGCCGCCGTCGGGCACCCAGTTGGCCATGCCGATCCGCCCCCCGGGCTTGCAGGCGCGCAGCAGCTCGGCCGCCGCCTTCTCTTGGTCGGCGGCAAACATCGCGCCGAAGGTCGACATCACGACGTCAAACTCCGCGTCCTCAACGGGCAGAGCGGTAGCGTCGCCCTCGACGAATTCGATCTCGAGCCGTTCGGCTGCCGCGCGCTCGCGACCACGCTCGAGCAGCGCTGGCACAAAATCGACCCCGACGACATTTCCCCAGGTTCGTCGTGCCGCGGCAATCGCGCCGTTGCCGCTTCCGCAGGCGACATCCAGCACCCGCTCGCCGGGCATCAGGTCGAGCGTTTCGGCTAGCTCCTCGGCAACCATCATCACGATGCCGGCGACCATCGCGAAGTCACCTTCGGACCAAGTCTTCTGCTGCATGTCGCGAACCGCCCCCAAGTCAACTGAGCCGCTCATCTCGCTCCCTTCGTGTTTTTGCGGTTGCCACTCCAACTTATCGCCCTGCACCGCGTTCGGCACCTTCTAATCTGCCTCCATGCGGATCGGCGTACTCACCGGCGGGGGCGATTGCCCCGGGCTCAATGCGGTGATCCGGGCGATCGTCCGCAAAGGCGTCGAACAGCAGGATCACGAGTTCGTCGGCTACCGCGATGGCTGGCACGGTCCGCTGCACGGAGTGAGCAGCAAGCTCGGCGTGCCGGAGGTGCGCGGCATCCTGCCCCGCGGCGGCACGATCCTGGGCTCCTCGCGGACCAACCCCTTCAAGGAGGACGGCGGTGCCGAGCGGATCGTCGAGAACCTGGCGAGCGAAGGGGTCGACGGACTGATTGCGATCGGTGGTGAGGACACGCTTGGCGTCGCCGCCCGGCTGCACGCGGAGCACGGCGTCCGCGTCGTCGGCGTGCCGAAGACGATCGACAACGACCTCGGTGCCACCGACTACACCTTCGGCTTCGACACGGCGGTAAATATCGCGATGGAGGCGATCGACCGCCTACACACGACCGCCGACAGCCACCACCGTGTCTTGATCGTCGAGGTCATGGGTCGGCACGCGGGTTGGATCGCTTTCCACGCCGGTCTCGCCGGCGGCGCAAACGTGATCCTGATCCCCGAGCAGCCCTTCGATTTGGAAAAGGTCTGCGAGCTGGTTGGGCGCAGGCTGGAGGCGCGCTTCGCGCCGATCGTCGTCATCTCCGAGGGCGCTCAGCCAACAGGCAGCATGCCCGAGACCCAGGCCAAAGGGCTCGACGCCTTCGGCCATGTCCGCCTCGGCGGCATCGCCCACTGGCTCGAGGGAGAGATCGAGCGGCTAACTGGTAAGGAGACGCGGGCGACGGTGCTTGGGCACGTGCAGCGCGGCGGCACCCCGACTGCGTTCGACCGCGTCCTGGCGACGCGCTTTGGCCTGCACGCGATCGACGCTGCCGATGCCGGCGAGTGGGGCAAGATGACGGCGTTGCGCGGGACCGAGATTCGGTTGGTCGATCTGAAAGATGCTGTCGATGAGCTCAAGACCGTTCCGAAGGAGCTCTACGGAGAGGCTGAGGTCTTCTTTGGCTAAGTGGTGGGGGAGGTGCAGGTGACCCCTCCACGAAGGCCGTCGCGCAGCTGGTTCGCATCCGTGAGTTCGAGGCGCGGTCCCTGGAGCCTTCGTGGAGGGGTCACCTGCTCCTCCCGACAGCGCAGCCAAATCGTTCTCGCTGTGTGGTGGCTTCTTGCAGTCTGGGTGGCTGGTTGCGGGGAGAGCACCGGCGTGAGCGAGGGGGCGACGGTGAGTGTCTACGTCGCGGCGCCGCTCTGCGCCGAAGCTGAGCAGGAGCTGGCGAGGGGCGGAGGGCAAGCTGGTGACGTGCGTGTGCGGGTCGTCTGCCTGCCCAGTGCCGAAAGCTCCCAGCAGCTCGACCTCGCCCGAATCGGCGCCAACGCTCGCCGTGCGACCGAGGACGCGAGCACGATCGGCTACATAGGAGAGCCAATCCGCACCGCCACCCGCTTCTCCGAACCGATTCTCGAAGCCGCCGGCATCGCCCAGCTCCCCGAAGCGCCAGGAGCGCCCGCGATGAAGAAGCTTCTACACGCCGTCGACGAAGCGGATGACTCAGGTTCCCTGCGGGAATCCGTTCTCGACCAGCTGGAATAGCGAGCCCCAGAAGCTGTCGGCGGGAGGGACGGGTGACCCCTCCCACGAAGGCTCATGGGACCGCGCCCCGAACCCCGAGAGCGAACCAGCTGCGCAACGGCCTTCGGGGGAGGGGTCACCCGTCCCTCCCTACAACAAGCTCTTGAGCGCGCTATCTATATCGCTGTAGCGAAACTGGTACCCAAGATCGAGCGCCCGTCGCGGCATCACCCGTTGGCCACCCCGCAGCACGTGCCCGAACTCAGAACCGAATTTGAGATCGAGCACGAAGCCGGGCACGGGCACCGAGGCGGGCCGGCCCAGCGCCCGCCCGATCGCCTGCGAGAACTCACGGTTGGTAACCGGGGTGGGCGCGGTCGAGTTGACCGTGCCGCTCACCTTCTCGTTGTCGAGCGCCCAGAGCAGGATCCCGATCTCGTCGTTGATGTGGATCCAGGACATGTACTGGCGCCCGCCGGCGATCGGCCCGCCGACGCCGAGCT
Organism: uncultured Solirubrobacterales bacterium; assembly: GCA_963698085.1. Lineage (GTDB taxonomy): Bacteria > Actinomycetota > Thermoleophilia > Solirubrobacterales > 70-9 > VRUE01. The sequence continues at coordinate 2,338,801 of OY969122.1, forward strand.
TGAAGGGGGTCAAGAGCTCGCCGAGCAAGCCACCGCTTGGGTCGAGGACGTGGCCGGTGCGGACGATCACGAGCCGTACTCCGAGGGCTTCGGCCTCGTGCGCGGCGGTCTCCCACTCGCGCACGACCTCGGCGTCGTAGCCCTCGCCGGCCTCAGCCGACTCATCGACCATCGCCTCGCCACGGTCGCCGTAGAAGCCGATTGCCGACTGGTTGACGAGAACCTTTGGCTTGCGCTCGAGGCCGGCGATCGCGGCGATCAGGTTGTGCGTGCCCACGCGGCGGCTCTCCATGATCCGCCGTTTGGCGTCGTCGGTCCAGCGCTGGTTGATCTTCTCTCCCTCCAGGTTGATTACGCCATCGACCTTCTCGAAGGCGGCAGCCGGCGGCCGTTCCAGGGTCGGCTCCCAGGCGTGCCAGATGACGCTCGGGTTTGTGCCGCGGGCTCGCTGCGGGTCGCGCGAGAGGCCGATGACCGTGTCGCCACGGGCGAGCAGGGCGTCGCAGAGCGCCGAGCCGATGAAGCCGCTCGCTCCGGTGACGAGAACCCTCACCGGGTCAGCCGACCTCCACCGTGGAGAAGGTGCCGGTCTCCTCGCTGAAGCGGGCCAGGCCCTCGCGCTTGGCCTCCTCGACCACGGCCTTCGCCACCTTCGGCGCGACGTCGCGATTGAAGACGCTGGGGATGATGTAGTCCTCGGAGAGGTCGTCCTCATCGACGACTTCGGCGATGCCCCTCGCCGCCGCCAGCTTCATCTCCTCGGTGATGTTCGGAGCGCCGGCGTCGAGGGCGCCGCGGAAGATGCCGGGAAAGCAGAGCACGTTGTTGATCTGGTTCGGGTAGTCGGAGCGGCCGGTGGCCATGATCCGCACGTGGGGGGCCGCGTCCTCGGGCATCACCTCGGGGGTCGGGTTCGCCATCGCGAAGACGATCGCGTCGTCGTTCATCCCGGCGAGTGCATCGGCCGAGATGATCCCCGGCCCGGAGAGGCCGATGAAGAGATCCATGCCCTCGATCACGTCGGCAGGTTGGCCGCTGAGCTTCTCCGGGTTCGAGTTCTCCGCGTACCAACGCTTGATCCCGCTCATCTCGCCGGACTTGTAGTCCTCGCGCTCTGTCGAGAGCGCGCCCTGCCGGTCACAGCCAACCACGTGGGTCACTCCGGAGGCGAGCATCATCTTGGTCACCGCTACCCCCGCGGCGCCGAGGCCAACCACCAGCACCCGCAGCTGCTCGATCGGCTTGCCGACGATCTTCAGCGCGTTGAACAGAGCCGCCATCGTCACCACCGCGGTGCCGTGCTGGTCGTCGTGGAAGACCGGGATGTCCAGCGACTCCTTGAGCCGGTCCTCGATCTCGAAGCAGCGCGGGGCGGAGATGTCCTCGAGGTTGATGCCGCCGAAGGTCGGCGCGATCAGTTCGACCGCCTTGATGATCTCCTCGGCATCCTGGGTGTCGAGGCAGATCGGGAAGGCGTCGACCGCCGCGAACTCCTTGAACAGCATCGCCTTGCCCTCCATCACCGGCATCGCTGCCTCCGGGCCAATGTTGCCGAGCCCGAGCACGGCGCTGCCGTCGGAGACCACGGCGACGGTGTTCTTCTTGATCGTGTACTCGAAGGCCTTGGCGCGGTCGGCGTGGATGTCCTGGCAGACACGGGCGACGCCCGGCGTGTAGGCCATCGAGAGGTCGTCGCGCGTCTTCAGCGGGTACTTGTTCTCGACTGAGACCTTGCCGCCGCGGTGCATCTGCATCGTGCGGTCGACGTAGTCGAGCACCCGGGCGCCGCGGGTCGAGCCGATTGCCCGCAGGATCTTCTCCCAGTGCGGCCGGTCCTGGGCGTCGATCGTGAACTCGCGCACGCGTTTGCCCTCGCTGCCGGCGCCCGGCACCAGGTCTACGCCCTGTAGTTGGCCGCCCGCCTCGGCGATCGACGCGGTCAATTTGCCAAGGGGCTCCTGCCGCGCGTCGAGCTCGACCCGGATCGTGACGCTGTATTGAGCACTGACGGCCATGGGCGGCTATCGAATCAGATTCCGCACCTCCGCTCGCCTGCGGCCATGCATGGGCCGGTCGAGACTCATATGCTGCGATCTGCAAACGCTTTGAGTTCTAGGGAGGAACGATGCGGGTCCTGGTGGGTTTTGCGGTCTGTTGCGCTCTGCTCGCCGCCACGGGGTGCGGCTCCGACTCGGACACCGAGCGCTCCCAGCAAGCGCAGCAGGCGCGTGTCGCCGCGGAACTGCGCGAGGAACGACGGCTCGAACGCCGGGCCCAAGCGCGGGCGCGACGTCAGGCTGCGCAGCGTAGGGCGAAGGTGCAAGCGGAGCGGCAGCGTGCGCGCAGGGAAGCCGAACGAGCCGAAGCCGAACGACTCGAACGGGCCGAATCGGAAGAAAACGAAGAAGTCGAAGAAGTGTCCGAATGCGATCCAAGCTACAGCGGCGCCTGCCTCGATCCCTACGCCTCCGACTACGACTGCGAAGGTGGCAGCGGCGACGGCCCCGAGTACACCGGTTCGGTCGCCGTGGTTGGCGAAGACCATTACGGCCTCGACAGCGACAGCGACGGTTACGCGTGTGAGTAGTCGCCGCGAGAGGTGACGCGCCTGTAAAAGCCTAAGATCGAGCCCGTGGCCACCGCAGCGCTCGTCCTCTTCGGCGTCTCTCTGACCCTCACCTTCGGCGTCCGGATCGCCGTGCAGCTGCGGCGTACGGGTTCGACCGGAGTGCTTGGGTTCGCCCCCGACGCCACCCCGCTCGAGCGGTTCGCCGGCGTCCTCTTCGTCGCCGGCCTCGTGGCGGGTGCGGCAGCGCCGCTGCTGGCGCTGCTTGGCGTGCTCGAGCCTATTGCGGCGCTCGACGGTGCCGTCGGTCACGCAATCGGCATCGTCCTTGGGGTCGCCGGCGTCCTGCTCACCTTCGGCGCTCAGCTCGCGATGGGGGACGCCTGGCGTATCGGCGTCGATCCCGAGGAGCGCACCGAGCTTGTGACCAGCGGCCCGTTCGGACTGGTCCGCAACCCGATCTACAGCGCGATGATCCCGACTGTGCTCGGCCTCGTGCTAATGGTTCCAAATGCACTTGCCATTGCCGCTTTCATCGCGCTCGTGATAGCCCTTGAGTTGCAGGTGAGGCTGGTCGAGGAGCCGTATCTGCGGCAGGTTCACGGCGACGAATACGCCTCCTACGCGGCCCGCGTCGGCCGCTTCGTCCCCGGGTTGGGACTCTTGCAGGGGGAGAACTGACGCCCCCTGGCGACTTATTCGGCATATGGCCGAAAAAGTCGCCAGGCCGGACGCGTTTGTGGCCGAGATTGCCCGCCGACAGCACGGGGTGGCATCAATCCGGCAGCTCCGTTCTGCCGGATTGAGTGACGATGCCGTCCTCGGCAGAGTGAGAGGCGGGCGGCTGCATCGCCTGCACCAGGGGGTCTACGCCGTCGGGCACTTACCGGCAAATGTGCTCGGGTTGCCCACCGGCGATGACGAGAAGCGCGACCGAACTCGCAGCGAGCTGGAGCGTGACTTCCTTGGGCTCTGTCGGGACCATGGCGTATCGGCACCAGAGGTGAACGTTCGCGTCGGCCGCTACCTCGTCGATTTTCTCTGGCGCAACTCGCGTCTGGTGGTGGAGACCGACGGTTACGTCTCTCACCGAGGGCGCGCGGCCTTCGAGGACGATCGTCAGCGCGACCTCCAATTACGGAGATTGCCTCGAGTCGCGTCGGCGATAGCTTCCCTGGCCATGCGCCGCCTCGACGCGTTCCGGTTGGGATTGACCCTGGTGACGGGGAGCGTTCTTTCGATCCTGACTCTTAGCGGGGCATCGCCTGCTGCGGCTATGGAAGCGCCATCGGGTCCGGCGGGCTGGCTATTTGACCCTGGCGCGGTCGTCGAGATCGATCTCGAGTTGCCACAAACATCGATCGAGACCCTGGAAGTCGAACCCGAGGAGGAGTACCAGCCGGCGACGTTCACGCTGACCGCCGGTGGGCAGGCCTACGGCCCGCTCGAAGTCGGTGCGCGGCTCAAGGGCGGACTTGGGTCGTTCCGGCCGCTCTCCGGCAAGGCGGCGTTCAAGGTCAAGTTCGACGAGCTCGTCGACGACCAGACGTTCTTCGGGCTGGAGAAGCTGACCCTCAACAACATGGTCCAGGACCCGTCGATGATCCACGAGACCCTGGCTTACGAGGCATTTCGCTCGCTCGGGATTCCGGCGTCGCGAACGGGATACGCCTTCGTTCGCGTCAACGGCGAGGCCTACGGCCTTTACCTGAACATCGAGGTACTCGACACGGTCTCGCTGTCGCGGTGGTTTGGCTCGACTCGCCACCTCTACGAGGGCTCCTACGGGACCGACTTGACGCTTGGCGCCGCCCCTGTCTTTGAGGTCGACGAGGGGAAAGGCTCAAAACGCGAAGACCTCGAAGCGCTGATCGCCGCCGCCAACGCCACGGGTGGCGACTGGTCGGACGGGATGACCGCGGTGGCCGACCTGAACGAGATGACGCAGATGTGGGCGGTGGAGCGCTACATCGGCCATTGGGACGGGTATGCCGGACTCGGCGGCCACCTGATGCCAAACAACTATTACCTGCACAGCGGCAACGTCGATGCAGACGCCGGCATCTTCCGGATGCTCCCCTGGGGGACCGACCAGACCTGGGTCATTCCGCTCGATTTTGGTCAGCAGGGCGGCCTTCTGCTCGATCGTTGCCTTGCCGATGCCAGCTGCGCGGCGATGTATCGCGAGGCTCTGGTGAAAACGCGAGCCTCGCTACCCGCGCTCGACCTCGATTCCCGCGCCGTCGAGCTTGCCGCAGCGGTTGCGCCGTGGCAGGGAATGGAAGTCGCTCCGCGTCGCGAGTACACGTCCTCGGAGATCGCGACGGGCGTCGAATCCACGCGCGCCTTCATCGCCGGCCGCTCCGGCGAACTTGCCGATTGGCTCGACCGAGCGTCCTCTGTTCCGGATCCGACTGGGCCGTCCACGGCCGCCGGGACTGGGCCGTCGGCAGCGGTTCAGGTCAAAGCGAGGAAGTTGCGCGTGGGCGCAGCAAGATCGGTCGGCAACAGCATCGCGACTCGGGTCGAGATACCCGCGCCTGGCTCGATCGCCCAGCGTGTCTTCACGCGGGTCCGTGGCCGCTCGGTGGCGGTTTGCGCCGACCGGGAGAGTCGAGATCAAGCCGGTCTAGTGACCCTGCGCTGCGATCTTTCCGCCGCTGCTCGCCGCTGGCTTGATCGCGGCCCGCTCGCCCTGACGATCGGGGTCCGCTTCGCCTCGCCCGACGCCAAGCCCAAGCTCGCCCTGCGCCGCCTCATCCTCCCGAGGCGCTAGCCGGAACCGAGACGCGCCCCTCGCAACATAGAGTTGGCGGCGATGTCCGACGAGGCCCGCGAGCTCTTTCTGATTGACGGCAACTCGCTTGCCTACCGGGCGTTCTTCGCGCTTCCCGAGTCGATCGGGACGAGCGACGGACGGCCGACCAACGCGATCTATGGGCTGGCCTCGATGCTGGTCAAGATCATCGACGAGCACCACCCAGCCGGGGTAGTCGTCGCATGGGACGCGGGAATGTCTGGGCGCGAGGTGACCTACGACCTCTACAAGGCGCAGCGCAAACCGCGCCCTGACCTGCTGCGCGAGCAGTGGCCACATCTGATGCCGCTGGTCGAGGCCTTCGGCTACACCAACGTCAAGGTCGAGGGTTACGAGGCCGACGACGTGATCGCCTCGTTGACCCGGCGGGCACGCGCAGAGGAGATGGCGGTGATGGTCGTGACCGGTGACCGTGACGCCTACCAGCTGGTCGGCCCGGGCGTGCGCGTGATGAGCACCTCACGCGGCATCACCGAGACCAAGATCTACGACACGGACGCGGTCATCGAGCGCTACGGGGTGTCGCCGGAGCTGATCACCGACCTGATGGGCCTGCGCGGCGACACCTCGGACAACATTCCCGGCGTCCCCGGAATCGGCGAGAAAACCGCGACGCAACTGCTGCAGCAGTTCGGCTCGCTGGAGAAAGTGCTGGAAAGCGTCGAGGAGATCTCCGGCGCCAAACGCAAGCAGAACCTGCTCGAGCACGCCGACGACGCCCGCATGTCGAAGCAGCTGGCGACGCTGCAGTACGAGATCGACACCGGCGTCGATCTCGCGGCGGCGATGGCATCGGAGCCCGACCGCGGTGCCCTGCGCGACTTCATGCGCGAGTTCGAGCTGCGGGCGGTGATGGAGAGGCTCGAAGAAGCACTTCCCGAGGGGGAGGGGGTTCCGGGACGCAGCGTCGAGAGGGAGCTTGCGGTCGAGGCAGAGGAGGGAACTCCCGCCGACCTCGACGACAGCCCCGCGGCGCTGGCGATAGCAAGCGAGAGCTGGGCCGCCGCTCAGGGCGAGCGGATCGTCGCCGGGACCGCGACGCTCGACGAGCTCGCGGTCGCACTCGCCGGCAGGCCGTTTGTAGGCCACGACGCCAAGTCGCTTGGCGGCGGCAGGCACGGCCTGCTCGCCGCCGCTGCCCGTGAGGGCGTCGAGCTGACCCTCGAGCACGACACTCTGCTCGCCGCCTACCTGTTAGAGCCCCAACGCCGCACCTATGAGCTGACCGAGCTGGCGGCGGATGCCGGCATCGGACTCGCCGAGGGCGCGGCAGCGGAGGTGGCCGAGGACGACGGCCAGCTCGCGCTCGGTGAGGAGGTCGAGGCGGGCCTCGACCCAGCCGAGGAAGCGCGCCTGGTCGCGGCGCTGGCCGAAACGCAGCGACCCCGCCTCGAGCAGCTCGAGCTCGAGCTGCTGCTGCACGAGGTCGAGTTGCCGCTGGTCCATGTCCTCGCTGCAATGGAACGCGAGGGGCTGAAGCTCGACGCCGAGCGATTGGCCGAGGTGGGCGCCGGCTTCGGCGAGCGGATCAGCACCCTGGAGAGGGAGATATTCGGGCTGGCCGAGGAGGAGTTCACGATCGGCTCGCCGCAGCAGGTCGGGCGCGTCCTCTTCGAGAAGCTAGAACTGACCCGCAAGCGCCGCGGCAAAACCGGCTTTTCGACCGACGCCCGCGTCCTCGCCCAGATTCGCGACGAGCATCCGATCGTCGCCAAGATCGAGTCCTGGCGCGAGCTGACCAAGCTCAAGAACACCTACCTCGACTCGTTGCCGGATCTGATCGATCCGCGGACCGGCCGCGTCCACACCACCTTCAATCAGGCATCGACCACCACCGGCCGACTGTCCAGCACCAACCCCAACCTGCAGAACATCCCGATCCGCACTGAGATCGGCCGCCCGGTCCGCGCCTGCTTCGTCGCCGAGAGCGGCGATCGCCTGCTCTCCGCCGACTACAGCCAGGTTGAGCTGCGCGTACTCGCCCACGTCGCCGAGGAGGAGGTGCTGAAGGAGATCTTCCGCGCCGGCGAAGACGTCCACGCAGCGACCGCCGCCGAGGTCTTCGACATCTCGCGCGAGGAGGTCGACGTCGGCCAGCGCTCGAAGGCGAAGATGGTCAACTTCGGCATCGTCTACGGACTGACCGGGTTCGGCCTCGCCGACCGGCTCAACATCCCGCGCAAAGAGGGGGAGGAGTTCGTCGCCCGCTACCTGGAGCGCTTTCCCGCGGTGAGAGCTTTCCGCGAGGGGGTCGTCGAACGGGCCCAAGAGGAGGGCTACGTGCGCACGCTGATGGGGAGGCGGCGCTCGATCCCGGAGCTGCGTTCGGGCAATCCGAATACGCGGCGCCTGGGCGAGCGGCTTGCGGTCAACACGGTGATCCAGGGGACCGCCGCCGACATCATCAAGGTGGCGATGGTGCGCTGTCAGAGGGCCCTCGGCGAGTCGGGGGCCGAGACCCGTCTGGTGCTGCAGATCCACGACGAGCTGCTCTTCGAGGGCCCCCCTGGGGAGATGGACGCTGCGACCGAGCTGGTGCGGCGCGAGATGTGCGCTGCCTACGAACTCGATCCGGCACTCGAGGTCGATGTCGGCGTTGGCAACGATTGGCTAGATGCGAAGTAGGACCAATGGATAAGGGCCTCGCGGTGATGTTGACCGCCGTCGCCGGCGGCCTGATCGCCCTGCAGGCGCCGATCAACGCGGGGCTCGGCAAGGCGACGGGCAGCCTGCCCGCCGCCTTGATCTCGTTCATGATCGGCACGATCGCGCTGGCGGCGATCGTCGTCCTCAGCGGTAAGGCGGGCGGTCTCAGCTCGACCTTCGACGTCAGCTGGTACTACCTGCTGGGCGGCCTGCTCGGCGCCGTCTACGTTGCCAACGCTCTCGTCGCGGTTTCGGCGATTGGGGCGGGAGGGGTGGCGGCGGCGACGATCGCCGGTCAGCTCACGGCCTCGGTGGCGATCGACCGGCTAGGCCTGTTTGGCCTCGACCAGGTCGGGCTCAGCCCCGAGCGAGTGGTCGGCGTCGCCCTGCTGATGGTCGGCACCGTTCTGGTCGTTCGCTGAGCGCGCCGGCGGTGGTGCGATCCGCAGGTAGTGATCGAAGGACCACTCGACGAAGCGCTTGGAGCCCAGCAGGCGGATCATCGGGCCCAGCAGCCGCGGCGGGATGCGCGGCACGAGCTTCTGCACGCGCAGCATCCAGCGGAACTTCCACTCGTGCGAGTCGTGGAACTCGGCATAGCGCTGCGCCGCCTGCTCACGGTCCTGGTGACCCTCGTGGACCTCACGCAGTTCTCGCCCCAGGGCGACGCCGAAATAGAGCGCCGTCCTGATCCCCTCGGCGGTCAAGGGCAGGCAGTGTCCGGCCGAGTCGCCGACGAAGAAGACGCCGCCCTCGGTGGCGCGGCGCAGCTTGTGTGGGATCCAGTTGCCCTGATAGCGGACGCGATCACGACCGAGGTCCTCGGCCAGCAGCTCGGTCGTCTCGCGGACGTGAAAGCGCGGGTCGAAGGAGCCGACGCCGATCCGCAGCTCGTCGCGGGCGGGAAATGACCAGCCGTAGCCCGCCGGGACATAGCGGCGATCGATCCACACCTCAAGATCCTTGCTCTCGCCGCCGGGATGCACCTCGAGCCCGCGGGAGAGCGGCGCATCGGGGGGCTGGTAGCCGTCACCAGAGGCGAGCATCCGGCGCCAGCCGAGCGCGTCGACGACGAGCGGCGCTGAGAGCACGCCGCGATCGGTCTCCACGGCAATCGTCCCGTCGCCGTTGGCCGGCGCGGCACGCCCATTCACCTTTGCCGTCTCGAAGCGTGCGTCGCACTGGCGCCAGAGCAGCTCGCAGAGCTCGCGGTAATCGAAGGTCGAGAAGGTCCAGGGGAGCTCGTAGCGCTTGCTGCCGTGAGGCGTGTGGATCAGCAAGGAGCTGAAGCGCTGCCGCTCGGCCCCGATCAATCCCGTCGCCCGCAGCCACTCGGTCGGAATGCCGCAGGCAGAGGTCTGCCGCTCGCCGATCTCGTAGCGGTCGACCACCAGCACGTCGGCGCCCGACCCGGCCAGCTCACGGGCGACGGCGAGGCCGGCGAAGCTGGCGCCGCAGATCAACACGTCGCAGCTGCCCTCCAGGGGCGTGCGGTGCTCGCCGCGCTTCGTTGCTCGAATCGGCACGACGTGGAGCGTACTTACTCTGCAATTATCTGCCGCTGTGTCCGTGACCGATACGACCTTGACCCCTGCTTCAACTGGCTCCCCCGTGGAGGGATCGGGCGGCCTGCTGGTCGAAATCGACGGCAAAATCGTGCCGAACTACGCGGCGACGATGGTCTCCTTCGACGAGGGCGACGTCGTCAAAGGCAAAGTCGTACGGATCGACAAAGACGAGGTCCTGGTCGACATCGGGTACAAGTCGGAGGGGGTCATTCCCTCGACCGAGCTCTCGATCCGCAAGTCGGTCGATCCGGCCGACGAGGTTGAGCTGGGCGAGGAGATCGACGCCCTCGTCCTGACCAAAGAGGACGCCGAGGGCCGCCTGGTGCTCTCCAAGAAGCGCGCCCGCTTCGAGAAGGCGTGGCGCCGCATCGAGGCAGCGGCGGAGTCCGGCGAACCGGTCGAAGGCAGCGTGATCGAGGTAGTCAAGGGCGGCCTCATCCTCGACCTCGGTGTGCGTGGTTTCCTGCCCGCTTCGCTGGTCGACATCCGTCGCGTCCACAACCTTGACGAGTTCCTCGGCCAGACGCTCGAGTGCAAAGTGATCGAGCTCAACCGCAGCCGCAACAACGTGGTGCTCTCGCGGCGCGCCGTGCTCGAGGAAGAGCGCAAGGAGGTCCGCGAGCAGATCCTCGGCCGGCTCGAGCCCGGCCAGGTGGTCGAGGGCAAGATCTCCAACATCGTCGACTTCGGCGCCTTCGTCGACCTCGACGGAATCGACGGTCTGATCCACATTTCCGAGCTTTCCTGGAGTCACGTCAACCACCCCTCTGAGGTCGTCTCGATCGGCGACACGGTGCGGATCAAAGTGCTCGACATCGACCGCGACCGCCAACGCATCTCCCTCGGTCTCAAGCAGACCCAGGAGGACCCGTGGCAGCGCGTGATCAGCACCCACCGCTCCGGCGACGTGCTGGAGGGCACGGTGACCAAGGTCGTCGCCTTCGGTGCCTTCGTCGAGATCCTGCCCGGGGTCGAGGGCCTGGTCCACATCTCCGAGCTCGCCGACCACCACGTCGAGAGCCCGAGCGAGGTGGTCGAGCCGAACTCCACCCTCAACGTGAAGATCCTCGAGATCGACGAGGAGCGGCGGCGGCTCTCGCTCAGCATCAAGCGGGTTGAGGGGCAGAACATGCCGATGGGGGATCTCGGCGAGCAGATCGAAGCGTCTGCCGAGGGCTCGGAGGATGGGGACGCAGAGCCTCAGGCCGCGGGGCCTGTCGGCGCAGGGGACCCACCTCCCCCTGCGGTAGCTGAAGCTTCCTCGGGGGAGGTCCCCCCTACGCCGCCACCCGCGGCAGAGGAGTCTGGGGAGGACGTCTCTGAGCCCGAGACCGAAATGGCTGAGGAGCCTGCTGCCGAGGTCGCTTCTGAGCAGCCTGAAGCTGAGGAGTCCGAAGAGCCGGAGGAAGCTGAGGAGCAGGAGGGGGAATCGGTGGCTGATCGGCCTGATTCGCCCGATGACACGGACGAGGCTGCCGGCGACGCAGAGCAGGACGGCGACGCAGAGCAGGACTGAGCGGCGGCTGTGGCCCGGCCGCTGACTATCGGGCTCACCGGTGGGATTGCGGCCGGGAAGTCGGAGGCGCTTGCTGTTTTCGGGCGGCTCGGCGCGGTGACGATCTCCAGCGACGCTGTTGTGCACGAGCTGCTCGAGACCGAGCCCCTGCTGCCTCGTTTGGTCGAGCGCTGGGGAGAGGACGTCGCACCTGGCGGGCGGGTTGACCGCAACCGGATTGGTTCGATCGTCTTTGCCGACCCGGATGAGCTGAAGTGGCTCGAGGGGCAGATCCACCCTCTGGTCGGGGAAAAGATCGGTGCTTGGCTGACCTCGCTCCCCGACGATGCCACCGTCGCCGTAGTCGAGGTTCCGCTGCTCTTCGAGTCGGGCATGGAGAAGGTCTTCGACACGACCCTGGCCGTGATCGCTTCCGACGACGTGCGGCAAGCCCGGGCTGCGGACCGCGGCCACGCCCTCGTAGACGAGCGCGAGGCACGCCAGCTGGCCCAGGCCGAGAAGGCGACGCGGGCCGAGCACGTCGTCGAGAACGACGGCAGCATCCAGGACTTAGAACAGGAGCTGTCCGCCCTTGTCGAGAAGCTTGGACGATGAGGAAAAAGGCGCGCCGCCGCCGCTTGCTCGCCGGGGGCGCGGCCGTCGCTGTCGGCCTCGCGGTGGGCCTGGCGCTGGGCGTCTTCGGCAAATTCGACGACGTGATCCAGGAGTTGACGCTGCCGCTGCGGCACGAGGACATCATCCGCCAGCAGGCAGAGGAAAAGCAGGTCGATGCCGCCCTGATCGCCGCCGTGATCTACGCCGAGTCGAAGTTCGTCGACCGCACCTCGAGCGCCGGCGCGCGCGGGCTGATGCAGATCACCCCGCAGGCGGCTCAGGACATCGAGCGGCACAGCGGCGGTACCACTTTCGAGCTCGACGACCTTGCCGACCCGGAAATAAACATCCGCTACGGCACCTTCCTCTTGCGTGAGCTCCTCGACCGCTACGACGGCGACGTGGTCGCCGTCCTCGCCGCCTACAACGCCGGCCCGACCAACGCCGAACGATGGGGGGGCAGCGAGTTGACCGTCGAGGGCATCCCCTTCCCGGAAACGCGTGCCTACGTCGAAGATGTGCTCGACAAACAGGATGCCTACCGTGAGGAGTACACGAGGGAGCTGGGATATTGAACGCACCGCGCCCTCGCCTCTCCGCCCTGGCGATCGCCGTGGGCCTGGTCCTGGCCGACTCCTCGATCGTCGTTCTCGCCCTGCCCGAGATCTACCGCGAGCTCGAGACCAGCGTCGCCGGGGTCACCTGGGTGCTGGTCTCCTTCAACTTGGTGATGGCATTGGCCGCGGTGCCCGCGGCGCACTTCGCTCGGCGCATCGGGCCCGGCCGCGCCGCGGCGGTCGGGCTCGCGGTCTTTGCCGGCGCCGGGCTCGCCTGCGGCCTGGCCGCCGAGCTGAGCACCTTGATCGCTGCGCGCTGCGTGCAGGCCATCGGCGGTGCCCTCGCGGTCACCGCGGTTTTGGAGCTGTTGCCGGCGACGGTCGGCAGCGAGCGTCGCGCGGTCGCTGTCTGGGCGGCCGCCGGCGCCACTGGCGCTGCGTTGGGCCCGGCGGTGGGCGGGCTGCTGACCGAGCTCGTCTCCTGGCAATCAATCTTCCTGATCCAGGCCCCGATCGCGATTGCCGTCGGCGTTCCGGTGCTTGCCGTCGCTCGGCACGAGGCAGCGACTGGGATCATCGCCGCTGAGCTACGCAGCACCGGCCGACCGCACCTGTTCGCCAACGTGGCGCTGGCGATGATCTCGGCGGCGATCGCCGCCGCCCTGTTCCTGCTCGTGCTGCTCTTGATTGAGGGCTGGCGCCTGAGCCCGATCGGGGCGGCGATCGTCGTCTCGGCGATGCCGCTGGCGGCGCTGCTCGGCTCCCGGCTCGGGCCGGCCGCGGGCAGCGACCGCGCCCGCGCCGCCGCGGGCGCGATCCTCGTCGCAGGAGGCCTCGGCGGCCTCGCCCTGTTGCCCGATGCGGAGGTGATCCTCACCTTGCCACCGCAGCTGCTCGTCGGCGTCGGCTTGGCGCTGGTCCTCTCGGCGCTGACCGAGACGGCGCTGGCCGGAAAAGCACCGCAGGCGATTCACGGCGGCTGGACGATCTCCGCCCGCCACGCCGGCGTCGCGATTGGCTTGATCGCCCTGACCCCGGTCTTCACCGCTGATATCGCTCAGCAGCGCAGGGACGCGATCGACGCCGGTACCGCCGTGGTCCTCGACTCTCGGGTGGAACCGCTGCTGAAGCTGGAGCTCTCGCAGCAGATCGAGGATCGGCTCGAAGCTGAGCGGGGGAAAGTGCCGACGATCGGCTCCGCCTTCGAGCCCCTTCCCGGTGACCCGGACGATCGTGCTGACGTGATCGGGTTGCGCGAAGAACTGCAGGACCAGCTCGATCGCGGCGCCACCCACGCTTTCAGTCCTTCCTTCGGCCTCGGCGCGCTGCTCGCCCTGCTGGCGCTGATCCCGATCGGTTTGGCGAGGAAGATGGAGCTGTGAACGCGATAAGTAGGGGAACGCTCCTGGTCGGCTGCGCTATCGCCGCTTCGTTGGTGCTCGTCGGGGCCTATCTCGCCGCGGGCGGCTCCTCCTACGCGCCAGCCAAGATCCAGGACCCCTGCCAGGACAGGCCCTGGCGCGATCCCGAAGGCCTGCAGCAGATAGCGGAGCAGTTCTCGCTCTCGGCGCTCGATGGGGCCGCATGTGAGCTTGGCGTCAGCCGCGAGACGTTGGCGCGGGCCCTCGCCACCCCGGAGTCCCGCGAGCGCTTCAGCGAGCGTTACGGCATCGACGATGCGGAGCTGGCGCGGGCGATCCGCGCTGGCCTGCTGCGAGCGATCGACGACGCCGAACGCGCCGGCGCGATCCCACCGTTTCTAGGCGCCCCGCTGAGGGCAACCGTGCGCCAAATCCCAATCGACCAAGCAATCGAACTGATCCAAGACGCTCGCTCCCTGCTCGATAACCTGGAAAATTTCCTGGGCCCCGCCCAGGGCCTGCTGGAACAGTTTCTGCCCTAGCCGCCCCCGGACGCGAAGCGGAGGAGGCGGCGCCTGATCACTTACGAAACTGGAATTTCTGCGATTTCACGTTCCAGGAAATCCCGGTGCAAAGCTCTTCCGGGCTCACGCCGAGCGCGCTGGAGAGCTTGATGATCGTGCCCAATCGTGGCTCGCGGCCACCGCGCTCCAGCAGGGAGATCTCGGTTCGGTGCAGGTCGCAGCGAAAACCCAGCTCCTCTTGGGAGATCTCGGCTTTCTGCCGGGCTTTGCGCAGGCTCACTGCGAATCGATCACGTGGTTTCATGGCTAAGATTCTCTGTGCTTGACGACAGGTGTACTACAGACAGCAGGCTTCTAAACGGAACCGGCGCGTTTATCCTACTTCTGACTCAGCTTCGGGTGGCGCGCCAAACCCAGAGCATCGTCAGCGGCTGCAAGGGCAGCCGCGCCCACAGTGCCCAGCGCGGGACCCGGTCTAGGTCGAGACCCTTTACCTGCTCCGGGTTGACGGCCATGTGGACGTTGGCCGGGAAGACGGCGAGCAGCAGCCCGAGCAACCACCAGCGCGCAAAGCGGCGGCTACGGGCAGGCAGAACCGCGGCTCCACCGACGATCTCGGCGACGCCGCTGACGATCACCGCCTCGCGGTGAGCCGGCAACGACGGTGGCATCATCGCCTCGTAGCTGCGCGGGATGACGAAGTGCATCGTGCCGGCAAAGGCGAAGAAGCCTGCGAGCGCTTTCTGCGAGCGGGTCACGGTCGAGGCAGGCTAGCGCCTGGCGACTTACCGGTCGGCGTGTGACCGGAAAGTCGCCACGCTAAGGTCATCCGGTGCCCGATTTCAAGCTCAACCCTGCCTACACGCCGACGGCCGATCAACCGAAAGCGATTGCCGGTCTGGCCGAGGGGCTCGTGGCCGGGGACCGGTTCCAGACCCTGCTTGGCGCGACCGGCACCGGCAAGACCTTCACCATGGCGGGGACGATCGCGGCGGTGCAGCGGCCGACCCTGGTGATCGCCCACAACAAGACGCTTGCCGCGCAGCTCTGCAATGAGTTCCGCGAGTTCTTCCCCGAGAATGCGGTCGAGTACTTCGTCTCCTACTACGACTACTACCAGCCCGAGGCCTACGTCCCCGCCCAGGACCTCTACATCGAGAAGGACTCCTCGATCAACGACGAGATCGACCGCCTCCGCCACGCCGCTACCGCGGCGCTGTTCGCCCGCCGCGATGTGATCATCGTCGCCTCGGTCTCCTGCATCTACGGGATCGGCTCGCCGCAGGTCTACAACGAAAAAATGCAGCTGTTCAAGGTCGGTGACCAAATCGACCGCGACGAGGTGCTGCGCAAGCTGGTGAAAATGCAATACCAGCGCAACGACTCGGTGCTCGGCCGCGGTGCCTTCCGTGTGCGCGGCGAGGTGCTGGAGATCATGCCCTCCTACGCCGAGTCGGCCTACCGGATCAGCCTCTTCGGCGAGGAGATCGAGGGGGTCCAGCACTTCGATCCGCTGACCGGCGAGATCCTCGACACGATCGACCACGTCTCGGTCTGGCCGGCCTCCCACTACGTGACCCGCGACGAGACCCTGGACCGTGCGGTCGAGGAGATCCGCCACGAACTGAATGCACGTACGGCTGAGCTAGAGGATGAAGGCAAGCAGCTGGAGGCACACCGATTGCGGCAGCGGACCGCCTACGACATCGAGATGTTGAAAGAGCTCGGCTTCACCTCTGGGATCGAGAACTACTCGCGCATCCTCGATGGGCGCCCGCCGGGCAGCCCGCCGCACACGCTGATCGATTATTTCCCCGAGGACTTCGTCGTCTTCGTCGACGAGTCCCACCAGACGATCCCCCAGATCGGCGGCATGTATGAGGGGGACCGTTCTCGCAAGTCAACGCTGATCGATTACGGCTTCCGGCTGCCCTCGGCGATCGACAACCGACCGCTCAAGTTCGACGAGTTCCTCGACCGCGTCGACCGACTGGTGATGGTCTCGGCGACGCCGGGGCCTTTTGAGCGGACCGAAGCGACGCGCACGGTCGAGCAGATCGTCCGCCCGACCGGGATCATCGACCCCGAGATCGAGGTTCGCGAGACGAAGAACCAGATCGACGACCTGATGAACGAGATCAAGCTGCGCGCCGACGCCGGCGAGCGGGTGCTGGTCACGACCCTGACCAAGAAGATGGCCGAGGACCTGACCAACTACCTGCTCGAGTACGGGATTAAGGTCCGCTACCTGCACTCGGAGATCGACACCCTCGAACGGATCCAGATTGTGCGCGAGCTGCGGCTCGGCGAGTACGACGTCCTGGTCGGGGTCAACCTGCTGCGCGAGGGGCTCGACTTGCCCGAGGTCTCCCTGGTGGCAATCCTCGATGCCGACAAGGAGGGCTTCCTACGCGGCGAGACCAGTCTCGTGCAGACGATCGGCCGCGCCGCCCGCAACGTCAACGGGCGGGTGCTGATGTACGCGGACAAGGAGACCGACGCGATGCGCGCGGCGATGAGTGAGACCGATCGTCGCCGGGCGATCCAGCTCGCTTACAACAAGGAGCACGGGATCACCCCGGAGACGGTGCGCAAGGGCATCTCCGAGATGGCCGAGTTCCTGGCGATGGAGGACCGGGCGCCGAAACGCCGCCGGCGCAAAGCGGGCGGCGACTTCGCCACGCCGGAGGAGCTCGAGCGCACGATCGTCTCGCTGGAGGAGGAGATGTTGGCCGCCGCCGACGACCTCCGCTTCGAGGAGGCGGCCCGTATCCGCGACGAGCTGAAGGAGCTGCGCCGCGACCTCGATGGGATGACGGCGGGGGCCTGAGGCCCGGCTCGAGGCCCCCGCCTGGGGGGAGAGGCTTACGCCAGGACCTTTGCGGCCTTGGCACTGTCGGCGTAGAACTCGCCGCGGACGATCTTGCCGTCCTCGAACTTCATCAGGTGAGCGAACGGCGCCTCAAAGCTGCCGGCGTCGTTGCCCGCCCGCTGGGTCCCCCGGACGACCACCCAGTCGCCCGCGTCGATGAACTCCTCTGGCTCGACGCTGAACGATGACCAGTAGTTGGGGATCTGGGCGAAGTTGCCGAGGATTGCGTCACGGCCGTGCGTTTCGCCCCCGAGCGGCAGCTCGTCCGAGGTGAGCCAGGTCCCATCCTCAGCCAGCATCTCGCTCAGCGTCTCCATGTCGCCGCGGCCGAAGGCCTCATAGGCGGACCGGGCAGAGTCGACGTTGGACATGTTTCCTCCTTCGGTGGAAATTCCCCGCCCAAGGAGACCGTACGCCGATCGCGAGGTGTCCGCAAGCCTCCAATTACGGCCATCTAATCTGCTGGGCATGGCCATTGAGGTGACCGAGGAGAGCTTCGAACGCGAGGTGGTCGAGCGCTCGCGGCAGGTTCCGGTCGTGGTCGACTTCTGGGCCGAGTGGTGCGGGCCGTGTCGGACGTTGACGCCGGCACTGGAAGCGGCGGAGAAAGCTCGGGACGGCAAGGTCGTGCTGGCCAAGGTCGACGTCGACGCGAACCAGGTGCTGGCGGCGCGCTACGGCGTGCAGGGGATACCCGCGGTCAAGGCGTTCCGCGACGGAGGAGTGACGGGCGAGTTCGTCGGCGCCGTGCCGAAGGCCAAAGTCGAGGAGCTGTTCGACTCGCTGGTTCCCTCGCGCGCCGACGAGCTGCTCGCCAGGGGCGACGAGCTCTCGCTGCGCGAGGCGGCCGAGCTCGAGCCGCGCCGCGCCGACATCGCCGCCGCGCTCGCCAAGGCGCGGTTGGAGCGGGGTGCCGAGGACGAGGCGATGGAAGCGGTTGAGGGACACGAGGGGGACTTCGGGGCAGAAGGCACCGCAGCCAGGATCCGCCTGGCAAGGAAGGGCATCGGCAGCGAGGCGTTTGCCAGCCTCGATCGCGGCGACCGCGAGGCGGCGCTCGATGCCCTGCTCGGCGAGCTCGAGACGGCCGGTGAGGAGGAGCGCGAGGATCTGCGCCGCGCCATCATCGGCATCCTCAGCGAAGCCGACCCGGCCGATCCAAAGGCCCGCGAATACCGCAAGCGGCTCGCCGCGGCTCTCTACTGAGGCAAAGATGTTGCAGAAAAGTCACTTTGCACGCGCCACATGCGCGTCAAGCCGCCCTACGGTCGGGGAATGGTTCCGTCTGCTGTGTTTCCGAACTTCGCCGAACCCTCCACGATCGGGCTCGGGGCGATCATCGGCGGGTTCATCGGACATACGACAGCCTGGATCGGGGGCGGGGATGAGGACGCCCGGATATGGCAGTCGGTCGTGGGCAGCTATTACGGCACGGCGATCGCCATCGGCCTTTACCTGCTGACAAATGTCCGAGCCATGGGTATCCTCTGAGTCATGTTTAGGACCTGGGCAATTCCTTACGGCGTCGCTATGGCGATCCTTGCGCCCCTGATCCTGGTTTGGAACGCTCCCGCCTGGGGCCGGGGTGCCATGTGGGCGATCTTCGTCGCCGTTCTCGCCTCGACCTACTGTCTTCATCTCTGGATGGAAGATCGCGAGATCGCCAAGCGCGAGACCGGCTCGAATCGGGATCGCAGCCACCGTACGCGCTAGCCGTCTTGACAGGAGGCAGCCGCGGCGGTCGCGAATATGTGGCGATGAGCGTTCCGCCGCCCCGTAAGCCCCGTCCGCCGCTGCCGGCGGGACCGTTTCTGGTCGTTGGGCTGGCCCGCTCGGGGATCGCAGCCGCGCGGTTGCTCGCCGGGCGGGGGGAGGTCGTGCGGGGGGTCGATTCCGGGCACCCCGAGGGCGCGGCAGGGCTTGCCGCTGCGGGCGTCGAAGTTGTCCTGGATACGGATGGATTGGCTCAGCTGGACGGAATTCGGACCCTCGTCAAGAGCCCGGGCGTGCCCCGGGAGGCGCCGGTGATCGCCGCGGCGTTGGAGCGGGGAATCGATGTGATCGGCGAGCTCGAGCTCGCCTGGCAGGCGATTCCCAACCGCTTCCTGGCGGTGACCGGAACGAACGGCAAGACGACGACGGTCGAGCTGCTCGGCCACCTCTACCGCACCGCCGGCGAGCCCGTCGCCGTCGCCGGCAACGTCGGCACGCCGCTCTCCTCGCTGACCGGCACGATCGACGCCGACGCGACCGTCGTCTGCGAGGCGTCCAGCTTCCAGCTCGAGGACACCGCCGCCTTCGCACCGGAGTGCGCCGTCTTCCTCAACCTCGCGCCCGATCATCTCGATCGTCACGCCGACCTCGACGCCTACCTGGCGGCAAAGCTGCGCATCTTCGCCAACCAGGGCAACGATGACCTCGCCGTCTACAACGCCGACGACCCCGCCCTAGCCGGGGCCGACCTCGGCGGCTGCGCGCGCCGCGTCGCCTTCTGCCGCGGCGCCGCCCCCGAGTGCGAGGTGGCGCTCGCCGAGGGCACGATCTTCCACGATGGGGAACCGCTGCTCGCGACCGAGGAGCTCGGGCTCTTCGGTGAGCACAACGTCGCCAATGCGCTCGCCGCGGCGAGCGCGGCGCTCGCGATGGGCCTCGACCGGGACGCCGTCCGCGAGGGCCTGCGCAGCTTTGCCGGCGTCGCCCACCGGCTCGAGGTGGTTGCCGAGATCGACGGTGTCCGCTTCGTCAACGACTCGAAGGCGACCAATGTCGCCTCGGCGCTCGTCGGTATCGGCGCTTTCGATGGGGGCGTTCACGCGATCCTTGGCGGCAGCGAGAAGGGGGAACCCTTCGCGCCGCTGCTCGACCCGGTGCGCCAGCACTGCACGGCTTGCTACCTGACCGGCGCCACGGCCGACCGGCTCGCGACCGAGCTCGCCCCGGTCCTCGCCGACGGCATCGAGCTGCATCGATGCGCCGATCTCGATGACGCCGTGCGGCAGGCGGCTGCCGCGGCGGGCCCCGGCGGGGTCGTGCTGCTCTCACCCGCCTGTGCCAGCTTCGATGCCTTCGAGAACTTCGAACGGCGCGGCGATCGTTTCCGCGAGCTGGTCGAGGAGCTGGCGTGAGCTCACACACTCTCTCTCTGCCCTGGTTGGGATCGAAGGGCAAAAAGACGAAGGCAAAGAAGCGCCGCGCCGCCAGCCTGCCGGCCGAGTACAACCTGCTGCTGACGGCGACCCTCTGCCTGCTCGCCTTCGGCGCGGTCATGGTCTTCTCGGCCAGCTCGACCACGCGCGTGCTCAGCGACGGCGGCCTCTCCGACAGCGCTTTCTACCTGATGCGGACCCTGCTCTTCGGCGCCGTCGGGCTGCTGGTCATGCACCTCACCGCGCGCCACGGGCTGCAGCTGTTCCGCCGGCTCACCCCGTTGATCCTCGGCGTCTCCTTCTTCCTGTTGCTCGTCGTGCTCGTCGCCGGCACCAACGTCAATGGCTCCAGTCGTTGGATCGGCTCGGGCTTCCTGCAGATCCAGCCTTCAGAGCTGGCCAAGGTGGCGCTGATCCTCTATGCCGCCGATCTGCTGGCGCGAAAACCGAAGCGGGTGCGCTCGCTCGAGGGACTGATGCCGTTCTTGCTCGTCGTCGGCGCCGCCGCGTTGCTGATCGTCGCCGAGCCCGACCTGGGGACGACGATGGTCGTCACCTTCGCGGTCGCCGCGACCCTCCTCGCCGCCGGCGCCCGTCTGCGCGATCTCGCCCTGATCGGCGTCGTGCTCGCCTGCTTCGCCCTGCTGATGACGGTGATCGAGCCCTACCGGATGGCGCGCCTGACCGGCTTCCTCAACCCTGGCGCCGACGCCAGCGGCGCCGGCTTCCAGGCGGCGCAAGCCAAGATCGCGCTCGGCTCGGGTGGACTCTTCGGGGTCGGGATCGGCAACGGCGTCCAGAAGGCCTTCTACTTGCCGGAGGCTCACACCGACATGATCTCGGCGGTGATCGGCGAGGAGCTGGGCCTGGTCGGGATCCTCGGCGTCGTTGGTCTCTTCTCGCTCTTCGGCTACGCCGGCCTGCAGATCGCCAAGAAAGCAAAGGACAGCTACGGCAAGCTGCTCGTTGCCGGACTGACCTCGCTCGTCCTCGTCCAGGCGACGATCAACCTCTTCGCCGTGATGGGCCTGGCGCCGCTGACCGGCGTGCCGCTCCCCTTCGTCTCCTACGGAAACAGCAGTTTGATGACGACCCTGTTCGCGGTGGGCCTGATCCTCAACGTCGCCCGCGGGGGGACCGCCCGCGCTGGCAAACTGCGGGTCGTCGAGGGCGGACGCAAGCCCGCGCGCGCAAAAACGCGATCGAGCAGTGCCGGTGGAAGGAGCCGATCGAAGGGTGCACGAGCCAGGAGTCGCGAGAGTGGTGGTGGCAGCCGGGGGAACGGCCGGTCACGTCGTGCCGGCCATGGCGGTCGCCGACGAGCTTCGGGCTAGCGGCGCCACGGTCTCTTTCCTCGGCACGCGCGAGCGGATCGAGGCCGACCTGGTGCCCGCGGCAGGCTACGAGATCGACTTCCTCAAGGTGCGTGGTATCGACCGCGGCAATCGCTTGCGCGGGGCGCTGGCCGGAGTCGAGGCGATCGCCGCCGTCGGCACCGCGTCAAGGGTTCTCCGCCATCGTCGCCCCGACGTGGTGATGGGCGGCGGCGGCTTCGTCGCCGGCCCCGCGGGCCTCGCCGCGGTGTTGGGCCGCACGCCGCTCGTCCTTACCGAGGCCGACAGCCACCTCGGCCTCGCCAACCGCCTGCTGGCTGGCCGAGCGCGGCGGGTCTGCCTCGCTTTTCCGATCCCCGGCCGAGAGGGCGAGCGCTACACGGTCACCGGGCGGCCGGTCCCGGCAGCTGTACTGGCGGCCGATCGCGTTGCCGCCCGCGAGCGGTTTGGGATCAGGCCCGGCGCGCGCTGCCTGCTGGTCATGGGCGGCAGCCAGGGGGCGCGCTCGATCAACGAGTGCGCGATCGCGGCATTCGCCGAGCGAGCCGGCCGTGACTTTGACGTCGTCCACCTCGCCGGTCAGCGCGACTTCGCCGCCTTACAGGAACGCCTGGCGAGTGCCTCCCACAGCCAGCGCTACACCCTGCTCGCCTACGAGCCCGATCTGGGCGACTGCCTGGCGGCCTGCGACCTTGTGCTCGGCCGCTCAGGGGGGTCTATCTTCGAGCTGACCGCAGCGGGCCGGCCGGCCGTGCTGGTCCCCTATCCGCACGCCGCCGCTGGCCACCAGGAGGGCAACGCCGCCTGGATGGCCGAGGCCGGCGCCGCCGCGGTGATCCGCGACGATGAACTCGACGCTGAGCGCCTCGCCACCGAGGTCGCCAGCCTGCTGTGGGATGACGAGCGGCTTGGGGCAATGGCCGCGGCCTCGGCGTCGTTGGCCAAGCCCGACGCGGCCCGCCGGATCGCCGACGAGGTTCTTGCGGCGGTGCGCCGATGACCGATTGGGCCAAGCGCCGGCTCCACTTCATCGGCATCGGCGGTGCCGGGATGAGCGGGCTGGCGCTGGTCTGCAACGAGCTGGGGGCAAGCGTGAGCGGCAGCGACCGGGCCGACTCCTCCTACACGGAGCGCCTGCGTGCGGCCGGCGTCGAGCCCGCGGTCGGCCACGACGCCGCCAACCTGCCGGAGGGGGTCGAGGTGGTCGTCTCCACCGCGATCGGCGACGACAACCCGGAGCTGAGGTTCGCGAACGAGCGGGGCCTTGCCGTCCGCCATCGTGGCGAGCTACTCGCCGAGCTCTGCGCCGAGAAGCGCCTGATCGCGATCGCCGGCACGCACGGCAAGACGACGACCACCGCAATGTTGGCCTGGGCGCTGCGTGAGATTGGCGCCGACCCCGCCTTCTTCGTCGGCGGCGAGGTGCCGGGGCTGGGCCCGGACGGGGCCGCGGCGAACGCAGGCTGGGGCAAGGGGGAGTGGGTCGTCGCCGAGGCGGACGAGAGCGACGGCAGTTTCCTCGAGCTCAAGCCAGAGATCGCCGTCGTCACCAATGTCGAGATGGACCACCACTCGCGTTGGGGGTCGGAGTCCGAGTTGCGCGCCGCCTTCGCCCGATTCGCCGCCAAGGCGAAGGCGGTCGTTCACCCCGTGGGGGACGAGCGCTGCATTGACCCCGCTATACGTGGTCAACGCAGCGCTCGCGCCTTTGCCTCCGGTTCACCGGGACCATCCGAGCTGGGGCTCTCGATTCCCGGCCGGCATAACGTCCTCAACGCTCGCGCGGCCCTTGCCGCTGCCGAGCTCGCCGGCTTCGACCCCGGTGCGGTTGCCGCTGGCCTCACCGGCTTTCCCGGCGTCCACCGCCGGCTCGAGCTGAAGGGCGAGCGCGACGGCGCCCGTATCTACGACGACTACGCCCACCACCCGACCGAGGTGCGGGCGGCGCTTGAGGCACTGCGCGGGTTGGAACCCTCGCGACTGGTGGTCGCCTTCCAACCGCACCTCTACTCGCGCACCAAGGTGTTTGCCGAGCAGTTCGGCGCTGCGCTGGCGCTGGCCGACGAAGTCGTCGTGCTCGATGTCTACGCGGCGCGGGAGCAGCCGGTCGGCGATCTGGCCGGCGTCAGCGGTCTCGACGTCGCCCGCGCGGCCGCGGACAGGATGGGGGGTAGACCAGTTCTCTGGGCGCCGACCCTGGCGCAGGCCGAGGCGGCGCTTGAGTCACGCCTTGCACCGGGTGCGGCTCTGGTCACCGTCGGTGCCGGCGACGTCTTCAAGATCGGCGAGGCGCTGGTCGGAAACGGAGCGGTGAGATGAGTGCCCCAGCGGGAGTCGAACTGGAGTTCCCTCTCGCGCGGCTGACCACTGTGCGCACCGGTGGCGCCGCCGACTGGTTCGCGCGCCCCACCGATATAAGAGAGCTGGGCGAGCTACTTGCTTGGGCCGGGCACGAGGGAATCGGGATCGGGGTAGTTGGTTCCGGATCGAACCTGCTCGTCGCCGACGACGGCTTCCGTGGCCTGGTGCTGAAGCTCGATGGGAAGCTTGCCGCCGTTTCCCACGATCGCGAGCAGCTGCTCTGCGGAGGTGGAGCCCGTCTCCCCTCGGCGGCCGCCAAAGCAGCGGGCTGGGGCCTCTCCGGCCTTGAGTTCGGTGTCAACATTCCCGGCACGGTTGGCGGTGCGGTGAAGATGAACGCCAACGCCTACGGCGGCCAGCTCGCTCGCGTGTTGGAGTGGGTGGACGTCTGCACGCCGACTGGGGCTGACCGTCGCACCCCCGAGCAGCTTGGCTTTGCCTACCGCAGCTCGAACCTGCGTGCCGAGGAAGTGGTTGCGGCCGCCTCGTTTAGGCTCGAGCTCGGCGACCCGGAGACGGTCAAGGTGACGATGGCGAAGATGCGGGAACGCCGCCACGAAGCGCAGCCGTCCGGCATCAAGACCTTCGGCTCGACCTTCAAGAATCCCGAGGACGAGCGCGCCGGCGGGCGCACCGCGGGACAGTTGCTGGAGGTCGCCGGATGCCGGGGCCTGCGCGTCGGTGGCGCCCGCTTTTCGGAGAAGCACGCGAACTTCGTCGAGAACATGGGGGAGGCGACCACCGCCGACGTACTCGAGCTGATGGCGGCTGGCCGCCGACGTGTCTACGAGCGCTTCGGCGTGGCGCTGGAGCCGGAGGTGCAGCTCCTGGGCGACGTTCGCTGGCCGCAGGGGTGGCAGCTGTGAGGCAGCGTGTGCTCGCTGCCGCCCTGGTCCTCGTCGCGCTGGGCGCCGTCTACTGGCTGCTGATCCGGGACTCGACCGTCGAAGGCCAGTTGGAGATTCCGCAAGCGACGGCGACGATTGGGACTGGCTCTGACGCGATCGCGGTCGGCCCCGACGGGCAGATACTTGCCTGGCTGCCGATCTCCGAGGATCTGCAGCTGCCGTACTTACCGCTTGCCTCGCCCCCGCAGGGAGGGCAACTGGCCGGCCCCGTGCTGCAACAGGCTCGTGTTCTCGGCGCCGCCCCGGCGACCCTGCGGCCCTATATAGAGAGCAGCTATTTCGGTGAAAGCGGGGTGGACGTGAAACTCCGCTCGGGGATCGAATTGCGCTTCGGCGATGCCTCCCAGGCCGCGGCGAAGTGGCGGGCCGCCGCAGCGGTACTCGCCGACCCATCGATCACGGCGCTCGATTATGTCGACCTGCACGCACCACGCCGCCCCGCCTTTGGTGGCTCTGGGCATACTCTTCCGCCCATCGAATGAACCCTCAACCGTAGGGTTAGACTGGGCCAACTCTCAAGTAGCACTTTAGACTCCAGCCCTGCAGGATGTCTCCCGAGGGTTTGACAGAGTCCCGGAAATGCCCTACGTTGAGCGCAATTTCCGTGGTTGAGGAGTAAGCTTGAACCCTTAAGCCTCGCTGAAGCGTCGGACGGAATAAAGGCTCAACTCAAACGCCAGCCCTCGGGGCGGCGAGCTGGAGAAATCGGGAGATGGAATCCACTTACCTGGCCGTAATCAAGGTCGTCGGAGCAGGCGGCGGTGGCACCAATGCCGTCAGTCGGATGGTCGACGCCGGTATCCGTGGCGTCGAGTTCGTTGCTGTCAACACCGACGCGCAGGCATTGCAGGCGTGCGACGCCGACATCAAGCTCTCGATCGGCCAGGAGTTGACCCGCGGCCTCGGCGCCGGCGGCAACCCCGAGGTCGGGGCGGGCGCGGCGGCGGAGAGTCGCGACGAGATCAAGGAGGCGCTGAAGGGCGCCGACATGGTCTTCGTCACCGCGGGCGAGGGCGGCGGTACCGGGACCGGCTCGGCGCCGGTGATTGCCGAGATTGCCAAGGAAGAGATCGGCGCGCTGACCGTCGGGGCGGTGACCAAGCCTTTCGAGTTCGAGGGCAAACGGCGCATGCAGCAGGCGCTCGAGGGCATCGAGAAACTGCGCAACAACGTCGACACCCTGATCATCGTCCCTAACGAGAAGCTTCTGCAGGCCGTGGAGCGACGAACTTCGGTGCTGGAGGCGTTCCGTCAGGCCGACGACATTCTGCGCCAAGGCGTGCAGGGGATCACCGACCTGATCACGATCCCGGGCCTGATCAACCTCGACTTCGCCGACGTGCGCACGATCATGCGCGACGCCGGCTCGGCACTGATGGGCGTCGGCTCTGCCTCGGGCGAGTCGCGCGCCATCGACGCCGCCAAGGCCGCCGTCACCTCGCCGCTGATCGAGGAGTCGATCAAGGGTGCGACCGGGATGCTGCTCAACATCACCGGCCCAGAGGACCTCGGTCTGTTCGAGGTCAACGAGGCGGCGCAGCTCGTCCAGGCGGAAGCCGACGACAACGCCAACATCATCTTCGGCTCGGTTGTCGACCAATCGATGCGCGACGAGGTTCGCGTCACCGTGATCGCTACCGGCTTCGAGGGTTTCGAGTTGCTCGCCCGCTCTCCGCAACGCGTCAGACGACGCTACGAGAGCCGCCCTCGCATCTCGGCTGAGGACACCGACATACGGAAACTCCGCGTCAGCGACGACGACATTGATGTCCCCGGCTTCTTGAAGGAATAGCTCCTAAGTTCTGCGGGGAGGAGCATCAGGAGCTCCTTCTCCCGCCGCTTCGCGGGAGTTCGTGAGAAGGAGCTCCTGATGCTCCTCATCACGGGACCGTCGGGAGTCCCTCGACAGGAACTCCCGCGAACGCGGCCTGGCGAGGGACTCCCGACGGTCCCCGACGCGGGCCAATAGCCTTGCGCGCCGTGAGCTTGCTGAGGACGCCCCTGTACGAAAAGCACGTTGAGCTCGGCGCGAAGATGGTGCCGTTTGCTGATTGGGAGATGCCCGTTCAGTACGAGGGGGTGCGGGAGGAGCATTTGGCTGTGCGGACGCACGCTGGGATGTTCGATGTCTCGCATATGGGCGAGGTGGAGGTTGAGGGCCCCGGGGCGCTTGCCTTCCTTCAGCGCGTGCTCTCCAACGACGTTGCGGCGATCGCGCTCGGTGGGGCGCAGTACTCCTGCCTCTGCGACGAGGAGGGTGGGGTGCTCGATGACCTCTTTGCCTACCGGCTCGGCGGTGACCGTTACCTGCTCGTCACCAACTCAGCCAACCACGCTTCCGACCTGGACTGGCTCGGCCGCTGGAGCCGCGGCTTCGATGTCTCCGTGCGCGACGTCGCCGACCGCTACGCGATGCTCGCCGTGCAGGGTCCGCACGCGCGCTCGATCGTCGAGGGCGCCCTCTCGATCGAGCTGCCGCCGCGGATGCGGGTGAGCACGGTGCGCATCGGCAAGCGCCCGGCCCTGGCCTGCGGCACCGGCTACACCGGCGAGGACGGGGTGGAGCTGTTGATCGAGCCGGAGATCGCGCCGGCGATCTGGGCCGAGTTGCTCGATGCCGGCGTCGTTCCCTGCGGACTGGCGGCGCGCGACACGCTGCGGCTGGAGGCCTGCTTCCACCTGCACGGCAACGACCTCACCCGCGATCGCAACCCGATCGAAGCCGGGCTCGGCTGGTGCTGCGCCGAGGCGACCCGTTTCCTCGGCGCCGAGGCGGTCGCACGGGCGCGCGCCGATGGCACTGCCGAGCGCCTGGCGCCGTTCAAGATCGAGGGCGCCGGCATCCCCCGCCAAGGCAACGCGGTCCTGGCCGCCGGCGAGGAGGTCGGCGTCGTCACCAGCGGCAGCTTCTCGCCCTCGCTCGAGGTCGGGATCGGCATGGCCTACGTGCGCAGCGACCTCGCCGAGCCCGGCATCGAGGTCGAGATCGACGTGCGAGGCAAAAGCCGCGCCGCCCGCATAGCCTCCAAGCCCCTCTACGTGAGTCCCTCATCCCGAAAGGAAAATTGACTTGGCAGATGCCAACTACCCCGACGATCTGCTGTACCACGACCAGCACGACTGGGCCCGCCTAGAGGGAGACGAGCACGCCGTCCTGGGAATCACCTGGTACGCGCAGGACAGCCTCGGCGAGGTCGTCTTCTATGACCCGCCGGAGGTCGGGGCGTCGATCGACAAAGACTCCTCCTACGCCGAGGTCGAGTCGGTGAAGGCGGTCTCCGACGTGATCGCGCCGCTCTCCGGCGAGATCGTCGAGGTCAACGACGCACTGGCCGACGCGCCCGAGAAGATCAACGAGGATCCCTACGGCGAGGGCTGGCTGGTCAAGGTGAAGCTGACCGCGCCGGGCGAGGCAGAGGCGCTGCTCGACGCCGGCGAATACCGCAAGTTGCTGGAAAAGGGCTAGCGAGCCCCGCCCTTTCCTTCCGTAGCCTTACGCGGGTGACTCGCTACACCTCCGCCACGCCCGAGGATCGGGCCGAGATGCTCGCCGCGATCGGCGTCGAGTCGACCGCCGAGCTCTTCGGGCAGATCCCGGAGCCGCTGCGCATGGACCGCCCGCTGGCGCTGCCAGCGGGAATGAGTGAGGCCGAGGTCTACGAGCGACTGGCGGCGCTGGCGGCACGCAACGCTGACTGCGAGGAGCAGGTCTGCTTCCTCGGAGCGGGGATGTATGACCACTACGTGCCGGCGATCGTCGACGCGATCACCCAGCGCAGCGAGTTCCTCACCCCCTACACGCCCTACCAGCCGGAGATCTCCCAGGGCGGCCTGCAGGCGATGTTCGAGTTCCAGACCGCGATGTCGGAGCTGACCGCGCTGCCGGTCTCCAACGCGGGCCTCTACGAGGGGCCGTCCTCGGTCGCATCGGCCGCTTACCTTGCGATCGGCGCGACCAAGGGGAGGCGACGCTTCGTCGTCTCGCGCGGCGTCCACCCGCACAGCCGCGAGACGCTTGCCACCTACGCGGAGGGGTTCGGCGCCACGATCGAGGAGGTCGGGCTCGAGGGCGGCGTCACCGACGCCGCCGCGCTGGCCGAAGCTGTCGACGGCGAGACCGCCGCCATCTTCCTGCAGAGCCCCAACTTCCTCGGCGCAGTCGAGGACGTCGAGGCGCTGGGCACCGCCGCGAAGGAGCACGGTGCGCTGCTCGTCGTCGCCGTCGACCCGATGACCCTCGGCGTGCTCAGGCCGCCCGGCGAGTGTGGCGCCGACATCGCCCTCGGCGAGGGTCAGCCGCTCGGCAACCGGCTCGATTTCGGCGGCCCCTCGTTCGGCTTCTTCTGCGGCAGCGAGGAGCTGATCCGCCGCATGCCGGGGCGGATAGCCGGTGAGACCGATGACGTCGACGGGCGCCGCGGCTTCGTCCTCGCCCTGCAAACGCGTGAGCAGCACATTCGCCGCGAGAAGGCGACCCACAACATCTGCACGGCGCAGGCTTTGAACGCGCTGGCGGCGACGATCCACCTCGCCTGGCTCGGCCGCGAGGGCTTCCTCGAACTGGGCGAGCTGCTGGTTCGGCGCACGGCTTACGCTCGCGAGCGGCTCACCGCCGTGCCCGGAGTCGGGCTGCTGCACGAGGCGCCGATCGCACGTGAGTTTGCCCTCCGCCTCGACGCACCCGTCGATCGTGTCCTCGAGCGCTGCGCAGAGCGCGGCATCGCCGCCGGCTACCCGCTCGCCCGCGAGTACCCCGAGTACGAGGACGGCCTGCTGGTCGCAATCACCGAGCGCCGCACTCGCGAGCAGATCGACGCCCTCGCCGAGGCACTCGACGCTGCAATCCAAGCCGAGCGTGGCGCCTTGGTCGCAAATAGTGCGACTAAGGCGCCGGGTGGATCCTGATGGCCTTGGCCGAAACTCCGATGCAGCGCGAACGCGCGCAGACGATCTTCGAGAAGTCGAAGCCGGGACGCCGCGCCGCGGTCCTGCCCGATGCCGAAGTTCCCGAGCCGCCGCTGGAGGAGCTGATCCCGGCGAAGCTGCTGCGCGAGGAGCCGCCGCGCCTACCTGAGGTCGCCGAGCCGGAGATCGTCCGCCACTACAACCGCCTTTCGCGCCGCAACTTCGACCTCGACACCGGCTTCTACCCGCTTGGCTCCTGCACGATGAAGCACAACCCGCGGTTGAATGAGCGTGTGGCGGCACTGCCCGGCCACGCCCGCCTGCACCCCGCGCAGGACCCGAAGCGGGCCCAGGGCGCACTGGAGCTGATGTGGCTGCTGCAGGAGTCGCTGGCGGAGATCTGCGGCCTGCCGCACGTCAGCCTGCAGCCCTCGGCCGGCTCGCACGGCGAGCTCGCCGGCTTGCTCCTCACCCGCGCCTTCCACGCCGACCGCGGCGAAGCGCGAACCAAGGTGCTGGCGCCGGACACCTCGCACGGCACCAACCCCGCCTCGGTGACGATGGCCGGCTACGAGATCGTCAAAGTGGCGACCGACGAGCGCGGCGGCGTCGAGATGGACGACCTGCGGACCAAGGTTGACGACGAGGTCGCCTGCCTGATGCTGACCAACCCCAACACGCTCGGCCTCTTCGACGAGAACATCGCCGAGATCGCCGGCCTGATCCACGGGGTGGGGGGAACGCTCTACTACGACGGAGCCAACCTGAATGCGGTGATGGGCCAATCGCGTCCGGGCGACATGGGCTTCGACATCGTCCACGTCAACCTGCACAAGTCCTTCAGCCAGCCGCACGGCGGTGGCGGACCGGGGGCTGGGCCGATCGCCGTCTCTGGGCGGATCGAGCCCTTCCTGCCGCGCCCGCAAGTGGTGCGGCGCGAGAGCGGCAACGGCAGCCGCCCCACATACGACCTCGACCACGATCGGCCAAAGTCGATCGGCCGCCTGCGCGGCTTCCAGGGCAACTTCGGCGTCTTCGTCCGTTCGTACGCCTACATCCTCAGCCTTGGTGCCGACGGCCTCTCCGAGGCCTCGGAGACGGCGGTCCTGAACGCCAATTACTTGAAGGCGCGACTGGCCGAAGGCCGGGCCGACAAGTATTTACCCATCGCCTTCGACCGTCACTGCATGCACGAGTTCGTCCTCTCCGGCAAGCCGATGAAGAGGGAGTTGGGGATCGCCACCCTCGACCTCGCCAAGCGCCTGCTCGACTTCGGCTTCCACCCACCGACGGTGTACTTCCCGCTTTTGGTCGAGGAGGCGCTGATGATCGAGCCGACCGAGACCGAGACCAAGGAGAGTCTCGACGCCTTCGCCGAGGCGGTCGAGCAGATCCTCGCCGAGGCCGAGACCGACCCGGAAAAGGCCAAGCAGGCCCCCTACACGACCCCGGTCCGCCGCCTCGATGAGGTCAAGGCGACCCGTAAGCCGGTCATCCGTCAACCGCTCTAAGCCACGCCTGGCCTAGAGCGCCGGCAGCTTTTGCTTCAGCTCGAGCACCGGGGCGAAGAGGTCGCCGTGCTTCTCGACCCGCTCCAACACGTCGCCGGCCTCGAAAACGAGCGCATCCGCGTCGTCCCTCTCCAGGGCGCTTTCGATCTCACCCCAGGCGAGGGGGGTCGATGCCGTCGGGCGTTCACGAGCGCGCAGCGAGTAGACGGCGATCGTCGTTTTGCGTTCGTTGTTCTGGTACCAGTCGATGAAGACCTTGCCGCGGCGGTCGGTCTTTTTGCCCATCTTCGCCAGCACCTCGTCGGGGGTCTGTTTGGCGATCGTCTGGGCGATCGCTTGGGCAAAGGGCCGCGTCTCCTCGTACGACGTCTTCGTGTTGAGCGGGACGTAGAGCTGCATTCCCTTCGAGCCTGAGGTCTTGGCGAAGCACTCCAGCTCCACCTGGCCGAGCAGCTCGCGCAGGCGCAGCGCCACCCGCGAGCAGTCGAGGATTCCGGCCGGCGGGCCCGGGTCGAGGTCGAAGGCGAGCACCGTTGGCTGCTCGTGCTTTTTGCCCAGCGAGAGCGATGGATGCAGCTCGATCGCCGCCAGCTGCGCCATCCAGACCAACGTCGGTAGGCCGTCGCAGACGCAGAAGTCGATGTAGCCGGCGTTGGGACCCGCTTTCACCCGGGTCGTCTTCACCCACTCAGGGCGGTGTTTGGGACAGCGCTTCTCGAAGAAAGCGGCATCGAGGTCATCCACACCTTCAGGGAAGCGCCGCAGCGTCACCGCGCGCCCGCTCAGATGGGGAACCATGACCGGCGCCACCTTGGCGTAGTAGTCGACCACCTCGCCCTTGGTGAAGCCCGCCTTCGGGTAGAGGACCTTGTCGAGGTTGGTGAGCTTCAGCTCACGGCCGTCGACCTCGACCTGGCGGCTCGTGGCCACGACCTATTTCGATGCTTTGGCTTTGCTCCGCGAGGCGGAGCGTTTCTTCGGCGCGGCTTTGGCTTTGGCCTTCTTTTTCGCCGCCGGCTTGGCCTTTGCCTTGCCCTTATCGCCACCCTTGACGGCGGCGATGCTTTCCTCCAGCGCCGCCATCAGATCGGGTGCGCTGGTCGGCTGCGGCTCCTCGGTCTCGGGCGCGGTGAGCACGTCCTTGCCCTCGGCCTTGCGTTCGATCAGCGCTAGCAGCTGCTCCCGATACTCGTCGCGGTAGGCGCTCGGGTCGAACTCGGTGGTCAGCGAGTCGATCAGCTGCTCGGCCATCTCGACCTCGCGCTTGGCGACTTTCTGTTTGCCCTCCGGCAGCACGTCCTCCAAGTCAGAAGGCGGGACGACCTCGTCGGCGAAGCGCATCGTGGTCAGGGTGAGGACGCCGTCGCTGGCGCGCAGCGCCGCCAGGTGCTCCTTGTTGCGGAAGACGAAGCGGGCGATTGCCACCTTGCCCGACTCCTCCATCGCCTTGCCGAGCAGCGAATACGCTTTCTCGGCGCCCTCGGCAGGGGCCAGGTAATAGGGGCTGTCGAAGTAGATTGGGTCGATCTGGTCGAGGTCGACGAAATCCTGCACCTCGATCGCCCGCGTCTTCTCGGGAGCGAAGGCCGCCATCTCGTCCTTGCTCAACGGCACGTAGCGGTCGGGGGTGATCTCGAAGGCCTTGACGATCTCGCCGTAGGGGACCTCCTCGTCGGTGCCCTCGGCGACCCGCCGGTGTTTGATCCGAGCACCGTCGGACTCGCGGATCTCACGCAGGGAGATGCCGCGGCGCGCAACCGCGCTGTAAAGCTTGACGGGCACGTTCAGTAGCCCGAAGCTGATCGTCCCGCTCCAGATTGCTCTTGCCATTAGCGAATCACCTACCCGGATTCTGCCAGTAGAGCTATCCCTACCGCCGCTGCGGTTGCTGCCGGGATGCTTCTTGCGTACTTTGCGGCTCAACCGCTCGCGGGTGTCCGGGGGCCGCCGTACAGTGGCCGTAATGCCAGCAGCAGACCAAGCTAGGGAAGAAGGGCACTTTCGCAAGGTCGAGGGCGCGATGCTCCACGTCGAAGACGCGGCACGTCGCTTGTCCGAAGCGGCTGAGGAGCTGAAAAGGGAAGACGCCGACCCGCACCTGATCGCCGCTCTTGAGACGGCCGCGGGTGCTGTTCGCGCCGATCACGCCCGCTTGATGAAGTCCGTCTACTGGCGGCCGCCGTCCAGCGCACAAGCTGAGCTGATTTCAACCGGCGACGAGCAGCAGCGCCTGGCGTCTTAGCCGACCATCAATGCCGCTGACGGGCGAGGAGATCAGGGCGAACCTGACCCGGTTCGTCGCGCGCTGGAGTGTGCGGGATGGCTACGAGCGTGGCGAGGCGCAGACCTTCCTCACCGAGCTCTTTGCCTGTTATGGCCAAAGGCTCTCCGACGTCGCTGAGTTCGAGCGCTTTCAGGCAGGCGGTTTCGTCGATCTAATCTGGCCGCGCGTCTGCATCGTTGAGATGAAGTCGGCAAGCGAGGCGAAGCGGCTTGCAAAGCATCGCGAGCAGGCTCTCTCCTACTGGCGGAACGCCGCCGATGTCGCCGAGAACATCCCCGCTCCCGAGTACGTGGTCCTCTGCGCCTTTCAGCGCTTCGAGGTCTGGGAGCCAGGGCGATTTCCCAACGCGCCCCGGGTGAAGTTCGATCTCGAGGAGCTGCCCGACCGATACACGTCGCTGCTCTTCCTCACCGGCGATGAGCCCGTCTTCGCCGCCCGGCAGGAGGCGGTCACGCTCGAAGCGGTCGGCAAGCTTGCCGACCTCTTTCAGCAGCTCGAGGCACGGGGAGAGGGGGACCCGCAAACGCGCCGCCGCTTCATTCTGCAGTCGGTCTGGTGCATGTTTGCCGAGGACCTGGGACAGATTCCGGCCCAAGGGTTCACCCGCGTCGTGGACGATCTGATCGCCAACCCACGCCGCTCCAGCGCGGATGACCTCGGCCGACTCTTCGAGTACCTGGACGACCCGAGCTCGGAGCGGCCGACGCACGGTCTCTACGCCGGGGTTCCGTACGCGAACGGATCGCTGTTCAGCGAGCCGAGCCGGATTGACTTGCTGCCGGACGAGCTCGTCCTCCTCCGTGAAGTCAGCGGCTCAAACTGGCGCGAGGTACAGCCGTCGATCTTTGGCTCGCTCCTGCAAGGGGTCTTTGGCCACGAGAAGCAGTGGCAGCTCGGCGCCCACTACACGCACGAAGCGGAGATTCAGAAGATCGTCGTGCCGACGATCGTCGAGCCGTGGGTCGAGAGGATCGAAGAGTTGGCCAGCTACGACGAAGCTCAGCGGGCACAGGCCGATCTCCTCAACTATGTCGTGCTCGACCCGGCCTGTGGTTCGGGCAACTTCCTCTACGTCGCCTACCGCGAGCTACGCAGGATCGAGGCGAGGCTGGCCGCCCGGGTGGCGGAGCTCGGGCGAGCAGAGGGCCGGCCTGCCCAGGAGGGCCTGAGTGCCTTCTTCCCTTTGCAGAACATGCGAGGTATCGAGCTCGAACAGTTCGGGGTCGATCTCGCCCGCGTCACCCTGTGGATGGGCCACCGGCTCGCCGTCGAGGAGCTCGATCTACACGAGAGCACCCTGCCGCTCGCGGACCTGTCTGGGATTCGTCGCGCCGATGCGCTCCAGGTGGACTGGGACGAAGCCGATGCCATCGTTGGCAACCCGCCGTACCACGGCTCTCAGAACCTTCGCCAGGTGCTGGATGACGAGTACGTGACCTGGCTCAATAGCCACTTCGATGCTGGTTTGAAGGACCTCTGTGTCTACTGGTTTCGCCGGGCGGCGGACCAGATGCGGCCCGGTGACCGGGCCGGTCTCGTCGGCACCAACTCGATCAGCCAAAACCGCGCCCGCGGCGCGAGTCTCAACTACGTCGTCGAAAGGGGCGGCGTGATCACCGATGCCGTCTCGCGTCAGAAGTGGCCGGGGGAGGCGGTGGTCAACGTCAGCATCGTCAACTGGGTGCACCAGCCGAGCGAGCCCCCTATCCGCTTCATGCTCGACGGTGAGCCGGTTGAGGGCATCAATACCCGTTTGCGTGAGTCCAAGCTGGCGATCGAGGAGTACGAGCCGCTGCCGGTGAACAGCGGCCGTGCGTTCCAGGGCCCGATTCCGGTAGGCAACTTCTACCTCGAGCCGGATGAAGCGCGCGAGATCCTCGCCGACGGTGAGGCGAATTACCAAGAGGTTGTTCGCCCCTACCTGATCGGAGACGACATCGCCGAGGAGCCAGAACACGGTCCGAGGCGCTTTGTGATCGATTTCGGGGTCCGCCCCCTGGAGGAGGCCATGGCCTTTCCGCGGGCGCTCGAGCTGGTCAGGCAGCGGGTCAAGCCGGCGCGCGACAAGAACAGCATGCGCCGGCGTCGAGAGCAGTGGTGGGTATTTGGCTCGCCGGCGACGGAAATGCGCGGCGCGCTCGCGCCTCTCGCACGCTACGTCGCCGGAAATCGAATTGGCAAGCGCTTCCTCTTTTGCTGGGCTGACCAGTCGGTATGTCCGAGCGATCTGACCGTCGTCTTTGCCTTCGATGACGACTACTCGATCGGAATCCTCACCTCTTCGGTCCATCAGGTGTGGGCGCACTCGGAGTCATCGACGCTCGAGGACAGGCCGCGATATACGCCAACCTCCTGCTTTGAGACCTTTCCCTGGCCACAACCCGACGATGGCCTGAGGAGCGAGATCGGCGAGATCGCCAAGCGTCTGGTCGAGCGCCGCCAGGCAATCTGCGTTGAGAACGAGATCGGTCTCACCGATCTCTACAACCAAGTCGAGGACGGGGCTTGGTCGGAGATCGCGAGTCTGCACCGCGAGCTCGACGAGGCGGTCGCGCGGGCCTATGGCTGGGAGCCCGCGGTTGCCGGCAATCTGCTTGAGATCAAGGCCAAACTGGCCGAGCTGCACGCCGCGATCGTGGCGGGAATCCCGTACCAGCCGTTCTGAGTCAGCCCCTACACTGATCTCGTGTCTCGCCGGCAGCTGCTTACGCTGGTCGCGACGATCCTCGGCTCGACGGTCGTCTTCCTCGACTCGACTGTGGTCAACGTGGCGCTGCCGGCCATCGCCGAGGACTTGGACGCCGGCTTAGCGGGCCAGCAATGGGTGGTCGAGGCCTACATGCTCACGCTCGTCTCGCTGCTGCTCGTCGGTGGCTCACTCGGCGATCAGTTCGGCCGGCGCCGGGTTTTCGTCGTCGGCCTGGTTGCCTTCGGCGCCACCTCGATCCTCTGCGCGGTCGCGCCAACGGCCGAGCTCCTGATCGCCGCCCGTGCTTTGCAGGGAATAGCGGGCGCCTTGCTGGTGCCTGGCTCGCTGGCGATCGTCGCCGCGACCTTCGAGGGGCCGGCGCGCGGCAAGGCGGTTGGCACCTGGACGGCCTGGACTGGGATCGCGACCGTTGTCGGTCCGGCCGGCGGCGGGGCGTTGGTTGAGGCGCTCTCCTGGCGGGCGATCTTCTGGGTCAACATCCCGCTGATCGCGGTCACCGTGGCGCTTTCCCTCCACGCGGTGCGCGAGAGCCGCGACCCAGAGGCCTTCCGCGGTATCGACTGGCTTGGAATCGGGCTATCGGCGGCCGGCCTAGCCGGCCCTGTTTTCGCTCTGATCGAACAGCCCGGTCATGGTTGGGGGGACCCGCTGGTCTGGGTGCCGATGGTCATTGGCGTCGCCTGTCTGGTCCTGTTCGTGGTGCACGAGGCCCGCGCCCGTCACCCGATGCTTGACCTCGCCCTGTTCAGGATTCGCAACTTCTGGGTCGCCAACCTGACCACGCTCACCGCCTATGCGGGGTTAATTGGCGGGCTCTTCTTCGTCACCCTTTTCCTGCAGCAGGTCGGCGGCTACTCGCCGATCGAGGCCGGGCTCGCGACCACCCCGGTCTCCTTGATCCTCTTCTTTCTCTCCCCGCGCTGGGGCAGGCTCGCATCGGGCACCGGTCCGCGGCTGCCGATGTGCGCCGGTCCGATCGTCGGCGGGATCGGCCTGATTCTCTTGCTCAGGGTCGGCGCCGACGCGGATTACGTAAGCGAGGTGCTGCCGGCAGTTCTCGTTTTCGGCCTCGGCCTCTCGGCGACGGTGGCGCCGCTGACCGCGACCGTGCTCGATTCGGTCGAGGAACGCCACGTCGGCATCGCCTCCGGCGTCAACAACGGCATCGCCCGGGTGGCGGGCCTGCTGGCGATCGCCGTGTTGGGCGCGGTGATCTCGGCCAAGTTCGACGCCAGCGTCGGTGCCGAGATCACCGGCGGCCCGCTGACCGCAGAAGCCCCCGAGGCATCGACGTCCGCCTTCCACCTAGGCGCCCTGATCGCCGGCCTCCTAATGATCGCCGGCGGCATCGTCGCCGGCTTAGGGATAGAAAACCCCGAACAGCAGGTCAAAGCCGTCCCGGCTGGGAGTGCAGCCGCCGCTGGCGAGTGCGGTCACGAGGCCCAACCCGCTTGAGGACCGGGACGGGGTGCCCCTCAAATAGGCTCTCGCCCGTGAGCGCCCCCGTCATCTTCTCCGGCATCCAACCCACCGGCCGCAAGCACCTAGGCAACTACATCGGCGCGATCCGCCAGTACGTCGAGGGGCAGGAGCGCGGCGAGCCGGCGATCTTCTGCATCGTCGACCTGCACGCAATCTCGGTCTCCTTTGATCCGGCGGAGCTGCGCGAGCGGCTCTACGACACGACGGCGATACTGCTTGCCGCCGGACTCGACCCCGAGCGCTGCATCTTCTTCCGCCAGTCCGACGTGCGCGAGCACACCGAGCTGACCTGGCTGCTCTCCGCGGTCACCGCCCACGGCGACCTCAACCGCATGCACCAGTTCAAGGACAAGTCGGCGCGCCAACGCGAACTCGTCCCGGCTGCGCTCTTCTTCTACCCGGTGCTGATGGCGGCCGACGTGCTCGCCTACCGGGCGACGGAGGTGCCCGTCGGCGAC
This sequence comes from uncultured Solirubrobacterales bacterium, assembly GCA_963698085.1. Lineage (GTDB taxonomy): Bacteria > Actinomycetota > Thermoleophilia > Solirubrobacterales > 70-9 > VRUE01. The sequence continues at coordinate 2,376,922 of OY969122.1, forward strand.
GACCAGCGCCAGCACGTCGAGCTGATGCGCGAGATCGCCCGTCGCTTCAACGAGCGCTTCGGCGAGGCGCTCGCCATTCCCGAGTACCGCATCCCCGAGGTCGGCGCGCGGATCATGGACCTGCAGGAGCCGGAGCGGAAGATGTCAACCACCGGCGCGAGCGAGGCAGGCACGCTCTACGTGCTCGACGAGCCAGAGGCGATCCGCAAGAAGCTCGGCAGCGCCGTAACCGACTCCGGCCGGGAGATCCGCCGCGGCGAGGGCAAGGCGGGCATCTCGAACCTGATCGACGTCCTCTCCGTCGCCCGCGGCGTAGCCCCGGAGGAGATCGAGCGCGAGTTCGAGGGCGGCGGCTACGGAGACTTCAAGGCGGCGGTCGCCGACGGGGTGGTCGAGATGTTGGCACCGGTTCGCGAGCGCTACGCTGAGCTGCGCCCCGACCGGGCGGCCCTGGAGGCGGCGCTTGCGGCCGGCGCGGAGAAGGCGCGGGAAATCGCAGCGCCGACGCTGGTCGAGGTGCGCGAGCGGATGGGCATCGGCGCGCCGCGTTAACTTGAGCCGATGGCCGTAGCCGACCTCGACCTCGAGCTCGACGTCTTCGCCGGGCCCTTCGACCTCCTGGTCGCGGTTTTGTTGCGCGAGGAGGTCGATCTGCGCGAGGTTGAGCTGGCCGAGGTGGTCGTTGCCTACATCGAGCACCTCGAGCGCGAGGGCGAACTGGAGCTGGAGGTGGCGACCGAGTTCCTCGTCCTGATCGCCGCCCTGCTGGAGCTGAAGTCGCGGCTGCTGCTGCCTGGGGCGGACCCCGAGTTGGAGGAGCTGGGGCCCGAGGAGGCGGTCGAGGAGCTGCTGGCGCGGCTGCTCGAGTACCGCCGCTACCGGGCGGCGGCGGAGACGCTGGCCGAGCGTTTCGAGGCGGCGCGTGGCTACCTGTATCGGTCGGCGCCGCTGCCACCAAGCCTGCGGCGGGTCGCGGTCGACGCGGCGACAGCTGTCTACGACCCCGATCGCCTCGGCGCGGCGCTGGGGGATCTGCTGGTCGTGCCGCCGCCGGTCGATATCAGCCACATCAGGCCGACGGTCTCGCTGGAGCGGCGGCTGCGCGCCCTGCGCGACGCGCTTGCCGGCCACGCCAGCATCGACTTCGACGAACAGTTCGGCGGCGAGGACCGATTGACGCAGGCGGTGACGCTCTTTGCCCTGCTCGAGCTGTATCGCAAAGGCGAGGTGACCTGGAAGCAGAGCGAGCCGCTCGGCCCGATCGAGATCCGCCGACAGGAGTCCGGAGCGTGAGCGACCTCAGCCGCACGATCGAGGCGCTGCTCTTCCTCTCGCCCCAGCCGGTGGCGTTGCCCGATCTGGTTGAGGCGACCGAAGCGACCGAGGGGCAGGTCGCCGAGGCTATCGAGCTGCTGCGCGAGGACCTCGCCGAAGGGCGGCGCGGCGTCGTCCTGCGCGAGGTCTCGGGCGGCTTCGCCTTGGCCAGCGACCCGGCCAGCGAGGACGCAGCCCGACGTCTGCTCGCCAAGCCGCGCACGCCGCCGCTGACCCAGGCCCAGGCGGAGACGCTGGCGATCGTCGCCTACCTGCAGCCGGTCTCGCGGCCGGAGGTGGCAAGGATTCGCGGCGTCTCCTCGGAGTCGGCGGTGCAGACGCTGGCCGAGCGCGGCTTGATCGAGGAGTCGGGCCGCTCCCAGTTCGGCGCCGCCCTGTTCAAGACCACCGAGTTGTTCGAACGGCTCTTCGGCCTTTCCGGCCTCGACCAGCTGCCCGATCCCTCGCGCTTCGACCCGACTCCCGAGGATGAGCGCGAGCTGCGCGAGCGGCTGCTCAAGGCCGGGGAACAGCGAAGCGAGCCATGAGGTGGGGGAGTCGGGGGAGGCCCCGTCGGAGCAACAGCGGGGAGGCTCCGCCGGGGCCTCCCCCGACTCCCATCTCGTGAGGCTGGCGAAGTTCCTCGCCCACGGGGGCATAGCTTCGAGGCGCGGAGCGGAGAAGATCATCGCCGCAGGGAGAGTCAGCGTTGGCGGTCAAGTCGTCACCGATCCAGCTCGGGATGTGGAGGAGGGGGACGACGTTCGGGTCGACGGCAGCCCCGTCGGCGCTGAGGCGCATGAGGTCTGGGCTGTGAACAAGCCGGCCGGCGTTGTCTCGACTGCGCGTGAGCCGGGCGGTCGGCCGGCGGTGGTCTCGCTGGTCGACTCGAAGGCCAGGCTCTACCCGGTCGGCCGCCTCGACGCCGACTCCACCGGCCTGCTGCTGCTGACCAACGACGGCGAGCTGGCCAATCGCCTCACCCATCCCCGCTACGAAGTGCCGAAGGCCTACCGCGTACGGCTGCGCCGTCCGCCCGCCGAGGACGACCTGCGGCTGCTGGCAAGCGGAGTGGAGCTCGAGGACGGCCGCACGGCTCCGGCTGAAGTGCGGCGCTTGGGCGAGCGCGAGATCGAGATCGTCCTGCGCGAGGGACGCAACCGCCAGGTGCGCCGCATGGCCGAAGCCGTCGCCAACGAGGTGGTGGCGCTACGGCGAGTCCGCTTTGGCCCGATCGAGCTCGGCGATCTCCCAAAGGGCAAGGCTCGCCGTCTTTCGGAAGACGAGATAGCAAGTCTGCGTAAGGTCGGAGCTAGGAGGTGATCTGAACCACGACGGTCCGCTCGCGCGGCTGGTCGTCGAAATCGATCAGCACCAGTTGCTGCCAGGTGCCGAGTGCGAGGCGGCTGTCGATGACCGGAATCGCCTCGGAAGGCCCGACCAGCGTCGCCCGCTGGTGGGCATGGGAATTGCTGTCGTGGTTGAGCCGGTTGTGCTCGTAGTCGCCATGAGTCGGAATCAGCCGCTCGAACATCGTTCGCAGGTCGTGGACCCCACCGGGCTCGAACTCCATCGTCGAGATCGCCGCGGTAGAGCCGCGCACGAAAGCGAGCGCCTGCCCCTCAGTCGCACCGGCGTCCTCGACGACCGCCTGGACCGCGGCGGTGATGTCGACGACGTCGCTGTCCCCCCGCGTCGAGAACCGCAGCTCGCCGGTATACACACCCATGCTGCGACGCTACCCGAAGTCGCTCGCAAGCAGCCTGTGAATCGTCGTCACGATCTCCCCGGGTTCCGCATCGATCTGCGCATACGTGAACCGTACGACCCGGTAGCCCGCCAGATGCAATGCGCGGTCCCGATGCCGATCGCGCTCGAAGGCGGCCAGACCGTCGTGGAAGCGCCAGCCATCGACTTCTACCACGAGGCGCTGTCCGGGCCAGAGGAAGTCGACCTCGATGACCTGGCCTCCGTTGCCGACTTCGATCCGCTGATTGCAGGTAGGAGTGGGCAGGTCACTTGCCCTGATCAACGCGAATAGGCGAGCCTCCAGCTCGCTACGCAGGCGCGGTGGTGTTCTCGTCGCACCGCCTGCCCGAACCTCAGAGGTGGACAGGCGCCAACTGCGCAGGAGTGCACGCAGCGCTGGGGCTCCGCGACGCCGATGCGCGGCCAGCGAGCGATCGATCGCCGAAAGATCGAGCATTCGCAGCACTGCGGCCCGCTCCACCGCTGCGCGTAACGAGCGCACGCCGAGCATGCCGGCGAGATCGACGATGGTGCGCGATGGGCTGGTACAGGGAATGCCCTTGCAGGTCCCTACCTCGTTTCTCTTTGGCGGAGGCATGTGGTGAGAACGGACTCCGTCGACTCCGCGTCCCGATTGACCAGGGGCGATCACTTCGACCACGATCGGTGCCCGGTCGAGCAATCCAAGCAGGGCCGCCGCCGAGCGATGTGAGACGACCGAACCAGGACCACACGCGAGAACCGCGGCGAACAGGCGACCGCGGTCGCCGATCGTCGCATGCCCCACCGCGAAGGTGCCGCGAAAGACTCGGTGGATACGACCGGCAGCGAGCAAGCGCCCAATAGAGCTGTCCGTGAGCCCGAGGGCGCGCAGTTGGTCACGGGAGACGACGCCATGCTGTCGCCCGGCCAACTCGGCAAGCCGAAAACCAGTTCCGCTGTGAGTTTTGCTCGCTATGCGGATCTAAGTCACAGCGGAAATGAATTCGCCCCCGGCTTTGGGAAGATGCGGGTATGAGCGTTAACGGGAACCAGCGGCTCTTTGCCGTGCGGGGGGCCGTGCAGGCCAAGGCCAACGAGCCAGAGGCGATCGCCGATGCGACAACCGAGTTGATGCGGGAGCTGCTCGAGCGCAACGAGCTCGAGCCAGCGGCGATGGTCAGCTGCCTGTTCACGACCACCGACGACCTCGACGCCGAGTTCCCGGCTGTAGCGGCGCGCAACCTCGGCCTCGAGGGGGTGCCGCTGCTTTGCTGTCGCGAGATCCCGGTCCCGGGCTCGATGCCACGGGTGATCCGAGCGATGGTCCACTACTACGCGCCGGCAGACCATACGGCCGCGCACGCGTACCTGGGGGCGACCCAGGACCTGCGCTCGGACCTCCACGCAGCGCAGTAAGCGCCGATCCCCACGCCGTCAGCCACAATGGGCGCATGACCGTCACCTTCGCCGAGAAGCTGGCCCGCATTCCGGGCTACCAGGCCGGCGTGCCGACCGGGCAAGCGCCCGAGGCGATCGCCGCTGGGAAAATCGCCCAGCTCGCCTCGAACGAGTCCCCGTTCCCACCGCACCCGAAGGTCGTCGAGGCCATCCGTGCCGCGGCCGGGGCGATGAATCGCTACCCGGACCCGGACGCGACCCTGCTGCGCCGCCGCATCGCGGAGCGCTACGAGACCGAGCCGGGGCGGGTTGCGGTCGGCAACGGCTCCTGCGAGATTCTGCTCGCCGCCGCCGAGGCGCTTTGCGAGCCCGGCGCCGAGATCCTCTACGCCTGGCCGTCGTTCTCGATGTACCCGCACCTCGGGGCGCTGACCGGGGCGCGCGAGATCCGCGTGCCGCTCGCCGCGGGCGAGGTCCACGACCTCGATGCGATGGCGGCTGAGGTGACCGCTGCGACCCAGCTGGCGATCGTCTGCAACCCGAACAACCCGACCGGTACCCACTTGCCAGCGGAGCGGGTCGCGGCCTTCTGCGAGCGCATCCCCAGTCACGTCACGATCGCCGTCGACGAGGCCTACGTCGAGTTCCAGACCGACGACGACCCGGACACGACCGTCGACCTGCTCGCCGGTTTCCCCAACCTGGTCGTGCTGCGCACCTTCAGCAAGGTCTACGGCCTTGCCGGCCTGCGGGTCGGCTTCGCCCTGGGGTCGGCCAAGTTCCGCGCCGCGGTCGACGCCGTGCGACAACCGTTCAGCGTCAACGCCCTCGCCCAGGCCGCCGCCGCCGAGGCGATCCTGCACCAGGACGACGTCGAGCAGCGAGTCGAGCGCACCCTTGTCGAGCGCGTCCGCGTCGAGGAGGGCCTGCACGAGCTGGGCCTGTCCACGGCGGAGACCCAGACCAACTTCTCCTGGATCGACCTGGGCGACGCCGACGAGAAAGATGTAGTCGCCGGCCTAGCCGAGCAATCGATCGCCGTCCGCCCGGGCACGCCGCTCGGCGGGCCCGGCCATATCCGTGTCAGCTACGGCACCCCGGCCGAGAACGATCGCTTCCTCGCCGCCCTGGCGCAGATCCTCGACTAATCATCCCCCGCCTGCTACAAAGTCAAGAGAAGTGAAGCGAACAGGCGACACCGCGAGCAGCATGTGCGCACGGCGCACCGCGGTTGCCCCTGCCCGCTATTCCTATTTCTGGCGATTTAGCTAGGCGTCCCGGCCTGGCGGCATCGCGCCGCTTCCATAGAGCGTTTGGCCGGGCGCCGGTCCGATTGGTTCGCGTGCTTCGCGATGCCCGCGCTCACATGGCAAAGCACGCTCGGAAAGTAGAGTCTCGAACGTGGAGAAAGGCGGCGGCAAGATGATTATCGGAATGCGGGAGGAGGCGCGAGACCGGGTTCGCGACCAGCGGATCGAGCGCGTCGTCGAGCTGGTCCCACCCGAAGCGCTGATCGGGGATCTGGCGCTCGGCGATGAACGCGAGCGCGTCGTGGTCAAGGGGCGGCAGGATGTCGAGAACGTGCTGGAGAGGGCCGACGACCGGCTGCTGGTCGTGGTCGGACCGTGCAGCGTGCACGATGTCGAGGCGGCGCGCGAGTATGGCGGCCGCCTTGCCGAGCTCTCCACCAAGCTGGGCGATGACCTGCTCGTCGCGATGCGTGTCTACTTCGAGAAGCCGCGGACGACGACCGGCTGGAAGGGCCTGATCAATGATCCGTACCTCGATGGCTCCTGTGACGTTAATGCCGGCCTGCGGATGGCGCGGGCGCTGCTGCTGCAGGTGCTCGACCTCGGCCTGCCGATCGGCTGCGAGTTCCTCGACCCGATCACGCCGCAGTACATCTCCGACACGGTCGCCTGGGGCGCGATCGGCGCTCGCACGACCGAGAGTCAGATCCACCGCCAGCTCGGCTCCGGCCTCTCGATGCCGATCGGCTTCAAGAACCGCACCGACGGCAACGTCCAGGTCGCGGTCGACGCGGTGCGCGCTGCGGCGACCCCGCACGCCTTCGCCGGCATCGACGACGCCGGCCGGCCGGCGATCCTCCACACCGCCGGCAACCCTGATGGGCACGTGATCCTGCGCGGTGGCCGAGGGGCTCCAAACTGCGATGCCGAAGGCGTCGCCAAGGCGCTGGAGATGCTCGCGGGCGCCGGCCTCGCCGAGCGGCTGGTGATCGACGCATCGCACGACAACAGCGCCAAGGACCCCGAAAAGCAGATGCTGGCCACGGCTGAGATCGGCGACCAGGTGGCGGCGGGCAACGCAGCGATCGTCGGGGTAATGCTGGAGTCCTTCCTGGTCGAGGGTCGGCAGGACCTCGGCGACGGCGACTCGCTCACCTACGGGCAGTCGATCACCGACCCTTGCATCGACTGGGACCACACTGTCACGGCGCTGGAGGGGCTGGCGGCAGCGGTCAGGACACGGCGCGGCGAATGAAGGTCGCCGTCCTCGGGGTGGGCCTGATCGGAGGCTCGATCGGACTCGCCGCGCGGGAGCGGCTCGAGAGTGAGGTCGTCGGCTGGGGACCGAACCGGTCGACGGTCGACCGCGCTGTCGCGCTCGGAGCTGTAGACCGACCGGCGGGCTCCGTTGAGGAGGCGTGCGCCGAGGCCGACGTCGTTTTCTGCGCGGGACCTGTCGCGGTCCTTCCCGAGCTCGCTCGGGGCGCACTCGAGGCGAGTGGCGCGGAGACGGTCGTCACCGACGCCGGTTCGACCAAGCGCGACCTCGTCGCCGCGCTGGGCGACGACGAGCGCTTCATCGGCGGTCATCCCCTGGCCGGGGCCGAGACCGCCGGCGTGGCAAACGCCCGCGCCGACCTCTTCGACGGCGCCCGCTGGTACCTGACGCCGACCGAGCGCTCCAGCGGCATCCTCTACGACCGCCTGCAGCGGGCCGTCGCTGGGTTTGGCGCCCGTCCCCAGGCGATCGACGCCGAGGCTCACGATCGCCTGATGGCGAGCGTGAGCCACCTGCCACACGTACTCGCCAACGTGATCGCGGCGCAGGCCGCGGCGGAGTTGACACGCGACTCCGAGCGACTGCCGGAGGTCGGCCCGAGCTTTCGCGACGCGACCCGGGTCGCTGGCTCGAACCCCTCTATCTGGGCCGACATCTACGCCGCCAACGGCGAGGCGATCGCGGCGGCGATCGACGACGCCATCGCCCGCTTGGCAGAGGCGCGAGAGCTGATCCGCTCGGGCGAGCCGGGAGCGGTTGCCGCCTGGCACGCGGCGGCAGGGGCCGATCGCCGCCGCCTGCTCGAAACCGAGCTGACGGGTGGCTCCCTGCGTGAGCTGCGCGTCGTCGTCGCCAACCGGCCAGGCACCGTAGCCGAGCTTGCGCTTGCACTCGGCGAGGCCGGGGTCAACATCGAGGACATGGCCCTGCACCCGGCGTCCGACATGAAATCCGGCGCGATCTCACTCTGGGTGGCCGGCGAGGAGCGGGCGGAGCGCGCCGCGACGCTGGTCCGCGAGCTGGGACACAGCGCCACTGTTCTCGCTGAGGACTGACGACCTTGCCGACCCGCTTCGATCCCTCCGGCCCTCTGCGCGGCGAGCTGCGACCGCCATCGGACAAGTCGATTTCCCACCGGGCGGCGCTGATCGCCGCGATGGGCGAGGGGGAGACCACGATCGACGGATACCTCGACGCCGCCGACACCCGTTCGACCCTGGCGGCGGTTCAAATGCTGGGTGCTTCGGTCGATCGAGTCGCCCTCGGCGCGATCGATCGAGGACTGCGGGTCCAGGGTGTCGGCCTGAGGGGTGCGGTGTCGGCTCAGATCAACGCTGAGGGGCCGGGCACGATCGACGTGGGCAATGCCGGCACGTTGCTGCGCCTATTGCCAGGCTGGCTCGCGGGGCAGGAGACGGGTACTTGGCACCTCGACGGTGACGATTCGATCCGCCGTCGGCCGGTGGACCGGATCGCCGAGCCGCTGGCTGCGATGGGTGCGCAGATCAGTTGCCGCGAAGGACGTTTTACCCCGGTTGCCGTGGAAGCAGCACCGCTGCACGGCATCGAGTACGAGCTGCCGGTCGCCAGCGCCCAGGTCAAGTCCTGCCTGCTGTTCGCGGGCCTGCTCGCCGAGGGGGAGACCCGCGTCATCGAGCCCTTGCCAAGCCGCGATCACAGCGAGCGGATGCTGGCAGCAGCGGGCGCTGAGATCGAGTGCGATGGAGGAGCGGTCACGGTACGGCCAGCGGCACGCCTCGAACCGGGCGAGATCGCCGTGCCCGCCGACTTCTCCTCGGCCGCCTTCTTTCTGGTCGCGGCACTGCTCGTCCCCAACAGTGAAGTCTCGCTCACCGGGGTCGGCCTCAACCCGACCCGCACCGGTCTTCTGTCCATTCTCGAGCGGATGGGCGCCGAGATCGAGGTCGAGCTCGACGGCGAGCGCGGGGGCGAGCCGAGCGGGAAACTGCACGTCCATCCCTCGCAGCTGCAGGGAACCGAGGTCCACGGCCGCGACATCCCGCTGGCAATTGACGAGCTGCCGCTGGTGGCGCTGGCCGCGTGCTTCGCCGAGGGCGAGACGATCATCCGCGACGCGGCCGAGCTGCGCCGCAAGGAGAGCGATCGGATCGCGACCGTCAGTGAGGCCCTGAGGTCGCTTGGCGCCAGTGTTGAGACGAGCGATGAAGGGATGCGGATCGAGGGTAGTGGCGGACTGCGCGGCGGTGCGGTCGATTCCCACAGGGATCACCGAATCGCGATGCTCGGGGCGATCGCCGGTCTTGCCTCGAGCGAGGGGGTCGAGGTGACAGGCATGGATGCCGCCTCGGTCAGCTATCCATCCTTTGAGGATGATCTAGCTTTATTATTCAAATTTTCTTGACAGTTGAGCAGCAGGCTGGTAAGAGATGGCGCGGGACGCGGCAGGCCGTAGCGGAGGAGGAGGCGCAAAATGGATTCCACCCAGGTCAGCCGGGCTCGTGTCGTCATCGTCGCGATCGGTATAGCGATCGCGACGCTTGCCTATGCCGTCGCCGAGGGCTCTACCGCCCGTCAGGCGACCGCGGCACAGCAGCAATTTGACTCGACTAGGGAAGCAGTCGAAGCGGAGATCGCCCAGACCGGCGTAGTGGGCAAGCTGGAAGACAACCTGGGTAGTGCCTTTGGAGGAGTGTGGTTTGAGCCCTCAGCGGCGCAGCTCCATGTCGGCGTCACCTCGCCGGCAAGCCGTCGTGAGGCCGAGGCAGTGGCTGCACGGATCGGTTTCGCGGCACAACTGACGAAGACCTCAGTGCGCTCCAGCTGGGCTGAGCTCGAAGCCGCTCAGGAACGATGGAATGAACGCCTCGTGGACCTGTTTGCAAGCGGAGACGTCACGACGGCGGTGGCGCCCAGCCGCAACTCCGTATTGGTTGACCTGAGTCCCTCGGTCTCTTCCGACCGGCGAGCCGCGCTCGAAAGCGAAGCGGCCGCCGACGACGTTGACGTGTCGATAAGCGTCAAGCCAGCTTCGCAATTCGAAAGCGTGCCGAGTGGCAACTGCAATGCGTTCAAATTTAAAGAAGCACACTGCAATCCGACGTTTGTGTCCGGCGTGTCGATCAAAGGTGAAGAAGCTGGCAAAGAAGGCTACTGCACCGCCGGGCCAGTCATCATACGACAGGATCGCACGACCCCGGCAAAAGCGACAGAAACCTTCGTGCTTACGGCCGGGCATTGCATCAAATACCAAGGCGGCAACGGGAAAAAATGGACCGCCTTCAACCAGTCCTTCGAAGCAAAAGAAATCGGCAAATCGGTTGAACACTTGATGCCTCCGCCAGCCGGTGAAGGAACCGGACTTGATGTCGGGGTGATCAAGGACGAATCGAACTACTGGGCATCGGCAGGTGATCCCCCGGCTACCGCGGACCGGGCGGAATGGAGTGCGACCAAAGAAACGGAACCGGAAGATGTGCTGAAAGGCGAAGACCCGGTTGAAGAAATGACAGTGTGTATCTCGGGTCAGCGCTCAGGGGTGCAATGCGGCACCGTCATAAATCCGAAAACGACGCTAAATGTTGGATTCACACCGCCTGAAGTTCGCACGGTAAAAGACATCGCGGCAGTCAAAATGGAATCTGGAACGGTGGGAGTCGGCGATAGCGGTGGCCCATGGTTTGTTCAGGCCCAGCGGGAAGTTCTGCTGGGGACCATGGTCTCGTATCTGCCGGAAAAAGAAGGATCTGAAGTGGGGACCACCGCCTACTTCCAGCTTTTGAGCTCAAGCTTCGCGAACCTGCCCACGAGATTTGAGCTGCTGACGACCAAAAACGAACTACGACACGATCCGGTGTTCTGGGCGGAGAAATCGCCGGCGACGATCGATGGCGAACAGACGAATCCCTTCATCCTCAAACGATCCGGCAGAACGATTGAATGCGAAATCGCGACCTTTACCGGCACCGCCGAAAGTGATGTCACAACAGCCACTCTGACCCCCACTTACACCAGCTGCGTAGCGACTGTCGTGGGTTCGGAATTCCCGGCGACAATCAAAATGAACGGCTGCAACTTCCTCCATCACTTCAAAGTTGAAGTCGTGGAAGAAGCCGACGCATTCGGGGCCACCACGGACCTCAAGTGCCCTGCGGGCAAAGAAGTCGAAGTCGAGGCCTACTCGAATCACAGCAATCACACAGCGGGCGTCGTCATGTGCCGCTACAACCTGGGCGAATCCGGCAATCAAGGTCTCAGCGATATCGACCTGACAAACAAAGCGGCCGGCGGCGGAGCGCCGAAAGACTGGATCGAAGCTCATGTCGATATCGAAGGCCTCGACTCCAAACGGACCGCTGGGACGGCCCTCCTCTGCGGCGCCGAAACCGACACTGCGGGGACGCTGGAAGGGGACGGCGCGCTCGAGGGAACAACCGAAGGCGAAGAAGCCAACGCGATAAGGGCGAACACAGGCTGAACGGCCACCGCCGGCGCGGGCTTCGCATGGCCCGGCAGCGTACGCTGCCGGGCCATGGTCATCGCGATCGACGGACCCGCCGGGGCCGGCAAGTCCACTGTGGCCCGAGCAGTGGCGGCGGCCCTCGGCTTCACCTACCTCGACTCCGGGGCGATGTACCGGTGCGTGGCGCTGGCGGCGATCGAGCGGGGCGGTGACCTCGATGACCCCGAGGCGATGGGGGCGCTCGCCCGCTCGCTCGAGATGCAGCTAGATGGCGAACGAGTCGGCCTCGACGGGGAGGACGTAAGCGCCGCAATTCGCGAGCCCGTCGTGACCCAGGCTTCTTCGCGCGTCTCCATTCATCCCGCTGTACGGAAGGCGCTGGTCGCGCGCCAGCGGCAGCTGATCGACCGTGGCCGCTACGTCGCCGAGGGGCGCGACATCGGCACCGTGGTCAGCCCCGAGGCGCCGCTCAAGATCTTCCTGACCGCATCCTCTGGGGAGCGCGCCCGTCGCCGCGCCACCCAGACCGGTGAGGACGAGACCGCGGTCCTCACCGCGCAGCGCGAGCGCGACGAGCGCGACGAGCGCCGAGAGCACAGCGCCCTGCGGCCAGCGGACGACGCGGTCGAGATCGACACCACCGGTCTCGGCCTCGATCAGGTCGTGGGCAAGGTGGTCGAGTTGGCCCGCCAGCGGGGCCTGATGTGAGCCGGCCCACCGTCGCCGTCGTCGGCTTTCCCAACGTCGGCAAGAGCACCCTCGTCAATCGGCTCGCCGGTGGCCGTGAGGCCGTCACCCACGCCGAGCCGGGGGTGACCCGGGACCGCAAGCGGGTTTCTTGTGAGTGGAACGGCGCCGCCTTCGAGCTGCTCGACACCGGTGGCATCGACCTGGCCGACGAGACGGCCTTGGCCGAGGACGTCCAGCACCAGGCGCGGATCGGCATCGCCGAGGCCGACGTCATCCTGCTCGTCGTCGACGGCCGAGCGGGGTTGCGTGCAGGCGACGCCGAGCTGGCAAGGACGCTGCGCAGCGGCGAGGTCCCGGTTCTCGTCGTCGTCAACAAAGTCGACCGCCCGGGCGACGAGCACCTCGGCGCCGAGTTCCACCAACTGGGCCTCGGCGACCCGATCGTGGTTTCCGCGACCCATGGGCTGGGCAGCGGCGATCTGCTCGACCGCGTCGTCGAGCGGCTGGGCGAGCTACCCGCGCCGCCAACCGGTGAGGTGCCGGTACACGTCGCCGTCATCGGCCGCCCCAACGCCGGCAAGTCCTCGCTGGTCAACGCCTTTCTCGGCAGCGAGCGCGTGATCGTCTCCGAGCGCGCCGGCACGACCCGCGACGCGATCGACACCGAGCTGGAGGTAGAGGGGCGACCGGTCCTGCTCGTGGACACCGCCGGCTTGCGGCGACGCTCGAAGGTCGCGGGCACGGTTGACTACTACGCGCAACTGCGCTCCGAGCTCGCGGTCGAGCGGGCCGACGTCGCGATCGTCGTCTGCGATGCCGCTGACGGGATCACCGCCGAGGACCTGCGCATCGCCGAGCTGGCGATGCGGGCCGGCTGCGCGACTCTGCTGGTGCTCAACAAGTGGGACATTGGCACCACCGATATCGACGACGCCCGCGCCCGCGCCGAGCGCAAACTGCGCCTGCGCCCTGAAGTCGTCACCTGCTCCGCCCTACGCGGGCGCAACGTCGACAAGCTGCTGCCAAAGGCCCTGCAATTGGCCGACCGGGCGGCTGAGCGCATCCCGACGCCGGAGCTGAACCGTTTCGTAGCCGACGTCGTCGCCACGACGCCGCCGCCGTCACGCCGCGGCCGCCGGCTGCGGCTCTACTACGCGGCGCAGATCGGCGAGCGGCCGCCGCGCTTCGCGATCCAGGTCAACGACCGCCGCCTGATCGTGCGCGACTGGGCCTACCACCTGGAGAATCGGATGCGCGAGACCTACGGTCTTGAGGGCGTCCCCCTGATCATTGACTTCGTTCCCCATACCGGCCGCCGGGGACGTGCGTGACGCGACGCATCTCGGCGTCCTCGGTACGCTTCCGCCATGACTGCGATCGAGCCGCTTGCCGAGGGCGAGTACCTCTTCACTTCCGAGTCCGTCACCGAGGGCCATCCGGACAAGATCTGCGACCAGATCTCGGACGCGATCCTCGACGCTGTGATGGCTGGCGACCCGGAGGGCCGCGTCGCCTGCGAGACCCTCGTCAACACCGGTATGGCGGTCGTCTCCGGCGAGATCTCGACCGACGTCCACCTCGACGTGCCGGAGTTGGTCCGCGAGACGATCCGCAAGATCGGCTACGACCACGGCGATTACGGCTACAACTGCGACCACATCTCCGTCCTCGTCTCGCTCGACAAGCAGTCGCCGGACATCGCCCAGGGTGTCGATGCTTCACACGAGACCCGAACCGGCTCGGCAGCCGACGACGAGCTGCTGCTGGCTGGGGCCGGCGACCAGGGGATGATGTTCGGCTACGCGACCGACGAGACCGAGGCGCTGATGCCGATGCCGGTCCATCTCGCCCACCGGCTGGCCGAGCGCCTCGCCGCGGTGCGCAAGGACGGCACCCTCGACTACCTCGGCCCCGACGGCAAGACCCAGGTCACGGTTCGCTACGCCGCCGGTCGCCCGGTCCGGGTCGAGAAGCTCTTGATCTCCACCCAGCATGCGGACGGAGTGGAGACCGAGGGGACGATCAAGCCGGCACTTTGGCAGCACGTCGTGCTCCCGGTCCTAACCGCCGAGGCCGCCGGGATGTTCGACGAGGCCGCCTTGCGCGAGGGCTTCCTGGTCAACCCGACCGGCAAGTTCGTGATCGGCGGCCCGGTTGGTGACGCCGGCCTCACCGGCCGCAAGATCATCGTCGACACCTACGGCGGCATGGCGCGGCATGGCGGCGGCGCCTTCTCTGGCAAGGACCCGTCCAAGGTCGACCGCTCCGCCGCCTACGCCGCTCGCCACGTTGCCAAGAACGTCGTCGCCGCTGGCCTCGCACAGCGCTGCGAGGTGCAGGTCGCCTACGCGATCGGCGTCGCCCACCCGGTCTCGCTGATGGTCGAGACCTTCGGCACCGGCACGCTCCCGGATATGGAGATTTCGCGCCTGGTCGAGGCCGAGTTCGACCTGCGCCCAGGTGCCTTTCGCCGCTACCTCGATTTGCACCGGCCGATCTACCAGAAGACCGCCGCCTACGGCCACTTTGGCCGCGACGACGAGGACTTCACCTGGGAGCGGACAGACCGCGCGGATGCGCTGCGTGAGGCTGCTGGATCAGCAACTGCCGCACCTGCTTAGAGCCGATCCGGCAGGGCTTCCACTTAACTTTTTCCGAAGGCAGCTCGTGGCTGTCCGCTGACCTCGCCGCGGGAAAAGTACAAGAAGTTCCAGCCCTACCGGATCGGCTCTTGCCCTGGAGGCTGTGGCTCGCCCAAGCCGTGCGAGCCGGAGGCTGAGGCGCCGGTCGCCTGGTCCACTCGGTGCACGACTTCAGCTGGATCAGCTACGCCGGCGAAGACGAAGTTGTAATCGTCGGTCGCTGCGGTGTCGAAGTCGACGTCGCCGATCTGCATGATCCGCTGATAGACCGACTGGCGGTAGTTGACATTCTGAACCCGCTCCAGCCGCGTCTCCTGGACCTCGCGCGAGATGATGCCGCGCTTGATGTTGAGGCGGCGGTTGGTGATCGTGTACGTGGTCGCCACCCGCTTGACGAAGCCGATCAGGACGGTGAGGCCGATCACGACCAAGACGATCAGGAACACCGTGCCACTGCTGGCGCCAAATAGCTTCGCGATCACGCCGATGATCGCCGCGACCACGATGCCTTTCAGGTAGAAGCCGAGGATCGCTCGCCATGAAGGGTGTCCCTGGAAGATCAGCTGCTCGCCCGGGCTGAGGTTGAGGGCCATTGCCCGCCAGGATATCCCGCCGTCCGCCTTTCGCCATAGCTTGGGTGGGTGATCGCCAAGGTCGAGCCGCTGACCACCGCCCGTGCCCTGCGCGGCCCGTTCGATTACCGGCTACCCGAGGCGATGGCGGATCTTGAGGTGGGCAGCGTGGTGCGGGTGCCGTTCGGCCGGCGGCGGGCGCTGGGAGTTGTCGTCGGGCTGGCCGAGAGCTCCGACCTGCCCCCCGAGCGCCTCGCCGAGCCGCTGGAAGCGCTCGAGGCCGGCGTGCCGGCGGAGCTCGTCAGGCTCGGCCTCTGGGTCGCCGCCGAGTACTGCTCGACCCCCTCGCGCGGGCTGCAGCTCGTGCTGCCGCCCGGTACCGGCGCCGGCGGCCAGCGCGTCCGCTCCCGGACCGAGTTGCGCGCCGAGATCACGGTCGCCGGCGAGGAGGCGCTTGTCGGCGGCGGCCGGTTGGGCGCCAAGCAGCGGGCGACCCTGGAGGCGCTGGGTGGGGGGGAGATGGCGGCGGCGGGCCTAGCCGCCGCGGTTGGCGCCGATCGCCAGGTTCTGCGGCGGCTGGAGGAGCGCGGCCTGATCGCCACCCGCAGCTCGCGAGTCCGCCGGCGCCCGGGCGGTGTTGAGCTGGGTGCCGGCAGCGGCCGGCCACGGCTGCTCGCGGCGCAGGAGCGCTCGGTCGCCGAGATCGTCGCCGCTCTCGACGGCGAGGCGGAGGCAGCGACAAAGCTGCTCCTCCACGGCGTCACCGGCTCGGGCAAGACCGAGGTCTACCTGGCGGCGGTCGAGGCGGCCCTGGCCCGTCGCCGCGGCGCGATCGTCCTCGTCCCGGAGATCGGCCTCGCTCCGCAGGCGGTGGCGCGCTTCCGGGCGCGGCTCGGCGATCGCTTTGCCGTACTGCACTCGGCCCTCTCGCCCGGGGAGCGCTACGACGAGTGGCGGCGCCTGCGCAGCGGCGAGGCGAGCGTCTGCGTCGGCCCTCGTTCCGCTGTCTTCGCCCCCGTGCACGACCTTGGCCTGATCGTGATCGACGAGGAGCACGACTCCTCCTACAAGCAAGAGGGGGACCCCTGCTATGACGCGCGGACCGTCGCCCGCCGGCGCGCCGAGGAATGCGGGGCGACCTTGGTGGCGGGGACCGCGACCCCACGGCCCGAGTCGTGGCTGGAGCTGCCGCGCCTGGAGTTGCCACAGCGGGTCGACGGCCGCCCGATGCCGCCGGTCGAGGTGCTGGACATGCGCGACGCGGACTCGCGCTCGGGCCCATTGCACCCGGCCACCTGGGAGGCGCTGGGCAAGGTGCGGGATGCGGGCGCGAAGGCGATCGTGATGGTTAACCGGCGCGGCTTTGCCCCCTGGCTCACCTGCCGCTCCTGCGGCGAGCACTGGGGCTGCCCTAACTGCGACGTCTCGCTGATCGTCCATCGCCACGCCGGGCGGATCGTCTGCCACCACTGCGCCCACTCGGAGCCGTTGCCGCGCGCCTGCACCCAATGCGGCTCGACGACGCTCTCGCGGGCGGGCGCCGGGACCGAGCAGATCGAGGCGCTGCTGGCAGAGCAGCTCGACCCGATGCCGATCTTCCGCCTCGACTCCGACACCGCCGCCGGCCGTGGCGCCCACGCCCGCATCCTCGCCGGCTTCGGCGAGGCCGAGAGCGCCGTGCTCATCGGCACCCAGATGGTCGCCAAGGGCCACGACTTCCCCGAGGTGACCCTGAGCGCGATCCTCGACGCCGACGCGACCCTGCGCTTTCCCGACTTCCGCGCCGGCGAGCGCACCTTCGCGATGGTCGCCCAACTGGCGGGCCGCAGCGGTCGCGGCGAGGCCGGCGGCGAGGTGATCGTGCAGACGTTGGCCCCGGAGGCCCCGAGCATCGCGCACGCCGCTCAGCACGACTCGACCGGCTTCCTCGCCGAGGAGGTCGAGCGCCGTCGCCTCCTGCGCTACCCGCCGTTCTCCCACCTGGTCCGGGTGGTGCTCAAGTCGGAGTCCGAGCAGCGGCTCGACGAGACGGCGAGCAAGCTGGCCGGGCGCCTCGCCGAGACCCTTCCCGAGGACACCGATCTGCTCGGCCCGGCGCCGATGTTCCGCGTGCGCAACAAGTACCGGCGCCGTCTCCTGACCAAGGCTCAGGACCGCGCTGCGACGGCAGCTGCGATTCGCACCGCGGTGGAGCGCCTGGCGTCCGATCGCTCGCTGAAGGACGTCGCGATCGGCGTCGACGTCGACCCCCAGTAGCCCCGACCCGATCCATACAATCGAGCTGTGAGCGACGACGGAGTCCTAAAGGACGAGACCGAGCGCGAGCAGCTGGAAGCGGAGCTGCTGGAGCGCCGCGAAGCGGCGCTGGCCAAGGTGGTCAAGTTCGGCGACCCGGTGCTGAAGAGCAAGGCCTCGCCGGTCACCGAGTTCGGCCCCGAGCTACGGGCCGAGGTCGATCGGATGATCGCGATCATGCGCGACGGGATGGGGGTGGGCCTGGCTGCCACCCAACTCGGCTTGTTGCGCCGCATCCTTGTCTTTCAAGCCGGGCCCGACAGCGAGCCGACCGGCCTGGTCAACCCGGAGCTCGAGTGGCTCTCGGACGAGATCGTCCTCGCTGAAGAGGGCTGCCTCAGCCTGCCCCGGGTGGCGATGGACGTCGAGCGCCCGCTGCATGTCCGGATTGCGGGACGCGACGTCGTCGGCGAGCCGGTGAGGATCGAGGCCTCCGGTCTGGAGGCGCGCGTCCTCCAGCACGAGATCGACCACCTCGACGGGGTGTTGATCCTCGACCGGGCGCCCCGCGATCAGCGCAAGGCGGCGCTGCGGGCGCTACGCGAGGGCGAGGGCTATGCGCCTCCCGGCGAAGAGCAGGAGCTGCGGGACGGCGAAGAGCATCGCGAGCCCCGCACCGACGCGTGAGGACCGTCTATCTCGGCACCTCGGAGTTCGCCGCCACGGTTCTGCGTCGCCTAGCCGCCTCGCGCCACAAGCCGCTGCTCGTCGTAGCGCCGCCCGACCGACCGCAGGGCCGCGGCCGCAAGAGCGGCTCGCCGCCGGCGGCCGAGGTCGCCGCCGAGCTCGGCATCGAGCTGTTTCAAGCCGCGAACGTCAACGAGGAGGGCGCGCTGGAGCGAATCCGCGCCGCCAAGCCCGAGGCGGTTGTCGTCTGCGCGTTCGGCCAGCTGATCCGTGAGCCGCTGCTCTCGGAGTGGCCGATGCTCAACGTCCACCCCTCGCTGCTGCCCCGCTGGCGCGGCGCCGCGCCGATCGAGCGGGCGATCATGGCCGGCGACAAGAGCACCGGGGTCAGCATCATGCAAGTCACCGCGGGTCTGGACTCGGGTCCGGTCGCCTTGCAGGAGGGGGTCGCGATCGGCCCGGAGGATGATTTCGAGAGCCTCTCGGCGAAGCTCTCGACCCTCGGCGGCGAGCTCCTGGTCGAGGCCCTCGACCGCCAGGCAGAGGGGGCGCTCGAGTTTGGTGAGCAGGAGGAGGAAGGGGCGACCTACGCCGAGAAGATCGAGTCCCCCGAGCGCCGCCTCAATCCCGTCCGCCCGGCGACCGAGCTAGCCCGCACGGTGCGCGCCCTCACCCCCCATGTGGGCGCTTATCTCGAGCTGGGCGGCGAGGACCGGC
Source organism: uncultured Solirubrobacterales bacterium (assembly GCA_963698085.1). Classification (GTDB taxonomy): domain Bacteria; phylum Actinomycetota; class Thermoleophilia; order Solirubrobacterales; family 70-9; genus VRUE01. The sequence continues at coordinate 2,395,878 of OY969122.1, forward strand.
TGGGGGTGCGACGAGCGCGGGCGGTCGACGTCAGCGTCAAGCAGGGCGAGATGAAGGCGGAGTGGGGGGCGCTGCTGCTGGGCTGCGGCCGCGGTGCCCTGCGCCTCGAGGTCGTGCAGCCCCCCGGCGGCAAGCCGATGGCGGCCGATGCCTATCTGCGGGGCCACCGGGTGCCGTCACTGTGAGCATTGCGCCTGCGCGGGCGCTTGCGTTCGAAACTATTCGAGCGACCTTCGAGCAGGATGCCCACACCGAGCGCTTCTTTCGCGAGGCGGCCGATCGCCTGGATCTGGATGGCCGAGAGCGTGCCCAGGCTCAGCGCCTCGCCTTTGGCGCTGTGCAACGGCGCGGCACGGCTGACGCGGCGATCGAGCGCCTCGCCGAACGCTCGCCGCGGCTACTCGACCCGCCGGTGATCGCAGCGCTGCGGCTTGGCCTCTTCGAGTTGATCTTCGCCGACGCGACGCCCGACCATGCCGCCGTCGATCAAGCGGTCGAGCTCGTAAAGGGGGCTGGCGCCGCGCATGCTTCAGGTCTGGTCAACGCGGTCCTGCGCCGGGCCGCGCGCGAGCGGGACGCTCTCTCCGCCTCGTTGCTTGGCGACGACTCCACCCCGGAGCGCGCTGCGGTCGCGCACTCGGCGCCGCTCTGGTTGGTGCAGCTGTGGTGGGAGGAGCTTGGTGCCGAGTCCGCCCGGGCGCTGCTCGCGGCTTGCAACGAGCCGGCCGAGCTGGCGCTGCGCGTCAATACCCGCCGCCTCGATCGTGCCGCGGCGCTGGCGGCATTGCGGAAGGCCGGGCTCGAGGTCGAGCCGGCGCAGGGTCCCTGGCCGCTCGCTCCGGCAGAGGAGATCGTGCTCGATGGTCGCACCGGTGGCGCCGTGCCGGAACGAATCGAGTCCGGCGAGCTGACGCCGCAGAGCCGCGGCTCTGCGGCGGTCGTCGAGGTGCTCGATCCGCAGCCCGGAGAGCACGTGCTCGACCTCTGCTCCGGGCCGGGAATCAAGACCGGTCAGATCGCCGCCCGCATGGACGGACGCGGCGAGATCATCTCGGTCGAGCAGGACCCCGCGCGCGCGGCAGAAGTCGCCGCACAAGCAGGTCGGCTCGGCCTGCGCCAGGTCACCGTGGTCGAGGCCGACGCGACGACACCGGGGATGGCCCCCGGTTTCGACCGGGTCCTGGTCGACCCGCCCTGCTCGGACCTCGGCGCGCTGGCCTCGCGCCCCGATGCCCGCTGGCGCAAGTCGCCGCGGACCATCGAGCGTCTCGCCGAGCTGCAAGGTCAGATGCTCAAACGTGGCCTCGGAGCGTTGCGCCCAGGCGGCATCCTCGTCTACTCGACCTGTACGATCTCCCGCCGCGAGGGCGAGGAGCAGATCGCCGCGCTGACGGCGGAGGCAGCCGATGACGAGCTGCCGGCGTTCACGGTCGACGACCTCGGTGCGCTTGCGCCAAGCCTCACCTCACCCCACGACCGGCGCTGCCTGCAACTGCGCCCAAACCGCGATCGCACGACCGGTTTCTTCATCTGCCGGTTGAAACGGGATGATTGACCCCGAATGGACGCAGAGGATCAGAGCAGGCCGTGCTGAAACGAGCGAAGTGCCCGAGTTGCAGCGAGCCCTGGCTGCGTCCTACGCAGCTGCCGGGACGCTTCCGCTGCGTGTACTGTCTGCATCGCTTCGAGCTGGTTTCCCAATGCCCCAACTGCGGCGAGCACCAGACGATCGCCAGGATGAGCACCACCGAGGACATGACCTGTCAAACGTGCGGCGATTCGATGCTCAAACCCGTATGAGCCCGGGACGCTGTGGGCCCTGGAGGTTGCATCATGTCTGAGCGAATGGCCGAGCTGTTGGAGGAGCCCCGGGTGGCGCCGTCGATCCTCTCCGCCGACTTCGCCCAGCTCGGCGCGCAGGTCGACGAGGTGATGGCGGCCGGCGCCCGGGTGATCCACGTCGACGTCATGGACGGTAACTTCGTGCCTCCGATCACGATCGGTCCCCTGGTCGCTGCCTCGGTCGCCGACCGGGTGCACGCGGCCGGTGGCGTCATCGACGTCCACTTGATGATCGAGGCGCCGGAGCGCCACATCGATGCCTTCGCCGCCGCCGGCGCCGACTCGATCACCTTCCACGAGGAGGCGACCCCGCACGCCAACCGCACCCTGGCGGCGATCCGCGAGCTGGGCTGCCTGGCCGGGATCGCGATCAACCCCGGCACTCCGGCTGAGGTCCTCGGCGAGCTACGCGGCTACGCCGATATCGCGCTCTGCATGACCGTCAACCCCGGCTGGGGAGGCCAGGCTTTCATCGAGGGCTCGGTCGACAAGGTTTCCCGCCTCGCCGCGATCATTGGTAAGGCAAAAATTGAGGTCGATGGGGGAATAGACGTAACTACGGCAAAGCCAACGGCAGAAGCTGGCGCTTCGTTGTTTGTCGCCGGGTCGGCGATCTTTGCTGCAGATGATCCCGCTGTCGCTTACGCGGAAATTGCAGCTGCTGCAAATGCAGCCTGAAGTACGCACGAGGGTCTGAGACCAAGCAGATCAAGGACGCAGGGAGCGTGGTGTGCTCCTGCACACGAGCGACCGAGGACGCCGATATGCGCCGGTCTCAGCCCCTCGCGATGAGTGCACCTATTGCCTCCTGCCACCAGGCCCGCTCTGCGGGATCGTCGCCAGCTCGTTCGGCGCGGCGCTCGCACCAGCGGGCGAGCGCTTGGCGGCTCCCCAGTGCGACGACGGTTTCGGTCGTGATCGCGTAACGACCGTCGGCGAGCGCGGAGAGGGCGCTGCCGCGGTCGCGGCGGCTGCGCAGGATCGAGGCCACGGCGACCCCGTCAATCTCGCCCGGCGCCGAAGGGTCCTTGACGTTGTCGGCGGGACGGACCGTGAACACCTGGGGGGCGCCGCGCGGCGGCAGCTGCGGCGGCGGCTGCGTTCCGACCGGCCCCTGATGCCATTGCGCGGTCAGCTCCTCGACTTGGTCGCGGAGCTCGCCACGGACGAGGATGTGCAGCTCATCGCCCTCGCGCAGCTCGGTCGAGCCGCGCGGCGGGATTGCCCTACCGTCGCGGACGATCACGTTGACCAGCGCGTCCCGGGGCAGGCCCAGCTCGCGCACGACGTGGCCGGCGGCAGCAGCGCCGTGACGCAGGCGGTAGGAGACGACGTCGCCGCCCATGCGGCGGATGCGACCGGACTCGAGCAGGCGTCGCGGCAGGGCGGGCTCGTCGGTGGTCAGGCCGAGCCGAGTCGCCAAGGGCTCGAAGCTCGCCCCCTGGATCAGGGTTGAGGTGACGACGACGAAGAAGACGATCGAGAAGAGCTCCTGGCCGGCGCCGACGCCGGCCACCACCGGGAAGGTGGCGAGCCAGATCGGAGCCGCGCCGCGCAGTCCCGCCCAGCCGAGCATCGCTCGCTCGCGCAGATTGAGCGGCGATAGCAGGGTGGAGGCAAATGCGGCGAGTGGGCGCGCGACCAGGATCAGGGCGGCGGAGAGCGCCAGTCCCTCGATCGCCACATCGCCCAGGGTGCTGGGGAAGACCAGCAGGCCGAGCATGACGAAGAGCCCGATCTGGGCGACCCAGCCGACGCCCTCGTGGAAGGCGACCACGGTGCGTCGCGCGGGGATGTTGCTGCCGCCGAGGGCGAGGGCGGTCAGGTAGACCGCCAGGAAGCCGGAGCCGTGCGCCACCTCGGCGATGCCGAAGGACAGCGCGGCGATCGCGATCGTGGCCACGGGATAGATCCCGTCGGTGGGTAGCCGCACACGGCGCAGCCCCTCCACCGAGAGGCGTCCCACGGCGACGCCGATCGCCGCCCCGATCGCCAGTTTGAGCACGAGCAGCACCGCCATGTCGGCGAGGCCGTAGCCGGGCTCCTGGATCCAGTCGATGAAGCCGATCACCAGCAGCAGCGCGACCGGGTCGTTCATCCCCGACTCGCCCTCGAGCGATCGGGCCAGCCGCTTCTTCAGGGTTGAGCGGCGCAGGACGGCAAAGATCGCCGCGGAGTCGGTGGCGGCGACCGCGGCGCCCACGAGCATTCCTTCCAGCAGGCTGAGATCGAAGATCCACTTCGCGGCGAAGCCGGCGATGGCGGCAGTGACGACCGTTCCCACGGTCGCCAGTGACGCCGCCGTGCCGAGAACGGGGCGGATCTCCGGCCAGCCGGCGGTCAGTCCACCCTCGAAGAGGATCAGGACGAGGGCGATCGTGCCCAGCGTCCGCGCCAGCTCCGCGTCGGTGAACTCGATCCCGCCGATTCCCTCCGAGCCGGCCAGCATCCCCAGGCCGAGGAAGAGGAGCAGGCCGGGGATGCGGACCCGGTCGGCCAGGAGCGCACCGACGATCCCCGCCGCGAGCAGGCCTCCGGCGACGAGGATCAGCTCGGCGTCGTGTCCCTCCATCGCTGCCTAGGAGCCCTCGTCGGCGGCAGCGAGCTGGGCCTCGAGCTCCTCGCTGGAGCCGGCGGCTGGGATGTCCTCCGCGCGCTCGTGCGGGCGCCGGTAGATCAGGTAGAGCAGGCCGAGCAGCAGTAGCGCGGCGACGGCGAAGCCGACCTCGACCCGCCGGAACTCTTCCGCGATCGGGGCGAGGAAGCACCAGGCGACGAAGAAGGCAGCGCAGAGCGCCCAGCGGCCCGAGGCGCGTCGCACCTGTCCCTGCGCCAGGCAGGCCTGGTTGACGGTCACCGATGAGAGGTAGAGGCCCATGCCGAGCGTGACCAGCAGCAGGCCGGCGCGGTCATAGCTGAACTTGTCGCTGAAGGCGAGCTGCATCAGCTGCGGCCCGGCGATCAGCACGGCGACGGCGACCACCGCGGTAAAGGCGGCGATCGCCGCCAGCACCATCCGCACCGAGCGGTGGAACTCGTCCTCGCTGCCTGGCTCCTCGCTTGCGTGGAGGCTGGTCAGGTGGGGAAGGATGCTGGTCGAGACCGCCTGGAAGAGTTGCAGCGGCGCCCGCGCGATCATCAGCACGTTGAAGATGAAGCCGGCCGCGGCGGCGCCCTCGAGGCCCCGCACGATCAACGGCCCGGCGTTGAAGAGGACCTGCTCGCCGAGCATGATCACCAGCACCGCGGCGACGAAGCCGGTGCCGGTGCCGAGTGAGAACTCGCTGCTCGAGCGCTTTTGGCGCGCGGGTCCTGTCGCGGCGGCATCCCCCATGTGCTCGGATCCCGCTTCGCGGTCTCCTCCGCTATGGGGGACCCCCGCCACCGCGCCACCCGCGCGAGAAACGCCTGGGTCGCGCCTCGCTCGGTGGGCGAATGCTGCTGGAACTACAAGCAGGCTGAGGGAGGGGGCGGCGACTATGCCGATGGCGACCGCCGACTGGCCGCTGAGCAGGCCGACCGCGACCAGCAGCGCGAAGCTGGTGCGGAAGACCGACTCGGAAAGGATCATCAAGGCGAAGAGGCCGAAGCGGCGGTGGCCGGCGAGGTATCCGCGGGCGAAGTAGCTGGCCGCGTAGAAGAGCACCGCGAGCAGGAAGACCCAGTAGAGGGTTTCGTTGCCGCCGAGCAGGCCATCTTCGATCGGGCCGCGCAGGATCAGCGCGAACGCGGCGAAGCCGGCGGCGAGGCCGAGCTGGATCTTGGTCGCGACCAGGATCGGCTCGCGCGCCGGTTCCCCCTTTGCCAACCGCTCGGAGATGTGGCGTGAGAGCAGCTGGTCGACCGGCCGGTAGAGGGTCGAGACGGTGATGAAGACGGCCGACCAGACGACGGTGATCTCGCCGTAGTCGGGCTTGGAGAGCACGTGCGAGGCAATGAAAAAGTAGACGTAGGTGATGACGCCGGTGAGGCCGACGCCGATCGCCAGGAAGCTGGCGGTCTTGCCATATTCGGTCGAGCTGACGCCGCCGCCATCCGCGGCGCCGTCTTTCGCCGCGGCTGCCATCAGTCGCGGGCGCCGCGCTCGTAGTGCGACGGCTCGATCCCCAGCGAGAGCTCGACCCGGCGCACGCGCTCGAAGACGCGCTGGGTCATCACCCGCTGGCCGGCGAGCAGGTCGCCGATCACGCCGAGCGCGAGCAGCTGTAGGGCGGCGATGAAGAGCACCGCGCCGAGGATCAGGGATTGGATGTGGCCGCTTGAGTCGCCGTTGAAGATCCAGTCGATCAGGAAGGGCATCCACGCCGCTAGAGCGAGGAGGGCGACGAAGGCGCTGGCGCTCGCGAAGACCCGCAACGGCTCGTAGCGGGCGTAGATGCGCAGGATCGAGACGGCGTTGCGCCGCACGTAGGCCCCGGTCGAGTCGAAGAGCCGCGACTCACGCGTTTGCGGATTGGTCGCGATCTCAACCTGGTCGACGGCGACCAGCATCTTGCCGGCCTGGATCAGGCTCTCCAGCGTGTAGGTGAAGTTGTCGGTGACGAGCAGCCCGAGCGCCGCCTCGCGGTTGTAGGCGCGGAAACCGGAGGTCGTGTCGGCGATCGCCGTGTCAGAGAGCCGCCGCACCACCCAGCTGCCCAGCCGTTGCAGCCGCTTCTTGCTGCCGGAGAAATGCTCGATCGTGTCGACGCGGCGGTCGCCGACGACCATGTCGGCCTCGCCGGCGAGGATCGGGGCGAGCAGCTTCGGCACGTCGGCGCCGCTGTACTGGTTGTCGGCGTCGGTGTTGACGACGAGGTCGGCGCCGAGCTTGAGGCAGGCGTCGAGACCGGCTTGGAAGGCTGCCGCTAGGCCCCGATTGTTGGTCAGGCGGACGATGTGCTCGACTCCGCACTCGCGCGCGACCTCGACCGTGCGATCGGTGGAGCCATCGTCGATCACGAGCAACTCGACTTGATCGACGCCCTCGATCGCCCGCGGCAGGGCGGCGATCGTCTCCGGCAGTGTCGCCTCCTCGTTCAGGCACGGGATTTGGATGATCAGCTTCATGGTTGGGCGGTCAGGGTATCCGTGGGGGCGGCGTGGGGAGGATGGGGTGTGCCGGGCAGGTATGGCCCAGGAAGGATGGGGTGTCCCTGCGTTTGCTGGGTTTTTCGCCAGAGTCATTTTGCGGCCGTCCGAGATCGCCGATGGGGCGAAAAAGAGGACGCCGCGCACTCCGGGACCCCCCATCCTCCCTCGACGACACGCCTACGGAGTACCATTGACTGACTCGTCAATCAATATGGCCGCGTCGCTTACAACCACGGATCGCGAGCACCTGAGACGGGCTCTTGAGCTTGCGGAGCGGGGGCGTGGGCGAGTCAGCCCGAATCCGCTTGTTGGAGCGGTTGTCGTGCAGGATGGGGAGGTCATTGGCGAGGGGTTCCATGCTGAGTTGGGGGATCTTCATGCTGAGCGGGCGGCGCTCGCGGATTGCCGGGAGCGGGGGGAGGACCCGGTGGGGGCGACTATGTACGTGACGCTGGAGCCGTGTGCGCATCAGGGGCGGCAGCCACCTTGTACTGAGGCGGTTATCGAGGCGGGGATCGAGCGGGTCGTGATCGCCTCGGACGATCCCAGCGAGAAGGCGGCGGGGCGCGGGCCCGGGATTCTTCGTGACGGCGGGGTCGAGGTCGACTTCTCCGCTGGCGAGGAGGCCACTGCTGCACGTCTTTTGAACCAGCCTTTCCGTAAGCACGCCCGTACCGGCTTGCCGCTGGTGACGCTAAAGCTGGCGATGTCGCTCGACGGCCAGACCGAAACGGCGCCGGGGGAATCGCCTTGGATCTCAAGCAGCGAGAGCCAAGAGCTAGTCCACCGCTGGCGCGCCGAAGCGGACGCGATCGCGGTCGGCATCGGCACGGTCCTCGCCGACGACCCACTGCTAACCGCCCGCGGGGGTGCGCGGTCGAGCTTTGTCCCGGATAGCGGTACAAACCTCGACCGCGGTGCGAGGCAGCCGCAGCGGGTTGTTTTCGATCGCCTGGCACGTCTGCCGCTCGACTCGCAGGTGCTGAGTACCCTCGATCAAGCGCCAGTGCTTGAGATGGTCAGCCAAGGCGCTGACCCCACGCGCGTCAATGCATTGCGCGACGCCGGCGCTGAGGTCGTCGTCGCCGAGACCATCGACGTCGCGCTCTCGGACCTGGGCCGCCGGGGCGTTACCAGCGTCTTCCTCGAGGGCGGCCGAACTCTCGCCGCCGCCTTCGCCGAGGCTGGCGAGATCGATGAGGCGCGTGTGTTCGTTGCCCCGGTGCTAATCGGTGGCGGCAAACGTCTTACCGCGCTGGAGCCAAACGCGGGGGACACACTGATCTCGACCCGCTTCAAGGAGTGGTGACATGTTCACCGGCCTGATCCAGGACGTGGGCAAGGTCCGATCGCTGGACACGGGCGCCGCGGGGGCCCGCCTGGCGATATCGACCTCGCTAGGCCCGGAGATCGCCCTGGGCGACTCGGTCGCAGTCAACGGCGTTTGTCTCACTGCGACTGCGGCCGACGATGCGGGCTTCGAGACCGAGGCGATGAACCAGACCCTGGCGGTAACCGCGCTCGGCGGTGTCGAGACCGGCGACCGGATCAACCTGGAGCTGGCGATGAAGGCGTCGGACCGGCTCGGCGGGCACATCGTGCAGGGGCACGTCGACGGGGTCGGGGAGGTGGCCGCGGTTGCCGAAGATGGCTTCGCCAGGCGCCTTCGCCTCACCTTGCCGGCGAATCTGATGCGTTACGCAATCGATAAAGGGTCGATCGCCCTCGACGGCGTCAGTCTCACCGTGGCCAGGTTGGGCGAGGACTGGATCGAGGTCTCGCTGATCCCGGAGACTCTGGAGCGAACCAACCTCGGTGACGCAGTAGCGGGACGCAAGATCAACGTCGAGTGTGACGTGATCGCCAAGCACGTGGAGCGGTTGATGGCACCATTCGCTGGAAAGGAGCGGACGTGAGCCAGATGACGGAGGCGCAGAGACAAGAGAAATCGGAGCGGGCGGCGGGCGCGAGCCCGTTCGCGACGATCGAGGAAGCGATCGAGGAGATCCGCCGCGGCCGCATGGTCGTTGTCTGCGATGGCGAGGACCGCGAGAACGAGGGCGACCTCGTCATGGCCGCGCAGTTCGCCACCCCCGAGGCGGTCAACTTCATGGCCAAGGAGGCGCGCGGCCTGATTTGCCTGGCGCTGACCGCCGAACGCTGCGAACGGCTCGGCCTCAACCTGATGGCGGCCAAGAACGAGGCGCCGCTGCAGACCGCCTTCACGGTGACGATCGAGGCTGCGGGCGGGGTCAGCACCGGCATCTCCGCCCACGACCGCGCCCACACGATCCAGGTCGCGATCGACCCCAACTCCGGCCCACGCGACATCGTCGTCCCCGGCCATATGTTCCCGCTGCGGGCGAAAGACGGTGGCGTGCTCGAGCGCACCGGCCACACCGAGGCCAGCGTCGACCTTGCTCGCCTCGCCGGCCTCACTCCCGCCGGTGTGATCTGCGAGGTGATGAACGACGACGGCACGATGGCGCGGGTGCCCGACCTCGTCCCCTACTGCGAGAAGCACGAGCTGAAGATGATCACCGTCGCCGAGCTGATCGCCTATCGGCGCCGCACCGAGAAGCTGGTCGAGCGGGTGGTCGACACCGGCCTGCCGACCGCGTTCGGCGACTTCACCGCGGTCGGCTACCGCTCGCTGGTCGATGACAAACACCACGTGGCGATGGTCAAGGGCGAGGTCGCGGGAGCCGAGGACGTCCTCGTCCGCGTCCACAGCGAGTGCCTCACCGGCGACGTCTTCCACAGCATGCGCTGCGATTGCGGCGAACAGCTCGCTTCGGCGCTGGCGATGATCGAGCAGGAGGGGCAGGGCGTTCTCCTCTATCTCTCCCAAGAGGGTCGCGGGATCGGCCTGCTCAACAAGCTGCGGGCCTACAAGCTGCAAGAGGAGGGCGCCGACACGGTCGAGGCCAACCTCAAACTCGGCCTGCCCGCCGACCTGCGCGACTACGGCATCGGCGCCCAGATCCTCGGCGATCTCGGCCTGACCAGTATCCGCATCCTCACCAACAACCCGAAAAAGATCGTCGGCCTCGAGGGCTACGGCCTGTCGGTCAGCGAGCAGGTGCCGATCGAATCGGCCCCCAACACCCACAATGAGGACTACCTGCGGGCGAAGCGCGACAAGCTCGGCCACACGCTGCACCACCAGGGCCTGGCGCTCGACGAGGAGATGATCCACGACGAGGAGGAGCGCGACGCCGCCGGGGAGAGCGGCCCAGCGCATGGCTGAGCCAGGCGCCTTTCTGGAGAGCTTCGAGGGCCATGACAAGAACGCCCTCGCTGGACTGGAGTTCGCCGTTTTCGTCGGTCGCTTCTACGAGGATCTGGCGGACCGGCTGCTGAAAGGGGCTCGGGAGGGTTTCCAGATTGCGGGAGTGGCCCCCTCGCTCGTACGCGAGCACTCGGTACCGGGCGCCTACGAGCTTCCCTTTGCCGCTCGCGCATACATAGAAGGAGCAAGGAAGAGAAGCGACGCGTCACACGGCGGGCCGTCGCCGGGAGGCGTTGCCTGCCTCGGCGTCGTCATCCGTGGCGAGACCGACCACTACGACTTCGTCTGCGCCGAGGCCGCCCGTGGCATCCAGGACGTGCAGCTGGCCACCGGCGTCCCCTGTGCCTTCGGCGTGATCACTTGCGACACGATGGAGCAGGCCCTGGAGCGAGCCGGCGGCGGCAAGCGCGACCAGGGTCGCAACGCCGCGTTGACGGTTGCCCGTATGGCCATCCTGCAACGCCAGCTCGCCTGACAAGGCCGACTTCCAGCTACTATCCACGACCCGATGGCCAAGGTATGCCACAGCTGCGGCAAGGGACCGGCGTTCGGCCAGTCCCGCAGCCACTCGATGGTCGCGACCAAGCGGCGCTTCGACCCGAACCTGCAGAAGGTGCGGATCGAAGAGAGTGGCCGCAAGCTGCGCACCTACGTCTGCACGCGCTGCCTAAAGGCCAACAAGGTCACCAAGGCCGCCTGAGGCCGTAGGACGCGGCGCTGGGAAGCACCCGCGGCTACGCGCCGTGCACAAAGACTGTCGCTCCGCCGCGTGCACTCCCCAGCTTGGTCCTATGACCTCAGGGGCGACGGTTAGATTTCAGCTGATGCCCGACCCCTCGATCGTGCGCTTCCGGCGCGTCATCACGTCCGCCTACGCTCACCTCGACGAGCGCCGCCAGGAGGTAAACGACCTCAACGTCTTCCCCGTCGCCGACGGCGATACCGGCGACAACATGGCGATGACGATGCGGGCGGTGATGGAGGAGCTCGATCGTCTCGATGGGCTCGAGGTCGACGAGGTCGGCCGCACCCAGCTGGTCCAGGCGCTCGCCCGCGCGGCGCTGATGGGCGCGCGCGGCAACTCCGGCGTCATCCTCAGCCAGATCGTCCGCGGCGCCGCGGAGGAGCTGGCAAGCCGCCCCGGCGAGCTCGTCGACCCGGTCCTCGTCGCCTCGGCCTTCGCCAGTGCCGCCGACGCCGCCTACGCCTCGGTCCGCGACCCGGCCGAGGGGACGATGCTGACCGTCTTCCGCGAGATGGCGCACTCGATCGCCCGCCAGCTTGCCCACCTCGAGGCCGAGAAGCAGCGCCTCGACCAGGGGGTCAGCGACGCGCAGCAGGACGCGGTGCTCGCCGAGGTTTTGGAGCAGGCGATCGCCGACGGCCAGAAGGCTGTCGAGCGGACGCCCGAGCAGCTCGAGGTGCTGCGCGAATCGGGCGTGGTCGATGCCGGTGGCTACGGCTTGGTCTTGATCCTCGCCGGCGTCGTCGCCGGCCTACGCGGCGACGGCGCGCAGGTGCCCGAGGTATCCCACCACGAGGCGCCGCCACTCAGTCGTCCCCACCACGAGGACAGCCGCTACCGCTACTGCACCAACTTCATCGTCTCCGGCACCGACCTTGCCGCCCGCGAGTTTCTGCCGCGCCTGGAGGGGCTGGGCGATTCGGTCCTCGTCGTCGGTGACGAGGTCACGCTCAAGGTCCACGTCCATACCGACGAGCCGGAAGCGGCGGTCGCCCTCTTCGAGGGGACCGGGGAGGTCACCAACCTCGACGTCGCCGACATGCGCGAGCAGATCGCCGAGCGGCGGGCGCGACTCGGCGGGGGGCGCACGGGAGCGCTCGTTGTCGCCGCTGGCGATGGTCTTGAGCGGTTGTTCGCTGAGCTCGGGGCGCACGTGATCCACGGTGGCGAGACGCTCAACCCGTCCACCTACGAGTTGCTGGCCGGAATCCACGAGGTGCCGGCCGAGGAGGTTCTGGTCCTGCCCAGCTCCTCGAACGTGATCATGGCCGCCGAGCGGGCCTGCGAGCTATCCGAGAAGCCTGCTCAGGTCGTCGCGGCGACCTCACAGCAGGCTGGCCTGCTGGCGCTGGTCGAGCTCGTCCCGGACGCCTCGGCGGAGGAGAATGCCGTGCGCTTCACAGAAGCGTTGCAAGAGATCGTTTCCGGTGGCGTCGCCCCCGCCGCCCGGGACGATGCCCAGGGCCGCTTCCGCAAAGGTGACGCGGTCGGCTTTGTCGGCGAGGAGATCGTCGCCTGGGGGGGAGCGGGCTCGACCTTGGCGACAACTATCAAGAAGCTTGCGACCAAGGCCGAGATCGTCACCGTGCTTGCCGGTCAGGACGCGCCCATACCCCTCGAGGAGATCGACACCCACGTGCCCGACGGCGTGGAGATCGAGACGCACGAGGGAGGTCAGCCGAGCTGGTGGTGGCTGCTAGCGGCCCAGTAGCCCGCTCGTTCGGCGGCGACGAGGAGCTGACGTATGAGCAGCTGCTGGGGGCTCCCGTCCACTGGCCGCGACCCAGCGCTCTCGAGGTTTCCCTCGAGGTGCTCGACGGAGTGGGTCCGAAGCTTGCGGAGGCTGCTGCCGAAGCCGGAATCGCCACCATCGGCGACCTTCTGCTGCGCTTTCCGCACAGTCACCGCGATCGCACCGTGGTTCCGGTCTCAGCGCTGGAGCCCGGTAGCCAGGCGACGATCGCGGTCGAGGTGCTGAGCGATCCCGGTCGCCCCTTTCGCCGTCGTGGCCTCTCGATCCTCACTGTCAAAGTGGGGGACGACAGCGGCTCGATTCGCGCCACCTGGTTCAACCAGCCTTGGCTCGCGCAGAAGCTCACGGCCGGTACGCAGCTGCTGCTAACCGGCTCTCGCGACAAACGCGGCTTCCGGGTCAGCGAATACGAGATTGCCTCCGAGGGGGAGGGTGGGGGTGTCCCTCCGGCGCAGCGGCGTCCTGTTTTTCGCCCCGGAGACGCCCGTGGACAGCCGCCGGACTTCCCAGGCGAAAAACCCAGCAAGACGGAGGGACACCCCCACCCTCCCTCACAGCGGCTTGCGCCTGTTCATCCGGCAACCGAGCAGCTGAAGGCGCAACGGATTAGACAGTGGGTGGAGGACGCGATGCGCTGGGTTGGGAACGTGCTGGAGCCGCTGCCCGCGGAGCTTCGCGTGCGGAGGGAACTCGCGGGAGCTCCGGATGCGATCAGCGCCATTCATTTCCCCGAGAGCCCAGAGGATGTGGAGCAGGCTAGGGCGCGACTCGCGTTTGAAGAGCTGTTCCTCTACCAGGCGCTGCTCGCGACTCGGAAGCGATCGCACCGTACGGCGCGGCCTGCGCCGAGGCTCGGTAAGCCCGGCGAGGCGGTGGCCAGGTGGATCAAGTCACTTCCGTTCGAGCCCACGAAGGATCAGCTCGGAGCATTTGACGAGATCGACTCGGATCTCGATTCCGGTGAGCCGATGCAGCGGCTTCTGATGGGCGAGGTGGGGTCGGGGAAGACCGTGGTCGCCCTCTACTCGATGCTGCGGGCGCTGGAAGCTGGGTTCCAGGCCGTGCTGATGGCCCCTACGGAGACGTTGGCTGAGCAGCACGCGGTGACGCTTGGAAAGCTTCTGGCCGCAGAAGCGACGCCCTTCGCCCTGCTTACTGGGGCCACCCCGGCGGCACGGCGCAAGGAAGCTCTGGACCGACTCGCCAGCGGAGAGCTCGGCCTCCTTGTCGGCACCCACGCGCTGCTCGAGCCCGACGTCGAGTTCTCGCGTCTCGGCCTCTGCGTGGTTGACGAGCAGCATCGCTTTGGGGTCGAGCAGCGCCGGGCGCTCGACTCGAAGGGAGTGGAGGGGATGGCTCCCCATGTCCTCCACATGACTGCGACGCCGATCCCGCGCACGCTCTCACTTACCGCCTATGGCGACCTTGACACCACGGCGCTGCATCAGCTGCCCGCCGGCCGGCAGCCGGTAGAGACGCGTATGGTCAACGAGGACGAGCGCTCCGGCGCCTACGAGTTCATCCGCGCCCAGCTGCGCGAGGGGCGGCAGGCCTTTGTCGTCTGCCCGCTGGTCGAGGAGTCGGAGAAGATGCAGGGCAAGGCGGCGGAGAAAGAGGCGGCGCGTCTGCGGGTGGAGGAGTTGGAGGGTTTCTCGATCGGCGTCATCCACGGCCAGATGCCTTCCGCGCAAAAGGCGGAGGCAATGGAGGCGTTCGCGTCCGGCGCCACCGATGTCCTCGTCGCGACCACCGTTATCGAGGTCGGGATCGATGTCGCCAATGCGACGGTGATGGTGATCGAGGGAGCCGAGCGCTATGGCGTCTCCCAACTGCACCAGCTGCGCGGCCGAGTCGGGCGGGGCGCCCACGCCTCCTGCTGCCTGCTCTTCCCGGAAGACGCAGGCGAGATGGCGCGACGTCGCCTGAAAGCAGTCGAGCGCGAGCGCGACGGCTTCAAGCTCGCTGAGGTCGACCTGACGCTGCGCGGCGAGGGCGAGGTTTTGGGAACGCGACAGCACGGCTTGCCGCGCTTCGCCGTCGCCGAGCTGCCGGAGGAAACGCCGATCCTGGTCGCCGCCCGCGACGAGGTGCTGACGCTGCTGCGCGAGCACGGCTCTCTCGACGCGCCCGAGCTCGGCCCGCTGCTCGACGCGGCCCACCGCCGCTTCGGCGCCGGCGCCTCGGACCCGATTCCGCTCTGATGTGTTGATGAGGGTCATCGCCGGAGAGCTGAAGGGCCAACGTCTCGTCGCGCCACGCGGCTGGAAGGTGCGGCCGACCTCCGATCGCGTCCGCGAGGCGGTCTTCTCGGCGCTCGGTGGGGTCGAAGGACTGCGCGTCCTCGATCTCTACTGCGGCACCGGCGCGCTCGGCATCGAGGCGCTCTCGCGCGGCGCCACGGCCGCGGTTCTGGTCGACCGCGAGACCAAGCCGGCGCTCGGCAACGTGGAGCGGCTCGGCTTGTCCGAGCGCGTCGAGCTGGTCCGGGCCGACGTCGGACGCTGGCTTGCGAATCAAGCCGAAGGGCCGGGCGAAGACCGCTTCGACCTCATCTTTGTCGACGCCCCCTATAAACTCGCCGACCGCGTGGGGCAGGCACTGGACACCTATCTGCCGCGACTGCTCGCCACCGGCGGGCGAGCGGTGGTCGAGAGCGGCGCGGGGGCGCCGCTGCGGATCGACTCGCTCGAGCGGCTGCGCCAGCGTCGTTACGGCGCAACCGATGTGTCCTTCTACGGCACGGGCGGCTCCTGATGGCAGAGCGCGACGGCACGGTTGTCTGTCCCGGCAGCTACGACCCGGTCACCAACGGCCACCTCGACATCATCACCCGCACCTCGCAGGTCTTCGAGCGGGTCGTGGTCGGCGTCGTCAACAACCCGATCCGCAAGGAGAAGACGCTGTTCACTGCTGAGGAGCGCCAGGCCCTGATCAGTGAGGCGACCGCCGACCTCGCCAACGTCGAGGTCCAGATCTTTTCCAACCTGCTGGTCGAGTTCGCCCGCGAACTGGGGGCGAAGGCGATCGTCAAGGGGCTGCGGGCGATCTCCGACTTCGAGTACGAGTTCGAGATGGCGCAGCTCAACCGCAAGCTCGACCCCGGGATCGAGAGCATCTACATGATCTCCTCACCGCACTACAGCTTTCTCTCCTCGACCGGAGTGAAGGAAATGGCGACCTTCGGGGGCGACGTCTCCGACCTCGTTCCGGCGCCGGTGGCGGCCGCGATGGCGGGCCGCCTGGGCGAGAGGTAGGCTTTTGCCAACCGTTGCCCCCGTGGGCGAGAGTTTGCAAAAAGCCGAGGAAATCACGGCTTCTTCACCGAAAAGGCCTCTGACACGTAGGCTTACGCCCTGCTGATGGACGTTCTCGTTCTCATAGACAAGCTGGACGATGTTGTCCACAACGCCCGACCCGTGCCCCTCACGGATCAGGTTCGCGTGGACCGCGAGGAGATCTACGACCTCCTCGACCAGATGCGCGCGACGATCCCCGAGGAGATCAAGCAGGCGCGTTGGATCGTCAAGGAGCGCCAGGAGATGCTCGCCGAGGCCAAACGCGAGGCGGAGCGGATCGTGCGCGAGGCGCGTGAGCAACAGGCCCGCCTGATCTCCGACGAGGAGGTCACCAAGCAGGCCGAGCGGGCAGCGGATGAGATCGTCGAGGACGCCCGCACCCGCGAGCGTGAGATCCGGCTCGGTGCCGAGGACTACGCCGACGAGATCCTCAACACGCTCGAGGTCAACCTGCAGAAGTTCCTCGCGGCCGTGCAGCGTGGCCGCGACCGGCTCGCCGGCCGCGACGAAGAGCAGCAGCCGGTCGCCGAGCTGGACGAGCAGCAGTAAGGCTCAGTACTCGGCGCGGACGACGGCGAGGCCGTCGGCCTGCCAGGCGATCTCGCCGTTGCACCACTCGACCAGGTTGTCCAGCTGGTCACCCTCGAAGGCATCGCCGATGACGAGCGAGCGGGAGTGGTCCTTGACGCGGCGGAAGAGGGCTTGCTTTTGCTCGTCACTCAGGTCGTTGACCGAGAGCACCGAGATGACCAGGTCCCAGGGACCGTCGGGAAGCGGGTCCTCCATGCGGGCCAGCTGGACGTCGTCGTAGGTCTGGCGGGCGCGGAAGACCATGTCGGGGCTGGAGTCGAGGCCGACCACCCAGGCATCCGGGTAGGCCGCGAGCAGCCGTCGCGTCGTCTCCCCGGTCCCCATCCCCAGCTCCAGCACACGCTCCGGAGGGAACGGGATCGCGGCGACAGCCTGCTCTTGCAGCTCGTCGTAGCGGGGAACCTTGGAGCGGATTCGCTCCAAGTACTCGTCCGGTGTCCAGTCGAATTGACCCATTTCGTAATCTCGTTGGAAGGGTGTCATCGTAAGCGGCAGGGCGGAGGAGCTTGCAGTGGCGAAAACGCCGACCACGATCATCGACCTCGCACGTCTCTCGCTGGCGCACGGCCAGGGCACCCGTCTGGACCTCGCGGTCCCGTTGGAGACGCTGGAGCTGGGCGGTCAGATCTACGTCCCGCCGAGCGAGTCGGTGGAGGCGAGGATCGACGTTTCCCGGCCGAGCAGCGGCTACGCCTTCAGGTTGCGCTTTCCGCTTCACGTGGAGGGGCCGTGCATGCGCTGCCTCGAGGACGCCGCGGTCGAGAGCGAGGTCGATGCCCGTGAGGTCGACCAGGGCAACACCGAGGACGAGGAGCTGCGCAGTCCCTATGTGGTCGATGACGAGCTCGACCTCGGCCGCTGGGCGCACGACGCAGCGGTCTTGGCGCTGCCTACCCGAATCCTCTGCCGGACCGACTGCGCCGGCTTGTGCCCGGTTTGCGGCGAGTCGCTGAACGACGCCGACCCGGAGGCCCACAAGCACGACCCCGGCGGAGATCCGCGCTGGGCGAAGTTGAAGGAGCTCGAACTGGAGTAGCATTCCGCGACTTATGGCCGTCCCGAAGAAGAGAACTTCGCGCACCCGCCGCGACAAGCGGCGCGCGAACCACAAGGCTGGCAAGGCGCGACTGAACGAGTGCCCGCGCTGCCACAGCCCGCGCCTGCCGCATCGGGTCTGCCCGACCTGCGGCACCTACAAGGGTCGTGAGGTGATCGAGCACTCGATCGTCGACCCGACCGCGCCCGCTCCCGACACGGAGTAGCGATGGCCGGCGGCGTGACCGTCGCCCTCGACGGCTTCGGCGCGGAGCGGGGCGCAAGCGTGCTTGCGGAGGGAGCCAGGGTGGCTGCCGGGGACGGAATCCGACTGCGCGTCTTCGGCTTACCCGAGGAGTTGGGATTGGAGGGGGTGGAGGGCGTTGACGTGATCCCGACCAGCGAGTGGATCGGCAACGACGAGGACTCGGTTCCGGCCGTGCGGGCCAAGAAGCAGGCCTCGGTAGTGCGGGCGGCGCGCGATGTCGCCGAAGGCGAGTCCGCGGCGATGGTCAGCCACGGCTCGACCGGAGCGACGATGGCGGCGGCGACCTTCGGCCTGCGCCGCCTGCGCGGCGTGCAGCGCCCCGCGCTTGCCGTGCAGCTGCCGGTTCCGGGAAGGAAGGTGCTCTTCCTCGACGTTGGCGCAAACGTCCAGGTGCGGGCCCAGCACCTGGTCCAGTTCGCTTTTCTCGGCGCCGCCTTCAGCGAGGCTGTGCTGGGCGTTGAGCGTCCCCGGGTGGGCCTGCTCTCAGTCGGTGAGGAGGGCGGCAAGGGCAGGGACGAAGTCGTCGCCGCGCACGCGCTCCTCGCCGAGGCCGACGGAATCGATTTCGCCGGCAACGTCGAGGGCGGTGACCTGCCGGCGGGCGAAGTGGATGTCGTCGTCACCGACGGCTTCACCGGCAATGTGTCGCTGAAGTTGATGGAGGGGACGGCACGGACGGTCACCGCGGCGATCCGAAACGCCGCCCGCTCGAACCCGCTGGCCGCGCTCGGCGGGTTGATGATGCGCCCGGCGCTGGGCGGGCTGCGGCGTGAGCTGGCCCCCGACGGGACGGGCGGCGCGATCCTGCTCGGCCTGCGCGGCATCGCCGTTGTAGGCCACGGCAGCGCCGGCGCCGAGGGAATCGCCAACGCCGTTCGCCTGGCGGCACGCTGTGTCGAGGTCGATGCTGTCGACCGCACCGCGGCGCTGCTCGCCGACGGCGGCGCCGGCAGGGGTGCCCTCGCGGCCGAGGAGAGCGCGTGATAGGACACCGGGATGAATCGTGAGGAGGTATTCAACCTGGTGCGCGATCACCTCGCCGAGGAGCTCGAGGTCGACCCGGCCAAGATCGCCACGGAGACGCGTTTCAAGCAGGACCTCGACGCCGACTCGCTCGATCTCTACGAGCTGGTGATGGAGCTGGAGGATCGTTACGGGATCTCGGTCTCCGAGGAGCAGGCGGCGCAGATCGAGACCGTCGGCGACGCGGTCAGCTTTGTCGTGGAGCACGCCCCGGCGTGAGCGCTGAGGCGCTCGCCGAGCTTGTCGCGGAGCTTCCCGACGACCTGCGGCGCCAGGCCCTCACACATTCGTCCTGGACCGAGAAGCCGCCGCAGTCCTACGAGCGTCTCGCTTACCTCGGCGACAGCGTCCTTGCGCTTGCCGTCGCCGCCGGCATCTACGCGCGCTTCCCCGAGATCCCGGCGGGCGGGCTGACCAAGATTCACAACCACGCCGTCAGCGGGGTCTCCTGCGCCGAGGTGGGCCGCGAGCTGGGCGTGCCGGCGATGCTGGAGGGGGCAGAGCCAGAGGCAGAGGAGGCGATTCCGGCAAAGGTGCTGCTGGCCGGCTCTCGGCCTTTGCCAGAGGTGACCGAGGCCTTGATCGGAGCCTGCTTCATCGCCTTCGGCTTCGATCGCGTCGCGGCCGCGGTTGGTGCCGCTTTCGAGGCGCAGATCGAGTTTGCGCTGGAAGCGCCGGTAGATGCGAAGTCGGCGCTGCAGGAGCTGCTCGCACGGCGGCGGGCACGCGTAACCTATGCCGTCATTGGCGAATCCGGCCCAGCACACCGACGCACCTTCGAGGTGGAGGCGACGGTCGACGGGGAGCGGATTGGCACCGGCGCCGGGCGGAGCAAGAAGGCCGCGGAGCAGGTGGCGGCCGAGGCGGCGCTGCAGCACCTGAGGGACTGAACGGAGGTCGCGTCCGACTCACACGCGAGCCTTGCGAGCGAGGACTAGGGATGTATCTGAGATCGATCGAGATGAAGGGGTTCAAGTCGTTCCCCGGGCGCACCAAGCTGGAGTTCTCTCCGGGCGTCAGCGTGATCGTCGGCCCCAACGGCTCGGGCAAGTCGAACATCACCGACGCGGTGCTCTGGGCACTGGGCGAGCAGAGCCCCGGGGCGATCCGTGGTGCCTCGATGCAGGACGTGATCTCCGCCGGTGGGCAGGGCGTGGGCCAGCGTCGGGTCGCTGAGGTAGAGGTGGTGATCGACAACTCAGAGGGGCGCGCCGCGACCGAGCTGTCGGAGATCGCGATCCAGCGCAGCCTCGACCGCTCCGGCGACGGCGTCTACCGCCTCAACGGTGCTCGCTGCCGTCTCGTCGACGTCGTCGAGATCCTCTCCGACACCAACCTCGGCCGCGAGATGCACTCGGTGATCAGCCAGGGCCGGGTCGAGTCGATCATCCACTCCAAACCGCGCGAGCGCCGCTTGCTGATCGAGGAGGCGGCGGGGCTTGGCAAGCACCGCAAGCGCCGCCGCCGCGCCGAGCTGAAGCTGCGCGCCGCGCGCGACAACCTCGACCGTGCCCTCGACCTCGAGCGCGAGGCCCGGGCGCGCTTGCGGCCACTGAAGCGACAGGCGCAGGCGGCTGAGTTGGGTGCGCGGATCGAGCGCGAGGAGCTGGAGCTGCGCGGTCGCCTGGTTGCCGAGGAGCTGCGTTTCGGCGCCGATCGGGCAATAGCGGCGGAGGCGACGGCCGAGAAAGCGCGAGCCAAGCGGGCGGCTGTCGAGAAGCGCCTCGGCGAGGTGAGCGAGCGCCGTCGCGCTGCCGAGGAGCGCTTTGCGACGCGCGACCGCGAGCGCACCCAGGCCTGGGGCCTGCTGACCAAGTTGCGCGGCGAGCAGCAGCGGATCGCCGTGCGGGCGGCCTCGCTCGCCGACCGCGAGGGGGCGCTGGAGAGCGCGCTGGAGCGCTTGCGGGCCGAGTTCGGGCCGCTGACGCTCGACCTCGGATCGACCGAGGGCGCGCCCGCGGAGCGGGCCCGCAAGCTCGAGGAGGAGCTTGGCGAGATCGACGCTGGACTTGCCAGTGCTACGCGGGGTCTCGGTCGGGCGCGCTCGTCCGAGGCGGCGGAGTCAGAGCGCGAGTCGGCGCTGGGGGAGATTCAGGCCGGCGCCGAGCGCGCGGCGCGGCACGCTCGGCGCGCCGAGGGGCTGCTCGGCGAGCGCCACCGCGAGGCCCTGCGCGAGCGCGTTGCCGCCGGCGAGGAGCTGCTCGACGACGTTCGCGCAGCCTCGGCTGCCGCCGCCGCGGCGGAAACCGCGATCCGGGCGCGGGTCGAGCGGATCGAAGTGAAGGTGGTCGGCGAGGAGGGCGATGGCGATGCGCTCGCTGAGGAGATGCGCGAGTGCTCACGCCAGGAGTCCGAGTTGCAGGTCGAGATGAAAGCGGCCTCCGATGCGCTGACCGAGGCTCAGGTCGAGGCGGCGCACCTGGGCGACCGCCGTGCGGAGGCGGCGAAGGAGCTGGCCTCGATTGCCGAGCGGCTGGGCGAGGAGGTGGAGCCGGCCGAGCAAGCGCTGAGCGGGGAGGCGCGCACCGACATCGACCGCAGGCTGCAACGCCTGGAGCGCCGCCGCGCCCAGATCGGACCGGTCAACCCGCTTGCCGAGCAGGAGTATGAGGAGGCCCGCGAGCACGTCGAGTCGCTGCAGACCCAGCGCGAGGACACCGAGCGGGGGATGCACGAGCTGGAGGCGCTGATCCGCGACATCGACCGCGAGATCGAGCGGGCCTTCGAGCAGACCTTCGAGGCGACCGCGAAGAACTTCGAGGAGATGGTCGAGCACCTCTTTCCCGGCGGTCGCGGTCGCCTGCGCCGGGTCAGCCTGCACCCGGTCCGCGACGCCGAGGAGGACGGGGTGGAAGAGGACGAAGGCGAGGGGGAGGAGTCCGAAGAAGAAGAGCGCGAGGAGCTCGGCGTGGAGATCGAGGTAACGCCGGCCGGCAAGTCGACCCGCAAGCTCTCCCTCCTTTCCGGCGGTGAGAAGTCGCTGGTCGCGCTGGCCTTCGTCTTTGCCGTCTTCCTCGCCAGGCCGTGCCCCTTCTACATCCTCGACGAGGTCGAGGCGGCGCTCGACGACGCCAACATCGACCGCTTCCTGCAGCTGATCCGGCGCTTCTCCGACCGCGCCCAGTTCGTCATCGTCACTCACCAGAAACGGACGATGGACGCCGCTGACGTCCTCTACGGCGTCACCATGGGCGGCGACGGGGTGACCAAAGTCGTCTCCCGCCGCCTGCCGCGCGAAGTGGAGCTCGAGGGTCAGGGCGAGGACGTCTCGAGCCCGCCACCGTTCGCGGGGGTCGGGGCGGAACGGAACGAGCCAGCGACCGGAGTGCTCGGCCAGGCAGCCCCCGGCGAGCACCCCGCTCGCGACGATTCGGCTGCCGCCGCGTAGCTCACCGTGTCCACCTCCTGGCAGGAGATCTTCGATCTCGGCGCGCGCGATACGGCGTCGCGGGGTGCCGAACCCGAAAGCGAGGAGCAGCGCCGCGGCGTCCTTCGCCGCCTGCGCGAGAGCCTCTCCAAAAGCCGTCAGGCGCTGGTGGAGGAGATCTCGGCCAGCCTCTTTGACCGCATCGACGAGGAGACCTGGGAGCGGCTGGAGGAGGCGCTGATCCTGGCTGACGCCGGCCCCCCCACCACCGCGGAGGTGGTCGAGCGGCTCGAGCGGGAGGTTGAGAGCGGCGCTGTCTCCGCCGACGGCGAGGCGGTCCGCGAGCGCTTGATCGAGATCCTCGCCGAGGTTGCCTCCAACGGACGCCGGCCGATCGACCTCAGCGGCGAGCCCGCGGTCCTGCTGATGGTCGGGGTCAACGGCACCGGCAAGACGACGACGATCGGCAAGATCGCCTGGCATCTGTCGAAGGAATTCGGCCTCTCCGTGGTCTTGGCCGCCGCCGACACCTACCGCGCAGCCGCCGCCGAGCAGCTCGCCGAGTGGGCCCAGCGCGCCGGCGCCGAGCTGATCCGCTCCGAGCCCGGTGGTGATCCCGGCGCGGTCGCCTTCGACGCGATCGCCGCCGCCCGCGCCCGCGGCGCCGACGTCGTCATCGTCGATACCGCCGGCCGCCTTCACACCCAGGGCAACCTGATGGACGAGCTGGCCAAGGTGCGCCGAGTGATCGCCAAGCAGATGCCCGAGGCCCCGCACGAGACGCTGATCTCGATCGACGCGACGACCGGGCAGAACGGCCTGCGCCAGGCGCAGATCTTCTCCGAGGCGGTCGAGGTCGACGGCGTCGTCTTGACCAAGCTCGACGGCACCGCCAAGGGCGGGATCGTGCTGGCGATCGCCAACGAGCTCGAGATCCCGGTGAAGCTGATCGGCAGCGGCGAGTCGCTCGAGGACCTGCGTCCGTTCGACCCCGCCGACTTCGCCCAGGCGCTTCTGGCTGAGTAACCCCGCGCCCGGCCTCTAAGCTGCGTGTCGGTGTTCGACCAGCTCTCAGACCGTCTCCAGGCCACCCTTTCCGACGTCCGCTCGCGCGGCAAGCTGAGCGAGAGCGACGTCGATGCGGCGATGCGCGAGATCCGCCTCGCCCTGCTCGAGGCCGACGTCAACTTCAAGGTCGTCAAAGGCTTCACCAAGACGCTGAAGGAGCGCTGCCTCGGTGCTGACGTGCTCGAGAGTCTCGACCCGGGCCAGCAGGTGGTGAAGATCGTCAACGAGGAGCTGACCGGGTTGATGGGCGGCGCCGGCCGCGACCTCGCCTTTGCCTCGAACGGCCCCACGGTGATTTTGATGGCCGGCCTGCAGGGCTCGGGCAAGACGACCGCCTGCGCCAAGCTCGCCCGCCACCTCGGCGAGTCGGGTAGGGACGTCGCGCTTGCCGCTTGTGACGTCTACCGGCCGGCGGCCGTCGACCAGTTGGTCACCGTCGGCGAGCGCGCCGGCGCCCACGTCTATGAGCAGGGGGCCGATGCCGACCCGGTCGAGATCGCAGCCTGGGCGCTCGACCGGGCGCGCGAGGAGGACCGCGACGTCCTCATCGTCGACACCGCCGGCCGCCTCCACGTCGACGAGGACCTGATGGCCGAGCTGGCCAAGATCCGCAAGCGGACCAAGCCGCACGACGTGCTGCTCGTGGTCGACGCGATGACCGGTCAGGATGCCGTGGGGGTTGCCGAATCGTTCGCCGAGACGGCCGAGTTCGACGGCGTGGTGATGACCAAGCTCGACGGCGACGCCCGCGGCGGCGCCGCGCTTTCGGTCAAGGCGGTCACCGGCAAGCCAATCCTCTTCGCCTCTACCGGCGAGAAGCTGGAGGCATTCGAGCGCTTCCATCCCGACCGCATGGCCTCCCGCATCCTCGGTATGGGCGACGTGCTCAGCCTGATCGAGAAAGCCGAGCAGCAGGTCGACGAGCAGCAGGCCGAGGACCTGCAGAAGAAACTCGAAAGCGACCGCTTCACGCTCGAGGACTTCCTCCAGCAGATGAAACAGGTGCGCAAAATGGGTCCGCTCAGCGGCCTGATCGGGATGCTGCCGGGGATGGGGGCGATGAAGCAGCTGAAGGACGCCGAGGTCGACGAGGGAGAGCTCGACCGGGTCGAGGCGATCATCCTCTCGATGACGCCGTTGGAGCGGGCCAACCCGGCGATCATCAAGGGCTCGCGCCGCAAACGGATCGCGGCTGGCTCGGGGACCAAAATCCAGCAGGTGAACCAGCTGGTCAAGCAGTTCGACCAGATGCGCAAGATGATGCGCCAGATGATGTCCGGCAATACGCCCGATCCGCAGCAGCTGGCCCAAATGGCAGGTGGTGCAGGCAGCGCTCCGCGCCCGAAGTACCGCAGGCGCTAACCTGCCCGGCCCAATGGCCGTGCGAATCAGATTGAGAAGGGTGGGTTCGAAGAAGAACCCCGTGTGGCGCATCGTCGTCGCCGACAAACGCTCGCCGCGCGACGGCCGCACGATCGAGACGATCGGCCGCTACAACCCGCAGACCGAGCCCTCGACGATCGAGCTCGACGAGGAGCGCGCCCGTCACTGGCTCGAGCACGGGGCGCAGCCCTCGGAGACCGTGGCCACGCTGCTGCGGACCAAGGGCATCGCCGCCTCCGGAAGCTAGCGGTGACCGAACTACTGGAGTTCCTCGTCAGAGCGCTGGTCGAGGACCCCGACGCGGTCGAAGTCGAGGAGCTGGAAGAGGACGGGGACCTGATCTACGAGATCAGCGTCGCCGAGGACGACCTCGGGCGCGTGATCGGCAAAGGTGGTCGGGTGGCCAACGCGATCCGCACCGTGGCCAAGGCCGCCGCGGTGCGGCTAGATCGCCGGGTCGTCGTTGACATCCTCGACTGAGCGGGCACCCCCGCGATGAAGCTCGACATCTTCTCGCTCTTTCCGGAGGCGTTCGACTGGTTTCAAGGCCAGCGGTCGGTGCAGAACGCCTTGCGCGAAGGCAATGAGCTTCGTCTCTTCAACTACCGCGACACCACGCCGCTCGGCGCGGGGCAGGTCGACGATGCGCCGTATGGGGGTGGGGCGGGGATGGTGCTTCGGGTCGATGTAGTGGACGCGGCGCTGCAGGCTGCTTATGCGAACGGGGAGAACCCCCGGGTGGTGCTGCTCTCGCCCACCGGCCGGTTGCTTGACGACGCGCTCGCCGATGAGCTGACCCGGGAGCCCCACGTGGCGCTGCTCTGTGGCCGCTACGAGGGCTTCGACGAGCGCGTCCACGAGCACCTTGCCCACGACGAGGTCTCGATCGGGCGCTACGTCCTGGCCGGTGGCGAGCTGCCAGCGATGGTCGTAGCCGACGTGCTGATGCGCAAGCTGCCCGGAGCGCTCGGGCACGAGCAGAGCGCCGTCGAGGAGTCCTTCAGCCGCGTTCTGGAGGGAGCGCCGGAGTATCCGCACTACACCCGCCCCCCGTCGTATCGGGGTTGGGGGGTACCCGATGTCCTCGTCTCTGGCGACCACGAGCGGGTGCGTGCCTGGCGGGCGGAGCAGAGCAGGGCGCGGGCGGAGCAGCTCGAAAAAGATTCCGAGTAGGTACGATTCCGCCACCGCGCGGCAGCCGATCCCGGCTCCGGCGGTTTTTTCTCGCCCCGCGAGACGAACGAGATCTCCGGTGGTGACTAGCGTGAGCGAGCAATTGACATGAGCAGCGTAATCGACAGCATTGAGCGTGGTCAGCTGAGGAAGGGCATCCCGCCCTTCGCACCTGGCGACCGTGTGCGCGTCCACTTCCAGGTGGTCGAGGGCAATCGCCGCCGCACCCAGGTCTTCGAGGGCGTCGTGCTCAAGCGACAGGGCTCCGGCGTGCGCGAGACCTTCACCGTGCGCAAGCAATCCTTTGGCGTCGGTGTTGAGCGGACGTTCCCGCTGCACTCGCCGAAGATCGAGAAACTCGAGATCGCGGCACGCGGTGACGTCCGGCGAGCGAAGCTCTACTACCTGCGCGGCCGCATCGGCAAGGCGGCGCGCGTGGCGGAGCGGCGCTGGGGGATCGACGAGGAGATGATCTCGACGCCCGTCGCTGCGGTCGATGCAGAGGGCATCACCCAGGAGGAGGACGAGAACCCTCAAGACGAGGACTCTCAGGCCGCGGGGCCTGTCGGCGCAGGGGACCCACCTCCCCCTGCGGTAGCTAAAGCTTCCTCGGGGGAGGTCCCCCCTACGCCGCCACCCGCGGCAGAGGCGTCTGAGGAGGGTGCTGGAGAGCCCGCAGCAGAAGGCGACGGGACGCCAGAGGACGAAACGTCCGCGGATGAGGAGCAGCCGGCGGCGGAAGTTGAAGCTGAGGAGGCGGAGTCTGAGTCCGATGCCGAGCCGGAGGCGGCTGCCGAGGAGTCCGGCGACTCCGGCGAAGGCAAAGACTGAATCCGCGCATCCCCAAGCCGGAAAGCCGTGCCGGCGGGCTGGTCGAGCTGGTCGTGATCGTCGCCCTGGCGCTTGGCCTGGCGCTGGCGATCCAGGCGTGGCTGGTCAAGCCGTACCAGATTCCCTCGCAGTCGATGGAGCCCACCCTCGACGTCGGCCAGCGCGTCCTCGTCAACCGCTTCCTCTACCACTTCACCGATCCAGGAATTGGCGACATTGTTGTCTTCCATCCGCCCAAAGGTGCTGACAGCGGCACCGAGTGCGGTAGGCAGCACGGCCCGCAGGAAGCGTGCCCGGCGCCGACCCCCGAACAGTCGAGCCAGAACTTCATCAAGCGAATCGTCGCCGGTCCCGGTGACACGCTGGCCGTTCGCAACGGCCATCCGGTAGTCAACGGGGTGGAGAAGACCGACGAGCCCTACACGATGCCCTGCGGCACCAGCGGCGCCTGCAATTTGCCCAAACCGATCACCATTCCACCCGACTACTACTTCATGATGGGCGACAACCGTGGCGCGAGTGACGACAGCCGTTTCTGGGGACCCGTCCCCCGCGAGTGGATCATCGGCAAGGCCTTCGCCACCTACTGGCCGCCCGACCGCATCGGCATCTTCTAACGGCTCCTCCAAGGCGCACAAGCGCCGCTTGGCGCGATCACGCCGGCTCTTTGCCTTCGACCGCGGCCTCGGCAGCCGCATGGTCGCCGGTGCCGACGAGGCGGGACGGGGCTGCCTGGCGGGGCCGCTGGTCGCGGCCGCGGTCCTGATCGACTACGAGACGCTTTCACGCTCGGACCGCCGCGCGCTGGCCGGCCTGCACGATTCCAAGCAGATGAAGCCCGAGCGGCGCGAGGAGCTCTACCCAGCGGTGCTGCGCGCCGCCAGCCGGGTCAGTGTCGTCGTTCGCTGCGCCCGGGGGATCGACGATCGCGGCTTGCACGTGACCAACATCGAAGCGCTCTCGTGCGCGCTGGAACGGCTCGCACCCGGTGAGGATGCGACCTGCCTGGTCGACGGCTTCTCGCTGCGCGAATGCACTGTGCGGCACCGCGCTGTGATCGAGGGCGACGGCACCAGCGCCGCGATCGCCGCCGCCTCGGTGATCGCCAAGGTCAGCCGCGACCGCTACATGCACGGTGCCGCCGGCGAGCACCCGGGCTGGGGCTTCGAGGAGCACGTCGGCTACTCGACCCCCGAGCACCGCGCCGCGATTGAGCGGATCGGCATCTCGCCGCTACACCGCCGCTCGTTCCAGTCGGTCGCCTATTCGCAGCTGGAGCTGGCCGGCTAGAACGCGCCCTCGAGGTGCTCGTAGTCGGCCACGCAGCCGGCGCGGTCGTAGGTGACGCCGACGGCGTCGAAGCGGATCTCGTCATAGCGGGGTAGGTCGTGGCGCTCGCTCATCCAGGCGGTGGCGAGGCGGCGAATGCGGCGTTGCTTGCGAAAGTCGATTGAGAGGACGGGCCGCTCGGGTCCGAAGGTCGCGCCGCTGCGGCCCGCCTTCACCTCGACGAATACCAGCGTGCGGCCGTCGAGGGCGACGATGTCGAGCTCGCCGTAGCGGGTTCGCGCGTTGCGCTCGACGATCTCCCAGCCGGCGGTGAGCAGCCGCGCGGCGACAAGATCTTCCGCCGCCTTGCCGAGCCGTTGGCGCGTGTTGGCCATGACTCGAAGCTAGGACACTGGCCGACGTCATGCCTTCCGTCACAAAGTTGGCTGACAAGATTTGAGAGTTGCGCGCCACCCGCGCGTCTGGACCCGCCAGCGTGGCCGCAATGCTCGCTACGGCGCGGACATTCACCCTCGACGGCCTCTCGGCCCGGCCCGTGCGGGTCGAGGTCGACGTGCACCGAGGCTTGCCCGCCTTCTCGGTCGTCGGGCTTCCGGACACCGCGGTTCGGGAGGCACGCGAGCGGGTGCGCGCCGCACTCGCCAACTGCGGCTTCGAGTTCCCCTTGCGGCGTATCGTCGCCAACCTCGCCCCGGCCAGCCTGCGCAAGGCGGGTCCCGGTCTGGACTTGCCGATCGCCGTGGCTCTGCTCGTCGCCTCGGGCCAGTTGGAGTGGGAGCGCCTGCCGCGGCTGGCGATGGCCGGCGAGCTGGCTTTGGACGGCGCCGTGCGCCCGATCCCTGGTGTCCTCGCGATCTCCGAGGCGGCACGTGAGCGGGGCGCCGAGGCAATCGTCGTCGCGGCTGAGAACGGACCGGAGGCGGCGTTGGTGGCGGGGATCGAGGTGCTGGCCCTGGACAACCTGGGACAGGTCCCGGCGCTCGCGGCCGGCGAGTGGCTGCCGGATCGTCCCCAGTCGCTTTCGATGCCGTTGACCGCGCCGGCCGGCGCTCCGGACCTCGCAGACCTACGCGGACAGCCCCACCTTCGCTACGCGCTTGAAGTGGCCGCGGCCGGCGGTCATAGCCTGCTCATGATCGGGCCGCCGGGTGCCGGCAAGTCGCTAGCCGCGAGCAGGCTTCCCTCGATCCTGCCGCCGCTAGCTGCGGATGAGGCGCTCGAGGTCGCGCGGATAGCGAGCGCCCGCGGCCACCTCAGCGAGGGCTTTGGGGATGGCAGGCCGTTCCGAGCGCCGCACCACACCGTCAGCCCCGCCGGGGTCATCGGCGGTGGCAACCCACCGGGCCCCGGCGAGGCGACGCTCGCTCACCGCGGGGTCCTCTTCCTCGACGAGCTCTGCGAGTTCCGCCGCGACACGCTGGAGGCGCTGCGGGCTCCGCTCGAGAGCGGTTGGGTCTCGATCTCGCGCGCCGGCAGCAAGCGGCGCCTGCCCTGCCGTTTCATGCTTATCGCCGCCTCCAACCCCTGTCCGTGCGGGCGCGGTGAGGCCGACCCCGAGTGCAGCTGCGCGCCGCTGGCCGTGCGCCGCTACCAGGGCCGCCTCAGCGGCGCCCTTGCCGACCGGCTCGACATCCTCGTTGCGATCCAGCAGCCGAGCGCGGCTGAGATCGGCGGTCCGCCAGGCGAGCCTTCCGCCGCCGTGCGCGCTCGGGTCGCCGAGGCGCGCGAGCGGCAGGAAAAGCGCCTCGGCGCCGGCCGCTGTAACGCCGAGATGACTCCGAGCGAGGCACGGGAGAGCGCCCTCGAGCAGGAGGCGGCGGCCCTGCTGGCCGAGGCTTACTCCCGCCGTCGGCTCAGCGGCCGTGCCCACGACCGGGTGCTGCGACTGGCACGGACGATCGCCGACCTGGCTGGCTCGGACTCGGTCGGGCGCGAGCAGATAGCCCAAGCGCTGCAACTGAGGAGGAGGGATCGTGATTAGTCAACTCAACCCGCAAGCGTGCCCCGAGTGTCTGCGCCGTGCGCGCCTGCTCGCGC
Organism: uncultured Solirubrobacterales bacterium; assembly: GCA_963698085.1. Classification (GTDB taxonomy): domain Bacteria; phylum Actinomycetota; class Thermoleophilia; order Solirubrobacterales; family 70-9; genus VRUE01. The sequence continues at coordinate 2,425,945 of OY969122.1, forward strand.
ACCTCGCCCCCTATATCGAGAAGCTCGCCGCCGGAGCTCCCGGCAGGCGCTCGCCCGAATTACTCCGCCTCAGCAACGAGGATCTGGCGGAGGTCGCAGCTCCACGCGTGGCGGGTCAGATCCTCGCCCAGATAGCGGCGGCGCCGGAGGGGCGGCTGCAGGCGGAGCTCGCCGCGGCGGAGTGCTGGGCCTGCTGCCGGCACGATCCCCTATTCCCTGAGGGACTGCGGGATGCGGCCGATGCGCCGTGGGTGCTGATCGGGCGCGGCGACGCGACCCTGCTGCGGCAGCTGAGGCCGGATGGGGCGGTGACCGTGGTGGGCGCGAGGCGCGCCAGCACCTACGGGCGCGAGGTGGCGCGCGAGCTTGGGCGAGAACTGGCGGCGGTGGGAATGGTCGTGGTCAGCGGCCTCGCCTTCGGCATCGATGCGTGCGCCCATCGCGGCGCCCTCGATTCCGGCCACACAGTCGCGGTGCTCGGCTGCGGCGCCGACGTCGCCTACCCGGCCGCACATCGCTCGCTCTGGCGGCAGATTGCGACGAGCGGCCTCGTCCTTTCCGAGCTGCCGCCCGGCTGTGGCGCCTGGCGCTGGACGTTTCCCGCTCGCAACCGGATCATGGCGGCGCTATCCGGGATGACGGTGGTGATCGAGGCGGCGGAGCGCTCCGGCTCGCTGATCACGGCCGACCTTGCTGCCGATCTCGGCCGCGACCTCGGCGCGGTGCCTGGTCCGGTCGGCTCGCGCCTCTCGGCGGGTCCCAACAACCTGCTGGCGGGTGGCGCCTGTCTGGTCCGCGACGCGCAGGACGTTCTCGACGCAATGCTCGGGCCGGGCGTGCGCCGTATCGAGCGGGCCGGGCCAAAGCTGAACACCGCGCAGCAAGCCGTCTTGGAGGCGCTGGAGCTCGGTGCGGAGACCTGCGACGCCCTCGCCACCGGCCTCCAGCTCTCCGGCGGCGAGGTCGCGGCGACGCTGGCGGACCTCGAGGCGCTCGGCTACGTCACCTGCTCGCTGGTCGGCGTCTACACCCGCACTGCTCTGCAAACACCATCCGACATCTAGGCTGGAGGCCCGATGAACACGAGACGAGTGAAAACCGCCCTGTCGATTGCCGGCTCGGATTCCGGCGCCGGAGCGGGTATACAGGCCGACCTCAAGGCATTCGCGTGCTGCGATGTGCACGGCATGACCGCGATCACCGCGATCACCGCGCAGAACACCGTCGGTGTCGAGGCGGTGGAGGCGGTTTCCCCCGAGATGATCGTCGCCCAGGTCAGGGCGGTCGCCGCGGACATTGGCGTCGACGCGGTGAAGATCGGCATGCTCGGCACCGTGGAGACCGTCGACGCTGTGGTCGAGGCGCTCGACCTGGTCGGCGAGGCGCCGGTGGTAGTCGACCCGGTGATGGTCGCTGAGAGCGGCGCCGTCTTGCTCGATGACGATGCGCGTACGGCGCTGGTCGAGCGGCTGTTGCCACTGGCAACTGTGGTCACGCCGAACATCCCCGAGGCGCGAGCGCTGACCGGCGCTGGGGAGCGTGATTCGCAGGAGGACCTCGCCCGGGAGATGCTCGCCCTGGGCTCGGAAGTCGTGGTGGTCACCGGCGGCCACAGCGATGAGCTCGCAGACCTCTATTTCGACGGCTCACGGGTCGAGACGATTCCCGGTGACCACCATCCGGACGGCGCGTCGCATGGTTCGGGCTGCACGCACTCCTCGGCTGTGGCTGCTTTTCTCGCCCGTGACTTCACGCCGCTGGAAGCCGCTCGCCAAGCCCGGGGCGTCGCTGCGCAGGCCGTGCTCGGGGGCTTGCGGGAGCTGGGGGCGGGAGCGGGGCCGGTCGACGTGCTGGGTATGACGGGTACATTCTTGCCGTGAGCAGCAACGGCTCCACCTCGACCAAGCTCCCGCGCCCGCGCTCCAGCGTCGTCTTCGACGGCCCCGAGCGCGCCCACGCCCGCGCCTACATGAAGGGCATCGGCTTCGACGACGACGCGCTCAGCCGACCGACGATCGGGATCGCCAACACCTGGACCGAGGCGATGCCCTGCAACTTCCACCTGCGCGGGCTTGCCGAGCACGTCAAGGAGGGGGTACGGGCAGCCGGTGGCACGCCGATGGAGTTCAACACCATCGCCGTCTCCGACGGGGTCACGATGGGCACCCAGGGGATGAAGGCGTCGCTGATCAGTCGTGAGGTGATCGCAGACTCGATCGAGCTGATGGCGCGCGGCTACCAGTTCGACGCGATCGTCGCTGTTTGTGCGTGCGACAAGACGATTCCCGGCTGTGCAATGGCGCTTGCCCGGCTCGACGTGCCCTCGGTGCTGCTCTACGGCGGCTCGATTGCGCCCGGTCGCTGGCACGGCCGCGACGTGACGATCCTCGACATCTTCGAGGCGGTAGGCGCCCACGCGGCGGGGGACATGAGCGACGAGGAACTGAACGAGCTCGAGGGCGTTGCCAGCCCCGGCGCCGGCGCCTGCGGCGGCCAGTTCACCGCCAACACGATGGCCTGCGCCTTCGAGGCTCTCGGGATCAGTCCCGGTGGCTCGGCGATGGTGCCCGCCGAAGACGACGAGAAGGGAACCGTCGCCGAGAAGATCGGCGAGCTGGTGATGCGGGTCCTGGTGGAGGACCTCAAGCCGAGTCGGGTCATCACTCGCGACTCGCTGGAGAACGCGATCGCCTGCGCCTGTGCGTCGGGTGGCTCGACCAATGTCGTCCTGCACCTGATTGCCCTCGCCCATGAGGCGGGCATCGAGCTGAGCATCGACGATTTCGAGCAGATCTCCCGCGAGACGCCGCTGCTCGCCGACCTGAAGCCGGGCGGGCGCTTCGTCGCCACCGACCTCTACCGCGCCGGCGGCGTGCCGCTGATCCTCAAGCGGCTCGCCGAGGCTGGCATTCTGCACAGCGAGGAGATCACCGTCAGCGGCCGCACGATCGGCGAAGAGGCCGAAGCGGCGAGTGAGGCGGAGGGGCAGGAAGTCGTGCGGCCGCTCTCGGACCCGCTCAAGGCCGAAGGCGGCCTGGCGATCCTGCGCGGCAACCTCGCCCCGGAGGGTGCCGTGGTCAAGCTCGCCGGCACCGAGCGCAAAAAGCAGGTCGGTCCCGCCCGTGTCTTCGAGTCCGAGGAGGAGTGCTTCCGCGCCGTCAAGGAGCAGGGTCTCCGTCCCGGCGACATCGTCGTCATCCGCAACGAGGGGCCGTCGGGCGGCCCGGGCATGCGCGAGATGCTGCAGGTGACGGCGGCGATCGTCGGCGAGGGTCTCGGCGAGGAAGTCGCACTACTCACCGATGGGCGTTTCTCCGGCGCGACCCGCGGCTTGATGGCGGGCCACGTCGCCCCCGAGGCGGTCAAGGGCGGGCCGATCGCGGCGATTCGCGAGGGTGACGAGGTCTGCTTCGACGTCGAGGCTCGGCGGCTCGACGTCGCGCTCTCCGACGAGGAGATCGCCAAGCGGGTGGCCGAATACGAGCCGCCGGCGCCGCTGTATGACCGCGGGGTGATGGCCAAGTACGCGGCCACCGTGTCATCCGCCGCCCAGGGTGCCGTTACCTCCTGACGGACTAGAGCGGCGCATATCGGCGTCCTCGGTCGCTCGCGTGCAGAGCACGCCACGCTCCCTGCGTCCTTGATCTACTTGCTCTATTCCGCCAGGAAGTCGTCGAGGAGCGCGTTAAAGCGTTCCGGGCGCTCCATCTGCGGAACGTGCCCGGTGCGCTCGAACAGCTCCAGCCGCGAGTCCTCGACCAGGCGGTGGTAGCCGATCGCCGCCTCGACCGGGACGACGTGGTCGTTGAGGCCCCAGACGACCAGCGTCGGGATCTCGATCTCGGTCAGGCGATGGCGACTGTCGTAGCCCCCGATCGTGCGGATCGCGTCGCCGAAGCCGGGGCTCTGCAGCCCGGGCTCGATCTGCTCGCGCAGCAGCTCCGGGCGGACCCGGTTGGGGTAGTGGAAGACGCGCCCGAAGGCGAACTGGCGGCCACGGGGGCGGTTCAGCCAGGCGCGACGCGGCCCAGCCATGAAGGGGAAGCTGGCTTCAAAGAGGCTCACCGCGGCTTCGATTCGCCGTCCCTGCGCCTCGGCGAAGCTGATCCCAGCCGCCGAGACCAGCACCAGCTTGTCGAATCGCGAGGGCCGTTCGATCACCGCCTCGGTGGAGACGAAGCCGCCCATTGAGTTGCCGACCAGTGCCGCGCCCCGGTCGATGCCGAGCTTCTCGCAGAAGTCGTGGATCAGCCGCCCGTAGGCGGGCATGTCGATCGGCCAAGATGGCATCGGGCTCTCGCCAAAGCCGGGCAGGTCGAGGGCGATCGCGCGGTGGCTGCGACCGAAGTGGGGGAGGTTCTCGAGCCAGTTCTGCCAGCAGCCGGCAAGCCCGTGGACGAAGATGATTGGTTCACCTTCGCCGACCTCCGCGTAGTTGACCTCGGCTCCGGGCAGCTGCACGCGGTGCAGATGCTCGCGCCAATCGATCTTCAGCCACTCAGGATCGGGGTTGCCATAGTCGCTGGCCGGGAAGTTGACCGACCCGCTCAGCACGCTCTCGGGCGTCTCAGGCATAGCCCATCCTTTCCAGAATCGGGATCTCGCGAATTTGCGGCGGCTGCAGGTGGTCCCAGAGGATGCCGCGCGGACGCTCGTAGGTTCGCTCGACCTCGATCACGGCGCGCGGCGTCGCGATCACGTCGACGGGGAGATCGTGCGAAATGACCGGCAGGTGGCGGCGCATGATTTGGATCGGGTGGACGGTGGTGGCGATCGTCGTATGGTCGTCGATCTTGCCGGCGTCGATCAGGATCCCGTACTCGAGGTCGTTGTAGCCGCCGCCCTTGCCGATTCGCGCTCCGCTGAGGTTGACCGCGACCGAGCCGGTGAGGACGAAGTCGATCTCGGGCAGGTCGTCGAGGGCGACGACGCGGCCGTGCTTGAGCGCCCCCTTGATCGTCGCCGCCTCTTTGATCGCCGCCTTTGAGAGGCGCTTTGGGTCGAGCACGCGAAACGGGTGCGGGTCGCGCAGACGCGGCACCGCCATGATCAGTGTCTTGCCTTCTTCCAGGGCCATGCGGCGGGCCTGCGTCTGGGGCGAGTCAGGATTGACCTTGATTGCCCGCGCCCGCTTCCAGAGCCTGTGTCCGGCGAGCTTCTCGGCGGCTAACCTCGCCCCGGCGAAGTTCGGTATCCGGCCCTCCGCGCCTGGAAAGCGAGAAACCCCCTCGCGGTCCATCGCCTGCCAAATCTCCTTGCGAACCTCATCCTTGGAGCGCACAGTGCCGAAAGATATCCGTCAGAACGACCGGACCGTCTGCCTAAACTTTCCCGAATGGGGCGTAAGACCAAAATCGCGATCGCCACCTGCGTCTGCTTGCTCGCACTTGGCGCGGTAGCCGCTTACGCCTACGACAGCTCCCAGGACGACACGATTGCCGATGGTGTGACGATCGCCGGCGTTGACGTCGGCGGCATGAATGCGAGCGAAGCGGAGCGCGTGGTCCGGCGACAGCTGCTGGCGCCGCTGCGCCATTCGCTTAAGGTCGGCTACGACGGCGAGAGCTGGACCCTCTCCGGCAAGGCGCTGAAGGTCCACGCCGATATCGACGGTGCGGTCGAAGAAGCGCTCGACGCGAGTCGCGACGGCAGCTTGCCGGCACGGATAGTTCGTTATGTCAGCGGCGGTGAGGTCGACGAGAGCGTCTCCGCCGACGTCACCTACTCACAACCCGCGGTCAACCGCTTCGTGCGCGAGATCGCGACCGAGCTGAACCGCGAACCGCAGGACGCCACGGTCGAAGCCAACGGCGCCGAACTTGCCGTGGTCCCGGCCGAGCACGGGCGCAAGCTGCGCGACAACCTGCTCACCCGCCAGCTCAACGCCGCTGTCCTCAACGCCAGCGCCGACCACACGATCGCCGCCCGCACCCACGCGATCGCGCCCGAGGTGACCGGCGAAGAGGTCGCCTCCGAGTATCCGACTTACCTCACGCTCGAGCGCGCCAGCTACACGCTGCGCCTCTGGGAGGACTTGAAGCTGGCCAAGACCTACACCGTCGCAGTCGGCCAGGAAGGGCTGGAAACGCCGGAAGGGCTTTACCACATCCAAGACAAGCAGGTCGAACCCACCTGGCATGTGCCCGAATCGGACTGGGCCGGGTCGCTCGCTGGCCAGTCGATTCCGCCAGGGCCGTCGAACCCGCTCAAGGCCCGTTGGATGGGCATCTACGAAGGGGCCGGCATCCACGGAACCGAAGAAACCTCCTCGCTGGGAACCGCCGCCTCGCACGGTTGCGTGCGGATGTCGATCGAAGACGTGGAAGAGCTGTACGACCTGGTCGAAGTAGGCACGCCGATCTACATCGGTTGAAGCCCGCAGGCAAGCGTTGCCGCGCGGCGAATCTGATCCCAATGAGCTGGGAAGAGGCGCTGAGCGGATACGACCGCGACCTGCGGGCGCGGAGCATGGCCGAGCGCACCCGCCGCGCCTACGGTGTTGACCTCGGCCAGTTCGCCGAGTGGGCGGAGGCCCGAAGTCTCCAGCCGGCAAAGGTGCGGCATCGCGACGTGCGTCGTTACGGGGCGGGGCTCTCGTCGGGCGGGGCCGCGCCGGCGACGGTGGCGCGCAAGCTCGCCGCCGTCCGCGGCCTCTTCGACTTCCTCGTCCGCACCGAGCAGGTCGGGCAGAACCCCGCCGAGCTCGTCTCCAGCCCGAAGCGGGAGGAGAAGCTGCCGCGGGTGCTGAGCGGCGAGCAGGTACGTTCGCTGCTCGAGCGGATTCCGGCCCGCACCCCGCTGGAGCTGCGCGACCGGGCGATGCTCGAGCTCGCCTACTCTTGTGGCCTGCGCTGCGAGGAGATCGTCAACCTCGATGCGGGGTCCTTCGACTTCGAGACCGAGCAGCTGCGGGTGCTGGGCAAGGGCTCCAAGGAGCGGCTGCTGCCGGTCGGCGAGCCGGCACAGCGAGCACTCCGCCGCTACCTCGATCGCGGTCGGCACGCGCTCGCTACCGATCCCCGTCAGCAGGCCTTGTTCCTCTCCAAGAGCGGTCGTCGCCTCTCCAGCTCCGACATCACCCGCCGGCTGGGCCTCTGGGTTCGCGAGGCGGCGCTCGCCGCCGGTATCTCGCCGCACTCGCTGCGCCACAGCTTCGCCACCCACTTGCTGGAAGGAGGCGCGGACCTGCGAACCATCCAGGAGCTGCTCGGTCACGCTTCGATATCGACGACTCAGGTCTACACTCGTGTCGACGCCGCGCGCCTGCGGGAGGCCTACGCTGCGACCCATCCGCGCGCATGATGTTCATACGATGCCCCTGCGCCCATAGAATCGAGCGAATTCCATGGAAACCGGCGTAAAAGAGGTGGAGCTACGCGACTTGTGGCGCCGCTACAAGGACGATGGCGACAAAGCCGCGCGCGAGCGCTTGGTCGTCGCCTACTCGCCGCTGGTCAAATTCGTCGCCGGCCGGTTGGGCGCCGGGTTGCCCTCGCACGTCGAGGACGCCGACCTGATCTCCTACGGCCTGATGGGCCTGATCGGCGCGATCGAGCGCTTCGAGCCCGAGCGCGGGATCAAGTTCGAGACCTTCGCGATGACCCGCATCCGCGGCGCAATCATCGACGAGCTGCGCTCGCTCGACTGGGTGCCGCGCTCGGTCCGCTCCCGCGCCCGTGAAATCGAGGCCGCGCAGGCGAAGCTCGAGCACGAGCTGCAGCGGGCGCCGACCGAGGCCGAGCTCGCCGCCAAGGTCGGGTTGACCGAGGAAGAACTGCAGACCTCCCTCCTCGAGATAGCCAACTCCTCGATCTATGCGCTCGATGAGCTGTGGACGATCTCCGACTCCTCCGGCGACTCGGTCTCGCTGCTCGACACGATCTCCGACCCGCGCGCCGAAGACCCGCAGGAATCGCTCGCCAGCAGCGAGATCAAGGACCGACTCACCGAGTCGATTGCCGGCCTGCCCGAGCGCGAGCAGCTCGTCGTCGCGCTCTACTACTACGAGAACCTCACCCTGCGTGAGATCGGCGAGGTGCTCGGCGTCACCGAGTCGCGCGTCTCCCAGCTGCACACCAAGGCCGTGATGCGGCTGAAATCCTCGTTGCAAGAGGTCTAGCCCCGGTCTAATCTCGTTGCGTGCCGCACAAGGCAGACCGGATTCGTAATGTCGCCCTGATCGGGCACCGGGGCTGTGGCAAGACGAGCTTGCACGAGGCGATGCTGTTCGAGGCGGGGGCGACCCGGCGGCTCGGCAACGTCGGCGACGGCAGCACCGTCTCGGACTCAGAGCCCGATGAGCAGGCGCGCGAGATGTCGATCGGCGCCGCCGTCGCCAGCTTCGAGCACGACGGGCGCGAGATCAACCTGATCGACACCCCGGGCGAGCCGAGCTTCGTCGCCGACGCCGCGGCGGCGCTGCGGGTCGCCGATGCCGCGGTCATCGTCGTCAACGGCGTTGGCGGTGTCGAGGTGCAGACCGAGCGGCTCTGGCACCGGGCCGACAGCGAGGGACTGGCGCGGCTCGTCTTCGTCAACATGCTCGATCGCGAGCGCGCCGACTTCTTCGCTGCCCTCGACTCGCTCAAGGCCGCCTTCGGGCCGCACGTTGTCGCCACCGAGATCCCGATCGGTATCGAGCACGACATCCGCGGCGTGATCGACCTGATCGACCTCGAGGCGTTCGTCTACGAGGGCGAGGGTCAGGGCAACGCGACCCCGGTTGAGATCCCGAAGAGGCTTCGCGCCCAGGCCGAGGAATATCGCGAGAAGCTGATGGATGAGGTGGCGGAGAACTCCGACGAGCTGATGGAGCGCTACCTCGATGGCGAGCAGATCGACCACGGCGAGATCGTCGGCGCCCTCAAGCAAGGCGTCACGGCGGGGCAGATCTTCCCCGTCACCTGTGGAGTTGCGACTCGCAACCTCGGCACCAACCGCTTGCTCGACGCGCTGGTCGAGGACCTGCCCTCGCCGGCGATGCGGGGAGCGGTGGAGGCGTTGGGCGAGGATGGCGAGCCGGTCGAGATCCGCCCCGAGGAGGACGGTCCGCTCGTCGCCTACGTCTTCAAGACGCTCGCCGATCCCTATGCCGGGCGAATCAACTTGCTGCGTGTCTATCGCGGCACACTTCGCTCAGACTCCCACGTCGTCAACGTCAGCAGGCACGAGAAGGAGCGGATCGGTCAGCTCGGCCGCCCGCTCGGCAGCGCCGTCAACCCGGTGACGGAGCTGGGGGCGGGGGAGATCGGCGCCGTGGCGAAGCTGAAGCAGACCCAGGCCGGGGACGTGCTCTGCGAGCACCAGGAAGAGATCGCGTTCCCGCCGCTCGACTTGCCGGCGCCGGTGATGGCCTTCGCTTATGAGCCGAAATCGAAGGGCGATGAGGAGAAGGCGGCAGCTGCGGTGCGGCGGTTGAGCGAGGAGGACCCGACGCTGGACGTGCACCGCGACCAGCAGACCGGCGAGCAGATCGTCGCCGGGCTCACCCAGATCCACGTCGAGGTGATCGTCGAGCGGATGAGGCGTCGCTTTGGCGCCGAGATCGAGCTGCATCCGCCGCGGGTCCCCTACCAGGAGACGATCCGCCAGCCGGCGGAGGCGCACGCCCGCTACAAGAAGCAATCCGGTGGCCGCGGTCAATTCGCCGACTGCCGGATCGAGATCGAGCCGGCGGAGGACGGAGCGGGATTCGAGTTCGTCGACAGGATCAAGGGCGCCGCGATCCCGGGCAGCTTCATCCCCGCGGTCGAGAAGGGGGTGATCGAGGCGATGCAGCACGGCACCGTCGCCGGCTTCCCGGTCCGGGACGTACGGGTGCACCTCGTCGACGGCAAGCACCACGACGTCGATTCCTCGGAGATGGCCTTCAAGGTCGCCGGCTCGATGGCCTTTCGCGAGGCGATGGAAGCCGCCGACCCGGTCCTGCTCGAGCCGATCGTGCGGCTCACGGTGAGCTGTCCCGGGGATGTCGTCGGCGAGGTGATCGGCGACCTCAACTCCCGCCGCGGCCATCCGCTGGGTATGGAACCGAAAGGCACCGCCACCGAGGTCAAGGCGGAGGTGCCGATGGCCGAGGTGCTCGACTACGCCCCCGACCTGCGCTCGATCAGCGGCGGCCGGGCCGAGTTCACGGTCGAGTTCGAGCGCTACGAGCCGCTACCCGCTCAACTCGCCGAGAGGATCGTTGCAATGTCGCAGCAAGGAAGCGCGACGGCGGCGTAGCGCTCGCGGCCGTTGGTAGTTTGATCCGGTGAGCCCTGAGGAGACCTGCGCGGTCTGCAGCCGAACGATCTTGGCGGGGGAGCGCACGCGGTCATACATGAGCCCCAAGGAGGGGCCGCGGCTGGTTTGCGACCTCTGCCGCGGCCGCGCCGAGCGGCTCGGCTGGGTCGACCCCACCGCACCCGGGGCAAATGTCGGCCGTCGTCCCGACCCCGAGGTCGCCGAGTCACCGGTCGGGCGACTCGAGCGGGCGCTGTCCCGCTTCAACTCGAGTGAGGCGGCGCGCACGGTGGCGGGCCTGACACGAACCCTCGGCGAGCCGCGGGTCTCGATCGGCTCGGCAGCGGGCTCTCCCAGCGAAGTGCGGATCACCGTTGCCTGGGAGCTGGGCTGGTACCAGTGGGGCATCGACCTCGGCGACGAGCTGCGCCCCGTCTTCGAGCTCGGCAAGGGGGAGGAGATCGATCAACTCGACGGCTCAGCCCGGCAGTGGAACGCGAGGGCGGGGGAGGGGGGGCAGATCGCGCTCGGCGCGGCGCGCCCGCGGCCCCGTGACGGCGAGCCGGTCGGCTAGGTGCCCTTGAAGCTGCTGGTCAACGTCGACGGTGGCGCTCGCGGTAATCCGGGGCCAGCCGCCGTCGGCGCTGTGGTTCAGAACGCCGACGGTGAGGTACTGGAGGAGCGCGGCGAGCCGATCGGCGTCGCGACCAACAACGTTGCCGAGTACCGGGCGCTGCTGCTGGGGATCGCACGGGCGGCTGAGCTGGGTGCGAACGAGCTGGAGCTGGTCGGCGACTCGGAGCTGATCGTGCGCCAGGTAAAAGGCGAGTACAAGGTCAAGGACGCGACCCTGCGCGAGCTGCACAGCGAGGTGGTGCGGGCGTTGCGGCCCTTCGAGCGCTGGTCGATCCGGCACGTGCGGCGTGAGCAGAACGCCGAGGCTGACCGCCTCGTAAATCAGGCGCTGGACGGCGATGCATGAGCCGGGCGACCCGCGGGTCGCCCGGCGGCGAGGAAGTCACGATGGTCACCGAACCGCTTGACCTACGCGACCTCCTCGCCGAACTGGACCCGGACGCTTAAGCACCGAGGATCGCCCCGACCAGGTTCGCTTTGAAGGGCTCGGTGCCGCGAACCAGCTGCATCACGCCGAAGTTGCTGTGGGCGCGCAGGTAGGCAAGCTCTTTCGCCAGGTCGCCGACCCCATTGGTGCCGGTTAGCGGCGCGATCTGCAGCGTGCTGAGGGTGCCGAACGCCTCGCCGGAGCCGTTGAAGAAGCCGCTGCCCGAGTCGCCGGGGATGCCGGGCGTCAGGGTGACGACGGTGTGGCTCCAGCCGCCGCCTTCGTTCTGGACGACGACGCCCTGCTTGGGGCTGAGTTTGGTGACACCGCCGCGCAGCGAGGAGTTGCCGTAGGAGTAGACGGTCGAGCCAAGACCGCCGACCGTGCCGATCCCGGTCGGCCCACCGAAGCCGGGCACCGATGGATTGACGCTGGTGACGTCGGCCGGGTCGATCCTGATCAAGGCGAAGTCGTTGTAGGCGCAGGTGTCAGGATCGGTCTCCCCGCTTGCCTGCATCGCGAGCCAGGAGTTGTAGACGAGGGTGCCCGGTTTGCTGGCGCCGGTCACTTCGACCGGCGTGCCGAGCGGCAACGAGCTGCTGCTGCAGCCGTCGGTTTCGGTCTGCCCACCGGTGCCCGAGCAATGGGCAGCCTGGCCGAGGAAGACGCTGGAGCCTTCCTGGAAGACGAAGTTCGAGGTGCACTGGGCGCCTTCGGTTAAGACCTGGACGCCGGGGTGGATCGTCGCCGATTTCGCCGGTGCCCAGGCGGAGGAGCCGGTGGGGACGAGCAGCGCCACTGCCAGGGCGAGGACAGCGGAGAGGGCGGCGATTTTACTTCGCTTCACGGCGAGCCTCCTTGAGTCACAGGGCACCGAGCGCGCCCGAATTAAGAGCCGGAAAGGTCCTACCCACTATTTAGTAGCACAAACCGATAGTGTCCCGGGCCGCTTGCCCATAGCGCCCGCCCCGGAGTCGGCAGGCCGTCGCGCGCCTATAATCCGCGACCGATGCGGCTGTAGCTCAGCTGGCTAGAGCGTCTGCTTGCCATGCAGAAGGTCGTGGGTTCGAATCCCATCAGCCGCTTCGTGTGATGTGTCGCGACATCGGAGACAGATGTCGCGCGTCATAGTAGACACCCCTCAGCACCCTCCGACCGGCTGGTAGTCGCGGCTCGGATCGAGAGTGAGCCGCCGGATCAACTCGCCCGTTCGTGAGTCGAGGACGCGAATGTCGCGATCGGCGATCAGCAGCTTGACCGCCCTCCCCTTGTGGGCGCGGCCAATGCCGATGTGGTGGAGCTTTGAGTCGTGGCGCAGGCTGACCTTGCCCTGGCCGTCGACTCTGTCGTGGCGGACGCGGAAGTGGGCCTCGCGGCCGGCCCCAGAGGCCGGCCGCGCCTTTATCCGGGCGCTGTAGGCCTGCAGGGGCGTGCGGCCTCCCAGGGCGCGGTGGGGCCTGATCGTGTTGTAGTAGTGCGCGAAGGCGTCGAGCTGGGCCTGCAGCTCTGCGAGGGTCTTCGTGGGAGGCTGTTTGTCCAGGTAGCGCTTCAGCGTCTGGTGCAGGCGCTCGACCTTGCCGCAGGTCTGGGGATGGTAGGGCCGCGAGTTCTTGGCGATGATGCCCAGGCGCTCCATCTCGAGCTGCAAGAGCACCTTGCCACCGCGCGGGGCGGCGGTGAACACGGCACCGTTGTCACAAAGCAAGGAGGCGGGCGCCCCGTGCAGGGCGACCGCCCCGCGAAAGACATCCACGACATCGGCCGCTTTGAAGGTCGGGCGGGCGACAGAGGCCAAGAACAGGCGGGAGTGGTCGTCGATCATGTCGAGGATCTCCACGTGCTCGCCGCCGGCCAGCTGCCAGTGGGTGTTGTCGGCCTGCCACATCTCGTTGGGCAGCTCTGCTTCGAAGCGGATCAACGAGGAGCGTGGGCGCTTTTGCGGCTGAGGACTGACCAGCCCCTCGCGGCGTAGGATCCGCCAGATCGTTGAGACCGAGGGGACACCGTCGATCCCCTGGCGGGCGAGGTGATGGGCGATCGTCTCCGCGCCGCAGTCGTGTCCCTGCGAGAGCAGCTGCTCTCGCAGGGACACGACTTCCCGCACTATCTCCTCGGGCGTGCGGTTGGGACTGGAGCGTGGGGCCCTGGAGCGCGGCTCCAGCGCCTCATAGCCGCCCTCGCGGTAACGGGCCAAGAGCTTGTAGATCCAGCTGCGATGCACTCCGTGGGCCTTCGCCAGCTCTGCGACCGAGCGGCCCTCCAGCAGATGCGCCTCGACCAGGTACCGCGCCTTTGCCACAGGAGATCTCCCTTCTTTGGGTGTCTCCTATGTCTCGACACAGGTGTCGCCTATCTACTGAAACCGGACACCATCAGCCGCTTCGCTTCGAATCCCCTGGACGTGGGCCACTCGGCCCTCGCGGGGGAGAATCAAACCATCCCCGCATCTCGCCTCTATTTTGGGCACTAGTTCCCAAAATTGACGCGGATGCGCGGGGATTAGCGGCGATTTCGGCCGATTCCGCCTCGCTTTCGGCCGGCGGCGGAGCTACGGTCGTTGTCTACGTTCCTGGCTCGTACCGCATCGCCACCGCCCCTGAATCGAATTCCAGCCGGCTCACGAGTCTCAGGTCGAGAGGCTTCGACAGCCCCGCGAACAGCGTCGGCCCATGGCCCGCCAGCCTGGGGTGCACGACGAACTCGTACTCATCGATCAGCCCCAGCTCAGCCAGCGCCAACGGGAGCTGCACGCCTCCCACGCCCAGTCCGTTGCCCGGCTCTTGCTTCAGCTCCTGAACTGCCTCCCCGAGATCCCCACGCACGAGCTCCGCGTTCCAATCGACCCGGCCCAGGGTGCTCGACACGACGTACTTCTTCATTGCGTCGATCGTCCGGCCGAAAGGCGCCATCCAATCGGGCATCGCGTCCATCTGCCCGGGCGGCCGCCAGGCCGACTCCATTAGCTCGTAGGTCACCCGGCCCAAGAGGAGAGCATCGGCCTGGGCGAGAGTCTCCGTCGCGTGACGATGGGTCTCCTCGTCCGGGGAAATTGCACGGTGATCGCAGCATCCGTCCAAGGTGACGTTGATGGAATAGCGAAGAGGTCGCACTGCGCAAACATACTGACCGGACCCCACTTTTCTGAGCCGCTCGGCGAGAGCCCGAATCCCGTTGCTGCCCCCAGCCAGGGTGCCATAGGATTACGCCGTGCCGTTCACTCTCAGGAACCTCAAGGAGGACCTGGAGGATCTCGGGTCCAACTTCGACGGCTCGCCGGACCTGAAGTTCCGCATGGCGACCGAGGCGCTCGAGCTCGAGAAATCCGGCCTGAGCTACCAGCGCGTCCCGCCCGGCTATCGCTTTCCGTACGGCCACACGCATAAGAAGCAAGAGGAGGTGTACGTGGTCCTGCACGGGAGCGGCCGGATGAAGCTCGACGACGAGATCGTCGAGCTCAAGGAATGGGACGCGGTGCGCGTCCCGCCCGGTACCTGGCGAGGCTACGAGGCCGGGCCGGAGGGCCTTGAGATCCTCGTCATCGGCGCGCCCAATCTCGGCGAGGCTCCGCGCGAAGACGTCGATGGCCAGCGCGACTGGTGGGCCGACTAGCGACAGGTAGGTGAACGACCTCGGAGCGAGCCGGAATCCCCGCAACGCCCTTGTCCCTGCGAGAGCGGGAAGAAGTTCAAGGCTGCTACTTCATGCCAAGCCAAGCCCGGGAGTGAGGGGATAGCCGCCCCATAGGGCGCCCAACCGTCGGCGCCGCGCCTCGATCTCGCCGGTAGGCTTGGAAGCCCTACGGCGCCTTGGCGGAGTGGCTACGCAGCGGCCTGCAAAGCCTCGGGTTTTTGGCCCAGTTTTCGGCTTAACAAAGCCAAAAAAACGGCTAAGCAGGTTCGCGTTAACCAGGGCTATATCGCGCGGGGTCACGCATGATCACGCACGATTTCGACAGGTTTTGGCAGTGACTGCCAATTGATTTTCGGCGTTTTCGTCCCTGATCCGACCGGCAGTTCGACATATGGCACAATGGGTGGCATGCGTAAGACGACTGTCTATTTGCCCGACCAACTGAAGGGCCGCCTCGAGCGGGTGGCCGCGGACTCCGGACGCTCGGAGGCCGACTTGATCCGCGAGGGGATTGAGCTGGTCAGCGGTCGGGTGGGCGGGACGGAGCCCCGGCTGCCCCTGTTCGAGAGCGGCAAGTCCGACCTCGCCGAGCGGGCCGAAGAGCATCTCGCCGGATTCGGCGAGCGGTGATCCTGCTCGACACGAGCGGTCTCCTGGCCGCGATCGATTCGAGTCAGCGAGACCATCGCCGGGCGGCCGCCGCCCTGCGGGAGACAACGGGGCCACTGCTCCTCTCTCCGTTCGTACTTGCCGAGCTCGACTACCTCCTCGCGACCAGGGTCGGGCTGCAGGCCGAGCTCGCGCTTCTCGCCGAGGTCGGCCGCGGCGCCTACCGCCTCGAGCCGTTCGAGGCCGCCGATGTCGCCATCGCCGAGGAGGTGATCGAGACCTACGCCGACCTCGAGGTCGGCCTCGCCGATGCCTCGATCGTCGTCCTCTCACGGCGTTACGAAGTGCTCGACCTGCTCACCCTCGACGAGCGCCATTTCCGCACCCTCCGCGGTTCGGCCGACCGGCCCTTCCGGCTCCTACCCGCGGACGGCGATGCGAGAGTCGGTCCCTGATTCCCGCATCGACGGGATGCGGTCTCGTCGTGAGTCGGATCTGCCGCCGATATGCAGGGAGTCGGGCACTCTTGGTGAGAAGTGCCCGAAATCTGCGCAGGGCGGTTGGGGCCATCGGATGGACTGGCCTCGCGGCGATGGCGCGGCCACCTCAGCGATCGAAGCCTTGGCGGCGCTGCTCAGCTTCTTCGTCCCCACGCCGCGCGTCGCGGCGATAGCTCGCCGCCAGATCGCCGAGAACGGCAGCGCTGCGCGGCCAGCGATCGCGGAAGTCCTTCGCCTGTTTTTCGAACCCGTCGGCAAGCTCATGCTCAGCCTCGCCGCCGGCATCGATCGATTTGGAGACGACGCCCCGACTGTTGTACTTGGCGGTCGCCATGCCGCGCTCGACGGCCCTGCTGTCGAGGTGCTCGAGGGTGTTTCGCACCGGCTCGGGCGGCCAGGCGCCATCGGCATCTTCGTGGGCGTAGGCCAGGATCGCGCCGATCTGACCTTCGCCTGCCTGTAGCCGGTCGGCCGCGGCGAGGAGCTCGCGAGCCTTCTCCGCCCACGTCCTGAGCGCGTCCTCATCGATCATTCCGTCGTCGGCTTCGCCGGGCACGCGATGCCAGGCAGAGAGCAGATGGAAGCCGTTTTCGGCGGCCCGTCGGGCGGCCTCGTCCGGCTCGGCGGCCTCGGCGGAATGTGGCTTATAGATCGCCGAGACCACGCCGACGAAGAAGGCGGGATCGTCGGCGAGGGCCTCATAGAGCGTGGGGACGGAGGGCTCGTGGCCGAGGGCACCGAGGTATGCCCACTCCAGCTGGCCGAGGCGCTGGATGCCGAGCGTCTCGCGGTGCTGCTCGAGAAACTCGAAAAGCTGAGCAAAGTCGTAGCTGCCGAGACCGTCGAGCTGGCTCTCGGTGTCGGCCCCGGACAAGGGGACGAGGAGCGCGTCGAGTGCGTCGGCTACCAGCGGCACCAGATCGGCGGCGGCGACGTCCTTTCGCAGGTAGAGGCCGATCAGACGGAGGGCGGTCGCCGGGCGGTGGACGCCGAGGAGCTTTTCGGTGGCGAAGGCAAGCCGGGCGAAGTCGGCGCCAAGACCGTAGGGGGAGAACTCCAACCAGTAGGCGTCCTCGACCTCGGGACCGCGGGAGGAGGCAATCTCCCAGGCCTCCTCGCGCTTGCTGCTGCAGAGAAGGATGCGAGCGGTGAGCACCGGCTCGCGTGGGTCGGTGCCGAGGACATCCCAGCCATCCTGGAGCAGGCGCTTCTCAAAGTAGGCGGCGGCGATCGTCCGGTCCGCCGCGTCCTCTGAGCGCAACAGCTCGATCAGCGCCTCGTCGTGGCGCCCCTCCGACCCCGCCGCGATCGCCCAGCCGACCGTGCCGGCCTGCTGAGTGGAGCGCGCCAGCTCGAGCAACGCGTCGAGTCCGCCCTCGGCTTCGATCTCGGTTGCGGCGGCGGTGCGGCGCTCCTGCAGTTCGGCCTCGAAGGAGCCCAGATCCTCGAGCCCGGCGCTGGTCAAACCGGGGTGGTGTTCGTCGAAAAGGAAGCGCAGACGCTGGGTGGCGGTGGTAGGGGAGAGGCGCGCCAGCACGGCCTCGTACTCCTCTAGCTCGCTCGCCGGCAGTGCCCAGTCGGCGTCCGCGTGCTCGCGGTGGCTAGCAACGAAGGCGCGGAGCTCCTCCCAGAGGCCGGCGCGTTCGGCGGCGTCGAAGTCGGCGCTTCGGGCGGCGATACCTTCACGAATCATCCCGCGGCCCTCGGGTGGCAGGTCGGCACCCTTCTCGATGAGTTTCGCCCAACGCGGCGCCTCCTCGCCGGCGTCCTCGGCAAGTCGCTCGGCGACCGCCTCGACCAGCTCGAAGTATTCGGCGCCCCCCACCTGCCGGCGCGGTGGAACCCAGTCGCGGTAGGTGGGCTGGGCCGTCGGCATGTGGAAGCCATGGCTATCGGGCAGCATCGACAGCATCAGCCCCCAGGCGACGGTGGGATGGCGCTCGCGCAACGTGTCGATTACGGCTATCCGCCGCGTGTTATCGACGCAGTTCTCGGGATACCAGGGGCAGAAGACCCGGACAAGGCTCTCCGTAGGCCGGTTGGAGAGGCTGCCGCCTGGGTCGATCTCGGCTAGGCGGGCGAGGACGTCGACCGCCGCCCCGAAGTGGTCCGTCGACCAGGCCAGCGTCTCCAGCGCCCAGAGTAGATGGATGTGGGGAGACCCTGCGGTGAAGAGGGCGCTCTCGCCCTTCGGGTCGGCGAAGAGCGCCGTGACCACTGGCCGCTCGCCCGCCAATCCGGCACGCACGGCCTCTAGGAAGGAGTCCGGGGCGGCCTCGGCGAGCCGCGGCAGCTGCGGCGCGAGGCTCGACCACAGGGTGCCGGTCTCCTCCTTATTTGCCTCCTCGCCCAATAAATGGACGAGGTAAGAGGCGCAGTCGCCTCCGCGGCCATTGCCGGCCTTCTCGCCGTTGATCGCGAGCAACAGGATCGAATCGGCGAGGCCGTGCTTGAGGGCCGGGCTGTAGGCGCTGGCCTTGTCCTCGAGGCCCGCCTTCCAGCGCTCGCCGGGGGGCAGCGTGAGGGCCGGATCGACCTCGAGCAAGACGCTCCGCACCGCCTTCTCGAGGCGATCAAGGTCCTCGTCGCGGAGCTGGTCTGCTAGCTGCAGCCAGGCGTCGTATGGCGAGGTCAGCACCCACGATCGGCTGAGCCTGACCACGAGCGGATCCTCAGCGGTGGCGAGTCGCTCGAGTGGTTCGCGCAGGTCTTCGCCTACCAGGGCGGCCAGCTCGGAGATCACCTCCAAGTCCCCAGGAACGGCATCGTTCCAACGGCCTGCCAGGAGGGCGGCGCGGGTAGTGCGGTCGGCGGGCGAACGGGCCCAGGCGGGCAAGTGGAGGCCGGGGGCGACAGCGAGGCTGCGGCGCAGGGCGAGGACGCTCCGCCGTGCCAGGTAGGCGAGCTCGCGGGAGCGGTCCTCATCTGCGATCCCGACCTCGGTCAATGCTTCACGCGCTCCCTCGGGGTCGATCGCGGGCAGCTCGTAATCGACGTCGGCGCTGCCCGGCAGCGGCACCAGAACGTGATGGCGCGACCCGCCGGCCGCCTCCTTTCGTACCTCCTCGCCCCTCGGCACCAGGACCAATGAATGCTCGATCCCCTCGAGGGCGCGCCAGGTCGCGACCTGGTCCACGAAGGCCAATCGGGCGAGGACCCCACCGGCATCCTCGGCCAAGGAGACGGCGAAGGCGGCGAGGAAGGCCTCGGTCTCTTCGACGCTCGGACCGGAGATCGTCGTGATCCCGGCTGAACCTGCGAGGCGCTCTTCCAGCGCCCCGGCGACCTTCTCGCGGCCCGCGAGCAGCAGCTTCGGCGGCATCGCCGGCTGGGTCGACCCCGCCCAACGCCGCCACCATGGATCGGCTGCCTGCAGGCCGGAGGGGGCGAGTCCGAGCAACTCGGCCAACCAGGCGCTGGTGACCGGCGCGGATTCGAGCCAGGTCTCGATGTCGTCGACGCCGAAGGCATGGACCGCCGTCCAGCGCCCCTCGCCTGTTTTCTCCTTGGCCCAATCGGCCCGTTTGGTCCAAGGCCGCAGGATCGCGGCGACGTAGGCGGCCTCGGCGGTCGGGGTGCCATCCGGCGTCGTAGTCCGCTTCGCGTAGTCCTCGTCTGCCTTGGCGCCGGAGCTTTTATTGACCGAGAGCTCCCAGACCGAGAGGCCGGCGGGAATGAAAGGGGTCGCGGCACCGGAGCGGACCGAGCCATCCCAGTCGCCCGCTGAGACGCCCTCGCCAGCGGGGAAGCCGAGGCCGAGGACATCCTCACCCGTCTCGAGGATCAGGCGGCGGAGGAGACGTGGGAACTCGCTCTGAGCTGAGACCCGGTCGGCCCAGGCGAGCAGCGTGGCGCGGTCGATCCGAAATGGGTCAGGCATTGCGTGACCGAGTCTGTGCCGAGCGGTGTGTGGCGGTGCGTCGGTGTCTCCCTGTCACAAAGCCCCCTGACCCGCCCGGCGGGCGGCTTTATCTCATCATCGGGTAGGTCGACCGGTGCGGCGGCGACCGCGTCTCACCGTAGATGCAGTACGCCGATCGCGCAATCTGCGAGACGCGAAAGCGGAGGTTTTCGCTCGGGCGACCAGATGGCAGGTACGCGTTTATTCCGAAGCCATTCGCTGTCGCCGGACACCTGCGAATCGGGTGGGCGGCCGCCAGCATCGCAGGCGCTCGGTGCCACCGAAGACGGCCAGCCGCTCGACCAGCAGGGCACTCGTCGTCTGCAGATCAGATTCCCACGGAGTTCCGCGTCCGTCGAGCACCCAGGCCCTGGCTAGGTCCGTGGCTTTGACGGAGGTGCGGGTCGGTTACCGGCGGATGGTCGACGCCCAAAGTGCGCAGATGCTTGCGTGCCGGCAACAACCCCCTCGGTAACGGAGAGCGGGAGCCCGAGTACGACGCGCGTGCTGCCCCCTAAGCCTGTACGCAAGCCGACGAAGTGGCCTCGAAGCCAGCAGGCAATGAGCGAAGTGCGCAGATGCTTGCGTACTCGTGTCGGCCACCTGGGCAACCGCGAAGCCGACTCCGGCGATTCCGGGCACGGCGTGTACTTAACAGCCGAACCGCTCCGCGAAGCCGATGGAGCTGCCCCCGAACCTCGTGGCCGTCTATCTTAAGAAATTCAAGCGGGCCCTCGCGTGGGCGTCCTGCCGACGACCGACCTGGGAGTTTTGGCAGGGAATTGGCAGTAAGTCCCAAAGAGCAGTCGAGGAAACCGCCTGAATTTGGCTCTATGAGCCAGCTTGGCGCCTTGGCGGAGTGGCTACGCAGCGGCCTGCAAAGCCGTTTACACCGGTTCGATTCCGGTAGGCGCCTTCGGCTCTGGCAAACGGAGTTTGGCTTGTTAGAGCGCTTTGCACGGCCTTTTCAGGCCGCTTCCTCGTCCGGCTGAGTCCGGTTGTTGCCGATTATCTGGATGAAAACTGGCCCACGGGTCCGTTCACCGGCTCTGATTTCCGGTGGCGTAGAGCCTGGGTGCAACAATGTGTCTGCGATGAAGCCGCAAGCTCCCAGCGCTCCGACGAAGACCACTGAGAAGCCCGATATGAAATCGGGGCTGCCGGGCACTCCGGAGGAGCAGCGCCGCGATCTTCGTGCGGCCATGAAAAAGCATGAGGAGACGCTGCGCCGCTTGGCGCAGTAGCCCGCCACTCGAAAAGTGGCCGGGGTCTTCTACGTCACGTTCGGCGACTACTGCCGCATTGCAGCCGAGGTACTCGGGACGACCCCTGAGCAGGTCGCTCGGCTGCCTCGCATTGCCCTAGCCGATTCTGCTCTTGCATCTCCGCGCGCTGGGTTCGGCGACCACGATGCCTATCCGACCCTGATCGAGAAGACCGCCGTTCTGGTTGAGCACCTGGCTCGCAATCACCCGCTCCTCGACGGCAATAAGCGCTGCGCTTTCCTGGCTGTGGAGCGCTTCCTGGCGGCCAACGGACGGCCGATTACTGATGCCTATCCCGATACGGACGTTCCGATGGTGGGGAAGATCGCGGCTGGCGAAGCGACTCCCAACGAAATCATCAGGTGGCTGGAGAGTCGTACCACGCGCCAAGGCTGATGAATAGGCCCACGGCGTGTCGAAGGAGGCAGGGGGAGCGGTTGTGTCTGAGGCAGAGCAAGCGCTAGACGAGCAATTCGGCGCAGAGATTCGGGCGTGCAGGCGCCGTCTTCATTTCCACACAACGGAAAAGGGCCCCGTATAGGGGCCCTCTGTTTCCGAAGGACGTGCCGCCAGGTCGCTTGATGCTGGCTCGTCGGTCCTCAAACTTTGAAGTTTGCCGCCCCCTGCCGGGCGGCTTGTATAGAGAAACACGCCGTCTGGGAGAAAGTTGCACTGCTTGCATCGGCTATTGCATGGCGAGGCTTTAGTAGATTCAGCTTTCTCCTCTGGGGCGCATAGCTCAGTTGGGAGAGCGCCAGCTCGACAAGCTGGAGGTCACAGGTTCGAGCCCTGTTGCGCCCACTCCGTCATCCCCTAAGGAGCGACGATGGCCCATCGCCTATTGCGTGCCGAGGATGCCTTCTGGCGTGAGTCGAATCAGATGCGGGTGCTCAACACGGACCTGGCCAAGCAGCTCGAGGCCACGCGCCTTGGAGCACGGCTCTGGCGGCTGCGGCCGGGTCAGGCGTCGACCTGGCACCGGCACGAGCAGGAGGAGGAGCTCTACGTGGTGCTCGAGGGCTGTGGCCGGATACGAGTCGACGACGAGACGCTCGAGCTGGGCCCGCTCGATTCGCTCCTGGTCGAGCCCGACTCGATGCGGCAGATCTTCAACGACACCGACGCCGATTCACTCTGGCTTGTGGTGGGTACCCCACAGAGCCCGGCGAACACCCTCGAGATGAGCGAGGCGCAGCTGCGCCAGCTCTATCCCGAGGGGCCGCGTGCTCTGCCGCCGGAGCTCGGCGGCGGCGAGTTCAGACCGCCGCCGGCAGCTGAACCTGGGTGAGGCGGAAGCTGTTGCCGGAGGGGTCGCGGAAGCCGGAGTCGATCCCGTAGGGCCGTTTTTCCGGCGCCTCGGTGAACTCGACACCCCTTGCCCTTAACTCCTCATAAGAAGCCTGGCAGTCCTCGGTGGTGAGGAAGACGGTGCCGGCGAATCCCTTCGCCATCAGGTCACGGACCTGGTCGCCGGTCTCCTCGTCCATCACCGGCGCCCCGGGGATCGCCATCAGCACGATCGAGACGTCCTCCTGGTTGGGCGGGCCGACGGTGAGCCAGCGGAAGCCGTCCATCTCGGACAGGGTGACGTCGGCCTGCACCTCGAAACCGAGCTTCTCGGTGTAGAAGGCGAGGGCCTCATCCTGGTCGTGGACCCACAACTGCGCGTTTGCGATCTTGATCATCGGGTTCTCCTTGCTCGTCGGAACAGTTCGTTGCCGATGCTAGGCGGGTACCTCGGCGCTGTCTTCTCGAAACGTGCGGTGTTGAGGCCGGGCGTGGAGGCGGACGACGCAGGCGGGGACGCGCGCCTGGTGCGAGGCGGGCGGATGGGCAGCCCGGTAAGCCGTGGGCGATTGCCCGTAGGTGCGGCTGAAGCTCGTGGTGAAGGAGCCGATGCTCTGCAGGCCGACGGCGAGGCAGATCTCAGCGACCGGGGTGTCGGTGTTACGCAGCAGCGCCGCGGCGCGCTCCAGCCGTCGCGTCAGCAGATAGGCGTGCGGCGACTCGCCGAAGGCGCGGCGGAACTCGCGGCTGAAGTGGGCGCGGGAAAGACCGGCGGCACCGGCGAGATCGTCAACGCCAAGTGGCTCGAAGTAACGGGCATCGGCCAGGTCCTTGGCGCGGAGAAGATGACGGGCTGGCGGGACATGCGCCATGCGGTCAGTTTAGGCTCGGCCGCCTTGTGATCGCGACCTATGCGGCGGTTTTGGCTGTCTGCGGCGCTTCGCTCGTTATCGGGCAGGCGGCGATTGCCCTCTGCGGCGTGAAGCAGTGGTCTTGGCTCTCACCCGCTGTAGGCCTCGCCCTGGTCTGCGCGTTGGCCTGGGCGACCGTGCGGATGCCGGGAGACGGGCTGATCGCGGCGATCGCAATCCCCCTCGTGGCCGTTGCCGCGGCGATCTATCTGCGCGGCAGGCTGGAGGGTGGGGGAGAAGCGCTGCGAGCTGGCCTCCCGGTTGCGCTCGGCGCCCTGCTCGCCACCTCGCTTCCCTTCGCGGTCGAAGGCCATTTCGGCATCCTCGGCACCGGTTTCAACCCCGACATGTCGCAGCACCTGCTGGCGACCGACAGGCTGGCCGACGGCACCGGTTCACAGTTGCTGCACCAGGGCTATCCCTTAGGGCCGCATGCGATCGTCGTCGCCCTGAACAAGGGCCTCGGCATCGGCCTGGTCCAGGGATTCAGTGGCTTGACCGTAGCCGTAGCGGTCCTCGCCCCCCTGACGGCGCTGGCGGCCTTTGCCGACCAACCAGCCGCGCGCCGCA
Organism: uncultured Solirubrobacterales bacterium; assembly: GCA_963698085.1. Lineage (GTDB taxonomy): Bacteria > Actinomycetota > Thermoleophilia > Solirubrobacterales > 70-9 > VRUE01. The sequence goes on from OY969122.1 coordinate 2,449,905, forward strand.
CCGCTGCGGCCCTCCTGGTCGGCCTCCCGTACCTGGTCGCCTCCTACTTCGCCCAGGGCGCGTTCAAGGAGACGATCCAAGCCCTCCTCGTCCTCGCCTTCGTCCTAGCCCTGCGCGAAAGCGGCCGCGGTTGGCGCGACCTACCCCTCCGCTATGTCCCCGCGGCGCTCATAGCGATCGGGTCGGTGTACGTCTACAGCTTTCCGGCCCTGCTTTGGCTCGGGGCAGTAGCTGTCCTCTGGGTAGCAGTCGAATGGGCCTCGGACAGATACGCCTCTCCCGCGGGTGGCGCGGTGGCGGGGGTCCCCCATAGCGGAGGACGCCAAAGGCGTCCGAGCACATGGGGGAGGGCCGCCGCGACAGGCCCCGCGGGCCGACGCGCAATGTCCCTCGCAGGAATCGTCTTCCTTGTCGGAGTACTCCCCGAGCTAGGTCGGATGATCGACTTCAAGCAATTCGAGACCTTCGACCCGAGCGGCCCAGGCCTAGGCAACCTCTTTGGCCAGGTCTCGCCCTTCACCTCGCTCGGTATCTGGTTCTCGGGGGACTTCCGGTTGGCGCCGGGGAACGGCGCGGTGCCGGCGTTCGCATATTTCGCCGGTGCAGCCTTCGCGACCATGCTGCTCCTCTACGGGTTGATTGTGTGCTGGCGTAGGCGGGAGGGGACGATCCTCGCCGGGGTCGTGGCCGTGGCGCTTCTCTACATCGCGGCGCGGGTCGGCGGCACGCCCTATACCTCCGCCAAGGCGCTCGAGATCGCGGCGCCGCTGGCGACCCTGGTGATCGTCCTGCCGTTACTGCGACGCCCGGTCACCGTGCTCTACCTGGCCCTCGCCGGTGCTTGCTCGCTGCTCGCCTTCGCTAATGCTCCCGTCGGTCCGACCTCCTACTCGCCCGCGCTGACCGGGCTGCGTCCGCTGCTCGCCGACGCTTCGACGCTGGTGCTCGCGCCCGATCGCCTGCTCGCCGAGGAACACGGCGAGCGCTACATCGCCTGGGAGCTGCGCGGGGGCCGGGTTTGCATCGAGCCGGAGAGAGCAGCCGGCGGCTCGCCGCCGGCGGGCATTCGCTTCGTCGTAACCGAAGGGTCGGCGCCACGACCGTTCGACCGCTTGGTCCTGCGCCGGCGCACCGGTCCGTACGCAGTTTGGGAGCGGCGCGGGGTCCTCGGCCCCGGGCGGTGTCCGCTGATCGCCGTGCGCCAGGCGCGTGCCGGCGGATAGTGGACCTTTGTGTCCCCTATAGGGGTTCCAATGCTCCGCTGAACGATGGGGGCCCTGCCGCGTAGCATGGGGGCGATGGAGGCCGCGACCAAAATCACCGCCAAGCTGCCCGACGGCACGCCGCTCGAGTTGCCCGAGGGCTCGACTGGCGCCGATGCCGCGGCGGCGATCGGGCCAGGCCTGGCCAGGGCGGCGCTGGCGATCCATGTCGACGGTGAGCTACGCGACCTCGGCGCGTCCCTGCCCGACGGCGCCGAGATCGCGATTCTCACCGACCGCGACCCGGAGGCTCTGGAGCTGATTCGCCATGACGCCGCCCACGTCATGGCTGAGGCTGTGCTGGAGCTCTACCCCGGGACCAAGGTGACGATCGGACCGCCGATCGAGCAGGGCTTTTACTACGACTTCGAGTTCCCCGAGGACGTCAAAGTCAACGAGGACGACCTGGAGCGAATCGAGGCGACGATGCGCCAGCACATTGCCGCTGACGAGCCGTTCGAGCGGCGTGACGTCTCGGCGGCCGAGGCAATCGAGATCTTCCGCTCCCAGGGCCAGGGCTACAAGGTCGAGCTGATCGAAGACCTCGTTCGCGACGAAGGCGTGGAGACGGTTTCGCTCTACCGCAACGGCCCCTTCGAGGACCTCTGCCGCGGCCCCCACGGCCCATCCACCGGCCGCATTTCGGCGGTCAAGCTGAGCTCGCTCGCGGGTGCCTACTGGCGCGGCGACGAGAGCCGCTCGATGCTGACCAGGATCTACGGCACGGCTTTCTTCTCGAAGAAGGACCTCGACCTCCACCTCGAGCGGATCGAGGAAGCCAAGGCCCGCGACCATCGTCGCCTCGGCCCCCAGCTCGGACTCTTCATGCTGCGCAAGGAGGCGCCGGGCATGCCGTTCTGGCTCGCCCACGGGACCGCGCTGCTGCGCCTGATCGAGGCCGAGGTGCAGAAGCAGCTGCGCAAGCGCGAGTACACCGAGATCAAGACGCCGCACCTGATGGACGTCGAGCTCTGGCATCGCTCCGGTCACTGGGACAACTACCAGGAGAACATGTACTTCACCGAGTCGAAGGAGCGCCAGTACGCGATCCGGCCGATGAACTGCCCCGGCGCCTGCCTCGTCTTCGACGCCGACCGCCACTCCTACCGCGAGCTGCCGCTGCGGATCGCCGAGTTCGGCCAGGTGTCGCGCGCCGAGCGCGAGGGCGTCCTGCACGGACTGCTGCGGGTGCGCGCCTTCACCCAGGACGACGCCCACATCTACTGCACGCCCGAGCAGATAGTCGACGAGGTGACCGGCGTTTGCGAGGCGATCGACGAGCTCTACGCGCGCTTCGGCTTCGACGACGTTCATATCGAGCTCTCGACCCGGCCACAGAAGTCAATCGGCACCGCGGAGCAGTGGGAGCAGGCCGAGGAGGCGCTGCGCGGCGCGCTGGAGAGCCAGGGCCGGGAGTACACCTTGAACCCCGGCGATGGCGCCTTTTACGGCCCCAAGATCGACTTCCACATCACCGATGCGCTCGGTCGCTCCTGGCAGTGCGGCACTTGCCAGGTCGATTTCTTCATGCCGGAGCGCTTCGACCTCACCTACACCGACCAGAACGACGACCCGCAACGGCCGGTGATGATCCACCGCGCCCTGCTCGGCTCGATGGAGCGCTTCGCCGGCATCCTGATCGAGCACCACGCCGGCCGCTTCCCCGTCTGGCTGGCGCCCGTGCAGGCGACAGTGCTGCCGATCTCCGACCGCCACGTCGAGTTCGGCGACCGGGTCGCGGCGCAGCTGCGTGAGCTCGAGGTAAGGGTCGAGGTGGATCGCCGCTCGGAGTCGATCGGCAAGAAGGTTCGTGACGCGGAACTGGCGCGCAACCCATACATGCTGGTCGTCGGCGATCGCGAGGAAGAGAGCGGCGAGGTCGCCGTGCGCTCCCACGCGGACGGCGAGCTGGGCTCGCTGAAGCTGGCCGAGTTTGCCGATCTCGTCCACCGCGCGGAGCAAGCCGGTTGAGCGATCTCGACCCATATGCGGGTCTGTCCCTATACTCCGGGCACTTGTTCGCAGGCATGCCAAACACACCGCGCCGCTGAGCGTCCCGTGGCTGCCTCCGCATCCCTCGTCCTCTTGAAGCTCCACCTCACCTCTCACTAGTGCCCGTCCCGCGCAGGTTCGATCGCCGACCGCCGGAGCGCGACACGACGCGCATCAACGAGCGGATCCGCGTTCCGAAAGTGCGCCTGATCGGCGCCGACGGCGAGCAGCTCGGCATCGTCGAGATCGACGAGGCGATGCGTCGTGCCCAAGAGGCCGACCTCGACCTGGTCGAGGTGGCCCCTGGCTCGAAACCGCCGGTCACCCGCCTGCTCGATTACTCGAAGTACAAGTACGAGCAGGAGCAGAAGCAGAAGGCCGCCCGCAAGCACCAGCAGCAGGTCAACGTGCGCGAGATCAAGCTACGGCCGAAGATCGCCGACCACGACTACGAGACCAAGAAGGGCCACGTCGAGCGTTTCCTCCGCCATCGCAACAAAGTCAAGATCACGATCATGTTCCGTGGTCGCGAGCAGGCCCACCCCGAGCGCGGCCGGAACCTGCTTCAGCGCCTGTTCGAGGATCTCGACGGCCTCGCCACGATCGAGTCCGAGCCGCTTCAGGAAGGGCGCAACATGAGCATGATGCTGGCGCCCAGCAAAGAGGCGGTGGCCGAGGCCAAGACGGACGACCCCCCTGAGGACGACGCTCCGGCCGAGGCCTAGAGCCTATCCCGGCAGGGATTCCACTTAACTTTTTGGGTGTTGCCGAAGCGGTCCTCCGCGGATCGCGGTGGCCAAAAAGTACAAGACGTTCCATCCCTACCGGGATAGGCCTACGCGATCGTGTCGGCGATTCGCTCTGCTGCGTGGCCGTCCCAGAGGGGCGGCGGCTCGGATGATTGTGCTGGCCTCCCGTTGAGAGCTGCTGGGATACCGGCGATTGCTGCCGGGTCTAGGCCTAGCAGTGTGTTCGTGCCGGCGCGGATCGTCACCGGCCGCTCGGTGTTGTCACGCAGGGTGAAGCAGGGGATGCCGAGGTACGTCGTCTCCTCCTGGATGCCGCCCGAGTCAGTGAGCACCGCGCGGGCGTCGGCGATCAGCGAGAGGAAGTCGACGTAGCCAAGCGGCTCTGAGAGCAGCAGCCCGGGATGGTCGGCGGAGATCGCCTCCATCTTCTTGCGGGTGCGCGGGTGGACCGGGAAGACGACCGGCGTCTCACGCGCGAGCTCGGCCAGCCGTTGCACGGTTTGCGGCAGCAACTCGCCGTCGACGAGGGCGGGGCGGTGCAGGGTGACGAGCGTGTAGCTGCCGGGATCGAGGCCGAGCTTCGTCGCCGACCCGGCGGCGCGAAAGCGGTCCTCGAGCGCCACGAGGGTGTCGATCATCGTGTTGCCGACGAAGTGCATGCGGTCCTCGCCGATGCCCTCGGCGCGCAGGTTCTCGATCGCCTCGTCGCTGTGCAGGAAGAGGTGCTCGGAGAACTCGTCGGCGACGATCCGGTTGATCTCCTCGGGCATGGTGCGGTCGAAGCTGCGCAGGCCCGACTCGATGTGGGCGACGGGGATGTGCATCTTGACCGCAGTCAGTACCGCGGCGAGGGTGGAGTTGACGTCGCCGGGGACCATCACTAGGTCGGGCCGCTCCTCTTCTAGAACGGGCTCCAGCCGCTCCATCGTGCGCGCCGTCTGCACTGCGTGGCTGCCCGAGCCGACCTCGAGCATGTGATCCGGCACCGGCACGCCGAGCTCCTCGAAGAAGACCTCCGACATCGCCCGGTCGTAGTGCTGGCCGGTGTGGACGATCGAATGCCGACCGTTGGGCAGGCGGTTGCGCAGGGCGGCGATTACCGGCGCCGTCTTGACGAAGTTCGGCCGGGTTCCGATCACATAGACGATCCGCATCGGGCGGCAGCCTACCGACGCCGGCCGCTGCCCCCGGCGCAGCTCGTCGCCGGTCTGCTTCAATACCCATCCCGATGCCGAAGATGAAAACCCATTCGGGCGCCAAGAAGCGCTTTCGCAAGACCGCCAAGGGCAAGCTGCGTGGGCGGCGCGCCAACTCGAGCCACATCCTCGAGAAAAAGTCGCCGAAGCGCAAGCGGCAGATGGCGCGTCCGGTCGAGATCGCCAAGGCCGACGAAAAGCGCGTCCGCACTCTGCTCGGAGGCGGAAAGTGAGCCGGGTAAAGCGCTCAGTCCACGCCCGCAAGAAGCGGCGCAAGGTGCTGAAGGAAGCGAAGGGCTACTTCGGCCGCAAGCATTCCTCCTACCGCTTCGCCAAAGAGCAGGTGCAGCGGTCGGGGATGTATGCGTACAGGGACCGGCGCAACCGTAAGCGCGAGTTCCGGCGGCTCTGGATCACCAGGATCAACGCCGCGGCGCGGCTCGAGGGTATGAGCTACTCGCAGCTGATGCACGGCCTCAGCGAGGCTGGCGTCGAGGTGAACCGCAAGATGCTTGCCGAGATCGCGGTCTCCGATCGCGATGCCTTTCGCCGATTTGTCGAGCTAGCCCGGGAGGGCGCGGCCGTCTAGCCGCGACCACACTCCACTTCCTCCCGGGCGGGCCGTCTTCACGGCCCGCCTTTTGTTTGTCCGGGATTCGTCTGGGCGTTCCAGGAGAAGATTCGACCGACCCGAACTGAGACAAGATGATTTCCAGCCCCCACAACGAGAAGCTGAAGCTGGTGCGCAAGCTGCGCGAGCGCAAGCATCGCGAGCGCGAGCGCCTTTTCGTCACCGAGGGCGAGGACTTGGTCGAGGCTGGGTTGGCCGCCGGCGCCGAGCCCCATTTTGTGCTCAGCGCCGCGGGCGGCGCCCCTGGCGGCGAGGAGGTCGAGCGGGCGCTACTGGACGAAGTTTCGACTTTGGGCTCGGGAACGCGGGCGATCGCCGTCTGGCCGCTGCCCTGGGCCAGCGAGGTGAGCGGCCCCTGTGTCTATCTCGATGGCGTCGCCGACCCCGGCAACGTCGGTGCAGTAGTGCGAAACGCGCACGCGTTGCTCGGCGGCACGGTTGTGCTTGGCCCCGATTGCGCCGATCCGTTCGGGCCGAAAGCCGTGCGTGCGAGCATGGGCTCGATCTTCGGTCAGCGTCTGCTGTGGGCGGGAATCGAGACGACGCCGCAGCCGCGGGCCGCCCTTGTTGCCCATGGCGGCAATGGACTGGATGCACTGGACGGCGTCGCGACCCTTTGCCTCGGCGCGGAGCGCGAGGGGCTGGCCCCGGAGACGCTGCGCGAGTGCGAGGTGCAAGTGACGATTCCGCTGCGGCCGGGCGCTGCCGAGTCGCTCAACGTCGCCGCCGCGGCAGCTATCGGCTGCGAGCGGCTATCGTCGCCCGCCATGCGGGAGGTGGCCGAGGATGCTTGAGCGGATCGAGGGAATCGAAGTGGAGGCGACGGCCGCGATCGAGGCCGCCGGAAGCACCGCCGAGCTGGAGGATCTGCGTGTCCACTACCTCGGCCGTAAGGCCGAGCTGACGACGATCCTCAGGGGCATCGCCGAGCTGCCCGAGGAGGAACGTGGAAAGGTCGGCGGCGGTGCAAACCGGACGCGGAAAGCGCTCGAGTCACTGCTCGAGCGCCGGGCCGGCGAGCTCGATGCGAGCGAGGTCGAGGACCAGCTGGCGAGCGATCGGATCGACGTCACCCTGCCGGGTACGCCGGCTTGCCCAGCGGGCCACCTGCACCTGATCACCCGCACCACGCGGCAGATTGAGGATGTGATGATCGGGCTCGGCTACCGGGTCATCGAGGGCCCCGAGATCGAGCACGACTACTACAACTTCACCGCGCTCAACCACCCGCCGGGCCACCCGGCGCGGATGCTCCAGGACACCTTCTACATCCAATCCAACCCCGAGCAACTGCTGCGCACCCACACCTCGCCGGTGCAGATCCGGGCCATGGAGACCCAGCCGTCGCCGATCTTCGTGATCATGCCCGGCAAGGTCTACCGGCGTGACTCCGACGCCACCCACACGCCGATGTTCCACCAGGTCGAGGGGCTGGCAATTGGCGAGGGGATCACGCTCGCCGACCTGCAGGGCACCCTGGAAGAAATGCTCAAGGCGATCTTCGGCCCCGGGCGCGAGGCGCGGATGCGGCCGCACTTCTTCCCCTTCACCGAGCCGAGTGTTGAGTTCGACGTTTCCTGCTTCCAGTGCGAGGGCACGGGCCATCTGGTCGGCGGCGATCGCTGCAATCTCTGCAAGGGACAGGGATGGATCGAGGTTGGTGGTGCCGGCATGGTCGACCCCAACGTCCTCAGCTTCGTTGCCGATAGCGGCTATGACCCCGAGCGGGTCCAGGGTTTCGCCTTTGGCATGGGTGTCGAGCGGATCGCAATGCTGCGCCACGGTGTGCCCGATCTGCGCCGCTTCTTCGACAACGACGTGCGGATGCTGGAGCAGTTCTCATGAGGGTGCCTTACTCGTGGCTGCGCGAATACTGCGACCCGGGGATCGAGCCAAGGGAGCTGGCCGAGCGGCTGGCGATGACCGGGACCGAGGTCGAGCGGGTAATCAAGGTTGGCCCACCCGCCGCGGATGGATTCGTCGTCGGCAAGGTGCTCGAGCGTGAGAAGCACCCCAACGCCGACCGACTCAGCGTGTGCGTGGTCGACACCGGCGATGGTGATCCTCGCACGATCGTTTGTGGTGCGCCCAACGTGGCTGCAGGACAAACTGTGCCCGTAGCGCTACCCGGCGCGACGATGCCGGGCGGAACCAAGCTCGGCGAGGCAAAGCTGCGCGGCGTCAAGTCCTCGGGGATGATTCTCTCGGCCGCCGAGCTCGAGATCTCCGAGGAGTCGGATGGGATCCTGGTGCTAGAGGACGGGCCCGAGCCCGGTTCGCCCCTGGCTGACCTGCTGCCCGTGGCGGAGCCGGTGCTGGAGCTGGAGGTGACGCCCAACCGGGTCGATTGCTTCGGCGTCTACGGGGTCGCCCGCGAGGTGCACGCGATCAGTGGGGCCCCGCTAGCGCCTGAGCCCTGGGCGGAGGACGCGCCAGCGGAGGCGCTTGGCCAGGTCAGCCAGTTCGCCTCGGTCACGGTGGAGGTGCCCGAGCTTTGCCCCCGTTTCACCGCCCGGGTCTTCACCGACGTGGAGATCGGGCCCTCGCCGGCCTGGCTGCAGGCGCGGCTCAGCGCTGCCGGCCAGCGGCCGATCAACAACGTCGTCGACATCACCAACTACGTGATGCTGCTGACCGCGCAGCCGCTGCATGCCTTCGATTTGGACAAAGTCCCCGACGGGGCGCTGACGGTTCGCGCCGCGAGCGAGGGGGAGAAAATGAAGACGCTCGACGAGGTCGAGCGGACCTTCGACACCGAGACGGTCCTGGTCTGCGACAAAAACGGGCCCTCCGGCATCGCCGGAATCATGGGCGGCCAGTCTTCCGAGGTCTCCGCGGGCACGACGCGGGTGCTGCTCGAGGTCGCCAACTGGAACGGCACCAACATCCTGCGCACCTCGCGCCTGCTCGGCCTGCGCTCCGAGGCCTCCTCACGCTTCGAGAAACAGCTGCACCCGGAGCTCTGCATGCGGGCGCAGCGGATCGCCTCGCGGCTGATGGTCGAGCTGTGCGGGGCGAAGCTGATGCCGGGCACGATCGACGTGGCCGCCGAGATCCCAGCCCCGCCGCGGCTCCGCTTGCGGGGCGAGAAGGTCGAGGGATTGCTCGGCATGCGGATGGCCCAAACGGACGAGATCGTCTATCTGGAGCGGCTCGGTTTCAGCGCCTTCCCCGAAGATGGCGACGTCGTGGTGGAGGTTCCGGCCGATCGCCACTACGACGTCACCCGCGAGGTCGACCTGATCGAGGAGGTCGCGCGCGTCCACGGCCTCGACGAGCATCTTCCCTCGACCCTGCCGGGCTCTGCCGGCCAGGCTGGCGGACTGCGCCGTGACCAGCGTTTGCGGCGCCGTGCAGAGGACGCGCTGCGCGACCTCGGCTTCGATGAGATCGTCGGCTGGAGCTTCACCGACCCCGGCGAGCTGGAGCAGCTGCGAATACCGGGCGACGATCCACGGGCGAGTGGGGTGATCCTCTCCAACCCGCTTTCGGAGGACCAATCCGTCATGCGCACGACGCTGCTCGGCTCCCTGCTCGGCGCCGCCCGGCACAACCTCTCCCGCGATGCCGAAGGCGTAGCCCTCTTCGAGTCGGGACGGGTCTATCTGCCCGCCGCTGAGGCCGGGGCGAGTCCGCTTGCCGGCGGGTTCTCCGGTGAGCGGGCGGCACCCGTCGCCGAGCCGCACCGGCTCGGGGGCCTCGCCGTCGGGCCGCTGGCGCCGAAGTCGTGGCGGGACGGCGGCGAGCGGGCCGACTTCTTCGCGCTCAAGGGCGTGCTCGAAGGGTTGGCCGAACGGCTCGGCGTCGCGCTTACCTTCGAGCCCGCCGCCGAGCCCTTTCTGCACCCGGGTCGCGCCGCCAGGGTTGGGGTCGGCGAGCGTGCGGTGGGCTGGCTCGGCGAGCTGCACCCGCTCGTCAGCCGCGAATGGGATCTCGACTCGGCGGTCGGCTTCGAAATCGGCCTGGCCGAGCTGGTCGAGGCGGCCACCGCTGGTGAGGAGGCCTTCGAGGACGTGACCACCTTCCCCGCGGTTCTGCAGGACCTGGCCGTTGTCGTGCCGGTCGAGGTCGCGGCGGCGCAGGTGCGCGACGCGGTTCTCTCCGCTGGAGGCGAGCTGTTGCACGCCGCCGAAGTCTTCGATCTCTACGAAGGCGAGCAACTGGGGGAGGGGCGCAAGAGCCTCGCCCTGCGACTCGAGTTCCGCGCCGCGGACCGGACCCTCACCGACGAGGAGGTCGCCGCCAAACGCGACTCGATCGCCGCCCGGCTAGCCGAGATCGGAGGTGCGCTCCGTGAGTGAGAAGGCAAGAGTCCTCGTCGCCGGCGCCTCCGGGTTCACCGGTGCCCTCGCGGCCCAGATCGTCTGGCGCCATCCGCGCATGGAGTTGGTAGCCGTCACCTCGCGCAGCGACGCCGGTACGAGGCTGGACCGGCTCTACCCGCGCTACCGCGTGCCACTGGAGCTGACCGAGCTCGACCTCGCCGACCTCGAGGACATCGATGCGGCGATCGTCGCCTACCCGCACGGCGCGTCGGCGCCGACCGTCGCCGCGCTGCGCGAGCGCGGCATCGTCGTCGCCGACCTCTCCGCCGACTTCAGACTGCGGGACCTGCCGACCTACGAGCGCTGGTACGGCGAGCACGGGGCACCGGAGCTGTTCGGCGGCGCCGTCTACGGACTCACCGAGCTCTACCGCGAGCAACTGCGCGGGGCGAAGCTCGTCGCCGTGCCCGGCTGCTACCCGACGGCGAGCGTGCTGGCGCTGGCGCCACTGGCCGAAGGCGGCCTGCTGAGCGACGTCGTGATCGACGCCAAGCAGGGAGTCTCCGGCGCCGGCCGTGGCGGCGGCGACGCGATGCACTACGCGAACATGGACGAGAACGCCTTCCCCTACAAGACCGAGGGCCACCGCCACCGGCCCGAGATCGAACAGGAGCTGGCGGCGCTTGGCGGCGAGACCCCGGTCACCTTCGTCCCGCATCTGCTGCCGCTCGACCAGGGCGAGCTGACCAGCTGCTATGTGCAGCTGAGCGAGTCGGTCTCCAAAGAGGGGGTTCAGGCGCTCTATGCGGAGCGGTACGCAAAGGAGCCGTTCGTCCAAGCGGTCGACCAGCCGCCAGGCCTGCGCGACGTGCGCGACTCGAATGAGTGTCATATATACGTCACCGTCACGGATCGCGGCCGCGTGCTCGCCTTCTCGGCGCTCGACAACCTCTGGAAGGGAGCGTCGGGACAGGCGGTGCAGTGCCTCAACCTGATGCTGGGATTCGAGGAGACGGACGGATTGCGATGAGCGAGTCCTTCTTCAGGTCCAGGTGGGTCGAACCGCCGGTGGACGTCGAGGGGCTCGACCCCGCCCAGCTTGCACCCGGTTTCCGCGCCGGCGCCGCGCACTGCGGCCTTAAGGGCGGCGGAAAGACCGACGTCGGCCTGCTCGTTTGCGACTCGCCGCAGGTCGTCTCCTCACTGCTGCTGACCCGCAATGCCTCCGCCGCGGCGCCGGTTCGAGTTTGCCGCCAGCGCGTCGAACGAGGTTCCGTTCGGGCGGCGGTCGTCAACGCCGGCAACGCCAACGCCGAGACGGGCGAGCAGGGCTTCGCCGATGCGTGGGCGATGTGCGAGAAGGCGGCAGCCGAGCTGGGTCTCGACGCGGCGGCGGTCGCGGTAGCCGAGACCGGTGTGATCGGCGTGCCACTGCCGATCGACGCGGTACTGAGCGGGATCGGAGATGCGGCGGCTTCGCTCTCGCCGAACGGCGGCGGTGCCTTCTCTGACGCGATCCTCACCACCGATCGCTGGCCGAAGCGCTGCACCCTGCGGGCCGGCGGGGTGACGATCTCCGCGCAGGCCAAGGGCGCCGGGATGATGCAGCCGGACTTCGCCACGATGCTCTGCTTCGTGCAAACCGACGCCGTCGTCGAAAATCCGGACTCGTTGTTGCGCGAGGCCGTCGGGGCGTCCTTTGAGCGGATCAGCGTCGACGGCCAGATGAGCACCAACGACACCGTGCTGCTGCAGGCGACCGGCGAGGCTGGGACGCGCCTCCCCGAGGGCCTGCTGGAGGCTGTGCTGCTGCAGCTGGCGATCGAGATCGTCGCCGACGGCGAGGGCGCGGTCCGGGTTGGCAGGGTCCAGGTCGACGGCGCCGCCAGCAGCGAGGAGGCGGAGCGGGTGGCGCGCGCGATCGCCAACTCGCCGTTGGTCAAGACGGCCCTCTTCGGGCGCGACCCGAACTGGGGCCGGATCGCGCAGGCGGCGGGGATGGCATTGGCCGGCGAGGATTTGGAAGAGATTGGCGCCGACTCGATCGACGCAACCGAGCTGGCCGAGGACGTCGCCGAGACCGAGATCGGGCTGCGGCTCGACCGCGGCGAGGGGACGGCCCACGTCTGGTTCTCGGACCTGGGCTACGAGTACGTGCGGATCAACGCCGAGTACACGACCTGAGAGGCGGACGGATGAGCAGCAACGTCGACACCCTGCTGGAGGCGCTCCCCTACATCAAGGAGTTCCATGGCCGCACCGTCGTGATCAAGTACGGCGGCGCGGCGATGCGGGACGAGCAACTGCGCGAGGATTTCGCCACCGACGTCGTCCTGCTCAAGTACGTTGGCCTAAACCCGGTGGTAGTGCACGGGGGCGGGCCGGAGATCACCCAGTACATGGAGCGGCTCGGGCTTGAGGTGCGCTTCCACGAGGGCCTGCGCGTCTCCGATGCGGAGACGGTCGAGGTTGCCCGCATGGTCCTGCTCGGCAAGATCAATTCCGAAATCGTGCAGCGGCTCAACCAGCACGGCCAGCCGGCGGTCGGCCTCTCGGGCCAGGACGGCTCGCTGTTCGCGGTGGCGCCGGTCGCCAATGCCGAGCAGGTCGGTTTCGTCGGCACGATTGAGAACGTCGACGTCGACGTTCTCAACCACATCGCCGAGGACTACATCCCCGTCATCGCCTCCTCTGCATCGGACGCCGACGGCCGTCCCTACAACGTCAATGCCGACGAGGCGGCCGGCAAGGTCGCCGCCGCCCTCGGCGCTTACAAGGCGGTCTTCCTCACCGACGTCGAGGGCTGGCTCGCCGATTCCGGCGACCATGGCTCGCTGATCTCCAACGCCACCGTGCGCGAGGTCGAAGGCAAGCTGGAGGGGATATCCGGCGGCATGCGGCCGAAGCTGCAGGCGTGCGTCGACGCAATTCAGGGGGGCGCCCAATCAGCCCACATCATCGACGGGCGCCAGCCGCATAGCTTGCTGCTGGAGCTGTTCACCGACGCCGGCATCGGCACCATGGTCACGCCATGAAGCTGGAGGAGTTGCAGGCGCTCGAGCAGCGCTTCCTGATGCAGACCTACCGACGGGCGGAGGTCGAGTTCGTGCGCGGTGAGGGGGTGCTGCTCTGGGATGCCGAGGGTAAGGAGTACCTCGACTTCCTTGCCGGGATCTCGGTCTGCTCGGTCGGGCACTGCCACCCGGCCGTGGTCGAGGCCGTCCGCGAGCAGGCCGGAACCCTGATGCACGTCTCCAACCTCTTTTACACCGAGCCGATGGTGCGGCTTGCTGAGCGACTGTCGGAGTCGAGCCTCGGCGGCAAGGTCTTCCTCTCCAACTCCGGCACCGAGGCGACCGAGTGCGCGATCAAGGTCGCCCGCAAGCACGCCCACCGGCGGGGCGTCGAGCGCCCGGAGATCGTCAGCTTCGAGCGCGATTTCCACGGCCGTACCTACGGCGCCCTCTCGGCGACGCCGAAGCTCGCCGAAGACCCGGCGCTGGGCCCGATGCTGCCCGGCTTCCGCGCCGTCCCGTTCGATGACGCCGGTGCTCTGCGCGAAGCCGTCCACGAGAGCACCGCGGCGGTGATGATCGAGCCGATCCAGGGCGAGTCGGGTGTCTATCCGCTCGCCGAAGAGACGCTGCTCACCGCCCGCCAGGCGTGTGACGAGGTGGGCGCGCTGCTCGTCTTCGACGAGATCCAGACTGGGATGGGACGCACGGGCTCGCTCTGGGCCTACGAGCAGACGCCGGTACGGCCGGATCTGCTGACCAGCGCCAAGGCACTCGGTGGCGGCCTGCCGGTCGGCGCCTGCATCGCCAGCGAGGAGCTCGGCGACGTGCTCGAGGCCGGCGATCACGGCTCGACCTTTGCCGGCGGCGCGGTCGGCTCGGCGGCGGCGCTTGCCGTCCTCGACCTCGTCGACGACCCCGCTCTCCTGCGCGGAGTTCGCGAGCGAGGCGCCGCCCTTCGCGAGAGCCTGCTGGAGATCGATGGCGTGGCTGAGGTTCGCGGTCGCGGCTTGATGTTGGGAGTTGGGCTGGAGAGCGGAATCGATGCCACCAGGGCGCGCGACGACCTGCTCGGCCGCGGTCTGATCGTCAACGCCCCCGAGCCTGGCACGTTGCGCCTGCTGCCGCCGCTGACGGTCGATTCGGCCCAAATCGAGCGCGCCGTTGCGCTGATTGCCGAATCGCTCCTAAGCTACGCAGCACGATGAGCGCCAAGAAGTTCCCCCGAGAGCCGAAGCCACCCGGCTCGGCCGCCGATGCCGCGCAGCGGCTGGCCCGGATCGTCGATGCCGCCGAGCAGGCGGCGGCGAGCGTGATCGACGACGCCGAGCGACAGGCCCAGCGCCACCTCGAGGAGGCGCGCGAGCGAGCCGACCGGATCGTCGCCGAGCGCCTGCGCGAGCTGGCCGACGAGCTCGATCGCCCCGATTCGGGCGAGCGCCGTACCGGCCATTTGAAACCGGTCGAGAACGAGGTGGATTACGACGACGGCGAGGCGCCGCTGGCCCCGCGCCGGTCCGGCTCCGCCGCCGCTCGCCTCCTGGCGACGCAGATGGCTGTTTCCGGAGCCGACCGGGCGGAGATAGAAGCGCGCTTGCGGAGCGGCTTCGAGATCGAGGACACCGGCGAGATCCTCGACGCAATCCTGGGTCCGGAGGACTGAAGCCGTGCACGATGATCCGACTCGGATCATGGGGCAGCCCGAGGAGCCCGGCCAGCCTGGTGGGCGACCCCACGGCAACATGCGCTTGCTCATTGCCGGCTTGATCGCCGTGATCGTCGGCCTCGTCGTCGCGATCGTCGTGATCGCCTCTGATGACGGTGGCGACGGGACGACCTCTGCGCCCACGACGATAACGACGGAACCGACCAGCGACGAAACGACGACGGAGCCGACGACGACGGAGTCGACGCAAACGGAAACGACTGCGACGACGACCACCGACACGACTGAACCGACCACGGCGCCGCCGACTACCACCGAAGAAGAAAACGGCAGCGGCGGGATTCCCGCCGAATGAGCGAGCTTTCCCCCGAGCAAGTCCGCACGGCGGGCTATGAGGCCGACCCCGCCGAGGTCCGGCGAGTCTTGCTGCTCTACTCGGGCGGCCTCGACACCAGCGTGATGCTGAAGTGGATCCAGGACCGCTACGGGGCGGAGGTCGTCTGCCTCACCGTCAACCTCGGCCAGCCCGGCGAGGACTACGCGGTGATCGAAGACAAGGCGAAGCGGCTCGGCGCGCTCGAGTGCCACGTGGTCGACGCCCGCGAGCGCTTCGCCCGCGACTTCGTCGTGCCGGCGATCAAGGCGAACGCGCTCTACGGCGGTGGCTATCCGCTCTTCACCGCCCTGGGCCGGCCGCTGATCGCCGAGCTGGCGGTCGAGTACGCGCGCCAGACCGGCTGCGACACGATCGCCCACGGTTGTACCGGCAAGGGCAACGACCAGGTGCGGATCGAGGCGACGGTAGCCACGCTGGCACCGGAGCTGAAAACGATCGCGCCGGTGCGCTCCTGGCAGATGGGTCGCGACGAGGAGATTGCCTACGCGCGCGAGCACGGCATTCCGGTCAAGGGCGGCACCGAGGCGGCTCCCTACTCGATCGACGACAACCTCTGGGGCCGCTCCTCGGAGGGACGCTGGATCGAGGATCTCGGCCACGCGCCCGAGGACGACGTCTTCCAACTGGTCACCCGGCCCGAGCGGGCACCCGATCAGGCCGAGACGGTGACGATCGAGTTCGAGGCCGGGGTTCCGGTCGCATTCAACGGCGAGCGGCTCGGCATCGTCGCGCTGCTCGAAGCCGTCGCCGAGGTCGGCAGCCGCCACGGGGTGGGCATCGTCGATCACATCGAGGACCGCATCGTCGGGCTCAAGGTGCGCGACATCTACGAGGTGCCGGCTGCCGCGATCCTCTTGCCCGCTCACCAGGATCTGGAGAAGCTGGTCGGCACGATCCACCAGAACCAGTTCAAGCCGGCCCTCGATCAGAAGTGGGGCTACCTCGTCTACGCCGGTCTCTGGTGGGAGCCGCTGCGCGCCGATCTCGACGCCTACATGGACGCCGTCAACGCCCAGGTGAGCGGGACGATCGGGCTGAAGCTGTACAAGGGGAGTGTGCGAGTCGTGACCCGCTCCTCGCCCAACGCCGTCTACGACGCCGGCCTCGCCTCCTTCGCTGAGTCCGGCGGCCTCTTCTCGCAGGCCGCTTCACCCGGATTCATCGAGCTCTGGTCGCTGCAGTCACGGATGGCACATCGGATCAGGCAGCGCGAGAAGGGGGGAGGGGACTGATGTACAACAGGCTTGGCAAAACTGCCCTACGTTTCGCGATCGTCTACCTGCGCCGTCGCTACCGGCGCGAGATCCAGATCGGCGCCGGGATCGCAGTGGCTGCGATCGGCATCGCGGCCTACCTCGCCAACCGGGACGTGCCCGAGGGTTGAGGTGGTCGGATGCGCTTCAAGTCCGCAGTCGCCCTTCTCGCCGTAGGCCTGCTCACGGTCGCGTCGGCTCGCGCCGCCGACATCGATGCCCTGCGCGACAAGGTCGGTGGGGCACGGGACGAAGCCGCGGCCCTGGGTGCGGAGATCCGCGCCACCCAGGAACGCCTCTCGGCGACCGAATCCGAAGCGCTGGAAGCCGCCGCGCGGGAGCGGCATCTCAGCGACCTGCTGGCACATGGCCGCGAGCGGGCGATTCGCCTGGTGGCCAAGGTGAGGCGCGCCGAGCGGCAGCTCGAAGCCGAGCGCCGGCGCTTGCGCCGAGCTCGCCGCGCCCTTGCCCAGCGCCTGGTGGCGATCTACGAGAGCGGGTCGCCGAGCACGGCCAGCGTCATTCTCGGCTCTGGCGACTTCGACGAGCTGGCCACCCGGACCGAATACCTGCAACGGATCGAGGAATCCGACAGCGAGCTTGCCGCCAGGGTCGAGCAGGTCCGCAACCAGGTTCGCTACGAGCTGGAGCTCGTCGCGGCGCTGAAGGCGCGGGTGATCGCCTACAACGAGCGCCTCGCCGCCGCGCGCACCGAAATCGGCGAAGTGCGCGGCCGCGCCGAAGCGGCAGCCGCGGACCTCGACGCGCTCGCCGCCGAGCGCGCGGCCTCGCTGGCAGAGCTCAAATCGCGGATCGGCGAGTGGGTGAGCGAGATCGAAGCGGCCGAAGCGGCCAGCCGCGCCGCCGCCGAAGAAACCGTCGGTCGCTGGCTGGGCGGTCCCTTCTCGATTCCCACTTACATCGTCATGTGCGAGTCGGGCGGCAACTACAGCGCCCTCAACCCGAGCAGCGGCGCCGGGGGCGCGTACCAGATCTTGCCCTCGACCTGGGAAGCGTATGGCGGGCAGGGCGCCCCGCACGAAGCGCCGAAGGCCGAACAGGACCGCATCGCCGCCGAGATCTGGGCCGACTCGGGCGGCAGCGCCTGGGTCTGCGCTTGATGCGCGTCTTCCGCGAACGATAGGCGCGAAACATTTTGCATTCAGCGCATCACTCACGCGTCGCGACTGCCTAGCGTGGCATCATGCAGACAATGAGACGAGCTTGGACCGACGAGCGACTCGACGATCTCAACCACAAGGTGGATGAGATGAACCGCGAGATGCATGCGGAATTCCGGGCGGTGCGCGGAGAGATCAAGTCCATGCAAACGATGATGCTCGGTGGCTTCGCAGCGATGTTCGCGACGATGGTCAGCGGGTTCATCACCCTTCTCGCCTAGACTCAGGCAGGGGAGGGGTCGTTCGCGTCGAAGCGAGTGCCGTGTTCGTGCGCAAGAAGCGAGGCTCGGCCGCGCGCCGCAAGCCAAAAGGGAAAGCCAAGGTCAAGGCCAAACGGAGCATGCCGCGGCCGCACCTGCCCGAGGGCCTGCAGCAGCGCCACCTCGACCTGATCGGTCTCTTCCTGATCGCCGCCGGGGTCTACCTCTGCTTCGTCCTCTTCTTCGGTTGGGACGGCGGCAAGGTCGGCTCCGGGCTCGAGACCGGGCTCGAGTACCTGTTTGGCCGGGTCGGAGCGCGGATCGCAACTGTGCTGATGCTCGCGATCGGCGCGATGCTCGTAACCGGCACCTCGATCTCGACCGTCTTCCGCGGGCTCGGCCGCGGCGTCCGCCATACCGTCGCCGGCGGTCGGGGTGTTGCCCAGACCGCGATCCAACACCGCGAGGAGCGTCGCAACGAAAAGGCGACTGCCTTCGAGACCCAGGCCGGGCCGACCGACGTGATGAGCACCTATCCCGAGGACGACGATTTCGAACCGACCGTGGCAATCGCCGAGGACGGTGAGGAGGACGAGCCCGCGACCACCGAGTTCGCCGAGGTCGAGCCCGAGCCAGGGCCCGACGCCGAGGTGGCCGAGAATCTTCATCCGCACGCGTACGAGGTGGAGGTCCGTAGCGAGGAGGGGCTCGGCGTCGGCACCGACTCCGAGTCCAAGCAGACGTCGCTGACCCCGATGGGGCAGAAGCGCGGTGTCACCGAATCCGACCAGATCGATTACCGGCCGCCGCCGTCGAAGGTCCTCGAAAAGGGCAAAGGGGACAAAGGCCCCGATCCGCGTGATCAGGACGCGATCGGGCGCAAGCTGGTCGAGACGCTCGGCCATTTCGGTGTCCAGGCCAAAATCGTCGGTGTCGTCAGCGGCCCGCACGTCTCGCGCTTCGAGCTGCGCCTTGCACCGGGCACCAAGGTGAAGAAAGTTACCGAGCTCTCCAACGACCTCGCCTACGCGCTCGCCTCGACCGACATCCGCATCCTGGCCCCGATCCCCGGCAAGCAAGCGGTCGGGGTCGAGGTTCCAAACACGCGCCGGCGCCTGGTCCGTCTCGGCGACATCTACGCCGGCCGGCCGGAGAAGACCTCGCCGCTGGTCGCCTGGTTGGGCAAGGGGATCGACGGCAATCCCGTCTGGACCGACCTGGCGAAGATGCCGCACGTGCTCGTCGCCGGCACCACCGGCTCGGGCAAGTCGGGCTGCGTCAACGCGATCCTCTCCTCGATCCTGATGCAGGCCTCGCCCAACCAAGTGCGGCTCGTCCTCGTCGACCCTAAGCAGGTCGAGCTCAACCACTACGAGCACATCCCGCACCTGTTGACGCCGGTCGTCACCTCACCCCGCCTCGCCGCCAACGTGCTGGCCAACCTGATTGGGGAGATGGAGAGCCGTTACGGGATCATGGGTGAGGCGCGCTGCCGCAACCTCGCCGAGCTGAACCGCGTTCGGGCCAAGGCCGGCGAAGCGCCGCTGCCGCACATCCTCTGCGTGATCGACGAGCTCGCCGACCTGATGATGGTCTCGCCGGCCGAGGTCGAGGATTCGATCATTCGCCTGGCGCAGAAGTCGCGTGCGACCGGAATCCATTTAGTGCTGGCGACGCAGCGGCCCTCTACCGACATCATCACCGGCACGATCAAGGTCAACATCCCGGCCCGGATCGCCTTTGCCGTCTCCTCGCAGACGGACTCCCGCGTGATCCTCGATCAGGGTGGGGCGGAGGCGTTGCTGGGCCAAGGCGACATGCTGTTCCGTGGCGCCGGCACCTCAAAGATGGCGCGCGTTCAGGGCGCCTTCGTCACCGAGGAGGAGATCGCCCGCATCACCAAGCACTGGGCCAAGCAGGGCGAACCGGAATTCGAGGCGGAGCTGCTCGAGTCGCGTGAGGAGCCTGCCGTCGACGGAGGCGACGACGATTTCGACCCCGATGCCGACGATCTGCTCGACGAGGCGATTCGCACGGTGGTCCAGACTGAAACCGCCTCGGTCTCGATGATCCAGCGCCGCCTGCGCGTCGGCTACACGCGCGCCGGCCGCCTGATCGACATGCTCGAGCGGCGCGGCGTGATCTCCGGCTATGAGGGCTCGAAGCCGCGCCAGGTTCTGATCACCGAGGCCGACCTCCCGCGCGTTCTCGGCGGCGGCGAGGGCCCGCAGCCCGTGGCCGTCGAGTCCGACGAGGCCAGCTGACAGTAAGTCATTCGCGCCGGGACGGCGCAGCGGACACAATGGTGGAGTGGACACCGGTATCGGACCCACCCTGCGCGAGGCACGGAATCGGCGCAAAGTCGACCTCTCCGACGTGGAAGCCACGATCAAGATCCGCGTTCGCTACCTGCGGGCGATGGAGAACGAGGAGTGGGACGCCCTGCCCGGTGGCGCCTACACGCGTGGTTTCATCCGCACCTATGCCTCCTATCTGGGCTTGGACGGAGACCGCCTTGCGGACGATTACCGGCGCGCCACCGCGCCGCCGGGCGGTGAGTGGGTGCCGAAGCGAGTCGAGCCGGTGCCGACCGGTATGTACGCCGGCCGCTCCAAGGTCTCCGGCCGCCTCCTCGTCGCCGCCGTTTGCCTCGTTCTCGTCGCACTTGCCGTTGGGATTGGACTCGCCGGCGGCGACGGTGACTCCTCCGACCCCTCCCCGGGGGCGAACGGTGGTAAGGGAGAGCGCGTGAGGCAGGACCAGACGGTGAACGCGACCAAGCCGGGTGTGGCGGTGCGGTTAGAGGCAACGGCTGAAGTTTGGGTGTGTCTGCTCGACGCCGAGGAACGAGCGCTGATCGACGGCCAGATCCTCGATGAAGGCGCCGAAGCCGGACCCTTCCGCTCCGAGGGCTTCGAAGTCGCTCTTGGCAACGGTTCGGTGACGATGCTCGTCAACGGCGAGCGGGCCGCGGTCACGGAAAGCTCCAGCCCAGTCGGTTACCGAGTCGACGGAAGCGGCGACCTGACCGCGCTCGAAGAAGGCGAAAGGCCCGACTGCGAATGAGTAAGGCGGCTGTGCGCGCCGGGATCGTCGTCACCGGCACCGAGGTCCTGACCGGTCGCATCGCCGACCGCAACGGTCCCTGGATCTCCGAACGGCTCGCCGAGCTCGGCGTCGAGGTTGCGCACATCATGGTGGTGGCCGACCGCCCTGAGGATCTCGAGTCTGCTCTGCGGTTCATGGCTTCTGAGGGAATGGACCTAATCGTCACCTCGGGTGGACTGGGCCCGACGGCCGATGACCTGACGGCGGAGGTGGTTGCGCGCTACGCGGAGCGCGAGATGGTCCTTGACGAGGACATGGAGGAGAAGATCGCGGCGATCCTCCGCAATTTTGCCCGGCGCTTCCGCTTCGACGAGGAGGCCGTGCGCGAGGCCAATCGCAAGCAGGCGATGATCCCCGAGGGGTCGATGGCGTTGGACCCGGTTGGCACCGCTCCAGGCCTGGTCGTGCCGGCTGAGGAGCGCGTGGTGGTCGTGCTGCCCGGCCCGCCGCGCGAGCTGCGACCGATGTGGCCGCGTGCGATCGAGTCGCGCCCAGTGCAGGCGGTGCTCGCCCGCGCCACGCCGTTGCTCTCTTACACCGTGCGCATGTTCGGTATCCCGGAGTCGGAGATCGCCAAGAGCCTGCGTGAGATCGAGGGGGGTGGGGTCGAGCTGGGCGCGGTCGAGATCACGACCTGCCTGCGCCGTGGCGAGATCGAGATCGACGTCCGCTATCGGGCGGAGGCGGCGCCGGTAGCCGAGGCGGTGCGCGCGGGTCTCGTCGACCGCCATACGCGACATCTGTTCAGCATCGACGGCGAGACCGTCGATTCGCAGCTGGCGGGTCTTCTGCAGGGGCACCACCTAGCCGTCGCCGAGTCGTGCTCGGGCGGTCTCTTGGCCGCGCGCATAACCGATCTGCCTGGCGCATCGGGTTACTTTTCGGGCGGGGTCGTGGCCTACTCGAACGAGGCGAAGGCCGAGCTGCTCGGCGTCGACCCAGGACTGATCGAGGCTCACGGCGCGGTCTCCGCCGAGGTGGCGGAGGCGATGTCTCGCGGCGCGCTGGAGCGCTTCGACGCCGACGTCGCCGTCTCGATCACCGGCATCGCCGGCCCCGATGGGGGGACTGAGGAGAAGCCGGTCGGCTACGTCTGCTTCGACGCCCGGCTCGCCGACGGCAAGAGCATTGCCCGCGATCCCGTCATTCCGGGCGGTCGCGAGGACATCCGCGAGCGCTCCGCCCTGGTCTCGATGCACCTGCTGCGGACGCTGCTCGGCGACAACGACGCACCTATTTGACGAAGCCGCCGTGCACTTTCCACATTCGTGGCGCGTTTCGTGCGTCGTGATCCCGTAGCTTCGGCTGCATGGCGAAGGAGAGACTGAAAAGCCCGCGGGCGAGGTTGTTCGTCGCCCTCGAGCTGCCCGCGGCGGTGCGAGCGGAGATCGCTTCCTGGGGACAGAAGGCGCTCGTGGACCCGGCGGTGCGCCCGGTCCGGCCCGAGTCGCTTCACATCACCCTCGCCTTCCTCGGTTGGCTGCCGGAGAAGGAGATCGCGCGCTTGGGAGCGATCGTCGAGGAAAGTGGGGGAGATGCCCCCTCGATTCGGCTTGGCGACCCGGTGCAGCGTCCCAAGCGCGGCCGACCGCGCCCCTTCGCCCTTCCCGCCGAGTCGCCCGGTGCGGTCGCACTGCAGGTCAGGCTGCAGGAGAAGCTGGTCGCTGTGCGGCTCTACGAGCCGGAGAAGCGCCCGTTTTGGCCGCACGTGACCGTCGCCAGAGTGCGGCGCGAGGAACGTGGCTCGAAGCGCCCGGCATCGGTTTCAAAGCTTCCTGGGAGGCTGCCGCAAGGGTTGCTGCAACTCGTGGTTTGCCGCCGATTGACGCTCTACCGTTCTGAACTCCAGCCGCAGGGTGCGCAGTACACCCCGCTGGCGCAAGTCGAGCTGCCCGCAGGCGGGCGGCAGTGAGGTGAAAGAGATGGCAGACAAGAAAGCGGCTCTGAAGGACGCATCGGCCAAGGAGGCCAAAGCGAAGGACGCGGCGCTGGAAGCCGCTGTGACCCAGATCGAGCGCGACTTCGGTCAGGGCGCCCTGATGCGCCTCGGCGCCGACGCGACGATCAAGATCCCGGCGATTCCGACCGGGGCGCTCTCGCTCGACCTGGCACTGGGCATCGGTGGGGTGCCGCGCGGGCGCATCGTCGAGATCTTCGGCCCGGAGTCCTCGGGCAAGACGACGCTGATCTACCACATCATCGCCGAAGCCCAGAGCCGCGGCGGTATCTGCGCCTTCATCGACACCGAGCACGCGATTGACCCGACCTACGCGCGCAAGATCGGCGTCGACACCGACGAGCTGCTGGTCTCCCAGCCCGACTACGGTGAGCAGGCGCTGCAGATCGCCGACCGCCTGATCGCTTCCGCTGCGATCGACGTAGTCGCGATCGACTCGGTCGCGGCGCTGACGCCGAAAGCCGAGCTCGACGGGCAGATCGGCGACACCACCGTCGGCCTGCAGGCACGCCTGATGTCACAGGCGATGCGCAAACTGGCCGGCAACCTCAATCGGACCAACACCGTCTGCCTCTTCACCAACCAGATTCGCGAAAAGGTTGGCGTCCAGTTCGGCTCGCCCGAGACCCAACCGGGCGGCCGGGCGTTGAAGTTCTACTCCTCACAGCGCCTCGATATCCGCCGCATCGAGACCCTCAAGGAAGGGACCGAGGCGGTCGGCAACCGGGTGCGGGTCAAAGTCGTCAAGAACAAGGTCGCCTCGCCCTTCCGGCAGGCCGAGTTCGACATTGAGTACGGCGTCGGCATCTCGCGCGAGGGCGGCCTGCTCGACTTCGGCATCGAGCACGACCTGGTGCAGAAATCCGGCTCGTTCTTCTCCTACGGCAAGACCCGCTTGGGCCAGGGGCGCAACAACGCCAAACAGTTCCTCGTCGAGAACCCCGAGATCGCGAGCGAGATCGAGACCAAGATCCGCACCGCGCTCGGCATCGGTGCCGAGAACGTCGTGCCGGTGGCTGAGCCCGAGTCCGGAGAGAAGGCACCACCGGTTGCAGAGGCCCAAGCGGCCTAAGGCGAGCTGGTCGGCGCATATCGGCGTCCTCGGTCGCTCGCGTGCAGAGCACGCCACGCTCCCTGCGTCCCTGATCTGCTTGACCAGCTCGCCTTAGGGATTAGACAAACACGTCTATGGGAGTAGCATCCTCCCTAGATGAAACTCAGCTTGTCGCCGTGGAAGTGGTCACGCGGCAACGGTTCAAAGCCAGATTTGGCGCTGGACCGGCTGGAGGCGCTGGATGCTCAGCTTGCCGAGCTAAGGCGCGCCGAACTCGAACGGCTTGCTTCGCTGAGCGCTGAGGAGGCACGCCAGGCGCTGATCGAGGAAGTCGAGGCTGACGCTCGCCGGCAGGCTGGGCTCACTCTGCGCAGGATCGAGAACGAGACCAGACACGAGGCAGAGCGGCGCGCCCGCGGCATTCTGGCCACCGCGACGCAGCGCCTCGCCGGACCCCACGCCGTGCACTCGGCCACTCAGCTCGTGCAGCTGCCGAACGATGAGATGAAGGGCAGGATCATCGGTCGCGAGGGGCGCAACATCCACGCCCTAGAGCAGCTCACCGGCGTCGACATAATCGTCGACGACACGCCCTCGGCCGTGCGCCTCTCCAGCTTCGATGGCATGCGTCGCGAGATTGCCCGCCTTACCCTTGAGCGGCTGATCGCCGATGGCCGCATCCACCCCGCCCGTTGCGAGGAGGCCTTTGAGCAGGCACGGGGGGAGATCAAGGACCGCATCGTCGAAGAGGGCGAGAGGGCGGCGCTCGACGCAAACGTGAACGGCCTTCACCCGGAACTGATCGAGATGCTCGGCAAGCTGCAGTTCCGCACCAGCTACGGCCAAAACGTGCTCACCCATCTGCTCGAGTGCTCCTACCTGGCGGCGCTGATCGCGCTCGAGCTCGGAGCGGCCGCCGATATCGCCCGGCGCGCGGCGTTGCTGCACGACATCGGCAAGAGCGCCGACCAGGACGCCGCGGGGAGCCACGCTCAGATCGGTGCTGGCCTAGCCCGCCGCTACGGCGAGAGCGAGGCGGTTGCGCATGCAATCGAGGCCCATCACGACGAGGTCGAGCCGCGCACTGTCGAGGCGGTGGTCGTGCAGGCCGCGGATGCCCTCTCGGGTGCTCGGCCGGGCGCCCGCGGCGATTCGCTGGAGGCTTACGTGGCCCGGCTGCACGACCTCGAGGCGCTCGCCGCGCGTCACACCGGGGTGGAAAAGGTCTACGCGATGCAGGCCGGCCGCGAGATGCGCGTCATGGTCGATCCCGGCGAGGTCGATGACGCCGGGGCGGCTTTGATCTCGCACGAGATCGCGGCGGCGATCGAGCGCGAGGTCTCCTATCCAGGGCGGATCAAGATCACCGTGATCAGGGAGAGCCGCGCCACGAATTACGCCCGCTAAGGGTCGCCGCCAATGGATAGGATGCCGCCGGCATGGACTACGAATTGATCTTCTACGTCTCCGGCGCGGCGCTCACCGTCTCCGCTGTGATCGTCAGCTTCCTCGGCCTGCGCCTGAAGGACTTTCCGGGGCGGCTCGGTCCGATCGTCACCGTCTGGTTTGTCGCCTTGGTTGGCGTCACCACCACCTTCGCCGTGCTCCACTCCCAGCACGAGGAAGAGCACCGCGAGCATGAGGTCGGCCTGCCGCAGGCCACCGAGGAAGCAGAACAAGAGGAGCATTAGACGCCTGCAAACCGTCGCATCTCGGGGTTCGGCGTCTAACCTTTGGGCGATGCCCAGCTATCACGTCACCACGTTCGGCTGCCAGATGAACGTGCACGACTCCGAGCGGATGCAGGGGATGCTCGAGTCGCTTGGCTACGAGCAGGCCGCGAGCCGTGCCGAGGCTGACCTGATCCTCTTCAACACCTGCTCGATCCGTGAGTCGGCGGACAACCGCTTCGTCGCCCATCTCGGCGAGGCGAAGCGGTTGAAGTCGGAAGACCCCGAGCGGGTTGTCGGGGTTGGGGGCTGCTGGGCGCAGTCGGTCAAGGAGGAGGTCTTCGAGCGCTTTCCCTTCGTCGACGTCGCCTTTGGACCGGGCCAGATCCACCGGCTTGCCGAGTTCCTCAACTCGGACTCGCTGACCGCCCAGGGCTACTTCGAGTTCGAGGACTTCTCCGGCCACCTACCGGCGCGGCGTGAGCGTGAGTTCCAAGGGTGGTTGCAAATCTCGCAGGGCTGCAACTGCAAGTGCGCCTACTGCATCGTTCCCTCGACCAGGGGAAGGGAGGAGAGTCGTGACCCAGCCGAGCTGATTGCCGAGGCCGAGGCCCTGGCCGAGGACGGCGTGCTCGAGCTGACGCTGCTGGGCCAGAACGTCAACAGTTACGGCCGTGACCTCCCAGGCGGATCGCGGATCGGCTTTGCCGAGCTGTTGGCGCGGATCGACGCAGTCGAGGGAATCGAGCGAATTCGCTACACCAGCCCCCATCCCAAGGACATGAAGGAAGACGTGATCCGCGCCCACGCTGAACTGTCGTCGCTGTGCGAGCACATCCACCTGCCGCTGCAGTCGGGATCGAGCGCGGTCCTCAAACGGATGCGCCGCACTTACGATCGCCAGCGCTACCTCGATCGGGTCTCGCTGATCCGCGAGCATGTCCCCGACTGCGCGATCACCACCGACATCATCGTCGGCTTCCCCGGCGAGACTGAGGCCGACTTCGAGCAGACGCTCGAGCTGGTCGACGAGGTCGGCTACGACAGCGCCTTCACCTTCGTCTTCTCGCCGCGGCGGGAAACCGAGGCGGCGACGATGGGGGACCAAGTGTCACATCCCATCAAGCGCGAGCGGATGGAGCGGCTGGTTGAGCTGGTACAGCGGCGGGCGAGGGAACGATCGCAGCGGTTCCTCGGGCGCGAGCTGGAGGTGTTGGTCGAGGGCCCCAGTCGCACCGATCCGACCCGGCTGCGGGGGCGGACCAGGCATAACAAGACGGTCAACTTTGACGGGGTTGCTGATGCTGGGGAGCTCATCACCGTCGAGATCACCGCTGCGACCTCGACGACGCTGGCCGGGGTAGCAGCAAAGCCAATTCCCGTTTGAACGTTCTTGGGATCTTTGGACCGACTGGGGTCGGCAAGACTGGGGTCGCCATCGCGCTCGCCGAGCGACTTCGAGAGCGTGGTGAGGATCCGGTCGCTGTCTCTTGTGACGCGCTGCAGGTTTACGAAGGTCTCGAGGTTCTCACCGGGGTCGCCACCGCCGAGGAGCAAGAGAAGCTGGAGCATCGGCTGGTGGGCTTCGTTCCCCTTACCCAGCCGTTTTCTGTGGGGGATTACATGCGGCTGGCGCACGCGGAGATAGATGGGCTTGTAGCGGAAGGTAGGCGGCCGATCGTCGTCGGCGGGACTGGCCTCTACCTGCGCGCGGCCGTCGCGGAGCTGTCCTTGGAGAAGGTTCCAACCGGCTCCCGCGACTCTGAGCTGTGGTCGCCGGAGACGCGGCTGCCGACGACGATCTTTGGCTTGGACATGGATCGCGCGCAGCTAGATGAGCGAATCGATGCCCGTACCGAGGCGATCGTGGCCGATGGGGCGGAGGAGGAGGTGCGCAGGGC
Source organism: uncultured Solirubrobacterales bacterium (assembly GCA_963698085.1). Classification (GTDB taxonomy): domain Bacteria; phylum Actinomycetota; class Thermoleophilia; order Solirubrobacterales; family 70-9; genus VRUE01. The sequence goes on from OY969122.1 coordinate 2,477,401, forward strand.
GGAAGCCCTGGGCCCCTCGCGCACGGCGCGCAAGGCGCTCGGCTTCGAGGAGCTGCTCTCCGGCGACGTCGAGCAGATGAAGAAGCGCTCGCGCAACTACGCCCGCCGTCAGCTCACCTGGATGCGCAAGATCCCCAGTCTCCACTTGATCGATCGGACGGAGTTGCCCGATAAAGAGGTGGCAGGCTCGATGATTGAGCGGATCTAGCAAAGGCCGTGTGTGGTCAAGCAGATCAAGGACGCAGGGAGCGTGGTGTGCTCCTGCACACGAGCGACCGAGGACGCAGATATGCGCCGCGCCACACGCGGCCTGCATAGGCTCCGCCACTATGCACTTCGAGAAGTGGACGGCGCTTGGGAACGACTACGTCATCGTCGAGGCGGAGGCGCTGCCCTGGGAGTTGACCGGGGCCCGGGCGCAGCGGATCTGCGACCCGCATTTCGGCATTGGGGCCGACGGCGTGTTGCTGCTCTTGCACAGCGACGATCCGCAGTTCGTCGCCGAGCTGCGCATCTTCAACCCGGACGGCTCGGAGGCCGAGCTTTCCGGCAACGGGGCGCGGGAGGCGATTCTCTACCTGCGGCGCCACGGTTGGACCGATGAGGAGACCTTCTCGATTTCTACTGCCGCCGGGCCGATAACGCCGACGATCACCTCCGAGCGGACCTGCTCGGTCGACATGGGCAAGGCATCGGTGACTTCGAAGGACTTCCCATCGGGCGGCCCCAACGGGAGGGGGACGCTGAGCGCCGCCGGGCGCGAGTGGGGCTTCCAGCACGTCTCGATCGGCAACCCGCAGTGCGCGATCAAGGTCGGCGACGACCTCGAGGGGTTGGACCTGACGGCGATCGGGCCAGGTGTGGAAGGCCACGAGCTCTTTCCCAACCGCACCAATGTCTCGTTTCTGCGGATCGAGGGCAATCGGGTGCGGGCGCGGATCTTCGAGCGCGGGGTGGGGGAGACGCTCTCCTCGGGCACCGGCGCCAGTGGCGCCGCCGTAACCGCCTTTCTGCGCGGCGCGCCAAGCCCGATCACGGTCGAGCTGGACGGCGGCGAGCTCGAGGTCGAGATCTCCGAGGACCTCGACGTGCGGCTCAGCGGTTGGGCCGAGCCGATCTGCTCCGGCGAGCTCTCAGCGGAGTTGCTGCAGGCGTTGTCCGACCTCAACGACTAGATTTCCGCGCCCGTGGGAATCGCAGACCCGTCCAAGCGCCTGGAGGCGATGCCTCCCTACATGTTCCAGGAATTGGAGCGACGGATCAGCGAGAAGCGTGCCGCCGGCATCGACGTGATCAGCCTCGGCATCGGCGATCCAGACGAGCCGACCTACCCGCACATCGTCAAGGCGATGCAGGAGGCCGTCGCCGACCCTGGCACCCACCAGTATCCGAGCAACCGCGGCCGCGACGAGTTCCGCGAGGCGTTTGCCCGCTTCTACGACCGGCGCTTTGGGGTTGAGATCGATCCCGCCAGTGAGGTGATCCCGGCGATCGGCGCCAAGGAGTGCATCTACAACCTCTGCTTCGCCTTCCTCGATCCGGGCGGCGTCGCGCTTGCGTCTGACCCCGGTTACCCCGTCTACACCGGCGGCCCGATCCTCGCCGGCGCCACGCCGGAGCTGCTGCCGCTGGTGCCTGAGCTCGGCTTTGCCCCGGACTTGGGCGCTGTGCCCGCCGATGTCGCCGCCAAGGCGCGGTTGATGTTCATCAACTACCCCAACAACCCGACCGGCGCCGTCGTGCCCGAGGGCTTCTTCGAGCAGGTCGTCTCCTTCGCCCGCGAGCACGAGATCCTCGTCGTCCACGACAACGCTTACTCGGAGACGACCTACGACGGCTACGTCGCGCCCAGCTTCCTCGCCACCCCCGGTGCCAAGGAGGTAGGCGTCGAGGTGTTCTCGCTCTCCAAGGGCTTCAACATGACCGGCTGGCGCTGCGCCGCAATCCTCGGCAACGCCGAGGCGGTGCAGGCTTACTGGCGGCTGAAGACCAACGTCGACTCAGGCCTTTTCGAGGCAGTACAGCTGGCGGGTGTCGCGGCCCTGGAGGGTCCTGGCGGGCCGCTCGAGCGGATGAACGAAACCTACGTCCGCCGCCGCGACCTGGTCGTCTCAGCGCTGGGCGAGATCGGCGTCGAGGTGAGTGCGCCGAAGGGCACGATTTACGTCTGGGCGCCGGTCCCTGAGGGACACACTTCGACCTCCTTCGCCGAGCTGGTGCTCGAAGAGGCCGCGGTCGTCGTCTCGCCGGGCTCGATGTACGGGCCGAGCGGCGAGGGCTTCTTCCGCATCGCCCTCACCACCCCGGACGAGCGAATCTCCGAGGCGGTCGAGCGGATGCGCGAGCACCTGGCCTGAGTTTCGGCGCCCCAGATGAATACGCTGGCTCCGATGGCAACTCGGCAGGGATATTTCTTCGGCGCGCTCATCGCTGCGCTTCTGGTCGCGACGACCAGCTTCGCCGCGGTCGCTGAAGCACCGGTAGGGCCGGACCCCGTCGTCGAGAAATGGCCCCAGTGGCCGTACAAGACGTCGTGCGGGGAACTGGAATTCGATCCGGTGGCTGTGTTTGGCGGTCCTACCGGGGCTGAGCGCGGCTCGCGGCCGAGTGAGAAAGCGCTCGCTACTTTCCTAAAAAGGGAAGACTGGGTCAGGGATTATGTGCCAGTCCGCCACTGGCGGCTATTGGCTGAAACCGAGGATGCCGCGGAGTTTGCCAGCGGACGCCTTTCGTCTGTATACGGACCCAGCACCATGTCGTTCGAGCTTGAGGGCGGAAGGTGGAAATGGTGGGGGCTGAGCAGCGGCTGCGATCCGACCTCAATCATCGATGGCCTCCAGGCCGTCACCTGGACGCTCGCCATCGACAAGCCAAAGCCCGATGGCGATGACCGGCACCTCTGGATCAACCTCGGGCCCGGTCCCTGCAGCGGCGGCAGGAGTCAGAACGCGAGGGCGCGCAAGCCAGTCGTCTGGCAGGTGGGTCGGAAGCTGATCATGGCGATGACCTTGAAACCGCTGCCGCCTGGCGGCTACACCTGTCAGGGGATAAGCGAGCCGCCGCTGAAGATCAAGTTGCCTGAACGACTTGGGGATATGCGCCTCTTCGACGGAGGGACCTATCCTCCCGGCAACGTGATGAAGATCTGGCGCGACGCGCGACGCGAACTGCGCGGCGCGCGTCGCTAGCTGGAGAGCTACTTCACCTCGACTTCATCGACCATGCCCTTGACGGCATGGGGCGGCCCGCCCTGGCGGTCGCTGATGAAGCAGAGCAGCGCATAGCGTCCCGGTTTCAGATCGAGGGTGACGGTTTGGCCTTCGCCGCCTTCGAGCACGGCGGTGTTCGTGGTTTCTTCTTCTTCGATCGGCGGCGGTCCTTTTTCGGATTTGATCGCCTGCTCGACCTCGGCTGCCGTGGCGTCGCCTTTAAGTGGCGCCGCGATCAGGTGGTGGGGCTGGGCGCCGCCGTTCTCGAAGTCGATCTCGACTTCCCCGGCCGGCAGCTCTTCGGCTTCGAAGCCGTACTCGATCGCGGTCACCGTCTCGTCGCCCTCGACCTCGTCGCTCGATTCATCGCCGGTTACCTCAAGCGCTGGAACCGATTTGGGGTCGGGCGGGCCTTCGCTGCCTTCCGTGTTGAAGGCGTAGTAGGTACCCGGCTTCAGAACCTGGGTCACGGTCTGGCTGTCCCCGGCGGGGGTGATACCGATGCCACCGCCGGCGGAGAACCAGTTGGGGAACGTCTGGCCTTTCATCGCCTTTTCGAGCCCTTCAACCGCTTCCGCGGCCGAGTGGTCTCCCTCGACGCGAATTAGCTGTAGGTCGGCTTCACCTTTGCCTTCGTTGCGGAAGGTGATCTCCGCCAGACCGGTCTCCGCGCTCGTCGGGCCTTCCACTTTTGAGGCTTTGTCTTCACCGCTGACGGTGTAGGTCAGCGTCTGCTGCTCCTCGTCGCCGCAGGCAACGAGCGTGATTGGGGCAAGCGCAGCGACCGCGCAGGCAAGGATGGCCTGGGCCCGACTGGTTCTCTGTTTCAAAGCGAGTCTCCTCTTCTTGGACGGGACGATCGTCGGGGCGATACCCGGCATGGGGGGAAACTAACGCTTGCTCCAGTAGCGGTCGAGGCCGCGCCACTGGTACTCGGGCGGGACGCACTGGATCAGCTCCTCGGCAGCCTCTGGGCTCGCGGCTCGCTCGGCGACCCGTTCGCGGTGGCGGCGCTCATAATCGGGCTCGGAGAGCTCGCGCGCGAGCTCGGCCTCCTCGCGCAAGCGCCTGCGTACCTCGGCGAGGTGCTCGGCAGGGCCCTCGACCTGGCCGAAGTGGGTGAGCGCGAGTCGCTCTGGCTCCCAGCCTTCGACGATTCCGATCGAGTCTTCCCAGGTCTCGATGTCGATGTCGGGTGGAGGGGTCGGCGGAACGACCAGGTTGGCGCCGGGAATCGAGACGGCGGCAACGTCGCCGACGAAGGCGGTACCGCTGTCCTCGTGCAGGTAGCAGACGTGGTGGGAGGCGTGGCCAGGGGTATAGGCGACGCGCATGCCGAGCACGCGCTCACCGCCGGTAAGCGGCTTCACGTTGGCCTCCGGCACCGGCACGATCTCGCCCCAGAGGCGATCCATCGCCTCGCCGTAGAGGCGCCCGGCGCTGGCCAGCAGCTTTGAGGGGTCGATCAGATGCGGCGCGCCGCGCTCGTGCACGTAGACCTCGAGATCGGGCCAGCGACGCACCAGCGCCCCGGTCGCGGCCGCGTGGTCGAGGTGGATGTGGGTCAGCAGCAATGCGCGTGGGCGCTCATCCCCGAGCGCCTCGAGCAGGGTCGGCAGGGACGACTCAGGCCCGGGATCGACTAGCGCTTCGCCCACCTGCCAGCAGCCGATCACATGAGGCCGCCCAAGGTGCATGACATCTATCGTGCGCACTCGCGGCAGCTTATGGGAGTCGGGGGAGGACTCGGTGGAGCCTCCCCAGCTTTTGCTCCGGCGAGTCCTCCCCCGACTCCCTCAGGCTGGGGAGGGGAACCGCTCGTCCGCCTCGAGCGTCTGCCGCAGGCCCTCTTCCATACCGCGCGGTGCATAGCCAAGCTCGCCGCTGGCCTTCTCATGGCTGGCCCAGAAGGTGACCCCGTCGGCGGAGCTGATTAGCTCACGCAAATTGGGTGGCTGGCCGAACATCTTGCCCACCAAGGGGCCAATCGGCGTCATCGCCTTCATCAAAGCCACCGGCATCGCCCGCTTCGGCGCCTTGCGGCCGGTTGCGGTGGCGACAGTCTCGATCGCCTCGCGCATCGTCGTCGCCGGGCCGCTGAGGACATAGGTTTCACCGATCCTGCCCTTGTCGATTGCGAGCAGGATGCCGCCGGCGATGTCCTCGACGTGGGTGAGGCAGATGCCGAACTCTGGAAACGGCATCAGCACCAGTTTCCCGGCGAAGAATTCCTGCAGCAGGTCGGCGACCTGGGAAGTGTCCTCGGGGCCGTAGACGCCGCCGGGCTGGACGATGATCGCCGGCAGGCTCTGGTCGGCGATCATCCGCTTGACGATCCGGTGCGCCTCCAGCTTCGTCTCCTCGTAGTAGGAGGTGAATTCCTTGCCGGGGTGCTCGTAGGTCTCGTCGACGACTTTGCCGTGGGTGTTGCCGAAGACGCCGCAGGTCGAGACGTAGACGATCTTCGGCACTTTGGCATCCAGCGCCGCATTCATCACGCGCTCGGTCCCGGCGACGTTTGCCTCCCACATCGCCGGATGTTGCTTGGCGGGGATGCCGACCTCGTACATCGCGGCGGCGTGGACGACGGCATCGCAGCCCTCCATGCCGTTGCGAATCGCCTCGGTCTCGCTGAGGTCGCCGCTGACGATCTGGCAGCCCTGCGCTGAGAGCCGCGTCGCCTTGTCCGGGTTACGGGCGAGGCAGACGACGTCATCGCCGTGCTCGCGCAGCTGGCGGACCACCTCGCCGCCGATAAAGCCGGTTCCTCCCGTGACGAAGACCTTCATCGACGGCTAAGCCTATCCGGACTGGGTCGACGCCTACAATCGGCCTGAGTGGATCGATCTAGGAACGGACGCAGCAAGCAGACTCGCTACGCCGAGAACGGCGCCGCCGTTCCCAACCGCCGCGCCCGCCAGCGAGCACTGGCGATCGGCATTGTCGAGGGCGACGGGGACGAAGATCCGCTCGCCGAGTTGAAGGAGCTGCTGCGCACCGCGGGGGTGGCAACGGCCGGCGAGGCGGTTCAGCAACGCGATGCGCCCGACCCCGATCGCTACCTCGGGCGCGGCAAGCTGGAGGAGGTCAAGAAGCAGATTGCCGCCTGCGACGCCAACCTGGTCGCCTGCGACGACGAGCTGGCGCCGCGCCAGGAGCGCAACCTCGAGGCCGCCTTGGGGGTACCGGTGATCGACCGCACCGCGGTGATTCTCGACATCTTCGCCGACCACGCCCACTCGGCCGAGGGCAAGCTGCAGGTGGAGCTGGCCCAGCTCGAATACAACATGGCCCGGATGCGGGGGCTATGGACGCACCTCGAGCGTCTCGGTGCTGGCCGTATCGACGGCGGCATCGGTACCAGGGGCCCGGGCGAGAGCCAGATCGAGACCGACCGCCGCCTCGCCCGTAACCGGATCGCGGCGCTGCGACGGCGACTCGGGCGATTGGAGCGCAACCGCGGCGTGATGCGCGCGCGGCGCCAGCGTTCCTCGTTGCCCGGGGTCGCTCTCGCCGGCTACACCAACGCCGGCAAGTCGACCTTGCTCAACGCGCTGACCGGCAGCGAGGAGGTCGGCGTGGGGGACAGGCTCTTCCACACCCTCGACCCGACCACGCGCAGCGTCGCGCTCTCGGGCCGCGACTTTCTCTTCACCGACACCGTCGGCTTCATCGAGAAGCTTCCCCACCAGCTGGTCGAGGCGTTCAAGGCGACCTTGGAGGAGACCGTCCTCGCCGATCTAATCCTGCAGGTCGTCGATGCGGCGGCGCCGGAGGAGCGGCGCTTGGCCGATTTGGCGGCGGTCGACTCCGTCCTCGAGGAGATTGGCGCCGGCAAAGGCCCCCGCCTGCTCGTCCTCAACAAGGCCGATCTGCTCGATGAGGATGAACGCGGCGAAGCCCTGCTTCGCCACCCCGATGCAGCTTTGGTCTCCGCGCTCACTGGCGAGGGGATCGACGAGCTTCGGACTCGGGTCGAAACGGCATTCGAAAGCACTCTCACGGAGGTTGAGCTGCTCGTGCCATATCCCGAGGGCGCACGACTACACGAGCTATACGAGCTTGCTGGTGACTTGGATCGGACTGAGCGTGCAGATGGTGTCCTTGTCCATGCACGGATACCAGTTACTGAGCTGCACCGATTCGACGACTTGCGCACTGCTGACGCGGCGTAGGCGAGGGCAGGGGTGTCCCTCCGCTTGCTGGGTTTTTCGCCAGAGGAGCGAGATGGCTTCCGCGTGGGGTCACTGGGGCGAAAAAGAGGACGCCGCTGCGCGGATGGACACCCCTGCCCTCGCGCACGGGGCGCTGTAGGGTGCGCGCGGTGGAGCTGCGGGTCGCAAAGCTGAAGGATGGGGCGAGGGTGCCGACTCGCGCGCATGAGGGGGATGCTGGGCTGGATCTGTATGCGTGTGAGGCGGCGCATCTGGGGCCGGGGGAGCGGTGGAGCGTTGGCACCGGGGTCGCTGTCGAGGTTCCTGAGGGGCATGCGGGGTTGGTGCTGCCGCGTTCGGGGCTGGCGCGCGATCACGGGATCGCGCTGGTCAACAGCCCGGGGTTGATCGACGCGGGGTACCGGGGGGAAGTAAGGGTGCTGCTGCTCAACACCGACCCGGCGAACGTGTTCCGGATCGAACCTGGGGAGCGGATCGCGCAGCTGGTGATCGCTCCGATCGCGCTGCCCGAGCCGGTCGAGGTCGAGTCGCTGACCGAGTCGTCGCGCGGCGACGGTGGTTTTGGCTCGAGCGGGCGCTAGCGGCGGCGGACCCGCAGCCTGAGCAGGGCCGGGGTGCGATCGCGGTTGCCGGCGCGATCGATCGCAAGGACACGCAGCGAGTGCAGGCTGGGCACGAGCCGGTAGACGCGTGGCGAACGGCAGGGCCTGAAGGGCTGGCGGTCGAGCTTGCAGCGGAAGCTCGCGCCCGGCTCGCTAGCGGCGAAGGAAAGGGTGACCGCTCGGCGCGAACCGGTGGTGAAGAGCACCCTCGGCGGCCGGCGGAGGAGCCGGGTCTGCGGCGGCTGGCGGTCTTTGACCGGCCTGAGCGGCGGTTCGACCAGTACTAGTGCCGGGGGCGTTTCGCCCGTGGGCGGTTCCGGATTCGGACCGGGGGGCGTACCCGGCGGGCGGAAGCTGTTCGGGGCGCGTTCCTCAATGTCCTCGCAGGCGGCTGGCACGGCGTCGGGGCCGTTCTCGGGGAAATCAATGAGAGCGGTGTCCCAACCCTCGCCGCAATCGATCGTCGGATCGGGGTCGTCGGTGGGGATACCGGAGTTGGCGAGGATCGTGTCGTCGCCGGCGTTCGCGAAGTAAGCGTCGGCACCACGTCTGCCCAGTAGCTGATTTGGGTCGGCGTCGCCGATCATGGTGTCGGCGAGGTTCGTGCCCTCGGTGTCCTCGATCGCCTCCAGGTTGGTCGGGGGGCCCTCACCGGCGCAGGTCAGCTGCCCTCCCGCGCCGGCCCGACCGGCGATGTCCGCGCCCATGTCGATCGTGATCGCGAGGTCGAAGTTGGCCCAGTTGGCATTGTCGCGATCGGGACCGCCGTCGAGCAGTTCGCCTTCGCAAACGGAGTCGGAGACGAAGAGGTCCTCGCCACTGCCTGCGTGCAGGTTGTCGTCTCCCTCGTTGTTGGGCACGGCGTCGTCGCCGCTGCCGGCGTTGACGGTGTCGTCGCCATCGCCATCTACTACCGCGTCTTCGGTGTCGCCGCCGGTGAGGTTGTCGCCGTCCGCGCCGCCCAGCACGATCACCGAGGTAGTCGCGGGGAAGCCCGCGGCAAAGAGATCGTCGTTCCCGGCCAGGCCGGCGAGGACGATCGAGTCGGGGGCCGCGGCAACCGGGCAGACGACTTCGCCCGAGGCGGGTGGGTTGCAACCGCCGGCGACGGCCGGATCAGTATCGAACGCGCCCTCCGATCCCGCACCGAGGACGAACGTGACGGCGCCTCCTGCGTAGCTTGCGACGACCTCGTCATCTTCGTCGCTGCCGGTCAGGTAGAGCGCCGGAACGGGTGTTCCGGGGACCATCGATCCGACCACTATCGCTCCGGGGTCACGTGGGTCTACCTGCTCAGCGCTCGTCTCGCAGTCGATGGTCGCGCCCGCCCCTCCGCAGCTGTCGCCCTCGGCGCCGCCATGCAGCTGGTCGGCGCCTCCTTCCCCGAGGATGACGTCGGCACCGCCGCCGCCATAGATCGTCTGCGCGGCCGAGGTACCGACGATGTAGTCCGGAAAGGCGGAGCCGATCACGACCTCGAAGCTGGCGCCCTCGACGTCTTCGTCGAAGCCGCCGCCGTGGGGTGCCCGGCCGTTGTCTCCCCTGCCCGTCTGCAGGTTGGCGTAGACGCCCCGCCCCTCGACCGTCTGCGGAAAGTTCTCATAGGTGGAGAAGTCCGGGAAGAAGTACGGAGACTCTGGCCTGTCGAAAAAGCCCGGCGTGACGCCGGTGGCATAGCTGAGCGTGTCGACCCCGCCGCCGGTGTTCTGGATGTCGTCGATCGTCGCGTCACCGCGGACGAAGTCGTCCCCGGCTTCGCCATCGAGGGCGGAGTCGGCGCCGAAGCCGCCCGAGAGGCGGTCGTTGCCGATTCCCCCGCGCAGCTGGTCGTCGCCGATGCCCCCGTAGAGCCGGTCGTCCCCGGGGCCGCCGTTGAGCCGCTCGTTGCCGCGCTGGCCGTAGAGCGTGTCGTTGCCGCCTTCACCGTTGACAATCGTGATGCTGCGCGGGGCGCGAATCGTGTCGTCGCAGGGCGTGCCGACGATGGTGTTGCCGACGGTCTCAGGGCCTTCGGCGCAGCTGGGGGCAGCGCTGGAAACAGCGGGCGTGGCGACGACGATCGCGAACGTCGCGAGTACCACGACGGCGAGCAGGGGCTTCGGTCGGGGTCTCACCTCCACTGCCTACCCGAACCGTGGATCGTCCACTCAGTTGCGCAGAGCGGCCCCGCGAGCGCAGTCCTGCGCGGCCAGCTCGAGCTCGTCATCGAGTGGGGCGAGCTCGGGGGCGGAGCCGTAGCGGCGCTCCAAGGCGAGCGCGATCAGGTGGTCCGCCAGCCAGGCGTTCTTGGGCAGCAGCGGGCCGTGCATATAGGTGCCGATCATGTTGCCGCGGCGGACGCCCTCCCAGCCGTCCTTGCCGTTGTTGCCGAACCCCTCGAGAACGCGCCCCAGCGGGCTGGCACCGCCTCCGAGGTAGGTCCGCCCGCCATGGTTCTCGAAGCCGGCGATCGTCCACGGTCCCTCACCGAGATCGGCCTCAATCGCGACGTTGCCGATCAACCGCTCACCCGGCTCGCGCACGGTCTCGAGGTCGGCCAGGCCGAGGCCGGGCAGCCGCTCCTCGCCGAGCTGGTAGCTGTGGCCGAGCAGCTGGTAACCACCGCAGACGGCGAGCAGTACCGCGCCGTCCTCGACAGCGGTGGAGAGCCCGTCGCGCTTCGTCGCGACCATGTCGGCGGCGACAGCGCGCTGGTCACGGTCCTGCCCGCCCCCCAGGTAGATGAGATCGTGGGCCGCGGGATCGAGCGGATCGCCTGGTCCGGCAGCGGCGTAGGAGAAGCCGATGCCCCGCCACTCGCAGCGCCGCCGCAAGAAGATGATGTTGCCGCGGTCGGCGTAGATGTTCATCTGGTCGGGATAGAGGGCGAGGACGCGTAGCTCCATTAGCTCTCGCTCCCGAACAGGACGACGGTTGAGCCGACGTGGGCGTCGGTGGGGGGGACGGGGCGACGACCGGCGGGGACGAGGCGCGCCTGCTTGGCCTCGTCCTCCAGGGTGGCCGCGTCGAGCGCCCGCAGCGCCACTTCGTAGAGCTCCTCATCAAGCTGACCGCTGGGGGAGACCGTTTGCCGCAGGCGCCGCACCCGGATCGAGCCCGCGTCCACTTGGGCATCGACCGGCAGGCTCGAGTAGATCCAGCCATCGACCTCGCGCGTGTCGGGCAGGGGAGAGGCGACGTCGAGCGGCTCTGGTATCGACTCCACGATCGCAAAGGCCGCCAGTCCGCCCGTGGCCATGTGTGCGGAGACGCAGCGCAGACAATTCAGCCGTTGCTCTGAGTCATCGAAGAGTTGGACCAGTTGCATCGGTGCCAGCACCAGCGCGAACTCCATCTCCAGCGCGAACTCCGTCGCGTCCCCCAGGGCGGCCGTGGCCGGCAGTCCTCCTGCCTTCTCCCCAAATGCTGCGACCAGCGCCGGGTCGCGGTCAACGCCGTGCACGTCGTTGCCGCGACGGGCCAGATGCAGGGCGACGCGGCCGCTGCCGCAGCCGAGGTCGAGGACCGGTCCACCCGCGTCCCGTGCCAGCTCCTCCCACAGCGGTAGGTCCGCGACGTAGGCGCCGCACTCGACGTCATGCCAGATCACGCTCATCGCCAGAAGTCCTCGGCAAGGCCGCGCGCGGCGAGGACCTTGTGTAGCTCGAGCAGGGAGGTGTAGGTGGGGAGAGCGAACAGTTGCCCCTTGGCCCCGTTCACCGCGCGGTCGAAGGCGGCCTCGATCCCCGATTCGACCACGATCGTCTCCGCCGGCCAGCCCGCGTACTTGAGACGCAAAGCCATCTCCGGTGCTCTCCTGCCGGCACAGGTGACCTGCCGCACGGCGCCACCGAGCAACTCGAAATCTGCGTCCCAGATCCAGGAGACGTCGCGGCCGTCGGCAATGCCATCGTTGAGGCTGATCCAGAGATCGAGCTCGCCGCCGCTCGCCTCCAGCTTCAACGTGCGCAGGACCTCGTTGGTCCCGGCGGGGTTCTTGATCAAGAGGATCGAGACCTGCTTGGCGCCGACCTCGATCGTCTCGACCCGGCCAAAGGCGCCGCGCATCCCGCCCAGAGCCGATCCGATCCGATCCGTCGCGATCCCCAGCTCCAGCCCTGCCGCGATTGCGGCGAGCGCGTTGTAGGCGTTGTAGAGGCCGGGCAGGGGCAGCTTGACCTCCAGCTCGCCCTGGGGAGTGCTCACCTGCAGCGAGGAGCCACGCATCCCGTGCAGCTCGATCCGGGTCGCGACAACGTCCGGCCGGGGGCGCCCGGCGCCGCAGTTGGGGCATGAGTAGTGGCCGAGGTGGCCGACGAAGGCACGCTCGTACGCGTAGGGATGGCCGCAGCGGCGGCAATGCTTGGCGTCGAAGGCATGCTGCAGCTCGGGCAGCGCCTGGTCCTCGTCGTCGATGCCGAAGTAGACGACCCCCTCGCGGTGGCTGCCATCGTCGTCCCTGCCGAGGTCGGCGATCAGCGGATCATCGGCGTTGAGCACGAAGCGGGTGCGGTCGCTCCGTTCGGCAACCATCTTCGCCCACTGATCGGCGAGGATCTCGGTCTCGCCATAGCGATCGAGTTGATCGCGGAAAAGGTTGCCGAGAACGATGAGCGAGGGGTCGAGCTCAGCGGCGACGCGGGGCAGCCATGCCTCATCGACCTCGAAGAGGCCCTCGCGCCCCCGCTGCTCGAGCAGCGCCGTTGCGATTCCCCAGGTCATATTCGACCCAGCCCGGTTGTGGACCGGGGTGCGGCCGGCGGCGCCGAGCAACGCTGCCAGCATCCCCGCCGTCGTCGTCTTGCCGTTGGTCGCGCTGACCAGGGTCGCGCCCCCGTCAAGTTTCGAGCCGAGCCGGGCGATCGTCCGCGGGTCGAGCCGCAGCAGCAAACGCCCCGGCAGCGTCGTGCCGCCGCCGCGGCCGCTGGCCCGGCTGGCGCTGCCCACGGCGCGTGCGAGGAGACGCTTCGCCCCGAACAGCGCTTCGCCGCGCTCCTGGCTCACTCCCCGGCCCGCGGCGGAACGATCACGCTCAGTGCCTGGGGCAGCACCCGGAGCATGGCGGGAAGGTCGGCGAGGTGCTCGCCATCGGCGTAGACGGGGAAGGGTCGGCTGGCGCTTAGCTCGAGCCGGGAAGCGCGAAACACCCGCACCTCGTCCTCCTCGACATGGGTGCCCTTGAACACCTTCGGCAGGTTACTCAGGAAGCGCAGCTTGCCGACCTCGCCGACGGCGACGACGTCGAACTCGCCGTCGGCCAGATCCGCATCGGGGGCGATGAACATGCCACCGCCGAACGCCTTGCTGTTGGCGACCGACACCGAGTAACCGGTGAAGCGCTCGCGCGTCTCCCCGGCGCGGACGGTGAAGCGGGCCGGTTTCCAGCCGATTAGAGTGCGCACGCCGGCGTAGGCGTAGACGAGGTTGCCGCGCAGCCACTTGGTCTCGTTGGCGCGCCGGTTCGCTTCCGAGTCGAAGCCGACGCTGACGACCCCGAGGAAACGCCGGCCGTTGACCTCGCCGACGTCGATGCGGCGCGTTTCGCCGGCGGCGAGCATCGCTGCCACAGCCTCCGGCTCCTGGGGAATGCCGAGCACGCGGGCGAGGTCGTTGCCGCGCCCGCCGGGGACGATTCCCAACGGGGTCTCCGAGCCGGCGAGGGCGCCGCCGATCGCCCCGATCAGGCCGTCGCCGCTGAGCACGACCGGGATCTCGCCCCCCTCGGCAGCCCGCAGCGACCTCTCGACGCCGTCCTCCAGGCCGCGCGTTCGCTCGACTCGGAAGGGAATGCGCAGCGCATCCAGCTCCTGCTCCAGTCGCGGCAGCAGCTTCAGTGCCCGCCCGTGTGCAGAGGTCGGGTTGACCAGCATCGCCAGCGGCATCGCTTCGGCTCTCATCGCGTGCGGCAGCCTATTCGGGTGCCGGTTCGATGGTGTGGAGGCGCACGACGTGGAAGCGCTCGCCCTCGGCCTCGCCATCCTCGATCGGCTCGAAGCAGTGTTTCCGCAGGCGCCAGTCCAGCCACCTCCACTCACCAACCAGGACCAGGTGGCCATCCGGGCGCAATACCCGCGCGATCTCAGCTGGATGCAATGGAGCGCCGGTTTGCGTGACCAGATCGAAGAAGCCGTCGGGATAGGGGAGAGCGCGGGGCCGGCCCTGCTTGAACGCGACACGGCCCTCGGGGTCGAGGCCGATCCGCGATACCGCAACCTGGATCAGCTCGCCAGAGCGGTCGACGCCTCGCACCCGAGCAGCGGGAAACTCGCGTGCCAGGAAGAGCACCCCCTCGCCGCTTCCGCAGCCGATGTGGAGGACTCGCTCGGGCCTGCGGGGAACGTGGAGCACCGCGGCAGCCATCGCAATCAGCGAGGGAGAAAGCACAGACCCGATCATCTCAGGGACGTGCCGGTGGGAAGCATGCCCATATGGGCCTGAGCACCGGCACGTCTGTCTCGACTAGGATTTCGCGCCGTGGAGGGGACTTCGGATCGAAACAAGCTGATCGCGCTTGCCGTCTTTGCCCTGGTGGCGGTGGCGGTTGTCGCCGCGATCCTGCTTGGGCGCGGTGGGGGCGATGAGGAGGAGACCAGCGCCGCGAGCTCGTCCGGATGCGAGCAGGTCCAGGCCCCCAAACCGAAGAAAGTCAGCTACGAGGCTGTCACGAATACGGTCAAACAGAGCGAAGAGGTGACGGCGGTGGTCGAGACGAGCTGCGGGACGTTCGAGATCGCGCTCGATTCCCAGCGGGCGCCGAAAACGGTCAACTCCTTCGTCTTCCTCTCCGACGAAGGCTTCTACGACGGCCTCACCTTCCACCGGGTGGCGCCTGGCTTCGTCATCCAGGGCGGCGACCCGCTCGGCAGCGGAACCGGCGGACCGGGCTACAGCGTCGACGAGAAACCGCCCGCGAATCTTGCCTACACCAAAGGTGTGGTCGCGATGGCGAAGAGCTCGGCCGAGCCGCCCGGTCGCTCGGGCAGCCAGTTCTTCGTCGTCCTCTCCGCCGATGCCGGGCTGCCGCCGGAATACGCGCTGGTCGGCAAGGTCAACAAAGGCCTCGATGTGGTCGAAAAGATCGGCAATCTCGGGACGCCGGCCGAAAAACCGAAACAGACCGTCCTGATCAAAAAGATCTCGATCGAGAAGGGCTAGTCGGCGGCGACCGTCGGCGGCCTGCGGGCGTCTGCACTAACCTCGTTCCCCATGGCGAAGGTCGACGTAGGCGACGCGGCACCGGATTTCGAGCTGCCCGGCACGGGCGGCAAGACCTACAAGCTCTCCGACTTGCGTGGCCAGAACGTCGTGCTTGCTTTCTACCCGGGCGACAACACCCGCGTCTGCACGGCGCAGTTCTGCTCCTACCGTGACAAGAGCGACCGGCTCGACCAGCTCGACGCCGAGGTGCTCGGGATCTCACCGCAATCGGTCGACTCGCACGAGCGCTGGACGCAGGAGCAGGACCTCAACGTGCCGTTGCTCGCCGACGAGGATCTCGCTGTCAGCAAGAGTTACGGGGTGGTCGGCTGGGCGGGACCGCTGGGGAAGCTGGCGGGCCTCGAGGGCGTGCAGGGCGGTCGCTACGTGATGCGGGCGATCTTCGTCGTCGACGGCGAGGGGATCGTGCGCTATCGGCACGTATCGAGGACCGGCGCGAAGTTCCAGACGGTCGGCGATCTCGAGCAGGCCGTCTCCTCCCTGGCTTGATGCCGGCCGAGCCGCGGCAGTTCAGCGTCGGCGAGCGGCCGACGATTCGTGGCGAGGCGGTGGGGGAGGGACCCGCGGTCCTTCTCTGCCACGGCATTACGGCGACGCGCCGCTACGTCATCCACGGCTCGCGAGCGCTGGAGCGCGCAGGGCACACGGTCCTCGCCTATGACGCTCGCGGCCACGGCGAGTCCGATTCCGCCCCCGCAGGCCAGGGTTATGGATACCCGGAGCTTGTCGGCGACCTGGAAGCCGTGGTCGCAGCGACCGTCGGCGAAGAGCGGTTCGTCTTGGCCGGGCACTCGATGGGCGCTCACACCGCAGTCGCGTATGCGCTGCGACAGCCCGAGCGCCTCGCTGGCTTAGTCGTCATTGGCCCGGTCTACATGGGCGAGATCTCCGCGGCGACACTTGTCTACTGGGACGGTCTCGCCGCGGCGCTGGAGACCGGCGGCGTCGATGGCTTCGTCGACTACATCGCCAAAAGACAGGAGATCGATGCGGCCTGGCGCGATTCGGTCCTGCGCTTTACCCGCGAGCGGATGCTGCAGCATCGCCACCCCGACGCGGTTGTCGATGCGCTGCGCCAGGTGCCGCGCTCGCACCCGTTCGAGTCGATGGGTGAGCTGGAGGGGCTCGAGGTGCCGGCGCTTGTCGTCGCCAGCCATGACGACGCCGACCCCGGGCACCCCCGGCAGGTTGCCGAGGCCTATGCGGAGCGGCTGCCGGGGGCGCGGTTGACGGGAGAGGCGGCGGGGGAGTCGCCGCTCGCCTGGCAGGGCGGCAAGCTCTCGCGCGAGATCGCCGCCTTCTGCGCCGAGGTCGGTCACTCGTCAGAATAAGCGGCGTGCCCGAGGACCAGGAAAAGCTCGACGAGGGTCACGCGATCCATTACTCGGCGGTCCAGCCGGGAACCCCGATCTACAGCTCCGACGGGGTCGAGGTCGGGCGCGTGGAGGTCGTTCTCGACAACCACAGGGAGCACATCTTCGACGGCTTGGTCTTTGCCGACCGCGACGGTGAGCTGCGCTTCGCCGACGCGCCGGAGGTCGCGCGCACGGCCGAGCGAGCCGTGATCTTGGCTCTCGACGCCGAGCATGCCCAGCGCCTGGGCCCGCCTGAGGAGGGACATGCCAAGTTCGTCCCCAATCTCCGGTCCGGACGTCTCGGCCGTCTCTTCGGTGGTGGCTGGAAGCGCCACTAGCGAAGGTCCGCAAGCGTTTAGCCAGCACAAAGACGGAACGCATAGGCTGCGCCCTCGATGTCAGCACAAGTATCGACGCCGGCCGAGGGCACGCTGCGAATGATCGCGACCTTTGTCGCGGCGTTCGGCATCGGCATCGCCAGCTACATCGCGATCGAGGCCGCCGGCGGAGATGCGCCGGTCTGCATCGCCGGCAGCGGCGGCTGTGAGACCGTCGCCAGCAGCTCCTACTCGCACCTGTTCAGCGTCAACATCGCGGTCTTCGGCATCGTCGGCTATGTCTTGCTGCTGGCGGCGGCGCTGCTGCGCGGCGACGCAGCGCGAATGGCCGGCTTTGGCGTCTCGCTGGCGGGCTTCGGCTACAGCGTCTTCCTGACCTACCTGGAGATATTCAAGATCGAAGCGATCTGCCAGTGGTGCGTGGCCAGCGCGGTGCTGATGACGATCCTTTTCGGCCTCAACGCGATCCGCATGGTTGGCTATGTGGGCAGGCCGGCATGAGCGGCAGAAGCTCCAGGGAGGCGCGCCGCGAAGAGCGCCTGCAGGCCGAAAGCGAGGGCGAGAGCGAGGCACGGCGCAAGCGGCTGCTCCAGATTGCCAGCGCCGCGGTGTTTCTCGCCGCAGCGGTGGTGCTCGTGCTGATCGTGATCAACCAGAGCGAGAGCGATGGTGGCGATACGAGTCTCGAGAGCGTGGCGACGGTCGAGCGCGAGCTGAAGGGAATACCACAGAGCGGGATGACACTGGGCGATCCGAAAGCGACCGTGACCCTGGCGGAGTTCGGCGACCTCCAGTGCCCGGTCTGCAAAGGCTTTGCCGAAGAGATCATTCCCGACGTGATCGGCTCGAAAGTACGCAGCGGCGAAGCGAAAATCGAGTTCCGCAACTACACGATCATCAGCGAGGAATCGGTCCCCGCTGCCGCGGCGGCAATCGCGGCTGGCAAACAGGGAGGGGGCTGGAACTTCCTCGAGCTCTTCTACCGCAACCAGGGGTTGGAGGCCTCCGGTTATGTAACCGACGAATTCCTCACCGAAGTCGCAAAAGGCGCTGGCGTGTCGGATATCACCAAATGGAACCGGGACCGCAAGAGCCGCCCGGTGCTGGACCAAGTCCAGAGCGAAAGCGAAGAAGCACAGCGGCTGGGGCTCAGCGGCACGCCGTCCTTCGTCGTCACCGGCCCTGGAGCGGAGGGCAAGGAAGTCCTCGGCACGCCCGGCTCGGCAGGGGCGCTGGAAGAGGCGATCGAAGGCGCCAGCTGAGTTTTCCTCAGCTGAGTTGACATAAGATTGATTATCGTGCGTTGAATATGCGGTCGAGGGTGCCGCTCTGCATAGACTTCGCTCTGTGCTTTCTCGCCTCCCCATCCTCGATCCAATCCCGAAGGGCATCGCAAACGCGCTGATTTCGGTCGCGCTGGCGTCGCTCGGCACGTATTTCTTCTTCAGCGCGATCCCGCCGGCCTCGCCGGAGCTGCTGCGCACGATCGCACTGGTCGGCGCCAGTCTCGTCTTGGCCTACGTCGTCGAGGCGGTCTGGCTGGTCGGCCGCGTCGAGCAGGACGACGAGTACGAAGAATGGCTCGGCTTCGTCACCGGCGCCGGCGTCGCGGGCTTCCTCGGCGTCGTCTTCGCCCTGCTCCTGGCGGAGCACCGCACTGTCGGGCACTCCAACGTCCTCGACGAGATCGGCTTCGCCTGGGTGGCGGTCTCGCTGCTGATCCTCGGTTTCACGCTGGTGGCCCAGCCGGTGGTGGCCCACCGCCTCAGCGAAGCCGCGGCCCCGCCCGCCGACCGCCTCTAGTCGGCCTCAGCCGCGGAGGCTCGTCCCAAGGCCAGCGGCTTGGTGATCGGCGGCGACTTGGGCAGCTCGCCATGTTCGACCCAGTCGAGGCTCAGGGGCGAGGCCTCGATGTTGGCCACGGTGTCGCGGTTGCAGTGGCAGCCGTCGGCGAAGAAGCGCCAGGGGCGCTCGAGACGGTCCTGCCAGCGGGCGATACCAGGGTCCTCGGCACGCACGTGCTCGACGAAAAGCAACTGACCCCCGGGCTTCAGGACCCGAGCGGCCTCCGCGAGCGCTGCGGCCGGGTCCGGCACCGTGCACAGAACCAGGGTGAAGACCGTGGTGTCGAAGCTCGAGTCCTCAAACGGGAGCCCTTCCGCGCCGGCTTCGACCAGCTCTACGTCGGACCCGGACTCGGCGAGCTTATGCCGCAGCCGTTTGCTCATATGCGGGTCGGGCTCGGCCATGACCAGCTCGCTCACGGCGCCGGGGAAGAGCCCGAGATTTGCACCGGTCCCGGCACCGACGTCGATCGTCCGCCCGCGGGCTGCGGCGAGCACCTCGCGCCGTTGCTCGCGCAGCCCAGCCTCCTCCGTGCCTTTCAGCAGGCTGTCGTAGAAGGCCGAGAAGGCTCGGCCCCAGGTCGCGTTGTAGATCCGTCCCATGATCGCGAGCGTTGCGTTTGCCACCTATAGCGTGGTCAATGCAGCGCTCGTCAAGCTGCCTGTTGCTTTTGGGGCTCGGTGTCCTCGGACCCAAGTCCCGGCTCGCTGTGCGCGGCACGCTCCTCGTAAGCCTGGCGGGCGCCGTGGTCGACTTCGGTCATCAGCTTGTCGACCTTCATGAAGCGGCCCAGCGCCTCGCGCCAGGGCCGTGGCATCAGCGCGACGACCTTGAACAGGCCGCCGTTTGCGCGCGGCACCCAGACGTCGAAGCGCGGCACTTCGAGCGCGTCGACGATCTCGTCGGCGACGTCCTCAGCCTCAACCGCTTTGATCATCTTCTGGCCGACACCCGAGGTGAGCTCGGTGTTGACCACGGTCGGCATCACGCAGGCGATCTCGATATTGGTCTCGCGTAGCTCCGCCCGCACCGCCTCGCTGATCCCGACCACGGCGTGCTTGGTGCCCGAGTAGGTCGCGATCCCCGGGAAGCCGCCTTTGCCGGCCTGCGAGGCGAGGTTGACGATGTGACCGGAGTTGCGCGGCCGCATCCGCTCGATCGCCAGCTGCATGCCGGTGATCACGCCGAAGACGTTGATGTCGAGCTGGCGGCGGATCGAGTCGACCGACTCCTCGGCGAACGGCGTCACCGGCATGATCCCGGCGTTGTTGACGACCACGTCGAGCGGGCCGAGTTGGCGCTCGGCCTCGTCGAGGAAGGCGGAGAATGAGTCGCGGTCGGTGACGTCGAGCGCGATGGCGATCGTGCCACCGCCCAGCTCCGCCGCCGTCTGCTCAGCGAGCACCAGGTCGAGATCGCCGATCGCGACCCGGCAGCCCTTGCGGACCAGCGCCGTCGCCGTCGCCTTGCCGATCCCTCGGGCGCCGCCGGTGATCGCCACGACCTTGCCGGATAGAGCCTGTCGCTGCTTCGCCATGGTGCCCTCCTCCTCCGGCGACCCTAGGCCGCCGGCTTGTAGACGGTGACCACGGCGGCGCCGCCGAGGCCGATGTTGTGCTGCAGGGCGGTTTTGGCGTCCTCCACCTGTCGCTTGTCGGCTTCCCCGCGCAACTGCCAGGTCAGCTCCGAGCACTGCGCCAACCCGGTCGCGCCGAGCGGGTGGCCCTTGGAGATCAAACCGCCGGAGGGGTTGACGACAACCTTGCCGCCGTAGGTGGTCGCCTCTTCCTCGACCAGCTTGTGCCCCTCGCCCTCGGCCGCGAAGCCGAGCGCTTCGTAGGTGATGAGCTCGTTGGCGCTGAAGCAGTCGTGCAGCTCGCAGACGTCGACCTCCTCGGCGCTGATGCCGGCCTCGGCGTAGGCCTTTTCGGCGGCGGTCTTCGACATGTCGGAGCCGACGATCTTCATGCAGTCGGTGTCCTCGGCGAAGGTCGAGCTGAGGTCGGTGATCATCGACTGGCCGACGATCTCGATCGCCTGGCCACCGAGGTCGTGCTCTTCGACGTAGCGCTCGGAAGCGACGATCGCGCAGGCCGAGCCGTCGGAGGTGGGCGAGCACTGCAGCTTGGTCAGCGGGTCGTGGATCATCTTCGCCGCCTTGATGTCCTCGATCGTGTACTCGTCTTGGAACTGGGCGTAGGGGTTGTTGACCGAGTGCTTGTGATTCTTCCAGCCGATCCAGGCGTAGTGGTCGGGGTTGGAGCCGTATTTCTCCATGTGGTCGCGGCCGGCGTTGCCGAACATCTGCGGCGCCGGCGGCGACTGCTCGGGGTCGCGGATCTCGAACATCTTCATCGCGTGCTTGTCGAGCGCGTTGGTGCGATCGGTGTACTTGACGCCGAGCGAGCCCGGCTCCATCTTCTCGAAGCCGATAGCCATCGCGCACTCGGCGAGGCCGCCCTTGACCGCCTGGCGCGCGAGGAACAGCGCCGAGGAGCCGGTCGAACAGTTGTTGTTGACGTTGACCACCGGAATCCCGGTCAGGCCGAGCTGGTAGAGCGCCCGCTGGCCGTAGGTCGAATCGCCGTAGCAGTAGCCGGCAAAGGCCTGCTCGACGTCGTCGTAGGGAATGCCGGCGTCGGCGAGTGCCTTCTCCCCCGCCTCCTTGGCCCAGTCAGGGTAGTCGCCCTCCTTGGTCCCGGGCTTCTCGAACTTGGTCATCCCGACCCCGATCACGTACGTGCGGTTGCTCAAAGTCTGCTCCTGTAGTCGCGCCGCCTCCGCGCGGCGTTTGGCTGGCTAGCCAAGAATCTACCGGGCCGAGTGATCGGGCGCGAGTCCCAAGTACCCTGAAAGGTCGTGGTCCTCGCCGAGTTGAGCACCGATCCGACCGCCGGGGTCGGCATTTTCGCCGCGCTTGCGGCGGGCGTCGTCTCCTTCCTCTCGCCTTGCGTCCTACCGCTCGTTCCCGGCTATCTCTCCGCGGTAAGCGGGGTCTCTGCATCCGAGCTGGACAGCGCCGGCTGGCGGCGTGTCCTCGGTCCGAGCCTGCTCTTCGTCGCCAGCTTCTCGGCGATCTTCATCCTCCTCGGGCTGACGGCGACCGGGCTCGGCGCGACCCTGCAGGACCACAAGGACCTGCTGAGCAAGATCTCGGCGGCGCTGATCATCGCCATGGGCGTGCTCTTCGTCGCCTCGCTCTTCGTCACCCGCCTCAACCGCGAGTGGCACGTCGACGCTCTACTCGACCGCGCCGGAAAGGGTGGGCCGGTCGTCGCCGGTGCGGCCTTCGCGATCGCCTGGACGCCGTGCATCGGACCGACGCTCGGCGCGATCCTCTCCGCCGCCTCTCTCTCCGGCTCGGCCGGCCGCGGCGCCTTACTCCTCGCGGTCTACTCGGCCGGCCTCGCGATTCCCTTCCTCCTCACGGCGGTCGCCTTCTCCCGCATGACCACCGCCTTCTCCGTGGTCAAGCGCCACTACCCGGCGATCGTCGCCACCGGAGGCTTGATCCTGATCGCGATGGGAGTGTTGATCTGGACCGACCAGCTGACCCAGCTCAATATCGAGGCCCAGCGCCTATTGAGCGAACTCGGCCTCGACTTCTGGAACTCCGTCTAGTTGTTGGCGGAGCGACGGTCTCGAACTCCCGCCCGATCGCCTCGGTCTCCTCGAGGCCGGCATCGTCTAATTCACGCGAGCAGACGATTTTGAAGGCCCCCGTTCCGATCGCAGGGTCTCCGACCAAGGGCAGGCCACGGATCTCGTCCCATCCGAGACGTTCGACCTCGAACGGGTTCATCCGTACCTCAGCCGCCGGAAACGGGCAGTTCCGGTTGTGCTGGTCGATCGCCTTGGAGATCACCTCCAGGTTCTTCGCCTCGGGAGAAGCCACGCGGGGTCAGGATTGCAGACCGATGCCGTCCCGGGCCGCCCCTACGATCGGTTGGTGGCCGAAAAGCGGACGATTGCGCACCTCGATATGGACGCCTTCTACGCGTCGGTTGAGCTGCGGCGGCGGCCGGAGCTGAAGGGCAAGCCGGTGGTGGTCTGCGGGTCAGGGCCGCGGGCGGTCGTGACCACGGCCAGCTACGAGGCGCGCAAGCTGGCCGGGGTCCACTCGGCGATGCCGGCAGCGGTGGCGCGCCGCAGGCTGCCGAACGCGGTCTACCTGCAGCCTGACTTCACCGCCTACCGCGAGGCATCCAAGCAGGTGATGGGCATCCTTCGCGCCAACGCGGAGACGGTCGAGGTCGTCGGTCTCGACGAGGCCTATCTCGACCTCAGCGGGCTCTTTGCCCCGAAGGCAGCGATGCGGCGGATCAGCACCGAGATCCGCGAGGAGACCGGCCTCACCTGTTCGGTCGGCATCTCCGAGAACCGATTGCTGGCCAAGATCACCAGCGAGCTGGGCAAGCCGGCCGGCCTGGTCGTTCTCTCGCGGGCGGAAGCGCTTGAGCGGTTCGCCGGCGAGCCCCCAGGCCTGATCCCCGGCATCGGGCCGAAGACCGTCGCCAAGCTGGAGGCGATGGGCATCCGGACGCTCGCCGAGCTGCGCGCGCACGACCCGGCCGCGCTGGAGCAGGCGTTTGGCCCACGCGCCGGTCGCTGGTTGCCGGCTCGGGCACGCTTCGAAGACGAGACTCCGATCGCGGTCGAGCACGAGACCAAGTCGCAATCGACCGAGATCACCTTCGACATCGACGTTGCCGACCAGGGCGAGATGGCTACCCACATCGCCTCCCTCGCCAAGGAGCTGTGCCGGCGGCTGAGCACTCGCGATCTCGAAGGGCGGACGATCGGGATCAAGGTGCGTCTCGACGACTGGACCAACGTCACCCGCGCTCATACCCTCGAGGAGCCGACCAACGACCCCGACGTCGTCACCCCCATCGCCCTCGACCTCCTCCGCGCCTACTCCCCACCCCGCCCCGTCCGCCTGCTAGGCGTCAGAATCGCCAGCTTTACCAGCGATGCCACCGAGCCCGAGCCCCCGCAGGCCCAGATGCAGCTCACCGTCACTTAAGTGGAACCCCTACCGGGATAGTCCCGCCATGCGAAGATGATTCGCATGAATGGGGATCGACTAACCGGCCTCGACGCCTCCTTCCTTCACATGGAGCGCGCCGGGGCCCACATGCACGTCGCCTCGGCGATCCTCTTCGAGGGCTCCCCTCCCTCCCATGAGGAATTCCGCGACCAGATCGAGTCGCGCCTGCACCTCGTTCCCCGCTTCCGCCAAAAGCTGCGCTTCGTCCCCTTCGAGCAGGGCAGGCCGGTCTGGGTCGATGACCCCTTTCTCAACCTCGATTACCACGTGCGGCGTACGGCGCTGCCGGCGCCGGGGTCCGAGGAGCAGCTGCGTAACCTGGCTGCGCGGATCTTCTCCCAGCAGCTCGACCGCACCAAGCCGCTCTGGGAGTTGTGGCTGGTCGAGGGCCTCGAAGAGGACCGCTTCGCCGTTGTCGGCAAGAGCCACCACGCGCTCGTCGACGGCATCTCGGGGGTTGACATAACCACCGTCCTCTTCGACCTCGAGGAGGAGCCCGACCATCCGCCCGTGCGGCCGCCAAAGTGGGCGCCGCGGCCGGAGCCGACCAATGTCGACCTGCTCAAGGACGCGTTGCACGAGCGGATGACCAGCCCGCGCGAGATTGTCCGCGGCGTGCGCGCGGCGCTGCGCGGCCCGCGACAGGTTCTGCGTGGCCTCGGCGCCACCGGCAAGATGCTCGAGGTGGCGACGGCGGCGCCGAGCACCCCCTTCAACGTCGATATCGGCCCGCACCGGCGCCTCGCCTTCGTCCGCGGCAACCTCGAAGACTTCAAGCGGGTCAAGAACGCGCACGGCGGCACCGTCAATGACGTCGTCCTCTCCGTCGTCGCCGGCGCGCTCGGCAACTACCTGCGCGCCCGCGGCCACGACACCGATGAGCTGAAGATGCGGGCGATGGTGCCGGTCAGCGTCCGCGCCGACGAAGAACGCGGCGCGCTCGGCAACCGCATCTCGGCGATGATGGCGCCGCTGCCGGTGTCCTCTCAGGACCCGGTCGAGCGCCTGCGCCTGGTGACCGAGACGATGGGCGATCTGAAGGGCTCCGGTCAGGCGGTCGGGGCCGAACTGCTGACCAAGCTGACCGACTTCGCCCCGCCGACCATCGCCTCGCAGGCAGCGCGGCTACAACCCGCCCAGCGCTTCTTCAACCTCGTCGTCACCAACGTGCCGGGCCCGCAGTTCCCGCTCTACCTGATGGGTCGCCGGATGATCTCGATCTTTCCGCTGGTCCCGCTCGCCCGTCGCCAGGCGCTCTGCGTCGGAATCATGTCCTACGACGGCCAGATCGATTTCGGCCTGGTTGGCGACTACGACGCGATGGCAGATCTGGAGAGCTTCGGGCTGGATCTTGAGAAGGCAATCGCCGAAGCGGTGTCCGCCGTGCCTCCCTCGCCCGAGGGGGCTCAGCGCACTGACCGCGCCCGGACCCGAAACGGCGCCGTGTCGGTCAAGTAGTTCCAGTCGAGCCGGCGGGCGCTGAAGCCGTCGGCCCGGGTGTCGGCGTTTACGACCACGGCGGTGATCCGGCGGAAGCGTCCTGGCCGCCCCAGCCGCACCGTCATCCGGCCGCCGCCCGGACGGTAGCGAAGCTTGGATACGACGCGGCCGTGGTGCTCGCTGCCGATCCGCCCCACCAGCGCCAGGCCGGCGGCAACGCCCTGCGGCGCGACGGCCCGAGCGACAACGGCCCGGCCACCGCGGGCGGGCACCCGCAGCAGCTGGAAGGTGGCGTGGTTGAGCGAACGCTGCAGCGGCCGGCCGTTGCGGGGGAGGCTGCCCTGACGCGGCACGTCGGGGTAGAGCCGGCCCTCGCGAAAGCGGGCGCCGGTATGCCACTCGGCGACGTCGCGGGCGAAGCGGGCGAAGTCGCGGCTCAGGTCAGAGCCACCGGCGGCTCTGACCGCCGAGTCGTAGCTCGAGACCGAAAAGCCCCCCGGCTTCGTGTAGAGGGCACGGGCCCAGGCGTTGCGCAGTATCCGACGCCCGTAGCGACCCACCAGCCACTCGTTCCAGACGATCGCCCCGTACACCCGAATCGAGTTGGCGGTGAGCGGCGTGCGGTAGAGGCGAGCCCAGCGGCGCACGTAGCGCAGGTAGTCGTCGATCCGGTTGTAGACCTGATCCTCCATCCAGACCGCGGTCGACTCGGCCATCCAGGCGTCCTGGTAGGCGTCATAGCCCATCTGCAGGATGTGGCAGTACTCATGGGCGAAGGTGACCGAGAGAGCAGCTCGCGGCTTGGTTCCGGGGTACTGGGCGGTGGCGTAGTCGTTGTCGAGGACCAGGTAGCCGTGCAGGCGGCGGGGAAGCCGGTCGCCCTGCGGGGCCTGACCGTCGTCCGGGACGGCGTAACCGAACAATTGCCGCCCCAGGTCCTTCAGGTAGACGTCGGTCTTGTCCCGACGTCCGCCGCGACGACCGTCTGAGCGCGGCTCGCGCCAGCCCAGCTTGCCGTTCTCGACCGCATACACGCGCTCGCCGACCCTGAGCACGTGCTCCACGTAATCGGGGATGCCGTCGCCATCGCCGACTCCGTTGGCATCGGATGGTGCCGGCGCGTCGAGCCCCTCGGCGACCCAGTGAACGCAGAAGCTCCCGGCGCAGGCCGGTGAGCGCCGCGCCTCGGGCACCGTGTAGGCGTCCCGCGCGGGATCGGGGCGATCGGTCGGCCGCGCAAGCGGCTGGCGGAACGTCCACTGGTCCCCCGCGCTGGCGATCGTCGGCGCCGTGGCGAAGCTGGCGAGCAATGCGAGCGAAACGCCGATCGACCGCAATCTCCCCCGCATCGGCGCCAATCTACATGCAGCGGAGGCGCTTCCCGCCCCGCTTGGCGGGGATACTTCAGGCGTGAACTCGCGGAGGTCCGTTTGAGCATAGCCCTGGCCCAGATCAATCCGACCGTCGGCGACATCGACGGCAACGCTGCCAAGGTTGCAGAGTGGACCGCCCGGGCGAGCGGCGAGGGAGCGGACTTGGTCATCTTCCCCGAGCTCAGCCTGCCCGGGTACCCGGCCGAGGACCTCTACCTGAAGCGCCACTTCGTCGAGGCGAATCGGGCGGCGGTTGAGCGACTCGCGCAAGAGGTTGGCGAGACCGCGGTCCTGGTGGGTTTCGCCGAGCCGGTTGCTGGCGGCGGCGATCACCGCCATGCCCACAACTCGGTTGCGCTGCTCGCCGGCGGCGCGGTCGAGGTGGTCTACCGCAAGAACAGGCTGCCCAACTATTCCGTCTTCGACGAGCAGCGCTACTTCGTCCCGGGGACCGACCCCGTCACCGTCGAGATCGCCGGGACGAAAGTCGGCCTGACCGTCTGCGAGGACGTCTGGGAGGCGGGGCCGCCTGCCTCGGTCGAGGCGGAGGAGGGCGCTCTGCTGATCGCTAACCCCTCGGGCTCGCCCTACCACCGCGGCAAGGGACGGGAGCGGGAAGCGATGTTCGCCGACCGCGCCCGCGCTTACGGGACGCACCTCGCCTTCTGCAATCTGGTCGGCGGCCAGGACGAACTCGTCTTCGACGGGCAGAGCTTCGTCGTCAGCCCCAGCGGCGAGGTGATCGCGCGTGCCGCCCAGTTCGAGGAGGAGCTGCTTATCTGCGAGATCCCCAGCTTGGGTCCCGCCAGGCTCGCCACGCCCCTGGCCGACCTGGCCGAGGTCTATGCAGCCCTCGTCCTCGGGCTGCGCGACTACGTAGTCAAGAACGGCTTCCGCCACGTCGGCCTCGCCCTTTCGGGGGGGATCGACTCGGCCCTCGTCGCCCTGCTCGCCGTCGACGCGATCGGCGCCGAGAACGTCAGCTGCGTGGTGATGCCGTCCCCCCATTCCAGCGATGAAACCCAGGCCGACGCCAGAACTATCGCCGCCAACCTCGGCGCCGAGGCGCTCGAGATCCCGATCGCCGCCGCGATGGACGCCTATGACGACGCCCTTGGCGGGTCATTCGCCGGCGCCGGCGACGGGAGGCCGGAAGAACCGCTGCCCCGCGACCCGAGCCGGCCCTCGGAGCCCGACCTCGCCGCCGAGAACATCCAGGCGCGGATCCGCGGCAACCTAATGATGGCGCTCTCCAACAAGCACGGCTGGCTGATCCTCACCACCGGCAACAAGAGCGAGATGTCGGTCGGCTACGCGACCCTCTACGGCGATATGGCGGGCGGATTCGCGGCGATCAAGGACGTGCCGAAGACGCTCGTCTACGAGCTGGTCCGCCACCGTAACGAGGAAGCCGGGCGCGAGTTGATTCCGGCTTCGGTCCTGAAGCGCGAGCCCTCGGCCGAGCTGCGTCCGGACCAGTTCGACAGCGACAGCCTGCCGCCGTACGAACTACTCGACCGCATCCTCGAGGCCTATGTCGAGCGCGATGAGGGACGCGAGGAGATGGTTGCGGTGGGGATGCCGGGCGACGTCGTCGACGAGGTCGTGCGCATGGTCGACCGCTCCGAGTACAAGCGCCGCCAGGCGGCACCGGGTATTCGCATCACCCCGAGGGCGTTCGGGCGCGATCGACGTTTGCCGATCACCAACCGCTTCGGCGGTTAGGCCGTCGCCATACCGGCGCCTGGCAACGGCCTAACGGCGATGGTCATTTGAGCCAAGGCGCAGAGTCTTTCTTGCGCATCGAGGACTTCCGCATCCCAGACCCAGGTGGTGCGGCCGCGGTGGCGGGCCTCCGCCCTCGCTTCGACATAGCCCTCGGTTACTGGCCGCATGAAGTTGACGCTGATCGACTGTCCCATCGCAGCCATCCCCTCGTCCAGCACCGCCAGCGCGGTGGCACGCGAGCAGACGCTCTCGATCAGCGAGGAGATCACGCCCCCGTGCATCAGGCCGACGGGCTGGCGCAGCTCGTCGCGCACCGGAACACGGGCACGGGCATGCTCAGGGTCGTCGTCCAGCCACTCCGTCCCGATCAGGACGTCGAAACGTGACAGCGGGCCGCGCCGGTCATCCACCATCGCGGACCCTACTCTCCGAGCGCGCGGTCGAGGTTTGTAGCGCTATCCGACCCTAACCTCGACCGCGCCGTGTTGGCGGTAGGGCACAGGTGCGATTTAAGCGCGTCGCATAGTGTTCGCCGCCGGCATGCCGCTTAGCGACGACCAGAGAGCGCTGCTTCGCCTGCTTGCAAAACGCGAGGAGGGCTACGAGGACATCGCGGCTTTGAAGGGTCTCAGCGTCGAGCAGGTTCGGACCGAAGTGAAGGACGCGCTGGCCGAGCTGGAGGCGATCGGGGAGGCGCCGCCTTCTCCACCGCCCGTGACGAAGCCGCCCGAGCTGGGGCCACGAGCGAAAACCAAGCCCGCTCCACGACTTGCACCGCGGCCCGCCCTACCCGCCGAGCGCCGCCGCCTGGTGTTGCTGACCGGCGGCGCGCTCGGGATGGTTGCCATCGTGCTGATCGCGATCGCCTTGATTGGCGGCGGCTCCGATTCCGGCTCCGACGATACGACTGGGTCGCCCCCCGATCCAGTCGCCGCCGAAAGCGGCAAACTCACGCAGGCGGTCCTGACCGCAGCGGACGGCAGCGACGCGAGCGGTCGTGCTGTCTTCGGCCGGGTCGGCAAAGAAGACATCGTCCTCCAGGTGACCGGTGAGAACCTCGAGCCGACCGAAGATGGCGAGTCCTACACGGTCTGGCTCTACCGCTCGCCGAAACTGACGCTGCGGGTCGGCAGCGTCCCGGTCGGCGAGTCCGGCCAACTCGGCGCCCAGTTTCCGATCCCCGCCGAACTGCTCGCCTACGTCGCCAGTGGCGCCTTCGATCAGATCTACATCTCCCGCCTCGAGGACGCCGTCTACCAGCAGGAGGTTGCGCGGGCGAAACAGAACAAATCGCTGCCCCGCTACAGCGGCGAAACGGTGTTGACCGGCGAAATCACCGGCCCGATCGCAAAAGCGGCCGCTGAAGGTCGCTAACTCTCCGGCAACAGCTTTCCCGGATTCATGATCCCCGTCGGATCTAGCCGCTCCTTGACGGACCGCAGCGTCTCGACCCCGATCCTCCCCACCTCACGCTCCATGTAAGGGACGTGGTCGCGTCCGACTGCATGGTGGTGGGAGATGGTGCCGCCGCTGGCGACGATCGCCTCGCAGGCGGCGCGCTTGACGGCTTGCCACTGTTCGATCTCCGCGCCGCGCCGCGCCCGTGAGATGAAGGTGAAGTAGAGCGAGGCCCCGTCGGCGTAGGCATGGGAGAGGTGGCAGAAGACGAGGCCGGGAGTGCCCTGGTCGCCGAGCGAAGTCCGGATCGCGCCGCTGACGGCCGCGTACAGCTCGCTCAGCCGCGACCAGGTGTGCGAGGTCTCCAGCGTCTCGACCATCGCCCCCATCCCGATCAGCGTGTCGCGCAGGTAGGGACCCTGGTAGCGCCCGTGCTCCCAGGAGCGGCCGGCCGCCTGGCCGAGGTATGCGGCGCCACCACGGCGCAGGGCGCGCACTGCCAGTGCACGGCGGTGGGCGACGGACTCCTCATCACCCTCGAGGCCGACGACTATCAAACAGCCGCCGCGCCTGCGACGCAGACCCAGATAACCGCTGAAGAACGTCCCAGCCGCCCCACGAGGACCGGACAGTGCCAGTGAGACTTCGGTCTCCTCCTCATCGGAGAGACGGATCACATCCGGAAGACCAGGGCCTTGAGCGAGCGTGCGCACGATCTCGGTGCCGGCCTCGAAACTCTCTGCGATCCAGGCCTCGTAGCGACGTTGCCTTGGTTGCGGGCGAACGCGTACAGTCACCTGCGGAATCACACCGAAGGTCCCCTCCGAACCGACGACGAGCTCGCGCAGCGAGGGGCCGGCGGCCGTGTGTGGAGTCTCGAGCGTCTGTAGCTCTCCGGCCGGGGTGATCAGGCCTACTGAGGTCACGAGGTCGTCGAAGCGGCCGTAGCCACTTGAGGCCTGCCCTGCAGAGCGCGTTGCGGCAAAGCCGCCGATGGTGGCGTACTCGAAAGACTGCGGGTAGTGGCCGATGATGACTCCCTCCGCGCCCAGCGCCGCTTCCGCCTCGGGCCCACGCAGGCCGGCGCCGAGACGGGCAGTCAGCGAGCGCTGGTCGACCTCGACCTCGCGCAGGCGGGCAAGGTCGAGGCTGACGAGGCGCCCGTGATCCCCGCGCAGCGGCTCGATCCCGCCGACGACGCTGGTGCCGCCGCCGAAGGGGACGACGGCTATCCCCTCCGCAGCACAGATCTCGAGCACGTGTCGGACGGCGTTGGCATCGGCCGGCAGCAGGACGGCGTCGGGCGCGGATTCGAGCCGGCCGCCGCGCAGCCGCGCCAGGTCGACGTAGCCGCAGCCGGTTGCGTGTCGGACCCGGTCCTCGGTGGAGGTGAAGACGGCATCGGTGCCGACCACTTCGATCAGCGCCTCAGGTAGGGCCTCGGCCTCCGGTAGCTCGAAGTGGTCGAGCTCCGCCGCCAGGGGCCAAGGCTCCAGCTCCCCGATCCGCTCGCGCAGCACCGCCAGCGCTTCGGAGTCCAGTTCCGGCTGGGTCTCGGGCTCGCCCCAGCCCCACCACTTCGAGTCTCGCCTCGGGGTCACGATGCCCCTCTGGCGACTTTCCGCCCGATATGGGGGGCTAAGTCGCCAGTGCGCCTAGTGCGCCTAGTGCGCCTCATTCCGGGCCTCCTAGAGCCCGTTCGATCCCGTCGAGTGCCTGCTCGAGGATCTTGCCCTGACCACCGCGCATCATCGGCGAGCCCAGCCGCGACATGCCGCGTAGCTTCTGCTCGGAAACGAGGCTGACCTCGGTACCCGTGTCCTTCTCACGCAGGCCGATCTCGACGATCGAGCGGCGCAGGTGACGCTCGAAGGGGCTGCCCGCTAGCTGCTGCTCCCAGACGTAGCGCTCGCCCTCGGCCGCGCTAAGGCAGCGATAGTCGGCGCGGACGCCGCGTCCCTCGGCCGTCTCCAGCACCTTGGTCCACTGGCTGCGCTTTCCACCCGGCTTGCGGTCGACGCTCTCGACCCGGCTCGTCCGCGGCCACCAGCGCGGCAGGTTGTAGGGATCGGAGACGAGGTCCCAGACTTCGCCCACTGGGGCCGCAATCGTCCGTCGACGGGTGACGCGGGGCACCGGCGGTCGTCTAGTCCCCAGCCAGCCGCCGCAGGTCCCTGACCAGCAGCAGGTGCTTGAGGTGGCTGACCGTCGCCGCCAGGCTCTCGAGGCTCTCGAGCGCCTCCTTGCGTCGTTCCGGGTTGCGCGAGCGCAGCGACGGGCCCAGCAACGCTTCCAGCAGGTTGGCCTCGCGATCGGCCGAGGAGCGGAAGACGCGCAGGTTGCGGGCGCCGACCCCGACCCGGGAGAGTTCGTTGGCGGTGCGGACTATCTCCCGGTCGGTCTCGTCGTAGACCGCCTTGCCGTCGCGCTTCTCGGGCTGGACGATGCCGAAGTTCTCCAGCTCGGCGATCAGCTCGGTGCGGGCGCCGGTCTCCTCGATTACCTCCTCCAGCGTCAGGTAAGCGCTGGAGGTATTGACGAGGATTGCCCGCCGCACTGCGCCGGCCGCGGGCCGGCGGTCGCCACCTGCGCCACCGCTGCCCAGATCGATGTCGCCCCCCGCGGCGAGCTCTTGGCGGATCACCCGCAGGGGCAGGAACTCGTCGCGCTGCAGCCGCAGGATCGTGCGTAGCCGCTCGACGTCGGACTGGCTGTAGAGGCGGTAGCCGCCTTGGGTGCGGCGCGGGGTCAGCAGCTTCTGATCCTCGAGGTAGCGGATCTTCGAGATCGAGATGTCGTCGAACTCGTTCTCCAAGATCTTGCAGACGGCGCCGATCGTCAACGCCTTGCGCGGTCGCGAGTCGCGGCGGGCATGCTGCTCGGATACGGCCATCGGTCGCCCTCTACTTCTCCAGGTAGCTCAGCTTGTACTTGCCGACCTGGATCTCGTCGCCGTCGGCGAGCCGGTGCGACTCGATCCGGCGGCGGTTGACGTAGGTGCCGTTGAGCGAGCCAAGGTCGTCGATGTAGAGGCCGTCTTTGCGGCGGACCAGCAGCGCGTGGTTGCGGGAGACGGTGACGTCGTCGAGGAAGACCCCGGCATCGGGGCTGCGGCCGATGCTGATCCGGTCCTCGCTCACGGTGAAGCTCTCCCCCGCCCGCCCGCCACCGGCGCGGATTACCAACGCGGCGCCGCTCGCCTCGACCACCTCGTCGATGTCGATCGGCTGCATCTCGCCGGTGTCGTCGACTGTGTAGGTCATCGTCGTCGGCTCGTCCTCGCCGTCTTTCGGCCCGCCAAGGTAGGCACCGCACTTCTGGCAGTAGTTCGCCCCCTCGGGGTTGACGGTGCCGCACTCCGGGCAGTGGATCGCCATCGGCTTCGCTCCGGCCTCAGGCCGCGTCGTCCTCCGGCGGGCTCTGCTGCGCTTTGCCGGCGAGGATATCGGTCAGCTGAGCGACGTCGTCGCCGGAGATCAGCGAGTCGCCGCTTTCGCGCTTCTGGCGCAGCCGGTTAACCAGCTCGGCGCGCAGAATGTCGATCTTGCCGTGCAGAACCCGGCGCTTGTAGGAGATCTCGTTCTCCTCGGTGGTGAGCTTGTCGATCAGGTCCTTCAGCTCTACGTCGCTGAGCGAACCGAGATCGGGAAAGGTGTCCTCCATCTCGCTCCTTGATCGGGAGGGTTTTGCCTCCGGTGGCCGCAGGGAACCGATTATAGGTCGCCCGGCCAAAGGTTCAACTCTAGGTTGAAGGTTATGGAGTCTGGGACGTTGCTTGCGTGCGGTGTTCGCGCACCGCTCGCCGACCCGCCCGGGCGTAGAGCACGGTGGCGATGATCGCCAGGGCGACGCCGAGGATCAGCAGCGCCGCCGGCACCCAACCGGCGAAGACGAGCGCGAAGAAGATCCCGCCCATGATCGGGAAGACCGAGATCCGGCCGGGCCAGTTGACGGCGATCTGGACGCCGTGGCGCAATCCATACTGGGCAAGCACCAGCATCGCCAGCTCGCGGGCGACGAGCAGCGCCAGCGCCCAGCGCGGCAAGAGCTCGAAGTGCCAGCAGACGACCGCGCCCGAAAGGATCGTGAGGCGGTCTATCAGCGGGTCGAGCATCGCCCCGAGGCGGCTGTACTGGCCGGTGACCCGGGCGAGGAAGCCGTCGACGTAGTCGCCGGCCGCGATCAACCAGAAGAGTGCGGCCGAAGTGACGCTGCGGCCGTCGCCGCTCTCGAAGGCGAGGTAGAGGAAGACCGGCAGGCCGGCCAGGCGCAGGTAGCCGACCAGGTTGGGCAGGGTCCAGGGGTTGAGCGGTTCGCCCTCTTGCGTCGCTCGCGGGGGCGGGCCGCTGCGATCGAGCCCGAAGAGGCGGCGGACGCGGCCGCGTCCGAACGGGGCGGATTCAGGCATCCTCGCCTTGGAGCAGCGCCAGCGCTCGCTCGCTAGCCTCCTCGACCGGGAGCTCGTACTCGGCGCCGCTGGCTCGCTCGCTGGCCTCGACCACGCCCTTGGCGAGGCCGCGGCGACCGACGACGACGCGCAGCGGGCAGCCGAGCAGCTCTGCATCGGTCAGCTTCTCGCCTGGACCGGCGTCGCGATCGTC
Organism: uncultured Solirubrobacterales bacterium; assembly: GCA_963698085.1. Classification (GTDB taxonomy): domain Bacteria; phylum Actinomycetota; class Thermoleophilia; order Solirubrobacterales; family 70-9; genus VRUE01. Next base: position 2,511,712 of record OY969122.1, read on the forward strand.
GTAGAGAACCTCCGCACCGGCCGCGCTCAGCTGCTGGTAGAGATCGTCGGCGGCCTCGCGCTCGGTCTCACCGGCCTTGGCGAGCGAGACGAGCTGGACCTGCCAGGGAGCGAGAGAGCCGGGCCAGACGATGCCGCGGTCATCAGCGCCCTGCTCGATCGCCGCCGCGACGATCCGCGCCGGGCCGATCCCGTAGCTCCCCATCACGATAGGTCGCTCCACCCCGCCCTCGTCCAGGTAGGTGGCGCCCAACGGCTCGGAATAGCGAGTGCCGAGCTTGAAGATGTTGCCGATCTCGATCGCCGGCTCGATCTCGATCGTGCCGCCGCCTGGCGCGGCATCGCCGGCCTCGACCGTGCGCACATCGAGCTCCTCGAACTCGAAGTCGCGACCGGGCTGCACGCCGCGCAGGTGGGCGTTGGCCTGGTTGGCGCCGGTGACGTAGGAGTCGCCCCCGATCGCCGCGTCCTTGATCACGGGCAGCTTGGCGCCGACGGGGCCGACGAAACCGACCGGGCCCAGCTCGGACTCGATCTCCTCGGCGCTGGCCGGCCTGGAGTCGGCAGCGAGCGCGTTGCGCAGCTTGACCTCGTTGAGGCGGTGGTCGCCGCGCAGCAGCACGAGCACCGTGCCGCGGCCCTCGACCACGATCGGCATCGCCTTGATCAGGGCGCCGGCGGGGACACCGAGCGCGCCGGAGACCTCCGCGACGGTGGTCTGGCCGGGGGTCTCGACGCGCTCGGGTGCTTCCAGCGCAGGCGGCAGATCGACCGGCTGCGCTTGGGCGGAGGCGATCTCGACGTTGGCCGCGTAGCCGGGCGCCAGCGCGACCTCGTTCTCGCCCGCCGGGCAGGGCGCCATGTACTCGTGGGCGCCGGAGCCGCCCATCATCCCGACGTCGGACTCGACCCGGTACCAGCGCAGGCCGCAGCGATCGAAGATCCGCCCGTAGGCCTCGCTCTGCAGCTCGTAGGAGCGGGCGAGCCCCTCCTCGTCGCGGTCGAAGGAGTAGGCGTCCTTCATCGTGAACTCGCGCGTGCGCAGGATGCCGGCGCGGGGTCGCGGCTCGTCGCGCTCCTTGGTCTGGACGTGGAACAGCATGACTGGCAGGTCCCGGTAGGAGCGGACCTCGCGGGCGACGTGGTAGGTGACGCACTCCTCGTGGGTCATCGCCAGCACCATCGGCGCGCCCTTGCGATCCTCGAGCTTGAACAGCTCCTCGATCTCATAGCGACCGGTCTTCTTCCAGGGATCGGCCGGCTGCAGCACCGGCATCAGCATCTCCTGGCAGCCGATCGCCTCCATCTCCTCACGGATCACGGCTTCGACCTTGCGGTGCACACGCCACCCGGCGGGCAGATAAGTCCACAAACCCGCCCCTAGCTGGCGGATCAACCCCGCTCGCACCATCAGCTTGTGAGAGACGGCCTCGGCGTCGGAGGGGGGGTCCTTAAGGGTGGGCAGGAACGTCTGGCTCAACCGAGTCATTGCGGGAAACCTATCCACTAGTCGGGCGGATAGCTGGCGACAGTACGTGTCGCCCTGCGGGGCTCAGGCCCTGGTGAAGCGGCGTCCCGCCGTCGGCGAGGCCTCCTCGTCGAGTAGGACCTTGTCCGACTCACCTCTTTCGACCGCTTCCTTCTCCATCGCGGCGATCTTCTCGGGGGTCAGCTCGCCGGCGTTTTCCTCCTCGATCTTGGCCAGCCAGGCGGCGCCCTCGCGCGACTCCGCCTCGTCGACCTCGACCTTGCCGCGGTCCAGCGACTTGTCGATCTCTTCGAACAGGGTGTCGACCAGCGTCGCCTGCGGAACCTTCCGCAGCGGTTTGCCGTGGGCGAAGATCAGGCCCTCGTTCTTGGCGCCGGCGATGCCGAAGTCAGCGTGGCTGGCCTCGCCGATGCCGTTGACGGCGCAGCCCAGCACCGCCACCTCGACCGGCTCGGCGTAGCCTTCCAGCCGCTGCTCGATCTCGGCGACGACCGAGTCCATGTCGAACTGGAGGCGGCCGCAGGTGGGGCAGGCGATCAGCACGGGGCCGCGCTCGCGCAGCTGCAGCGCCTTGAGGATCTCCCAGGCGACCTTGACCTCCTCCTCGGCGTGGAAGGTCGAGAGGCTGATCCGGATCGTGTCGCCGATCCCGTCGGCGAGCAGGGTGCCGAGCCCTACCGAGGATTTCAGGGCGCCGGACCATTTGGTCCCCGCCTCGGTGATCCCCAGGTGCAGCGGGTAGGGAATCTTCTCCGACAGCAGGCGGTTGGCGGCGATCGTGTTTGGCACGTTGGTCGACTTGATCGAGACCTTGAAGTCTTCGAAGGAGAGGCCCTCCATTAGCTCGACGAACTCGACCGCAGCGGCGACCAGGGCCTCAACTGGCGCCTCGCGCTCGAGCTCGTGCAGGTGCTTGGGCAGCGAGCCCGAGTTGACCCCGATCCGCATCGGCACGCCGGCCGCCGTCGCTTTCTCCGCGACCTCGGCGACTTTCTCGCGGCCGCCGATGTTGCCGGGGTTGAGCCGGATGCAGTGGGCTCCAGCATCGATCGCCTTCAGCGCCAGCGTGTGGTTGAAGTGGATGTCGGCGATCACGGGGATCGGCGATTCCACGACGATCGTCTTCAGCGCCTCGACATCGTCGTCACGCGGGACCGCGACCCGGACGATGTCCGCCCCGGCGTCGGCGACCTTGTGGATCTGCTCCATCGTCGCCGCCAGGTTGGCGGTCTCCGTCTTGGTCATCGTCTGTACGGCGACCGGTGCCCCACCGCCGATCGGCACCCCACCAACGAATATCTGCCGCTTGGAAGCCATGGCTGAAGGGTATCCGGGCGCCGCGTGCGGCCTGTTACCGGGCGTTGAAGCCTTCGCCGGTGAGGCGGCCGATGTCGTTGGTCAGGCCTAAGAAAAAGAGCATGATCACGAGCACGAACCCGATTGCGCCGGCACGCTCCATGACGCGGAAGGGAACCGGCTTGCCGCGGACCTTCTCGACCAGGCTCCAGAAGATGTGGCCACCATCGAGCGGCAGGAAGGGAAAGAGGTTGATCAGGCCGAGCGAGAGGCTGACTAGGGCAAGGAGGAGAAGCGACTCCCTCGCGCCGACGTCGATCTGTTCGTTCGCCACAGAGCTGACGCCGACGACGCCGGAGACTTCCTTGCGGTGCTCCTCTTCGAAGAGCTTGGCGAAGACGGTCACCGTGCGGCTAGAGATGAGCCACATCAGGTCGCCGGCGCGACCGGCGGCCGCGCCGGGGCCGAGGTCAGCCGGTTCGTAGCCGTAGCCGAACCCGACCAGCGCTCGGTCGGCGTCGCGGTCGTACTCGGGCCGGACAACGATTTGACGGACGTCGCCGTCTCGTCGTACGGTCAGCGCCACCGGCGTGGTGGCCTGGCAGCCCTCGACCTGCTTGCCGGCACAGCGGTGCGCTCCGACGTCCTCCTGGAAGCGTTCAAGGCGGGCCGTGCCCTCCAGGTTTTGGTAGCGATTGCCGTCGACGGCGACGATTTCGTCGCCAGGCTTCAAGTCGGCGGCGGCCGCCGGCGTATCCGGGAAGACCTGTCCGACGGTCTGGTTCGGCCGCTCGGCACCCAGTGCCAGGACGAAGAGGATCGCGAAGGCGAGCACGATGTTGACCACGGGGCCGGCTCCGATAACGACGATTCGCTTCCAGACCGGCTGGTCGTAGTAGCCGCGGCCCGCGGCCTCGGGCGGCAGCTCCTCGTCGGGGTTCATGCCGCTGATCTTCACGAAGCCCCCCGCCGGGATCGCGCCAATGCCGTACTCGGTCTCACCCCGCTTGATCGAGACCAGCTTCGGCGGGAAGAAGAGGAAGAAACGCTCGACTCGCATCCCGGTCGCCTTGGCGGCAAAAAGTGGCCGGCCTCGTGCAGGATGATCAGCAACGAGAAGCCGAGGAAGATCAGCACCCAGTTCATACCCTCGCCAACCCCCCGACCTGCTCTTCGGTGCGGCGGCGCGCCTCCTCATCGACGGCAAAGAGGTCCTCGAAATGGGTGACGGGTTGGGCCGGCATCTCCTCCAAGACCCGCTCGATCACGGCAGCAATCGCCGTGAACTCGATTCGTCCGGCCAGGAACGCCGCTACGGCCACCTCATCGGCTGCGTTGAGCACGCAGGGCGCCGTCCCCCCGCCTCGCCGGCGTCGAGCGCCAGTCGCAGGCAGCCGAACGTCTCCAGGTCGGGCCGCTCGAAGCTCAACTCGCCGACCGCGGCAAGATCGAGTCGCGGCACGTCGACGTCGGCGCGCTCGGGGAAGTGCATCGCGTAGGAGATCGGCACGCGCATGTCGGGGTAGCCGAGGTGGGCAAGGGTGGCGCCATCGTTGAGATCGACCAGCGAGTGGACGATCGACTGCGGGTGGACGACTACCGCGATCCGCTCGTAGGGGACGCCGAAGAGATGATGTGCCTCGATCGCCTCGAAGCCCTTGTTCATCAAGGTCGCGGAGTCGATGGTGATCCGCCCTCCCATCCTCCAGGTCGGGTGCGCAAGCGCGTCCTCGACGCTGACCGCGGAGAGGTCCTTGCGACCACGGAAGGGGCCGCCGGAGGCGGTCAGGACCAGCCGCTCCACGGTTCCGGGCTGCTCGGCGCCGATCAGCTGGAAGAGCGCCGAGTGCTCGGAGTCGACCGGCAGCAGCCGCGCCCCGGTTGCCTCGGCCAGGGCCGTGGTCAGCTCACCGCCGATCACGAGACTCTCCTTGTTGGCCAGGGCGACGTCGATTCCCTCGCCGAGGGCGACGATCGTCGGGCCAAGGCCGGCCGCTCCGACCATCCCATTCAGCACCAGGTCGGCGCCTGAGCTGGCGACTAGCTCGCGGACGCCTTCCTCGCCGATCAGCACCCGCCCGTCCCAGGCCGAGCGCGCTCGCTCTGCCGCCTCGCGGTCGCCAAGCGCCACCGTGGGCACGCCATGCTGCCGCGCCTGCTCCAGCGCCTGCTCCCAGCTGCTGCCTGCCGCCAGACCAACGACCTGCAGCTCCTCGGACGCAGCCACAATCTCCAATGCCTGCTTACCGATCGACCCGGTGCAGCCAAGAATGACCAGCTTCTTCATCTACAGCAGTTTAGGAGGGTCAGTAGACCAGCTGAACAGAGAGGTAATAGCCGACGACGATCGTGAAGAAGACCGCGTCGAGGCGGTCGAGCAGGCCGCCGTGCGGCCCGAAGAGCTTGCCGGTGTCCTTCTTGCCGAGATCACGCTTGACCATCGAGGCGAAGAGGTCACCGAGCGGCCCGACTGCGGCCACGGCGGCGCCGATGATCAGCGCATCAACCCCGGAGAGCCAGTCCTGGTAAAGGCCGGCGAACCAGAAGGCCATGGTGCCGATCAGGAAGCCGCCGACGAGGCCCTCGATCGTCTTGTTTGGCGAGAGCTCCGGGGCGATCCGGTGCGAGCCGAACATGCGACCGGTTGCGTAGGCGCCGGTGTCGGTGGCGAAGGTGCCGACGAGGACGTCGATCATCAGCGCGGCGCCGTGATCGGGCAGCTCGCGCAGCAAGACCGCGTGGACCAGCGGCAGTCCGATCCAGACGGCGCCGAGGACGGTCACGCCCATCGAGTCGACAATTCCCTCGCGTGGGCGCTGCCGGGCGCCGAAAAAGAAGAGCAGCGGGAACGCTGCAGTGGCGACCAGGAGGACGTTGAAGGCGGTGCCGAAGTAGGCGGCGGCGATCATCGCCGGCACCGCGATGAAGGCGGCCATCTGGATCGGCCGCAGCTCTGCCGTCATCAGGAAGTACTCGCGCAGGCAGAGCAGCCCGATCGCGACCATCGCCAGCGCGAAGACCGGGCCGCCGAGCACGACGATCGCGATCGCGAAGGCGATCCAGGGAAGCGCGACGATGATCCGCCGGGCGGTCTCGCCGCGCAGCGGCGAACCCCGCCGGCGTCGCCGAGGCTCGCGTGGCGGGCGCTCGCGCTGCGGGGGCTCCTCCGCAAACATCTCGTCGTCGAAGAGGTCCTGGACCATCAGGTCCGCCCTCCAAAGCGCCTGCGGCGGTCGTCGAACTCGCGCAGGGACCCCTCGAAGGCCTCACGATCAAAGTCGGGCCAGAGCTCGTCGCGAAAGACCAGCTCGGAGTAGGCGCACTGCCAGAGCAGATAGTTGGAGACGCGCTGCTCGCCGCTGGTTCTGATCAGGAGGTCTGGGTCGTGCATCTCGGGCGCGTAGAGGTGTCGGCGGAACTCCTCTTCGGAGCCCCCCTCGAAGGTTCGCGCCGCGTCGACGATCTCCGCTCTGCCGCCGTAATTGAAGGCGACGAAGAGCGTGATGCGGTTATTCGTCGCGGTCATCTCTTCGGCCCAGGTCATTCGCTCGACCAAGCCTTTGTCCACGCCTTGCCGGCGGCCGAGAAAGCGCATCCGCACCCCTTCGGCGTCGAGCTCCGGGGTCTCGGCATCGATCCGCTCGCCAAACATCTGCATCAGACCCTCGACCTCCTCCTGCGGCCGTGCCCAGTTCTCGGTCGAGAACGAGAAGACGGTCAGCTCCTCGACCCCCAGCTCGACTGCGTCGCGCAGCCGCGCCTTGACCGTGTCGGCCCCGGCCCGGTGACCCTCGACGACCGGTAAGCCGCGCTGCTCGGCCCAGCGCCCGTTGCCATCGGTGATGATCGCGACGTACCGCGCCGAGGCGCTCACACCTCGAGGATCTCTTGTTCCTTGCCCTCGAGCGCCGCGTCGATCTCGGCGACCGCCTCGTCGGTCTGCTTCTGCAGGGCCGCCTCGGCGCGCCGCTCGTCGTCCTCGCCGGCTTCGCCCTCCTTCTTTAGGTCGCGCAGGTCCTGCATCGTGTCGCGGCGGATGTTGCGGACGGCGATGCGCCCATCCTCGGCGACGCCGTGCACGACCTTGACCATCTCGCGGCGGCGGTCCTCGGTCAACTCGGGCACCTGCAGGCGGATCACGTTGCCGTCGTTGCTCGGCGTCAGGCCGACGTCGGACTCCTGGATTGCTTTCTCGATCTCGCCGATTGAGCCCTTGTCGAACGGCGTCACCGTCAGCAGGCGAGCATCGGAAGTGGCGATGTTGGCGAGTTGCTTCAGCGGCGTCTGCGAGCCGTAGTAGTCGACGCTGATGCGATCGAGCAAGTGGGGCGAGGCGCGACCGGTACGGACCGTGGCAAGCTCACCACGGTTCGACTCAACCGACTTCCTCATCCTCTCTTCGGCGTCCTTGAGCAGCTCGTCGATCAGCTCCACTGGGTCCTCTCCTCCGATCCTCAGGCGGCGCTGGAGACCAGCGTGCCCACCTTCTCGCCGCCGACGATCCTATCTATGTTGGTTTCATCGCCCATGTTGAAGACGTAGATCGGCAGGTCGTTGTCCATGCAGAGCGAGAGCGCGGTCGAGTCCATCACCTTGAGCCCGCGCTCGATCGCCTCGCGGTGGCCGATCTCGGGGATGAACTTGGCATCCGGGTTGGTCGCGGGGTCGGAGTCATAGACGCCCTCCACCCCGTTCTTGGCCATCAGGATCGCTTCCGCGTGGATCTCCAGGGCGCGCAGGGCCGCGGCCGTATCGGTGGTGAAGAACGGGTTGCCCGTGCCGGCGGCGAAGATCACCACCCGGCCCTTCTCCAGGTGCCGCATCGCGCGCCGGCGGATGTAGGGCTCGGCGACCTCCTTGACGTCGATCGCCGACATCACCCGCGTGTGCTCGCCGATCTTCTCCAGCGCGTCCTGCAGGGTGAGCGCGTTCAGCACCGTTGCCAGCATGCCCATGTAGTCGCCGGTGGCGCGGTCCATCCCAGCCGCCGCGCCCTGCAGTCCGCGGTAGATGTTGCCGGCGCCGACGACGATCGCAATCTCCACCCCGCGCGCGCGGACTGCCCCCACCTGCTGCGCGATCCGCTCAACCTCGGCCGCATCGGTGCCGTGCTCGCGCTCCCCCATCAGCGCCTCCCCCGAGAGCTTCAGGAGGATGCGGCTGAATTTGGGCGCCGCTTCGGTCAATCGCCTACGCGGAAGTAAGCGAAGCGGGCGACTCGGACGTTCTCGCCGGTCTTCGCGGCGAGCTCCTGGCGCAGCTCCTCGATCGACTTCGAGTCGTGTTTCTCGGCATTGACGTGAGCCTGGTCGAGCAGCGCCACTTCCTTGCCCCACTTGGCGAGCTGGCCCTCGACGATCTTCTCGACCACATCGTCGGGTTTGCCATCCTCGCGCGCCTTTTCTTCGAAGACCCGCTTCTCGGCCTCGCGCTCCTCGGCGGGAATCTCATCGGCGGTCACGTAGATCGGCGCGGTGGCGGCGACGTGCAGTGCTACCTCGTAGGCGAAGGCCTTGAAGTCCTCGTTGCGGGCGACGAAGTCGGTCTCGCACTGGACTTCGACCATCGCCCCGACCTTGTCGTTGGCGTGGATATAGGAGGCGACGACCCCCTCGCTGGTCCCCCGCCCTTCGCGCTTGGCAGCCGAGGCCTGGCCCTTCACCCGCAGGATCTCGATAGCCCGATCGACGTCCCCCTCGGACTCCGAGAGCGCCGCTTTGCAATCCATCATCGCCGCCCCGGTCCGATCCCGCAGAGCTTTTACGTCAGCAGCAGAGACGCTCATTTAGCGCCCTCCTCTTTGGCCGGGGCGCTCGCTTCTTTGGGCGCCTCTGCCGCGGGTGGCGGCGTAGGGGGGACCTCCCCCGAGGAAGCTTTAGCTACCGCAGGGGGAGGTGGGTCCCCTGCGCCGACGGGACCCGTGGCCTGCGAGGCCTGAGCCTGCGGTGGTTTCGGCGGCGCTTCAGCAGCTTTTTTCGCTGCGGCCTCTTCGGCCGCCTTCTTTTTGGCTTCCTCGGCTTCGACGCGAGCTTTCTCCTCTTCCTCGCGCTTCTTGCGCTCTTCCTCCTCTTTTTTGCGCCGTTCCATCTCCTCTGCCAGGCGTCGCTCCTCCTGCACCCGCCAGGCTCCGGCGCCCTCCTCGATCGCACCACCGATCGTGCCGATCACCAGCGCGCAGGAACGGATCGCGTCGTCGTTGCCGGGGATCACATAGTCGATCTGGCTCGGGTCGCAGTTGGTGTCGACCAGGCCGATGATCGGGATGCGCAGGCGCACCGCCTCGCGGACGGCGATCTCCTCGGTTTTCAGGTCGGTGACGAAGACGGCGTCGGGAAGGCGGTCCATGTCGCGGACGCCGCCGAGGTTGTACTCGAGCTTGGCCAGCTCGGCCTCCATGCCCATTCGCTCCTTGGTTGGCAGCAGGTCGAGTTTGCCCTCCTCCTGCCAGGTGGTCAGCTCGTGCAGGCGGGAGATCCGGGCCGAGATCGTGTTGAAGTTGGTCAGCAGGCCACCGAGCCAGCGCTGGCTCACGTAGGGCATCTTGCAGCGCTCGGCCCATTCCTGGACGGGGCCGCGCGCCTGCTTCTTGGTGCCGACGAAGAGGACCGTGCCGCCGCCGCTTGCCAGCTCGCCGACAAAGCGGCGCGCGTTCTCCAGCAGCGCCTCGGTTTGGACCAGGTCGATGATGTGGATCCCGTCCAGCTCGCCGAATATGTAGCGGCGCATGTTCGGGTTCCAGCGCCGCGTTTGGTGGCCGAAGTGGACTCCGGCCTCCAGCAGCTCTTTGAGGCCTGCCTCTGGCATTGTCGAATGCTCTCCTTGAATTTGGGGTGAGGCCCCGACGCCCTAGCCGGGGACTCGGCTTTTGGGGCCGGTCAGGATCCGGGGCGGTACGGCGGGGGTCGGTTTAGAACGGAGGAATTGTAGTGAGGCAGGGCCACTCAGGCGGCGCGGGCCGAAGCCAGGGCGGCGGCAAGATCCGCCGGCAGCTCTGAGCGAAAGCTCAGCGCCTCGCCGCTCTGCGGATGGGTGAAGGCGAGCCGGTGCGCGTGCAGGAACTGGCGGGTTAGCCCGTACTTCTCCGCCCCGCCATAAGTCGTGTCGCCGACCAGGGGGTGGCCGATGGCGCCGAAGTGGGCGCGAATCTGGTGCGTGCGGCCGGTCTCCAGCTTGACCTCGACGTAGCTCTCGGCACTGAGCAGCTCCAGCACCTCGAAGTGGGTGCGCGCCTGGCGCGAGGCGGCACCGGAGACCGCCATCCTGTGTCGCTGACGCGAGGCGCGTCCGATCGGCGCGTCGATCGTTCCCGTGCGCGAGGCGAGGCGCCCGCCGGCCAGGGCGAGGTATACGCGTTCGACCCCACGCTCGCGAACCTGCCTCTGCAGGGCGGCATGGGTTGCCTCGTTGCGGGCGACCACCAGCAGGCCGCTGGTCTCCTTGTCGAGCCGGTGGACGATGCCGGGGCGCTCGGGGTCTGCACCGCCGTCGAGGATCTCCGCCAGCTCGTCGACCAAGGTCGGCCCGCGGTGCGAAGGGGCCGGGTGGACGACGAGGCCGGCTGGCTTGTCGACGACGGCAAGCGAGTCATCAAGGTGGACGATGCGGAGCCCGTCGCTCAACGCTCGTCCCCGCCATCGTCGAGGTAGCTCAGCGCCAGGGCGAAGACGCCGAGGGTTATCGCGACGTCGGCCAGGTTGAAGGGGGGCCAGCTGAGAACGTCGACGTAGTCGGTGACCTCCCCCATCCGCACGCGGTCGATGAGGTTGCCGAGGGCACCGCCGGCGAGCAGGCCGACGGCGACCCACATGCCGCGCCGGGTCGGGTTGCGGGCAAAGAGGACGGCAACGAAGATCAGCGCCGCGCCGGTGAGGGCGACGAGGACCGCGCCGCCGCCGCTGGCCAGGCCGAAGGCGATGCCGTCGTTGTGGGCGAGGGTGAGGTCGATCGGGCCGAGGACCTCGACCCTTTCGCCGGCGACGAGATTGGCCTCGACGATCGCCTTGGCCGCCTGGTCGAGGACAACCACGAGCCCGCAGAGCGCTCCCGCCAGTCGCCAGGCGCGCGTACTTGAGCCCATCTGCGAGCCGCTCACCCGGCGATCAGGGCAACGACCAGGCCACGCAGGATGACCAGCACGATGATCCCGATCATCGGGCTCAGGTCGAGGCCGAGGCCGCCACCGCCGATCGGCGGGATGATGCGGCGGAAGATGTTGAGGTAGGGGTCGGTGGTCTCGGTGATGAAGTCGAGTACCGCCCGCAGCGTCGGGTTGTAGGGCATCCGCGGGATCCACGAGATCAGGACCCGGATCAGGATCAGGATGATGTAGACGAGAAAGAGGGCGGCGACGTAGTCGGCGACGTCCTCGCGGGTGATCGCAAACAGAATCACCCTCGCATCCTCTCCAATGAGGCTCGGACGGCGGCTTCGAAGGCAGCGCGGGCCTCTTCGCGATCGAGTGCCTCCAGCCCGGCTTCGGTGCTGCCCCCCGGCGAGGTGACGGAGACGCGGACATCAGCTGGCCGATGGATGCGCATCAGCGATCCAGCACCCGCAGCGGCCTCGACGACCAGTTTTTCGACCAGATCTCGGTCCAAGCCCTCGCCGACGCCGGCCTCGGCGAGCGCCTCGGCTACCAAGGCGAAATACGCCGGCGAGCAGGCCATCAACGCAGTGGCGACATCGAATTGCGAGTCGGGCAGTTCGACGACAGCCCCGAGAGCACTCAGCTTCTCTCGAACCTCTGGGCTGAACTCCCCGGCGATGCAAAGAACGCCGCCGCCCACCTCGACCGCGACGTTGGGCATGACCCGGCCAACCTCGGCGTTGGGGAATGCGGCTTGGACGTTCTCCAGCGAGGTGGCGCCCAAGATCGAGATGACCGACTCTGCGCCCGCCAGTTCACTGGCCGCCTGCTGAAGGGCCCCCGGCTTAACCGCAAGGAGCACGACATCGGCCCGCTCCGCCAACTCCCCGTTGGACCCGACAGCTTCGCCACCAAGATCCCCGGCCAGCTTGTGAGCCCTATCGGCGTCCGGATCGAAGAACAGCATCTGCTCCCACTGCCCGACCCAGCCCCTGGCAATGGCCGCAGCCATGTTCCCGGCCCCACAGAATCCAACGATCACGCTCAGCACCCTAGCCCGTCCCGGGTCGGGAGGGTCGGGTGTCCCTCCCGCGCAGCGGCGTCCTCTTTTTCGCCCCTACGGCGTTCGCGGACAGCCGCAACTTCCTCTGGCGAAAAACCCAGCAAGCGGGAGGGACACCCGACCCTCCCCACGCGCCACGAGCTAAGACTGGTTGAAGAACCCTTTGTCGAGCAACCGAGCCTTCTCCTCAGCAGAAACCTCAACGTTACGAGGAGTGAGCAGGAAGATCTTCTCGGCGATCCGCTGCATGCCGCCGTCGAGCGCGTAGGTGAGACCGGAGCAGAAGTCGATCATCCGCTTGGAGAGCTCGTGGTCGGTCGTCTGCAGGTTGAGGATCACCGGCACCGATCGCTTGAACTGATCGGCGACCTGCTGGGCGTCGTTGAAGTTGCGCGGGATCACCAGATGGACTTTGACGTCAGAGTCCTCGCCGACCGGGCGCAGCGTACGGGTGCGCGAGGCCGATATCGGCTCGTCGTCGGCGAAGATGTCGTCGATCTCGTCACGGCGTGAACGGCGTGAGGTCGGCAGGCGCCGCACCTGGCCCGATTCGCGCCGAGCCTCGATCTCCTCTTCGGAGGTCTCGGGGAAGTCTTCGTCGTACTCGGGGCCGTACTCGTGCTCTTCGGCCAAGCCGAAGTAGACCAGCGCTTTATGCCACGTGTCGCGTAGTGCCATGCGTGCGTGTTTCGGCTCCTTGCAGCCGATTCCTCCAGGGAAGTATCGCCTAAATGTAGAGCGCGGTGCCGAGGCGGATGATCGTCGCCCCCTCTTCTACCGCCACCGGCCAGTCCTGTGAGGTGCCCATCGAGAGGCGGCTGAGGCCGTGAGCCACCGCCAGCTCGGCAAGCCTGGCGAAATACGGGCGCGAGTCCTCCGGGTCGGTACTGAAGGGCGGCATCGTCATTAGGCCCGTGACTCGCACCGGGCAGCGCTCGATGAACGCCTCCAGGTCGGCGGGCGCGACACCTCCCTTGGCGTCCTCATCGGCGATGTTCACCTCTACGAGGACCTCGGTCTCCGCGTTGCCATGGCGCCCGAGTTGCTCCAGCGCGGAGTCGGTCGCGACCGAATGGATCAGGCGGCAGAGCGGCAGGACGCGCTTCACCTTGCGGCTCTGCAGGTTGCCGATGAAGTCCCAGGTAAAAGCGGTCCCCCATTGCTCGTGCTTTGCCTCCAGCTCCTGCAGGCGGTTCTCGCCGACCAGCTCGACGCCGGCCTCGGCTAGCGCCCCCATCTCCTCCGGCGGGACGTACTTGGTCGCAGCGAGGATTTCGACCCCCTCGCCGGCACGTTCCCGCACGCCCTGGAGGTTCGCCGCGATCTTGGCTGGGTCGAGGCCGTGGATCAGGCCGGGCATCGTCAACCGCCCCCTTCGACCCAGGCGACCCCGGCTTGGCGACCGGGACCGCCGTCGCGGCGATGCGAGAAGAAGAGCTCCTCCTCGCAGCAGGTGCAGAGTCCGGCCGACTCGATCTCCTCGACGCCAGCCCGGCGCAGCAAGCGCCGCGCGACCTCCGGCAGGTCGAGCATCCGGCCCGAGGCGACTCCCTCGCCGGCAGTAGCGAATGCGGCAAGAACCTCGTCGCCGACCTCGTAGCAGCAGGGACCGATCCCGGGTCCGATCGCGGCATGGGTGGCGTCCACCGCCCTGACGCCGCGGGCGACGATCCCCGCCGCTAGGCCGCGCCAGCCGCAGTGGAGCATGGCGACGCCGCCGGGGCCGGCAACGGCGACTGGGAGGCAGTCGGCCACGTAGACGAGGCCTGCAGTCCCGGGTTCGGCGAGCACGTGGCCGTCGGCCCCAGGGGTTGCGGTGACCTCAGGGACAGCGGCCCCGTGGACCCTCAGCTCGGCACCGTGCACCTGGCGGTTGATCGCTACGCGCTCGGGATCGATTCCAAGCGCTGTCGCCAGGCGCACGTGACTCTCCTTTGCCGAGCCGGCCGAACGGGTGGAAAAGGCCGCGCGGGCATCCGGCAGATCGGTCTCCAGCCAGCGGACCCCGTCTTTCTCGCACCACTCCACCTAGGCCTCCCGGGCGGCGTCGACGGCGGCCTCGAGCTCGGCCTCGCGACCGACGATCTCCCCGTCGAGCTTGCGGCGCAGCGCCGCGGTGAGACCCAAGCCAACAGCGGGTCCCTGTGGCACTCCGGCCGCGATCAGATCCTCTCCGTCGATCTCGAGCGCCACAGCTCGCCACTCGCTCAGGTAACGGTCGAGCCACTCGGCGCCGAGGGCGCGGGCCAAGACGAGCTCGATCGAGCTGGCTGTGCCGGCCAGCTGTACCGCATCCGAGGGCCGCTCGGGGTCTGCCGCGGCCAACGCCTCCGCGCCACCCCAACGACCCATCGCCGCCGCAAGAATGGCGTGGTCTCGCCGCGCCACCTCCGTCCAGGGCGGCTCCATGAGCAGCCCCACGACACGGCCGGCCAACTCCACCCCGTGCTCGGGCAGCTCGAGCAGGCCCCACTCGGCGAGTAGGGCAAACCCCCGCGCGGCCTCGGTCTCGCCGGCCAAGCGCAGTAGCTCCGCCTCGCGCCGATCGGCGGACACGGCTCCAAGGTCGGCTTCGCTCAACAGCTCCGCGGTGTCGGGCTCCAGCTCGAAGCCGAAGCGAGCCGCGTAGCGGGCGGCACGCAGCGCCCGCGTCGGATCGTCCTCGAACGAGCTCGCGTGCAGGATTCTTAGCAGGCCGGATTCGAGATCCTCGCGGCCCCGGTGGGGGTCGATCAATTCGGGATCGCGGCGCAGGGGAATCGCCATCGCGTTGATCGTGAAGTCGCGGCGGGCGAGGTCGGCCGCGATGCCGGCCGTAGGCTCCACCTCTGGTAGCGCTCCCGGGTGAGGATAGGTCTCCGCCCTGGCGGTGGCGATGTCCACCTCGTGCTCGCCGAGCCGTGCCTTCGCGGTAGCGAAGCGCTCGTGCTCGACCACCTCGCCGCCGAGCCGTGAGGCCAGTGCGGTTGCGTCACCCTCGATGACGAGATCGATGTCGGTTCTACCGTGGCTGAGAAGAAGATCGCGGACGGCACCGCCAACCAGGTACACCGGTTTTCCTCCGGCTACGTCGTGTACGGCGGCAAGCTCCGGATAAACGCTGCGCAAAGCCTCCGCGATGTCGTCGATCCGCAGCTCGGGCATCGGGACGAGCCTACGCGCGGACGGGGATGCCGGCCGTGGCCAGGTGTTGCTTCGCTTCTCGCACCCGGTAGGTGCCGTAGTGGAAGATCGAGGCGCAGAGAACGGCGTCCGCCCGCCCGTCGACGATCGCCTCACTGAGGTGATCGAGCGTGCCGGCGCCGCCGGATGCGATCACCGGAACCGAGACGGCGTCGGCGACCGCCCGGGTCAGCTCAAGGTCGTAGCCGTCGTTGGTGCCGTCGCGGTCCATGCTGGTGAGCAGCACCTCCCCCGCCCCCAGTTCGGTTGCCTCCTTCGCCCAGCCAACGGCGTCGCGGCCCTCGACTCTCTTGCGGCCTCCGTTGACATACACGCCCCAGCCATCGTCCTCTCGCTTGGCGTCAATGGCGATCACCACGCACTGGGCGCCGAAGTGATCGGCAAGCTCGCCGAGCAGTTGTGGACGAGCCAGCGCCGAAGAGTTGACCGAGACCTTGTCGGCGCCGGCGTCGAGTACCGCTTGGGCGTCCTGCACCGAGCGGATTCCGCCACCGATCGTGAAGGGGATGAAGACGTTGTCGGCGGTGCGTCGGGCCAGCTCGACGATCGTCTCGCGCTTCTCGTGCGAAGCGGTGATGTCGAGGAAGATCAGCTCGTCGGCGCCCTCGGCGTCGTAGCGCTCGGCGAGCTCGACCGGATCGCCGGCGTCGCGCAGGCCGACGAAGTTGGTGCCCTTGACGACTCGGCCGGCGTCGACGTCTAGGCACGGGATTACTCGCTTCAGAACCATAGGACACAAGCGTAGAGGTCAGGGGTCGGGGTGCCCTCCCCCGGAGACCGTTGCGCAGCCGATCGCGGGCCAGGGTTCAAGCGCGGTCCCAGAGCCTCCGTGGGAGGGCACCCCGACCCCTGCTTGCACCCTCGCGGTAGAGGTTTGAACCGCTATGCGACACAAAGCTCTACCGCGTTAGCCGCGGAGGGCAGCGATGGCCTCGGTGACGGTGAAGCGGTGCTCGTAGAGCGCTCTACCCACGATGGCCCCTTCAATATTCGGAGGCGCTTGTTGGGCGAGGGATTCGAGGTGGGTCAGCTCTCCTACGCCACCTGAGGCGATTACTTGGGCGTCGGTTGCTGCGGCGATCTCGGTGAGCTGTGTGGTGTCGGGGCCCTCCATGGTTCCGTCGACCTCGATTGCGGTGCAGAGGAAGCGGGCTACGCCGCGCTCGCCGAGTGCCGCTACGGCGTCGACGACACCCTCCTCACCCGCTTCAGTCCATCCCTCCAGGGCGACTCGGCCGTCGCGGGCGTCGACTGAGACGACGACCTGCTCACCGTGGGTAGCGATCATCGCGTCGAGGAACTCTGGGTCGCGCAGGGCCGCCGTGCCGATCACGACCCGCCTGGCGCCCGCCTCGAGGACCGCGCCGACGGAGTCCGCATTCCGCAGCCCGCCGCCGACTTGGATCGGGCACTCGACCGCTGCCGCGATTCTCCGGACCGCGTCAAGATTCCGCGGTTCTCCGACCTTCGCTCCGTCGAGGTCCACTACATGCAGGAACTCGGCGCCTTCACCGGCCCAGCGTACGGCGGCATCGACTGGGTCGGCGTCGTAGGTGGTCTCGCGTGCGTAGTCGCCCTGCAGCAACCGCACCGCCTGGCCACCGTGAATGTCGATCGCCGGGTAGAGGATCACGCCGCGACTGGCGCCTTGACGCAGATCCCGGCGAAGTTGGAGAGCAGGCGCAGGCCGGCGGCGCTCGACTTCTCGGGGTGGAACTGGACGCCGAAGACGTTGTCGCGCTCTGCCGCGCAAGCGAAGCGGGCGCCGTAGGCGGCGCTGCCGAGCAGGTCGCTGGGACCGGGGTTGGGTGCAAAGGAGTGGACGAAGTAAAACGGCGTCTCGCTCTCGATCCCTTCGGTCAGGCGCGACTGCTTTTGCCAGTGCACCGGCGACCAGCCGATGTGCGGGACCTTGAGGCCGTCGGCCTCGAGCTCTGCCACGCCGCCCGGCAGCAGGCCGATTCCACTCGCCCCGCCGAGCTCGGTGGTCGAATCGAAGAGCAGTTGCAGGCCGAGGCAGATGCCGAGGATCGGCACGCCGGCGTCGCGACGCTCGGCGATCAGCTCGTCGAGGCCTAACTGCCGAACCCGCTCCATCGCCTTCGGAAAGGCACCGACCCCCGGCAGGATCACCCCGTCGGCGTCGCGGACCGCCTCCGGGTCCTTGGTGATCTTCGCGGTGGCGCCGACGTGCTCCAGGGCCTTCTCGACCGAGCGCAGGTTTCCCATGCCGTAGTCCAAGATGCAGATGCGGGCGCTCATTCGCTCAGCGTCCCCTTGGTCGACGGCACGCCCTCCTCCTCGGGGTCGACCGAGACGGCAACACGAAGTGCCCGCGCGAAGGCCTTGAAGCAGGCCTCGATCATGTGGTGCACGTTGGTTCCCCGGCGAACCGAGACGTGCAGGGTCAGCTTGGCGCTGTTGGCGACGGCGCGGAAGAACTCCTCCGCCAGCTCACTGTCGAAGCCTGCGATCGAGGTAGGGGGAAGCTCGGCGTCAAAGACGCACAGCGGCCGCCCCGAGATGTCGATCGCGCACTCGGCCAGCGACTCGTCCATCGGCACCAGCGCTGAGCCGTAGCGACGGATGCCGGCGCGATTGCCCAGCGCCTCATCGAGCGCCTGGCCAAAGACGATGCCGACGTCCTCCACCGTGTGGTGGGCGCCGGTCTCGAGATCGCCGCTCGCCTCTACCACCAGCCCTAACTTGCCGTGGCGGCCAAGCAGGTCGAGCATGTGGTCGAGGAAGCCGACGCCGGTCTCGGCGCTCGCGTCGCCTCCGTCGAGGTCCAGCGAGAGCTGGATCTTGGTCTCGGCGGTGCTCCGCTCTCTTTTCGCAGTTCTGCTCATCTTCAGGCGCCTTCCTTGCTTCTAATCATCGCCGACTCGCCGTGGACGGGGAAACCCTCGGCGCGGGCCAGGGTGTCGACGTGCGGGGCCAACTTCGCCGCGGCAGCTGCGGGGACCTCCACGGTCGCGATCTTGCGCCGAAAGACGCCTGGCCCGAGCGGACCGGAGAAACGTCCCGCGCCGCCGGTTGGCAAGACGTGGTTGGAGCCGGCTACGTAGTCGCCAAAGGCGGTGGCGCTGTAGCGGCCGACGAAGACGCAGCCCGCGGTCGTGATCCGGTCGGCGAGCAGGGCAGCGTCCTCCTCGAGCAGCTCGAGGTGCTCAGGGGCATAAGCGTTGGCGAGATCGACCGCGTCAGTCAGGTCCGGCACCTGAACCAGGGCAAGCGGGGCGTCAGCTATTTCCGGCCGCTCGGCAGCTGCTCGCTCGGTGGCAGCGGCGACGGCCTCCAGCACAGCCTCCTCCACCGCGGTCGCGATCAGGGGTCCATCCCCCCCATGCTCGGCCTGCGCGCAGAGATCGAGAGCAGCCCACTCTGGGTCCGTGTCGTGCCCGGCGATCAGCATGAGCTCTGAGGGGCCGGCGAGCGAGTCGATGCCGACGACCCCGTTGACGGCGCGCTTGGCTTCGCGCACCCAGGCGTTGCCAGGTCCGGCGACGACATCAACGGAGGAGATTGTCTCGCTGCCATAGGCGAGGGCGAAAATCGCCTGGGCGCCGCCGACCGCATAGACCTCGTCGATCTCGCAGATCGCCGCCGTGGCGAGAACCAGTGGATCGATCGTGCCATCGGGCCTGGGAGGAGTCGCCAGGCAAAGGCGCTCGACACCCGCCGCGCGGGCCGGAACAGCTCCCATCAGCACGCTTGACGGGTAAGAGGCGCGCCCCCCAGGTGCGTACAGGCCGGCGGCCTGTACGGGCACGTCGCGCAGGACGACGGTCTGGCCCTGCGGCAGCTGAACCTCGGTGGGTTCGCCGTCGACTTGGGCGACGGAGACCGTCCGCACATTGGCGATGGCGATCTCCAGTGATTCGCGGCTGCCAGGATCGAGAGCGGCGAGCGCCGAGTCAAGCGCATCTGGAGCGACTCGCAACGACTCGGGTGCCCTCTCAGTCGCATCAAAGCGGGCGGTCAGCTCCAGCAGCGCCGCATCGCCGTTCTCTCGAACCGCGCGTTCGATCGGCGTCACGTCGACCTCCGGCGCCTCCGGCGCCGCCCAGGATCGAACCTCGGCAGCGGTGCTCGCCGCACCCTCCCACTTGAATCGCCGCACCCTCATCGTGCCGACGCCTCGCGCAGCTTCGCAGTCAGCGCGTCGATCTCCGGTCCCCTCAGCTTGTGGGCGACTCGGTTGGCGACGAAGCGCGCCGTGCACTCGACGATCTCCTCGCGCACCTCAAGCTCGTTCTCCTCCAGGGTGCGGCCGGTCGCGACCAGGTCGACGATGCCGTCGGCGAGGCCGATCAGCGGCGCCAGCTCGACCGAGCCCTTTACCTCAATCGTCTCCACCTGTCGCCCGGTCGACTCGAAATGACGTTCGGCGATGCGCGGGTACTTGGTCGCTATCCGCATCATCCCCAAGCGCCGCTGCGACTCGCCGAGGCTCTCGTCGCCCTTGCGCCCGGCGAGCACCATGCGGCAGCGCCCGTAGCCGAGGTCGAGCAGCTCGTAGACCATGCGATCCGCCTGCTCGAGCAGCACGTCCTTGCCGGTGATGCCGACGTCGGCGGCACCGGCCTCGACGTAGGTCGGAACGTCGGAAGGGCGCATCGTCACCAGGCTGATTTTCTCGCCGGGGAAGATCAGCGCCCGCGAGGAGCCGCGGGCGGCCGCGGTATCGACGCCGGCAGCGTCGAGCGCGTCGAGGGTGCCCTCGAGCAGCGCTCCGCGCGGCACCGCCAGCTTCAGCGGTCCGTCTGGCTTTGCGCCGGCGACGCCGGCGACCTCGACGCTCATGGGCCCCCCTTCCGCCGCGACTCCTCCTCGGCCTGGGCGAGGTGGACCCGCTCCAGGTAAAGGGCGAAGCCGGCCGCGGGCAGGTCGAGGCCGAAGCGCTTCAGCAGCTGGTCGTAGCGCCCGCCACCACCGAGGACGTGTCCCAATGCGGGGTCGTAGACCTCGAGGATGGCGCCGCTGTAATAGCCGAGGTCACGCAGGAGGCCGAGGTCGACCTGGACGCGTCCCGCGATCCCGCGCTCCTCCAGCGCCTGGAAGGTCTCGCCGATGCGCGCCGTCGCGCGCTCCACAGCCTGGCCACCAATCGCGCGCGCCTGCTCGAGAACCTCGCGCCCGCCGCGCAGCTGCGAGAGGGCGACGCAGGTGTCGACCTGCTCAGCGGCGATACCGGCCCGTGAAAGCTCTGCCTCAAGACCGACGAGATCGTGTGTGGCAAGGCGGGAAAGGATCGAGTCGCGCTCCTCGCCTTCGACGCCGAGCTCGGCCAGCAGCTGCCGGTAGAGATCGGCGTCGCCGAGCCCAATTACCGCCCGATCCAGCCCGGCCGCGTCAAGGGTGGCCTCGAGGACCTCCACCACCTCGGCGGTGCCGGCGGGCGCCGGCGCTCCGATCAGCTCCACCCCGGCCTGCGCGAACTCCCGCATCTGGCCGCGTTGCGGCCGTACGGCGCGAAACGCGTTGGCCAGGTAGCAGAAGCGCAACGGCCGCTCGGCATCGGCGTAGCGCGACGCGACGAGGCGCGCGATCGGCACGGTCATGTCCGAGCGCAGGGCGAGCAGGTCGCCTCGCTCGTCAAAGAAGCGATAGGCCGAATCGGCGGTGCGACCATCGCCACGAGCCAGCACCTCGTCGTACTCGATCGCGGGCGTCGCCACCTCGCCGTAGCCACGGCTCTCGAACACCTTGATCATGGCGCGGTGCAGGATGCGCAGCTCCCGCATCTCGTCGGGGAGGATGTCGCGCGTCCCTGGGGGGATCGGGTGGATCATCGGGGGGACCTTACGAGAGCGCCGCTGGCGAAACGGCTAAGCCGGGATCTCCGCAGAGGTCCGTTCAATTCGGGCGCCGAGGCCGCGCAGGCGCTCGTCGATCGACTCATAGCCGCGATCGATCTGGCGGATGTTGCCGATCTCAGACGTTCCCTCCGCAGCCAGGGCGGCGATGAGCATCGCCATGCCCGCCCTGATGTCGGGGCTCTCGACTCGCTCCGCGTGAAGCCGGCTCGGACCGCTGACGATCGCCCTGTGGGGATCGCAAAGCGTGATCCGAGCGCCCATCGCGACCAGCTTGTCGACGAAGAAGAGGCGGTTCTCGAACATCTTCTCGAAGATCAGGATCTCGCCGTCAGCCTGGGTCGCAAGCGCCAGCGCGATCGAGGTGAGGTCGGCGGGAAAGGCGGGCCACGGCCCGTCCTCAATCTTCGGGATCGCGTCGCCGACGTCGGCCTTCACCCGCAACCGCTGCCCGGCCGGGACGATCACGTCGTTCTCCTCGATCGTCGACTCGAGACCAAGCCGTCGGAACTGGCGCCGCACCATGATCAGATCTTGAGGTGCCGTTTCGCGGATCCGCAGCTCGCCGCCGGTTGCCGCAGCGAGCGCCATGAAGCTGCCGACCTCGATGTGATCTGGGGAGATCGTGTGCTCGGCACCGCCGAGCCGGTCTCGCCCATAAACCGTCATCACGTTGGAACCGATCCCCGCCACCTCCGCGCCCATCGCGGTCAGCAGGCGGGCAAGGTCCTGGACGTGCGGCTCGCAGGCGGCGTTGGAGATCGTCGTCGGGCCAGGCGTTAACGCCGCCGCCATCAAGGCGTTCTCGGTTCCCATCACCGAGGGCTCGTCCATGAAGATCGCGCACGGCCGCAGGCCGCCCTGGGGTGCGTGCAGCTCGATCGAGCGGTTGCCGTCCACACTTGCCCCCAGGTCTGCAAAGGCATCGAGGTGCGCGTCCAATCGCCGGCGACCGATGAAATCGCCACCGGGAGGCGGCATGCGCGCCTCGCCGAAACGGGCGAGCAGCGGCCCGGCGAGCAGGAACGAAGCGCGGATCTTGTTCGAGAGCTCCTCGTCGACGGAGACGTCGCTGACAGCCGAGGCGCAGAGGCGCAGGCTGTTGTCACCTATCCAGGCGGCCTCGACGCCGAGCCGTTCGAGCAGGGCGATCTGCGCTTCGGTGTCGCGGATGCGCGGCAAACGGTGCAGCAACAGAATCCTCCTCGGTGAGCAGGCAGGCGGCGAGGATCGGCAGGGCCGCGTTCTTGTTGCCGGCTGCTGTCAGCTCGCCCGAGAGTGGCGCGCCTCCGTCGATTACGAACTTCTCCATGTTCCGGCTAGGGTACCTGCGTTATGGGACGGGGCTGGAAGATCCTGATCGGCGTTGCGGTCGCCTTTGCGGTTCTGATCGGCATCAACGCGCTGGTCACCGACGGCGAAACCAAGACGGCTGAGGTAAGTGTGCCCGCCGGCCGCATCCTCAACCTCTCCGGCGGCGATCTCCAGGTAGTCGAGAAGGGTCCCCCTACCGGCAGGCCGATCGTGCTGATCCACTGCTTCACCTGCTCGATCAACTGGTGGGACGACATGATTCCGCTGCTTGCCCGGGAGCACCGGGTGATCGCGATGGATCTGCGCGGTCACGGTGGCTCGGAGAAGCCGACCTCCGGCTACACGATCCCAGAGCAGGCAAACCTGGTGGCCGAAGCGCTGGGAAGTCTTGGCGTGCGCGCCGCCGAGGTCGTCGGCCACTCGCTCGGCGGCCCCGTGTCGATCGCCCTCGCCGAGCAATCACCGCAGCTGGTCGATCGCCTCGTGATCATCGACAGCATCCCCGACACCTCTTACGGCGACGTCGGTTTCATCGGCGAGCTGCCGTTCATGCCGGTGGTCGGCCAGACGCTCTGGCGGGTCAAGCCCGACTTCTCGATCAGCGACGGTCTCAAGGTCGCCTTTGCGCCCGGATTCCCGGTCCCCAACGCCTTCGTCGAGGACGTCAAGCGGATGACCTACAGCTCCTATGACGGCTCGCACGACGGCTTCGAGGAGTACACCGGCGAGCAACCCCTGCCCGAGCGCGTCGCCGCGACCGGCAAGCCAACGCTGGCGATCATGGGAGCCGAGGAGCAGATTGCCAACGACCCGCAGGCGGCACTGGACGCCTACCGCGCGGCAGGGGCCGAAACCAAGCTGATCGCGGGCGCCGGCCACTCCCCCAACGTCGAGAAGCCGGCCGAGACCGCCGCGCTGGTCCTTGCCTTCCGGGAGCTTCTTCCGACCGTTGGGCCCAGGGTTCCGAAAAGACCTGCAAATCAGCCTAAAAAAGGTAGGCGGGCG